>NZ_CP044523.1:0-2400000 GCF_008831545.1 Halorussus halophilus
GTTCGCTGTTTCGGGTCCGCGGAACCGACTGGCGAACGTCACCGCGGTTCACAACCACGCCATCGGAATCAGATTGGGACGTGACGCCGAACTCCGCGACGCCACTGCCGTCGAAAACGATGGGGTCGGCGTCATCGTCAAGGAGGGTGGCGTCATCGAGACGGCACTCGTCAGGGACAACGCCAAGACTGGCATCAGCATCTGGGACGGCGACGCAGCGGTCACAAACAGCACCGTCGTCGGAAACGGCGGGCCGGGCATCGAGCGCGACGGCTACGGCAATCGCCTCCGGAACAATTCGGTCGCGCACAACAACGACGAGTCCGAGCAGTGGGACGGCTGTCGGGAGTCCGACCGAGCAGACGCCGTCGTCACGCGCTGGTGCGACGCCACAGTCGTCGAACTGACCGGCGGGTTCGGCAGGGTGACTGCCGATTACAGGGGTGTAACCTCGATTTCGGTCGCGGTCGGCGCGAACAGTACAGTCCCGCCGTCCGCCATCATGGTTCGGTCGAGAGACTTCACGGAATCCGAGCGGTCGGTGACAGACGTGGAGTCCCTGCGGTCGTTCGATGACCCCCGGTCGGGGCGACTGGAGTTCCTCCTGTGGGTGGACGGCGACCACTACGGGTTGGTGGACCTGCGAGTGGTATTCCACACCCCCAATGGTGCTGTGGTCCGCCACGTCACACTGCCGGTCCGGCGATTCCCGTACCTACCCCCGACTGGGTCGTGGGCGAACGTATCGGTCGAGGCAAGCGGGTAGTCGGTCGCGGTCACTCTTCGACGACTTCCACGCCAGTAAACTCGAAGCGCGCACCGCCCTCGTCGCTCGTAGTCACTTCGACCGTCCAACCGTGGGCTTCCGCGAGGTGGTTCACCACCGAGAGGCCGAACCCGATGCCGACGCTGCTGGTTGAGTAGCCCGGTTCGAACACGTCGTCGCGCTTGCCGTCTGGGATGCCCGGCCCGTCGTCGGCGACGAAAAAGCCGTCCGGGAGGTCACCGACGCGAACGGTGGGGTCCTCGCCAGCGTGTTCGTTCGCGTTCCGGAAGAGGTTCTTCAGCAGTTGCCGCAGTCGGTTCTCGTCGGCGAGTATCTTGCGCTCGGTTTCTAGGACGAGCGTCCCGTCGTCGTCCCACCAGTTTCCGACTACGTCGTTCAAGTCGATTGGCTCTGGCTCTTCGATGGAGTCGCCGCGGCGCGTGACAACCAACAGCGCGTCTATCATCTCCTCGATGCGGTCCAGCGCGCTATCGACCTGTTCGAGCGCCGATTCGTCGCCGTCGAACGCCATGTTGAGATAGATTTGCGCGATTTCGAGCGGGTTGCGCAACTCGTGGGCGAGCATGCTGGCGAACGCGTCGAGTCGCTCGTTCTGCTCTCGAAGCTTCCGCTCGCGCTCTTTCCGGTCGGTGATGTCGCGGACGACCCCGACGCGACCCCGCCGACTGTCGGCGAAGTCGAAGTGTTTGAACCGATTCTCGACCGTAATCGTTTCGCCGTCGGCGGTGTAGATGTCTTCTTCGACGCTCGCGGTGTCGAGTTCGCCAGCGGCGAGTTTTCGGCTCATCTCCTCGTTGAGTTGGTCGAACTTCTCGCCGAACACCATCGAAGCGTGTGCCCCGAGCAGTTCCTCAGAGCAGTGTCTCGTCATCGAGACGAACGCCTCGTTGAACAGGACGAACTGCCCGTCCTCGTCGAGGATGTAGACGCCGTCCGTCACCGTCTCGACGACCCGCTCGTACTGCTCTAACTGCTGCTGGCGACTTTTTCGGTCCGTGACGTCGCGGACGACACCGATGCGCTCGTAACCGTCGTCGGTCCGGTTGACCACGAACGTGCCTTCCGCGGGGAACGTCTCGCCGTCTTTCCGTTCGACCGTCGCTTCCACGGTGGCGGACGGCCGCTCGTCGGCGACCATCTCCGCTTCGAGGTCGGAGACTTCCGACGCGACGGCGCCATCCACCAAGTTCCCGGCGACGGACCCGACGAGTTCGTCCGTATCGTAGCCGGTCATCGCCGCGTAGGCGTTGTTCACCATCGTGAACTCGCCGTCCTCGTTCACCGTGTAGATGCCGTCGTCGATGGTCTCGACGATGGTCTCGTAGCGTTCGAGTTCTCGTTCGCGTCGCTTACGGTCGGTGATGTCGCGGACGACGCCGATGCGCTCGTGACCGTCCTCGACTTCGCGGACGACGAACGTCGCTTCGACGGGGAACGTCTCGCCGTCCTTGGTTCTCAATTGGGCTTCGACCGTCGCCGATTTGCGCTTTCCGTCGGCGATTTCCTCTTCTAACGCGGGAATCTCGTCGTGAACGTCTTCGTCTTCTGCGACGATTTCGCTCGTCGGGAACCCGACGAGTTCGTCCGCGTCGTAGCCGGTCATCGCCGCGTACGCGGAGTTCGTCATCGACAGCGTCTCGTCCGGCGAGACGGTGTAGATGCCGTCTTCGATGGTCTCGACGATGGTCTCGTAGCGTTCGAGTTCCCGTTCGCGCTCCTTGCGGTCGGTGATGTCTCCGAAGTACACCGATAGTCCCGTCTCGGAGGGGTACGCCCGCACTTCGAACCACACGTCCAACGGGTCGAAGACCCCCTCGAAGGAGACCGGTTGCTGGGTCTCCATCGCTCGTTCGTACTCTCGTTCGAAATTCGTGCCGAGTGCTTCGGGAAACTCCTCCCAGAGATTCTTGCCGACGAGCGAATCGTCGCTCCGGGCGATCATCTCTCTGGCGGCGTCGTTGACGTAGGTGAACTCCCAGTCGGCGTTCAGCGCGAAGAAGCCGTCCGCGACTCGCTCGAACACCTCGGCGAGTTCGGTTTCGAGTTCCGCACGCTGGCGTTCGAGTTTCTGTTGGGCACGCTTCAGGTCGGTTATCTCCTCGCCAGCCGTGACGACGTGACTAATCGTGTCGCCGTCGTAGACCGGCGTCGCGCTGAGCGAGAGCCAGATTTCTTCGCCGTCGGGGCGCTCGATGAGGACTTCCTCGTTGTGAACCGGTTCACCCGTCTCGAACGCACGGAAGACGGGATACTCCTCCTCCGGGAGTGGTTCGCCGTCCGCGTCGAACACCGTGAACGGGTCGTCGTCGGGGTCCGTGTTCAGGCCCTCGTGGCCGACGCCGAGCAGTTCGACCGCTCGGTCGTTCGCTCGGATGTTCTCGTTGTCAGCGTCCCGAATCGAGAGCGCGACCGGACTCGCTTCGAGCAAGTCGTCCACCAGTGGGTGTGACTCCTCGTTCGATTCTTCGGTGTCCTCCTGGCTCGAGTCCGTCGCGTCGAGGGCGGTCGGTTCGGCTTCGCCGCTCTGCTCGGCCTCTCGGACGAATCCTGTGACGTACTCGCCGTGTTCGAATACGGTCGCCGAGAGGGGGAGTTCGTCGCCGTCGGCGGCGAGACCAGTGAGCACGAGGTCTCCCGTCTCTGGGTCAGAGTCGTGCAATCCGTTCTGAAACCGTTCGCGGCGTCGTTCGGGAACGAGGTCGGTGAACGGACGACCGTGCAGGTCGTTTGCGTCGTAGCCGAACAGCGACTCGGCGGCGGCGTTCGCGTAGACGACGCTCCCGTCGGCGGCGGTCGTCAGAACTGCCTCGCTCGCCGAGGTTATCAGCCCCTCGAAGAAGCCACCGCTGTCCGGAGCGGTCGGCGCCGTCTGTCCTGCCGACTCGTCTGCCGGTTGCTCGTCGTGACCTCTCATGTTGTTATGGTGTCCATGAACTCCATCCTTACCACTATTCCGGTCTACTCGTCGTGTTGATAATTTCGCGAGAACTGTCTCCGGATATTCGCTCTAACAGCTCGCTGTCGTTGTACATCAGACATCGAGAAGCTGTGTCAGATTCGACCACGACTGCCGGACGACGCCGTCCTCAGACCGAGGAGAGTCGCGCGATGTACACCAAACTCAGCACGTGGTCGTCCATGTCGAGGTCCGCTGGGCCGGGCTTGTCGGGGTCGAAACTCTGGACTTCCGAGAACCCGCGCATGTAGTCTCGCAGGTCCTGCCGCGTCTGTTCGGTTATCCAGTCTACGTCCTCGTAGTACGACAGGGCGTTGCCGGTGTTCTCGAAGCCAGCCTTGTTGATGAGGAAGTCCAGCCACTCGAAGACGACGACTTCCGCGCCGTACTCGTCTGGGAGACCGTCGAGGTACGGCTTGTCCGGGAGCGCGCCAGACGCCGAAATTTGGGTCTGCAATCGAAGCAGTTCGTCGCGCTGGCCGTGCCGGAGTACCTCTTCGGGCGCGGCCGGGAGCGTCTCGTCGCTCTCTTCGTACGCGATGGGCGTCTCGCGGTTCGGGTCGGCTATCTCTCGTAGTTCACGTAAGTCGTATCGTCCGGTCTGAGTCGGCATGATAGTCGAGTATGTTCGGGTATCTCAGACCTCACATTTAAACCTTCGTACGGCTGGAAACGAGCGTGCGGAGAAAATCAGCGTCGCTACTTGCGGCGTTTTCGTGCTGCACCGACGCCGACCAGCGCGACGAGCAGGCCGAGCGCGCCGACGAGTTTACCTTTCCCGCCGCCCGACTCGGACTTCTCGAATTCGTCTTCGACGCCGACCGCTTCTTGCTCTTCGTCGCTTCCGCCGCGGAGTTTCAGCGCGAGCAGACTGACGCCCGCGACCAACACGAGGAGGCCGAGGAGTTTGCCCTTGCCGCCACCGCGCTTGCTCGTCTTCTGTTTTTTCTCCGTCTTCGACCCGCCGCTCCGCGTCTGTGATTCGAGGAGGGCCGGTTCTTCCAGATTGATCTCGATAAGTGCCATCGCAGAACGTTCGACGCTAGAAAAGGTATAGATTGCGGCCACAGATTCGAGGACCTTCTCGGAGACTACCTCTGAGTGCGCGTCAAGGTAGAGACGAACCTCAGGAAAGTAGCCCGCCTATCACCAGTAGACACCCGAAAAGGAAGAAAAACGCTCCCATAAATCCGGCCCACTCCGCCTGCTCTTCTCCGGCGGCCTCGGGGTCCTCGCGCCACTGCTGTGGACTGACCCAGTTGCGAACCCAACCCCCCCTCGGGAAACAGCATCGAGTACGCGCCAAAAACCAGCAGGACGGTTCCCGCCCCGACGTACAGTGTGTTCACAACAGATCTCCAACTGGACTGTACTTTTCTGTTCCGACGAATTCACCGCTATTCCAGTTCCGCCTTCGCCTCCCGAAACAGGCCGTCCAGAATCTCGGGCGTCGTCGGATGATAGGCGCGGTCTGGCACTTCGCGAATATCTACCTCGTTTTCGACCAGCACCTGCATCGTCTTCGCCATCACGTCGGCGTGGTAGTGCAGGCCCTGATACCCCAGCACCGTGCCGTCGTCCGCATCGACGACTAACTTCGCTAGCCCCTCCGGAACGGCCTTCGTCTTGAAGACGCCGTCGGTGCTGGCTTCTCGGGAGACGGCGACGTAGTCGCGGTCTGTCGCCCGAACTGCATCCTCCGAGACGCCGACGCGCGCGAACGGGTAGACGCCGAGACCCGAGAAGATGACGTGGTGGTGGATGTTCTGGTAGGGTTCCAACTCCTTCCCGGAACGATGAGCGAGAACGTTCTCCGCGGCTTTGAACCCCTGCTCTTTGGCGACGTGCAGAATCGGTTCGCGGCCGTTCACGTCGCCGACGACGAACACGCGCTCGTCGTCGCGGGCCTGCATGGTGTCAGTCACCCACCCCGACTCCGGTTCGAGCGGCGTGTTCTCCAGTCCGAGTCCGTCGATTGCTGGGCGGCGGCCGGTGAAGAGGAACAGTTGGTCGGCTTCGATTGCTTCTTCTGTATCGTCACGCTCGACGTGCAGGCGAACGCCGCCGTCGTTCGTCTGCTCGACCGACTGCTCGTCCGTGTTAGTCAGCACCTCGACGCCGAACTCCTCGCGGTAGAGGTCGAGCATCGTCTCGCTGAACTCCGCGTCGCCCTCGTCTAGCGGGTAGTCGTCGTGTTCGATTACGGTCACGTCCATCTCGGCGGCTTCGCTGAGGTACGGCACCAACTCCAAGCCGACGTAGCCGAAGCCCATCACGACGCCCGAGTCGGGGAACTCCGTGGCATCGAGTACGTCTGCACTGGTCATGTATTCGACTTCCTCGATTCCTGGCAAGTCGGGCACGTTGACCGTCGAACCCGTGGCGACGACCACGTAGTCGGCCTCGATTTCTCGCTCACCGACTGCGACCGTGTGGTCGTCTACGAACCGTCCCGTCTGGTGGAGGAACTCGACGTTCTCGCGCTCCGCGAGGTCGTGAACGGCGGCGCGGCGATGCTTGGCGAAGTTCTGGACGTGCTCGTCTTTGGTCGCCACAACCTCCTCCAAATTCACGTCCGGGACGCCTTCCACGCGGTGGTCGTGGCGCGCCTGAAATTTGTGTTCTCCTGCGGACAGCACCTCTTTCGAGGGCATGCAGCCGCGGAGGATGCAGAGACCACCGCCCGGTTGGCCGTCGTCTACCAGCGTCAGTTCCATGTCGTCCTCGTCGGCGAGGTCTTGGGCGACTGCGACTCCGGCGCTCCCGTAGGCCCCGATAATCACGACGTGAGTCATACGTGAGATGACGACGAGCCACTAAGTTAGGTGTTCGGCCAACGGCACCCGCGACCGGAAAACGGCGAACGAATAAGTAGCAGTCAGCGCAGTCGCGCGAGGAGCGCGGCCGCGAGGAGCGCGACGACTGCCGTAATCGGCGTGAAGCCGGGGATAGTGCCGCTACTGCCGTCGATTTCACCGGTAGTATCGCCGCCGGAATTCGTCGTGCCCGAGTCGTCGGCAGTTGTCTCGTCACCGCTCGTCGTCGTGTCGTCGGACGTCGTGGTGCCTTGCGCTGGACTCGCCGCCTGCATAGAGATGGTACGCTTCGAGAAGTGGTTCACCGCGACCAGTATCTCCGCGTTCGCATCGGCCTGAGCATTCTCGCTTCCGGCGCTCTCGACCAGGTAGCGCGAGCGCTCGCTCCCGACGGCACTGCGCAGTTGAGTGTAGGTCGAAGCCCTCACAGCGGCCTTCGCCTCGCCGCTCACGCGCACTTCGAGGTCTTCGGAGGCGTTCATCACCTTTCGGGAGACGCTGGTGATGACGACGGTCCCTTCGTTGGCCGCCCGGTCAACCGTGACGTTCACTGCGCCCGCTCCGGTCTGCTTCGCTTCGACAGTGGTGTTCTGTCCGTAGCTCACCGTGTCTACGACGGTATTCTTGCCTTCGGTCATCACGTAGGCTTCGGCTTTCGCCTTGCCGTCGGCGATGAGTTTCTCTTGCTTCTCGTCGCCGTCGTCCTTACCGTCGGGGTACGCTCGGAAGACGAGACGGCCGTCTTTTCCGAGTTTCGCGGCCACGTCACCATTCTTGTTGACCGTGACGTTGCCAGCACCGACGACGAGGAAGGTGCCTTTCGTGCCGTTCGCCGTCGTCACCGAGACCTGCGAGTTACCCGCTGCGGAGGCGTTCGCGCCGTTCGAAAGATTGGCGAGAACGTACTGGGAACTGTTGCCCGGTTCGACCAGGAGGATACCGTGACCGTTGTCGTGGGCGGTCAACGTCGCGCCGTTTCTGGCCTCTACCGTCGCGCTCGCGTTGGTCCTCGCATCGAGACTGACGACTGAGGCGTTGAGAGTCGTTACAGCCGACAGCGAGGTGCCTGCGCCGAGCAGGCCGCCGCTCTTTGCACTACTTTGTGACTGTACCGTCACGGAACTGAACGTCTGTGCGCCATCGACCGTGTAGTTGGTGACGGCGTTATCGGCGGTTTCGAACGAGACGTGCGTCCCATTGTAGGCACTTCTGGAGGTTTGTCCCATTGCTGGGGGAACCACAGTTGCGCTGAGCAACAGCGCGGTCAGGACGATTGCGAGTCGTTTCATCGTAATCAGGCGTGAATCGTATCTCGGTAATACACTTTTTGGCTTCGTGAGTCTCGACTGACTCGATAGGTGGCCGCCAATGCTCAATGATGAGCATTAGTAACCAAATAACTACACTACGTGCCTTTCACACAGCGGGTGCATTCCCGGTCTAAGCGTCCATTTCCGACTCGCTTCGTCGGCGCGCTCCCGTTATCGAGATATTTCGCCACCGGACTCGTCCAGCACTCGCTCGACCTCTTCTGGCGTGACGACCGCCACGTCTCCCGGAATCGTCCGCTTGAGGGCGGCAGTCGCCGCACCGTAGGCGAGCGCGGCGGGAACGTCCTCACCCGCGAGTCTGCGTGAGAGGAACGCTCCGACGAAGGCGTCGCCGGTGCCGATGGGGTCGAACGTCTCGGTTTCGAAGGCGTCCTGTTCGTAGACTTCGCCGTCGTGGTGCGCGAGCGCGCCCGCCTCGCCGCGCGTGACGACGACCGTCTCGAAGTCGAACTCCTCGGCGAGCGACGACGCGATTTCGGCGGCATCGCCGTCCCGTGCAAGGACCTCGCGGGCGTCCCGCGCGGCGACGACCAGCACGTCCACGTCGGGGAACAACGCTTCGAGCGTCTCCCGTGCTTCGTTCGGTTCCCAGAGCTTCGAGCGATAGTTCACGTCGAACGCAGTGGTCGTGCCCGCCTGCTGTGCGGTGGCGAGCAACTCTTTCGTCGTCGCCTCCAGCGTCTCGGAGAGTGCAGGCGTGATGCCGCAAGTGTAGAAGACTTCCGCGTCCCGAACCGTCTCGGCGGGTAGTTCGTCGAACTCCGCAGTCGTCACCGCGGCGTCCGACCGGTCGTAAATGACGTTCGTTCCGCGCGGCGCGCCGCCGTGTTCGAGGTAGTAGGTGCCCTGTCGGCCCTCTTCGCTCCAGACGACGTCCGTCTCGACGCCGTGCTGGCGGAGTCCGGCCGTGACGCGTCGTCCGAGAGGTGAGTCCGGCAGTTTCGACACCCACGTCGCGTCCGCGCCGAGTCGCTGGGCGGCGACGGCGACGTTGCTCTCCGCGCCAGCGGCACGGAATTCGAGGCTGTCGGTCGTCTCCAGTCGTTCGTGGCCCGACGGCGAGAGTCGGAGCATCGTCTCGCCGAACGTGACGAGGTCGGTCATAGCGAAACCATCACGCGGGCGGTGCATAACGTACTCGGTCCCGGATACACTTCTCCGGGAACTAGTCAGGAATTTTGACTGTATTGTACGTTTATCAGTGTGGATATATTCCGCTCACCTATGGGAGACGGAAGACGCGAGTCTGGTTCGCGCCGTCGGTTCCTCCGCCGTTCGGGTGCCGTCGCTCTCTCGACGCTCGTCGCAGGCTGTACTGGAAGCAGAACGTCGAGGTCAGTACGTTCGCGGACCTCTGGGAGATGCGAATGTCGGTGTGAAGACGCGATAGTCGGTGTACCGATTCGAAAAGCAGTCTACCTTAGTCGTCACTTTTTCGCCGTGCCCACTGAATTGCCAGCACGATTGTCCCGACCAGTGCGGCAACTATCACCAGTGGGACCGCGATAGTCGCCACGAAGAGCCACTGCGGAAATGGGTCGTCCGCTTGCGTGGCGTCGTCGCCGGTCGGCGTCGGTGTTTTCGTCGTAGTCGTGCTAGTCGTCGTTTCGCTCGTCCCGGTCGTCGTTTCCGTAGTCTCAGTCGCGCCGATAGCGACCGTCGGCGCGAGGATGAGCATCGTCAGGACCGCGACGAATACCGCGACACGTCGCTGCCGTCTCACTCTTCGGCCCGCCGCCCGGCGTGACCCGGGTAGTCGCGCTCGAATCGGTCCTCGATTTCGCTCTCGGAGAACTCGATAATCACGGGGCGGCCGTGCGGGCAAGCGTAGGGGTTCTCGCAGTCGTCCAGCGCGGCGAGCAGTTCCACGACCGAGCCCTCTCGGAGCGAGGTGTTGCCTGTGATGGAGGGGTAGCAAGCGAGGTCAGCCAGCAGGTCGTCGGCGACGGCTTCGACCGTCTCGCCTCGGTCGCCGGCGTCCGTCGAGACGAACTCGCCGAGCGCGTCTCTGAGTAGTTCGGGGTCGAGCGTCGCGTCGAGGACGGTCGGGACGGTTCGCACTGCGACAGTCCTGTCGTCGGTTTTCTCGCCACGGAAGCCCAACGTCTCCAGCGCGTCGCGGTACTCCTCGAAGACGGCGGCCTCACCAGCCGTCAACTCCAACTCGACGGGTTCGGCGAGCATCTGGGTCGTCGTGTCGTCGGCGAACGCCTCGCAGAGTCGCTCGTAGTTGACGCGCTCGTCGGCGGCGTGCTGGTCCACCAGTACCAGCCCCTCGGGCGTCTCGGCGACGACGTAGGTGTCGTGGAGTTGTCCGAGAATTTGCATTCGTGGGAGCGTCTCGAACTCGGGGTCGTCGGTCGTTTCGCCGGAGAGGGTAGTGGCGTCCGTGGGAGCGTCGAATTTCCGGGGAGTGGCGTCTCCACGTCCGGCCGAAGTCGCGGAAGTCGTCTCAGTGGTCGCGGACGCGGTTGCGGTGCTGTCAGTGGTTTCGGCAGTTGTGGTCCCCGTTTGGTCTTCCACTTCAGAATCTGCTGTCTCGTTCCGGCCCGATTCGCTCGCGGCTTCGCCGCTCGCAGCTTCGAGACCCTCGTTCGCTTCGCTCACTACGCTAGCGTTCGTCGGTCCCGGCTCCGACCGATTCGCTCCCGAACTGCTCGTGGTCGAACTGTTCGCTGTCGTCTCGTCTGACTCGCTGACGTGCGTCGTCTCACCCGACTTCGCAGTGCGCGACTTTGCGCGCGCCGTGCCGTCGTCCAGTGTCGATTGTTCGGACTCCCTCGACTCGATACCGGATTCGAGTTCGGACTGCTCGCTCACACTCGCGTCCTCACGTTTCGTGTCCCCTCCGCGTTCGCCTTCCCCCTCGCGTTCGGGTTCGACCTGCGCCTCTGCGGGCGCAGATCGCCCGCGCGGCGCAGACGAGCGAACGAGACCGTCGTCGAGTAGTGCATCCTTCACCGCCGATTCGACGGCCGAGGTGACCGCCGATTCGTCGCCGAATCTGACTTCCATTTTTCTTGGATGGACGTTTACGTCAACCGAGTCGCCCGGCACCTCTAGAAACAGCACTGCGAAGGGGTATCGTTCGGTCGAGAGTTGCCCGCCGTAGGCGTCGAGGATAGCTTCTCGAATCGCAGACGAGCGGACGTACCGACCGTTGACGTACGTCGAGACGTACTCGCGGGTACTCCGGGTCGTCTCGGGATTGCTGACGTAGCCCGAGAGTTCGATGCTGGCTTTGTTTTCGCCTGCTCGCGGCGTGGCCGCTCGCTTTTCCGAGGCCCGCTCGACTGTCGCCTCGCGCGCCTCGCTTTCCACTCGAATCATCGAAGTCGCCACTTCGCGGCCGTACACCGCGAGTAGCGTCGATTGCAGGTCGCCCCGACCGTCGGTGGCGAACACCTCGCGGTCGTCGTGGGTCAGCGAGACCGCAACGTCGGGATTCGCCAGCGCGTACTGCGTGACGACCGTGTTGACGTGCGAGAACTCTGTGGCCGTGGTCTTGAGGTACTTCCGCCGTGCGGGTGTGTTGTAGAAGAGGTCGGTCACTTCGACTGTCGTGCCAGCGGGCCGACCCGCAGGACCGACCGATTCGACCTCGCCGCCTTCGAGTCGGAGTTCGGTTGCGCGGGTCTCTCCTCCCGCTTCCTCACCGCTCTCTCGGGGCTTCGTCGTGATGGTCGTCTTCGACACCGCGCCGATGGTGTGGAGTGCTTCCCCCCGAAACCCCAGCGTCGTCACGCCCGATTCGAGGTCGTCGATGTCGCCGATTTTGCTCGTGGTGTGTTCCTCCACCGCGGTTCGAACGGCGTCCTCGCTCATGCCGACGCCGTCGTCGGCGACGACGATGCGCTCGGTGCCGCCTGCCTCGACGGTCACGTCGAGACGGTTCGCGTCGGCGTCTACGCTGTTCTCGACCAGTTCTTTGACGACCGAGGCGGGGCGTTCGACCACCTCACCCGCCGCGATTTTCCGTATCGTCGCGTCGTCCAGTTTCGTGATTTCGCTCATCGTCGGCCTCCGAGTCGGTCGCGCAGACGAGTGCCAGCAGTCATGTTCCAAGCGAGGGAACAGACCCCTATCAATCCAGTGTTGGCCGTCGGGGCCGAGCAGAAGTCCCTGTAACTCACTGTCGGTATTTTCACTCTCTCGCGCGCAGGAATCGGGGGAGTTTTGAACGGCTTCGACTCTACCCTCTTAGCCATTCGGAAGTCGTTCCGGCTCCGTCGCCACCCGCGGAGTACCAGAAATACGCCGTAACCCTCGATATCGAGCATATTAGAACTTCTGTCGGCAGTTTTACGATTCCTTTCGAGCAAAAACACATACAAAAGTGTTACCCGTGTCGCTCTCACACGTGTAACCATGGAGAGAACTCGTCGGCTGACCGAACAAGACGAAGAAACAACCGAGCAAGAAGAGCAGAAAGGTGGCCGACAACAGTGCCCCGAATGTGACTCTGCAGACCTGGTCAAGAGCGCGGACGGAAGCGAACTCGTCTGTGGCGACTGCGGCCTCGTCATCGAGGAGACGAACGTGGACCGCGGGCCGGAGTGGCGAGCGTTCAACCACCAAGAACGCCAATCGAAGTCCCGTGTGGGCGCGCCGACGACGAACACGATGCACGACAAGGGCCTGACCACCACCATCGACTGGAAGGACAAGGACGCCTACGGTCGGTCGCTCTCTTCGAAGAAGCGCAGTCAGATGCACCGACTGCGCAAGTGGCAGGAGCGTATCCGAACCAAGGACGCGGGCGAGCGCAATCTCCAGTTCGCCCTTTCAGAGACCGACCGCATGGCGAGCGCACTCGGTGTGCCGCGCTCGGTACGCGAGGTCGCCAGCGTCATCTACCGTAAGGCGCTCAACGAGGACCTGATTCGCGGCCGTTCCATCGAGGGTGTGGCTACCTCGGCACTGTACGCGGCCTGCCGCAAAGAGGGAATCCCGCGCAGTCTCGAAGAAGTATCCGGCGTCTCGCGTGTAGACCGCAAGGAAATCGGCCGCACCTACCGCTACGTCTCCCAAGAACTCGGCTTGGAGATGAAACCGGTAGACCCCAAGAAGTACGTCCCCCGATTCTGCTCGGAACTCGAACTCGGCGAGGAAGTACAGGCGAAGGCCAACGAAATCATCGAGACCACCGCCGAGAAAGGACTGCTCTCTGGCAAGTCCCCGACCGGCTACGCCGCCGCCGCGATTTACGCCTCCTCGCTGCTCTGCAACGCGAAGAAGACTCAGCGAGAGGTCGCGGAAGTCGCGCAGGTGACGGAAGTCACCATCCGGAACCGGTATCAAGAACAGATCGAAGCGATGGGCATCCACGAGTAGTCGCAGTTCGACGTTTCGAGGTCTTTTCTGCAATCGGCGCACTCCGACAGGCTTCTCACCGTTCGTCGCGCTGAAGGCGCTCTCGGCGTTCTTCGAACTCCTCGTCGGAGATGTCGCCGCGCGCGTACGCCGTTCGGAGTTCTTCTATCGCCGGGTCGTTGCCACTGATGTCACTTCGAACCCCCTTGAACAGGAGGTAGCCACCGCCAACGAGGACGAGGAGGAACAACAGCGGTCCGAGGAATCCCATGATGAGCATCCACGTCGGGACGTTCCCGCCGTAGCCCCACATTCCGGGCCCCATCATTCCACCCCAACCCATCATGCCGAATCCCATCGTCAGGGCTGGCAGGAGGACGAGGAGCGCGATTGCGAGGAGGACGAGCGTTCCTAAACTTGGTGTGTTGTCTGTAGTACTCATGTCGTGGTCACCCTATATTGCAAGGCTGTCCCACTAGCGTACGTTCTCCCTCTTTATCCTGTTTGCTCCTAACGAATTTGGGATCGAAAGCTGGCGGAGTGACGAAAAGTAAGGTGTCGAGAGCATCTCTGTACTCGCCTCCGATCGTCCGAGAACGCACTCCTCTAAAAATCTCCTCTGTCAGCGACTCACTCCTCCAACTCGTCCTGCCACTGCTTGACCTGATTCATCAGTTCGACGGGCGAGGTTCCGGTCAGGTCGGTTCCACGTAACTCCTCCAGCACGGACTCGGTGGCGGGATCGAGTGCTTCCTGCTCTTGCTCCGTCTCGCGTGCTTGCTCCATCTTCTCATCACCTGTCGCTCCGCTCGCCGACCCCTGAAACTGCCCGGCCCCCAAATCGAAGACGACCTGCTTCGTCTCGCCGTCACTCGCTTCCTCGCTTCCGCGCACGTCGATTGCCTCGTCCTCGCGCAACTTCGCCAGCACGTCGCGCGACCGTTCCACGACCGGATTCGGCACGCCAGCCAAGTTGGCGACGTGAATCCCGTACGAGCGGTTCGTTGGGCCGTCTTCGACGGTGCGGAGGAAGGTCACGTCGTCGCCCTGCTCGTCCGCCGCGACGTGGACGTTCTCGACTCTGTCGAGGCTCTCGGCGAGCGTCGTCAGTTCGTGGTAGTGGGTGGCGAACAGCGTCTTGGCACCGATTTCGTTGTGCAGGTACTCCGTGGCGCTCCACGCGATGGAGATGCCGTCGTACGTCGCGGTTCCTCTGCCCACCTCGTCCAGAATCACCAGCGACTCGTCGGTGGCTGAGTGCAGGATATTGCTCAGCTCCTGCATTTCGACCATGAAAGTGGAGCGACCCTGCGCGAGTTCGTCCAGCGCGCCGACGCGGGTGAAGATGCCGTCCACGAGTCCCACGTCGGCCGCCTCGGCGGGCACGAAACTCCCGACCTGCGCGAGCAAAGTTATCAGCGCGACCTGCCGCATGTACGTCGATTTGCCGGACATGTTCGGCCCCGTGACGATGAGGAATCGGCGGTCGTCGGTCATCCGCACGTCGTTCGGCACGAACTCGGTGGTCTGTTCCACGACGGGGTGGCGACCCGCCCGAATCGTCAGGCCTTGCGACTCACTCAGTTCGGGGCGCGTCCAGTCGTTCTCGACGGCGTGGACCGCTAAGGAGGCGAGTGCGTCTATCTCCGCTAAGGCGCGGCCGACCGCTTGCAGGAGGTCTGCCTGCTCGGCCACTCGCTCTCGTAGCTCGGCAAATAGTTCGTACTCCAAGTCGCCTCTGCGCTCTTCGAGGCGGAAGATTTCGCGCTCGCGCTCGTCCAACTCGTCGATGGTGTATCGCTCGGAGTTCTTCAGCGACTTCACGCGGTCGTAGCTCTCTGGAACCTTCTCCGTCTCGGACTTGCCGACCTGAATGTAGTAGCCGTCGGTCTTGTTGCGGTCCACCTGTAAGTGGGTGATGCCGTGTTCGCGCTTCTCGCGGTCGTCTAAGGTGGCTAGCCACTCCTTGGCTTCTTCGTGCTGGTCGATGAGTTCGTCCAGTTCGGCGTCGTAGCCGTGTCGGAACAGACCGCCTTCCGTGACGGTTCCCGGCGGGTCGTCTACGAGGGCGTCCTGCAACTCTTCGCGGAGACTCGCGGCCGCCTCTCTGTTCGGTCGCGCGACGATTTCCGAAAGCGGGGAACTCGTTAATTCGGGGTCGTTGGCAATCGTGTCAGCGACGTCCGGCAGGAGCGCGAGCGTCTCGCGCACCCGAAGCAGGTCACTTGCATCCGCACTGCCGTGGGCGGCCTTGCTCGCAAGTCGTTCGAGGTCGTAGCCGCCGGAGAGAGCGTCTCGGAGTCCTTCACGGGCGAGCGCACTCCCCGCAAGTGCGGCCACCGACTCCTGACGCTCGCCGAGCGTCTGGCGGTCTCGACGCGGCCGCTGGAGCCATTCTTTCAACAGTCGCTTGCCCGGACTCGTCGTCGTGTGGTCGAGCGTCGCGAAGAGTGACCCCTGTCGGTCACCCTGCATCGTCTCGGTGAGTTCGAGGTTGCGCTGAGTCGTCGCGTCCAGTTCGACGTGGTCGTCGCCCTGATACGTCTGGAGGCGCGTCATCGACGCTTTGACGCCCGTACCAGTCTCCTCGACGTAGGAGAGGAGTGCGCCCGCCGCGCGAACCTCCGGCTTGTCGTCGCCGTCGAGGCCCAGATTCGAAAGCGTCTCGTCGCCGAACTGCTGCTTCGTGACGTGGGTCGCTCGCCCCGGCGCGAAGGCGTCGGCGCGGTGGACCGACAGCACGGCGTCGGTGCGCTCGCGGACTCGGTCCAAGAACTGGTCGTCGTTGCGAACGTCGGGACCTGGAAGCACTTCTGCGGGGTCGAAGCGGTAGAGTTCGGTGAATACTTTGGAGTCTGCGTCCGGACCAGACACTTCAGTCACGAGGAAGCGCCCGGTCGTCACGTCGGCGAACGCGAGACCGTACTGGTCGTCGGCGACCCGCACGACGCCCGCCAGATAGCGCGCGTCGGCGTCCGTCGTTTCCAGCAAGGTGCCTGGCGTCACGACGCGCGTTATCTCGCGCTCGTGGCCGTCGGCCGTCTCGTACTGGTCGGCGACGGCGACACGGTAGCCGCGTTCGACCAGTCCCTTCAGGTGCGGCGTGAGTTTGTCCACGGGCACACCAGCCATCGGGTACTTCGAGCCGTGATTGGACTTCTGAGAGACTTTCAAATCCAGCAGATCTGCGACCTCTTCTGCGTCGTCGCCGAAGAACTCGTAGAAGTCTCCGACCTGCATCACGAGATAGTCGGCGTCGGTCTCGGCCTTCAGCGACATGAACTCTCCGACGATGCCGCCGTCAGCCATCGAAATCACGCCCCAAACTTTGAGAGACACTACGCGAGACGGGAGACGAAGTCATATTCGGGAGGAGGGGCGACCGAGACTAAAACCGTGCGGGTTCGAGCGGTCTATCTAACCGAAACGACGACCGAAGTAATTAACCACAACCCCGGTAAGTGCCCACGCCCACCTAGCAACTATGGGATTGCAACAGACGCTCCAGAACGTCCTGACGAATCCGACGTTCCTCGCCGCGTGGGGAGCGGTCGTTGCGGCGTCGCTGGCAGTCCTCGTCTGGGACCTGCGGACGAACAACTCCGAACTGAAGAGTCTGATGCAGTTCGTCTGGGGATTCACCGTGTTGTACTCCGGCCCGTTCGGACTGGCGGGCTACTGGTATTCGGGACGCACGCAGATAGACCACGACTCGCTGTGGCGCAAGGGGTTCCGCTCGGTCAGCCACTGCTACTCTGGCTGTGGTACCGGCGAGGTGCTGGGCATCTCGATGGCGATAGGCCTGTTCGCGTTCAAGACCACCGGGACAGTAATTCTCACGTTCTCGCTGGCGTACTTCTTCGGCTACGCAATGACGGTCGGGCCGCTGATGCAGGAAGGCGTCGGCCTTCGCGAAGCACTCTGGGACGCCTTCTACTCCGAGACGGCGAGCATCACCGTCATGGAAATCGTCGCAATCGGCACCGACATCTGGCTCGCGGGCGAGGCGGGGATGGGCGACGTGCTGTTCTGGACCGGTCTCGTGTTCTCGCTGACGATGGGCCTGCTCGCGGCGTACCCGGTCAACGTCGCGCTCATCCGACTCGGAGTCAAGGAGGGCATGATGAACCCCGCGAAGATGGGCACGGAGATGGGAAGTTGACTCCCTTCCGGCCGCAACCACTACGCAATTCGGCATCGTACTGCGTGCGGCATGGCGTACACGCTCACTCGACGCACGGACAAAGACTTCGACGAGGCTGTCGCAACGGTAGTCGAGGCACTCGAAGACGAGGGGTTCGGCGTCCTCTGCGACATCGACGTGCAGGCGACGCTAAAACAGAAACTCGACCTTTCTGACTATCGTCGCTATCGCATCCTCGGCGCGTGCAATCCGGCGCTAGCACGCGACGGACTTGACGTCGATTCGGACCTCGGCGCGTTGCTCCCCTGCAACGTGGTCGTCTACGAGGCAGACGAGGATAGCGACGAGAACGGCGAAATCGTCGTCAGTGCCGTAGACCCCGAGGCACTGCTGTCGGTCGCCGAGGATTCAGCACTCGACCACATCGGGGCCGACGTTCACGACCGATTCGAGCGCGTTCTCGATGCGGTCGTGGAGTCCTAGAAGGTGCCTGACTCGGCAGGCACAACTCGTTTTCCCGTGGCTGGCGTCTATCCGTCGCTATGGCACTCTCAGAACTCGACGTGAGCGACCAGATGGACGAGTGTATCGACAACTGCTGGGAAGCGGCCCAAGCCTGCGAGTGGTGCGCCGACGCGTGTCTCGACGAGGAGATGGACATGTCGCGCTGCATCCGACTCTGCCGAGACGTGGCGGACCTCGCTAGCATGCACGCCCGGTTCATGGCGCGCAACTCCAACTACAGCGAGCAACTCGCCGAGGACGTTGCAGGCGCGGCCGAGGAGTGCGCCGAAGAGTGTTCGCGCCACGACCACGAGCACTGTCAGGTCTGTGCGGACGTGCTGGAAGACTGCGTGGAGTCGTGTCGCGCGATGATGGCCTAAAGCTCCGATTCGATTGCTTCGACCAGTTCGCGGGCGGCCACGATGTGGTCGTCCGCTTCGCTGTCGCCCGTTTCTTCGACGTTCGAGAGCAACATCGACGCCTGTTCGACTCGCTTTGCGACGACCGACTCGGGAACCTCCGGCCCGACTGCGTCCTCGGCAATCGCCTCTGCCTCGCCGAGATACTGACTCGCGCGCGTCTCGACCGGCAACTCGGCCGTGGCTTCGAGGTGGGCGTGCAGGTCTGCGACGAGCGACTGGAGGGACGAATCGGCCATACGCACCCTTCGATACCGTCTCGTAACAGTCATGTGGTCGAAGCAAGCGCGTGAACGTATGAGCGACGGGACCGAGGAGCGTAACGAGGTGGACGGGCGCGACGAAGTGGACGACAGCGACGAGCCAGACGCCGATGGGGACGGTGCAGACGACCACGACCACGCGCTCCCGCTCGAAGACCTCCAGTATCCGGAGTACGTCTTCGACGAGGGTGAAATCGGCGAGTACGGCGGCTTCGACCTCTCGGCGGACCTCGACCGAGAGGAGATTCGGACGTGGCTCGAAGACCTTGCGGGCGGTCTCGCCAGCCACGACGTCGCGGTCGAATCGCCGGATGGTTACGTCACGCTCGGTGTGGCTCCGGAGGGTGTCGAGATGCGCTTCGACCCGGACGACGACTGCGTCGGCGAGTTCGAGTTCTCGGTGCAGATGCGCGCGAAGGCGATGTTCGTCGCCGACGACCCCGACGGAGAGAAGGTCGGTGCGCGCGGCGGAAAGGGCTTCATCCCTATCGAGGCGCTGACCACCGACGACGAGAAGTTCCGGTGTTACAACTGGGTCGAAGACCCGACCGACCCCTGAGTTACTCGATTATTCTTCTCGGCACGCCGCGAGTCCTCGTAATTCGTCCGCGATAGTCTCGATTTCGCCCGAACCGAGCGTCCCGCGTTCCGTGACGATGCCCGATACGCAGTCGGCGGGCGTCACGTCGAACGTCGGGTTCAGGACCGCTACGTCTGCCTCTCCATCATAGAGTTTTTCGTCTTCTTCGGCCTCCAGATGCACCGTCTCGTCCGTGCGAACCTTGTCGCTGGCGGCGACGGCGTACAGCGGAACGCCCTCGCGCGCTGCGGCGAGGGCCGCCCCGCGCGTGCCAGTTTTATTCACGACGCGCCCGTCGGGGAGAATCGAATCTGCGCCGACGAGAACGGCATCTACGTCCTCGGTCGCTAGTACGTGCGCCACTGCGGCGTCGATGTGGAGCGTCACGTCGCAGTCGTCGGCCAGTTCCTCGGCGACGCCGACGCCCTCGCAGGCAGGGCGCGATTCGGCGACGAAGACGCGGTCGGCGGCGTCGAGCGCCGACAGGACGGTCCCGGAGCGTGAGAGGGTGAGGACGCTCTCGCCGCGAATTTTCTTGGCGGCGTTCCCTGCGGTCTGCTCGTCGGCGGAAAGTGCGCGCTCGATACCCGCTCGTGCGGCCGTTTCCACGGAGTTCGCGGTCTTCTCGTCGCTCGCGTCGGCCATCGCGCGGTTCACGCGATTGCCGAGCGCGGCCATGCTCGGTCTGGCTTCGAGCAGTTCTTCGGCGAGTCGCGCGAGTTCGGACCAGTCCGCACTCTGCCCGGCCCTATCTCGAAGCACCTCCAGCGCCCGCACGGAGATGTACGCAGAGCCGTGTTCGGCGTCGGTGGCGACGCTCTCGACTGTCGGAGCCACGCGCTCGTAGGAAGTCCACAATCGTGGGACGGTCTCGCGGTGAAGGATTTCGGCCGGAGCGACCCACTCGAACTCGGCCGTCTCCCAATCAGTCTCGACTGCTCGTTCCTCGCAGTCGAACAGATACGGGTGGACGACCCAGTGTTTTCCCTCGTCTGCGTCCGCTCCTCTAACGTCGCTGTCCTCGAACTCGAACGGTTCGCCGGTGCGAACGAGCGAACAGGCCGAAAGCAGGCCGGTCTCCTCCTCGATTTCTTCGTGGGCGGCTTCGTCGGGGTCACCTTCTGCGTGACCAGCGACCCCGCCCCACTTGCCGCGGTAGGTGCTGACCTCCTCCGAGCGTCTGAGCAGGAGGACTTCGCCGCGGTTGCGGAGAAAACAGGTGACGACGTGCGTCGGTTCCATAGGCAGGTGTTCGACGGCGAGCGGCTTTGATGTGGTGGGAATTCGTCCTTCGGCTTCTTTCCGCGCCGCGTAGACTATCTATCGAGTCTATCGTTGAGGTTACCTACCACGAACCGCGTTTGCCCTGCCTTCACGCTTTTCTCGCTCGCCGTCGAATCGTCTGCCATGACCGACCTCGAAATCGCCGTCGTCAGCGACACCCACGTTCCCTCCCGCGCCGACGAGATTCCCGACTGGGTCGCGGAGCGAATCCGGGACGCAGACCATACCATCCACGCGGGCGATTTCGATAGCGAGGACGCCTACCAGACTGTCGAGGACCTCGCGGACGGGAACCTCACCGCAGTGGCTGGCAACACCGACCCGCCGTCGCTCGGTCTCCCCGCGGTCACGACGCTCGACATCACCGAGACGCCGTTCGTCGTCACGCACGGCACCGGCCCGAAGGAGGGCTACCGCCAGCGAGTCGCCGACATCGTCCGCCGCGAGGCCGACGACCACGCGGTCGGCGTCTCGGGCCACACTCACGAGGTGCTGAACGAGGACTTCGACGGCGTCCACCTGCTCAATCCGGGAAGCGCGACCGGTGCGCGCCCAGCGGGGCAGGCGACGATGATGACGGTGCGAAGCGAAGGCGGGCAGTTGCGGGTCGAAGTGCACGAAGAGGGGGAATCGGGGGAAGAGAAGTAGGAGCGGCAGGCGAAGTAGGAGCGTAGCCTTCGCCGCTTTCGGGCGGGTTTTTGTGCGCGACGGCCGAACGCTCGGCTATGGAACTGTTCGCGGTGCCGAGACTCCCCGAGGTCAGGCCGGGCGACGACCTCGCGGGACAAATCGAGGAGCGCGTGGACCTCCGGGACGACGACGTTGTGTGTGTCGCCAGCACGGTCGTCTCGAAGGCCGAGGGCCGACTGGCCGACCTCGCCGACTTCCCGGCGGGACCGAGAGCCGAGGAGATAGCCGACCGACTCGAATCCATTTCGGGCGACGAGAAGGACCCCCGATTCGCGCAAGCGGTCTTGGAGGAGAGTACGGAGATTATCATGGAAGCCCCGTTTCTGCTCACCGAGTCGAAGTTCGGCCACGTCGGCGTCAACGCGGGCATCGACCGGTCGAACGTCGGAGACGGCGGGAAGGACCTCCTCCTGCTCCCCGAGCGACCGAACGAGAGCGCGACCAGAATCCGAGACAACCTGCGAGCGGACGCCGCCGTCGTCGTCACCGACACCTGCGGGCGACCGTTCCGCCACGGCCAGCGCGGGGTCGCTATCGGGTGGGACGGAATTCCGGCCTCGCGGGATTGGCGCGGCGAGACCGACCGCGACGGTCACGAATTGGAAGTCACCGTCGAATCCGTCGTGGACGAACTCGCGGCGGCCGCGAACCTCGTCACCGGCGAGGGCGACGACGGCCTCCCCGTGGCGGTCGTCCGCGACTGGGAGTTCGGCGACCACGACGGCTCCGAGAACCTCTACCGAGACGTAGAGAGCGACTTCGTCCGGCAGGCGCTCCGGGGGTGGGAGTTTGCGCGGGATTGAGTTGACTCCGGAACACCCCGTCTCGGAGTTGGTGGAAATCGGCGAGACGGCCGAGGAAGAGGGCTTCGACACCCTCTTCGCCAGTTGTCACTACAACAACCGCGACCCGTTCGTGGTGCTGGACAGAGTCGCGGCCGCGACCGAAGAGATTCGGGTTGGACCGGGCGTCGCGAACCCGTACGAATCGCACCCTGTCTCGCTGGCCTCCCGCGTAGCGACCCTGCAGGAAGCGAGCGACGGCCGCGCGGTCTGCGGCCTCGGCGCAGGCGACCGCTCGACGCTTTCGAACCTCGGCATCGACCGGGACCGCCCGCTCCGGCGCGTGCTGGAGACGATGAAAGTCAGCCAGAAGCTGTGGGCGGGCGAGCGAGTGGACCACGACGGAACGTTTCAGGCGACCGACGCGGGCCTGAACTACGAAATCGACCCTGCACCGGTCTACGTCGGGGCGCAGGGACCCCACATGATTCGGATGGCGGCGAAACACGCAGACGGCGTGCTGGTCAACGCCTCGCATCCGAAGGACTTCGCGTGGGCCGACGAGCAGGTAGAGAAGGGACTAGAAGAGCGGCCTTCTGAGAGAGGTAACTTCGACTTCGCGGCCTACGCCAGTGTTAGCGTCGCCGAAGACGAGGTGGCCGCCCGCGAAGCGGCACGGCCACCGGTCGCCTTTATTGCTGGTGGTGCGGCACCGCCGGTGTTGGAGCGTCACGACATCGACCGCGAGTTGGCGGAGACAATCGGGGAGCGTATCGAATCGGGTACCTTCTCGGACGCGTTCGAAGCCGTGACGCCCGCGATGATAGACGCCTTCTGCATCGCCGGAACGCCCGAAACGGTGTCGGAGAAGATTTCGAGTGTGCTCGCGTACGCCGATAGCTTCGTCGCCGGGTCGCCGCTCGGCCCGGACCCGAAGGAAGCAGTCAGCCTTGTTGGGGCGGCTTGCCGCCAGCACTGATGTCCGGAACGACGGCGTCGAGGGCCGCGCCGAGGGTGAGATAGCCCATGACGGCCGACGAGGCCGCGACGAAGAAGGCCCCGAGCGCGAGCAGGACCGCAGAAATCGGGTCAGAGAGCGCCACGTCGGTGAAGTAGCCAACCATGTCGAGGACGTTCTGGATGATAGTTGCCATACTCGAACGTGAGTGGTCGGGGTACTTGTTTGCTCCGCCATCTTCGAGCGACGAGGGGCTTCAGCCTGCTCGTCGCGCTCCGCTACGCTTACCACGGGTGCTTGCGTAGTGTCGCGCGTGTCAGAAGACGCGTCGCTCGATTCGTTCGCCCCCGGCGAGTCCGACAGCGAAGAGACAGATACGCCCGCGGAGTCCGACGACCACGAGGCGGACGAACTGTCGTCGGACTCGCAGGTCGTCGAGCCTGCCACTTCGACCTACGAGTGGTCGCCAGCGGGACAGGAGTGCGACCACTGCGGCGACACCGTGGCGCGGCGGTGGCGCGACGACGACGTGCTTGTCTGTCAGGACTGCAAGAGTTGGTAGTTCGGAACTCGACGTGTTCGAAATTCACCAATAGCGCCTCTTTTCCGTGTCGCGGTAACTCAAAGAATCGTTTCAGTTGCGACAAAAGTTACAAAGGAGGGACGTTTAGATAGCAGTAACAGGCGCAGCCTCGATATCTTCGTGTTCCCCCGAGGACACGCGAGAAGACCGACGACGAGGGTATCTGTCCCCTTCATCGTGGGTCGTCGCCCTCCCCGCGCCGAGAACGCTACTCATGACGGAAGCCAACTCGAAACCCAAGCCGCGCCGTACCGAGTCGCCTGAACCGCTGTCGGTAGAAGAAGCGGGGTCGCTCGCTTCCCGCGTCGTCGAGAACGTCGAGGAGGTCATCGTCGGCCACCACGAGGTGACCGAACACATCGTCACCGCCATCCTCGCACGTGGCCACCTCCTGTTAGAAGACGTGCCCGGCGTCGGAAAGACGATGCTCGCCCGCTCGCTGGCCAAGTCGGTCGATTGTGAGTTCACGCGCGTCCAGTTCACGCCCGACTTGATGCCCACGGACGTGACCGGCGTCAACGTCTTCAACGAGCAGACCCGCGAGTTCGAGTTCCAACCCGGCCCCGTCTTCGGCAACGTCGTGTTGGCCGACGAAATCAATCGGGCACCCCCCAAGACCCAGTCGGCGCTGCTGGAAGCGATGGAGGAAGCCCAAGTCACCGTCGATGGGGTCACCCACGACTTGGACCAGCCGTTCACAGTCATCGCCACGCAGAACGACGTGGAAGCCGACCGGACCTACGAACTGCCGATTGCGGAGGTAGACCGCTTCATGAAACAGCTCTCGATGGGCTATCCGAACCCCGAAGACGAGTCGGAGGTCCTCCGTCGGGTCGTCGGCAGTCATCCAATCGAGGAGTTGGAACCGGTCGCCACCGCAGAAGACCTCCGGCGCGCCCGCGAGACTGTCTCGCAGGTGACCGCCGAGGCCGCCGTTCGAGAGTACGTCACCCGCATCGCCAACTTCACGCGCGACCGGGCGGAACTCGGTGTGAGTCCGCGCGGTTCCATCTCGTTGCTTCGGGCCGCACAGGCCCGCGCCATCCTCGACGGCCGCGACTACGTCGTCCCGGACGACGTACAGCAAGAGACGACCCCCGTCCTCGCGCACCGAGTCAGAACCGGGGCGGAGACCGGTGGTCAGTCCGGGCGGGCACTCATCGACGACGCGCTGGAATCAGTTCCGGTGGAATGAGATGTTGACGCGACGCGGATGGGCCCTCCTCGCCGCTGTCGCCGCAGCAGTGGCGATGGCCGCCCTGTTCAGTCCACGAGCGCTCAACGCTATCGTCGGTCCGGCAGTCGTCGCGCTGCTCGCGGCCGCGATTCAACTGAAGCGCGCCGACCAGCCGGAACTCCAGACGACGGCCCCCGACTACGGGTTCGCTGGGGAGACCGCGACGGTCGAACTCGACTTCACCGCGGCGACGCCGCTGACGGCAACGGTGCGCCTCCGCGCCCAAGACGGCTTGGTCGTCGCAGACGAGGACGTAGAGACGACCGTCACCGACGACACCCTCGCCTTCGACGTGGAACTCGACGCACGCGGCGTTCGCAACGTCGGTCCCATCGAAATCGTCGCCGAGGACGTGTTCGGTCTCTGGGAGCGGTCGTTCCGATACCCAGTCCGGCGCGAAATCGTCGTGTTCCCGCGAATCCGCGAACTCAGAGGCGCGAGCGACCTCGCCGCGCTCCATCAGGACTTCGGCCTGAGCGGTCGGGACCGATTCGACCAACTCCGGGAGTACGAGCGCGGCGACCCGATGCGCGACATCCACTGGAAGTCCAGCGCCAAGCGACCCGGCAACGACCTCGTGGTGATGGAGTTCGAGGACAGCGAGGAACGCCAGCAGGTCGAACTCCTCGCGGAAGCCGAGGCTGGCCGGGCCGACGACGTGGCCGAGGCAGCCGCGAGCGTCGCCACGTACCTGCTGGAGTTGGAGTTCGCGGTCGGCTTGACCGTCCCCGGTGGCCGCGTCGAACCGGGGACGGGTACGGAGCATCGCAACGAGATACTGACCTTGCTGGCGCGCATCTCGGCGGGAAAGGTGCGAGACAATCGCCGCGAGAACGCCGACGTAACCGTCAGCGGTGCCGCCGACGTGCGGGCGGTCCACGTCACTATCGGCGAGCGCACCGTGACGTTCGGGCAACTCTCGGGCGACGGGTCGTCGATGGGTTCGACCGGGAACGTCGGCACTCGGACGGCCGTCGCAGACGGTAGCGGCGGTCGGGTTTCAGACGGGACGGACGGCTGGTCGGGAGGTGAGACGTCGTGAGTACAGAAAGACAAACCGCGTCTTTCAACCTCACAAGTCTCTCCGGAGGTGAGACGTTGTGAGTACGCAATCGAAGTCCGACACCGTCCGCGACAAACTGAATCTTGGCGACGTGTCGATTTCGTACCACAAGCTCGCCGTCGCCTCGACGCTCGTCCTCGTCGCCACCTCGATGCAGGTCCTCTTCCACGTGACCAACATCGTGGGCGGGACGGGGACGTTGCTGTTGATAGTCGCGGCGACGCTCGGAATCGGCGTCGTCGTCGCTCGGAAATTACGGCCGTATCAGGCCAGTCTGCTCGCCGCGCTGTTGCTGGCGCTCGGCCTGGTCAGCTACTATCTGGCGGTGCCGAGCGCCTACCTCGTCGCGCTGTCGTTCGGCAAGTTGCTCAACGACAACCTCGCGCTACTGACGGGGCTGTCGGTCCTGCGGATGACTTCCGTCGGCACGTGGGCGCTTGGCGTCGCACCAGCGATGGTGTTCGCGCCGTGGTACTTGGTTCTGCGGCGACGGTACGCGCTGGCAGTCGCCGCGGGCGGCGCGGCGCTCGGTTTCTTCGTCCTGACTGGCGACGCCGGGAACGTCCTGACGCTCGTCGGTACGCTCGCGGCCGGTGCCACGCTCGGCTTCGGGACGCTCGCGCGCCACGGCGGCACCTCCGCACAGGTCGATACGCTGGCGGTCGTTCTCGTGGCGATGTTAGTGCTTGCCTCGTCGGTGAGTCTCGTCCCCGGCGGGTCGGCGAGTCCGTTGCTCCCCGGTAGCGGCGCGACGACGCCGACGGTCGAGGGAAGTCTGGTCAGTAACAGCGAGCGCGTCGGCATCGTCGGTTCTATCCGACTCTCGCCGAAGGTTCGCTTTACCGTCGAGTCCGACGAGAAGGCCTACTGGCGGGTCGGCGCGTACGACCGCTACAGCGGCGACGGGTGGGTCAGAACTGGCGACGCCAGCGAGTACTACGTCCAGCCACCGCCGCCCGGTTCGTCCGAGCGCGTCCAGCAGACCTACACCGTCGAAGCCCAACGAGTCAACGCCATGCCCGCCGCGTGGAAACCGACGCGACTGACCAGCGGCGACGTGGACAACACGCGTATCACGTCGCTGCGTGGACTCGCGCCCGTCGGCGCGCTCCGCGAGGGCGAACAGTACACGATAGTTAGTCAAGTCCCCAACCCGGGTCCACAGCAACTCCGGAACGCTGGGAGCGACTACCCCGCCGCAGTAGAGGAGCGCTACCTTCAGCTACCTCAGAGTTCCGAGGACCGTATTCGCCAGAAGACGAACCAAATCACCGCCGACGAGGACAACGCCTACGCGAAGGCGAAAGCCATCGAGAGCTGGTTAGAGTCGAACAAGCGCTACGACTTAGACGTGAAACGCCCAGAGGGGACCATCGCCGAGAGCTTCATCTTCGACATGAAGAGAGGCTACTGCACCTACTACGCGACCTCAATGGTGACGATGCTCCGTTCGCAGGGCATCCCCGCGCGGTTCGTCGTCGGCTACACGCCCGGCCAACGCGTCTCCGAGGACGAGTACGTCGTCCGCGGTCTCGACTCCCACGCGTGGGTCGAGGTCTACTTCCCCGACGTCGGGTGGGTGCGGTTCGACCCGACTCCGGCCGGACCACGCCAGCAGGCCGAGGGGTCCCAGATAGAGCAGGCCCGACAGAGCAACGTCTCGGACGTGGACACGGGCGGTAGCGCGGACGGCACGTGGACCCCGACCACGACGGAGACGACGACCACCGACTCGAACGAGACCTCCGAGACAGACACGAACAGCACGTCGAACGCCACAGCCAGCAATCAGACCGTGGACCGCGGGCGACTCGACCCCGGCGGCGGATTCGGTGGCACGGTCGGGACGAGTACGGAGACGAACACGAGTACCGGCGTCGGCGAGGGCGACGAGGGTGGCGGGATACCCATCGGCCCGCCGTCGAAAGAGCAAGCCGCGTTCGGTCTCGTCGTCCTCGTCGGTCTGCTGGCGGCCGCTCGTCGGACCGGCGTCGCCAGTCG
Source organism: Halorussus halophilus (assembly GCF_008831545.1). Taxonomy (NCBI): domain Archaea; kingdom Methanobacteriati; phylum Methanobacteriota; class Halobacteria; order Halobacteriales; family Haladaptataceae; genus Halorussus; species Halorussus halophilus. The sequence goes on from NZ_CP044523.1 coordinate 27,712, forward strand.
CATCCATCGGGCGGTCTGGCTCCGACACCAGCCACGACGGGACCCCGAGACCGACGTGAAGCGGGCGTTCGACCGCTTGGAGTATCTGCTCGCCGACCGGTACCGCGAGCGCCGAACTGGCGAGACGCCCCGCGAGTATCTCGCCGACATCGGCGACGTAGACGAACGAGTCGCTCGCGTCGGCGACTGCTACGAGCGCGTTCGCTACGCCGGACAGGTCGAGGAAGACACTGCCGACGAAGCAGTGTCGCTCGTGGACGAACTGGTCGGCGAGTGGCGAAGGCCCCTCGGGCGGTGAGACGGCCGTTTCCCGACACAGTTTTGTACCCCTGTAACTAACCCCAAAATGTAATGTCGGAAGTGTGCTCGACGTGCGGGCTGCCCGAGGAACTCTGCGTTTGCGAGGACGTGGCCAAAGAGTCCCAGCAGATCAACATCCGCATCGACGAGCGACGCTACGGGAAAGAGGTAACGATTATCGAAGGATTCGACCCGAAAGACGTGGATTTGGACAGTCTGTCCTCGGACTTGAAATCCAAGTTCGCCTGCGGCGGGACCGTCGAAGACGGCCAGATAGAGCTTCAGGGCAACCACACCGGGCGCGTCGAGGATTTCCTCCGTGACAAGGGATTCAACGTAGCTTAACTCGACCCTTTCTGTCTCTCACAGAGTGCGGTGAGTGGTGACGCTATCGTTGACGAGTGACGACTGTACGAATGCTACGAGCGACTGTACGAAGTGACGTCTCAGAACGGCGACGTCGGCCCTTCTTCTGACTCTCGCTCGGTCGATTCGAACCCGTACTCCCACTCGTCGAGTCCGCCTGCCATGCTCTCGACGGTGGCGTCGTCCGGGACGCCCTCGTAAGAAGCAATCAGTCGCGCGGCCTGCACGCTCGACTTGCCGTGGGGACAGACCGTCACGACGCGTTCGGCACCGTCGAGGCTGTCGATTCGGTCGGCCAGCGCGTGGAACGGGATGTTTTCACTGTCGGGAATGTGGCCCCGGTCGAACTGCCGACTCGGACGGATGTCTACGACGCGAACGTCCTCGTCGGCGTCCAGCAGTTCCTTGACCTCCGTCGGGGAGATTTCGGCGTCCATCGGCTCGTGGTTGGCCACCGACCCGGATAAGCCCCGCGGTGCGCTGGAAGTAACCCGCCATTACTTTCGTCGCCCTCGACCTCGAATCTACCTACTCGCTGAGCAAAAAGCCAAGTAACCCCGGACCCTCTCTTCTCCTATGTGGGGTTCCCGGAGACGCCGGGGAAACGACTCGGTCGATTGCATCGCCTGTGGCGACACTATCCGTCGCACTGACGCCCGTGAGTACGATAAGGAGGGCGACCGCTGGGACCGCAAAGACAAGGAGTTCGAACACCTCTGCAAGGCTTGTCACAACGACCTCTGCCATCAGCCACGCGCGGAGTTAGAGGACCTGCTCGTAGACATCGACGCTGGCGCGCTCTCGGAGACGGAGTTTCTGGCACGCTACTCCCAAGCCGTCGAAGAGCGATACGGTTCGGTGGACTCCGAACAGTAATCACGGACTAACAGTTCGACGCTTTTTATGAGCCGTTCAGATTCTGCGCTTCGACGCTTCCCGATACTCCTAACTACTCGACTACACTACGAAGTGGTATGACTAGCGACGCACAGGCCGAGGCCGGAACTGCCGAAGGGCAGGGACCGGTCGAAATCTCTCCCGAGACGGCCGAGAAGTTGGAGAACAAACGCGAAGACCTCTTCGAGAAGTTCGAAATCCGCGACGAGTTCCCCGACGCGGTGATGACGGAAGCCGAAAAGCGCACGGAGGACATCCAGCAGGAGATTCAGGACGAGGTCGAGGAGCGCAAAGACCTGCGGGACATGACGACGTGGACGACCGACCCCATCGACGCTCAGGACTTCGACGACGCCATCTCTATCGAGGAAAAAGAAGACGAGTACGTCCTCTGGGTTCACATCGCCGACGTGACCCACTACGTCACGCCAGAAACGAACATGTGGGAGGAGGCCGTCGAGCGGTCGAACACCGTCTATCTGCCCGCTTACACCATCCACATGCTCCCGCCGATGCTGGCCGAGACGGTCTGTTCGCTCGTCCCGAACGAGGACCGACTGGCCCACACCGTCGAGATGCACCTCGACAAGGAGACGCTGGGCTACGAGGACATCGAGATTTACAAATCCGTCATCCAGAGTGACGAGCGACTCACTTACTCACAGGCAGAGAGTCGCATCGACGACGAGGACGCCGACCTCCACGAGGAGAACAAACTCGCGTACGAACTCGCCGACCAGATGCACGAACAGCGCAAGGAAGAGGGGAGCCTCGTCCTGAACCCGACGCGAGACCGCGCACACACCATCATCGAGGAGTGCATGCTGAAGGCGAACAAGGCAGTCACGCACACGCTGATGTGGGACCGCGGCGTCGAGGCGATGTACCGCGTTCACCCGCAACCCTCGCCCGACGAGTGGGGCGAGGCACTACAGGAGATTCAGGACTTGGACGGCGTCTCGATTCCGGGTGATACGTGGGACGAGCCACGAAAAGCAGTGAACGCGACGCTCGAAGAGGCACCGGGTCGCCAACTCGACAAGATTCAGTGGGCCGTGATGAAGGTGATGCCCCGCGCGAAGTACATGAACGACCCCTTCGGCGGCCACCACGCGCTCAACTTCGAGATTTACGGCCACTTCACCAGTCCGATTCGCCGCCTCTCGGACCTCATCAACCACTGGATCGTCTACACGAACGACGTGCCGGAGGACTTGGTGGCGCTCTGTGACCGCGCCAGCGACAAGCAGGCCGACGCGGAGGCCTGCGAACGGGAGTACAAGCAATATCTGCAAGAAGTGGGGCTTGACCCGTCTGCGGTGAACAATCGCGGCATCGAAGTCGTGGAAGAAGAGTAACTACAACTCCGCTTCTCTTACGTACTCCACGACCGACTCGCCTTCTAACTCTTCCTCGCGCTCCGCCACTACGCGGTAGCCGTGCTTCTCGTAGAACCCATTCCCTACCTCGTTGTAGGCCAGCACGACCAATCGAAGTCGTCCGGCCCCGCACTCCTCGGCCCACGTTTCCACGCCGCCGAGCAGTTCCGTCCCCACACCTTCGCCCCAGTGGTCCGACTGCACGTAGATACGCGGCAGGTGCGCGGCGTCGTCTTCCTCGCCCAAGACGCCCTGCGCGAACCCGACAATCATGCCATCCTGCTCGGCGACCAGAAACTGCCCGTCTTCGCGCTCGATTGACTGCTCTAATCCTTCTCTGGCGTACCAGCCATCGACCACCTGCTCGACCGAATCGGCACCGAGGATGTCGTCGTACGTGGCGTGCCACGACTCGCGCGCGACGTTCTGGATGCCGGACACGTCTTTGGTGGTGGCTACTCTGACTTCGAACTCGCTCATGGCCTCGTGTTGATTTTGGGATGGGAAATATATTGTCGGAGCGTGCCAACCGGGGCCGTCACCCCCACTCGACTCAGAACTCCGGTAATCTCTCGACGAACGCCTGCTTGCGCTCCGGCGTCGTGAGGTACAGTCGTTCGAACAGGAGCAGCGTTCCCAAGAGCCCGACCGCCCCGACGATTCCAAGCCAGAAGTTGTCGGCGTACCACAGACCGTAGTTTCCCATGCCGAAGTCGGCACCGTAGGCGGTGAAGACCCGTTCGGGAACGGGACCCTGAAACAGCACGTACGCCGAAGACGGTAGGAACATGGGGAGAAATATCGGGACCATGAGGTTGAGCATCGGCCACCCGTACGCGAACCCGGTCGCCAGCGCGAAGTAGACGCTCACCACGAACGTTGAGACGATTCTCGCTCGTCGTCGGACGAAAATCGCATCCAATCCGGGGGACGCGGCCACGTCAATCCCGCCGAGTAGTACGATGGTAGCCGTGTAGGAACCCAACAGGACGGCGAGACCTACGACAGGGACGAGTGCGTTCTGCCAGAACGGGCGCACGAAGGGGATGAGTATCGTTCGGGCCTTCGGCGTCCTATCGTCCTCGGTAGTCTCCATCTCGGACGAGATTTCGCCAAGCGAATAATAACGTTTCCGGTGGCTGGCACTTCGGGACGAGCGTGAGATTCACGACACCTGCCTCCAAAGCCAACTTATGGTCGAGTTCCCCGACCCCAAGTCCCGAAATGTCCTCGAACCGGGGTGTGCCCGCTGTCCTCACCTCGTGGAGTCCCGCGAGTGCATCTCGTGGGGAAACGGGTCGTTAGACGCCGAGGTAGTCGTGGTCGGGGAAGCCCCAGCGTACGGAAATCCCGACGCAGAGCAGTGGCGAGGCGGCAACTGGACCGGTCTCGCGTACACCTCTCGGCACTCCGGGCAGAAGATTCGGGACCTCTTCGCGGATGCCGGATTCGATTCTGGGGACCTCTATTTTACCAATGCCGTCAAGTGCTTCCCGGCAGACTCGGACGACCCCGAGTCCAATCGGGAACCCACCGCCGAAGAGCGTGCGAACTGCCGGGACCACCTCGCGGCCGAAATCGAGCAGATTTCTCCCGCGGTCGTCGCGCCAACTGGTAAGCACGCCACGCTCTCCGTGCTGGGCGAGAACTCCCTCGACGGGTTTCTCGATTCGGTTCTCACTCCCGTCGAGAGCGAGGCATTCGACGCGACGGTCCTGCCGTTGCTCCATCCCTCCTATCAGAACGTCTGGCTCCCGCGCATCGGCTACGACCGCGAGGCGTACGTCGCCGCGATTCGCGAGCGCGTCGAGAGCGGTCGTTAATATCCCAACTACCGGCAGTTCGATTTTTGTGAGTGGAATCCGTACAGGTGTTAATGAGTATCATCGCGGAGTTCAGCACGCAGTCGAAGGACTTCGCACTCGGGGGCGCGCTCGCGGCCCATCCGGAGGTGCGGGTCGAACTGGAGAAAGTCGTCCCCACCCGCAGGGACGTGTTCCCGTTCTTCTGGGCGTGGGGCGAGGAGCTAGAAGCCTTCGCCGAGACGCTCCGCGAGCAACCGAGCGTGAGCACGCTGGACGTGGTCGATAGCGTGGACGACGGTGTCCTCTACCGCGTCGAGTGGGCGAACGTGATGACCGACCTCGGGTGGGTCATCCAGCAGGCGGAGGCGACCGTTCTCGACGCCAGCGGGCAGGCCGACATCTGGGAGTTCGAACTCCGCTTTCCGACCCACGACGGAGTCCAGTCGTTTCAGGAAGACTGCGGTGACCGGGACATCTCGCTGGAGTTGAAGCGACTCCACTCGCTGAACGAGGTGAGCGTCGATGGGCAGTACGACCTGACGACCGAACAGCGAGACACGCTTCTTGCCGCGCTCGAACACGGCTACTTCAACGAACCGCGTGACGTGACTCTCGAACAACTCGCCGACATCCTCGACCTGTCGCCGACGGCCGTCTCGGGCCGGATGCGCCGGGCCGAGGCGACGCTCATCTCCCGGACGCTGCTCACCGACTCTTAAATGTCTTAAATACTGCACCCCAATGCACAACAGGTGGCCGTCCTTACGGACCGTTGACGGTCGTCGCCGTACGCCTTTCTACCGGGGCGACGACGAAGGAGGACACGATGAACGTGACAACCAACGATACACCGACCGAGCCGACGACCCAGAAACGAACACCGAAGGTCTCTCGCTCGTTCGACGGCGACGACCGCCTCAGCACGGTCGTCATCGAAGCCGTCGCCGACGCAATAGACTGTGACCCCCACGAGGTGACGCCACCGCTCCACCGGAGCGTAGACCTCGACGCGCTCGACTCGCTGTTCGGCACGCAACACGACGGCACCCCCCGAACCGGCGGCCATGTCGCCTTCGACCACGGCGACTGTCGCGTCCTCGTTGACGGTTCCCGTGTCTCGGTCTACTCAGACGCCTAAACGCCTACTTCTCTTCGTAGCTGCTTCTCTTCTCGACTCAGAGCAGTCCTGCCTCGCGCGCGAGCAACAGCGCCTCGATGGTCGCGTCGTTCGCCGGGTCCTCGCGGGCCGCGGCCAGTGCGTCTTCGACGGGTATCGTTCGAACGGAGAGGAACTCGTTGTCGTCCAGATTCCGCTCGACGGGAGCGAGACCTTCGGCGAAGACGATGCCGCGCTCGTGACGCAGGACGCCCGTCGAGCAGTAGAACTCTTCGAGTAGAGTCACCTCGCTGGCGTCGAATCCCGTCTCTTCGCGGAGTTCACGCGCCCCAGCGACTTCGTAGCTCTCGCCGTCCTCTACGATTCCCGCGGGACACTCCAGACAGTGCTTCTCGATGACCGGTCGGTACTGCTCGACGAACACGACCTGCCCGTCTTCGACCGCGAGAATCACGACTGCCGGGGGCAGTTCGGCCCAGTAGTACTTCTTCGTAGAGCCGTCCGGCTGTTCCACGAGGTCGTAGCCGCCGGTGTACCACCCCGTTTCGTACTCCGCGACGGATTCGATGACGCGCCAGTCGTCTCGGTTCCGGTCGTCTTCGTGCCGGTCGTCTTCGTTCCAGTCGTCCTCGTCCATACCCACTGTGGGGCCGGAAAGAGAGTAAAACGTGTGGTCCGCTATTCGGTGCCACGCAGGTACGCGGTGACGTTTCCGTCTGGCGTGCCCACGAACAATCGGTCGTCAGTGACCGGCGTCTGGTCCACGACTGGCCCGTCGGTATCGATAGTCCGGACGACGTTCCCGGTTGAGGGGTCCACTCGGTACGCCTTCGAGTCACTACTTGCGACGTAGCACGTCTTGCTATCCTGGCTGGTGTACAGAACAGGGGTCGTGAGTGCGCCGTCGCCGTCGTCCACGTCGGTTCGCCACCGAACTGTGCCCTCGTTCTGGGCCGAGAGCGAGAAGAGTTTCTGGTCGGTGGGGGCGTCGGCCCCGCCTCTGTACGCGACACCGTAGAGGTCGCCATCGACCTCCGTCAAGTGATCGACGGTCATCTCGTATTCGGGATATTCGCCGACGGTGTCCTGCGACCAGCGTACCGTCCCGTCGTCGCCGTCGAGGGCGACGACCGTTTCGTCGGCTTCGGCGAAGAGGCCGACGTAGAGCGTTTCCGTTCCCTCGTCCGTTGCCATCGAGAAGACGGGATACCCCGTCTTCGACCACTTGCGTTCGGCGCTCGACGAGTCGAGTGCGTACAGCGTCGCGTTCTCGGAATCTGGGGTGTTGCTACCGAAGTACACGTCGCCGTCGGCGAGTGGCGTCGTCAGCGTGGCGTACGAGTCACCACAGGTGCCGGTGGACTTCCACACCACGTGCCCGTCGTCGGTGTCGAGACAGTACATCGCGCCGTTTCCATCGGCGTCGTGGCTCCCGACGAACATATGCCCCGAATGCGGCGCGACACCGGTAGTGCCGTGTTCCCAGTCGAGTTGGGCTTTCCACTTCTGAGTGCCCTCTATTCGGTCGAACGCGTAGACCACGCCGTCTGCGGCAGCGATGATAGCAGACTGCTGTCCGACCTCGACGTTCACTGCGACGTCGTGGAACGACACGTCCTCGCTCACTTGCGTCTCCCACTCTACGTCGCCCGACTCGATGTTCAGTCGGGAGACAGTGTCGCCGCTTGCGGCGAAGATTCGTTGGTCGTACACCCGTGTCGTGTACGGATAGCCCTCTCCCGGCGGATCGGTTCGCCAGTCGTAGGACTGCTTTTGGCTCGCGTCGCTCGTCGTTCCGTCAGTGGTCGCGCCATCGCTCGTAGAGTCGTCGCTCGTTGCAGAGACGCCGACGCCGAGACTCGCAGTCGCGGCGGTAGCGCCCAACGCCTTCAGGATGCTTCGTCTGTCTGTCATCTATGACTCCGATTAGACTATTGATGCTACCGGATTTTACTATCCGGCAGGTAACAGATTTCTACACGCTCCCCAACAAGTTCTACAGTCATCCCAATCTGTTCTGTCGGGACCCTAACGCTAACTATCGGCCGCCCAATCTGGACTTCACTCGGCATTCGTTGGCTACGCACCCGCTAAACGCCCAGAGAAGCGCGATACGCTCCGAATAAATCCAGTGGTCCTCGGCAGGAAAATCCTTAACTCTCCGCGCCACAACCTCACACGTAATGAGCGAGGTCTCCGACAGCGTCGGCCGGTACTTGAGTACCATCCACCTGCTCACTGCCGGGAGCGACCGCCGCGCCAAGACTGGCCAACTCGCAGACGCACTCGACGTGAGTGCCGCCAGCGTCACTGAGATGCTGACCACGCTGGAAGAGCGGGACCTCGCGACCTACGAGAAGTACAAGGGCGTCGAACTCACCGACGAGGGCGAGACGACCGCCCGCGAACTGATGTGGCGTCACTGCGTCGCCGAGAACTTCCTCGAAGACGACCTCGGCGTCGATTTGGACGCCATCGCGGACGGCGAGGGCGACCCGCAGGCCATCGGCAACGCCCTCTCCGAAGACGCGATTCAGCAGTTGAAGACGCTCATCGACCACCCCTGCGACGGCGAGTGTTCCGCGCCACAGAGTGAGTACGACTCCTGCCGCGACGACGTTCGGGGCGAGGATAGGGTTTCTGAGACGTAGACACGTGGTCGAGTCGGTGAGTGAGTGACTGGTTTCTGTAACACGGTAGTTATTGCACTGAACGGTACTCTCTGCCTCATTTTCGGTGAGTCACGGCTGTGAGAACAGCACTCCTGTAATCGTTCGATTATCGCGTTCACGTTGGTTCGATAGCCCAAACGGCGAGAACAGCACTATCGCCGAAACCTATGAGAACCGCCCCGCACAGCACCGAACCAGCCACACACCTCCCCAACCGACTGCGCGACTCGTTTCCGGAAAACGCGGCGTACCGCGTATTCCGAGCGAGTTGCTCATCCCTCGCGCGGACTGGTCGGACCACGAGGGTCCGACCGCGCGCGCCGGGAGTCAGTTGGGGGTATGTGGTCGTCGCAGTGCTGTGTGGGGCGATGCGGTATTCTCGGTTTCGGGAGTAGCTAGCACTCTCGATTTCTTCCTCACCCTCGCTGTGTCTCTATCGGTAGTGAGTATCCCCACACTCGCATTTGGCGTTTCACCCCCCAAATCCACAACGTTCGATTACGTTCCAGACGAGAACTCAGAACAGTTCTCGATACACCTTTCCGAACGCTTGCCGTCGAAGCGTCGCCACTGCTGCCTCTTCTTTACTCTCGAACGTCGCCGAAACCACACGCTCCCCGAGCGCGTCGTGCCACGCGACGTTCGTGACGTTCTCGTTGCCGTGTTCCAGTACCTCTCGGTTCCGGTCCTCCAACCACTCTTCGTACTCCTCGCGCGTGCCCGTCCGAACTTCGAGCAAGGAAGCGAACAGCGCGTCCCGAGCGGTCTCGACCACGTCGCTCGTGACGCGCTCGCCGTACTCTTCGCGGTCGAACTCCATCGCCTTCGCCGTCTCTTTGACGACTGTCTGGGCCGCGGGGCCGACTGCCTCGTAGCGGTCGCGCGCCGCCGCCTCGTCGTCGGGTGCGAGAAAGCCGTGTGTCTCCATGTTCGACGATTAGGTCGAGGAAACTACTCAGTTTCGTCCTCGGTCGCGTCTTCGTCGTTCGTTTCGCTCCCTTCTTCCTCCATCATCTCCTCAGTCATCGATTGGGCTTCCTGTAGAATCTGCTGGGCTTCGGCGTCGAGTTGTCCTGCGCCAGCGCCGCCTGTACCGCCGACGCCACCCGAACCGCTTCCGCCAGCACGCCGGGCGGCCTGCTCGAACTGCGACTCCTCGTCGAAGAGGTCGCCACCGCGAACTTCGTCGTCGTGCCGATGGTCGTGATTGGGCGTCGTGTCGTCGAACACCTGCGGATACTCGACTTCCTTGGTGTGTTCGCCAACGCGCTCTGCGAGTTCTCGCTCACCCGCTTGCTCCCACTCGGGGAAGTGTTCGGCCAACCAGTCCTCGTGGTCCTCGTCGCCGAGCAGCGCCGTGAACGCGAGGTGGTTGGCGAGGTGTTCGGTGTCGGGATGTGGCGTCTCGCAGACTGGACAGGCGTATCCCATACGCACCGGGTAGGCACTGCGTGCCGAAAAACGCCACGCCCCACGTTCGACTACTCGCCCCCTGCGTCTTACTGTTGGTCGATGTCTAACACAAGAATGAGTGCGTCCTCGCCGTCGTCGTAGTACCGCGGAATCGTCCGCAGGTACTCGAAGCCGTAGCTCTTGTACAGCGAGATGGCTTTGTCGTTGCTCGCGCGCACTTCCAACTTCACGCTGGCCGCTCCGTTCGATTCGAGGACGCCGAGCGCGCGCCGGAGAACCATCGACCCCAAGCCCTCGCCTCGTCGGTCGGGATGCACCGCGATGTCCTTGATGTGTCCCAGTGGCTGGCCGTGGTTCGGGATGAGGTCGGCGACGACGTAGCCGACCACGCTGTCGCCGTCCGTGGCGACCAGAAAGCCCTGCTCGCCGAGATAGCGCTCGAACGCCGAGAACGGCCACGGTTGACTGAACGAGGCACGCTCGATGCGCAACACCGCCAGCAAGTCGGCTTGGACGGCTTGGCGGACGCGAACTCTGTGTTCCTCGCCCGCGCCAGTCGTTGTCACGGTCTGTGGTTGTTTCCCGACCCTTATGAGTGTCATGCCCAAAACGATTTCACGGCAGGTGCGATACGACCGAATCCCGTAATATTTTAGTCTTGGTGTGACGTAGAAGAAACTGCACACTCCGGCCGGAGGTGCAAGCTCCCGAAAACTCTCCCCCCAACCTTTTGCGGAGACCTCAGTCGTCCACGAACAGTCGAGCGTCCGCTTCGGCGGGTCCACCGTCGTTGCCTGCCACTTCTGGGAACGACTCGACCCACTCGGCGCGCCAGTCACAACCGTCGGTCGCGCCATCGGGATTCGCGACGGGCGATGCTTCGAAGACGACTTCGTAGCTGGTCGCGTGCGGGTCGTTGTCGCCTTCGGTTACATGCTCGACTTTCCGCACTCGTCTCGGGCCGTCGAGTTCGATGGGTAACTCGAACAGGTGTTCGGTTCGTTCTTTGCCGACGGCCGCCCAGTCGTCGCCAGATTCGACGTTGCCACCGGGCGGTGTTGCGAACTCCCGTTCGTCGTCTACGATGAGGAGGAGTTTTCCCTCGTCGTCGGTGACGCCGACGACTGCCTTTCCTTCGATATCGACCGAGCAGTGGTCCTCGTCGTCGTGAACTCTCGTCGCTTCGGTGAACTCCACGTCTTCACGTCCGCGAAGGGTTTCGGGGTCGAAGAGTGGGTCGTGCGTCGGTTCGTCGTCGGCGTTTCGCGTAGATGTGTCTGTCATGGTGAGTCGTGCAATCGAGCGTCTGAGTGGCGATACGTTGCCGTGGGTTCTCACCAGCGCGCGTGCTGGCGATGGTCGGCGCAACTGCTGGTCGGTCGTTTTCAACCGGCTCGACAGCGTCCGAACGGTCCGTTTTCGAACGCCGGAGAAGAATCTACGCGGAACTGTTAGAAAAAGCCACCGATTTAATTCCGCGGGGTTTCTACAGGTAATAATTCGCTCGCTGGGGTAATAAAGGTTTGGGCTGAGGTGGTAAAACACGCGTTTCAGGTGCTCACAAACCATTATTCTATTCGGGTTTCTCGAGCGACCGGCGTCCGTGAGCGGACGCCGGTCGCTGGACTATGGGTGTAGCCACCGCTACGTAGTCCGCGAAAAGTGAAAGAAGATAGATTCAGTTAGTCGTCTGCCGGGGTCGCGCCTGCGCCGCCTTCTTCGGCTTGCTTCTTCGTGTGCGACAGCTTGCCACCGTCGGCGACGATACGGCGTTCGCGCTCGGAGGCGTCGAGGTTGGCGGTGAGTTCCCAGTCGTCGTTCACGCGGACGGTGAACTCTTCCTGGCCCTCGCGGACGCCTTCCGCGACGTCGTCTACGATTTCGATGTTGTCGCCCTGCTCGATCTTCTGGTAGTCCTCGTCGCTGATGGTCAGCGGGAGGAGACCGAAGTTGAAGAGGTTCGCCTTGTGGATGCGGGCGAAGCTCTGTGCGAGGACGCCTTCGACGCCGAGGTACATCGGACAGAGCGCCGCGTGCTCGCGCGAGCTACCCTGACCGTAGTTCTCCGCGGCGACGAGGAAGCCACCGTCGGCGGCCTCGGCGCGCTCGGGGAAGCTCTCGTCAACTCGGGTCAGCGTGAACTTCGCGTACTCCGGGATGTTCGAACGGAACTTCAGCGCGTCCGCGTTGGCGGGCGTGATGTGGTCCGTCGTGATGTTGTCGCCCATCTTCAGGAGTGCCTCGCCCTCGATGTCGGACCCGAGGTCGTCTTTCAGCGGCACTTCGCTGATGTTCGGGCCTTTGATGAGTTCGTCGTCGATTGCTTCCTCGGGGCTGATGAGGTCGGTCTTGGAGGCGTCGTACTTGTCGGGCATCTCCAGACCGGGCGCTTCGAGGTCGCCGAGTTCGTCGGCGAGGTTGCGCGGGTCGATGATTTCGCCTTTGATGGCCGCCGCCGTGGCGACTTCGGGCGAACAGAGGTAGACCGAGTCGTCTTCGATACCGGAGCGACCCTCGAAGTTGCGGTTGAAGGTACGCAGCGAGACGGAGTCGCTGGCCGGAACGTGGCCGATGCCGATACAGGCACCACACGTCGCCTCCGAGAAGTTGACGCCAGCGGCCATCATCTCTGCGACGTAGCCGTCTTCGGCGAGCAGTTGGGAGGCCTGCTTGCTACCGGGCGCGACGATCATCTCGGTATGCATGGCGACCTCGCGGCCCTCCAGCATCTTCGCCGACGGGAGGATGTCCGCGTAGGCACCGTTCGTACAGGAACCGACCATGACCTGCTCGACCTTCGTGCCCTCGACTTCCGTGACGGGGACGACGTTGTCGGGCATGGACGGCTGTGCGATGAGCGGTTCGAGGTCCGAGAGGTCCACGACGATTTCGTCGTCGTAGTCGGCGTCCTCGTCGGGACCGATTTCGACGTACTCGTCTGCGCGGTCCTGTCGCGCGAGGTAGTCCTCGGTCTTCTCGTCGGTCGGGAAGATGGACGTGGTCGCACCGAGTTCGGTGCCCATGTTGGTGATGGTCGTTCGCTCGGGGACCGTGAGCGTCTCGACGCCCGGACCCGTGTATTCGAGCACCTTGCCGACGCCGCCCTTCACACTGAGGCGTCGGAGCAGTTCGAGGATGACGTCCTTGGCGGTCGCCCAGTCGGGCAGTTCGCCTTCGAGTCGGACGTTGACGACTTCCGGCATCTCGATGTAGTACGGGCCGCCGCCCATGGCGACTGCCACGTCGAGGCCACCGGAACCGATTGCGAGTTCGCCCAGTCCGCCGGGGGTCGGCGTGTGGGAGTCCGACCCGAGCATCGTCTTGCCGGGTGCGGCGAAGTTCTCCTTGTGGACGTTGTGACAGATACCGTTGCCGGGGCGCGAGAAGTGCGCACCGTAGGTGCCTGCCGCCGAGCGGAGGAAGCGGTGGTCGTCCGTGTTCTTGAAGTCGAACTGGTAGGTCTGGTGGTCGCAGTACTGCGCGGCCAGTTCGGTCTGGACTTCGTCCATCTCCAGCGCTTCGAACTGGAGCCAGACGAGCGTCCCTGTGGTGTCCTGTGCGAGAACCTGGTCGATCTCGATACCGATTTCCTCACCGGTTTCGAGGTCCCCCTCAACGAGGTGGTCTGCAAGAATTTTCTCCGTAAGCGTCTGTCCCATAACGACCAAATATCGACCCTCCTAAGTTATAAATCCCGCGCGTTTCGGTTCTTCCGATTCCAAGTAAATAGTGGCCGCGTCCGGTAAAAATTGGGCGATTTGGTGTGTACTAGCACAGCAATCTAACTCCAACAACGCTTTCACCGTTCACTCGAACCGACTCCACATGTTCCAGAGCGGCACGTTCGTCGCAGAACACCTCGGCGAAACGTCGGAAGAGCAGGTCCAACCGAACGGCGTGGACCTCACCCTCGAAGCGGTGTACGAACAGCGAGAACCCGGCCGCATCGGCCGAGGCGGCAAGGAAGTCGGCGACCGCCAAGAACTCGAGACCGAGCAGGTCGCAGACGACGCTCCCGAAACGTACTACCTGACGCCCGGTGGCTACGTCGTCCAGTACGCCGAAACGGTTCGGATTCCGGAGGGCCACGTCGGCTACATCTACCCGCGCTCGTCGCTGCTTCGCAACTCCTGCATGCTCAACACGGCAGTCTGGGACGCTGGCTACGAGGGCAAAGGCGAGGGACTGCTACAGGTTCACCACGACATCGAACTGGAGAAGGGTGCCCGCATCGGCCAACTCGTCCTCGCGGAAGCAGACCACGACGAGACCTACGACGGCGACTATCAGGGCGAGAACGTCGAGTAGCGGCGTTTCCGGACGCATTTCTGATTCCTACTACGTTCTATACTTCAAGATACATATGTACGGATTATCGCCTCGTAAATAAATGAAATTTTAGTTTAACTTGATTGAATGGGGGAGCTTGGATACACTTTAGTCACTCCGTCGGCAAGGCTGTGTCACATGTTCACACCAGACCAGTTCGACCGCCGTGACTTCCTCAAAGCGACCGGGGCGGCCGGAGTGGCGACGACCGTACCGTTTTCCGGCAGTGCGGCGGCGTCTACGGGGAACGCTATCGACGACAGTTTCGACTTGGGTTCGTCGGGAGTGAAGGAGGCGCTGGTCGTCTTCGACAGCAACGAGCAGGTAGACCGACTGCGTCACCTCGATTTGGAGAACGGCTACCACAAGTTCGACGTGTTGCCAATCGCCTACACGGAACTGTACAGCGACCAGATACAGACCATCGCCGACTGGGCGGAGGTGCGCTTCGTCCAGAAGAACGTAGAACTGGACTATCACAACAACGACGCTCGCTCGACGACGGACGCCAACGCAGTCCACACCGACCTCGGGTACACCGGGTCGAGCGCTCACTCCGTCGTCATCGACACGGGCGTAGACGGTGACCATCCTGACCTCGAAGACGACCTCGTCGCCAACTGGCGGTACGTCAATCCGCTCTCTAGTACCGACGACACGACGTGGAAAGAAGTCGGCTCGGTGGACTCCGACGACAATGGCCACGGTACCCACTGTTCTGGGTCCATCACTGGGTCGGGCAAGAAGAGCGACGGCAAGTACAAAGGGATGGCACCGGATGCCGACCTCACCGTCTACTCGGCGGGCCTGACACTGCTCCTCGTCAAGGCCGTCGCGGCCTACGACCACCTGCTCTCTCGGGTCCGAGCGGGTGACATCGACGTGCAAGTAGTCAGCAACTCGTGGGGCGGCGGCAACGGTACCGACTTCAACCCCGACGACGCGGCCAACGTCGCTACGTGGCACGCGTTCCAAGAAGGTATCCTCCCAGTGTTCTCGGCGGGCAACAGCGGACCCGGGTCGAACACGCTGAACCAGTACTCGACCGCGCCGCACGTCCTCAGCGTGGCCGCGACCGACGACGAGCGGAGCGTTACTGACTTCTCCTCGCGGGGTCGCACGCCGAATTACGACGGGCCGACGAACTACAAACGCAAGAGGGCCCTCGACAACTTAGAAGAGTACCACGCCGCAGACAAGACCGAGACAGAAGTCGATTCGGGCAGTTACGCAGGTACCGTGGACGCCTCCAGTAGTGCGTATCACCGCTGGGACGCCCCGAAGAAGGCAGGTTACGTCGAAGCGACGCTGTCGTGGACGCCGAGCGAGGAGGACATCGACTTCTACCTCCACGTCGGGAGCAAGGACGGTCGCGTCGTCGCCAGTAGTGCGTCGCTGAACGAACCAGAGGACCTCGCGGGAAGCATCGAGGGTGGCAAGACGTACTACTTCGAGGTCAGGCCGTTCGCAAGCGTGGCGGCGGACTACAGCATCGACTTCACCGCTTACGAAGGCGTCACCCGGGACGTAACCCCGGTCGGTATCTACCGAAACGGCGTCGGTGCCCCCGGAAAGATGGTGATGAGTACGCTCGCGCCGAGTGACCCACTCCAGTCGTACGGCGCGACTAGCGGGGACACCGAGAACGTCGATACCGAGGACTACTACGGTCGTATCAGCGGAACTAGCATGTCTTGTCCCGTGACCTCGGGGGCCGCGACGCTGGTCGTGGACGCCTACTACCAGAACCACGGGAGTTACCCCGACCCCATCGACGTGCTGAATACGCTCGAAGCGACGGCCAAGGACTATCAGGCGAGCTACAACCCGTGGAACATCGGTGCCGGCTTCGTTGACGCCTACGACGCGGTCCAACGGGCGGCGTCGGGAGACTTGGCTACCTTCGGCGAGGTGAACCTCACAGATTACTGACTAGACATCACCAGTAAACTGCTCGACTACACCATCGACTGACAGCGACCCCAAAATTCGAACGATACCTATGACATTCGACCGACGTGACTTCCTCAAGACGACCGGCGTAGCGCTCGCAGGAACCACCCTCTCCGGTGCAGCGACGGCAGAGTCCACCTGGAATTACGAACTCATCGGCGAGGCGCTCGACCCCGGAACGCAGGAGGTTGACGTGCAAGGCGACTACGCCTACACCGCCCAACCGGCTAGCATCGCCACGGTGGACCTCAGCGACCCATCGCAACCGTTACTCGCGGGGACTGCGGTCGGCGAGGGCACCGACAACCTCGACGTGAAAGTCGATGGCGACCTCGCCGGACTGGCGAACGACGGCGACCCACCCGGCGTCACGTTCTTCGACGTGAGCGACCCCACGACGCCGACGAAACTCTCGTTCTACGAGGCCGCGAGCGGCGTCCACAACTGCTTCATCGACGGCGACTACGCGTACCTCTGCATCAACGACGACTTCGCCCACTCCCGGATGGTCGTCGTGGACGTTTCGGACCCGGCTAATCCGGTCAGTCTGGAGGGCGACGAACGCGGTTCTGGTGGGGCGTGGATGCTCGGGAACCACCACCCCGACATGGCTGCGACGGGCATCAACCCCATCCACGACCTCTGGGTGCAGGACGACCTTGCGTACATGTGTTTCTGGGACGCGGGCGTCGTCGTCGCCGACGTTTCGGACCCGACGGTCCCGACGGCGGTCGCTCACTTCGGCGCGGCGGACGACGCGGCGGTGCAACCCGCCGACACCGTCGAATCCAACAAGCGCTACCTCGGCGGGCACAAGACTAACGCCCACTACGTCCAACCGACTCCCTCGGGCGATTACACGTTCGTCGGTGCCGAGACGTTCCCCGGTCCGTTCGAGGACACTGCCGTGCCGGGCGACCACGGTGGTATCCGGGTGTTCGACACGAGCGACGTTTCGACGGACTCGACGCCGTCGAACCCCTACGAGGAACACGTCGCCTACATCCCGGCACCGGAACCGCTCGACGACGCGCTCCAGACGAGTCACAACTTCGATGTCACCGACTCGAAACTGTTCACGAGTTGGTACCAAGGCGGCGTTCGGGCGTACGACATCGACGACCCGACGAGTCCGACGGAACTCGCCGCCTTCGCACCCGAGGGAACCGCCTATTGGGGCGCTCGGGTCCTCCCGACGGATGGGCCGAAACACTACACGGTCGGTAGCGACATCGGCAAGGGACTGACGGTACTCGAACTGAACCACGAGACACCGGGCGAACAGAACTGGCAGACCGACGAGGAACTTGGACCGTACGACGTCTTCGGAAACACGATGCAACGACCGCTGTAGCGTTCGAGTTCGCGTCGTCGCTCCGTCTCCGAACTGTTACGCTCAATCGACTTCTCGAATCTGCCTACATACTACTCTACTGCAGTTTTTAATTAACTTATTTACATCTGGCAAGTAGACTTTAATTCCTCGACTTGCTATCGTCACACGCATGGCAGACGTTCCTAACTTCGACCGTCGTAGCTTCCTGAAAGCAACCGGTGCTGCTGGCGTCGCTTCCACTGTTGGATTCTCTGGAACTGCCGCCGCAGGCGACACCATCCTCGACGACGCGTTCGACCTGTCACTCACACGACTCCACGAGGCGCTCGTGGTCTTCGATTCCCGCGACGACGTGGACGAACTCGACACACTGAATCTGGAAAACGGCTACTACAAGTTCGACGTGTTGCCCATCGGCTACACGGAACTGTACAGCGACCAACTTCAGGCCCTCGCCGACTGGGACTCGGTTCGGTTCGTTCGCAAGAACGAAGAACTCGACTACTACAACGACGACGGTCGTGAAGTCACGGGGGTAAATCAAGTGCAGTCGGACCTCGGCTACAAGGGCGACGGCGTCCACACTGCTGTCATCGACTCGGGCGTGGACGGCGACCACCCCGACCTCCAGAACCAACTCGTCAACAACTGGCAGTGGTTGGGCAACCCGCTGGGTAGTCCGACACTCTGGGAAGACGTCGGCATCACAGACACCGACGGCGGCGGCCACGGCACGCACTGTTCGGGCACCATCGCAGGCGACGGCAGCGCGAGCGACGGCCAGTTCGCCGGGATGGCCGAGAACGCCGACCTCGACGTGTACGCTGGCGGTGCCGTGCTAGTCGTGCTGAAGACCGCCGCCGCGTACGACCACATCCTCAAGCGCATCCGCGACGGCGTCAGCGACGTAAAAATTGTCAGCAACTCCTACGGTTCCTCGAACGGCGAGAGTTTCCAACCCGACAACGCGCTCAACACCGCGACGTGGGAAGCCTACAAAGAAGGTTTGCTCTCTGTGTTCGCCGCGGGCAACAGCGGCCCGAGTCCGAACACGCTCAACCAGTACGCCAAGGCACCGCAGGTGCTTGGCGTCGCCGCGACGAAAGACGACAAGACGGTCACGGACTTCTCCTCGCGCGGTCGCACGCACCAGAGCGGCGGCGTGGACCCCGACAACTGGGACCGCCAGACCGCTCTGAACAACTTGCAGGACTACTACGACACCGGCAGTGCCTCTGGACCAATCGGCGTCTACCGACCGGGCATCGGCGCACCGGGCAACGCCATCGTGAGTACGATGTCGCCCGCCGACGCGCTCCAGAGTCAGAGCCCCGACGACGGCCGCCTCTGGTACGCGACGATTAGCGGCACCTCGATGGCCTGCCCGATGACCGCTGGCGTCGCTACGCTCGTCGTGGACGCCTACCGGCAGAACAACAGTGACGACATCGGCCCGATGGAACTACTGAACACGCTCACCGCGGAGGCCGAGGACGTTCACAGCGGCTACACGCCGTACAACATCGGTAGTGGCTTCGTAGACGCCTACGACGCCGTGAGTCGCGCGGAGAACGGCAACGTCGGGACGTTCAGCGACACGACGCTCGTCTCGAACTGAGCCGAGTCGCCCGGTTCGACTTTCCTCTCTATTTGCACTGCGACACGCCTTTCAGACGTTGCTCCGTAGTCGGAGAGAATGACCGACGACGACCGGCCCATGACGGATGGCAACCGGCCGCTGGAACTCTCGCGCGAGGAGATGGCCGCGATGATGGAGGCGGCGACAGAGCGCGTCATAGACCACGTCGAAACGCTCCCGGACCAGCCAGCGGCGGACCTCGACGGCGCGGAGGAACGAGCGGAACAGTTGCGCGAACCGCTCCCGACGGAACCGACGAACTTCGACGACCTGCTCGACCTTCTGTTCGACGGTGCTATCCCGAAGTCGCTGAACAATCCGCATCCAGGCTTCATGGCGTACATTCCCGGCGGCGGTCTCTTCCACTCCGCCGTGGCCGACGCGACCAACCGCTACGTCGGCACGTGGTTCGCCGCGCCCGCGCTCACCAGAATCGAGGCGAACGTCGTCGAGTGGTTCTGCGAGATGGTCGGCTATCCGGACGACGCGTTCGGCCTGCTGACGACCGGTGGGTCGATGGCGAACCTGATTGCGACCACGACCGCTCGCCGCGAGCGACTTCCCCAGAACTTCCTCGACGGAATCATCTACACCAGCGACCAGTCGCACCACTCGGTCGCCAAGGCCGCCGTGCTGGCCGGGTTCCCGCCGGAGAACGTCCGCTCGATTTCGACCGACGACGAGTTCAGGATTCGAGTAGACGAACTCGAACGGGCAATCGAAGAGGACAGTGAAGCAGACGGTAGAGAGCCGTTCATGGTCGTTGCGACTGCCGGTAGCACCAACACCGGCGCGGTGGACGACCTCGACGCAGTCGCCGACAGCTGCCAGCGCGAAGACCTGTGGCTCCACGCGGACGCCGCCTACGGTGGCTTCTTCGCTATGACCGACGAGGGGAGCGACCGACTCGCTGGCTTGGACCGCGCCGACTCCATCACGGTGGACCCGCACAAAGGACTCTTCCTGCCCTACGGAACCGGCGCGTTACTGGTGCGGGACGGCCAAGCCTTGGCACGCGCACACGCCGTCGAAGCCGACTACATCCCCGACTGGGACCCCGACTCGGGCCTACCGGACTTCAGTCAACTCGGGCCGGAACTCTCCAGAGACTTCCGGGGCCTGCGGGTCTGGTTGCCGCTGAAGATGCACGGTGTCGAGCCGTTCCGCACCGAACTTCGAGAGAAACTCGAACTCGCCGAGTGGGCGAACGAGCGACTTCGGGAACTCGACCACGTTCGCGTCGTCGCTGAACCACAACTCTCGACGCTGGCGTTCCGCGCCGACCTCCCGGACGTAGCGGGCGAGGAACTTGACGAACTCAATCAGGAACTGCTCGCGGCCATCAACCGACGAAACCGGGTCCACCTCTCGGGGACGACGTTGAACGACCGGTTCGCGCTCCGAATCAGCATTCTGTCTTTCCGCACGCACCGCGAACACGTCGAACAGTGTCTCGAAGACGTGGCGGCCGCGAAAGAAGAGCTACTCGATTAGCTGACTGTCGCTCAGACGTTCGAGTCCGCGCCGAGGACGTTGTTCCGGTCGGTCGTCTTCGGAATCTGGACCCAGTTCTCGCCACCGTCGAGGCTGTACTCGACTGGGCCGAACTCGTAGCTCTGAGTCTCGGTCAGCGACCCGGGTGCTTCCGCGAAGTACGTTCGCGTGCCGTCTTCGACGCTGGTGTCGAATTCGACGTAGCGGGTGTCGTCGTCGGTGTAGACGGAGTGCGAATCCCCGCCTTCGACGGTCCACTCGCTGGGGAACTGGTCCCGAATTAGCACGTCGGCGTTCCCGGCGACGCTGATGTCCACCTGATTCGTCTGGCCACCCGTAAACAGGTCGCCGTCGTCGCTTCGCGTGGCAGTCACCGACGGGTCCACGCTGAAAGACCCCACGTCGCCGAACTCCGAGACCTTGCTCCCGTTGACGTAGCGGTTCTGCTTGTAGCCGAGCGCGTTCGTCAGGATAGTGTGGCCGAAGAACGCGACGGTGTAGTCGAGCAGGCCGAACGGGTGGAGGTTCGACTGGGAGGCCGGCGGCAGTAGACTGCCGAGGACGTGGATTCCGGTCCCAGTACTTCTGTCCGGCGTCAGCGACCCGACGCTGACCTTGCCTGCCGTCTCTCCCGCGACGGTGCCGCCTGCGGCGTCGAACGCCTCGCCGTCGAGCAGATGCATCGGGGCCTGATTGCTCGTGGAGTAACCCATCGGCGCTATCTTCCACAGTTCGCGCTGGATGGGCCGGGTGTCCTCCAGCAACTCGTGGCCGGGGTACTTCTGTTCGACGTTGGCGATGTAGAACGTCTCCTCGGTCACGTGGTCGTGGTCGATGTCCGCCGCGAACTCGTTGGCCATCGGCGCGAGCAGGCGCAGGCCCGAGTCGGTCAGCACGAGGTTGCCGTCGTCGGCGACGAACTGGTCCAAGGCATCGACGTACGTCGAGTCGCTGATGGCGTCGTCGTGGATGACGACCAGATTGTCGTAGTCGTGGTGCGCGCCGTCTTTCACGTCCGAAATCGTGAGCGCGTCTACCGGCGCGTCGGCGTACCCGGCGTAGTCTTCGAAGAACGCGAACGGCGACACCTCGTAGGAGCGTTGCTCGTAGCCCAGCGCGTCCACCGGGTCGGGGTTCTGCTCGTTGCTCTGGAGCGTGCCGAACCTGACTCCGACCTCGCCGTCTTTGCTCTCCATGAGATTCGTCGCTTCGACAGTCCATTCGCCTGTGGCGGGGTCGTCAACTGTCCACTCGGGCATGCCGACGAAGCCGTCCGCGCCGCCTTCGCCGTCTGTGGGGTCGAAGCTTCGAACGACTTCTCCACTCGGGGTTCTCAACGTCGCGGCGTGGTGGCTCCCCGGTTGGGAGTTGACCGACACCGAGAGGGTATCGACTTCCTCGCGGACGCTCCGGTAGAGTTCGGTCGTCTGGTTCGGTCCGACCATCGCCGACTGCTCGTCGGTCTCCCGGGAAGTCTCCTTCTGGCCGTAGTCGAAATACGTACCGTCGATGGTGTAGTCGGCGGCGACGTTCGCGTACGTCTCCACGACGAAGGTGTAGGATTTTCCAGCCTCGACCGAGGCTGTGATGGTCTCGGGGTTGCTGGCGGTCGCCGCCGTGGCGATGCGGTCGCCAGACGAATCTTCGAGGTAGAATTCGAGGTCTTCGCCCGGCGGCGTCCACGAGAGGTCTGCTTCGATGCGGTCGGCGTCCGCCACGGCAGTGAACTCGTGGCGCTTGGTCGCTTCCGCTCCCGTCGCGCCCGGTCCGATAGTTCCGGAGAACTGCTCGCCAGCGTCCATTTCCACGAAGCCAGTGTCGGGGTTCTGGACGAACGAGAGGTCTTCGGAGGAGCGGGTTAGCGAGTCGGTGGTGACGTACGCCGTCGATGCGCCGCCGGTCTCGATGTCGGCGGTGGTCTGCTCAGTGACGTACCGCGTGATGGTCTTGATGGCGGTGTCGTAGCCGACGACCTGCATGTTCACGAGTTCGGGGTCGTAGGCGTTCGCCCCGACCATGTGTGAGTAAGCCATCTCGAAGTCCATCGTCGTCATGCCGAGACCACCGAGTTCCTCCGGTTGGGCCATCCAGTCGAGCCAGCCGCCCGAGACGGTGTAGCCGATTGTGTCCCAGATGCCCGCGTAGTCGAACGCCTCCTCCGGTAGCGTCTCGAAGCCGATTACCTCGGGATTGAACTCGCCGGTCAGCGTCTGCTGGGCGTCCGCGAGAGTCGTCCACTCCGTCAGCGCGTCCTCTAAGGTCTCGTCGATATTCCGGTTGAACTCGTACAGTTCGTGGAGTTGGCCGTGGTCGAACTGGTCCTGACTGATGAGTCCGAGGACGAACTTCGAGGAGGTGAGCGCACCGTGGAGGTCCGCACCGTAGTTCAGATTCTCGTAGTCGCGGAAGTGCTCCGCGACGGCGAGCAGGTCGGGGACGCGCTCGCTGGCGTAGTCGGGCACGTCGCTGTCGATGCCCGGTTCGTCGTCGGTGAGGTTCGCGCCAAGTGGGTCGCCGGGGTAGTGGCCGGGGTCTATCCACCCGACCGAGGGGGCCTGCCGGTTCGTGTCGAAGACGCCGTCGTTGCCCCGCTCGTAGAACGGTGCGACTGGCGCGCCGCCGTCCGGGCCGAGCAGTTGCCAGCCAGACTCGTACTGGGGATGCTTGGCGACCCAGCCGTCGGCGTTGGCGTAGACGAAGACGACCACGATGTCGTCGAGCAGGTCGGCAACATCCGAATCTTCGCCGGTCAACACGTCCTCGATGAACCGCGACCCGGCCTCCGCTCCGGCGCGTTCGAGCCCGTGGAGCGAGAGGCTGAACATCACCTTCTCCTTGTCTTCGAAGGCGGCGTCGTCGTTGACGTTGTTCGTCAACTCGGCGACGTAGATGTCCTTCGGGTCGTCCTCGCCGGTCACGTAGTTGTAGTGGCCGGGGCTCTCGCCGATGCTGTAGAATTTGAGCCGGTCTGGATGCTGGGATTCGAGGTGGTTCAGGCCATCGACCATCTGCTCGTAGTCGATGAAGTCTGTACTCTGTCTCGGTTCGGGGAAGACGCCGTTCGGGTACTGGCCGAGTCGCCAGAACGGGTTCGACCCCGGCGAGTGACTGAGGCGTTCGGCCACACTCAGGTCGAGTACGTCGCCGACTTCGCCCGTCGCCAGTTGGGCATGAGCGTGGGGATTGCCCGACGCCGTCGTACTCCTGTAGTCGATGCCGAGGGCGTCGAGTTCTGCGAATCCGGCCTCGCTCGTCAACTCGATAAGCGTCCCCACTGCGAAGTCGTCGGCGGTGTGGTTGACGACGAACTCGTAGCGTTTCGTCATCTTGCCCGAAGTGAGCGTCGCCGCACTCGCCTCCGAACTCGCCGCACCGGGGAGCGTCAGCGCGCCAGCAGTCGCCGCCGAGAGGCGAGCGAAGTCGCGTCTCGTCAGG
This sequence comes from Halorussus halophilus, assembly GCF_008831545.1. NCBI lineage: Archaea > Methanobacteriati > Methanobacteriota > Halobacteria > Halobacteriales > Haladaptataceae > Halorussus > Halorussus halophilus. The sequence goes on from NZ_CP044523.1 coordinate 51,847, forward strand.
TCGAACTCGTCGCTCGTCTCGTCGCCCCCGTTCGTTCTTCGTTCCGTCATTGGTCGTCACCTCCCGTCGTTTCTTCGTCGTCTCCAACTGTCTCGCCGACACCCTCCACGAACTCTCGAATCCCGTCGCGGAAGTGGTAGGCCGCCGTGCCGAACACTGTACTCGCGCCAGCGAACCCGACCGTCGAAGTCGAGGTGCCGAGGACGGTGTTCGTCTCGGTCGTTCCTGCTACCTCGGTCCACGTCTCGCCGCCATCTGCGCTGTACTCGACGGGGCCGAAGGTGTAGTCGCCAGTCTGCTCGACGCCGCTCGGTGCCTCTGCGAAGTACGTCCGTTCACCCGCTTCGACCGGCATCTCGAAGGTCACGTAGGTTCGGCCCCCGGCCGTGTGCGTGCTGTGGGCGTCGCCCTCCACGACCTCCCACTCTTCGGGAATCTCGTCTCGGACGAGCACCGACTCGTCAGCACCGACTGCGAGGTCTACTCTGTTCGTCTGACCACCGGTGAACGCAGAGCCGTCGTCCTGTCGTTCGACGCTGACGTGCGCACCAGCACCGGGGTCGTCACCGAACGGGACGTACTCGTTGTGGACGGCGTAGACGCCGGTGTTGATGTCAGAGGCGAACGTCACCCCGTTCTGCTCGACGGCGGTCCACGTGAACGGCACCGCCGAGTTCAGCCCCTCCATCTTCGAGTCTTCCGGTACGTCCTTGTGGGGTTTGTAGTAGCCGCGCTCGTCGAGCGACCAATCAGCCGTCTCGACTCGCAGGAAGCGAACACCGCCGTGGTAGTGGCCGAGATGGACCCACCCGTCTTCAGTCACGTCGAAGTTGTGCGGACTGAGCGTGAAGTTGCTGAACGAGACGTTCGGTTGCCACTCCCACACGTCGAGTTCGTCGAGGTCGGGCGTCTCTGTAGTCGTCCCGTCCTCCTCGTAGATGGGGTCGGCGTCCACGAGGTGAATCGTGCCGGTCGAACCGTCGGTCTGACTCGGCGTCTCTTGGCCGGTGACGAGGACGCGCTTGCCGTCGATGAGTTGGGGCGCGGGTTCGGCGTAGTGGCCGCGGTTCATCTCGAAGTGCCCCACGGCGGAGATGTCGAGCGGGTCCGAGAGGTCCAGCGCGTAGACGCCCTCGTTCCAGTAGGAGAGGTAGCCCGTCGGCGTCCCCGTCTTCGGGTCGTCTTGTACGGTGATGTCGTGGATGTAGGTCGTCCCCGAGGTAGCACCGCCGTTGGTCCACTGGTTGACCACCGCGAACTGCCCGGTCGTCCGGTCGAATTCGAGGACGTAGAGTCCGGCAGTCCCATCACCGGTATCGTGGATGGCGAACAGGTATTCGGTGCCGTCGATCCGGTGGTAGTAGGCGTTGTGCGACCCGGTCGTCCAGCCTTCGTACGCGCCGACGACTTCGGGGTTGCCGGGGTCCGAGACGTCCACCGCGACGACGGAACCGGCCGACACGTCTCCCGACTCGCCGTCAGTGCTCGGCTTCGGGTCCACATCGTCGTACAGCGCGGTGTAGGGCTGTTTGCTCAGGAAGACGTAGTCGCCGTCGTCACTGACTTTCAGGTCCATCACGGCCGCCCCCGAGTTCAGGTTGCGCACGAACGAGAGGACGGACAACTCCGCGTCTCGCAACTCCTCGTACGTCTCTGCGTCGTTGAAGTCGTGGATGTCGAGGATGGCCATCCCCCGGTCGTTCGTCGGCGACTTCGAGGAGAAGAAGCCGACGTAGGCGTAGTCGCCGTGGACTCGCAGTTCCGTGGCGGCCCCGTAGTGGGGTTCGTCGGGGTCGCCCGCGTTGCTGGACGGCCCGACGCCGCCGAGACTGTGATAGTCGAGCAGTTCGGTGTTCTGCGAGTCGGTGTGCTGACTCGGGTCGGTGTGGTCGTGGCCCTCCGAGGAGGACGAGGACCCCGAACTGTCCGAACCGAACTCGTGTGCGCTCGCGGAACCGGTGGCCGCGAGGCCGCTGGCGGTCACTCCGAGCGCCTGCAGGACTGTTCGTCGGTCGATGCTGGTACCGATGTCGTCGCTGGGGGAATCGTCTGTCATGGTCGTGAATTCACGTGTAAGCTCTCACTGTGGACCGTTTCGACCGTTCTGGACCGGGCCGTCGTCTCGACGTCGCCGCTCGACGCCGGTCGTAACCGTGTTTCGTGTTCTGAGTTAACACGGGTGTTACGAAGGTATAATCTTGTTGGGCGTTTAGATGAGTTTATTCTGGCCTTAGCGTATCTAACGTCTCACGTATTCGTGCTCTCGGCGACGACTGTGTTCGTGTCCGTGCCGCCGAAGGCGACCCAGTCGTCGTCTGTCTTCGCCGAATTCGCCTCGGCCGGGCCGAACGCGTAGTCGCCCGTCTCGCTGGTCGAACTCGGTGCTTCCGCGAAGTACGTGCGAGTCGCGCTCGTCTCGTCTGGCGCGACGTTGCCGAGATAGACGTGTTTCACGTCTCCCGCTCGCTCGACGCGCTCTACGTCGCCAGCATCCGAGACTGTCCATTCGCTCGGAATCGTGTCTCGAATCTCTGCGCCGTGCGAGAGCGCCGAGACGGTCACGTCAACCTGATTCGTTTGACCGCCGGTGAAAGCGTCACCGTCGTCGCTTCTAGTGCCCGATACCGACAGACTCGTCGGCGTGTCGGGGTCGGCCAGCGATACGTCTCTGAAGTTGGCGAGGTTGCCGGAGTCGGCCCGCTTCACTGCGGCCGCGGCGTCGGCGAACCCTGCGCCGATATTCCACGGCGTGTGCGAGACGTGCGAGTCAGTCGCCGTCGCCTCGACGGTGTTGATGACCTCGATTGGGTGCGGGTCGTAGTCGTTCGCTCTGGCGGCGTCGATGACGAGCGTACAGATGCCAGCGGCGACCGGACAGGCCATCGACGTGCCGCTCATCGGCGTGTAGTACGCCCGCTCGTCCGGGGCCAACGCGTCCAGGGGGTCGGTCGGGCCGACGGTACTCACGACGGCGTTGCCCGGCGTTCCGATGGCGGGCCGATAGATGCCGACGGGCCGGTACCGAGTCGGTTCGCCGAGTTGCTCGTGAGACTCGTAGTCGATGGTGTACTCGACTGCGACCGACACCATCGGTTCGACTTCGACGTAGTAGGTCGTCCCGCCCTCCACGTCGGTTTCCAGCGTCCGGTGCTGATACACTGGCTCTTCCCCCATCTGGGCGACGACCGTGCCGTCCTCGCTCCCGCGCCGAACCGACACCCGGACCTGCTGGCCGTCGGGCGAGATGTCGAGGGTGAGTTCGAGCGTGTCGGCGTTGTTCGGCGCGACCCACTCGTAGAAGTCACTCTCCGTGGAAGCGTCGGTGCCCGCCGTCGAACTGTCGGCCGCGGGGCCGACGGTGCCCTCCCACGTTCCGGTGTCTACGACGTACTGACCGCGATTCGACGCGGCGTGGAAGCGCGACAGATTCCACAGCGCGTCCTTGCGGTCGTAGTTCGTCTCTCGGTCCTCGTCGGGGGTGCGTCCGCGCGAGGAGAAGTCCGTCACGTGCTCGTCGTCGCGGGTCGCCGCCACACAGAGGACGTGCGGCGCCTTGCCGAACCGCGAGAGGGTGTCCGCGTCCGGCCCGGAGTTTCCGGCCGCGAAGACGGGGAGAATTCCGCGACCGAACGCCTCCCACGTGGCGACGTTCAGCGGGTCGTTCGGGTTGTAGCGCACGTCTCGCGCCACGCCGTAGGAGTTCGACACCACGTCGGGGTCGAAGTCGTCGTCGGGGTCGGCGGCCCGCCCGAGCAGGTGGTCCCACGCGCCGATGGCGTACGGCAGATAGACCGTCTCGTTGGTCGAGTACACCGAGATGCGCGCGCCGGGGGCCATGCCTTTGAACTGACCGTCGCTCGCGCTCCCGTCGCCTGCGATGCTCCCCGCGCAGTGAGTACCATGGCCGAGGTCGTCGGTGTCGGCGTTCGCGCCGAGATTCGTCCAGTCGGCGTCTCGCGTGCCGAGCGGGTTGTCCACCCACTGCCAGTTCGATTCGAGTCGGCCGTCGAAGTCGGGATGCGGTCCCGAAAACCCGGAGTCGATGACTACGACATCGACGCTCGACCCGTCGTAGCCCAGTTCGTTCTGCACTACGTCTGCGCCGGTTGCCTCTCTGGCGTCGTCGTTGAAGTACGTCAGTTGCTCGGCCTTCTTCACTCGGCGAACCGAGTCGTCCTCGGCAATCGTCCGAATCTGGTCACCCGACAGCGCTGTGTAGCTGATGGGCAGGTTCTCGTAGTCGTGTTTGCCGTCGAGGTCGAAACTGTCGAGCAGGCTCATCGACTCCTGCGTGTCGAACACGACCAGCACTTCCTGCGGCCCGGCGGCCGACAGGTCCAGTTGGTCGTCTATCGTCGTCTTGTCGGCGGTTTCGCTGGCCGCCCCGACGCCCGCGAACGGGAGCAACGAGGCCGCGCCGACCGACTTGAGTGCGGTGCGCCGCGTGAACCGAAAGCTGTGGTCTGTCATGGTCAGTGTACTGAAATCGGAGGTTGGTGATGTCGGAAAACGGGGTGGTAGGGGGAGCTGGGTTGGATTGGACTGGACAGGGACTGTTCAGAGGTCGCTGTCGGTTCCGGCGACGACGTTCGTGTCGCTCGTGCCCGAAAGCTGGACCCACGTCTCGCCGCCGTCCGGAGAGACCTGCACGGGGCCGAAGCTATAGGCGTTCGACTGCGTCTCTTCTGCGGGTGCCTCCACGAAGTACGTCGCCGAGAGGTCGCTCCCCTCGCCGAGGTAGACGAACTGCCGGTCGCCGTTGCTCTCGACGCGCGTCACGTCGTCGCTGTAGTCTTCCAGCACATCCCACTCGGGCGGTACCACGTCTCGCACCTTCACCGACTCGCTCGCGGAGACGGAGATGTCGATTTGGTTGGTCTGACCACCAGTAAAGGCGTCACCGTCGTCGCTTCGGGTGCCGGAGGCGGTGAACCCTTGCACCGTACTCGTCGAGAGGTCGAAGTGCGCCTGCACGTCGTCGCCGTTCAGCACGCCCGGAATCTGGACGAGTTTGGCGACGACGTAGTAGGTGCCGCCCTCCGTCGTGAACGTCACCGAGGGACTGCCCTGCAGGCCCTGCGCTCGCGCCACGACGTTCGGTTCGCCGTTCGTCGCGGGCGTTTCGGCGTCGTAGACGAAGAGGTCGATATGGGGGCTTCCGGTCGCGGACCCCTTGTCGCCGCCCGAGAGGTGGCTGAACGAGACGGATGCCTCGTAGGTACCAGGGCCGACTTCGAGGTAGCCTGCGGCTGCGCGCTCGTCGTCGGGCACGTTCAGGCCGACTTCCGCGCTGATACTGCCCGAAGCCGACAGTTCGCGAGTCACGGCGTCGATTGCCGGACCGGGATTCACGCGGCCGAACCCTTCGAAGGGGTCTCGGCCACCGAAGTCGTAGGTCGGAGCCTTCGCACGGTGGTACGGCGCGGCCGTGAGTGCAGTCTCCGTCGCCGTCGCCAGCAACACCTGCTTCAGGCGCATCACGTCGTCGAACTCCGTATCGGTCGGCGCGGGGAGCGAGATGCTCGACGGCGCGTCTTCCTCCATCGCTTGGGCGAGGAGTCCGGAGACGCCGGTCGTGTAGGGACTCGCCATCGAGGTACCCGCGAGTCCGGTGTAGTCTCGAATCGCTGGCTGGTTGCTCTCGGGCGTGTCGGCCGCTCCGGCCAGCACTGCGTTTGCGAGGTCGGTCAGTGTGCCGCCCGGTGCGGTCACGTCCGGTTTCATGTACGCGCCGCCTTCGTCTTCGTCTATCGCGCCGATGCCGCCGGAGGAGTAGCCCGAGATGCCGTCGAGCGGTCCAGTTGCGACGACCGAAATCGCCTCGTCTGCGACCGCGGGCGACCCGTTACCGTTGGCGGGCGTCGCGGCGTTGCCAGCCGCGGCACAAGTCAGGATGCCGCCCTCGGCGATTTCTTTAATCGAACCGGGAATCCGGTCGAGCGTGCCCGCGGCCGCACCGAGCGGCAGGCCGCCCACGTAGCCCCACGACATGTTCACCGTCCGCATGTTGAAGATGTCGGCGAACTGGCTCGCGTGACGGCTCAGGTCCTCTGTCGGGGCCGACAGCCCTTGCAGGCACATGATGCTCTGGTCGGGTGCGAGTCCGGTGTGGAGTCCAGCGTCGCCGTCGGCCGAGCGGTCGCCGACCGTACTCTGTGGGTCGAGGAACGGTCCGACGGCCACCGTCTCGGCGTAGGCCGCCGTCGCCTTCTGGCCTTCCTGGGTCTCGACGTAGACAGTGTACGTGCCGGTCTGCTCGGCGGGCGCTTCGACCACGTTGTTGTCCCACTCGCTGGCGTCGTTCGTCGCCGTCGAGGTGTCGAGGGTCTGGCCGTCCGGTCCCTCGATTCGCATTTGGAGGAGTTTGCCGTACGCCGACCCGAAGACGCCGGTTCCGGCCTCGGCCTCGACTTCGTAGGCGAGAACGCCGTCAGTCACGGCCGAGAGGACGGTCTGCGGCGCGTGTTCCTCGGCCGCCGATTCGTCTATCGCGCTGCCGCGGCCGCTCCCCGCCATGATGGACGAGCAGTGACTGCCGTGGCCGTCTGGGTCGCGAGGCTTCTTCCGCAGGCCGTAGCGCGAACTGGCGTCGTACCAGCCAACGGCTTTCGGCGTGTCCGGTGCGGGCGCGCCGCCAGTCCCCTCGAAGACGACGCTCGAATCGTAGGTCTGCACCGTCCCCTCGATTTCGTAGTAGGTGCCCGAAATCTCGTAGGTCGTCGTCGTGTTGACGTATGCCTCGACGACGAAGCGGTACTTCGTCCCAGCGTCCACTGGCACGGTAATCTTCTCGGGCATGCTCGCCGTCGCCGCGCGGGCACTGGTCTCCCACTGGCCATCGACGTACTCGTCGATGCGGAACTCCAAGTCGTTGCTCGCGTCGGCGTTCGGCGACCACGAGAGTTCCGCGTCGAGTTCATCGACGCCGCTCGGTGCGGTGAACTCGTGATACTTCTCCTCGCCCGTGGCGAAGGTTCCCGGTCCCATCGTCCCCGAGAACGACTCGCTGTCGCCGGTCTTCACGCGACTCACGTCGTTCTCCTCGGGCTTGGTCAGTTTCACTTGGCCGTCTTCGATGAACGCTTGGACGCCGTTCCACGGCCCGAGGTCGGGGTGGCGCACCTCTTGGCCGCTGTCGGTCAGCGCGAGCGTTCGGTCCGAACGGCCGCGATAGCCCCGGTCCCACGCGTGTTGGGCCTCGCGGGCACGCCAGTTGCGATACGTGCCGTCGAAGCCATCTGCCGCGGCGGCCGTCCCGGAAACGCCCAGCAACCCGACCGCGGCAGTTGCTCCCGACGCTTGCAGGAAAGTCCGCCGACTCAAGTCAGAATTAGCACTATCTCCGCTCCCGTCGAAACGTGTGTCGTCTTCCCCTGTCATCTGTGAGTGTTTGACACCGTACCCCATTGGAGTAAATACTCGAAAAAAGGGTTTCTGGCAAAACCGTCCAAACGTCTTGGTCCAACGTTTCAACCGGCCAACTACCAATCTGTAAGCCGTCGTATTTTTACGGTAGAAACCCATTTTATCCGATACCTCTAGAGCGGCATGTTCAGTCGTACCACGCGTTTCGCCGTCGCGTTTCTCCTCGCGGTCTCGCTCAGCGGAGCGGTGGTACTCGTGTCCGCCGGACCGGCCGCGAACGAAGTCGATGCGCCGCTAACTACGACGGTCGATTCGTCAGTGACGACGACAGTCGATGGCAACGCGAGCGGTGACGCTGGCGGGTCGGCGGTGACTGCTACCGAGGCGTCCACCATCCCCACTACGACGACGCTCTCCGATTCTCCGACGGTCACTACGACAGACCCGACGAACGCCACGGTCACGGACTCACCAGACACGACCACGCTCGATTCGGCCGTCACGACAGTTGAGGAGTCGGTCACCACGACGGTCGATTCTCCCGTGAACGACACCACCGCGGTCGAAGTGACGACGGATGTGCCCGACTCGACGGCCGGAACGGCCCCGAGCGCGAACGATACCCTCGATGATTCGACAGACGGGGCGACCACCGTCGCAGGGTCGGTCGGAGACGCAACCGACTCGCTGCAAAACACGACTGTACTGGACGACGTTTCGAGTACCCAGAACGCGAATCTCACGGTCTCAGGGTCGCTCGGCGGGGGGTCGGCGACCGGAAGTGGAGAAGACGGCGGCGAGTCCGGCAGTTCGGACGCTGGTAGCTCCGACTCCGACGGAGACCAGCAGTCCGAAGCAGATTCGGAGATGGCCGGAGCGAGCGACGCTGGTGACGCCGACGGAAACACCGACGACTCCACGGACGACGCGACTGTCGGCGCGTCCGACTCCGACCGTCTCCTTTCAGTCGGGACCGATGGTTCGGCCCCGATTCCAGTCAATCGAACGACCGCGGCGGTCGGTCTCGGCGCGCTGACGGCGGCGGCACTGGTCCACCAGTTCTCCGATGGCATCACCTTGGTCGGCAACTCCGGCGTGGCGTCCTCGTCGGCCGCGACGGTCTCCGCTGGAGCGTCCAGTGCGAAAGCCGCAGTCAGGAGTCGCTTCGAAGACCTCTGGCGACTCGTCGCGCCGTTCCGCTACAGTAGCTACGACGATTCGGACCCCCTGAATCACCGGACGCGGGCGACGCTCCACGAGCGCATCGAGCGCTCGCCGGGGACGTACCTCTCGGAACTCACCGACCGCGTAGACGTGCCGGTCTCCACGGCGAAGCACCACCTCGACGTGCTGGAGAAGGAAGGGCTGATAATGGCGGCCAAAGTTCGAGGGAAGCGTCGCTTCTATCCGGCGCACGCGGAGGACGTGGAACTCACCGCCGCGATCGAAGACTCGGCGACTGCCGCCGTGTTGCACGCACTCGCGCGCCTCGGCGACGCCAGTGGCGGCGACGTCGCAGACGAGTTGGGTCGGGACGCCAGTACTGTCTCGCACCACCTCTCGCGCCTCGAAGACGCAGGGCTAATCGAGCGCGAACGGGAGGGCCGAGCGGTCGTCAACCGACTGGTGCCCGAGGTGCGAGCGACCTTGGAGGGACGGCCAGAAGTCGATGCGGATACTGGCGCTCGAAGCGGGACGGCAGACTGATCAACTCAGGTCGAACATCTCGGCGGCCTGTTCCATGTCCTTGTCGCCACGGCCGCTCAGGTTCACGAGAATCACGTCGTCTTCGTCCATCTCTTCTGCGAGGTCCTTCGTCAGCGCGACGGCGTGACTCGATTCGAGTGCGGGGATGATGCCCTCCAACTCGCTCAGTTCTCGGAAGGCCGAGAGCGCGGCGTCGTCTTCGACGGCTTGGTACTCACAGCGCCCGACGGCGCGGAACATCGCGTGTTCCGGGCCGACTGCGGGGTAGTCGAGTCCGGCCGAGACAGAGTGAACTTCCGTGTCGTCGTTCAGCACGCGAGTCTTCATGCCGTGCATCACGTCTTCGGTACCCGAGGAGAGTGGTGCGGCGTGCTTCTTGGAGTCGCCTCCTTCGCCACCGCCCTCCGCGCCGTAGAAGGCTACGTCGTCGTCGCGGAACGCGTGGAACAGACCGATGGCGTTCGACCCGCCACCGACGCAGGCCACCGCGGCGTCGGGGAGTTGGCCTGCCTGCTCTCGAATCTGGTCGCGTGCCTCCTGGCCGATGACTGACTGGAACTCCCGAACCATCCGCGGGAAGGGGTCGGGACCGACGGCGGACCCCACGAGGTAGTGCGTATCGTCCATATTTTCCGCGAAGTCTTCGAGCGCGGCGTCCACGGCGTCGGCGAGGCCGGACCCGCCGCGGGTGACTTCGTTGACCTCCGCGCCCATGAGTCGCATCCGGAAGACGTTCATCTGCTGGCGCTCGGCGTCCTTCTTCCCCATGTAAATCTCGGTGTCCAAGTCGAGGAGCGCGCCGACCATCGCGGTGGCGACGCCGTGCTGGCCCGCGCCGGTCTCGGCGATGAGTCGGGTCTTGTCCGCCTCGTCGGCGAGCAGCGCCTGCCCGAGGCAGTTGTTTATCTTGTGCGCGCCGCCGTGGAGCAGGTCCTCGCGCTTGAGATAGATTTGCGCGCCGTACTCCTCGGAGAGTCGCTCGGCGTGGAAGACGGGCGTCGGTCGGCCCGCGAAGTCCTGTAGGAGATTCCGAAACCGGTCTTGGAACGCGTCGGTGTCGTGAATCTCGTCGAACGCTTGGGCCAGTCCTTCGAGCGGTTCTTCCAGCGGTTCGGGGACGTGGCGACCACCGAAGTCGCCGAACTGTGATTCGTCTGCCATGGTGCAATGGTGTCGTCTGCTGTGTATAAATGTGTATCGAACGCCAGAACTGTATCGTGGGTGCGTAGCGGCTCTCGAAGGAATTCGAGACTGCTCGATATTTGATTCTTGATTGAAATCCAGGAATTTACAACTGGCGTTTTCTACGTTTTCCCACCGAGATACGCTTCGACGACGCGCTCGTCACCTAACACTTCCTCGGGGTCGCCGTCGGCCAGCACCGCGCCCTGATTCAGCACGACCAGTCTATCGACCAGCGCGGCTAGCGTCTCGATTTCGTGTTCCACGACGAGTAGCGTCGTCCCGTCGTCGTTCAGTCGCTCGACGTAGCCTCCGATTTTTCGTCCTAACGTCGGATTGACGCCCGCCAGCGGTTCGTCCAGCAGAAGCATCTCGGGGTCGAGCATCAGCGCGCGAGCGAACTCCAGCAGTTTGCGCTGGCCGCCCGAAAGGTGGCCCGCGTACTCGTTGGCGAGTTCCCCGAGGTCGAAGAAGTCGATGAGTTCGGTCGCTCGCGCTCGGACCTCCGCCTCGCGGTCGGCCGCCCGCTGGGTGCCGACTAGCGCGTCTCTTGCACGCTCGCCCGGATGGTCGCTCGCAGGAAGCCGCACGTTGTCGGCGACGGTTAGCGTCTCCAACTCGCGGGTCTGCTGGAAGGTGCGGACCATCCCGGCCCGCGCTCGCTGGTAGGTCGGCAGGTCCGTCACGTCCTCACCGTCGAATTGTACTGTCCCTGAATCCGGCGAAAGCACACCCGACAGACAGTCGAACAGCGTCGTCTTGCCCGCGCCGTTCGGGCCGATGAGGCCGACGAGTTCGCCGCGCTCGATTTCGAAGGTCGCGCCGTCGAGCGCCTGCACGCCGTCGAAGGACTTTTCGAGGTTTTGGGCTTCGAGTAGGGTCATTTTCGTTCGACCTCCGATTTTTGCGTCATCTTCGCTCGACCCCCAACTCCTCCGGATTGCCCCAGATGCCTGCCGGACGATACCGGATAATGAGAATCAGTGCGAGACCGACCAGCACCAGTCGCATCGACGCGAACTGGTCCTGCGTGACGAACGGGAAACTCTCGTTGAGGAATCGCGTGAGCAGGCGCAGACCCAGCACGATTGCGAGTCCGGCCAGCACGCCGCGGTGGTTGCCCGCGCCGCCGATGAGCATGCCAATCCAGACCAGCACGGTGACGTTCAGGCCGAAGAACCCGGGTGCGACCGCGCCGTTGTAGAACGCGAAGAGCGCGCCAGCGAGTCCGGCGAGTACCGCGCCGAAGACGAAGGCTTGTAACTTGTAGCTGAAAACGTGCTTGCCGAGCGCGCCAGTCACTCTGTCGTCTGCTCGAATCGCCCGCAGAACGCGACCGTAGGGAGCGTTCGTCAGTCGGGAGACGCCGGCGTACGCGAGTAAGAGGACACCAGCGAGCAGTAACACCGTCGCGGCCAGCGTCGTGTCCGAGTCGCCAGCGAGACTCGCGACCGGTTGCGGGACCCCCAAGATACCGATGTCCGCGCCCGTGATGCCCTCGAAGCTTCCCAACAAGTCGTGGACGATTTCGGCGACGGCGAGCGTGACGATTGCCAGAAAGTCGTCGCGCAGTCGCAGGGTCGCCACGCCGATGAGTGCGCCGAGCAGTCCGGCGGCGACGAGGCCCGCCAGTAGGCCGACCGGCCACAGATATCCGAGACCGATGCCCGCGAAGGGATCGTTCGCCGTCGCCATCGCGGCCGCATACGCGCCGACCGCGAAGAAGGCGACATGGCCGAAGTTGACCAGTCCGGTACTACCGAACTGGAGGTCCAGTCCCAGAACGAGCAGACCGTAGAGCAGGAAGGTGACGCTCACCTCCAAGAAGACGAGCGCCCAGTTCGGGAGGGGGACGGCGAACGGTACGCCGAGCAGTAGCAGGGTCAGACCGAGTAGGAGTAGACCTGCGACCTCTGGCGACAGCGGAAGCCGGTTCTCGCGGAGGCGGTCTACGACACTCATCTGTGCTTTTCCTCCAAACTCATCTTTCCCTCCAAACTCATGCTCGCACCTCCGCGCCAGCGATGCCGCCCGGCCGAACGAGCAGGACGACGATGAGCACGACGAACGCCATCGTCGTGCCGAGTTGCGTCGCCCAACTCGGTAGCTGTGCGACGGCCAGCGAGATGGTGATTCCTAAGATGTACGACCCCACTATCGCGCCGTAGACGCTCCCAGCGCCGCCCAGAATCGCGGCGGTGATGACCAGCAGGAGTTGGCCGAACCCAACCGTGGGCGTCGCGGCGCGCTGGACCGCAAGCAAGTAGCCTGCGAGTCCGGCGAGTCCGGACGAAAACAGCCAGACGACCGTTCGCATCCGGGCGGTGTTGATGCCCGTGACGAGTGCCAAGTCCTCGTTGTCGCTCATCGCCCGGAGCGCGGTGCCCAGTTTGGTGTACTGGAGCAGGGCGTGCATGGCGAGAAACGACGCAATAGCCACGCCGATTACGAACAACTGCTGGCTGGTCACGAACACGTCGAGCGACTCGACTCGGTAGACCGACGTTTCGCCGAGCGCGAAGCGTTTCGGTTGCGGTCCCGCGAGCAGTCGAATCCCGTTGCGCATCACGAGACCGAGACCGATAGATGTGAGTAACAGCGGAATCGGCCCTGTTTGCTGGATTGGTCTGAATACGAGCATCGCCAGTGCCCACCCGACGACTGCCGAGAGTAGAATCGTCGCAGGAATCGCGGCGGCGCTCGGCAAGCCGACGCTCTCTGCCAATCCGAAGCCGACGAACGCGCCGACGGTGACGTACTCGCCGTGCGCGAAGTTTATCATGTTCACCAGTCCGTAGACGAGGGTGAACCCGACCGCCGCGACGGCGACGTACGACCCGAGGACGACGCCGAAGACGACGTCCTGCAAGACCAGCAAGACCATCTAGTAGGTGTCCACCAACGGCCTGAGTTCGTCGGTCGGTATCACGTCTATCTGCTCGAAGCCCTGCGGCGAGACCTGCTCGACGCCTACGTCGCCGAACACGTTGCCGAAGCCGGTGAAGTTGACTGGCGTCGCGGCTCCTTGATAGTTGATTTCGTCGCCGTTGGAGAGCGCCTGCTTGCCCTCCGCGAACGTCTGAACGGTCGTGCCGCCCTCGCGTGAGACCGGTCCCAGATTTCGCTCGATGGCTTGCGTGCTGGCTTCTCCCGCGCGCTCCATCGCTAACGCCGCGACGTTCGTCGCGTCGTAGGCCGCCACGCCCCACGCGTGCAGGTCGGCGTCACCAGCTTGGTTGTACTTTTCGAGGAACTGGTCGTAGCCCGGTCCTTGGCCGGTTGCGACCGCCAACCACGCACCGCTGGCGGCCTGCCCGGCGTTGTTGATGAGGTCCTCGCTCCTGAGGCCGTCTTCGAGCAGGAGTTGTGTGCCGTACCCCGCGGACGACCACTCGCGGACGATTGTCACAGCGTCCTGTAGCGCGACGGCGAGCGCCCACGCATCGAAGTCGTTGCTGAACAGGCGGTTGAGTTCCGACTGGTAGGTCGATTTCCCCTCCTCGACTTCGAGACGCGTAGCGACGGTGCCACCGCCGTTCTCGTAGGCAGACTGGAACGCGTCGGCCCACGACCGCTCGCCCTGACTCGTCCCGTTCAAGATGCCGACCCGGCCCATGTCCTCGTCGAGCAACTTCTTCGCCGCGCCGATGGTGTGGACCGTGTCGCTGATGATGGTCCGCCACACCCAGTCGTCGTCGCCCAGATTCTGGGGCGTCTCCTTGTCGCCGCCTCGGCCGTCCAGCGCGGTCGAACCGGGCCACGGCGTGACGATTGGCACCTGTTGACTCTTCAGGAAGTCGAACAGCGGCGTAATCTCGCTCGAAAAGAGGCCGAGGATGGCCATCGCGTCGTCGTTGTTCTTCAACTGCTGGACGACCTGTCGCGCCTGTGCTGGGTCTACTGCGGTGTCGCGCCGCTGAAGGTTCACCTGCTGCCCGAGCGCGCCCCCAGCGTCGTTTATCTCCTGAATGGCGAGGTCCGTCGATTGGGAGACTGCCGGTTGCAGATAGTCCCACTTCCCCGTCAGCGACGCCGGTTGCCCGAACGTCACCGGTCCGTTCTGTGCGCCAGCGCTTCCGACGACGCCGAGCGCACTTGCTCCCCCAAGCGCACCCACTCCCCCGACCGCCTTCAGCACCGCTCGGCGGCCAATTTTCGCGTCATTTGTTCTCATGGCACATTTGTCAATCCCCGCGGGCGCGCTTAAGAGTGGTATGTGTAATCGCCGAAACGAGTCGGTTGGATAAGCGTTCGGGGGTGTTGGTTTAGTGGTTCGGTGGATTTGAGGGTTCTACCTCGTGGATTGGTGTGTTTGGGGAGGTAGAGATGCCTGGCTAAAAGACAGGGTGGGACTGGACAAGGGCTTTCGAGGAAGGCACGTTGATTGTTCTGACTGCTGTGCAGCAACGACGAACGCAGTGACGCTAGCTATTCCCGAAGCCGATGAGAGACCGCATCGCACAGCACCGCGACCACCGTCGGACAAACCGCGTCCGACGAGGTCACACTCACTTCGTTCGCGTGACTGCCACACACCTCCCCAACCGATTCGCTCACATCCGTTCGCTCATTCCTCGCACGATTTCGGTGCGACCACCGTCGGAGCAAGTTCCGACGAGCCTTCCTTCGCTACGCTCAGGATGACACTTCGGGTCACACCAGCGCGCGCCGGGTAGTACGACGAAGTTCGAGAAACCAACTCCTCACTCTTACGCCACGTTCCGTTCTTCCAGCAGTTCCCCGCTCTCGAACCTATCACTCCCCAGCCCAGAAATGTCCACCAGCGACGCCTCCCCGTCCAGCACCAGTTCCGTGACCAACTGCCCGGTCGCTGGCGCGTGCTGGAAGCCGTGGCCCGAGAACCCCACCACGTTCACGAAGCCCGGAACGGTCTCTTCGACGATTGGATGGTGGTCGGGCGTCACCGCGTACAGACCGGCCCAGCCGCGCCGAATCCGCGAGTCCGGACCGAAGTAGCCTGCGAGGTCCCCCGCACGTTCGACGGCCTCGGCGGCCCAGTCGAGGTCGAACTTCTGGTCGAACGCGTCCGGATCCTCGTCGGGGTCTTGTCCCCCAAAGTTCCCGCCGACGAGCGCCGCACCCTCGCGTTCCGGCCGGAAGTGCGCCCCCGAATCCAAATCGATGGTCAGCGGCACGTCCTCAGGCACCCGTATCTCGGGTTCCACGACGAGCATCTGCCTGCGCTTCGGGCGCACTGGCAAGTCCACGTCGGCCATCGCCGCAACTCGTCGTGCCCACGGTCCCGCCGCGTTCACGACGAAGTCGGCGTCGATTTGCTCGCCGTCGGCGACCACTCCCGTGACGCCCGCTCCGCCCCCGCCACGCTCGATTGCGCTCACAGTCGTCTTCGTCCGAATCTCGACCCCGGATTCTCGGGCCGCGGTGGCGAAGCCCTGTAGGGCAAGGTGCGGGTCCGCGAAGCCGTCCGTCGGCGAGTACGTCGCCGTGAGGAGTCCCTCGATCTTCAGTTCGGGACAGTGTTCGCTCGCTTGCTCCGGAGTCAACAACTCGCTCGGAACGCCCCGCTCGTTCTGCATGGCGACGTTGGCTTCGAACTGGCGTGCCGCCTCTTCCTCGCGGGTGACGAAGAGGTAGCCCGCTTTGCGGTGGGCGATGTCGGTGCCGAACGTCTCCCTGAAGTCGTTCCAGACGCGCATGCTGGCGACGGATAACTCGACGTTGACCGGCGTGGAGAACTGCGCGCGAATGCCGCCGACCGAGCGTTCGGTACTCCCGTTGCCGACGTTTCCCTTTTCGAAGACGGTCACGTCAGCGCCGCGTTCGGCGAGGTAGTACGCGCTGGCGAGTCCGACGATGCCGCCCCCGACGACCGCTACGTGCATGCAGTGGTGTAGCACGCCACGGAGAATAACGGTTCCCCCGCTCAGTTCTCGTTCGCGTGCCGTTCGGTTTCGACTGGTAACGACACGAGAACTCGTGAACGGACGCCTCGGTTTATCGCCCGGCAGGGCGACCTAATCGTATGGCCGACGACCGCGAACAGGGCGTGGACTTCGGCGACTTAGAATCGCGACTTGACGCCCACGACTACCCGGCGACGACTGAGGAAATAGTGGCGGAGTTCGGCGACGAGGAAGTTAGCTACGCCGACGGGTCAGAGACGGTCGCTTCACTGTTGGAACCACTCTCCGAGACGTACGACTCCGCCGACGACGTTCGCCAGTCCATCTTCAACATGGTCGGCGAAGGCGCAATCGGGCGCAAGGGATACACCGACCGCGGCGGGACCGAACACGAGCGCGAAGACGAATCGATGTAGCAAGTCGCTCTCGGTGTCGCGAGTCGCTCTAAGGTCGGCATAACTCCTACAACGACTGCTTTCTCGGCGACAAACGCGCCTTAATCGCCAGCGGGGTCCGTTTGCGCTCCCAAACGGTTCTGAACGGACGACTACGTTATCCGACCATCTGTTGAACACGGAATAGCAGCAAACTCGCGCGGGGTCGCCGCGAACTCTCGCCCGCGCTGGGGAGTATACTACTACCAAATGACTTCAAACACGATTGGGGCCACAGCCAAATCCGCCGCAGACTCTGTCGCGGCGGTACTAGACGGACGCGAACTCGTGGTCGCATCGAACCGCGAACCGTACAGCCACGGCTACACGGACGGAGAAATAGTCGTGGACCGCCCCGCTGGCGGACTGACCGCCGCGCTCGACCCGGTGATGCAGGCAGTCGAAGGCACGTGGGTCGCGTGGGGCGACGGCGACGCAGACAGAGAAGTCGTCAATGACGAGGGGACAGTGGGTGTGCCGCCCGAAGACCCCGCCTACGACTTACGGCGCGTCTGGCTCTCTGACGAGCAAGTGTCGGGTTACTACCGCGGCTACAGCAATCAGGTGCTGTGGCCACTCTGCCACCTCGACACTGCCAAAGTGAACGCCGACCCGACGTTCTGGGCACAGTACCGACAGACGAACGCGGACTTCGCCGACGCGATTCTCGACGCCGCCGAGGACGACTCGGTCGTCTGGTTCCAAGACTACCACCTCGCGCTCGCTCCCAGACGAGTGCGAGACGCCCGGCCCGACGCCACGCTCGCGCACTTCTGGCACATCCCGTGGCCCACGTGGGACGCATTTCAGGCATGCCCGCAGTACGAGCAGTTGCTCGACGGCCTGCTGGCGAACGACCTCGTGGGCTTCCATACGGAGGCGTACTGCCGGAACTTCCTCGACTGCGTGGAGGCCGCCACGCACGCTCGCGTCGATAGAGCCAGCGCGAGCGTCTCCTACAAGGGCCAGCGGACGTTCGTCCGCTCGTTCCCGCTCGGCATCGACGCCGCCCAGCGGGCCGAACTCGCCACCAGCGAGGCGGCCGATGACTACTGGCAACGCTTCCGTGAAGGGTACGACATCGACGCCGACACACGCCTCGCGCTCGGTGTCGAGCGCCTCGACTACACGAAGGGCATCGAACGCCGACTCGACGCGCTCGAACGCTTCTGGGAGCAGTACCCCGAGTGGCGCGGCGAACTGACTTACGTCCAGAAGGGCACCGAGAGTCGGAGCGAAATCCCGGCCTACAGCGAGCTACAGAACCGCGTCGCGGACGCCATCGAGCGCGTCAACGACCGATTCGGTACCGACGACTGGACGCCAGTCGTCTCGCTGACCGACCACGTTCCGGACGCCGGACTGGCCGCGCTCTACCGCGAGGCGGACCTCGCACTCGTCACGCCGGTCCGAGACGGGATGAATCTCGTCGCCAAGGAGTACGTCGCCTCCCAGACAGGCGAGTCGGGCGTCCTCGTGCTGAGCGAACTCGCAGGCTCGCACGAACAACTCGGCGACGAATCAGTTCTCGTTCATCCGTACGACGAAGCAGGTGTCGCCGACGGCATCGCCGACGCGCTGGAACTCTCTCGAGACGAGCGTGCCCGCCGGATGGCCGCGCTCCAGCGGTCGGTCCACGCCGAGGACGTGTACGACTGGCTCGAATCGCAGTTCCAGACCGTCGCCGCAGTCGAACGCGGGCGGCAGTCGTCTCGCGCGATGCTCGAACGATGAGCGAGGGGTGAGACAGATGATGACAGAAGAACGTGACTCGCCCCCACTACTCCGCGAGAACCTCCACGCGCTCGTAGAGGGACTCGTCGCCGCCGAGGGGTTGTTCGTCCTGCTCGACTTCGACGGAACGCTCGCCAGTATCGAATCTCGGCCGGACGACGCGACGATGCCGGACCCGACTCGCGAGGCAATCGTGCGACTGGCCGACGCCCCAAACGTGGAAGTCGGCGTCGTCAGCGGTCGGGCGTTGGCCGACGTGCGCCAGCGACTGGCGGTAGACGAGCGAGTCGCCGTGAGCGACGCGAACGGTGACACTCACAGCGGCGAGTCGGTTCGCGAACGCTCCGAAATCGCCTACGCTGGTAACCACGGACTCGAACTGTACGCCGACGGCCAGCGAGTCGTCCATCCGGTCGCCAGGGAGACGCAGGGCACCATCGAACACCTCTGTGACCAACTCACCGAACGACTGCTGGGCATCGACGGGGCGCTCGTCGAGCGCAAGGGCGTCACCGCGACGGTCCACACGCGACTCGTCGCCGACGAAGCAGTGCCGTTCGTCTCGGCCATCGTGGAGTCGCTGGCTTCCACCTACGACGACGTGCGACTGACGACGGGCAAGGACGTGCTCGAACTGCGCCCGGCCGTCGCGTGGGATAAAGGCGAGGCGGTTCACTGGCTCGCCGACGAAGTCGTCCCCGACGGCGAACAGTGGTTCCCCGTCTACCTCGGCGACGACACGACCGACGAAGCGGCGTTCGCCGCGCTCGCCGACCACGACCGGGGGTTCGGCGTCAAGGTCGGGAGCCATCCGCCGACGGACGCACCGTACCGCGTCTCGGACCCCGAGGCAGTCCGACAACTGCTCTCGTGGCTTGCGGCCTACGGCGTCGAGTTCATCCACGCCGACCTGCCGCGGTCCCCGCTTGGAATCGCGTGAGCGGTCCTGTTCGCCGCACGACGCGGCGTAACGCGGCGTTGAATCGGGGAAAGCTCTGCCGACGGCGACTGAACGGTGTAAACGGTCGGCTCAGTTTATTCGCCGAATCAGTCAAAGCCCCGGATGTAACCATGACCACCGACGACACCGACGGAGAGCGGAGCGAACGCCGAAAGTGGCTGGAGAGCCAGAGCTCGACCGAAACGGACCGACGGCGACGAGGCGACGCGTCTACACGACGGTCCCGACGCCGAAGCAACCGACCGACGAACCCCCAGTCTGCCCCGAGCGACGCTTCCGTAGACCGTTACGAGAACGGCGGTCGAGAAGGCGAAGGCGCGACCGGGAAACGCGGACAGGCGTGGAACGCCGGAAATCCGGACCAATCGACAGGCGCTCCGCAAGGCGGTCCGGCGCAGAACCGCCGCTACGGCTCCCGGCCGCCGAGTCGGGCCACCGAACGCTCCGAGACCGAGACGGCCGACCCGACTCCGACGGACCCAACGCCGACCGAACCTGCGCCGAGCGACTCTACGCCGATGGACCCCGACGAGACAACTGACACGAGTCGAGAGGACTCGCCTCCAGTTGACGAGAACGAGGAGTCGCGACGAACGTCGAGTGAACCAGCCCCGGCCGACGAGACGCCGCGCCGGAGTCGAGCGGAATCTCCCGAGACGAGAGCACAACCCGGTAGACCGGGCGAGCAACCGAAGCGAACCCAACCGATGCGAGAACCGACGCCACCGGCCGAGCAGTCGCCTCGCGGCGACCAACCGACAGGCGACCGGGGGACCGAATCCCGACCGCCGGAGCGCTACGGTGGGCCAGTAGACCCCTCGTGGCAACGAACCAGAAACAGCAGACGCGAGCGGACGATGCGCCGCTACGAGCAACAGTTCAACCGACAGCAGGAACGACAGCGCGACATTCAGCGCGGGAAAGGCAGCAACGAGTTCCGTCGCGGTCGATAATTCTGATTCGATTCGGGCGTGTTTTTCGCTTCAGTCGTCGTCCGTTTCCGTGCGTGCAGTGCGCCGAGCGGCCCGTTCGATGAACTCTTCGGGCAGTTCGTCTATCTCGCCAGCCTGCACGCCCCAGAGGTGCGCGTAGAGACCGTCGTTCTGCAGTAGGTCGTCGTGCGCGCCGCGTTCGACGATTTCGCCGTCTTCGAGGACGACGATTTTCTCCGCGTCCTTGATAGTCGAGAGTCGGTGGGCGATGGCGAACGTCGTCCTGTCCTCCGTGAGTTCGTCCAGACTGCGCTGGATGAGCATCTCCGTCTCGGTGTCAACGTCGCTGGTCGCCTCGTCCAACACGAGGATTTCGGGGTCCTTCAGCACGGCGCGAGCGATGGAGATGCGCTGGCGTTGCCCACCCGAGAGTTTGACGCCGCGCTCGCCGACTTCCGTATCGTAGCCCTCGGGTAGATTCTGGATGAAGTCGTGGGCTTCGGCGGCTTTCGCGGCCTCCACCACGTCCTCGTCGTCTACGTCGAAGGTGCCGTAGGCGATGTTCTCGCGCACGGTGCCGTAGAACATGAACGTGTCCTGGCTGACGTAGCCGATAGATTGGCGCAGGCTCGGCAGACTCACGTCCCGGAGGTCCGTGCCGTCGATGCGGATAGCTCCCTCGTCTACCTCGTACATTCGGAGGAGGAGTTTGAGAACTGTGGATTTTCCTGCTCCTGTGGGGCCGACCAACGCGAGGGTATCGCCGCCCTCGACTTCGAAGCTGATGTCGTTGACGATGGTCTCGCTCTCGTCGTAGCCGAACGTCACGTCGTCGTAGACGACGTCGCCCTCCTTGACGACGAGGCTGTCTGCGTCGGGGTCCTCCCGGATGCGACTCGGTTCGTCCATCAACCCGAAGATGCGCGCACTGGAGGCGTAGGCGCGCTGGTACATGTTGATGATGGAGCCGAACTGCGCCATCGGCCAGATGAACCGCTGAGTCAGCAGGATGAACACGACGAACTCACCGCGAGTCAACTCGCCCGAGAAGAACCACGGCGCTTGGCCTTGGAACACCCACAGACCGCCGACGACGAAGGTGAGCGCGAAGCCGAGACCCGAGAGAATCTGGAGCGAGGGGAAGAACTTGATGCGCGTGACGATAGCGCCCCAGTTCGAGTCGAAGTACTCGTTGGACACGTCCTCGACGCGGTCGGACTCGTACGTCTCGGTATTGGACGTCTTGATGACCTGAATCCCGCCGAGGTTGTTCTCCAGTCGGGAGTTGACGTTGCCGACCGCGGTACGCACGTCGGCGTACTTCGGCTGGATTATCTCCACGAACTTGTAGGTGAACAGCGCGATGAGCGGCACCGGCACCATCGCGACCAGCGCGAGTTGCCAGTTCATGCTGAACAGGATGACCGCGATTGCCAGCACCATCACCGCGAGACGGAACCCGGAGTTCATCCCGTCGTTGAGGAACCGCTCCAAGCGGTTCACGTCGTTGCTCAGAATCGACATCATCTCACCGGTCTGCTTGTCGGCGAAGAAGTCCATGTTCAGCCGCTGCATCTTGTCGTACGTGTCGGTCCGCACGTTGTGCTGAATGTGCTGGGCGAAGGAGTTCCAACCCCAGTTGCGCGCCCAGTGGAACGCAGCACCGGCACCGAACGCCACCGCGATGACCGTCACCGAGAACCAGAACTGCCCGGTCGCTCCCGGCGGCGTAATCGCTGCCGCCAGACCCTCAGAGACGAGCGGGAACTGCTTCGAGAACGCGACGGGATACGCGACTGGATTTTCGGCGAAGAACGCGTCGATAGCGACACCGAGAATGATAGGCGGGAGCAGGTTGAGAACTCGGGCGAAGATGCTCGCCGTCACCCCCGTGAAGAAAGCCAACCTGTTCTCGGACCCGTATTCGAGGAACAGCCGTTTCATCGGATTCTCGGCGTTCTCCCGTTGTTCCTCGAACGGGTCGTCGTCTTCGTCATTGATTCCCATTATCACTCCCGAAAGAGTCGGACTCTTGAAAAACTTTCCTTCGAATCGAAATATGGGAGACTCCGAACGGTGTGAGGAGTCTCCGAAAAGCGAGCGGCGTAGCCGCGATGTGGAGCGAAGCGGAGACCTCGAAGTGGAACACGTGAGCGACTGAAAGGAGCGAACTCGGAGAATTGCCCGACGCCGACTCAGAGGTTCCGCTTTTCCACTTCGGGGTCGATGTCCGCCTCCGCTAAATCCTGTCGCACCCGGTCGCGGAGCGGCGTCGGCACCGTTCCCCGGCCGACCGGCACCGCAGTCTCGCCGTCGCCTTTCACCTTCCAGTAGAGGACGCACTCGCTCGGCGCGTAGTACTCGATGCTGTAGTAGTCGTCCGCGCCCTTGTAGTGAACGCGCGCGGCGAACCCTTCGACCTGCCAGCCGTCCTGCTCGCTCAGTGCGGCGACTCGTTCGTCCATGCGGCGTTCCTCGTGCGGGACCGTGGTAGTCGTTGCGGAAGGCACTACGAAAGGAAACCGTTATTTTCGGCGAGCGATTTTTGTCGGACGCCGGGTCTGTGGTCTAGTTGGTTATGACGCGGCCTTTACAAGGCCGAAGCCGATGGTTCGAATCCGTCCAGACCCACTCGAAATAAACGTAGAAATCGGTCTATTTTGTCTGCAACGCTCCGAGATTGTATCGTTGGGTGGGGGCAGGGTATCGACCCGTGTTCGACTCGTTTGTGGCAACTCCGGCAGAGCAGGACGAGGTTGTACGGTGTGTTTGAGTTCTCAACCATGTCGAATTCGCGTCGTGGGACGATGTGATGCACGTCCAGCATGTGACTCGAACCATCCTCCCTGCAGATTTGACACACCTCGTCGCGCTCCCTGATTTTCCGGCGCATCCAGAACCAATTATCGCCGAACTGCGCGTAGGTGCCGTCTTTCCACTGCGGGTGTTCTTCCCCGACGATGTTTCTGCTCCGCCACTTGCCCATGCACTGCTCGTCACAGAACTGATTCTCGTAGTGTTCTATATCGTACCTTCGGCGTTCCAATGACTCGCCACACCATGAACACGGAACTGTGGGGTTCGGTCGTTCTCGCTTGTGGGTGTCTTTGCACACTCGACTGCAGAATCGAGAGGCTTTGCTGTGCGATTGCTTGACTTCGTATTGGTCCTCACAGTATTCACAGACTAGCGTTACACGTCGCTTCTGAGATTCGGTGTGACATTCTTTCGAACAGTATTTCGTCTGTTTGACTTTGCAGGGTTTGACGCGGTACGACTCGTTGCAGTGGGTACACTCGACTGTTTCCATCGAAAACACCGTGATGGACACGATTTCTCGGATCGCGCCCGCTCTTCAGGGCGCGAGAAAAACTCCCCCGAGAGAAGGCGTACTCGGTGTCGGTCTCTGAGTGGAAAGAATACTGCTCGCTTCGGGTCCAATTGAGTCCTGTACTGCGGTGAGTCCGCCCGGAACAGGATAGCATGTCCTCCTCACGGTCGGTCTCTGGAACCCACGATAGGGATTTTTGTGGACGTTACTCGCTAAGAACCCTCGAGAGAGGGGTAGGCGCACCGTCTAGGGTCCGATAGGGAGTTGGGTTCTCCGGAAGGAGGAGTATGTAGAGGGGGAACTGAAGAGTATCGAGTTGGCACGATGGGGTGCCGTGTCTTGGTAGCGAAAGAGTGCTGTCGAGGGCTGTCGAGGGCTGTCGTGAGGCGGTGTCGGGCGTGTTGGGCGGACTGGGATATCCTCGCGCTCACGGACACCTCTGTGTTCTGATATCCCGATACCCATCCGGCATCGCAGGACTGAATACGGGTATCGGGATTTCGGGATGTTTTCTTCTTGCATTCGGACATAGTGATGCACTCGACACAAACCTCGATGCAGACTTTATTGCACTGCTGTCATGCGATTTCGGCGTTCTCACTCCTCTCTGCCCCTCGCTTCTAGGATACCAATCTCTCTCAATACACTCTCTCTTGGACTCACCAGCGTCTTACTTTCGGGGTGTAATCTACGCTATCGGGCACCGCTATCCGCTCGAACGGTCCGCTTCGCGCTGGTGAATCCGTAATTCCCCAAATACAACCTATCGGAGATTACATCAGATAAGTAAACAAAAACAGTCAAGTTGACGAAACTAACACGAGAAAGCCGAAGTCCTCATCAGAGCATCCTCAATTAAGATTCGCCAACGCCTCCCCGGATTATCCGAGGAGCATCGGAAACTACTGGGATTGAACGAGCGCGAAGGAACGTTTCTCAGGCAAGTGAACCCAGGGACGCGAGAACGTGGCTATAGTCCTGCACTCGTCTGTGTCGGGGACGAAGGCCACTTCCCTGTGAAAGTGACTGGACCTCCTGCGGAACTCCAACTTGTGGACTCCACGGGATAGCTTTCTTTTCGTACTGCAAGTGTCGGTTGCTCTCTAATTCAAATTTGAGGCGGAGCATCTCTCCATTCCATATCCGGCCCATGTTTGGGATGTGAGCTAGCCCAGATTCAACACATGATATTCGATGTAACTTTGTGAGGCAAAAATTATGACGTAGGGCGTTCGAACCCTGTGAGTCGCATATTGGCGCAGCGAAGTCTTCGTCTAGAACTCGCTTTCAAGGAAGCGTCCCCAACGTGAAAAACTGGACTCGTATGGGCCACTGTCACGAAGGTAGCCGCGGTAGCCTTCAGAAGAGGCCGGAATTAGTTGGAGGTGGTGACACCACTGCCTGGGCCGCGAGGTGACAGGTGATCGAATTCCGTCGTCGGGATGGTGCCGTCGGTCCAAGCCAGTCGGCCCTCGACCTCGACGTCGATTCCGTCGTAGGCACCGAACCGGTCGGATTCCGACTCGATGTAGTCCGCCAACTCTCCGTTCTCCGCCGTCTCGGCGTCGGGGTAGGTGTTCGCCCACGTGAGGTGGGTCGTCTCGGTGCCGAATCGCCACGATTTGAGCTCTCCCGTGATGACGTCCTTTCGGAAGCCTCGCGACGTTGACCCGTCCATCGCTTCCGGGTAGCACCAGAGCGCGTGGGTGGCGTCTTCGACTCCCATCATCGCCGCCACGTACTCGTTGCTATCGGTGTACTGGCTCGTCTCCGAAGACGGCGCGTCGATGATCGCTTTCGCGTACTCGGCCGCGTCCTCGTCCCTGCCCATCGGAGCCGCCTCCATCACGACGTCCTTCGAGACTGCGTAGACGTGGTATCCCGCAACGTAGAGGTCGAACCCGTGGTACTGTTCCGGATCCGTTCGGGTGGTTGTCGTCGCTGTCGTCGTCGCGGGAGTCTGTGTCGCTGTCGCCGTCGCGGACGACTGCCTGTCACTGGTGAGTCTCTCGCGGAACGTCTCGGGGTCGAACGACCCGAATGCCAGCCGTGAGGTGTGGCCGACCTCTAGGGCGGCATCGACCGCAGTTTCGTCGATGTATTCGCCGGGAATGCGGCGAGCCATCTGCTCTTCGAGTCGGGAGTACGAGTTCTCGTGGATGTTCTCCTGGTAGGAACGGATTCCTTCGACGTCGAAATACTGGAACCCGTAGCCGTCGTGCAGGGGGGTCGAGGTTGGGTCTGGGAGCCACTGCACGAACTCCTTCACCTCGGTTCCACCCGATGGGTCTGACGTGGAGGTCTCGTCTGAACTACTTTCGTTGCCAGTCGTGGAGTCCGACGCGGTTGACTCTGGACTGCTATCACTGCCAATCGACGAGTTGCTGAGACACCCGGCAATCGACGCGAGCGTTCCGCTACCGAGTGCGAGACCCGTCGTCTTGAGGAGGGTTCGTCGTGAACGGGGCATTGCGTGTACTTGTTAGTTGGAATGGAATAAGTTTTCTCAACTTACAAATAACCGAAATATGTGTTTTGTGGTCGTTTGCCATTCCTTTTGCGTTTATCGAAAGTAAAGGAAACAGGGGAAAGTCGAAGTTCAGCCGTCGAAATTTTTCGAAGCACGGGGACACCGTCGCTAGTGGCTCTCGGTGAAGCCCGCTCTTTCTGGAAACAGTTTCACGAGGCGCAAATTCTGCAACTCCGGTTCGGTAGACGCTACCCGTATCACCGCGGGGTGAGTCCGACGCCTTCAGCCAGTAACTCGTGCGAGCGGAGTGCGTCTCCGTGGTCGGCGTGGACGTGCTGAATCATGACTTCCTCGACGCCAACACGGTCTGCGAGTTGCTCTAGCAACCCAGCGAGCGTCTCTGGACTGCCGGAAATCGCTCGTGGCCACTCGTCTGCGTCGAGGGTGGCGGGCGTCGGGTCGGGGACGCCGCCGAGTTCGTCGATGGCCTCCTCCACGGAGGGCGTGGTGCCGCGTTCGCCGCGGCGCAGTCGTTTGTAGGACGCTTCGGCTATCGCTCGCAGTCGTGCGGCCTGCTCGTCTGTCTCGGCACAGACTGCGTTCACCGCGACCATGCCTCGTGGCTCCTCGACGCCACCAGCCAACCGCGACGGCGTGAAACTCTCGTGGTACTCCTCGAAGGCGTGTTCGGCGAACTGGGGTCGGATGAACGCGGCGAAGCAGTACGGCAGGCCGAGTTCGCCCGCCAGCGTCGCACTCGACGGACTCGACCCGAGGACCCACGGCACGGCAGGTCCGTCGCCCGACCGCGGAATCTCGATGTCGCTGTACTCGTGTTCGTCTGGGTAGTCGTCGTAGAGGTGGTTGACCACGGCTTCGATTTTCTCGCGGTGGTCTTCGTCGGGGTTCTGAACGTGGCGCTCCGTGCCGAGGGCTTGGTCCACGGCTGGCGACCCGTTGGCGCGCCCGAGGCCCGCGTCGATGCGGCCGGGAGCGAGCGCGTCGAGCGCACCGAACTCCTCGGCGACTTTGAACGGACTGTAGTGGTTGAGCAGTACCGCGCCGGAGCCGAGTCGAATCGAATCAGTTTCGGCGGCGAGGTGGCCGAGCAGGACCTCAGGCGTCGTTCCCGCGAGCGTGCTGGCCATTCCGTGGTGTTCGGCCACCCAGAAGCGATTGTAGCCGAGTCGTTCGGCCTGTTGGGCGGCTTCGACGGTGTTCGCGTAGGCGTCGGTCGCGGTGCCGTCACCGGGAACCGGCGACAAGTCTACCACAGAGAGGTCCATATCTCGTCTCGGAGACTGCGAAGAATAACGCTTGTCACTCCACAGGTCTTTGCCTCTACGTTGCAGACCTGCGGGATTAGTTCGCGTTCGACGCCCACTCGGCCAATGCGGCCAGTTGGACGATGGCGAAGAGAGCAATACCGACCTTTGCAACTTTAGAGAGTGTCTTGGACATCGGCGACGACTACGTCTTCGTCGGAAAAACGGTTGTCGGCTTGCAGTCTTGGGTTCGCAGTCACGGTCACACCTCACCGACGGTGAACAACTGCCGATACCCGATGCTCGCTAGCAGTGCGAGGAAGGGGAACGGGTAGAGCCAGTAGGCGCGATACGCACGGACGAACAGTGGGATGCTCATCGAGAGCGCGAGCAGTGCGGCCGTCACCAGTGGCGCGTTCGTCGAGCGAAGCAGTCGCTTCGGGGTGCGCTCGGTCAGCGCCAACTGGACGACGATAGCGGCGGGAACGACGACGACGAGGTGGCGCACGCCCTCGCGGTAGAGCGCCATCGCCCACTGACTCGTGTCGCCGACGAGCGAGGGCACCTCCGGATTGGTCGTGTACTGCTTTGCAGCACCGAAGGTCCAGTAGAGCGCGCCGTGTAGCGACTCTGTGCCCCAGACCGCGTAGACGACGCCGAACGTGGCGGCGACCACGCCCAGTCCCGAGAGCGCGAAGACGCCGAGCCATCGAACGCTCTGAGTCCGTTCGAGGTCCCGAACTCTGTCGTAGGCCAGCACCGGGATTGCGAACACGGCGTGCTGAGAGAAGAGTCCCGCGACAGCAATCGCGGCACCGCGAGTGGTCGGCTTCGTCATCGACAGCGAGAGGAGGATGCCCGCGACTGCGAACGAGCGCACGTTGACGACCAGTCCGCCAACCACGGGGACGCTGGCCAGAAACAGCCCACCGGCCACGAGTCCGACGCGGGAGGCGTCCCGCTGGTCACAGACGTGCCAGAGGAGGATGGCAGTCGCGGCGTTGGCGAGACCGACCAACAGGAAGAACACGAGGAGATATCGCCCCGTGGCGGCGACGGCGACGTTCAGCAGTTCGAACAGCGGTGGCTTGTTATCGACCGCTGGTCGGACGTACAGCGGCGTCCCCGAGAGAACGGCTTCTGCGAGCGGTCGCCAACAACACCGCACGTCGATGTGCGATTGTTGGACGCCCGCGCTGATTCGCAGGAAGCGATTCATCGTCTGGACGACCCCGACGAGGAGGAACGCCGGGACGACGAACGTGGTGGAGGTGAACGTCTCGTGTTCGAAAGAGAGTCCGGACATACTGGGGAGAACCGGGCGCGTCGAGCGACCGCCGAGAAATGGTGACTGCTCGACGTGTGTCGCCCGTTTGTCGATTTCGACCGACTCCGGAAGTAAGTATCTTTGTTTTCCACTCTGAATTGTATTAGCGTTCCACCTGCGTTCGGACTGGGACTGGGACTTCCGGCGATTAGCGCGACACGACAACTCCACTCAACAGTTCCGCCTACTCACTGCTCCCAACTCGCTCCGCCGGTGCCACGACTGCCACCCGAGTTCTGTAACTCCACGACGAACACTGCACCTGACGGCTCGTTGTCCTCGACCCAGATGTCTCCACCGTATTCGGTGACCATCGTCTCGGCGAAGAACAGTCCGAAACCACTGCCGGAGTTGTCTGTCTCGCCAGTCTTCCCGCGGTGGAAGATTGCGTCTTTTAGCTCTTCGGGGACACCACTGCCTGTGTCCGCAATTCGAATCTGGACGACTCCGTCACTCACGTCGGCCGAGATATCGATACGCAGACCCTCTGTGTCGTTGTGGTTGACGGCGTTCGTGAGCAGGTTGCCGACGATTTCCGGGAGGAACTCGTCTGCTTGCACGTGGACACCGTCGGCGACGTTTAGGTCGATATCGACAGTGGAGTGGGTCTTGCGAAGCCGTCGAACTTCGTCTCGGAGAACCGGGGCGAGCGTCTTCGGTTCGACTTCCGGACTGGTTCGCCCGGTCAGCACGTCGAGCATCGTCCGCACTCGCTGGATGAGGTCAACGATGTCGTCGCTCCACGACTGTATCGTCTCGACGTGCGACGCCGCTTGCTCGTCGTCTTCGACGTGGTCTTCGAGCAAGTCGGCGTAGCCAGCGATGATGTTCATGCCGTTCAGCACGTCGTGACGGAGGAGGCTGTTGAGGAATTCGAGGCGGTTCTTCTGCCGGGAGAGCTCTTGGACTTGCTCTGCGCGTTCGAGACCGACTTCGACGTTCGCGCCGAGCAAACACGCCAGCGAGTGGTCGGCCTCGGTGAACGCCTCTTCGACCTGTGCGCTGATGATGAGTAGGCCTCGTTCGCCGACTGGAATGAACATCTCGCTTCGGGCGCGCGTCTCGGGGTTGTAGACCGCATTGGCCGTCCGCACGTCGTCGTAGGCGACGAGTTCGTTTTGCTCGTATGCCTGCCACGCGACACTGTCGGCGGCCGCCGTCACGGCAGGAATCTCGTCGAAGAACGCCTCGGCCTCGTCGGTCCACGCGAGCGGTTCTAATCGCTCGCCGCTCTCGTCGCTGACCCAGAGTCCACAGATCGGATAGTCGAGGATAGAGTGTGCAGTTCTGACGGCGATGTCGGCGATTTCCTGTGGGTCGTCTGCGCGAACCATCTCTCTGGTCGCGTCGTGGAGCGACTCGATGGCGCGTTCGCGCTCGACCCGTTCGGAGACGTCCTGTAGAATCCCGGTGAACAGTCGCTCGTCTTCGACTTCGAGTTCCCCGAAACTCACCTCCAAGACGAGTTCGTGGCCGTCACGGTGTCTGCCAGGGAGTTCGAGTCCCTCCCAGTCTATGTGACGGGTGCCTTCTTCGAGATATCGTTCGATTCCGTCGGTGTGGTCGTCCCGGAGTCGTTCGGGGATGATACTCTCGATAGAGTCGCCTTCGAGTTCGTCGGGCCGATACCCGAACATGTCGGAGACGGCCTCGTTCGCGTATCGAATCGTACTCGTGTCGTCGATAGTCACGACGGCGAACGACGCGTTTTCGGCGAGCGCACGGAATCGCTTCTCGGCCGTTTCGAGTCGTCGTTCGTAGGCTTTCTGCTCGGAGATGTCGCGGACGATCGCCAAGATGCGGTCCTCGCCTCGAATCGTCGCGTTGCGGAGGTTGATTTCGGCCCAGAATCGCTCGCCGTCGTTGGGGTCGAGTAGCCATTCGAATCGATGGTCACCCTCTTCTCGCGCGCGGTCGATGTGGGCGATAGCGTGCTCTTGGTCGAAGCCCTCGTCTGCCGCACTGAAGTCTTCTACCTGGAGGTTCACCAACTCCGCTTCGGAGTAGCCGTATATTTCGGTCGCACGCTTATTGACGTCTAAAATCGCACCAGTGTCGGGGTCGTGAATGACGATTCCGTCGTTGACTTTGTCGTAAATTTCACGGTACATCGTCTCCGACATTGTAGCTGTCAAGGTACCGGGTGGCTGTCCATATATTCTCTTTGGTCGTCGTAGTTTCACGTCGGCTAAACGCCGACCGCACGCTCCGCAGTATGGTCAATTATATAGGGTGTTTCCAGTATGAATGTAAATAATCCTGTGGGAGCAATCTGTTTTCCCAAAATCGATTGCGGGGCGACACATTAATCCTGTCCGATTCCACCGCCAAACATATATCCCCCAAATAGCAACGATTAGTCCAATGCACTGGCACGCGAATTTCGAGTGGGTGAAACTGTGAATCAGCGCGCGTTGGCTGTCGGTGTCGCGCTACTGGCCGTCGCTGGGGTGACGGCGTTCTTCTTGGGTGGTTTCCCGTCCGGGTCGATAGCGGACCCCACGGGGACGAGTCCGACGACGGTACCCGCCGGCTCCGACTCCGGTAGCGGCAGTGAGTCGGGCGGCAGTAACTCGGGGTCCAGCGGCGGTAGCTCGGGGGGCAGTGGCGGCGACTCCGGCGGTTCCAGTAGTGGGAGCGATTCAACCGACACTGGCTACTTCCTCACCATCGACAACATCGAGAAGTGTGGCAGCACCTGCCGAGACGTGACGGCGACGCTGAAGAACACGGGCGACCAACGCCGTGAGAACGTCCACGTGACGACGAAGGTGTACGCTGACGACGACAAGATTTGGACCGGCGAGGAGTCGGTCGGCACCCTCGAAGCAGGTGGCACGCACACCTCCACGAAGCGGGTGAAAGTCGGCTACATCGGCGGCGCGAAAATCAAAAATAACGACGGCTACGTGACCATCGTCACCATCGTCGAGTCCGATAGCGGCACGACGAAGTTCTCCGAGCGACGCAAAGTCGCCTAATCCAGTGTGGCCCCGCAGTGGGGGCACGTCTCCTCGATGATTGTTATTCGAGCGTCACACTCCGGACAGAATTTGAGGTAGCACGCTCTTTCACCCATACCTTGGTAGTCGGTTTCAGGGAGCAAGTGTCTTGTCCACGCCGTCGCCGCCTTTCGAAACCCTTTTCTCTCTCATGCGCTTCGTTGCGAATGCGCCGCCTTAGCTCAGACTGGGAGAGCACTCGACTGAAGATCGAGCTGTCCCCGGTTCAAATCCGGGAGGCGGCATGGCCTTTCTACTCGGACAATATTCGACAGAGAGCATCGCTTTCCGGCGATTCTCCCGCGAATAGCCCGATTAGATTTGACCATGATTTCACTCGCGCCCCGACGCCTTCAGGCACTTCGCTCTCAATTGACTCGGGAGGCTCTTGTAATTACTCGTGACCAGTACACGGTACACTCAGGCCTTGATAGAGTGAAATTCTGGAGATTAGAGGAGGCCATGACCTCGCAATTGGCCTTGAATCGATTCTAAGGCGGCTGACTGCTCCATAAAGCAAGTTTTTGTGTAGAAGAAGGGGAAGACCCGGATTAATATTATCGCTGCTCATACCACGGCTGAGGGCTGTCTATTTCCGGAAGGACATTGACCTATTTACTATGCTCAGTCGCTGTAATGGGCACGTTGACGGTGGGGGTCCTCAGGAACGGAAAGGTGGGTACACTTACGTCGCTGCCGTCGAACCTATCGGATATCCCGATACGGCCGCGACCTGCGGACGACCCGGCTGCGAGAACCCGGGACTAATCTTCCTCGATGACCACCAGTATTGGCGATTCCAACACCAAGACGAGCGAGTGTTTGGAGTTCATAAACGCAATGACGCAGCTATCAAAGTCACTGATCGAGTTGTAAGAGAGCGGTCTGAGATAGTCCGTCCAGAGGAATACGGCCCGGACGAACACAACGACTGGCCTGACTATCCCGGACAAGAAAACGCAACTGAAGTTGACTGGCCGGCGTAGCTCGCATTTCGATAATGTCCCTTCCTTGATTTTCATTTCCAAACCATTCACGAGGGCGATACCAGCCTACGAGGATATTAGTGACGCAGTAGCATTCCCGATGTTGCAGTTCTTCCCGATACATTCGCTCCTCCAGGATGGGTAGGAACGTCGTGCAGACTACAGAGACTGTATCAGGAGAATGTTACCGATTGAGATGACGGCCAAGAGGACTGCAATCTCAAAAACAGAGAATTAAAGTTCGATTGATGATAATAAAGAACTCAATGACTCGTACATTCAGCGTTTTCGGTGGACAATCGATACTCCAGATCCAACGCAGTCGAGAAAGTGAGATTCACGATGAAATTCGGTATGCCGACTATGATGAAATCCTCGAAAACGACAACGATGAGTATCTTGACGGGTTGATTGCCGAGTATTCTTTTGATCTGCCTGAACTTGACTTTGATAACCAGGATGGTGTCAAACGGACAAAGCGTAATCGTGAGCTTCTGGTCGTACGCATACCCTTTGAGGGAGACGAGCAGCAACTTCGGTGGCAGCCGTCAAGCAGTCGCGTTTCCTATTATGACTGCTACGTTGAGGATGGTTACCTTTGCTTCGATATCCCACGCGACACACCGAATCTCAGTGATGAGATCCAAGACCGTGTGGACGCGATTCAACAAAACTTCCAAAGCTTGCAAAGTGACATGGAGCAGTTTAACGAACAGCTCCAGAATATGGACTCACTAGAGCGTGCCTATGATTCCCGAAGAGAAGAAGCCGAGGAACACCAAGAAGAACTTGACAATCTCGACTTCGAAATTCAAGACGATGAGTGAATACCTCTGGAGTCCGGAACGTTATCGATAGGAAAACACGATATCATCGACACCCGTTCTAGAGTGACCTGTGCGTTGGACACTATCGCGCCGTATTGGCGATTTTGGGCCTCACGTGTTTTCGGGAATCTGGTTCTAATGGCGCCCCCCGCCGAGGCACGAGAGGGACCGGGGGTCACGTCAATAGGACGTGAATGAGGTGGCTGAGGCGAATTTGCATTGGGGCTCTGATTCTCACTGCCCCATATCCGGCCATATTTGCCGCTTCTTGGAGTTCTCATCTCCAGCAGGGGAATAGCCCTGCCGAGGTATCATATCCGAGAGACTGGCTCTCAGCGGCTTCTCAGGAATCCCGGCTATCCTCTATGAAACCTCGCCAAGTTTCGAGAGCGGTGACCTTCTGACTCTCCGGATCGTCGAGGACCCCGAGTTTCTGGAGATTCGTAAAAATCGAACTATCGTATCGACGTACCTCTTCGAGGAGAGGTGCCGCTTCTTTTCGGGTCGAACCCCGGGTCGCCACTTCCTGAACCAGTCCCGATTCCTTCTCTATGTATGCGGACGCCTTAGAGACGATGTGAAGTTTAATCGCTACTCGTCTGGACAAGACCTGGTCCATGTGGTCGACTGCTCCAGTGTTCTCTCGAACACGGTCCTCAATCGTCGATGCAATCTTCTCAATGAACTCCTGCTCCTCTGCGTCAAGGTTCTGATAGTAGTGATGAGGATCGGCGCTGAGACTATGTTTTGCGGCGTTTTGATTGCTCGCTGGCGCACCACCGCTCGGAACGCCGCCGTGTAACTTGCACCGACGGCCATCTTCGCCACCATCAATGACGCCCCATCCTGCCGGCAGAGAACAGTACCCGTCGAACAGTCGCTTACCATCTTCTGTGGTTTCGGCCTTCTTGCCGTTGCAAGCGGTATCGGGTTCGGCCTTCGGAACGTCCTCGAATTCCATCCCGAGATACCGTTCCTCGTTCTTGACGGTCATGAGTGTTGATTTGTGAGATTAGGGTATGGTGGTCGAGGTAAGACGGAGGGGAGTCTAATCCTTGGAACTCTCATCCTCATCCTGTACCTCTCTACCACCAGACGTGGGTGTCGCCAATTGGCTTTCCCGAGGGTCGGGGGGCTTCTTCGAGTAACTCGAACGCCTCTTCCGTACTAATCCCGAGTTCTTCGGCGACCTCTTCTGTCGAGACTACTGGGTTGTAGACCTTGTTCCGCTCGGATTTCACTACCCAACCTGCATCTTTGGGCATCACGTCGGGGGAATCACTCTCGCTCATTGTTACTGATACCAAGGTAGTCCGGCTCTAGGAACATCCTCCGGGTCAGACTCTTCCTCGGAAGTAGACGTGTCATCTTCGTTCGTTCGAGGTTTCCCGAGAATCCTGTCGGGAAGCACTCCTTCTTTATACGCCCAAGATATTTCGGAGGCATTCAGATCCGCGTTTAGACGTGGATCTGTGGGTGGCTCAACTCTTTCAATCTCCACCGTTTCGGGGTCCTCTCCACGTTCGAGAGGAATCTCCTCAGTGTATGTTTCCGGTTCCAGCTTCGTATCCGAGGCGTCTTCGGTAGCAATATCCCGATTATCTCGACTGCTGACCGGAGTATCGGGAGTCTCTTCTTGGAACTCAGACCCGAGGACGGCTTCCATTACAGTGTCCCGAGCAATCTCGACAACATCGACCTCTTCCTGATGAATATCGATACCGCGCTCATTGAGTCCAATGAGTACATCCTCTAAGAGGGTTGAAATCCTCGATGGGAGCTGTTCCTTCTTGTGTTCTCGAACAGCCTGCACAACCGCCTCTTTTTCCTTCTGTACGTGTTCCTGAACTTGCTCCCTTACGGCTGCCTTCTGTTCCTCGGTTAGTTCTTGTGCCATCAATTGAGGAATAGCTGACATCTCCAATGAGGTTACCGGGCGAATCGGCCGTATTTCGTACAAACAGGCTATCTAAAAGGCGAATTGCGTCTTTTTGAGAGGAGGGTTCGTCTCACTTGCTCTTAGAATTCGCTCTCGCGCCACTCAGTCGATTTCTTGCCATCTCTGGGGGAATCGGGCCTGATTGGATATCAAATCCGAGAAGGAGCCGCTCACGGCAAATTAGAGCAATACGGGTTTAGCATTCTCTCATTAAGACCAGAATTTCACAGTGGGAACTAGCATTATTCTAGACACAACCTTATAGACTATAAGCCCCTTCATTCCATATGGCGCAAGAAGCAAAGCCACGAATCCTCGCGACGAAGTCAACCCGCGATGAGGCCCGAGTGACCAAAGCAAAGCTCGGAATCACATGGGACGAGTTTGTACAGAGAGCCACTGTGGAACTGGACCCGGACAAGTAGAGGTAACGGATAATGAGTGGACGAACGATTCACCGTGAAAAAGTACTGAACAGCGACACTATCCCTGCTGAAGCTGAAATCATCAATACGCAGGCGGCTAGAACGACGAGCGGTCCCCTATTCGTCTGGTACGTGCTGCCGGAAGAATCGGAATC
Organism: Halorussus halophilus; assembly: GCF_008831545.1. Taxonomy (NCBI): domain Archaea; kingdom Methanobacteriati; phylum Methanobacteriota; class Halobacteria; order Halobacteriales; family Haladaptataceae; genus Halorussus; species Halorussus halophilus. Next base: position 87,774 of record NZ_CP044523.1, read on the forward strand.
TCAGACTAACAACTAACACGTACGTATGAACATAACGAAGAACGGGGGCGAGCTGGGCACTCGGAACCCCCTACGACGAACTGTCGAAGAGTGTGGGCATTTGACGGTCTCAGACGGACTCCACTCCGGGCGAAGTCAGGCTGACGTGGTACAGCGGAACTCGGAGGTGACCAAGTTCCATGTCTAAAATATCCCGCGATTCCGATAACGCTACCGGGGCAAGAGGCCCTAAGACGCTTGTAGAGAAACGACTCAGCGATGCAGGTGTTCGAGTCGAACGGAGCGCCAGTGTCGAGGAAGAATCAAAGGCCTGCTACTACCATGATAACCAGCGACTCCCGACGAAGACCTCCGGGAATTACACTATCCACGGTGGTGATGGGCTGGTTCTCCTCGACGTGGATGACAAACTCGAAGAACTCCCTGAGGAGACAGCGGATCTTCCCTCGACGTTCGTAGTCGAGTCGCCGCATGGGGGCTATCATCCTTACTACGCCCTCAAGGACGATACAGGCATCTCGAACGCGCAAACTGACTGGGGGAGCATCCGCTACGAAGGGCAGTATGTCGTCGGACCCGGCTCGACTATCGACCACGGCGAATGTGGTGACGGCAAAGCGAACTGCCCGAGCGAAGGAACCGGGGAATACGAAATTGCAGTCAACAAGCCGATAACAACGCTCTCCGGCGACTATCTCGAACATCTCCGCGAAGTCTGTGCTTCGAGCGGCAGCGACAAGACCTTGAAGGAGGACTACGGCGGAGAGCAAATCACCCTTCCTGATGATACTCCGGCCGACGAGGGAGAACGCTACATTTGTACCGAGTTCACCCGACACTCAACTCGACTCGCCGGGGAAGACTTGATGGACCTCCTTCGAGGAGGAACGGGCTCCTACGAACTTCGACGAGATGACGAGACTGGCATCAACCAGAGCGCCGCCGATTACTACGCGCTTGAACTGCTTTACGGCGCCTTCTTCTACCGAGGAGAGGATGAAGGGGATGCGAGAAAGCTTGCTCTCTCAGTCTTCAAGCGATACTGTCGGGAGAACCCCTACGACAAGACCGGGAACACGCGCAAGTGGCTCCGAAAGGGAGAGAGATATCTGCTTGAACAGATGGACGCCGTACAGGAGGAGTTTGATGTCGGGAAGTGGCATCGCTGGCGACGGCGCGAATACGAGAATGGATTCAACGCCGAGGAACACAAGCCATGGACTGACCCCGAGAAGGATGGCAAGCCCAGCATTACAGAACTCGATATAGTTCGAGCCGCGACGCGTCTCCTTGCCAGCCCAGTAACTCCTGAACAGGTTGCCGAGCAATACGGACTTGACCTCTCTGCCTTACCCCCCACCTACTGTGGGGAAATCAATACCCCCTCAAGGTCATGGTCGTCGGGTGATTTCGTGGGCCGTCCCACAGCCAGTGATATCGGGGAACTCGCGCATCAAATCAACCCGAAGCGTGAACGCTCGTACCATGAGTGGGTGTTGAAGAAATGGCTCAAAACTGAGTACAAAGAGGTAGCGATGGCGTTCTGCCCTTTGAGGGCAAATGGTGAGAGATACGTCTATTATCCGGCTGACCTCCCCGACCCCGAAAACGCCCGATACGTCCGATGTGGAGGTGAAGAGCGAGACCCAGAACTCCCCGAGGAAACGACCGAGCAGGAAGTGATGACCGACGGAGGTGTGAGCATGAGTAAGTCCGAGAGCCACAACAAGCTCAAACAGATTCGCCAAGCCCGAGATGGTGATGAGAGTTCGACGGAAGGCCCTGAAGTGTATACCTGTCCGATTGACGGGTGTAGTCGAACGGTTGTCGGTGAGCCGGGACATCTGATGAATCACGTGAACCAGGCCAGCGACGACGCTCATCGCCATAGGACGTTGAACGAGGACTTGGAAGTCGTGGTTCACTGGGGGGAGATGAACTGGGGACCGGGGATACCTGCTTTCGATTCACTGCCAAGTACCGACGAGAAGGTGTCTGTCTGTGAGAAAGATGACCTTTGGGGACCGGGCGCTCCAAGTTGAAAACATCAGCTGGGTGCCTTTCGTGAGATAGCGGTTAGAGGAAACACTTCCCTAATGTTGGTTTCTCACCTTCTTGGTCGTGTATGGCATCAAAACCCTATACGGACGACGCGGTTGACAGTCTTGAGTTCGTCTTTACTGGTGGAGATCTCTCAGGTCGACGTTCGGACTGGATAGAACTAATTGAGTCCAACGGTGGTACCGTAGCCGGTGCAATCTCCGAAGAGACGGACTACCTCGTTGTCAATCCCTCTGCTGATTTGGGTAGGGTGAAAGTCGCCTCTGACCTCGGACTGCCAACCATCCAAGAGCGAGGACTCGCCGTGTTTCTGAAGAATCGAGGTGCAGAGTGGCAGGACACCACTGAGTAAGGACTACGTTTCAGTGTTCGGACGGGGCCTTCTGGCCTATTTCTTGTCAGAGCGAGTAGACTGCGATATGAGCGAAGATAATACTCAGCCGATGATTCCCCTTGCTTGATTTGAGAACTCGCTGAGAGTGGCATGGAGAGCCGTGAGCGCGAAATGAGCGTCTTAGTTCAACGAAAATCCTTTTCGCGTTTGAAGGAGAGTATGGCCTGTTGGCCTACTCGTCGGTGTCCTTCGCCTCTTCGACCTTTTCGTAGACGAGCGAGTACGCCTCTTTCGTGAAGCGGTACTTGCTCGGGTCGGAGTAGGGCAGAAGGACTGCTCGACCGACGGCCTTGTTCACTTTGTCCTTGACCTCATTGAAGTCGTACGGGTTGTCGACTTCATCAAGAAGGTCTCGAATGATACCTTCTCGGTCGCAGACTTGAGCCACCAGCGTATGGAGCGCGCTGGTGTCCCCGAATGGGGCCGAGTTCCGCATGTCGCGGTCGGAGTCGTACTCAACGTCAAGGATAATGGGGTTGGTCCCTCCCTGAAACTCCTTCACGAGGTAACCGTCCTCGGTAAGGTCGTTCAGGAGCCGAGTGTACTTCAGCGAAGTGAGGACCCGGTCTTTGTCGTCGATGACGTCCTCGATGTCGTCCGTATCCTCCACGTCGTCGCGAAGGTCAGGACGGTTAAAGGTTTGAGGCCCGTGCGTGTGGGCTATAGTCAGTGCTACTCGCTGTCGTGCCGTGGTGAGTTCGTTCCACGGTGTATGTTCTGGATCGTCGGATGGAGTTTCCGAAGTGGAACTCATTTGAGTGTCTGTCCAGTCCGTCTGAGACAAGAGCAAACTATTTGGAGAGGGCCGCTAAAGTATAGCGTAAGCCCTGACAGCCTCTCTTGTCGCGGGGAACCCAAGTCCTTGCGGCTGGACGGGGTGTTGAAGGGGCTGCACCATCGGCCCGCGGAACCTGCCAGGGAACCGCGCGGGCCGAGTCGTATTTCGTTTTGATATGTATCTTAGACTGGGATGACCAGCGTTTGATAACACCAACGTACGGCCATGACTTAAATGTTCCCTTGTGGGTGGTTCCGAAGATGGATTCAAATGGCACTCTCCGAGTATGGTTTTGTATTCCCGCAGAAAGATGCGGGGAATATGAGTCCCGTTGCAGTGATGGTGAAATATTTAATGTTGCCTCTAAGGGGCTTAAGCGGCTGTAATCGTCTATCCCTCCATTTCCATTCCTGTATGGTGATTGGGGTTCAGATACATAGAATCAAACCTTTCGGAGATTCATCGACATTTCTGCGAAGGACTTATGTTTGTACAGTTGGAGCGTATTACCAAGAAATGGAAACAACAGCCAAGTTAGAATACGGTCCGTTAGAAGTCGAGATTCACGCGCTCAACGACGAAGGCTACCAAGAAGAGGTTCTTGACCTCATTCAATTTATCGAGGATAATCAGGAGTCACTGGAAGGATTAGTGAGGGACGATGACCCTTCGGAGATGGGTCCCTCCAAATCTGAAGTCACGTCTTTGGAGGAGTTCACTCCAAATGGAGGTGAAGAGGAAGAGGAAAGTGAAACTGAACCTGGCCCCCTGAGTGAGATTGCCTCTAATTTGAGAGTACCAGAGTTTAAATTAGAGGAATTCCTCTACGTGGACCCTGTTGAGGATGACTTCCCGGTAATCTATGTTGACGAGATTGGGAACATTGGTCAACGGAAAACGGACAAACAGAGAGTCGCTTCGCTAATACTCCTGTACCTCTGGCATGAGTGCTATGATGCAGATAGAGTGAAATCAACCTCCCTGAAGGACGCACTTGAACTCTCAAATATCTCATCTTCAGGTATGGGGAATATGTATCAGGGTGACGGTGACCGATATTTCGATCGGAAGGGAAGGGGGCCATCTGCAACGGTCAGGCTTACTCCGCCTGGCAAGAGACAGGCAAGAAAGGTTCTCCGAAGACTTGTTCAAGATGAAGAGTCCGATTAAGGATTCAAAAATGCCTGCGTACGGCTTTGATTCTATTTGAATTCTATCTCGCTTGTTGTAGTACTTATCAAGAAGACTTCCTTTGTGCGACCTAATGAGATAACTCTCTCAGTTCCGCAAATTGACGAACAGGTAAATGGCAACGCCGAGGAATACGATTGCGCCGATGTCCGGGACAAGAGAATGAACTAACCCGGTTAGCATCTCGGTTGTGTAACCGGTCATATCGAAGTTCGGGTTCCCGATATTATTCGATGCAACCGCGATACCGAGACAAAACGGAATCACGGCGAGTAGGGTAAGGATGTTGTCTGCCGCTTCGAATGATTCTCCAATTGACGACATATGGTTGTCAACTAGTTGTCTTCATACATAAGTTACCCGCTCTAAATACTCTTAGATGACGAGAAAAGAGTGCCCCGACGTTTCAGATGTTATCTAAATACCCTCTCCGTTGTTCGACCTTCACCTCCTCGTCTCGTTTGTCGTAGTGCTTGTCGAGAACATCTTGACCCACGTTCATCCGGTCAGAGACGACCTTCTCCGGCACATCCTCAGTCAAGAAGTGAGTGATGGAGCCCCGCCGAATGTCGTGAGGTGAGACGTTCACCGGACACTTGCTATATCCTCCGTACTCAGCCGCCTCGCAGTCATCAGGCTCTCGACCCTTGGGGCAGTCCGCTCCATAGTAGCAGGGTCGAGTCACCATGTAGACCGAATCCCGGATGCTCGACCGATTCATCCGCCCATTCCGGCTCGTGAGAAGCGGCTCACGGCCATTCTCGTCCTCCACATCATGACGATTATAGTCTCTCCAGTCTTCGATTGAGCGGCAAACCTCGGCGCTTAGAGCGACAATACGCTCTCCTTCTTTCCCGTTCTTGAGAGGCGTCCCTGTCTCCGGTCGATGGCGAAGAGAGATTCGTTCAGCCTCTTCATCGTAGTCGTCTACGTCAAGCGCGTGCAAGGCCCCGAGTCGAATCCCGGTATGCCACAGGAGTTCTATGATGACGTGAGGGCGTGAGGCGTGTTCGAACTTCCGCTGGTATTCGAGCAGGGCCTCCGCTTGCTCTGTGTCGAGGATACTCTCACTCTGCTCGTCGGTCTTGTCGAGCTTCGGCATCAGCGCCTCGAACTTCTCATGAAGGTTCGGTTCCACTGCGTCAATCGATCCGCACCACCGAATGAAGATTCGGAGGGCGTCGAGTTGGCCCTCAAGCGAGATGGGTTTCAGGTCGCCGTCGTCTCTCCGCCACGTCTTGAATCTCTGTAGGTCCCTACCGGAGAGGTTGTTCATATTCTCGATTCCCTCGACTTGCTCGCACCACCGGATGAAGTGTTTCAGTCGGTAGTGGTAGCCGTCGAGCGTACTTTTCGAGACTTCGCGCTTACGCGCATCGAGGTACATCTCCTTCGCCTCAGCAGGCGAGATGGGTTCGAGTTGTTCCTTCGTCATGGGTTTCACCGAAGCGCCCATGAGCGTCGGACGTGCTGTCCCCGTCCCCGCGAGCGTAGCGAGCGGGGGCTCGGAAGACGAGCGCAGCGAAGTCTTCCGGCGGTTCAAATCCGGGAGGCGGCATACTTTTGCGGTGAACAACTCGGGAAGCACCGCGTAGCGTATGCTTCCCACACCGTGAACCGCAAATCTGCTTACTGGACGGATTTGAACCCTACCAGTCGCATGCCCGCGCAGCGAATGCGAGGCGCGAAGCGCCTCGAATATGCGAGCGGTGAAACCGCGAGGAAGCGAGCAGGAACGTCTGGTTTCGGTTCAAATCTGGGACTCCACTTTCAGCTCTATTTTCGGATGTCACCACGGTATTCGAGTTGCCGCCAGTATCTCAGACGTTGCCGAAAGGTTCTGCCAGAGAAGAAGTGTCCATCCCCCCACGAGCGAAGACTTTTACCGCACATTTCGCTAGCATCCACTAATGGACTCCCCGTTCGAGGTCCTCCACCTCGACTCCGACGCAGACGACGAGCAGGTAGAGCAGGCGTACAGAGAGCGGGTGAAGCAGGCGCACCCAGACCAGGGCGGTTCGGTCCAAGAGTTCCAGCGTGTCCGCCGAGCCTACGAGAAAATCAAAGCAGGCTACGAAGAGTCAGCAGACCTCCCCGACGCCGAACCCGACACCACCGACGACCAAACCACACCCGAAAAGCGGGCCTACTCAGAAGTCACGTACCTCAATTACGACGTACTCCCGGACTACGGCTGGGAAATCGGCGACGACGCGCTGTTCGAGAAGGCGGCCGACAAAGACCTCCCCGAGACAGATTACGGCACGTTCGAGGTCGAACCCGGTGAATCACTGCTCGAAGCCGCAGAGGACCGCGGGTACGAGTGGCCATTCGCCTGCCGCGGGGGTGCGTGCGCGAACTGTGCAATCATGCTCTTCGACGGTGAGTTGTCGATGCCGTCCAGTCACGTCCTCCCTGCCGAGATGATGGCGGAGAACATCCGTCTCTCCTGTAACGGGATGCCCATCACCGACGAGTTGCAGGTCGTCTACAACGTCAAGCACATGCCCGAACTCGACGACCTCCTCTTGCCACCGAAGCCGTTCGAACAGGCGTACTCCGACGATTGACGACGGGATTCTCTACGCACACTCGAAAAATAGCATCTTTGTCGCAGAAGATGTCGAATAACTCTACGAAGGGGCAAACTAACTATCAATAAATGCTAGCTCCTCTAGGTCATAATAGGAATAGCTTTACAATCAGTGTGGCTTCTTTTCTCAACCGTCATGGTTCGGCACGACCCATTCAGTACCGGCACAGAACCGCGGCAGTACGAATGCCAAGAGTGTCTCAATAGGACCTCTGCGACGGAGCATCGAGCGGTCTGTCCCGAATGTAGCGGGACGCTTCGCAACCTCACCGTCCCGCGTGAGTGAGGCGTTCGTACAGTCTGCGACCCGTTCGTACAGTCAGTGGTCCGGTATGGTCCGCGGCCCCGATGCAGTACGACACCAGTACAGAGACTTAACGAGTAGCATTGCAAACCCCTACCCACGGCCTCCGCGACACAGAACCTTCGAAGAAGATTTCCCACGATGTCCAACTACTTTAGACCCGTCCGAACGCTGTACTCACGCTTGCGGGGTCCGCAGAACCCCGACCCTGTCGCACCGCCGCTCCGCATCACCGATGCAGAACAGCGCGAGATTCGATTGCGGGCGTACGACGACGCGGCACTCGAATCGCTCGTCACGATGTACGACACCTTCGACCCAGCACAGCGTGCGCAAGGCACGCCACCGCTCGGCGAATCCGGGATTCGTAACTGGCTGGACTGCATCCTCGGCGGCAACGACGGAGACAGCAACGAAAACTGCGACGCCGTTTCCGTCGTTGCGTGGCACGACGACCGAGTCGTCGGCCACGTCGCGTTCGTGCCGGACGGCGTGGGTCGCCACGAACTCGCAATTTTCGTCCATCAGGACTACCAGCGGGCCGGGATTGGCTCAAAACTCCTCCGGAGTGGGTTAGAGTACGCCAACCAACGCGGCGTCACCAAGGTCTGGCTGACCGTCGAATCGTGGAAAGGAGGCGTCCAGAAGTTGTACAGCGATGCCGGATTCACCTTAGACAATCCGCTCGGTCCCACGCATCGGATGTCTCGCTACCTCTGAGTGCGTGAACTCCGGCTGATGTAGCCAACCCAATGTCTCTCCAACGGTAAGTGGACGAACACGAAGACCGACGACTCTTCTTGAGTGAGGAACGACCGTCCGGCGTCGTGTGGACGGTCCGGAGTCGTGCGATTCGACGGTCAATTCTCCGCTCACCGGTCGAACCCCCGATTTCGAGGCAGTTAACTATCTGTCCTGAAAACGCATTTCGTATGCACGCAGGGGTCCTCGGAGTCGCACAGGACGACTTCGCCGTCGTCCAGTCGTTCTCGAACAGCGTTCGAAAAGACGACCGAGAGTTGACGCGCTGTCTCGAAGTAGACCGAGTTTTCTCGCTGCCCTCGGGCACGGCGGCGTTCGAGGGTCGGGCAGCGGTCGAACGGCCGACGACTCGAACGGCCACCGAGATCGACGCAGGCGAGATTCGCGTCCGAGAGTCCACCAGTACGGAGACTGTCTCGACGGCCGTCGCTGGCGTCCCGGGGGAGTTCGTCGTCGTGGAGAACGGCCGCGGAACGTTCGCGTTCGAGATGGTCGAATGGGAGACTGGCACCGGTATCGAGCGCGCGGAACTCGACCTGAACGCCGTCCTGGACTCCCAGAAAGCGGCGAAGCCGTGGAAGGCGGGTTTCTACGACACCGACGGCAACTGCGAGAACGGCGTCCTCCACGGCAGCGACCTCTTGGCCGACGAGAATCTCGGAGCAGTCGTCGAAGGGGCGAGGTTGAACCAACTCGGTCTCGACTGCGAGTACGAAGACCACGACCTCAAGATGACCGCCTCCGAAAGCGGCTACGTGGAGATATACCAACCGGGCGACTTCGAGACGGCGGAGTTCTTGCAGTACCTCCGCGACGAAATCGTCCCACACGTCACGTGACCGGCCCCACACGTCGCGTGACCGGTGTTCGGGCGCGTGAAACTGCTCTCCAACGATTCGAGCGACCGCGGAACGAAGAATCGTGTATCGAGCCAGAACGAAGGCAATTGCTGTTTGAACCCTGCGGGCCATCCGTCCTTACCATCTCTCTTCGTTCAAATGTCCACAATTCTGCCTGTATCGTGGAAATTCGTCCGCCTAACCTCCGTGACATTGCGACCCTCACAAGTCTTATCCGTGGATAGCTATTGTGTCTAATCGCAATGGCAGAAGGAACCGTTGATTTCTTCAACGACACAGGCGGTTACGGCTTTATCGAGAGCGACGACGCGGACGAAGACGTTTTCTTCCACATGGATGACGTCGGCGGCCCGGACCTCGAAGAAGGACAGGACCTCGAATTCGACATCGAAGAAGCAGAGAAAGGTCCGCGCGCGACCAACGTCACCCGACTCTAACTCGGTTTCAGATTCGCGAGCGTACTTTCGATCCAATTTTCCGTATTTTTTTACCACGTAGCGACGCGTCAGTTCGACTTGACGACGCAGATGCCGAGTCGATTCGCCGGTAGCTTTCTCTCGACATCTCGAACGAAATAATGCCGCAGACTGGTCTTCTGGCACTCAAAACCCTCGATTTCTCCGATATCTGCGTCCCGGAAGTATTAACCGTGTTCCGCTGTTCGCTCTAAAAGCAATGGCGAAAGGAACGGTTGATTTCTTCAACGACACAGGCGGTTACGGCTTTATCGAGAGCGAGGACGCGGACGAGGACGTTTTCTTCCACATGGACGACGTTGGCGGCCCGGACCTCGAAGAAGGACAGGAGCTCGAATTCGATATCGAGCAAGCAGAGAAAGGACCGCGCGCGACCAACGTCACCCGACTCTAACTCGGGAGACCGCGGCCCGACGACTTTTCCGTATTTCTATCTCGTCCCAGTGACGACGCCGACCCGGTGGGATTCGACCAGTTCTATTCACCGACTCAGTCGCTTCGCTCACCCAACCGCTTCATCTCCTCACTTGACAACTCGATGGCCGACGCCGCGATGTTCTCCTCCAGATGCTCGACACTCGACGTGCCCGGAATCGGGAGCGTTACGGGCGAGTGTTGGAGCACCCACGCCAGCGCGACCTGTCGAACAGTCGCGTCGTGGTTCGCCGCAACGTCTTCCAGCACGTCTGCCTTGTCGAGTTCGCCGCCGCCGATTGGGAAGTACGCCATGAATCCGATTCCGGCGTCTTCACAGGCTTCCAGCACGTCTTCGTGTTCGCGGTTGCCGACGTTGTAGTTGTTCTGTACCGTCGCCACGTCCACCACGTCTCGGGCTTGGTCCAGTTGCTCGACGCTGACGTTGCTCACGCCGACGTGGTCTACGAGACCGTCGTCCTGCAACTCGCCGAACGTTTGTAGCACGTCCTCGAAGGGGGCGTCTACGTCGGGCGTGTGGAGTTGATAGAGGTCGATGCTCTCGACGCCGAGTCGGTCGATGCTACAGAGGACCTGATTTCGGACGTAGTCCGAGCCGCCGTGGGGAATCCAGTCGCCGCTCGCGTTGCGGAGCAGTCCGGCCTTCGTCGCCACGACTGCCTCTTCGGGGTCGAGCGCCTCGCCGATGAGTCGCTCGCTGACCCCCGGCCCGTAGGAGTCGGCCGTGTCGATGAAATCGACGCCCAACTCGACCGCTCGGCGGAGCACGTCGTGAGCGACCGCTTCGTCGTCGGGCGGGCCGATGATGTCCTCGCCGGTCAGTCGCATCGCGCCGTACCCGAGTCGATTGACCGTCAGCTCGCCGCCGACTTCGAAGGTGTCACTCTGGTTTTCGACCATACCATTTCTGCATTCGCTGGCTCAATAGGCGTTCGGGCGACGGCAATCAGGAGTTCCTTCTGTGGTGTTCAGGGTAGTAGAGTCAGTGCCTTCGAGTTCTTGCCACGTTGGCGTCTCTATTTGGAAATCCCATACGCAGGCTTTCGGAGTTAACAGAGCGACGTCTGCCTCTTCGAAAGCCCCCGCCCGTGTGGATGGTCGGCCGGGTGTTCTCGGTGGTCGGTCGGCCGGGCGTTTCTGGTTGAGAGTTTCACCGGGCACCTCGTTTCGGGGGCGACTCTTTAGAGGGTTCCCGCCGAACTACCAACCAGATGGAGTCGTTCGACCAGTCGCGCAGGGCGCTCGCTGTGGACCTCACGCTCGTGGCCGCAGTCTGCGTCTTGCTCGTCGTGGTCTACTTGGCCGTCCCGTCGGCGATACAGGACCGTCTGGCGTTCGACCACGCGGCGTTCGCACCCGTGACCCTGCTCACCGCCGCGTACGTCCACGCGGGCGAGGCGCACCTGCTGAACAACGTCGGCGGCTTCCTCTCGCTCGCAATCGTCACGTACTTCGTCTGTTTGCACACCCACCGACGCCGCTGGTTCCTTCGGACGTTCGCCGTCTTTCTCATCGTGCTTCCCGTCGCGGTGAACCTCACCAGCTACGCCATCCTCGCCTCGCGGTACCCCGGTGCAGAACCGGTTTCGCGTGGCTTCTCCGGCGTCGTCGCGGGCTTCGCTGGCTTCCTCTTGGTCGCGCTCGTGGTCCAACTCCGGGTGACGTACTCGCGGGCGACTGCCTTCTTCGTCGGCCAGTTCGCCGTCCTGCTGTTGCTCGGCGAACTGCTCTGGATTTACGCCGACGTCGTGGCACCGCTCGAAGCGGGCGCAGTCGTCCTCGGTCTCGCGCTCTCGGTCGTCGGTGTCGTCTCGCGTGGCCGCGGTCGGACGCTCTCGGACGAGCACTTCCAGCAGGTCGGCTTGGACCTGATTCTGGTCGGACTCGTCTTCTCGCTGCTCGTCTGGTCGGTGTACGGGCTCTTCCCGGCGGAGTTGCTCGTCGATGGCTCGTTCATCGACGTGTTCGCGCACGCGGCCGGGTTCGTGGAGGGGGCGCTCCTCGCGGCGTTGACGCTCGTCGCGTTCGCGCCGGACGAGACGGCAGGCCCCTTAGAATCGGTGTAGCCACCTCGGTGTTTGTGAATATCTCGCAAACTCGACAGGCGTTTATAGCTCACGTGCGTACATTCGTTTCCACATGATGGCAACGACCCACGCGCTGTTCGGGATGCTTCTGGGAGCGGTCGCGCTCCTCGTCGCGCCGGAGTACGCGACGGTCGCCATCGCGGCGGGTGCCTTCGGCGGGTTGTTCCCCGACTTCGACATGCCGTGGGACCACCGCAAGACGCTCCACTTCCCGGTGTACTTCTCGATAGCGGCCAGCGTCGCGCTCGTTGGAGCGATTGTCGCTCCGAGCGCGGTAACTATCGCCGTCACGGCGTTCCTGCTCGCGGCGGCTGCCCACGCGGCCAGTGACGCACTCGGCGGCGGACTCGAACTTCGTCCGTGGCAGGGAACCTCCGACAGGGCGGTCTACGACCACTTCAACGGTCGCTGGGTCGCGCCGCGCCGCTGGGTCCCCTACGACGGCGCGCCCGAGGACCTCCTGCTCGCGGCTGTGCTGGCCGTGCCGGGCGTGCTGTACGCTCGGCCGCTACAGGCATTCGTGCTGGTGCTTCTGGGGGTGTCGGTCGTCTACGCCGTCCTCCGGAAGCGCCTCGTCACCTTCGGCGAGCGACTGGTCGAGTGGCTTCCCGAGCGCGTCTGGGCGCGGATTCCGCTCTCGGTGTAAGTTCTCTCTCGTTCGGTGTCGGTTCCCCTCGCTTTCGCCGTCTCCACGCTACCCTCGTCTCTGCGGTCGATTTTCGACACCTAATCAGACGTTATAAGAGCGGTGACCGAGAAGGCCGACTACATGATTCAGAGACGGAGTCTCGCCGCAGTCGCCGTCGCGGTACTGCTCGTCGTGGCCGGTTGCTCCGGCACGAGCGACCAGAGTCCCGACGCAACCACGACCGCGACCACTGTCGGTGAGATAAATCCGACGACGACGGCCCAAGAAAGCGACGCCTCCCAGATGGCGCTCCCGGCGGGGGTCACGGCGAACGGACTCGAAAACGCATCGGCGCTCGTGACGGCGCACAACCGCTCGCTCGCCGACCGGTCGTACCGCTTCGCCTTCGAGTCGAACTCCTCGGAGTACAGTTCGCGTATCCGCGCGGCGCGAGGGCTGGACGCGACGCTCCTCGTCGCCAACTCCGCTAACACGACCACCCGCAGTTGGACGCAGGGGTCCCGAACCTCGATGGTTCAGACGGCCGACGGCGAGCGGGGCTATCGACTCGTCCAGGGCGAGTACGAGTCTGCACTCGGTTTCGACACCTACGCTGACCTGACGCGAGCAGTTCTCGTGACGTACTTGCGAGTCGGCGAGTACGAGACTACGGACGTCGTCACCCGCGACGGGACGAAACTGGTCGAACTCACCGCGACAGGAATCAACCGGAGTGCGGTCGACCAACTCGCGGGCGAGGAGTCGAACGTCTCCGTCGATGCGTTCGAAGCGCGAGTACTCGTGGACTCGGACGGCGTCGTCCACGAGTTCGAGGCGACTGTCACCGAGACGGTAGACGCCGAATCGCGGACGAACGAAGTCGGCTACGACCTCAGCGACCTCGGGTCGGCGAGCGTCGAGCGCCCCGACTGGGCCAGCAGTATCCCGCAGTTGAACGCGACCATCACCGAGGACGGTGCCGTCGCCATCGAACACACTGGCGGCCCAGCAGTCGAAGACGGCACTCGATTGTCGATGGCGACCGATAGCGTCGTCGATGGTGCACAACTCTCGAAACTGAGCGCAGGCGAGACGGCGTACCTCTACGTCGCCGAGACGGCCGACGGCCAGCGAGACGTGCGTGCCAGCGTCGGCGACCGACCGTCTAGCGACCAGGTCGCACTCAACCTCTCGGAGAGCGACCGACTCGTCATCTCTGGAACGTCGAGAAACGTCTCGATACTGTTGCAACCCGAGAACTGAAGCGGCGGTTCGATTTCTCGATTGTTTCCCTCGGCTTCTCGACTGCCTCTCTCGATTTCGACTGTCTCCCGAGTCTTCGAACGTCGCCAAATAGTATCAAATGTCTGTTTAGTCATCATGGGGTAATTTTAACATCCGAGACTGTATCGGCTGTGTCAATGAGTCGCATCAGGGAACGAATCCAGTCGGTCGAGGCGGCCGACTTGCTGCCGGACGCCGTTCGGACGCGGTTCGCGGCGAAGTTCTTCGCTGTCGTCCTCCTCATCATGGTCGTGACGGGGAGCGTCGGGGCGTACAACTACGTCTCGGCGAAAGACACCGTCGAGAATCAGGTCCGCGAGCAACTCGTCTCGACGGCCGAGTTGCAGGCCGACGGCTTGCAGGAGTGGATTTCGAACATGCGGTTACAGACCCGAACCCTCTCCGACGCAGAACCGTTTCAGACGACCAACGACAGCGAGGTCGGCGCGTATCTCGACTCGAAGATGGCGACGTATCCCGACGAAGTCGTCGCCATGCACTTCGTGGACATCGAATCGGGGACCGTCGTGGCGAGTTCGGCGAACGGAACCGCAGGCACCGACCTCCGGTCGGCAAACGTCTCGTGGGCCGACGACTCGCTGGGCTACTGGCTCGGCGACACGAGCAACGTTCTCGTCTCTTCTCCCTACGAAAGCGTTGCGAGCGACGACAGAGTCGTCGCGTTCGTCACGGCAGTACCCGGCAACGACCAGTACGCAGTCGTCGTCACTGCCACGCTCGCAGAGCGGGCGGGCAGTCTCCACCAGACCGTCGATGGCGGCTATACGAAGGTGTTGAACCAAGACGGCGAGACGATACTCGCCAGCGGTGGTACCGACGGCAATGTTATCGACCAGTCAGTGCCAGTCGAAGACGGCGCGGACGGCCGCAACACCGGGTTCGTCTCGGGTGAGGAGACAGTTGCCGCCTACGCGCCGGTCGAGGGCACGAACTGGGTCACGGTCACCTACGCACCGAAGTCGAGCGCCTACGCCATGCGCGACGCCGTGGGCACGAGTCTCCTCACGACGGTTCTCACGGCCGTCGTCGTCCTCGGCGTCGTCTCGACGCTGTTCGGTCGTCGAATTGCCCGGGCGCTCCGGCGACTCGCCGGGAAGGCCGACGCGATGGAGAGCGGCGACCTCGACGTGGACTTAGAGACGAGTCGGGAAGACGAACTCGGGCAACTCTACGCCGCGTTCGACGGCATGCGCGCGTCGATACGCGAACAGATTGGAGCCGCCGAAGACGCCCGAGAGACGGCTGAAAAGGCCCAATCAGAGGCCGAAAAAGCTCAGACTGAAGCCGAGCGCGAGCGTCGAGAGGCCGAGGAAGCGAAACGTCGCGCGGCCGACCTCAACGACCACCTCGAAGCGAAGGCCGACGCCTACCGCGACGTGATGGAAGACTGCGCCGAGGGCGACTTGACGCGCCGGATGGACGAAGACGCCCGGAGCGAGGCGATGGCCGAAATCGCCCGCGCGTTCAACGAGATGCTCGACGAGTGGGAACAGACCATCCTCAGAGTCCGCACGTTCAGCGACGACGTGGCCGCCGCTGGCGAGCGCGCGACCGACAACGCCGGGGAGGTTCGCGGTGCGGCCGGACAGGTCAGCGAGTCCGTCCACGAAATCTCGGAGAGCGCCGACGCCCAAGACCGCCGCCTCCAGTCGGCAGTCGCCGAGCTAAACGACCTCTCTGCGACGGTCCAAGAGATTTCGGCCGCGACAGACGAGGTGGCTCGGCAGGCCGACGCGGCGGTCGAGACCGGCGAAGACGGCCGCGAGTCGGCGACCCAAGCACTCGCCGAACTCGACCGCATCGAGAGCGACGTGGAATCGACCGTCGAATCGGTCGAGCGACTGGACGCCGAGATAGCCGACATCGAGCGCGTCGTCGGCCTCATCACGGATATCGCCGACCAGACACACGTCCTCGCACTCAACGCGTCCATCGAGGCGGCGCGCGCCACCAGCGAGGGGTCGGGCGGCGAAGGGTTCGGAGTGGTCGCACAGGAGGTCAAAGCACTCGCCGAACAGACCCAAGAGGCGACCGACGAAATCGAAGACTCCATCGAGCGCGTGCGCGAGCAGACCGAGACGACCGTCGAAGACATCCGAAACGCCCAGACGGAAGTCGCCGACGGCGCGGAAACGGTCGAGACGGCACTTGACTCGCTGGACGACATCGTCGGTGCTGTCGAGCAGACGAACGACGGCTTGCAGGAGATACGCGACGCGACGGACACGCAGGCCGACTCGACAGAAGAGACCGTCGCTATGGTCGAAGACGTGGCGTCGCTCAGCGAGCAGGCGGCCGCTGGCGCGGACGACGCCGCCAGCGCGGCCGAACAGCAGACCACCGCGTTGGCCGACGTGGCCGAGGACATCGAGTCGGTCGCCGACCGTGCAGACCGCCTCCGAGACCTGCTGGACGAGTTCGACGTGGACGTAGACCAGACGGTCGAACGCGAAGCAGTTCGGGCCGACGGCGGCCGATTCGAGTACGTCGAGAACCCAGTCGAGACCGACGCCGAGGACGCCTGATTTCACCCCGCCGTTCGACGACGCGGCGAGTGCGTGAGAGAACGCCACTCCTGCGCTCGCTTCGAAGGGTTTATCCGCGGCCTGACCTTCAGAATCCAGTAATAACCATGTCGGACAAACCCGCCTCGATGTACCGGGAAATCAGTAAGCCTGCGTACACGCGACGAGAGTACATCACCGGTATCCCCGGTTCGAAGATCGCACAGCACAAGATGGGGAACCTCGAAACCGCCGAGGACGACTACCCCGTCCAGATTAGCCTCAGCACCGAAGAGGAGTGCCAACTCCGCCACGGCGCGCTCGAAGCCTCGCGCCTGTCGGCCAACCGCCACCTGCTGAAGGAACTCGGCCCGGAGAACTACAAGATGATTCTCCGCAAGTTCCCCCACCACGTCATCCGGGAGAACAAGCAGGCGACCGGTGCGGGTGCAGACCGTGTCTCCGACGGGATGCGCCAGGCGTTCGGGAAGGTCGTCGGCACGGCCGCACGAATCCCGCGCAACGACCGCATCTTCACCGCGTGGTGCCAGCCAGAGGACGCGCCCGTGGTCAAGGACGCGTTCCGCCGCGCCTACAACAAGATCTCCCCGCCGTGCCGCATCACCGTCGAGCGTGGCGAGGACCTGCTCGTCCGTTAGGACGCGACCACCAGTTTCCACCTTTTTCACACGACCACCTTTTTTGTCGTCGGGTGGCAACGAGGCGCTCCGCGCCTCTGCCACCGCTCCGGCAAAAAATCTGGACCAAAAAAGCGACGAGCGAAATCTGCGCGCGGCGCGCGCAGATTTCGCTCCTCTGAGAGTCACTTGCGACTGACCGCCGCTCGGCTGACCGGCCGAGCGCGAAACTCCCTGCTCACTTGCTCGGAGCGCGTCAGACAGTCGTCATCCTCACCGAAACAAATTTACCGATTTGTGATAGGAAGGTGGTATGGAGTTACGCGAGGTCGCCATCTTCACCGACGACGTGCCAGAGACGAAGGCGTTCTACGAACGCTTCGTCGGCGACCCCGTCTTCGAGAAGGAGTCGATGGCGCTGTTCGACGTCGAAGGCGTCGAGGTGCTGATTCACGAGACGTACGAACCGGAAGCGGGCGACCTGCCCTGTGAAGACCACTACGCGTTCGCCGTCGAGAACGTAGACGATGCGTTCTCTCGTCTCTCTAACTCGGGGAAGGACTTGGAGGTGTACCGCGAACCCGCCGACTACGACTGGGGTCGGTCGGCGTACTTCCGGGACCCCGACGGCCGACTCGTGGAGATTACCGGAGAGTAGAAACATACCTTTTTAGCCCGCTCGCTCCGTCCCAGCGCGTATGCTACACCTCGCGGTCGCCTACCGAGAGGAGACCTTCGAGCGGATGGCCGACCCGCTCGCCGAGCGCGGTATCCGCGCCGAACACGTCCCGAGCGAAGGCCGAGTGTTGCCACTGTCGGACCCGCCGTGGTCCCCTGAGGAGTTCGACGTGGGCTTCGTCTACCCCTCGCGGGCGATGGAAGGCGGTGTCGTAGACGCGATGCTCGACGTGCCGTGGGTCAACGACCGTGATGCCGTCCTCACTTCTCGAAATAAGGCCGGTGTGATTGCCACGCTGGAGCAGGCGGACATGCCAGTTCCCGAAACCGTGCTGGTCTCGAACCCTGCCGACGAGGTGGACGTACTGGCGGCGTTCGAGCGGTTCGACGGCCCAGTCGTCGTCAAGCCGAACTCGACCACGCGCGGCGTCGGCGTGGCGAAAGTCGGCGATGCAGATTCGTTTCTCGGTATCACCGACTACCTCGACTTGGTCCACGACTACCGCGCGACCGGCGACAAGTCGTTTTTAGTTCAGGAGTACCTCCCGGACGCGACCGACTACCGCGCGATGGTCGTGGACGGCGACTGCGTCGGCGGCGTCGAACGCCGCCTCCCCGACGACGTACGAGCGTCTGGCCACTGGAAGCACAACGTTCACCGCGGCGCAGAAGCGTCGAGTGTGGACTTGCCCGACGAACTTCGGACTCTCGCTGAACGGACTGCCGCAGCGCTCGACGTGCCGTTTCTGGGAGTCGATATTTTGGTCTCGGACGGCCGCGCAGTCGTCAACGAGACCAACGCTCGCCCGACCATCGACGCCGCGACGAAGTACGACGACGGATTTTACGACCGACTGGCCGACCTGATTCGCGAGCAGGTGTGATAGCTTCTCGACACTCGATAGCGGATGTAGGCTCAGCCCTTTCGGGTTAGTCGGACTGGTGGTCGGCACGCTCTCGACTGCCTCGCCGACCCTAAACGTCCGACGAGAGTTGGCCGCGGCTCGCTATTTCAACCTTCGTCTGGAAAAGGAAACTACGAACAGCCAATCGGCTCTGACGACCCGAAACGCGGACCTACGCGAACGACTTACTCTACGTCGATGTCTGCGGAGTCGTCTGTCTTGTCGAAGCTCACTTCGAGGACGCCGTTGTTGTACGTCGCCGACGCGGAGTGCTCGTCTACTCGGGCAGGCAGGCGCACGCGTTCGTCGTACTCGCGGTGGTCACTCGCGGCGCTGATGGTCAGCGTTTTCCCGTCGCACTTGAGGTCGATGTCGTCCTTCTCGACGCCGGGCAGGTCGGCGATGACGCGCACTTGGTCGTCTTCTTCGTGAATATCGACGTGGGTCTCCGCACCGAAGCCTGCGGGGCCGCCCTCGTGTTCGACGCGCATGTCTACGTCGCCACCCATCATCTCGTTCATCATCCGCTCGATTTCCCGGAAGAGGTCGTCGAAGGGGT
Organism: Halorussus halophilus; assembly: GCF_008831545.1. Classification (NCBI taxonomy): domain Archaea; kingdom Methanobacteriati; phylum Methanobacteriota; class Halobacteria; order Halobacteriales; family Haladaptataceae; genus Halorussus; species Halorussus halophilus. The sequence goes on from NZ_CP044523.1 coordinate 106,932, forward strand.
CGTCGCGGTCGTCTCTTCGCATGTGCGGAGTTAGGCGGTAGGTCGGCAAAAGGTTTTGGACAGCGGTGGTCTCACGGTGGTTTTGCGCGATCTCTCGACCGATAACGGCGTTATGTGATTGCGTGAAAGAAAGGACGACGGTCGCTTAGAGACGGTTGCGCTCGCTTACAGTCCCATTCCGAGCGAGTCGTTGGTAGTCTCGATACTCTCCTCGGCGTCGGCGCTGTTCGTCACAGCGCGAATCGCGTCGATGTTCTCCGGAATCACGTCGCTCTCTTGGTGGATGGCTTGGAAGAGGTAGAGGTCCTTACCTTCGGTAGTGATGGACTCGCCCCAGATGCAGTTCTCCCAGATGTCGCCGCGCGGGCGACCAACGTCTTGAGCGTACTCTTTGAGTTTGCCAGCGCCGTCGATGTCGTAGTGGTCTGGCAAGACGAACAGGCGAGACTCGTCTTCGAGCAGGTCACGAACGTCTTCGGCTTCGGCCTCGGTTTCGAGCGTGACGTTCAGGCTGTGCATATGCATCAACGTGGCGGGCACCTTCAGCCCGAGCGTGTCGATGTCGAGGTCGGGGAAGATGGTCTTCACGTCCGGTCCGTGGTGGCTCGGGAGCGTCACCGGGTCCGGAACGATGTCGTTGATGGGGCCGCGGCCGGTCTGGGCGGGGTCGCCGCCGCGCCGGACGAGCGTCGCGCGGACTTTCTCGATGCCGTACTCCTCGCGGAGCGGCGCGGTGAGTCGAGAGAGACCGGTCGTGTTGCAGGAGACGACCCGCACGTGGTCGGCGTCGATAGAGTCGCTGTAGTTGGCGCGAGCGTTGAAACTCGCGTCTACGAAGTCCGCCGACTCGCCGCCCTGATACAGCGCGGGCGTATCGTACTCGTCGTACATCTCGCTGTTCTGCTCGCCGATGCCCGACGGACAGGCGTCCACGATTACGTCGCTCTCTTCGACGAGTTCCTCGACCATGCCCGCGATTTCGATGCCCGCGTCGTCGAACTGGTCCGCGCGGTCCTCGATGGCGGCGTAGAGGGGGTAGTCGTTCGCAACGGCGCGCTCGGCTTCGAAGTTGGGGCGCGTCTTGGCGACGCCGACGAGTTCCATGTCAGGTTGTGCCTGCACGGCGTCCGCGACGCGCTTACCGATGGTTCCGTATCCGTTGATTCCGACCCGTAGCATGTACCTGATACTGGTACGACCGCTCGCATAATGGTTTCGGGCCTCCTTCGCGGAAAGTAACTCTCGGCCGAGTAAGTCGAAGTCGATTGCGGGACTGAGTGAAGATACCACGGAACACGCGGGTTGTGCCGAAGAAATTCCACACAGAGGCCGCGAAGACAAGACCTAACCTTGCCCCGAACCACCGCCAGAACATGAGTCTGAGAGACGCGGCGGAGACCGCAATCGAGCAGTGTCTCGCGCTGGGAGCGGACGAATCCTGTTGCATCGTCACCGACGACAAGCGCCAGCCAATCGGTGAGGCGCTGTATCAGGTCGCCAGCGAGGTCACGGACGACGCGACGGTCATTCGATACCCACCGGGCGAGTCTCACGGCGCGGAACCACCGAAACCGGTCGCCGCCGCGATGGCTGGCGCGGACGTATTTTTGGCACCCACGACGAAGAGCCTGAGTCACACTCGCGCCCGGGGCAACGCCAACGAGGCCGGAGCGCGCGGTGCGACCCTGCCCGGCATCACTGAGGAGGTCTTCACCACTGGCTTGGACGCCGACTACGACGCCATCTACCAGCACTGCCAAGACGTGCTAGCGCAGGTCGAAGGGGCCGACGAGATTCGGGTCACGTCGCCACAGGGCACGGACATCACCTTCGAACCCGGCAGTCGTGAGTGGCACGACGACACGGGCATCGTCCACGAGGACGGCGATTTCTCGAATCTGCCTGCGGGCGAGGTGTTCGTCTCTCCCGAGGACGCGAACGGCACCTACGTCGTGGACGGCACGATGATGCCACACGGACTGCTCGCAGACGACAGCGCCCTCGAATTCGAAGTCGAGGATGGCTACGTCACCAGCATCTCGGACGACGACATCCGCGCGGACGTCGAAGTCGCCAGCGAGCAGGTCGGCGACGCGGCGTACAATCTTGCTGAACTGGGAATCGGCACGAACGTCGCGGTCACGGAACTCGTCGGGTCGGTCCTGCTGGACGAGAAGGCGGGCGGCACGGTCCACATCGCCATCGGCGACGACGCGGGCATCGGCGGCGACACCGACGCACCGATTCACCTCGACGGGATTCTTCGAGAGCCGACCGTGTACGCGGATGGCGAAGAGGTCGAACTGCCGCAAGTCTAACTATGAAACGGGAGGTGGCGGGAATCGAGGTTCGTGGGGTCGATGTGGACTCCGAAACGCGGTGTGCGCACTACGATTCGGAGCGCGATGTGGTGGCGCTGAAGTTCGTGTGCTGTGAGACGTATTGGCCCTGTTTTCGGTGTCACGAGGAGTTAGCGGGGCATTCTGCGGAGCGATTTTCGGTCGATGGTGTGGAGTCGGTCGTACTGTGTGGTGTCTGCGGTGCGGAGTTGACAGCGCGGGAGTTCGTGGAGGGTTCGCACTCGTGTCCGGAGTGTGGCGCGGCGTTCAATCCGGGGTGTGCTGAGCATTACGAGTTGTACTTCGACCCTGAGGAGTAGTTGGTACGCGGGTTTTCAGGAATGGTAGAAAGATGGCGAAGAGAGCAGTGACTAGCTACTCCGATACCGAGAAGACCGCACAGCACCACAACCGCACTCACTCTCACCCTTAGCCAAACTCCACGCGTTTTTACCCTTCCACCCCATATCAACTTTCAATGACCGAAACTGCAGAGCGAGTCCCAGTCGCCTGCCCGTCGTGTTCGCCCGACGTGGAGACCGTCCACGAGGTGCTGACGATGGGTGGCGGCAAAGCGACCGTGCGCTGTACGGAGTGTAGTCACGTCCACAAGGTAACGCCCGAGACCGACGAGGAAGTCGAGCGCGACGTCGTCGTCTCACAGGACGGCGAGTCCTTCTCGGCCACCGTCGATGCACCCCCAAAAGAAACAGTCGCCGTCGGCGAGGAGTTCATCCTCGAAACGGAGGAGGCCATCATGGTCGTGCGAATCACCGACTTGCAACTCAGCGAGGAGAAGCGCACCGACGAGGCGAAAGTTGAGGACGTGGAGACGTTTTGGACCCGCGCCGTGGACAACGTCCGGGTGAACGTCACCATCAATCCCGACGACGGGAGCCACGACGACTCGACGAGCGTCAAAATCGACGTGCCGGGCGACTACGAGTTCGAGGTCGGCGAGAGCGAGGAGTTCGCCAACGAGGAATTCAAGGTGAAGTCCATCGCCATCCGCGACGACGCGGAGGGGTACCACTTCAACCCGCTGAGCGAGGAGGGCGACACCGCCATCGCCAAGGACGTAAAGCGCGTCTACGGCGACGACGAGACCTCCTCGGCGTGGTCTGCGTGGTGACCCGAGCAACTAAGTAAGTAGCGAGGAATCGAACTGAGATATGTTTGGGGGAGGGGACACAGACGACGATTTCGAGCGCGCCAGAGACCGCATGGTCGAGCGACTCGCACGCCGCGAGGACATCGAACGCGACTCGACGCTCGACGCCCTGCGCGCGGTGCCGCGCCACGAGTTCGTGCCCACCAGTCGGCGAAGCAAAGCATACGAGGACCGCCCGCTCCCAATCGGGCGCGACCAGACCATCAGCGCGCCGCACATGGTGGCGATGATGGTCGAGATGCTCGCGCTCGATTCCGGCGACGAAGTACTCGAAATCGGCACTGGCTGTGGCTACCACGCGGCCGTCACTGCCGAAGTAGTCGGCGCGGCGAACGTCTACAGCGTCGAGTACCACGACACCCTTGCCACGCAGACCCGAGAGCGACTCGAACGACTCGGGTACGAGGACATCTCGATTCGCGTCGGCGACGGCAACGACGGCTGGTCGGAACACGCGCCGTACGACGCCGCGTATTTGACCTGCGCCGCGCCGGAGTTTCCCCAGAAAGTCGTCGAGCAGGTCCGCCCGGAAGGCGAACTGCTCGCACCTATCGGCACGACGACTCAGCGTCTCGTCTACGCCCGCAAGCGTGCCGATGGTGGTCTCGACAGGGAGACGAAGGGACCGGTCAGATTCGTCCGGATGCAGGACGATTAAGCGCCCTGCGCTCGCTTTTCTCTTCATGGACTACCGGGAACTACTCCTGCTCTGGGCGGCCCGCGAGTCGGGCGTCTTGGAGGCCGTGACGTTCCACGCCGGAACGCCCGACGGTGTCGCCGAGGAGGCTGGCGTCACCGAGCGCGCCGCTCGCATCACCCTCGAAGCGATGGCCGAACAGGGGTATCTGAAAGAAGTCGGCGGGAGCTACGAAACCACGAACAAAGCGCTCGGCTTCGTCGCCAAGACCGACGTTCGCTCTATCGGGAGTATTCCACACCAATTGGATTGCCTCGACCGCTGGTTCGACCTGCCGGAGACGATGCAGACTGGCGAACTACCCGAAAAATCCGACGACCCCGACGAATCCGCGACCTCCGACGACTGGACAGCCAACTTCGTGGGCGCGATGTACGACGTTGACGAGGCCACCGTTCGGGCGAGCGTCACCGAAGCAGTCCACCGGAACCCGGACGCCGAGCGCGTCCTCGACGCGGGCGGCGGTCCTGGTCGCTTCGCCAAGGAGTTCGTCCGGCGGGGGTTCGACGTGACCCTGCTCGACCGACCGGAGGTAATCGACATCGACCGACGATTCCTCGAACACGAGCCAATCGAACTCGTGGAAGGAGACGTGACCGACTCGCTTCCCACCGGCTTCGACATCGTCTTCTGCTCGCGCCTCGCTCATGGTCTCGGTCCGGGGGAGAACAAACAACTGCTCGCCAACGCCGCAGACGCGCTGGAACCCGGTGGTGCGGTAGTCCTCACCGACAAGGTGCGAGGTCACGCCGACGACGCCGCACTGTTCGGTGCGCACATGCTCGCCCAGACCGAGCGCGGGGACACTTACACCGAGTCGCAGTTCGCCGACTGGTTCGACGCGGCTGGCTTGGAAGCTTTCGAAGTCAAGGACGTTCCCGGGACGAACCTCCAAGCCCTCACCGGCATCGCGCCGCGCGATTGAAGTGGGTTCGGCCCGACGATTGCAACATGGACCCTGCGGTGCTGCGCGACGACATGGTCGATAGTTTGGCACACGAGTCGAAGGGACTCGTGCGGAGCGACAGCGTCAGCACTGCGATGCGAACCGTGCCCCGTGAGACGTTCGTAGACGAAGAGAAACACGCCTACACTCACCAGTCGTTCGAACACCGCGGCACGCGAGTTCTCGCACCTGGCACCGTCGCTCGACTGCTCGAAACCCTCGACACGGACCCAGACGACTCGGTGTTGGTCGTCGGCGCGGGCGTCGGCTACACTGCCGCCCTCCTCGCCGAAATCGTCGGCGACCAGAACGTCCACGCGGTGGACATCACTCGACCGGTCGTCTACGACGCCCGCGAGAACCTCTCCTCTGCGGGCTACGAGGGCGTCTTCGTGGACTGCCGCGACGGTGCGGAGGGGCTTCCGGAGTACGCGCCGTTCGACAAGATTCTCGTGGAAGCCGCCGCGGTCGAACCGCCGCGCGCACTGCTCGACCAACTGGCTGACGACGGCCGCCTGGTCATCCCGCTGGGAGCGCGCGAGCAGACGCTGACCGCCATCGACGGCGCGGAGGCAGACGCGATGCTCGCTGGCGACCCAATCGAGGGCCGACCGAGCGGTACCGTCGCGTTCGCGCCGCTCTTGGTAGATGGCGAGCAAGCCGGTTCCATCGAGCGCAATCGACAGGTTCGGGAGGACCGCGAACGCGCCGCCCGCGACGCCGAGCGACGGCACGGCTGGGAACACGAGTGGATTGACTGGGACGACTGAACTGAGCCGATTGAACTGAGTCGATTGGGACGATTACCCCCGAATGACGAGTATCGCCGTGTTTTCTCGCTCGTCGGCGTACTCGCTCCCAGCGGGCGGTTTGATGGAAACCTCGAGCGTTCCTTCCTGTTGATTCGCTCCAAGCGAAGACGAAACTGAGATGGTTGCTTTCCCATCTGTCCCCGTCGTCGCAGTCTCCACGCCGTCGATTCTGGCGGTGCCACTTTTCACGACGACAGTCGCATCAGAGACCGGACTCCCATCTGGGTCGAGAACCGCGATTTCGATGGACTGGTGACCGGGCGAAATCACGTCGGGAGTGGGCTTCGCGTCGAGTTCCGTGACGGTGAGACCGCTGACGCCAGAGAGCATGTTCATCATTACCGAGAGGCTGGCGACGCCGACGACGAGCGCGATGACGAGTCTGATGGGCAGGCCTTCGATGGCGCGAGAATCGGATTTGAAGCGGTTCCAGAGTGGCGGCATGAGAAGGGTTGGTCCCTTCTTCGAATATAAACGTCAGGACGGTCGTCGTCGAAGCTCCCTTACTACAACCCCAGAATATCGCGGGTCTGCGCCGGAGTCGCAACTTCCCGCCCGAGTTCCTCCGCAACTCGAACGACGCGCTCGACCAGTTGCGCGTTACTAGTCGCCAACTCTCCGCGCTCGTAGTAGACGTTGTCCTCCAACCCGACGCGGACGTGGCCGCCGAAGAGGATACCCATCGTGGCGAACGGGAGTTGATGGCGGCCGAAGCCGAGGGTGTTGAACTGCGCGCCCTCCGGCAAATTCTGGATGGCGTTTAGGAAGTTCTGGGGTCGGGGTCGGGTCAGCGTCCCCGGTCCGAAGATGAGCGTCGCATAGATTGGATCGGCGAGGTCGCGGCGTTCTAGGAGACCGTGGACCTCGTTCAGATGCCCGTCGTTGAACACCTCTAACTCGGGTTTGATGCCCCGTTCGACCATCTCCTCGTGAAGCGAATCGACCAACCCGCGCGTGTTCTCGCTGGTGAGGTGGTCGTAGCGATTCAGCGGTCCCATGTCGAGACTCGCCATCTCCGGTGGCGGGTCGGTTCGAAGCGGCAGGTGTCGGTTTTCGTCGGGTGCGCCCGTGCCGCCCGTCGAGTGCTGAAGTATCACGTCGTCGGCGTATCGCCTGACGGCGTCGTCTATCTCCTGAAATCGCTCGGTGGCGAAGGTGCGCTCGCCGTTGGGCTTGCGTGCGTGCAGATGCACGACCGACGCCCCCGCTTGCTCTGCCTCGGCCGCGGCACGACCGATTTCCTCGGGCGTCTCCGGGAGGTTCGGGTTCGCTTCCTTGCCGTGGACGCCGCCGGTCAGCGCCGCAGTGACGATGAGAGGTTCGCCCGCGAGAAACTGTTCGTAGCTCACGAGTCGCCTCCGGACTCCGCTCCGTCTGCGTGTTCTCGGTAGATTTCGCAGTGGCGCTCGTGGTCGAGGTCGTACCGGTCGTTGCAGATGTCCGCGCGCATCGGCTGGACGAACTCCTCGGCGGCCGTGCAGAACGCGCGCTCCTCGGCGAACTCCCGCTCTCCGAACTGCTGGCGATACTCCAGATAGGGGCAGGCCATACGTCTCGTTGCGCCGATGACGTGTTAACGATTCGCCCACCGGAGCGAACGGCCGGAGATTGAAGTACGATGGCGGGACCACTCTGTGGCGTGTTTCACGTCCTCGGGCGAACAACTGACGACTCCGACAAGCAAACCGCACACCTCGGTTCGTATCGTGCTCGCGATGGGAGTCCCGGTGCGACGGTTCATCTCGACTTGAACCGTCCACACGCTGGACTGCTGGTCGGCAAGCGTGGGTACGGTAAGTCCTACACGCTCGGTGTGCTGGCCGAGGAACTCGTGCAGGCGAGTGGTGTCGCGCCAGTCGTCGCCGACCCGATGGGCGTCTTCGAGTCGCTCGCCGACCTCGATGGAATCGAACTCGTCTCGTGCCCGCGCGTCGTGCCTGACTCGCTCGCACCGCGCACGTGGTGTGACTTGCTTGGCCTCGACCCAGACTCCCCGAGTGGAACAGTCGTCTGGCGTGCGGCGGCGAAACGCCAGACGCTCGCAGGGATGCGCGAATTCGTCGCCGAAATCGACGCGCCGTCCGAGATTACCCGTGCGGCCGACAACCACCTCGAACTGGCCGCCTCGTGGGGTGTCTTCGACTCGAACGGAGTGACCCCGACCGACCTCCTGACTCGTTCGGGAAGCGTTCTCGACCTCTCTGGCTTCGACCGTGCGCCAGCAAACGCAGTGGTGTCTGCCGTCGCGCGCGGACTCTATCAGCACTGCGTTCGCCAGACTCCGGAGCGACTCCCGTGGCTTCTGTTGGACGAAGCCCACACCTTCTTCGGCGGTGTCGCGGAGACGGCACTCCGAACAGTCCTCACTCGCGGCCGGCAACCCGGCGTTAGCTTCGTTGCCGCCACACAGCGACCGAGTGCTCTTCCCGAGGTTGCTATCTCGCAGGCCGACCTGCTCGTCGCGCACCGACTCACGTCGCGAGTTGACTTGGACGCGCTCGCCGAAGCGCGACCGACCTACGTGGCGGAGCCGCTCGACACCCGACTCCCCGAGAGGCCGGGCGAGGTCGTGGTGGTTGACGACGCGACCGAGAGTACTCACGCGCTCCGAATCCGAGAGCGCGAGACGCCACACGGCGGCGCGGGCAGGCGCGCCGCCGAACTGTCGTAGCACCGTTGTCGCTGCCGTAGCGTCGTCGTCACAGTCTCGCGTCGTTCTGCTACAGAGCCACTTCGAAAGCCGTATCTCGGAGGCTCGACTCCCATTCGACAGCAACGATGGCCGAGACGGACGCGCATTCGACGGGCGATTCGACGCTTCTCTCCCGACTCGAACCGGGACTGCTCGTCGCCGTCGGTGGATTCGCCGGAGCGATTTCTCGCTACGGGGTCGCAGTCGTTCTCCCTGGTGGCTTCCCGTGGGGGACGCTCGCGGTCAACGTCGTCGGGAGTTTCGTGCTCGGCGTCCTGTTGTACGAAGCCCGCTTGCTCGGCCTGCTCAGCGAGAAGACGCGCCTCGTTCTCGGAACTGGCTTTCTGTCGTCGTTCACCACCTACAGCACGTTCGCGGTCCAGACTGTCGCACTCTCCCCGACGATGGCAGTCGCGAACGTCGCCGCGAACTACGTCCTCGGATTCGCGGCTGTCCTCGCTGGTCGCGCGGCAGTTCGGAGGGCCAACAGATGAACCCGTTCGTGTTCGTCGGTGTTGGTGGTGTTCTCGGCGCACTCTCGCGCTACGCAGTCGGCGAGTGGCTGCCCGGAGAACGTCGGGACGTACTCGTAGTGAACGTCCTCGGAAGCTTCGCGCTCGGTGCGCTCACCGTGGGATTCGCCGATGGTGCCACACTGTTGACGACGTTCGGCACGGGCTTCTGTGGGGCTTTCACCACGTTTTCGAGCTTCGCCGTCGAGACGGTTCAGTTGTACGAGCGCGGCGAGAAACGGGCCGCAGTCGGCAACGCCGCAGTGAATCTGTTCGGGGCACTCGTGGGTGTCGTGCTGGGAGCTAGTGCCGTTGCCCAACTCTGAGAACGGGATTCGGGGAACGGTTGGAACGGCGCTCTGACCGTATTTAAACTTGAAGTGCTGGACGGGTCAAGGTGTGCTATTATCTAGCTCACTTCGCGCTCTCACAGACGTACGAACCGAAGAATCACTTCCGTATAACGCGGTAACGTTATGGTTAGCTTAGTGTTATTGTTGTGGGACGTATGTATTCACGTGCGGAGGGGGCCAGTGATGACGACAACCGACACGACCGACCCGACGGATAGCGACCGATCGACGGCCGAAACCGACGACACGCGAGCGGGGGACTCGCGCCGTTCGTTCCTGAAGACAGGTGCACTCGCGGCCGGTGGACTCGCTCTCGGGGCTTCGAGCACAGACATTGGGGCCGCACAGAACGCTCAACAAGCGTTAGTGTACGCCTACGAGTACCACCCTGCGACGAACTTCCGAGTCGAGGACGAACTCCCGGCAGCGACGACGGTTCGACTGCTCCGTCTCCCGGGTGGGAACACGGTTCCGGAAATCAGCCAGCCAGACGACTACAACGGATACGTCATTCGATACGAGATGGGGAATCCACGCGCGGCGATTTCGACGTTTCTGTTCACGCGACGAAACCTACAGCGTGACCAGCGATACCGACTCTCGGCGTCCGCCCAAGTGTTCAGTAGCGAACTGAACGTTCTGGGAGCGACGTTCCGCCGCCGCAACTGAGTCCGCGAACGACTGTCGTTCGACTCCGACGTGTTTGCCGCTCTTTTTGGTAGAATTGTAGGTGGAAACGTCTCGCTCGTGAGTTCGCGTCAGCAGAAAGCGCCCGGAGCGGGAGTGAGCAGACCGCAGGTCTGCGAACGCCGAGCGTCTTTCGGAATTTGAACCGGACTCAGACATGCTCGCAGGCAAGCCTGCTCGCAGTGTAGTTCGCGGAAAAGTACGCCCGGAGCGGGATTTGAACCCGCGTCACAACCGTGACAGGGTTGTATGATGGGCCACTACACCATCCGGGCTTTCGAACGCATCTCTTTCTTCTGCCCGGCCTTATTAATGGGTGTCGATTCCCCCGCCGCTTGGTAGGGGTTGGCGAAGGGGATCGCACTCACGGAATTTTCCCATCGAACTCGTAGTCGCTAGCCTAGTTTATTGAGGGATGGTTTATCTTCGAGTCGAAACGCAACTCCATCTTTTGGCTGGTGGCTTCACCGATACCGACCCAATAGAACGTCCCATTTTCTGGATAGCGTACGAGAAACGCATCTATTTCTTCGTGATAGTTACCCTCCTTCGTCGTCTGAGAGTGTGTATCGAACCCCATCGTGTTTTCCTTGTTTGACTATCCTGTCTTGCATTGAACCCGATACAAGGTGTTCCCGTCGTCTACTACGAGGTCATATTTGTCGTTGTCTCCGAAGGGAATCGAGACGCTGTAGCCATATGATATCAACCGCTGAATAGCTCAGGCTTCTGTTTCGCGCCCCTGTCTTTCGTATTGGTTCCTTTCTCGCGGCGCATCTTGTTCTTTTCTTCCGCGGCGAGTGGCATAAACCGTCTATGACGGCGGCTAGGGTGCCGTAATTACAGTCTCTCGTAGGTTATCCACAACCGACTCCGGTTGCTCCCACAGAGGTGGTTTCCGATTGTTCGCACCACAGCAAGCTGGTTGCTCACGAATTGGAATCAGAGAAAGCGCCCGGAGCGGGATTTGAACCCGCGTCACAACCGTGACAGGGTTGTATGATGGGCCACTACACCATCCGGGCCTTCGAACGCATTCATCCGTTTCCTGCGGGTAGACTTAAGACTTCTCAAACGCCATTGGGCTGGGACGTTCAACCGTGGGGGACCGCCACAAACAATATATACCTCGATGAATTGGGTGTCACCAGTGGGCAACCTCGCCGCGGTTGGCCGGTTCGACTCGGGGTGGGTCGAGTAGTTAGCGGTGCGCAGGCTACTTAGCAAGTCTTAAATCGGAGCGACGGGTAATGCCCTGTAGTATCTCGTGACAGCCATTTCTCCCTCTAGCCAGAGACCAGCCCACACATGGTAGACGTAAGCCAACACAACATGGTTCCGGACCACAGCGTCGTCGACGACGAGGAGTTAGACGGCGTTTTGGAGGAGTACAACATCAAAGAAACCGACCTGCCGAAGATCAAGCGAACCGACTCGGCGCTCCCAGACGACGCCGAGGTCGGTGACGTAATCAAGATCGTGCGCGACTCACGAACGACAGACAGCGCGACCGTATACCGACTCGTCGTAGAATAATGAACAGGGAAAACAGACGCGCCATCTCGCGGGAGTATTTCTCGAAAGAACGCCTCGCAGAGCACCACTACCGCTCGTTCAACAGCTTCCTGCTCCGCGGCATGCAGGAGGTCGTCAGCGAGAAAGGCACCATCGACACGGACATCGGCGACAAAGAAGACGAAGAGCCGGTCCACGTCGAACTCGGTGACGTTCGCGTGGTCACACCGCGTGTGCGAGAAGCAGACGGCAGTGAAGAACTGCTGTACCCACAGGAGGCTCGCCTCCGCAACATCACCTACTCCGCACCGGTGTTCATGGAGATGAGCATCGTCAAAGGAGAGGGTGAAGACGAGCGAGTCGTGGACAGCACTGAGACCAAGGTGGGCCGGATGCCCATCATGGTCGGTTCCGAGAAGTGTAACATCGCGGGCTTCTCCGACGAGGAGCTCATCGACATCGGCGAAGACCCCGCCGACCCCGGCGGCTACTTCATAGTCAACGGCTCCGAGCGAGTCCTGATGACGAGCGAAGACCTCGCGCCGAACAAGATTCTCGCCGAGTACGACACGAAGTACGGCGACGAGATTCAGGTCGCGAAGACGTTCAGCCAGCGCCGTGGCTACCGTGCCCTCGTGCTGGTCGAGCGAACCCGTGACGGTCTGCTCGAAGTGTCGTTCCCCAGCGTTTCGGGGAGCGTCAACTTCGTCACGCTCGTCCGCGCGCTCGGTCTCGAATCCGACGAAGAGATCGTCCACCGCGTCTCCGACGACCCGGAAATCGTGAAGTTCATGCTCGAAAACTTGGAGGCCGCCGACGTGCAGACCGAGGAAGAGGCCATCGAGTCTCTCGGGAAGCGTGTCGCCTCCGGGCAGGGCAAGAACTACCAGCTGAAACGCGCCAACTACGTCATCGACCGATACCTCCTGCCGCACCTCCACGAGGACGGCGTCGAGGAAGAGGACGTGCGCATCAACAAGGCGTACTACCTCGCGCGGATGGCCGAGGCGTGTTTCGAACTGGCGCTCCAGCGCCGCGAAGCAGACGACAAGGACCACTACGCGAACAAGCGACTCAAGGTCAGCGGCGACCTGATGAAGGACCTGTTCCGTACCGCGCTGAACAAGCTGGCGCGCGACGTGAAGTACCAGCTCGAACGTGCGAACATGCGTAACCGGCAGTTGTCCGTGAACACCGTCGTTCGATCGGACGTGCTGACCGAGCGACTGGAACACCCGATTGCGACCGGTAACTGGGTCGGCGGCCGTTCCGGCGTCTCCCAGTTGGTGGACCGCACGGACTTCATGGGTGTCCTGTCGCACCTGCGCCGACTGCGCTCGCCGCTATCGCGCAGTCAGCCTCACTTCGAAGCGCGGGACCTCCACGCGACCCAGTGGGGTCGCATCTGCCCCTCCGAGACCCCGGAGGGACCGAACTGTGGTCTGGTGAAGAACTTCGCGCAGGCGATGGAACTCTCCCAGAACATCGAGGACGAACAGGGCCTGAAACGAGAACTGGCGTCGATGGGTGTCGAAGGTATCCCCGGCATCGAGGGCGTCGATTCCACCGCATCCGCGGACGACTAAGCCATGAGTCAGGGACGAGAAGCGAAAGTGTACGTCAACGGTAGTTTGGTCGGGACGCATCCCGACCCCGAACAGCTCGCAGAACAAGTACGTGCGGCGCGCCGACGCGGCGACGTCTCCGAGATGGTCAACGTCTCGGTCAAAGAGCGCACGGCCGAGGTCATCATCAACGCCGACGCAGGACGCGCTCGCCGACCTCTCCTCGTCATCGAGAACGGGGAAGCCCTCATCACCGACGAGGAGATAGAGGCCGTGAAAAACGACGACCTCGAATTCGAGGACCTCGTCGAACGCGGTAAGGTCGAGTTCATCGACGCCGAAGAGGAAGAGGACATCTACGTCGCGGTCAACCGCGACGAACTCAACGAGGACCACACGCACCTCGAAGTGGACCCACAGCTCATCTTCGGTATCGGTGCGGGGATGATTCCGTACCCAGAACACAACGCCTCGCCGCGTATTACGATGGGTTCGGGGATGATCAAGCAGTCGCTCGGCCTGCCCGCGGCGAACTACCGCATTCGCCCGGACACGCGCCAGCACCTGCTGCACTACCCACAGCTCTCGATGGTCAAGACCCAGACCACCGAGCAGATCGGCTACGACGACCGTCCGGCCGCCCAGAACTTCACGGTCGCGGTCATGTCCTACGAAGGGTTCAACATCGAGGACGCGCTCGTCATGAACAAAGGGTCGGTCGAGCGCGCACTCGCCCGTTCACACTTCTTCCGAACGTACGAGGGCGAGGAACGACGCTACCCCGGCGGTCAGGAAGACCGCTTCGAGATTCCGTCCGACGACGTGCGCGGCGCACGCGGCGAAGACGCCTACACGCATCTGGACGAAGACGGCCTCGTCAACCCCGAGACGCAGGTGGACGAGAACTCGGTCCTGCTGGGCAAGACCAGTCCGCCCCGGTTCCTCGAAGAACCGGACGACATGGGTGGTCTCTCCCCGCAGAAACGACGCGAAACGTCGGTCACGATGCGCTCGGGCGAATCCGGCGTCGTGGACACCGTCACGCTCATGGAGGGCGAAGACGGTTCGAAGCTCTCGAAGGTCTCCGTTCGTGACGAGCGGATTCCGGAACTCGGCGACAAGTTCGCATCTCGGCACGGTCAGAAGGGTGTCGTCGGTCACATCGCACCCCAGGAAGACATGCCCTTCACCGAACAGGGCGTCGTGCCGGACCTCATCGTCAACCCGCACGCGCTTCCGTCCCGGATGACGGTCGGCCACGTTCTCGAAATGATCGGCGGGAAGGTCGGCGCGCTGGAAGGCCGCCGCGTTGACGGCACCGCCTTCACCGGCGAGAACGAGGACGAACTCCGCGACGGACTCGAAGAGCAGGGCTTCAAGTCCTCTGGCAAGGAGATCATGTACTCCGGCGTCACCGGGGAGAAAATCGAGGCCGAAATCTTCCTCGGCACGATTTTCTACCAGAAGCTCTACCACATGGTCTCGAACAAGCTGCACGCCCGTTCGCGCGGTCCCGTGCAGGTGCTCACCCGACAGCCCACGGAAGGTCGCGCCCGCGAGGGTGGTCTCCGTGTGGGTGAGATGGAACGCGACGTTCTCATCGGCCACGGTGCGGCGCTCACGCTCAAGGAGCGTCTGCTGGACGAGTCCGACCGCGAGTGGATCTACGTCTGTGCCAACTGTGGCATGAGCGCAGTCGAGAACGTCGAGCAGAACCGCGTCTACTGTCCGAACTGTGACGAGGAGACGGACATCCACGAGATAGAGATGTCCTACGCGTTCAAGCTCCTGCTCGACGAGATGAAGGCACTCGGTATCGCTCCGCGACTGGAACTGGAGGACGCAGTCTAACATGTCAACAGGACAAACACCAAAGGAGATCGGCGAGATTAGCTTCGGGCTGATGGACCCCGAAGAGTACCGCGAGATGTCGGCGACGAAGATCATCACGGCCGACACCTACGACGACGACGGCTTCCCAATCGACATGGGCCTGATGGACCCGCGACTGGGCGTCATCGACCCCGGACTGGAGTGCAAGACGTGCGGGAAGCACTCGGGGTCGTGCAACGGTCACTTCGGCCACATCGAACTCGCCGCACCCGTTATCCACGTCGGGTTCACGAAGCTCATTCGCCGACTGCTCCGTGGTACCTGCCGCAACTGCTCGAAGCTGCTACTCACCGAGGAGGAGAAGGAGAAGTACGAGGGCAGTCTCAAGCGCACGAAGGAACTCGGACAGGACATCAACGACGTGACGAAGTCCGCTATCCGAGAGGCCCGAAAGAAGGACCGCTGTCCCTACTGTGGCGAGGTCCAGTACGACATCAACCACGAGAAGCCGACGACCTACTACGAGGTCCAGCAGGTCCTCACCAGCGAGTACTCCGAGCAAATTGCCGCCGCGATGCAGGGCAAGAGCGAGGACGAGGAAGAAGAGGCCGAACCTATCTCGCCGCCCGAACTCGCCGAGAAGTCCGGACTGGACATCTCGCGGGTCAACGAGATTCTCTCCGGCGAGTTCCGGCCACGCGAGTCCGACCGCAAGGCCATCGAGAAGGCGTTGGACATCGACCTCACCGAGGAGGACATGAACAAGCTGATGCCCAGCGACATCCGGGACTGGTTCGAGGACATCCCGGACGACGACATCGCCGCGCTCGGCATCAACCCCGACCGCTCTCGGCCCGAGTGGATGATTCTGACCGTCCTGCCGGTGCCGCCGGTGACGGCCCGTCCCTCCATCACGCTGGACAACGGCCAGCGTAGTGAGGACGACCTGACCCACAAACTCGTGGACATCATCCGCATCAACCAGCGGTTCATGGAGAACCGCGAGGCCGGTGCGCCCCAACTCATCATCGAGGACCTCTGGGAACTGCTCCAGTACCACGTCACCACCTTCATGGACAACGAGATTTCGGGTACGCCGCCCGCCCGACACCGCTCGGGCCGTCCGCTGAAGACGCTCTCACAGCGTCTCAAGGGTAAGGAAGGTCGCTTCCGTGGCAGTCTGTCCGGGAAGCGCGTGAACTTCTCTGCGCGTACCGTCATTTCGCCGGACCCGACGCTCTCGCTCAACGAGGTCGGTGTACCGGAGCGCGTCGCACGTGAGATGACTCAGACGATGAACGTCACCGACCGTACCCTCGAAGACGCTCGTCGCTACGTCGCCAACGGGCCGGAAGGCCATCCGGGCGCGAACTACGTCAAGCGACCCGACGGCCGCCGTCTCAAGGTGACCGAGAAGAACTGCGAGGAACTGGCGACGAAGGTCGAACCCGGTTGGGAAGTCAACCGCCACATGGTGGACGGCGACATCATCATCTTCAACCGCCAGCCGTCGCTCCACCGGATGTCCATCATGGCGCACGAAGTCGTCGTGATGCCGTACAAGACGTTCCGTCTCAACACCGTCGTCTGCCCGCCGTACAACGCGGACTTCGACGGCGACGAGATGAACATGCACGCCTTGCAGAACGAAGAGGCCCGCGCGGAAGCGCGCGTCCTCATGCGCGTGCAGGAACAGATTCTCTCCCCGCGCTTCGGCGAGAACATCATCGGTGCGATTCAGGACCACATCAGCGGGATGTACCTGCTGACCAACGAGAACCCGCAGTTCAACGAGACGCAGGCACTCGACCTCTTGCGGGCGACTCGCATCGACGAACTGCCCGACCCGTCGGGTCACGAGGACGACGGCGAACCGTACTGGACCGGCCGGGACATCTTCTCGGAACTGCTCCCGAGCGGACTCGACCTCGAATTCACTGGCACGGTCGGCGAACCGGTCGTCATCGAGGACGGCCAACTGCTCGAAGGCACCATCGCCGAGGACGAAGTCGGCGAGTTCGGTGGCAAAATTGTGGACACCATCACGAAGGTGTACGGCAACACCCGCTCGCGCGTGTTCATCAACGAAGTCGCCTCGCTGGCGATGCGTTCTATCATGCACTTCGGGTTCTCTATCGCAATCGACGACGAGTCGATTCCCCAAGAGGCCCAAGAGCGTATCGACGAAGCGATGGAGAACGCCTACGACCGCGTGCAGGAACTCATCACCACCTACGAGAACGGCGACCTCGAATCCCTGCCCGGCCGAACGGTGGACGAGACGCTTGAGATGAAGATTATGCAGACGCTCGGCAAGGCCCGCGACTCCGCGGGTGACATCGCCGAGGACCACTTCGCCGACGACAACCCGGCCGTCGTCATGGCCGAGTCCGGCGCGCGTGGGTCGATGCTCAACCTGACCCAGATGGCCGGCTGTGTCGGCCAGCAGGCAGTTCGGGGCGAGCGCATCAACCGCGGCTACGAGGACCGCACGCTGAGCCACTATCAGCCCAACGACCTCTCCGCAGAGGCACACGGCTTCGTGGAACACTCCTACACTGGCGGACTGAACCCCCGCGAGTTCTTCTTCCACGCGATGGGTGGCCGCGAGGGCCTCGTGGACACGGCAGTCCGCACTTCCAAGTCCGGATACCTCCAGCGCCGCCTCATCAACGCGCTGTCGGAACTGGAGACCCAGTACGACGGCACGGTGCGCGACACCAGCGACACCATCGTCCAGTTCGAGTTCGGCGAGGACGGCACCAGTCCGGTGAAGGTCTCCTCGAACGAGGAACACGACATCGACGTGGACCAGATCGCCGACCGCATCATGGACGAAGAGTTCGACAGCGAGCAGCGCAAAGACGAGTTCATCGGCGAGAAGCGACCGCCGACGAACCTCTCGGAATACGCAGACGCCCGCGGGGTCGAAGGAGACGACTAAGCAACCATGACAGAGTACGACGTAACCGAGGACGTAGAAGCCGTCGTCGAGGACACCGACCTCCCCCGGCGGCTGAAGGACCGAGTGTACGAGACCATCGAAGACCGCGGCGACGACCTAACCGTCGAGCAAGCGGACGAAATCGCCCGTGCGGTCGAGACGCAGTATCTCGACACGCGCGTAGACCCGCTGGACCCGGTCGGCACCGTCTCCGCTCAGAGTATCGGGGAACCCGGTACGCAGATGACGATGAACACCTTCCACTACGCGGGCGTCGCGGAGATCGACGTCACGCAGGGCCTGCCCCGACTCATCGAGTTGGTGGACGCCCGGAAGACCCCGGACACGCCGATGATGACGGTCCACCTGGAAGACGAGTACGCGACCGACCGCGAGAAGGCCCACGAGGTCGTCTGGCAGATAGAGGCGACGAAGATTCTCGCCTTGGGCGACATCTCGACCAACGTCGCGGACATGATCGTCTCCATCGACCTCAACGAAGACACCCTGAAAGAGCGGATGATTACCCCCGACGAGGTCGCGGGAATCATCGAGGACGAACTCGGCGTCTCCACGAACCAGCAGGGTGCGGTCATCGAGTTCGGTCCCGAACAGCCGAGTTACCGCGAACTCCTGCAACTGGTCGAGCAACTGCGCGAAATCGTCTTCAAGGGCATCGAAGACGTGACCCGCGTCGTCATCCGCAAGGAGCAACTCGACGAGGGCGAGGAGTTCGTCCTCTACACCGAAGGCTCTGCGTTCGGTGACGCGATGGAGATAGAGGGCGTGGACGCCTCGCGCACGACGACGAACAACATCCACGAGATTCACAAGAACCTCGGCATCGAGGCGGCCCGCGAGTCCATCATCGAGGAGACGATGGACACGTTGGAAGAACAGGGTCTCGACGACGTGAACGTTCGGCACCTCATGCTGGTTTCGGACATCATGACCAACCGCGGCGAAATCGAGTCCATCGGTCGTCACGGTATCTCCGGCAGCAAGGAGTCCGTGCTGGCGCGTGCGGCGTTCGAGGTCACGGTCAACCACCTGCTCGACGCCGCCATCCACGGCGAAGTGGACGACCTGAACGGCGTCACGGAGAACGTCATCGTCGGGAAACCCATCAAACTCGGCACCGGCGACGTGGACCTCCGCATGGGGTCGCTCTCCGGCGACGCCGAACCCGAGGCGTCGGACTGACGGATGGTCGTCACGCTCTCGGACGAGGCCCGGCAGTTCATCGCCCGCTTCGAAGACGAGTCGGGCGCGACGGCCCGCGACTGTCTCGTCTTGGACGGCGACGACGAGGAAGAGCGCCTCGTCTTCCTCGTGAAGGCCGACGACATGGGTATGGCCATCGGGTCGGGCGGCGAAACCGTCCGGCAGGTCGAAGAGGCACTCGGCCGCCCCGTGACGCTGGTCGAGGACGCAGACACCCCGGAGGCGTTCGTCGCCAACGCGCTCGCTCCGGCGGCGGTGTACAACGTCACCATCAGCGAGAACGACGACACGGTAGCCTACGTCGAAGTCGATTCGGCGGACACGGGCATCGCCATCGGCGAGGGCGGACGCAACATCGCGGTGGCCAAGCAACTGGCCGAGCGCCATCACGGCATCGACGACATCCAGTTGACGTGACGGCGTCTGGGTGACGTACGCCGTCGTCCCGTCGCCTGACGGTCTACACGAACTTTTCTCTCCCCGACGTTTCGCACTCGAAATTTTAGCCTCGGAACCACGCACCCGACGCAAAGAACGAATGTGTTGACTCGTGTGTGTAGCGTGGGATGGGGAATATGACACACGAACGAACAGACGTGACTGACACGGTACCGAACGTAGACGACGAGGACCGCCGAAATTTCTTGAAAATTCTGGGTGTCACGGGAAGCGTCGGTGCGGCGAGCGAGTTCGCGCTGGACGACCTCCGCGGCGTCGTCGATTCGAACTCGGCCTCGACGGAAGAACTGGCGACGATGGGCGAGGCGATTCGGGCCGACCTCTCCGGAACGCTCGACGCCGAGCGACTGTCGAGCGCGCTCACCGGAATCGAGTCCGGCATCGCGCGCCTGCCGGAACTTCGGGCCGAGGGATTCCCCGCGGAACCGACCGACGCCTACGCCGAGGTGACTGCGCCAGCGTGGGACGCCTACGACCACCTCGCAGACGTCGGTCTCTTCGAAGCGGCCGAGCACAACCTGCCGGAGTTCACGCCAGAACACATTCGCGCGACGACGACCGAACTCGTCCAGTCGTCGCCGCTCGCGACGGCGCTGGCCGACGCGGGATTCGACAAACAGGAGCGAACCGAACTCGTCGTCGGCGCGGCGACCAACGACGAGCGGCTGGCAGAGTGGGTTTCGACGGAGGCGCTTCCGGCGAATCCGGACGACTACGACGTCGAGGACGTGGCTCCGCTCCAACAGCGCGCCGTCGGCGGCGCACTGTTGTGGATAGACGAACTCGACCAGCACCTCTGGCAGAAAGAAGTCCTCATCACCGACGAGATGTTCGACGACGGGATTCGACACGCGAGGGCGATGCTCGGCGGCGTCTCGCTCGTCGTGCGAGCAGTACGCGACGTGGCCGCCGAGAACGAGCGTCCAGCGAGCGAACTTGCGGCGGGGGTCACCGCTGGCTCTGCCGTGGCGATTCTCGGCCAAGAAGACATCGCGGCCGACCTGTTCAGAATCGACGACGAGATGCGCGCACCGCGGGGAGGTGACCCAACATGAGTTCTGACTATCCACACGCACGAGTCCACTCGACGGAAGACGGCCAGACTATCGAGTACACCATCGACGGCCCGCAGACGATTCGCCAAGACGGCCAGCAGATTCCGCGGCTGAACGTCACGGAGGAGATGCTACTGGAGTCTGGCGACGACGCCAGAAGTTGGCTCATGTACGGCGGGGCCTACGACCAACAGCGGTTCACGACCGCCGACGAAATCACGCCGGAGAACGTCTCGAACCTCTCGCTGGAGTACATCGTGGAGACCGAAGAGGAGGGAACGCTGGAGGGAACGCCGGTCGTGGTACCGTCGGACCCGCCCATCATGTACCAGACGAACGGGCCGGACGTGTTGCGTGCAATCAACGCCCGGACTGGTGACGTCATCTGGACGTACCGCTACGCACGGGACCAACAGGGACCTGACGAAGCCTCGGCAGTCTGGTGTTGTGGGTCGAACAACCGCGGGGTGGCGGTGCTGGGCGACAGCCTCTACATGACGACGCTCGACGCGAACCTCGTCGCTATCGACCGCTACACCGGTGAACAGCAGTGGCTGTACGACTCCGCGCCCACTGGACAGGGCTACTCGGCGACGTGGGCACCCATCGTCTACGACGGGAGCATCCTCAACGGGAGCGCGGGCGGGGAGTACGGCATTCGCGGATTCATCGAGTCGGTAGACACCACGACCGGCACGCGCGAGTGGCGCACGTGGATGACGCCCGAAGCACAGTGGGTCGGCGACTCGTGGCGTCGCGGGGCCGCGCCGAACTGGATGTCGATTACGGTCGATGCCGACTCCGACACGCTGTACGCCAACATCGGCAATCCGGGACCGGACGTGAACGGCATCGTCCGACCGGGACCCAACGTCTACTCGGACTCGGTCGTGGCGCTCGACACGGAGTCAGGCGATTTGGAGTGGTACTTCCAAGAGGTACCACACGACTGGTGGGACTACGACGCCTCGACGCCGCCGGTGCTGTTCGACGCCGAGATATACGGCGAGAATCAGCGGGTCGTCACGCACCCCGGGAAAGACGGCTGGAACTACCTGCTCGACGCCGGAGACGGCAAACTGTACGAGCGAAGCCAAGAGTTCTGCCAGCACCTCAACACGTGGTATCTACCCCAGCAGACCTACGACGACTCGCCGTGGGTGATGCCGTCGGCCGACGGCGGGTCGGAGTGGAACCCGGCCTCCTACAGCCGGGTGACGGGCAACCTCCACGTGAAGGCGATGAACTACCCGAGCAAGTTCCAGTGGGATGCAGACCCCGAGTGGAACTTCCCTGCCCAGTACCTCGGCGGCGGGTTCACGGTGTATCCGGCGATGGACGACCCCGGTCCGGCACCCGACGCGTGGAACGGCAAAGTCGGACTGTTCTCGGCGGTGGACCCGGTGACCGGCGAAGTTGTCTGGCAGGACGAGTACGACGAACTCTCGATGGGTGGGTCGATGAGTACGACGACCGGTCTGACTTTCACCGGCAACGGGTCGGGCGAGTTCATCGCCTACGACTCCGAGAGCGGTGAACGCCTCTGGCAACACCAGTTCGACGCCTCGGTCAACGCCTCGCCGATGAGTTGGTACGACCCCGGAACGGGCAAGCAGTACGTCGCAGTGCAGGCCGGTGGCGGCGGGCTTCGCTCTCCCCGGAACGGCAACACGGTCGGGGTGTTCTCGCTCCGGGCCGGGAACTGAACGGGACGGCCCGAATGAGAGTTCGAGTCGTATCTTCATCACCGACGAGAGGTAAGTTAGGTAGTTCCTCGGACCGCTCTACACCGTGGATTTGGACCGCGACGGCACCGCCTCGGTGGTGTTTTGAATTCGGGAAATATCCCGATCACGTCAAGATAGCGAACTCGACGTGAACCACGGTCTGATTGAACTCGATGTAGTAACCAGACGGGTAGTTGCTGGAATTTCTATCTTTGGGGAAGTAGCCCGGCAACCTCGCGCGGTCTTCTTTCATCTTCTCAACCTTGCTTTCCGGGACAGTGACGACTGATCTCCCTGACTTGTTGACGGCCTTCCGAACCGCCTTTTTTATATACTTGTTTGCCTGCACTCGGCTATCAGTGTACGCAACAACGGTAGCGTTTGGTGGTGCTTCTGAAACTACTTCTGCCGTTATTTCACCATCTCCGGTACTGGGGTTAGATTCACTTCCATTCGCAGGCGACTTGCTTAGCTGACTTGTCATACACCCTGGCATAGGTGCAATGATAACCAAAAAAACAACAGCTATGGAGGACTTTTTCATGTAATATACAACCTGTCAGTGATAAAAATATCTTGTGGCTTACACCCTTACGTCTAAGACTTCTTCGGCCCACGCCATAATATCTCCTCTGGCTTCATCGAAGGTACCATCCCCGTCATCGTCGATAGATGCGTGATTGATTCCAGCGATGAGCGCGAGGTTGTCTGTTGTAATGTGGAAAAATGGGCCTCCAGAATCACCTCCTTTCACATTGTGGTCGATTTTAACTCGTTCTGGTGAGTTTGTTTTGACACCGAGGATTTTCCCAGTATTTCTTCCTGTTGTTCTCCCTTGTTGATAAAGGGACTCCCCGTTTGAATGCATGTCTTTAAGTTTGTCACGGCTGAGTACCCCAGAAACCTGCCATCCGTACGAACCATTTTTATCTGCTATATTGTAGGAATTGTCAGGTCCGCTACTGACAACTGTTCCGAGGTCGCCGTTCCCTTTCTGGGTATATTGACGACTCTCGCCGATTTTGTTTGAGCCAATTAAAGGATTTTTTGGCTGATGAACATTATTGCCTGCTGTCCTATTGATACAGTGTCCAGCTGTAACCCATACTTGGGAGTTGTCTTGTAGTGCGGTCGCTGGAGTGCCTAAGGTACAACAGCACTCGTTACTGAGTCCCATCTGAACACCGCTCGGAACTGGTCTGTAATTCGAATTGAAGGTCGCTTGTTCTTTAGCACGAGATTTGTGAACCGTGACTTTCAGGTCAGTCGTTTTGTACTCTTTCCCATTTGACGTCACCGAACCGTCAGTACGTGATGGTACTGCTTCCTTAACCTTCTCGAACGAAATATTCGGTGTACTCTCTGTTCCATCTGCGTGATGAACCTCGTAATAGTGGACCGCGATTCCTAACTCGGAGTCGCTTGACGAAACCTCTACCTCGATAAAGGGTTCGGATGTGAACCGTCTACTGATTCTTGTCGCAGCGTTGTGAACTGCTTCAGTTCGTGCCCACTCATCTCGCGGAATAGTATAGAACCTCGGCTCTCGTTCCGGAACTGCATTGTTTGAAACAACTTCTTTGTGATTAGTGTGGACGAGTCCGAGAAGTCGGGGAACTTCTTTTTCAGGATTAGAGGTAACTGCCGCAAGTGCGTCTTTTGAGATGTATTCTAGTGCGGCACCACTCAGACCGAGGCCCGCCAACGTGTTCAGAAATCACCGCCTTCCCATTTGCGTAAGTTCTTTTGTTCGAACCATACAAGCCAGATTGAAACGATACTAATTAAATCTTTCTAACTATATTATATATAATTCAATTCACTTCTTCCGAACTCTTTGATATAGAGAATGTACTGTATGTGAAAAAACAGCAATTTCGCTGTACGTGCTATTCGTCTACTTCAAATCCCTTCGTAACCGCTTCGCTCCTCACCTACGTTCGTCGCAGAAGCGGGCTGGAAGGGATTTGAACCACCTGAAGACGCTTCCCCGCCTCCGGCGAGACTGCCTCTTCCGTAGTTCAAATCTTCCAGCGTTCGAAATTCACGACTCGCGGAATTGGCGAGCGTACGAGACGCTCGCCGTGTTGCTCGTCGTAGAATGTACGGGCTGGAAGGGATTTGAACCCCTGACCGTCTGGTTAAAAGCCAGACGCTCTGCCTAACTGAGCTACCAGCCCTCGAATCAGTTTTGCGCGCCACGAGGGTTAAACCTTTACTATCTCGCGCGTCCAGCGCAACCTTTACCGCACCGCCGTCGGTCGAAACGACCATGAACGACTTCGCTGACTACGACGCTGACTTGCGGGCGTTCGTCGAAGACCTGCTTTGCTTCGACACGACCGGCGGCGAGGAGGCACCCGCAAACGAGTGGTTTCGCGAGCAGTTGGACGCGATGGGCTTCGAGACCTACGCGTGGACTGCGGATGCAGACGAACTCTCCAGCCACCGCTCGTTCCCAGACGACCCCGCGGAAATCGCGGTCGAAAATCGCCCCTCGGTCGGTGGCGTCCTCGAATTCGGGGACCCCGACGCCGGACCGACGCTCGTGCTGAACGGCCACGTAGACGTGGTGCCAGTCGCCCGCGAGTCGTGGTCGAGCGACCCCTTCGAACCGGTCTGGCGCGAAAGCGACGACCAGAACGACGACGGTGACGAGAACAACGACGACACCGAACCCACTCTCACCGCTCGCGGTGCGGCCGACATGAAGTCCGGTCTCGCGACCTGCGTCTTCGCGGCGAAACACCTCCACGACTCCGACCACGACCTCGACGGCCGACTCGTGGTCGAGAGCGTCGTCGGCGAGGAAGCGGGCGGCATCGGCGCGGCCGCGGCCGCCCAGTCGAACCCCTATCCCTTCGAGCGCGACGCCGCGATTATCGCGGAACCGACCGAACTGCGACCTATCGTCGCCTCCGAGGGAAGCCTGATGAAGCGACTCAAGCTTACGGGGCGCTCCGCCCACGCCGCGACTCGCTGGCGGGGCGTGGACGTACTACCGTACTTCGAACAGATACGCCGCGAGTTCGCGTCCCTCGAATCGGAGCGCGGCGAGTCGGTGAACCACCCGCTCTACGAGCGGTTTCCCGTGCCGTGGCCTGTCGTGGTCGGCCGCGTCGAAGCCGGAAGTTGGGCCTCCTCGGTGCCTGCCGAACTCACCGCGGAGTTACGCATCGGGGTCGCGCCGGGCGAGACAGTAGTCGAAGTCGAAGCGCAGTTCGAAGAGCGACTCGCGCAACTCGTCGCCGACGACGAGTGGCTCGCGGAGCATCCACCGGAGTTCGAACGCTTCTCGATTCAGTTCGAAGCCTCAGAAATCGACACAGACGAACCAGTCGTCGGCGCGCTCCAGCGGGCGATGGAGGCGAACGACCTCGCCGACACAGACCCCAGAGGAGCGACCTACGGTGCGGACGCGCGCCACTACATCGAGGCTGGAATTCCAACTGTGATGTTCGGCCCCGGTAGCATCGAGCAGGCGCACTTCCCTGACGAGACGATTACGTGGTCCGAGGTCCTGACCGCTGGGGAAGTGTTGAGTGGTGCGGCGAGAGAATTCTTGAGCGAGTCCTCGACCTAACGACATGGCGACGAAACACCTCCACTTCCTCGCAATTCAGGTCGTCCTCTTCGGTGGCTTCCTCTGGCTGGAACCCAACTACTCGATGCCGGGTGGCTTCTGGATAATGGTTTTCGGACTGCTGCTCGGCGTCGCCGCGCTCGTTATCGAGGTCGGTTCGCAGTTCGCCGAGAACGGAACGAACTGACTTACTCTTCCATCCACGTTTCCAGCGCGTCCGCGACTACGTCTTCCGGCTGTTTGCCCTCCATCGCGGCCGCACGCCGGAGTTCCCGGTACGTCTCGCTCGGCAAGGAGAGGGTCAGTTCGCCCGGAGTGACGCCGTGGTTCGAGAGCGCGCGCTCGACTGGCGTCCCCCCGTTGACCTCACTGGCGACCGAGCGCACCTCTCTGACCGTCAGGTCGCTGTCCAGCACTGCCCACGCCAGTTGAAATCGCTCTTCGCCGTCCACGCGGGCGATGTGCTTCGCGGCGGTCGGCGCGATTTTCCCCATGGCGACGTATCGCCGAATCGACTGTGGGAGGTCGTGGACTCGCGCCCACTTGCGGATGAACGCGACGGTGACTTCGCCACCGGACTCCTCGGCGGCCGCTTTGTAGGACCCGACGCCACGAACGAGCGCGGCGCAGGCGGCGGCCCCGCGGAGCATGAAGACGTTGTCCTCGCTTCCGGCCGTGTTCTCGGCGAATTGCCGCACCGTGTCGGCGGCCTCCGCGACGCTCTCGGGGTCGTCGGGGTCGAACGCCTTCGCCTCGTCGGCCTGCTGGCCCGTGACTCGCGCGTCGCCGCGCACGACCGGTTGACCGACCGGCGACTCGCGGTCGGTCGGTGGCCCCTCACCGGATCCATTCCTACGCATTACAGAACTGATTGCACGCAGGCGGCAAAAACTCGTGGGTCTGTGCGATGTTCGCGCGAGTCGCCGCGTTCGCGGTGAGACGTCGTCACTCTTCGTCCCGTTCGGCGTCCTCGTCGCGCTTTTCGGAGAGATGCTCCCAGATTTCGGTACAGCCAGCGCCGTCTTCCACGTCCTGCAAGTGGGCGGTCACGTCGTCTTCCGGGTCTTCCTCCGCGTTTCTCGTGTCCTCATCTTCGACGACGTGCGCACACTCTTTCGTCATCTCCGACCCTCCTCGTGCGCTCGACTGGCCGGTTCTTCGAGCGACGCCTCCGCGAGATAGTCCCGCGCCGCTGTCGGTTCGGTTCCGTTCATCGACTGATTGTAGTTCTTCGACCGTCTTAAGGCCGCTTTCAGGCGTAATCTCGGCCGATGCTCCCCAATGGGGGCGAACGGTGCCGCTTTCTTCGACGCCCGGCGAGGCTTGCCCGCGCCGACGCGCTGAGGGGACCCGGTCTCGTACTGTGGCCAATGACAGTGCCGCTGTGTACGTTGGACGACGGTGCGTGGGTCAGCGTTAACAACTCCAGAGTCGTCGGCGCGGGCGACCTCTGGCTTCTCGCGGACCACGACGTGTGCGATTGCGAGAAAGCGGATTTCCTCGTCGAAGCGTTCGCTGAGGTCGGTGCCGACGGCCGACACGTCGAGACCCGCGCGGCCGGTCGCTGCATCGCCTGCGGCACGGAGGGCGTCACCGACTGGCTTCCAGTGGGTCGCATCCGGGAGGGAACCTTGCGACCGGTCGCGTTTGAGTCGTTGCACACCGGGTGAGGAGAGTACGAACGTCAGTGAAGCCGCGTCCCGAGTACAGGATACTGTTGCCGGTACCGGTGAACACCGGGCAGGATTGACGCCACGGGCGCGGGTTTATGGATAGACCGAATAACGTGGGATATGCCGACCAAGGTCGAGAACTGGAAAGACGAGGTGTACGGCAACGAGATTCGCCAACATCTCTATCGCTTCGCCGAGGAGGGCTGGGACGCCATCCCCGAAGACGAACACGACGCGTGGTTCGAGCGGTTCAAGTGGTGGGGACTGTACCACCAGCGAGCGGGCCAAGAGAGCTACTTCATGATGCGCATCGGAACGCCCAACGGCCTGCTCGAACCGGGGCAACTCCGCGTCGTCGGCGAAATCGCCGAAGAGTACGCGACCGGTCCCGCGACGAATCCCGAATTCGGCGACGCGTGGGCTGACTTCACGACGCGACAGGCGATTCAACTGCACTGGATAAACATCGAGGACGTACCGGACATCTTCGAGAAACTGGAAAATAACGGTCTCTCGACCCAGCAAGCCTGTGGCGACTCGTGGCGAAACATCGTCGGCAACCCGATGGCCGGGAAAGACGCCAACGAGTTCGTCAATGCCGACCCAGTCATCCACGACCTCAACGAGACGTTCAAGGGCGACGAGGACTACGCGAACCTCCCGCGCAAGTGGAAGGTCAGCGTCGCTGGCTCCACGGACGGCTCCGGTCAGGGCGACATCAACGACCTCGCGTTCGAACCCGCGAAGAAGGAAATCGACGGCGAGGAAATTCGGGGCTTCAACGTCCGCGTCGGCGGCGGCCTCGCCAGAAAGGAGCCACGTCTCGCCCGCGACATCGACGTGTTCGTGAAACCCGAGGAGACCGCCGACGTGGCCGCCGGTCTTTCCGCGCTGTTCCGCGACCACGGCGACCGCGAGAACCGCTACAAGGCCCGCATCAAGTTCCTCGTGGACGAGTGGGGCACCGAGAAGGTTCGGGCCGTGCTGCAGGAGGAGTACATGGACTACCCGCTCGAATCGGCGGGCGAGGACGTGCGCGACCAGTACACCTACAACTCGGGCAAGCAGGACGGCTACGGCGACCTCGTCGGCGTCCACGAGCAGAAGGACGGCGACTACTACGTCGGTCTCGACGTTCTCGTGGGCCGGATGGGCGCGCAGGACGTGCTGGAACTCGCCGACTTAGCCGAAGAGTACGGCTCCGGCGAAGCGCGTCTCAGCCAGCGCCAGAACGTCCTGATTCCGGACGTTCCGGAGGAGAACCTCGATGAATTCTTGGACGAACCCTTGCTGGACGACTACTCGCCGGACCCTCACCCGTTCATGCGCGGTTCCGTTGCGTGTACCGGTACGGAGTTCTGCTCGCTATCCATCGTGGAGACGAAGAACCGGCAGGTGCGACTCGCCCGCTGGCTTCGGGACAACGTGGAACTGCCCGACAACGTGACGGACTTCCACATCCACTTGTCTGGTTGTACCGCATCTTGCGCACAACCGCAAATCGCGGACGTCAGCCTCCGTGGCATGAAGACGCGCAAGAACGGCGAACCGGTCGAAGCGCTCGACATCGGTCTCGGGGGCGGCCTCGGCGAGGACCCGCACTTCGCCGAATGGGTCCAAGAGCGCGTCGCCGCCGACGAGGTGCCCGGCGCGATTCAGAACCTCATCCAGAACTACGAGAACCTCCGCGACGAGGGCGAATCGTTCCGCGACTTCATCCAGCGCCACGAGGAGGACGTGCTGGCGGAACTGGCAGAGCCAGAA
Organism: Halorussus halophilus; assembly: GCF_008831545.1. Taxonomy (NCBI): domain Archaea; kingdom Methanobacteriati; phylum Methanobacteriota; class Halobacteria; order Halobacteriales; family Haladaptataceae; genus Halorussus; species Halorussus halophilus. The sequence goes on from NZ_CP044523.1 coordinate 136,483, forward strand.
GAAACGGACTACGAGGACCCGTACATGCACAACACGAAGAAGACGTGGTATCCCTACGCCGACGAGGACGACATGGATGCCAGTCCCGCGCCCGCCTCGCCGGACGACGTGCCGCTGTCGGGTGACGACTGATGGCCGACCGTCTGATGAAGGTCAACGCGTACACGACGCTCGACCTCGTGGACGCGACGGTCACTGGCCACGGGTTCGAACAGGACGCACCTGCCGTCGTCAACGCGACTGCGCCGCGCAAGAACCCAGACAGGGTGCAGTTGCAGGTCGAACTCGACAACATGCAGGAAGACCATCTGCCAGCGCACATGGAAGAGTTCGACCTCTCGCCCGAGCAGGCCAGAAAGCTGGCCGACGACTTGCGAAAGTCCGCCGCGAAGGTCGAGGAAGCGACCGACTCGCAGGACGTGGCGAGCGAATAAGCCGGGACCACGGGACGAATCGGTCCGACAGCGGACTGGTCGCCGGACGGCGACAACTGTTTTCTCGTCCGCAGTCGTCAGTACGCTGAGCAACGATGCGGCTATTCAAACGATTCACAGAGAAATTTCAACAGCAGTCGGACGCCCCGTACGTCTGTACGCTCTGTGGCGCGCAGTTCGAAGAACGTGGGCCAGTGGTCTGCCCGCAGTGCCACGGATTCGTCGTCTCGAAACAGAACAAGTGACTTCTCACTCGTCTCCCGCAGTCCTGATTTCGAAACGCGCGCCGCCCTCGGCCGACTCGGTGACGCTCACGCTCCACCCGTGGGCTTCGACGATTTCCTCGACGATGCTCAGACCGAATCCGGTGCCGTCGCTACCCGTCGAGTAGCCGTGTTCGAAGACGGTCTCGCGGTCCTCGACCGGGATTCCCGGGCCGTCGTCGGCGACGTAGAAGCCACCGCCGGACGCGTCCGACGAGTCTTCGCTCGCTTCGTCCTCTAACTGGCCGACGCTGACAGAGACGTGTTCGCCGTGCGTTTCGAGTGTCCCGTCGGCCGACTCCTGACTGGGTGGTAAGCTATGTTCGACGGCATTACCGAAGAGATTCTCGAACATCTGTCTGAGTCGCTCCGGGTCTCCCTCGACGGTATCGAGGTCGTCTAGTGACAACGTCGCCGCCTCACCCGTGTCCGTAGTCGTCCACGCCGCCTCGCAGACGCGCTCTACGTCCACCGTCTCCTCGCTATCGACGGCTTGGCCCTGCTGGGCGAGCAACAGCAGGTCGTCGATTATCTGGCCGATTCGGTCGTGGGCACGCTCTGCCGCCTCGAAGTGTTCCGTGTCGCCGGTCTCCTTGGCGAGACCCATCCGGCCTTCCGCGACGTTCAGCGGGTTCTTCAAATCGTGGGAGACGATGCTGGCGAACTCCTGTAAGTAGTCGTTCTGACGCTGTAACTCTCGTTCCCGCGCCTTGCGCTCGGTGATGTCCCGCACCGTCTCGATGTTGTACGCCTCGCCGTGAATCTCGGTGCGCGTCGTCACGCCCTCGCCGGGGACGGTGCCGCCGTCGAACCGCTTGTAGTTCGTCTCGCACACCTGCGTCTCGCCGTCTTCGAACGAGTCCCAGAACTCCTCGTAGTCGTCTCGGTCGTACTCCGTGGCGAACTCCCAGATGCCGGTGCCGAGGAGTTCCTCGCGCGTCGTTCCGAGCAGTTCGGCGTAGTGGCCGTTGACGTACTCGAATCGGCCGCTCTCGTCGTAGATGCCCACGCCGATACCGACGCGCTCGACCGCCTGCTTGAAGAACGCGAGGTCGCGCTCGCGCCGCTTGCGCTCGGTGACGTCCGTGGCGATGCCACAGACGCCGACGAGTTCGTCGTCGTCGTCCGTCAGTCGCACCCCGTGCGATTCGTGAGGTATCGTCTCGCCGCCTTTCGTCAGGAGGTCCACTTCGACTTTCGCCTGCCCGGTGTCGATGACCGCTTCGATGAACGAACTGATGCGCTCGCTGTCTTCGTCCCGGACGAACGTCTCGGCGGGCAGTTCGTCTATCTCCTCGGCGGTGTAGCCGGTCGTCTCTTTGAGTTTGTCCGACCAGCGCACGAACTCCCCGTCCGGCGAGAGGACGAAGAAGATGTTGTCCAGCGCGTCGAGCGCCGAATCCGTGAGGTTTCGCTCCGCTTCGAGCGCCGATTGCGCCTCCTGACGCGCGGTCACGTCGCGACTGTTGATAACGAGTCCCTCGACTGCAGGGTCGTCTAAGTGGTTCTGTCCGCGTGATTCGAGTATCCGCCAGTCGCCGTCGGCGTGTCGCCAGCGATACGTGGCCGTGTGGTCGCTTTCTGGGTTCTCGATACCGTATTGCAGAGTTTCGACCACCGTCTCTTGGTCGTCGGGATGGATATACTCGAACACCGACTCGCCGACGAGTTCCTCGGGGTCGTAGCCCAGAATCGACTCGACGGAGTCGCTCTCGAACCGAATCGTCCCGTCCGGGTCGATGACAGTGAGGATATCCGTCGAGTTCGAGATGAGTGCCTGATACCACTGTTCGGCCTGCTGGCGCTCGGTCACGTCACGCGAGTTGATGACTATGCCTTCGATGGCCGGGTCGTCCAAGTGGTTCCGCGCTCTCGATTCGAGGACGCGCCACGACCCGTCTTTGTGCTTCCAGCGGTACGTCGCTTCGGCCTCGTAGTCGGGATTCTCCAAGCAACGCTGGAACTCTGCACGGACGGCGTCGCGGTCCTCGGGGTGCATGTAGCCGAAGGCGCTTTCGCCGACGAGTTCCTGCTGTTCGTATCCGAGCAACTCTTCGACAGCGCCGCTCCGGTAACGAATGTCGCCGTCAGCATCGAGGACGGTCAGGATGTCGGTGGACTGGTCGATGAGGGCCTTGAACCGTCGTTCCGCTTGTCGTCGCTCGGTGATGTCGCGCACCGACCCGAGAACCGCGTGTTCGCCGTCGTGCGTTATCGACTGGACGCTGAACTCGCAGTGGCGAATCTCGTCGTTCTTGGTGACGACGCGGGCCTCATAGGTCGAGGGCGAATGTTCGCCCATCGCTCGTTTCTTGGCGATGTTCTTGATTCGGGCGTGGTCGTCCTCGTGAACCAGCGCCCAGATGTTCATGTCGTACAGTTCGTCCTCGTCGTAGCCGCTGATTTCGCAGGCTCGGTCGTTGACGAAGATGAACTGCTCGCCTTGGTAGATGTAGATACCGTCGTGGCTCCGTTCCACGACGGTTCGGTACCGCTCTTCGCTCTCTCTCAGGGCGCTCTCGGTCCGGTAGTGTTCGACCGCGTTCCGAACGCGGTTGGCGAGCATCGTGTACTGGTCGGTGCCGACCTGTTTCTGGAGGTAGTCGGTGACGCCTGCCGAGATGGCGTCGCTGGCTATCTCCTCGCTCCCCTTGCCGGTGAAGAGAATGAACGGCAGGTCGGGGTACTGCTCGCGGACGGCGTCGAGAAAGGCCAACCCGTCCATCTCGGGCATGTCGTAGTCACTGACGACACAGTCGATAGACGCCGTATCGAGGACATCGAGTGCGGCGTTCGGAGACGACGCCGTCGTGACTTCGAGGTCTTCGCTCTCTCGTTCGAGGTACGTCGCGGCCAACTCCGACACGTCCGGTTCGTCGTCCACGTGCAGAACGGAAATTTTCCCACGACCCACACTATCCATAGCCTGCCACAGACACTGGGATAGTAAATATATTTGTATGTATTCTGTATCTGATAACGAAAATTTAACTCACCCCTTGTTTTTACAGGGTTCGACTCGACTATCCCTATTGTTTTGCTTCTCTCCCCGGTATCTGTGTCGGGGATGGGGATGCACAGATACGAATATGGGACGATTCCGTGGCAGACGTGGCGAGCAAACGACGACGACCGCGAAGCAATCGCCAATCGACAGCGCCGTCGCATCGACGAGACGGTGACGTTCGCCCGCCGACAGTCACGGTTCTACAAGCACCGCTACGAAGAACTCCCGGAAGACGCCGCGTTCGGTGACCTACCGCCCGTGACGAAACCGGAACTGATGGCGAACCTCGAAGCCGTCGTCACCGACACGGCAATCACGGAGACGGAACTCGAAGCGTTTCTCGCCGACGAGGAGAACGTCGGCCGACTGTTCCTCGGCGAGTACCCGGTCTGGACGACTTCGGGGACGACCGGCGAACCCGGCGTCTTCTTGCAGGACCGACGCGCGTTGACCGTCTTGCTCTCTATCGGGTTCTTCCGCATGGTCGGCGCGATGCTTTCGCGCGAGATGCTTCGCAAGTACGTCCGTTCCGGTGGTCGCCGCGCGATGCTCGTCGCCACGGGCGGCCACTACGCGGGCGTCGCTGGCACGGAGTTGGGGCGGCGAGTCGCTCCGTCTCTGGCCGCCGAGCGACTGCGAGTCTTCTCGGTGCAGCGACCGCTCGCCGAACTGGTCGCGGACCTCAACGAGTTTCGGCCGGCGATGCTCGGCGGGTACGCGAGCGCGCACAAACTGTTGGCCCGCGAACAGCGCGAGGGCAGACTCGATATCGACCCCGCGCTCGTCGTGGCGAGTGGCGAAGCTATCTCCGACGCCGAGAAGGCCGAGGTCGCTTCGGCGTTCGACTGCGGAGTTCGGGAACACTACGGGGCGACGGAGTTCGTGGCCGTCGCCTTCGAGTGCGAGGCTGGGGCGCTCCACGCCAACACCGACTGGTGCGTCCTCGAACCGGTCGATAGCGATTATCGGCCCGTGCCGCCCGGCGAACCCTCCGAGACGACGCTCCTGACGAATCTCGCCAATCGGGTCCAGCCTATCGTCAGGTACGACCTCGGCGACAGTATTACGCTGTCAGCAGAACCGTGTTCCTGTGGTAACCTGTTCCCGACCATGGAAATCGAGGGCCGAACGGACGACCTGCTCGCGCTCCGCGACGCCGACGGGAAGTCGATTCCGGTCTTCCCGCTGGCCATCGGGAGCGTCGTGGAGGAGGTCGCTGGCGTCTATCGCTATCAAGTGATTCAGACGACTCCGGCCGCGATACGGGTCCGGTTCGAGACGACGAAAGCGTGGGACTCCGACGACGTGTGGCCACGAATCGAGTCGGCACTGACCACGTTTCTCGGCAGTCACGGCTTGTCGAACGTCGCCGTCGAGCGCGACCCCGAAGTACCCCAGCGAGAAGCGAGCGGGAAGTTCCGGCAGGTCGTCTCCGAACTCTGACTCTGCCGGTGGCTTTCTGTATCTGCTCGCCCAAGGAGATGCCATGGCACGGACTAAGTGGACGACCGAGAGCATGCCCGAACTGGGCGGCAAGACAGTCGTCGTCACGGGCGCGAACAGCGGCTTGGGCTACGAGGCGACGCGAGCGTTCGCACAGAAGGGCGCACACGTTGTCATGGCCTGCCGGAGCATGGGTAGCGCAGAGGACGCCAAACGCCAGATTCGGAGCGAAGGCCCGCGCGGGTCGTTGGAGGTGGCGAAACTCGACCTCGGAAGCCTCGACTCGGTCCGGGAGTTCGCCGACTCCTTCGAGGCGGACCACGAGGACCTGCACGTCCTCTGCAACAACGCGGGCGTGATGGCAATCCCCCGTCGGGAGACTGAGGACGGCTTCGAGATGCAGTTCGGCGTCAACCATCTGGGCCACTTCGCGCTGACGGGCCACCTGCTCGACAGCCTGCGCGAGACGCCCGGTGTGACTCGCGTCGTCACCCAGAGCAGTGGTGTCCACGAACGCGGCGAAATCGACTTCGGCGACTTGCAGAGCGAGCGCGCCTACGACAAGTGGGACGCCTACGCCCAGAGCAAACTGGCGAACGTGCTGTTCGCCTACGAACTCCAGCGTAAACTGGATGCCGCCGACGTAGACGACGTGCTGAGCGTCGCCTGCCATCCGGGCTACGCGGCGACGAACCTCCAGAAGCGCGGGCCAGAACGCGAAGGGTCGATGCTCAAACTCTGGGGCATGAAGGCGATGAACGCAGTCGTCGCCCAGAGCGCCGCACAGGGCGCGCTTCCGATGCTCTATGCGGCGACTGCGGCACCTATCGAAGGCGGCGAGTACGTCGGACCGGGCGGCCTCGGAAACATGCGCGGCGCGCCGGAGATTCAGCAGTCGAGCGACATCTCCTACGACGAGAATCGGGCCGAGCGACTGTGGGAGTCGTCTGCGGAACTGACCGGCGTGGAGTACGAGTTCGGGATGGCTCCAGAAGTTGAGTGACGAGACTTAGAGCGTTGTAACGCGTTATTTCGGACTTCCTCGACCGGTTTGGCGCTCGCGGTGCGGTCTCTCAGTGGTTTCGGCATCAGTGCTGTCGTTCGAGCCTCTGTTGTTCGCTGATTCAGCCGAGTTCTCGGTCCAATCGTTTGCTCGCTTTCTTCTCGCTCACCCCTCGAAGCACGAACAACTATACAGTATCAAACCCCCAACTACCCATAGCGAATGTACGAGCGCGAGTACGACCCCGTCGAGTGCCCCGTCGCCGACTGCGACCACGAAGACGACGTGCGCTCGGTCGCGGCACACGTCGCCCGCATCGACGACCCGAACCACGCGTGGGACCGCCTCGGCTACGAGGGTGCCCGCGAGTTCGTCATGGCTCAGAAGAGCGACCAGCAAGAGGACAAAGCGGCCGCACAGCGGTTCACGCTGGAAGCGGGACGCGACGCACTCGTCCTGCTAGACCTCGTCGCCGACTACGACTTCGAGACGCTCGACGAACTCGACGTGTTCCAGTTGGCCAACCTCTACACGCTGTGTTCGCACCTCCAGAGTTCGGCCGACACCTCCCGACAGGAGGTCCGAGACGTACTCTTAGAGAGCATCCACGACGACCGCGAGGTCGAGACCGACTTCGGGACGATTCAGCGACGCACCTACAAGCGCCGCGAAGTCAGGGACGACCAGACGGTCCAGCGAGTGCTCCACGAGGCGGGCGTAGACCCCGACTCGGTGCGAAGCTACGACACCAAGAAACTCAAGGAAGCGGTCGAGGAGAACGACATCGACCCCGACGCAGTCTTCGACGTGGAGGAGCGCCAGCAGATTCGTCGCGCCGAGGTGGACGACGACCAGCGCCACGAGCGATTCAAGGAACTCGACGCGGAGTTACGGGCACTGGCCGGAGAGAGCGCGTGACGCGTCACCGGGCGAAGAGAGCGTCTGCCACGCGAATCCCCGGCCGTCCGAACGCCGACGCGAGACACTCGCCGAGATAGTAGGGCCGATTCTCGGGCGTGTAGTAGGCCGCACGAGCGAATTCGAGGACCGCTCCGGCCGACCACCCCCGCTCGGCGAGCAGTTTCCGCCCGACCAGAAAGTGCGTCTCTCGTACTGCGCGATGTCTGACCCGCGGCGGAAACTGTCGATACACGTCCTCGTACGCCTCCACGACGCGCTTTCGCCCGTCCAAATACGACCATGTCGCCGAGAGCGGCGAGTCGGTCACGCCCCGGTACACCAGCGCCTCGTCCACGAAGTCGAATCGCGTGCGGAGCGCGAGTTCTATCTTCGTGCCCGTGTCGTCGGCTCCGTGACGGTGGCCCAGTGGCAACATGCCAGCGAGAACGTTACTGTCGATGAGCATCGTCGAGGTGATGCACGGGAACGTTCGCATCTCCAGCGCGCGTTCGAGTACGTCGCCTCGAACGGCCGGATTCGGGAGGATTTCGCCCCGCGACTCGTCTAGCATTCCGCAGTAGACGACGCCGACGGGTGAGTCGTCGCCCGCAGACTCGAACAGTTTTACTTGTTTGCGAATCTTCTCCGGCGCGAGTCTGTCGTCGTCGTCCAGCAGTTGGACGTACTGGCCGTTCGCTCGCTCCGCGCCGATGCTTCGGGCGGCCTGTGGCCCCTCGTCGCGCTCTTGGTGGACGTACCGGACTCCGTCGAACTCCTCGACGACGGGTCGCGCGTGTTCGTCGTCCGCGCCGTCTACGACGAGTACCTCTATCGGTCGGTACTCCTGCTGGCGCACGCTCTCGATGGCTTCTCGGAGTCGCTCGTTCCGGTAGTGTGTCGGGACGACGACCGAAACGAGGCCGTCATTCGCTGGCGATTCTTCCACGTGTCTCCCCCTGTGACCATCGCCGGTACGACGAACGGCGTAAAAACTGTCGCGGCCCCGCGTTCAGCGCCACCCCAAATTTATATATCCGGGGTGTTCTTTGTGGTTTGTTACCGAGACTCACTGAAATGAATCCTCGTACTCCCCAACGACCCGCGGTTCAGACCCGGTTCGCCTGCGAACAGACGAACGGCTACAACGTCAAGCAAGGGACTCACTACTACGAGTGGTGCCCGTTCTGCGGACACCGCACGGACGACGACGACCACGAAGTCGTCGTCACGGTACAGGAGTGAGCGTGACCCCGTTGAAATTTGTCCGCGTCACATCTCCTGTCCACGTTCGGCCGTCGGCGTGCCTCTCTCGACGGCACGCCGGTTCGCTCGCCCTTGCATGACCATCGAGACGCCGGTGACGAGCAGGTTCACGCCGAAGAGGACGCCGACCGCCCACGCCGCGCTGGCAGGGAACCCGGCCCAGAGCAGGCCAGCGAGCAGGAGCGAGATAATGCCACTCGCGACGAGCCACATCGCTCCGTGTTCGCCACGGCCGATGATTCCCCACGCAATCTCAGCGAGACCGCCCACGAACAGGAACGCGATAGCGAGAATCGTCAGCGTCGTCAGTCCGAGAACCGGGTTCGCCATGAGGCTGATTCCAGCGAATCCGTAGACGAGACCCAGTACGATCTGCCAGACGACGTTCCAGAAACTCCCCGCAGAGAACGCGTGTGCGACGTGGACGAGCGCGCCAACGATGAGGAGCGCCCCGAGAAGTATCGACAGCGAAAGTCCCGTAACGAACGGGAACAGTATCGCCAGTATCCCGAGAATTGCGATAATTGCGCCGCCAATCATCGCGCCCCGAATCTGTTTCGTCCCCATTTCGACGCTTGCAGTTTCACTCATATTTATCCCCCAGTGTCGTTGGTCGAGCGAGAGCAAAAAAGCGTCAAATCGTTCAGAAGCGTCCGTCGAGGCTCGTACTAGTCTTCGACAGTCGGCCGTTCACGCCGCTCGAAGAAAGCACCGATGAAACGCCATACCTGTCACTGCGTGGTCAGTAGTGCAGTTTCGACTCGCACCCTCGAATCGTCGGCGTGACGTTCCGCTCCTCGTTAGGACACTGCTCGTTACCGACCGACAACTGTCGCCAGAGAATCGTGATTTTCTTCTGCAAATTCGATGTCGCTCATAGATTGAAGGAACTGTTAACTTCGCCGTCGGCGTCTAGCCTGTGGATTTCGGGGTGGCCGTCACCGCGACGACCGCCCCGCGTCACGATGGGGGAAGACCATGAGTTCGACACCAGAACAGACACCGAGTGAACCGACCGTCAGAACGCCACCAGACGAGACGAACCTCCCCGAGTGGGTGACGCTCGGGTCAGCTGAACAGGTCGTCTGGCTCGGACGGCCGAGTCCGTACATCGTCAAGAAGTGGCTCGCTATCTGGGTCGGGCTGGTGCTCGTCGGACTGGCAGTGTTCGCTGTTCTGCCCCCCGAGTTCCAGTTGCTTGCGACTATTGCCTTCGTTGCGAGCGTCCCCGTCGCCGCGTGGGCCTACGTTCGGTATCGCAACGTCCGCTACGTCGTCACCTCGGAGAAGATCTACAAGAAGACCGGCGTGACGCGTCGGAACCTCGAAACCGTGCGCCTCAGCCAGATTCAGAACGTCTCGATGCGCCAGACGCTCGGCCAGCGACTGGTCTCCTGTGGCGACCTCTTCATCGACACGGCGGGAACCGGCCGGAAGGAAGTCGTCTTGACGAGCGTCCCACGACCGGAGTACGTCAACGGCATCCTCACAGACCGAATCGAAGGCGCCTGATTCACTGCCGGGAGTCGTACTCCTGATAGATGACGTGGCCACAAGCCTTGCAGTGAGAGGCGTCCCGGTCGTGGTACGCCAGTCCGCAGTTCGGACACGTTACGTTGACCTTGTCCTTGTGAGACCACTCGCGGACGATTTTGCTCGCTTCCCACGGGATGAGGATGATGCCGACGAGAATCGCCGAGACGGTTACCCAGCGGCCTGCTCTCGTCGTCGGCACGATGTCGCCGAAACCGACCGTGGTGAGCGAGACGACGGCGAAGTAGAACGCGTCGCCGAAGTTCTCGATGCCGGGGTTAGTCGCGTTCTCGAAGTTGTAGAAGAATCCGGCGTAGACGAAAAAGATGGTCAGGACGGTCAACAGCAGTTTCATCGCGCGGAGCGTGCCGACCGAGACGGTGCCGAAGAAGAACTCCTCGTCCTTCGTGAATCTGAAGAAGCGCAGGACGCGCAAGACGCGACCGAGTCGCAACAGTCCGAACGTCGCCGCCGTCGAAACGCCGGGCACGAGGACGACTGCAAACGTGGGGAGGACCGACGCGACATCGACCATCGCGTACACGTCGAAGAACTCCGCAACTCGGTCCGGCGCGCTGTACAGTCGGAGTAGGTACTCGACCAGAAACACGACCGCGATGGCGACTTCGAGTCGCCAGAGCAAGTCTCGCGTCTGCTGGGAGAGCGAGTACGTGTCCAGCACGACGAGCGCGATGAACACGACGTTCAGCACGAGCAACCCCACGTCGATAAGTTTGCCGAGCGGGGTTCGGTGGTCGATGAGGTAGAACTGTATCGACTCCCGGGTCGTGCGCTGACGTGCCGCTGATTCCTGACGCCCCATACGAGTCGGTAACGGCGGATGGAACCTAAGAGTATTTGCGAACAGCGTTCGTTTCCGTTCGCCGCGCCCGGTGAACGTTGGAAATCGTTATGCGAACGAACGGTGAACTCTGTCCGTTCTCGTCGAATACCGGCGACCCCGACGTGGAGTCGTCCGAACTGGAGGCACTCGAACTATGAGCCAACAACTCCCGGAAGAATGGTTCGTCAAGGACACGCGAGTCAACGCGGCCGTCGCGTGGTTACTCGTCGGCGTCCTCGCGCTCGTGGCGATTAGCGCGCTCTTCGAATTCCTGCTCGTGCGGATGGCGCTCGCGGCCGTCGCGGCGTTCGTCGCAGTCGTCCCGGCACTCGCCAGCGGGTCGTGGACCAGAACCGTGCCGTGGCCGCTCTTGTTGCTCTGCTCGATTCCGCTGGCGACCGGAACGCTCGGCCCGAACTTCTTCGCGGATTTCGTCACCGGCCTGAGCATCGCCGCGCTGGGAATGCTCGTCGTCGTCGCGCTCGAACTGACCGATTCGGTGCGAATGACGCCCAGTTTCGCGGTGTTCTTCGTCGTCCTCGTGACGATGGCGACGGCGGGATTCTGGGCGGTCGGGTCGGCCGCTTCGGCGCGCTATCTCGGCACGTCCTTCGTGGAGACGAACGAACAACTCATGATCATCTTCACCGCCGCGACGCTCGCAGGTCTCGTCGCTGGAGGCGTCTTCCGGTGGTACTTCCGGCGGCGTCTCAGGGCCAACGTCGCGGCTGAGACCGACGCTGGCACCGAGGAGGTGACTGTGTGATGAGCGTCCGAGAGCGTCTGTCGAGCGTTCGAAAGCGACTGCACGTCTCCGAGCAAGCGGAGTCGGGTCTCGTCCGCTTTTTGCAAGCCGTGATGGTCGGCATCTTCGCTATCGGACTCTACATCGGTAACGCGGGAGTCGTGGTCAACGCGGCGGTTGGTCTACTCGTCACGCAGTTACCGTCGGTGTTAGAGCGACGCTATCAAATCACGATGGACGCCGCGCTCGTCCTCTGGATAACGACCGCGATGTTTCTGCACGCGCTCGGGACGCTCCCGCTTCCCGGCATGGACTTCCTCTCGCCGTACAAGGCGGTCTGGTGGTGGGACCACATGACCCACGCGCTGTCGTCCTCGCTCGTCGCCGGGGCCGCCTACGCCGTGACGCGGGCGCTCGAAGAACACACCGACTACATCGAGATGGGGCCGAAGTTCACGTTCGTCTACCTACTCGTCTTCGTCATGGCGTTCGGCGTCTTCTGGGAACTCATCGAGTTCTACATCGGCGTGGCCGCCCAACTGCTCGGCACTGCGAAAGTGCTGACCCAATACGGCTTGGACGACACCGTCCTCGACCTCTTCTACAACACTATGGGCGGCCTGCTCGTCGCCGTCTTCGGGACGGCCCACCTGTCGGGCGTCTCGGACCAACTGCGCGCCCGCTTCGAGTCGGACTCGGCGAAACGCTGACTCGGGCGTCGATGCTGTCTTGTCAGGCGTCGATTCTGTCTTTTTCGGCGTCGATGCTGTCTTGTCAGGCGTCGGTCCCGTCTTCGCTCGGTGGTCGCTCCGGCGCGTCACTCTCCGAAGACTCGGCGGGAAGCGAGTCACTCTCCTCACGCTCGGCGACCGGCGGCGCTTCGTCGGACTCGCCTTCTCCGTCAGGCGCTGATTCGGCGTCTGGTTCGGAGGCAGGTTCGGCTTCTGACTCTGCTTTTTCACGTTTGTTCGCCCACTCTTCGGGGTCTATCAGCCACGGGAAGACGACGTTGGCGAACTCGAAGACGACGACGAGGACGAGCGGGCCGAGGAAGATGCCGTACCACCCGAACAACAGCGGTCCGAAGATGTACGCCAGCATGACCGCGCCGACGTGGAGCGTCCTGCCGGAGACGTACGGTCTGAGCAACTGGTCGGGGATGTAATCGACCACGACGACCGACACGAGCGCGAACAGTATCGGAAACCACAGCGTCTCGGGGTTGGTCGCCAGCGAGTCCGCGCCGACGACGAGCGCCACCGGCACCCAGACGAGTTTCATCCCGATGACCGGCACCAGGCTCGCCACACCGGTCAGCAAGCCTAACAGCACGGGTTCGGGAATCAGGACCCCCGCTGGCGCGACGAGATTGACGAGGGAGTAGACGGTGGCCCCCAGCAATCCCGTGAAGAGCGCGTTCAGGATGTTCCCGAAGTAGACGTTCTTCAAGTCGCGGTCCACTGCGACGAAGTACTCGTCTAGGACGCCGTCTTCGTCCACGAAAGTCCCGCGCGCCCACGCCGCGATTCGCCCGTCGTCTCTGAGCAGGTAGAAGGTGATGACCAGTACGATGAACAGGTGCAGGCCGACGGTCACGACCAACGCGAGCGAATCGACGAGCGCTTCCAGCAGTCCGCCGACCGGGCTGAAGTCGAGTGAGGCGAGACGGCCCGGGTCCGAGAGGACTATTTGGACGACTTCTTCGACCTGCCGTCTGATTTGGGGCAGGTCCAGATACGGTTCGAGGACGTCGCTGGCTTGGTCGAACGCCGCGGACTCTGCCAGTGCCGCTAGCTCCTGCACTGCGAGTGTCACCGTCCACGCGACGAGGACCAGCACCGGTAGCGTGACCGTGACCAGGGCGACTGCGACAGCGAGGGTGCGATTCGGAACCCGACTGTTGATGCGGTCCAACACCGGCCGCGTGACGTAGTAGCCGAACAGGCCCAACACCACGGTGCCGACGTACCGCCACGTGACGTAGGATAGGACGGCGAAGAGGACGCCTGCGACGACCCACAAGCCCAAGCGCCCCCGTTGGAACTCGAACTCCGAGGGCATCCTCACGACGACCACCGGTTTCCAGTCGGGTCTCGCAGTCCACCCCGTTTGCACGGCTCTTCGACACGTTCTCGCCGTCGAGACGAGTTCACGCAGTGTCTCATGGTACTTCTCCTCGGTCCCTAAGCGCAAAACCCTCGCGCCGATTCGAGGCTACCACCGACGCGGGATTAAGTAATCACAGAGTATGCCGCGTTCAACGAGTGCATAGGCGACAGAACTGCCGCGTTTCGGTGGACTCCGACGGCCGACCGAGGTGACGACAGCGCGCCGGTTCGCTGGTCCAGGACGAACCCGACCCGTACCGAGACGTCCCTCCCCGTCACGTCGGTGATTCGAGCGTCGATTCGTTCGGCGAGGTCAGGTGGTGGTTGACTTCCGGCGGGATAGCCGACGACGACGTCGACGTGCGGATCTTGTCGGAGGACGAGATCCGCCGAGTCGTACTCGACGGTCGCCGACACGAAGTCGAGTTGGGAGTACTCCGGCGAGTTCACGACTGCGCTCGCCGTCTCTCTGGCCCGATTGTCGAAACTGGCAGTTTGGAACGACGCGTACGTTACCAGACCGAGGACGAGCGAGAGAACGAGTAGCGCCACGACGAACACTGCGGCCCGTGCGCGAACTGCTCTGCGCGCTCGGTCGGTCGCTGCGAGGGTCGTCGGTCGGTAGCCCGACAGCCAGAACAACAGGAGTGCAGAGAGATTGATGGCGAGCAGGTTCACTAACACGAGAACCGCGGCGGCGATAGCCACGCCGGGATAGCCCCACGCGATTCCGAGTCCGGACGTCGCGGCGGGCGGAATCAGCGCCACGGCGATGGCGACGCCGACGAGCGCCGACCCCGCGTTCCGAACGATGCTGAGGGCTCCGGCGACGCCCGACCCGAGCGCGAGGAACAGCGAGAGAAAGTTCGGACTCGTCCGCTCCGTGACCTGCGGAATCGTCCGGATGTCGAGTCCGGGCGGCACGAGGAACGACTCCTTGACGAGCAGGCCGAGCAGCGCACCGACGGCAATCGCCAGCAGGAGACCACCGACCTGGAGCGTGACACCGCGTGCGACGAGGTCACGTTCGTCCACGATGGTGCCCACGCTCGCGGTGATTGCAGGTCCCATCAAGGGCGCGACGACCATCGCACCGATTATCGTCGCGGCCGAATCCAGTAACAGTCCGGTCGTGGCGATGACGGTGCTGAGGACCAGAAACGCCACGTACGTCGAAGTTGCCGGAGAGAGGTCCTCGGCTCGCGCCAACAGTTCCTCGCGGGAGATTCTCAGTCCAGAGTATCGCTCCTGCAACGCCGCCAACCGTCTCGAAATCACTGTCTCGGTCGGCAAGACGATAGTGTACGCGTCCTCGCTGACTCCCGCTTCACGCAGGTGTTCGAGGACCGGTTCGACGCCGCTCGGCGGCACCGGAAACTGCACCATCGCCTCGAAGTCGCCGCGGCCAGTTTCCTCGAAGATAACGTAGTCTATCTCTTCTTCGTCCAGTGCCGCGACGACCGACGTTCGCTTGCCCTTCGGGATGAGAACCTGGACTAATCGCACGATGGAGTGGACACGACGGTGTCGAGCATAAACGCGGCGGGGGAAATGCACAATTCGGACCGCTAAGCGCAGATTACTGGCTCGTCTCGTCGCCGCCCGTCGTCTCTGCTTCTCCCTCGGTTTTCACCGTCGTCGTCTCCATTTCGCTCTCGGCCGCCGCCGTCGTCGTCTCCGCTCCCGTCTCGAACTGGTCGCCGTAGACCGAGAGCGTCGTCCAGTACACCTCGCCCTCGTATCGGACGAGATACGACCCGTTCAGCCCCGCCCTGTAGTCGTCGGGGTCCTCGTCTAAGCTGTGGGCGTGTTCGCGGTCCCGGAACTGCTCGGCCAGCGATACCATCTCGGGTGGTGCGGTCTCGTCAGAGCCGACGACGTACCCCGACTGGCCGGTCGCCGTCTCCGAGTTCCCCGGTCCGATGGCCGTCTCCACGATTTCGACCTGCTTCTCGGAGAGGTCGGACAACTCGAACGCGAACTGCTCGCGCATCTTGCGACCGTAGTCGGCGGCCGTATCGACCTGTTCGGCGGCGTAGTCGAACGTCTTAATCTCGGTCTCGTAGGCGTCGTCCACGACCCACTCTGCCCGGTTGCCGTTCTCCCAGACGATGTAGGAGTACTCCGACTCGGGCACGAGCGCCGACTGCTCGCGCTCTTCGTCGGTGTAGAGGAGCGTCGTCCCGATACCGACGGTGTCACCGTCGTCGAATCCCCGCTCGGCGAAAATCTCGCGGTCTACTTTCGGCAGGTCGGCGAAGTTAACCGTCTTCGACTCGGGGATGGAGTCTTTCTGCACGATGTCTACCTTTACCGAGTACCGAGTCGCTGGCGTTCGCTCGGTTATCTCGTGAGAGAGTCGATAGATGGTCTCCTCGTAGAGAATCTCGCGGTCGGTTGGCAACGGCTCGCGGGTCCCCGGGATGCTCGTCCCGCCGTCAAGGATGTCGTCGAGGAGGTCGGCGCGGTCGCCCGCTCCGTCCTCTCGCTGTATCGTGTAGAGGACTCGTGAAGCGAGTTCGGCGTCGGACATCGGGGTCATTTCGAAGCTCACAGTTGGGGCTTCCGCGACCCCGAATGCGGCGTCAGAGCCAGTGAGGGACGTACCGGTACAGCCAGCGAGTGCAGTGGAGAGGAGGCCCGCGACGGAACCGAGGAGGGCACGGCGGCGCATAGCTGAAACTATTGTTCAGCCGACAAAATCTTTGTGCCCGCACGGGAACTACTCCAGCTCCGAATTTCACTCCGCGTCAACGGCGAGGAGTCACCGACGACGAACTGACTCTTCTCGGCCGCTTTCGACCGAAGCTGTGTCTACGACGCAAAAGCTGGTTTCCGGGTCACGTCGAGTCTTTCGCCGTCTCCAACGAGGCGAAGAACCCGAAGTACGCGACGACGCCAGCGAACAGTGACAGGTGGTACGCCCACCTCGGTGCCGGAAGCTGGTCGAACAGCGCGGTGACGACTGCGACCCAGATGACGGCGAACGCGAGGTCAACGACCATCCCGGACCGATGCTCACGGACGTGGTCACGAACGGTTCCAGCCAGCGACACGTTACTCGGCCTCCCGTTCGTCTACGACCAACACCGACCGGTGGGTCGAGCGGAGGACGCGCTCGGTGACGCTCCCGAGTAGCATCCGTTTGACGCCGCTCCGGCCGTGGCTCCCCATCACGACGAGGTCCACGTCGTGGTCGTCCGCGAAGTTAGCGATGACCCTGTGGGGCTGGCCGCCGCGGAAGTGTTCTTCGACATCGATGCCGCGCTCGCGGCCCTGCTCGGCGACGTACTCCGTCGCTTCGTGGGCGCGTGCTTCGAGGTCGTCCATCTCGCCGAACCGACCGGCTCGAATGCGGTCCACTTGCTCGGCACCGAGACTGACTTCTACGGCGTCCGTATCGACGACGTAGAGTGTCTGCACGTCGGCGTCGAACTTCTCTGCCACGCCGAGTGCTTCTTCGACCGCTCGTTCTGCCGTTTCGCTACCGTCCGTCGGAACGAGGATGCGTTCGTACATCTAGTCATCCCCCGAGACGGGTCCGTTGGACGCCGAAACCACGTCTTCGGCGCTCTGTTGCTGTCCCATGGGTTCCGGACTGTGACACTGCCGAACGATGCGTTTGATGCGCTCGGGTGGTTCATCGGTCACCAGCGAGACGCCGATGGTGACCGCGAACACGATAGGGGTTCCCGCGAGCGCGGCACCGACCGCTGGGAAGATGTCGGCGTAGAGCGGCACGACCGGCCCCGCGTCGGTGGCGAAGATGAGTTCGTTGAACACCGCGGCGGTCCAGATGAGGAGTCCGGTCGTCATCCCGGCGAGCGCGCCTTCTCGGTTGGCGTTCTCCCACCAGAGACCGAGGAAGAACATCGGGAACAGCACGAGACCGGCCAGCGAGAACGCGAGTGCGACGAGTTCGCCGACGAGTGCTGGCGGGTTGAGTGCCGTGACCGTCACGATTGCACCCAGCGCGATGATAGTGAGCCGACCGATAATCAGCTGTTGGCGCTGAGTCGCGTCGGGGTTGATGATGTTCGTGTAGATGTCGTGTGCGGCCGCAGACGACGCGGCGATGAACAGGCCTGCCGTCGTCGCGATTGCGGCGGCGATACCGCCTGCCGCGACGAGGCCGACGAACCACGTCGGAAGGTTCGCAAGCTGTGAGGCGAGGACGACGATGACGTCACCCTCTGCACCGCTCATTCCATTCGCGCCGTAGACCTGACCGACGTTGTTGGCGTAGAGGTCCGTTCCGAACGCCGCGAACGCAGGCGCACTCAGGTAGAGCAGGCAGATGAAGAACAGTCCCCAGACGGTGGACCAGCGAGCGGTCCGTTCGCTCTCGACGGTGTA
This sequence comes from Halorussus halophilus, assembly GCF_008831545.1. Taxonomy (NCBI): domain Archaea; kingdom Methanobacteriati; phylum Methanobacteriota; class Halobacteria; order Halobacteriales; family Haladaptataceae; genus Halorussus; species Halorussus halophilus. Next base: position 154,382 of record NZ_CP044523.1, read on the forward strand.
GAACCGGACCAGCACGTGCGGAAGCCCACACGTCCCGACGATGAGCGAGAACGCCGTCGCAATCCAGAGGTAGTAACTGCTGCTACTGAACGGTTCGGTGAACTCCGAACTGAGCGAACTCAACAGCGCGCCGTACTCGATTTGGGGCGCGAACGTCGAGTAGCCCTGCGTGAAGCCGACTGCGTAGAGACCAGCGAGGAACGCGACGATGAGGATGACGTACTGGACTGCCATGTTCTTCGTCGCGCCGAGCATCCCCGAGAGCGCGAGGTAGCCGACGGTGATGGCCATCATGAGGACGACCATCGTGGTGTAGTCGCCGCCGAAGACGTAGATGCCGACCAGTCCCATGCCGCGGGCCTGTCCGACCGAGTAGACGAACCCGATGAGAATCGTCGTCAGCGCACCGATAGCACGCGCGGTGTCGGAGTTGAAGCGGTCGCCGACGAAGTCCGGCGCGGTGTACTTTCCGAACCGGCGCATCTGGGCGGCCATGAAGATGAGCAACACGAAGTAGCCCGTGGACCACCCGATGACGAACGCGAGTCCGTAGTAGCCCGACAGCGCGATGAGCGCGGCCATCCCGAGGTACGACGCCGCAGACATCCAGTTGGCTCCGATAGCCATCCCGTTCTCGACGTTCCCGATGGAGCGGCCGGCAACCCACAGGTCGTCGGTGTCGGCCACGCGGAACGCGTACCCGATTCCCAGGAACAGCAGCAACATCCCCGTCACCATGATGGCGGGGACTATTTTGAACGAGGCGTTCAGCGCGTCCGGCAGTAGGTCGAGCGGTGTCAGCATCATTGCTCGGACCCTCCATCGGAGGCAACTGCCCCGCTGTCACTCGTCGTCTTGGGCGTCGAGTGGTCGATGCCGTACTTCTCGTCCAGTTGGTCACGCTTGCGCGCGTAGATGAACGAGAGGACGAGCGCACCGAGTGGCGCGCCGGTCGCGGTCAGCAAGTAGTGGAGCGGGAAGCCCAGCACCGTGATGCTCGTCATGAGGTCAGGTGCGAGATACGTCGCCGTCACCGGACCGAAGACGATGAGCACCCACGCGGCGAACATCGTCCAGACGATTTTGAGGTGGTCCCGCATGAACGGGGTCGATGGCTTGAAGATGTTGACGCGGGCGTCGAGGTAATCGACGGTTCCGCCGTCGGTCTCGACACCGCCGTCTGTTTCGATATCGGTGCGACGCTCGCTACTTCGTGAGGTATTGTCTGCCATTGTAGGTTACAAATAAGGATGGACGTAACTCGTTCAGTCGTCCGTTACCGACGCCGCGATGTCGTCCACGACGTCCGGGTTTCGAAGGGTCGAGGTGTCGCCTAACTCGTCGCCGTTGGCGATGTCCTCCAAGAGACGGCGCATAATCTTGCCCGAGCGAGTTTTGGGGAGTTCGGGCGTGAACACGACGGACTCGGGGCGAGCGATTGGCCCGATAGCGTCTTCGATTCCACCGACGATGTTCGACCGTAGTTCTTCGTTGCCGTCGTAGCCGTCTTCGGTGATAACGTAGGCGTAGACAGCCTCGCCTTTCACCTCGTGGTCGCCGCCGACGACTGCCGCTTCGGCCACGCCTTCGACACCGACGATGGCACTCTCGATTTCCATGGTGCCGAGACGGTGGCCCGAGACGTTGAGAACGTCGTCTACGCGGCCGAGGACGGTGATGTAGCCGTCGTCGTCTATCTTCGCGCCGTCTTCTGGGAAGTACACCCAATCTTCCATGTCATCTGAGTCGGTGTCGGAGTACTCGCGCCAGTACTCGTCGATGTAGCGTTCGTCGTTCTTGTAGAGCGTGCGAAGCATCCCCGGCCATGGCTTCTGGGCGGTCAGGTAGCCCGCCTTTCCGGGGTCAACTTCGTCTCCCTGAGCATCGACAACCTGCACGTCTAGACCCGGCAGAGGTGGTCCCGCACTGCCGGGTTTCATGGTTTTGACGCCAGGGAGTGTCGTAACCATCATGCCGCCAGTCTCTGTCTGCCACCAGGTGTCCACGATGGGGCAGGACTCGTCACCGATGTGCTTGTAGTACCACTTCCACGCGCGCGGGTTGATAGGTTCGCCGACAGTGCCGAGCAAGCGGAGCGAGGAGAGGTCGTGTTTCTCGGGGTACTCACTGCCCCACTTCATGAACGCACGAATCGCGGTCGGGGCAGTGTAGAGTTGGTCGGCTTCGTACTCTTCGACGATTTCCCAGAGGCGGTCACGTTCGGGGTAGTCAGGCGTCCCCTCGTACATCATCGTCGTGGTGCCGAGTGCGAGCGGCCCGTAGACGATGTAGGAGTGGCCCGTAATCCAACCGATATCTGCCGAGCAGAAGTACGTGTCCTCGGGCTTGATATCGAGGACCGCCTGAGAGGTCCATGCGGCCCAGGAGAGGTAGCCACCAGTCGTATGTTTGACACCCTTGGGTTGACCAGTCGTGCCCGAAGTGTACATCAAAAAGAGCATGTCCTCGGCGTCGCGCTGGACCGGTTCGACAGTCTCGCCCTCCTGTTCGGCGACGAGGTCGGCGTAGGAACTCTGGTTGTCGGCGAGATCGTGCCCGAAGCCGTCGCCGTCACGGAGTCGCTCGACTACGACTGCGTCGGAAACCTCGTGTTCGACACCGGCAAGGCCTTCGTTGGCCTTGTCGAGATGGTCGAGCGGGTCGCCGCGGCGGTAGTAGCCGTCGCAGGTGACCAGATACTCTGAGTCGGCGGCGTTCATCCGCGTGGCGAGTGCGTCCGCCGAGAACCCGGCGAACACCACGCTGTGGGGCGCACCAATTCTGGCACACGCCAACATGGCGATGGGGAGTTCGGGAATCATCGGCATGTACATCGTCACGACGTCGTCCTCGCCAACACCCATCTCCTGTAAGGCGGCGGCGAACTCGTTGACCTCCCGATGCAGGTCTTCGTAAGTGTAGGTACGATTCTCTTCCTCGACTGGTTCGCCGACCCACTCGATGGCGGCCTCGTCGCCGCGCTCGTCGAGGTGGCGGTCGAGACAGTTGGCCGAAGCGTTGAGTTTGCCGTCGGTGAACCACTCGTAGAACGGCGGGTTCGAGGCGTCCAGGACCTCGTCGTAGTCGTCGTCCCAGTCGAGCAACTCGGCCGCTTGTTCCCAGCACTCTGGCCAGTTCTGTTCGAACTCGTCGTAGATGGACTCGTCGGAGACGTTCGCCTGTTCGACGAACTCCGCCGGTGGCTCGAACGCTTCCTGTTCTTCGAGCCGTGCTTCGAGTTCTACGTCGTCTTCGTCACTCATGCGCTAAGTTCACAACCCGCAGGTGATTACATAAGTGATGTCGCTAACTATACCAAGCGTCCGTTTTCACGCTACAGTGGTCCTAAAACTTGCTTTCCGGCAATATCTCCCGAACGAACAGACGCAGTGAACTCGCTGTTGCGGCCGAGAGGCTAAGCACTTAGTGTCGTCCGGCGTCGGCCGACTGGTGGTCGGTCTCCTCGAACGCACTGTCTAGCAGTTTCTGCTGGGCCTTCCGGAGGTGATTGTGCAGGGTCGGCGACGACACGCCCATCGACGCAGCGAGTTCTTCGGCCGTACTGCCGCGAGGCCACTCGAAGTACCCCGCGAGGTAGGCGGCCCACAGGACCGTTCGCTGGCGCTCCGTCAGGCGGTCGTGAATCGTCTCTCGGACGCGGACGCCGCTCCCATTCGGTGCCTCGACCTCGCGCTTCGAGCGCAGCTCCGTCTCGGGGAACGCCTCTTCGACGGTCTCGACGACGCTCCGGACGTCTACGTGCTGTGAGAAGACGCCGGAGGCGTCGAGCACGCCCGACTCCACCGAGAGTTCGCGGACGTTTCCGCCGCGCTCGACGAGGACCGTCGCGAGCGACTCGCCAGAAACGGCAAATTCGAAGAGTGCGTCGTCCCCGTAGTCACGGATGAGGCGAGCGTCTTCGACGGCGTCCGTGGCGGTCACGCAGTCGAGAACGTCGCCGACTGCGGCCCCACTCGCCGTCACGAAGTACAGTAGCGAGTGGTCTTCGACGGGGACGACGCCTTCGAGCGCGAACTGACAGTCGAGTTCTGCGGAGGCGGCGACGAGAAACACGCCGTGATCCGTGCTCCGAAACGACAGCGAGACACCAGTGTCGGTCAGGAGCAATCGCTTGCGCGTGATGGCGGTCAAGGTAGCGCCGACGCGCCGACCGACGTCCGCGAGAAACGTCCGGTCTACCGAGCGAAACGAACTGTCGGCCACGCAGGCGATTCCGTGGACGTTTTCGCTCGACTGGAGCGGGGTGACAGCGAACGAACAATTAGAGAGGGGACCATCGGCTGACGTTCCGCCGACGATAGTCACGTCGGGGCCGTCTTCCTCGTCTACTACGTCCGCCGCGTCGAGAACGTCGCTCGGAACGTCGCTAGTGGCTCTGGCCGGGACCGAACTCGTCTGTGTGACCCCTCGTTCGTCGCACAGCCAGACGCCGCGATACAGGTCGGCGAGATGTTCACACGCGGCCGTGAGTACGTCTTCGTCCGTGGATGCTTCCGCGAGCGTCTGGCCCAAGCCCTCGGCGCAGGTCAGGAGTTCGGTACTTCGGAAGTATCGCTCGTTCGTGAGACGTTCGTCACGTCCACTCGCACGTCCTTCGCGGTTTCCGCGGCCCTGCGCCTGGTTCTCGAAGGCGTCGATAATCGTCGTCGTCGTCGGAGTACTGTAGTACCGCGCGAGACTGTCGAGGCTCTTCCAGCCGCCGACAGACTGCACCACTCGTGGACTGAGCCCTTCGTTGACGAGGTGTCGCCACGCGAAGTGCTTGCGAAGGTCCCGACACGTCACGTAGTGAAGGCCTTCAACTCGGTCTGCGACGTCGCTCACGAGCATCTGGACGCGCCGAGACGAGACGCCGACGAACGGGTCCTGTCGAGACACGTCGTTCGAAGCAGCGAACTTGCGAAGGTCGTGGGCGACTTCGCGTGGGACGTACGCCTCGCGGGTGTCGCCGTCTCCTTCGGGAACCGTGAGACAGTAGAAACACTCGCCGTCGCGTTCGTGTTCGCGGAGGTCCGTGGGACGAACTGCGGTCAGTTCCGAGGGTCGGAGTCCGACTCGTCCCGCCATCGCCACGACGAGGTCCTCGCGGTAGGTTTCGGTCGCGCGACGGAGGCGCTCGTACTCCGTCGTCGTTAGAAACTCGTCGGTTGCCTCGCCGTCCATTCTGTTTCGTCCTTTCCGAGAAAGACGAATAAATATTCGGGATTCGCTCCTGAATTCTGCCTCGCGACGCTACACCCTCTCTGAAAGCACACCAGTCACGAACCGACGACGTTTCGCGCTCTTAGAAAGAAACGAACTACTACTCGTCGAGGAGTGATTCGAGTTCGCCGACGATTTCCGGATTGCGGAGCGCGCTCGTGTCGCCAAGGTCCTCGCCGTTCGCAATCGCTTCGAGGTAGCGCCGAACGACCTTTCCCGAGCGCGTCTTCGGCAACGACGGTGCGAAGGTGACCGTGTCGGGTACCGCGATAGCCCCGATAGCTGACTCGACGGCCTCTCGAACGCGCGCTCGAAGGGCCTCGTCGCCTGCCACGTTCGACGCCGGACTCACGAACGCGTGGATTTCGGACCCTTTGATGGCGTCCGCCCGCCCGACGACGGCGGCCTCCGCGACGCCTCTGACTCCGATGATGGCGCTCTCGATTTCCGTGCTACTCAGTCGGCGACCCGAGACGTTGAGAACGTCGTCGGCCCGTCCTCGGAGGTGGAAGTATCCCTCGTCGTCTCTGACGGCCTTGTCACCGGTGTCGTACTGCCACTCGCCATCGACGGTCCTCGTTCGCCGAGCGCCCCAGTCGGTCCCCTCACAGAGCGATTGGGCCATCCCCGGCCACGGTCGGGTGAGGACCAGTTCTCCCGACTGTCCGGCCTCAACTCGCTTGCCCATCTGGTCTACGACGGCCGCCTCGACACCGGGAAGACTCCGGCCGACCGCACCGGGACGCATCGAATCGACGCCGGGGAGCGTCGAGAGGACGACGCCGCCCGTCTCGGTCTGCCACCACGTGTCCACGACCGGACACTCGCCGCCGCCCACGTGTTCCCGGTACCAGCGCCACGCCGTCTCGTCTATCGGTTCGCCGACAGTGCCGAGCAAGCGGAGCGAGGAGAGGTCGTGGCGCTCGGGGTACTCGCTGCCCCACTTCATGAACGCCCGAACGGAGGTCGGTGCCGTGTAGAAGACGTTGACTTCGTTCCGTTCGATGACTCTCCAGAGTCGGTCTTTCTCCGGATGGTCCGGCGTCCCTTCGTACAGCACGGTCGTCGCACCGAGCGCGAGCGGGCCGTAGACCGCGTAGGAGTGGCCCGTAATCCAGCCGACATCGGCCGAACACCAGTGGACGTCGTCCGGCCCGAGGTCGAACACGGCGTGACTCGTCCACGCCACGTGCGCGAGGTATCCACCAGTCACGTGCCTGACCAGCGTCGGCTCGCCCGTCGTTCCGGACGTGTAGATGAGAAAGAGGAGGTCGTCTACGTCACGTGCGACCGGTTCGACTTCGGTGCCCTCGTTGGCTTCGACCACGTCGCTGTAGCGGTGGTAGTCCCCAGCAGGCGACTCGGCGTCGAGTCGGTTGACGACGACCTGCTCGACTGGATACTCGACGGAGAGACAGGCGTTGTCGGCCATGCGCTTCAAATCGAGCGCGGTGCCTCGCCGATAGTAGCCGTCGCAGGTGACGAGATACTCCGAGTCTGCGCCCTCCATTCGAGTCGCCAGCGCGTCCGCCGAGAATCCGGCGAAGACGACGCTGTGCGGTGCGCCGATGCGCGCACACGCCAGCATCGCTATCGGGAGTTCCGGCACCATCGGTAGATAGACCGTGACCACGTCGTCCTCGCCGACGCCGAGGTCACGTAAGCCCGCCGCGAACGCGTTCACTTCGTCGTACAGTTCCCGGTACGTGTAAGTCCGCGTCTCGTCGAGTTTCCCCTCCCAGACGAGGGCGACTTCGTCGCCGCGACCGGCCGCTACGTGCCGGTCTACGCAATTGTACGACGCGTTCAGTCGCCCGCCGGGGAACCAGCACGTCGCGCCGTCGTCGTCTACGACCGCGTCGAACGGGCGGTCCCAGTCCAGTAACTCGGCGGCCCGCTCCCAACACGCTGGCCAGCCCGCCGCTCGCAAGGACTCACAGTCGCTCGCGGTGACGTTTGCCCCTTCGGCGAACGACGATGGCGGGTCCACCCCGCCGCGTTTTTCACTGCCGTCGGCCATTCGCTTTGAGATTCATCTAAACAGACAAAAATCGTTCGTCTACCAGAGCCACCGACCCGAGTCATTCGTCTCGATTCTTCTATCCGTTTGTCACGTTTCCCTTGTACCATCCGACGCATCGCCGTCGTCTATGACTACCGCTCCCAGTTCCGGCGCGCTCGCGTCGTAGCCGTCGTCTCGTAGTTCTTCTGCAAAGTCCTCACATCGGTCGCCGTGGTTGACAAGAATTTCGGCGTCTCGGTACGAGTCGAGGAAGTCCAGTAACCCGTCCCGGTCAGCGTGCGCCGAGAAGTCGTACGATTCGACTTGCGCACTGACGGCCATCATCTGGCCGTCTATCTCGGCACGCCCTCTGTCGAGCAGATTCCGACCCGGTGTCCCATCGACTTGGTAGCCAGTCATGGTAATCTTGTTCGTCGGATTCGCGCGAACTGCGGGGACGTAGGTCATCGCAGGGCCGCCGGTGAGCATTCCCGAAGTCGTGACGACGACCGTGTTCTGGTCGGCGATGCGTTTTCGCTGGCCATCTCTCCCCGTCACGAAGCGAGCGTTCGACTTCGCGCGTCGGAGCGCGGCGGCATCCCTCACGAAGTCGGGATACCGCCGCGCAATCTTCGTTACCTGCTGGCCCATGCCATCCACGTAACAGTCCATATCGTGGGCCTCACACACCATTAACATCTCCTGCGTGCGCCCAATCGCAAAGGCAGGAACCACCACCGTGCCACCCTCCCAAATCGTCGTCTTCGCGCTCTCGGCGAACGACTGCTCGACCGATTTGCGGGGCGAATGCTCCACGTCCGAGTACGTCGATTCGCACAGGACAATATCCGCTTCGGGTCGCGCCGTCGTCCCCGACAACAACTGCGTATCTTCGGTGTGGAAGTCGGCGGTGTACAGAAAGCGCGTCTCTCCATCGTCTACCAGCACGTGCGCGCTCCCCGGGATGTGGCCCGCGTCGAAGAAGGTGACCTCGTGGCCCGCCGCGGAGAAGGTCTCTCGATAGCCGTGGGTCTCCGAAACTTGCGAGAGGCGCTTCACCTCGGTCTCGGTGAACGGGCAGTCGTAGCTCCCGCCGTGCAACTTGATGGTGTCGCGTGCGAGAACGGTGGTCAACTCGCGCGTCGGGGGCGTCCAGTGGATGGGCGGCCGGGCGTCACCCGAAAGAAGCGAGGGGAGCGCCCCGACGTGGTCTAAGTGGCCGTGGCTCACCACGACTGCGTCGGGGTCGGGGTCCGAGACGGGATAGCTCGGCGGATTGCCGGTCGCCATCCCGTAGTCCAGCAGGAGCGAATCGTTGACGAGGATGGCGCTGCGGCCGACTTCGCGCGCCCCGCCGAGAAACTCGATTTGCATTGGCAGGGCGTACGAACGGCGGCCTTTTTCGTCCGTCGGTTTCGGGACTCTGTCGCTACTCCGTTCGGAGGTACATCCCCTTCGAATCCGGTCGCACTTCCTCGAAGCCGAACTGCTCGTAGAAGCCGTCTACGTCGGCCACGAGGTTGACGTAACTGTCCGGCGGGGCTTCACGGTCGAGGTACGCCAGCAGAGCCTCGATAATCTTCGCCCCGAGACCCTGCCGCTGGTGGTCTGGGTGGACTGCCATGTCGCCGATTTGGAAGACGGTCCCGCCGTCGCCGACGATGCGGCCCATGCCGACGGTCTCTCGGGTCGGTTCGTGGACAACGACCACGCCGAAGACGGAGTTCGGGAGTCCGCGCTCGACGCCCTCCCGCGACCGCGGGGGCAGTCCGGTCGCGTCCCGGAGTGCGACGAACTCCGTCGGCGTCGGAATCCGTTCTTCGACGGCATAGGTCTCGGTTTGGGAATCCTGTTCAGACATGGTCGATACGCGAACGACGGGAGCATAGACGTTGCTATCGAGTCGAGGGGTCCGTCTCTCGAATCCAGAGACGCCCGCCGATTTACCGCTCTTTAACTACGTCCAACACGAAGCAGTAGGCGATATGTCAGACAGAGGCTTCACAGCAGACGGCGACTGGAACGCCCTCTACATCGACGGCGAGTGGGAGGATGCGGGCGACCGAGACACCATCGCAGTCGAGAATCCGGCGACGCGCGAGCAGGTGACGACTGTCCCTGCGGCGACCGAGGACGACGTAGACCGGGCCTACGGAGCGGCCGCAGACGCCCAGTCGGAGTGGGCCGAGCGACCGGCGGACGAGCGCGTCGAGGTCATCAAGAGCGCCCTCGGTCTGCTGGACGACCACCGCGACGAAATCCTCGAATCGCTGGCCGTCGAGTCGGGGAGCGCGAACGCCAAGGCGTTCGCCGAGTGGCAGACTGCACAGGGGATGTGCCACCACGCGACCGGTCTCGCCGACGAACTCGGCACCGAGGAAGCCGACTCGTTCATCCCCGGCAAGGAAAACGAAATCGAGCGCATCCCGGCGGGCGTCGTCGGCGTCATCTCGCCGTGGAACTTCCCGTTCAATCTCTCGATGCGCGCTGTGGCACCCGCGCTGGCGACGGGCAACGCAGTCGTCCTCAAGCCTGCCTCGCCGACGCCCGTGACGGGCGGTCTCTTGCTGGCGAAAATCTTCGACGAAGCAGGTCTCCCTGACGGTCTGCTGAACGTCGTGACCGGCCACGGCTCTGACATCGGCGACCGGATGGCCGAACATCCCGCACTGGACGTGATGGCGTTCACCGGTTCGACGCAGGTCGGCAAGCGCGTGGCCTCGAAGGCGGCGGAGAATCTCGCGCTTCCCGCGATGGAACTCGGCGGCAACAACCCCTTCGTCGTCACCGACGACGCGGACCTCGACGCGGCAATCGACTCGGCAGTGTTCGGGTCGTTCCTCCATCAGGGCCAGATTTGTATCTCCATCAACCGCCACATCGTCCACGAGGACATCTACGACGAGTACGTCGAGAAGCTAACGGAGCGCGCAGAGAGCCTGCCGATTGGCGACCCCACGGACCGAGAGAACGTCATCGGTCCAATCATCGACGAGGACCAGCGCGACCAGATGCTCGACTACGTGGAGACGACCGTCGAGGCTGGCGCGACGCTGGAGACCGGTGGCGACCACGACGGCTTGTTCGTCGAGCCGACAGTGCTGTCGGGGGCGGAAAACGACATGGCGGCGGCGTGCAACGAACACTTCGGTCCAATCGCGCCCGTGATTCCGTACTCGGATGATGAAGAGGCCATCGAGATGGCCAACGACACGGAGTACGGGCTTGCTGGGGCTGTTCACGCTGGCGACATGGAGAGAGCGCGAGAGCTTGCAGACCGCATCGAGGCGGGCATGGTCCACATCAACGACCAGCCAATCAACGAAGAGCCGAACGTTCCGTTTGGTGGTGTCAAAGAGTCCGGAATCGGCCGGTACGACGGCGAGGAGATTCTGCACGAGTTGACCCAGACGAAGTGGGTCTCGGTGCAGGAAGAGCGGCGTGAGTATCCGTTCTAAGGTGTCGGCTTTTCGGATTGTTTTTGATTTTTGGGTTGGTGTTCTGCTGATGTGTTTTCGGTCGGAAGCATGGGGGTATCTAGTTCTGAGACCACGAGGCTAGCTATTCCCGATACCTAGAAGACCGCACCACGTCCTCCCCAACCGACTCGCTTCGCTCGACCCTCGCGCGGTCGCGCCCGCTGGGCGCGACCCCGCGCGCCGAGTGGTTCGTGGAGATACGCGAAACAGGACTTAGGGTCACGGCGCGCGCTGGCGCGACCCCGTGTCGCGCCAAACCCGTGCGAGGGATGAGCGGAACGACCGGAGGGAGTGAAGCGAATCGGTTGGGGAGGCGTGTGGCTGACGCAGTGCGGTGCTGTGCGGTCTCTCCTCGGCACCGGCAGTAGCTAGCTGAAACACCGCAGTTCATCATCTGAGGAAGGTTCCTATTCATTCGGTAATACTCACCCAAACTCACACCTTTGCGTCACCAATTAGAATCTACACATTCATCTACCTTCCAGAAGAGACACCAACCCAATGCTAGACGAGTCCCCCGCTTATCGCGTCGCCGTCAAGGACTCCGCCAAAGACGAAAACCAAGCAGTCCGCGAACTCGCCCACGAAGAAGGCGACGTTATCGAGTTCCCCACCAAAGCCGAAGCCACCCAACGCGCCTCGGAACTCTCCGACGAGGGCGACATGCCCGTCAAAATTCAGCGCGTCTCGGAGATGGACCCCGCCGACGTGGACGCCTACCTCGTCGGGTGGCCTCAGCGCCGAAAACACGACCCCGACGGCACCGTCGCCGAGGGGCTGACCTTCGACACGGGCGCGAACCAGTACGGCGCGCTCGGGGAGGCCCTCGTCCTCTCGCCCGAGACCAACCCACCGCTGCTGACTCACTACGCAAAATACGACCCGGCAGTCCCGGACGACGCCGAGATTCGCGTCGAACTCGACACCGACCCCGAGCCAGTGGTCGTAGACCAGCGCGCGGGCAGGCAGTGGCAACCGGACTGCCGCGCCAAAGTCCGAGTCGGCTCTCGCCAGAAACTCGCCCACGAGTACTGGTGTGAGGTGAAAGCGGGAGACGGCTCGTTCGAACGAAGCCAGCGCGAGGGCATGAAGCGCAAAGCGCAGGACGCGCCCGTCCTCAAGATTCGCGTCGATGTCACGGAACTCCCGCAGAGCTACACTGCGTGGGTGCGCCAAATCGCACCGGACGGCACGGAGGGCGTTCCTCGCGGCGACGAGGCGTCCGACGACGAAGCCGTCTCCGTCACCTACGACGCGCCGACGAACGCCAGACTGGACGATTTTTAATTTCTACTCTCGCGCCTCGATTTCCACCGCCACCTCGTTCCGTTGCATGAACGGCGGCGTCCACGGGTCGTTGTAGCCGAACAGCACCGGCCGGTCCAGCGGTTCGATGCCGTGCCTTTCGAGCGCGTCGAGCAGTTGTTGCTCCTGCCGTGCCACTCGACTGTCCGTGGCGTACCACGAGAACGACGTGACGGCGAGCGTCCGCGGCGGTTCCACGACCAGTCGCACTCGCGGGTCCGTCGGCGTCGGCGCGCTCCCCGGCGTGTACTCCGGCGGCAGGTAGAACGCCATGGTGACCGGTCCACCGTCGTCCCCGCTGTTGCCCTGTCTTGCGACTCGAACCGGTGCTGTCATCGAGACGTCCTCGCCGCTCGACGTCGCAATCCGACCGGGCTTGGCCATCCGGACCGGTGCGGTCATCTCTATCTTCGAACCGCCGCCCGTCGGCACGGGCGCAGTCATCGAAACTGCGTCCTCGCTCTCGTTCGCGCCGCTGATGTACTTGAACAGGCGGCCGAACGCCGCTCCGCTGCTGTCGGCTGTCGTCTCCACGAGGACGGTCCGCGGATAGCGACGAACCTCGACGCCGTCGAACGACTCGACTGTCTCGTAGGGCACCCGCTCGGTCGAGTAGGTGCTGTACGCTCCCCACCCGACCCACGCGGCGAACAGTCCCCCGGCGACCCCCAGTAGCGCTTTCGTTCGGTTGCGCATGGGTCGGGTACGCTCGGAATGGGCAAAAGTTTGCCCGCTGTTCGAATGATTCTTCTGCTAGGCGATTGTCGGTGCCACAGCAGACTTCCCCGACCACAACGCCCTTGCCGACGGCTCCCTCTATAGTGAACGTTGTCAGTAGTGTAGCTGGTGGACAAGAGCGTGCCGGGAGCGGCGGCCATAACATATATCAAATATGAATGGAACTGGAAAGAACACGATGGGTGGAGTGGATCAAGGTGACACCACCGAACGTCCGTCGGGCACCGTGGAGGTACTCTACGTCGGTCCGGACCGCGACCGAGGTGAACAGTCCGTCCGAGCGTTAGAATCGGTGCGACCGGAACTATCAGGTCACGCGGTCAGAACGTTCGAAAGGGCGTCGACGGCCGTCACGAACGACCACGCTGACTGCGTCGTCAGCGAGTATTCGCTCCCCAGTAGTGACGGCGTCGAGTTGCTTCGGACAGTGCGCGAGGAACGGCCCGGTCTCCCCTTCATCCTCTACACCGACAGCGGTGACGAATCGGTCGCGAGCGAGGCAGTCTCCGCTGGCGTCACGGAGTATTTCCGTCGCGGCGACGACACAGTGGACCGTTCGACGCTCGCGGACTGCATCGTCGAGACGACCGAAGACCATCGAACCGAACGCCAACGACGCCGCGGACACAGAGCGCTGGAGACGGCCCACGAAGGCATCTGCCTGCTCGACGACGACGGGACGATAACGTACTCGAACCCGGCGTACGACGACACGTACGGCTACGAAAAGGGAGAGTTAGTCGGCGAACAGTGGGAGACGTTGTACTCACCGGCAGAATCCGAGCGAATCGAATCGGAGATCGTCCCGAAGCTGAAACGAGATGGCGTCTGGTCGGGAGAGACGACCGGCACGCGCTCTGACGGGACCGAATTTCCCGAGATGCACTCGATTACGACGACTGAGGACGGGGGAATCGCCTGCGTCGTCCGGGACGTTTCGGAGCGAAACCGTCGCCGCCGTCAACTTAGCGAACGCGAAGACTACCTCAGAAAACTCTACGAGACGACGTCCGACCTGCAACTCTCGTTCGATGAGAAGGTCGAACGCCTCCTCGAAATCGGCTGTGAGCGCTTCGGCCTCGACGTTGGGTTCCTCTCCGAAATCGACGCCGGTGGGTTCGAAGTGCGACACGCCCACGGCTCTCACGAGTTGCTACAGGCGGGCGAGACGGCCCAACTCTCGGAGACGTACTGTCGTCGCACGTACGGCGCTCCGGGACCAGTCGAAGTCTCGAACGCGACGGAGGAAGGTTGGAACGGGGACGTCGCCCACCAGAAGTACGGACTGGAGAGTTACCTCGGCGTCGCCGTCTCCGTCGCGGGCGAACGGTTCGGAACCCTCTGTTTCGCAGACACGTCGCCACAAAAGTCGTCGTTCACCGACCACGAGCAAACCTACTTGGAACTGATGAGCGAGTGGGTGAGCGCGGAACTCGAACGCGAGCGCCGAGAGAACCGCCTCGCCGCCCTCGCCGAACTCACGCAGGACTTGATGGACGACGAAACGCACGCACAGGTCTGTAGAACGGTCGTCGATAGCGCGGACACGTTCGGTCTGTCTGCCGTCGCTCTCGCCCTCTACGACGAGGACAGTGCGTCGCTTCGACCGACCGAAGCCACCGCAGTCGCTGCCGAACACCTCCCACTCGACGACCTCTGTCGAACGGGGGAAGGTGAAGCGTGGCAGTCCGTCGTCGAAGGTGAGATGCGCACGATAGCGTCCGACGACGATGCGGTTTCCGAGTATTCCATCGTTCCGTTGGGCGACCACGGTGGGTTGGTGGTCGGTGCCGCTACCCAATCGTTCCGGGAGACCGACCTCGACTTCCTCCGGACGATGGCGCTGAACGTCGAATCGGCGTTGGACCGTGCCGAGCGCGAACAGTTACTCCACGAACGCGAATCGACGCTACAGGAACGAAACGAGTCACTGGAACGACTGAACCGCATCAACAGCATCATCAGAACTATCGACCAAGCACTCGTCGAAGCCTCGACCCGAGACGAGATACACGAGGTGGTCTGTAAGCATCTGGCCAACCTCGACTCCTACAAACTCGCGTGGGTGGGGGAGTACGACGGCGTCAACGCGGAAGTGGAACCAGTGACGTGGGTCGGTGACGGTGACGAGTACGTCCAGAGCATCACGATTACGAGCGACGACTCAGCCACTGGTACTGGACCAGCAGGAACCGCCATCGAAACCGGTGAACCACAAGTCGTCGATAGCGTGTTTCGGGACTCTACGCTCGGGCCGTGGCGACAGGCCGCACTCGCTCACGGCTACCACTCCATCATCTCGATTCCGCTCGCCTACGACGGGTCCACGTACGGTGTGATGACCGTCTACGGGTCCGAGACGAACACGTTCGGTCAACTGGAGCGAGACGTCCTCACAGAACTCGGGGAAACTATCGCGTATGCCATCAACTCCGTCGAACACAAGAAGGCGCTCGTCGCCGACAGCGTCGTCGAACTGGACTTCGAGATTACAGGGCCTGGAGTCGAAATACTCGACCTCTGTTCGGAGCACGACTGCTCGTTCACGTACGAGACGGCATTCCGTCAGTCGGACGGCGAGTTGCGAGTTTACTTTTCCACCACCGGCGCGGACTCCGACCGAGTCACTGAATTCGCTCCGAACGGGGCCGTCTCCGACATCACGCACCTCTCGACGTGGGAGGAATCTTCGAGGTCGCTCTTCGAGGCGGTGTTGACGGACGAAAGTCTCACCGCGACGATATTCGCTCACGGAGGGGTTCCAACTACCATCGAGGTCGACGACGACGCCATAGACCTCACCGTCGAACTGCCTGCCGACGGGGACGCTCGCTCGTTCGTTGCGATGCTGGACGACCGACTGCCGAACGTCGAACTGCTCGCACAGCGCGAGTTCGAGCGACCACACCGAACGCGGAACAGTTTCCACGCCGAACTCGACGCCGAACTGAC
Organism: Halorussus halophilus; assembly: GCF_008831545.1. NCBI lineage: Archaea > Methanobacteriati > Methanobacteriota > Halobacteria > Halobacteriales > Haladaptataceae > Halorussus > Halorussus halophilus. Next base: position 170,081 of record NZ_CP044523.1, read on the forward strand.
CGACAGACAACAGGAGGTGTTGAAGACCGCCCACTTCAGCGGCTACTTCCAGTCGCCTCGGAACCGAACCGGCGAAGAAATCGGGCGCTCGCTCGACATCTCGCAACCGACGTTCAACAACCACTTGCGGGTCGCACAGCGGAAACTGTTCGACCTGTTGTTCGAGCACCGGGCCACTCGTCTCTAGATAAATAGCCCTCCTCTGCGGCCATGGCTATACACCTGTGAAGAATGGCTATGTCCGCTTCGGCGTAAGTGGAGAGCGTGACGAGTGCCCAAATGACAATCGACGAACGGCCCGCACAAGCGTCGCTCAGCGAACGCGTCGTGACGACCGTCGCCGACGCGAAAGGGGTGGACGTAGCGGAGTTAGAACCGCTGTATCACCACGTAGACCCAGACGCACTCGACCAGTTGTTTCAGACCACAGTCGGCGGCGTCGAGCGCACCAACGGGTCCGTGACGTTCACGCTGGACGGCGTGCGGGTTACCGTCACCAGCGACGGCGAGTGTTTCGCCACGCTTCCGCCGGAGAGTTCCGAGGACGACGCGTCCGAGTGAGTTCGATGGATGCCTCGGAGTCTGCCTCCGAGACGACGGTATTAGTCGTAGACGACGAGCGACCGCTCGCAGACATCTTCGAGCAGTGGCTTCGAGACGACTACGAGGTCGAAGTCGCGTACGACGTATCGACAGCGTTGGAGGCACTGGACGAGCGACTCGACGTCGCGCTACTCGACCGTCGACTCCCTGACGGGTCTGGCGACGACGTTCTCGCCGAGATTCGCTCTCGGGACCTTGACTGCCGCGTCGGACTCGTCTCGGCGGTGGCTCCCGACCTCGACGTGCTGGACCTCGACTACGACCTGTACGTCGAGAAGCCAGTCTCGAACCGCGAGACGCTCACTGCCACCGTCGAGGACCTCGTCAGGTGGGGAGAGTACGACCGCGTGGTCCGCGAGTACGTCGCTCTGCGGACGAAACACGACATGCTTGTCGCCCGGTTCGGTCGGACGCGATTGGCCAACAGCGACCGGTGGGACCGACTGCTCGCTCGACTGGGACAGCTTCGAGAACGACTGCCGGACGACGACGCTGCGCTCGCGGAGGCCGACGCACAGCGAGACGCACAAGATTCGACGGCTCCCGACGCGGACGACGAGTCACGATAACGCAACCGAGTCGCGCTGACGGGCTTTCCTCGATTCCGAGACTTGCCACGCGCTCACACGCAAACGCTCGCTTTCGATGTCCTTTTAGGGAGCCACCGTTATCTGTTCCGTATGGCAGACTTTCAGGTCGTCGTTGCGGACCCCGACTCTGGGGCCACGTACCAGCGCGACATCGACGGACAGGACGCGAACCGATTCCTCGGCAAGTCCATCGGCGAGCAAGCAGACGGCGGTGCCGTCGGTCTCGACGGCTACACGGTCGAGATTACCGGTGGCTCGGACAAGGCCGGTCGCCCGATGCGCGGCGACGTCGCTGGCCCGAACCTCAAGCAGGTTCTCGTCGAAGGCGGCACGGGGTACGAGCCCTCCCGCGACGGCGAGCGCAAGCGCGTGACCGTCCGCGGCGCGGAAGTCAGCGAAGAGGTCGCCCAACTCAACGTCTCCATTGCAGAGCGCGGCGACACCTCTGTCGAAGAGCTGTACGGCGAAGGCGGCGACGACGAAGAAGCCGACGACGAATAACGACTTCTCCCGTCGCCGTTCGGCGACGAGATTTCTCTTACCGGTTGTTTCGGTAGTCTGTACTTCGTGAATTCGTCGCCACGAAACTCGCATTCGACTTGCGCGTCGCCGAAGATGTCTATCGCGGACCCGACTTCGTTCGACTACCTCGCGGGTTCGCTCTCACTACCGTCCTGTTTCGTGACCGCTGCACTGACTTCGCGCCGCTCCTCGGTGGTCAAGTTGACGACGTGCGACGCCCCACAGTCACAGACTCCTGTTTCTGTCGGGAGGATAATCTCACCGTCGTACGCTCTGGCAGCGTAGACCTGTCCGCAGTCGATACATTTCACTGCATCCGTATCGTGTCCCATCTCTCCTCCAACTGTTCTCCTCAGGTCGCCTCGCCAATCCCAGAAATTCGACGCGGTAGTCGTTCCAGTGTTTGCGTTTCTCGGTACCGAACACAGTTGCTTCGCGGGTCGTACTCGACCAACCCCGCGTCGTCCAGTTTCGGCAGCGTTACGTGATGGAGTCGAAGTGAGACGTGGTCACTGTCGCTGCTACAACAGTCTAAGGTGACCAGAGAATCGGCGAGGTCCTCGACCGTCGCCGTCTCGTCCTCCGACGTGTAGAGATGGTGGAGAACCTGGCGGCGGCGTGCGTCTGCGAGGACAGCACAGAGTTCCCCGATTCGGTCGAACTCCTCCGATGACGAATCCCGACCAGTGTATGTCATCTATTGGCTCCTCGGCTTCTACTCGAATGAGATGCTTGCCGAAATTTCCCGGGTGTTTATATATGGCTGTCCCTTCGACCGTGACGAGTTACCGCTTTACGATGGTAATTGCAGAATTCACTATCGACCATCCAGTGCTGTTCGAATCGCTGAATCGCGTCCCCGACATCGAAATCGAATGGCAAGAGACGTACCAACGGCCGGATGGTCCGACACAGATGCTCTTCTGGATAGAGAGCGATGATTTCGACCGAGTTGACCGGACGCTGGACGATGAACCCGCGGTGACGAATCCGACGGTACTAGCTCGTACGGGCGACCGGCGCTTCTACAGAGTGGACTTCACAAATCTGGGCGAGGAGACGAATTTGATGCCGCAACTCATCGAAGTCGGCGGTGTCCTTCGAAAGGCAGTTGGCACGAACGACGGATGGGAGTGTCAAGCTCGCTTTCCGGACCGACAGGCGATCGAACGGGTCTATCGTTTCTGCACCGACCACGACATCGAGTTCACGGTCGAACGACTGTACGAGGAGACTGACTGGAGCCAAACTGGCGTCACACTGACGGAGGCCCAACGGGAGACGCTCGTCGAAGCAGTCGAGAGTGGCTATCTCGACATCCCACGAAGGTGTTCGCTGGCGAACCTCGCGGAGCGGCTTGGAATCTCCGACAGCGCTGCGTCCGAACGATTCCGACGCGGGGTGAAAGAACTCGTCCAGCAGACAATACCTCTGAACGGCGAGTGAGGTCCAGTCAGCACGCAGTCGGGACGGACGACTCTCGAAGTTGGAATGCAGACGCCGCGAAAAAGAGTCGAATCGGGTATTGCTGGCGTCTCTGATTACGCGGCGACCGGCGTGGCCGACTGCGTAATCGGTGCGATGCTGGCGTGGCCGTGGTGGCCGCCGGAGTGACTGCGGTGGTCTTCTGAGTGACCGTCGTGGTGACCTCCGTGTCTGTCGCAGTCGTCGTGCTTACCGTGTTCACAGTGGTCTCGCCACTTGTCGTCTCCGTGCCCTTTCCGTTCGCCTGGCTCGTAGTCTTCGAAGTCAGCGTTGAGGACCGAGTGGTCGAAGTAGACGCGGTCGTAGGCAGTCGTGTCGTACTTGCCGTAGATTTCGAGTCGGCCGTCGTGCCCTCGCAGTTCCCAGAAGTCGGCGATGTCGAAGCGCACTTTCACGCTCCCGTCTTCCAGCGTCGCCGACTCGGCTTCGACGCGCTCCGCGGAGTCGCCGCGAACGGCGTAGAAGCTATCCTCGACCGTCGCGTTCGTGCCGTTCGGAGCGTCGAGCGTGACCGTCGCAGTGCCTCGATGGACCGAGACCGACTGCACTTCGGCGAAGTCGTCCACGCGCCGGATGCGGTTGGTGTCCTCGGGCGAGACCGGACTGTTGTTTTCGACGTACTCCAGTAGCGCCGTGCCGTACAGCACGTTCGTCTTGCTGACTCGCGGGGCGTCGGTCAGGACCGAACCGTCCCAGCCAGCCATGTAGGAGTTGACCGTCACGGTGTAGGTCTCGTCTTCTTCCAGTCGCTCGCCGTTGACCCACGCGTCGCTGATGGTCGGGCCGTCGCCCTCGTGGCCGTCGTACTCGTAGGTGACGCCGCTGACCTGTAACTGGGCCTCCGTGCCGTAGCGCTGGCCGGTGTCGCTTTCGAGCGTGACGACCTGACTGGCGAGCAGTTGCTTGAGTTCCGAGCCGTTCAGTTCGACCGTGACGAGCGTGTTCCGGAACGGCAGGATGTTGTACACGTCACCGACCGTGACGTTGCCCGGACCGTAGACGCTGTTCGAGCGGATGCCGCCCGCGTTGGTGATGGCGACTTCCGCACCGGTCTGGGCGCGGAACGAGTCGGTAATCATGTTTCCGAGTGCGGTCTCGTCGTGGTAGTTCGAAGCGAACCGCGCGTCGAGCGGAACCGTCGTTCGTCCGGCGACGTCGTTCAATTCGTCCGAGCGGGCGTCCGTGATGATGTTCGCAACCGTCTCGTTCTTGGGCACGTCGTCGGTGACGTTCAGCAGGCGACCGTTCCACGCCGTCACCTCGCCGTTCGAGACGGTGAGGTTGAGTTCGGCGACGTGTTCGGCGCGCGCTTCGGCCTCCATGATGACCGCGCCACCGGTCTCCTGTGGCGGGTACTCGATTTCGTCGTCGCCGACGACGATTGCATCGACGTTCTCGGTCGTGTTAGCGAGGTTCTTCGCTACGGGGACGCCGAGGTGGGCCGAGACGACCACCACGTCCACGTTCTGCTCTGCTTTGAGTTCGGTGGCGTACTCGCTCGCCACGTCGGAGTAGTTCTGCAGTTCGTAGCCCTGCTCGTCGAAGTCCACCGCAGTCTTGGACTTGATCTTCTCGTCGGCGACCCCGATGACGCCGACTTTCACGCCGTCGCGTTCGACGACGGTGTAGGGCTTGGTTCCCTCGATGGGTTCGCCCGTGCTCTCGTTGACGATGTTAGCCATGAGCCACGGGAACTCCGAAGCGTTCGAGTAGTTACCCACGGCGTCGAAGCCGTAGTCCAAGTCGTGGTTGCCGACGACTTCGGCGTCGGGTTTCACCACGTTAAGTGCCTTCACGGGCACTCGCCACTGACTGAGCGGCGAGAGCGAGTGGGGACTCACCTCGTCACCGCCGCCGACCACGACCGTCGGATTGTCGTGGGCGGCGCGGCGCTGGTTGAGTAGCGTGACCATCCGCGGGAACGTACCGTTTTCGGCGGCCGCGGTCTGGACGTCGTTGTACGACAGGATGGTTACTGTCGTACTGTTGTTCTGTGCGGCTTGTGCCGCGTGCGGCGTCTGCGCGAGCGACGCAGTCTCTCGGTGCGTGTCAGTTGCAGTCGCCGCGGGCGGTACCGCGCCTGCGACGACGAGGCAGAGAATCAGTACGATGGGTGCGGACCTTCGCATGCGGGTGTTTAATGGAATTCGACCCAGTTAAAATCAACTAGTTCTCGGAAATACGTCAATAGATTTCTCAATAGAAGTGGGAGCGTATTCTTCCCCCATTTGACCACAGTCGTTTTCACCATCACGCTACAAACGGGAACCGAGCGTTATGGCCGACCGCATCTCCAGCGACAACGACGCCGTCCAAACCGTCCGCGCGACCCTCGTCAAGAGCGGCGCGCTCGACCGCCCGAAGATCGAACTCCCCGCGCCGGACGCCGCCCGCTTCCCGACAGACGAAATCGTCCGTGTCGTCGCCGACGAGACGGAGTACCGAGCGCGCTTCGAAGCCCCGTTGACCGGCGACACGCGCGAAATTCGAGGATTCTACGACTCGCCGCGACTGGCGCGCAACCCCGGCGACGGCGAGAACCGCCTTGGCGAGTGGGCGACGGCGTCCAACGTCGAGTTCGGTCAGTCGGTCCTCGTCGACGTGGTCGAAGAAGGGTTCAAGTACGGCGTCCGAGAACCCGGCCAGCGAGTCATCTACGAGGCGACCGAGTCGCCGGATTCGAATTTGGCCGACATCGCCAACGAACTCGACGGCTGATACCGAGCAATTCTCCCGAAACCGCGAGATACCCCTCGTTAGACGTTGGTTTCTCCCCGAGAGCGTATCACGGAAAGACTATGTGAGTTGGCTCAAGTAATCCTGCAATGAGTTCCGAGCGGCAGACACTCGCTGTCTTCGACCGTCTGCGGTCGGGGGCAGAACCCCTTTCTACGAGTGAACTCGCGGCGGAACTGAACTGTCATCGAGACGTGGCTGTCGAGGCACTCGACGAACTGGTCGAGCGCGGCGAGGTGGAGTCGAAGACCATCGGCGACGAGCGGGTCTGGTGGCGCGGTGCCGACTCGACGCCGACGGACGACGCCACGAACTCGGATTCGGACGCTTCGGCGTCCTTGGCCAGTTCGCAGTTCCGCTCGTTGGTCGCCGAAGTCGAGGAGTACGCGATTTTCTTGTTGGACGCCGACGGGACCGTCGTCACGTGGAACAGCGGCGCGAAGCAGATAAAAGGGTACGACGCCGCCGACATAGTCGGCGAACACGTCTCGACCTTCTACACCGAAGAGGACAGAACGGCGGGCGTGCCGGAACGAAACCTCGCCCGAGCGCGCGAGACGGGTCGCACCCAGGACGAGGGGTGGCGCGTGCGGGAAGACGGCACCACGTTCTGGGCCTCCGTCTCGATAACCGCTCGGAGGACCGACGACGGGTCGCTCGAAGGATTCACGAAAGTTACCCGCGACATGACTGAGCGCCGCGAGTACGAACAGCAACTGCGCAAGGAGCGCGACCTGACCGAGGAGATACTCAACACGGCACCCGTGGCGCTGTCGGTCCGCACCGCAGACGGAACGGTACTCAAGGCCAATCAGCGCGCACAGGAGGTCCTCGGCCTCTCGGAAGCAGAAATCATCGAAGACCCAGACGACATCGACGAATGGAGTGCCTACGACGCCGACGACGAACCGTTGGACGACCACGAGACGCCGACGGCCCGCGCGCTGGCGACCCACGAACCGGTGTACGACGAGGAGGTAGCTATCGAGAAACCGGGCGAGGAACGCCGCTGGTTCTCCGTGAACGCCGCGCCCGTCTTCGACGACGATGGGACGCTCGAACGAGTCGTCAGTGCCTCCGAGGAAATCACCGACCTCAAAGAGCACGAACGTCAACTCGAACGCCGAAAGCGCGAACTCGAAACCGAACTGAGCGAGGTTCTCGGGCGCATCTCCGACGCCTTCTACGCGCTGGACGAGGAGTGGCGATTCACGCACGTCAACGAACGCGCCGAGGAGATATTCGGCCGCTCCGAAGACGAGATGCTCGGCGAGGCGTTCTGGGAAGTGTATCCCGAGAGCACAGACGCCGTCATCTGGGAGCAGTTCCACGAGGCGATGGAGAGCCAAGAGCCGAGGAGTTTCGAGTTCTTCGCCGAGTCGCTCGACGCGTGGCTCCAGTTCAGCGTCTATCCGTCCGAAACCGGCCTCTCCGTCTACTTCCGCGACGACAGCGAGCGCGTCGAGCGCGAGCAGAAGTTAGAGCAGTTCGCCAGCATCGTCAGCCACGACCTGCGAAATCCACTCGCTATCGCCGAGATGTACCTCGGGATGGCCAGAGACGGTGGCGACCCGGAACACTTCGACGAAATCGACCGGGCACTCGACCGAATGCAGACCATCATCGACAACCTCCTGACGATGGCGCAGGCGGGCGAGAGCATCACCGACACCGAACCCACCGTTCCCTCGGACGTGGCCGAGGATGCGTGGCAACACGTCGAGACCCACGACGCGACGCTCGACGCCGACGAGACGATGCCGACGGTACTCGCCGACAGAGACCGACTCCAGACCGCGTTCGAGAACCTGTTTCGCAACGCTATCGAACACGCCGGAACGGAAGTCGCGGTCCGCGTCGGCACGCTCGAAGCGGAACCGAGCGGCGATTCGACGGACGCCTCGGTCGGTGGGTTCTACGTCGAAGACGACGGACCGGGCATCGACACAGACCGACCGAACGAGGTGTTCGAATACGGCTACTCGCCTAACGGTGGGACCGGATTCGGTTTGGCTATCGTCAACGAAGTCGTCGAGGCTCACGGGTGGGAGATTTCCGTGACCGAGTCGGACACCGGCGGTGCCCGGTTCGAAGTTCGGTACGAGAAAGATGACGGGTGGGACAGTGGCTGGAACTAACTCAGAAGCCCCACCACGACAACAGCGCCAGTCCGCCAGCGACGAAGATGAGTAGCGAGACGAACTGGTGCGCTCGTTTCTGCCGCTCGGTAAGCACTCTGTCGTCGCTGACTGCGCCGTCTGCTGAGACCCGATAGCGCGTCATCGCCTCGGGATTCAGCAGGTTCGGCACGCTGAGGACGACCAACAGGAGGACGACCAGTTCTACGACGAGCGATGGCATACGACCGCCCGGTCGCACTGCCGACACCTAAAGTTCGGGGTGTTCGAACTCCGGGGCCGTTGGAACTCCGGTCGTTCGAACTCGCTGTCGCCCGACTGTCCGACAGTTCGGTGCCGTCCCGGCAGAACGCACGGCTTTTCCCGCTCGACTTCCGTAGCAGTGGTATGAGCAAGCGCGAGCAGTTTCTGGCGGGCGACCGCGTCGAAGACGTGGCGGTCTTCCTCGCCGATTCGTTCGTAGACGGCGACGGTGGTCTCGCAAGTCACGGCGAGCAAGTGGAAGACGGCGTCGTCCTCGTCGTGGAGGGTGACCAAGGCCGGAGCGTCTTCAAGACCGCGACTGGCATGGACGCGATGGGCTTCGCCAAGCAGGCGATGGGAACCGACGGCGACATCGACCACGACCTCGCGGGCGGGACGTGTCCGGACTGTGGCAGTAGCGAGGTAGAGTTCGTCTTCGCCTTTGCGGAAGAACAGAACGAGGAGGTCGGTGACCTCTACGCCGAGGGCGACGTGATTCACGCGTATGCCTACTGCGAGTGCGGGACGGCGTACTCCGAGAAGTGGCTCGCAGGCGACGACTAAGGATTGTTTCTGCTTCCGGTGGCGGTTTTCGGGGCGTATTCACGGATATTCCCTCGAAATCGCATGCACGACCGCAATTTCGACCACCTCGAAAGCCCCGCGCAGTCCCACCCCTTGGTTTGTGTCGTCGCCGATACGGTTCCAAGTTCCACCGGCCAGAGCGATTTTTAAAGCCACGAGCGAACCCGATTCATGAGTAGCGACTACGAGCGGGTTCTCATCTCCGACTGGCACGCCATCGTGGACCACCTCCGGCAGTTCTTCGGGACATTCGGAGCGATTTCGGAGAGCGACGACCGTCTCAGCGTCGCCGTCGGAAACGCTGGTTTCTCAGTCACGAAGGACGGCCGCGTCACTGCCGGGATGCCACTCCACAGCTTCGAAGACGGTGCCGTCGAGGCTCTCTACTTCGACCACGAGCGCGACCGAATCCGAATAGAGGGTGACGACCGCTCCTACGAGTTCCGTAAGCCGTAGTTGTCGCAATCGGTTTTACCCCGCAGTTCCTCGATGGGAGCGATGACCGACGCCGACTCGTCTGCTGTCTCTGCGCCCACCGTCGCCACTGTCGGGAGCGCGGTCGTAGACCGACTGTACGCGCTGTCGAACCTCCCGGAACCGGACGGCGGCGCGTTCGTCCGCGACGAAGCGACGGCGGTCGGCGGCGTCGCCGCGAACGTGGCTTCGGGTCTCACCCGATTGGGCAGCGACACCGGCATCGTCGCACGCCTCGGTGACGACGAGGATGCAAGGAGAGTCCTCCGAGACCTCGAAGACCGCGGCATCGACACCGAGCGAGTTCGCCGCGGATGCGAGGACGAGCGCACCTCCTACACGATGGTGCTCCGGAACGACGACGGCGAGCGCATGATAGTCGCTGGCGGCGAGAGCGTCGTCAACCTGCGACTCGACGAAGAGGACTTCGCCTATCTCAGCGACGCGGACACTGTCTTCGCCAGCGCGTACGCACCCGACCCGGTCGCTTCCGCGCTCGTCGAGGCCAAAGAAGCGGGTGACCTACCACCGCTCGTCTTCGACCTCGCTGGCCCGCTCGAAGAACTCGAAAACCGGGGTGCGCGCCCCGAGACTATCGACGCGATGCTCCCTGTCTGTGACCTCTTTCTCGCGAGCGAGGTACCGATTCAGTCCTACCTCGGGGCAAGCGGGCGCGAGGCCCTCTCCGAACTCCATTCGCGGGGCGTACAGCGGGCCGCCCTGACTCGCGGCGAGGACGGCGCGCTCTTGCTCGCAGACGGCGAAGTCATCGACGTTCCGGCGTTCGAAATCGACGCCACCGACACGACTGGTGCCGGTGACGCCTTCACCGCGGGGCTACTCGACGCGTGGCTTCTGGAGGGAAAATCTCCCGAAACAGCCGGTCTGTTCGCCGCGGCGACAGCCGCACTCAACTGCCGGAACGAGGGCGCACGCGGCGGGTTACCGACGCGCGAGGAAGTCGAGCAGTTCCTCGAATAACTATTCTCCGCCCGCGGCCGCGACCAACGCCTCGACTCGCTCTTCGCTGACCGGATTCGTCGTCTCGCCGCCTTCCTTCAGTGCGGTGCCGACGACGACGCCATCCGCGGTATCCAGCAAGTCTGCGACGTTCTCGGTCGTCGTGCCACTGCCGACGAAGACTGGCGCGTCGATGCCTGCTTCGTCGCGGGCCGCCACAGCGGCCTCCAACTGACTCGCGTCTACTGCGTGGCCCGTGCCGACGCCGCTGACGACTACGCCGTCTGCGAGGCCGCGTTGCACTGGCTCTGCGACTGCTTCGGCGTCGAGCGGTCGGTCGGCCAAAGGTGCAGAATGTTTCACGTCCAAGTCCGCGAGAACCGCAACGTCTGCACCTAATCGCTCGCGCAGGCGAATCGTCTCGTGTGCCTCGCCCTCCACGATTCCTTGGTCGGTGACGCGTGCGCCACTGTGGACGTTGACCCGAACGAAGTCGGCATCGACCGCAGAAGCAACGGAGAGAGCGGCTTCGGCGTCGTTCCGCAGGACGTTGACGCCCATTGGAAGGGAGACTTCGTCTCGAATCTCGCTCGCCACGCGAGTCATCGAGGCGACCACGTGCTTCGGCACGTCGTCGGGGTAGAACGGCGCGTCCCCGAAGTTCTCTATCATCAGTGCGTCTACGCCACCAGATTCGAGCCGGCGAGCGTCTCGCAGTGCGGCGTCACGTACCGCGTCGAAGTCGCCGTCGAACTTCGGCGCTCCCGGTAGTGGCCTGAGGTGGACCATGCCGACGATGGGGTTCTCGGCGTCGATAGGATTCATACGTGAGAATTGTGGACTCGTGGGGTAGTCGTTTCGTTAGCGCTTCGTAGATTTGACTTCGTATCGGCACCGATTTATGGGTCTTTCATCGTCTTTTCGTATGGACCACAAGGATTTCGTGGTCGTCGCCGTCGCGGTGGTCTTCGGGATGGCTGGGGCGGGCGTGGCGGGCGAGGTTGGGTTCGCTGGCGGTGTCGTCGCTGGTGCCGGAATCGCGGCGACGTGGGCACACGCGACTGACCGCGCGAAGCATCTCGAAGAGCGCGTCGAGGAATTGGAGACCGAACAGGAATAGCAGGTTACTCTTCGTTCTCGGCGGCTTCTGCGTCTGCTTCTTCCGATTCTGTCGCTCCCTCTCCTTCTTCCTCCTCTTCCTCACGCGCCAACGACCAGAACGCCTCGACAATCAACTGCTGAGCCACGGCACCGCGGGTCGTCCAGTGGTTCGCGTAGTCCAGCATGTCGTCGTAGATGCGGGGCTTACAGCCAGCGGCCTTCGGGTGGCCGCCGCCGTTGACCTGTGCGGCGACTTCGTGACACCGTTCGAACTCGTCGGTGCCGCGAATCGAGGCACTGCCGGAGGGCTTGACGACGACTGCGGCGTCGGTACCCTGCTGGCGCAGTTCCTCGGCGACCTCGTTCTGCGAACAGCGGCCGTACGTGACGCCGACCGTCCACGGGCCGATATCTTCTATTTCCGCTCGGGCGACCGCTTTCTCGATGAGCGCGTCCTTCTCGACGCGCTGTTCGGCGAGGAACTCCTCGATGTCTTCGGGGAGGTTCGCGCCGTGTTCGGCGACGGCCTCGATGTACTCCTCGGGGTCCGACCAGTAGGAGAAGTCCGCGAGGTCGTCGGAGCGTTCGTCTTCGCGGAGCCAGAGGTCGTGGTCGCGGGTGACGACTGCGAGTTCTTCGAGGTAGTCGGGGAAGTCGTAGTCGAGCGAGCGAACCGCCACGTCGGCGGTACACTCCTCTTCGCTGTCGCCGACGACGAGGTCCACGCCAGCGTCGCGGACGCTCTCGGCGACTTCGTCGTCCCACTGGTGGTGGTCGAACCAGCGCACCTCGCTGGCTTCCTCGACCAGCACGGCGAGTTCGTCGCCGACGGTCTCGTAGTCGTCGGGGCAGAGGTCGCAGATGAAGACCGTCGCGCCGGGTTCGCTGTAGGCGACGACGCGTTCGAGCGCGTCTGCGAGGTCGTGCGGTCCGGCGTCGATGAGTGCGGCCTCGCCGTACACCTCACGAATCAGTGCTGTGCAAGCAAGCCCGTCGGCGTCGGGGTCGGCCACGACGGCCACGTCCGCGCCGGTCAGTGCTTCTTCTGCTTCGGCGTCTTCGACCTCCTCCTCGATAGAGTCCGGGATGAAAAAGCCCTCGCCGGGCAGGATAGATTTCCGTTCGAGAGAGAGATTGTCGTCGTCGATGACCCAGTCTTTCATACTGGTGACTGGTGGTCGCGGGCAAAGAAGCCCGTGGTTGTCGGTTTGGACCGCTTAGCCCTCGTCGTTCAGTTGCCGAACCGTCAACACCGGTACGGGACACGTCCGAACGACGCGCTCGGCGACGCTTCCGATGAGGAATCGGTTCTCGCCGTGGCGGCCTCTGGTCCCCGTGGCGACCATGTCGGCCTCTGCCTCGCGGGCGTACTCGCAGATTTCGCCCGCCGGGTGGCCCTCCCGCACCGCGGTGACGATTTCGCGGTCGGCGTGGGTTCGGACCTCGTCCAGTGCTTTGTCGGCCTGTCCTTCCAAGGCTTCGTGAAAGTCGTCGCGCAGCGTCTCGGGCGACGACTCGACTTCTCCTTCGTCCACGACGTACAGCGCGTGTACGGCGGCGTCGAACCGACTGGCGAGGTCGAGCGCGACCTGTACGGCGCGGGTGACGCTCTCCGAGCCGTCGGTGGCGATGACGACGGTATCTATCATGTGCAACCGTTCTGCGGGACGGGTCTTAAACGTCGGTGGGCCGTCGGCGCGAGTCTTATTTTCTCGGCTCCGTACTCCCAACTATGAACGACCGCGACGGTTCTCGTGCGGACCTCGTCCCCTTGGCTTTGGCGAGCGACGGACGGGGCACTCCCGTCAAGGTGAGTCTGATACCACGTGAACGAAAGCGGCGACTCGACCTACACCACGACTTCGACCCGACGGAAGCCTTCGCCGAACTGGACGACGTTCGCGGCACCGAGGTCTGTTACGATACGTCCGAGAGAGTCGCCATTCCGTTCGAAACCGAGATTCCCGACGAAACTATTGTTCCGCACGGGGCAGTCACCGTCCGCCACGAGGTCTGGTTCCCCGAACCCAAGTCCATCGTCGCTTTCGAGGTCGGCATTCCGCCAGAGACGCCAGAATCCGTGCGCGAGGAGTTGCCCGATTCCTACGAGGGCGTCCCGCTTCGATACGTCGAACGACCGCCGCCTGACCCGACGCCGTTGTGAGTTTCACCTGACTTCGAATACACCGGTCAAGAGCGTCCGGGTCTCAATCGCCGCTCCGTGAACGAAGTTTTTTGGCCGCCCCCTTCGCAGATACTGCCATGACCGAACCACCGCTCGAAGTCGAGACGGTACTCGTTCCGGTGGATGGCAGCGACGAGTCAGTCGCCGCCGTCGAGTACGCCGCCGCTATCGCCGAACAGTACGGCGCGTCGGTCCACGCGATGTACGTTCTCGGCGAGGACATCGTCCACGGACTCGAAACCGGCGGGATTCCCGACGAGGAAATTCGCTCCGAGACCGAGGCGTTCATCGACACCGTGCGAGACATCGCGGACCGCTACGGCGTGGGCGTGACGAACTCGAACGCCTACGGTTTCTCGACCACCAGCAAGTTGCAACACCCCGGTACGGTGGTGTTGGACACTGCCGAACACGTCGATGCGGACTTCCTCGTAATTCCGCGCGAACCGCTCACCGGCGAACCGGGCGAGATTTTGGAGAAAGCCGCCGAGTACGTACTGTTGTACGCGAGTCAACCCGTGCTGTCGGTGTAGCTAGTTTCGCTCTTTCTGGCGACCCGCGTTCTTCGATTCGTACCGACGCTCTTCGCTCGCTCGTGACGCGACTTCGTCCACGTGGAGCAGATTCTCGACGCGCTCGTCGAGTTCCTTCTCGGAGATATCTCCCGCGGCGTACTGGCGCTTGAGGTTGGCTACTGCGTCCTCGGAGTCAGAACTGGCGAACGACTGGATGGTTCCGGTGTCGAAGGAGTCGCTTGCGCTGTGCGTTCCTGCTTTCATGTACGCCCGTGGTGACTCGACGTTCCCGATGAGCGAGAGGTAGACCGGCCAGAGTGTGACGATGGCGAGCAGTCCGGCCGCGAGTCCGAAGCCTGCCGCGAGCGGTGCGAGAAAGAACCAGAGGCCAGCCATCGCGGAAGTGACTATCGCCGCGATGAAGAGTGCGGTAGCACTCGCGGTCCCTACGCAGGCGGCGAGGATGAGACGGCCGAGCGTGCCGTCAGGCGTGTAGTGTTCGATGAGTCTGTGCCACCGGCGCGTGCTCGACTCGCTGGAGGGACTCCCGACCATGCGCGATGGTGGAAGGAAGTGTAAAAAATACTTATGAATGGCTGTTGTCGCGCTTCTGAGTGATTCTGTGCGTGGCCATGTGGTGTGGTCGGAGAGATACTGAAACAGAGAAAAGGCTCGTCGGAGCTTGCGCCGACGGTGGGAGCAGAACGAATCTGTTGGGGAGGTGTGTGGCTGATACAGTGCTGTGCGGTGCGGTCTTCTCGGTTTCGGGAGTAGATTGCCCGAAAACGGATTCACTTACTGTATTCGCGATTTCAGTTCGAAAACGGATTTACTCGCGGTGTGTGCGTTTCAGGTCGGATTCACTCACGAGGTGTAGTGGCTCAGCCACAGCTACCACGCAGAACTCGCTAGCAACCGTCCCGAAAACTTCTCGAAAACAGTCACAGACTCAAAGCCTGAGCGCCATCTCGATTTCGAAGCTCTCCGAGCCTGCCGTCTCGAAGCCGACCGACTCGTAGAGGCCGACCGCGGCGTGGTTCCAGCGTTCGACGGTCAGCCAGACTTTCTCGACGTCGTTGGCGCGGCCGTGGCCCAACAGCCCACGAATCAGCTTCGAGCCGATGCCCGCCCGCTGGTAGTCCTGGTGGACGAAGATGGCGAGTTCCGAGGCGTCCTCACTGTCAGGGACGAGCGTGGCGTGGCCGACTGCTCGGTCGCCGTCCCACGCGACGACGTTCAGGCCGTCGAGCAGGCCATCGAGCCAATCTCGAACGCGCTCCTCCGTTGCTGGCGGGATGCCTTGAGCCCGGTCGGCAGAGTCGAAATCGACGTACATCTCCACGACGGCCTCGAACTCGTCGCGCTCGTAGGGACGAATCTCGATTTCGCGGCCTTCCTTGTCCGCGAAGGTGAACGGCGGTTCGGGGAACTCCCCGGCGGACTCCTCGGGGTAGGTACGGTCGCTCGGACTCATCGTATCAGGGTGACGCTAACGGGGGAGTTCAACAGGACGAACTCCGAGATGTGACCGAGCTGAATCTTGCCCATCGGACTGCGTTGGCCGCCACCGAGGACGATTCGGTCGAAGCCTTCGCTCTCGGCGATGTCTACCAACTGACTTCCGGGGTCGCCCGTGACCCGTCGGACGCCCGCCGCGAAGTCCGCGTCTTGGAGTTCGTCTTTCACGCGCGCTTCTATCTCCTCGGCCCCGCGTTCGCTCTCCGGATTGTCGAGGATAATCACGGTGAGGTCGTCGTTGGCGGCCTTCGCGCGCTTGACTGTTTGCGTCAGCGCGTGGAGTGAGTCGTCGCTCCCGCCGATTCCCAGTAAGACTTTCATATCCGACCCAACCGTGCGAACCGTGAAAACAGTTGTGTGGGGGACCGAGGCTTGCGAACCGCCCGCAGACGACACGCTTTTCCACCCTCCCTCGTAACGGCGAGGCATGGCAGACGACGAGTCGCGTCCGAGTGGGGAGGAACAACAGGACGCAGAGAGCGAGACCCGAGTGAGCGAAGCGAACGAGGGTCTCGAAAACGCGAGCGGTGAAACCGCGAGCGAGCGAGAGGAAGACATCAACGAAGCGAACGAGGGTCTCGAAAACGCGAGCGGTGAAACCGCGAGCGAGCGAGAGGAAGACCTCAACGAAGCGAACGAGGGTCTCGAAGACCGGAGTGGCATCTCGGAAGACGAGCGAAGCGAGTCTTCCAGCGACGACACCGACGTTTCGGGTGGCGACATCGACGCAGACGCCACCGAGACCGCCACCGCAACCGACAGTGAGGACGCCGTCACGGCGGACGCGGAAGCTACTGAGGAAGCCACCGAAGACGACGAACTCGGCGACGTTCCCGAACCGGACATCCCCGAGGACGTGCGCAAGTACGCCCGGTTCAAGAAGATGGACGGCGCACAGTACGACCGCGTCAACGAGTTCCTGCGCGACCGCACCTACATCACCGCCCGCGAGTGGGCCATCGCGCGCCTCTGTGCGGACTTCCGCACGGAGACGGGCGTCGAGATGACGAAGATCGGGAACAACCTGCCCGAACTCGTCCCGTTCATGACCGACACGTACACGCCCCAAGCAGTCAATCAGGCTCGCTCCTCGTTCGAGGACAAGGTTCGACAGGCGGGCGCGACCTTCCTCTACGGCGCGATGTCTGGCTTCTTCACCGCCGAGGAGTTGGACGACATGATGTACGAGGTGACGGAAGTCGCCAAGTTCCTGCTGGAAGTCGAGGGCGTGGACCTCTCGGTGGACGAGGAACTGGCCGCAGAAGACCGAATCTCCGAAGTTATGCGGGAAGTCCAGTCGGCCAGCGAAGGCCTGCGAAAGGACGAACTAGAGTGTCCGAACTGCGGCCACGAGATGGAAGCGGCCGACGGTGACGACGACTGAGTAGTTTTCTCCTTATTCTTCTTCCACTGTGTCTCCTTCGCCAGTCTGCGGTTCGAACACCGAGGGGTCCGCGTGCGTGAACTCGATGGTCTCCTCTGTCAGCGTCCGCAGGTAGGTGTGCATCTCCCCCGCGGCTCTGGCGGCGTTGAGCATCGCCTCGGAGTTCTGGGCGTCGTAGTACGCTGGGTAGAGCAGGGCGAACTCCCCGTCGTGGTCCTCCATGGCGACGACGAGCAGGACGAGCGCGTCGGCCGTCGCGGAGTACACTTCGTAGGCGTCGAACGCCGCCCCGCCTTCGAGTCGCTCCTCGACGGCGTCGAACTCGTCGTTCGGGAGGAGTACGTCGAGACCGAAGCGTTCGTCCCCTTCCTCCGGGTCGGGCGTCAGTGTCGTCACGTCGCCGGGGTGCAACTGGAGCGTCTCCCAGCCCTCGGCCTCGTACTCGGCGGCGGTCGCTTCCATGTCGGCGACCACGTCCTCCCAGAACTCCATCGCTCGGAGGTGGGTGCCGGGCATGTCGCCCATTCCTTCGAACGCCGCGGCGGGGTCGTCTTCTACCAGTGGTTCGGCGTCCTCTTCGGGCGCTCCGTCCGTCTCCTCGACATCGTCGCTCATGGGCAATGAGGCGTCCTTTTTAGTGAAAAAGCTTCGCATGACGGGCCTTCGCTGTGCCTGCAGTTGGTTTCGATGGCGGACGCTCGCCGGTTCCAGTGGAAAGCTATTTGCCTGCCGACGCACCACTTTCGTGTAATTGTGAGTGAGTTACTATCAATCTCGAATTTGCGGACGCAGTTCGACACAGATAGGGGTGTCGTCGAGGCCGTAGACGACTTCGACCTCACTATCGAGGAGGGTGAGACGGTCGGTCTGGTCGGGGAATCGGGGTCCGGCAAGAGCGTGAGCGCGCTCTCGCTGATGCAACTCGTGGACGACCCCGGTCACATTCCGAGTGGCGAAGCGAAGTTCCACCACGCGGAACTGACCGAGCAGTTCGCCAGCCAGTATCCGAAAGGTGTCGGCGAGTTCGTCTTCCCCGACGAGGGGTACGTTGACCTGCTCTCCGCGCCGGAGAACGCCATGCGAGACATTCGTGGCGGCGAGATGGGGATGATTTTCCAAGACCCCATGACCTCGCTGAATCCCGCGCTGACCGTCGGCGAGCAGGTCGCAGAGAGCCTGCGACTCCACCAGTACGGCGGCCAACGAAAGGACTCGTGGTGGAACGCGGTCCGAGAAATTGCGCCGAAACTCGGCGGCAAGGACGTGGACGAAGAGATTCTGCAGGACACCATCGACATGCTCGAAGAGGTCGGCATTCCCGAACCGACCGCTCGCGTGGAGGAGTATCCCCACGAGTTCTCCGGAGGTATGCGCCAACGCGTCCTCATCGCCATCGCGCTGGCCTGCCGTCCGAAACTGCTCATCGCCGACGAACCGACGACGGCGCTCGACGTGACGATTCAGGCCCAGATTCTCGACCTCATCAACGACTTGCAGGACGAACTGGGCATGTCCGTGTTCATGATCACCCACGACCTCGGCGTCGTCGCCGAGACCTGCGACCGCGTGGCCGTGATGTACGCAGGCGACATCGTGGAAGTCGGCCCAGTAGACGAGATTTTCCACAACCCGAGTCACCCCTACACGTACGCCCTGCTCGAATCGATTCCGAGCGAGGACAAGGACCGACTCACGCCCATCACGGGCAACGTTCCCGACCTCATCGACATGCCCCAAGGGTGTCACTTCGCGCCACGCTGTCCGTGGGCGCAACCGGAGTGTACCGAGGGCGAGATTCCGAACCTCCAGCACGGTCCCGACGACGTGGACCACCGCGCGAAGTGCGTGCTGGAGGACTTCGACAAGGACGCGTACGGCGAGGACCGCGAGGGAATCGGTACTGGAACTCACGAGACCGGCGAGCAGTTGCTCGCCGTAGACGAGATGAAGAAGCACTTCTCGCGGGCCGACGGCTTGCTGGACGAGTGGCTCGACAGCGACCAAAAGAGCGTGAAAGCCGTCGATGGGGTTAGCTTCGACATCTACGAAGGCGAGACGGTCGGTCTCGTCGGTGAGTCTGGCTGTGGAAAATCGACGGCCGGTCGCACCCTGCTCCGACTCGAAGAACCGACCGACGGGACCATCGTCTTCGCCGGACAGGACCTCTCGGAGCTCGAACGCGACGAACTGCGCGACACGCGCAAGGACATGCAGATGATCTTCCAGGACCCGCTGTCGAGTCTCGACCCGCGGATGACGGTGGGCCAAATCATCATGGAACCGCTGAAGATTCACAACCTGCCCGAGGGGTCGCCAGACGGCGACAAGGGTCGCAAGCAACAGCGGCGCGACCGCGTCGCAGAACTGATGGAAGCAGTCGGGCTTGAGAAGGGACAGTACGACCGTTATCCGCACGAGATTTCCGGCGGGCAACGCCAGCGCGTCGGCATCGCCCGCGCGCTGGCGGTGGATCCCGACTTCATCGTCGCCGACGAACCCGTGAGCGCACTGGACGTGTCCGTGCAGGCCCAGATTCTGAACCTGATGGAGGACCTGCAAGAGGAGTTCGGCCTGACCTACCTGTTCATCGCTCACGACCTGAGCGTCGTTCGGCACATCTCCGACCGCATCGCGGTGATGTACCTCGGCGAAATCGTGGAGGTCGCCGAAACTGATGAACTGTTCGCTGACCCGAAACATCCCTACACGCAGGCACTGCTGTCGGCGATTCCGGAACCCGACCCGCGAGCAGACACCGACGACCGCATCATTTTGGAAGGCGACGTGCCGTCGCCAATCGACCCGCCGTCGGGGTGTCACTTCCGCACTCGCTGTCCGCAGGTCATCCCGCCCGAGGGCCTGAACATCGAGCAGGAAGCCTATCGCGAAGTCATGGACTACCGTGAGCGCGTCGAAGACCGGTCCATCGACTTAGACGCCGCGTGGGAGGAGGCGTCGGGTGACAGCGAGAAGGTAACCCAGACTGCGACGGCAACCGACGGCGGGCACGCTGACGCCTCGCCCGAGGCGTTCCGTGCAGTCCTCTGGGACCATCTGTTCGACACCGAACCGTCGGGTCGGCCACGAAACGTCGTCGCCGACTCGTTCGACCACCTCGCCGACGGCGACTGGGACGGTGCGGCGTCGCTGCTGGAGGAACACTTCGCGAGCGTCTGCGAGCAGAAAGACCCGGTATTGCAAGAAGAAGCGCATCCGTCGGCGTGTCATCTGTACGACCAGCCGAACTGATTCTCTCCGCTCGGACTTCTCGTTCGACCTGAATATGGTTCCGTACAGGTCGGTGAATTGAACTAACCGAACCGACCCACGTTCCCCTCCCGTAGCCTTATATCCAGAATGATTGATTAGTAGCGATGGATGACTTCAAAAGACACATCCATTTCAAGGCGAAGCTTCCTGAAGGCGGCCGGGGGTGCGGCCGCGACGGCGTCCGTGACCGGCTACGTCGGTAACGATGCGGAGGCGACGAACGCCACACAACAGGGGGGTGGGTCGGTAACGTATGCCCGCGGGAACGACTCGGGCACACTCGACCCACAGAACACGACGAGCGGTGAGGACGTGAAAGTCATCAACCAGATGTACGACACCCTCATCGACTTCGAACCGAATCAGACCTCGTTACAGGAGGGGTTGGCGACCGAATTTTCCCTAAATGGGACCACGGCGACGCTCACGCTCCGCGAGGGCGTGACGTTCCACAACGGCGACGAGTTCACCGCGGAGGACTTCGTAGCGACGTTCCGGCGGTTCACGGACGAAGACTACGAGTACTACCCCGGAGACGACTACATCTCGGCGTACGGCCCGTTCACACTCGGTAACTGGGTGTCGAACGTGAGCGCTGGCGGTGGGGGCGGTGGCACGGCCACCGGGAACCAGACCGAAACTGCGAACGGAACCCAGACGGCCGGTGGGGGCGGCGGTCAACAACTCACCATCGAACTCAACCAGCAGTACGCACCGTTCCTGCGGAACCTGGCGATGTTCGCGTCCAGCGTCCTCTCACAGCAGGCGATTCAGGAACTCGGACAGGACCTGAGTCAACAACCGGTCGGGACGAGCGCGTTCCAGTTCGATAGCTGGGACCGGGGCAACCAGCGCATCCGCTTGTCCGCGTACGACGACTACTGGGGCGAAGGACCGTTCGTGGACGAAGTCGTGTTCACGGCCATCGCCCAGAACACGACGCGCGCTCAGACGCTCATCTCGGGCGGGGCAGACATCATCGACGGTTTGGGTGCCCAATCGTCCCAAATCGTCCAGAACGCAGACGCGGCCGAGTTGATAGAGACCCAAGGCATCAACATCGGCTACATGGCGTTCAACATGGCGCGGTTCGAACCGTTCCGCGACCGGCAGGTTCGACAGGCCATTAGCCACGCCATCAACACCCAGGCTATAGTCGAGAACATCTTCCGGGGCATTGCGGTGCAGGCGAGCCAACCGATACCGGAGCAAGTACTGGGGTACAACGAGGAGTTGGACCCGTATCCGCACGACCCCGAACAGGCACAGCAGTTACTGAACGACGCCGGCTACGGCGACGGGTTCTCGTTCGAACTGGCGACGTTCCAGAACCCGCGCACGTACAACCCGTCGCCGTTGCAGGCGGCCCAGACGGTCAAGTCGAACCTGAACGAAGTCGGCATCACGGTCAACATCAACCAGATGCCGTTTAACCCGTTCCTCGACTACACCGCAGAGGGGCGACACGACGCATGTTTCCTGGGGTGGATGACCGACAACGGCGACCCGGACAACTTCTACTACACGCTTCTGCACCCCGGAATCCCGCAGGACCAAGTGCCGGACGGACAGGATTGGGTTAGCTTCGACACCGAGGGGTACAACACGACCAACGTCGGCGGCTGGGCCAACACCGACTTCATGGACGTGGTCGAACAGGGCCAGAGTACGCTCAACCGAGAACAGCGCGCAGAGCTGTATCGGCAGGCGGGTCAAATCGCACACGACCAAGCGCCATGGGTGTTTATCGACCACGCGAAAGAGCTTCGCGGCGTCGCCAACCGCGTCGAGAACTTCCAGATCGCGCCGATTAGTGGACCGCTACTGAAACAGGTCAGACTGTCGAACTGACCACCTCCGGACTTCTTTCGAGTACTATCGAGAAGAAATACTCAATGTCGAGTGAGACTTTTATATTTGTTTCATCTGGGTTCGGCACGCTTATATGGCAGGTATGAGCATGATGCCCTATGGCGTCAAGTGACAACCTAAAACGACGTGGCTTTCTGAAAGCTGCTGGCGGTGCGACAGTAGCTGCCACGCTCGCTGGCTGTGCAGGAAATACTGGCGAAGGTGACGGAACGACGACTGGCGACACCGGAACGACCTCCGGCGACTCCTCCGGTTCCGGTGGCACCCTGACCTACGCCCGTGGGACAGACTCCTCCACGCTGGACTTCCAAGCGACGACCAGTGGCGAAGACGCGAAGGTTACGAACCAGATTTACGAGAGCCTCATCGCGTTCAAGCCCGGCGGCACCTCGCTCGTCGCAGGACTAGCGACGGACTGGAACGTCAACGGTAAGACGGTCAACCTCACCCTCCGCGAAGGCGTGAAGTTCCACAACGGCGACGAGTTCACCGCAGAGGACTACGTGGCGACGTACCGCCGCTTCGTGGACGAAGACTACGAGTACTTCCCCGGTGGCGACTACGTCTCGGCGTACGGTCCGTACTCGCTCGGTAACTGGATCAAGGAAGTCAGCAAAGACGAGAAATACAAGGTTACCATCACCCTCAAACAGCAGTACGCGCCGATTCTCGCCAACTTGGCGATGTTCTGTTCGAAGGTCCACTCGCTCAAGGCCATCAAGGAACACGGCAAGAAGCTCAAGAACAACCCGGTCGGTACCGGTCCGTTCAAGTTCGAAGGCTGGGACACCGGCAACCAGCGCATCCGCCTGAGCAAGAACGAGGACTACTGGGGTGACGACAAGGCCAAGGTAGACGAAGTCGTCTTCACGGCCGTCGGTCAGAACTCCTCACGTGCCCAGACGCTCCTCTCGCAGGACGCTCACATCATCGACGGACTCGGCGCGCAGTCCTCCCAGATGGTCAAGCAGTCCAACAAGGCCAAACTCGAATCCATCCCCGGCATCAACGTCGGTTACATGGCCTTCAACATGGCGCGCAAGGAGGCGTTCCAAGACAAGAAGGTCCGACAGGCCATCAACTACGGTATCAACACGAAGTCCATCGTCGAGACCATCTTCAAGGGCATCGCCTCGCAGGCGAGCCAACCGATTCCGGAGAGCGTCATGGGGTACAACAAGGACCTCGACCCGTACCCGCACAAGCCCGACAAGGCGAAACAGATGCTGAAAGACGCCGGGCAGGAGAACCTCTCGTTCGAACTCTCCATCTTCAAGAACCCGCGTCCCTACATCCCGTCGCCGCGACAGGCCGCACAGACCATCAAGTCCAACCTCAGTAACATCGGCGTCGAGGTCACCATCAACACGATGCCGTGGAAGCAGTACCTCACCTACACCGAGAACTACAAACACGACGCGTGTTTCCTCGGGTGGATGACGGACAACGGTGACCCGGACAACTTCTACTACGCGCTGCTGCACCCCGGTAGCTCCGTCAAGGCCTCGGACGTGCCGGACGGCCAGAACTGGGTGGACCCCGACGACTACGACGGCTTCAACACGCTCAACGCGGCCGCGTGGGCCAACACCGAGTTCATGAAGCTCACCGAGGAAGCACAGAAGAGCTACGAGACGAGCAAGCGCAAGCCGAAGTACAAGAAGGCCGGTCAGATCTTCTACGACGACGCGCCGTGGGTGACCCTCGACCACGCCAAGTCGATGCGAGGCGTCGCCAACAGCGTCAGCGGCTTCAAGCTCGCGCCCATCGGCGGTCCGTTCCTCAACCTCGTCTCCATCGAGTAGAAAGACGAACGGACTCGGCCGAAAATCGAACTGCAACCGAACGAAAATCGAAGGCCGCTACGGGGTGACGGCACCGCAGTTGCGAGCCTTTTTTCACCCCTCGCGTTTTTTCTCCGAGTGAATGATTTCCAAGCGGTTCGTTATCAAACGACTCTTGCTGCTCGTCCCGGTGCTGTTCGGGGTGGCGACGTTCGTCTTCGCCATCCTGCACCTCGCACCGGGCGACCCCGCACGGGTCATCGCGGGCCAGCGAGCATCCGAGCAGTTCGTCCAGCAGATTCGGGTGGAGCTTGGCTTGAACGACCCGATTTGGGTCCAGTACGGCCGGTTCTTGCTGGAGACGGTGCAACTCGAACTCGGGAAGTCCTACCAGATTCAGAAGGGCGTCCCGGTCACGGAAGTGCTTCGCTACAAACTCCCCGTCACCATCGAGATGGCGCTGTACGGCCAGTTCCTCGGTATCCTCTTCGGGATTCCGCTTGGACTGCTCGGCGCTATCAAACAGGACTCGCTGTCCGACCACCTCACTCGCGTCGGCGCGCTGACCGGCATCAGCGTCCCTATCTACTGGAGCGGCCCGCTCGTCATTCTGCTGTTCGCGCAGGTGTTCAACGTGCTTCCGGCCAGTGGCCGCATCGCGACCACCTTCGACATCCAGCCGATTACTGGCGTCATCACCATCGACACGCTCATCCGTGGTAACTTCGCGGCGTTCCAGTCGGCGGCGGCCCACCTGCTGTTGCCGTCGATGGTCATCGGCATCTACTCGATGGCGCTCATCTCCCGGATGATGCGTTCCTCGATGCTCGAAGTCATCCGGCAAGACTACATCCGGACCGCTCGCGCGAAGGGCCAAGGCGCGCGCATCACGATGATGAAACACGGGTTCCGGAACGCGCTCATCCCCGTCGTGACCGTCATCGGTATCCAGTTTGGCACCCTGCTCGGCGGTGCCGTCCTCACCGAGACAGTGTTTGGCATCGCGGGCATCGGCACCCTACTGGTGAGTGCGATTCAGGTCGGTGACTACCCGGTCGTGCAAGGCACCGTCCTGATGTTCGCGTTCCTGTTCACGCTCGTGAACCTCGGCGTGGACATCACCTACTCGTACCTCGACCCACGGATCGACCAATGATTAGTACACTCTCACAGGAGCGATTACAATGAGTACCGAAACCGAAGTCAGTGGCGAGGACGTTGAGTCGCGCGGACTCATCGAGCAGATCCGTGCGTCCCCGTTCCTCTCGGAACTGTTCTCGAACCGTCTCGCCGTCGCCGGGATGACTATCATCGCCCTGATGGTCATCGTCGCGCTCTACGCGCGACTGTTCATCGACTTGAGCGCGGTGACGACGAGCCAAATCGGGACGAACCCGAATCTCGCGCCGCCGAGTTGGTGGGGCCAGAAGCAGACCCAACTCGTCACCGACTACGGGACGTTCGCGTTCCCCTTCGGCACGGACATCCAGTCGCGTGACATCTTCGACCGCGTCCTCTACGGCACGTGGCTGGCGATGAAGTACGGCACCATCACGGTCGGTGCATCGACCATTCTGGGCGTCGGTCTCGGTATCCTTGCGGCGTACTACGGCGACATCACGGACAACGTCATCATGCGCACGATGGACGTGCTGTTGGCGTTCCCGAGTCTCCTGCTCGCGCTGGCGCTCGTCGCTATCTTCGGCACGGGTCTCTGGAAGGTCGTCATCGCGCTGACGCTCGTCTACACGCCGCGGTTCGCCCGCGTCGTCCGTGGCGCGGCGCTGAAAGTGCTGGAAGACGAGTACATCGAGGCGACGCAGGCGCTCGGTGCGAAGGACCCGCGCGTGCTGGTTCGCCACATCTTGCCGAACTGCCTCGCGCCGATTACGGTCCAATCGACGCTGAACTTCGGGCTGGCCATCATCGACCTCGCGGCGCTCTCGTTCCTCGGCTTCGGTGCGGAGGCCGGGACGCCCTCGTGGGGCCTGATGCTCGCCAACGGCGTCAATCAGGGACTGCTCACCGGCGACTGGTGGTGGTCGTTCTTCCCCGGACTCGCCATCGCCATCACCGTCCTCGGGTTCAATTTGCTCGGTGACGGGATGCGGGACGCCTTGGACCCGCGGATGCGCGAAACGGTCGATTGATGGGCGCGTCAGACGAGACGAACTCCCCGGACGACCGACGCGCGGTCCTCCGCGAGCGCGCCCGAACGACGGGGCGCGCGACGCTCCTCGGAGCTGTTCTCGGCGTCGTCGGCGTCGCAGTGTTGGTCGCGACCGGCGAGACGCTGTTGTTCGCCAGCGAGAAAGTGTTCGCCGTCGGCGCGCTAATACTCGGCTTTGCTGTACTGGGCTGGTCCGGGTCTATCTTCGCGGGGCGGGGCATAGAGAACGCACAGGAGTACCTCGACACGAGTTCGAACTGGTCGGAGGCCGCCTCTCGCCGCGCGATGGTCGTCCTCACTGGCCTCGGCGCGGGCGTGATGGTCGGGTCGATTGGAGCGACAGTCGTGTTAGACGCGGTGGTGTAACGATTCAGTTTGCTTCGAGGTGTTCCTCGAACCAGTCCGCGGCGGCGTCCGCGACCTCGGCCAACTTTCCCGGTTCTTCGAACAGGTGCGACGCGCCTTCGACGACGGTCAACTCCTTCTCGCAGGTCAGTCGCTCGTACTCCCGCTGGTTGAGTGACAGTACCGCGGTGTCTTTCGACCCGACGAGAAACAGCGTCGGCGCGTTCACGTTCGGAATCGCGTCGTGTGCCAAATCGACGCGTCCGCCGCGCGAGACGACGGCGTCCACGTCGTCGCGTCTGGCCGCCGCTCGAAGTGCGGCGGCCGCGCCGGTACTCGACCCGAAGTAGCCGAGGTGCAACTGCTCCGTCTCAGACTGCTCGCGGAGCCAATCCGTAGCGGCGAGCAGACGCTCGACCAGCAGGTCGATGTCGAATCGTGTCTCGTACGTTCGGTCCTCCGTCTCGGTCAGTAGGTCGAACAACAGCGTCCCCACGCCTCGCTCGCGGATTCGCTCGGCGACGAAGTTGTTGCGCGGACTGAACCGCGAACTGCCGCTTCCGTGTGCGAAGGCGACGACGCCGCTCGCGTTCTCCGGAACGACGAGTTCGCCAGCAAGCGTGACGCTATCAGTTGGTATCTCGGCTTCGTGGTCCCCCATGCCAGTAGCCACGCCGTCGGTACGCAAAGTAGTACTGTCGGCCGAATAGGGGACGCCTGACAGGAGTCATCTGGCACTGGCGGCGTCCCTGCGATGGTTGCCAAATACGGACGAGTACCCGTAGTGTTTGCAGACGGTACGACAGTCGGCGGCGGTGCGCCGACGAATATCTCTTGGACGGATGGGGACATAACTGCCGCTTTCGGCGCAATATTCTCACAAAGTCTGGGTAAAGGTGTTCATATGCATTCTGAGTGGCGGAAAAGGTTGAATATCGACTCGAAACGAGCGCCGTCGTCGCCGAAGATGCGACGTTTGTCAACTGCCCTACGTGCGAACGTTCCTCCCCTCGGTGTCGCCGAACTCGCCTTGCCCGGCGTCCGACTCGCGCGCGTCGTACACCACGTTGCCGCGCACCATCGTCAGTTCGGGGAACACGCCGGTCATTCCCTCGAACGGCGTCCACTCGCACTTCGAGTGGAGGTCTTCCCCGCGAATCTCGCGGGTCGCGTCGGGGTCCACCAGCACGAGGTCGGCCATCAGTCCCTGTTCGACCTTCCCGCGGCGGGTCAACCCGAAGATGTCTGCTGGGTTCGCCGCCGTCAAGTCACGCACTCGCTCGTAGCTCAGGTTCTCTTTTCGGGCTTGCTCCAACAGGAGCGGGAGTGCGGTTTCGACTCCCGGGACGCCGCTCGGCGCGTCCCAGATGTTCGCGTCTTTCTCTTCGCGCGTGTGGGGGGCGTGGTCGGTGGCGACGATGTCTACCGTGCCGTCGGCGACGCGCTCGAAGAGCTTCTTGCGCCGCTTCTCCGAACGTAGCGGTGGGTTCATCCGACCGAACGGACCCAACCGACTGTAGTCGTCGCGCGAGAGGAAGATGTGGTGGGGCGTTACCTCACAGGTAGCGTCGCCCGCTTTCGCCGCATCGACGCCCTCGGGCGTGCTGGTGTGAGCGACGTGAATCCGGGCGTTCTCTTCCTCGCCGATTTCGACCGCACGCTCGACTGCTGCTTCCTCCGCCTCGGCGGTTCGGTACGCACTCCACGCGTCCGGGTCGTCGCGTGCTCTCGCCTCTCTGTCGAACAGGTCGGCTTCCTCTGCGTGAACGGTGACGACTCGATAGTTGTCGCTGGCGGCCTGTACGGCCTCGCGGAAGAGGTCTTCCTCGATGCCCATGTCGCCAGTCGAATCTGCTAAGAAGACCTCCCCGAGCGCGAGCGTCGGCCTGTCGAACAGTTCCTCGGGGTCCCAGTCGGCCGTGACGCCGCCGTTGATGCCGTAATCGACGTACGACTCCGCGGCGAGTTCGGCCTTCTGGTCGAAGCTCTCGCCGTCGATGGTCGGCGGGTCCGTGTTCGGTTGGTCTACGACGGTCGTCACGCCGCCTGCGGCGGCGGACTTGCTCCCCGTCTCCCACGTCTCCTTGTGCGAGAAGCCGGGTTCGCGGAAGTGGACGTGGGCGTCTATCATCCCCGGGAGGAGCAACTTCCCGCTGGCGTCGATGACCTCGCCGGACTCGGTGAGCGAGGAGCCGATTCCGGTGATTCGCCCCGCGTCGGTGTCGATGCGAACGTCTCGCTCCCGGCCGTCGGCGAGCGTCGCGTTTCGAATCGTGAGCATTTGTTGGATTTTGGAGCGGGGAGCGTCCTAAGCCTCCCGGTTCGCTACGTCGTCTGGAATTTGGGACGCGTCCGAATCGGGGACGAAACGACCGCGGTCGTCTGATTCCGGAGAAAGTATTTATAGAAATAAAACGAAAATCGTCCTATGAGCAACGACCACGTGACGAAGCCGAACGCGAGCGCGTTCGACGAGATGCATCTCGTCTGGAAGCTGTTCTGGGTCGCGTTCGGCGGGTTCTTCGTTCTCTTCTGGAGTGCCGTGTTCCTCGGCGCGCTGTAGGGTCGTCCGTTACTCGACTTTTGGACGGGAGTCACATCGAACTGAAAACCGACAGCCAGAACGCGAGGAGAAACACGACGAGCAGTACCGCGCCGACCTTGACTAGCCACGGGACGACCGCCCACTCCACGTCCATCGCGTCGGTATCTGGTCGCGGATCTACGTCCGTAGTGCCGACGAAGGAGATGCTCGGAAAATTCTTTGTGCGTAGTTGACTATTCGTTTCGCTCGACGTCCACGACTTCCGTCCCTTTCTCACCGACCAGCAACTCCTCGACGGTTTCGACGACCTCGTCGGGGTCGTCCTTTCCACCCGCCTTGGCGATGCTTCCGACAGAGTTAGTCTCGAAGGGTACGCCGAGCGCAGCGTAGACGGGGTCCAGCACCTCTGCTATCTCTTCGTGGTCGCGAACGACGACCACGCCCGAGACCAGCGCGGCGTTCTTCCTGACTCGTTGGGCAACCCCGACGAGCTTCCCGTCGTGGTGGAGCGAGTAGTCGCCCGGACAGAAACTCCCCTCCGGCTCGCCCCGCTGTGCTGGCACGCCGAGCCTCCAGAGCGCGCGTTGGAGGGCGGTCGTCACCTTGTCGTAGCGTTCGTCCATCCCGACGCGCATGTCCTCCAAGTACGTCGAGTGAGCGAACGCGACGGTGGTGCCGGTGTAGGCGACCGCTCGCCCGCCGACGGAGCGTTCGACCGGTTCGAACCCGGCCGAGCTAGCGACGCTCGCGGCGGCGTCGTACTGCTCCTCACGAGCGTCTCTGCGGCCGAACGCCAGTTGTCTGTGGGGTCGCCAGACCCGCACTGCGTCGTCGCCGCTCTCGGCGGTTCGTTCGAGCATCTCGGCGACCAGTTCGCGGTCGGCGTCGATGGTCGCCGCCCGTCCGCGGAGTACGCGCATACGAGACCACTCGTAGTCGGAGTACCTAAACGCTCCCGTCTCCGAGAGCCACTCGATGGTCGTCGTTTCCGAGGACGTGCTGGCGCAGTTTCCACGATTCTCGCTGTACAACTCGCCGTACGCCGCCCACGAGGCTGGGTGTGCGATAGATTTGTACCCACAGAATGATGCTTCTCCCTCGCCCCGTGCGACCGCCGCGCCCAGTCCCGTCGCGGGCGAGGTAGTCGCGACGAGGACGGTTTCCGCGCCTTCCCAGCCCTACGCGGTCGAACACGACCACTTGATAGTCGTCGATACCGGCGACTACCTCGCGCGAATCTTGCACGTCGAGCCAACGGTCGAACCGGGCGACGAAGTGGCCTTCGGCGACTCGCTCGGCGAGATGGTCCGCTCGGGGTTCTTCGCGCCATGGGTGGACAACCACCTGCATCTGGGCTTCCGTGAACTGGACGCGAACCCCTACCGGGCCTCAGGGTCGCTCCCGGTGGAAGTCGGCGTGGAGGTCGAGGCAGTCGCGTGGGACGGCACCGGAACCGTGGTCGAGACAGGCGACACATACGCGATGTTGGACTCGCCCGAACATCCCGCGCCCGGTGAACGATTCGTAGGCATTTCGGCGGGTCGGGGCGGCGTCGTCCTTGACGGCGGTCTGCCTCACTACGAGGGCGGCGGTGCGCTTCCGGCGGTTGGGAGAAGCGAGAGCGAAACTGTCTCGCTTGCGGGCCAGCGCGTCGGTGTTTCGAATTCGGATGGCGACGGCCGCACCGTCGCGTGGGACGACCTGACCGTGCTGGCGAACGGCGAGAAGATAACGGGCATCTCGCTGTGTTGTTCGTCGGGTCCGTTCGGTGCGAAATTGGTCTGTCCGGACGTGGAGTTCGAGGTGGGTGAGGAGGTTTCGGTGGGTATCGAGCGCGTACACGACTAGTCGGTTCGCTCGCGGTGGTCGGCCTTCATTTGCTGATACTGCTCGTCTTCGCGGACCCGATTCAGTGCTTCTTCGAAGACGAGGGCAATTTCGCGCTTCTCCTCGTCGGCCCACTCTTGCGGTTCGCGTTCGGTCTTCTCGTCGCCGCTCTTTTCGTACTTCTGCCCGCCGGGATACTTCGCGTAGCGCATCGCCCGAGTGTAGCCCATCTGAAGATACTTGCGAGCCATGTCCATCCCCACGAAGTCGTCGTCTTCTTTGTAGCTCTGGTACTGGTCGTAGATTTTCTCGGCGGAGTCTTCGGCTTCGTCGAGGTTCTTGATGGTCCAGTTCGGGAGCAGTTCGCTCTTGTACGGTTGGACTTTGAAGACACCCTGTTCGCCGCGGCCGATGTAGTAGGCCTCGGGGTGTTCCCGGAAATCGAGGTCGTATTCTGGGTCCCCGGATTCTGTGTCGTCGCTCACTGTTCTGTGTGTCGGGTTCAAATCAGGTGATTCGTTCGGCTACTGCGCGACGTTGTGGTTCTGTGATTGTGAACGACTGGGTGGTGACTACGAACGAGCTAGCTACTCCCGACACGACGCCGTGCAAACCCAGCAGACGGGCTGATTCGCTTCGCTCACCAGCCCTGACGCAGTCCCCACGCCTCCCCGGAAACGGCTCCGCCGTTTCCGCATCCTGTGGTCGATGACGCAACGCACGACACAGAACCCAGTTTAACCACCTCATAACGCGCATTTTCGCGGGCACTAATCCGCGCGGCTGCTCGGCGGCCGCGCTCCTGTGGAATGGCAGGGAGCGGGTGACGCGAGAAGTGACCGACCGAAGGGAGGGAACGACGAGCGAGGGCGCGGCTTTGCACCGGCAATAGCTTGCGTTGCGGTCCTGCCAGTTCTCGTCGTGATTTCACTCGTAGCAACCGTTCCAATCTCCCCAACTCCTACTCGAACTCGATGTCGCCCTTCTTCACGAGTTCCCCGAAGAGCCAATCGGCGTGTTCGACGGCGTACTCTCGGTGTTCTTCCTCGATGTGGCCGATGGCGTCTTCCACCAGAACGGGCCTAAAGTCCCGCAGTCCGGCGCTCCCCGCAGTGTGGAGCACGCAGACGTTCGCCAGCGTGCCACAGATGAGCAGGTCCTTGAGTCCGTGGGCGTCGAGATACCCCTCCAAGTTCGTCTGGTAGAAGGCATCGTAGGTGTACTTCTCGACGACGTGGTCGTCCTCGCGCACGTCGAGTTCCTCCACGAACTCGGCTTCCCACGACCCCTCCACGACGTGTTCGCCCCAGCGGTCGAACTCGTCGTAGTAGTGCTTGTCCTCGAACTGTTCGGGCGGGTGCATATCTTGGGTGTAGACGATGGACGCGCCAGCATCGCGGGCCATCGAGACGACTTCCGTCACGTCCGCGATAGCGTCCTCGCTGGCGGGTGCGTGCAGACTCCCGTCCGGATGACAGAAGCCGTTCTGCATGTCTACGACGACGACTGCGGTCGCTTTCGGGTCGAAGTTCATAGTCGGGCGTACGGCCGTTTCGCTGAAACCTGTTCCGTCGCGTATCACCTCCCTTGCAAGAGGTTTTTGTCGCTGTAGTCCCACTTTTGAGTGAATGCGCACAGGCATCGCAGTCGCGGTCGTACTGATGCTCGTCGTCGCGGGCTGTTCGCAGGCCCCCGGCGCGGGTACCTCGACCGCAGGTACGAATACGACAGCACCGACGACTGGTGAGACGCCCGGCGAGAAACCGGTCGTGAAGCCCGACAACCCAGAAACCGACGTTCTCGGCTGGGAAGGCGGTATCTGGTACAACGAGACGATAGCGGTCAATCCGAACGACGGACTCAACGAGACCGAACTGAACAAGACCGTCAAGCGCTCGATGGCACGCGTCGAGCGCGTCCGCGGCCTGGAGTTCGAGTCACAGGTTCCGGTCGAAATCATGACCCGCGAAGAGTTCCGCAAGAGCCAGAACGACCGTTCGACGCCGCCCAAACGGAAGCTCTTCGACAACGTCAAGTTCGAGGCGTTGATGATGATCAACGAATCGACCGACTCCATCGCGGTGCAGAACTCTAACTCCGGGTCGTCGGTCGGTGGCTTCTACAGTCCCTCCGAGAAGCGAATTGTCGTCATCTCCGAGAACGCTTCGACGCCACAGCTAGACGAGATTACGCTCTCTCAAGAGCTGTTCCACGCGCTACAGGACCAGAAGTTCAACCTCTCGAAGTTCAACCAATCGACGCGCGAACTGCACAACGCCAAGGACGGCGTCATCGAGGGCGACGGCAACCTCGTGGACTACCTCTACGAGAAACGCTGTAAGAACCAGTGGAGCGGCGACTGTCTGACGCCCGAATCGAGTTCGGGCGGTGGCGGCGGTCTCGCCAATATCGGTCCGTACCTCCTGAAGTTCCAACCGTACAGCGACGGCCCGCCGTTCGTGCGCGGCGTCCAACGCCGCGGTGGTTGGGAGGCAGTCAACGAGCTTTACCAGAACCCACCGGCGAGCACCGAACAGGTCATCCACCCACAGAAGTACCCCGACGACACGCCGACTGAGTTCACCGTCGGCGACAAGACGAGCGGCGACTGGGAGCGTCTGCGGCCGAAGGGACGCCCGAGTTTCGCCAGCGTCGGCGAAGCGGGCATCTTCTCGATGTTCATGTACCCCGCCTACGAGAGCGGCGGACAGACCCAAATCGTCTCCGCCTCCGAGTTCATCAACCGGAACGCCTCGACCGGCGATATGGCGGAGTTCGACCCGCTGAACTACAACAGTTCGTACTCCGACGGCTGGGACGGTGACAGACTCGTCGTCTACACCAGCGAGAGCGCCGCGAAGAACGAGACGGGCTACGTCTGGCAGTCCAAGTGGGACTCCAAACAAGACGCCAACGAGTTCGTCGAGGGCTACACGAAACTGCTCCAGTATCGCGACGCCGAGAAGGTAGACGGCCGCGCGAACACGTGGGTCGTCGAGGGCAACGGGTTCGCCGACGCCTTCTACGTCACACAGCAGGGCAACACGGTGACCATCGTCAACGCGCCGACCGTCGAAGACCTCTCGAAGGTCCGGCAAGGCGCGGCCCCCAAGCAGTAACGAAACGGACTCGTCCGAAGCGGTAGCGGGACCTTTTTCGCTCCGGCGCGGGTACTCCCGCGCATGAACGCCGTTTGGAGGCAGGTTGCGAGCGCGACTCGGAGGCGAGGACAGTGACCGACCGGTTCGACGTCGTGTCCGAGGAGTCCATTCGCGACGGCACTGCCACCGACGCCTACTTTCTGCGCACCGAAGAGACTTTGGATGCGGCCGACCGCAACCCACGCGTCGTCGCCGAAGTTACCCGCGACCAGTTCCCGACCGGCGAGTTCGACCTGTTCGCGGGCGTCAAAGACGCCGCCCACCTGCTCGAAGGACTCCCCATCGACGTAGACGCCATGCGCGAGGGACAACTGTTCGACGGCGGTCCCGTGATGCGAATCGAGGGCGACTACCTCGACTTCGCGCGGTACGAGACCTCCCTGCTCGGCTTTCTCTCACACGCCAGCGGTATCGGGACTGCCGCGCTCGAAACGCGGCGGGCCGCCCCCAACTCGAACGTCCTCAGTTTCGGCGCGCGACACGTCCACCCCGCGATGGCCCCGATGGTCGAGCGCGGCGCGCTCGTCGCTGGACTCGACGGCTTCTCACACGTCGCCGCGGGCGAGATTCTGGGCAAAGAAGCCAGCGGCACGATGCCTCACGCGCTCGTCATCGCTTTCGGCGACCAAGAGACGGCGTGGACAGCCTTCGACGACGCGGTCGATTCTGACGTGCCGCGTATCGCTATCTGTGACACCTACTCCGACGAGAAAGACGAGAGTCTGCGCGCCGCCGAGGCGCTCGGCGACGCGCTCGACGGTGTCCGACTCGACACGACGAGTTCGCGCCGTGGCGATTTCAGACACATCGTCAGGGAGGTTCGCTGGGAACTCGACGCGCGCGGGCGAGAAGACGTGGACCTCTTCGTCAGTGGCGGTCTCGGTCCGGCCGACCTGCGAGAACTCCGCGACGTGGCCGACGGCTTCGGCGTCGGTGGCTACGTGAGCAACGCGAATCCGCTGGACTTCGCGCTCGACATCGTGACTGTAGACGGCGAACTGGTGGCGAAGCGTGGGAAACTCTCGGGTGAAAAGGCAGTGTTCCGGACGCCCGACGGCGGGCATCACGTCGGACTGGCGGACAGAGCGAATCCCGACGGTGGCGAGACACTACTGAAGCCACTCGTGCGGGACGGCACGCTCGTCCGTGAGTTCGACATCGACGAGGCCGCAAAACGCGCTCGTGAGGACGCCAACGTGGTCGGCTTCCGCGACTAGCGTCTGCGAAGTGCGACTCGATTAGATGTTCTCGATGCTGCCTTCCGGTTCGCGCTCGCGGAAGACCTGACCGTCGAACAGCGTCACCATCACGTCGTCGTCTTCCCACGCGCCGCGGGGAAGTCCAGCTTTCCGGCAGGTGCGGTCCAAGTACTCGAAGACGCTCCAGTTGTTCTCGCAGGGGAGCGTCGGGTACATCCACGCCTGATTGCCACGGCCTTCGACGGCGACGCCGTGTTTTCCGAGTTTGATCTCCTCTGCGGGGTCTGTACTCAGATGCGTGTCTTCGACGATGCAGACCGAAATCTTGAGGTTCGGTAGCTCCGGTGGTTCGACTTCCGAGCCACAGGAGTTGTCGCTGGCGGCGCTGATGGCCGAATCGACTATCTGGTGGCCGAGTTGGTCGGTACCTTCGTACGCTCCGTCGCAGCCTCGAAGTTGGCCCCGCCCTCGCGTGGAGCAGAGGCGAACGAAGACGCCCGTTCGGTTGTAGAACGCCTCACGCATGCTCCCCGGCTGTTCGCGTTGGCCGTTGATTACGTAGGATTCCACGGATTCTCGTGCGAGTTCCACAGCGCGCGTGCCATCCTGATAAGAGAGAGTTACTGCCTGAGCCTGTGCCATACGTAACACCTTATGGCCGGAACACTCTTCAAGTCTTCCCTTCATATCTTAAATCGGTAAGGTGGCAATACTTTTCATACGGGAGTGCTTACCACGGGGTAAGCACCCCTTGTACCGAACTTCTTAAACGCAGGCAGTGGCTACGTTGGGACGGCAGAGGGAGCCGAGTTCCCGCGAGACGTGTCGCCGACGGCGACACACACGTGAGGAAAGTCCCCCCACCGTTCGGGCAGGCGACCGGACGCAAGCCCGGAGTGGGAGACCACTGGCTCTGGAACAGAAACGAGACCACTCGGCCCGACCGATGAGGCACGCGAACCCCGACCGAGCAAAGGAACGGGAAGTTAACCTGCCGAGGGCGCGTTCCAGCGTAGCTGGAACGTTACAGTGAACCGGTGTAACCGGTGAACGGGTTCTGCCGAAGGCAGAACCGCAAGGCCGAGAATGGATGGAACGGCGAATCCCCGCCGGTGCAAGTCCGCACTACGCGGCCCTTCGGGCCGCACAGGTAGCCCGAACACACCGCCGAGGCAACTCGGCGAGCTTCCGGACGCAGTCCGGAAACAGGTGCGGACGCTCAGCCGAATACTCGGACGAACAGAAGGGGGCTTACTCCCCTCAGCCACTTGTCGTACTATCCAAGAGTGACGACTAGCACTGCGAGGGCGGCGAACAGTTCCGCGGCGAGCACGGAGACAGCGGCACTGAGCTTGAGCGTTTGCATTGGAACTCATCTATCCCTTGGACGGCTTCCCAAATAAGTCGGCGCGACGGTTGTGTTCGATTTTTCGTTCCGCACCGTTCGTAATGGAATGAATTGGCGTGAACGGTATTCAAACCGCGTAAACGGTCCAATAATCTCACCCAAAACGTGTCTCGTAGAGCGGTTAATAATCGCTTAGCACTAAGTTATCAATAATAGCTACTCAGAACCGGTTTTCTGACAGCAGGGTTAATAACTGCTCGACGGCTAGCGTTAGTCAATGACTGCAGACGATATGCGGACGGTTCGACTCTCTGTCCCCGACATGGACTGTCCGTCCTGTGCTGGCAAGGTTACCTCCAGCGTCGAGCGGTTGGACGGCGTCGGCGACATCGACGCCGTCGCGACCACGGGGACCCTAACCGTCTCCTACGACGCCACCCAGACTGACTCGGAGTCGGTTCGGAAGCGCGTCGAGGCGGCCGGATACGCCATCGAATCCGACACTCGTACCGAGCGGTTCGGCGTTCCCGAGATGGACTGCCCCTCGTGTGCTGGCAAAGTCGAATCGGCGCTCGACCTCGCAGGCGTCGAGGAACTCGACACGCGACCGACGACTGGCGAAGTCGTCGTCACCTACGACCCCGAGGCGACGGACCGCGACTCGCTCGTGGGCGCAATCGAATCTGCGGGCTACGAAGTCACCGGGACCACCACGGACGAAGGTGGTCCCGACGTAGCCGAGGCGAGCGAGGTCTGGACGAGCACGCGCGCGTTGAAGACATGGACCGGCGGTATCTTCCTCGTCGTCGGTCTCGTCCTCGAATTTCTCCTCACGAGTGCGAACTCGCTACTCTTCTCTGCGGTCGGTCGGGAGTTCCACCTCGCGGGCGTCCTCTTCCTGCTGGCCTCCGCGGTCGCTGGACAGGAAGTCCTGCGAAACGGCTACTACTCGGTGAAGAATCTCAACCTCGACATCGACCTGCTGATGGGTACTGGCATCGTCAGTGCCGTCGCCGTCGGTCTCTACTTCGAAGCGGCGTCGCTCGCCGTACTCTTCAGCGTCGCCGAACTCTTAGAGCGGTTCTCGATGGACCGCGCCCGCGAGTCGGTGCGCGCGCTGATGGACCTCTCGCCGGACACGGCGACTGTCAGACGAAGTGGAAGCGAAGAGACTGTCCCCGTCGAAGAGGTCGCAGTCGGTGAGACCGTCCTCGTCCGACCGGGCGAGAAGATTCCCGTGGACGGGACGGTTACGGAGGGCGACAGCGCGGTCAACCAAGCGCCCATCACGGGCGAGTCGGTGCCGGTCGAGAAGTCCGCTGGTTCGGAAGTGTTCGCGGGCACGGTCAACGAGGAGGGCTACCTCGAAGTCGAATCGACCGCGGAGGCAGACGAGACGACGCTCTCTCAAATCGTCGAATCGGTCGGTGACGCGGGCCGCGAACGCACCGACCGCGAGCAGTTCATCGAACGCTTCGCCAGTTACTACACGCCCGTAGTCGTGGTCGGCGCGCTCCTCACGGCGTTCGTGCCGCCACTCCTGCTCGGCGCGCAGTTCGAGACGTGGTTCGTGCGCGGGCTAACTCTGCTCGTGGTCGCGTGTCCCTGCGCGTTCGTCATCTCGACGCCCGTCTCCGTGGTGTCTGGGGTTACGAGCGCGGCGCGCAACGGCGTGCTGGTCAAGAGCGGTCCGAATTTAGAGTCGATGGGCGCAGTCGAAGCAGTGGCGTTCGACAAGACTGGTACCTTGACGAAGGGCGAACTGGCAGTCACCGACGCCGTACCACTCAACGGCAACGACGAGTCGGACCTACTCCGGTGTGCCCACGACCTCGAACACCGGAGCGAACACCCCATCGCGGCAGCGATAGTCGAGCGAGCGCACGAGGCAGGGGTGGCGCACGAACACGAGGAAGTTGACGAGGGTTCCGACCACAGCCACGAAGACGAAGCCGACAGTTGCGGATGCGACGACGGATGCGGCGACGAGAAGCGTGTCGAAGACCACCACGACGAAGCCGACGACCGAACCGTCGAGAACTTCGAGAGTCTGACCGGCAAAGGAGTCCGGGCCGACATCGACGGCGTGACCCACTACGCGGGCAAGCCCTCGCTGTTCGCTGAACTGGGCTTCGACTTGGAACACGTCCACCTGAGTACTGACGGTGGGATAGTGACTGAAGTGGAAGACGCCACCGAAAGTCGCTGTCACGGACGCGACGACTGTCTCGACCTGCTGGCCGACGTGGTGCCGCGGTTCCAGCGCGAGGGCAAGACGGTCGTCCTCGTCGGCACGGAAGACGAAATCGAAGGCGCGCTCGCAGTCGCTGACGAAGTCCGCCCAGAAGCGAAGAAGGCCGTCTCCCGCCTCCAGTCGCGGGGCGTCGAAGTCGCCATGCTGACCGGCGACAACGAGCGAACCGCGAACGCAATCGCCGAACAGGTCGGAATCGAGGAGGTTCGCGCGGAACTCATGCCAGAGGACAAAGCCGAGGCCGTCGGCGAGTTGACCGACGAGTACGGCACGGTGGCGATGGTCGGCGACGGCGTCAACGACGCTCCGGCACTGGCCGCCGCGACAGTCGGCGTGGCGATGGGTGCGGCCGGAACCGACGCCGCCATCGAGACGGCCGACGTGGCACTGCTCGGCGACGACCTGCTGAAGATGCCGTACCTCCACCGACTGTCGCGGAAAGCGAACGACGTCATCCGCCAGAACATCTACGCGAGTTTGGCGGTGAAGGCAGTGCTTGCGGTGGGTGCGCCCCTCGGTCTGGTGCCAGTGTTCGCCGCGATTCTCGTCGGCGACATGGGCATGAGTCTCTCGGTGACGGGCAACGCGATGCGACTAGCGAGGGTCGAGCCTGAGCGTTGAATGTAGTCGGCCGTACTTTCAGCACGTTTTGAGTCGATTGGGCAGTGTGGCCGTCGCGGTGCTGTACGATTTCGCGTTGTGACGGCGATAGCTAGCTTCGACTCGGCAAGCTTCCCAACTACGGTTTCCGCTCGACAGCAGACACCTCCAAACCCACAAATTCACCAAACCACTTCACGTACCTCCCGAAGCACGAGACCTACCAAACGTACCCAAACGAATACTAGACATCCCCTAACGATGGCACACGACCACGAACACGACCACGGCGACCACACAGAGACCCCGCTGCGAGCGCTTACCATCGCGCTCGCAATCAACACCGTCTTCCTCGTGGTCGAGTTCGTCGGCGCGCTCTACGCAGACTCGCTCACACTGCTGGCAGACGCGGTCCACATGCTGACCGACAGCGCGAGTCTCGGCCTCGCCCTGCTGGCGGCGTGGGTCGCCACCCGGCCCGCCGACGCCAAGCGGACCTACGGCTACCAGCGTGCAGAGGTGCTGGGGGCGTTTCTCAACGGCATCTTCCTTCTCGCTACCGTGGCGTACATCCTCTACGACGCAATTCAACGGTTTCAGGACCCGCGAGCGGTCCGGCCACTCGTCGTCGTGGTCGTCGGCGTCCTCGGACTCGTGGCCAATCTCGCGGCGGCGTGGGTCTTGCGGGGTGACAGAGAACTGCTCAACGTCGAGGGTGCCTTCCTGCACTTACTCGCGGATGCACTCGGGAGCGTGGCCGCCATCGTGGTCGGCGTCGCGCTCTACTACACCGACATCCTCGTGTTGGACCCTCTCTTTGCAGTTCTCGTCGCGGGACTCGTCCTCTACTCTGCCAAAGACTTGCTCGCCGACAGCCTCAACATCCTTCTCCAAGGTACCCCGAGCGACGTCGCCATCGGCGAGGTGACGCGCTACCTCGGGAACTTAGAGGGCGTCGTCGAGGTCCACGACGTACACGTCTGGGCACTCGATTCGACCCAGACTGCGCTCTCGGCGCACGTCGTGGTCGCGGACGGCACCGACCCCGACGCGGTTTTGTCGCACTGCCGTCAGGAGTTGGCTCGGAAGTTCGACATCGACCACGCGACGATACAAGTCGAATCGCCGGAGTTCTCCCACGTCGCTGACTTCGACTGTTATGAATTTGGGGGCAAACATTGATACGTTCGAACGTTGTCGAATGAACTGATGTGGCGTCCAGTTCTCGTCGTCGTTCTCGTCGTCCTCGCGGGGTGTGGAGCCTACGCACCCGGCGTCTCCGATACGACCACGTCTGCGGGTTCGCAGGCCGACCAGCAGGCGATGTCGGAGTCGCAGGAATCTGGCCCCCGTGCGAACCCGTGGGGCGAGACGACGCTCACGGTCGGAATCAACAACACCGCCAACGAGTCGCGGGACTTCCGGCCGCTCGTCCGGGACGCGTTGGCCTACTGGTCGAACAACAGCGAGCAGTACGCCGGGTACGCGATCAACTACGAGTTCGCACCCAACGCCACGAATCCTGACCTCGTAATTCACTTCGTCGAGGGCATCGGCGAATGTGCGAACGTCTCCGAACCGGCCGGATGTGCACCGTACG
This sequence comes from Halorussus halophilus, assembly GCF_008831545.1. NCBI lineage: Archaea > Methanobacteriati > Methanobacteriota > Halobacteria > Halobacteriales > Haladaptataceae > Halorussus > Halorussus halophilus. Next base: position 211,095 of record NZ_CP044523.1, read on the forward strand.
TCACGAAAGCCGGTCAGGTCTCGCGGCCCATCTCCGTCCGAATCGTCGATAGCTACTCCGACAACTCGACGCGACTCATCCTCAAACACGAACTCGGCCACACACTGGGGCTGAACCACTCTGCCAAGCCCCAGACTGTCATGTCCCACACGTCGCAGTTGACGACGCTTCCCCAACGCAACGCGACGGAGCGCCGACTCCCGTGGGCCGACTCGAACTTTACGGTGTATCTCGACGCCGCGAACGTCTCTGACTCCGAGCAGGCGCGCGAGCAGGTCCGGCACGCACTCGACTACTACTCGGACGGTGCGAACGGCACCGTCCCGACGAACGTCTCCTACGAGTTCACCGACAACCGAACCACGGCCGACGTGATAATCGAGTTCAGCGAACGTCTTCCCTGCCGAGACGCCGGTAGCGGCTCCTGTGGCCGAGTGCGCGGCATCGACCCTGACGGCGACGGCGCGCTCGAACGCTACGACAAACTCTACGTCACGATGAGCGACATCGACACCGACGCCGCGGGCTGGCACGTCGGCTACTGGCTCGGCTACGGGTTCGGCTTCGAAGAAGAGGGAGAGTGGCCAGCGCCGTTCGAGGACGCCTCCTACAGCGACCGGCGGAGCGAGTGGTGGACCGATAGCTGACGGTTTTTGTCTCGTCGGTCGCTACGAACGTCCGAGAGTATGTCCTCCAAAGAGTCAACCCCCTTCGAGAGCGCCGAGGAGTACTACGCCGAGCACCGACCCGACTACGCCGACGAAATTTTCGATTACCTCCAGCGTAGATTCGACCTGAACGAGTCGGCCCGCGTCCTCGACTTGGGTTGTGGGGCCGGGCAACTCACGATTCCACTCGCGGCACGTGCGGGCGAAGTCGTCGGAATGGACCCGAACGAGGAGATGCTTCGACAGGCCCGAGAACGCGTCTCGGCGGCCGATTCGGCTAGTGAGGACGACATCAGGTGGGTTGCTGGGTCCGACGTCGACCTCCACGACGAGATGGGTCCGTTCCGACTCACGACGATGGGCCGGGCGTTCCACTGGATGGACCAGGAATCGACGCTCGAACAGCTACGGCGAATCACCGAATCTGGGGGCGGCGTTGCACTCGTCACGGATTCGGAGTGGCTCACGAAGGGGACCGAAGACTGGCAGTCGGAGGTCTACGACCTCGTCGCCGAGTATTTGGACGACGTACCCGAGCGAACCGGGCCAGCCGAGTACGACGACCCGTGGGACGAACTGTTAGAGACGTTCGAATTCGAGGACGTGGAGCATCGGCAGTTCGCCTTCGCACGCGAGTGGACCATCGACGGCGTCGTCGGTTACGTCTTCTCGCTGTCGTTCTGCTCGCCAGCGACGTTCGGCGACGACGTCGAGGCGTTCGAGGCGGCACTTCGCTCGCGTCTACACGAACTGGACGCACTCGACGCAGCGTCGTTCAGGCAGACCGGGAACGTAGACGTGATTTCTGGGCGCGCGTAGCTTTCAGAAACTGGTCTCGTCCAGCGCGAACTCGAACAGTCCGACTACGACGAGCGCGCCCGCCAAGACTGCACTCTCGACGGTTCCGTACTGGAACGGATAGACGCTGAGCGCGAGGAAACAGCCTGCGCCGACCAGTGCGACACCGCCGGTCAGGAGGCGTTTCTCGGAGGTCTCCATACGCTCTACGAGAGCCTCGTTTCGGATAAAAATACGCACGCTCGTCTGAATCAGCAGGGCGACACGCTGTCGCCGCTGACTCGCTCGGCACCATCGACGCTGACGAGATACGTCGCGTTCGACGCCGCGTCCGCATGGATGTCTCCCGTCGAGTAGGAGTACGGATACTGGACTTCGACGCGGACTGCCACGGCAGTCCTGCTTCCACCGTCGTCTCCTTGCTCGCAGTCGTCGGCGAAGTGCCCCAGTTTTCGAGGCAGGACGCGTTCTTCAGGTACTTCTTGAGGTAGCCTTTTTCGGCTTCGAGTGCGCGCTCTTCGGCCTCGGCGTCCGACATTTCCGAAGGTGCGAGGGTCGAGGTCTGGTTGCTGGTCTGGTCAGTCGTCGGCCGTGTGGTGGTCTGGGTGCCTCCTGTGTCGTCGTCCGACGAACCACCGAGGCAGCCAGCGGTTCCGAGTCCGACGCCGACGCCACAGCAACGAAGTAGCGCTCTGCGGGACCGATTGGAGGACATCACGTGGCACTGCCCCATCTGCCGGTAAGTGTTTTCTGCTCACCGAGAGCAACTTGCGCTCACTCGCGGTAGACTGGGTCCGATTCGACGCTGGCCCCTGCGGTCGCTCCGGCGGCCAGTGCGCCCTCCGCGACGAACAGTCCCCACCCGAGCAACGCGACCGCGACGCCGATAGCCGCGTCGTAGCGTGCTGCGAACTCCGTCGGGAGGCCGACGGTCGCCACGACGTAGTTGACCGGCCAGAGCGCGCCCCGCGGGGCGGCAGGCTGGAACGACCACCAGACCGCGACCGCGAACGTCGCACCACCGAAGACGCCAGCGAGCAGTCCGTGGCCCACGCGCCGACGCCACCCGCCACTAGCGAGGCGCGCCGCGACGTGGCCGCCGAGCAGGCCTGCACACGCGACTACCGAGAACACGGGCCAGCGAGCGTACGGCGGGAGCGGCAGGGTCGCGCCGAGCATTGCCGCCGTCGCATCGACGGCAGTGCCAGCTACGACTGCCCGCCAATCGAGCATGCTAGCTACGCAGAGTTCGAGAAAGTTGAACTCGCCGGTCGGACAGAACTCGACTGCTCGGCGTTCTAAGTCGTCTTCTGTACCGATCTTCTGTCCCGCTCGTCGTTCCACTCCTCGCTCGCTTTACTCACTGCGGTCACCGTCCTTGAAAAACGTCGATGAAAAAGACCGCTCGCTCACTTCGTTCGCTCGCGGAACTACTCCTCGAAGCCGTCCTCCCACCGGAACGTGCCGTCACGTTGGACGACCTCCCCGTCGATTTCCATCCACGAATTCTCGCTCATATCGGTGATCATATCGACGTGGACGGCCGACTGGTTGCCCTCCTCGCCTTCCGGCAGACAGGACCCGTACGCGCGGCCGACCGCGAGGTGAACCGTGTCGCCCATCTTCTCGTCGAAGAGGATGCTGTCGGTGAAGCGGTCGATGCCGCGGTTCATGCCGATGCCCAACTCGCCGAGTCGTCGCGCGCCCTCGTCGGTCGTGAGGACGTCTTCGAGCGCCTGCTCGCCCGTCTCTGCCGACCAGTCGGTGACTTCGCCGTCCTCGAAGGTGAGGTGAACGCCCTGAATCCGCACGCCGTCGTGAGTCATCGGCACGTCGAAGTACACCTCGCCCTCGGGGTTCGCCGGCGCGGTGAACACCTCTCCGCTCGGCAGGTTGTGGCTGCCGTAGGCTACCGAAGCCGCGCTGTTGATCGCACTGCGGCCCTCGATGGACATCGTGAGGTCCGTGTCCTCCTTGACGAGTCGAACTTCGCTTCCCTCGTCCAGCAGGTCTTTCATGTTCGCCATCTCGTCGGCGAGTTCCTCCCAGTCGCGCAGGATAGCCTCGTAGACGAAGTCCTTGTACTGCTCGTAGCCCATCCCGGCCTGCTGGGCGTGGGCGCGCGTGGGGTGCAGGGTCGATACCCAGTCGGTCGCGAGTCGCGCGGCCCGAGCCTCTTGGCGGGATTTCTTGTACGCCGCGCGCTTGTCGCCCGGTGCGGCGGCCTCCGCGGCGGTGTTGCACTGTCCGCGCAGCGAGAGGACGCTGTCGGCGCGTTCGAGCATCGCCAACTCGAACTCGGGGTCGGCTTCGAAGTCGCCGTCGTGGCCTCGGATGTACGCCGCTTCGACTTCCTTGGAGGGATACGTCGGGAGGACGTTGGCTCCGCGCTCGCCCAACTTCTCGGCGACTGCGACCGCGAGGTCGTGCGCGCCGTCGTCTACTCGCAGTACTACGTCGTCGCCCGCCTTGATGCGGGCGCTCCAATCGACCAGCACCTCGGCATGCCGGTGAATACGTTCGTCCATTGGGTTGAGTGAGGGGGTTTGGTTTGATAACGACGGTGATTTCGTGAGAGTCGGAGTTGTTTCGTGATGTGGGTGACTTCGTTCGGTGTCTCGTGGCTCGGTCTGCAGTTGTTGCACGGATTTCTGCGTCGTGAAGCTAACTACTGGCCATACAAACGAGAGACCGCACAGCACCGCGCCAGCGCGCGCCGCCCTTAATTTCGCCTCGCGGTATCCCACCCCAAACTACACAATTTTATCTTCTGAACCTCCAAACGACCATCTATGATTCACGCCGAAGGTCCGCTACTCACAATCGACGTGGGCGAGCGCGAAGCGTCCACGACAGACATCGACGACGTACTCGCCGACTTTATCGGGGGGCGCGGGGTCGCCACGAAGTTGGCACACGACCGCATTCCCTTCGATGCCGCCCCGCTCGGGGCCGACAACAGCCTCTTCTTCTCTACCGGGCCGCTCCAGCACTCTCAGACCAGTTTCACCGGCCGGATGAACTGCACCGGTCTCTCCCCCCTCACAGGAGGACTGCTCTCCTCGAACGCGGGCGGGTTCCTCTCGCGCAATTTCACTGGGACTGGCTACGCCGCCGTCGAGGTGACGGGCCAGAGCGAGGAGTTGCTGGCGATTCACGTCACTGACGAGGGCGTCGAGTTCGAGGAAGTCCCAGGACTCGAACAAGCCACCGTGTCAGAGACTGGCGACGCTATGGAGGAACGCCACGGTTTCGGCGAGGACCAACTCGTCGTCGCAGGCCCGGCAGGCGAGAACGCAATCCGGTTCGCGTCCATCATGACCACCGAGAGCAGGGCGTTCGGCCGCGGCGGACTCGGCGCAGTGTTGGGCACGAAGGGCGTCAAGTGCATCTCCTTCGAGGGCGACTCCGAGAGAGCGGTCGAACTCGACCTCGGGTCGGTCGGCACCGACCTCCACCGGGACGCCGCGACTGCGACGGACAACCCCATGAAGGAGGCCGGAACGACCAGCGTCACGGAGTACGCCAACATGGTCGGCGCGCTCCCGACGCGCTACTTCTCCGAACTCGAATTCGAGGGCGCGGCCGACATCGGCGGCGACGCCGTGAGCGAGAAGAAGTACCAGAAAGGGACCTGCTCGCAGTGTGCGTTCGCCTGCAAACTCCCGACCCGAGACGAGGAGACCGGCCTCGAAACCGAAGGCCCGGAGTACGAGACGGTAATGGCGTTCGGGTCGAACGCGGGCGTGGACGACGTGGTGTCGGTGATGAAGTCCAACGACCTCTGCGACAAACTCGGCATGGACACGATTTCCTGCGGTGACGTGGTCTCGGCCTACCTCGCCGCCAACGACGAGTTCGGCAACGACGAGTTGATTCACGAGTTGGTCGAGAAGATAGCGTACAGAGAAGACGAGGGGGACCTGCTCGCGGAAGGCGTCGCGCGCTGTCACGACGAACTCGGCGTCGAGAACTGGACCGTGAAGGGACTGGAATTCTCGGCCCACGACGGTCGGCACCTGAACGGGCAGGGTCTGGCGTTCGCCACCGCGAACCGCGGTGCGGACCACATGTATGCCGAATTCTACTCGAAGGAGTACCCACTCGTCCCGAAGGAGGAGGCGCTTGACCCCGAGGGGTTGGAGGGCAAACCGCCGCTCGTCGCGGAGAAAGAGAACCACAGCGCGGTGCTGGACAGCGGCGTCGTCTGTAAGTTCTCCCGGAGCTTCATGACTGAGGAACGATTGGAAGGACTACTCGACGCCGACTACGAGGCGTTGCAGGAAATGGGCGCGAAGGTCGTCGAGTTAGAGCGCCACTTCAACAACCAGCGGGGCTTCGACCGCGAGGACGACACCCTGCCGTACGACCTGCCTGAGTTCGAATCTGCGCTCTCGGAGTACTACGACGTTCGGGGCTGGAACGACGACGGGACGGTGCCGGAGGGGAGCGTTGCGGGTGGTTCTGGCGCGGCGAGCGCGGACGACTGACAACCTTTTGCTGCGCTCAGTTGCCAGAAGCCGAAGGCTTCTGGCTGCTTCGCTGTCTTCGCGCGGTGTTGCCGCGCGAATGGTCCGAGGGACGGAGTCCCTCGCTAGCAAAACGTTGATGAAAAGCACCGGAAGACAAACAGCGTCTTCCGAGCCTTCCTTCGCGTCCGCTCAGGAAGACACGTCGTCACCTTCTCTGTTGCGCCAAAGGCGCTCCTCCGAAGGTTCCTTGGCCCGCTCGCTTGGCGAGGCGCGCACGGCGCGCCTCACCTCGCTCGCGGTAGAAGTTCTCGACCCTTAGCGTTCGAACGTAATCGCCGCGCCCTGCCCGAAGCCAACACAGAGCGTCGCGAGACCCTTGTTCACGTCGCGGCGAATCATCTCGTGAATCAGCGTCACGGGCAGACGCGCGCCGGAGGCACCGAGCGGGTGACCGAAGGCGATTGCGCCGCCGTTGACGTTGAACTTGTCGTCGTCCACGCCGAGTTCGTTCTTCGAGTAGACCGTCTGACTGGCGAACGCCTCGTTCAGTTCCACGAGGTCGAAGTCCTCGATAGACTCGCCAGTGCGTTCAAGCAGGCCCTGCGTGGCCGGGACGGGGCCGATACCCATGACGCTCGGGTCCACGCCAGCGACGTTGTTGTCGCCGACGGTCGCCATGATTTCGAGGCCGTGGTCCTCGGCGAAGGCCTTGCTCGTGACGAGCGTGGCGGCCGCGCCGTCCGCGATTTGGCTGGAGTTACCTGCCGTGACGGAGCCGTCGCCGACGAAGACGGAGGGGAGTCCGGCCAGCGTCTCTGGGTCGGTGTCGGGTCGGATGCCTTCGTCTTCCTCCACGACGCCCTCCTCGGTCTCGATGGGGACGATTTGGCCGTCGAAGTAGCCCTTCTCGGTCGCCTCTGCGGCGCGCTGGTGACTCCGCGCGGCGTACTCGTCCTGTGCTTCGCGGGGCACGTCGTAGCGGTCGGCGACCTCCTCGGCGGTCATCCCCATCTGGAGCGCCGGGAGGTTGTACTCCTCGGACATCCGTGGGTGGATGGACCGGCCCTGATAGCCGCCGCCCATCGGCACGCGGGACATGTTCTCGACGCCACCCGCGATGATTACGTCGCGTTGGCCCGCTCGGATGGCGTCGCTCGCGCTGATGAGTGCCTGCATCGAGGACGCACACCAGCGATTGATGGACGCCGCCGGAACGCTCTCGCCGAGGTCCGACAGGAGCGCGATGATTCGCGCGACGTTGTTGTCCTGCTCGTCGCGCTGTTGGGCGACGCCCCACATGAGGTCGTCCACGTGTTCGCCGGTCAGTCCGGTCTCCTCTAAGATGGTGTCCACGAGCGGAATCGAGAGGTCCTCGCTCCGCACGTCGGCGAAGACGCCGTCCTGCTTGCCCTGCGGCGTTCGGATGGCTTTCGCGATGACTGGAGTGGTGTCGTCTGCCATGGTTCGGTTTCCGGGCCGGACGGTCTTAAATGGCGGTAGAACCGCTAGCACATCGTCAACTGTTTTTCTGATACTTGAGGGGTCTGGGCGGCGCGATAGCAGATGAACTATCCGGCGGGCTATTGCTGGTAAACCATACACAGGGTGGACTGAAAGGGGCCGCCGGGTCGCGTTTATCGTGGTCGGTTCGGCGACCTGCTCGTGAGCGAAGCGATCAAGGTCCTCGAAAATCGGAGATTTTCGGGATGTGGCGAATCTCCGATTCGCAACAGCTCGTCGGACGCGGTTTGTCCGACGGTGGCGACCGGCCGGGGGCTTTCGAAGAGAAAACCTCGGTTGTGCTGGCTGCTACGTAGCGACGACACGTTGAAGCTAGCTACTCCCGAAACCGAGGAGCGACCGCACAGCACCCGCCGAGCCACACCCTCCCCAGCCGACTGCGCGACTCGATTCTGGAAAACACGACCTCGTCGTGTTTTCCACGCTCGTTGCTCGTCCCTCGCGCGGAATTGACGTGACACGAGGTCACGCCAGCGCGCGCCGCGTTCGAAGGTGAAGCCAGTCCTCAGTACCAAACACGAAGCCAGTCCTAACCACCCACCGAGAGCGCAAACACACGACTCTCAACGCCGAGGTCCAGAAAGTATTAGTCCGAACCCGCGGCAATTGTGAGTAAGATGAGACCCTCCACGACCGCTCGACGACTGCATCTCGGGGAGACGACGATCTGATCGATGGCGTCGCAAACGGAAACCTCCATGTCTGGCGCGAGGATTCGTGAGACGGTCACCAGCTACGCGAGTCGCACCGCGATTGTCGTGGGTGCGATTACGGTCCTCGCTCTCGCCCTGCGGCTGTTCGCGCTCGGTGCGCGCGTCGCCCATCAGGACGAGGCGCGCGTCGCCTACTGGGCGTACCGACTCATGGAGACCGGCGTCAACTGGTACCGACCGTACACGCACGGGCCGTTTCTGACGACCGTGAACAGCTGGATATTCGAGTGGTTCGGAGCCACGGACTTCACGATGCGAGTCGTCGTCGCAGTCCTCAGCGGTCTGTTTCCGCTGACCGCGCTCCTGTTCCGTGAGCGACTGCGAGAGTCAGAGACCATCTTGATGGCGCTCTTCCTCGCGCTGAACCCGCTGTTGCTCTACTTCTCGCGGTTCTACCGCAACGACGTGCTACTCGCAGGGTTCATGCTCGCGGCGTTCGGCTTCTTCGTCCGGGCGTACGACACCCGACGACCGGCCTACCTCTTCGCCGGCACTGCCATCTTCGCGCTGGCGTTCACGACCAAGGAGAACGCGCTCGTCTATCCGGTCTGTTGGGCCGGTGCCGCCTTCCTGCTCTGGGACCGCCGGATGCTCTTCCAGCGAGCGGGCGAACGGGGCGTCTTCTCGGCAGTCTGGGACTCGGCCGCGGGAATCGCCCGCGGTCTCTTCGACTGGGCGCACTACTTCGCGCTCGCCGTCGTGGAGTTTTTCGCCATCATCGTCTTCTTCTACGCGCCGCGCGGTGACGCGAGTCAGGTGCCGAAACCGACGCTCGGCCAGACAATGAGCGACCCGACCCTGTTTCCCGCGCTCGTCGAAGAGGCGACGATAGGGTCGTGGCACCGATTCACCGGCGTCTGGGGCGGCGGCAATCAGGAATCGTACCTCGGGGCTGCGAAGGCGCTCTGGCCTGCGTTCCAAGAGGGCGCGATTTTCCTCTTCGCACTCGCGATTATCGGCTTCGTCGTGGACCGGTACACCGGCGACAGCCCCCGCGATGTGGTCGAATTCACGTTCCTCTGGGGCGCGTTCAGCATCCTCGGCTACCCCGTCATCGTGGACAATCCGTTCCCGTGGGAGCCGATTCACGCAATCGTGCCGCTGGTGGTTCCCGCCGCCGTCGGACTTGCACTGGTGGTGCGTTTAGGTCTCGACAGCATCGCCGACGGAGACGCGCTCTCGGCGACTGCGGCCGCGCTCGTGGTACTCGTCCTCGCGGCACAGGTCGGGGCTACGGCCGTGAACACGTCCTACATGAACCCCCAGGACCCGGACAACGAGTTCGTCCAGTACGCCCAGTCGTCCAGCGACATGAAGCCGTTGCTTAGTGAGATGCAGACGGTAATCGAGTCCAACCCGTCGAGTCGTATCGACGTGATGTACTACGGCAGGGGGCCGGACGATACAAGAGGTAGTGACGACCTGTATGCCCCGGATCCAAATTCGCATTTGGAGCCTCACGCTGGTGACGGCTGGTTCGCCCGCCTCCCGTTCGCGTGGTACCTCGAAACGTACGAGGCACAGGTCGATAGCGCCGAAGACCCCCAGATTCTGCGCGACACGAAACCACCGGTCGTCATCGCGTACGGGAACGTGAGCACCTGTGACAAGGAGTACGACAGCGCCAGCGACATCGACCAGTTCATGGACGGGTACGAGCGTCACGAAGTGCAGCGGTACAACTACGACAGTGGCTGTACGGTCAGCACGATGGTCATCTACATCAACGAAGACGCCACGTCGAGCGAGTAAGCTACGCGTGCCGACGCCCACGCCCACGCGCTGGGTACGCGACTAACGCGACTCTCTGAGCGTATGACTCGTCCGAAGTACGCGTGCAACGACCGAGTATCGTTTCGCGGTAGCAACGCAACGCCCCGTGGTATCGGTCCTTCGACGCGCTTAAGCCCTTCTGGAATCAAATCTCCTGAGAATGAGCGACGCGGCCATAGACGTCGTCGAGTTTTTGCTCACTGCGAGCCGCTACAACGACAACCGTGAGTTGGACGAAAACGACCTTCTCCCCAGGTATCGGCAGGTGTTCTGGCCCGACAGGACCGACCAGAGCGACAGCGACCGCCCCGGTAGAGACGAGATACCGGGCATCGAGCGCCCCGTCCGGCCGACCATCGAGAACGCCCGGCGAGCGACGGGCGTCGAGAACCCGTGGAGCGCGATTTCGGAGTTGATGTTCACCGACCGCGACGAGTTCTCGGGGTCGCTCGAACTCGCGCAACCGGACATGGCCGAAGAGTGGTTCTTGAGTCGCGCGGAGGACCGCATCATCCACAATCCGGTTCTGGCGGACGCCTTCGAAGAGGAAGTCGAGGGCGCGGACTACGAGGCTGCGCGGAACGCCAACCGCCCGATTCAGGCCGACCGCGCCTGGATAGACGGCCTGCTCGCGGAGTACTTCGCCGACGAGGAAGAAGAGGAGATGCTGGACCTCGTGGACATCCGCGCGCCCGAGGAGATAGAGACCACGCTGGACGACCTCGTCCTCACCCACGACCAAGAGGCCGAGATTCACAAAATCGTCAAGGCCATCGAACACCGCGAGTATCTGGCGCACATCGGGCTTCGGGAGATTGGAAAGCTCCTCTTTGTGGGGCCACCGGGTACCGGGAAGACTTCGACAGCACGTGCGCTGGCCTACGACCTCGACCTCCCGTTCGTGGAGGTCAAACTGTCGATGATTACTAGCCAGTATCTCGGCGAGACTGCCAAGAACGTCGAGAAGGTCTTCGAGGTAGCGAAGCGACTCTCGCCGTGCATCCTCTTCATGGACGAGTTCGACTTCGTGGCGAAGACCCGCGCCAGCGACGAACACGCCGCCATCAAGCGTGCAGTGAACACCCTGCTCAAATCCATCGACGACATCAGTCTGATTCAGGACGACGTGTTGCTCATCGGCGCGACCAACCACCCCGACCAACTCGACGCCGCGGCGTGGCGGCGCTTCGACGAAATCGTCAACTTCCCCAAGCCGGACGAGCAGATGCGAGCGGACATCCTCAAACTCGTGACTCGGCCGATGGAAATCGTGGACTTCGACCCCCAAGAACTGGCCCGAGAGACGGAGGGGCTGACCGGGAGCGACCTCCGGATGGTGCTTCGAGAGGCCGTGCTGGACGCACTCACCGAGGAACGGACGGAACTCACCCAGCAAGACTTCTTGGACGCCGTGAAGGACTTCGAGGAGCGCGACCACCTGAAGGACATGGACATGATAGAGGGCGACCACGACGCGCTCGTGGCGGGCGGGGATATTTCCGGTAGTGCGAGTGCTGACGGCGGGCACAGCCACGACCACTAATCGGTCGCGTTTTCGCGCAGAGTCCACTTCAGTACGTTTCTACGAAGCTGATTTTCGAACTCGGCGCGCGCTGGGTCGGCCTGTTGTTTGGGCCGAGCCAAATCCGCAAGAGACGAGGGCGCGAAGCGCGCCGTCGCCACCCGACGAGAAAAAAGGCGGTCCGGAAATCTTTCTACCCCACATCCCTACCATTCCGACAAATGGAGGTCACGCTACTGGGGACTGGCGACACCACTGGAACCCCGACGCCGGGGTGCGACTGCGACACCTGCGATGAAGCCAAAGCACGCGACATCGAGCGAACCCGATTCTCGGTTCACGTCCGCAACGAGCGCACCGACGAGTGTCTCCTCATCGACGCCAGCCCCGACTTCCGCCACCAGTTCCTCCACCGTGACGTAGCTCTGCCAGACGAAGCCATCATCACCCACATCCACTTCGACCACCTCGACGGATTGGGCAACGTCTATCGACTGCTGGACGACCTACCAGTTCACGCCGCAGACGAAGTAGACCCCTTGACCGACGAAAGCGTCGCCGACACGATTCGGAGCAAGTACGACTACCTCGACAGGGTGACTGTCCACGACCACGCGCCACACGAGACGTTTCGGGCCTGCGGTCTCGACGTGACCTTAGTGCCGGTCGAACATCCGCCGCTACTCTGCTACGGCGTCGTCGTTTCGGACCCCGACACCGGCGCGAAACTCGCGTTGACCGGCGACACCTGCTACGACATTTCCGACCGTTCGCGGGCCGCTCTGTCGGACGCAGACCTAATGCTCGCGGACGCAATCGTCCCGGCGTCGCTCTGCGAATATCACCCCCTCGGCGGCGACCACCACGGACCAGACGGCGTGGCCCGAACCTTCGGCACCAAGCACATGACTCGTGAGGGGGCGCTCGCGCTGGCCGACGAGTTGAACGCCGAGGAAGTTCGACTCGTTCACGTCGCGCACTTCTACCCCGTCGAAGAAGCGTTCGAAGAGCCGCTTGCCGTGGACGGCGAGCGGTACCGGTTGTGAGTCGGAGCTATCGGGTAGTCAGTCACGAAAGACGGGCCAGCAGTTCCAGAAGCCCCAACTCAGTACGACGACGCCGAGCAGGACTAACAACCCCGAAACGAACGGTCTGGTCATCGGTGTACAATCGATTACCCCACCTCTCGCCGTGACGAAGCACACCTCTCTGGCCACACCGAGCAGGAGCAGGACTACGCCAGCACCGACGAGACAGAGGCCACCGAGAAGTCGAGTCGCTAACGCTTGCTTGCGCTCCATAGCGGCCCAGCGTTCACGGACCGCCGACCGCTCCCACTCCGTCCCCCGCTCCATATGAACGTTATATGTTACCATACATCATACAACTTTCCGAAGTATCCTCTCGAACGCCTCTTCGAATTATGTTCGAGAAGCTACGACAGAGCCAGTGAGTTATCGACTCACTGCTTCTGACGAGTCAACCCCACTCCCATCGCGAACAGCGCGGCGAGGGCCGCGATTGCCGCCGAGACGCCGAAACCGGGAATCGTAGACGACGACCCGGTCGAACCACTACCGTCGCTACCCGTGCCGCTTCCGTCGTCGTTTCCGCTGTCGGTGTCGCCGTCCATCGCACCTTCGGAGGTACCCGCGGTCTGGGTCGGTTGTTGGCCGTCGGCCCAGCCGTCGATGCTCTGGAGTCGCTCGTTGCAGTCCCACATCGCGGACTTGTTATCGTGCTTGTCGGCGGTTGCGACTTCGTAGGTACCGGTCGCGTTGACGTCGCTCATCGTCGGTCCCTCGCTCTCGTCGGCGTTCGTGACTCGTGCGGCGTCGTAGACCAGCCACGGCGCGTAGAACTCCCAGACGATGTCACCTTCTGGCGTCACCTCGACCACGCGACTGTGCCGCGAGTCGGTGACGAGCGTGTTGCCGTTCTGGAGGCGGTCGGCGTCACGCGGCCACGCGAGGTCGCCCTCCAGTGTCCACGCGCGGTTCCAGCCCTGTCCGTTCGTCAGGTCCCCGTCGGGGTTCGTGTACTCGACGATGCGACCGTTGTCGCTGTCGGCGACGAGAATCGTCGGCGTGCTGTTCTCGCTCTCTAGATAGTCGGGGTTGTGCTGTTCGTTCAGGATGTCTTTCTGGCCGTCTTCGCCCACCTTCATGACGATGTCGCCCGACTCGCGGTCAACGACGATGGCTTGGTCGAAGTTGCGCGGCGAGAGGAGGTACTTGCCCTCACCGACTTTGTCAACGTCGTTGACGTGGGTCCAGTCGTCGGTGTAGTTCTCCTCCATGTTCTGGCGGTCGTAGTGGTCGTCGAAGTGCCACTGCCACTCGATGTCGTCCGTCTCGCGGTTGTAGACGAAGATTCTGTCGCCGTTCGTCTGGTTGCTCTCGTGGTAGTTGCGCATGTTGGCGACCAGCAGTTCGGTCCCGTTGTTGATGAGGTCGATGTCGTGGGTGTCGGCGAGGTCGAACGTCTCCACCCAGACGCGCTCCTGCGTGCGAGGGTTGAGTTCGTAGGCGATAGTCTTGTGGCCCTTCACCGTCGCGGTGACGAAGACGTTCCCGTTCTCCATCGGGTCCACGTCGTAGCCCCAGACGACGTCGTACTTCGCGGCACTCTGGTGGACCCACTTCACCTCGCCGTTCGGACCGACGCCGACGAGTTTCGCGGGCTTCTTGCCACCCCTGTTGCCCCACTTGTACCCCTGCACGCTGACGACTGTCATTCCGTCTGCGGGTTCGGAGATGTTACCCGCACAGAGTTTGTCCGGGACGCTCGTCGTGCTCATCGACCTCGTTTCGGCCTGTCCACTCGGGGCCGCCACCGCTGGCGTCACCACCGAGAGACAGCACAGCACCGCCGCGACGACGGCGAGGTGCTGTCGGGAGGAAATTTGCATGCTACTGCTATCGGCGGTCTGGCTTTTGAATCTTCACGTTCTACACACACCCTCCCGCAGGTGGCGCGCCTGTTGTCTGGCGACCCTAACCATATGTCTCCGTCGCACGTATCTCGCTCTATGTCTTCGCGCCTGAAACGACGCTTCGCCGACTCGGAGTTCTTCTGGGGTCGCCACGCGAATCCCGCTAGCGGATGGTCGCGGGTGCCGACCGGACCACTCCTGCTGTACGCGCTCTATCGGCGCAACTGGAAACTGCTCGCTGGCACGGTGCTGTTCGTCGCCGTCAATCCGATTCTGTTTCCCGCAGACGAGAGCGAGGAAGACGACGGACTCGAAGGCTGGATGACGAAGGGCGTTTGCGGTGAGCAACTGTGGTTGCAGGGTACGGACGCAGGTCGAGCGAACTGGCTGAACGTTCTCAACGTGCCCGTCTTCCTGTACGCGCTCTACTCGGCGTACCGCCAACACCCGCGGGCGACGTTCCTCGCCACTGCGGCGACGATGGCGCTGAAACTGCTGTTCGTGAACGAGATGGCGAAACTGTACGAGCGAGACCAGTCCCGGCAAATCGAAGCCCCGTTCGCGGACTGACCGACGAGTGGGACAAGACGAAGTAGCCGCCAGACCAATTTCCGACCGTGAATCTTTCCGACGCCCTCGAAGCCCGCGGCCTCGTCTGCGTCGTCGGCGCAGGTGGGAAGAAGACGACGCTGTACGCACTGGCCGACAGACTCGACCGAGCTATCGTCACCGCGACCGTTCGCATCCCCATTTTCGACGAGCAGGTCACCAGCGTCGAAGTGACCGAGAAACCACGCTCGTACATCCAAACCGCTTCGTCGTGGCCACTCGGCCTCGTCCCCGAACAGGAGCGCGAGGACCGCTACCGCGGCTACGACCCCCAGACAGTCGCCGAACTCGCAGACGCCCACGACGGCCCCACGCTCGTGAAAGCCGACGGTGCGCGCACTCGTTGGCTGAAGGCCCCGAACGAGCGCGAACCCCAACTTCCAGCGACTGTCGATACCGTTCTTCCCATCGCCAGCGCGAAGGTGGTCGGCAAACCGCTCACCGAGGAGTTCGTCCACCGACCGGAGCGCGTGGCGGCACTCACGGACTGCGAAGTCGGCCACGAACTCGACTGTGAGGCCGTCGCCACCGTCCTCGCCAGCGACGAGGGCGGCCTGAAAGGAGTGCCCGAAGGAGCGACGGCAGTCCCCGTCGTGAACATGGTAGACGACGATGGTTTAGCGACCACCGCCAAAAAAATCGCACGTCGCGTTCTCGCCCAGACCGCGGACCGCGAGTTCGACGTGCCCCGAGTCGTTCTGACACAGATGGTTGCGGACGATCCGGTCGTCGCCGTCGTGAAGTGAGTTGGGATTCCTGTCGAACAGTCGAGTGAACTGTCGTTCGCCAAAGAGCTTTTCCCGGTCACTTCGACGTGTCGGTCGTGATAGTCGTCCAGACGAGCATTCCAATCGACCCGGACCGGCGCGCCGAAGCACTCGACGAAATTGCGGAGTTAGCGGAGCAATCACGAGCAGAAGACGGCACACTCGACTATCGAGCGACGACCGACATCGAGAACCCGAACGTCGTCCGGTTCTTCGAGCAGTACGAAGACGTGGCGGCACTGGAAGCACACGTCGAGACCGAACACTATGAGGAGTGGACCGAGCAACTCCCGAAATTCGTAGACGGGCGGATGAAGACTACTCAATTCCGCTCCGACGGCGACCCCAAAACCGTCGAATTCGGCGTCGAGGATTTGGACTGAACTTACTCGAACTGTGCCGCCGCGGCCTCGAACTCTTCGCGCGTGTTGACGTTCTCGAAGCTCTGGGCGTCGAAATTCTCTAGGTCTTCCTCGCCGACGACGGCGTAGTCGAGTTCGAACAGCGGTTCGATAATCTTGCCCTCGCCACGTTCCAGCGCGTCGTCGCAGGCGTCGGCCATCGGTTCGGCGCGATAGACGGCATGGGTCGTCTCGAACCACTCGCCGGGACGGGGAACTGCCGCCCCTCTCCCTGCCGCACGCTCGAACAGGTACTCGACCAGTTCCGAATCCAGAAACGGCATGTCGCAGGCGACGACGACGGCGTACTCGGCCTCCACTGCGCGGAGTCCCGTCCGAATCCCGGCCATCGGCCCTTCGTCGGGTTCGGGGTCGATGGCGAATCGGACCGGGCGCTCGTAGTCCGCCAGCGCGTCGGCGATTGCCTCGCGCTGGTCGGCACGGCAGTTGACGACGAGTTCGTTCACGACGCCCGCGAGTCGGTCGGCGACTCGGCGAATCATTGGCGTGCCTGCGAGGTTCGCGACGGCCTTGTCCGATTCGCCGAATCGCGTCGAGCGACCGCCTGCGAGGACGACTCCGGCAACCATACTTCGACTACGTCTTCCCGAACGAAAAGCCGTCGTCTTGCCTGCGCCCGAAGCGTTTCCCGACTCGCCGCCGTAGCACGAATCGAATGCAGTACACGCCACCGGACCGACTGCTCCGCGTGGACCTGACGACCCGGTCGGTCGAGAGCGAACCAGTTCCAGAATCGTGGCGGCGGCGCTACCTCGGCGGGAAGGGTCTCGGCGCGCGCTACCTCTACGACGAACTCGCGCCCGGCATCGACCCCCTCAGGTCCGAGAACGTCCTCCTGTTCGCGCTCGGCCCGCTCTCCGGACTGACGCCCGGCGAGCAACGTTACGCGGCGGTCACGAAGTCGCCGCTGACAGGGGCGTTCCTCGACTCCTACGCGGGCGGAGCGTTCCCCGGCGCGCTCGCTGGCGCGCTGGGCGACCACCTCGTGCTCTTGGTCGAGGGAAAAGCGAGCGCACCAGTTGCCCTGCACGTCCAAGACGGCGATGCCGAAATTCGCCCGGCAGACGACTGCTGGGGAAGAGACGCAATCGAAGTCGAACAACACTACGACCAACCAGTCGCCTGCATCGGTCCCGCAGGCGAGCGTGAAGTTCGCTACGCGACTATCGCCTCGGACGGCGGCGAGCATCAGGCAGGCCGCGGCGGCGCAGGGGCCGTGATGGGGTCGAAGAATCTGAAGGCGGTCGTCGCCCACGGCGAGTCGCCGGACGGGCTCGCCGACCTCCGTGAGTCCTACGAGCGAACGTTCGCCGACACCGATACCGGCCGCTGGCAGGGCGCGAGTGAGACGGTCGAGACCGTCGAGTTCGCAGACGAGGTCGGAGTTCTCCCCACGGAAGGCTGGCAGTCGGGGTCGTTCGACGGCGCGAACGAGGTCGGAATCGAAGCGGTTCGCGCGGCGGCAGTCGCCCGCGAACGCGACGACGAGGCGATTCCCGGCGGCTTTCGAGTCGAGAGCGAGTCCGAAACGTCGGTCCCCAGAGGTGCCACCGCTATCTCGCTCGGGTCGGGACTCGGCATCGAGGACTTCGACGCCGTGGCCGCGCTCGGCGCGGCCTGCGACCGTCTCGGCCTCGACGTAATCAGCGCCGGAAACGCCGTCGCGTGGGCGATTCGAGCCAGCGAGGAGGGCCGAATTTCGCGCGACCTCGACTTCGGCGACGAGTCGGAGACCCACAAATTGCTCGGCGAAACCGCACGACGAGAGACCGAACTTGGCGACGCGCTCGCAGACGGAGTGGACGCGGCCGCCGAGCAGTACGGCGGTAGCGAGTTGGTGCCCACGGTGAAGGCGATGGAACTGCCGACCTACGACCCGCGAGGCGCGCCGACGATGGCGCTGGCCTACGCAACCAGCGACAGAGGAGCGTGTCACCGGCGCGCCCGGCCGGTCGTGGAGGAAGTGTTCGCCACCGAGTCGTGGAGCGACGAGCGACGGGCGGCGGCCGTCGCGGCCGAGCAGGACCTGCGTTCGCTGCTCTGGTGTCTCGTCGCGGACGACTTCGTTGGCGAAGTGTTCGAAGACTTCGGCGCAGAGTGGCTCTCGGCGGTTGGCTTAGAGTACTCGCCTGAAGAACTGCGGGAAGTCGGCGAGCGCGTCTGGACGCTGACGCGCCTGTTCAACGTCCGCGAGGGCTTCGACAGGTCGGACGACGAACTGCCGGAGAAACTTACGGAGCCACTGGAAGGGGGCCCAAAGGAGGGGGAAGCACTCGATTCGTCCGAATTCGAGGAGTCGTTGGATTCGTACTACGAACTTCGAGGGTGGAACGAGCAAGGGCGGCCGACGCGGACGTTGCGAGAGCGATTGGGGCTTCCGGCGGTGGGGGTTCTGGGGCCTTCTTCTTCTTGAGAGGTTCTGTTGAAATCCGCAGACCGTGCCAAGAATAGCGCGCTGAATACGGGTGTCTCGGTGCGTGACAGCCTTCGTCAACTCGTCGTTGTCCCCGACAGCGGTTCTACTTTCGACCGTGCGACGCCGGCACCCACGAGCAGGAGGCCGCCAACCGCGAGAAGGAATGGCTCGGCACCGAGGACGACCATGACAGTGTACTCTTCGGAACCCGGCGGCCGAAGCGAATGCTCTCGATAGAGCGAGTGTGGTGACTGGAATTGTGCGAGTACCGCTCGGAACACGTAGAAAAGAACGATACCACCCATCGCGACCGGAATACTTGCCAAGCGCTTCCACTTCCGTGCGGCAACCGTGCCACCGATGCCGACGCCCCCGAGCAGTACGAGCAATACTTCTTCGTGATTGAGTGCTCCGTCCCAACCGGTCACGATAGTCCCCTCGTACCCCGGCGCAACGTGTACTAATCCCTGCTGTATTCCGACTACGATGGCTCCGAAGCCAACGACAGCCATCACTGCCGGAACGAGTCGGTTATTTTTCATTGATATACCTCAATCACTGAATGTTATAAAATTGTGCCTCTCCCAGCGGTGTCGGCGTAGCGTTCCCGTCCAGAATACACTGTCCGTACTGTATCCACCGCAGATTCTCGATTCGGGAACCCCGTATCACCAACGGAGATTTATCGGCACACTGAGTACCCGCCAGTATGCCAACTCAACGGCGATGCCCCGACTGCGGCGTCGAGATGGACGCGACCAAACTCCAGACGCAAGCGTACCAAGACGAGGTCAAACTCGTCACCGACGAGTCCAAGGGTGGACTCCGCGGTACACTCGGGGCGAAAGAGAAACTGACCCCTATTCCGTACGTCTGCCCGGAGTGCCAGCGCGTGCTGTTCTACGCCGAGGACGAGGAGAGCGACTGATTGGGAGGCCAGACGAGCGCGACTAGGTGTCCATCGGCGCGGGGCCGGGGTGGCCGTCGGTGTCTTCCGTCGGCGGTTCGACCGGCAGTGGTTCTTCGTCGGGGTCCGGACCCAGCGGTTCGATTTTCACGCTCGTCACCTTGTACTCCGGAATCCGACTCGTCGGGTCGAGTTCGTGCTGGGTGAGTTCGTTGACCGCGCCGTGCATGAAGTGCATCGGGATGAAGACGACGCCGGGGTCCGACATCTCTTCGACGCTGGCCTTGACCACGATATCGCCGCGCCGCGAGGAGACGCGGACGTACTCACCGTCTTCGATGCCGAGGTCCTCGGCCATCTTCGGGTGAATCGTCACGAAACTCTCGGGCACGTGGTCCATCAGCGCCCGGATTCGGCGAGTCATCGTCCCCGTGTGCCAGTGATAGAGGACGCGCCCCGAGGTCAGCATCAGTGGATACTCCTCGTCGGGCATCTCGACCGGCCCGGCGTAGTCGGCCGGGACGAACCGCGCCTTGCCGTCCTCGAAGTTGAATTCGTCTTCGTAGAGGTACGGCGTGCCGGGGTCCGATTCATCCTCGCAGGGCCACTGGATTCCTTCGGGATTCGCTTCGAGACGGTCGTAGCTGATGCCACTGTAGAGTGGCACGAGTCGGCTGATTTCGTCCATCACGTCCTCCGCGCCGTCGTACTCCCAGTCTACGCCCCAGCGGCTGGCGAGGTCCGCGAGGATGCTCGCGTCGTCGCGGGCGTCTCCGGGTGGTTCGACTGCGGGTCGGACCATCTGGACGCGCCGCTCGGTGTTGGTGAAGGTGCCGCGTTTTTCCGCGGCGCTGGCGGCCGGAAGCACCACATCGGCGAATTCGGCGGTTTCGGTGAGGAAGATGTCTTGGACGGCGAGGAAGTCGAGTTCCTGAATCGACTGCTCCGCGCCGCGGATGTCCGGTTCGGAGAGGACGGGATTCTCGCCCATGATGAACATCCCGCGAATGTCGCCGTCGTCCATCGCTTCGTACTGCTCGGGAAGTCGGAGGCCGATTTCGTCCGGTGGTCTGACGCCCCACTCGTCCTCAAACTTGTCCAGAATCTCGTCGTCCGTGGGGTCCTGATAGCCGGGCAGGTTGTGCGGTGCGGGACCCATGTCGCCGCCACCGCCTTGCACGTTGTTCTGGCCCCTGAAGGGCGAGAGGCCTGCTCTGGGCTTCCCGAGGTTGCCAGTGACGAGCGCGAGGTTCGTGATGGCGATGACGTTCCGCGTCCCGTGGGCGTGCTGAGTCATGCCCATCGCCCACCCGAAGATGCAGGTGTCGGCGGTGGCGATGGTCTCGGCGGCCTGTTTGAGGTCTTCGGGCGCGACTCCAGCCAGTTCCTCGACTTTCTCGGGAGTGAAGGGTTCGACCTTCTCTTTCACTTGCTCGAAGTGCTTCGTTCGCTCCTCGATGAACTCCTCGTCGTGGAGATCGTTCTCGACGATGTAGCGCACCATCCCGTTGAGCCACGCGATGTCTTCGCCGGGATTCGTCTGGACGTACTGGTCTGCGTGTTCGGCAACCCCGACTTTCCGGGGGTCGAAGACTATGAGGTCCGCGCCGTCGCGTACGTTCTGCTTGATTCGCGTTGCGAGGACCGGGTGGCTCTCCGTCGTGTTCGACCCCGTGATGAGATAGCAATCGGTCTCGCCGATGTCCTCGTTGATGCGGTTCGTCATCGCGCCGTAGCCGACCGTCTGCTGGAGGCCCGCGACGGTCGATGAGTGACAGAGGCGCGCGCAGTTGTCCACGTGCGGGGTCTGCAAGACTTGGCGAGCGAACTTCTGGTTCAGGAAGTTCTCCTCGTTGGTACACTTCGAGGAAGACGTGACTGCCACCGAGTCGTTCCCGTGTTCGGTCTGAATCTCGCTCAGTTTCTCGTGAATCAGGTCGATCGCTTCGTCCCAACTCGCCTCGCGGAACTGCTCGTCCTCTCGGATGAGCGGGGTCGTTAGCCTGTCGTCGCTGTTGACGAACTCGTAGCCGAACTTCCCTTTCACGCAGGTCGAGAAGTCGTTTGCCGGAGTCGCTTCCGCGTCGGCTGGTCTGACCCCCATCACTTCACCGTCCTTGCCGTACACGTCGAATCGACAGCCGACCGCGCAGTACTGGCAAGTCGTCTCGGCAACGTTCACCTCCGAGAGGCGGGCGTCGCTGACGACGCCCGCCACGTCGAACATCTGGCCGATGTTCAGCGACTCGGAGGCGACTTCCTCGGAGGCGTGTTCGGCCTGTTTCAGCAGTTCGTCTTTGGTGCTGTCGGCCGCGGTTCTCGCGTCGTCTGCGACGGCACTAGCTCGCTGTTTCGCGTTCGCCATGAATCGTGCGACGCCGGAGAGGGCTTCGTCGCCCTCGGACTCCGAGTCGTCGGCAGAAACGCCCGGAACGGTCCGATTCGGCGCGGTCGCGTCGTCCGTCGTCTCGGCGTGGTCGCTCTCTCTCACTTTGCCAATCGAGTTCTTCTGGGTGAATCCCGGAATCGGAATCGTCGCCGAGTCTTCCAGACCCTTCTCGACTAGCGAGCCAGTCGGGCAGACCGTCGCGCAGTGGCCACAGGAGACGCAGGTCGAATCGTCGAACGTGTCGGCGTCGTTCTGGAAGCCGATTTGGGTGTCTTCGCCGTGCCCCTCTATTCGCAGGACGCCTTCGACCTGCACGTCGTTGCAGGCGTCCACACACCGGTTGCAGAGGATGCACTTGTTGCGGTCGATTTGGATGACCGCGGAGGTGTCGTCTATCGGTTCGTACGCCTCGCGGTCCTCGAAGACGCCGTATCTGGGTTCTTCGACACCATGCTCTATCGAAGTGTCCTGTAGTTCACAGCGCCCGTTCTGCCCGCAGGTCGTGCATCGCAGGTTGTGGTTCGACAGCACCAAATCGAGATTTACGTCGCGGGCCTCTGCGGCGTCCTCGTCGTCAGTTCGAACCGACAGACCGTCTTCTGCGGGGAAACTACAGGCCGGAACCTGCCCGTGTTCGTCCGTCTCGACCATGCAGGTGCGACACTCCGAGCGCGGGCCGATGTCCTCTGCCTCGTCGCTCGGTCTGTCGTAGTAACAGAGCGCGGGCACGTCGGCTTCTGTTTCGGCGGCTTCGATTGCGTCGATGATGGTCGAACCGGGCGGCACGGCAATCGACTGGCCGTCCACCGTGAGGTGGGTCAACTCCTCGCCGTCGGTGCCGACTGCTGGGTCGTTGGCGGTCCCAGTGTTGAAATCTTCGGTCAGCGGCGTCCTCGGCCGTGGGTCCTCCACGTCGGGGACGCCCGGCAGTCGCGTTGGGGGTTCGGTAGAGTTGTCTGTACTCATGGTTTCTCACTCCTGCACGCGCCGCTCGGACAGCGTCCCTCGGCGTGTGCTTCGAATTCTGTCTCGAACTCGTCCATTGCCGTTGCTACGGTGCGGGCGGCGTCCCGGCCGAACGAACAGGTGCTACTCGTCTCCATCACGCGGGTCAACTCGGCGAGCTTTCCGGATTTGTACTCGCCGTCGTAGACGTCCCGGAGCAAGTCGGTCAACTGCTTTGACCCCTCGCGGCAGGGGACACAGCGCCCGCAGTTCTCCGATTTGGCGAAGGCGGCACGCGAACCAGCAGTGGCCACCGCGCACTGCGACTCGCCGAACAGTTCCACGACGCCGTCGGTGCCCAAGTCTGCCCCAGCGAGCGCGGGAGCACTCGGCGCGAGGTCCAACGAGCGAGTCAGGCCGCCGAACTGCCCGCCGACGACGGCCATCTTCACTGCGCCTGACCCCGCGAATTCGACTGCCTCGCGTGCGTCGGCGAGCGACCCGCCGGTCGGCAACTCGACAGTCGCCCGGTCCTCCACATCGCCCCCAATCGTCACCAGTCGCGTTCCGGGGTCCGAATCCGCAGCATCGAATCGCTCGGGCGAGCGAATCGCCTGTCGAACCTGGGCCAACGTCCGCGGCGTGTGGACGACCGTGGGCCGCCCGTAGAGTCCGTGCTTCGCGGGCGACGGCGGTCGAAGCCGCGCTTCCAGTCGGTCGGCTCCTTCCAGTGATTCGAGTGCCATCGTGGGTTCGCCGGCGATATAGCGGTCCGGCCCGGTGACGACCTGCGGGAGCGTGGGTAGTTCGTGGTCGGCCATCTCTCCGAGCGATTGAATCGTCTCCTGTAGTCGTCGCTGAGCGAGTACGTCCTCCTCGTTGCAGTAGACGACCACGTCGTCCGCGCCGACGAACTCCGCGACTGCGAGCGCACCGTCGAGAACGTCGGCGGGCGCGCCTTCGAGTAGAATTTCGTCGGTCTGATTGCGCTCGTCGGCTTCGTTGGCGTTGACGACGACCACTGGGTCGCCCTCTGATTCACGTGCGGTCTGCCACGCCTCGGCGACTGGCACGTCTGTCGCGCCGTCGCCGCGGCCTCTGCCGAGCAGGCCGAGGTTCGAAATTTCTGCTTCTGCGTCACCTGTCGCTCTCTCGAATGCGAACGATTCGTAGTCGGCCACGCTCGTGGGGTCCACCCACCCGACGCGTTCGAGGACGTGCCGCTCGCCGACCGCGAGCGGGCCGTCTGCCGGAACTGGGAGCGTCTTCGTCTCGGAGTCGTGCTCGACGCCCCTGTCTTCTCCCTCCGGTAGCTCACCGTCTTCGAGTGCTTCGACAACACCCCTCGCTTGCTCGGGCGTGCAGTCAGCGTAGAACGCCGTGTGGCCGTCGTGGGTCGCCAGCACCAGCGGTTCGAGCGCGGAGATTCCGGGCGACCCGACGGTGACGACGGGTACCGAGGACGCCGCTTCGAGGGCGGCGTCGAAAACGACGCCGGAAGCACCGTCCGAGACGCGGACGGCGGTCGTCTCAGAAACTACACCGGGTACGTCTTCCATCCTCTAGCTGTTGGACGAATTCGTTCAAAGGAGTTGTGCCCGTCTGCGGATTCTGCTGGATTCGAGTGAGCCTACCAGAACTTGTCGAGTCCCGATTGCCGCCTCGCCTTCCCGTCGGGGTCGGCGACCCACGGAGTGCGGCCGTCGCGGGCCGCTTCTTTGTCGAATTCGAGTGGGTCGGCCGGGTCGTGCCCCGGACAGTCAGTGCCGCAGTTTGCGGGATTGACGAGTCGGTCTTTCCACGCGCAGTATGGGAGGCCGTCGCTCCCTTCGCGGGCGACTGCGGTCGCTTCTTCACAGCCCGGAAAGTCGTACGTTCGCCAGCCTTTGCCGTAGGCGCGTTCGGCGATTCGACGGCGCTTTCGGGCCTTCTCTTCGGCACTGACGACCGATACGTCTGTTCGGCCGGTGTGGCTGTCGAGCAGTTCGATGCCTGCTTCTCGGATCGGCAGTGGCTCGGGTCCTCGAATCACTTCGCGCTCGCCAGATTCGGGATAGAACCGCCAGACGCCGACCTCTTCGGGGATGCGATTGAGGTGCGCACCAGTGACGTAGCTCTCCGTAGCGAGGACCACTTCGTCCACTAAGCCGAGACTCACGTCCTTACGGAGTTGCGTTTGGAGGTCGCCGGGCACGTCTAAGTCTGGCTTGTTCTCGATGGCTCGAATGGTTCCGAACCAGTTCTCGGGGTACCGCGCGACCTGTCGGACCCCGCCGTCGGCACGCTCGAAGAACCCGATCTCCTCCGCGCGCTCGGTGACGCGGCGGGCGTGCTGGGGCGAGCAATCGAACGCCTTCACGGGGTCACGGGCGCGCCCGACGCCCACGTCGTTCTCGATTGCCGCCGCGGGAATCGTCTCGCTGGTGAGGGCAGTCCGGGCCTCGATTTCCGGGCCGGGAGAGACCGTGAGTACGTCCAGCACGCGATTCGAGGGCGCGCGGACGCTCCCACCGATTTGTCTGGCGACGAGTTGGTCTCCAGTGGCTTCGAGGTGGGCACACAACGCCAACTCGAAGGGAAATTCGCGCACGGTGGTCGTTGGCAGTGCGGCAAAGAAAAACTTCGCGTGTTCAGTGTCGTTACTGGGCTCTCTCGATTCCCGCGACGACTGCCTTCACGACGAGCACGGGGAGCGCGAACGCCAGTCCGATGCTGGCGACCCAGCCGAGCAGGATGGTTGGGACCGTGTTCGGCAGGAGGGCCAGCGCGGTAGCCAGCAGGAGACCCGCGGCGAGTGCGGCGGCGACGAGCGTGAGCGCGCCGACGACCGGCACCGCTCGGCGAGCGAGGTTCGGGAGGGTTCGTCCGTACGGGGCACGGACGGGCGGTGCGGCCTTTCGTGGGTTGTTCGTCTTCATCGGTCTGTCCTCGTCTGTACAGAGGGGCTAGGGGGCCTAAAGTGTAATCTGAAGGATATTTCTGTACGGTGTGTTACTGGAGTTGACTTCTGTAAAATATTTTGAATATTGTGTGGGGGTCCGTGCCACCAAACTCATTGTTCAGGAATATGACGTTCCAAACGAATGGAGACGCAAACGAAGGGGCTGTTGGCTAGTTTGGTGCTACTCTCCACGGGAACTATTCTGGTAAAGTGGCTCACGATGCGCGAGACACTGCTAACAGGCTCCCACTTTTCGGCCGGTTGGATCGGGTACGGGACGGAGTCCAGTGATTTCGTAGTAACCATCCCGCCGAGCTACATTTTCGCGGGAGGGGGACTACTAGTTCTTCTTGGTCTGCTCCCGTGGGTCTACGTAGAGAAGACGGGTCTCGGTCGTGAACTCAGACCGTGAATCAGTCCTCCGGCGCGCGCTGGCGCGGCTTCATGCCGCGCCAAACTACGCGCGAGGGATGAGTATCGCAGCGTGAGAGACGGGCCACGGTCCGTCTCTCGAAACCGAGAAACGCAATCGGGTGGGAGGGCGTGGCTGCTGCGGTGCTGTGCGGTGCGGTCTCTCCTTGGTTTCGGGAGTAGCTAGCTCCTTTCGGTTCGTCGCCGCTACGTAGCAATCAGCACGACCGTAGTTTCTTCTTCGAAAGCCCTCGCCCGGTCGCGGCCACTCGGCGACATATCCACAAACCGCGCGGATAGAGGTCGCCGAGCGACCAAGACGAACGCGACCGGGCGACCCCTTTCAGTCCCACCCTGTGGTCTGGTCAGTCAGCTGTTTCCGATGGTCTGGTCAGTCAGCTGTTTCCGATGGTCTGGTCAGTCAGCTGTTTCCGATGGTCTGGTCAGTCAGCTGTTTCCGATGGTCTGGTCGGCCAGCCGTTTCCAGTGGTTGACCCCTCGAACTCTATCGTCTCAAACCATCTCCACACTCTCACCCGACAACGACTCACCAGAGCGTTCCATCTTGACCACATCCAACTCGCCATCCAAGACCACAGTCAGTGTCTCGCAATCAAGCGGAATATCCACCTGCACTTTCCACGGGTCTTCCGACAGCACCGTCGTCCCCTCGTCACTCACGCACCAGTTTAAGTCCCAGTAGGGTTTCGTGCAGAGGTCGATGCCGTGGTCGCGGTGGAACGTGACGACATCTGACTGGTCGAGCAAGGACAACCCGACCGCGGAGTACAGTTGATGATGGCACTGTTCACAGCGGTGGTCCACGCGGACCTCCAGTCCCAGATACTCCTCCGTGTCGGGCCGAATCGTCGTCGTCATTCGGCCGTTGCACTCCGGACAGACCCCGTCGGCGGCCAGGCAGTGGAGGTGACGCACGCGCTGGTTGAAGGCATCTGCAATCTCGGCGTTCGTGCGGTCGTTCAGGCCGCCGGGCGGGAACGGGTAGTGGCCGTGGTTCTTCGCGCAGTCCGTGCAGTCGATGGCGAGCTTTTCTTCGTGGTACGTCGCGCGCAGGTCACCCTCGCAGGCTGCGCAACTTCCCTCGACTTCGAACGGTTCCATCTCGGGATGTTCGTTGAACGACCCCGCCAGAATCGCGCGGACGACCTTCTTGCCCGCCTGTCGGAAGTCGTAGCCGTCGTCGGTCTGGACGACGAAGTGGTCGGTCAGTTGCTTGAGGTGGTAGTTGAACTGCGCGCTGTCGCGCATCCCGACCTCGCGCCGGAGGTCCGAGAACCCGACCGGTCGCTCGGGCGCGGCCCAGAGGGCTTCGAGGATGGAGAGGCGCGTCTCGTTGGCGATGACCGAGAACGCTTCGGCGGGGGCCACGCAGTCCTCGCAGTCCTGCAAGGCGGCCTTCTCGGCCTCGCCCACCTCGGCGTTCGGTTCAGTCGTTCCGCTCATGTGTGAGAGTTCTTACGCCATCGGCTTATGCGTTTGCTCGATTCGACTTTTGTAAATTTTCTAATAACTTCGCCGGTCGTCACGAGCCTGGGAAACGACGAAATTCGCCGCGCACGTCATCAGGTACCACTGAACAGCCGTGTTTTCGACCACCACAGTCCCGAACCAGAACAGTAGGTTTATCAGTCGTTCAGGGCGAAATCCACAACAGAATTACTGTAGGAGGTCAACGTTGACAGGAACACACACCCAACCGGAGGTGAACATCGGACTGGTCGGCCACGTCGATCACGGCAAGACGACGTTGGTACAGGCACTCAGCGGCGAGTGGACCGACCAGCACTCCGAAGAGATGAAACGTGGCATCTCCATCCGCCTTGGGTACGCCGACGCCACGTTCCGGCACTGTCCCGATATGGACGAGCCGGAATGTTACACAGTGGACGAAACCTGCCCAGATGGCAGCGAGAGCGAGGTCCTCAGGACCGTCTCGTTCGTGGACGCCCCCGGACACGAGACGCTGATGGCGACGATGCTCTCAGGCGCGGCCATCATGGATGGTGCGGTCTTGGTCGTCTCGGCGACCGACCCCGTCCCACAGGCACAGACAGAAGAACACTTGATGGCGCTGGACATCATCGGCATCGACAACATCGTCATCGCGCAGAACAAGATCGACCTGGTAGACCGCGACCAGGCCCAGCGCAACTACGAACAGATTCAGGAGTTCGTCGAGGGCACCGTCGCCGAAGACGCGCCAGTCGTCCCCATCAGCGCACAGCAGGAGGTCAACATCGACCTCCTCATCAACGCTGTCGAAGACGAGATTCCGACGCCCGAACGCGACCCGAACGCGGACGCTCGGATGTACGTCGCCCGCAGTTTCGACATCAACCGTCCCGGTACGACGTGGGACGGTCTGATGGGCGGCGTCCTCGGCGGCAGTCTGGTCGAAGGGAAACTCACTGACGGCGACGAACTCGAACTGCGTCCCGGCCGCGAGGTCGAGGAAGGCGGCGAGACCCGTTGGGAATCCATCGAGACCGACGTGCGCTCGCTTCAAGCGGGTGGCGACATGGTAGACGAAGTGACGCCGGGCGGCCTGCTCGGCGTCGGGACCGGTCTCGACCCGAGCCTCACCAAAGGTGACGCGCTCGCTGGCCAACTCGCTGGCCCGCCGGGCACGCTCCCGCCGACGTGGCGGCAGTTCACCATGGAGGTAGACCTGCTCGAACGACTCGTCGGCGTGGACGACCAAGACATCGACGAGATTTCGACCGGCGAACCGCTGATGCTGACCATCGGCACCGCGACGACGGTCGGTTCGGTGACGAGCGCACGCGACGGCGAGTGCGAAGTCGCACTCAAGCGTCCCGTCTGCGCGCCCGAAGGGTCGAAGATAGCCATCAACCGCCGCGTCGGCGCACGCTGGCGGCTCATCGGCGTCGGCACCCTCCGGGAGTAGGATGACTGCGGTCGTCGCCCTCGATACGAGCGCGCTCATGATGCCAGTCGAATGTGACGTGCGGTTGTTCGACGAGTTGGAGCGTCTCCTGGGCGAGTACGACTGCGTGGTCCCGCAGGCAATCCACGACGAGTTGGCGAAACTCTCGCAGGGTGCCAGCGAAGAGGCCGTCGCCGCGAGCGTCGGCGCGGACCTCGCAACCGACCGCTGTCGGACCATCGACGCCGAATCCGAGGCATCGTACGCCGACGACGTGCTGGTCGAACTCGCAGACGAGTTCGACTACGTCGTGACGAACGACGGTCCCTTACGCCAACGCCTGCTCGACGCGGGCGCGTCGGTAATTCATATAAGGGGCCGGAACAAACTCGAAATCAGTCAACCATAGCATGTACAAACGGGCTAGACTCAAAGACACAGTCGAGGTACCACCCGAGCATCTCGCAGAGGTGACGCCGGAACTGGTGAAGAAGCTGTTGCAGGACAAGTTGGAAGGCCGGATGGACGAAGACGTGGGGAGCGTCGTCAGCGTCGTGAAAGTACACGACATCGGCGACGGTGCAGTGCTACCGAACCGACCGGGCGTCTACTACGAGGCGGACTTCGACGCCGTCACGTACGACCCGCAGATGCAGGAAGTCGTGGACGGGGAAGTCGTGGAAGTCGTCAACTTTGGTGCCTTCGTCGGCATCGGTCCGGTAGACGGCCTGCTCCACGTCTCCCAGATTTCCGACGAGTACCTCGCGTACGACGAAGAGAACCAGCAACTCGCTTCGCGCGAATCGAACCGCGTGCTGAGCGTCGGCGACTCCGTGCGAGCGCGCATCGTCACGAAGAGCATCGACGAGCGCAACCCGCGCGAGAGCAAGATCGGCCTGACCGCCAAACAGCCGGGCCTCGGCAAACTCGGCTGGCTCAAAGAAGAGCGCGAAAAGCAGCAAGCCGCGACTGGTGAATAACGATGGCTGCTGACCGTCTCGCCTGCCGGGAGTGCCACGCCGTCGTCGAACCCGACGAGCAAACGTGCCCGCTCTGTGGGTCGTCCAGTCTGACCGAAGACTGGAGTGGTTACGTCATCATCGCCCACCCCGACGAGAGCGAGATTGCGACGGAGATGGAAGTGGACAAGCCGGGCAAGTACGCGCTGAAGGTCCGCTAAGTTCGTGACGCGCGACGACGGAGACGTGCCGCCGAACGCGAACGATTCGGCGCACCCGGACGATTCGCCAGACGCGGACGCAGACGTACTCGTTCGGCTTCCACGCGACCTGCGCGCGGAACTCAAAGAGCCGATGGGGCCGATTTTCACCGACTCCGAGCGACTGCTCTCTGCAGTCGAGGGACCCCTGATTACGGTCGGCGACGTAGTGACCTCCCACCTCGAACAGGCTGGACGAACGCCCGACGTGGCGGTCGTAGACGGTTTGACGAAGCGCGAGGAAGTCGGCGGCGAAGTCGCGGAAGTTGTCGCCGCCCTCATCGAGAACACGAACTGCGTCGAAGTCGAGAATCCCGCCGCCACGCTCACTCGCGAGATGGTGGTCGCGCTCCGGGACGCTCTCAGAAGCGGGGAGCCGACTACTATCGTCGTCGATGGCGAAGAGGACCTCGTTGCCCTTCCGGCCATCGTCGCCGCGCCAATCGGCGCGAGCGTCGTCTACGGGCAACCGAACGAGGGGATGGTTCACGCCGAGGTGACGGCGAAGCTGAAAGAGGAGATGCGCGAGTTGTTGGGGAAGATGGACGGGGACGCCACCGAGCTGTTGGCAGTTTTCGAAGACTGACTTTTCGACTTGCGGCTCCGCGCGCGAGACGCTGGCGAACGTTTTTCGTGCTGGTTGGGTGACCACCTTGTTGTAGCAGACTGACCTTGTGCGGTAGTCGTCCAGCGATTCTACCGCGAGCGAAGACGAGATTCCGCAGGAATCTCGCTGGAGCGAGCGGGCCAAGGAACCCGCAGAAGAGCGCGCTTCGCGCGCTCTGTCGCGGGTGACGCCGTGCTTTTCATCAGCGTTTTGCCAGTGGTCGGGCGCGGAACGCGCCCGGCCCGCAGCAAAAGGTTGTTCGAAATCCTTTTACAGGCTTCAGGGTGAAGTACAGTACAACTGAAAACATGGAAGTCGAAATCCTCTCCGAGGAGCAGAACCCGATGCTCCACCGGAACGAAGTGCGGTTCCAGATCGTTCACGACGAAGCAACCCCCTCGCGCCTCTCCGTGCGCGACAGCCTCGCCGCGAAGCTCGACAAGGACTCCAGCGAGGTCGTCGTCCACGAGATGAACACGAAGTTCGGCATGCGCAAGACCGTCGGCTACGCGAAGGTCTACGATAGCCCCGAACACGCCCGCGACGTCGAGCAGGACCACATGCTCGAACGCAACAAGATTTCCGCCGACGCCGAAGCGGAAGGCGAGGCAGAGCCCGAGGAGGCTGAATAATGGCGCGCTACGAGATGTACGACGACGACGGCACGACGGACAAGGAAACGTGTACCCGCTGCGGCGACTCGTTCCTCGCCGACCACGGCGACCGCCTCCACTGTGGTCGTTGCGGTTACACCGAGTGGCAGTAAGCGATGCGCCTTGCGCGCATCGGAAAACGCGAGCGGTGACGGAGGAACCGTGAGCGAGCGAATGCGAGTCCTCGGCATCGAGGGCACCGCGTGGGCGGCCAGCGCGGCCATCCACGACACAGAAACCGATTCAACTTTTATTGAGACCGACGCCTACGAACCGGAGAGCGGCGGCATTCACCCGCGCGAGGCCGCAGAGCACATGAGCGAGGCCATCCCGAAGGTGGTCGAGACCGCGCTGGCGGAAGCGGATGGCCCTATCGACGCAGTGGCGTTCTCGCGCGGGCCCGGTTTGGGTCCCTGTCTGCGCACCGTCGGCACCGCCGCGCGCGCACTCGCCCAGACGCTCGACGTGCCGCTCGTCGGCGTCAACCACATGGTCGCACACCTCGAAATCGGCCGCCAGCAATCCGGTTTCGACTCGCCGGTCTGCTTGAACGCCAGCGGTGCGAACGCCCACGTGCTGGGCTACCGCAACGGCCGCTACCGTGTCCTCGGCGAGACGATGGACACCGGCGTCGGCAACGCCATCGACAAGTTCACCCGGCACGTCGGGTGGTCCCACCCCGGCGGGCCGAAGGTCGAGGAGGCCGCAAGCGACGGCGAGTACGTCGAACTACCGTACGTCGTGAAGGGGATGGACTTCTCCTTCTCGGGCATCATGAGCGCGGCGAAGCAGGCCTACGACCGAGGTGAAGCCATCGAGGACGTTTGCTTCTCGCTTCAGGAGAACGTCTTTGCGATGCTCACGGAGGTCGCAGAGCGCGCGCTCTCGCTGACCGGGAGCGACCAACTCGTACTCGGCGGCGGCGTCGGTCAGAACGAGCGACTCCGAGCGATGCTCGAAGAGATGTGCGACCAGCGCGGTGCGGAGTTTTACGCGCCCGACCCGCGCTTCCTGCGGGACAACGCGGGCATGATTGCCGCGCTCGGTGCGAAGATGGTGCGCGCTGGCGATACTATCGAGGTCGAAGCGTCGGCGGTGAATCCGAACTTCCGGCCAGATCAAGTGGCGGTGACGTGGAGAGGCGAGGACGAGTCGGTCGCCGTCTGGCGCGAGGAAGGCACGGAAGTCGTCGGCGCGGAGGCGACCGTCGAAATCGGCGACGAGCGAGTGACGAAGCGCCGCCTGCCGAAGAGTTACCGCCACCCCGAACTCGACGCGACCTTGCGGCGACACCGGACCGTCCTCGAAGCGCGCCTCACGAGCGAGGCGCGCAGACACGGCGTGCCGACGCCGGTCGTCTACGACGTGGACCCCCAGGAAGGGACGTTAGTCTTCGAGCGCGTGGGCGACGTGGACTTGCGCGAACAACTTACTGTCGAGCGTGTGCAGGATGTGGGGCGATATCTCGCCACGATTCACAACGCTGGGTTCGTCCACGGCGACCCGACCACGCGGAATGTTAGGGTAGGAATGCGGACGTATCTCATCGATTTCGGACTCGGCTACAACACCGACGACGCCGAGGACTACGCGATGGACCTCCACGTCTTCTCCCAGAGCCTCGCGGGCACCTCCGACGACGCAGAACAACTCCAGCGCGAGTTCGAAGACGCGTACGGCGACGTGGGTTCGGAAGCAGTGTTGACCCAACTGCGAGAAATCGAAGGTCGCGGTCGATATCAGTAGTCCTCTTCACGCTTCCGTAGCTGTCAGCCCGATTGCCGATTGATACCGCTCGGAGGCCAAAGCACTTTATTCCTCTCTGGCGTACTCTTATCCATGGACGACAAACCTAGCAGCGGGACGCTGTTCGGCATGCCGTACAACTTCGAACGACCGAGCATCGGCCGGATGCTCTCTGCGTACTGGCAACCCGGCGAGGGAATGCTGGTCGAGAAGCCCTTCGGCATCGGCTACACGCTCAACCTCGCGAGTTGGCGCTCGTGGGTCGTACTACTCGTCGTGGGCGCGCTGTTCTGGCAGGAGCGACAGGGCAAAGAGGAAGAGGTCGCAGAAGCGGGACCGGTCGAAGTCGTCGTGGACGACGACTGAGCGGTCTATATTACCTGCTTCTCCGAAAATAGCGAACGTAGTAGCAGCGACGACGGCTTCCGAAGGAGAGTGATGTCGCGTCTCCGAAAGCGTTCTCGGTCAGTAGGCGTAACTCGGGAGCGACCCTTCGGTGACGATGCCCGT
This sequence comes from Halorussus halophilus, assembly GCF_008831545.1. Classification (NCBI taxonomy): domain Archaea; kingdom Methanobacteriati; phylum Methanobacteriota; class Halobacteria; order Halobacteriales; family Haladaptataceae; genus Halorussus; species Halorussus halophilus. The sequence goes on from NZ_CP044523.1 coordinate 244,947, forward strand.
CTCGGCGTCGTCTTTCTCCATCTTGCCGAGTGCTTCCTCGAAGTCTTGGGTCTCGACTTCGGTGCGCTCGTCGCGGATGGCGAACATGCCAGCCTCCGTCGTGAGACTCTCTATCTCCGCGCCGCTGAAGCCCGCTGTCTTGTCGGCGAGGTCCGCGAAGTCCACTTCGTCGGCGAGGTTCATGCCGCGGGTGTGGATTTCGAAGATCTTCTCGCGACCTTCCTGGTTCGGTTCGGGCACTTCGATGAGTCGGTCGAAGCGGCCCGGGCGTAGAATCGCGCGGTCGAGCATGTCGAAGCGGTTGGTCGCCGCGATGATGCGAATCTCGCCGCGGTCCTCGAAGCCGTCCATCTCCGAGAGCAACTGCATCATCGTCCGTTGGACTTCGGCGTCGCCGGAAGTCTTCGAGTCGGTACGCTTCGACGCGACGGCGTCGATTTCGTCGATGAAGATGATGGCCGGTTCCTCCTGTCCAGCGAGTTCGAAGAGGTCGCGGACTAGCTTCGCACCCTCGCCGATGAACTTCTGGACGAGTTCCGAGCCAGCCATCTTGATGAAGGTCGCGTCGGTGTGGTTGGCGACGGCCTTCGCCAGCATCGTCTTGCCCGTGCCCGGCGGACCGTACAGCAGGACGCCGCTCGGCGGGTCGATGCCGACCGTCGCGAACTGCTCGGGATTCTCTAGCGGTTCTTCGACCGCTTCCCGAACTTCGGTAATCTGCTCTTCGATGCCGCCGATGTCCTCGTAGGTGACCTCCGGCGAGGCGTCCACTTCCATCGCCTGTGCGCGGGCGTCCTTCTCGGCTTGCAGAATCGTCTGGACGGTAAAGGAGTCGTTGACCGCCACGCGGTCGCCCGACTCGATTTCCTCGCGCAGACGCGGCGAGACTTCGGTCAGCACTTCTTGGTTGTTGCCGTGCTGTTTGATGATGACGCCGTCGTCGGTCACCTCTTCGGCGGTGGCGACGTACAGCGACGTCGTCTTCAGCGTCTCGTTCTCGCGTTCGAGTTGGTCGACTTCGGTTTCGAGGTCGTCACGACGCTCGCGGGCCTCTTCGAGACGGTCTTCGAGGGTCTCGTTCACCTCCAAGATGTCTGCGAAGTGGTCGCGGAGCGCCGCGAGCCGTTCCCTGTCTGTCATCTCGGGGTCGAGTTCGAGTGTCGGTTGGTCTGGGAGAGGTGGGCTACGCGACATCTTTGCTACTACCTCCTAGGTCACCGGCTTAAAAGTGCCTTTGGGTCTCGGTCGTTCCACCGCAAAAAAGACTTTCGCCGAATCGGCCCAAATCGGGTCGTCCGGGCCTCAGATGAGCGCCGCCATCTCGTCGAGGTAGTCGTCGTAGACGTTCAGCGCGCGCTGAATCGGCTCGGGCGAACTCATGTCGAGACCAGCGATTTCCAGCAGGTCGAGCGGGTATTCGCGCGACCCGCTTTCGAGGAATTCGAGGTAGGACTTGGCGGCCTCGCTATCCGGCCCCTCGTCTAGGATGCCGTCGGCCAGCGCGACGGCCGCACTGATGCCGGTGCTGTACTGGTAGACGTAGTACGCGCGGTAGAAGTGGGGGATGCGACTCCACTCGCGCTCGATGTGGTCGTCCACCACGGCCGGTTCGTAGAACTCTCGTTTGAGGTCGCCGTAGATTTCGTCTGCCTTCTGGGGCGTGAGTGCTTCGCCGTCTTCGACCACTTGGTGTGCTTGGTGTTCGAAGTCGGCGAACATCGTCTGGCGGTAGAGCGTCGAGCGGAACCGTTCGAGGTACTCGTTGAGGACGTGTCGGCGGAAGGTCGGATCTTCGACGGTTTCGAGCAGGTGGTGGGTCAACAGCGTCTCGTTGACGGTGCTGGCGACCTCTGCGACGAAGATTTCGTAGCTCCCGTAGACGTAGGGCTGGGTCTCGCTGGTGAGTTGGGAGTGCAGCGAGTGGCCCAGTTCGTGGGCGAGCGTGTACATCGAGGAGATGTCGTCCTGATAGTTCATCAGAATGAACGGCTGGGTGTCGTACGTACCGCCGCTGTACGCGCCCGACTGTTTGTTCTTCGTCTCGTAGACGTCCACCCAACGGGACTCCAGTCCCTCCGCGACTCGTTGCTGGTAGTCGTCGCCGAGCGCACCGAGCGCCTCGACCACGTGGTCCGCGGCTTCCTCGTAGCCGATTTCCGGCGTCTCGCTGTCGGTCATCGGCATGTAGAGGTCCCACATCTGGAGTTCGTCCACGCCGAGGCTCTCCCGCTTCAACTCGGCGTGTCGGTGGAGTTTATCGAGGTTGTCCCGCACGGTGTCAACGAGGTTGTCGTAGACTTCCACGGGGACGTTGGGACCGTCGAGTGCCGCTTCGCGGGCGGTGTCGTAGTTGTGAATCTGGGCCAGTTTCACGTCGGCTTTGACGTTGTTCTTGTAGGCGGTGCCGATGGTGTTGTGCATGTCGCCCATCTGGTCGTAGAACTCCTCGTGGACGGTTCGGCGGAACTCTCGGTCCTGGTTCTTCAGGAGCGTCGTCAGGTTGTTCTGCGTGATTTCGACGCGCTCGCCGTCAGGTTTCTCGACGGTGGAGAACTCCATGTCGGAGTTCATCAGCATGTTGTAGATGTCGCCGGACGCACCGGTCACTTCACCGAGTTCCGCGAGGACGTTCTCGACTTCCGCCGAGCGAGTGTGCTCGGCCATCCGGAGTACGTCGTGGAGGTAGTGTTCGTACTGTTCTAACCCCTCCGTGTGGGTCAGCATCTGGTCGATTTCGTCGGCGTCGGCCGACTGAATCTCCGGTTCGACGAAACTCGCCGCGCTGTTGGCGTCGGAGGCCAGCGACATCCCACGTCCGGCCAGCGCCTGATACTGCTGGTCGGCCGTGTTCTCGTCTTTCCGCATCCGCGCGTAGGAACTGAGCGTCTCTACTTCCCGCATGATATCTTCGCGGAGTTCGAGGACTTCGAGTAGCGTCTCGCCGTCCTCGGTGACTTGTCCCTCGTACGCCGCGAGGTCGTCGAGTCGCTCTTCGACTGCTTCGTACGCCTGCTCCCACTGCTCGTCGGTCTCGTAGACGCTCTCTAAGTCCCACTTGTACTTGGTGTCGATATCGGACCGTTCCGGAACTGAACTCATACCACGGGCTAAGCAGAGACTTACTGTAAGTGTTTGTCATTCGGAACCCGCAAGCAGCGTCCGCTCTGCAGAAAGTAGTACACGCCTGTAGGTTTTTGTCCGTCCGTCACCCACGGACTGCCATGGACGAGGACACGGATGGGCAGACGAGGAACGACGCGACTGTCCACGCGAGAAACGACGAAGACGACCACGCGACCAATCTTACTGCGGTCGCGCTCGGCGAAGCGTGGCGCGACGACTACCCGTGGGAGTTTCTCACGCAACTCACCGAAATCGAGAATCGGCTGGGTGGCCACCCCGGCGAGCGACGCGCGGCCGAGTTAGTCGCCGAGGGGTTCGAGCGGGCGGGCGCTCGCGAGGTGACAGTAGACCCGTTCGAGATGCAGCGCTGGACCCGCGGCGACGCGGAACTCGGCGTCACCGACCCCGTCGAGCGGACCTTCGAGACGATTGCGCTCCCCTACTCGCCCGCTGGCGAGGTCCACGGCGAACTCGTAGACGTGGGTCACGGCACGCCCGAGGAGATAGACGAGCAAGACGTAGCCGGAAAAGTCGTCGTAGCTTCCACGACGACGCCGAAGGGGTCGCGGTTCATCCACCGCATGGAGAAGTTCGGCTACGCCGCGGCCGCTGGCGCGGAGGCGTTCGTCTTCCGCAACCACGTCCCCGGGCAACTCCCGCCGACCGGGTCGCTCCGGTTCGACGCGAAAGCCGCGATTCCGGGCGTCGGGGTCAGCAAGGAGACCGGCGACTGGTTGACCGACTACGCCGAGCGCGGCGCGACGGTTTCGCTCCAAGTCACTGCCGACACCGATCCCGGCACGAGCCACAACACGCACGCGCTCCTCGGCCCGGACACCGAGGAGGAAGTTCTCGTCGTCGGCCACCACGACGCCCACGACATCGCCGAGGGCGCACTGGACAATGGCTGTGGCATCACGACTGTCGTGACGGCAGCCCAACTGCTCGCCGAACTCGATTTAGATACGAAAGTCCGCGTCGTCGGCGTCGGATGCGAGGAAATCGGCCTACTCGGTGCGGACGCACTTGCGAGCGAACTCGACCTCGACACCGTCCGCGCGGTCGTCAACGTCGATGGCGCGGGGCGATTCCGTGACATGCGCGCCCACACCCACGGTTCGGAGACGATGAAGGAACTCGTTCAAGCGGTCTCCGACCAAGCGAACCAGCCGATTGCCACGAACGAGCAAGTCCACCCCTTCAGTGACCAGTGGCCGTTCCTGAAACGCGGCGTACCAGTACTCCAACTCCACAGCGAGAGCGGCGAGCGCGGTAGAGGCTGGGGCCACACCCACGCCGACACCCGCGACAAGGTAGACGACCGAAATCTGCGCGAACACGCGATGCTGACGGCGTTGCTCGTGCAGGAAGTGGCGAGTACTGACGAGATTCCGCGCCAGAGTGCCGAGAACGTCGCGGACAATCTCCGCGACGGCGACTTCGAAGAAGGGATGCGAGCGGCCGGAATCTGGCCGGACGCGTGGGCGTAGCTACGACTTCGAAGGGGTGGATTGGCCTTCGACGGCGTCGTCGATGAGAATCGAGACCCCGATCAGACCGAGTCTGATGCCGTAGAAGTGGGCCGCCAGCCAAATCGCGGCGAACAGTAACTTACCGATAATTGGCAGTTCCACGAACAAACTACCGACGAAATTCCCGAGCGCGACGACTACGAAGCCGGAGAGCACCCAGATAGTTGCGTCTGTGAGGGCGTTGTCGGAGACCATACGCCCGCGACTCACGTGGAGGTCGAAAACCTTGTCATCTGGCTATTCTATTCGCCGTTCTACTTCACTAGCGACCCGCCCGCGGGTCGCTCGCTCTGCTCGCAACAGCTCGAAGACGGCCCGCGCGCTCGCTGCCGCTCGCTCGTCTACCGAGAAGTCCAGTTCCGAATACGCCACGTCTGCCAGCACCAACGGATACGCAGGCGCAGCGGCGATGCCTTCCGGGCCGTCGATTGGCTCTGGTCCCAGCACGCGCTCGACTTTCGCCACGTCCGAGTCGCCGGTTGCAACTGCCTGCACGAGCGAGACGATTCGTCGGACCATCCCACGGACGAACCCGCCCGCTCGGAGACGGAAGACGAGGTAGCCGTCCTCACGCCGAACCTCGCCGCGGAGTTCTCGAATAGTGTTTTGCTCGTCCGTAGTGAGATTGTGGAAGTCGTTCTCGCCGCGGAGTACGTCGAGTGCGGCCCGCGCTCGTTCGAGGTCCGCGTCCGGCGCGTAGCAGTGATAGACGTACTCCCGGTACTCTGCGTGATGGGTCGCGTGGAAGTGGTCCGGGGCGTCAGCGCTCGCCCACGCTCGAATGGACCCCGGTAGCTCGCTGTTGAACGCGGCCGGAGTCAGCCAGTCGGGGCACTCGAACGCGACAGTTTGTCCGACTGCGGAAACACCCGCGTCCGTCCGCCCCGCCGCGGCGTAGCCCGTTGGCTTCTCGTCGGCGACGCCCAAGTTCTGCAGTGCCGAAAAAATCCGCCCCTCTACGGTCGGCACGTCTGGCTGGCGCTGGAAGCCATGGAACGGGCGGCCGTCGTACGCGATCCGGAACGCTCGCATTGTTCGGTGATTGACGGTGATAGTATTTAACGCCGGGCAAACGACCGAGCGAGAGTTTATCCGAGAAGAGGGGACCAACACCGACCGTGACCTGACCGACGAACGCGAAACGGTCCGCGGGTGTACGGTACCCCGTTTCGCGTTGCCCTCGTCTCGCGGGTTTGCGTCCGTTCGACGAATCGAGGCCTTCGCTGAGTGAATGTCTCGCTCGTACCGTCTGCTTGCCCTTCGTTACGTCTCGAACTCTTCGTAGCTTCGTTCTCGATTGCTCTCGGGCACTTCCATGCCCTCAGTTTCGAGCAGTCGCTCCAGACGCCGCTCGAACTCGTCCTCACTCAACTCGCCGCGGGCGTAGCGAGACCGTAACTCTTCGAGGGGGTCGTCTTGGGTCGTGTTGGCCGACTGCTGTTCGACCGCCGTTCCCTTGCTTGCGTACTCTTCTTCGACCATCGGGAGCGAGTCGCCGAGAATTGCGACCAGCGGAACGAGGATGAACATACCGATTACGAAGATAATCGGGACGAGGCTCCCGAATCCCAGAACCGCCGCCAGCGCCGTCAGACCGAACGACAGAACTGCGAGGACCGCGACCAACGTCCCGTGTTCGATCTGTACCGAACTCTCCTGCATGCCAGCGCGTTTGAGAGCGGTTGTCAAAAAGGTTAAACTGCGGGCGGCGTGCGACTACTCGAAGTCTTCGTAGGTCGGCCGCTGCTCGTCTTCCGGCGGGAAGTCGTCTACCGGCACTTGCGTCTGGTCGCCGGAGTCCATGTCCTTGACCGTTACGTTGCCGTCTGCGAGGTCCTGCTCGCCGACGATGACGACCGTCTCGGCGTTGATAGAGTCCGCATAGTCGAGTTGGCCGCCGAAGCTTCGACCGGACACGTCGGTCTCCACGACGAAGTCGCGTTCTCGAAGCTCGCGCGTTATCTCGGCCGCCACGTCGCGCGTGTCGCCGATTTGCAGGACGTAGTAGTCCGTCGAGAGTGCTTCTTCTGGCCAGACGCCAGCGCGCTTGCAGAGGAGCGTCAGCGTGGCGTCACCGACTGCGTAGCCGACTGCTGGCGTCGGTTGGCCGCCGTAGTCTTCGATGAGGTCGTCGTAGCGACCGCCGCCGAAGATCGAACGACTCACGTCGCCCGTCGCGTCGAAGCACTCGAAGACGATACCGGTGTAGTAGTCCAGTCCGCGAGCGGTGTCCAACGAGAGCGTGCAGTACTCGCGGACGCCGAAGTCTGTGGCGGCTTCCAAGACGGCCGTGAGATTCTCGACAGACTGCTCGACCCGCTCGGTTTCGGCGAACGTCACGAGTTCGTCCAAGTTCTCTTCGGCGGTGTCGAGGAGTCCATCGAAGGTCTCTGCCTGCTCGTGGGAGAGTCCGGCGTCGGTCAGCAGACCGTAGAACTCCGCTTGTTCTATCTTCTGGTTCTTGTCCACGGCGCGAATCGCGGCTTCCGTGTCTACGTCGGCGTCGAACGCTTCGAGTAGTCCACCCAGAATGTCGCGGTGACTCACGCGGAACTCGAAGTCGTCGCTCGTCAGTCCGAGGTTCGTCAGCGAGGAGGCCGCACACGCGAGCAGTTCGGCGTCTGCTTCCGGTTCGGAAGAGCCGAAGATGTCCACGTTCGTCTGGTAGAACTCGCGGCGACGGCCGCTCTGTGGTTCCTCGTAGCGCCAGAACGGCCGCGTCGAGAACCACTTGATGGGCTTGCTGAGTTCCTGTTGCTTGGCGACGACCATCCGGGCGACGGTCGGTGTCAACTCGGGCGTCAGTGTGACGTGGCGGCCGCCTTGGTCCTCGAAGGCGTACAGTTCGTCTACGATTTCTGCGCCGCTCTTGTCTGTCCACAGGTCTACGCGCTCCAGTGCTGGCGTGCCGATTTCTCGAAAGCCGTAGCGCCGAGCGGTGTCTTCGAGAGTATCGAACATCTCTCGCCGAGAGCCCATCTCGGCTGGGTAGAAGTCTCGAAAGCCCTTGATGCGGTCGTACATGTGGCCAGTTTGGGCGAGCGCGCGCTTGAAAGCTTCCGTTCGGGCTTTGGGTACTGTCTGGATTATTTGATTCGTCGGGTTCGGATGTCATTTTGGATAGCACTGCTTCGAAAGCTCCTGCACACCCGCTAGAAGTTGCAGACGACACATCGGATACGATCACTTCGAAAGCCCCCGAGTGGTGGACTCGCGCGGAACACTCTGCGCGCCTCGGCTTCGCCTGCGGTGCTTGAGGCTCCGGGCTTCGTCCACCACTCGGCCCCTTTCATTCCCACCCGTCGTTTGGTCGGCCGGGCGTTTCCGGTGGTTGGGTTCACCTGCTGTTTCCGGTGGAAGTGCCACCGAGCGTTTTGGAGGGTTCTCACGCAGTCGCGACTCTAACCGAGACGTTGCCCTCGCTCCCCGAAACTCGCGTCTGCTCGACGATTCGCTCGCTCCCGATTACCACGACAACCGTCTCGTTGCTGACTCGCTGGAGTCCGAACTGCTCGCCGTCTGTCTGCCAGCGGTTCTCGCCGATGCGCTCGCTGCGGGCGTCCATGTAGTCTGCGAACGCTCGTTGGAACTCGGTCGCGTTCTGTTGGTCGTCCCACCGGAGTGCCCAGACGAAGTTGCGCTGGTCGGATTCGTTCGCGCCGTGGTTCCAGAGCGTGACCATGCGGTCGTTGCCCCAGCCTTCGGCGGCAGTCGCGGCCCGCGATTCGGAGAGGTCTCCGCCGAGTACGTCGCGGACGAACAGTTCGCCGGTCGTGTCAGTCTGGCCTGCGCTTACGGTTTCGGTCTCCCGTACCGAGACGCGCAGGGTCGCCGGAGGTTCATTCTCTGGGCCGTAGTTGTGTATCAGCTGTTCGGTCGTCTCCGGCGGGTTGCGGTAGACTGCGGTCAGATTCGCGGGGGAGTCGAGTCGCTTCTCGAAGTACCTGCCACCGAACAGATACGGCCCGCGGACGTACCGACCGAGCGCGGAGCCAGCGCGATAGTCACCTCGCATCTCCTCTATTTGTCCCGGCCCTGTGAGGTAGCGTTCGCCGTAGGTGTCGGCGACGTACACCGCGCTCCCTTCGACCATCGCTCGGGAGACCGCCGCGGAGTCTGTCGTTCCACCTCGTAAGTCCATCGCATCTCGGTAGCGCTCGCTGGTGAGCGTCACCGCGTGGGCGTACTCGTGGGCGAGGATGGCTTCTAACTCCGGGAGATTCTGCGCGCCTGCTGGCACGCCGTCGTGGAGGATGACCGTGACTCGGTGTGCGCCCTGCCCGTAGTAGGCCGCGGGCGCACCCTCCTTCGAGTCGTCGGCGTCGAGGAGCAACCGATGGAACGGTCCGGCCCGCCCGCCGAGATAACTGACTTGGTTTCCACTGGCGCTCGTCGTCTGCAACGAGGGCTGTGAGACGTTGCTGTCTAACAGCGTCGCTACTCGGTCGTAGATACGGCTCTCGTTCGTCGGCAGCGAGTCCGGCCCTTCGTCCGGCGTCCGTGTTTGGAGCGTGGAGTTCTCCGTAGTCGGACCGGCCATCGGGGCCGTACAGCCCGAAAGCACGAGTAGACCCGCGAACAGGACGACGACGCGACGCATGCGCCGATAGAGGAGTGGTCCGGTAAAAGTGTCTGTGGATTAATTCAATCCTGTCACGTACGTCTGCGTGTGGTCCGGGAACACGTCCGCGACTGCCTCTTCGCCGTGTTCGCGGCGCAGAATCGCCCGGAGCTCGTCTTCGTAGTCGGCCTTCGGTATCTCTTCGCTCGGCCCCGTAGTGACCGAGAGCGTCTGTTCGACGACTCTATCGACCGCGCCGCGGCCGAATCCCGAGAGCGGGACGATGTAATCGACGTCGTGGCGGTCCTCCAGACTCTGGGCCTGCGCCCGAGAGATGGAGGGTACCCGGTCGTCCCGGCGCGTGCCGTCCGCAATCGCGTCGAAGTCCATCTCTGCGACCATCTCTAGGGCGTGCTGGTGGACGTGTTGGATCCCGTTTCGCGGGTAGCCGTCTTCGACCATTTCGGCGACGGCTTCCTCGGCGACCGCGGTCTCCAACTCGACGGTCTCGAAGTCGAATCCCGTCTTCTCCGCCGTCTCGCGGGCGTACTCCCACGCGTCGGTGACCCCGAAGCTAGCGGTGACGAGCGTGACTTCGTAGAAGTCGTCGAGCAGGAGGGCGGCCAGCGTCGAGTCTTTCCCGCCGCTGTAGAGGAGTCCCAGTTCCATCTCAGCGACGGCGGATGTTGAAGCTCTTCGAATCGGGCTTCAGTTCGCGGAGGAGTTCCTTCATCTTCTCTTCGTCTATCTTGCCGTTGACGCGGCCACTCTGGGCGACGGCGAGGACTTGCTGTTCGACCTTCTCGGCGAAGTCCGGCTTGCTCATGCGCACCGAGTTGAGTCGCTTGCGCGCGCCGTCGGTGAGGTACTGACGAAGCATCGCCTGCTTCTGGGCGTCGGCTTGCTGTTGGGCGGCCTCTTGGGCCTCTTGCTGTTCGCCTTGCTCCTGCATCTCCTGCATCTTCTGCTTGCGAAGTTCTTCGAGTCGTTCGTCGTCGGGGCTGTCGGACATCCTTACTGGGTCGTTTGACGCGCAGGACCAAAAACGATTACGGAGGAAACGGCGGCAACAGAACAGTCGCGCCGTGCTCAGAACAGCGAGCCGAACGCCTCGTACTCGACGTTTCCTTCGAGGCGGTCTACGAGCGTGGCCCCGTCGAACAGGAAGAAGGTTGGTGTTCCGCTGACGCTCGCTTGCTTGCGGTTTTTCAGGTCGGCTTGGAGAGTCGGCTTGTACGCGCCCTCCGCCATGTCCTCGACCACGGCGTCGGGGTTCACACTCGTATTCGCTCGCAGCAGCGATTCGATTCGGTCGTAGACGTTCTCCATCGTGAACGACGACTGCTCTTCGTAGACGTGATGCCGGAGCGGCCAGTACATCTCCGGGTTCCGATCGTACGTCGATTCGAGGCCGGTGGTCGCCGGATACGTCCAGTTGTCTACGTGGGGGTAGTCCCGGACGACGAAGGTCACGTCGCCGGAGACGATGCGCTTCGAGCGGAGTTTCTGGAACGCACCGAACTCGAAGTCTCTACACACCGAACAGGACATGTCCTGATACATCACGACGACCTTGCCGGTCTGACTGGGCGGGTCGCCGAGATACGGTTGGCGGCCGAGTCCCGACGCCGACGCGTGATTCGCAGTGAAGCTGAACTGCGGCTTGCGGCGTTTTCCACTGGTCGTCGTGGTCGTGGTCGGTTGGCTGGTCGTCTGGGTCTCGGTCGTCGTTCCTGCGTCGGTCGTCGTTTCGGTCCCTGCCGTCGTTTGGGTCTCGGTCGAACTCGTCGCTGTCTCCGCGTTCGTCGTCTGGGTCGCCTCTGTCGTCGCTCCATCTGTACTAGTGGTCTTCCGAGTGCTCGTCGTTCCGCGCGTGGTCCCGATGCTCCCCACCGTCGTCCCCGACGTTCCTCCGGTCGTCGTCGAGTCCGCGCCATCATCGCCGGAACACCCGGCGAGCAGGACGCTCGCGCTCGCAGTCGCGGCGAGAAACGCTCGCCGGTCAAATCGCTCGTTGTCGTTGGTCATACTCACTCGCCGATAGGCAGTTACACCGCTTTACTATCCGCAGGATAAGCGGCTGAACAGTGGCAAATTGAACGAAACTCAGGAGAATAAACGATGGATGGTAAGGAAGAACCTACCCGTCGCTACGAACGCTGTGAACGACGGACGAAAAACACCGCCCGCGTCGAATCAGTTCGTTCTGTGTCGAACGAAGTCGTACTGGTCGAATCGCGTCGAGCGCGTACTTACGCGTAGCGTTCGAGTTCCGGACGGTCGAGGTCTTCCATAACCTCGCCCGCGGTATCGTCGAGGAGGCTGCGACCCTCGGCGGTCACGCGGCGGCCTTCGCCTTCGCCGATTTCGATGAGGTCCTCGTCTTCGAGTTGCTGGAGGATAGTGCGGATGACGTTTCGACTGCCGTCCTTACGGTGTTCCGGCGCGACGACGTAGCGGTTCGTGCCGCCCTTCTTGCCGCCGTACTCGGTGGCGAGTCGCTCGACGCCGATGGGGCCGTTGTCGGCGACTTTGCGCAGGAGGCTGGCACCGCGAATCGCCCAGAAGTTCTCCTGCTCCGGTGGGAGTTCGCGCTGGGAACCGGTCTTGGCGAACTGGGCCCAGTCTGGTTGTTCGAGTCGGTCCTCTAGCTTCGCGGCGACCGCTTCGATGAGGTCGTCCGCGGGAACGTCGTAGAGCGTCGTCATACCCACGATTTCCGTTCCGCGGCGTTTAAAGCCATCGTTACAATCCCGTCTCTGGCTTGGGAATTGCTCTCGTCCATCAGTCCGATTTCGTGGCTTTCGAAGCGTTGTCGGCTTCCAACATCGCGGTAGCGCTCCCGCCGAGTAGCACGGGAAGCCAGTACGTCGCCCCGCGGTGGATGACTGCCGCCGCACCTGCCGTCGCGGCGTCCACGCCCGTCACGGGGACGATTAGGACGACAAGTACGGCTTCGACGCCGCCGAGTCCGCCCGGAAGCGGCGTCACTCCGGCGACGCTCGCCAGCGGGACGACGAACAGCGCGGCCGCGAAGGGGACGGCGTGGCCGAGCGCGAGTAGCGAGAGCCACAGCGAGACCGACAGTAAGAACCAGCCAATCGCGGAGAATGCGAGCGCCAAGGCCAACTGGTGGCGGTCGCCAGCGACCCGCTCCAGCGCGGAGAAGAACCCCTCGACTCGGTCGCGGAGGCTGGACTCGTCGGGTGCGTCGAGAAACGGGACGACGCGTGCGAGTCGCGTCCCGACCGGCACGATGAGGCCGACTGCCACCTCGGCGACGGAATCGCGGTATCGCCACCCGAAGTAGGCCGCCACCGGAACCGCGATAGCCAGCGCGGCCAACGAGATGGCCGCCAACTCGACGCGGTCGCCGACTGTGAACGTCGTGGCGTAGTAGCCGATGCCCAACAGCGCGAACGAGACGGAGGGGACGAAGTTGAGCGTATCGACGCTGGCGACGGCGGCCAGTCCGTTCTCGTACTCCGTTTCGGTCGTGCGAGAGACCAACAGCGCGCTGAACGGTTCGCCGCCCGCCTGCCCGAAGGGCGTGACGTTGTTGGCGAACGTCGCGCCCGCGAACAGCAAGAACGACCGTAGCACCGAGACGGGAACGGCGATGACACCGAGGACAGTCCGGAGCGCGAGACTCCACGCGAACAACCAGCCCACGGCGACGCCGCAGACGGCCGCGACGAGTGTGATGTCGGCCTGCGAGAGTGCCGCCGCTACCTCGTCGAGACCGACGAGTGAGTACAGTCCCAACAAGACGAGGGCACCGACGCCGAACCCGACCACTATCGAGCGGGCGTCGCCGAAGTCTACGTCCATCGATTCGACGGACGGCGGGTCGGGGCTTGAAGCCACCGAAGCAGATAGCAGGTTGAAGCGACCGATAGCGGGCCGACGCGACCGATGGCAGACTGACACGACCGATTCGAGACGGGAGGGTTTTGTCTTCCGACCGAAAAGTACGACTATGAACGAGCGGGCGGCACTCGCACTCCTCGCCGAGGACGTGGCGAGCGCGGGCGACGACGCGGCGGTGGTCGATGGGCAAGTCCTGACGACCGACATGCTCCACGAGACGACGGACTTCCCCGCGGGAACGACCCGCTACACTGCTGGCTGGCGAGCAGTCGGTGCCTCGCTTTCCGACGTAGCCGCGATGGGAGCGAGCGCGTCGGCAGCCGTCGCGGTGTACGCAAGTCCCGACTTCGACCGCGAGGAACTGGAAGCGTTCGTCTCGGGTGCGACCGACGTGTGCGAAGCCGTCGAAGCCGAGTACGTCGGCGGCGACTTAGACCAAAGCCGAGAGTTCACCGCTGCCACGACTGCCCTCGGTCGAACCGACGACCCCGTACTTCGCTCGGGTGCGACGCCCGGCGAACTCGTCTGCGTGACGGGCACGCTCGGTCGAAGCGCGGCGGCGCTCGAACTGTTCGACCGCGGCGACTGCGAGCGCGCGAACGACCTGTTCCGGTTCGAGCCACGAGTCGCCGATGGACGTGCGCTCGCCGACGACGCCACCGCGATGATGGATTCGAGCGACGGCCTCGCGCGCTCGCTCCACCAACTCGCGGAGGCAAGCGACTGTGGTTTTTCGGTCGAGTGGTCGGCGATTCCGGTGGACGACGCGGTGCTGGCGGTGTCCGCAGACGACCCCGAAGAGCGGATTCGAGAACGCGCGCTCTTCTTCGGCGAGGACTTCGAACTCGTCTTCACGCTCGCCGAAGACGACCTCGAAGCCGCCCGCGAAGCCTCGCCGACGCCGATTTCTGTGGTGGGAACTGTGACCGAGGCGGACGTTCGAATGGACGACGACCTACTCCCGGACCGTGGATACACCCACGGAGAGTGAGTTCTGCTACGTCCTCAGAAATCGTACCACGGCCCCGGAAAATGAGTCGTTACGCGCGACGGGACTCGTTAACTACCAAACACTGATTAGCGAGGGCGTCGCCCACACGCTATGGTTTCCGGACGCATCGTGGTGTTTTCGACCGACGGCTTCGACGCCGACGAACGACTCGTCAGGGAGTACGTCGTCCCGGAGTTCGACCGACTGACCGGCATCGAAGACTGTGAGGGCATCGCCTTCTCGCGCGCTACCACTGACCGCCACGCCGACCGCGGCGGCGTTCACCTCACGATATTCGGCGACCACGAGTCGGTCGTCGAGACGGAGCGCGACCGCTGGAATGAGTTCGTCGCCGACGACCTCGTCGAAGAGTGGTCGGTCTTCAGACCCGAGTGGGAACAGTGGCCCGAGGAGCAAGCCCGACTCACGCGCCGCTTCCAGACGCTCGCCTCGGAGATGGCCTGTTCGTACTTCCGTGAGTTCGACGCCGACGAGCGACCTGCACCTGCCGACCAGTTCCACGACGACGAGCGACCGCTGGGCTTCTGGCTCGTCTCGCACTTCCTCTACAACCAAGCTGGCTACGGTTCCCACGGAGAACTCGACGGGAGCTATCGGTCGATAGAGAACCAACTGCGGACGCTCGTGGAACTCGGCGGTGCCGAGAACGCGCTGGAGAAGGTGCAGCTATTGCAAGGACGACTTCGCGCTATCGAGGAAGAACTTGCGGCGGTAGTCGAACCGGAGCGAGAAGAGGCGAGCGAGTCGGACTCCGACTCGCTCGCGGACGAAGAGAACTCGAGTACGTCTGGCGAAGCCGACGGTTCGGAGTCGTCTTCGGAAATGAGTCCAGCCGAAGTCGCCGAGGCAGACCCGCGGGAAGCCGCCGACGTAGACCCCGAGGAACTGGTCGAGATGGACCCCGAGGAGATTCTCCAGCAGAATCTGGGCGACGACGCGCCGTCTCCACCCGACCTCGACGCAGACGACGAATCCTAAGATTTCTTAGAGAACTACGATTCGCCGAACGCTGATTAGCACGGCGCGTGCCTCGTTCTGCATGGTCGAACGACGCGTCGTCGTGTTCGAAACCGACAGTCACGAGGCTGACGAACGGTTCATCCGAGAGTACGTCGTCCCGAAGTACGAACGACTGACCAGCATCGACGGCTGTACCGGGCTTCGATTCTCGCGGTACGCGGCCGACCCGAGGAAAGACCACGGAGAGATACATCTCGTGCTGTTCGGCGACCACGACGCAGTCGTCGAGCGCGAACGCGACCGCTGGGACGAATTTGTGGAGGATGGTCTCGTCCGAGAGTGGCGACGAACGGGTCTCAGTTGGGAGTCGTGGCCAGACGACCAGTTCGAGTTCATGAAGCGCATGCAGACGCTGGCGACAGAGATGGCGGTGGTCTACTACCGGAACTTCGACTCCCACGAGCGCCCCGCGCCCGCCGACGCCTTCCCGGAGACCGACCGACGACTCGGCTTCTGGGTAGCCGTTCACTTCCTCTGCAACCAGATGGGCTACCAGTCGGTGCAGGACGAAATAGACGCTAGCTTCGGGTCGATTCGGAATCGCCTGCGCGCGTTGCAGGAACTCCGGAGCGAGGCAGTGGCCAGCGAGCGAATCGAGGAGCTACGGAAACGGCTGGACGAAGTCGAAGCAGAACTCTGAGTTGGGCGAGACACCCAACCACTTCTCTCACGCGATTATCTCGATGGGAACCGGCGTGAAGCACAGCGCCCCGAGGACGAAGGTCAGCAGTCCGACCAACTTCCGGCGGGTGTCTAACCCCTCTTCGTCGATGGGGTTCGCCGGGCCGACGTAGGCGACCCACGTCGCGAGTAGACCCCAGAACACCCACAGCACCGAGGCGTTGCTGACGTGTTCGACGTAGAAGACGTACGCGGCGAGACCGAACAGCGCGACGGGGACGAGTGCCGCGATGCGCTCTTGGTCTTCGCCGAGCATTGCGCGGACGATGTGGCCGCCGTCGAGTTGGCCGACCGGGATGAGGTTCAGGAGGGTGATGAACATCCCGACCCAGCCACCGATGACGACCGGGTTGACTGCCAAGCCCTCGCTGTAGCTCACTGGTTCGCCGACTGCCATGGCGATGAGGTGTAACAGGGGTGGGTAGCCGAACTCCACTTGGATGGTGTTGGGACTGTTGACGACGCGTTCCGGCACCGAAATCGGGTCCATCGTCAGGCCGATGGCGGTCACGACGATAGTCGCTACGAGTCCCGCCAACGGTCCAGCGACGCCGATGTCGAACAGTGCCTCGCGGTCGGGCATCTGACCTTTCATGCGGATGACTGCGCCCATCGTCCCGATGAGCGTCGGCATCGGGATGAAGTACGGTAACGAGGCTTCGACGCCGTGGTACCGAGTCATCACGTAGTGGCCCAACTCGTGGGTGAGCAGGACGCCGACCACGGCCGCGGTGAACGGCCACGCTTCGAGGACGGCCAGCGGATTCTCCGCGAGTTGGATGTGATACCACGCCGTCCCGGCGTACATCGTCGAGAGAATCGTGAGCAGGAACAGGACGACGTTCGTCAACGGGAAGCCGTTTACGCCCGTCTCGGCGGGTTCGGCGACGAGGACGTACTCGCCGGTTTCGGTCGCTAGGTTCACTTCGTAGCCGTGTTCCCGGAACAACGGCCAGACGGTCTGCATGAGCCGTTCTTGGGGGACGAGTGGTTCGCCGTAGTACACAAGTCGTCGGCCGTCGCTACGGGTCTCGTACACCCTGAAGACCGATTTGAGTCGCTCGGGCGACGGACCATCGTCAGGCGGGGCGGTCGAACCCATTCACTTGCACTATGGCGTGACCGTTGATAAACCTCCGGACGGCGGAGAAGTGGAGTGGTACGTCTACAGGTCTCAGACCAGCAGTCCGGCCCGCAGAATCGCGATCAGCGCGGTCAGTGTGACGACGCTGGCGAGCGTACTCGCGAAGATGGCGGTGCTGATGTACTCCGGGGCGGTCAACCCGTCGCCGCCCTCGTCGTACTCGATAGCGAGGATGAGCGGCGTAATAGCGGCGGGCATCCCACATTCGAGTACGAACACCCGCGCGACGGTTGCGTCGTTGGTCGCCATTCCGAGACCGACGGCGACGGCCGCGCCGACCAGCGGCGCGACGACGAGTTTCAGGCCGTTCGAAACGCCGACGCGCGAGATGGACGCGCCGTGGCGGGTGTTTGCTAACTGGATGCCCAAGATGAGGAGCATCACGGGAATTGCCGAGTCGCCGACGAGTTTCAGCGTCTCCATCGCCGCGGTGTCGGTCGGCGGGACGACACCGAACCAGCGGGCGAGTCCGGCGGCTACGACGGCGTACACCAGCGGCAGGCGAAACACCTCCGAGACGGAGCCGAGAACGTCGCTCTCCTCGCCGCGGGAGGCTAAATAGACGCCCACGGTGTACATCAGCACGGACTGCCCGGCGATGTAGAGGACGGCCGTCGAGCGGCCGACTGCGCCGAACGCGAACGCCGACAGCGGGATGCCGTAGTTGCCCGCGTTCGGGAACGACGAGGAGAGGACGAGCGCACCTTGCACGGGTTCGGTCTCGCCGAGCAGTCGGCCTGCGCCTTCTGCGAGACCGACCATCGCCGCCGTGAACAGGGCGACGCCGCCAAGTATCTTCGCCGCGAGCGCGCCGGACAGCGACGAGGTAGCGAGACTGTAGAAGACCAGCGCGGGCGTGAGGACGTAGATAGTGATGGTTCCGAGCGGGTCCACGTCGATTTCGCGGGTCCGACCGAGCAGAAAGCCGACCGCCGCCACGGAGAGAACTGGGAGAATCGCCGTCGAGAGCGCGGAGAGCAGTGACACTGTTTCGGAGATGTTTTCGTGGTATCTCAAAACTGTCGAAGGCGGCTAGGAAGGGGTGGTTTTGTGGTGGGACGCTGTCTCTCTACTCCGTGAGACGTTCCTTCGCCCGGTTTCAGGAACTACTGCTACCTCAAACGAGTCGAAGCTAGCTACTCCCGAGACAACGCCGTGCAAAGACCGCTCAGCACCGCTCCGCGACGGCCACACGCCTCCCCAACCGACTGCGTTACTCAATTCCGGGAGACGCGACCACCGTCGGAGCAAGCTCCGACGAGCCTTCCTTCGCTACGCTCAGGAGGACACTTCGGATCGCGTCTTCCGAGTTGCGTTACTCATCCCTCGCACGGATTCGGTCGCGGTACGAGCCCGCGACCGGCGCGCGCCGTCTAGCCGCGAAAATCCGAAATTGAAACCCCGAACTGAAACGCTGAAACCTACAGTCGTGCAGTCTCTACTAACCCTTCCAACTCCTCACGAACCGCTTCGCTGACCTCACGATGCGGTTTCCGGGCGTACCCAGCAGGCGCGCCGCGCTCGCGCATCGCCGCTTTCAACCCCGGCACTCCGAACCCCGCCGTGACCGCGTAGTTCAACTCGACCAGTCGGGCGTTCAGTTGCCGCGCTTGCTCGTCTTTTCCCCCACGGTGCAGTTGGAAGATTTCGCTGGCGCGCGCTGGCGCGACGTTCGCCAGTGCCAGCACGCCGCCGTCCGCACCCGAGTCGAGTCCGTGCGCGTAGACGCTGCCACTGCCAACCAGCAGGTCGAACTCCTCGTCTGCCGTCAGGGCGCGCTCGCGCTGGAGTGTCTCCAAGTCCCCGGTCGAATCCTTCATGCCCGCGACGTTCTCGTGGCTCGCCAGTCGCCCCACCGATTCGGGAGCCAGTTTCACGTCCGTGTAGGCAGGCACACTGTAGAGGTAGACTGGAATCGGACTCTCGTCGGCTACTTTGCGGTAGTACGTTTCCAGCGAGTCGTCGTCGTAGCTGTAATAGAAGGGCGTCACGACGAGTGCGGCGTCAGCACCCGACTCGGCCGCCAACTCCGTCTGCTTGAGCGTCTCGCGGAGCCCCGGATGACCCGTTCCCGCAATCGTCGGTACGTCGGACTCCTCGGCGACGATTTCCGTGACGCGAGCGCGCTCCTCGACGCTCATCAGTTCGGCCTCGCTGTTGGACCCGCAGGGGACCACGAAATCGACGCCGTGTGATTCGACCCAGCCGACGAGTTCGCGGAGGCGCTGCTCGTCGAGTTCGCCGTCGCTCTCGAAGGGCGTGACCAACGGGACGCCTGTGCCTTGCATGCGAGTAATTCGTCGCTCCGGCCCTATGAATCTGGGTGCGCAGGCAGTCGGCATCGGACGACCGCCCCTGCGTCTGCCGAGCGTCTGACGTAGTTTTAAGTCAATCCCGCCGAGTCCCCCGACTGGGCGCGCATTACGGCCTCTCTTCCCCCATCCTTCCGGACCCGCGCCCGGCACACCACCACACCCTCTCTCCCCCTTTCCGAACCGCTGGTTAGCGGGACGTCGTCCCGCACAACCGTTTCAGGCTTCTTCCCCTACTGTAGGCTCCGACTGGCCGCTCTGTTGCCGATTACTACCAGTTACAGTGAGTGCCTACTACCCCCGCAAACGGCCCATAACAAAGTCCGAGTTCGCCTTAGAAAGGAATGCGTCCGACGGTTCGGGCGCAATGCGTGCAGCAGACTCTCGACGGGTACGCCGACGGAGCCGGAGGCCCTGGCGGTGGGCTGGCCTCCCACCACCGTGTCACCAACCCTCCCACGAAAGTTCTCGTCTCGGCCCCGTTTTCGACCCCGCGCTGTGCATGTTCTGCCCTCCGCTTTTCCCGGATAGACGTTTTATCCGGGCGATTATTTGTCCGAAGTGACGCGTCGTCCAGCTAGATGTTCGCTTCTGTGGCCTCGCCCAACAGTCGCTCTTTGACCTCCGGCAGTGCGCCTTGGTCTACGATGACGGCGAGTCGGTCGCCCGCGTCGATTTCGGTCCCCGGCAGTGGAATCGTCAGTCTGTCCCGGGAGTGGCCGTGGGCGTAGATTCTCGCGTCCTCCGGCAGTTCGATTCCGGAGACGCGCTGGCCGACGATGGGAGCGCGCTCGGGGATGGTCAACGTCGTCAGTTGCAGACCCTCGGTGAGGTCGGCGATGACGTTGAAGTCGCCGCCCAGCAGCGCAGTCTTCGCGCCCGCCGCGCCGAGTCGCTCGGGGTAGACGACCTCGTCTACGTCGTCGGCGAACTTGTGATAGATGTCTTCGCGGTAGTCCTCGTCGATTCGCAGCACCGTCCGACAGCCGTAGTGCTTGCCAATCATGCAGGCCGCGTAGTTGACGTTGAGGTCGCCGGTGACGCCAGCGATGGCATCGACGGTTTCGAGGTCCGTCTGTTCTAAGATATCTTCGCTCGCACCGTCGCCTTCGATGACCATGAATCCCATCGAACGGGCGAGGTCGGCCTTGTCGGGGTCGTTCTCGACCACCGTCACGTCGTGACCTTCTTCCTGTAGAATCTGGGCGGTGCGACGGCCGACCCGGCCCGCACCGACGATAACCAATCGCATGTCAACCTCTACCGCACCAGGGGACAAAAAGATTCGGCGCACCGAACCCCGGGAAGATTCCGTACGCGCTGGACCTCGGGAGGACCGTCCGCTCAGGCGGGTGGCCGACTGCCGCCGTTGCCATTCCGACTGGTCGCACTGCTCTCCTCACTTTCGAGGAGACTATCGACGGTTTCGTGGAGCGTGTCCGAACCCCAAATCGGCTTCGTGACGTACATGTCGCAGTCGAGGTTCGGGGAGGGGTCGGCCGCGGAGACGAACGCGACCCGACAGTCGAGTCCCCGCCGCCGGATGTCTTCTAACACGTCGTCGCCGGAGATACCTGGCAGTCGCCGGTCGAGGAGGACCACGTCGATGGTCTCGTCGAGAAGACTGATCGCCTCCTCACCGTTGTAGGCGGTCAGAACCTCGTACTCTGCGGAGAGCATCTTGGCGAATCCTTCGGCGAGCGGGCGATTATCATCGACAACCAGGATAGTAGTGTCGGCGGACATGGTGAGAGTCGTACTTCTCGCTACGACACCAGGGCTCTTTATTACCCGGAATGTAACAGGTTCGTCTCAGTTCGTTCCGTACCGTTTCGCGGGTTTCGTACCGGTTTGGATGAGCGTATAGAACGGAACGATACCATTTGTGTTACATATCGTTGGATCGACCTGTATATTTATTAGGACGGACTACCGACAGGGGTGGAACGATACCGACCCACTAGATGTCGCCAAACCAAGAGCTATCGAAGCGTAGTTCAGAACAGAACAAGCCTAGGCCGGGATTTGAACCCGGGCTCTCGTCCTTACCAAGGACGCGCTTTACCGCTAAGCTACCCAGGCACAGTGCAGTTCGCACCTGCTGTGTGCAATGCTTCGTTGTCCCGTTTCCTCTTTAGGGGTTTCGATTTCGGTCACGGGTCGGTGGCCGAGGGTCGCGGTTCGCCGCCGAGAACGTGGTCCGGCGACCGACCGGTCATCGCTTTCTCGACGGCGTCCGGAACGGCCTCCGGTGGGTCGCTGTCGTCGGCATCAGTGTCGGCGGCTAACGCGGAGACGTACGCCAGCAGTGCCGTCGGCGGCGTGCGGCCGACGACGGCCGTGCCTGCGACGACAGCCAACTCGAACACGTCGCCCTCCAGACCGTTCTCGGTGCCGTCGCGGCCCTGCTGGCGGTCAGTCTGGTCCTTGCCGAACGACTGGACAGTCTCGACTGCCTTGTCTGCGGCGTCCGTGCGAGCGAGAAGGTAGAAGCCACGAGCGACCATGACGTCCGCCGCGAGTACGTCGATGTTCGCGTCGGTGTGGGGCGATTCTTTCTCCCATGGAGTGTCGCCCGCGAGCGTCCGTGTGAGTCGAAGCCCCTCGTAGATGAGTTGCACTCCGGCCGCTCGCTCGGCAACGCCCTCGACGGTGTACGACTGACTCGGCTGGCCAGCGGTCTCACCGTCGGCAGCGTCCGCAGACGACAGCGTCAACACGGCGGGGACCATCGCCGAGTCGTCCAACAGCGCGTGGATTCGGTCGCGCAGGGGTTTCGGTGTGATATCCTGCACAGCCTCTCTCCCCGCGTCTCGTGCCCGGACGGCCGGTTCCATCAGTCGAAGCTTATGACGGCACCGCCAAAGACCTTTGGAAACCCGCCTCCGAGGTCCGGGTGTGATAGAAATTGCCGACGAAGCAGGCGTACGCGTCGTCACGCTCGCGCGCCCCGAGCGGCGCAACGCGCTCACGCCGGACGGACTCGACGCCCTCGAATGGGCCGTCACCGACGCCGACCAACCTGTCGTCTACCTCCGCGGCGACGGCCCCGCGTTCTGTGCCGGAGCGGACTTGGACGTGGTCGCGGACCTCGACCAGCACGAAGCCGAATCTTTCGCCGAACACGGCCAGCGAGTCGCAAACGCCGTCGAAGCCACTGACTCGGTCGTCGTTGCCGGAATCGACGGTGCAGCACGGGGTGGCGGCGTCGAACTGGCGTTGGCCTGTGATTTGCGGATAGCGACCGCGGGAGCCACCTTCGCGGAACCCGGGGTCAGCCTCGGCCTGTTCGGCGCGTGGGGTGGCACTGTCAGGTTGCCACGCATAGTCGGCGAGGGCGAAGCCTTGGACCTCGCGCTCTCGGGCCGGACGATAGGTGCCGACGAAGCACTCCGCATGGGACTCGTCTCTCGCGTCGTGGACGAGCCTCGACTCGTGGCAGACGAAATAGCCGGCAACGACGCCGAAACGCTCCGAGCGCTCAAGACGCGGATGCGTGACGACGCCGCGTCGGGAGAACAAGAAACAGCAGAGGCGACCACGTTCGGACGACTCGTCGAGCGCCACGCCGACGCGATTGCGGAACAGCGCGGGAAGGGCGAGTGAGAAACTACCCGTTCAGTGCAACGGTTCTGGTGCGGGCGGCACCGACCGCTTGTGGGCGCTGCGCTCGTACATCTTCCTGACCTGCTCGACCTGCGCTTCGGTGACGCCCTCGACTTCGCGGGCAGTCGCGGCCACCGAGAGCGGGCCATCGACGTGGAGCGCGAGAATGGAGTCGAGGGTGTCGTAGTCCAGTCCCAACTCCTCCTCGTCGGTCTGACCTGCCCACAGACCTGCAGTGGGTTCTTTCTCGACGAGTTCTTTCGGGACACCGACGTGAGCCGCGAGCTGTCGCACTTGCTGTTTGTAGAGGTTGCCGAGTGGGTGGCAATCGACCGCGCCGTCGCCGTACTTCGTGAAGTAGCCGACCAGCGCCTCGCTCCGGTTGCCGGTGCCGACGACCATCGCGTCCTCGTGATTGGCGACGAGATAGTTCAGCACGGCCCGCGAACGCGCACGGACGTTCCCCACGGCGGTCTTGTCGTCCTCGGCCTCGCTGTAGGCATCCAAAAAGCGGTCTACGATGGGATTTATCTCGAACACGTCGTAGGGGATTTCGAGTTCTTGAGCGACCCACTCGGCATCGCTCATGTTGTCGTTCCTGCTCACCGCGCCGGGCATAACCAGCCCGTGGAGGTGCTCTGCTCCGAGTGCTTCTGCCGTGAGATAGGCAGTGAGCGTGCTGTCGATGCCGCCCGAGAGACCGAGGATCGCTCGGTCGGTCCCCGCGGCCTCGGCGGTGTCTTGGATGAATTGAACGACGTGTTCGCGGCGGGCGTCGAGTTCCGATTCCGAGAGTCGCAGGTCTACCATACTCCGCCGTTGGGTCGGTAGTGACTAAAATCGTCCTGTTGGCGCTGATTTCTGGACGAACGGTCAAACGCTACGTTGAAGTGTCGCCGAGTGGAAGCAGTGAGTGGATGACCATGCGTCGGTGCATGGCCCGCGTGAGATTTCTCACGTGATTTCGAACGCAGAGTACCTGCGTCGAAGAACGAAGCGCCGGTGGTGAGCAAATCCGGTGGATTTGCGAGCCTCGGGGCACAAGTGAGCAAAGCGAACGCAGTGCGCCGGTGGTCTAGTGGTAGGACATGAGCTTCCCAAGCTCATAGCCCGGGTTCAACTCCCGGTCGGCGCACCTTCTCCCGAAAACCCTAATCACGCCACCTGCACACCCTCGACTTCGAACCGCGCACCACCCTCATTCCCGTCCACAATCTTCACATCCCACCCGTGAGCGCCCGCAATCTCTTCAACGATACTGAGGCCGAAGCCGGTACTTCCTTCCCCGATAGAATACCCGCCTTCGAACACGCTCTCGCGTTCGTCTTTCGGAATTCCGGGGCCGTCGTCTTCGACGTAGAACCCACTGTCGAGCATTCCGATTCGGACCGTCGGAGTGGTCCCTGCGTAGTCGAAGGAGTTCCGGAAGAGGTTCTCGAAGAGTTGCTGGAGGAGTCCGTGGTCGCCAACTATCGGCCGTAGATTCTCACCGACCTTCAGCGATGCGTCGTCGCTCTCGACGGTATCCCACGCACTGTCAGCGACCGTCTTGAGGTGGAGTCGCGTCCGGTCGATGTCTTGCTGACCGATATTGGCCAGCGTCAGTACGTCGCCGATTATCTGTTCCATTCGGCTCAATGCGGTGCTTACTTCCTCTAAGTTCTTCGTTACGTCGTCGTCTTCCAACTGCCCACGTGCGAGTTCCAACTGTACGGCGGCGATGTTGAGCGGATTGCGCAGGTCGTGGGCGACGACCTTGGCGAAGTCTTCGAGAACCTCGCGCTGACGGGCTAACTCGTCGGCCTGATTTTTGCGCTCCTGCTCGTAACTGACCCACTTACCCATCAGTTCGACGAGGGTCACTTCCCACTCCGAAAACGACTCAGTGCGAGCAGTGCGGTCGTAGAAGCAGAACGTCCCGTACGTCTCTCCCTCGACTACGACAGGCGTTCCGATGTAGCACTCGATGCCTTGGTCGGTGAATCCGGTGCGGTCGGTCAACTCTGGCGCCTCGGCTTCGATGTCAGAGAGGACCAGCGTCTGTTCGGTGTCGATAGCTCGCTCGCAGTTCGTCTCCCCTAACGGAACGACGTCGCCCGGTTGGGTTTGGCCCTCAGGGTCGTGGACGATTTCGAAGATGTAGTTGTCGCCGTCTACGTACGACAGTGCGCCGTACTCGGTGTCGAGTGTCTCGCGGCCGAGCTCGAGCAGTCGCTCGACTTTCTCCTCGAACTCCCTGTCCTTGTCGGCGATGACGTGGTACATCTTCCGGAGAACGGTCTCGCGTCCGTCGGCGTCCGATTCGAGTTCCCGTCGTTCGACGGAGTAGCCACAATTGTCGTCCGAAGTCATATCTTACGTTTGTTGCTGTGGGTCGCGCCGTGACCGTCGTCATTGGCACCACGTGTCCTGCCGCTTGCCCACCTGGGGTTGCAGTGGTGGGAACCGAGACGACGACCGATCTGGTACACTATAGCAGGTTTACACGCTGAAGTTATAAAACCAGTTGCCACCTCGTGATTTTCTCGACGAATTGGTTTTGAAATTCTACCACTTGTGCGAATAGAATTTTCGAATCTACTTTATTGACGAGTTCGCTTCTCCAACCTGACGTGGAATATGTACGAATCCGGTCAGAGAAGGAGGTTTGCATTTTCGATTACTGTCTACCTGTCGTGACATTAGACGCGTATAATCATCCATACCAGAGGACAGCGGGCCAATAACAAAGTCGCCGTTGGCGGTTTGTAGTCAGTTGTGACACTGGAGTGTCTTCGATGAGCGTAGAAATAACGACGAAGGGAATTCTCGTTCGAGAGGCAGACGACGCGGACCGCGAGCGATGGAACCAGTACGTTGAGCGTTCGACTACGAGTACGCCGTTCCATCGGTTGGAGTGTCTCCGACTGTTGGAAGAGTGGTCTACGATGACTCTCCACCTACTCGTCGGCTACAAAGGCGACCAACCTATCGGCTTGTTTCCGGTATTCGAAACATCGAGAGGGCCGCTAACGCTCGTCTTCTCCCCGCCTCCGTCGTTCCGAGTTCGGTACCTCGGTCCGATTCTGCTCGATACAGACCGTCTGAGTCAACAGCGACTGGAAAAACGACAGTTACGGTTCGTCGATGCCGTTTCCGAATGGATCGAGACTACGTGCCAGCCCTCCTACGTGAGAATTCGGACGACCGATAGAAACTCGGACCCGAGACCGTTCGCTTGGAACAACTTCGGAGTCACGCCCCGCTGTTCGTACGTCGTAGACCTCACGCCCGATGAGAACGAGTTGCTGGACAGTTTCAGTAGTGACGCGCGCAACCACATCCGTACGAGCGACGAATCGGACTACTCGATACGCGAGGGGAGCCGTGACGACGTTCGGCGACTGATGAAACTCACGGAGGAGCGCCACGCGGAAAAGGGCGTCCAATTTCCGCTCGAAATTGAGTTCGTGGTCGCACTGTACGATGCACTCCCTGCAGGTTACATCCGTCCGTACGTCTGTCTCGTCGGCGGTGAACCAGTTGGCGGTACTCTCACAATCGAGGACGGAGATACGTGCTATGCGTGGCAAGGAGGGGTCAAGCCACGAACGACGATACTTCCCGTCAACGACCTCGTAGACTGGCACATCATGCGCGAGATGAAGGCCCGAGGGCTCACCCGCTACGACTTCATGGGTGCGAACGAACGCGGGCTCGTGGACTATAAAGCGAAGTTTGCCCCGGAACTGACTACGTACTACCATTGTACCCGAACGACACCCACAGCGGGGGCAGTAGAAAAGATCTATCGGCAAGTCAAAGAGTACAGTTCATTGTCGCTAGTTAGGTCTCGACGAAATGTCCGAGCGACGGATTTTGCGAGCTACGTCGCAAGTAAACTCCGATAGTTTACAGTTTTAGGCGTCGGTACGTGTTCGCTCGACGACTTCGCGGACGTTCTTCGACCCGTCGCTTCCGGCCACTTCCAGCACGGCCGCCGTCGCCTCCGAGTCGAACTTCATCGGCCGCCGCCACCACGGCCCTTTCCCCGAATCGCTCGACAGTTCAGTGACCACCTCGTTCGCGGTCGAACCCTGTTCTGGGCTACTCAACGGCACCGCCGTCTCGTACAACTTCGATTCTTCATCCTCGCCCACCAGCATGACCGCCGCGTCGAACTCCTCGCGCTTGACGTGGGCGTTGTTTGCGAAGACTGCCTGCTCTCGTTCTGGTAGTTCCGAGAATGCCGCTCCGTCGATGGGGTCATCTGCCAACCGAAACTGACCGATGACGTAGGTCCCCCACTCGGGTGTTATCCACGATTCGCGTCTCTCTGGCTCTGGCTCTGGCTCTGCATCTTCGTGCGTCGTCAGCGTCGCGTAGAAGAAGACGTAGTCGCCAGCTGTCAGTTCCAACAGCGGGCGCGCCTTCACGCCGTGCGGGTCGCCGTAGGTGTAGCGTTCGCATTCGGGGTACTCCGCGAACTCGGGGTCGAGGTGAACCGGCAGTTCGTCTTTTCTCTCCGGTAACTCCGTCTCCAACGCCAAGTCCGCGTAGGTCGGAACCGAGACGCTCTCGCTCGTCTCCTCGTCCTCCG
Organism: Halorussus halophilus; assembly: GCF_008831545.1. Lineage (NCBI taxonomy): Archaea > Methanobacteriati > Methanobacteriota > Halobacteria > Halobacteriales > Haladaptataceae > Halorussus > Halorussus halophilus. The sequence goes on from NZ_CP044523.1 coordinate 272,387, forward strand.
GAATCGGCACGTACTCGAACGTTCCGTCGGGATATATCGGGCCACGGACGCCGGGGACGTTGGTGTTCGCTCCGACGTTGATGGCGACGGCACGGGGCATACACACTGCTCGGGAGTCTACCGAGAAAGGTCTTTCATCGTACAGTCGCGCTCGTGGCACTTCCTTGCCGTGCAATTGTCGAGCAGTCGCCGCTACCGAGCAGTCATCGCTTCCGCACAGTTCCAGCAGTACGTGTAGCCGGTCTCGTTCTCTTCGTCGCAGCGCGGACAGACTATCGTCTCCGGGTTGGTACTGGCCGAACGGTCTTCTAACTCGAAGTCGTTCAAGTCGTCCATCGCAGAGAGGTCGCTCGACGGGGGCGTCGAACGGAACAACGCTCTGTCGTCGTCGCTCCGCAAGTATCGATAGAGCAACAACTGAAGCAAGGAGAACGCCAAGACGTAGAGGACGATGAGTCCCCAGACGCTCATGGAGTGACATATGTTCTCATGGTACTTGGTTCTTCGGTCGGAGACCGCCAACGATTAGCCACCGCGGTTGCGAGTCAACAGTATGAAGCGACGGAGTAGGATGCGGTATCTCGCGTGGGCCGTACTGCTATTGGGGCTCGCGCTCGCCGGACAGGCGGTGACCGCCGACCAAGGCGTCTCAGCCAAGTCGGTCGATAACGGCAGCTACGAGGGCCACACGCTCATCAGCGTCCAGAGCTACGGGCTCGACGGCCGACTCGTCGAAGTGGACGAGAACAACGAAGTCGTCTGGGAGTACGCCCCCGAGAACTCCCGGGTGTTCGACGCCGAGCAACTGGAGAACGGTAACTATCTCGTGGCGGTGACGACGAAACTGAAGCCGAAAAACTGCCCCCAAGAACAGTTGCAGGTAGCGAAGGGGCAGTGTATCGAGGCCAAAGTCATCGAGATGAACCCCGACACGTTCGAGGTCGTCTGGCAGTATTCCTGGCACGACGAGTACATCACCCACCACGAGGTTCACGACGTGGACCGACTGGACAACGGCAACACCGCCATCGTGGACATGGGCAACGACCGAGCGTTCGTCGTCAACCAGAGCGGCAACATCACGTGGGAGTGGCACGCCGAGAACCACGTCGGCAACGGCACGGAGTTCCGCGAAAAGTACGGCGGGCCGAAGAACCCCGGCGGCGAGAAAGACTGGACCCACATGAACGACATCGACAAGCTCGACAACGGGAACTTCCAGCTCTCGCTCCGGAACTTCGACACCGTCATCGAGGTTGACCCGGAAACGAAGAACATCACTAACGTCGTCGGCGAACCCGGCAACCACAGTATCCTCCACCGCCAGCACAACCCCTACAAACTCCGCGGCGGCACGGTGTTGGTCGCCGACAGCGAGAACGACCGCGTGGTCGAACTGAACGCGACGACCAACGAAATCGTCTGGGAATACGGCGGTAAGAGCCTGCTCCACTGGCCGCGAGACGCCGACCGACTGCCGAACGGCAACACACTCATCGTGGACACCTTCAACAACCGCGTGGTGGAAATCAACCCCGCGGGCGAAGTCGTCTGGAAGTACGAAGGCGTCATGATGCCCTACACCGCAGACCGACTGTCGGTCCCGGAGGAGGACCACGAGACGGTTCCCGGTTCGGAACTCCAGAGCCAAGAGAGCGACACTGGCACGGTCGAAAGCTCGCTCAAGCAAGCTGAAGCGTACGCCTCGTTCGTCTTTCCCGGGTGGGTCCGACTGCCGGAACTGCTGACGATGCTGGGGATGCTCGTCGGCGTGTTCGCGCTAGTCGGCGACGGCGCGGTGGCACTGCTCAGGGACTGACTACGCTCGATTCTCTCTCCCTCTTTTCTACACTCGATTAGACCCCACCAACCACCCGTATCGCCCGACTAACCATCCACCTTGTTTCGCCTGACTGTCTTTTCCCACTGCTTCGACTGGCTGACCTTGTGCGGTTGACCAGCGTGCTGTACCGCGAGCGAGGCGAGATTCCTCTGGAATCTCGCCGAGCAAGCGCGTCCGAGGAACCGTCAGAAGAGCGCGCTTCGCGCGCTCTGTAGGCGGTGACGACGTGATTTTCATCGACGTTTTTATCGAGCGTGCGCCCCCGGGGCACGCTCGCAATAAAAAGGTCGGTTTACTTGGGCTGAATCCGCAGGACGCGGTCGTCTTGGGGTGCGGGCGACCCGCGGCCGTCCTGATTGCTGGTCGTGACGTAGAGGTGGCCGTCCGGGCCGGTGAACGCGGTTCGAAGCCGACCGTACTCGCCGTCCAGCAACGGTTGCTGTTCGACGACGTTGCGATTGTCGTCGATTCGAACGCGTCGGAGATGCGTTCCGGCGAGCGTGCCGAAGAAGAAGTCGCCCTGCCAGTCCGAAATCGGCCCGTCGTAGAACGTCGCACTCCCCGGCGCTATGGTCGGCGTGTAACTCGTGACGGGGTCGGTGAATCGCTCTTTCTCGCTCGCACCTTTCACCTTGGGCCACCCGTAGTTGTTCCCGGCCTCCAAGACGTTGATTTCGTCGTGGGTGTCCGGGCCGTGTTCGGTGGCGAACAGGGTGCCGTCGCGCCACGCCAACCCCTGCGGGTTGCGATGGCCGTAGGTGAACACCCGCGAGTCGAAGGGGTTGTCCGGATGCGGCTCCCCGTCAGGGGTGACTCGCAGGACCTTCCCCGCCAGCGACTCTTTGTCCTGTGCCAGACTCCCCTGACTCGCATCTCCGGTCGTGACGAACAGCGCGCCGTCGGGACCGAACGCGATGCGGCCGCCGTCGTGAATCGACGCCCCGGGAATGTCGTCGAGAATTACGCTCTCGCGGGCGAATTCTTCGCTCACCCGGTGACGAACGACGCGATTGGCGAGGCCGTTGTCGCCCTCGTACGTCTGGTAGGTGTACGCCAAGTCCGAGTCGTCGGGATGGAACGCGAGGCCGAGCAGGCCGCCCTCGCCTCGCGGTGCGATACTCTCGGTGAGGTCGGCGACCATCTCCTTGCGGTTGGTCTCGCGTTCGACGCGTTGCACTCGGCCGGGTCGCTCGGTGACGTACAGGTCGTCCTCGGGCCCGAACGCCAGGCCCCACGGCACCTCTAACTCCATCGTCACCGTCTCGATGCGGAAGCCAACGCCCTTCGTCGTCGTCTCCGTGGCGGTGCCGGGGTCGCTTCTGGCGGGCCGGAGACAGCCCGCGCCGAGGAGGGAGGCCAGCGACCCCAGATACGCACGCCGTTGCATGGACGATGACAACGACGTGCCAACTCAAAAGTAGCGTGGTTCCGCTCGTGAGTGTGCAAGAGTTAAACGTCCGCCACGCTTACGCCCGGCCGGTGGCAGTGACGAAAGTTACCCCCTCTGAGCCCCTTGTGACGAGGACTTTCTACTGAGCCACCTTTCGAATTCGCCGAGTGCCACGCTTCTAGCCGCTGTCCGAACATTCAACCCACTAGCCGCGCATACCCCGCTCATGCAACTGCAAACGATAGGGCTTCACGACTCGCTCGGAGTCGTCTTCCCGCCGGAGAAACTCCGCGAAGCACTCGCCGACCTCGACGCCGAGGTCCGCATCGTCGGCGACGACCCCAACAAACTCACCGACTGCGACGCTCTCGTCACGTTCGCTCACCGCGAGGAATTTCTCGACGCGGACCTCGATTGGATTCACTCGATTCAGGCGGGCTACGACCGCTTCCCGCTCGACGCCTTCGAAGAAGCGAACGTCACACTCACCAACAGCAGCGGCATCCACCGCACCAGCGTCGGCGAATTTGGCGTCGGTCTCATGCTGATGCTCGCACGCCGACTCCACGCCTACTCGCGTCAGCAGACCAGAAACGAGTGGCGACGCCCCGAGTGGGACGAAGGGTTCACGCTCGCCGGAGAATCGCTCTGCGTGGTCGGTCTCGGCACCCTCGGCTACGGCATCGCCGAGCGCGCAGACGCCCTCGGCATGACCGTCACGGGCGTTCGACGCTCCGGCGAGTCACGTCCGGGCGTCGAGGAAGTGTACACCCCCGACGAACTCCACGAAGCAATCTCTGACGCCACCTTTGTCGCGCTCGCGGTGCCGCTGACCGAGGAGACAGAAGGGATGATGAGCGACGCGGAGTTCGCTGCCATGCGCGAGGACGCGTACTTCCTCAACGTCGCTCGCGGAGCCTGCGTGGACCAGTCGGCACTCGTTGCCGCGCTCGAAGCGGGCGAAATCGCGGGTGCGGGACTCGACGTGTTTGAGGAGGAACCGCTTCCGGAGTCCTCGCCGCTGTGGGAGATGGACGAGGTAATCGTCACACCCCACGCGGCGGCCGCGGAGCGCGATTACTACCGGCACATCGAGGAGTTGGTTCGGGAGAACGTCGAGCGGATTCGGACGGACGGAGAACTGACGAACCGCGTGATTTAGAACCACCTTTTACTGCGCTCTCTGGTAAAAGCTGGACCAAAAACACGGCGTTCCTCCCTACGGTCGTCACTTGGCCCGCTCGCTCTGCTCGCGGCACAGCGAATTTCGACGACCGCAACCGTATCGCTTACCCCAACAAGTCCGCCGCCGCTTCCGTCACGATTTCGGTCACCTCGACCACTTCGTCGGTGTAGACGAACTCGCCCGCGCCGTGGATGTTCTCGCCGTCCGGGCCGATAATTACTGTCGGCAACCCTGCGCGGTCGCCGAGATAGTTGAAGTCGCCGACGCTGGCGAAGTAGCCGAGTGCAGGTTCGACGCCCGCGACTGAGCGGGTCGCTTGCTGTAGTGCCCCCACGAGTTCGTGGTCCTCGTCGGTGACGTAGGGACCGTACTTGATGCCGGGGTCCGGAGCCTCCCGGAAGTTGATTTCGACCTCGCTATCGAGATTCAGGTCAGCGACTACCTGTTCGGCGTCGGCACGCACGTCTGCTTCTGTCTCCCCGAGGACGACGTGGCGGTCCACCATCAGGCGGGCGCGCTCTGGCACCGAGAGCGTCTGACTCCCGCTGTCGAGCATGAGCGGGCAAATCGAGCCGTCGCCCAACTTCTCGTGGCTCCCGACTTCGATTTCCGTGAGTGCCTCTGCGAGTCGTCCGGCGTCCACGAGCGCGCTGGTGCCCTTGTGCGGTTGTGACCCGTGAGCGGCCTTCCCCTTGACCGTGAAGTCGTACAGATACCGGCCGCGTGCCCCGAGCAGGAGCGCAGGATTCTCGATGTCCTCTTGAGCGAGAATCGGCCCCGGTTCGGTGACGATTGCCATGTCGCAGTCGTCGGTCAGGCCGTCCCGAATCAATCGGTCGGTGCCGAGGCCGTAGGGGCCCTCTTCATCGACTACGGCAGTGAGGAGCACGTCACCAGCCAGTTCCTGCTCCGACTCGGCGAGCGTCTTGAACGCCATCATCACGGCCGCCAAGCCGCCCTTCATGTCGCAGGAGCCTTGCCCGTACAGTTTACCGTCTTCGATGCGACCCGAGCAAGGATCTTCCTCCCAGTCTTCGACCAGTTTCACCGTGTCCATGTGGGCGTTCAGCAGTAACGTCGGCGCTTCCGGGTCGGTCCCCTCCAACCGTGCGATTACGTTGTCGCCCTCGTACTCCGTAATCTCTGGCTCGCTGACGTGGTGGTACTCCGGTTCTAAGTCGTAATTATCGAGCCAATCGTAGACGAACTCCGCGAGGTCGTGTTCCTCGAAGTACGGACTCGGGATGCGGACCATCTCTCCCAAGAGGTCGATGGTCTCCTCGGCGTCTACGTCAAACTGACGCTCCTCGTCAGTCATCGCTCACACCCCCCATCGCGGGGTCTTCGTCGGCGCTCACCCCGCCAGTAGTTCGGTTCTGGTCGCGCTCCTCGGAGGAGACACCCGGGAGGGTGTCGAGAATCGCTTCCACGTCGGTGTCGCGCTGCTTGCCGAGGTACCAGTAGATGCCGAAGACGACCAGTCCCACTGCGAGCCACGGAACGTAAATCGTGAGAGACCCCTTGTATGCCTCCGTGAGCAGGCCGACGGCACCAAGAACGCCGACGATTCCCGTAATCGGGGTCAGCCAGCCGAAGTCGAAGCCTGCCTGTTCGACGAGGTCAGGTCGGGAGAGCCGAGCGTACAGCAGAGTACCGGAGACCGACGCGTAGGCGATGAGGTAGCTGAACGTGGCGATGGCGAGCGCCTGATTCAGTCCCGAACTCCAGAATGTGAGTCCGGCGGCGACGACGTACAGCGTCGCAAGCGACCAGTGAGGCGTGCCGAAGCGGTCGCTCACTTCCGAGAACTTCTGGGGGAACACTTCGTCCCACGACCACGAGTAGGGCATCTTGATTCCGGCGGCCATGACTGCGTGGACGCTCGACGCGGTTGCGAGCATGCCACCGAACGCGACGACGCTGATTCCAGCGTCACCCAAGAACGCCTGCGCGGCCGTTGCGAGCGGCCGGGCCGAGTCCGCCAGCACCGTGTAGTCGGCGACGACGCCGTAGATAACCGCGGCGGTCCAGACGTAGAGGACGATGAGGACCAAGGTACCGCCCGCCATCGCCAGCGGCAGGTTCCGCTCGGGGTTCTTCACTTCCGCGCCCATCTGCCCGGCGACGGCGATGCCGATGTAGGCGTAGAACAGCGGGACGGCGGCCCCGACGAACCCATCGAACCCGCCCGTGAAGAACGGCTGGTAGTTCGCCGGGTCTACGTTGAAACTCCCGGGAATGACGAGGACGAGAATCGAGAGGATGAGGAAGCCGAAGATGGCGTTCTGCGAGAGACTGTACCCCTTCGTGCCGACGAGGTTGACCAGAAAGAGGACGGTCAGCAAGGCGAACCCCGCGATTGTCGCGTCCACCGAGGGGTAGAACACTTGGAGATAACTGCCGAAGCCGATGGCCAGCACGGCGTCTGCGGCCATGTAGCCGAGCCACTTCGACCACGTGACGAGAAAGCCCGGCAGGCGACTGTCGAACGTCCGGGAGACGTAGGCGTACGACCCCGCGGCGGCCGGGAAGATGGTCGCCATCCAACTGTAGTTGATGGCGATGCTCATAGCCAGTATTCCCGACAGAATCACTACGAGGATGACGCTCGGACCGGTGGTCGCGCTTGCGGTCCCCAAGGTCACGAACAGACCTGCTCCGAGTGTTCCTGCGACGACGGTACTCATCGCACCGAGTGCGCCCATGTCACGCGAAAGACTGCGGTCGTCCTTCGACTGTGTGGATGACATGCATTGTCATAGGGGTGAGGGAGGGTATCAACCCCGTCCCTAGAATGAGAGGCGGATAGCCGAAACGGGGTTTTCGACCGGTTCTCGGCCGAGAAAAATAGAGTTCAGCGGTCTTACGATCCGCCGAGTAACTTCACTTCCGCTTTCCGGAGATGTTCGAGAAGCGTCGCTTTCGAGATGCCGACTTCGTCGGCGAGTTCGGCCGCCGACACCTCGCGGGGCCACGTGTAGTAGCCGTTCTGGCGCGCGAGTTCGAACACCTCCCGCTGTCTGGTCGAGAGGTCGTCGTCGTTGAAGATGCCGCTGCCCGCCGCGGGCGCGGTCAGTAGGTCTACGTCGATTTCGGCGTTCATCTCCTCGCGGATTTCGTCGAGTCGCTCGAACGCCGCCTCGCGGTCTTCGTCCACGATGACCGTCCAGTATTCGCGGCCGCCGTGCATTCTAACCGGTTCGTCGGGGATGAACCCCCGCGAGACGAGCGCGTCGTTGATGCTGTTTTTCAACTCGTACTTGACGACGATGCCCCGATTCGCACTCCCGGGAACCACTGCGTCGGCGTCGGTGACGTGTGGACTGTCGGTCTCCCAGACAGACCGAGTCAGGTTCGACTCCCGGATTGCCGCCACGAGTCGGTCTACCGCCTCGACGGTGTCGCCGTAGGCGGTGAATCGACCCGTCGCCAACCCCTCGATGGTGTGGACGCCGTGGCCGAGCAGGCCTCCTGCCGTGCGTTCTGTCACCTCCAGCGTCCAGCAGTTCGGATGCCAGATGTCGAGTGTCAGGCGTAACCCCCGTTCGTCACTGTGTGACATACCCTTCGACTAAACCGATGGACGCTCACAGTAAATAACTGTCTCTCTCCCTCTCATAGTTGGGAGGGTAGCTATGCGCTTGCGGTCACCTTCACCAGAAGTGAACCTCCACGACGCGTTCGACGCGCCAGCGCCCGCCGTCGTCCTCGCCGAAGGGAAGTTCGGCACTCCCGAGGGGAAGACGGCCAACGGCGTAGTGATGCACAGCGAACTGTTCGACTCGCAAGCAGTCGTCGATTCGACCGCCGCCGGGCAGTCTGCGAGCGACGTTCTGAACCGCGACGACGTACCGGACGTACCGGTCGTTGCCTCGGTCGAAGACGCGCTCGAAGCCGCACCCAACGCAGAAGCGCTCGTCATCGGTGTCGCGCCCGCGGGCGGCAAACTTCCCGAGGAGTGGGTCGAAGACATCAAAGAAGCCATGCGTGCAGGCTGTGACGTGGTGTCTGGTCTCCACACGTTCCTCTCGGCCGACTGCCAGTGGGCAGACATCGCCGACGAGTTCGGCGTCCAACTGTTCGACGTGCGAAAGCCGCCCGAAGGAGACGACGTGCGCGTGGGGGACGGCCGAGTTGACGACGTAGACGCCGACGTGATTCTCACGCTCGGGACCGACTGTGCGGTCGGCAAGCGAACGACTGCCTTCGAACTGTACCGTGCGGCACGCGACGCAGGACTGGACGCCGGATGGGTGGCGACCGGTCAGACTGGTCTCATGGTCGGCGCGCACCGGGGCGTCGTCATCGACCGCGTTCCGGCGGACTTCACAGCAGGCGTCGTCGAAGACCTCGTCTGCGACGTGGCGGCGGACCACGATTTCGTCGTCGTGGAAGGCCAAGCCGCACTGACTCACCGGGCGTACTCGGGCGTGACGCTCTCGCTTCTCCACGGGGCGAATCCCGACGCAGTGGTGCTCGTGGACGACCCCAATCGGACTGGTCGGGCGGACTTCGAACGGTTCTCTGTGGCAGGGGTCGAGGCAGAAATCGAAGCTATCGGGGCACTCTCGGACGCGACTGTCGCCGCACTCTCGACGTGGGGCGACGGCGAGACGGAAGCGGAGAAACACGGGCTTCCGGCGGCGAACGTCTACGACGAAGACGGGCCGTCAGAGTTGTTAGAAGCAGTCCGAGAGTCGCTGTAGGGCTCGGTTCGGAACTCGTTGTAATCAGGAGAAGAACTTCAGCAAATCGTCGCGCTTCTGCTCGTGTAGTTTCTCTTTGACCGCTTCGTTCAGCGGGTCGATACTGCCGCGCTTCGCGGAGATGGGCGCGATGGTGTCTTGCCACTGCTTCCACGGCGGATGCAGACCCAGTCTGTCACAGAGGTCGCTCAGGCGCTCGTCCTCGTCGTCTACCTTGTCCATCTTGTTGACCGCGACGACTGTGGGAATGCCGACGTCCCGCAGGAAGTAGAACATCTCCACGTCGTAGGGGACCTCGTCCTCGCCGGAGTGGCGGTCGATGATGTCCACGACGCTCTTGCCGTCCACGACGAGGATGCCGACCAGAATCTTGTCGGCGTTGTCCTCGACGTAGCGCACGATGTTTGTCTTGATTTGCTCGCGGCGGTCCTCGGAGACGCCGGACATAAAGCCGAATCCCGGCAGGTCGGTCAGCATGAAGTCGTCGCTGGCCCAGTCGTAGTGGTTGGGCGAGCGCGTGACGCCAGGCTTGCCACCGGTGTCGAACTTGTGGCCGGTGAGTTCTCGCATGAGCGTCGATTTCCCGACGTTCGACCGGCCGACGAAGACGACCTCCGAACCGATATTCGGGCGATTTTCGAACATGGTCTGATTTGGCTTCGAGAGGGTTTAATCGGTGTGATTTGGAAATGCAGGTTTCGAGGGGTCTCGGTTCATCCAGCGCGTGACTTTCGCACCGACTGGTGTCGGCCACGAGTATTTTATAGTATAGGGGACATCGACCAATACTCTTTTCACCGTTCCTCCATTGGAGTACGTGAGAAGTCATGAAGGTCAGTTCCGAAACCGAGGCCGTTCGAGCGAAGGCGAGCGTCGTCGTCCTCGAAGCACTGGAGGAATTCGAAGGGTTCAGCTTTCCCCTAGGTTCGACACTCTACGACTTCGTCGATACGGACGCCCTCGATGCGCTGTTCGACTCCGACCGAGAGGCGAACACGACTATCCAACTCGATATTCAGGAAGTGACGGTGACAGTCCGGGAATCTGCCGACAAGATTTCTGTCCGGGTCACCGACGAAGAAGAGTAACTACTCCTTCTGGACGCAGTTTCCGGTACTCTGAGACGCACGTTTCTGCGCCGTATCCAAAGAAACCGCACGACATCCCCGACAACGAAAACAACCCACTAAACCCACTCACGCTATTGCCGCCCCATTTATAGTCAGTCGCCACACCAGTTGCGGGTATGCGGTTCGTGCAGGTCTCGATACCGGCGGGCAAGCGAGAAGCGGTTGCCGACGTCCTCGACTCCGAGGGCGTCGATTACATGATGACTGACGAGACCAGTGGTCGGGAGTACACCGCCATCGCGTACTTCCCCCTTCCGACGAACGCCGTCCAGCCAATTCTGGACAAACTGGACGACGCGGGCGTCGGCGACGAGACCCATGCCATCATCATCGACGCCGAGACCGACACTTCACGGAAGTTCGAAGAACTGGAGAAACGCTACGCCGAAGAGAACGGCGATACCGAGCGCATCGCCCGCGAGGAAATTCGGACCAGAGCACGCGAGATGTCGCCCGAACTGCCGACGTTCGTGGCGATGACCATCATCAGCGCAGTCGTGGCCACGGCGGGTCTTCTCCTCGACTCACCGGCCGTGGTCGTCGGGTCCATGGTCATCGCGCCGCTCATCGGTCCAGCCATGGGTGCGAGCGTCGGGACCGTGCTGGGAGACCGCGACCTCTTTCGAGAGGGCGTCAAACTCCAGATTATCGGCGGCCTCACCGCCGTCGGGAGCGCCACGCTGTTCGCGTTGGGGGTGCGATACGGCTATCTCGTCCCGCCGGGGATGAACGTCACCGAAATTTCCCAAGTCAGTGGCCGACTCTCGCCGGACTTCCTCTCGCTCGTCGTCGCCCTCGGTGCGGGTGCGGCCGGAATCTTGAGTCTCGCGTCCGGCGTTTCGGTCGCGCTCGTGGGCGTCATGATTGCGGCGGCGCTCGTCCCACCCGCCGCGGCCGTCGGCATCGCTATCGCGTGGGGGGAACCCCTCGCAGCGTTTAGCTCGGCGGTCCTCGTGCTGGTGAACCTGCTCTCCATCAACCTCGCGGGCCTTCTAGTCCTCTGGTATCTCGGCTACCGACCGAAGACGTGGTTCGACTTGAAGGAGACCCGCTCGCTGTTGTACAAGCGTGTGGGCGTCTTGCTCGTCGCCCTCGCGGTGCTGTCGGTATTCCTCGGCGGCGTGACCTACACGACGATTCAGTCGGCCGGATTCCAGAATCAAGCGCAGGAGGACATCCGGACGACGGTCGAGGGAACTGGGAACGCGTCGCTGCTCGACACCCAGTTCGAAACAGGCGGAACGTTACCGTTCACGCGACCGGAGAGAGTCGTCGTCACGGTCGGCCACCCACCGGGCGAGAGCTATCCGGGGTTGGCCGAGCGAATCAGCGAGCGCGTCAACGACGCGAACGGGCGTCGCGTGGAGGTGCAAGTTCGATACGTAGAGTACGAGCGGATACCGGGCGAAGACGAGAGTAGTCCGTGGCCCGATTGGCTCTGAAACGCAGATTACTCCGCCGCCATGAGTAAAGCCGCCATTTGACTCTACGGGAACTATATCCCGGTTACCGTCGTAGCAGTGTTCGATGCACAGGGGAATACTCGCAACGCTGGGAGTCGTCTTGCTCGTTGTCACCGCTGGGTGCGCTGGGAGCCTGAATCCGACCGACTCGGCGAACGCACAGGTGCAGAATTCGACGGACGGTCAGTCGATCAGCGTCGCGTCGAGCGGACAGGCCGAGGCGACGCCGGACCAAGCCATCCTCCGGGTCGCAGTCGTCGCGGAGGGTGACGACGCCAACGCAGTCCGTCAGCAACTCGCGCAGAACGTCTCGCAGATGCGCTCTGCGCTCGCGGACGCGAACGTCACCGACGACGACATCCGGACCGTCGCGTTCAACATCGACCAGCAGTACGACCACACCGAGAAGGGCCGCGAACCGACCGGATTCCGGGGCATCCACGCCTTCGAAATCACGCTCTCGAACGCCGACCGCGTGGGCCAGATAATCGACGTGGCCGTCTCGAACGGCGCGAACCGGGTCGATAGCGTCGAGTTGACGCTCTCCGAGGACCGCCGCCGCGAAGTGCGCTCTGCCGCGCTCCGCGACGCGATGAGCAACGCCCGCGCCAACGCAGATGTCATCGCCGAGGAAGCCAACCTCACCATCACGAACGTCCACAGTGCCTCGACTGGCGACCTGTCGTTCAGTCCAGTTCGGGCGACTGTCGCCGAGGCCACGACGGCGGGCGGTGACGCCGCCACCAACATCGAATCTGGGCCAGTCACCGTGGTCGCACAGGTGCAGGTGGTCTACAACGCCAGCAGTAGCTAGTTCAACTATTCGCCCGCTGGCGCTCCACGAACTGCACTTCGACCGTGATGCGCTGGTCGTACTCCCGGTCTAATCGCTCGGCGATAGTCGAAGCTAACTCGGGATACCGAACGTCGGCGGGACGACTCACCTGAACGGTTATCTGCTGGGTCGGTTCGAAGACGCCGCGGTCGTTGAAATCTGTCTCGACGCTCTCCAGTTCGAGTTGATTGTAGCGACTCTGTTCGAGGACGTCCTGCACTTCGCGATTGGCCGTGTTTTCGAAGGCCATCTGTTGAGACATGGCGAAGCCAGCACCCGCAGTGACAGTTAGCACGAGACCGGCGAGCGCGACTTTCTTCGCGAATCCCATAGAGCCGTTCGATTCGTCGGGCGACTGGTGGCTTCTGTAGCCGAGCAGGCGCAGTGTTGCGATGCCGACGAGGTTGATGGCCAGCGCGTTCACGACCAGCAGACTCGCCGCACCGAGCGCGACGACGGGGTTTCCGGCTGCCAGTCCGATGCCGACGGCCGCGGCGGCCGGGATGATCGCCGCCGCAATCATGACGCCGACCAGCGAAACGGGGAGTGCCGTCGCCAACCCGAACGCCCCAGCCGCGCCCGCCGCAATCGCCACCGCGAGCGAGAGCAGTCCGGGCGAAGCGCGCTTCCCGATTTGACTGACGGTCGTCACGTCTAACGCGGGCGGCACGAACGCCGCCGCGCGGAGAAAGCCGCTGAACACGAGCGCGCCGACGACGGCGAGAAAGAGGCCGTACACCTGCGCGCCGATGCCGTCTTTTGCCATCTTTCGGTCGCCTAGCACGACGCCGACGCTGGCGGTCAGCGCCGACCCGACTTGGGGCGCGATGACCATGGACCCGACGACGATGGCCGGTGAGTTCAACAGGAGACCCGCGGTAGCCACCACCGCCGACAGTAGCGTCATCGAGTAGTAGGTCTTCGCGTCGGGCGTCATGTCCAGCGCCTTCGCCCGAATCTCTTCGTGGGCGATTCTGTCGTCGTCTTCGCCACCCGCGACGAAGCGCGCTTCTAAGTCGCTGAAATTTTGCGTACGAGCGGACTCGGCTGTGCCGACGACCGTGTAGCGGTCCTCCTCCAACCCGGCCTCTCGCAAGGTCGAAAGCACCTCTTCGACGGCCTGCGTGGGGAGTGGAAATCGAACGACTGCAGCGTCTTCACGCCCGCTCGTCTCGTCTGTGAGTACGTAGTCGATGTTCTCCTCGTGGAGTACGTTCAAGACTGCGTCTTGGTGTTCGTCCAACACGAGGACTTCGATGTGCCGCATTCGACCCGGACGACTCACCCTGAGGTGAAGGGTCTTATGAACGAGAGCGCGCCGGTTGCCATCGGCGGCCTGAACGCTTTTGCACCACCGAATCGTGGCACGTTCGTGCGACTCGTTCACGTCTCCGTCCCACAGGAGCAGCGCGGTCCCATCGTTCACGTCCTCTCCGAGAACGACGTTACGTACGTCGTGTTGAACGACGACGGCGACTCGTTGCTCCTCGAATTCCCGCTCCCGGCCGACGCCTCCGGCGAGATGCTCGACGCGCTCCACGACGCCGGACTCGACGAGGACGCCTACACGGTGGTTGGCACCGTCGAAACTGCGACGACGCCGACCATCGAGACCCTGATGGACCGCTACGCCGGGACGTACGACCCGCTTCCGTTGCCGGAACTGCGCTCGAAAGCCCGCGACCTGAGCCGCGACCCGCTCTCGTACGTCGGTCTCGTCTTTCTCGCGGCCGTTATCGCGGCCGCCGGGTTGCTGGTGGAGTCCCCTGCCGTGGTCGTCGGCTCTATGGTCATCGCGCCCTTCGTCGGCCCGGTACTGACCGCCAGCGTCGGCGTCGTCTCCGGCGACGGGGCGATGGTTCGAGAGAGCGTTCGCTTGCAGGTCGTCGGACTCATCGTGGCGATTCTCGGCGCGGCACTGTTCGCGGCGTTCGTCCGCGTGCTGAACTTCGTCCCGCCGAGTCTCACGATTACCACTATCGACCTCGTCAGCAGTCGGGCCGCACCGAGCTTTCTGACGATTGCGGTCGGTATCGCGGCGGGCGCGGCCGCGGCGTTCGGTATGACGACGAAGGGACCGACCTCGCTCATCGGCGTGATGATAGCCGCGGCACTCGTCCCGGCGGCCGCGGTGGTCGGCATCGCACTCGTCTGGGAACGACCGGTCGTCGCGGCCGGGTCGCTCGTCGTCGTCACCGCGACGTTCCTGGCCATCAACGCCGCGGTGTACACCACCTTGCGACTACTCGGGTATCGACGGTCACGCGTCGCGTGGGGGTCGAACAGCGAAGGTCTCCCGTCGCTCGGCGCGACTCCGAGGCGCTCCGCAATCGGTCTCGCACTCGCGCTGGTCGTCGTCGCCGCAACTGTCGGGGCGGCCTACGGAACGTACCAGCAAGCGACGTTCGAGCGCGAAGCGAATCGAGCGGTCGAAGACGTACTCTCGCAACCAGCCTACGCAGACCTCTCGCTGGTGACGGTGCGCTCGGGGTACGCTGGCCCCGTTCTCGGGCGAGGAAAAACGACAGTGACTGTCGTCGTGCAAGCACCGCGGGGACAGTCGTACGCCGGATTCGCACAGACGATTCGAGAACGCATCGTGGCTCGAACCGGTCGAGACCCAGCAGTTCGCGTGCGGTTCGTCGGTGTGCAGCACGCTGGAGAAACGTAACGCGACGCGTCTATTCTCGGTCGTCGAACGGCAGGTCGGGTTCGTAGCCGACGGCGTCCACGGCGGTTTCGAGTACTTCGTCTACGTTCTCGTCGTTCTCGACGCTCATGTACGCGTCGGCGTCCACGTCTTCCGAGAGGTCCGACTTGTTGCAGACGGTGAGAACGGGCACCTCGCCGAACTGTTCTGCGAGGTCGTCCCGGAGTTCGAGTTGTCGGTCGATCGGGTAGCCACAGTAGCCGCTAGCGTCCACGACGAACAGCACGCAGTCGGCGAGATGTTCGAGCGCGGAGACGGCTTGGCTCTCGATGTCGTTGCGCTCGTCGGCGGGCCGGTCGAGCAGACCGGGCGTGTCCACGATTTGGTAGCGGATATGGTCGCGCTCGAAGTGGCCGACGCGGACGCCCTTCGTGGTGAAGGGGTACTCCGCGATTTCGTTGCGCGCGTTCGTGACGTGGTTGACGAACGAGGACTTGCCGACGTTGGGGTACCCGGCGACTACGAGCGTCGGTTCGTCGGGGTCGATGTCCGGCAGGTTTCGAAGGTCGTTTCTGGCCTTGCCAACGAGCAGGAGGTCGTCTTCGACCTCTTCGACCACGTCGGCGAGGCGGGCGAACGCCTGCTTGCGAATCTTGCGGTCTGCTTCCGCGTCGCCCATCATCTTGCCTTGGTACTCGCGGCCGATTTCCTTGGTCTTCCGGGAGGCCCACTGAATCTCGGAGAGGCTCTTGCGCAACTCGTCTACGTCCACGATGGCGTCCGCGAGTTCGTAGTAGAAGGGGTCTACGTCGCGGAAGTCCGGCCACTCGGTGCCGATGTTCTGGAGGTTGTCGCTGAGGATGTTCGACGCCGTCTGGAGCATCGACTCTTGGCCCTGCGTGCCGCTCTGGGCGCGGCCGGTGCGTGCGGCCCGGGAGAAGGCCTTGTCGATGAGTTCCTCCGACGTTGGCGTCGTCGGCAGGTTCTCGAAAATCATGGCCGTACGTAACTCTCGTTCGCATATAAGCGCGTTCATACCGCCTTGGGTGTGTCCGTGTCTGACGGTGGCGTCGCTGAATCGATACTGGTATCGCTGAATCGATGAGCGTGATTCTGGATTCCGTGTCGAATTTCCACCGTCGAACCGGCGCGCGCGGTCGCGGCGTTGATGCCGCGACCAGTCCGCGCGAGGTCTGCGCGAACGAATGTGAGTGCTGGCTCGGCAGACGCGGTTTGTCTGCCGGTGGACGAGGATTGCAAGCCCTGAAGCCCGCAGTCGGGTGGGGACGCGTGTGGCTGTTGCGGCGCGGGGCGGTGCGTGCGGTCTCATCGGTTTCGGGAGTAGCTAGCTTCTCTGCTGTTTTTCTTCACAGTTTCAGTCTAAGTCGTCGCCAATTCCTACTGTATCGACTAGTTCGACTCACCAATAACTCACCCAAAGCTACACAATCTGAGAAAGCAGGAACGTGTGAGGGCGGGGACCATCGGGGACCAACCAGATGGCAGATGACCGCGCGATGCGACCGATTACGACGCGACTCCGATTACGCCGGGCAGACGCGCCACGTGGTCGCGCTCGTGTACGACCACTTCTCGATTTCGATGTTCGTGGCGGATTCCTTGAGCTTGACCATCAGCGCGCCGATTTCCTTGGAGGACAGGCCCACTTCGTCCGCGATGAACTTGCTCTTGAAGTACATCTCGCCGTCCGCGGCCTCGCGAGTGAGGAACTGCTGGAGGCGTTCCTTCTTCGACGCAGTTTCGGGGGTTTGGGCGTCAGCGGACTGGACTTCGGAGGGTTGGGTAGTTGCGCTCATCTTCACTCATCGCTTAGCACCATAGCATGTTATAAAGAGGAGATGTGTAGGGTGGTTTTCCGAGTCTTTACCTCAATCCAAAAACACGAAAGCTAAAAATCAGTTAAAACCGACTTTTTACGACGTTTTCTAAGGACAGTAGATAGTTCAAAAACTCCTCAGAGTCTTTGTTTCTCGGTTTCTCCAGCACTCCCAGAACGTCTTGCGAATAGCTGACACAGTGTCGGAAATTCCCCGCGCTCGGCGGTCACGACTGTTCGTGAACCCAGAACTGCTCGTCGCTCGTGACCTCCTTCTTGAATATCGGAACCTCGTCTTTGAGCCGGTTGATGCCGTCCTCGACGGTTCGAAACGCCTCTTCGCGGTGGCCCGCCAGTACGACGACGAAGACGATGTCCTCGCCGTACTCGATGACGCCGGTTCGGTGGTGCATGAGCACCTCGAAGACGCCCTCGCGCTCGGTCAGTTCGTCGCTGATGGCGTCCATCCGCTCCGCCGCGACCCCTTCGTACTTCTCGAATTCGAGGTATTTAGTGGGTTCATCCTCCGAATCTTCCTTCGAGCGCACTCGGCCGGTGAAGGTAGCGATAGCTCCCGAGTAGGGGGCGTCCTCGGACGCTTTTGCTTGGGTGACGAGCGAGTCCAGCGTCTCGTACGGTTCGGTCCCGTGGAGCTTCGAAACCGCTTCTGCGGGGTCGAGCGTGTCTGCATCGTCTACTTCGAGCAAGGTCTCGCGCACTTCTGCCTCGGCTCCCCGCAGCACAATTTGTGGCACGTCCGCTTTTGGGAACCCTGTCAGAATCGCGTAGTCGTAGTCGGGCGCGAGGTCGGACAGCAGTTTCGGGAGCGACCGCTCTTTGCCCGTTGCCGACCAGCCGTCTTTCGAGAGGCGATAGCTCGCGTCGGCAAGGCCACCAGACGACTCACTGTCAGTCGCTCGGTCGCTCTCGTCTCGGGCGACGGTCGCCACCCGTCCGTCTTCGCGGAGTCGGTTCACCAGTCGCTCGGCGACGCGGTCCGTCGCCACGTCGGGGCCGACGACACCCAGCACGTACATGGACGAACAATCGGCCGGGCAGCGTTTGTAGCCTTCGGTGGTTCTCGACAATTTGTGTCCCCAGTAACACGCTACGGGCAGTTGGCAACCCTTAAGGCCGCGTCCGGGTTATTCCGCGACAACATGAAGGTAGTCGTCTCCATCGGCGGCAGTGTACTCGCGCCGGACCTCGGCTCGCAGCGGGTGCGCGACCACGCCGACGTCATCGAGGGACTCGCTGCGGAAGGATGCACTGTCGGGACCGTCGTCGGTGGCGGCGGCGTCGCACGGGAGTACATCGGTGTCGCGCGGGACTTGGGAGCGAACGAGATCGAACTCGACGACATCGGCATCGACGTGACGCGACTCAACGCCCGCCTGCTCATCGCCGCCCTTTCCGAGCAGGCCGCGCCGAGTCCGCCCGAGGACTACGAGGCGGCAGGCCGTGCGATGCACCGCGGTGACATCACCGTCATGGGCGGCGTGACGCCCGGTCAGACCACTGACGCCGTGAGTGCCGCGCTCGCCGAGTACGTCAACGCCGACCTGCTCGTCTACGCGACCAGCGTCAACGGCGTCTTCAGCGACGACCCGAACGAAACCGACGACGCGACGAAGTTCGACGAAATCACCGGGAGCGAACTGGTGGACGTCATCGCGGACATCGAGATGACCGCGGGCAGTTCCGCGCCGGTGGACATTCTGGCGGCAAAGCTCATCGAGCGGTCTGGCGTCCGAACCATCGTCCTCGACGGTACTGACCCCGAACGCATCGCCGACGCGGTCCGCTACGGTGACCACGACGGGACCGACATCATCCCCGAGGGTGCCGACGACCAGATGACCTACTGGGTCAACGACGAACGGTGAACTGGGTGAGCGAATAGATGAGCGACGAGTCTTCCGAAGCCGCTCGGTCGATGCACGACGACGACAACCCGTACGTCCTGCAAGGTCCCCAGCCACACGCGTTCTGGGCGGAGTCGGTCGCCGAGAAGATTCTGGACCGGAACCCCGAGGAGCCAATCGTCGTCAAGGGCGGCATCTCGCCCTCGGGCGTACCACACCTCGGCAACATGAACGAAATCGTTCGGGGCTACTTCGTCGCCGAAGCCCTGCGTGACCGCGGTTACGAAGTCAGACAAGTCTTCACTGCCGACGACCGCGACCCGCTTCGCGGCCTCCCCCGGAAACTCGCGGACTTAGACGGCAACGTCGTGGAGTTGGGCGACGTGAACGCCGGTGCCTTGGGCCGAAATCTCGGCAAGCCCTACACCGACATTCCGGACCCCTTCGACTGCTGTGAGTCCTACGGCGAACACTTCTCGAAGCTCATCGAACGCAGTGCGGAACTGCTCGGTATCCCGGTCGAGATGGTCTCGAACACGGAACTGTACGAGGAAGGGAAGTTCGACGGCACTGTCCGACACGTCCTCGAAAACCAAGAGCAAGCCCGCGAAGTTCTGAGTCACTATCAGGACAAGGTGGACGAGGACTACGTGCCGTTCAACCCCATCTGCGAGGAGTGCGGCAAGATTACCGAGACGGTCACCGCGGTCAATCTGGACGACGAGACGGTCGAGTACCGCTGTACGGACATGGAGGCGGGCGACCAGACAATCGACGGCTGTGGGCACGAAGGTACTGCCACCTTCCGAGAGGGCAAACTTCCGTGGCGCTTCGAGTGGCCCGCTCAGTGGAAGGTTTTGGGAGTTGACCACGAACCGTTCGGCAAGGACCACGCCGAGGGCTCGTGGCCCAGCGGTTCGGACGTAGCGCGCAACGTCTTCGAGTTCGAACCGCCGCTTCCGATGGCCTACGAGTGGTTCACGCTCGACGGCGAGGCGTTCTCCTCTTCCTCCGGTCACGTCGTCCTCGTCCAAGACGTGCTGGAGATGATAGAACCCGAAGTCCTTCGGTACTTCTTCACCAAAGACCCGAGCAAGGCGCGGGACTTCAGCGTCGAGCATCTCGACCACCTCGTCAACGACTACGACGAACTCGAACGCGTCTACTACGGCGACCAAGAGGCAGAGGAGAAGGCGACCGAAATCGCGACTGCGAGCTACCCGCCGACGGTTCGACCGTCCGTCGCCGCTCGCTTCGAAGCGGATGGAACCCCAATCGCTGACCCCGAAACCGGAAGCGTCCCGGTTCGGACTGACTCGAAGCGCGAGGCCTACGACGCCGTCATCGACGACACCTTCGGCCATCGACTGCGACTTCCCTACACCTTTGCGGCAGTGCTGGGCATGACCGACGACCCCGAGTTGCGAGAGGAAATCGCCCGGAGAGAGGGGCACATCCCCGAGGACGCGCCCGAGTGGGCCGTCGAGATGGCGCTCTCGCGCATCAGTCACGCCCGTGAGTGGGCACGACGCACGGGCAACGAGTTCGACTACGACCTCAAACGTACCGAGATGCCCGATGTCGAACTGGACGACGAAACTGCGGCCGCGCTGGACGACCTCGCGGACTTCGTGGAGGAAAGCGACGACCCCGAGGCGATTCAGGGCGAAATCTACGAGACGGCGAAACGTCACGACATCGACATCGGGGAGTTCTTCTCGGTTGGCTACCGCCTGTTCTTCGACGACGAGCAGGGGCCGAAACTCGGCCCGTTCCTCGCCAAACTCGACAAAGAGTTCGTGCTAACCCGCCTCCGGCGGCAGGGTTAGGACGCTCCTATACTCGTTCAACGACTGCATAACAAAGTTGCTGGCTGCCGTTAATCAGAGTGTGAAGTCCGCCGACAGGTCTATAATCGGCGAGACCGAACTATAGGATACCTACCATGGCCCTTATCGAACTAAACCTTGAGAAACCCGCGCTGAAGCGCGTCGAAGCTGTCGAAGAGAAAAACGTCGAAGAAGAAACGGTCGAGGTCGAACCCGATGTGGAAGTCGAGGAAGCGGAGACCGAGACCGAAGAGACGACCGAAACGGAATCGTCTGGTCCCGGCCGTGCCCGCAGCTACCTCCGTCGCATGGCAATCCTCGCTGGCGTGGTCGCCGGTACCGTCGCCGCTCGGAAGATTCGCCAACGTCGGAAGGCTGGCGATACCGAGCAGCAGGACCTCGAAGAAGACTGGCAGACGGCGGAGTAACTCGAACTCGGGGCGTTCCCAAACGCCTTTGACCGCCGCGTTCTTTCTTTCGTGCGATGAACGATACGCTCTTGTGGGTTGCTGTCGGTCTCGCGCTCTACTGGTTCGGAGTGCTGTACCTCGACTCGCAGGGGTGGCTGCCGTCGTACGTCGGCCTCCAAGGCCCGATTCTGACGATTCACACGAAGCGCGGCCGGAAGTTCCTCGACCGCCTCGCCGCTCCCAAACGGTTCTGGCGAGCGTGGGGGAACTTCGGCCTCGGTATCGCGCTCGTCGTGATGCTCGGGTCGTTCCTCCTGCTCGTCGTACAGGCGGTCGCCGTCCTCCAGAACCCGCCTCCGGCGACCGCGGCGACCCAACCGCGGAACGTCCTCGTCATTCCCGGCGTCAACGACTTCCTCCCACTCTCTGTCGCTCCCGAAATTCTGTTCGGCTTGCTCGTCGGACTGGTCGTCCACGAGGGCGGCCACGGTCTGATGTGCCGCGTCGAAGACATCGACATCGAGTCGATGGGCGTCGCACTGCTCGCTATCCTCCCGGTCGGTGCGTTCGTGGAACCGGACGAAGAAAGCCGGCAGAAGGCCAACCGCGGCAGTCAGAGCCGGATGTTCGCTGCTGGCGTCACGAACAACTTCGCGGTGACGCTCGTCGCGTTCCTGTTGCTCTTCGGGCCGGTCGTCGGGTCGATTTCGGTCGCATCAGGTGCGGCAGTCAGCGGCGTGCTTCCGGGGTCGGCGGCCGAACAGGCCGGTATCGAGCCGGGCGACCGCATCGTCGCCGTCGGCGGTCAAAACGTCACGAGCAACGCCGACCTCGGTCGGAAACTCACCCAGACGGACGGCAAGACGGTGTCGGTGACGCTCGCAGATGGAACCGAATCGAACATCGAACGCTCGCTTTTAGTGACGGTCGTCTACCAGAACTCCCCGTTCGCGCCGGAGTCGAGCGGGTCCGGTGACACCGGAATCGCTAAAGGCTCCACCATCACCGCAGTCAACGGCACCGCCGTCCACAGCGAGGACGGGTTCCGGAACGCGGTCGAAAACCGGTCGGTGGCGTCGCTGAGCTACGAAACCGAGGACGGACAGACCGGCACGGTCACCGGGCCAATCGGCGCGATGGTGACTGTCCAATCGGCAGCTGGCTCCGAGACGGCAGGCGGTGCGGAAGCCGCGGGGATGCCGACGGACGGACCAATCGTCCTCACGCGCATCGACGGGGAGCGAATCGTCAACGCGAGCGACCTGAGTGCTACCTTGGACCAGTACGGTCCCTCGGAGACCATCTCTGTCGAGTACTACGCGAACGGCCAGCTCCAGACCACGGACGTGACGCTCCGTGACGGGAAGGTGGGCGTTCTCGTCGTGCCGGGTACCAGCGGCATCTCGTTCAACAGCTTCGGCGTCCAGTTGTACCCCGCAGAGCAGTTCCTCGGTCTACTCGGCGGCGAGTTCGCAGAGGGCGTCGGCGGTCCGGTCGTCGGGTTCCTCTCGGGACTGCTCGGCGTGCTCTTGCTCCCGTTCGCGAGCATCTCGCTCGGCATGTCGTCGAACTTCGCAGGCTTCGTCGCGTTGAACAGCGGCTTCTTCACCGCCGCAGGTGGCCCCCTCTCGTTCCTCGGCGACTGGGGCCTGTTCCTACTGGCCAACCTGCTGTTCTGGACTGGGTGGGTGAACCTCAACCTCGGCTTTTTCAACTGCATCCCGGCGTTCCCGCTCGACGGCGGCCACATGCTCCGGATGGGAACGGAGGCTATCGTCTCTCGGTTACCGACCGCACAGGGCCGTCAGCTAACCACGATGGTCACGACGACTATCGGACTGGTGATGCTGGCCAGTCTGCTGTTGATGGTGTTCGGCCCGCAGTTGTTGGCGGGGTAGTAGATTCGAGCGCCTTCTGTTTCTCTTCGAACTGAATCGAGAACGGACTGAACCGGAACTTACGCCGCGACTCGCCTTCGAGCGACGTATTCGACACCGCTAGCGACTGCGTAGCAGACGAAGTACAGTGGCGAGAGACCGATAGCGTACAGTCCCAGTCCGAACACGTCGTCTGCCGTGAGAGTCCCCGTCGAGACGGCGAAGCCGAACCAGCCGAGAAGGACCACGCCGAGAATCACGGCCGGTGCGAGCAGGCGGAGTCGAGCGTAGGCCGCGATTGGGATGGCGAACGTACCGACCGTGAGTACTCCCAAGAGGAGGAACGTCCCGATTGCTTCGAGAGTCAGATGCGCGATAACGTCAGAGACGTCCCACTCTGCGATGGTGAGTCCGCTGACGAGGTAGAGGAACACGACGCTCATCCCGATGGCGATTCCGACGAGTAAGGCGGTCATCGTGGAGGGAGGACTTTCGAGGGACCTGTTCATACATGAAGGCACGCTGTCATGTGCGGTAAACTCTTGGGTCCCCTATTGTTCCTCGACTGCGGCGCGCTACTCCTCGTCCAACTCCATCCGCTCGTAGAACTCCTCGGGCGTGTCCGGAATCCGCTCGAACTCCTCGAAGTCCCGCTCGTGGTGCCGGATTATCTGCTCGACTATCCACGAACTGAACGTCTCGTTGAACTGCCACTCCCCCGGTAAATCGGCGACTTCGAAGCGGTCGTCGGTGGCGAACGCGACGAAGACGTGGTAGAAGCCCAAGATTACGTCCGCGAAGTCGTGGGCCTTGCCGCCGCTCTCCTTGCGCTTCTCTTCGAGTTCTTCCCGACCCGCCTCGGTGAGTTCGAAGTACTTCCGGTCTGGTTCGTCCTCGCGCTCGATGCGCTGGGCCCACTCTTTCTCCTCGAACTTGTAGAGGATAGGGTAGACAGAGCCGTAGGATGGCTCCCAGTGGCCGCCGCTGATGTCGCGTATCTCTTTGAGTATCTCGTAGCCGTACCGCGGTTTTTCGTCCAAGAGTTCCAGCACCAGATACGAGATGAGGCCTTTCGGTGGGCCGCTTTTCCGCATTACCGGACTTTCAGAGTCTGTTTTTGAAAGGGTTTCGGTCGGGGAAGGTTTGGGAGCGAGAGTAGCCGGTTTGGGGAGTTTGGGTTATTGTGCAGTGAGGAGTACTGCATCTACGTCTCTTCTACGACAATCGACAGAAGTCACGGCGACGTTGACCAATTAGAAATCCCCTGCCCGCTCGCGGTCGCTGTCGCGGGATATTCGAAGCGCGGCAAACCGCGCCGCGTTCGAATAGTAGCCCGCGCAGACGACCGAGACAAGCGCGAGCGGACGGCCCCTTTCATTCCCCCTGTGGTAGGTTAGGCGGGCGTTTTCGGCGGAAGGTTTCACTGAGTGTCGAGGGGAAGGCTTGGACCCGTCCCCGCCACGCCGACTCAAAAACTCCTTACCCCGTCAGTCCCGAGTTGGAGATATGACGAGAGAAATGCCAGCGACGAACGAGGGCTGGTACGCACTCCACGACTTCCGGACCATCGACTGGGACGCGTGGCGAGACGCCCCCGAGCGCGAACGCGAACGGGCACTCGACGACGGCGTCTCGTTCCTTCGCGAGCGCGTGGACGTGGCCGACGCCGAGGAAGGCTCTTCGGCAGTGTTCACGATTCTCGGCCACAAGGCCGACCTGCTCGTACTGCACTTCCGACCGACGATGGCGCAGTTGGACACCGCCGAACGGGCCTTCGAGGACACCGAATTCGCAGGCTACACCGAGCAGACGAGTTCCTACGTCTCGGTCACCGAGGTCGGCGGCTACACCTCCGAGGAGATGACCAAGGACCCCGCAGATATCGAGGAGACGGGGATGGCTCGCTACGTCGAGAGTAAACTCTACCCCGAGATTCCCGACAGCGAGTTCGTCTGCTTCTACCCCATGAACAAGCGTCGCCAACCGGAGCAGAACTGGTACGACCTGCCGTTCGACGAGCGTGCGGAGATGCTCGGCACCCACGGCGACATCGGCAAGACCTACGCCGGACAGGTCACGCAGGTCATCAGCGGCTCCATCGGCCTCGACGACTTCGAGTGGGGCGTGGACCTGTTCAGCAACGACCCGACGCACATCAAGGAACTGCTGTACGAACTGCGCTTCGACGAGAGCAGTTCGAAGTACGCCGAGTTCGGCCAGTTCTACTTCGGTCGCCAGTTCGACCCCGAGGACCTCTCGGCGTTCATGGCTGGCGAGACGGTGCCCGCAGAGGACGAGGACGGCCATCATCACCACGCCGAAAGCGGTCAGCACCACGGTGAGAGCAATGGCCATCATCACGGCGACGATGGCAAGGGCAGTGGGCACCATCACGGCGATGATGGCGAAGGTGGTCACCACGGCGACGAGAGCCACCACGACCACGGCGACGACTCCGAGAACATCCGCGGCGAACTCGAAGACTTAGACATCTACGCGGGTCAGCCCCATGGCGAGGACGTGTACGCGATGGTGCTGTACTCGGAGGCCGACCCCGACGAACTCTTCGAAGAGGTCGATGGCCTGCGAAAGAACTTCGACCACTACGACACGCACGTGAAGACGGCAGTCTACAATGCTGAGGACGCCGACCGCTCGGCGGTCGTCAGCATCTGGGACACTCAGAGCGCGGCCGACACAGCAGGTGGCTTCTTGGCCGACCTGCCGGGAATCGTCGGTCGAGCAGGAGAAGGTGCAGGCTTCGGCACGATGGGGATGTTCTACACCGTCAAACCCGAACACCGCGAGGACTTCACCGAGAAGTTCGCCACCGTCGGCGGCGTCTTAGAAGACATGGACGGCCACGTCCAGACCGACCTGCTCGCCAACCTCGAAGACGAGAACGACATGTTCATCGCCAGCGAGTGGGAGTCCAAGGAGAAAGCGATGGGCTTCTTCCGCAGCGACGCCTTCAGCGACACCGTCGAGTGGGGCCGCGACATTCTGGCTGACCGACCGCGACACGTGTTCTTGGCGTAGGTGTCGGCCACCGCTTTCGTACTACGCTCCCTGCGCGTTCGAATTCCTGTTAATGTTTTACTACGAACGTAACTCGCTCTCGGGAGATACTGACCCGTACCGCCGGAACCAAAACCCCCATGAAGACAGACTGAGAAGTAACGGGATAGCAAACATCTGGAGGATCTCATGACTAAACGACACGTAACCCTCCCGGACGAGATGGAGGACGGATTGGCCGAGTTTATCGCGGAGGTGGACGAGCGACTGTCGAATTCGGGTCCCGGAAACCCCGGAAAGATGTGCGAGGTGGTCGAAGAGGTGCTGGTAGACCTCCACGGCGACCGCGAGGCATACAACCGCTGGCAGGCGGGCGAGTCGGTCTCGCCAGCAGAGCGCGTGCGCTTGCAGAGCTACGACCCGTGCAACGCGACGCTCGAAAGCGAGTACTACGCCGAGAAGGACGAGGAGGAGTTCAAACGCTCGAAGCACCTCCAGTGGCTCTGGCGGCAGTTCGACGCGACGCCGATGGCCGACAACGTCGCGTTCGCGCTCCGATTCCGCGCGATGCTCGCCGACCATTTCTTCGAAGAGTGCGGAGAGGACTGCCGATTCTTCAAGGGCATCACGTTCACCTACGGGCACAACATCACTATCGGCGACAACGCCGTCGTCCACGACGACGTGCATCTAGACGACCGCGGGAAGCTGACCATCGGCGACCGCGTGTCCATCTCGGACGACGCCCACATCTACAGCCACGACCACGACATCGTGGACCAGACGGAAGTGACAAACTTCCACACCGTCGTCGAAGACGACGTGCGCCTGACCTACGACTCGATGGTGAAGGCGGGCGTCAGAGTCGGCGAGAACGCGGTCGTCGGCGCGAAGTCCATCGTCCAGAAGGACGTGCCCGCTCACCACATCGTCGCGGGCACGCCCGCGAAGAGTCTGAAAATCAAGCCCGGTTGGGAAGCGGTCGCGGAACCGATAGAGGACGCGGGCGAGAACCGCAAAGACGAACGGAAAATCGAGGACCACGTCCCAGACGACCTCGACGTGTTCGACGAGTTCCAGCGCGACCTGAACCCGCCGAACTAATCCTCCTGTGCCGTCGCCCGCGTGGCCGTCGCTTTGAACGAGGCGACGACTTTTGACCCGACGTGCAAGTCTAACTTCTCGACGCTCGATTTCGTCACCAGCGCGGCGAGCGACGACTGTCCGTCGCGCTCACCGTTCACTGTCTCACTGTCACCGTCCAGAGTCACCACCACGCGCGCGACCGCTTGCCCTTCCTCAAGCACCGAAACCGTTCCCGAAAACCGGTTTCGAGCGCTCGTCGCGGATTCCGGGGGCGCGTCGTCCGGCGCGTGCAAGGTCACTGCGTCGGCCCGAACGCTGAGTTGCACTTTACTGTTGCTTACCCCGCTCGCCCTGCTCGGAACCAGCGCGCGCACTCGTCCCGCATCCGTCTCGATGGTCGCTAACTCGCCGTCTCGGTCCACGATGCGTCCCGAAAGGACCGTCTCCTCGACTTCAGCGGTGCCCGTAAATTCTGTGCGAACGCGTTCGAATCGCGCAAGCAACTCGCGTGCTTCGTCGGTCAGTTGACTGCCGCCGCCGCCACTGCCCCCGCGTTGGCGCGCGACGAGCGGGCCGAACGACTCCTCTAACTCGGTCAGGCGTTGGTGTGCTCGCGAGTACGACCGACCGAGCGCGTCCGCCGCGCGATTGAGCGACCCCTCTTCGTCCACGGCACGCAGTAGTCTTGCGTCGTCGTCGGCGAACTGCACGCCGTCAGCGTGGAGGTGCGCGTCGAAACCGGTGTCCAGACCACCGTCGTCCATGCCCTCCGTTTTCGGGGGGAGTTGCAAAACCGTTATGTCGCACGCGCCAAAACGTTGTGTCCATGACGGAACAACGCTCTCGACGGCGATTCTTGCAAGCGACTGGCGCTCTCGGCGTCGCCGGACTCGCTGGCTGCATGGGTGGCGGCCAGAGCGGCGACGGGACGACGGAGTCCGGTGGCGATACGAACGGGTCCGACTCCGGTACCACGAACGCCGACCTCTCGGGGTCGATGACTATCTTCCACGCGGGGAGTCTCGCGCCGCCGTTCAGCGCGGCCGAACCGAAGTTCGAAGACGAGTACGGCGTGCAGGTCAACCGAGAAGCGAAAGGGTCGGTCGATTCGACGAAGAAAATCACGAACATCGGCCGTAAGGCGGACGTACTCGGCGTCTCGGACTTCCGCCTGATTCGGGACATGGTGGTTCCCGACTACGGGAGTTGGTACGCTATCTTCGCCACCAACGCGATGTCGCTCCAGTACCGCGAAGACTCGCCCGGAGCAGACGAGATCAGCGAGGACAACTGGTGGGAAGTCCTCGCGCGCGACGACGTGACCATCGGCCACAGCGACCCCGCGGCCGACCCCGGCGGCTATCGCGCCGTGATGGCCCAGCAGTTGGGGAAAGAGAAGTTCGAGGGCGAGCGACTCTACGACGAGCAGACCTACCAGAAACTCCGAGAGAACTCGACAGTCCCGACCGGCACCGAGACCAAGCTAGAGGGACAACTGAAGGCCGGAAAGCTCGACTATGCGTTCTACTACCGCTCTATCGCCTCGACCTCCGACATGCCGAAAATCGACCTCCAGCCCGAAGTGGACCTCTCGAAGTTCTCCACGAAGTACGCCGAACACTACGCGAAGGCGACGGTCGAGGCTGGCGGAAACACCTACAAGGGTGCGCCAATCGCCTACGGCATCACCGTGCCGAGCGTCGCGAAAGCCCCCGACCTGGGCGCGCGCTGGGTCGAGTACATGATCACCGACCCCGGTCACAAGATTCTGAAGAACAAGGGTCTCATCCCGAAGCAACCCGCCGTGGTCACGAAGGACGGCGACGTGCCCGACCGAGTCGCGGCCCACGCAGAGGCAAAAACTTCTGTGGGTCCGCTCGAACTGTAAGTCGTGAGCGCGGACACGACGACTTCGACGGACAACACCACCTCGGCGGAGCGGCGCGCGGTCCCGGCGAGCGTCGGCAAGGGAACTACCGTTCTCGCCGTGCTGACCGTGCAACTCGTCGCCTTCGCGGTGGCGTTCTCGCTCGGCTACCCCGGCGTGTACGCAGTCTTCGCCGTCCTCTCGGCGGCCGCGCTGGCGGTCGCGCATAACCGCGGCACGTTCGGACTCGCGGCGGCGACGTTAGGGACGGTGCTACTCGTCGCGCTCGGACTCCCGCTCCTGTTGCTCGTCGCGCGCCAAGACCCCGCGCTCGTCGCGGAGATGGCCGCCGACCCGTCGGTCCAGCAGGCGCTCTACCTCTCGGTGTACGCCCCGCTGCTCGCGGCGCTGGCGAGCGTCGCCTTCGGCGTGCCGCTGGCGCTCGTCCTCGCTCGCGGGTTCCCCGGAAAGACGCTCGTCGAGAGCCTCGTCGATTTACCGCTCGTCGTTCCCCACAGCGTCGCTGGCCTCGCTATCCTCTTCGGGTTCGGCAAAGGTGGCGCGTTCCCGCAGTTGAAGATTCTCGGCACGATGCTCGGCATGGTACTGGCGATGACGTTCGTCTCCGCGCCGTTCGCCGTCAACGCCGCTCGCGAGGCCTTCGAGTCGGTCGATACTCGCGTCGAGTGGGCCGCTCGAACCTTGGGCGCGAACCGCTTCGAGACGTTCCGGCGCGTGACGGCACCGCTGGCGTGGCGCGGCGTCTTGACTGGTGGTGTCCTCGCGTGGGCGAGAGCGGTCTCGGAGTTCGGTGCAGTCGCCATCGTCGCCTACAGCGTCGATTTCTTCTACCCGCCGAAGGGCGAGATTACGGGCCAGCACGCGCCGGTGTTCATCTACAACACCTACCTCTCGTCGGGCCTCGAAGAGAGCGGCGCAGTCGCGACGCTCCTGCTCGGACTCTCCGCGATTATCTTCCTGCTCGTTCGAACGATTGCGTACGATGACGGAGGGTGGCCATGAGCGTTGGAGGTGTCCCGTTGTGACCTTCGACATCGACATCGCTGCCGCGTTCACCGCCGAGGGCGCAGACCGCTTCGAAGTCACGGCCGACCTCTCGGTTCCGGCGGGTGAAACGCTGGTCGCGCTGGGGCCGAGTGGGTCGGGCAAGAGCCTCCTACTCGAAACGATTGCGGGCTTCCACGACCACGAGGGCACCGTCGCGCTGGACGGCGAGGACCTGACCGACAGATCCCCTGAAG
Source organism: Halorussus halophilus (assembly GCF_008831545.1). NCBI lineage: Archaea > Methanobacteriati > Methanobacteriota > Halobacteria > Halobacteriales > Haladaptataceae > Halorussus > Halorussus halophilus. The sequence goes on from NZ_CP044523.1 coordinate 302,641, forward strand.
ACCGCGGTTTGGGCTTCGTCTTCCAAGACTACGCGCTCTTCCCGCACCTCACGGTTCGGGAGAACGTCGCGTTCGGCGCGCGCTATCACGAGATTCGAAATCCGGACGAACTACTCTCGGAGTTCGGCGTCTCGGACCTCGCCGAGCGGTATCCGCCGACTCTCTCCGGCGGCGAGAGCCAGCGCGTCGCGCTGGCGCGGGCGCTCGCGGTTCGCCCCGACGCGTTCCTCTTGGACGAACCGCTGTCGGCGCTCGACGTGCCAACCCGCGCGACGCTCCGTGAACTGCTCGCGGACGTGCTGGCCGACGAAACTGCGGTGTACGTCACGCACAACCGGACGACTGCGCGCGTCCTCGCGGACCGCATCGCCGTGGTTCACGACGGCGAAATCGTCCAGACCGGAACGCCCGAAGCGGTGTTCGAACGCCCCGAATCACCGTTCGTCGCCCGGTTCACGGGTGCGAACTGCCTCGAACTGGACGACGGAATTCTCGACACACCGGGTGACTCGCTGGACTTCGAGTCTGGGTCGCACCTGACGATTCGGCCCGAACACGTCGCGCTCGGTGCGGCCGCCCCCGACTTCACCGCGCCCGTTGAGCGCGTGCTCCGGGAAGACGGCCGCTGTCGCGTCGTCTGTTCGGTCGGCGACCAGCGACTCGACGCCTACGCGGCCGACCCACCGGAGGGCGAGCGTGTTGGCGTCGCACTGCCGCGCGAGCGCGTGACCGTCCTCCGGTCTTGACGACTACTCTCTCCTCTCGACAATTCCTTCCTCTCGATGACCGCTCTACCGAACTGACACGCAACCTGCTATTTTCGCCGTTCCGGCCTTCGACTGCCCACCGAGCCAATTATCGAATCGGTCAACTTCGGGAAAACTACTTGTCGGCCCCCTCCAAAACGCCCCGCATGGCACGTGAACGTGATGGGGTGGACAGTGGGACAGTCCACGACCGGACAGCAGACAGTCGAACAGGCCGCGACCGACACGGCGAGGTGTCGCCGTGAGTCTGGTCGGCGGGACGCTCGGCAAGATTGCGACCGTCCTCGTCGTCGGGATGGTCGTCACGACGGTCGGACTCGGGGCGGCGCTCTCGACGGGCACCCTCTCGACGACGCCGCCGAGCGTCGAGTCGATAGAGAACGAGTGGGGCGAGGTGTCGGCCGACCGGACCGAGATTCGGACGACGATTGCGGTGAACAACCCGAACAAAGTCTCGATTCCCGGCGTCGCGGGGGTCTCCTACGAGGTGGCGATGAACGACGTGACGCTCGCGAACGGGAAGAGCGGCGGCGTCGGCTTGTCCCCAGGGCGAAACGAACTGACGCTGACGACCGGTATCGACAACCAACAGATTCCGTCGTGGTGGGCGAGCCACATCAACAACGGCGAGGAGACGACGGTCTCCATCTCGCCGAAGATTCGCGCGGTGGGCATTTCCCAGTCGGTTCCGACCCAGAAGCAGACTTTCTCGACGGACCTGCTGGCGTCGTTCAACAGCCAGTCCGGCCAACCGGTGCAAGTCGGTAACCGAACCCTGCTGACCGTCGAATCGACGAGCGCGTCGTGGGGGCACGCGACCGAATCGGAGACGCCGCTGAACTTCGCTGGTACGGTTCGAAACCCGAACGACTCCCCGCTGAAGTTCTCGAAGATCGGCTACACCGTGCGGATGAACGACGTGACCGTCGCCGAGGGAACGACCGACGAGGGCGTCGAAGTCGCCGCCCGAAGTACCGAGACGATTCGCATCAACTCGACGCTGGACAACGGCAAACTCGACGAGTGGTGGGTCAGCCACATCGAGAACGACGAGCGAACGCGCCTCGACGTGCAGGCGTTCGCCGTGGTCGAGACCGACGAGGGGACTCAGCGAGTGCCGCTGCCGTTCCTCAGCAAAGCCGTCGTCTTCGAGACGGACGTCCTCGGCGGCGGTCAGGCGACGACACGCGCAGTCTCCGGTGAGGCTGGCATGGGCTTCGAACCACCCACCGTCGAGACGATGGAGAGCGACTGGGGCGCCAGCGGCGAGGACACGAAGTTCTCTACGCGCGTGGTCGTGAACAATCCAAACGGTGACGACTCGTCGGCCAGCGAAGTCGGTCTCGACGCGGCTTACACCGTCTCTCTCAACGACGTAACGCTCGTGGAAGACGAGACGAACGCGACGCTGGGACCGGGCCGAAACGAACTGACCTTCGCCAGCGACGTGCCCCGCGAGCGCATCCAGCGGTGGTGGGTGAGCCACGTCAACAACGGCGAGCAGACGAAGCTTCGAACCGACTCCAGCGTCCGCGCCGATCTCGGATTCGCGACCGTTCCCGTCGAGTTGCCCGAGCGCGAACAGACCTTCGAGACGGACATGCTGGCAGGCTTCGAGACGACCGAACAGCGCGTCGAGATTCGAGGCCGACACGTCGCTACCTTCGGCGACATGCAATCTCGCTGGGGCGAGGCGACGTTCGAACGCACGCCGATGCTCGTCACCGGCGAAGTGCAGAACGAGCGGAGTCGCCCGCTCGAAATCGTGAAGTTCGGCTACCAGGTCGAGATGAACGACGTGGTGCTGGCGGACAACGCGACCAAAGTCGGGACGACGGTGCCCGGTCAATCGACGCGCCGAATCGAGACGACGGGCTACCTCGACAACGCGAAGATTGGCGACTGGTGGGTGAGCCACCTCGAAAACGGCGAACGCTCGGAACTGTCGGTGACCTACTACGCCGTCGTAGAGTATCGCGGCCAACGCCACCGCGTCGCGCTCGACTCGATGAGCTACACCGACACCATCGAGACGAACGCATTCGGCACGAGCGGCCAGTAGCGACAGGCCTTTTCTCCGCCACCGTCCACTCTCGGTATGGACTGGGCGACGCTCTTCGAACGCGCCGAGGCGTACGAGACCGACGTAGCGACGATTCGAGAGACGTTGGCAACGCGACGGAGCGGGCGCGAGACGAGCAACGGAGAAACGAGCGAGGGGCGCGACGATGCCTGAAAGCCTACAAACCGACCCCGCGAGCGTCGTCGCAGACGCCGACGTACTCGTCGCGGACCTCTTCGTCGGGGGTGCGGCCCGCGAGGCCATGGATCTCGTTCGCGCACACACGTGGGTCGAACTCGTCGCCAGTGACGCCCTGCTGGACGATGCCGAAGCCGTCATTTCAGAACTCGCCACGGCCGACCTCGCAACCGCGTGGCGCGAGCGAATCGAGGACCTGCGCGTGCCGGTTGACCATCCCGAAGGCGACCACCCCGCGCTGGCGAGTGCGTATCGTGGCCGGGTCGCACATCTCCTGAGCTACGACGACGACCTTCGAGGAGGCAAGGCCAGCGCGGCGTTCGGGTCGCGGCTGAACCTGAGCGTCAAGACGCCGGAAGGCTTCGCACGCCTGTTCGACCCTGAGAGCCTCTACGAGGTCGTGGAAGGTGGCGAGTACCCCGGCCCGGACTGCGACCCCCGGAGCTGAGCCGACTTAAAGACTGGAATACGCCAGACGAACATCTTTCTCAGTTTGGTCCCGAGTGCCGATAATGCCGTCACGTCGGGGGATGCTTCGGCTGTTCGCGTTAGGCGTCGGAACGCTGGCTGGCTGCTCGGCGAACGAATCGAACGACGACCAGACTACCGTCCAGAGTACCGAAAAGACGGTCACGACCACGCGAATCTCGACACCGAAAGCAACCTCCACAGTGGCGACTCCCGAAGCGACTGCGCCGACCGCAACTTCGGACGAGGCGGCCTCGGAACCTGCTGAGGCGGACGGGACAGTCGCCGAGACGCCGCCAACGACTACGGCACTGCCCACGGAAACGAACGCGACCACTACGACCAACGCGACCACTACAGCCACCACGACCGCGGCCCCCAGCGAGCAATCGGGTGGGGTTGTCGGCAGTGGTGGCGGTTCTACTGGCGGCGGGGGTGGCGGAGGCGGCGGTGGAGGTTCTACTGGCGGCAGTAGCGGTGGCTCTACTGGAAGCGATGACGGCTCCACCGATGGCGATTCGACCGACGATTCCTCAACTTCGGAGGGAGAGGCGGTCGAATCCACGCCGACCGACAAGCCGCTTCCCGACCCGGTACGGAGCTACCCGCACGACGCGCGACTCACTGTCGCCGCTGGCGACTACGAACTCGTCGGCTTCGAAGTAACGTCGAAACAGGTGTTCACGTTCATCATCACCACCGACGACGACCGCGACTTCGACCTCTACGGCGTGACTGCCGAGCAGGTCGGTGCCTACGAGGACCAACTGTTCAGCGACGGCGGGTCGTTCGAAGTCGTGGACAACCTCACCGAGCGCGACTCCAACGGCGAGGCGTGGGCCGTGAACGAACCGGTGACGGGCACCTACTACTTCATCATCGACAACACTCAAATCGGCTCGGCGACCACGGCCGACGGTTCGCTATCGGTGAACGTCTGGCTCCGAACGGACCCCTACGGAGACAAGATTTGAGCGGAACTGCTCTGTCTAAATCGAGCTAGCTACGATTTCTATTCGGTCTACAGAGTTTGAGCTAGCTACTCCCGATACCGAGGAGAGACCGCACCGCGACCACCGGCAGACAAACCGCGTCTACCGAGGCCACCCTCACTTCGTTCGCGTGACTGCCACACGCCTCCCCACCCGACTGCGGTCCTCGGGTCCGAAAGACGCGTCGCGTCTTCCGCGCTGTGATCCTCGTCCACCGGAAGAGCAAGCTCTCCCGAGCCTACGCTCGCTTCGCTCACGCAGACCTCGCGCGAACAGCTCGCGGCATGAACGCCGCGACCGCACGCGCCACCCCATATCTGTCGAAATACACGCTACTAAATTCAAGTCACGGCGTGCGCTGGTGCGGCACCTGCAGAGCGGTGCGGTCTCTCAGTTGTGGAGTGTTAGGAGCGGTCGTCACTCAGCCGAATCCTCCACACCAGCCAGAAAAGACTGTCTCTTCTCGACAGAAGTTCCCCGGTAACCTCACTCGCCCGTCTGAAAATCGAACCAACAGACGAACACGTTCAGGAAGTCGCGCCGCATCATTCTCCTCGCTCCGCCAGCCAGTCAGCGAACTTCGCCAGCGCACGCCCACGATGGGAAATCGCGTTCTTCTGTTCGGTACTCATCTCCGCCAACGTCTGGCCCTCGTGTTCGAAGATGGGGTCGTAGCCGAAGCCGCCCTCACCGCGCGGTGCGACCATTCGCCCCGGCACCGACCCGTCGAACGTCTCCGCTGTCTCGCCGTCGTAGTAGGCGACCACGCAGCGGAAGTACGCACGGCGGTTCTCCTCTCGTTCTGCCAATTTCCAGACGCGCTCGACGCCCACCGTGTCCTCGACGTAGGAGGAATACGGTCCCGGAAAACCACCGAGAGCTTCGACGAACAGTCCCGCGTCGTCTACCAAGACCGGTTCGTCGCTGTCGGTTCCCTCGTAGGCTTCTTTCGCGCCAGCGACGGCGATTTCTCCGAGGTCGTCGCTCTGAATCTCGGTGTAGTCGTAGTTGATTTGCTCGACTTCGTCGGTCAGATACTCGCGGGCCTCCTCGACTTTTCCCGCGTTGCTGGTGACGAACCGGATGGTCATGGGTGGAGGTGGTCGCGGGCCGGAGAAATAGCCGTTGGTTCCTACTCGTCTGCCAGCGCATCGTAGGCACGACCCCACAAACTCCATCCGCATCCGGTAGCCACAAGACCACCGCGCCCTAACTCCCAGCTATGCCCTCGGCCGCGACTGTCATCGGGTTCCTCCTGATAATCGTCGTCAACACCGTCGCCGCGGCGGTCGCCATGCGATTCTTCCGCCTGCGACTGGCGACCCAGTGGGGAACGGTCGTCTACACCGCGCTGTTCGTCCCGCTCATCTACTTCGTGACCACGCTCCTCCTCTCGGGGTTCGTCGGCTTCGGCGGCGAGGGGGTCGCCAACAAGGGGAACGCGCTCATCCTCGTGTGGGTGCTCCCATTTACGCTGGCGCTGTCGCTCGAATTGTTCTGGATGCCAGCACCGGAGGACGTGGAACTGCCGGAGCAGACTGGGTAGACTCTTTAGCGCCTGAGCGCCAATCTTCCAAGCACCAACAGCGTCGCCGTCGGTGCGAGCGCCAACCAGCCGAAACCAGCAACCGTCGCTATCAACTCCCACGCGTACAGCAGGCCCGCCGGTCCTGCGAACAGTATCGAGACGCCGAGTCCGACGACACTGCGGAGCCACGGGAGGGTGTCGAACCCTGCGATTAGACCGACCACTGCATCAAGCAAGTCCAGCAGGACGACTATCGCCAGCACCCACGATGTCCGGAGTCGAACCGACGGCGTGTACTTCGTCGCCGGTTCGGGAATCGGCAGCAGCAGGTGAATCCGCTCGGGGAGTCGCACGTCGGGGAGCGAAATCGGTGGCAACGAGAACACTCCCAGAGACGGCTGTTCGCGCTCGTGGCGCGGAGTCGGCGAACTGTCGATTTCCTCGCCGGACGCTCCCGTCGTTCGTTTCGTCGTCCCCGTCTCCTCGTCTGCCATGTCGTGTTCTACGATACCAATGCCCAAAGACCTACTCGTCCGGGAGCTCCTCCGGTGCTTCTCGTCCAGTGCTTACTCGTCCGGTGCGAAGTCGTCGTGTTCTTCGAGCAGTCGGCCGAACACGTCGATGACCGAGTCGAGAACTTCCTCGGGCGACTGGGTGGCGTCCACTTTGACGAACCGCTCCGGTTCGGCTTTCATCAGTCGCTCGTAGTTCTGCTGGACCTGACTCAGGTAGGCGGCTTGCTCGAACTTGTTCGTCGCGCCGCTTCGCGCTGCGCCCGTCTCGGGGTCCACGTCCAAGTAAATCGTCGCGTCCGGCGGGCGGGTCCACGGCTGGTGGACGCCGCGGATGTATTCGAGGGGACGCGGCACCGCGTCGTCGATGCTGACCGCCTGATAGGCGTACCGGGAGTCAGAATATCTGTCCGAGACGACGATGTTCCCGGCTTCGAGCGCGGGGCGAACGGTGTCTGCGAGATGAGCCGCGTGGTCGGCGGTGAAGAGAAACAGTTCCGCCACGGGGTCGGCGTCGTCGTCGCCCATAGAGCGGTTCACGGCGTCACCGTACCACGTGTCGGTCGGCTCGCGGGTGAAGACGAACTCGGGGTACTCCTCTCGGAGCACCTCCCAGACCGTCGTCTTCCCACTCCCGTCGAGTCCCTCCAGAGTGATGAGCATAGAAAGAGGTGGTCACGGCTCCGTATAAAGGGCTGTGGGTTGGGGCTGTGGCGAGAGTGCCGTGCCGTTGCTGTCAGTTCCGGCACCCACCGCCGGCAGTTAGCTTTACCTTCTATCCGTACTTATCTGCACTATGAACATTTTAGTTGCCGGAGGGACCGGCTTCATCGGTAGACACCTCTCGACCGTACTGGACGAGCGAGGCCACGACGTGACGGCCATGTCTCGACACCCCGACGAAGGAAACCTGCCGTCGAGCGTCGAGCGCGTGCAGGGCGACGTAACCGACTACGACTCCATCGAAGGAGCGTTTGAGGACCAAGACGTAGTCGTCAACTTCGTTTCGCTGTCCCCGCTGTACAAGCCTACTGGCGGCAAGTCTCACATGGAGGTCCACCTCGGCGGCACCCAGAACGTCGTCGAGGCCGCCGAAACCCACGACGTGCGAAAACTCGTCCAGATAAGCGCGCTCGGCGCAGACCCGGAGGGTCCGACCGCGTACATCCGAGCGAAGGGGCAGGCCGAGCGAGTCGTGGAAGATTCGGACCTCGCGTACACCATCTTCCGGCCCTCTGTCGTCTTCGGCGACGGCGGCGAGTTCGTCGGCTTCACGAAGAAACTCACGACGCCGTACGTCACCGGACTGCCGGGCGGCGGAAAGACCCGCTTCCAACCGATTTGGGTCGAAGACTTCGCTCCCATCCTCGCCGACGGCTGTGGGGAAGAACACGACGGCGAGACCTACGAAATCGGCGGCCCACAAGTGTTGACGATGGCCGAAGTAGCGAAACTCGCCTATCGAGCGGACGGGAAGTCGTTGACGGTCGTTCCGGTGCCGATGCCGCTGGCGAAAATCGCGCTGAGTGCCGCGGGCCCGGTTCCGTTCGTCCCGTTCGGGAGCGACCAATATCGTTCGCTCAAGTTCGACAACACCGTGTCACACAATGACTTGGACGCGTTCGGCGTCGAAGCGTCGGAACTGACGACGCTGGCGGAGTATCTCGGCGTCAAAGGTCTCGCCTGACTTTTAAATAAATAGATACATCGAATCACAGATAAACTTAAAGGGACATGTCCGATTTCTGGGTGTGGTTCGAAGCGGGTCGAAACGGTGGCTTACCCTACTGCGGTTCCCGGTAACGGCGTATTACGGGTCATCGGGTGTGGGACCAAAAGTATTATCAACCCGTCGTGGTTGTGTTTCTCCCAACGGAGTACGGTACGGAAAATGAAGCTCGCAATGATAGGGTTCGGGCAGGCCGGTGGGAAGATTGTCGACAAATTCCTCGAGTACGACGAACGTACTGGCAGCGGTATCGTTCGTGAAGCCGTCGCGGTGAACTCCGCGAAGGCCGACTTGATGGGTCTCGACAACGTTCCCCAGGACAATCGCGTCCTTATCGGTCAATCCCGGGTCAAAGGTCACGGTGTGGGGGCAGACAACGAACTCGGCGCGGAAATCGCCGAAGAAGACATCGACGAAATTCAGGGAGCGATAGACAACATCCCTGTCCACGAGGTAGACGCGTTCCTCATCGTCGCTGGGATGGGCGGTGGCACGGGGTCGGGCGGTGCGCCAGTCCTCGCAAAGCACGTCAAGCGAATCTACACCGAACCGGTGTACGGGCTTGGAATCCTCCCAGGCAGCGACGAGGGTGGCATCTACACGCTGAACGCGGCCCGCTCGTTCCAAACGTTCGTCCGCGAAGTGGACAACCTGATGGTGTTCGACAACGACTCGTGGAGACAGTCTGGGGAGTCTGTCGAAAGCGGTTACGCCGAAATCAACGAGGAAATCGTCCGCCGATTCGGTATCCTCTTCGGTGCTGGCGAAATCGACGGGAGCGACGAAGTCGCAGAGAGCGTCGTTGACTCCAGCGAAATCATCAACACGCTCGCTGGCGGTGGCGTTTCGACCATCGGCTACGCGGCCGAAGAAGTCGAGAACAGCAACTCCGGCGGCGGCCTCCTCTCCCGATTCACAGGCGGCGACGACGACGGTTCGATGGACTCTGCGAACACGACCAACCGAATCACGAGTCTGGTCCGCAAGGCCGCACTCGGTCGACTCACCTTGCCCTGCGAAATCGAGGGCACCGAGCGTGCCCTGCTCGTCATGAGCGGTCCGCCGCAGCACCTCAATCGGAAAGGGATAGAGCGCGGGCGGAAATGGCTCGAAGAGCAGACCGGTTCGATGGAAGTCCGCGGTGGCGACTACCCCGTTCGGGACTCCCAGTTCGTCGCCAGCGTCATCCTGCTGTCGGGCGTGAACAACGTCCCACGAGTCAAAGAACTGCAGGAAATCGCCATCGAGGCACAGGACAACATCGACGAAATTCAGCAAGAGAGCGAAGAGAACCTCGAAAGTCTCGTGGAGGACGACGACGATGAACTTGAACCGCTGTTCTAAACTGCTCACCCTGCTGCTCGCCACGACGCTGCTCGTCTCGGCGGTCGCCCCAGCGGCGGCCGTCTCCGTCTCGGCCAGCGACGCCCCGAGCAAGAAGCAAGTCGGCGACGAAGTGAACACGAAGTTCACGCTGACGGAACTCTACAGCGACTACGAGAAGTGGACGCTCAACGGTCAGACGAACCTCACGAAAGTCACGTGGACGGTCACCACGTTCGACCAAGCCGGTAATAGGGTCAACCAGAAGTCCTACGACGGCCAGTCGTTCAACCACTCCATCGACGTGAGCAACGACGTGAACGAAGTGAAGGTCACGCTCAAGGGCACCGTCGGCGAAGTCGGCAACTTCAGCTACGACGCGGCGGGCCAGAAGACGACCCTCGCAGAGTTCTCCCAGGTCCGGAAGGGCGGCAGCAGTCAGGAAATCGACGCCTGGCAGTTCCGACCGTACACCGAGGAGAGCCAAGAGGCGCGCAAGGCCATCGAGGACGCCGAGTCGGCTATCTCGGACGCCTCTTCGAACGGCGCGGGCGTCTCTGAAGCAAAGAGCTTCGTTGGCAACGCGATTTCGGCGTTCAACGCCGAGAACTTCGGCAACGCGGTTGACCTCGCCGACAAGGCCAAAGAGAGCGCCAACTCCTCGCAGAAGTCCAGCCAGCAGACCCAGATGCTACTGTACGGTGGCGCTGGACTGCTCGCATTGGTCGTCGTGGTCGGCGGGTTCCTCTGGTACCGCTCCCAGCAGGACAGCTACGACAAACTGCGCTAGGCGAATCGCGGTGTAACCGAGCTTCATTTTCCGACCGTTTTCTGTGTGTTCGTTCAGGAGTAGTCGATGGTGGCTTCTGACGAGTTTCTGCTTCGAATGATTTCGAGAACGTGTCGCTAACTACTCCCGAAACCAAGGAGAGACCGCACCACACCCTCCCCAACCTCCTCACTTCGCTCGTCCACCGGCAGAGCACGCTCTGCCGAGCCGTGGCTCACGTCCGTTCGCCACGATCTCGCGCGAGTCGCTCCTTTCAGTCGCTCCCGCGCGCCGATGAGTTTGGGGTCGTATTTCGGATTTTCACTCACACTGGGCGCGCGCGGCGTGCGGTCGCGCGAAGCGCACGCCCGTCGAGCCATTCCGTGCGAGGTCCGCGCGAACGAAGTGAGTGCAGGCTCGAAAGACGAGCGGACGCGAGTCTTTCGGCGGATGAGAATCACAGCGCAGAAGACGCGACCCTACATGGTCGCGTCTTCTGACCCCGAGAATCGCAATCGGTTGGGGAGGACGTGGCTCTCGCGGGGCTGAGCGGGGCGGTGCGGTCTCTCCGTTGCACCGCGAGTAGCTAGCTTCTCGGCTGTAGAGGTAGTCACTCCGTTATCATTGCTTACTCCGCCAGTCTCCAACCAATTTTCCACAACCACTTAACCACGGCCAACAGAACCCACAAATACCACAAATGAAGGTCGTCGTGCCGTACGCCGCTCACGAACCCAAAACCCGCCTCGCTGGCACCCTCTCGGAAGCGGAGCGTGCGGCGTTCGCAGAAGCAATGTTGGCCGACGTGCTGGACGCGATTCGGGCGACTGGACACGACCCCAAGATCCTCTCCACGGCACCACTGGAGACCGACTTCGACGCCACAGTTCGAACAGACGACCGACCGCTCTCGCCCGCGATAAACGCTGTTCTCGCCGATGCAGACGAACCAGTGGCAATCGTCATGGCAGACCTCGCGCTGGCGACGCCCGACGCCCTCTCTCGACTATTCGACACCGACGCTGACGTAGCCGTCGCGCCGGGCCGTGGCGGCGGCACGAACGCGCTGGTCGTGCGCCACGACGAATTCCGCGTCGATTACCACGGCGCGTCGTACCTCGACCACCGGCAGGCCGCCCGCGACGTAGACGCGACCGTCGAGGTGGTCGATTCCCACCGACTGGCGACCGACGTAGACGAACGTGCTGACTTGGCGGAGGTGCTGTTGCACGGCGAGGGTCGTGCGGTAGACTGGTTGCGCGAGGCTGGTTTCTCGCTGTTGGTGGACGACGGCCGGGTCGAGGTCGCTCGGGAGTAGCAACCGTTTTCCGCCCCGCGGGGGAAGGCACGGACGATGATTCCGGGGGCCGAGAAGTACGACGTGACCGTCGCACCTGCCGACGAGGACATTGACCAGTTACTCGAAGTTACCCCAGACGATGTCTCTGCCGCCGACGAACTCAGCTACGCGAAGAACGTCTTCGTTCCGCTCACCACCGCCTGCCGGTACACCTGCACCTACTGCACCTACTTCGACCCGCCGGGCGAAGCTTCTCTCCTCTCACCCGAGGAGGTCCGCGACATCGTCCAGATGGGCGCAGACGCCGGATGTACGGAAGCCCTCTTCACGTTCGGCGACGACCCGGACGACCGCTACGACCGAATTCACGAGCAGTTGGACTCGTGGGGCCACGACTCGATTCACGAGTACCTCCGGGAAGTCTGTGAACTCACCTTAGCAGAGGGTCTGCTCCCCCACAGCAACCCCGGCGACCAGACCCGCGAGCAGATGGCGTTGGTCGCTGACGTGAACGCCTCGATGGGCGTGATGCTGGAGACGACGGCGGACGTGGACGCCCACGCTGGCCGCCGAGTCAAGTCGCCCGGCCAGCGACTCAACACGATTCGCACGGCGGGCGAACTCGGCGTGCCGTTCACGACCGGCATTCTCGTGGGCATCGGCGAAGACTGGCACGACCGAGCAGAGAGCCTGCTCGCGATTCGGGAACTCCACGAGCGATACGGTCACATTCAGGAGGTCATCGTGCAGAACGTCGTCCCGAACGAGCGCTCGCAGTTCGAGAAACCGCCCGTCGAGACGATGCGCCGCGTCGTGGCGATGGCCCGGTACTGCCTGCCCGAGGAAATTTCGGTGCAGGTCCCGCCCAACCTCTCGCCGACGCGCGAACTGCTGGACTGCGGCGTGGACGATTTGGGTGGCGTCTCGCCGGTCACGGACGACTACATCAACCCCGACTACGCGTGGCCCGCGCTCCGCGAGTTGACAGACATCGCCGAGGAGGCAGGAGTGCCGCTGCGCGAGCGACTCCCCGTCTACGAGCGGTTTCTGGACGCCACTCGCGGTGGAAACGACGACCGCAGGTGGGTCTCCGAGCGAATCCAGCGGGCAATCGAAGCCGACGACGACGCAGGGGAGCGGTATCGTGCCGTGCTGGCCACGTCACGAGGACCGTCTGCGTAACGCCTGCTTACTCGCCGGAAGTGGATGGAAGTGTACGTTTCGATACTGCAGACCCGACTCTCACGACAGTCGTTCGAATTCTGTCGGGAAAGCCCAGAGAAAGTTTAAACAGGGACCGTCCTTCCTGCAGAGCGTGAACTGGGATAGCAGCGATAGAAACGAAGTCGGCTACGGCGGTAGTCGCAGTGGTAACTCCAGAACCGGGAATTTCGTGATAGCGAACCGATATCAAAAAGACGGCGAGACGTGGTTCGTCCTCTCCAGCGTACCCGCACCACCAGTGGAACTACACGTCCGACAATCTGACCTTCAGTCGATAGACGGGTAACTCAGCTACGTCGTTCTTCTAACGCAGAATCGGCACGTCCCACTCGGGGAGCCGTTTCCTGAACGCGGTGTAGACGACCGAGACACCGAGTCCCAGCACCGTGAGCGTTCGAATCCGTTGGTCGAACAGCAACAGTCCCGGCACCGATAGTACGACCGCCAACAGCAAGTCTTCGGGTGCGCCGTCCCAGCGAATCCAGCGCCGCGGGGCGACCCACCGCTTCGCCGGATGCAGATAGACGCCCCGCTCGTCGCTCGGTTCCCACGGCCTGAGTTCGAGACCGCCGCCCGCCGCGTCGGTAATCGAGTGGAGCGCGGCGGACAACAGGAAGAACGTGGCCGCGACACCTGTCGAGGTTGGTATCGGAGCGACGAAGACGGCCGCGCCCGCTACGACCGCGGCCAGCGAGTAGTAGACCGGAAAGTGGAGCGTTCGCCGATGCTCGCCGACCACCATGTCGAAGTCCGGGAAGACGCCACCGGCGAAGCCTGCGAGCGCCGCTATCGGCGCGAGTTCCGGCGCGACGGCCACGAGCGGAGCGGCGAGCGTGACGCCCATCGCAGCGTGGGTGGTGTTCATCATGGTCGGAGGGGGGTTCGCGGCGAATCTCAGTCGTCGGCGACGGAGGGGTCGGGCGTCTCTGCGTTCGCCTCCGACTCGACGAGCGGCGTGCCGTCCGCGGCGGGGCCGAGTTCCGGCCCGAACGGTGGATTTTCGGGGTCTATTTCTCGCTGTTGTCGGTAGTCCGTCGAGCGCTCGATTGGCGTCCGCCCAATGGCCGAAATCATCTCGACGTATTCGGCAACCGAGCGGAACTCGCCGAACTCTCCGCCAGCGCGTTTCGTGATTTCTTCGGAGAGAATGGTGCCCATGAAGTCGTTCGCGCCGCAGGAGAGCATCTTCAGGCCCTGCTCGTCGCCGTACTTCACCCACGAGGATTGGATGTTCTCGACGTTGTCCAAGAAGAGTCGCGAGACGGCTATCATCAACTCGTCTTCGTGGGTGGTCGCGCCGCCATCGACCATGCCGCGCTCGTAGAGCGGTGTGGTCTGGTGGATAAAGGAGAGCGGCACGAACTCCGTGATGTTGCCGGTGCGGTCCTGCAAGTCTCGAATTTCTTTGAGGTGCATCACGCGGTGCATCTCGTTCTCGACGTGGCCGTACATGATAGTCGCCGTCGTGTCGAGGCCGACATCCGCGGCGGCCTCCATGGCTTCCAGCCACTCGCCGGAGCGAATCTTACCGGGGCAGATGACCCCCCGAACTTCGTCTACCAGAATCTCGGCGGCGGTGCCGGGGACGCTGTCGAGTCCGGCGTCCTTGAGTCGCTGGTACACCTCCTCGTAGCTCCAGTCGGTGCCTCGGCGCGCGTGGTAGGCCTCTTCGGGCGTCATCGAGTGCAGGTGCACGTCGCCGACGCTCATGGCCGCCATCTGCTCGACGTAGGTGCCGGGGTCGGTGTCGTAGGCACTGGGTGACTTGTAGTTCAGGTCGCCTCTGTCGCTGGTTTCGAGCATCTCCAGATGCTCGTCGTCGAGTGCGAGCGCGGGGTGGAGTCCGCTGACCGAGGTGACCTCGTAGATACCCATCTCGCGCGCGTCCGCGACGATTTCACGGGACTCGTCTGGGGTTTTGGTGAAGCCCGCGTGGTCCTCGTCGCTCTCGACTTCGAAGTTCTGGGCGGTGTCCTTGAAGTTGCAGAACAGACACCCGGTGTTGCAGGCGGTCGTAACGTTATTGTTCAGGTTGGCGACGAAGGTGACGCCGTCGCCGACCACCTCGGCCCGGCGGCGGTCCGCGGCCTCTAAGACCTGCTCTTTGCGCGTCAGGTCGATTCCCGAGCAATCGGTGCCGGTGGTCAACAACTCGACGCCGTCAGCGACGCTCAACCGTTCGCCGCTGTCGGCCTTCGCCAGCGCGTTCTCGAACGACTGGTCGGTCTCGGGCACGTGCTCGAAGTCGAACCGGTCGCGCGGAACGTTCGTCCGGGCCTCGCCTGCCATCGTCACTTGCGACGAGCGGGAAGGGTAAAAACCGCAGGGTTACGGCAGGGAGATGAAGGGAGGAGAGAACTCGCAGAACTACCAACTCGGCGCGCGCTGGCACAACTCCGGAGGATGTTGTCCCGAACTGCGCGAGGGATGAGCGAACGGACGTGAGCGAATCGGCTGGGGAGGGGTGTGGCTGAGGCGGGGAGGTACAGTGCTGTGCGGTTTTCATAGGTTTCGGGAGTAGCTGGCTTCAATGATTTTCCCAGTACACCCGACTGGACTGCGACTTCTTCTTCGAAAGCCCTCGCCCGCTCGCGGTCGCTGACCGACATATCCGCAAACAGCGCGGATAGCGGTCGGTCAGGCGACTCAATTGTACGCGAGCGAGCGACCCCTTTCAGTCCCGCCCTCTCGAACGGTCGACGGTCACGAAACACCCTGAAGGTGAACATCACACTCGTTGCATCCAGGAAATGATACACGAACATGTACAACACCTCCCGCTCCCGACCACAACATACGCACGGCAATGGAAACGCCTTAGTCCGGCCGCAGTGACCTCACGGGTATGACCGACGACTGGAGGCGGTCGCGGTGACGAGCGTCAAGGAGTTCCGCGTCGAGCGAGAGCCAACGGCGACCGAACTCGGCCGCGGCGCGTTCGTGTTCACCGACGACTACTCCGTGTTCGACTGGGGCAAGATGCCCGACGAGATTCCCCAGAAAGGCGCGAGTCTCTGCTCGATGGGCGCGTTCAACTTCGAGTTGCTCGAATCCGAAGGCGTCCCAACCCACTACGAAGGAGTCGTCTCGGACAGCGAGGCGCGAAGCGCCTCGGACAGTCGAGCGGTAGAACCGCGAGACGGCGAGGTCGTCTCTCTCGCCGACGCCGACGAACCTCCAACCGAGATGGCCATCGAGTTGACGCAGGTGCCGACCCTTCCCCACGAGGGCCGCGAGTACGACTACGAGGCCTACCACACCGCGGCGGGCGACAACTACCTGATTCCGCTGGAGGTCGTCTTCCGCAACAGCGTGCCGGTCGGGTCGAGTCTGCGCCACCGCACCGACCCCGTGGACCACGGACTGGACTTCGAATCGTGGCCCGAAGGCGTCGTCCAACTGGAAGAGCCAATCGTGGAGTTCTCCACGAAGTACGAGGAGGGCGACCGCTACCTCTCACGGAGCGAGGCCGACCACATCGCAGGAACGGCCAGCATCGACCAGTTGGAGAACGTCGCCCGCACCGTCAACCGACTGCTGACCGAACAAGCCGCAAAAGCGGACCTCACGCACGAAGACGGGAAAATCGAGTGTCTCTACTTCGACGGGGAGATTCGGGTCGCCGACGTGGTCGGCACCTTCGACGAGAACCGCTTCAGCTTCCACGGCCAGCAGGTCAGCAAGGAGTTCCTCCGGCAGTACCACAAGCGAACCCAACCTGAGTGGGTGAACGCCGTGAACGACGCCAAAGAACAGGCGAAAGTCCAAGATATCGCCGACTGGAAGTCGCTCTGCGAGGAGTCCCCTGACCCGCTGGACGACGACATCGTCACCGCCGCACGCGACCTCTACGCCGCCGGAACGAACGCCTACGTCGGCCGCGAACTGTTCGACGCGCCGTCGCTCGAAGACGCGGTCGCGGTCGTTCGGGACCTCTGAGGCTGCGTTTTTCGCGCTGGCAAAAGCCGAGTTTCGCTCAGCGTCGTTTCGAGATGGACAGCGGCTTGTGGACCGTCGCGGTCCACGGCGACCAGTACAGTTCTGCACCGATCCACACAAGCACAGCGAGCAGAGCCCACGCCACCGCCAGCACTTCCGGGCCACCCATCCAGACCGGCGTGACGTACATCAGGCCGTTCGCCGTTCGGCCCGGTAGCGCGCCCTTGACGAACACCCAGACTTTGTCGAGGACGCCGCGGTTCGAACTGCTGGCGGCCGTTCCGTTCGCGGACCCCTCGCCGTTGCCCCCGCTACTGCCGCCAGACTTCGACTGCAACCCGGACTCCGCGGCGGCAGGCCCGCCCGTACTCTCGTCGCCGGTGTTCAGTCGCTCGACTTCGTAGGGGAACGCCACGTCTACGCTCCAGACGACGTTGCCTTGCTCGTTGATTTCGAAGATGCGGTTCCCGTTCGAGTCGGCGATGAGCGTGTTGCCGTTCGGCAGTCGGTCGGCGTCGCGGGGCCACTGCATCCGGGCGTCGTGCCACTTCCACGAACGAGTCCAGTTGTCGCCCTCGCGCTGGTACTCGACCACGCGATTGTTCTCACTGTCGGCGACGAGAACCGCCGGGCCGCCGTTCGACTCGTTGATATAGTCGGGGTTGTGCTGTTCGTAGATGATATTACGCTGGTTCTCGGATCCGAGCGTTCGGTTCTCGACCAGTCCGGTCTCCCTATCGAGGAAGACGACTTGGTCCTGATTGCGTAGACTCGCCATGATGGTGCCGTCTTCCAACACCTCCACGTCGTTGACGTGCGTCCAGTCGTGGGGGTACGGCCCGCCGCCGGAGAGCGGGAAGTCCCGCTGGGCGTCCCACTCCCACTCTACGAGTTGGTTGGTCGTGTTGAGGACGTACACCCTATCGCGGGCGATGTCGGCGACGACGAGGTTGCCGTTGTCGAGTCGGTCCACGTCGTGCCAGCGCGTCGAGTGCTTGCGCGGGGTCACGCGACTGTAGAGGACCTCGGTCTCGCCAGTAGTCAAATTCACTTCTCGAACCGTGTTTCGGGTACAGACGGTCGTCGAGTGGCACTCGGACTTGTTGAGGTGGTCGGCGACGACCGACAACACCGTCGTCTTCGTGCCTTTCACTGGGTCCACGTCCCAGTAGCGGGTGTGGGAGTCGTCGTAGTACATCACGCTCCCATTCGGCGCGAATGCGACCAGTTCGG
This sequence comes from Halorussus halophilus, assembly GCF_008831545.1. Classification (NCBI taxonomy): domain Archaea; kingdom Methanobacteriati; phylum Methanobacteriota; class Halobacteria; order Halobacteriales; family Haladaptataceae; genus Halorussus; species Halorussus halophilus. The sequence goes on from NZ_CP044523.1 coordinate 320,685, forward strand.
CCCGCGCTCTGGGTCCGTCACCCGACTCGCCGAGCCACGTGTTCGAGTCGGTCGCGACGACTGTGATTCCGTCTCTCGGTTCGGCGTCGAACGTCGGGCGTCCGTCGGTCGATTGGGCGGCCGACGCCGAGAGGTACCCCGTGGCGACGACGAACGCGGAAGCGACGACGAGTCCAGCGAACAACAACCTGACAGCATCGCGGGCACGCATTGGCCAGCGGTAGTTCGGGAACCGTCTTTGTTATCCACCGGCTAGACGCGGAATCGAGTCGTTACCCACTGCACAAGCACAGTTGCAGCCGGAAAACCGTGCTAGTGTCCCTCTGCCGTATTGCGGTTTGCTGACTTTTTGTCACTCGTCTGCGGGCACTAATCGTCGGCGGAGTCGGCCGCAGGTAGGTGGTCGTCGGTCGGACTGTTGGGGGTCACACCGTCGAGTTCTTCTGGCATCCCGAGCTGATACTCGCCCGCTTCGCCACGGAGTTCGGTACGGCCTCGATGCACGGCCACGTCGTCGTTGAGGTGGAGCCGAACGGCTTCGAGCAGGGCGTCGGCTTCCAGCGGTTGCCCCCGCTCTTTGATGTCGCGGACGCTCGCGTCGTCCGGTACGTTGAACGTCCGCTGGGTGATGATTGGTCCTTGGTCGAGGTCGGTCGTCACGTAGTGGGCGGTGACGCCCGCGACGCGGACGCCTGCCTCCTTCGCCTGTCGGTAGGCCTTCGCGCCGGGGAACGCAGGGAGCAGACTCGGGTGGATGTTGACGATGCGACTCTCGTAGCGGAAGACGACGTTGGGGCTGAGAATCCGCATGTAGCGCGCCAGCGCGACGAGGTCGGCGTCGTACTCGTCTAGAAGAGAGAGAATCTCGTCTTCGTCTGGCGACCCTTTCTCGTCGCCCACGTCGTGGAACGGCACGTCGTACTCCTCGGCGACGGGTTCCAACTCCGAGTGGTTGCCGATGACGACCGCGATTTCTGCGTCGAGATTTCCGTTCTCGCGCGCCTCGCAGAGCCGTTCGAGACAGTGAGACTCCTTCGTGACGAGGACCGCGATGCGCTGGGTCTCACGGTCGGCCGGGAACCTGACGTGGGCGTCAACGCCGAGGTCCTGCCCGAGTTCGTACAGTTCCTCGCGGAGGGTCTCCTTCGTCGTCTCCATCTCGCTGGTATCGACGTGCATCGTCATCCGGAACAGGCCCTCGCGGACTGCTTGGTCCAAGTCCTCGATGTTGATGTCGTTCTCGAACAGCAGATTCGTCACTTGCGCGATGAGACCGGTGTCGTCGTCGCCGATGACGGTGATCTCGGTCAACTCGTTGCGGGTCATCGTACCACCCGACGACGGCGCGTGCTACAGAGCATGGTTGCCGTGCGTACGACGCGCCGAGGGAAAAGGTGACGCTTCTGTGCAAGAATTGGCCGGGGTTCGTCTCTCGTCTATAACTGCATATTCGTGCATAACCGTCGCGTTCCAAAAGAGCTTTTGAGCATGGACGACCACCTTCAGTCGATGACTGGCTACACCGCCACGGTCACCGTGCGCCTGAAACAGGGGGTCCTCGACCCCGAGGCCGAAACGACCAAGCAGGCTCTCGAACGACTCGGATTCGAGCTACAGGGACTGCGCTCGGCCGACCGCTTCGAGCTAGATTTGGACGCGGAGTCGTCCGATAGCGCGGCCGAGCGCGCCGAGGAGATGACCGAGCGTCTGCTGGCGAACCCGACCATCCACGACTACGACGTCGAGGTCGAAGCGAGAGAATGACTGTCGCTATCTCGCCGATTACGACCGTCGTACGACACCACGGGAGGCGGTCGGCGTGACGGTCGCAATCGTTCAGTTCGGCGGTTCGAACTGCGACCGAGACGCAGAGCGTGCCCTCTCGCATCTGGACATCGACGCAGAGCGCGTCTGGCACGAGGACGGCCTGCCGGAAGACGCAACTGGGGTCATGCTCCCCGGCGGGTTCTCCTACGGCGACTACCTCCGTGCGGGTGCCATCGCCGCCAACAGTCCAATTATGACGGACGTTCGTGCGGCCGCAGAAGACGGAGTGCCGGTGCTGGGTGTGTGTAATGGCGCGCAGATTGGGTCGGAGTCGCGACTGACTCCGGGTGCATTCACGACCAACCAGTCGGCGCGCTTCCAGTGCGAGCGCGTTCACGTCCGCATCGAGAACGCCGACACACCGTGGACGGCCCGATACGAGGAGGGCGAGGTCATTGAGTTGCCCATCGCGCACGGAGAAGGCCGCTTCGAGATTACCGACGAGAAGTTGGAGACGCTGAACGACGAGGACCGGATTCTGTTCCGCTACTGCGATGCGGAGGGGAACGTGACCGAAGACGCGAATCCGAACGGGTCGAAAGAGAGCGTCGCGGGGGTCCTCGGAGAACGTGAGAACGTGGCCGTACTGATGCCCCACCCGGAGCGAATTTCGCTTCCGGACATCGGCGGCACGGACGGACAGGGCATCCTGCGTGGCTTCTCTGGCTAGGAACCTCTAATTTTGCCGCTCTGATCATCGATTTCGCTACCTTTACGATTTCTGTCGAGTCGAAGCTAGTTACTCCCGGTGCCTAGAAGACCGCACAGCACCGCAACCGCACCGCTCCGCCTCAGCCACACGCCTCCCCAGCCGATTCGCTCCGTTCCTACCGTCGGAGATAAGCCCACTATCGGGATTCGACCGCGCGCCGAGTCGCCAGTAATTACTCGCGAAAACGCTGGCCACTTCAGAGACAAAAAGACCGCCCTCAGCCGCTTAAAACCCCAGAATCGGTTTCAGACCGGACTATCCCTGCCGTACGCGAACAGCAGTACCCACACCACCACAAGCACGCTCGCCCACCCGATTACGGCGACGAGCGACCAGACCGACAGCGGACCAGCAGGCACCGTCATCGCTCTACCTCGACGGGTGTGTCGGTCGCTATCCACCGACCGTCGGTGTCGGCTTGGTCACGGATTTCTATCCACCCGTTCGAACAGAATACTGTTTGGTACTCGCCCCATTCTTGAGACATTTTTACACACCGGGTAGGCGGCGTCCGGCGACTCCCCCGGTCTCCGGACGCGTCGCCCTCGGTGCGCCACCCCCAACACGGACAGTCGCTGTAACCAGACTTTGTTATCCGGCGCGTATCGCCCCAGTAGGAGCGTCCTACGACCGGAAACGACGGTTTGAACGGTACGTAACTTCGACAGAAGACACTTATCTACTGACAATCTTCCTCCGAATGTGTCCCCCTCCAGACGTGACGCGCTCCGTGCGTCCGGTGCCGCCTTGAGCCTCGCAGTCGCTGGCTGTCTCTCCGGTACCGGCGACTCCGGCGAGTCCAGCACAACCGGCGTGACGACGCACACGCAAACTCCCGAGTCGAGTAGCGAGAGGACGACCGAAGCACCGATTCAGACGACGACCGAGACGCCGCCCGAGGTTCGAGAAGTATCGCCGAGCGAGGTCGAACGCAGTGTTCCACAGTCGCGCGAACTCCAACACGCGGAGCCGACTGACCCGGAAATTGCCTTCGTCGTCGGCGAGCGGCCCGAGGACACGTTCGCGCACAAGCCCCACCTGTTCGCGGTGTGGAACGACACCGAGTCGTCGCTCTCGGTCGAACTCGCGCTCACGAGCAACGAGACGACCCTGCTAGAGCAGAGCGTCGAACTTGACTCCGGTCAGCAGGTCCCAATCGAATTGCGCGAACCCAGACGGTACGAACTGGTCGTTCGCGCGGACGGCCGCGAGAAGACCGTCACCGTCCCGCGCTCGCAACTCGACTGCAACGACTCGGCGACGGACGTGCTGGTCCGCCCAGAGGAAGTCGTCGTCGGGTCCGTGACGACCGACATGGGTTGCGGGACGACGACGGAGGCCTGAAGATGGTTTCGAGACGCAACTTCCTCGCGCTCGGCGCGTCCTCGCTCTCGCTCGGACTCGCCGGATGTACCTCCTCGCTCCCCTTCGGTGGTCCGCCGGAGGTTCGAGAGCAATCGGACGACTCCATCGAGCGCAAAGTTCCCGCTCCGTTTTCGGAGCCAGCGAAACCGTTCGCGTCGCTCGTCGTCGGTGAAGGGTCCAACCAGACCCACCAAGTCTGGGTCTGGAATCGGACGGATGGCGACCGCGAAATCGGGGTTCGAATCGGTCCCGAGGACGGTCCGTGGTTCGAACAGAGCTTCGACTTCGTCGCGGAGGACGCATTGGCTATCGACTTGCGACCGGCGCGGGAGTACGAGCTAGGTGTGCAGGTCGAGGGCCGAGAAAAGGAAGTTACTGTCGAAAAGTCGCAGTTCGACTGTAACGAGTCGGCGACGGACGTACTCGTGAAGAAGACGGAGACGACGACGCAGACGATTTCGACGCAGATGGGCTGTGGGGGCGACTTCTTCTAACGAGCGAGTGGCCGGTGCGTTCGGCTACCGCGCCAACGGCAGACTGAAGCTCTTCTCGCGCTCGACGACCGCTTCCCACGTCTTCTCGCACTCGCAGTTCACTTCCGAGAACACCGAGGGGTCTTGGCGCAGGTCGAAGTCCTTGATGGCCTTCTGCACCAAATCGTCGCACTCGCCGCAGTTGTGCGGGCCGCGGTCCGAGCCGTGGCCGACCGGATCCGAGACGACGATAGCGTCGGCGTCTGCAGTGTCTTCCAGTACTTCGGCGACCGACCAGAGCCACGGCGGCCGGTAGCCGTCGCGGAAGTAGAGTTGGTCCACCATCGTGTACCGCTGGACGTTGGTCGGGTTCATCGAGACGGTGTGGGCGTACTCGGCGCACTTGCGCACGGAGTACTTCATGTCCTCGATGGCTTCTTGCTCGGAGAGGAACGGCGGCTTCATCAGCAGGTACGCCTTGATGCCTGCGCCCGCTTCTTCTGCGTGTTCGCTGGCTTCGATGTAATCTTCGAAGTCGAAGTACTTGTTCACGCAGTCGTGGCGAACCCGGTCGTTGGCGGTCTCCAGCCCGATTGCCACGTCGGTGTCGAGGTCGTGCTGGGTGAAGTCCTCTATTTTCTCGGCCTCCACGAAGTCCGGGAGGCTCTCGACGACGACGCGCTCGCGGTCCGAGAACGTCTCGGCGATGGCTTGGCGACTCTCCGCGCCGATTTCGCGCTCGTCCAAGAAGGACCCGGAGGTGTACATCTTGACGAGGCCGGATTTGCCGTCGGCTTCGCCCTCCTCGATTTGTTCCTGCTCGTGTTCGAGACAGGCGTCGATTTGGTCCATCAGTGCCTCGTGAGAGACGCTCCCGCCTTCGACGGATTCGGCGACGTAGCCGCACATCGTACAGCCACCGGCGCGTGCCCAGCGACACCCGCCGGTGTTGAGGATGATGGTGAGACTCTGGTAGACCCCGCCCGGCGTCCGGTCCTCGTCTATCCAGACGCGCGTCGGTTCGTGGGGGTCGTACGTCTTGTCCTTCTGGGCGCGAATGTCGCGCATCACCTTGTTGTGCGCGTCCATCCCCCGGCCCTGCTCGTAGACCTCCGGCGTCGGCTTGCTCATTGGCGCGACGTAGTTTCTGGGCGCGTAAATCGGCTTCGGGTCGGCTGTGGGAGTTCGATAGTTGGCTCTCAGACTGATTTCTCGGACAACTCGGCGAGCGCTGGCGGGACCCTCGTGGTCGCGCCGACCTCGTGCGAGGTCTGGGCGAACGAAGTGAGGGTGGCCTCGAAAGACGCGTTTTGTCTGCCGGTGGTCGGGGTAGCGGTGCTGTGCGGTCTCTCATTGGTTTCGGGAATAGCTAGCGCCACTGCGTTCATCGTTGCTGTAGAGGTTCACCGTTGCTACGTCGCAGTCAGCACAACCGACGTTTCGTCCTCGAAAGCCCTCGCCCCTTTCAGTCCCACCCGGTGATTCGTGGCAGTGCCGAAACGTGGTGGTTTGTGAAAATATCGAAACCGCCGGTCACGGCGGTTGATTTACCGGTCGTCAGTCCAATTTACGTACGTTCCACAGGCCACCCAAGACGTTCCAGCACGACGAAGAGACCCGCGAACACTACGACCCCCAGCGCGGCACCCACGGCGTCGGCGAGCATGTCAGCTACCGAGAAGTGCCGCTCTGGTATCGGTGCCTGCGCGAACTCGATGAAGACCCCGTACGCGACGGCGACGACGAACGCGATGCCGACTGCTCGGGGTAGGTGCTTGTCTGCTTGAAGAGCGTAAGCCACGGCTGCCCCCAATCCGGCGTAGGCCAGTCCGTGGAGCCATTTATCCAGTCCGAAAACCCCGAACGGACCAACCGAGGGACCGCCACCGGTCGGTGACGCGAGGACCGACGCGTAGAAGACGACGCCACAGACCAGCGCGACTGCCGACCAGCGAATCCATCGCGGAAGCATCACTTCCGTCGTTCGACTCGTCGCAGTAATAGGTGCTGATGTGGACCTGCCAACTGCGGACGACCACAACGTGACAAGTCCAGTCTGTTCCACTCCACCCTGATATGTCGAAGTTCCTATTTCGAACGTGCGGGTCGCTCGATACATTTAGTCGGCGCGTAAGGGCAAATGAACCCAGTGAAAATGGCTTGTCAGTCCGATAATAACGTTGGTTGATTCCGTAGAACTACCAGATGGCACGGACACCGAACGCTGCCCGACGAAACTTCTTGAAGACGCTCGGTCTCTCGGTCGGCGGCACAGCCCTCCTCGGCACGGCCACCGGTTCGGACGACCCGCAGGCTATCGCGAAGACGCCCGACGACGCGACCTCGACGAGTACACTCGACCAGCGGCCGAACGATTGGCGCATGTTCCGCGGCGACCAGTCGAACTCGGGGTCGAGTTCCGCCGCAGGCGTCTCCGGCACCCCGTGGGTCGAGTGGAGTACGAAGGTCTCCGCTGCACGGGACCCCAGTCTCACCTCACCGACCGTCGCAGACGGCACCGCGTACGCGGTAGACGACGAAGGTCTCGTCACGGCACTCGACGTAGAGACCGGCGAGACGCGCTGGCAGACGACCGTCGAAGTCGGACGCGTGGTCTCGCCCGCCACGGTCGGCGACGAGAACGTCTACGTCAGTTCCGGCGGAGAGGTCCACGCACTCGCCGTCAACGACGGAACGAAGCAGTGGACCTTCGCAGACCCGTCCAGCGGCAGCACCCAAGACAGCGACGAGTGTACGACTGCGACTCCGAGCGAAGGCGTTTCGGCAGTCACGGTCGCCGACGGTACGGCCTACGTGAAGTTCCTCGTCGGCAGTGGAGAAGACAGAGCAGTGTTCGCACTCGACGCCGCGAGCGGACAGACGGAGTGGCGACAGCGAATTGCCGGAGCCAAGTCCGACGACGACTACGCTGCAGACGACATGCTCGGCGAGGCCCCGGCCGTGGTCGGAGGCTCGGTTTACGTCTCCGACGGCGGGTCGCTGTTCGCACTCGATGCCGACGCAGGCACCCAGACGTGGCGAACCGACGTGTTCGGAACGGACACCTACGACCAGACGCTATCGGGGACGGCCGTCGCCGACGGCACGGTTTACCTCACTGGCTACCGCTACCAATCGCGCGATTCGAACGGCAACAACGACGGCCTCGGCGCGCAACTCGTCGCTGTCGGTGCCGAGAGCGGCACCGTCTCGTGGCGGACCGACCTCGGGTCCGAGCGACTCGCGCGACCACCCGCAGTCACGGACGGCACCGTCTACGTTCCAAGCCTGCTGTGGGCCGTGAACGCCGATAGTGGGAGCGTCCGCTGGAAAGGCGACGAAGACCTCGACGCGTCAGTCTCGGTGGCCGAGGGCACGGTGTACGCGACGACCAAGACCTACAGTGACGACGACTTGAAGGACGTCGTCGCGCTCGACGCCACGAACGGCGACGAGGAGTGGCGCGTCCCGCTTCGGACCCCGCAGATGTACGCCACGCCGGGTACCGCCGCCGTCGTGGACGACACGGTGTACGCCGCCGACCGCGCAGGGTACGTCTACGCGCTCTCGGCCGACGACGCCTGCTGGCGCTCGTCGCTGACGACGGAGACGCACAACAGCACCGAACTCGGGTCGGGAACCGCGTTGGTCCTCGACTTGGAGGCGAACCTGTACGCCTTCGACACGACGACCGAGGAACGCCGGTGGAAAGTGTCGGCCATCGACGGTCACGTCGGCGAGTTCCTCTACGGTCCGGTCGAAGCCGACGGCATGGTCTACGTCGGTCACGGCGAGTCGGGAAGCGAGTCGTGGACGCTGAAAGCGTTCGACGTGGCGTCCGGCACCGAGCAGTGGTCCTACGTGGCCGAGCGAGGCGTGGGCCGACCGCTGATTTCGGACGGCACGGTGTACTTCGCAGGCGAGGGCATCGACCACGGCGAACCGGGCGTCTACGCACTCGACGGGAAGACGGGCGACGAAGTGTGGACGTTCGCGCGAGACGAGTCGAGCGTCGAGACGTACGCCGACGTGACCGGCGAAGTCGCGCTCCTAGACGGCATCCTGTTCGTCCCGACGAGCGTCGGTCTGTGGGCGTTCGACGCCGAGGGCGACCGGAAGATTATCTTCGACAGTGCCGTCTCGACGGTCGCGGCGGCAGCTGGCGTCCTCTACGTCGGACGGACGAGCGACGATACCGCGCTGGTCGAGGCCGTGACGCCCGACGGCAACATGGCGTGGCGCACGACGTTCGGCGACGCAGTGAACGTCGTCGCGGACCTCACGATTCAGGGCGACACCGTCTACGCCGTCGGCGAGTACGACGCCGGGCCGTCCATCGGCGGCGCGCAACCCGGCCGCGACGGCAAACTGTACGCACTCTCGACGGCCGACGGAAGCGAGCAGTGGACCTTCGACCCGGAGGTCGATCTGGCCTACTTCGTCGAGCGCGACCAAGCGATTACCGCGCCAACGGTGACCGACGGGTCGGTCTTCGTCGGCAGTGACGACCGGCGCGTCTACGAACTCGACGCCGACGACGGGCACAAACTCGACTGCTTCGAGACGTTCGGGTCGGTCTACGGCGCGCCGGCGACCGACGGCGCTGGCGTCTACGTCGGGTCGGCCGACGGCCAAGTCTACGGCTTCGACCGGTAGACGAAAGCAAGACTCCGAACCGTCGGTGTGACGGTCACTGTCGCGTATCTCCGAATCGTCCTGCGGTTTTCGTTTCTCCCTTCTCGCCCAACGTAACTGGTTCTGGTTACGTAGCTGTGACAACGACTAACAGCTTACCACCCTAATATAATGCTTGTACCTTACCCATGACTCAACTAGGTGGCTTCCACGACCACGTCGCTCGGGTCGACCTCTCTGACGAGTCGGTCGGCTACGAGAGTGTAGACGACGAGGACGCCCGCAAATACATCGGCGCGCGGGGACTCGGCGTCAAGTACGTCTTCGACCAAGGACCGGACGTAGACCCGCTCGGGCCTGACAACTTGCTCGCGTTCATGAACGGCCCGCTGACGGGTTCGCAGGCCGTCATGAGCGGCCGAATCGCCGTCGTCACGAAGTCGCCGCTGACGAACACCGTCACGGACAGCCACCACGGTGGCTGGTCGGGCGCACGCCTGAAGTGGGCCGGCTTCGACGGCCTGCTGTTCGAGGGCAAAGCCGACAACCCCGTCTACGCCGTCGTCGAGGACGGCGAAGTAGAGCTTCGTGACGCGTCGCACATGTGGGGCTGGGGCGTCCACGACACGATGGACGAACTCGAAGACGAGTGCGACGGGTCGTTCGGCAAGAACCTCTCGGTGATGGCGACCGGTCCGGCGGGCGAGAACGAAGTGAAGTACGCCTGCATCATGAACGAGGACGACCGGGCGTCCGGTCGTGGTGGCACGGGCGCGGTCATGGGGTCGAAGAACCTCAAGGCCGTCGTCGTCAAAGCGACCACGGACATGCCGAAACCGGCCGACCAAGAGACGTTCCAAGAGGGCCACAAGCAGGCGATGCGCGTGATTCAGGAGTCGGACGTGACCGCGCCCAACGAGGGTGGACTGTCGCTGTACGGCACGAACGTCCTGATGAACGTCACGAACGAGATGGACGGCCTGCCGACGAAGAACGCCCAGTTCACCTCCACGAGCAGTTTCTCCGAGGAGAACGACCCCGACATCGATGCAGAGCACGTCTCCGGCGAGAACGTCCGGGAGAACATCTTGGTGGACGAACCGACGTGTCACTCCTGCCCGGTCGCCTGTAAGAAGGAAGTCGAAGTGGACGTACACCACAAAGGGCAGGACCACAACGTCCGGATGGAGTCCTACGAGTACGAGTCGGCGTGGGCGCTCGGTCCGAACTCCGCCACCGACGACCGCGACAAGGTGGCGATGATGATAGACCGCTGTAACGACATGGCCGTAGACACCATCGAGATGGGCAACACGATGGCGATGGCGATGGAAGCCACCGAGGAAGGTCGTCTCGACGAGGGCCTCGACTGGGGCGACACCGAGACGATGATAGAGATGATAGAGCGCGTGGCCGAGCGCGAGGACGACCTCGCGGACCTCCTCGCCGAGGGTGCCGCCAACGCCGCCGAAGAACTCGGCGACGCCGACATGGCCATCGACGTGAAGGGTCAGACGATGGCCGCGTACGACCCGCGAGCGATGAAGGGCATGGCAATCGGCTACGCGACCAGCAACCGCGGCGCGTGCCACCTGCGGGGCTACACGCCCGCCGCAGAACTGCTCGGCATCCCCGAGAAGGTTGACCCTCGCGAGTGGGAGGGCAAGGGCGAACTCTGTGCCACCTTCCAGGACATGCACGCCATCAGCGACTCCTTCGACATCTGCAAGTTCAACGCCTTCGCGGAGGGCGTCGAGGAGTACGTCTCCCAGTACAACGGCATGACCGGCCTCGACGTGAGCGAGGACGAACTGATGGAGGCGGGCGAACGCGTCTACAACCTCGAACGCTACTACAACAACCTCGTCGGCTTCGACGGCAGCGACGACGACCTGCCCGCGCGATTCGTGGAAGGCGAGAAGGCCATCCCCGGCAAAGGTGGCTCCGAGGGTGCGCTCGCGGAACTGGACGAGATGAAAGCAGAGTACTACGAGGTCCGCGGTTGGGAAGACGGCGTGGTGCCCGACGAGAAACTCGACGAACTCGACATCGACGTCGGACCGGGCACTGGCGTCAGTTCCGGCGGCGCGGCAGCGTCTAGCGACGACTGAGGACGTAACAATCTACTGATTTTTCGAGGTGTGGTTTCGAATTTTCACTCCCGAACCGGCGCGTGCGTAGCAGGCGGTCACGCAAGACGCGTAACCGCCTGCACAGACCGCGCGAGGGATGAGTATCGCAGCGCGAAAGACGCGCCTTGGCGCGTCTTTCGGACCCGAGAAACGCAGTCGGTTGGGGAGGGTGTGGCTCAGGCGGTTGCGGTGCTGTGCGGTCTCTCCGAGGTACCGGGAGTAGCTAGCTTCTCCGTATTTGCAGTGTTTCGTCTCCTGTTTACTCTTTTGCGATTGTGATAGCAGTAACTAGCAACACGGTTCAAACCGAACCGGCATCCTCAAACATCACGCAATCCTCCACTTTCAGCCATTTCCTGCGAAGAAACCCACCGCTACGGCTAATCACGTCCAACGCGTACTAGTCCCGAAATCATGAACGTCCGACCAGCCACGCAGGACGACATCGACCACGTCCAGTCGGTCGCTCGCGCCGCGTGGAAGAAGACCTACGAGAACATCGTGCCCGAAAACGTCATCGAGGAAGCCGTTGCCGACTGGTACGGTACCGCCACGCTCTCGGGCATCGTGGAGAGCGACCAGCAAGTCATGCTGGTCGCGGAGGACGACGAGGAAATCGTCGGCTTTGCGCACGGCGTCACCGATGACGCCCGAGACGACCCCAGCAAAAAGGAGGGCGACATCCTTCGGTTGTACGTCCATCCCGACCACTGGAACGAGGGCGCTGGCACCGCTTTGCTCGACGCGATAGAGGACGAACTCGAAGCCCAAGGCAGTCAAGAACTCCACGCGATGGTGCTGGCCGACAACGAGATAGGCAACGACTTCTACGAAGACCACGGTTTCCGCAAAGAGCGCGAAGCGGACACGAAACTCGGCCGGGAGACCCGAAAAGAGAACGTCTACGTGCGGGCGACGTGACATGTAACGGTTGGTCCGCGCGCGAGGTACGAGGGCGTTCTCACCGGGAGACGGCGGCGATGAAATATCGTCATAGATTACAGCAACTTCTGCCGCTATTCTCCCCGGTAATTATTCACACGTTCAGATTCTTTCGATGCATTAGACAGTCGAAGGAATCAAATACGGGACTCTCGTGTTCCGAGTCGGTTGTGCATGTCTCCCGAACGACTCTCTGAAGGCGACCGTTCACGGTTCGAAACGCTCTCTGTCACGTACGGCGAAGAACCAGACCTCTCGAACGGGATGGGAGACGTAACAGTTCCCATCCACCTGGCCTCCACGTACGCAGTCGAGGGTATCGACATGGACACTGGTCTCGACGACTTGGACCCGGACCAAGACCAGTTCCTCTACACCCGACTGTCGAACCCGACCCGTCACGCACTGGAAAAGCGACTCGCCGCGCTCGAAGACGGTGACCACGCAATGGCGTTCGCCTCCGGCACCAGCGCCATCGTCTCGACTGTCATGGCGGCGGTCGAACCGGGCGACCACATTGTCGCGTTCGAAGACCTCTACGGCGGGACGAACACGATGCTCAAGGAGTTGTTCCGCGACAAACTGAACGTCGGCGTCGATTTCGTGGACGCGGCGGACCCCGAGGAGGTCGCCGAGGCGATGACCGAAGACACCACCCTCCTCTGGATGGAGACGCCGACGAATCCGCTCTTGCGACTCTGCGACATCGAGGCCATGGCCGAAATCGCCGACGAGTTCGGCGCGCTACTCGGCGTGGACAACACCTTCATGGGTCCGTACTTCCAGCGACCGCTCCAACTCGGCGCTGACGTGGTCGTCCACAGCACCACGAAGTACCTCAACGGTCACAGCGACTCGCTCGGCGGCGCGGCGATTACGTCCGACGACGAGTTCGCCGAGGAAATCGGGTTCCTCCAGCAGGTCGGCATGGGGAACGTCCTCGCGCCGTTCGACGCCTACATGGTCCTCAGAGGCCTGAAGACGCTCCCGCTTCGGATGCGCCAGCACGCCCACAACGCCAGCGAGGTAGCCAGCTATCTCGAAGCCCACGACCGAGTGAAAACGGTTCACTTCCCGGGTCTCGAAAGCCACCCGCAGTACGAACTCGCTAGCCAACAGATGGACGATTACGGCGGTGTCCTCTCGTTCGAACTCGACGGCGACTTAGCAGACGTCGAGCGATTCGTCGCCAACTTGGACGAGTTCACGCTCGCCGTGAGTCTCGGCGGGGTCGAGAGCCTCCTCGAACATCCTGCGAGCATGACCCACTCGCCGCTTCCGGAGGAAGAGCGCGAAGCACTCGGCATCACCGAAACCCTGCTCCGCGTCTCGGTCGGCATCGAACACCCAAAGGACCTGCTTGAAGACCTCGAAAGCGCGTTCGAAGCCATCGGCGCGGAGAGCGAAGACGCACCCGAAACGGCCGCCTCGATGGACTGACGGGGGTTCTGAACCCCCAAGAGACCTCGGGCGCTCTCGAACTCGAATCGAACTCGAACCGGTCAGCCCCCGTTCGCTCCGTCCTTCAGCAGTCGGAGTTTCGGTTCCACGGCCGTTCCGACTAGCAACACTGTGTAGTACGCTCCGCTTTCGAAGTCGATAGGTGTCGTCACTATCGTCTCCTCGCCGTCTGTCCGCCGTACGGACAGTTCGTACTCCGCGGCATCGTGTTCCGTGTAGTCGTTAATGTCGCCGAACGTCCGTTCGGTGAGTACTGGATTTCCATCGACGAGAAAATCGACCGTCGGTGCGCCCGGAACGAAGTGTCCGATTCGAACGCCGAACGTCTCGCTACTCGTGGGCATGGTACATAATTCGGACACGAACGACTTGTACGTAACCCCTTACTGTCCGAGGACGACCACTTCTCGCAGTTCCAATGCGGTCTCGAACTCCTCGCCTCGGTTCTCTCTGCGACCGATTCGGCGCAGTTGCTCGGCGTGCGCTCGTTCGACGGCTTCGTACTCTCGGGGGCCGAGTTCTATCGCTTCGCCGACTTCCCGCCAGAACCCTTCGGGAACGAGATAGACGGCACGCTCGTCGTCCTCGAAGACGCACTCGTTGGTTCGCCGAATTCCCTCTGTGCGTTCTTCGACCTCCTGCTGGGCCTTCGAAACGAGAACGGGAACCTGCTCCCCGGCGACACTCGCCTTCGCGGCAGTGAGGACCAGCACGTCGCCTTCGAGCGGGTCGCCGCTTGCACTCTCTTCGCCGATTCGACTGTCGTCGTCCCCCGTCATGCTCACCCGCCCGCCCGCATCGCTTTCTGGGAGAAGTCTTCGATGAGTGGTTCGAGGGCATCTTCGTCGCCGTCGAAGACGACGGTCACCTCGGTCAACTCGACGGTCGGGCCGATTTCGACTTTCTCCGAAGAGATACTCGCTCGCCAGTCGTCGGCGACCACGTCGCCGTCGCCTTCGGTGTCGCCCGTCTCCATCTCGCCGCCGAGTTTACAGAGGTACTCGCGGGCGAGGCGTTCGCTGATGCCACGGTAGGATTTCTCCCGGCGCATCTATCCACCTGCGACCGGCGGGAAGACGCTGAGTTTGTCGCCGTCTTCGAGGTCGGTGTCCATTCCCTCTAAGTGGTGTACGTCGTCGCCGTTCTTCATCACGGAGACCATCGGCCGGATGTCACCGTCTTCGAAGAGGTCCAAGTCGTACTCGGAGACGAGGTCGGTTAGCACGTCACCGACCGTGGCGTCGTCGGGATACGCCCGTTCGAGGACTTTCTGTCCGACCGCCTCGCGAAAGTTAGCGAAGAACCGCAGTTCGAGGTCCATGTCTTCGAAGTCGGACGCGTCAGGCATAAAGTCGCCGCCGACGGGGTGGCTTGCCGCGATTGAGAGTTAGGCTTCTCGCTCCGCGCGAGCGCGGCGCTTTCCACCGACGTAGCCCGCGACGCCGCCGACGAGGGCACCGATAGCGACAGTGGGGAGCGTGACGAGCGCGAGCGCGACCCCGGTGCCGAACGCGGCCAAGAGACCGCCACTACCGAGGTAGGCGAAGGCTGTCCCAACAGCTAGTATCGATGCGAACACTGCTGCGCCGCCGTGCATCGCGCCCCGGCGACTGCCGGGACCACCGAACCACCCCGCGACGTAGCCGCCGAGTGGGACAGCGAGCGCGGTCAGCGCGGCAGTCGCCGTAACGACCGCTCCGGGAAGACCCACTTCGAAGAGCGTAATGACCGCTCCGGGAAGACCCTCACCGAGGAGTATCGCGGGCACGAGCGGCGGGCCGAGCGTCCCCAGCATCCCGGCGGCGACTGCGCCACCGTCGAGGACGCGACGGTCCTCCTCGGCCTTCTGTTCGGTCTTCGCTCGTCGCGTGCGGTCGAGCGGACTTCGCCCGTTGCCCTCACTCATCTACCCGAAGCGGATGCCGTCGCTCACGATGCGGGCGTTTCGCTCGCGGTCGATATGGGACGCCAGTTCCTCGTGGTCGTACAACTGCTGGACGAGCGCGGCCTGCAGGTCGCGCCACGCCATCGCGTAGATGGGCGATTGGCCCCACGCGCGTAGCTCTGCGACGAAGTCGTCGTACTGCTCCCAGCGGTCCTCGAACCGTTCGAGCGCGTCTACGACCGCGCCGGCGGCCGCGTCGTCGTCTTCTGCGTCCTCGATTGCCTGATTCAGTCGCTGTTCCCAGCCAGCGACCGCCTTCTGCATGTCGTGGGCGGCGTCGTCGCCGTCACCGGGAAGCGACTGGACGATAGGTTCGGGAACTGAAAGCGAGATGTCCTGCATACCACTCGCTTGTGCCCCATCGTTCAAATAGCTACGGCAGAACGGTGGTGAAAAATCAGTCGTCGGAAGGGCGAGGGCTCAGCAGTCGTCGTTCTCGTCGCCGTCGTTGTCGCCGTTCTCGTCGTTGCCGCCGCCGACTTCGACGGTGACGCTGTCGCTCGCCGTCCACCCCGAACGGTCCTCGATGGTCACGGACATCTCGTAAGTGCCAGCGTCGCCGTTCCGGAGTTCGACTTCGCCGGTGATTCCGGGCAGACCGTCCTCCTCAGTGCGGTCTCGCTCGACGTACTCCCAGTCACCTTCGAAGTTCCAGTCGAGCCACGTGTACTCGACTCCCTCTTGGTCGTGGTCGTGGTATCGTTCTTCGTCTTGGTTCAGATAACCAGTGGCCGATAGGGTCACGGAGTCGCCAGTCTCGACCGACGTCGAACTCGCTTCGAGTTCGACCTTCGGCGGAGCGTTCCACGCCGACTCGTCTGCCACGAGTCGGTGGACGCCACCGCCGACGCCTTCCACGTCGTACGCACTCAAGCCGAAGTAGAGCGCATCGTCCGTCGGAACCACCCCGGTACCGTTGCTCGTTCGCGTGCTGGCGAACTGCCCGACAAGCGACCCGTCTTCGGTATCGAGGACGACCAGCGTCTCCGCCCAGACGTAGACGTGACCGCCGGAGACGACCGGTGTCCCGCTGAACGTTCCCAGCGGTGCCACGGATTTCCAACGTTTCTCGCCCGTCTCCGCGTCGAACGCGAACAGCACGCGGGTACTCCCGGCATCGACTTGGTTAGCGGAACTGTAGACGACCCCGTCGTGGACCGCGACGGACTGGTTCGGCGATTGGGCGTCGCCTGCCTCGGGGTCTTGGTAGCCGCGCTGCCAGCGAACCGTTCCCGTCTCGGCGTCTAGTGCTTTGACCGTCCCGGACCCGACGTAGACGGTGCCGTCGGCGACGGTCGGTGCCGACATGCCTTCGACGCTGTCTCGCCACTGTACGTCGCCGCTCGCGGCGTCCAGTGCGAGGACCGTCCCGTCTCGGTTACAGACGTAGACCAGTCCGTCGGCGACTGCCGGTGCAGAAGCGACGCTCTTTCCGTAGTCCACAGTCGGTCCCTCGTAGCCGTCCGTCTGCTTCCACTCGACGCTCCCGTCGGCGGCGTCGAGCGCGTAGACGCCGTCGTAGGCGCTGACGTAGAGCGTCCCATCTACGAGTGCGGGTGAAGCGGTCGCCCCCTTTTCGAAGGTCCACTCGACGCTCCCGTCTGCGGTGGCGAGCGCGTGAACTGCCGTCTTGTCGCCGAAGTAGACCGTCCCGTCGCCGACCGCGGGCGCGGTTTCGGACTTTCCGGCGAGGTCCGTCGTCCACTGTGACTCTCCCGTTTCGGCGTCGAGTGCTTGCGCGTACCCGGAACCGGGACCATAATTGCCCTCGGTCATCGCCACGTAAATCGTCCCATCGACGACCGCTGGAGTACCAAAGACGCCCCAGTAGGTGCCGGTGTCCCAATCGTGAGCTAGATACTTCTCCGGCGGCGAAGCATCGAGGTGGCCCGTGTTCCGTGCGCCGAACTGGAACTGTGCCAGTGCGTCCGCAGTCGAATCGGAGGGCGTTCCGGTAGTGAGACCCGCAGTGCCGAGCGCGAGCGCCGACGCGCTCGCTCCCAAAAACATCCGTCGATTTACGTTTCGCATGCAACTAGTCTGTGTACGAATTCACATTTTCCTATTCGGCGAGTAAGAGTACTGAAAAACGTCTATTCTGCGACTAAACGTTCTAGCCGATTCGAACGTCCAGAAAGAGAGTCTGTCTCGATTGAACGGCTACAGCCACTTCGCCAACTGCACTTCGTCTACGAACTCGCCGTCCACCCGGTAGTGGTCGGCGCGGGTCGCCTCCATCTCCCAGTCGTGGTCCGCGAGCAAGTCGAGCGCGTCGTCGTTGGTCGCGGGGAGGCTCTGGTAGACCTTCCGGTAACCCTGTTCGTCGGCCCACGCCATCCCGCGTTCGAGCAGGTTGCCGCCGATGCCCTGCTCGCGGTAGTCGGGTGCGACGCCGACGGTCAACTCGGCGGTGTGTCTCCGTGCCGGGAGTTCGGAACTCTGGAG
This sequence comes from Halorussus halophilus, assembly GCF_008831545.1. Taxonomy (NCBI): domain Archaea; kingdom Methanobacteriati; phylum Methanobacteriota; class Halobacteria; order Halobacteriales; family Haladaptataceae; genus Halorussus; species Halorussus halophilus. Next base: position 338,622 of record NZ_CP044523.1, read on the forward strand.
GTGGACCCAGCCTAATACTTCCTCTTCGCCCTCCTCAGATTCACTCGTCGCCACGAAGAACATCCGTGACTCTTGGTCGTTCCGCCGAACGAGCGCGTCTTCGCGCTCGATTGCATCCGCTACCTGCTCGTCTACCACGATTGCGCCTTCCGCCGCTACCTCCCGGATGCGGTCGGCGACCGCTTCGCGGTCGCTCTCTCGCGCAGGCCGAACGGTGTAGGAAAAGTCATCGGTTTCGTGGGTCTCCGGTTCTGCATCGGGTGAGACCTCCAACTGCCCTTCGCGCTGGTCGAGGTAGCCTGCCTCGGTCAGTGCCGACACTTCCTCGTTGAACTCGCCGACGGGGAGTCTGACCGTCGGTTCGGTCCCCGACCGAGCGGGCTTCGAGCCAGCGGCCTCCTCGATTCGTACCGCGTCTCGTACGTCTTCCGGCGAGGCGGCACCGCGTCGTTCGACGTACCGATAGATGCGACTCTGTACGTCGGTCTCGAACTCGAAGTTGCGGGTTGCCATACTAGCGACACACGCGTCTCCGACAGAAGGTTATTACCCGGGTAAAGCGGAATTATGCGGTCGATACCCGGTGAATTCTGCGTTTTACCGAAATTGGAATTCGGTCCAGAGTAACTTTCTACGCTACTTCTCTTCGACGTGACGCACGCTCGACGCGATGCCGCGCGTACTCTCGGCCATCTCCGGGCCGGTCATCTGCGCGCGGCCGACGGCGAACGCCTGCGGTCCCTCGATGACTACCTCGTCGCCGACGCGGATGTCGTCGTCTGCGTCCACCACGCCCGGCGCGAGGACGCTTCCGTGGGGCGCGAAGTTGTCGATTTCGACCCGCTTGGTCGGGGCGTCCGACTCGTCCCAGAGATGCGCACCTTCGAGCGTAAAGGAGAGGACGCCGTACTGAGGCACCATCGCGGCGAGTTGCGTGTCGTCTTGGTCGCGCACGCGAAGCTTCGGGTATCGGCTCTCGGTCTGGACGTTCTCGAAGAGGGCATCGCCCGCACCGTCACCGAACTGGTAGTCGGCGATGGCTTTGACCGTGTTGTGTTCGCGCTCGCGCTTGCTGTACTTGAGTTCGTCGTCGAGCGTTCGCATGAGGTTGCCGAGCGATTCGGTGGTCGTCGGGTGGTCCTCGACGGTGTACTCGAACTCCATGTCGAGTGCGTCTTCGACGCGCTCGCAGACCTCTCGGTAGCCTTCGGGCGGGACGTGTGCGATGACTCTGGGGTAGTCGTTGCGTTCGAGATAGCGTTTGAGCACTTTGGCGACGAACTGCTTTTCGTCCTCGGACCAGCGACCAGTCACCACGGAGTCGTAGTGCTGTGCCGGATACGTCAGTTCGAGTTCTTGCGGAACGACGCCAATCGGTGAGGTCATCGACACGGTGTGACCCCGGAACTGGATGGCGTCGTGGTACTGGCCGTGGCTCTGGGACTCGCTGTAGGGCTTCTTCGCAGAGCAGGGCACCAGCACGAGCGGATTGTCGAAGCGATTCTGGTACCGAGTGGTCACGCGCTCGGCGAACCGCTGAATCTCGACGCGCCGGAGGGTGTCTTCGGTCGCGGCGGTCAACTCGGCGTCGCGGATGACCGGCGTGCGCTCTTCGACGTAGCTCCACTGCTGGTCGAACTCCCGGAACGCGGCGGTGAGCCACTGCTCGTGGCGCGCTTGGCCTTCGATGTAGTCGCGAAGTCGGCCCGAGCGGATTCGCTCGCGGACGACGCCAAGTTCGGCGCGCAGTGCGTTGGCGTTGTGTTCGGCGCAGTCCTCGCGGTCGAATTTCGAGAGCGGTTGCTGGCAGGCCGGGCAGGCACAGGGAAGTTCCGAGAGGTCGTCGAGGAAATGATGGCCCTCCGAAGTCAGATATCGGCCTTCTAATCCGGCGACGACCGCCTTGTCGGTGTCAACGAGGTCCACTCCGGCGGAAACGAGCGTGGCGACGTTCGCGGGCGTGGCGACCCCCGACAGGTAGAGCGCGCTGTCTGCGGGGATGGCGTCGCGCGTCTCGATAATCGCGTCCTTGAACGCCGCGCCGTGGCCCGTGAACCCCTGCGGACCGGAGAGGACGTAGGCGTCTGCGCCATAATCCACGGCCGTCTCTGGTGCGACAACTGCCGCGCTCGGGTAGTCCACGTCAGGATACTCGACGGCGAAGGAGTCCATCACTTCTTCGTCGGTGCCACTCGGGAACCCGCGGTGTGGGAGGATAGTGAGACTCGCTCCGTCGCCCTCCGGAACCTGTTGGTCGTCTACCCAGAGGCTCCCCGCATCGGAAACGAAGTCGTCGGCGACGGTCGGCGTCGTCACCGACTCAGCGAGTCTGAGTTCGGCGATGCGCGCCGGGCCGTCGCGCTCGTGAACTTCGAAGTAGTCGGTCATACTGCGGAATCGGGTCGGGAGGGGGAACTATCTTGCGTAACGCCGTGACTGCGTGAGTCGTGAACTTCTACTCTGTAGTTCACGCTACCGCGACTACGAGTTCGTCGCTGTTGCTTACCTCTTTTGGTCGTCCTCGAAGTCCACAGTCAGTGCATTCTCGACCAAATTTTCGTGACCGCGGCGCAGTCGCTCCGAGACCGCCTGGTGAGAAATCGACAGTTCGTCGGCGAGGTCGCGGGCAGAGGCGTTTCGGGGGACGGTGTAGTACCCACTGTCGAGAGCAGACGTCAGCGCTTCGTACTGTTCTTCGGTCAGGCCGTACTGGCCGTAGCCTTTGGTGTGGTTCAGTTCGTGAACTTGCTCGACGTTCACGTCGAGGCCTTGGTCTTGACAGAAATCGTAGGTTGCGGAGAACGCGTCGCGGTCCGGGAAGACGATGCGAAGGTGCCACCGGTTGTCTTGCCCCGCCGCTTTGAGGATGGCCGCGCCGTGTTCGGTCATCGAGTGGAAGAGGAGATCTACCGACTCCACCCACTCCATCTGGTAGAATCGACCGTCTACGAGTTTCGAAAGGCGTTCTTCGTTGTCGACTGTTGGGTCTTCGGCCAACGCGTCCTCGAACGCGTCGAGTTCGTCGTCGCTGCCCGAAGCCCAGCAAAACGGCATCACGCGGTCCCGGCCGTGTGCGACGACCCGCTCGGCTTCCACCTCCACCGCTGGTACATTCGGGAGCGTCTCTCTGAGTGCAAACTCTGACGTCGGCACACCCAACTGCGCGATAGTACTCATGCACTCACACTACGACGAGGACGGTAATATGAGTTGTAGCCGGACGTTGGGTGACTAACTCCTTGGCCGTCTTGCTCAGACTCGCACGACGAACGTTCCAGACCTCCGTCTCACGCCCGAATCGACGATTCCGGCAATACCGTGGTTCTTTCAACCGTTACTAATCTGGATAAAAAACTATAAATAAGTATATTGTGAAATGCAAACAATGCAGAAAATACGAGTGGAAGACACACTCTCCCGTAGTTCGGGAGACGTCCCACCAGACGACGCGATACAGGAGTTTCTCGACTTGCTGAACGAGTTGAAGGCGACTGGCTGTAACCTCCTAGTCGTCGGGGACGAACCGCGCTGTACGTTCACGCGAGCGAGCAAACGACTGTTCGGCGACGCCGAGGCGATGCGGTACCGACTGCTCGCGGTCACCGACGCGACGCCGCAGTCGGTCGCCGACAGACTGCCAGACGCCGAATCGACGCCGCGACCGGTCGAGGAGACTACGCACGTCCTCACGCACGCTCAGACCCCACGGTGCGTGACTACGTCCGAAATTTCGGACTCCCAGCGCGAACTCGCGAGTGTCAGGGAGACCCGTATCGCCGACCCCGAACTCTGTGGACTCCAATCGGCGCTCGTGGAGGGCATCGAAACGTTCGCCGACGCCACGCCCCGACTGAGACCCGGAGACCTGCGCGTCGGTATCGACTCGCTGGGTTCGCTACTCGACGAGTACGACCAAGCGGTCGTTCGACGGTGTCTCGACACGGTCGGTCGGCACGTCTGCAAGTACGACGGGATGGCCCACTACGTCCTCCCAGAAGCCTACGACAGCGACCGAGTGCAGTCCCTCCTCGGCGCGTTCGACGCCGTCATCGAGGTCCGGCGAGTCTCCGACGAGTACGAACACGACGCCGAAGAACGCTGGCACGTGCCCGACGAGGGGTTGACTATCGGTTGGACGCCACTGTAGCCGACTCGGCTTCGTTCTCTGCGGACTCGGCTTCGTTCTCGCCGCTCGGCCTCGTTCTTCGACCGCGTTCTCCGATTTCTTCCGCTGAGCAATCCTACCTTGAGTACGACGGGGAAGCTATTTTACGGTTGCACTGACAGCAGTAACTAGACCTTTCGCCGTGTCGCCACTAGCCATGTCTCCGGAGATAACCCGTCTGAACGACGCCCACGGCGTCGAAATCGTGGACCCGATAGAGTCGCGTCGGTTCACGATACGGACCACGGGTGCGGTCTCGCCGACGCCAGGGACTACCGGAGCGTTCGCGTTTCCCGTCGAGACGGTCCGTCGAATCGAAACCCGAGGACTCGTACTCCCGTACGCGATTCCGATGGACCTCCGGACAGCCGACGGCGACCACTGTGCCGACATCAGTCCACCAGTCTCCGAGCGGTTCCCCGACGACGAGTATCTGATCGAACTCCACGCACCCATCAAACTGTACTTCCGCGTGGACGGCGCGTTCGGCATCGAGGCTGGCACCGACGAAGTCCGGATTTGCTTCGACGATTCGACAGTCGTCTCGGTCGGTGCGCGGTCGTACCACAGTTCTCCGGCGACGACTATCACGGTCCCGGACGACCCGGCGGCGTTGTTGCAGGCCGTCGAGACGTTCTCCTCGACGCTGAAGACGACGAGTCCCGAGCGGAGTTTCCCGACGCTTCGTGGGCACCCGCCAGCACTCGAACGTGGCGACAGACTCTCTATTCCCGACGAACTGAGGAGACCCGACACCGGCGTGCAGCTGCATCTCCCGGCCGAATACGAGTACGTCTACCCTGCCGCGCCGTTGGCGTTCTACCTCGGCGCGGAACTGCTGGTTGACGAGAAGCCGGGCGTGACGACCGACAGCGGGTTCGTCCGTACGCTCCCGGAGGGCGTCGAGGAGTTCAACGACGCTGTCGCCAGTCTCCTCAAGCGCGTCTTCCTGCTCGACTGCGTGACTCGGACCGAGGGATTCTACCCCGTAGACCTCGCCGAGCGGCGAGTCGTCGAGTCCCACGTCGAACTCGACTTTTCGACGCTGTACGAGGCGTCAATCGACGAGCGGCTCGAAGCCTACGCGTCGGTTCCCGACGACGTGATTTCGGAAGCCTTGCCGGAGTGGCACCGAGCGACCCACGTCCGGCCGAACGCCGACGGTATCGGATTGCTCCCGTATCTGGTCTACGACCTATCGCTCGTCTACGCCAAGCCGAAACGCGACGAATCGTGGGAGCCGACCGAAGCCCAGCGCAAGACGCAGGCAGCCATCGAGGAGTTCCACCGCTCTACCAGCGAGGCGGAACTCGTCCGCTCCGCGCGTGGTGGGACCAACACAGTGGGCGACGACCTCCGCTCGATTCGCAGTGGCGACGGTGACGAGGCCACGGCACCCGGTATTCCCGACCTCGACGAGTACATCTCGCTCCCCGAGGTGGACGCACTCGAACAAGCGTGGGTCGGCGACGGAACGCCGATTCACGGCGCGAAACTGCTCGAAGAAGCGTTCGAGCGCGACCCGCCGGAGGCCGCAGACGGCACCATCGACATCACCGTCGTCTGCAACGACGAGAAGATGCGCAAAGAGTGGGACACCGCCAGCGAGGTGTACGCGAGCCGTGACGACATTCTGGTGGACGTAGATACGCGGTTCGACGTTTCGACAGCGGAGTTACGGGAGTTGCTAGAACGAGAGACCGACGTACTGCACTTCATCGGCCACATCGACGGTGCCGGGTTCAAGTGTTCGGATGGAATTCTGAACGCCGAAGAATCGGACCTCTCCGTGGGCGTGACGACGTTATTGCTGAACGGCTGTCGCTCGCACGACCAAGGTATCGCGCTGGTGAAACAGGGTGCGAGTGCAACTGTAGCGAGTCTCTGGGACTTGCCGAACAGTGCTGCGGTGGAAGTCGGCGAGACGTTTGCGAGATTGTTGAACTACGGATTCACAGTCGGTAGTGCTGTGAAGATAGTCGAAGATTTTCTGCTCATTGGCCGGGAGTACGTCGTTTTAGGAGACTGGATGGCCGCAATTTCGCAGTGTGAGTACGGGGTCCCAAGAGTTTACGAAATAACAAAATCAGATGGAAATAAAAGGGAAATAGAATTCAAGAATATAGATTATCCCACGAGGATACATAACGTGGGTTCACTAACAATACCTTACGGAGATGAAAGAAACAAGGAATTCCTTGCTATAGGCGAAAGCTCTAAGCACACAGTCTCAGACGATTCATTTCATAATCTCCTTGTCTCAGACACGGAACCAGTCGTAATCGATAAGGAATTGAATTGGCTCTGTGGTTGGGAATTCAACAACTAAGGCCCCGTATTTACTCCATCAGCGACCACTGGCCCCGCCTGCGCGACCAACAACGTCGCCGCCCAGAGTGCGCCCATCAGTTTCGGGTTATCCATGACCTTCGCTTTGAGTTCGTTGGTTTGAACCATTGTACCTCCAACTCGGACGCGAACCGTCGTCTGCCTTGCTAAATATTCCAAATATAAACACTCAAGTAACAAGACTCCGGCCTGGCCGCCGGTTCAAAGACTCAGCACATTTTAATTGGAGCTCAAATCGACGCAGTCTACGACTTCTGGTACAAGTTCTAATGCAGCGTCGGGCCAACCGCGGTGACCTAAGGTAAACGCCGCGTCCGGATTTACCTCGACTAAACGCGCTACGCCCCGGGCAGCGGACTCGAAACCGTCGGGATCCATCTGCTCGGGTACCTCGGCAGTCAGGGGGTAGCTCTCCGAGAGCGCGCGCGGGAACGGCCCGAACGGCGGCACGACGTTCCACGACTCGTCGTACTGGTCGCTCGGATTGCCCTCGGTGAGGAAGATGTCACCCTGCGCGTCCAGTCGTTCGAGTCGCTGGTGGTGCCGAAGGACTTCCGGGCGGTACGCGCTTTCGCTAGAGAGGTAGAAGAAGGCGTCTTTCGACACCGAGTCTTCGCGCTCGATTTGCTCTGCGTGCTGGACGAGTCGGCGGTAGCCGTCCAGCATGGCGGGGTGGGCGCGAGCACGATTTTCGACCAACTCCAGCAAGTTTCCTGTGCGTAAGGCCTGCTTGATGGTTCGAATCTCCTCGAAGGTAACGTGGAGGTTGTGTTCGGCCAGCAGTTCCTCGCGCTCGCGGTTCGAGTGACTCCGAATCTCGCTCGGCGTGTACTCCGCACAGACCGGACACGAGCAGGGGAAGTAGTCGAGGTCGTCCAACTGCTCCGTGCCACGTACGGTCAGATACCGGTCGTCGCGCGCGTAGAGTGCGTAGGCCGCCGAATCGAAGAGGTCACACCCCATCGCGACGGCGAGTGCGAACATCATCGGATGCCCCGCGCCGAAGAGGTGGACCGGCGCATCGACGCCCAAGCCTCGTTTCGCGCCCGCGACCACGTCCACCATGTCGGCGTAGCGGTACTCGTTCATCAGCGGGACGACCGCACCCACCGGAAACACGTCGAGGTCTGTCGCGTCGGCGTGTCTTCCGGCTTCCTCCCGCAAATCGGGATACGTCGAACCTTGCACTGGCGCGTTGACGAGCATGTCGTCCACGTCCACGCCCTCGGCGACTTCGAGTCGCTCTTGCGTGGTAGCGAGTTCTTCCTCTGCCTGCTCGCGCGGCACGTCCGGCGGCGTCGGAATGTCTACCGGCGTCCCGATGTCGCTCCCGATGTCGTGCTGGAACTGGAGAATCTCGGGCGTGTCAACGTCTATTTCGCCGTACTCCGCGAGTTGGAAGGAGCCAGAGTCGGTCATGATGGCCCCGTCGAAGTCGAGCACATCGTGGAGGCCGTCTTCGAGGGCCGCCTCGCGGTAGTCGTCGCTCCCGTAGAAGATGTAGGAGTTCGTGATGAGGATGTCCGCGCCGAACTCCGACTGGAGGCGCGACGGTTCGATGGTCCGCACGTGTGGGTTGATGACGGGAAGGAGCGCGGGCGTCTCGACGGTCACGCCTGCGCGGGGTACCGTCAACTCGCCGATGCGACCCATCGCGTCCTGGTCGCGTATCTCGAACTGCTCTCTGGTCATTGTGGCGGGATTGTGTGAGTGCGAGGGTAAGGGTTCCGTTATCGGTGTGTTTCGAGCAGTGAGTTCGTGCATTTCGCCTGATCGCCTCGTTTCTAAGACTGACCAACCGATAGGGGATGGCAGGTGAGACTAACACAGGTGGGACTTTCGAGGCTGAAACGTCGGTGGGGTTAGCTGTCACGGAGAAACGAAAGAAGCAGTGAAGCTAGCTACTCCCGATACAAAGGAGAGACCGCACCGCCACTGCAACCGCACCGCGACAGCCACGCCCTCCCCAACCGATTGCGCTTCTCGCTACGGAAAACACGGCAAGCCGCGTTTTCCGGGACTGCAATGCTCATCCCTCGCGCGAGGGTTGGTGCGAACGAGGTCGCACCAGCACGCGCCATGACCACGAACAAGATTTCGAAACTCGACAAAAATCTGGATTCCCTATTCCTCCCTAGTCCCGAACGTCTCGTAGTAGAGCAGACCGAGCGTCGTCCGGCCGTCCCGAATCTCGCCGCTGGCTACGTGCTGATGCAATTCCTCCATCGAAGTCGTCTCCACGCGAATCGACTCGTCGAAGTCTAGTTCTTGCTCGGCGGTCGGCGTGCAGTCGCGCGCGACGAAGAAGTGGAGCAGGCTGTTCGCGATTCCGTTCGCGGGTTCGACGCTGGTCATGAACTCCACGCGGTCCGCTTCGTAGCCCGTCTCCTCGCGGAGTTCGCGGTGGGCCGCCGCGCTTCTGTCGTCGTCGTCCGGTTCCATCCCGCCGACTGGCAGGCCGCGGTTCACGCGCTTGACGGCCTGTCGCCACTCTTCGATGACGACCACGTCGCCGTCGGGCGTGAACGGCAGGACGACGACAGCGGGTCGCTCGGAGAGGTAGTCGAAGTCCGTCTCGGTGTCGTCGGGCAGGCGAACGTTCTCGTGTCGAATCTCGAACCCGGGACAGGTGTAGGCCGTCTCGGCGTCGAGCGTCTCCCACGCCAACTCGTCGGAATCGGTCATACCTGAACGATGGAGGCGACCAGAAAAGGTGCTTCGCTAGAAGGCCGCTCACTCCGGGTCGATAGCCGCCAGCGCTTCGAACTGTGCTTCGAGTTCGTCCGGCATGCCGTCGCTCATCACGTCCTGTGGCGTCACGGGGGAGTCCTCCGGTTCGGGCGGTTCCTCTCCGGTCAGGACCGCCAGTCGTTCCTTGTAGTCCTCCGTCGTTATCTCCCCGCGGGCGTACGTCTCTTTGAGTGTCTGGACGAGTTCGTCCGCCTCGTCGGTCTCGGTCTCGCCGGATTGAATCGCCGAAAGCTTCCCGCAGAGTCGCTCGAAGTCACGGGGGTGGTCTTCTGGTTCCAGTTCGAGTTCCGCGTCCTCGACTTCGAACGTCATCGAGTCGCCAGCGACTCCGAACTCGAACTCGACTTCCGCTTCGCCGTCGTCGCTCTCGAAGTCCGCTTCCAGCACGTAGTGAAGCGAAATCTCCGCGTCGTTCTCGCCGTCGTCGAACCAGAGTCGGTCTTCGAACAGGACGACTTCGAGGTCGTCTTCGACGGCGCGAAGTACCGCGCCGTCTGGCAAGTCGCTGGTCTGGCGTTCCGGAACGGTGTCGCGGTCGGCGTCTCCGCTGGTTTCTGCGTCTCCACTGACCTCGTCGTCCACATCGGCGTCGTCCTCACCGGGCCGCCAGATGGTCGCGTCCACCTCCAGATTCGAAATCTCGTACATCCGCCCTCGCTCTCGCTCGGTCTCGGGCGTTCGGTCGTCTTCGCCTTTGGCCTGTGCCTCGACGTACTGGGCGGCAGTCCGAAGTTCGTCGTAGTCTACTCGCGACTCGACGAGGAAGCGACAGTGAACGCCGCCTGCATCGATAGCGAACTCGTAGGTCGTCGTTCCGACTTTGTCGAAGTACACGTCTGAGACGGCTTCGTACGGAATTACCTCTCCGCGGTCGCCAGCGTCGTCGCCGACCAGTACGAGCAGTCGTTGATTGGTGACGACGACTGCCTGCCAGAACTGTGGGCTAAACAAGACCTCTTCGCCGTCGAAGACGAACGACTTCGTCTCCGAGAAGAACACGTGATGTGGCTGTTCGTTCGGTCTGAGGTGGGCCACGAGTGGTGCGTCGGCGAGGGTCCCCGTCTTCAGCACCGCCGACCCGACTCGCGTCAGTTTCGTCTCGTTGACCGACTCGCCGTTGGCTCCGGCGAGTAGCTTCTCTACTCGCATCTCGCTCACGTCTCCGTTCGAGTCGGCACTCTCTTCGCCGTCCGAGTCCTGACCTATCATTCTTGAGCCACTACTTCGACTCGAAGGTAATCAATCGTTCGCAGGAGTGCGTTCGACGTGTAGTTACTGTCGAAGAAAGCAGATATTTCCCGAAACTCTCTCGCGTAGACGAAGCCTACCGCACGACGTGACGGGGGAGTTTGTGGTTCGGTTCGTCGTTCGCCGGAGTATTAGCGGCGACTCGCCGAGTACCGGCCAGACAGTTGCGGCCGTCTTAGCCGAGTTGCGTCGGCTTCACCTCCGTTTTGCCCGACTCCACGAGTACAACCGAAACCTACGCGTTGGACGGTTTGGACCCTTTATTGAGCGTCTCGCCGTTCTCCCGATGGAGCCATGACACAGACCGCACGCCGGGCGTTTCTGGCAGGCGTCGCCGGAGTACTGGGGAGTTCGACTATCGCAGCAGCACAGTCGCGGGACCACATCCTGTTCGCGGGTGGCGGTCCGAACCTGACCATCCAGTATCAGTTTGTCGTAGACGGAACTGTCGAGAAGACGAGTGACAACGGCGGGGCCGCCATCGCCGACCGACACGTCACGATTGACCGCGACGACCGTATTCGGGAGGGAAAGTACGTCCGTGGGAACGTCGCTGGCGGCGGTGACGGCTACAGGTACTCGGGCCGCCTACTCGACTTCGGCGTCTCCGTAACTGCCGACACGGCACACAAGGCGAAACTCTACCACAACGGCGAGCGCGTGGACGTGCGCGAGTTCGGGCGAAGTCCACCCGCTGGCACGCCAGTCGAGTTCGTAGACAGCCGTACCGTCCACATTGAAGGTGATTGGGGGAGTACGCGCGGGTTTACGACGACGATGTACCGGGACGGCATCGGCACTGACCACTCCGGGTGGGGCGCGGTAGACGGCCCGGTGACACTGCAACCGACGTGGAACGAGGGGATTCCGTACTCGCTCAACTCAGTTGCGCTCTACGAGACCGAGGACAGCGTCGAACCGGCCTACAGTCCCGCGAACCCCTACGCTGGCGCGTGGAACCTCGAAACCGGTGGTGCCGACCTGCCGAACCACGTCGTCGTCTTCGGCGGCGGTGGCGGCAACGTCATCGAGTATTCGTTCGAGGTGTCCGGCGACATCGAGAAGAACGGAAGCGGTGGTGACGCGCCCATCGCCGACCAGTACGTCACTCACGACTTCGACGACCGGATCGACGGGTCGTCGGTCAGCGGCACGGTCGCTGGCGGCGGGGACGCCTATCGGTTCTCCGGCGAACTTTCGAATTTGCAGGCGAACGGTGCGCGAGTGTACGTGAACGGCGAACGACGGGCATAGCTTCCCCAATCCGTAACGTCTCCGGTCCGTAGCGTCCCCAGTCCTCTCGCTGTCGCGCCTGAGTGAACGGTTTCGAACATATCTTCCTTCCATTGCCCGTTTTCGCTCGCAAACACGAACACAAACGACAAAACACCGTCTTCTTTGTGTTCGTTACTGCCTGAATTTGTGTGTTTATGCGCAATACTTAAGTGCCTACTCGTCACTGTTTGGAATGTTCATGGCAGACAGGTACTCACACACGCGGCGTCGATTCATCACTGGTGCCGGGGCGACCGGTATCGCGGCACTGGCGGGCTGTAGCGGCGATAGCGGAGACGGTTCGACGGACGGAACGACCGATGGGTCGAACTCCGGCGGTGGCACGACGGTCGGAAACACCAAGTCGAGCGGCGAGATGGCGGACAAAATCGTCTTCTACAACGCTGGGAGTCTCAAATACGACCCCGGGACGAAGAAGAACATCCAGCGGTTCGAAGACGAGACCGGCATCAAAGTCGAGGTCAACGAAGTCCCGTGGAACAACCTCAAGACCAGTCTCACCACCATCTGGCGGAACAAGGGGAGCAAAGTAGACGCGTTCAACGGGCCGACGTGGTGGCTCGCGGACTTCGTCCGCTCGGGGTGGCTCGAACCGCTCGGGCTCGGAGACTCCCACATGAAGAAGTTCCCGGACAACCTCTCCACCCTCGTCGCCTTCGACGGTAAGACGTACATGGCACCGGAGTTCGGCAAGTGGGGAACGTACCTCTACGACCAGCAGTACCTCTCGGAGAACGGGTTCGACTCGCCGCCGGACACGTGGGACGACGTGCTCCAGATGGGCAAGAAACTGTCCGGCGAGGACAAGTCCGGCTTCGCGTTCACGTGGGGTAACAAGGACGTGTTCTCGTTCAAGCAGTTCCTCTACCAAGCGGGCGGCCAGATGTTCAACGACAGCTACGAACCGAAGTTCGTGGAGGGCGGCACGAAAGCACTCAACTTCTTCAGAGACCTCCAGAGCGCGGGCGTCTTGCCGAACGGCGTTTCGAGTCTGGGCGAAGGCGGCGTCGGTGACGCGTTCGTCGCCGGCCAGTACGCCACCGTCGAATCGTGGACGCCGTTGGCCGCGCGTGTTCTCGACGCAGATGGGTGGAGCAAGGACCGTCTCGCCAGTGCGAAACCGCCGAAAGGACCGGGCGGCTCGCGAGCCACCTTCCAAGACACCAACGGCATCGCCGTCTCCGCCTTCTCGAAACGCAAGAACGCGGCGAAGAAGTTCGCCAAGTTCATGACCACCCAAAAGTCCTCGAAGACGAACATGCTCGTTGAGGGGAACCCCGCAGTCGTCCCCGAAGTCTACGAGGACTCCGAGTTGCAGTCGAAGTACCCCTCGTGGCTCCTCGAAGACATGAAGTTCAACCTCGAACACGCCACGAGCGAGACGTACCTCGCGCAGCCGCAGGTCGATGACTACCTCTCCGAGCAGATTACGCCCGCACTCCTCGGGAACAAGAAGCCCGAAGCGGCGCTCACGAAGGCTCGTGACAACATCAAGCGTCTCTATCAGGACATCGGAGTGCTGTAGTCCGGACGCCGTACCGGTTTTTCGATAACACTCAGGTTACTAATGACACAGACCGAACAATCGACGCGACGGCTGTTGGACAGACTGTTCGTCCCGCTCACGGTGGGGCCGACGCTGCTCTGGATAGCGAGCATCATCGTCTATCCGACGGCGAAGCTGTTCTGGTCGAGCCTCTTCTTCCAGAACCCCATCACGGGTGCCAAGGAGTTCGTCGGCCTCCGGAACTTCGAGCGACTGCTGTTCCAGTCCGGCGGTTGGCTCGGTACGTTCAATCCCGACTTCGTGTCGTACACGTGGCACACCGTGGTGTACGTTGGATTCAGCGTCTCGATTTCGTTCGTCCTCGGACTCGGCATCGCCATCTTACTGAACAAGGACATGAAGGGACGCGGCTGGTTCCGGACGGCGGTCATCGTCCCGTGGATTCTCCCCTACGTGATGAGCGGTCTCATGTGGCGCTGGATGTTCCAGACCCAGTACGGTGCCATCAATGGCGTCCTCACCCAGGCCGGAATTATCGGCGAGAAAATCGCGTTCCTCTCGGACCCGACGCTGGCGATGATAGCTCTCATCGTCGCGGACGTGTGGGTGTTCACGCCGTTCATCATCATCATCCTGCTCGCGGGACTCCAGAACGTCCCGGCGCAGTTGTACGACGCCGCGGAAGTCGATGGCGCGAGTCGTTGGGCGCGGTTCTGGAACGTCACGTATCCGTTCCTCAAACCGTCGATTCTGGTGGCGTTGACCATCCGCATCATCTTCGACATCCGGGCGCTCGACATCGTCTGGGTGATGACCGAGGGCGGCCCCGGAAAGAGCACGGAAGTCTGGGCGTCGTGGCTCTACCGGACCGCACAAGTCTTCTCTAAACCCGGAGAGGGCGCGGCACTCGGCGTCGTCATGCTGGCAGTAACGTTCGGCATCGTCACGGTGCTGTACAAACTCTTCGGTGACACTCCGTACGCATGAGTACGAAACAATCTCCCCTCGACAAACTCGGTGAGGCGCTCGGTTTCGGTTCCGAGACGAACGAGTGGCCCGCCGTGCGCCGCGAGCGACTCGTCGCGTACGGACTGCTGACGCTGTACGTGTTCGTGGTGTGGTTCCCGATTTACTACATCTTCGTCACGAGCATCCAGCCGACCTCGGAGGTGCTTTCGCTCCCCATCAACTTCCTGCCACAACAGGCCACTGCACAGAACTACGTCGAAATCTTCTCGAACCGGCCGTTCGAGACGTACACGCTCAACAGCATCGTCGTGGCGACGACGACGACGGTCGTCTGCGTCGTTCTCGGCACGCTGTCGGGTTACACGTTCTCGCGGTACGAGTTCCTCGGGAACAAGGCGCTGTTGCTGTCCATCGTGGCGGCGCGGATGATTCCGCCTATCGCGCTCATCGTGCCGTTCTTCGAAATCATGAGCAACCCGCCACTCGTCGGTGGGCTAACCGGGAGTCTCTACGACACCCGAATCGCGCTCATCCTCACGTACACGTTCTTCAACCTCCCGTTCGCGGTCTGGATAATGAAGAACTACTTCGACGGCGTCCCCCGGAGTTTGGACGAACAGGCGAAAGTTGACGGCTGTTCGCGCTGGGAGGGGTTCTTCAAAATCGTCCTTCCGGTCGCCAAACCCGGCATCGCGGCCACCGCGATTCTGGCGTTCATCTTCTCGTGGAACGAGTTCGTCTTCGCGCTCGTTCTCACCTCGACGGAGCAAGCACAGACGCTCCCCATCGCGGTGTCGCTGTTCGTCGCAGACGACTTCGTGGACTGGGCGCATCTGGCTGCAGGCGGAATGATAGCCGCGCTCCCCGGCATCCTCTTCGGCCTGTTCTTCCAGCGGTACATCGTCAGCGGACTCACGCAGGGAGCGGTCAAAGAATGATTTCGGAACACACGCAGACGAACGGTGGTATCGATGGCTGAAGTGACCCTGACCGACCTCGTCAAGAAGTTCGACGACGTGGTCGCCGTAGACGGTATCTCGCTCGACGTGCCGGACGAGAGCTTCACCGTCCTCGTCGGGCCGTCTGGCTGTGGGAAGACGACGACGCTCCGACTGGTCGCCGGACTCGAACGGGCGACGGACGGCGACATCTCCATCGGCGACGAGCGAGTCAACGACCGGCGCGCCTACGAGCGCGACATCGCCATGGTGTTCCAGAACTACGCGCTCTACCCGCACAAGACGGTGCGAGAGAACATGCGCTTCGGACTCGAACAGCAAGGAGAGGCGGAGAGCGTCATCACCGAGCGCGTCGAAGACGCCGCGGACCTGCTCCAGATTACGGAGTTGCTCGACCGTCGGCCTTCCGAACTGTCTGGTGGCCAGCAACAGCGCGTTGCGCTCGGCCGGGCTATCGTCCGGGAGCCAGATGTGTTCCTGATGGACGAACCGTTGTCGAATCTGGACGCCAAACTCCGGATTCAGATGCGTGCGGAACTCAACAAACTCCACGACCAACTCAAGACGACGACGGTGTACGTCACCCACGACCAAATCGAGGCGATGACGCTCGCCGACCAAATCGCCGTGATGGACGGCGGCGAGATACAGCAGGTCGGGCCGCCGACGTTCGTCTACAACAATCCGCGCAACATGTTCGTCGCCGACTTCCTCGGCAGTCCATCGATGAACTTCCTCGAAGGCGACCTCGAAGAGCGCGACGACAGACTCGTCCTCGACGCTGGTCCCATCGAACACGAAGTTTCGGCCGAGTATCGCCAAGACCTCACGGGCAAGGTGGGCGAACGCGTCGTTCTCGGTGTCCGCCCCGAAGACGTGACGCTCCGGCCAGATGGAGTTCCCGTGACCGTGAACGTGGTCGAACCGCAGGGAGAGAAGACCGTCCTCGAACTCGGACTCGGCGACCAGATCATCAAGGCGTCGGTAGACCCCGGCGTCCCGGTCGAGACTGACGACCACGTGAGCGTGGAGTTCGACCGCGAGTCGATTCACTACTTCGACGCGGCGACCAGCGAGTGTCTCACGTTCGCCGAGGAAGGCGAGTCGAAGGCACGCGCCGACGCCGAAGTCGTCGCAGACCAAAGTGAGGCGTGAACGTGGGACGAGACGTGAAACTAGGACGCGGTCTGGACGTGGAGACGTCGGATGCCGTCCTGTCCGTACTCGCCTTCGGCCTGACGTGCGTCGCCGCCTTCAACTACGTCACGTCGGTCTACGGCGGTGCGATAGTCGCGGGTATCGGTGCCGTGCTGACGTTCGCGTTCGTCCTCCTCCACTGAACGAACAACCGCGAGCGAAAACAAAAAGGTCCCCGAACCCTTCAACGAGGGTAGCGAACATACTCACGCATGCTTCCAGCCGAACGCAAACGCGACATCGTCGAAACCGTGACGGAGCAGGACGGTTGTTCCGTCGCCGAACTCGCGGAACTGCTCGACGTCTCGAAGGCGACGATTCGCCGCGACCTCCGCGACCTCGAAGACGAAGGACTCCTCGAACGCTCCCACGGCGGCGCGCTTCCGGTGCGCACCGTGGCGAGCGAGCAGTCCTACAGCCAACGCGGCGTTCAGAGCCTCGACGCGAAGCGTGCAATCGCCGCTCGCGCCCGCGAAGAAATCCAGGACGACCAAGTGGTCTTCTTCGACTCCGGGACGACGACGATGGAAGTCGCCAAACTCGCACCGAGCGACGTGCAGTTCATCGCGGCGACGAACTCGCCACAACTCGCGCTCGAACTCTCGGACAACGGCCAAGACGTGAAGTTGACCGGCGGGACGCTCCGCGAGCAGACGCGGGCCCTCGTCGGCCCGACCGGCGAGGCGTTCATGGAACGGACGAACTTCGACCAAGTGTTCCTCGGCACCAACGCCGTCGCGCCCGACGCGGGACTCACGACGCCGAACGAGGACGAGGCGCGGATGAAGCAACTGATGTGCGGGAAGGCACAGCGAGTCGTGCTGGTGGCCGACGCGACCAAGTTCGGTCGGAAGAGCTTCGTGCAGTTCGCCAGCCTCGACGAAATCGACCTCGTCATCACGGACGCGAGCCTCGACGGCCAACTACTGGAGGCGTTCGAGGCGGCGGGCGTCGACGTGGTGGACGAGGTTAGCGAATGATTCTGACGGTCACGCTGAACCCCGCGGTCGATCACACCATCAAACTCGACGGCCCGCTCGAAGCCGGGTCCGTGAATCGTGCAGGACTGGACCAGTACGACGCCGGAGGCAAGGGCATCAACGTCTCGAAGTACCTCGACGCGCTCGGCGTCGAGACGACTTCGACCGGTCTCGTCGGCGGACTGTTCGGCGACTTCGTGGAGCGGCAACTCCGCCGGACGAAGATTCCCAACGACTTCGTAGAGATGTCCGGCTGTACCCGACTGAACACGACGATACTCTCGACCGACGGCGAGTACAAGATAAACCAGTCGGGCCACCGCGTGAAACGCCGGACCGTCCAAGCTATCATCGAGAAAATTCGAACTTACGACCCCGAGACGGTCGTCGTCGCTGGGAGTCTGCCGCCGGGACTCGGCGCGACGACGGTGGACCGAATCGCAACTGCGGGCAACTGGAACACTGTCGTAGACTTGCAGGGAGCGCTCCTGAAGCGACTCCGGGTGCCCTACGCGCTCTGTAAACCGAACCGTAGCGAACTCGCAACTGCGACTGGGATGCCGACCGGGAGCGTCGAAGAGTGCTGTGCGGCCGCGCGAGAACTGCGAGCGAGCGGTTTCGAGCGCGTGGTGGCGTCGCTCGGGTCCGACGGGGCCGTGTTGGCGACCCGAGACGACGTGTTGTACGTCCCCGCGCCCGACGCGGAGGTAGTCGATACTGCCGGAGCGGGTGACGCACTTCTGGCGAGCGTGCTGAAAGCGTCTGCGGAGGGGAATTCGCCGCGGGAGGTCGTCCAGTACGGCGTCGCAGTCGCCGCTCGCGCTGTCGAAGCACCGGGGACGACCGTGCCGTCGCTTTCGGACGTTTGCGAGGACGCGCGTCTGCTCTCGGTCGAACCCCAGTGAACGAGTAACTCCAGTCAGAAACGAACAGTTTCGGAAAAGGTTTTACCGTGCTTCGTACATGAGATAGTATAGCATGGGAGACGGACCGGCCGGAGCCAGTGGCACACTCCGTCGCGTGAGGACCGACCTCATGACGGGTGTCACGTACATGATTCCGTTCGTCACCGTGGCTGGCGTCTTCCAAGCGGCAGGCTACACACTCGGTAACTCCACGACTATCGGCGGGAACCTCGGAACCCTACCGTGGTATCTCGTCACCATCGGCACCGTTGCGCTCAGCGCGATGGTCCCCATTCTCGGCGCGTTCGTCGCCTACGGCGTGGCAGACCGACCGGGACTCGCGCCCGGATTCGTCCTCGCTTCGCTCGTCCAAGACGCCCGCCTGTTGCAGGCGACGGCGACGCTGTTCGGAGTGAACACCGGCGACGCGCAAGCGGGGTATCTCGGCGCGCTCATCGTCGGCCTCCTCGCTGGCGTCACCGTGAACTGGGCGAAAGAACTCGACGTTCCGAACGCAATCGAACCGCTGTTGCCCGTCCTCGTGTTGCCGGTGACGGTCACTGCCCTCCTCGCACCGGTCGTTTTGATACTCGGCGTTCCGTTGGCGCTGACGACGAACTACGTCGAATTCCTCCTTCGAGAAGCGTCACTACCGGTGATGGTCGCGTTTGGCGGCGTCCTCGGGGCGATGATGGCCGCCGACATGGGCGGCCCGCTCAACAAGGTCGCGTACGTCTTCGCCGTCGGCCTGCTCCCCGAACTGCTGTTCAGACCGATGGCCGCAGTCATGGTCGCGGGAATGATTCCGCCGCTCGGACTGGCGGCCTCTCACGCACTCGCCCCGAAGCGCTACCCGGACGCCGACCGGGACCAAGCGAAGACCGCGGTAGTCGGCGGCTTCTCGTTCGTCACCGAGGGCGCGCTCGCGTACACGACGACGGGGTCCAGCAGGACAACGTTGTCGTGTGTCCTCGGTAGCGTCGTCGGTGGGGCGGCCTCGATGGGGTTCGGGGTCACGATGCCTGCACCCCACGGGGGCCTGCTCGTCGTCCCCCTTTCGAACCACCCCGGTGCGTTCCTCGGTTGCATCGCGCTCGGAGCGAGCGTCACGGCCGTCGTTGCGACGCTCCGAAGACCGAGGGTTGATACCGATGGAACTGCCCAAGGAGAGTAATTCGATGCAGTCGGCACAACTCGTTACCCTCGACCTCGTCACGTTGGCCGAACCGCCCGCAGAACGTCGGGCCTGCATCGACTTCCTGCTCGACCTCGCGGTCGATGCCGGCCGCGTGACCGACCGGGACGCGGCCCGGTCTGCTCTTCTGGACAGGGAGTCGGACGCCCCGACGGGGATGGGAAACGGCGTCGCCGTCCCCCACGCGATGACGGCGGCCGTCACGCGCCCGACGGTGACGTTCGCGCGCTCCTCGCACGGCGTCGATTTCGACGCGCCAGACGACGACCCTGCGACCCTCCTGTTCTGTCTGCTCGTTCCCGAAGACGGCGGCGGCGACCATCTCGCCGTGTTGAGTCAGCTTTCGCGTTCGCTCGTGGACCCGACGTTCCGCGACCGACTCGCGGCCGCAGACTCGGAGCAGGCCGTCGTAGAACTCCTCCGGGAGGCGGTCGCGTGACCCGACACTGCGTTGTCGAACGCGAAGCGGGACTCCACGCCCGGCCCGCCCGAATCGTCGTCAACACCGTCTCGGAGTACGAAGCGGACGTGACCGTCGAGTACGACTCGGAGACTGCACGAGCGACTAGCTTACTCGAACTCACCGCGCTCGGAGTCGAGAGCGGTACGGAGATTGCAGTGAGCGCGACCGGTCCAGAGGCCGAAGCGGCCGTCGAAGCGGTCGTCGCCGTACTGTCCGGGAAGGGCGAGACGTGACCGGTTTCCACGGCGAGGGCGTCGGTGCCGGTGGCGCAACGGGTCCCGCGTTCTGGGTCAGTCAGTCGGCGGTCCCAGAAACGACGGCCGACCGCTCGCCGGAGACCGAGCGCGCTCGGTTCGAACGGGCGCGCGAACGCGTCTTCGAGGTCGTTCGAACCGGGCGCGAGTTCGCCTCGACGCTGGGTGACGACGACGGAGCGGACGTGCTGGCGACCCACGAGACGCTGTTGTCTGACCCCGCGCTCGAAGAGCGAATCGAGGACGCTATCGAGGCGGGCGACTCCGCAGAGCGCGCAATCGGCGACGCGCTCGACGAGTGGATAGCGACCTTCGAAGAGCGCGGCGGCCGAACCGCGACGCGGGCAGACGACTTACGCGACGTTCGGGGCCGACTGCTGAGCGAACTCGACGGCGAGAACGAGCCATCGGTCGCAGACACCCCCGACGGTGCAGTGATACTCGCCGAGCGATTGACGCCACAGCAGGCGGTTCGACTCGACGCCGAGCGCGTGGCAGGCGTGGCCACCGTCGCTGGGAGTCCAATCGCTCACGCCGCCATCATCGCCCGGTCTCGCGGCGTGCCGTGCGTGGTCGGCGTCGGCGACGGACTGACTGCAGTCGAGAGCGGGACCGAAGTCGCAGTGGACGCCACCGACGGTCGAGTCGTCATCGGCCCGGATGCTGTGTCTCTCGGGGAGGACCCCACCGAAGCACCTTTGAGTCAGATAGAAATGTTAGACGGGAGCGACCTGACGGTGACGGCGAACGTCGGGTCGGGTCTCGAAGCAGCGACTGCCAGCGACCGAGGTGCGGACGGGGTCGGTCTCTTTCGGAGCGAAGTCCTCGCGTTCCGAACTGGACAGGTTCCTGGAGAGGACGAGCAGGTCGCGGCCTACACCGAGGCAGGCGATGCGTTCCCCGAAGGACACGTCGCAGTTCGCACGTTCGACTTCGGTGGTGACAAACCGCTCCTCGGGCAGGACGAAAACGGCCCGCGTGGCATCGCGTGGTCGCTCGCCAACCCGGACGTGCTCCGGACCCAACTGCGCGCAGTTTGTCGGGCCGCAAGCCAGAGCGCAGGCGAACTCTCTCTCGTCCTCCCGCACGTCACGCGCGTCGAGCAAGTGAGCAGCGTTCGAAGCGAGTTAGCGTCGGTCGTAGACGACCTCGCCGCGGCGGGAATTTCTCACGCGAAGCCGACTCTTGGAGCGATGGTCGAGACGCCTGCGGCCGTCGAACTCGCACCCGACATCGCCGCTCGGGTCTCGTCGCTGTCGCTGGGCACGAACGACCTCGCTAGGCACGTCCTCGGGACCGCACGCGACACCGACCCGTCGCCGACCGAACCGGCCGTCCTGCGGGCCATCGAACGGACGACTGCGGCGGCGGTTGAGGCCGACGTTCCGGTTCGATGTTGCGGGGAGATGGCGGCCGACCCAGACTTGGCGACGTTGCTCGTCAGGTTGGGCGTGACCGAACTGAGCGTCGCCCCGGACGCCATCCAGACAATTACGCGACGGTTGGACGGCCTCGACCGTGACGCGGCGACGGCACTCGCAGAACGCGTCGTTGCGGCGAGTACGAACGATGAAGTAGCCGCGTTACTCACGGAGGAACGATGAATCTCGTCGCAGTCACTGCCTGTCCGACCGGCATCGCCCACAGCCAGATGGGTGCGGAGTCGCTAGAGCGGGCCGCGGCCGAGGCCGGACACGACATAGAAGTCGAAGTGCAGGGCGCGATGGGCACGGAGAACGAACTCACGGCCGCCGACATCGAACGAGCGGACGTCGCCATCGTCGCCGCCGACGTTCGGGTCGAAGAGACTCGATTTTCGGACCTGCCGACCGTCGTGACGCCAGTTCGAAACGCCGTGACCGACCCCGACGGCCTCGTCGAGCGAGCGGTCGCCGTGGCGAAGGAGCAAGAGGCGAAAACCGTTCATTTGGGCGACGACACGGCAGAAGACGGCGGAATATTGGGTCGTCTTCGCGGCCTGCTCGAATAAGGTAGTTAGTCCGTCAACCCGTAACCGCGCTGGAACAGCACCACGTCGAGCGCGACGATTGCGGCCGTGAGTCCGGACAGCACCGCGAGCGAAATCGTGGGGTCAACCTCCGCGACTCCCAAGAAACCGTAGCGGACGCCGTTTACCATGTAGACCATCGGGTTCAGCAGGGAGAGTTCCTGATACGGCGACGGCAGTTCGCGAACGGCGTAGAAGACCCCTCCGAAGAACACCATCGGCCTGACGATGAATTGGTTCATCATGGTCAGGTTGTCCCAGTCGTCCGCCCAGAGGCCGCCCACGACTCCGAAACTGGAGAAGAGGAGCGTGATGACGAGCGCGAACGCGACGAGGTAGAACGGTTGTGCAATGGCGACTTGCTCGACGAAGAACGCGCCGATGACCGCGATGAGAGACCCGACGAGCAATCCTCTCGTGGCTCCGGCGACGATGTACGCCGCGACCATCCGGGAGTAGGGCATCGGCGATGTCAGCGTCTCCTCGATGTACTCGTTCCACCTGCCGTGGAAGATGGAAAAGGAGGCGTTCTCGAAGGCGTTCGAGATAGCTCCGAGAACGACGAGTCCGGGGAGGATGAACGCGATGTACTCGATTGGCTCACTTCCCGCGAGCGAGATGCTCCCGACGCGGTCTCCCAGAATCACCCCGAACACCGCGAAGTACAGCACGTTCGTGACGAACGGCGGGACGAAGGTGTTGCGGGGCCGTCGGATGAATCGCAGAATCTCGCGCTTGGCGAGGGTTCGAAAGCCCGTCCAGTTCGAGAGGACGTTCATCGGTCGTCGCCTCCCTGTCGTCCCCCATCGGCCGCAACTGGTTCTGTCGCGCGTGCTTCTCCGTCTTCTTCACGAGTCATGTCTACGAACACCTCTTCGAGCGAAGTCCGCGAAATGTCGAGGTCCACGATTTCGTGGCCCAACTTGTCCAACTCCCGCACCAAGTCCGGTGCGACCAGACCACCCTTCGTCGCGGTGACGACTAACTGGTCGTCTTCGAGTTCGACCGACTGGACGCTGGCGTCCGAATCTTGGGCCAGCGAACCGCGCGACAGCGACGGCGCGCTCGCTGGCGGATTCCGGAGCGTGACCCGAATCTTGTCCGGGCCGCGGTCCATCAACTCTTCCGGGGTCGCCACCGTCACGACGTTGCCCGAGTCCAGAATCGCCACTTCGTCGCAGAGTCGCTCTGCCTCTTCGATGTAGTGGGTCGTCAACAGAATCGTCGTCCCCGACTCGTTGAGTTTGGTGATGAGGTCCCACAGTTCGTGGCGTAGTTGCACGTCCACCCCCGCGGTGGGTTCGTCCAGAATCAGCAGGTCTGGCTCCGTGATGAGCGCCCGTGCGAGGACGAACCGGCGTTTCATCCCGCCCGAGAGCCAGTTGAATCGGGTGTCGCGCTTCTCGTAGATGCCGACGCGTTTCAGCACTTCGTCCGCCTTCTCGCGCGCTTCTGATTTTGGAATTCCGTGGTAGCCCGCTTTGTGTTCTAATACTTCTCGAATCGGGAAGAATCGGTCCACGTTGAACTCTTGGGGGGCAAGCCCAATCGCGTCTCTGGCCTGCTGGTAGTCGTCCTCTACGTCGTGGCCGAACACCTCCGCTCGGCCGCCAGACCGGCGAACCAGTCCGACGAGGATGTTGATGAACGTGGTCTTGCCCGCGCCGTTGGGGCCGAGCAGACCGAAGAAACTCCCCTCCGGGACGGTGAGGTCCACGCCGTCGAGCGCTTGCACGTCCGCGTACTGCTTGCGGAGGTCCTCGACTTCGATAGCGGCAGTCATTGGGCGAACGTAGGAAAGTGGCCGCGAAAAGGGCGTTGGTGTCGGCAGAAGGGCGTGGTATCGCCAGCTTCCGGAATGTCGTCAGGCGAACCCCGGCAGGTCGTCGCTCGACTCGGCCATGTTGATGTTGACCTCGATGACGTTGGCCGCGTTCGTGACTTTCTCGACGATGCTGTCGTGGTAGTCGGGGTCGCTCATCCGCCGGACCGGCCCAGAGACGCTGAGCGCGCCGAGAACTCGTCCCGAGCGGTCACGAATCGGCGCGCCGATTGCCTGTAGGCCTTCGATTTCCTCCTCGTCGTTGTAGGCGTAGCCTCGCTCGCGTATCTCTTCGAGTTCGGCGAGCAACTCGTCGGAGTCGGTGATGGTGTTCTCGGTCTTGCGGGTCAGGCCGTAACGCTCGACGATGTCGGCGACTTCCTCTTCGGGCAGGTGCGCGAGCATCGACTTACCGGTCGCCGAGAAGTGGAGGTAGTCGGGTCGCTGGAGTTTGCTGGTCTGGTAGTCGCTCCCGACCGCTTTGTCGCCTCGAACTTTGTAGAGGTTGACGCTGAGTCCGTGCTGGACGGTCGCGAGATGCGCGTACTCGCCGGTCTCCTCGGCGAGGCTCTCGATCTGTTCTTTGCCGGTCTCGTACAGCGTGTTCTTGTTGCGGACGTATTCGCCGAGCAGGAGGAACTGGAGTGACAGCGAGTAGGAACTGCCCTCTTTGACCACGAGTTTCTGGTCTTCGAGGGTCATCAGGTAGTTGTACGCCGCGCTCTTGGAGATGTCGAGGTGGTTCGCCAGTTCGGTCACGCCCGCGCCGTCCAACTCTTCCAGCGCGCGGATGACTTCGAGTGCGCGCGAGACGGTCTTGAGTATGCGCGGTGATTCCCCGGTCGCCTCCTCTGTCATGTGTGAACGTACCCATTGCAGGGTCATAGTTGTTCGCGTATCGTACATCCTCGAAACTGCCGAAAACGGTAGTTTGGTGGCATTTGAGGGACGCCGACGCGTCCGCCCGAACTACCAACGCTAGCCGAGACGGCTCGAAGATACAGATATCGCCACATTCGACGCTCGCCCGTAGTTTCGAATCTAGCGTTCGCATTTCGTGCAACTCTGAATTTGTGCGGTTCTCCCCCGACTACTGCCAATTACTCGAAAAATCCCCGACGTCTCACCGCGAGGCCAATCTCGCCATCGCCCCGGCCAACACCTGCGTGGCGGCCGCACAGTTCGCCCAGTCAGTCCACTCCATCGGATTGTGCGAGATGCCGTCCCGAGAGGGAGCAAAGAGGAGCGCGGCGTCCGTCGCCTCCGCGACGTGCATCGTGTCGTGGGCCGCTCCAGAGTGCAGATTCAGCGTCTCGATGCCAGCAGACGCGCCCGACTCGTGGAGCGCGTCGCGGCACCGCTCGCTCATCGGCACCGGCGCGCGGTCCCAGGGATGCTCGATGGTCGTCTCGACGCCGCGGTCGGTCTCTAGACGCTGGAGGCTGGCGTGCGCTCGGTCGATGAGTCGGTGAATGGCGTCGTGGGACACGTCTCGCACGTCGATGGTCAACTCTACTTTCCCGGCGATGACGTTCGGCGCGTTCGGCGTCACGTCCAGTTTCCCGACTGTCGCGACGGCACTCTCTGCGTCGCTGGCGACGACTTCGTTCGCGGCGCGCTCCACGTCACCGACGAACTCGCTGGCCGCCGCGAGCGCGTCCGTGCGCTCGTCCATCGACGTGGCTCCTGCGTGGTTCGCTTCGCCCTGTATCTCGACGTGACAACGCGACAGGCCGGTAATCGTGGTCACGACGCCCGCGGGGACGGTCGCTCGTTCCAGTCGCTCTGCTTGCTCGATGTGGAGTTCGAACCAGGCGTCCCACTCGCTGGCGTCGAGTCGTCCGTCGCCCAGAAAGCCGATGCTTTCGAGTGCCTCGTGGAGCGACTCGCCGTCGTCTTCGATTGCCAGCGCCTCCTCGACGCTCATGTCGCCCGCCGCGACGGCCGACCCGACGAGACCGCCGCCGAACCGTTGGCCCTCCTCTTCGGTGAACGAGACGACTTCGACGGGTCGAGTGGGTTCGAAATCGGCGTCCTGTTCGGCGTCCTGCATCGCCCGAACGGCCTCTAAGGCGGCGTAGACACCGAGCGGGCCGTCGAAGATTCCCCCTTCAGGTACAGAATCGAGGTGACTCCCGGCGGCCACGGGTGCCGCCTCGGGGTCTGCGGAGTCGGGCGTCCAGCGGCCGACGACGTTGCCGACGGCGTCGATACGTACGTCCAGTTCTGCGTCCTCCAGTCGCTCCACGAAGTATCTACGTGCTCGTCTGTCCGCTTCGGTACCCGTCAAGACCGTCCGGCCGTGGCCGTCGTCTACTCCCACTGCCCCGAACTCCCCGTTCGTCTCGACGTCGTTTCGAAGTCGCGTCTGCTGTACCTCCATGGTCGATACCCTCCGTTTCAGGGAGCGACACTTGTTTGTTTCTCACTAGCACGGTTTTCATTCTCGACAAACGCTCGAAACTCCGCTCTGTAGCGGTTTCAGCTCGTTTCTGCACGTTAGTTATAAGTAATCATGCTCCTCGCGTCGCCGGTTGCCAGGCGTTCGGGCCGACCGCGTTCTCATTTCGTACATATGTTCGCCTTAGTTGCGATTTAGGAAACGTTAATAGAATTAACACGCAGATAGGTTCTGTTCCAGAAGTTTTATGCCGTGTAGCTCGAAACGACTTGCTATGCCAAACGATAGCAATGGTGGTGACGGAAGTAACCGCGGTAGCGGCCGTCCGCTGAATCGGCGGCAATTCGTCGGTGCGGTCGGCGCGTCGGTGCCACTCGCGCTGGCTGGCTGTACCAGCAACAACGATAGCGGTGGTAGCAACAACAACTCGGGCGGTTCCGGTGGCGGCGGAGGCGACGGGACGACCCAGAGCATGTCGGCGAAGGCGGGTGGCACGCTCCAGTGGGGCGGCGCAGTCCCCGTGCAGGGGCTCGACCCCCACCTCGACAGTGCGGCGGCGAGTCAGCGCGTGTTAGAGAACATCACCGAACCGCTCATCAGCCTCGACTTCGACTACTCGCTGAACCCGCATCTCGCGAAGGACTGGTCTACGTCCGAGGACAACACGAAACTGGAGTTCACCCTGCAAGAGGGCGTGAAGTTCCACGACGGGGGAGAAATGACTTCTGCGGACGTGAAAGCGTCGTTCGAGCGCGTCGCCAACGGCGAGTACCTCGCCACCGGCTTCTTCGACTTCGTGGACTCGATGGAAGCGCCCGGCGACTACCAGTTCAACATCCAGCTTACCGAACCGTTCGCGCCGTTCCTCGCGCGGATGGCGACGTCCGAGATGCACGTCATCCCGGAGAGCCAGACCAGCACGAAGAAGATAAAGGAACCAATCGGCACCGGCCCCTACAAGTTCGAGAGCCGGGAAATCGAGACGTCGTTCACGATGACGAAGTTCGAGGACTACTGGAACGCGGGCGAGAACGGCCCCCACCTCGACAAGGTCGTCAAGAGCGAAATCGGCGACCCGAGCGTTCGCCTCCAGTCGTTCCGCGCTGGCGAGTACGACTTCATCAACGGCGTCCCGCCGAAGGACGTGAGTTCCATCGAGAACGACTCGTCGGTTCGCTTCGAGAAGAACTTCCCGAAGTCGCTGGTCTACCTCGGGATGAACTGCAACCAGAAACCGTTCGACAACAAGGACGCCCGTCTGGCGCTCGACTACGCCTTCGACAAGCAACAGGTCGCGGAGGCCGCGCTGTACGGCACTGGGCAAACGACTGCGTCACCAGCGGCACCTGGTAGCCCGTGGGTGAACAAGAACGTCCAGCCTCGCTCGCGCAACCTCGACAAGGCCCAAGAGCATCTCGACAAGGCGGGCATGTCGGACGGTTACTCCGTCTCGTTCAAGATTCCCCAGTCGTACCCATCGCAGGTGCAGGCCGCGAAGGTCATCTCCGACCAAGCCGCGGAGGCTGGCATCGAACTGAACATCCAGAAGATTACGTGGAGTACGTGGCTCTCGGACGTGTACAGCAAGCAGAACTTCCAAGCGACCACGTCGAGCTACCTCGCGCTGTACTACCCCGACGTGTCGTTCTACAAGTTCCTACACCCGGACGGCGCGTTCTTCTTCACTGGCTGGACCAACGACGAGTACAACACGCTCGTCGAAGAGGCACGCCACATGTACGACGAACAGCCGCGAGCCGAGAAGTACAAGAAGGCGACCGAAATTCTCCACAACGAACGGGCGGGACACATGTTCCTGTTCTGGCAGGCCAACCTCTACGCGGCCCAGCCGGAGTACAAGGGCAAAATCGGCGCACCGGACGGCTCCACGCTTCGATTCAGCGACAACTGGCTCGACAGCTAACGGGGTCACTACTACATGTCGCTCTCCAACTACATGCTCCGGCGACTGGGGTTCATGGTGGTGACGCTGTTCTTCGTCACCCTCATCACGTTCGCGGTGACGAACGTCCTGCCGGGCAACGTCGCGTTGCTCATCCTCGGGCCGAACGCCAGCGAGTCGTCGATTCAAGCCTTGCAGGCTCAGATGGGGTTGGACAAGCCCCTGTACGTCCAGTACGTCGATTGGGTCTTCGGTCTCTTGCAGTTCGACATGGGCACCTCGCTCCGCTTCGAGGAGCCCGTGATGGGACTCATCGCCGAAAAGCTCCCGCGCTCGCTGTTGCTCGCGACGGCGGCCACGCTGGTCGCAGTCGTGCTGGCGATTCCGCTCGGCGTCATCTCCGCCGTGAAGCAGAACGAACCGCCAGACCTGCTGGCGTCGATGTTCGGCTTCGTCGGCATCTCGATTCCCATCTTCCTGTGGGGACTCGTCTTCATCCTCGTCTTCGCGGTGTGGATGAATCTCTTCCCGACGGGTGGCTACGTACCGATTTCGGAGGACCCAGTAGCGACGTTCACCCACCTCGTCCTCCCGGCCGCGTCGATGGGGTTCGCGCTGACGGCCTACATCATGCGGATGACGCGCTCGTCGATGCTGGAGGTTCTCGGTGAGGAGTACATCAACCTCGCTCGCGCGAAGGGGATGACCCAGCGCGTCGTCGTGCTGAAACACGCGCTCCAGAACGCGATTATCCCGGTGATTACGGTCGTCGCCTTCCAGTTCAGCTACGCCTTCGGCGGCGTCGTCGTTCTCGAAGAGGTGTTCTTCTGGCCGGGCATCGGTCGGTTGACGCTGACTGCGATTCAGTCTCGGGACATCCCGCTGATTCAGGGCTGTGTCATCGTCGTCGCGCTCATCTACATGATTTCGAACCTCGCGGCCGACGTGGCGTACGCCTACTTCGACCCGCGAATTCGCTACGGAGGTGACGACTGATGGCTGCCGAAACACAGACGAACGAGCAAGAACAGGACTCCAGGTTCATCTCGACTGCCCAGAAGCAACGCTACGCAAAATTCGCCCGCAAGTTCCGGCGCAACACGAAGGCGATGATCGGACTCGGCATCGTCCTCACGCTCGTCCTCGTCGCCATCTTCGCGCCGTTCATCGCGCCGTACTCCATCTCGGCGACGAGCGTCGAAGACCGAACGGAAGCGCCGTCGCTCGAACATCCGTTCGGCACGGACGACCTCGGACGGGACATCTTCAGTCGCGTCGTGATGGGCAGTCGCATCTCGCTCAAGGTGGGCTTCGGCGCGATTACCGCCGCGCTCGTCGTCGGCACCGTCATCGGCGTCGTCTCGGGCTACTTCGGCGGCCTCGTAGACGAGACGTTGATGCGATTCATGGACGCGGCGATGTCGTTCCCGCCGGTCTTGCTCGCGCTGACCGTGATGGTCGTCCTCGGCCCGGAGCTACAGAACGTCATACTCGCACTGGCGTTCGTGTACACACCCTACATCGCTCGCGTCGGGCGCTCTGCGGCGCTCTCGGAGAGCAACGAGGCGTACGTCGAGACGGCCGTCTCGCGCGGGGAGGGCAACGGCTACATCGTCTTCCGCGAGGTGCTGCCCAACTGCATGGCTCCGCTGCTCGTGCAGGGGTCGCTTAACATCGCGTTCGCCATGCTGGCGGAGGCGAGCCTATCCTTCCTCGGACTGGGCGCACAGCCACCCACGCCGTCGTGGGGGCTGATGATAAACGTCGGGAGAGGCTTCCTGCAGAGCGCGCCGTGGATGGTGCTGTTCCCCGGCGCGGCAATCGCAATCACCGTCATCGGCTTCAACATGCTCGGTGATGGCCTGCGCGACGTGCTGGACCCGAAGGTGGACACTATCGAATCATGAGTTGGAATACCAATCGAGACGACGAATCGGAACCACTGCTCGACGTGCGCGACCTCCGGACCGTCTTCCACGGCGAACACAGCGAAGTCGTCGCGTCGAACGACGTGTCGTTCACGCTCCGCGCTGGCGAGACGATGGGACTGGTCGGTGAGTCTGGAGCGGGCAAGAGCGTGACTGCTCGCTCGCTCCTGCAACTCATCGACTGGCCGGGCGAAATTATCGGCGGGGAAGTCCTGTTCCGCGGCGAGAACTTGCTGGAGTACTCGGAGAAAGAAATCCAGCAGGTCCGGGGCAACGAAATCGCGCTCATCCCGCAGGACCCGATGACCGCGCTGAACCCCGTGCTGAAAGTGGGCGAGCAAATCGTGGAGACGATTACCCACCACCAAGGCGTGGACCGCGAGGAGGCCAAACAGCGCGCCATCGAGGCGATGCGCGAAGTCGAGATTCCCGACGCCGAGGAACGCTTCGACGACTACCCCCACGAGTTCAGCGGGGGCATGCGCCAGCGCGTCCTCATCGCCATCGGCCTCTCCTGCGAACCGGACCTTATCATCGCCGACGAACCGACGACGGCGCTGGACGTGACCACGCAAGCGAAGATTCTCGACCTGCTGAACGACTTGCAGGAGGAACTGGGCATGGGCGTGCTGATGATTACGCACAACCTCGGCGTCGTCGCCCAGACCTGCGACCGCGTGGGCGTCATGTACGCGGGCAACCTCGTCGAGACCGCAGACCTGCACGACCTGTTCGACAGGCCGCGACATCCGTACACGCGGGGCCTCATCGACGCGATTCCCCAAGGAACTGCGGCGGGCGGCGAACTGCCGACGCTCGACGGCGCGATGCCGGACCTCACGGAACTTCCTGAGGGCTGTAACTTCGCGCCTCGATGCGAGTACGCAACCGAAGACTGTCGCGTCGGCGGCGACCCCGAACTGCTCTCGGTCGCAGGGTCGGACTCGCAGGCGGCGTGCATCTACGCCGAGGAGTTGGACCTGAGTGAGTCGCGCGCCGAGACGGAAGTTGCGTCACGAGCGGACGCCGAGAAACCGACGAAGCAGGTGGACCGACGCGGCGACCCACTGCTCGACGTAACGAATCTGAAAAAGCACTTCTCGGCGGGCGACGGCTTCCTCGGCAACCTCACGCTCGCCCGCGCGGACGGCGGGATGCCGACGCTCGAACGCCAGTACGTCAAGGCAGTAGACGGCATCAGCTTCGACATCCACGAGGGCGAGACGGTCGGTCTCGTCGGCGAGTCTGGCTGTGGGAAATCGACGGTCGCCCGGACAGTACTCAAACTCCTCGAACCGACCGACGGGGAGGTGTACTTCGACGGGCAACCGCTTCACGAACTCGGGAGTTCGGACGTTCGGAGTCTGCGCGAGGAGATGCAGATGATCTTCCAAGACCCCCAAAGTTCGCTCAACCCGCGCAAGACGGTGGGCCAAATCATCGGGCGCTCGATGGAGAAACACGACGTGGCGACCGGCGAGGAGAAACGCGAGCGCGTCGGTGAACTGCTCGAACGCGTCGGCCTGTCTGCGAACGCCGCCGAGAAGTACCCTCACGAGTTCTCCGGTGGCCAGCAACAGCGGGTCGCCATCGCGCACGCACTCGCGGCCGAACCGAAACTCATCGTCTGCGACGAACCCGTCTCGGCGCTCGACGTGTCGGTGCAGGCCCAGATTCTGAACCTGCTCGACCGGATTCAGGCCGAAGAGGGGCTGTCGTACCTGTTCATATCGCACAACATCGGCGTCGTCCAGCACATCTGCGACCGCGTGGCTGTGATGTATCTCGGCAAAATCGCGGAGTTCGGGACGGTCGAGCAAGTGTTCGCGCCGCCGTACCACCCTTACACCGAGAGTCTGCTGTCGGCGGTTCCCCATCCCGACCCAGACAGAGACGCAGAGCGCATCTTCCTGGAAGGTGCGGTGCCGAGCCCGCTGAATCCGCCGTCTGGCTGTCCGTTTCAGACGCGCTGTCCGAAGAAAATCGGCGATGTCTGCGAAACGGACGAGCCGAAACTGGAGGAAAAACAGGCGGACACAGGCCACCACATCTCCTGTCACCTTTCGGTCGAGGAGATGAGCGAGCGCGACTTCGCGACAGAAGAGACGCAGGCGGCGGGCGACTGAAGAGGACTGAAGTTAGTCGGACTCCTTCACAACCACGGTTCCGTGGACTCCGTGGTTGGTGTTGGTCCCGTCGCAACGTCCTCTCGCTCGACGCCGTCGAACTCGGTGACGAAGTCGGCACCGAACGCCGACCCTGGCGTCTGGAAGCCGGATTCGACTTCGTCCGCGAGGACGCGCCGCGTGGCCTCGACTGCAGTCTGTGCAGTCAGGTCGTAGCCGTCTGGCGTCTGGAGTCGCGCGACCTCGCGCTCGCCCGACTCGTCTCTGACCTCGCCCCAGATTCGAATCGTGTGCTTGGCGCGCTCCTTCTCGCTCGGCCCGGAGACGACTTTGTCCACGATTGCTTTCATCATGGATTGGACGGGTCCGAACCCCCAAATCGGCGTGAGCGGTCGCGTCTTCCGCATCACTTTGGCGGCGTACTCCGGCACCGACGCGTACGTCTGGACGTTCTCGATGCCGGTCGTTCGATACGCCGTCGAAACGTCGCCCCACGGAATCGTGACGGCTGTCTTCGGTCCTTCTCCGAAGTCCAGTTGTCTGGTTTCGTAGGCCGCTGGGACCGTTTCGATGCGGCCACGCTCTCGGACTGCGCCCGGTCGTCCTAGTCCCTCGATAATCGACTTGAGGGTGCCCGGCGAGTAGGTGCTGAGGCCGTCGATAGCCAGCGTGAGGTGGGTCGGGGATTCGACCTGCTCGGCGAGGTGAAGAGCTAAACAGTCGGTCGGAACTACGTCGAATCCAACTGCGGGCAGGAGCGTCACGTCTTGGGCGTCGGCTTCGTCCTGCCTGCCCGCGATTGCTTCCAGTACGTCGATTTCGCCCGTGATGTCGAGGTAGTCGGTTCCGGCGTCGAGACACGCTGAGTAGAGCGGTCTGGCGGTCTTCGAGAACGGGCCAGCACAGTTGAGTACGGCGTCGAACTCACCGACCGCGCGCTCGATTACGTCGGGATGTTCGAGACTGAACACGCGGTGGTCGAGGTCGTGGTCGGTCGCTTGCGCTTCGACTCGCTCGGCATCACGACCAGCGAGCGTGGGTTCGTGGCCTTCTTCGAGGGCGCGTTCGACGATTAGCTTCCCGGTGTAGCCGTACGAACCGTAGACGAGGAGGTCTCCGTGCATGACTGGTACGTTCTCTTTCGAACGGGAAAGGTTGATAGGCCGAATCGATTCACCCTGTTTCGGGACGAACGGCGTCCGCGTCGGCGAGATGTACCAGTCGAATCGTCCGGTCGTCTCGCTCTACGACCAGCGTCTCGGTGCCGAGGAGTCGGTCGACGTGACTCGCTTCTCGCTCTGCCGCTGCGAGTTCTCGTTCCGAGACGCGCCACTGCGATTCGCCGAGCAGTCGGTCGTAGCCGACGACGTCACCTGCCAGGCGATACTCCATCGTCAGGTGGCGAATCGACTCGTCTGCGACTCCGGCGAGGGAGAAAACGCAGAAGACGATAGCGAAGGCAGTGGCGAAGAGCAGTGCGGCCTCCAGCGCTCCGAGCGCGACCATCGCCAGCGACCCGAGCAGGAATATCCCGAGAAAGAACGCCGGTGCGGGGCGCACGAGACCGTGGAACGGTCCGTTAGCGAGGACGGCGAGTACCTTCGGCCGCACTGTCTCGACCGGTTCGGACAGTTCGCTATCGACTTCTGGCCACTCCGGCGGGTCGTACGCCCACCCGAACTCGATTGCGTCCCGCTCGTCGAACGCTCGCAGTCGGTCGCGGTAGACGTTCACGAGGTCGAAGAAGAACTTCACCTCGACGATGGCGACGACCAACACGCCTCCAGTCACGCCAGCCGAGACGATGCCCACGGTGAAGAACAGCACGAGCGTGAGAACCATCATCGGCGACATCACCGTCTTGAGCGCCATCTGTGCGTTGACTTCCTCGTATTCGCGGCCGAAGAAGTACTTCGAGACAGTCGAAAGACCGTTGCCGACGAAGATGCCGACCGCTCCGAGGCCGAGCGTGAGGGTCGCTCGCTCCGTTTCGAGACCATTCGTGGCCGCGCTCGCATCGATTGCGCCGATGCTCAACGCCCCGGCGAACAGCCATATCAGCACCAGCACTGGGAGCGTGAGCGTGAGGATAGGCAGGTGCTGGACCTGTATCGTCAGGTTCGTCCGGGGAATGGACGGCCCGCCGCGCTTGTACCGGGTCGCCCCGAGGAGGAGTTGGTCGCCGAAGTTCTCCGAGGGGCGCTGTGCGAACACCGCACGCACCGTGGACCACCAGAGCAAACTGCCGAGTTCGAGCCAGTAGAGCAACACGAGGGCGGCGATAGACCAGCCCCAGAAAGCGACGCCCACCAACGGGAGGAGATTCGTGGCGACGGCAGACGCGAGTTGGCGTCGTCGTCGCTTGGCGGAACTCATTGTCTGGTGACTGGACTGTCAGTTTTTGTGGGTTGCGGTCCGTCGCGGCGGGGCGCGAGGACACTGAGTCCGAATCCGAGCGGGCCGTCACGGGGAGGCTTCGACTGTGGTGGTGACGACTACACCTAAAAGTCGCTCAACTTCGCTTCCATCGAGCCTTTCGCGTCCGTCTCGAACTCCGAGAGACCGACGAACTCCAAGCCGTTGTCGCGCAAGGCCCGCTTTACGCGTTCCGATGCAGAAGGCGCGACCAACATCCCGCGCACGTCGCTCGCGGCTTCGCCGTTCGCAATCGAGGCCCGCTCCACTTCCGTGTCGCGCACCTCGCCATTCGATTCCTCGTACAGCGACACGTACCGCTGGAGTTGGTCGAAGTGGTTCAGCGTCGCCTGAATCCGCTTGACCTCCACGACGACGGGAGTCCCCTCTTCGTCAACTGCGTAGAAGTCTACGAAGCCGTACTTCGTCTCGCGCTCGTGTTCCACGATGCGGAGTCCCTTCTCTAGCACGGCCGGGTTCGACTCGATGTACTCGTGCATCTCCGCTTCCGTGCCGGATTCTTCGTAGGTCGCGCCGTCGGTGGCGTCGAACCGAGTCACTGCGTAGGCTTCGTGGACTCTCGCCTCGACGCGCTCGCTGGGGTTCGTCCGGCGCGCGAGCAGGACGGCCTCGCCCTCGCTGACGCGTGCGGAGACGCTGCCGCCGCCCGGCATCCAGTTGACCGGCTTGTGGCCCGTCGGCTGGTGGACCAGAAACGTGCCGTCCGGTTTGGCGACGAGTATCCGGTCGCCGCGTCCGAGGTGGCCGCTCGTCCGACCCTCGTACTCGACTTGGCAGTTCGCGGAGACGGTCAGCATCGCGCCGTCGCGGACTGCTGCTTTGGTAGCTTCGACGACGGACTCGGGGTCCGGCGCGTCGAGGTGCTCGACCACCATCGGTCAGAAGTGTGCCTCGACCTGCCGCTCGGTCTCTTCCGGACTGTCCGAGTTGTCTACGGTCACGTGGTCGGCCGAGATGGCGTCGAACGTCTCGCGGTAGAGTTCGTGAATCTCGAAGTCGGCGTCGCTGGCGTCGTCTTCTCTGCTCTCGATGCGCTCTTTGACGACGCCCTCGGCGCACTCGACTTTGACGAGGCGAAAGCCCGTCTCCAACTCGGCGGCGAGTTCTCTGGCGCGCGCTCTCTCCGCTTCGTCCTGAAACGTCGCGTCGAACACCGCGGTGCGCCCGGCTTCGACCGTCTCGCGGCCGCGCCGGAATAACTCGTCGTAGACCATCTGGGACTCCTCGTCGGTGTACTCGGGGTCCGAAATAATCTCCTTGCGAATGACGTCGGTCCTGAGGAGTCGTCCGTCGGTCTCCTCGGCGATTCGTTCGGCGACGGTAGTCTTTCCCACGCCCGGCAGTCCACAAACTACGACCAACATGCTGCGTTGCGCTAATCCATTCGGGAGGCGTACATCAATGTATGGGAAACGCGCGAGTAACTTCGTCACTCCCCCTCACGGACTCTCTTCGCTCAGCCTAGCAGATTCTCGCCGAACGCCAGCATGCGGTAGCCTTTCTTCGCGGCAGTCATCGGTGTGCCCGCCGACTCGACCACGTGGTACGGTCTGAGTTCGCCGCCGAACTTCGCCTTGTAGCGCGCGAGTCGCTCGTCGTTGGCGGTGTAGAGGTCGTAGCGTGAGATATCGTCTAGTTCAGGGTCCGTCAGAACGTCTTCGATGATTCGCCAGTGGAGCAGTCCGTTCAGACTCACGCCGTCGTAGATACCTTTCGTGCCGCCCTTCCAGAAGTAAGCGGCGTCGTTCGAGAACAGCGCCGCGATGCCGCCGAGGAACTCGCCGTCCGAACTTTCGGCGACGTACATCCGCGCGCGGTCGTCCAGAGCGTCCACGAGGTCCCGCATGAACGCCGCCGACATGGGGAACCCGATGCCCTGCTCTTCGAAGCGTTCCTTCGTCGTTCGATAGATGTCGCGCGCGCCGTCCAGTCCCCGAACCTCGACGGACACGTCCAGGTCCTCGGCGTCTCGAATGTCGCGCCGCAGACTCTTGCTGAACGATTGTTTGACTTGCTCGGGACTCCGTTCTGCCAGTGGCACGCTGTAGGTGAACCGCGTCTCCAAGTCGAGTCCGGCCCACCCGTACGGTCGGGGGTCTGCGTACTCGGTGCTACAGGAGAGTCGAAACAGCGTCCGAGCGTCGTCGGCATCGACCGCCCGGAGGACGCTCTCGGCGAATTCGCTGTTGACTTGCTCTCGTTTCCGGCGCTTCGGACTCGTCGGCATCAGAATCGGGCCAAGTCGTCGGATACCGTACCCGAGCGGCGGGGAGAGGGCCATCCGAACGAACGGCCGGTCGCGGACGACCAGCGGGAGCAGTGCGACCGGTTGTTGGCCTTTGAACCCACCGAACAGGTGCAACTCTCCGTCCGTGTGTTCGTCGAGGACGCCGAGTGCCTCGGGCGTGTGGAAGACGCCGAACCCCTCGTCGGGGAGCGCCTGCTCCCACTCGGCGAGCGTGAGTTTCTCGATACGCATCTCTCACGCACTCAACTAGGCCGACGAGCATTGTTATTGCCCGCTTAGCGCGCCGAATCGTGAGATTGAATCGTTCGCTGGGGAACGAGAATTACTCGTCGTTCCCCAGTATCGCCGCAAAAACGGGGACTTATATCGTGGGTATTAGCATAGTTCACACTACGCATGGACAGGCCCAGATTCGAGACGCGGGAGGTTCACGCCGGACACGGCACGGACGAACACGGCGCGCTGATGACGCCGATTTACGCCAATTCGACGTACGCCTACGAGTCGCCGACCGACCTCGTGGGCGAGCATCGCTACTCGCGGATGAGCCAACCGACGCGCGACGAACTCGAAGCGGTGTTCGCCGACCTCGAAGGCGGCGAGCACGCCAGCGCGTTCGCCAGCGGGATGGCGGCTATCGACGCCGTCTTCTCGCTGCTGTCGAGCGGCGACCACGTGGTCGCCGCGAAGAACCTCTACGCGGAGACCCACGAACTGCTCACCAACGTGTACTCCCGCTACGGCGTGGACGTGACACACGTGGACGTGACCGACGAGGAGGCAATCGCGGCGGCGGTGACCGCCGACACCGCGCTCGTCTACTTCGAGACGCCGACGAATCCCGTGTTGAACGTCGGCGACATCGAAGCGGCCGCAGACGTGGCGCACGAGAACGACGCTATTCTCGCCGTGGACAACACCTTCGCGTCGCCGTTCCTCCAGCGGCCGCTCGAACAGGGTGCCGACCTTGTCGTGGAGTCGCTGACGAAGTATCTCGGCGGTCACTCCGACGTTATCGCGGGCGCAGTCGCCACGAGAGACGCGAATCTGGCCGAGGAAATCGACTACTATCAGTACGCCCGCGGTGGGATTCCAAGTCCGTTCGACTGCTTTCTCGTCCTTCGGGGCGCGAAAACGCTCTCGTTCCGGATGGAACGACACTGTCAGAACGCCCAAGCAGTCGCCGACTTCCTCGTGGAACATCCGCAAGTCGAAGAGGTCTACTACCCTGGGTTAGAGAGCCACCCGAATCATTCGGTCGCCGCCAAGCAGATGGACGACTTCGGTGGCATGGTAAGTTTCGAACTCGCAGGCGGCGTCGAGGAAGCCGCGGAGTTCGCCGCGAATTTGGAAGTCATCACGCTCGCGGAGAGTCTGGGTGGCGTCGAGAGCCTCGTGGAAGTGCCCGCAGTGATGACCCATCAGGACCTCTCGCCCGAGGAACTCGCCGAGGCGGGCATCAGCGAGACGCTCGTCCGTCTCAGCGTCGGCGTCGAACACGAGGCGGACCTGCTCGCGGACGTAGAGGGTGCGCTCGACGCGGCGTTTCAGACGATAGTGGAGTAATCGATGACGGGTGACGAACCGACGAACGACCTCGCCGACCTCGCCGCCCGACTCGTCCGGATTCCCAGCGAGAACCCGCCCGGCGACGAGCGACCGTGCGTGGAGTTCGTCGTGGAGTGGTTCGAAGAGGAGGGAATCGACGCCGAACTGGTCGAGACGCCCGAGATGGACCGCCCGAACGCCGTCGCAGTCGTGGGCGAACTAGACGACGATTCGCCGACCGTCGTCCTGAACGGCCACACAGACGTGGTTCCGGCGGGCGACCACGAGCAGTGGAGCCACGACCCTTACGGGGGCGACGTTGCAGATGGAAAACTCTGGGGCCGCGGGAGCGCCGACATGAAGACCGGCCTCGCGCTCGCCATGCTCACCGCGAAGTCCCTCGCGTCCGAAATCGAATCCGGCGCGCTTGACGGTTCGCTGGTGGTTCACGCCGCCGCTGGCGAAGAGACCGGAATTCCGGGAACGCGGACGCTCATCGACGCGGGCTACGGCGGCGACTGCGCAATCGTCCTCGAACCGACGAACTTCCGCGTGGCGACCAGTGCGAAGGGAGTCGCCACGTACCGAGTGAGTGTCGAAGGCGCGGCCTCCCACGCGAGTCACCCCGACCAAGGCACGAATGCAATCGACCTCACACGCCGCGTATTGGACGCCATCGACGACTACGACGCAGACCTTCGGGGCCGCGAGGACCCGCTCTGTGGCCGTGCCTTCGCCACTGTCACCGAGTTGGAAGCGGGCACCGACTCCAACATGGCGGTGCTGCCGGAACGCGCCGAACTCCTGCTCGACCGGCGCATCCTCCCCGACGAATCCATCGACGCCGTAGAACAGGAGTTAGACGACCTATTCGAAACTGTCGAGCGGGAGTCGGGCGTGACAGCCGAGCGGACGCTCGTCCAGCACTACGCGTCGGCCTCGATTCCGAACGACCACTCCCTCGCGATACAGTTCCGCGACCTCTCCACAAATTTGGCAGACGCGCCCGCCGGCCCGTGGGGCATGGAAGCCGCGACCGACGCGCGGGAGTTCGTCGCTGACGGGATTCCGGCCATCATCTGGGGACCGGGCAACCTCTCGCAAGCCCACACCGTAGACGAACACATCGACCTCGGGGACGCACAAGTCGGTCTGGAGATTCTGGAGCGCGGCGTCAGCGGACTGTTGAGCGAGTAGCATCCCATCGAACGCACTCCACTGGGCTTTTGGTAGTAGGGTCTATGGAAGTAGTGTGCAAACCTCATTGCTCTCGGACGCTCGCGCCGACCGCATCGTCGAACCCTGCCGCGAACACGTCGGCGACGCGCTCCGCTCGATAACGTACTTCACGGCGAGCGACTACGAACAAATATTCCTCCGAAGCGACCTCGAACAGGACGCCGACCTGACGACGTTCATCGGTCTCGAATGGCGAGAGTCCGACATCACCGAGAACGCGTACCAGGGGACCGAACTCGGCGAACACACATACACACTCCGCCGATTCGAGAACGGATTCCTGCTCCGGGTCGCGACCGACAGTGCGGGCGTCTTCGTAACTACCGACGACCTCACGCTCGACGCGTTCGACGACCTCGCGGAGATACTCGACGACGTGGTCGAGTCGCTCCGGAACGGCGAGGCGTAGTCTCGACTGCTCCGTCGCACTCAGTCGTCGAGCGACACCTGCGAGAGGTCCGCGTCTAGTTCTTCGACGTGTTCGTTGAACGTCTCGACGAAGTCGCCGAACTTCTCGGCGAGTCTGCGCACTTCGGGCGCTGACGGCGGTTCGTACTGTGAGACGAGATACGTACCGCCCTCGCCGCCGACACGCAGGTACGAGACACCGTCTTGGTCCCACTTCAACTCCCAACGCTTTCCGGCGGCGCGCTTCGCGAAGGTACCGTACTCGGTACCGTCGAACCGCTGTAATTCGCGGGCCATCGTGTCCGCGACCTCCCGAATTCTGGCGACGATTCGGTTTCGGTCCTCGACGATGGAGTCGGCCGATTCGACCGCAGGAAACTCCGTCCTCACGTCGTCTAAGACGCCGTCGAGCGACCTGACGTGGCGATTGTACGACTCGACGAACGCGGCGTAGTCGTCCATCGCTTCGGCGAGTTCGTCGGGGTCCGGTTGGCTCTTTCCAGAGACGACGTACGTCTCGCTGCCCGACTTCGGGTCGAAGCGGAGGTACTGAATCGCGCCTGCTTCGTACTTGAGCGTCCACTCACCACCGTCGGTGTCGAAGTTCTGTTGGCCGTAGTCGCCGCCGTCCAACAGTGCGAGTTCTCGCGCGATTTGGCCCGCGTGGTCCTGCACCTGCGCGACGACCTCGTCGCGCTGTTCTGTGACGGATTCGGTCTCCTCGATTTCCGCGTCCAACCCCTCGGTCATGCTGGTACGAGAGAGGAACGCGGCAGGTATAGTCTCTCTGCACTGCTCTTGCTCTCGCTACGAACGCGGCGAAAGCATGTGTTTGACGCCGCTGACGAACGGTCGAGGGTCGTCCAGTCGGAGGTAGTCGAAGTTCGGATGCTCGTAACAGGACCACAGTAGGTCTATCGTCGCGCCGACCAGCGAGGGTTTCGGGACGTGCGGCGATTCGTCTCGGAGTACGCTCAGCAGGTAGCCGAACTCGCCGTACAGCAGGTGACTGCCGGTACCGACTTCGTAGCCCGGTTCCGGCCCGGTGTCGATTTCCTCGGGGGTCCCCGTCGCCAGTTGCCAGTAGTAGTGCGGGAAGTCAGCGCCCGCCCGGACCGAGAAGGGCAGTGATTGCCACATCCGGGGGTTGATTTCGGTGAGTTTGAACTCGCCCGTCCGCTCGTCTTTCATGTACTCGATGCAGGCGAGGCCGTGCCAATCGAGGTGGTCGAGAAGCGTCCGAGCCACTGCTTCCAGTTCCTCGTTGTAGATAGACTCTCGATAGACACTTCCGCCACCGGTGTAAGAATTCCCCCGAATCTGGCGGTGTTGGAACGTCGCTAGCGGTTCGCCGTGGTCGTAAATCGCGGCGACCATGTACTCGTCCGACGTGGGGACGAACTCTTGGACGATGGGGTCGTGTTTCATCTCCTCGCGGAGGGCGGTCACGTCTGGCTTCTCGCCCGGTCGGACGTGTTCGACCGTCTTCACCTCCTCGATTGCGTTCGCGTCGTAGCCGTCTACCCAGTCTTCGGCCAACAGATTGTACCGCGACTTGATTATCAGTTCGGGGTCCCAGTCGTCCACCTCGCTGAGCAGTCGAGTTTCGGGTATCGGCACGCCAGCGTCCGCGGCGGCGTCGAACAACTGCTTTCGGTCGTGGACGCGTTCGAGCGCGTCGAGCGACGGCACGGCCAGCGAGACGTGTTTCTCGAATCGCTCGCGGTACTTCGAGAGCAGGTAGATGTCCTCTTCTCGAACCGGGATTATCGTCCGCACGTCCGACCGCGTCGCGAGTTCGAGCAGTGCGTCTCTGTACGCCTGTAAGTCGTGTGGCGACGGCAGGACGGTACGTTCGTCGCAGAATCGAGAATCGAACTCTAATGCGTCCTCGTTCTCGGAGGCGACGAGCGTGTAAACGTCGCGTTTGCTAAGCGACCGGATGCAGGGGTAACTGCCGGGGTCGTATCCAGTCGGTATCAACACTGTCTCGCTACTCGCGTCCTCTCCACCCATGCCCCTACCTTGCACTGACAGCTACATGAATCCGGACGAGTGTTTCGCTATTTTTACGAAAGTAGGACCTGTGTACTGGTCGGAGCTACTACTCTTCCGACCCGACAGCCGTACGGCGTTCAGAGCGCATACGTTATAAATCAACGGCGGCCGACTCGACTGCAACGTTTCCAGGGAGTCGGGTCGGTCCGAACCATTATTTTGCAGTCGGTTGATTGCAGTGCGGGTATGAATGGGGGAACATCGAACCGACTCGACCACATACTGGTCGCCGCCTTCGTCCTCTTCGTCGTGGTTGCGATGGTTCCGGGGACAGTCGCCGCGACGAACGAGGTGGGCGTCTCCGTCGTCGTCGAACGAGGCGAGACGCTCGACGACGACCTAACCGCTGGAGCGGGGTCCGTGCTGATACTCGGCACCGTAAACGGCGACGTGACCGCGCTCGCGGGAAACGTCGTCGTGACGGGCGAAGTGACAGGTGACGTGACGGCAGTCGGCGGCAACGTCGAAGTCGTCGGCGAGGTCGGTGGGTCTGTCACCACGTTCGCGATTAACTACGGCGTCTCCGGCGTTGTCGGAGGCGACGTGGACGCTATCGTCGGCGCACTCGCCATCAACGGCACGGTTGGGGGAAATACAGAGGCTATCGGCATCTTCACAGAAGTCGAGCGGGGCGGCCGAATTGTCGGCACGCTACAGACGACTGCGTATCGGACGGCGGTCAACGGGACGGTTCTCGGGACGCCAGCACGAACCGGAAACGAGACTGTCGCCGGAAACGAGACGACCGTCGCAGGTGAGACGACGCAGCGCGGAGGAGGAGACGAAGAATCGAACGACGGTAACCAAACGGCCGCCGCACAGGACCGTGACCCGCCGGAAATTGACGCCGAGGGTTCACTCTCAGATGCCGCCGCGAACCAGTTCGTGACTAACGACTCGCTGGTTTCGACCCACGGTGTCGGCGGCACGGTCCTCCAGATAGTGCCGGGACTAGGCCGCGGAGACAGTCTCAGCATCTTCGACGCCTACGGATTTCTCGTCAATCTGCTCCTCGGCGCGATACTCGTCGGCTGGCTCCCAAACTTCTCGACCGACGTGGCGTCACTGGTCACTCGTCACCCGATTCGGAGCGGCTTGGCCGGAGTCGGAGTTCTCATCGCCGCACCTATCGTCTTGCTCGTCTTGGCCTTGAGCTTTTTCGGGTTCCCGCTCGCGCTCGCTGGCGGCGCGCTCTATCTCGTCGCCTCGTGGGTGGGCGTCGCCTACGGACGCTTCGCCGTCGGCACGTGGGTGTTCGTCGCCGCCGCCCAAGCACTCGCCTACGCCGACATCGAGACCGAGACGGTTCGGAATCGTTGGGCGCGGTTGCTGACGGGCTACGTCATCGTCGCGCTGTTACTCCGAGTTCCGTACCTCGGCACCGTGGTCGATGGCGTCGTGCTGGCATTGGGGATAGGGGCACTCTCCTCGGTGGCGTACGAGGCGTACCAACGGAGTGAGGGTCTCCGGCCGTCGCCAGTCGCCGAGGCGCTCGGCCGAGAGTAGCGTGAAGCCGTACCAAACTACGAGAGCTTCGAGAACATGTGACCGACGCCGCTGACGAACGGCCCAGGGTCGTCCAGTCGGAGGTAATCGAAGTGCGGATGCTTGTAACAGGACGCCAGCACGGCCATC
This sequence comes from Halorussus halophilus, assembly GCF_008831545.1. Taxonomy (NCBI): domain Archaea; kingdom Methanobacteriati; phylum Methanobacteriota; class Halobacteria; order Halobacteriales; family Haladaptataceae; genus Halorussus; species Halorussus halophilus. The sequence continues at coordinate 382,620 of NZ_CP044523.1, forward strand.
GCCGCGCCGACCAGTGAGGGTCGCTGAACGTGTGGGGACTCGTCTCGGAGTACGCTCAGCAGATAGCCGACTTCACCGTAGAGGAGGTGACTACCGGTACCGACTTCGTAGCCCGGTTCCGGCCCGATGTCGATTCGGTCGGAGTCACCGGTTGCCTGTAGCCAGTAGTAGTACGGGAAGTCAGCACCCACCCGAACCGTGAACGGGAGCGACTGCCACATCCGGGGGTTGATTTCGGTGAGTTTGAACTCGCCCGTTCGTGCGTCTTTCATGTACTCGATGCAGGCGAGGCCGTGCCAGTCGAGGTGGTCGAGGAGCGTCCGGCCAACTGATTCGAGTTCCTCGTCGTAGATGGATTCGCGGTAGACGCTCCCGCCTCCGGTGTAGGATGTCCCTCGAATCTGGCGGTGTTGGAACGTCGCTAGGGGTTCACCGTGGTCGTAGATCGCGGCGAACATGTACTCGTCCGACGTGGGGACGAATTCTTGGACGATGGGGTCGTGTTTCATCTGCGCTCGAAGGGCGGCCACGTCCGGTTTCTCGCCCGGCCGGACGTGTTCGACTGCCTTGATCTCCTCGACGGTTCCCGGTCGGTAGCCGTCTATTCGGTCCTCACAGAGGAGGTTGTACCGGGATTTGATTATCAGTTCGGGACTCCAATCGTCTACGTCGCTCAGCAACTGCGTCTCCGGTATCGGGACCCCGGCGTCTGCGGCGGCGTCGAACAACTGCTTTCGGTCGTGGACGCGTTCGAGAACCGCGACCGGTGGGACGGCCAGCGAGACGTGTTTCCCGAATCGCTCGCGGTACTTCGAGAGGAGGTACACGTCCACCTCTCGAATTGGGAGTATCGTCCGCACGTCCGGCCGGGCCGCGAGACCGAGGAGAGCGTCTCTGTACGCCTGCGAGTCGTCCGGTGACGGGAGGACGCCTCGTTCGTCACAGAACCGAGATTTGAACTCCGGCGCGTCCTCGGTCTCGGAGGCGACGAGCGTGTAAACGCCGCGCTTGCCGAGCGAGCGAAGGCAAGGATAGCTTCCGGGTTGGTACCCCGTCGGTATCAGCACGGCGTCCCGCTGGGCGTCCTCCCCAGTCATACGCGTCTGTTGAATTGATGAGTAATGAATCTTGACGTGTGTTTTGTACAGTTTCGTAGGTAATGTGCGAATATAGTTGGATAATTATGGTTTCGGGGGCGACATCGATTCGGAGTAGAGTGTTCGAAGGAGTAGTGGAATCGACAGTAGACGGCGGTTTCGAAGTCATTCGTTCCACGTATTTAAGCAGAGGTCGTACACGACACGCTCCGCTCGTCGGCTTGCGTCGTGAGGTAGAAATAGGCCAGCACGAATTGGAAGTACGTGGTTCGCTTGGTCGTTTTCGTACTTTCCGAATTAAATACCATACTCAAGCATATGCATGACGTCGTTCGCTCACGATATCGCACGATTCGTGCGCTCTTTCATCGACCGCGAAAACGAGCCTCTGATTCTAAAACGGCCTGAATTCGTCGCAATTGCTTTCTATCTCTATCGGTCCATGGGGATACTTACTGACCGTAATTTCGGTGAGTATGAATAGTTCAGATATAAATACTTCCCATCGAAATCACCGTCCGATGGACGACCGAGTGGCGACGATTCTACGCTTGGGTATCAGTGTGGCCCTGCTTACCTTCATTGTGAATTCCGTCGGCGTCGACAAACTCGTAACGAACCTCTCCAACGTCAGACCTAGCTTTCTATTAATCGCGACGACTCTCGCGGTCTTCAACGTTGCTCTCAGCGCGTACAAGTGGAAACTACTCCTCTTGATCAAGCAAATCGACCTCTCGTTTCGGGTCCTGTTCGTCTACTACTATATCGGACAGTTTTTCAACGCATTCCTCCCGACGATGGTGGGAGGTGACGGCGTCCGTGCGTACTATCTGCAGCAAAATCACGGAGCGGGTCCCGACGCGGTTTCGTCGGTGTTTGTCGAGCGACTCACTGGTCTCCTGACCGTATTGGCTATCGGCGGCACTGCGACGCTGTTTGTTTCGAATCGCATCCCTACAGTAGTCGTGGTCGCTATCCTTCTCGTCTGCATCCCGGGGGCAACCGTGCTCGTCGCACTCCTCTTCACCGACTTCGGCCGAGATATGTTCGAACGGACTCTGTTCCGGGTCGAACTGTTTGACGTGGGCGACCGACTCGCGTCGGTCTATGATGCGGTCTACGAATATCGTACGGCACGACATATGCTCGTCCCTGTAATCGGCCTCTCGTTGCTATTTCGTCTTGTTCTCATCTTCAATAATTACGTCGTCGCCGTCGGTCTCGGAATGGAACTTCCCCTGGTATACTTCCTCGTGTTCATTCCCCTAGTCGAGGTTCTGTTGTTTCTTCCCGTCTCCATACAGGGATTCGGTGTTCGTGAAATGTCCTACGTCTATCTCTTCGGGTCGGTCGGTGCGGCGACTGGAACGGCCTTGACGCTGGCATTAGTGATGCAACTGATACTCGGCGTGTTGAACAACCTCATCGGCGGTATCGTCTACGTCGGTAAAGACGACTACTCCTTGTAACCGAGGTCAGCGAGCATCTCTTCGGTCTCCGAATCGACCTCTTGTCGTCCGGTCTCCTCGAAGCGAACCAGCCATTCGTCGAGGTCGGCAGCGAGGTCCGTTCTGCGTTCTCTTTCTCGCTCGGATACGTCCTCCCGTTCGTGCGGGTCCGCTTCGAGGTCGTAGAGTCGCTCCTCGTCAGAATCGCGGTTTCGAACGAGTTTCCATCCGTCCTTTCGAACGGCGACCGCGTTGGCGAACTCCGGGTACGCCATCGCGAATACGCGCCTGTCGGTCTCGACGGGTCCGTCGTCGAAAAGCGGTTCTCCGGGGGCCTCTAATTGTTCGGCGTCCGCGAGCGAGAGCAGTGTCGGTAGAATATCGATGGTTCGAACTTGACGCTCGACGCCCCCGTCCGGGAGGGAGTCGTGGTCGAACACCAGCGGGACGTGCAGCTCCTCGTCGTAGAGTGTTCGGCCGTGGCCGGTATAACCGTGGTCGTCGAGCGCTTCGCCATGGTCCCCGGTCAAGACGATCAGCGTCTCTTCGCGTAGTCCGCGTGCTTCGAGTGCTTTCAGTAGTTCACCGACGAGTTCGTCCACGTGCATCATCGCAGCGGTGTACTCGTCGTGGTCGCCGAGCCACTTTCGCGGGGCGTTACGAGGCTCGTGCATGTCGAAGTAGTGGACCCACCCGAAGAACGGTGAGTCGGCACGTTCGAGGCCCTCGATGGCGTCGTCAGTGACGCTTCGTCCGGTTCGACAGTGTAATTGAATCAACCCGAGGTCTCGAAGCAGATTCTTGACGTTGTATCGCTGAGTACCCAGGTTCTTGACCGCACCAAATATCGTGTTGAAGAGTTTTGTGTCGTATATACGGCTCAGTATCGGGTACAGCGTGTCGTACGAGGCATCGTCGAAATAGCGGTCGAACCCGCGACCGAGTTTCGAGTGTTCGTGATTGAGGTGATCGACACTGACGACGCCGAACGTGTCGTAGCCCGCTTCGCGGAACTTTTCGGCACCGACCGGCTTGCTCTCATCGAGGCCCCATCCGTTTTGCACGACCCCGTGAGCGAACGGATAGTCGCTAGTCATGAAGGAGGTGAGACTGGGGTCCGTCGTGTTCGCGACGGTGAACGCGGACTCGAAAGATGTGCCCGAGTTCTGGAGGGAGGCGAACGTCGGAACGAGTCCGGAGTCTATCGCTTCTCCGAACCGGTCAGCACGGAGACAATCGATGCTGATCAGGAGAACGTTCTGAATTTCACTCATTACAGCGATCTAGTTTATTCATTCGTTAAAACTGTTGATTATCGAAAGAGACGAATGGTGGCGGTTTCGGGCGTACTCACGTCGCACACTACCCCGTTCGCTCCGTGCCGACGACGTTCTTCTCGGCCCCATGCCAACAGAGAACAATTTCCGTCCGAAGACTCATTCCGGTAATTCCACCAACACGGCCGTGACCCGACACCGAGTCCCTCTACTGCGCGAACGATTGATGACGATACTTCCGCCTCTTTCTACCGCTGTGTCGGCTAACGTTTGCTGATACTCGTTCAGTGGGCCACACGGATTAGAGAGATACAATAGATCTGTGCCCGTGAGTGGCTCGTTCGTCTCGTGTACCTGAATGTCGGCCCGTACGGTTCTACTCTTGGCAGTATCTTCCGCTGCCGACGTGTTCACCCAGAGAACCGGCCAAACCTCGCCCTCACTGTACAGGACGCTCCACCAGTAGTTTTCGAGACTCGCTACAGCGACGGTATCGTCCGACGCCGCCACCGCCGTTAGTTCCGTTATCGGGGCCTCTTTTGAGACGCGGTCATTCTGTCCAGCAAGGTACGCGTTGACTCCGCCGTTCGCCACCAGGGCTACTAAACCGAGAACAACGAGAAGATGGACCAACTTGTTCGCGTTGAGTCGGTTCGTTACCGTCGCGTACCGCTGACCGAGCGGTTCATTCTTACCCCACTCGACGAGACGCGCGGCACCGACTCCGAATGTGAGCGTGACCGCGAAAAACAACGGAAAGACGTGGCGCGTTTGGAACGCACCGACCCAGCCAGCGTTGCGGAACGTGAGTGCGACGAGGTAGACCGCACCGATTCCGAGAACGTACACGTCCGCGGGCTTTCGACGTTTCGCCATCGCACCGATGCCGATGCAGATGATAACGGTGAGGAACAGCGTGATGCCGGTCCACCCACCGAAGAAAATCCAAAACGCGTCACCGAGAAAGTTCTGTAACTTCTCGACGGTTCCGAGGACGTGTTTCTCTTTGTCGAACCCACGGAGATGCCACCAAAAGTCGAAGTATTCGTAGGCGACATATCTGACGACCTTCTCCATAACTCCGTACGAATCCGGATCCACGAAGAGGGACGACACGGCTGTTCCAGAATCTGCGGAAGCGGTCGTCAGTATCTTCTGCAGCGGTCCGAAGACGAGATACAAGACTCCGACGACAAAGGGAGGCAGGACGTACAGTACTGTCGTCGTCGTCGGCACACTCAGGGCACGAAGCCGACTTCCTTCTACCGGTGTTCGAATCCGACTGTCGAGTTGGACGAACGCCGCCGTCAAAATGCCGTACAGAACTGCCGGGACGTACAGGAGATACGAGAAGGTTGCGGTGACGCCGGCGACTACGGACCAGAAAGGCGCGCCGTTTCGTTCACGACTCGTTCCAAGTGCGTACGTCGAAATCACGATGATACCGACCGCTGACGCTTCGGGGTACCCTTTCGCAGTCAATACCAGAAGCTTCGGATACAGCGCGTACAACGTCGTCGCGTACAGTGCCGCGCGTTCGTCGAAGAATCTCCGTGCTGCGGGATAAAACACGAGCACTGACACACACGAAACGATTAGCGAGAAGACGGTCACCGCGCGAACGCCGAGAAATGGGCTGGTTGGTACGTAGAACAGTGCGGAAAACAAGTCGTAGAACGGCATTCGGCTGGGTTTGTACCCCTGAAAGTTCCCTAAGTACGGCAGCAGTGGCTGTTTGAGTACCAAGAAGGTAGCAAAATGCTTCCAGATAGGGTACATGACCGCCCAAAACGCGACTCGCAACGCGATTCCAGCGAGGACGACTCCGGACAAGATTCGATTCTCATCGAGTAGTGGAACGATCGCTCGTAAGCGCGTGGAGGTCATTCAATTCACGCTCCGAAACTGAACTTCATGTAACTTCTTATCTCGATGGTTCTATAACCAACACGTTTTTATTAATAGCTTAGCAACCACTCGACCGAATGTGCCCGGACACTGTCGATTCGCATCGTACCTCCACAGAGGGCGAAACCTCCGATTCGATGCAAGTTTCTGTCGTCATCCCCGCCTACAACGAGCGAGGGAACCTCGAAGACCTTCTAACCGAGATAGCCGACGTATTCGAAGCCGACGAGATGGCTCGCTATACCCCATACGAAGTCGTAATCGTCGACGACGGTAGTACGGACGGGACGCGACAGCAGTTACGTGACCTGATTGAGGAACACTCGTCTCTCCGCGTTGTCTTTCTAACTCGGAACTTCGGTCAGAGTGCTGCGCTCGCTGCTGGCATCGACAACTCTCTCGGCAAGTACATAATCACGATGGACGCCGATTTACAGAACGACCCTGCGGACGTTCCTCGTCTCCTTGCGAAGTTACGGAAGGGGTACGACTGCGTGAGTGGCTGGCGACGAGACCGGGACGACCCACTCTCGAAAACGATCCCCTCGAAAATTCAGACGTATCTCGCAACGTTGACCGGGCCGAATATCCACGACTTCGGTTGTACGCTCAAAGCGTACCGCGGAGATACTCTCCGTTCTATCGACATCTACGGGGAAGGCCATCGGTACATCCCTGCGAAACTCCACAACAAAGGCTATCGAATTACCGAACTGGAAGTGAACCACCGACCACGGGAACACGGTGAAACCAAGTACGGATTCCAACGCCTCATCCGCGGCTTCGTCGATTTACTCTTTCACATCTTCTGGAATCGATACTCAACGCGACCGTTGCACATCCTCGGCGGACTCGGCGTGTTGATGGTCTGCACTGGCGGACTCATCGGTGCTCACGCAGTCGTGAGCAAGTACGCGTTCGGTACCGAACTGCTTCCACGGACCCCACGTCTCATTCTGACCGTCGCTCTCATCCTGTTCGGCTTCCAGATGTTGATGTTCGGTCTCCTGACGGAGACGTTGGTGAAACTATATTACGAAGACAACGACAGCAAGGGATATCGAGTCCAACAGACGATATCTGCGAACGAATCGGACCGACCGGTGCTTACTATCGGAGACTCCCGGTGACGAACTATCGCCTGCCTGTTTGCGGGTCTGTCAACGAATTCTTTCCGGTGTGAGTCCTTCCATAACGTCCGCGTTCCTCGATTACAGTACTGACCACTTCGTTCGACGTTTCGTCGAACACGGGACTCCGACTGGAGATTGTGATTTGCGGTTTCACGTTGAACTGGTGACCCGAATCGCACTACTTGACTCCAGTCCCAACGTGGCTACCCGCTCCGCTCATCGGCTTGCGTCGTTAGGTAGAAAATGGAGCCCTACTTACCCTATCCGGAACTCCTCGCTGTCGCTCGGTGTTCGTTGAATGCGGGAAAGGTAGTGGGCCGGCGCGAATTCGAATCGCGGTTACGGCCACCCGAAGGCCGAAGGATACCAAGCTACCCCACCGGCCCGCAATTCGAACTAAAGCCCGGAGTGCCTTTAACCGTTGCGGATTAGAACACTACTCTCCGACGGCGGTTTCGACGTACTCCACGGCCTCCGCAGGCGTCTCGACCGACTCGACGTGGTCTACTTCGTGGGTCCCCAGTCCGACGATTGGCCGAGCAAACACGCCGGAGAAGCCGATCTCCGAGAGGGTGCCGGGTCCGCCGTCGATGGCGATGACGGCGTCGCCGTTCAGCACGACCATTCCGTTTCGGGCGTGGCCGATGCCCGTGGCGATGGCTACGTCTACGTAGTCGTTCGCGTCGGTGCGGTCTTCGGTCGGCAGAATCCCGATGGTGTCGCCACCGGCCGCGTCCGCACCGCGACAGGTGGCCTCCATGACGCCGCCGAGGCCGCCACAGACGACCGTGTGGCCGCGCTCGGCGAGCAGTTTGCCCACCGTTTCTGCAGTCGCTGCTTCTTCGCTCGTAATTGTACTCCCACCGATGACACTTACTCGCATGCCTCAGTACGTGGTGTAGCCTGCGGTGTCAAGAAAGTTGTGTGCAACTGTAATTGCGTGGTCGGCGTGGAGTAGTTCCGGGCCGAGTCGGACGCGTTCGTCCGCCGCGGCCGAGAGCAGTTCTTGCTCTTCCTCGGTGAAGTCGTGGTGGTCCGAGAGGACGAACACCGGATTCTCGGGTGGTTCGACGTCGGCGACAGGGTCACCGTCTTCGTGGAGTTGCACGACGGTTCCGTCGCGCTCGGCCTCTTCCAGTACGGGTTCGAATCCGCGTTTGGTGAGTGAGACGCCCGGCGAACTCTCGACTGCCATGTGTCCGATGGCTTCGTCTTGCTTGTCGAGGGCGTTTCGAATCAGCGCGGCCGTACTTCGCTCGTCGGGGTTGAGTCGTCGGAGTTCTTCTCCCTCGAACTGAATCGTCAGTTCGTCTTGCATGACGAGCGAGACGCGCACGTTCTCGCGAATCGCGTGCGAGAGGAAGAACGCGGAGTTGACACACCGACACAGGACGTCGAGGCGACCGGCCCCGCCCGCGAGGTCGTCGAGCGAGAAGTCGGCCGTCGTCGGCGCGTCGTGACCGAGGACGATGAATTGTCGCATACCTGCCGTTCTGCCGGGGTCATAATACGCCCGTCGAAGCTTGGCCGAGTATTTCGTTGCTCGACCGAGGACGAAACAGTCTTTCGACCTGCTGGTACAGTCACCCTGACACGGAGTTGGTTGTGCCTGAAACAAACTAACTTCCGGGTAGAGTGACTACAATGCGGTTTTTACAGATTTTTGGTTACGAACCGTTGTCGCCGCTACCGACGGACTATCGGCCCCGTGAAACGGTGCTACAACGATAGTATCATATTTCGAAACGACTTCGATGGTCAGTACAGAGTGCCTGTGAAACGGTCTCTCTCCAGTTTGGCGGTGTATAACTATACCTCTAACAGATGACCTGTCGTACGAAGCCGATAAGTCGGGCACTAACTCGCGGTAACGGTCCGGCTAACGAACCACTATCGGCGTTACGGAGACACAAAACATGAAGCTCGCAATGATTGGCGTCGGGCAAGCCGGCGGAAAGATCGTGGACAAGTTCGTCGAGTACGACCAGCGAACCGGGAGCAACGTCGTGCGCTCGGCTATCGCGGTCAACACAGCTAAGACCGACCTCGCGGGAATCGAGCACATCCCCGAGGAGAATCGCGTCCTCATCGGGCAGGCACGCGTGAAGGGGCACGGCGTCGGTGCGGACAACGAGATGGGTGCCGAAATTGCCCAAGAAGACATCGGTGAGATTCAGGGCGCAATCGACCAAGTGCCGGTCCACGAAGTCGATGCGTTCCTCGTGATTGCAGGGATGGGCGGCGGCACTGGGTCCGGCGGCGCGCCGGTCATCGCCAGCCACCTCAAGCGCATCTACACCGAACCCGTCTACGGGCTGGGCGTCCTCCCCGCGAAGGACGAGGGCGGCATCTACACCCTGAACGCCGCGCGCTCGTTCAAGACGTTCGTGGACGAAGTAGACAACCTGCTCGTGTTCGACAACGACGTGTGGCGCGAGACGGGCGAATCCGTTCGAGGCGGCTACGACCGCATCAACGAGGAAATCGTCCGCCGCTTCGGCGTGCTGTTCGCCGCCGGTGAGGTGCAGGCGGGCGACGAAGTAGGCGAGAGCGTCGTGGACTCCAGCGAAATCATCAACACGCTCGCGTGTGGCGGTGTCTCCACTATCGGCTACGCGACCGAGCAAGTCGAGAACCCGAACGGCGGACTCCTCAGTCGCTTCTCCGACAAGGAACTCGACGCCACCGAAACGACGAACCGACTGACGAGTCTCGTCCGCAAGGCCGCACTCGGCCGCCTCACCATGCCGTGTGAGGTCCGAAGCACCGACCGTTCGCTGGTCGTCGTCGCCGGACCGCAGGACCACCTCAACCGTAAGGGCATCGAACGCGGCCGTCAGTGGCTCGAAAACGAAACCGCGAGCATGGAAGTTCGGGGCGGCGACTACCCGCTGAACGAGGACCACGTCGCGGCAGTCACGCTACTGGCGGGCGTCACGGACGTGCCACGAATCAAGGACCTGCAAGGCGTCGCCGTCGAGACACAGGACAACATCGGTGAGATTCGCGCTGAGAGTCAGCAGAACTTGAACGACCTCGTCCACGACGAGGGCGACGAACTCGAAGCGTTGTTCTAACACTTTGGCGAGGCGGTTGGATTGGTTTGGGATGGGCGTGGGTTTCCGGGCGACTAAGACGGGATTGGGATAGAACAGTCGGATTGCGGGTTGATTTTCTGTCGGCTTCGGACCGGCCGTACGTTTCAGACAGTACGTTTCACACGCTACCAGACGCGAGCTGCGGGTGTGCCACAATCGTCGCAGACTGCGGCGTCGTCGCCCTTGAACTCGGCTCTGGTCAACGCTCCGTTCGCACACCAGCTACAGTCGTCGCCGACGAGAGCCGAGATGGGGTCGTGGGCCGCAGTCCGTGGAGAGGCTTCTTGCATGGTCTCCAACTGGACTTGGTCTCAACTTGAAAGTGTCGGTACCGTAACTGCAATTACCACGAGGACGAGAAGGCTGTTCGGAATGTTTCCGCTTCCGATTCGAGGCTCGCTCTCCTACAGCTATTTTACGACTGGAAACGTCTATCTTCTATGGCTCAACGTTCGCTACTGACACGGGCGATCTGGTTCCTCGTCGTCGGCTGGTGGGCGACGCCCATCGTCGTCAACGCCGCGTGGCTCTGCAACCTCACCATCATTCTCATCCCTATCGGGTTCAAACTGATCAATCTCGTCCCGACAGTCCTCTCGCTCGCAGAACCGCGGTCACTCTCCGACCCAGCGTCCGCCCGCGGCCAGCACTCGCTCGTCGTACGAGCGGCGTACTTCGTCTTCGTTGGGTGGTGGCTCAGTTTCGCGTGGGCCAACGTCGCCGCGTTTCTCTCAGTGACCGTTGTCGGATTGCCCATCGCGTTTTGGATGTTCAACCGACTTCCGTACGTGACGTCGCTGTACCGCTTTCACGGCTAACGACTTGCTCGACAGCGTAGGGAATATTTTGTCCGACCATCGCGAGTCTCTCGTGTTGAGTGAACAAAAAGAGACTAACGAGTCGAAATAGAAGCAGGCACGATGCCAGGCTCAGAGGTTCACGATGAGACGGTCCTCATCACGGGAGGTGCAGGGTTCATTGGAAGTCACATTGCAGATGCGCTGACTGAACACAACGATATTCGAATCCTAGATAACTTCTCGACAGGCTCTCGTGAGAACGTCCCAGCCACTGCAACCACTATCGAGGGCGACATTCGAGATGAGAAAACGCTCGCGGCGGCGATGGATGGTGTCGATCTCGTGTTTCACCAAGCGGCCCTCGTCAGCGTCCAACAATCTGTCGAACAACCCGAGGTGAGCCATGCAATCAACGTAGAGGCAACTATCGAAGTCCTCGAACACGCCCGAAAAGAGGATGCACGCGTCGTCGCCGCCTCGAGTGCAGCGATTTATGGCGAACCTCAGACGGTTCCAGTCACTGAATCCGACCCGAAAACGCCGACCTCACCGTATGGCGTCGATAAGCTCTCACTTGATCACTATCTCCGATTGTATCACGACCTCTACGACCTCGAAACGGTTGCACTCCGATATTTCAACGTCTATGGCCCGCGACAAACAGCGGGTGACTACAGTGGCGTAATCAGTATTTTCAAAGAACAGGCGATGAATGGCGATCCGATCACGGTGAATGGGGATGGTGGGCAGACTCGGGACTTCGTGCATGTCGACGATATCGTCCACGCAAACCTGCGGGCGGCAACGACCACACACGTTGGCGACGCCTACAATATCGGCACTGGGTCCAGCGTCACGATCCAAGAACTTGCAGAAGCGATTCGCGACGTCACGAATTCTGCATCGGACATCGTTCATACCGATCCACGACCGGGAGATATCCGACACAGTTGTCCTGATATCACGAAAGCCCGGGAGCAACTCGAATACTCTCCGAGTGTCTCACTCGAAGATGGACTCGAAACGCTCGTTCAACTTTAGGCTGGTTCTCGATTGCTCTACGAAAAGTATCACTGTGACCCGGTTCAAGTTCCGTACTATTCGTTAATCTACTTTTTTGCCAGTATCGAACTGCACCTGTATCAGATTCTGGACCAAGGTGAGATTCCTGGGTACGAGAGATAGGATTACAGTCGAGTATTCTACACTATTACCGGCCGCGGGAGGGATACCAGCAGATGGTTCCCAGTGTTACAAAGACTAACTCTTTCTATAAGTACTATTACTGACTAAAATACAGATAATTACTATAGGTTCTATTCAAAAAGTTTCAATGTGTATGCCGTAAAAGGATATAGTATAATGTCCGAGAGCAAACTCGCAGACTACATCGCATCGAACCCACGAATGGCCGGCGTCCTCTTCACGATTTGCCTCCTACTCACGCAAGCAGGCAATTCAGCCGCAGCGAACGCCTGCACTCTCAGTGGTCCGTAATCAGAGCGTTTCAACGTTGATATCGCCACTCCAGCGGAGTTGGCCATCAATCCGAACTGGAATATTCTCAAGGCCTAGGAATTGCGCTAACTCCTGTTTCGACATCTCAAATGTGTCGAGACTGCCTGAAGAGAGGTAATAATCCTTATTCCCATCGATAATTGGGATCACCAGGCTCCCCATTCCACGGTTTGTCGTTGGATACGTTTTGTATTCAACTTGATATTCACCTTCGTTTGATGTTATTTCACAGAGATTCGGTGTGCCGTTTTCTGGCTGTGTGATCGACACTCCGCCATCTCCGATGACGATGTATTTCCCACCGACGATACTCTCCTGTCGTGCGATATTGAGCGCAGCTCGAAGCGGGAACCCAGTGTTGAGCAAGCGAGCCATTGTTCGACCAATCCGCACCGCACCACTGTTGATGACATCACTAAGCGTGACCACACCCCCGATACTCCCTGCCGCAAGGAGGCCCATCCCTTGTGTATACGACTGACACGCATTCAGCAGAAACGCATCGACACTTACCGACTCGAGGGATGTTGCGTCGAATGCCCCATCCACACAGTCGAAACCATTGTCGTCGATATGGCCGATATAATGGAAGAAATCAGCCGGAGTAGTCAGGACGTCCCGAAGTTCACTCTTCGTCAGGTCATGTTTGACTGACACTGTGAACGGCAATTCATCACGTGACCCATAGACTTCGTTGACGATGTCCTGCTCTTCGTTCATTGCACCATCATTACAAACGACCGTGATGTCGATATCTCCAGTCGTCGGTGACCGATTTAAGCGATGTTGGAACGCCTCAGCAGTCGCTTTACTCGCTCCAATTGGCGTTCCTTCCCCGACCCACGTCTGTTCAAGTGACTCGGAGGCTTCGGGTTGCACATAGGACTGAGATGCTGTCGAGGATGCACCTGCACTTCGCGTGAATGCATCGTCACGGAGGAAGTCCGCAGCAGCCGTCGATTGCACTTCCGTTTCGGCCACTGAGGTCGCTGCTGGTGTCTGAACGACAGCAAGATCATTCACCACGAACGGGAGTGTCTCAACACTCGTGGGGGTTGGTTCGACGTGCGTCGTCAGCTTCCACTCTGGCAACTGCTCTTCGATGGCCGAAAACGGAACGGACAGATACGATTCGAGCTGGTCAGCAAGCGGTTGTTCATACAGGGCCGCGAAATCGAGATCGATTGTCGACTCGAGTGTCTGGCGTTCGTGCAAATCCACGTTGTAGTAGCCTTCAGTTCGAGTCAGGCAGTCGAGGAAGAACGTTTGTTTGAGAACGCGCTCGACTTCGTGTTCAAAGCCACGGGCAGAGGTAAGTCGATGCTCGAACCCTGCTTCAGTGACGATTTTAGGTGTCTCCCCTTCGACGACTGTTGCTCCAAGATAGTAGGCGAGTGGCGCAGCAACATAGATTGAAGCATATTCTGCGGGGAGTTCGATACGAACTCCGGTATCCGGGGTTTCTATTCCAGTTGGAATGTCGAGCTTGTCACCTATCTCGACCGTCGGGGGGTGACCACGGAGTGTGGGATAGGAGCGTTCACAACTCGTCGTTTTTAGTGCAGACCCGAACGTGGACACAGCCTGCATCATCGCCTCGGGGTCCGGTGGTACCGTGATTGTCGCAGCGGGCCGGTCATGGTGGGACCGTCCGCCGACTAAGACCTGCGTTTGCTCTTCAAACTCAAAATGCATCTGTACAGTGTCCGAACGGACGGTCAGCGGCCCTTTGACCTTGAAGTAGAGTTTAATCGGTGCACCTAGTTCAATACTGTACGTTCCGTCTGGGAACTCCTCATATGCAAAATGCTCTGTTTCTTCAAGCATCTCCCCTGTGTCAGAATCACGGATATAGACCCCAACCACAGTTGGGAGCGTAATTGCGTCAGTAGTGATGGTAACGCTAGCGTCAACCGGAAACAGGAAACTCTCAGACGATACTGGCGTTGGCGACACAGAGTCCGGGGTAGAGAGGGAGTAGCGGTGGCGTTCGATAGAATCTATAACGGTCACACCACTCCCGTCTGACGGTGTTTTGAAAGAAAGAGATCGGGCGTGATCGTCACCCGAATCCATAGTGTGGTTAGAACGAAAGTCGGTCATGTTATTTACCCTATTTCAGACAAGCGGCAAAAAGCTATTGCTATTTGGAAATGGTAGTGTTCATATTACATACTGTTAGTCAGTGAACCACGAACGGCAACCGAAACTACAGTCCGGAGAGCCATAACCAATCAGAAGTTATCTCAGCATCCTGTAAGTGAAATCGTTGCTGGACCTCGTTATGAGCAACCCGGAGTTCGAGGACGATGTCGAACAGGTCGGCAAAGACTTGGACCTCCTCGGACGTCCGGTCAATTGGGAGATGGAAATGCCCCATCGCGTTGACGCTACGAATTCGACCAATGAGCACGTGCAGAAAACGGAACACGTCCTCGTGTGGATACTCGCTCAAAAGTGCTTCCAGTGAGTCGAAACAGACACGCAGTTCTGCAGGTGCAAGCCCATCAGCGATACTCTCGAACTCAGCAATTTCCTCTGAAATCGTAATCCCGAGTCCCGACAACTGATTGCCGGGTACCTGTACTTCGGGAATTTGGCGGTGGTCTGTCTGTGAGGCGACAGCAGCACTTCGTTCCTGTGCGGTCCAGGTCACGAGTCTTGCGGTCTCTGGGGTAAGCTGATCATGACTTGGCAGTCGGTCAGTTATCGACGGGAGGTCGTTGTCTGTCGTGACGAACAGACGACGACGTTGCGCTGCGGTGGTATCGCCGAGTAGATTTGAACAGGCCCGAGCGTATTCTTGATCTGGAAGATTACCGACGACAAGCAGCGATGCTCCTCGCTGCTTCAATTGAGAGAGCGCTGAAGCGAACTCGTGGTGTTCTTGTTCAGTATGAGATTCCTCAAAACGGCGATAATCCATTATATCCGGCAAAAGCACATGGATATATGAATGTTGCGTATCGTATCTAAAATAACTGTCATCAGCAGTTGGCCTATCTCACCTTGCCTTCGGAACCCCAACATCGAGTAAACTAGACAGTGCTCACCGACTAGAAATCTGATTTTCTCAAGGGGAACGCATTCTAGGAAACTTCATAGCTATTGAGCGGTAGGTGTCGTAGGGTTTAAGAGAGATTCACGATACCCAACGACCATGACAGACGTACGTGAGGCCACCGACGACCTCCTCTCGGAGAAGCCGGGGGTCGAATCGGACCTCCGGGACGTTCTCTCGGTGGACGAGCGCGCCGATGGGTGGACGTTCGACGATGTGCCGCTCGATTCGGGGACGTTCGGCGAACTGGTTTCTCGGAATATCGTCTCGAAAAACGGTAACGGCGAGTACGAAGTGACGAACCGGAGTGTCGTTCGAGCGAGTCTCAACGGCGAATCTCCTACCGAAACTGGTTCCAAAGAATCGACCTTCGAGTTCTCGCTCCCCGACGTATCCAGAGAGACCGGCGTCGCGCTCGGCGCGGCCCTGGCGTTCCTCGTCCTGATGCGGTCGTACATCTACCCCAACATCTTCCGATCTGATGGCGGCGTTCTCTTGTCTTCGAACGACCCCTACTACTACCGCTACTGGGTCGATCAACTCGCCGTCGAGGCGACAGGTATCTTCGACTTGAGTGTACTCTCTGGCTTGCCGGGTGCTGTTGCGAAGGGAGAACCGCTCACCGTGGCGGTACTATGGTGGTGGACGAATCTATTAGGTGGTGCTGACGCTTCTGGAGCGGTGTTGGCGTGGTATCCCGTCGTCTCGGGGGTCATCGTCGGCTGTCTCGTCTACGTTCTAGCGACGAAGGTGAGTGACGACCGTCGTATCGGAATTGCGTCGGTCTTGCTGTTGGCGACGATTCCTGGCTTCGCGTACAAGACCGGTCTCGGATTCGCAGACCACCACGCGTTCGACTACCCGTGGCTCGCGCTGACTGCGCTGGCACTCGTCCTGATTTCTGACGTTTCTGAGACAGACCTTCGAGAACCGAAGACGTGGGTCGGAGCAGTCTTACTCGGAATCGCTGTCGCCGGGCAAGTACTTTCGTGGGAGGCCGGACCACTGCTCATCGGCGCGCTCGGATTCTACGTCGCAGTGCGAACGCTAGCAGACGTTCGAGCAGACCGCTCCGCACTCCTGCAGAGTGCACCGATTCTCGGTGGTCTGGCCGTGGCGTCGGTGTTGACCCACCTCGCTCACACCGGATTCGGCTGGCACACCGACGTCGTTGCGTACTCACCTGCGTTGTTACTCGGCGGCGTACTCGGTGTCTCGCTCGTCGCGGAAGCAATTCGACGCGCAGGAATGCCACCTGCTGTACTCGGTGTGACGGAGGTCGCAGGTGTGTTGGTCGGGGTAGTGGCGCTCCAGACGTTTCTGCCGGCGTATGGAGCGAGACTCACAGATCGACTAGGGTACCTCGTCGGGAAAACTGGTCCTGCAGAGACGCAGTCGCTGATGAAAGGCGCACTCGGCTTTTTGCTGGGACCACCGCTCGAACTCGGCTTTGCGTGGTTCGTCGCGCTTCCAATCGTCGTATGGGGTCTCGTCTACGGGTATCAGAACCGCCACTCGGGATGGCTCGTCGTGACGACTTACGCCGCATACTTCCTTACGCTGTCGCTATTCCAGCGTCGGTTCTCCGGAGAGCTGTCACCGTTCCTCGCTATCTGTGCGGGCGTCGGCTTCGTATGGTTCGCCGCGAAGATGGAGATGGTCGAGACGCCGGGTTTCCTGCGCGACGCCGGAGGCCGTCCAGACCAAGAGGCGAATCGCGTCTCGCTTCCGTCGCTCGCGACGCTCGACAGAGGGACCGTCGCGCCCTTACTTGTGCTGTTCCTGTTGGTCTCTAGCGTCGGCGTCGTTCAGACGGGCGTCAAGCACGAACAGGTCGGTATCCGTGGCGAGAAGTACCACGCTGCACAGTCGATAGATTCGTACGCCGAGGAACGTGGACTGGAGTACCCCGAAAACTACGTGCTGAGCAAGTGGGGACGTAACCGGGTGTACAACTACTTCGTGAATGGGGAATCGAGATCTTACCGGTATGCCGAGCAGAACTACCGCACCTTCCTTGCTTCCAAGAAGCCACAGAAGCAGTACCAGAAATTGAATAAGCGTGTTGGATTCGTAATCACGAAAAACCTCAACTTA
The DNA here is from genome assembly GCF_008831545.1 of Halorussus halophilus. Lineage (NCBI taxonomy): Archaea > Methanobacteriati > Methanobacteriota > Halobacteria > Halobacteriales > Haladaptataceae > Halorussus > Halorussus halophilus. Next base: position 400,057 of record NZ_CP044523.1, read on the forward strand.
CGTCGTGCTCCCGACAAGAAGATGATGTTCGTTCGGTTGCACAAGCGACTCGGCGCGGGCGGCTCCGGGTCAGGTCGAGCACTCGCTCACTACCGAGCTATCTTCGTCAGCGACGACAAGTCAATCAAGGCGTTCGCACTCGTTCCCGGCGCGAACGTTACAGGACAAGCACAAGCCGGGGAGACAGTCACGCTCTCGAAGCGCGTGAAGATAGATGGTGCGACGTTCACCTACGAACGGACCGTTTCGGTCAACAAGGACGGTACGTATTCGGTGACGGTTCCGTATCCCGGCACGTACACCGTCGGCGATAACACAGTTAAGGTGCCCGAGTCGGCAGTGCAGAACGGCGGCAACGTCAGTGTCGGCGCGTAAAGCCTCATTCTTGTCGATCAAAATCCGAAGTCCGTGACCCACGACTGATGTCGTGAGCTTCCTCCTTGCATCTCTGTGAATTACCGAGAAATGAGACCCGAAATGTGGGTGTTTGGGACGGAGGAAATTTGTGTCAGGCTAGCGTCTAACACTCGAATGACCGATTACGCGACTCCACCAACTTTCGACATCTCGTCCGCGGAGACGATTCTCGAACCTCAAGAGACGGGAGAGGGAAACTGGGTCGGGGCACCCTGTGTCCACCGCCACGATGAGACGACGTATCTCGCGGTCCGTCTTCGCGACCCCAAGCGCCGTGGCTACGCCGTGAGGATTTACGAACGACCAACACCCGGAACCCTGAATCAACGCCATGAACTCACAGCGGACGACCTCGGAGTCGTCAGCGTCGAGCGTCCAGCACTCACGACGAATCCGCGCACAGGGCAACTTCAGCTATACTTACCGGTCGACCGTGGCTCCAACGACTGGGTGATTCGGAAGTTCGCCGACACCGACCACCCCGAAGAATTCGACCCGGCGACCGCTCACGACGTGCTTCGACCGCGGCCGGGCGAAAGCGACGCTGCGACCGTCAAAGATCCCTACGTCCTGACCGTCGGTGGCCGATACTACATGTACTACGCCGGGAACGACGGCCAGTCAGAGCAAGCACATCTCGCCACCAGCGTCGACGGCGAGACGTGGGAGCGCGTGAAGCGGGGGCCCGTCCTTTCTCGGGCGTACTGGCACGATTACCACACCCGGATTTCGTGTGCAGTCCCCGCTCCGGACGCGCCAGTCTGGCTCGTCTTCTACGAGGGGAGCGGGATGGTCGACGCTAATCGGACGTGGAACATTCGAACAGGTATCGCCGTCTCGCCCGACCTCAAACGCGTGACTGATACGAGTCCGGATGGTCCGCGATACGCCGCGCCGACCGCCGATGCAGATACTGGCCTCGGTACTTTCGGGACCTTTCGCTACGTAGACGTGCTTCGTAAGGGGAGTGAGTGGGAGGTGTTCGCGGAGGTAGCGCGCGAGGACGGATCCTTCGACTTGCGGCGAATGACGGTCCAGTTCGACTGAGCTTACTGCTCTGGACGTTGTTTCTCAGCGCGACCGGCAGTCAGTATTGCTGTACCGGTTTCGGCATCGAAGACGTAGACGTCTTCAGGTGCGACCGAAACCGCGACGCTCTCTCCGGGTTCGGGGTCAACTGACGGCGGAACAACGGCCGTGAGTTCTGTGTCTCCTATTCGAAGATGGACGAAGTTATCGTTCCCCTGGTATTCAGTGACGCCGACCTGGGCCACGAAGCCAGACGACTCGTCGGGTGCGTCCAGAAACAGGTCTTCCGGTCGGAGTCCGAGGACCGCCTCGTCGCCATCTTTCAGCGAGACCGCATCTGTTGGGACACGCGCGAGGGTCACGTCGCCATATTCAAATCTGCTGTCGCGGTCGTCTTCCCGAACCGTAGTCTCGAACTGGTTCATCGAGGGATTACCGAGGAAGTCCGCGACGAACCGGTCGGCGGGGTCGGAGTACACCGTCTCTGGGTCGCCAACCTGGTGGAGGACGCCATCGTTCATGATCGCGACCTTGTCGGCCATCGTCATCGCTTCCTTCTGGTCGTGCGTGACGTACACCGTCGTGATGTCGAGGTCGCGTTGGAGTTGCTGGAGTTCGGTGCGCATCTCCGAGCGGAGTTTCGCGTCGAGACTGGCAAGCGGTTCGTCCAGCAAGAACACGTCTGGTTCGCGCACCATCGCTCGCCCGAGTGCAACCCGTTGTTTCTGCCCGCCCGACAGCTGATCGATGTCGCGGTCGAGTAGCTCGCTAATGTCGAACAGTGCCGCCATGTCCTCGACGCGTTCGCGGCGCTCCGTAGCGGAGAGGTCTGTGGAGTGTTTCAGTCCGTAGGCCATGTTCTCTTGGACTGACATCGTCGTATAGAGTCCATAGTCTTGGAATACCATCGCGATGGACCGCCGACTGGGATGCAGTTCGGTCACGTCCCGGTCGCCGATATGAATCGTGCCCTCTGTGACTGTCTCCAGTCCAGCGACCATCCGGAGTGTCGTGGTCTTCCCACACCCCGAGGGGCCGAGCAGGACAAGCAGTTCATTCTCAACAGTGAGTGAGAGGTCCTCGACGGCTGTCTCGACGCCTTGGGCATCGTCGTAGCGCTTGGTGACGTGGTCTATGTGGAGTTCGACCATCGGTCCACCCCCGTGAATCGAGTGCTGTCGAATTGCTTGTTATCTCTCATGCGAGTCGCTCCCCCTCCTCGTCAAATGCGTACAGTTTCTCGCGGTCGAACACGACCGTCGTCGATTCTGCCTCGTGAACGTCGTCCGGGACTGACCGTCGCCGAGCAATGAACTGCTGGTCGCCGGTCTTGAGTGTGAGCTCGTAGGCTCGTCCGATCGGTTCGATGACCGAGACCATGCACTCGATTGGGTCGGTCACCGTCGATGGTGAGTCGGCACTGCGGACCGTTCCGTCGGCGTCCGTCAAGTACACGTCTTCCGGGCGAACGCCGATACGGGTAGTTTCGGCTGGAAGCGTCTCGGTCACGACGGGAAGCGAAACCTCCGAAAACGGGGAGAGACCATCGCTTTCCTCGTGGACTTCGAGCAGGTTCATCGGTGGGTCGCCGAGGAAGCTCGCGACGAACTCGTTCGTCGGTTCGCGGTATATCTCCTTGGGCGGGCCGACCTGCTCGATTTCTCCCTTGTTCATGATGGCGATGCGGTCGGCGATGCTCATCGCCTCCTCCTGGTCGTGGGTGACGTAGATGGTCGTGATAGCCAATCGTTGCTGGAGGTCACGCAACTCAGAGCGAGTCCGGACGCGGAGTTTCGCGTCGAGGTTCGACAGTGGTTCGTCCATCAAGAGGACGGCGGGTTCACGAGCGATGGCACGGCCGACCGCGACGCGTTGGCGCTGGCCGCCACTGAGCTGGGCGGGTTGTTTGTCCAGCAGGTCGTCGATGTCGAGCAGGTTCGCGGTCTGTTCGATGCGCTCGCGGGCTTCTTCGCTGTCGATATCGAGCTTGCGGAGCGGGAATCGGATGTTCTCACTGACTGACTTGTGCGGGTACAGCGCGTAGTTCTGGAACACCATCGCGACGTCACGGTTCTGGGGAGTGACCTGTGTGACGTCGGTCCCACCGATGGTGACTCGGCCGTCAGTGATGGATTCGAGGCCAGCGACCATCCGGAGCGACGTCGTCTTCCCACAGCCAGACGGGCCGAGCAACACGAGCAACTCGCCGTCTTCGACCGCCAAGTCCACTCCATCGACCGCGACAGTCTCCTTGTAGCTCTTGGTGAGGTCATCTAGCGAGACTGCAGTACGCGTCGGGGTGTGGTCAGCGTCGCCTGCTGTCTCACTGGTATCTGTCTCGCTCATGGTATCGTTATCCTTCGACTGCACCTGCGGTGAGGCCCTCGACCATGTACTTCTCGAGGTAGAGGAACATGACGACGATGGGTAACGTCGTGAGGAACGAGGCGGCCATCACTTGACCCCACACGTTCTCGAACTGGCTGTTGATCTGCTCGATACCGATTGGAAGGGTGAGATTCGCCTGCGTCTTCAAGAAGACTGAGGCGAAGATGTACTCGTTCCAGGCAATCTTGAACGCGAAGAGGAAGGCAGCGACAAGTACCGGGAGACTGAGCGGGATGACCACCCGGAAGATAGTTTCCACCCGCGAGTAACCATCGAGCAGCGCGGCCTCTTCGATTTCGACTGGAATGCTCTGGAAGTAGTTCCAGAGCATATACAGCGTGAGCGGTAGCGTACTCACGAGGTACGTGATGAGCAGACTGAGTCGCGTATCGACGAGTCCGAACTTGGCGATGAGTTGGAACAACGGGACGATGACGGTGATGGCCGAGAGCATGTAGACGACGATGACGCCACGGCGAATCATGTCGTTGCCCGGGTACTCCAATCGAGTGAAACTGTAGGCGCCGATGACACCGACGAGCATCGAGAACGTCGCCGTGGCTGTGGCGACAATCGCGCTGTTGACGAAGTACGTGACGAACGGGAACGTTCCACCGGTGAGGATTGCCACGTACTGTTCGAGCGTCAGCGAGGACGGAACGAACGACGGATTGTTCGTGTAGATTTCGCCGTTGGGTGTGAGACTCGTCACGAACATCACGTAGAACGGCAGCAGCGTGACCACCATCGTCAACAGGACGCTGGCGTAGAAGCCCAGTCGCTTGAGCGTGCTCGTCTCCGCGCGGACGCCTTCACGAAGGACGGCGAACGACGAGCGAACTTCTCGCGTGACTTGTGCGATCATACCTTCTCCTCTCCGAACAGTTTCACGAAGCCGATGACGAACATGATCTGGATGATGAACAACAGGAGCGAGATGGCTGCGCCGAGTCCCTGTTCGAAGTTCGCGAACGCCGATTGATACGCGAATATCGGGAGCGTCAGGACTTGACGGGTGAGTAGCCACACCTGCGCGAAGGTGTTGAACTCCCAGATGAACCGCAGGAGGACGACGATTGCGATGGTGCCTTTCAGTTCTGGGAGCGTGATGTCTTTGAACTGCGCGACTGCGCCCGCCCCATCTATCTTCGCCGCCTCGTACATCGAGTTCGGAATCGCGCCGAGACGAGCGACGAACAAGAGGAACGCGAACGGGAAGTTACGCCACGCCGAGAACACGACCACCACCGGCAGGGCAGTCGAACTCCGTTCGAGCAGGCCGACCTGTGAGGTGTAGATGCCCCAGTCAGCCAGCAGGTTCGGAATCGTCCCCCAGAGTGGACTGAGCATGAACTGCCAGACGAACGCCACGGCGATGATCGGCGTCACGTGCGGCAAGAGCACGAGACCGCGTGCCAGTCGTCGCCCCCGGAACGAGCGGTCGAACAGCATCGCCACGCCGAGACCGACGATGGTCGAGAGAATCGTACTGCCGACAGTGAAGACGAGTGTCGTCTGGAACGCACCCCAGAATCGTGGGCTTCCGAGCAACTGCTGGTAGTTCTCGAAGCCAACCCACTCCGGTGGGACGGCCGGATTCAGTGGGACCGTCGTGAAGCTCAGGTAGATGTTGTAGGCGATGGGATAGAGGATGACCGCGGCGATGAGCAGCACTGCTGGCAGGATGAGCAGGTAGCCGAGCAGGGCCTCGCGGCGCTCGACCGGGTTCTCGAGATATCGGTCGGCGCCGACGGCCGACGCGAGTCGCGTGCCGACGGACATCGCAGGTTATTGGAGGGCGTTACGCATCTTTTGAGCCTGTTCCTTGGCGACGGTGTCGGGGTCGTGTCCCTTGACGGCGACCCGGTTGACCGCTTGGCTGACCAGCGACCGACTCGTAATCTGGCCGAACTCTGGCAAGAGCTGGCCGCCCACGAAGTCGAATCGCTCCATGTTCCCGAGCGCCGACGAGATCTGGTTGATGGTGTCGCTCCACGCCGACAGGATGTCGTTGTCGAGATACGCCTCTTTTTCGGCGGTCGATTTCAGGACTGGCATCGTACCGCCGGGTTGCATGTGACACCACTGGATGTAGGAGTCACCCGACATGACGTGGTTGACGAGGTTCTTCGAGGCGTTCAGCTGGGGGTCATCCCCGTTGAAGATACTGTGGCCGAGCACCTGGCCGTACGTGCTCTTGCGTTTGTTTTCGGTCGCTGGTGCGAGTCCCGTGTTCTGCACCATTTCTTTGCCGTTGTTCGCCAGCAAGTCTGGGAGCAGGTACGACGAGTAGAAGAACATGTGTTCTTGCTGGTTGCCGTAGAGATTTCGCGTGTCGTTGAACGAGACTGCGCCAGGGACGTATTGGGAGAGGTCTTTGACGAACTGTAGTGACTCGATCATCGGCTGTTCGTCGAAGACGACGTTGGCGTTCTCGTCGAGGACGAGCGCCCCGTTCGACCGCGCAATCTGGGTGAAACACTGTCTGGCGTACGCCGTCGCCTTCGTCCCGAACCCGATGCCGTACGTGTTGTTATCGGGGTCGTTGAGTGTCTCGGCTGCTTTTCTGATTGCATCCCACGTGACCGGTGGGTCCAGGTCGTTCTCCTCGAAGACGCTCTTTCGATACCAGATACCCTGCACCCAAGCGTCCGCTGGGACGCCATAGTAGCCGCCGTCTGGTGCGCCCATGAACTGAAGTGGTCCTTCTCGGAAGTCGTCCGACCCGATGTTCTCGATAACTGATGTCGCACTCTGTTTCGAGAGCGAGCCGTCCGCGCCGAGTCGCTGGATGGTCTGGATGGCGAGCAACCCGGTGTTCGGCAGCGTGTTCGAGGCGACTGCGGCCGACAGCTGTGATTCGATGTCGTCGTTGTCGACGAATCGAGTGTTGACTGTCGTTCCAGAGTTATTCTGGAAATTCGAGACGATGTTGTTGATGGGTTGCCGGAAATCCTCACCGTTGTGGATGTTCCAATAATCAATACTGTTCGCCTGTTTGCTACGACCGGCAGCGTGCCCTGTAAGCCCAACCGTTGCAGCCGCCGCACCACCTTTGAGAACTCGCCGTCTGGTTACCGATTTCTCCGACATAACAGGGCACACCACCTTCTCACACTTTGTTATTGAATCATTGGTGTGCGTTCACATACCTGGCATTGGTAGTAATAGGTCCGAAGAACGATATAGTCGCCAGCTACCAAATAGGCTTCCACCGGGCTATTGCCAGCCTACCCCGTGGGAATGTTCGTGCCACGTCTCTCGGGCTAGGAGCAGGGTCGTTTACCAAGTAAGCCCTTCGTAGGTGATGCCGTCACGCCGCTCGATGATTCGGCGCCCATCCACTACGACGGCGTCGGCCATTGCGTCGAATTCTTGGTCTAGAGCTGCGAACTCGTCCCAGTCCGTAACGACGACTGCGCCATGGGCGTCTTCGAGTGTCGCTGCTGCCGAGTTCACGTATTCTATGTCGGGGAAGTGTTCCCGCATGTTTTCGGCTGCGACGGGGTCGTACGCGACGACCTCGGCGTTGCGGTCGAGTAGTCCCTCGATGACGGGAATCGCTCGGGAGTTACGAACGTCGTCGGTGCCGGGTTTGAACGAGAGCCCGAGGACGGCGACTTGCTTTCCGGCGACATCGACGTGCGAGTCGAGCAGGTCGAGTAGGCGTTTTGGCTGTTTGTCGTTGACTTCGACGGCGGCCTCTAACAGGGATGGCTCGTACTCCACAGCACGGGCGGCGGCAATGAGTGCTGCAACGTCTTTCGGGAAGCAACTCCCTCCCCACCCGACGCCCGAGCGGAGGAATTGCTCGCCGATACGGTCGTCCAGACCGATGGCGTCGGCGACTTCGTAGGCGTCCACATCGTACTCCTTGCAGACGTTCCCGAGTTCGTTGACGAGACTGACCTTCGTGGCGAGAAAGGCGTTGTTCGCGTACTTAATCATCTCCGCTTCGCGGGTACCCGTCTCGACGACGTCGGCATCGGAGTGGTCGAGCAGTGGTTCGAAGACGGCGTGTAGTCGCTCGGTGGCCGTCTCGGAGTCGGTCCCGAAGACGACTTTGTCGGGGTGCAGGAAGTCTTCGACTGCGCTCCCCTCGCGGAGGAATTCCGGGTTCATCGCGACGTGGAGGTCCTCGCCGAGTGCTTTCCCAGATTCTTCTGCGAGAATCGGCGCGAGCGTCTCTTCGGTCGTCCCCGGGACGACTGTGGATTTGACGACGACGACGTGGTCGCCGTCTTTCTCGGCGAGGGTCGCGCCCAGCGAGCGGGCACCCGCTTCCATCGCGCCGAGGTCGATACTGCCGTCGTCTCTGGAGGGCGTCGGCAGCGCAAGGAAAGTCACGTCGGTCTCGCGGATGGTGTCGTAGTCGGTCGTCGCGCGAAGACGATCACCGCCGTACTCCGCGACGAGGTCGTCCAGTCCCGGTTCGTGAATCGGTGCCCCGCCGTCGTTGATTCGTGCGACGATACTTTCGTCGATGTCCACGTTCGTCACGTTGTGGCCGAGGTCGGCGAAGCAGGCGGCGACCGTCGTTCCGACGTAGCCGCTGCCGACGATGCTGAGATTCATTGCAGTACACGTCTATTGGGGTGTTCTTCAGACTTCGGATACATTCGAGACTAAAAGTATTTAACACTCCAGTGTTGGGCACAGAACAATGAAAGCCGTCGTACTCGCTGCAGGGGAGGGAACTCGCCTGCGGCCGCTGACCGAAGACAAACCGAAGGGAATGGTCGAAGTCGACGGGAAACCGATTCTCACCCACTGCTTCGAGCAACTCGCTGACCTCGGGGCCGACGAGTTCGTGGTCGTGGTCGGCTACCGCAAGCAAGACATCATCAGCCACTACGGCGATGAGTTCGACGAGATTCCAGTCACGTACGCTCATCAGCGTGAGCAGAACGGGTTGGCTCACGCCCTCATCACGGTCGAAGAGCACATTGATGACGACTTTATGTTGATGCTGGGCGACAACATCTTCGACGCGAACTTAGAAGACGTGGTCTCGCGCCAACAGGAAGACCGGGCCGATGCCGCGTTCCTCACTGAAGAAGTACCCTACGAGGAGGCTGGTCGATACGGTGTCTGTGACACGAACCATTTCGGCGAAATCACGGATGTCGTCGAGAAGCCTGAGGACCCGCCATCGAATCTCGTGATGACCGGCTTCTATACGTTCACGCCCGCCATCTTCCATGCCTGTCATCTCGTCCAACCGTCGAACCGCGGCGAGTACGAGATCAGCGAAGCGATCGACCTGCTCATCCAGAGTGGCCGCACCATCGACGCGATTCGCATGGACGGCTGGCGTGTCGACGTGGGGTATCCGGAAGACCAAGAGAAGGCCGAACAACTCCTGCAGGGCGACGACCCCGCCGAACTCGTCGAAGCGTCTGCGGAGTAACGATAACCCGGTGACTTTTTACTGACCGCGTTCGCCACAGCAAGATAATGCAAATACTCGTTACTGGTGGAGCGGGCTTCATCGGCGGTCATCTCGCCGAAGGGTTCGCTCGTGACGGCCACGACGTCGTGGTCCTCGATAGCTTCGAGCCATTCTACGACCTCGGCATCAAGGACCACAACGTCGAAGCAGGGCGAAACGCGGCTGAAGATGGTGGTGGCAGCTACGAACTCGTTCGTGGTGACATCCGTGACGACGATTTGGTCGCAGAACACGTGACTGACGCTGATTACGTCTTCCATCAAGCCGCGCAAGCGGGCGTCAGAAGTAGCGTCGAGGAGCCGGAGAAGGTGACCGAGATTAACGTCAATGGAACGTTGAACGTGCTGGAGGCCGCCCGGAACTCTGACACTGAGCGCGTTGTCGTCGCGAGTTCGTCGTCGGTGTACGGCAAGCCCGAGTATCTCCCTTACGACGAAGACCATCCGACGACGCCTGTCAGCCCCTACGGCGCGTCGAAACTCGCTGAGGAGCAGTACACGCGCGTCTACAACGAAGTGTACGGGCTGCCGACCGTCGCACTGCGGTACTTCACCGTCTACGGGCCGCGGATGCGCCCGAACATGGCGATCAGTAACTTCGTCTCACGGTGCATGAACGACGAACCGCCGGTCATCTATGGCGACGGCGAGCAAACTCGTGACTTCACGTACATCGACGACGTGCTTCGGGCGAACTCGACGTTGCTCGACACCGACGCCGCAGACGGCGAAATTATGAACATCGGCAGTACAGACAACATCGCCATCAAGACGCTCGCCGAAGAGATTCGAGACCAGATCGCACCTCAACTAGACTTGGAGTACGACGAGCGACATGATGCGGACGCCGAACACACGCACGCCGACATCTCGAAAGCGAACGAACGCATCGGATACGAACCGACGACCACGATTCGTGAAGGCGTCGAACAGTTCACGGAGTGGTACGCGGAGAACCGCGACTGGTACGAACCACTCGTCCGCAACTCGTAAATCGCCTCGTTAGAGGTTCTCCTTGGAGGGGGTTCTGACTGATTGACGAGGCGGCTATCGTGTCTCATTGTATTTGGTGTAGGTCGTTCGTGGAGATTCTGGTTTGCTGAGTTCCCCGAAAACGCGAGATAAGAACTCAGGAAAAATGGTGTAGGTCAACCACTGAGTTGGACCCATGCATACTCTGTAATAACTCGGGAAAACTAGTGTGAGGGTGGACCGAGAACGCGAGGTAAGAACTCAGGAAAACTGGTGTGGGTGTCATCTTGAACAGCGAACAGTGGCCGAATGCACCTGGCCTGTCCTCCTTTCCCGTCTGTTCAAATACCGATGATACACTACTTCTCAGGGGTGTTTTCTTTGCAAATCTGCTGTTCACTCCCTGCTACCGGAATGAACAGAATGGCTAATATCCGGGAGATAGACTTCATAGGGTTGTGTACACTGCTGTTTTGTAATTCGGTTCGATCGGGTGTTCCGGGGGTAGGCGGTGAGCGCACGACTCTCCGGTTTCGGGCCGCTTTAAGGCGTCTGTACGGTCGAATTATGAGATTCGGGTATACCCCCGTTCAGTGTGGGTAGTTGCTCTCCACTCTGGTGGCTGATACGAAGTCAGGATTTGACGGTACATCCCTGGTTTTGAACTTGAATTCGGGGGTTTCAGGAATTCCGGAAGCGGTCTGTGACGGCCCTTATTATGCGTTGGAGACCTCTTCTTCGGCGCTTCTATATCCTGTATTCGGGCGAATTAGGATATTGAACAGAGCCCAGCATACGATTCAATAGCTTAATAGAAAATTTGAGAACGGGGGTGTACACCCACTTCTGATGTTGAAATCGCGGGGTTTGACCGTAGACAACCGAACCCACCAAAATCAAGAACACTGGATAGAAGCCGTCTCTCCCGCTCTCTCAAATTCCGCCAAGTAGCATCTGTCCCAGTCTCTCGTTCAAGCACCACCCTGAGTGTCCACCCTGCCACAAGAACCGTTCTCCCGGATGATTAGCGGGGTGTACACGAATGGAGGCTAGCCTAGCGACCCTATCGGAGTATCTCCGACGGCAGATCGGTCTCTACAGCACTGTAGAAATCATGTGCAGAACTATTGGTGCGAAGACGTGTCTGGAGGGGTTGAGATACCGATACCGGGAACCATCAAGTACCTCGGTCCAAAGTACGACTACAGTCTTCGCTGTTGGACTCGCTCTGGTGGCGAACGATACTCTGAGGCAATGACGACGTTTCCAACCGCTTCCGAGATACCGGCATCGCTGCATGAGTACGACCAGTGGGTGTGCTGGCGCACCCAGGCACGGGACGGCAAACAGACGAAGGTTCCCGTGAACCCGCATACTGGCCGCTATGGGTCTGCGACAGACCCTGATACATGGGGGAGCTTCGAGCAAGCCCGTGCATACGCGGTCGATGGGTCCGCATCAGGGTTGGGCTTCGTGTTCACTGACAACGACCCGTTCGTGGGGGTTGACCTCGACGATGCACGTGACCCAGAGACAGAAACTCCGACCGAGTGGGCCGAATCGATTATCCAAAATTTGGATTCATATACGGAAATCAGTCCGTCTGGGACAGGATATCACGTCCTCGTCGAGGGGAATCTCCCTCCGGGTCGGAATCGGCGTGGGGACGTAGAACTCTACGAGACAGCACGCTTCTTTACCGTCACCGCGAATCAACTCGACGAGACTCCCGAAGAAATATTGCGCCGTACACAGGCTCTCGCTGGGGTGTACGCCGACCACGTCGCAGCCGACCACGACGACACGGATACTGATGCTGGTTCCGATGCCGGTGGCGATGAGGACCACAAGCGTGTGGACACCCAAGAGTCATCGAGCGACGGGAATGAGACGCGGTCTGATTCCGATTCTAGCGGGTCAACGACGCTCTCTGATGACGAGTTGTTGTCGTTAGCCCGGGCGGCGTCGAACAGCGCGAAGTTCGAGCGACTGTGGCGTGGTGATACGCAGGGCTACGACAGTCACTCAGAGGCGGATATGGCGTTGGCGTGCCTGCTCGCGTTCTGGACGGGCGGGGACACGACTCGTATGGATCGGCTGTTCAGGCAGTCTGGACTCCTGCGTGACAAGTGGGATGCAGTTCATTATGCCGACGGCAGTACGTATGGCGAGACGACGATCGAGCGTGCAGTGAGTGTGACGACCGAGTACTACTCACCGAACGGCGAAGACTCCGACGACGAGGATGACCAGCCGCAGTCTAACGGTGAGATAAGCCATGTGAGCGAATCGAGCGACGATCAGGGCCCAATAGGCGACCACCCTGAGTCGGCGGCTGAGGCAAGTCTGTATAGCCGTGAGCAGGAACGCATCGAGACGATTCAAACCCTCGAACAGCGACTTCGTGAACTCGAAGCCGAGAACGAACGACTGCGTGACCAACGAGACGCAGAACGCGCGAAACGGCAGGCTCTCGAAGAGAACGAGTCAGTAGGGGGCGCATCACAGTCCGGCGTCCTCGCGCGCCTCAAACGTGTCTTCACTCGGCAGTCCTCGTGATTAGCGCGGAAAGTGAGTCGGTGCGGCCAACGATGTGACAGCCCCACGCTGTTTCCCCGTCTACAATTCCACTGATGATTGACCAACCACTCGCTCTGGCTAGGGATTATATGGCTCAACAATCTCAAGCACATCCGACGCTTCATATTGCCGGTTCCGTTGCTGGCCGGTCGTCTCCCGCAGGATGTCGTCATTCCACAATCGTCGAATCGCCTGATTGACCGCCGGTTGTGACCGGTTGAGCACATCAACCGCCTGCGACTCGGTGAGATACGGGTGTTCGATCATAAAGTCGATAAGTTCTCGGATGACGGCACCCTGCCCCTGGTATTGCTCTCGGTAGCGGTCACGGAGGGCCAGTAGTTCGCGAGCGACTGTGTAGGCCTCACGCCCCTGTTCAGAGATTGCCTGGACGAAAAACGATACCCACTCGGCCCAAGCGCCGTCTCGGCTTACCGCGAGGAGTTTGTCGAGATACGTGTCGCGGTTCGCGTTGAAATACGACGAGGGGTAGAGGTAAGGACCGGGTAATAGGTCCCACTTGTAGAGTGCCAACATCACGAGGAGACGACCAAGACGACCGTTGCCGTCCTGAAACGGATGGATTGTCTCGAACTGGTAATGAATCAATGCCAAATCAATCAGCGGAGCATACGTCGGTCCCGACCGAATATACTGTAGGAGGCTCCGTAAGGCATATGGGATACTCGCCGGTGGCGTCGGCACAAAACGGGCCTCGCTGAGTGGCGTCCCAGGTTTGTCAATGCCAACGATATCATTTCGGAACTCTCCGGGATTCTTTTGTTCTCCACGAGCACCCTGTAGCAATATTTCGTGCAGTCTGCACAAGAGATCTCTGTCTAACTCGGTTCCCTCACGCAGAGCTTGAATTCCAGTTGTAATCGCCTCAACGTAGTTCTGGGCCTCCGCGATGTCGGCCCGTTCAGTCTCCGTTTGGCCAGGTTTTTCGCCAGCTTCGCGCCGGTAGATATCCGAGAGTGTAAGACGCGTCGTGGTTTCGATATTCGAGGAGTCGACGGCTTCACGATGAATTAGCGGACTCAGGATGACTTCAGGGGAATCGAGCCACGTATCCAAATCAGAGAGTTGGCCTATGGAATACATCGCGTTCCCGTTCTCGGTCAGGAGCTCATGGGTCGCGTCGAGATCTGGTGGGAGCGGATCTGGGCTAAAGGCGAAGATACCGTCAACCGTCTCGACTTCGCCTGGAGGGTTTTCAATAAAGTCTTCGGGTCGCATCGTTATCCAAGATACGACCTACGACAATATAGATAACGGAAGCGTACTTTCCCTATCCAAAAATCCCGAATCTCGATCTAAGATAACGCTGTATCGAAGCAACATTGTTATCCAATTATTATTATGGGGAATTAAATAGCTAACTGGCAAATCATCTATTCCACCCGTCGTATCCTCTTGGATACGACCAAATTTGTCTCTCTATCTTCCCTACGCGGGTGGTGATAGCTCGAGCAGTGACTCTCGAAGATACCGGAGCGTGTGAATCTGTGAACAGCCTGCCGCGTCGAGTTTGAACCGTTGTGGCGGCGAAGACCGACTATACGTCTTTTCGACGCGTTGGTCGCCGGTCGGCGGATCGTTTAACGCCTCCAGAACGTTGTGGGCATCATCACGGCTTCTGACGATCCAGATCGCGTCTTCAGGGTCTACCCCCGCCATCTTATCGTAGTCCTCTGGCACCGCACGCAGCACGTCGTTGTTGACGCGCTCGGCTTCGACGACAGCCCGAACCTCCCCATTCGCGTCGAGACCTGCAATGTCCAATCGATGGCCGTCCTCCAACTCGTAGTAGGGGACGACCTCCACAACATCAGAATCCGAACTGTTCGCGTACTCCGCTTCGATGTATCGACGACCAAAGTCGACCATCACGCGATGCAAACTCGATTCGCCAAGGTCGCCGACGCCGTGGCCGTACGCGATGCCCTCACGGTAGGCGACCTGAATCTCCGCGCGGCCGTCTGCCGTAACTGTGTACAGTCGGTGCGGACTGTCACAGTCAACGGCGAGCAACCCATCCTCGAGGAGTTCCTCGACTGCCTCGGGGTCGATGCCAACGTACTCCTGCAGACGGAGCATGCTGTCCCAGCCGATGTCGTACTCCCACTCCGGGTCGTACTCGCCCTGATGGGCTGCATAGACTGCTTGTAGGAACGCCAATTGCCGGTCGGAGTACTCGCTTGCTTCGCGTTCCGCTGCTGAGAGCGTGAGATTGATATCCGAGATTGGGACGTTGTCGCGGTCGATTCGGTCGAGACTCGAACAACACTCGATACCGCGTTTTACGCCCGCTGGCGATGGGTCGTGGCGGCTCTCACAGCCCGTACAGACGATGGCATGTACATCAGAGTCGTAGCGAATACAGACCGGCAGGCGCTTCGTGTACGGCAACGCAGAGTCCACGCGCCCCGTGGACGACTCGCCCGCATTCGTTCCAGTGTGAGCGCTCACACTGCTCGAAGACCGAGACGTGGGACTGGACTGCGCTTGGCCCTGTCGCTTGAAGTCAAGACCGTGATGCAGTCGCGTGTCATCTCTCACACTATCGAACAACGCCTCGAACGCCATTCGCTGGGTCTCAGATAACGGACTGTCGCTCTCTGGATGCCCAGCCGGGAGGGGCGCGGACGACAGCAAGAACGGCCGTGGTTCACGGTCTTGGAAGCCCGCTGGCAGACTCGCGAACCACTGGCCACGACGGAGCGCACGCAACCGATTCCCAACCTCACTCGGCGGGATGTCCTCGGTCGCAAGCCGTTTCTCCAAGTCCCGGTCGACCGAGACGTTCCCCGTGAGGAACGTCGAAATATTGTTCAGGATTTCAGCGTACGCCTCCGTGTCGGCGTTCCGGACTTGTGCGGGGAACTGCATCGCGAGTGTCACGGACAGATTGAAGCTCCGTGATTTCGCGAGCAATTCCGTCATCAACCCCGACGCCGCAACCTCTGCGGCCTCCTCGACGTAGAGATTCACCAACGCCATCTCGTCGTCACCATCGTTAGACTCGTGTTGGCGCTGGCGGCGCTGCAGTGACGTCCAGAGATTCGAGAGCAAGACAGTCGTGAGTGCCTTCCGACTCTCCTTGCGCAACCCACTTGTATCGAAGATGACGACCGCGTCCTCATCGAGTACGTCCGCGAAGTCGAACTGCGGGTCCGGCTCGTCTTCTGATTCGGTCTCGGTCTCGTTTCGAGGGACGTGATTGAACAAGAGGGCGAGTCGGTCATCGAGCGGAATCTTCTCGATGCGGTTCAGCACGCCCTGCATGAGTTCGTCGAACGACCGCTTGCTGTTCGTAACAACGCCACCGAGCATCACCTCCAAGTCCTCGTCTGTGACTGGTGGTGCGTCCCGTGTTTCAGCCATCTGGCGGGCCGCCTGCTGGAACTCGCGATGCGTGTAGGCGTCCGATCCATGGACGGGGTCGAACAGGGCTTTCACGAGATACCGAATGATGTCGGGCGACCTGACCGCACGCTCGAAGCGGTCCCGTCCCATGATGCTGACCAAGAGTTCGATGTAGTGGTCGACCTTGTTCTGAACCGCCGTCGCACGGTCGATACCCGCCGCTAGTTCGGGTCGAATGTCGAAGAACGAGAGCGCGGGCAGCACTTCCGCACAGTCGAAGTAGTAGACGTTCTCGAGATTGCCGTACTTCGCGTAGTGTGCGCGCAAGTATTCGACGGGCATGCCGTCGCCTTTCGGTTCGATGAGAATTGAGGGCCCATCGGTCGCGGCGTGATTATCGCGGATGCCTCTGGTGAGGACCGTCGACTTCCCTGACCCCGTTTTCCCAAAGATTGCCATGTGTAGCGGTTGGAGGGCTGGCGGCAACGCAATCAGCGGTGTCGGCGTGTCGTCCTGTGAGAGCGGTTGGCCGAGCGTAAACCCACCATTTCGATACTGGTCGAGAATCTCTTCTGGTGGCCGAGGGAGTGCCGTCTGCTCACCACGCGATGGTGCCAGCGCACGACTGCCTGCCGTGGGCAAGGCAGCACCATCGAGCAGGCAGAAACTCGGTGCTTCCGAGACGTCCGCAACAACGCCACGACTCCGGTTCGTCGTCAGTGGGAGCTTCGTCGTCCATCGCTCGTAGTCTGGTGGGTGGAAGGTGCGGTCTCGAATCATCTCGAATACGTCTTCGGCCTCGGTATCGGTGCGAACCTTGCTCTCGATCTCGTAGGTGTTGTAACTCACCCCACTGAACGCCGCTGTCAGCTCTCGAACGGCGTCCACCGAGCGGTCCGCATACGTGTCCGTCCCGGTATTGTCGAGTGCGATAGCGCGTGCGTTCACGTCGAACGACCGCCGCGCGTCTTTCTCTTCGAGTTCCTCGATTCGGTCTTCGTCACTCGAGGTCAGCGACGGGTTTTCGGGCGTCCCGAAAATCGCGTTCGCTATCTTCCCACCCACCGTATCGACGTTCATCTCGATATCCAAAAGGCGGTCCTCAAGTTCCGCCGTCCACGCTTCCTTTGGCCGCAACAGCGTCTGGTACACCAGTGTGACATCGTGTTCGGCCATCGTCTCGATGACCCCGGCCAGCGGAATCCGCGCGTGGTCGTCATTGTCGTCGTTCGTGAACTCCGCGAACGACGTGAGTTTCGTCTGCCAATCACGGCGGCGCTCCGCGTCGCCCCAGAATTCGACGCCAGCAATGTCTGGGCTGTCGCCATCGTCTTGCTCGGTGCTATCGTCACTGGGGGTAAGCTGGTTGGGATGCCAGTCGACCTGGGAGAACTCGTAGGTGTTCGGGAAGACACTCCGTAAGAGCCGGTCGAGTTCGTCGATATCTCCATTCTCGATGCCGACATAGTAGGTGAGCGTCGAGTACGGCTCGTGTTCGGAGACGAGTAAGAACTCGAGCGTTGGCGGCGTGGCTGTCCGGAACCGACTAAGCAGGCCAGAACCAGTGTCGGTGGGCCGGAGTTGTTGGAGTCGCCGGAACTGACTCTCGACCGTCTTCGCGTTGAGCGCGCTGTCAGTCGGGTTGATCTGGATGTACGTCCGTGTCGGGTCGCCAGTGTCTGTCTCGGGAGTCGATGCCTCAGGGTCGGAATTCGATGGGGGAGTTGACTTCGCCATAGTCGTCGTTCGTTCGTCGGAATGACTACTACAGTAGCGCCACCCACTCAGCTTCGATTGATAAATCCCTGCTCTCTGTCTCTGAGACGTACTTTTTGCTAGGAATTAGGGGTAAACGAGAAAAGATGTATTGCACCAGTTTAGGTCAGCGTGACTCTGTACGTGTTGTGATGAGAGAACAGAACGAAGTACTGGTAAAACTGATTTGAATCGTTGTGGCCGAGTTCTCATGAATCTCGTCATGCAATCATCTTATATCTCATGAACTCATAGGGAGCAGTAGAAGCCGAGGGATTGCATGAGTAGCAACAACTCGAAACACGTCCAAACCGAACTGAGTAAAGACGAGTACGAGCAGTTTCGTGAGTTCGCCAGAGAGCATGGCTTGTCGCTCAAAGAGGCAGGCCATGAAGCGGTAACCGAGTGGATTGACCGACAACAGCAGGCTAATCCGAACGATCGGGCGTTCACCGTTCTTGACGAGCTTGAAGCATCGTCACTTCCGGACACAGCAGAAACAGATGCACGAGAAGAAGACGACTTGGTGGACGAATGGGACGGAAGTGACGAGACCTTTACTCTCGCCGATGAGCCACCCATGGAGTCCTGAATTGTATGGCAGAGCCAGTTGAAACACCAATTGGGAGTGTTACTGCGGACCATTTCCGACCAGGGCATGTTCGTCATCAGGTAGTTGTCGGTCCAAAGTTTCTGTACGCATTATTCAACCCCCAAGACAAAATGCATGTGGTCTCACGGGCGTTCATGGACTTTGTTCGAGACGGTGACCTCCCCTTTCGTCGACTTGTGGTAAATGACCACATTGTTGACGAGGCTGCAACTCGCTTGAAAAAGCAGGCCTCAATTCGGAATGCAGGCGCCTTTCTGGAAACACTTGACGAGAGCAGTCTCTATCAGTTTGAATCGGTATCTGTGGAGGTATTTGGAGAGGCCAAGGATACGTTTATTAGTTGGACTGATCTGGATGCCTCGTTCACTGACTTTATTGTCGCATCACATATGGCCGACTTGGAAATTGATCATATTCTCACGTATGACCGACACTACGATGCGTTCGATGTCACGACGCTCCCCTACCGGAGCCAGAACTAACTGCTCCCAGTATCAGCATAATTTTACATTCTGAAGCGATAGATAGGGCAGATTCGAATACCGTTTGACCTTTTTCTGATAGCTACTGGCCCGCCCCGCGCGCCGCTGCCGCCTTCCGCTTGCTCACGGCTCGCTCCACTCACCGTTCGCATCGAGACGCTCCCACGGGTCGCGTCTCGCTTCGCTCGCGACCGACCAGTCCGGGCATGCGGCGCTTCGCGCCGGTCCGGGCATCTGGCTTCGACGCCAGCATTAAGCACGTTTTCGGTTGCGCCCCTTGCGGGCCGGACACGAGAAACTGCTTAAAGCTGGCCGCTCGCTCCAGGCGGGTCGGCGCGCGGTGCTGGATGGCTCCTCTTGTGGTGCTCTCGCTCGCGCCCAGGCAAGCTGGGCGAAGGCGCGAGCGAGAGCGCATATCGGTAAAGTTGGTCGAAGAGAGAGCCACGGCTGGAGAGTCGTGGTGTCGGAAGAAGACGCCGAGTGAGCGCCTTCAGCGGTAATCCAAGGTCAATTGGAGCTACCAATGTCAAGTACGAACGTTACTAGTAAGGTCGTTTCGGTCGATGCACAGGCTTTCGAACAGACGGACGAACAAGCGGGCGAGGACGAGTTCGAGACGGTGACGGAGACGCCGGAGTTGCGGGCGACGGTGCAGATGGAGACGCAAGCGAAAGTCGATACGAACCATCCGGGTGGACTCCTTGAGACGAGCGATGAACGGATGGCGGGCGTGACCCTTGAACAGGAAGAGCGCATTCGGGCACGGGAAGCCGAACTGGAGTACATCAGTGCAAAGGCGAAACTCGGAACACAAGATGGTCGAGCAGAGCGGACGCGTGACGAGGTAGCGGACGGGAGCGCGGAACGGCGAGCAGAATTCCAGAAGGGTGCGGCGAGTGTGGACAAGTGGGCGGACCCGGACAAACGGGACCCACGCGAGGAGTTGACGCAAGGTGAGTTGGCGAGCGTGAACGAGCAGACAGTGCGATTGCACGAGAAACTTGCGGGGTGGTCGCGGGCGGCGATCAGTCGGCGACTGGCCGAGCGCATGGTCGATGGCGTGGATCTGACGAGCGCGGTCGTGGGCGTGTTCGAAGAACTGCAGACGGCACCCGGACACGTGATTCCGATTGGGAAACTCGAAGAGGTCAGTCGCAAGGAGGTGAGCATCGAAGGAACCGTGGTTGAGTTGTGGGAGCCATCCAGTGCAGCCATTGCACAGGTTGGACTCATCGAAGACGAGAGCGGGCGAACGAAGTTCACGAGTTGGACGAAATCGAATCCAAAGCACGTCTCGGAAGGCGAGCGAGTGTGCATTCGCGGCGCAGCCCGGAACTGGTACAATGGGCGTGTCTCGCTGGCCGTCACAGGGTGGTCGACCATCCAGTTCCCCGAACGCGGTCGGTGGTGGGAGTAGTCAACTAGAGTGGTCTTCTTTTTTGTTTTCTGCCAGACCGACCCTGACCCCGCCGCCCCACCCTCCGCTCCGTGCTCGCGTTGCTGCGCGCGCAGCCACGACCTCAGAAGCTAATATTTCGCCGGAAATGGGCGGTGCTTGGTATTCTATCTTCTACATTGAGGATGCTTCGTCTTGGAAGGTACTCCTCGTTCTGACACCCCCACACCGGATTTCAGATGAAATCGGTTCCACGGGAAGGGGAGAAATGAGTCAAATGCTGGAAGCCCACGAAGCTTGTCCGGTGGACTCGTTGATCCGGTATCTTAGAACGATAGTATTCATTTCAAGTTGAGACGAGCTGGCTCACCCGCGTTATTATATATTTATCTATATCGGTAAAGTAGTAGTAATAGATTACCGGAGAAGTGCACTCAACCGACTCCACGACGATAAAAGGCATCCATCTCTGCAGCATTTATAAGAGTAGTTGGCGCGACAGAAACAGTCAAAGGTCCGAACGTTATCGTCTTCGACACACCGGTTTTCAAATGAAATCCTTGTTCGAACCGCTTAGACGAGAAATTTTTTGCATCTGGGGAGTTCGACAGTTGTATTTCAGACTAAAATTCGTCTCGGAATCATGGCACAATTCAATTGAAATCCGGTGTGGGGGTGGTGAACGAATTCAGTGTTTTGCTGGAGTATGATTTCATTCGAAACCTGGTGTGGGTCTGTTTTACTACCAGATTGGTCGCGTCTACTTTCCTGTATAATCATAAGGGGACGTCCGATTCCAGACAACATCCTGCAGATATTTCATTTGAACTACGGTGTCGAACCTTCGAACCTCCGCCCACCCCGATATCGATCTCCAAAATCATTTGAAAGATGGTGTTCTTCAACACCGATTTCATTTGAAGAACGGTGTATATCCTATTCGAAGACTGCGAATTATCCGTTTTAGGCATCTGGGAATATACAAGATTCCACGTTTTCGATCACTCTACCGTGCGCAGATAAGAAAGAACTAAGACGATTTCATTTGAAACATGGCTTATGACCACAGACTCGGACCCACAAACCCTCGGTGAATACGCTACCAACCGTGGGGCCGTCTCCTATTCACGAACTGAACAGCGGGATGACCCACTCTCAGTTCTTGACGAAGAAGACCCGATATTTGCCGATGAAAGCCTCCTCCGTATCGACCACATTCCAAACCAAGACAAAATTGTTGGTCGAAATCAGCAAATTGAAACGGTTGCTCGCCGCCTCAAACCGACACTCAATGGTGGGTCAGGGAAAGGAACACTTCTGTTGGGTAAGTCCGGATCTGGAAAGACGCTCGTCACACGATACGTAAGTCGAGAAGTCGACCAGCGAGCAACAGAGAACGACACTCGAATTGGTCGTGCAATTGTTGACTGTGGCCAACGCCGCTCGGAAACCCAGACAGTCATTACTCTCGCAAAATCACTCAACGACCCTAGCCAAACTGGGGTTTCAGTCCCCTCGTCTGGCATTGCCACTGGTGCATACTACGACCGACTGTGGAAGATAATAGACGACCTCTACGATGCCGTGATCGTGGTCCTCGACGAAATTGATCGCCTTGCCCCCAACGAGAATGTGGATCAACCGATCCCGCCAGAAGAAGCCGACGACAGCAAACTCTTGATGCAACTTTCGCGTGCTGGTGAGGAAGTCGATATCGACGCTGGCATGACGGTTATCGGTATTAGTAACGATCTCAAATACGGTGATCGGCTCGATACGCGTGTGGAAAGTTCGTTCTCGCCGGACGAAATTGTGTTTCCAGCCTACGACGCGAACCAACTTGGCGATATTCTGCGCCGTCGACGAGACGCCTACCGTGATGGAGTACTTGCCGACGATGTAATTCCACTCTGTTCTGCTTTCTCCGCGCAAGAACATGGCGATGCGCGACGGGCAATCGACCTATTCCGGCTCGCTGGTGAAATTGCCCGCGACGAAGACGCCGCGAAAGTGACCGAACCACACGTCCGATCAGCAAACGACGACGCCGAAGTAACTCGTATTCGGGACTTAATCCGTGGCTGTCCAACGCAGGCGAAAATTGCCATTGCCGCGCTCGCTGCGATGGAC
Source organism: Halorussus halophilus (assembly GCF_008831545.1). Lineage (NCBI taxonomy): Archaea > Methanobacteriati > Methanobacteriota > Halobacteria > Halobacteriales > Haladaptataceae > Halorussus > Halorussus halophilus. The sequence continues at coordinate 422,639 of NZ_CP044523.1, forward strand.
GAGTTCACCGACCAGTCATACTTCCGTGCGACTGAGATGTATCGTGTCTATCGAGCGTTCGCGGAGTCAATTGATGCAGACGTTCTCGGCCAGAAGCGAATCACTGACCAGCTTCGAGAGTATGAAACGCTGAAAATCATCGACATGGAGAGAACGAGCGATGGATACCGTGAAGGCACATATCTAAAACTCTCATTGCTTGACGATTCCAGTTTGATTCTGCAGTCTGTTGGTCTCGATAGTCGATTAGAGCAGATTCCGATCGGCAGTGGAATGAAACAGGAAATCGCACGGCTTGTTGAGTCCTAACTCGTTCGTCAGAGCGAACGCCAGCCGACGAAATAAAAAGACTTCGTTCTAGCAATTATCTAACTCGGGATTTCACTAATTAAATGAATGCACGTATAGGTAGCTGTGTCAGTGACCCACGACCGAAATCGTGGGCTTCCTCCTTGTATTCGTGTGAGAAGACCCCTATATCACATATATTTGCGGGGGCGGAAGATATATTGAGCATAACTACGTATAGTCAAGCATGACTGACTTCGACCCAGCCCCGGAACCCGATGCCTCTCAGCAACAGTGGTCGGAAGGGACCGACACGTTTGGTCGTGTCTATGACGTGGCTCTTGGAATCACGTCGCTCACCGCGTACACGGATATTGCAGAGCTTGCGGACTGCTCACCGAACGCTGCAAAAAAGCATCTTGACCGCCTTGCCGAGATGGGAGTCGTTCGGGCAGACCGAGACAGCCGTCCCACCCAGTACCAACGAAACGAGGGCTATCTCGAATGGCAAGACGCGAGTCGAATTGCCGATGAACTCACTATCGAAGAGATAATCGACCGTGTGAAAGCTCTCGAACAACAACGCAAGGAGTACGAAACCCAGTTCGAGACGACAGACCCAACGGAAGTATCCGTGTTCGACCACGAAGACCATGAGACCATCCACGAACGGATGACTGCGGTCAGCGAGTGGCAGGGTGTGATTCGAGATATCCGACTCTACGAACTCGCCCGCCAACTCTCGCAAAACGAAGGCCACCTAATTCCAGCGTAATGAGTCCGCCAGAAGACGAGTCGGCGTCTCCTGCAACCGGGCCACCGGACCGCCAAACGCTGCAACTGCTCGAACGCCAGTTAGCTTCGGACTCACGTATTGCTGAGACTGAATTCGATCCAGATTCCTACGAACCACGACTCCTCCATGCAACGCTTGATGCTGAGCGCTATCCGGACTCCATAGCTATCGCTCGACTCGATATCCGGTGGTTCACGACCGACGATTTCTCAATCCACTACATCGAGAACCACGATGCTGCCGGTACGGACACGTGGGAGTGTCGCTGGGACCGCCATCCGAATACGCACAACGCACGGCTCCATTTTCACCGACCACCAGATGCAGAGAAAATCACTGACCTTTCGCTGTCTTCGCTGCATCCACTCGACGTGTACTCGACCGTCCTGACCGCAATCGAACAGCGTATCGAGACACTATGGTCAACTCAATGACCCGGTTGCACGAAGGAGTATTCTCGCATCTCGCGGACGCTCGCTACGGCGAACAGTGTTGCTGTGGAACCCATCCGCGATGGAATCCCGGAACAATCGTTGTTTCCGCAACTAGGAGAGATGTTGCCAAATCTCAGTGGGGTTTGTCTCGTTCAGCTCGGCATTTGTCCGCATTTTGCGGAGTTCTGCGATACACCGTTTAGCGACTAGCGGATACACGTCTGCAGGTGTGAACGCCACCTCAAGCCCCATAAGCGCCGGCCAGTTCTCGGCCCAGATGTCTTCGACGACTCGCGGGTAGAGATCATCGTTCAGATGAAGCCCGAATTCGTAGTCTTCTTCGACAACCATCGTTCGGACCTGTTTGCGAATCCGTGCTGGCGTACAGTAGGTCGCAACGACGTATTCCGCGCCTGACTCGGCCTCTTCGGGACGCTGACCGAACTGCTCGCGGTTCAACTCTTTGAATTGCTCGCGCACCACTTTCACGCGACGGTTACGGGCAGTGCTTCGCACGACAACACCCTCCACCTGCACGTCACCTGCCAGTGTCGAGGATGGAAACGTGTACGACTCCGGATCGAATTGCTCGACATTGCGGCTGAGAATCGACCCTGGAACGAACGAAAGCTCGGTCGGCGCATTCTCGACTTGGATGCGCTCGAATACGTCCCACGCTGTGTCGGTGTCCAGAAACCCATCGAACGTCTCTTCGTACGGATTCCCAGGTGGTGTCATCGTCTCAACTGCCGTGTATGGCAGGACGTCGAACCCGACGAGTGCCGGAAGGTCAGTGTCTGTGTACCCGTAATCGAGCGTCGAGTACACGAGGTTCTCGGCATAGACGATTAGCGGACAGTCGAATTCGTCGTGGAATGCTCTGAGCGCGGTGGTGTCGATTCCCTCGCGGAGACACCGGACTGCGCGGTGAAGGGCACCATCGATCGATTCGAGTGGGTCGTGGTGCGAGCCCCGAATCGTCTTTCGCGTCCCGAACACGAGACTCCCATCCCCGTTGGCAGCTGTCTCGACCTGTTCTGGGTAGTGGTCCGCGTATCGGTCCTCGTAGAGTGTGAATCGAAATGCACTCCCATCGAATTTCTCGACAAGAGTCAGGTCGTCTGCGTCAAAGAACGTCGACGGGACGACGGGATGGTCAAACCGTGGAATTTTCGGATAAACTTTCATAGTTCGATTAAACTACCTCGGCAAGGCTTTATTAATAATATTTGCAATAGTGGCTAGATCGATAAATTTGACGCCCCTCGTCGAGACTACTGATGTCCAAGTCTCTGTGCCTGCGACCTGGAGGAAGCCGAACCTTTAGATGACTTCCGACGTACATAGCAGTATGACCAGTTCTGACTCCTCGATACACGAACAAGCGGCTGAGGCATTTGCAACGGCTGCTACAGAAGAATATGGGGGCAAAATTAAGGATCTAATCGTTTTCGGCAGCACTATCCGAGATGAAACTCGTGGGATGGATTCGGATGTCGATATTTTCGTTGTCGTTACTGACGATACAATCACTGATGGCCTACGAGACCTCGCGTACGACATCCAACTTGAATATACGGTCGTAGTTTCAGTACATATCCAAACGACTGAGCGGTTCAACGAACGACAGGACCATCCGTTCATCAAGCATGTGATGACTGAAGGACGCTCGTATGCCTGATCCTGACTACGTTACTGAAGAACTCGAACAAGCCAGCACAGCACTTGCTGATGCGGAAATTCTCGAAGACGGCAAGGGATCTGACACTGCGGTAGTGAATCGACTGTATTATGCGTGCTTTCACGCTGCACAAGCAGTACTCTACGCGAAAGGGTTCGATCCTACGTCTCATCGTGGGGTTTCAACTCTGTTTGGCAAAGAAGTCGTGCTCAAAGAGGAGGTTCCACGAGACGACGGCCGATTTCTGAGCGAGTTGTGGGACTACCGCGAACAGGCAGACTACGGTTATGACACGCTTGACGTGGATCTCACCACACTCCGTGCTCGAACAGAAACCTTTGTTGCCCGAATGAGTGACCTCGTTGGCGAACTCGAAGACGAAGAGTAGTTTGCTGACGTATCATGCGACAGTGCAATCTATACTGTCTCGTTGCTCTGCTTGCTGACTCTTCTCGGTGTCGCGCCTTCATGTTTTCTGCCTTCCTCCCAGTTGCCCCCTTGGCGCGAATTATTGGATTTGGACACACTATAGTTTCGTACGATATTCAGATCACTGTGTTCAGACAACTGAATACTACATCAGCTAATTCGAGGTATCTTCTGACAACTACGTCGCGCTAAGAGGTGTTGCGTTCTCTCTCACGTTACAGTCCTCGTCGATAGAGAGCGACCACGGCGATTTTATGAGCCCCACAAGGGGTGAGGGCTTCGTCTAGGTGGCGCTGTCCTCGGAGAAGTTCTGAGAGCCATGTCGAAGAGTGATATCTACGAGACGACGTTCGACGAAGACGTACCGCGCGAATCGACCAACCAGTGTCCCGAATGTGATGGCCGTGTCACGACGAACGCAGTCGAAACGGTCTGTGAGGATTGCGGACTCGTGATCAAAGAGAACCAGATAGACCGTGGTCCGGAGTGGCGGTCGTTTGAGGACGACGACCACACTCGTGCTCGGACTGGCGCGCCGTTGACTGCGACGCGCCACGACCGTGGGCTTGCGACGACAATCGGGTATGGAACCGATGGGAACGGAAACGCGCTCTCCGGGCGAAAACGTGGGCGGTTCGCGCGACTGCGCCGTGAACAGAGTCGCGGCCGTTTTCAATCGACAGCCGACCGCATCCTCGCCCACGGCCTTGGCGAGGTTCGTCGCATCACGAGCGCACTCGGTCTATCTAAGCAGATCCGTGAGCAAGCGTGTACGCTATTCCGGCGTGCACAGAACGAAGACCTCCTGAAGGGCCGGTCGGTCGAAGCAATCGCAACGGCGAGCGTCCACGGCACCGCTCGTTGTAACGGTCTCTCTCGAACACTTGGGGAAGTCGTTGCTGTGTCGCGGGTCGACCAATCGAGCGTCCGGAACGCCTACAAGGTATTGAATACGGAGCTCGGACTGCCTACAAAGCCGGTGACGCCGAGCGACTTCGTTCCACGGTTCGCCTCGGCGCTCGACGTTTCCGACGAAATACAAAGGCGTGCGCTACTGTTCGCAGACACTGCAGAGAGCGCAGAGATTACGGTTGGTGTGCAACCGTCAGGCTTCGCTGCGGCGTGCTTATACAAGGCGAGCAACGAACGAGGGCTGTTACTCACCCAGTCGCGAGTAGCTGAAGTCGCTGATACCTCCCCGGTGACGATCCGAGCGCACTGTGAGTCACTTGAAGAAGTCGATGGTTGAAATAGATCCGAGTAGACAGACCCGAGAAAGTCATGCTATCCATGCCGAATCCACCAGATTTGACCCTTCCACTCATCCCGCTGCCGTTCTTCCGACTGAGTTTTTATGTGGCTCGAGAACATGGTTTCGACTAATGAGGACCGTGGAGACAGCTGGGTTCAGTAAGGGATTCCCTGTGGAGAGACTGCAGCGCGTTCTTCGGGACCACCCTGTGCAACTTGCTCTTCTCTTCGGTTCACACGCTACCGCAACTACACATTCCCAAAGCGACGTTGACATCGCAGTTGAGTTCGATTCGGCCGAACCCGACGACTCAAAATACAACGACATGTTCTTCGCATTGAGTGCGGAGCTCAGCGAAGCACTGGAGACTGATCAGATAGATTTAGTTGATCTCCACACTGCGTCACCGGACGTTGTAGCGTCTGTCTTCGAACATGGTATCTTACTCGTTGGTGATCCGGAGCATGCTGAGAATCTTCAACACTCTCTCACACCAACTTCCAAAAGCCAGTCGCCACGTGAGCGCTTCGACGCCGCACTCGCAAAAATCGACCAGCATCTTAGCGGCGACTCTGCTGTTTCAGCGGTCGAAGGTTCGAACAAAGAGCGATGACTTCGAACGGCTTTCCGGCAGACCGTCTCAATCGTATTCTAGCCGCAGTCGAAACCATCGAGGAGAGCCTTGGTATCCTCGCCAGCAAACAACAACTCAGCCGTGACCGATACAAAGCCGACCCAGAAACGCGTGATATCGTCGAACGTCGATTCGTCAAGATGACCAAGCAGCGATCGATATCGGCGAAGAACTCGCGAAACACGAACGAGGACAGTCGCCACCGAGCAATCCAAAGTCAATGCGTATACTAGGAGAAATTGGTGTTCTCTCACCGACAACAGCCGAACAGATGACGCAGGCTGCTCGGTTTCGGAACGTCCTTTCGCATACCTACGGTCAGATCATCGATCACGGAATGGTGTATAACGCGCTTCAAGATCTTGAACGCTATCGAACATTCGTTCTTGAAGTTCGCGATTACCTTGACGACATCGGCGCAATACCGGACTGAACACTATTCTGTTAGGCTCGTTTCACCGACTGAGCTGTGTGATGTCAAGTCGGGTCTCATAGATTGCACCTCCGGTAATGAGAAGCCACGACCGACTAGTTCTGTTTGTGGTCGCCTCCAGCAGGAGTGGAGGCGACAAGTAATGGGTCACTCACCAAATCCTGACGACGAATCGAACGGTCTCTCACCCGAACAGCGACTTGAACCGCCGAATATTCGACTTATCGAACCCGGTATCACGACTATTCGGGACATGGAGACGTTGCGGGCCTGCGTCGCCTACGAGAACGCAAACCAACAACGGATGCAGGTACTTCGGAAATTGGAGGAACAGGCCAGAGCAATTCGTTCCTAGGAGGACTGAGACGAGTCCTATGTGAGTTAACTAAGAAAAGACCCGACAGACGGTACAGTCCGAGGCGATTTACTTGAAGGGGTTATCGGCGACTTCCAGACGTGTGACGTTATCAAGTACGTCGAAGTCGTCATCAAACGAATAGAGATATTCGATGTTCTCGCGCTCCATATATGCCGCGATGGTTGCATCACCGAACGCAAGATTGTCGTAGGTTTCGAATAGTTCGACAGCGTGATGGAAGTCCTTTTGAGCCGAGTGGACAAGTTCGAATCCCGCCGAATTTGAGAGTCGTTGTCGAAGGTCTACCGCGATGTCGTGACGGTGACGCTCGTGAATCCAATTCAGAGTTTCGACTAAAACGTAGTTCGTCACCCGACCAGTGGGAAGAGTGCCGCTATCGATGGCCTGTACGATAGTTTCAGCCCGTTCGTGACGTTCGCCGAGCCCGGTGTTTTTGTAATCAATGAGGATATTGGAATCGATGACCGAAACTGCCATCAGCTATCCTCCATAGACTCGGGCTCATATCCTGCGAGGTCGTGGGTTTCGAGACTGTCCTCGCCGAGGTCAGCCTTCAAATCATCCTCGGCGAACGCCCCGTATCGCTGTCGGACAATCTCGACGCTTAGTTTCCCGTCGTCCTCAACATCCCAGCGAAGCTTATCGCCAGCTTCGATGTCAAGCCGATGTCGGAGTGACGCCGGAATCGTGACCATTCCTCGGTCGCTGACTTTTGTTTCCTCAGGAGTGTCCTCAGTTGCCATGTTTGCTAGTACAGACCTCGACACCATACATGTTGCGCCACATGTGCCTCGTCCTATGAAAAGTGTGTTCTACAAGTCGGCTCCTCTCGCTCTCTTTCGTTTGTGTACCTGCGGTTTATTTTGCGCCTGCAGGGGTGCAGGCGCAATCGAAATGGGCCTGCGCTGAGGCCAGATATGACCCAAAAACGCATTCAGAGAGAGGCGACTGAGCGAGAGCTCAAACGATTGCTTGCAAAACACGCTGTGGCTGGGTTGCCCGAATTGGTTCTGGCCGAATTGCTTCGCGATTACGCAACGACCATCGAGACCATCGGGTACATCTCGCGAACGTGGTCCATGCCCACTTCTGATAAGTAACGATGATAGCACTCTTTCTCCAGCGGCTTATGAGCGGTGGTACCTCAAATACGGAGTTCGTCTACGAGTGTCGCCGCTGTGGCACCACGGTCGATGCCCAGAGCGAGGAGTGTCCGTACTGTGGCCCAGCCGACATCGTCGAGTACGAGATTCCCTGACGACAGTCGCTGATTGTCAGGTCACTTCTTCCGCGGGGAAGTTTTTCTGGCCCCCGAGGGGTGCGGGGCTTTCGGAGTCCCGTACGTGATTACAATGGGACATCGCGCTCTTGTTGCATACGAACGACCGGACGAGTTGTACAACCTCCACTATTCGCACAACGGTGGACTCAACCTTCGACTGAGACACGCCATCACCCGTGAGACGCCCCTTGGCGGAGAGGAGTCGATGCGGAGACGGGAACTGTTCTGTACGCAACTAACTGGTGACCGCAGGCCCACTGTAGCCCAGGGTTCCGTAGACTGTACTCGACCGAGGACACCAGTCGATATCACACCGCTTGCGAGCGAACTGACCCTTGAAGCAATTCTCACGGAGCAACTGAATTACGCCAACCACGAAGCGTTCTACGTCGTCTCACGCGAATTCGACGTAACTGCGTACCGAACGCACTGGTTTGGACTCCACCATGTCGCCGACACCGCCGAACAGAGTCCCTTGCACGGCAACGGGGCGATTCGAACGGTTCGCTGGTACGACGGCGACCCTGTCGGCGACGGCTTTGCTCGCGGCGAGTTCAAGGCGCTCAAACGAGTCGTCGCAGACTTGCTCGACCGCGACGTATTTTCTCAGGAGCAAGCCATCCAGTATTTAGAAGCGAAACTCCGAGCGTGGACTAACGACCACTGCGAGCTCGTTGTGCGAACTCCCTAGCATCCCGCAGGCCAGTTTTATCGGCCTCTGATGGCCGAGAGGCCACGACACAATCGAGCTTCTCAGACTGACTTATGACGACGAATCCACTTGAGCAGCTAGACGTAACGAATCGCACACTCAAACGAGCGCAGTACGAGGCGCTAACGTTCAGTCTCGCCTCGGATGGCATTCAGGTTCGGAACAACAGTCACGCGACTCCCAGCGAACACGTGTACCTCGTTGAAGTCACGGACGGCGTGCCAACGTCGTGTACGTGTCCTGCCGACGAACAGTACAGTGGTGCGTGCAAACACCGGATTGCGGTGGCGATTCGCCGGCCCATCCTCGATGTGGTTGCACGACAGCAGTTGGTTGCAGACGGCGGCGTCGAGACGCGGCCACAGACACGCTCAGAGACTGAGAGTGATGAGAAGAGAGACTGGGACTGTGATTGTGCGGACCTGCCGGACGATTTCCCGTGTTGGGAGTGTTATCGGCGGGGAGAACGCGAATTGCCGTCGAATATCTGATAGTGAATCCGATACTTATGGCACTATTCATTTTCTTCGATTACTCTATAGCAACTATTTGAAAACGGTATCTGATTTCTCTCTTCAATATTTCAATGTGGACGGGAAGATTTTTATAGAGTTGTTGCTCTGGACAGAGTCGCAGTAAGCCTGCCATGTCATGCGACGTTCGAAAAGCGTCGCGTCAGCGGACAGGATGCTGCGTACGAAACCATGAATTCACTCGAATACTGGACCGCAACAGTCGAAGCGTACTATCGAACATTCATCGCACGCCGCGACTCACAACTCCGCCTGCTCGCACTCTCGATAATGGGCGTGAGCCTGCTCGCGGTCGCTCCCGCAAGCGCACAGTCCTCCGGTACAGCATTTTGCCAGACGAACATGGCAGGCACCGTCCGGAACCTCTTTACAGTCATTCAGTTCGGCGGCCCGCTCATTGGTGGCGTCCTCACACTTGGTGCCACCGTCTTCATGCCGATAGTCCGCCGAGCAGACCTCAAGAAAGAGCTGAAAGAAATCCGCAACCAGGGGTTCGTTTGGGGCGTCATTGTCGCCCCACTCGGCACATCCATCATTCAGTTCGCGCTCAACAACATCGTCGTTGGGGGAGCAAGTTACAGCTTCTGAGATATTTCCTCGGAAGTCTCTGTGTCCTCAATCTCGTCGCCGGAGCGCCAGCCACAGCAACGACACTTCCAGCACGGCAACCACCCGATTCTGACCACGCTGGTAACAACTCCACCCAGAACACACACTGGGCTGACGACACGGACACCCCGCCGGTGAATCGGTCGAACCGGACGACGATTTCCCTTCGTGAATTCGCAAATCGGACCAACGTTTCGATTGCGGCGTCACCGACGGCTGTCGAACGACGGCATCGTAGCACCGAAACGGCCTATTCAGACCTCGCTGGGAACACGTCGAAGCAGCCGACGAACGCGACACTCACAAACGACCGAGACGAGGGCAACGTCACGCTCCGCGTCGTCAACCAGACCGACGAAACGGTCACTGTCGAAGTCCACTTGACAGACACAGCAACGGGCGACCCCATCAACACGACGGAGCGCAGTGGCTCCATCGTTCTTGACGGCAGGCGAGTGAACACTTCTGAGAACGGCACGGTCGTCACGACGGTCGCGCGAACGAATGGTGGTCTCTCGGCGCGCTACGACCCCGGGCAGGGGCAACAGTCCACGAGGTACGTCGGTGACAGCGACACGATGTACGTCCAGAGCGCAGGCTCGGACCTCCTATCCGTGCTGTATCGCATCGGTGTCTTCGTCGCCATCTACTTCGCCGGCATGGTTATTGTCGGTCGATTCACCGGTTGGCATCTCTGGCCACCATGGAGGGGGCTGTGACGCGACTCCAAGACACGCTCCACAGAGGCGGGGGCACGCTGCGGGAATCGCTTCAGTCTTGGACTGCCTTGCTGATGCCGCTCGCCGTGATCAGTGGCTTGTCTCTCGCCGTACACCCTGCACTCGCCCAAAGTGAGGGCGGCGGAACCAGTGGCAGTGGCGGTGGCGACGGCGGAAGTTCGCTCGGCGACGTCATCGTCTGGGCGATTCAAGAGGCCCTGCGAGTCCTGTTTAGCCCAATCGAGGGCCTCATCCAACAGCACGCGGACGCGCTCGTTGCAATCGCCGTCGAGACACCGTATCCTAACGCAGTGTTCCGCGCCCCGACGAACGGAGCGTGGCCACAACTCTACGAGTACTACTGGAACGCCATCATCCCGGCTTCACTGTTTCTGTACGCGCTCGCAATCGCTCTCGTCATCTTCCTCGAATCGACGAGCTACCTCTTCAGCAACTACCATCAGACGAAACTCAAGAAACGAGCCTTTTCGGGCTTGCTTGGTATCTTGTCGTGGTGGTGGATCGATGCACTCGCTCGCCAATTGGTGAGCGAACTCACCGTGTTCTTGGTGCCAGACCTCTCGCAGGTGTCGTTATTCCAGACGCTGTCCTTCAGTTCGATGGGCGTGCTCGGACTCGTCCTTTCACTTGGTGTGGACTTCGGGCTGTTCGTCCTCGTCGCGCTCATCTACTTCCTCCGGCAAGTCGTCCTCTACCTCTTCACGCTCGTGATGCCGCTGTTGATCGTGTTCTGGATTCCCGGCGTCGGGCCATTCACGATGGTGTCTCGGCTTATGAAGCGACTGGCGGGGTTCTACGTGCCGTTCCTGTTCATGACCGTGCCGGTCGCAGTCTTGTTCCGCCTCGGCGAACTCTTGGGGTCGAATTTCGGCCTCTCGATGGGCGGCCTTGGCGCATGGCTGACCGCGCTCGTCATTCCTATCGTCGCCGTGTTGTCGCCGCTCGTCCTGTTCTGGCAGGCCGGCGCGATATTCTTCATGGCCGACCGCATGGGCCGCCATGCCTCTGTGAACCGCGCGAAAGGCCGACTCGGCACGGCGCGAGAACACGGCCAGCAACTCACGCATGGCAGTCGAAACTTCGCCCGTGGACTGCGCGACAGTCCGCCCGTCAATCAGGATGGGCAGACGATGCTCGGGTCAGGCAATTCCCGTGCCCACGCGCTGAGTTCGCGGGTCAAATCCACGGGAACAGCAATCCAAGACAAAGTGACCGATGGCGGGAGTTCGCCTTCGAGTCAGTCGTCTCAGACAGGGTCTAGTAGTCGTGACGTCACGTTCACCAACTTGCGGTCTGACGAGCAGTCGAATCGTTCTGCGAACACGCCTGAATCGACAGACAGAGATACGAAAGAATGAGTCAACACGATCCAACGAAACGAATTCCGAAATCACTTGGCACAGACTCGAAACTGTTCGGCCGGTACACCCTTACGGACCTGTCGGTCGCACTCCTGCCCGGCGTGCTCGTCTTGCTCGTGATGCAGGTCGTGTTGCCTGCGTCGCTCACCATCGCGGGCTATCGCGTCCAGACACTCACACTCCCCATCGCAGGCCTCGCAATCGCGTTCGGTGGCCTGTTCGTCTTCCTCACGCCATCCTATGCGTCGAGTGTCGATTGGCTTGAGACGTTCGCGCGGTTCCACACGAGTTCGACCGAGCACAACCACGAACAGGCAAAACAGTACACACAGGTTGAGCGCGTCCACCCGGAGCGTGATGCAATCGAGCGAACTGACGGCACCTTCATCGGACTGGTGCAGGTCAACCCACCGACGATGGCACTCGCAACTGACGAGGAATGGCAGGCGAAAGCCAGTGCATTCCGTGATTTCCTGAACACCACCGTCGAGTTCCCCATCCAAATCTATTCGACGACACAATCGTTCCCTGTCGAGGAGTACCTCAACCGGTATAGATCGCGACTGAACGACCGCGACGTGCAATCGAATCCGCAACTCGCGGCACTCATCGAACACTATACTGGGTGGTACGAAGCGGAACTCGACGAGCGCCAGATGACCATCCGTGACCACTACGTTGTGGTCACGGTCGCACCACGTGAGGTGCAGTTCGAACGCGAGAGTCTCAGTCAAAAACTCACCGACCTCCCCATTGTCGGGTTACTCGTCCAGGTGTGGTTCGGCCCGCATCCTGCAGTCCAACAGGAACAGCTGGCGGAGACGTTGGACGAGCGTCTACGGCAAGTCCAATCGGGTCTGCGCGAGATAGACGACTGTAACGCACGGCGCGTCGACGCCACCGATGCCAGCCAACTAATCGGCGAGTTCTGGGCGGGCGACGCCCGCGAGTACGGCGATATGGCGTCCGCCCTCCGAACCAACCCCTTCGTTCGAGGTAAGTCATGATTCGAGAACACCTTCCTTTCTGGAACAATAGCACGACGAATAGCGAGTCAATCGAGAACTCTGAGCGTCCACCCGTGGACTACGAGAATGAGTCGAGCGACCTCGATACGATTCCGGACATCCACCAGACCGTCGTGTCGCCGTCGAGTATCGAGGAGCGACCGAGCGCCGTCCGCACAGGACCGAGTTGGGCACAGACGCTGTGGGTTGGTGAGTATCCGGATGCACCGCGTGACGGCCTCTTCGAATCGCTGTACTCCACCCCCGAAACCCGCAATACCGATCTCTCGCTGCATCTCGACCCACGGGAGACACGCGCAACCCTCGATGCGCTCGAAAACAAAATCGAAGACCTCGAAGCCGACCACGAGTACCTCTCGGAGAAACGCCGTGCAGGCGCGCGTGGCGTGAAAAAAGACCTCGAAGATTATCAGGAGATGTACGACGTCCTCCGGAACACACCAACGACGGCGTTCGACGTCTCGATGTATCTCGCGACGCACAGTGGGACAGAGACCGACCTCGGGACGGACGCAGTCAGCAGTACTGCACGGCGGTCGCCAACGAATCTGACGCCAGTGACGCCGCGCTGGTCGCAACTGGAAACGCTCATCTCGGGCAGTCCCGTGGGCGTCGATAAGTTGAACGAGACGATGGACACCCAAACACCGATGCTAAGCGGTGCTGTTGGCGCGATGTTCCCGTTCGTATCCGGGGCGTTCGCCGAACCCGGCATCGAATATGGGACGTATGCGCTCAACGAGAGCCCGCTGATTCTGGACCGCTTCGAACGAGAGACAGGCTACTGTATGATGGTCGTCGGGAAACTCGGGGCGGGCAAATCGTTCTCGACGAAACTCAACGTCACGCGGCGCGCGATGTACGACGAGGATTCGGTCATCGTGATGCTTGACCCCTTAGCTGGGTTCGCTGGCGTGAACAACACGCTCGGTGGCGAACGCGTGACTGTCGGCGGGACGCGCGGATTCAATCCCCTTGAACTGAAGGCGACACCCGATTCGGTGCTTGCGGAGGTTCCGGACTTGGACCCGTGGGGCGAGCAAATTGCGTGGGTGCTCACGTTCTTCGAGACGTTCTTCGAACATGTCGCCACCAACCCGCTGGGCGACCGCAAGCAGACGCTTCGCCGTGCGATTCAGGAAACCTACGAACGCCAGGGCATCACGCGTGACCCCGCGACGCACAACCTGGACTCGCCGACGGTGCGGGACGTCATCGAAGTGCTCGAAGACCTGCTTGACGACCCCGAAGTGTTCGGGTACGTCACTGCTGGTGAACAGGACAGCGTTCGCGGGGATGCCCAATCGCTGTTGAAGGACCTTCGGCCATCCTTCCGCGCTGGTGGTGACCTCGCTAATCTTGCGCGCCAGACTGAGTTCGACCTCGACTCAAAGGTCATCTATCTGGACCTCCATCAGGAGGAGGGGACGCGCGGTCGGACAGAGACGAGCCTGATGATGCAGGTGTTGTTCAATGCGGTCTACGAGAGGGCGAAACAGACTGACAAGCGAGTCGTGTTCGTCATCGACGAAGCACACTACCTGATGAACGACACAACCTCACTTGAGTTCTTAGAGACTGCCGTACGGCATAGTCGCCACTACGACCTCTCGATCCAGTTCATCACCCAAACGGGTGGCGAGTTCGCGTTGACGCCCGAAGCGCGGACAATTGCGAATCTCTGTTCGGTGACGCTCATCCATCGCGTAAGAGAGGAAGCCGAGAAACTCGGTGAGTGGTTCGATCTGAGTGATCGCGAGGTGAACTGGGTGCGAACAGCTAAAGCCGGAAATGAGGAAGATGGGTACTCTGAGGCGTTGCTCGGTATTGACGAGGAAGGATGGTTCCCACTTCGCGTTCGTGCAAGTGAGTTCGAAGCAGATGTGATTGGTGAAAACTAATCGTATCTGCTCGCTTGACGACCTCAATCCAATGTAGCGATTGGACTCGGTCTACTGCGAGCTGTTGGGTAACCACTGGAACGTCCCATCTCCGTTACAACGCAATCATTTCTTAGAAATAGATAATGGTGAAAATCAGGTCATAGGATTTAAATTGTATCACTGTTCTGTGTATCGTAGATGGTTTCGGGACACCGGTATCGAATTACGAGCGTGGCCGGGACGGTCGGCGTGACCACACTCTCGTTGTTGGTCGCCAACACGCCTGCCGTCCAGTCGACACTGACCACGCTCGTGCCGGTGTTCCGACGACTTCCAGCAACATCGTTATACGGGGATTCGTACGTCCTCGCACTTGCGACGACGCTATTCGTTGTTTGTGCCAGTCTCGTCCCACTGTTCAAACCTCGCCCTCGGCGGATTCTTGACGCGATACTTATTACGCACAAACGAGTCGTCCTCGCTGGGGTTGCGCTGGCCGCTATCGGCTACTTTGACTACACGTATCGACTGCCCCGCTCGACGCTCGTGTTGACGATGCTGGGCTTGCTGGTAACGCTTCCCGCGTGGTTCGTCGTCATTCGACGCCGACCATCAAGTGAATGTTGTGCCGTCGTCGTCGGTGACGACCCCGAGGAGATACTCGCAGTAATCGAGGCCACCGACATACCTGTTGTTGGATACGTCTCACCGCCAAGCCCATACTACTCATCAGATGAATCTCAGCTTGGCCAGCCTGCTGTCACCGCCGGTGGTGGGAAGTCTCCACTGAATGATCTCGACTGTCTAGGCGGACTTTCACGATTGGATGAAGTGCTCGTCGAACACGATGTCGATACTGCATTGCTCGCGTTCGCTACACCAGATCGTGCGGAGTTCTTTGGCGCGCTAGACGCCTGCTATGAGCACGGTGTCGAAGCAAAGGTACATCGCAACTATACAAATGACGTATTGACTGTCTCCACTAGTAATCAGGGGGTGCTCGTCGATATCGATCTTGAACCCTGGGACTGGCAGGATTACGTGTTCAAACGCGTATTTGACGTGATGTTCGCTGTCGTCGGGTTGTTCGCGTTCGCACCGGCACTGGCTGTCATCGCAGTGGCAGTAAAACTCGATAGCCCTGGACCAGTATTCTATAGTCAAAAGCGGACTGCAGAATTTGGCGAGACGTTTGAAGTGTACAAGTTCCGGAGCATGGTTCCTGAAGGCGAATCGGTAGTACCAAGCGAAGACGACCAGAACGACCGAATCACGCGTATTGGTAGTATTCTGCGGCGAACTCACTTGGACGAGCTGCCTCAACTATGGGCGATACTGACCGGTGAAATGAGCGTCGTCGGTCCCCGAGCGGTCTGGACTGACGAGGAGATTTTGCTCGAAGAAACCGCCGACGCGTGGCGTAAGCGGTGGTTTGTCAAACCTGGGTTGACGGGATTAGCTCAAATTCACGGTGCAAAGAGTACAGACCCTGAAGTGAAACTCCGGTACGACCTAGAGTATATTCAGCACCAATCTTTTTGGTTTGACGTGAAAATCGTAATCCGGCAAGTCTGGCAGGTCTTGTGCTCACTTACGAGAATTTAGGGAAACGAAAGAGAAAAACACTAATTGTACCGCTCAAAGACCACCGTTATGAGCGACGAACCGAACGTGTTTGTTCTTTCGGCTGACTCTCTTAGCCAAAAGTATTTTTCCGAGTTTCTTCCGGAGTTAGCTGACCTCGTCGATGGTGTTGCTTTCACCGATGCGATTGCTACAGCTTCGGATACTAATTCGGCAATGCCGGGATTGGCAGCAAGTGTTTATTCCGATACTGTCCCAGGATGGGGACTACCGGATGAAGACTCGCCGACGACGATTGCAGAAAAACTCTCAGACAGTGGATATAGTTGCGGTCTATGGACTGACAACTACCTTTTTGGGAAGGAATATAACTACGCTGCTGGCTTCACAGCGGGAAATCTTGGAGCACCGACTTGGAAGAAAAAACTTGTAAATGTTATCCGTGAAAGTCCATTCGAACCTACACTGAGTCTTGCTGAATGGGCGTATTTCAACGTTTTCTCGGACATAAAAGGGAAAATTGCATCCGAAGAGTCATTCTATCGAACTGCCGCAGACCTACATACAGAAGGACTAGAATGGCTTCAGAAAACTAGTGATCATCCGGTGTTCTGCTGGATTCACTATATGGATACACATCATCCATATGAGCCGCCGAACGACTACTTCGAATCAATGTCATTCAACGGCAACTGGAGTCGTTCGAAGCTTGGTGAGTTCACTCGAACCGTCATCAAGTCAAACGGAGAAGGGTTCTCCGACTCTGAGATTGATGACGTCAGAAAGGCCTACACGGCGTGCTGTCGTTACCTTTTCGACGAAGTTCACGAATTCATCCAGCAACTAATTCAAGAAGGCCATTTCGATCCAGAAAAAGACGTTCTCGCTTTCACAGCAGACCACGGAGAGTGCCTTAGTCCCAAAGAGTACAGGATGATGGGACACGTACCTCCCGCATTCTGGGAAGAGATAGTTAATGTACCACTACTCATCAGCAGACCTGACTGGGATCACGGAACCGTTGATGGTCAGGTGAGTACACTGGACTTGATGCCAACGCTACTTGATGCAGTCGGAATAGAATCTCCAAATTCAGTAGAAGGCATTCCACGCCAAGAGCCGGATGATGCTATCGTTGAGCATGCCGAATTTGTATCGGAGTGGCAAGCAACTGACTGGGATTCTCGTCAGACGTACCGTGGTATTCGTACAGATACAGATTGGAAGTTATTTGGTGCTCATCTCGATGGGGACGATACAGGAGTTATCACTCAGCGTTCGACTAACGGAAGGGAAGAGGAACTTTATTCTGGAAATACCGCTCCTAAAGGCGACTTAGGAAATCGCTGGGGTGAACTTTCATCTCAGTTTGAGCGTGGTAGCATTTTGGGAACCAACGAGAAGATCGACACAGACGAATCCATTGAGGATCACCTACGGGATCTTGGTTACGTCGAATAGTCTACTAGTGGTTGACCTTCGACAGGCAGTCTTGGTATTGGCTGATAGACCGCTGCTTATTGAACTTCTGATCAAAGACCTTTCGAGCTCTTTCTCCCATCTCCTTGACTAAGTCCGGATTATCCAGCCACTGCATAATTGCGGATACAATTTGATCGGGGGATTCTGGATCCACCCGAATACCACAATCAGTCCGTTCGACAACCTGACCAATCTCAGAGTCTGGTTTCGAGATTGCTAGAACTGCTTGGCCGCTGGCGAGTGCAGTGTAGAACTTGCTCGAAACGCAGAGTCCTTCAACGCCTTCCTCCATAGTTACGAGTGCAATGTCGCCGGATGTTAGTGAGTCAGGAAGGGCGTCTTTAGGCTGGTACGGGAGAAACGAAACCGTATTCAAACCGTAGTCGTCGACCATATCCTTTAATATTGGTTTTTTACCGCCTTCACCGATAAAGAGGAATTTAAGTTTATCAGGATGCATTTTCTCAAGGATTTTTGCGGCATCAATAACACTCTCTAAATCATGGTGAAGGCCTAGGTTTCCAGAGTATAGAACTGTTGTTGGTTCTACAAGGTCGTTTTCCTTTGAAAATTCATTCTTTGACTTCTTCTGAGGTTGGATAAACTCACCGTCTTCCCAGTTGTGAATAACCGTCACATCGCACTCCTCACCGTACTTCTCTATAAGTGTCTCTTCCATAGTTTCACCGATAGTTATCACTTCGTCAGCTTGGCTATATGCGCGATAATTGAGCCAATCCCAGAATCGATAAACAAATCCACTTTCTGATAAATATCCTAATTGAACTGCCATGTCTGGATAGAGGTCGTACACGACTGGAACGTATTGATAACCTCGGAGATTCTTAACTAGCCATCCGAGAATGGGCAGAAAGGGTGGTGCAGTCGGAAGTAAGAGAAGACGTTTTTCTCTATCAAGCAGGAGTGAGACAAACGCGCTAATAAAAAATGAAATGTCATTTAGAAGTCGATACTTTGTCCCTTCATTTTTATTAAACCTAGTTGACAATATTCGGCGAATTGAAACGCCCTTGTGAACCTCTTTCCTTGGTTCCGTACGCTCTCTGTCTGACGAAGAATATGCAGGTTGCGCAGTCAATACATCCACATCCACATCACGTTCAGCGAGACCAGTTGCCAGTTCAGTTAATATTGCAGAATTAGCAGATGTATCCGGATAAAAGAATTGCGTTACTAATCTTACTCGAAGTCTTTCTGCTGGACTACTGGATTCGTTGGTCATAGTTACTCCCCAATAGAAACTCACCTCATAATAAACAACTGAATACGGTCTGTGGATGCTAACTCTATTGACCACGGTTCGATAGCAGTTAGGAGAAAAGCACAGGAATTAGGTACCCTAATGAGAGGGGAAATATATGGACTGGAAAGAAGCCAGAGTCCTCGTAACAGGTGGTGCCGGATTCATCGGTAGCCACCTCAGTGAACGCCTCCTTGAACTCGGTTGTGAGGTTGTCGTTGCAGACGACTTCTCGCGCGGTTCTCCGGACAAGATCGAACATCTTCTCGACGACATCGAACTCCGAACAGTCGATTTGACGACCCACAAAGGTTGTGTCGAGGCGACCGAAGGCGTCGACCACGTCTTCCATCTTGCGGCGACCGTCGGCGGAATTCACTACATCAAGCGCGAAAATGTCGGCGGCCTCACTCCGAGTGTGTTGATGAACCAGAACATGCTCGAAGCGGCCCGAATCAACGACGTGGACCGATTCCTCTTTGCGTCCAGCGCGTGCATTTACCGTCAGCAACACGACGACCTCAATCGATTCAGTGAAGACCAAGCGATTCCGGCCGACCCGCATAGTACGTACGGGTGGGCGAAGGTCCTCGGCGAGGTTGCCTGTCAGGCCTATCACGATGACTGCGATCTTGAAACGTCGATGGTCCGGATTTTCAACTGCTATGGAACGCGAGAGAGTCTTGATCCGGACAGTAGCCACGTCATCCCGTCGCTGTGCCGGAAGGTCATCGAGGAACCGGATGGTGGGTCTATCGAACTGTTCGGTGACGGAACTCAAGAGCGCGGATTCATCTACGTCACCGACCTCGTCGAAGGAATGATCCGTGCCATCGAAGCGAAGTCCGATGGCGAACCGATCAACCTCGGGAACGGCGACGAGGTGGTCAGTATGAACGAACTCGCAGAAACCATCATCGACATCAGTGGCAAAGACATCTCAATCGAACACGATCTCTCGAAACCGACAGGTACGGACAAGTACGCTGCCGACGATACGAAAATGAAAGACGCACTCGACTGGGAACCGACGGTAAGACTCGAAATCGGAGTCAAAGAGGTCTATGACTGGGCGACCGACGAACTGGACGCCGAGAAGGCAGCTTCCAAGGCAGGTGAGGCACAATGAGCTTCGACGGAGAGAACGTCCTCGTCACGGGTGGCGCGTCGTTCATCGGCAGTCATCTCGTCGAGGACCTCGTTGCAGAGGGTGCAAACGTCAGAGTTGCAGACGACTTCTCCAGCGGGACGACGGAGAACCTCGGGGCAGTGCGAAACCAAATCGAAATCGCGGACGGCAACCTCAAGCAATGGGAGTTCGCCGACGAAGCCACGAAAGATATCGATCGTGTCTTCCACCTCGCGGCCGACCACGGTGGTCGCGGGTACATCTCGAACTACCCGGCAAACTGTGCCACCAACATGGCGCTGGACAACATCGTGTTCGAGACTGCAGTTGAGAACGGTGTCGACAAGATCACGTTTGCATCCAGTGCGTGTACCTACCCGACCGACATCCAGCAGGAGAAGCGACGCCTCCAAGAAGACATGGTGAGCTTCGACGAACGCGGCGGGGCGTACGCAGACGAAGCCTATGGATGGGCGAAACTCATGGGCGAACGTTCACTGCAGGCGTTCCACGAACAGTACGGCGTGGACACAAGCGCGGTTCGAATTTTCACCGCGTACGGTCCACGCGAAAACGAGACGCACGCTATCGTTGCGCTCATCGCTAAGGCCTACGCGGAACAAGACCCGTATCAGATTTGGGGCGACGGCGAACAAACCCGCAACTTCACCTACGTCTCCGACATCGTGAGCGCGCTTATGCTCGCCAACGAGAACATTTCGGACGGGACACCGGTCAACGCTGGGATTCCGGAGTACATCTCCATCAACGAAGTAGCCGAAGCCATCTTCGACTACCTCGATTGGGAACCTGAAGAAGTCAACCGCATGACCGACAAGCCAGTTGGGGTTCGCCATCGGGCCGCCGACACGACCCGGGCCGAGGAACTACTCGGCTGGGAACCAGAGTACAGTCTCCAGGACGGGATGGCCGAGACCATCGACTGGTACGCCGAGAACCGGGAGAAGGAGTACGTCCAGGAGAATCTACAGACGCTGCTGCACGAGCGGTGACGGTCCGCCCACTTCGGATACGGAGATAATAAGAGCTTTTTTTGGGCAACTAAGACGGTAAGACATGAATGTCCTCGTCTACGTCTTGGATGCGCTCCGCGCAGATCATCTCTCCTGTTACGGGTATGAGCGTGAAACGTCACCTAATATCGATAGGTTAGCCGACGAAGGTATCGTGTTCGAGCAGTGTTTTACCCCCGCGACTTGGACCCGTCCCGTTGCTGGCTCGATTCTCTCGGGGTCGTATCCCCCGACACACGGAACCCAAACGAGACACGATACTTTCCACCCGCACGTTCCATCGCTCGCAGAACAGTTTCGGACGGCAGGATTCGAGACAGTAGGGATTACCACGATGGGTAACGTCTCGTCTGCGGTCGGATTCGACGCCGGGTTCGACGAGTTTTACGACCTCTACAAGGACGAACAGGTCATCGCTGAGCGACGTACTTCCACAGTTAGCGAAGAAGAACTCACCGAAGAGGACGTAGAAAAAGTCGCGTTGCCACGCGCCGAGGATATCAACGACATCTTCGAGCGATGGCTCGGCGAACGTGACGGCGACGATCCTTTTTTTGCGTTTGCGTGGTCTATCGAACCCCACATACCGTACGACCCCCCCGAAGGGTTCCGGGAGTACGTCGCCTCGGACTACGACGGGCCAGTCGATGGCGAGCGTGAGTGCCTAAAGCAAGTTGAGACAGCGGCAGATTTGAACCAATT
Organism: Halorussus halophilus; assembly: GCF_008831545.1. Taxonomy (NCBI): domain Archaea; kingdom Methanobacteriati; phylum Methanobacteriota; class Halobacteria; order Halobacteriales; family Haladaptataceae; genus Halorussus; species Halorussus halophilus. The sequence continues at coordinate 444,305 of NZ_CP044523.1, forward strand.
GAAGGGACTCTACGATGGCGAAATAGCCTACAACGACGCCTGTCTCGGAGAACTACTCGACCACCTTCGAGACGCCGATATCTTGGACGAGACACTGGTCGTCGTCGTCGGCGACCACGGCGAAGCGTTCAACGAACACGGCCGTCTCACCCATGGGCACGCGCCGTACGACGAGCTAATGCACGTCCCGTTCGTGGTACGAGCGCCAGACGGAGCGAACGGCTTTCGGGCACAGGATTTGTGTAGCTTGATAGACATGTATCCGACAGTACTAGAGTACGCTACGGACGGGAGTGTCTCATTGGAGAACGTTCAAGGTTCGTCACTAGCGGATGCTCTTGCCGGAACCCCGACCGATGTACACGACTACGTATTCGCCAAGACTGACACGTACGACATGCAAAACACGTTCTACGGCGTCAGGTCGGATACGTGGAAATACATCGACGTGGAAACGCCCGACAAAGGCGGGCGAAATCTACTCGAACTCGTGAAATACGTCTTCGAGAAAGGAGTCCTCACGGACATTCTACGGAACCCGCGGTACTATCTCAATCGGTATCGGTACTCCGAAACGGAGTTTCTGTACAACCTCCTCGAAGATCCAGAGGAACGGACGAACCTCGTGGAGGTCGACCCCGACCGTCACGCCCGATTCGAGGACCTACTCGAAGCGTGGCATGAAGACTGTGTGAGGATTCGAGAGCAGTCTGCCGAAAATCGGACCGAGGTCGAGATCGACGACGCCACACTCGAACAGTTACAGCAGTTGGGCTACAGCGAATAGTTGGTGGTTCTACTCGGTAGTGGGGTTCGCTAGCGTCTCGTAGATACCGGCATACGCCGCATAATTACTGTACATATCGAATCGTTCGGCGAACCGGTCTCTCGGCATGTCCGACGTGTCCGTAACTGCGCTGGTCACGGCGTCGGCAAACGCCGTCGAATCCTCGCGGTCGACGAGGTAACACCCCGGCAAGTCCTTGAAAGCGCCAGCGATTCCAGTCACGTCCGAGGCAACTATCGGGGTCTGCATGGCACACGATTCTTGTAAAATACGGGGGACACCCTCACTCTCGGGTTCCGAAAGAAGCACGACGGCGTTGGCGGCGGCGAGCAAGTCAGGAACGTCTTCGAAGGGAACTCGCTTGGAATGGAGGACGACTCGTTCGCTAACGTCTCGTTGAAGCTCACGGAACTGACGTTCAAACGCTTCGTTGCGGAACTCTCCGACGAAGGCAAGCATCACGTCGTCCGGGAGTTCGTCATCTGCCGCCGCGATGAGTTCCAGTACCTTGTCGGGACCTTTCTCCGGGAGAAGTTTTGCGAGATAGAGCGCGATGCTGTTACCAGCGAGAGCAGAGTCACCGAACAGTTCGGTTAATTTGTCGCCGCTATCTGTAGTCTCCGGATCGAACAACTCGAAATCGACACCAGTCGGGCGTGTCGTGAATCCTGGATTGACGCCGAAAGTCTCTTTAACGAAATCTACCTGATAGGTTGCTTTCGTGATAACGTGGTCGGTGTTCACGAGAACGAAGCTGGTCATCGCTCGAAGGATACGGTAGTTGATTGAGGGGCGAAGTGAATCGCTCTTTTCTGCAATCGCCTTGTATCGGGGCTCTTTGAGACCGCGAACGCTTACGACGAGTGGGACCGAAAACAGACGGCTGACGACGACGCCAGCTATCCCCCCGAGTGCGTAGTCAAGTGCATGGATTACTGGTGGAAGAGACCCTCGAACCCAGAGATACGTCATCACGAGAATAGCCTGCACGACGTGAAGGGGAAACACGATCGGCTTGATCCATCCGGGTTCAACGAACGATCCTCGACTCGGGAGGAGATCGTAGACGATGACCCCCTTGCGTTGGGCGAGTCGATCGACTTCTGCTGGAGGCTTTGGGCGAATTACCACGAGTTCTTCGACGCTTTCTGCGATGGCCTCGACCCGCTCATCGAACGTCGTCGGCCAACCGTTGAGTTTCAGGATGAGTGCTTTGACCATGTCTAAGACGAACTGTGAGGAACTTCGTATATACAGTAATCGAGTCCCCCTAAATACAGCTTGCGAACCAAAGACGTTAAAACTCAGAGTACTAAGTCATAACCGATGTCCGGGATTTCGGATATAGACGCGTCAAACGTCTTTCTTTACGTCGGCGATGCAGTACGATGGGATGCAGTACCGGAGTCGTTGTCACAGCGAGGAACCGTTTTCAAAACCGTCGCAGCGAGCATCCACACGCCGACGAGTTTTTCCTCAATAGTTACTGGACTGCAACCACCGCAACACGGCGTTCGACAGTTCGGTGACTGTCTGAGTAATACGACACCCTCTCTTTTTACATTGGAGGGGGTCAAATCCCACTTTTCGAATACCATCAACGAGAAGTTCAACGATAATCCGAAAAGTGAAAGTATACTTGATAAGACCCTCGCAACGACAGAAAGTAAACCGGATGACATAGATGACGCAGAGCCGCCGTTTATTTTCGTCGAACGAGGACGCGGTGGACACGCCCCATACGGGGACTATCCCGGTAACGGTTGGGAGTACTATCGTGACCGAAAAGATACGTCAACCTCAACCTACCGGACAGAATATCAGACGGGCGTCGAACGCGACATCGAACACTTCGAGTCGCAAGTCGAGAAGTTAGACGAGCGAGGCTTGCTCGAAGAGACGCTTGTGATCTACACCAGCGATCACGGCGAACTTCTCGGAGAAGGCGGATGTGTCGGGCACAACACTCCGATTCGACCCGAGCTTGCGTACGTTCCGACGGTGTTCGTCCATCCCGACCTCAAACAGAAAACCGTAAAATCTGGCGTGCTTCGCCACGTTGACTTCTTCCCGACACTCGCTAGACTATTGGGTATCCAAGCCGACGGCGATGGAGTACCCGGACGAGATATCTTCTCGCAACCACTCGCCGATCAGGGGGCATGTTTCTACGACAAATCCGTCGTGCCAGAGTTACAGCCACTCATAAGCGGGCGTCTGCGGTTCGAATCAGTGTGGGAGGCAGATGGTGGATACGTGTTTCCGAACTCGGGGCAGATCAACCGTTCGGTGATTCTCGCCGGGAAATTACTAAAAAGTGCGAAGCGGGAATACATGCGTAGTCGTCTGTGGGACGTTGCAAAGTTCTATCTCACTGGCGTTCGCTCGTACGATTCACCGGAGTTGACGGTTTCGGATGCCCGCAAGTACCTGGACCAGCTTGATGCACTTCCGAAATCCGAGTCAATAACACAGAGTACCGAGGTGAACGAAAAACAGTTACGGAATCTCGGCTACTTGAGCTGAGATAGCTCGGCTATCTAAACTGAAATCGGCGACCTCTATCACGACATTCGCTTTTCGACACGTCGCTTGAGGTTCTTTGCTCTGAATTTCGTCTCCTTGAGAAAGCCGAAGAAGAACTTCATTCCCCGTTCGCCGAAAAGCGTCGTCAATAATCTCACGTACACTTTCCATTTGGTAGGCGTGAGTCTTATTGCTCCGAGGAGTTGTTTCCGTGCCTTCGATGAGTCTCCGGTCGATGCATAGTAGCTTCCCCGCAAATACTTCAGGTGCGCTTTCCGGCGTTCGACTAACGGTTGTAACCTCGGGTACATCTCGATGAGTTTCGGAGTGATGAACTCTTCTCGGTACTCCAACTTCTTTAGTTTGTTCGAAGCTAAACTATCGTTTCTGACCCGGCGGCGGACGAGTGGTCGTGGAACCCGGTGGATTGGATACTCAGCTCCGATTCGCATCCACATGTCTAATTCCTGGGCGAGTCGGAGTTTTTCGTCGAAATAGCCGACCTGCTCGAAGCATTCCCGCCGAATTAACACGGTAGATGGAAGGATACCACCGACGCCTCCGACGAACGCGTTTTCGAGGAATTGTGCTGGCGGGTCGTCAGCGCGCCGAACCGAAATTACGTCGTCTCCATTGGGTGTGACGCGGTAGTGGTCGGAAAACACCATCCCCACCGAGGGGCGATCGCACATGGCGGCTACCTGCGTCGCCGTTTTTTCCGGCATCCATTTATCGTCAGCATCAAGTAATGCAATGAATTCCTCCGTAGAAGCACGGATGCCAGTATTACGGGCTGCCGGGAGCCCTCGATTCGTCTCGTGTTCAAGCAACTCAACGTCCCCGTTTTTGACGTACTCGGCAACTGCTGTTTCGACGTCGTCTGTCGATCCATCGTCGACGATGAATATTTCTTCTGGAACCCGAGTTTGTTCTAAAACGCTTTCGATAGCATCTGTCACGTACTCCGAGTCGTTGTAACAGGGAATGACGACACTGACCTTAGTCATGACTTGCCTCCTTCGCGTTTGAGGGCTTCCATCGGCGGTACCAGAGTTCAAAGAGGATCAATCGCACGAGTTTGTGATACGCAATCCCGGAATCGGCTACGTTTGACAACTCCTCGCTATCGAAGACGCCATCCCGTGCTGCCTCTGAGTCGTGTAGGATGTGCTTGTATCTATCGACAAAGCCGAGTTCGCTCAGTGGAGCACCGAATCCCGACTTCTCTCGGTCGATGATGGACGATGGGAGGACGTTTCGGCCAATTTTCTTGAGCAAGTGCTTTTTTTCTCCGTTTTTATAAACGAGGTTAGAGTCCAACGATAACATATACTGTGCGAGTTTATGGTCAAGCAACGGGACACGTACTTCGAGGGAGTGCGCCATGCTCGCTCTATCGACTTTTGTCAGAATGTCGTCAACCATGAACGTATTCATGTCGAGCAGTTGCATGTCTTTTACGTCTAACTCGCCGTTACAATGACGGGCGGGCACGTCGTCGGGGTTCGCTACTACGTACTCGTCGGTGAGTAACCCATCGAGTTCGTCGTCGTCGAAGGGCGGGTGCATTATCTGCTGATATCGGTCTATCCTAGATCGAGAAAACGGAAGGAACCGGCGACTTACCGCGTTCAACAGACTGCTATCGAGTCGCTTCCCTAAATCGAACGTCGTTTGCCCGATGATACCGAGTATCTGATCCATTGGCCTGAGACGCTGGTACTGAAGGTACGTTTCGTACCACGTGTATCCTGCGAAGATCTCATCACCACCGTCACCGGAAAGTGCGACCTTTACGTTGTCGCTCACCTCCTGCATCAAGAGATACGTCGGGAACACAGAGCTGTCCGACAACGGTTCGTCGTAATAATATAGAATCTCGTCAAGTAGCTCGTCGAGCCCTGTCGCAGACAGATTTTCCGTGTGATGGTTCAAATCGAACGTCTCTGCGACTTTCGCGGCATGTGAGAGTTCGTCGTCGCTATCAGTGTCGAAACCAAGTGAGAATGCCGACAAACCGTTGGAAACCCGTGACGCCAGCGCCGAAACGATACTTGAATCGAGACCGCCACTCAGAAGGACTCCAATCGGCACATCGCTTGTGAGATGCGATTCGACTGCATCTTCGAGCCTCCGTTCGATTTCCCGAAGTGCAACTTCTTCGTTACCACCATCGTCTACGTAATCGTATGGATTCCAGTACTGTTCGATGGTAGATTCACCGTTCTCAAAAACGAGGGTGCAACCTGGTTTTAATTTCCGTATGTTTTCCCAAATAGTATACGGCGCGGAAATGTACCGATAGCGAAGATAGTGCCTGAGACCCACCGGATCTATATTCCGGTCGATTGATTTATCCGAAAGAATCCCCTTTAACTCGGATGCGAAAATAAATCGTCCGTCACACTGAAAGTAATACAGGGGTTTGATACCCAACCGATCACGTGCGAGAAACAATCGGTCTCGGGACTCGTCCCAAATACCGAACGCGAACATCCCCCTGAGCCGTTCGACGCAGTTTGTCCCCCACTCCTCGTAGCCGTGGACAATGACCTCGGAGTCCGTTTCGCTTCGAAAATCATGACCAGCGTCCTCTAACTGTGAGCGAAGGTCCTTGTAGTTGTAGATTTCGCCGTTGAACACCAGCCAGATTGACTCGTCTTCGTTGGGCATCGGCTGGTCGCCAGCTGAACTTAAATCGATAATGGAGAGTCGTCGATGACCGAGTGCGACCGTTTCCGAGTCGTTTAGATATAAACCCTCCCCATCGGGGCCCCTATGAGATAGTTCGTCTCGCATCTGCTGGAAGGTACGGACGTTGAGGGGGTCTCTAGCCACTTCACCGATAATGCCACACATCTCTGTATCTCTGTCCAAAGCCGGTCTCCCTTTTTAATCTTTCAATATCTCGTATCCAACCTTGGGTTAACAGTACTGCTGTTTAGCTCGGTGCAAAGTCGTTGCTATCTACCCAAACTAGTCAATTCAAACCCTCTTTGAAATATGGCCGGATATGTTTTGGAAATCCTAACCTGCCCGAACTGGCGTGGTGGTTTGTGTAGCGTCTAGTTCGATGTCGCCAGCGAAAACAGTCCGATTCAGTTTTCGACCTGCAACTCCTCATTTTCTTTTCGATGGGGGTTTCCGGTTCTCCACTACGGTCAATCCTGTAGCGATGACTTGTTCGGAAAGTACGTGGAAACGTATTAACGAAGTCCTCTCAACCCGGAGGAATTGAGATGAAGGATGAGGCAGTGCGTTTTTGGATAGCGCTATACTTGACACTATACGCCTCAGTAAGGATAGCGACTGAATCGAAGGTGACACCGACACAGATCGCCTGCTCCACGTTTTAATCTCTCCGACCAGACCTAGTCGATTACCAGAATTTTCCTTCCGGGACCCCGTGGAGAAACCTCCCGTGAAGGACGCACTCTTTCACGTCCATTTCCCCACCGTGGTTGCAGGTGGCATTTGACCGCCACGGCATCTGATTCCAATATGAACGGCACGGGGGCCGGAACAGCATCGAACGTATCTTCCGAGAAGTAAAACCCCGACTACTCTTTTGGTTCTGCCCGATGGAGCTCTCCAACGAACCAACAATCTAAAGCAGATTGACTGAAGTCCTATATATAAATGGTGTCGTCTGATACACTGAAGCTCACGACCGCGCGCGGTCTCTCAACGGTCCTGATGTTCACTGGAATCTCTCTCTTTACTCGGGTACTCCCCCCGTCTACACTTGGCACGTTCTTTTTGTTCGAAGGTGTGTTACTAGGACTCCGCCTCATCGCGGATGCTGGCCTAGACGACGCAATGAAAAAACGGATGAGTGAAACCGACAGTCCCGAAGCCATTCTCTCGACCGCCCTCGCGTTGAAGCTATTCCCCCTTCTCGCCGTACTCGTTGGCCTTCTGGCCGCGAAGTCATTCGTCTCTGACTATCTCGCGCCAACACTCTTCCCGTTCCTACTAGCCGGCGTCATCCTCCAGGAGGCTGCTTACACCACGCTGAGCATTCTAAGCGGCGAGCGAACACCCGGCAAACGAGCACTGCTCGAGGCGGGCCGATACCTCGTCTGGATTCTTGTCGGCCTGCCACTCGTACTGTCAGATTGGGGTGCGCGCGGACTAGCTACGGGCTGGCTTGCCGGATTCGCCTTTGTCTTCCTCGCTGGCTGGCTTCGTACGACAACCCGTCTCTCGTTTCCACGCCGCGAACTCGTGTCGTCACTGACGACATTCGCGTTCTATGCGGGGCTTGGCAGTGTGAGTAGCGTTGCATTTAATTGGGCGGATGTCCTCCTACTAGGGCATTTCCAGACACCAGCAGTCGTCTCCGAGTATGAAGTTTCGTGGCGCGTCTCCCGTGTTGCATTACTCCTCCCAGCGGCTATTCGGACGGCAATTGTCCCACGGTTGAGCAACCGGCAGGCCGCGGGCGACTGGATAGCTGTCCGAAACCTGTTTTCAACGGCGTTCTTCTACGTCCTCCTGTTACCGATTCCTATCGCCGTTGGCGCAGTCTTCGTGGGAGGACCACTACTGTCAGTCGCGTTCACACCGGAGTACGCGGACGCTTGGCTTATCCTCACTGTTCTCGCCATGGGACAGGTTGCTGCTGCGGTGAGTACATTTGTCGGGCCGGGCATCGAAGCCGTTAACAAGCCACGACTGGCGACCCGGGGTATTCTCGTCGGGTTTATCCTCAACCTCAGCCTCAACGTGGCTTTGATTCCCCGGTACGGCGCGATAGGCGCGGCCGCGGCAACAACACTCAGTCTTATCGGCCAACTCGTTGTACTGGCGTGGGCTTTCACGGGACTCCCCCGTATCACAGTTCCTGCTGTCATCCCCGATCTAAGGCACTTCGCGGTGGCCGTCGGGTTGATGGCGGCCGTGGTTGGTGGCCTCCTCCACGTCATTTCAGCGGAAGATGTGGTTAGCGTTGCTGTTATCATTGCGGCCGGAGGCGTGACCTATGGACTTGCACTTACTGGGTTGCCAACGCCACTCCGTGACGTTTTAGAAGAGCGGAAGAAATAAACACGACGTCTCGCTTTTCCGTGGTATGGAGTCAGTAAAGAAAATCCTGCGGACAGTCCGTGATGAAGTTTACCGAATCGGCAACGAAATACGCTTGGTCTCTCCGGACCAAATATATGACGAAGACTGGTATGAGCGCATGGCGAACGACCCGCAATTACGCGCGGACGTAGAGCACATCGTCAACGTCCTCTACCAGGAGTTCCAGCCAGCATCCGTTATCGATTTAGGATGTGGTGTCGGCCACTACCTCAATAGCTTCCAGAAACGTGGCGCGAGCATCCACGGTGTTGAGGGTGCAGTCAGCGCATTCAATCACCTGCAGGTTCCAAAGTCGACGGTAGAACACCATGATCTTCGAACACCTTATTCAACGTCAGACAATTATGACCTCGTCGTGTGCTTCGAGGTAGCCGAACACCTTCCAGAATCCGCAGCGGAAACGCTGGTGGACTCTATCACAGGCTGTGGGCAGACTGTCACGTTCACGGCAGCGACGCCCGGCCAGAGCGGCACTCATCATATCAACCTACAACCTCACGGATACTGGATTGACCTGTTTGAGAAACGCGGCTACGAGTACCGGGCTGAGCGAACACGAGAACTTCAAGAGGAAATGACGGTTGATGCGGCAACTTGGATTCCGAAGAACTTGATGTTATTCTCGCGGTGAGATTGTCACAGGCCACGGTGTGTTTCTGCCCCATCGGCAGTCCTCAACCCGTTGTTTATATTCGTCCCTACATTTCCAACGAACGTATGCTTGGTATATCGGATGTAAAAAATTTTCACCTACGATCCAGCCACGAATCACGTTCTCCGGTCTGCACGTATATGATACGCTAGTTGCCCTGCAAATCAAGGCCGCACCCATTGTTGACCGATAACATCTTCGCTCGGGATGCACTGCCGTTGGGAACACCACCTATACTCAAACTTCACACATCAAGTTGATGCTGGGAACGAATTTACATCCACGATTACATCAACTGAAGGAATGTAATCGCAGGCCACATTTACCCTACAGAACCGAGGTAGGTGCCTATAATAACCCAATCATTGATTTGAATCTGTACAGTCTCATAGCGATTTCTATCGAGAAATGAACCTTACAGGGGGCAGCGTCAATATCAACACGCAAGGCCGAGAACCATCTCACCGTGACTTACGTGGAGCATATCAAGGCTCCCCTGTCGTCAAGTAGTCTATCCAGGTCTGAGATCGCGGCATCTTGGCCGTCCATGGCGGCCATGTGGTCGCCGCTCCCGGAAAGATAGCTTTTGATGCCGCGGCCGCGGAAAATCATCCGACTATCGAGAACTACCGTCTCCTGATAGGCCCCGCTCAACGCGGCGTCAATCAGCGGGAGGACAACCTTAAGACCTTCTTTTGCGTCTACAACCGGTGGCAGAATTGACTGGTTCCCTCTCGCATTCCGAGCGTCATTTGAAACTAGTGAACATCTCGGAAGCAGTACGCAATCGAACCATTGCAGAAAGTATATGACAATCCGAATTGGTATACTATCGAATGGGTTTTCGTTTTAGGTCCTGCGTGTATCTGTCGCGCCGTTACCATCAAGAGCAATAAGAGAATTTTTATGTAGCGAGCAAGAGCCTCCTTCTAACATGGTCGCTATTCGGTTTACTAGCTATCCCCGGATAACAACTCTCGGCCTTGGCAGTGTTTTTCTGGCCGGTACTGCCGTTCTACATCCCAATCCAGCACCCTTGGCCATCTTCCTCGCCTGTTATGGCGTTCTTCTTCTCGGACTCCCTATCGCTGCAAACGATTTCGACGTATTCCATCCGGTCTCTTTCCTTGGTATTCTATATTTGCTCGAAGTGGTCGGACCGGTTATTGACCTCGCAACCACGACTATGACAGAACATTCCCGCCTGCTTCTCGGTTACAACATGAACTACCTCCTTCAACCGCTTTTGATAGTCCAGCTTGGTCTTGCAAGCCTCGTCATCGGCTACTTTTTACCCACCGGTGAGAAACTAGGTGGCGCACTTCCCACTCCGCCATCTACATGGAACCGAGCGCGGTGTCGAACCGCGATTCGCGTCCTTAACTTGCTCGGATTCGTCTTCCTTATAGTGTTCGTCGTTGCGACTGACGTACCAACTACGCTTGGCGAGTTCAGTCAAAAACGAAGCGGAGCCACAGTCTACATCCGCTACGGAGTTTACCTGCTATTGACAGCCGCACTCCTTGCCTTTGGCAACCACGTACACCAACGACGCCCACTTCGCTCGCTGGAGATGTACCCGGTTGCCATCATCATCCTTGTTGCAATGATGTTCCCTATCTACACGAGTAACCGCGGCAGACTTATTTGGTTCATCATCAGCCTCCTCGTCGTCTATCACTACGTTCGCCGACGATTACCGCTCTACTGGGTTACAGCCACGGGAGTAATCAGCTTAACTGTCGTAAGCTTGATGGGTGGAATACGAAAGGCCGGGCGTATCTCCGGGCCGCAAAACGTCTTGTCATATTTATCTCCTGACACCGCGCTGAAAGTCGTTGCAGGGGCAGACTTCGGTGGAATTACTGCTCTCAGCCACGTCATCCACCAGACGCCCGAGCAGTTACCGTTCAAATACGGCTCCACATTCCTCAAATGGATTACTTTTCCTGTGCCTCGTGTATTCTGGCGGGAAAAACCGGTTCAGCTCTCGCGATACTTGGCGAGGGTCGTGTATGGAAAGAGTAACGGTACGCCCGGTACAGTTATTGCCGAATTCTATTTAAACTACGGAGTTATCGGCGTGGTCGTGGGAATGGCAATATTAGGCGTTTTATTGCGTGCAGTTTACGTTTATTTAGTCCGTTCGGAGAAGGTACTGCCCGTTACTCTCCTCTATATCGGTGTAACCATCTACGTATTCGCAGTGATGTTCCCTGCTAATGTGTCGAAAGCAATAATCAGCGGGGTACTACGGTGTGGCCCCCTCGTGTTGTCAATTATCTACATTACGGGCGCCCGACCGATTGCGGCGATCCGTCGGGCACAGAACAACAATACTCGAGCATCGTTAACAACACGGGCAGTTGCACAGTCGTACGCCTGGGAGAAGTTCGATACGTTGTATCAATCTCTAAACAGGGAGGCGAGCAACCAGAAAGGAGCGAAAACAGTTAAGAACTCGATAATTGTTGTTGCGATACAAGACTCAACGTGTGTCAAATACTTGCAGAAATTCCTTTTATAGTATATATAATTAGAATTAATTAATAAAATCCGAGAGTTGTTTTCTGCAAACCTGCATGTCAACCCCCGTTGGGAGTCGCCAAGAGTGACCCGCAAAAGCGATGCAGACGTTCGCCGATGGAGATATTTTCCAGGGATACCATGTTTTCAAACGATTTACTAAACCATTTCCGGGTTTTTCTCCACGAAAGTCTGGCTGGTGGTTAGAAGCTTAATAATCGCAAATCGGGGGGTTATTACCATATTCTTACAAATATGAAACAGGGACTTCACATGTTCTACGGGTTCTATCGAAAATTGACAATCACTTCTTTGTATAGAACGTGAAGAATTGCATGCTTGTGGTTCTCTGCTGTAGCTCACAGTTTTCCCGCAAACTTGTGATGTAATCGCCACATCCACCGTGGCATCTGCTAGAACCACGGGGATAGACCCATAGTCGAATCCTCGGCCATTCATTTCCATTACTTCATCCAAAGTCCAACAGAGTACCGCATCGACGACTGCTCACCTGGACCTGCTCTCGCCACCTCCCGTGATGAACGTGTTCACACTACCGCCGAACGTGTGAACCGCTTCACAGTCGACGAGCAGGGCCTTCGGCTTACGCTCCACGCCCGTCGCCGTCTCCACCCTCGTCGCCTCCCGCAGTTGCACGCCGTCGACATCGCCCGCCATTGCGTCGATGAGGTCGTAGGCGTACCGCCGCGACACGCCGACACAGCCCTTAATCGCGGGGGCCGTCACTGCCACCTTCGGCTGTGCGGCCCCACCTTTGTTCTGGGGGAACGCCAGCACCACGGCGTACTTCTGCTCTTTGGTGGTCTTCTCGGTGCCGACATCGCCAAGTGCCGCCACGCGCTCCTCGAGCGCGTCCACGCTCGTGGCGAACTCCTCGACCTGCTGGTGGAACTGCGTCCCGGCCGCCGGCAGGTCCTCGACCGTGTCGATGTCCGCCACCGTCAGCGCCCGCAGCGTCGCCGTCACCAGCGGCAGATACCTCCCGTTGCCGTCGCCACCGTATCCTGCAGGTCCGCGACCTCGCATTCGAGCGCCTCTAGACGTGCAGTCACGTCCTGCACCGCCTCGTCGTCCTGCGTCATGGCTCACAACCCTACGTTGGCGGACTCAGCGCGACAAGTGAGACGTCTGTCAGGCAGAGGCGATACGTCTGCCAGGCCTCTGAGTCCCCAAGCGTCGCAACCTCTCGTTCGAGCGCGGTGAGTCGGGCGACGAGGTCCCGTGATCGTAGTTCACTTCGTTCCAGAGTGCGGCCGACGCGTCAAGGAGTTCGAGAAGTAGCTGCCGGTCCTTCAGGGAGCGCGGCTTGACCTCGAACCTGTTGGTACGCTGCATCGCCGATTAAAACGTACTCCCCGAACCATTATAGACATTGGTTTGCTACTGGTTCCATATGGGCAAGCCACACACTATCTACATTGAGGTTGATGATGACAAACAGTACGAGGAATTGCACCGAATCAAGAAGAAACACGGGATGACCTGGAAGGGACTATTGTTACAAGGTGCACGGCGAATGGAAGGCGACGACGTCGTCTAAGTGGGGAGTTTCCAACTTGGCCGCGCAGTAATCTACGGCAGCGGATACCCGCGCTTCTTCACCCCCGAACAGAGTTGTTTTCCGCGTCTATGCGTCACGGGAGGTCGTTTGTGGGTGCAGACAATTAGAATCCACAGTCCTCACCCAGTAGATGGAAGCACTACAGAACATCCAAGAGTCCACACCTTCACCGATGACCTCACAATCATCCGTGGTAGACTCCGCTTTGGTCAGTCACAAAGCGCAACAGTTTAGCACCCGCACTAACCACGACTCAAATCACGGAGACGGAGTTACGAATCTATGGATTTTATTGACGACCAAGGCCGCCTCTTCGGCAAGATTAACATCATCGACGCGCTTGCAGTCCTCCTCGTCCTCGCGGTCGCTGCCGCTGGCACAGCATTCGTTCTCGGAGCAGACGAGCAAGCAACGACCACCAACCAGAAAACCAATCAACAAACGAAAACCACAGTCACCTATCAAGTCACTGGCGTTCAACCGTACGTCGCCGACGCGATTCCCAACGGCCCTATCAAATCAGACGCAATCGCTGCCGTCACGAACAAGTCCGTCCGACCGACTGAAGTCATCGTCACGGACCAGAACGGAACGCTCTATGATCGACCCCATCCCCGGAAGAAAACTGTAACTCTACAGCTCTCGCTCAACACCACGAAGAGAGAGAATGACGTCCTCTTCAGAGACAAACCGCTCGAAGTCGGCCGCCAGCTCACACTCGACTTCGGCCCGGTCACCGTGAAGGGAACCGTCACGAAGCTCACGCCCAAGAACTGATGACGAACCAGACCCAACGCATCGCCGACGACTCGACGCTCGTCTGACTCGTCCACGCCGCCGTAGCCCAGCTCCGGGCGTGGGTCGCCGCGTCGTGGCTCGTCACCACCTGCACGACAATCACGAGTACCCTCGCCACTGCGACCGATGCATCGTTACTCGCTGAAGGCGTCCGAACGAACGTCTACTGGATTCGCCACTCCTTCCTCTACCGTTGGCTCATCAAGGAATCGGAACCCGACGTCGTCGTCATCGACCTCCGGGAAACGTACACTGTCGGTCCAGTCATCGCGCTTCTCGACCGACTCACGCCTGTCGCCGAACGAGCGTGGAAAGACTCTTTCGCCCACCGCCTGAGCCAAAAACTCCGCAGTTCCTCCAAACGAGCGTGGATTACGAACTCTCGAACCATCCAACTCCTCCGCGCGGCATTGGAACCCCCGGAACTCCCCGATGAGTCGTCGGCTTCGGACGAACGAGGGACTTCCGACACCGAGGACCACTCAAACTAATTCTCACACGTGGCGCAAAATCATAATGAATGTTCGCTCGACCGCACGCTGAGTTACCACGTCATCTAGATACTGTTCTTCCGAAAGCCCTCGCATCTGCTTGGGATTGTCCGTGTATCGATGGACGTACGATAGCAGCAGATGGTGATACGACTTCTCTATCCAGAAAGAGGCATGGAATCAGTTTCCAAGAAAGCTGTTCAGTTCGTTAAATTCGTCAGGTGAAAGAATGATCTTGGTATCGAACCCATCGAATCGTTTGAAGTCGTCGTCGATCGTCAACACAGTATTTACCCCTTCGTCGATCGCTACCTGCGCATAGTACCCGTCCCAGCCACCAACATTTGCGTCATTCGACTGAGAAAGTCCGCCTCGAACTACGTCTTCGGACATCCCGTCGTACCAATGGATTCGCTTTGCGTCCATAAAATTCTGTAGAAGCCGGGACGCATCTGCGTTTGAACGCCCGTAGTACGTCGTCAGGACGTTGTGCGCTCCGACCAGTGCAGGATACGGAACAACGGCATCTATGTCTCCAGCGATGGAATCTTGGACGTACGAAAGCGCGGCATCACGAACAAGGGCGTCTGTATGTGCGAGTGTAATCACCCCGACGTCGAAAAGATAGGGGCCACCAGCGTCACTCATCGCTGTTCTTCTCCGCTCCCCTCCGAACAGCGTCTCTGTGCTTCTGGACGATTGGGCCGGGTCCTTCGCCAAGCGGAGCCGTCTCCCCGCGATCCGAAGACGTTTCCTCAACGAGGCGTTCCATGCGCTCAAGAATTGATAAGGGTTGACGATGCCACTGAAGGCCCAGCATACGACCTTATCAGCAACCAAGACAAAACCCTCACAGTAGACGCCGGTGGTGGAGCGGACTACACGTCGATTCAGGACGCCGTGGATGCCGTGCCGAAACTCCTCCGGCACGAATACCTCATCGACGTGGCCGCAGGCATCTACGACGAGGACGTCATTATTCGCGGCAGCCACAACATCGGGTTCACCGAAGGCGACACCCTCCTTGCAGCCGATGGCACCGCCATCTCTGCGGGCGAAAACGCTGGTCTCCAGATTGTCGGTGACATCAGCGCCCCCTCAAACGTCTCCGTCAACTCCATCACTGTCACAGGCTGTGTCGGCACCGAGATGCCGCAAGTCATGGGGGTCGAACTCACCGGTCAAACCCCATACTTGGATGAACCGGCGTCGTATGCCGTCTCCGGCTCTACAGAGGGATTCCTAAATGAAGTTCACTTCACGGGGGCCAACAAGTACGGCGCGCTCGCCTATGCGTCCCGACTCCACATGCGGTCATGCGATCTCGGCAGCGGCCACAACAGCGGGATATACGGTAAGCGTGGCGCACTCGTCGAAGCTCGGAACACATCGGGGTCGCCAACCTACGACGTGGAGCTGACCGAAGGGTCGCGGGCGTTCCTCCAGCCCACTGTCTCCGGCGAGAACTTCGCCATCAACCATAGTTGCTTCCTCGTGCTTCGCGGTGAGGAAGTGCATTACCCGAACGGTGTCGAATACGTGCAGCCGACCTCCGTAAAAGACACTGGATCGACCGACCAATCAGTAGCCAGTATCTCGGGGACTACAGTCCAGTACGATACAGAAGTATACGATAATGGCGGTCACTACGACACGTCAAACTACCAGTATACCGCGCCAGTGAATGGCATTTACGACGTGACCGCTCGACTTCAGTATCTCAGTGTCACGTCCGGGACGGAGATTCAGGCGAAACTCTTCGTGAACGGGTCGACTGAGAAAACCCAATCAAAGCGAACGGCGAACTACGCTAACCCCGTCATCGAAGTGTCCGACGAACTCTCGCTCACCAAAGGCGATACGGTCGAAGTCAGGGCGCGGCACAACGAAGGCAGCAGCCTCAACATCAACAACGACTTTGAACCAACTGCGCACGCGACGTACTCGCTCAAAGAAGCACTCTAAGGCCGCCTTGTATGCACGGCCGTGCTTACTGTGCAGGAACGTTCAATTAGCGATAACTGCTTTGCAATTTGATTGGTATTCAGTTTGTCGCACATGTTTAGAAACTTCAGTAATCGCGTAGCGTAACCCGTTGCCAGCCAGAAACCAATACTCGCGCAGACCGAGGGAATAGTGTCTTTGGCGTCTTGCAAATCAACGGCTATCTTTTTACCTCTGCACTTCTCGGACGTGAATAATGGCAACCCCCAATGTAACCACTCTTCACACTTATCTTAAGGACACCTGGCATGAGGATGGGCTCTTGGTATGCCCGCCGTTGCTACTCGCCGGACTTTTCTTTCTAGCAGATTTTTACTACAACTCCTATCCGACAGCCCTCGGCGGCCTCTACCTTGAGTTCACCACTCAAATCCTGGCCCACAATGGACTCCTCCCGTCACATATTCCAGGATATACAACTGGCGGCGTCCCGTATGCATATCCACCACTTGCATTCTACCTTCTCGCTGGCTTACAACTTTTTCCAGGGATTGACGGCCTGCTCGCCATTCGCATTCTCCCGAAACTCTGGTGGATTGCGAGTATCCTGATCATCTATCGATTTGCAGCTGCGTACTTCGACTCGAAAGCTACCGGGAGTCTCGCCGCAATGTTCGTCTACCTCGTGTTCGGCACGTTCGGGGTCTTCCGGCATGGTGGCGGTGCCACGCGAGCCGGGCTTCTATTCACAACGATTCTCGGTAGCTATCTCACGTGGAGAGTCTACGCCTCGCCAGCCAGCGATCAACGCTGGGTTCTTTATGCTGCTCTCGGCTTCGGGCTTTCACTGCTCATTCATCCACTCGGAGGCGTTACATATGGAGCAGTCGTGCTGACCGCGTTCCTCGTCCAGAACCGGACTATTCCGGGTTTTCTTCGCGGAATCACTATTGCAGGTGGCGGGCTCGCCGTCTCTTTCCCGTGGTGGGGAAGTGTCCTATTAATGCATGGACCAGATATCCTGATTCGGACTGCTCTCCTCTTCTTCGGAATGTATGACGGCGGTGGCGCTGTGCATCGGGCGAACTGGTTGCTCGGTAGCTTCCGGATGGTAGCAAAGTCACTTGCAGTAACGACATTTGATACGACGTTCTCTACCGAACTGGTGTTTGTCTGGTATCTGGGGCTGCTCGGAATTGTAGACCAACTTCGCCACCGGAAGGTACTCTTTGGTGCCTGGATGCTGGTGTTTGCAGGTCTGTATCCGCGGTTTTCGTTCCTGTTTCTCTTATTCTATGCTGCCGCAGGCTTCCGACGGCTCCTTGAGTGGATTCGCCACCACTATCGGCGGCCGCGATATGAACTCCCGACGTCGCTCAGCAGTGTCGCGATCTCGTATGGCGATGTCGTTGTGGCAGCGTTAGTATGCGGGCTGCTGATCTCATCAGGTGTAGCGGCGACGGGGGCAGTGAACACATCGCCCGCGTTCTTGTCGGAGAGCCATGTAGAAGCGATGGAGTGGGTAGCTGCGGAGACGTCTGCGGATGCGTCGTTTGTCGTGACGAGTGGTCCGATTGAATGGTTCCCGTATTTCAGCAATCGGACGATTCTGATTGGATTCTGGGGTGTTGAGTGGAAAGGAGATGAAGCATGGAGAAGACAATTAACACTCACAAATCATATTCGGAGCTGTAAGAATCCGCAGTGCGTTACGTCACAGGTGTCAAAATTGCATGCAAAACCGGATTATCTCTATATTTCGAGACGGAAACAGCCCGGGTTGGCCCGGGCAGCAGTGACGTCACCAACTTTCGAACTGGTCTATAAGAACCAGGACGCCATGATATTTGAGTACCAGTCGTAGCCTGACAGCATAATCCCCATTAATCTGGCACAGCAATTGAGCAATTAGCGCGAGTAGTCACGTAGCATCTGCCCAGGCGGTTGATGAACTGCTTTGAAAAACAAAGCTCGCGAGTCCCTACTCCACGGTAACGCTCTTCGCAAGATTCCGCGGCTTGTCAATTGACCGCCCCAGCTCTTTCGCCACGAAGTACGACACCAACTGCAACTGCACGTTCGCCAACACGGGCGCCAATCGCGGATGCGTCTCCGGAACGCGCAACACGTCTTCCGCATACCGCCCGACATCCGAAACGCCGTCCGTAACCGCAACGACCGGGGCATCCCGCGCTTCGACCTCCTTCACGTTCCCAATCGTCTTCGTCGCCGCCTCACCGTCGCCAGTCACCATGGCGAACACGGGCGTCTCTTCGGTAACCAGCGCCAGCGGACCGTGTTTCAACTCGCCTGCCGCGAAGCCCTCGGCGTGCTTGTACGATATCTCTTTCAACTTCAGCGCACCCTCCAAGGCG
The DNA here is from genome assembly GCF_008831545.1 of Halorussus halophilus. Classification (NCBI taxonomy): domain Archaea; kingdom Methanobacteriati; phylum Methanobacteriota; class Halobacteria; order Halobacteriales; family Haladaptataceae; genus Halorussus; species Halorussus halophilus. The sequence continues at coordinate 463,077 of NZ_CP044523.1, forward strand.
ACTGGCCCGTGCTCGTTCCGCCCGATGAAGAAGTACGCCGGACTGTCCACGTACTTCGACGCGACCTCCTCGGCCCGAGAGTCGTCGAGAATCGCTTGCACCTGACTCGGCAGGTCTCGGAGCGCACCAATCAACTCCTGGTTTCGACTCGCCCGGCCACTTAGCGCGAGCGCGAGCAGGTTCGCTGCAATCGCTTGCGAGGAGAACGTCTTGCTCGCCGCCACACCGATTTCCGGGCCAGCACGGATGAACAGCGTCCGGTCGCATTCCCGCGACACGGTGGAGCCAACGACGTTCGTCACGGCCAGCGTTTCGACGTTCTGCCTGTGTGCTTCCCGAAGCGCTGACAGCGTGTCGGCAGTCTCGCCGCTCTGGGTAATTCCCACAACTAGCGTCCCATCGTCAACGGGCGCTGGCGCAGTCGCGTACTCACTCGCCAAGAACGCATGCGCGTGAATCCCCTCTTCACGCAACAGTTGCGCGCCGTACAGCGCGGCGTGATACGAAGTCCCACAGGCGACGAACTGCACTGACGACGGCGACAACCCCACCAGGGCCTCCACGTCTACCGAACCGGTCCGTTCGTCCACGCGGCCCCGCAGACACTTCCGCAGTGCGCGCGGTTGCTCGTGAATCTCCTTGAGCATGTAGTGGTCGTAGCCACTTTTTGCGGTCTCTTCGGCGTCCCACTCCACGCGCGAGATGGACTTATCCACTACCTCGCCGTCCGCGTCGCTGACCGACCACGAACCGCTCTCCAGTCGCGCGAACTCACCATCCTCTAGGTACACCACTCGGTCGGTGTACTCCAAGAAGGCAGGTACGTCGCTCGCCAGATACGCCGCTTCCTCGCCCACGCCCAGTACGAGCGGCGAGTCGTTGCGAGTCGCCAGTACGGCCTCGGAGTCGGCGAGGACGGCCGCGAGCGCATAGCTTCCTTCGACGCGCGACACCGCGCGCCGGAACGCTTCCTCGGGCGACACACCCTCAGAAAGCGCGTCTTCGACGAGGTGCGGGACGACTTCGCTGTCGGTATCGCTCGTGAACTCGTGCCCACTCTCCTGCAACTCCTCTTTGAGCGCGCTGTAGTTCTCGATGATGCCGTTGTGGACGACCGCCACCTCACCAGTACAGTCGGTGTGCGGATGGGAGTTCTCGTCGGATGGCGGGCCGTGCGTACTCCAGCGAGTGTGGCCGATGCCGACGGCATCGGTGCCCCCGAGCGAACGGTCGACGGCCGCCTGGAGGCGTTCGATGGTTCCCTCGCGTTTACAGATTTCGACCGACCCGTTCGAGAGGGCGACCCCCGCCGAATCGTACCCCCGGTACTCCAAGCCCTCCAGTCCCGAGAGAAGCACGTCGAGCGTGTCTTCGTTACGGCCCGCACAACCGATAATCCCGCACATGTTAGCGGAGAACCTCCGCGCCTTCCTTGACGTTTTTGGAGACAGTGACGCCCGTGTGCAGTCTGGCGTTCGGGCCGACCAGTGTGCCGGGCGCGAAACTCACGTCGCCCTCTGCACGCACACGGTCCGCGAGAACGGCACCTAACCGCTGGTCGACGAACACCTCGTCTTCGACGCGCACGTCGCCGGGACCATCTGCGACCGTCGCCCCCGCGCCGAGATGGACGCCCTGTCCGGTCACGCAGTCGAGCAACGTCGAATTCGGACCGACGCGGGTGTCGGTATCCAGCACCGACCGTTCGACGACTGCGTTCGCACCGACCGTCGCGTTCCGACCTACGGCCGTATATGGCCCGACGACCGCCCCGGGTCGCACGTCGCAGTCCGGTCCGACGACGACCGGTCCCTGCAGCGTCGCGTCCTCGTGAACCTGTGCAGTGTCCGCGACCCAGACCGAGTCGCCGCGTTCGGGTTCGGTCACGCGTCCGTGGAAAAGCAGGTCTTGGGCCACGTCGAGCAGGTCCCACGGATAGGTCGCATCGACCCAGAGTCCTTCGGTGATAACACCCTGCACCACCTCGTCGGAGTCGATGAGTCGCACCAGCGTATCCGTCAGCGCGAGTTCGCCCTGCACGCGGGGCGTCTGCTCGATAGCGTCGAAGATGGATTGGTCGAAGGCGTAGACGCCTGCGTTGAGCAGTCGGTAGTTGTCCGTCCCGGGTTTCTCGACGAGCTCCGTCACGCGGTCGCCGTCCATCACGACCGCACCGTAGTGAGACACGTCGCTTCCTTCGGTGGCGGCGAGCGCCGCACTGGCCTCGCCGCTCTCGAAGGCGTCGAGAACGTCGGCAACGATTTGCTGTTCGACCACTTGGTCGCCGTTGACGACCAACAGGCCGTCTTCGCCCGCAACTGCACTTCGGGCTTGCAACAGGGCGTGGCCACTCCCCAACTGCTTGTGTTGTGGGATGTAATTGATAGGGATGTTCCGGTAGGTCGGCCCGAAGTGGTCCTGCACGCGGTCGCGTTTGTACCCGACGACGACGTGCAGTCGCTCGATTCCCGCGCCGATGAGCGCGTCGAAGACGTGTTCGAGAATCGGGCGGTCGGCGGCAGGGAGCATCGGTTTCGGCCGGTTTCGCGTCAGCGGACGCAGCCGGGTTCCCTCACCCGCGGCCAGCACGACGGCAGCGCGAACTGTCATGCATAGTGTATCAACCAGACCCCGTATCAACCTTCGGCTTGAACGCCCTCGACCAGCGAGACGAGTTCCTCGCGCAACTGCTCTGGCCCGAACTCCAAGTTCACTCGCACGACTAAATCGACGCCTTCGCCTTTCGACGCCGACAGCGAGATGGTCTCTTCTTCGCTGAAGTTCTCTGCGGGATACGCGCCACCTGCGGCGTACGCAGTTCCAGTGCCGTCCTTCCAGACCGCGTAGAAGCCCGCGACAGGCAATTCTCTGGCCTCGGCGGAGATGCGGCGCTTGCCGACCCCGTCGATGTGGACCGTCTTCTCTATCTTCGGCGTCGGGTACGCGCCGCGGTACTCTTTGAACACGGCTTGCAAGCCACCCACGTCTGGCTTCGGCGAGATCGCCTCGACTTCCTCGACGTTCTCGACGCCGTGGCTTCCTAACTGCTCGCGGAACTTCGGCGCGACGAGTTCAGAAATCTTGCCCGAAGAGGCGGCCACAGTCGCCGACCCACGGAGGTCGATGTGGCTGGCGAAGAAGGACGCCAGCGACCCCTCGAACTGGCCGAGCGTCTGCTTCTCGATTCGCTTTCGGAGGGCGGCGTTCTCGTAGACGCGTGTCCGTTCGAACGCAGTGACGTTGATGCCCAACGTCTCGCGCTCGTAGCGGGCCGACCGCTGGCGAGCGCGATGCCACGAATTTCCCGTTTCGACCGAAGGCCACGCGACGCTCTCCGGCACGTCCTCGTTCACCGTAGTCTCGCTGTTCGACGTACACCCCGCGAGCGCGCCGAGTCCACCCACCCCAAGTAGGTACTTTCGTCGGTTCACCCCACTGTAGTCGTCGGCTTTCGAGTTATCTCTGTGGGAGAAGTTCGCACGAAATCTGATAAAATTAGATGACCAACATAGCCACGACGCCACCGACCGTCGCCAACGCGCCGAGTCCGACGCAGACGCTCCAGAACGGCACGCGCTCGACTACTCGCATCAGCGCGTCGATGGTGAGGTAGCCGACGATTGCCGCGGTGACGAGCGCGAGCAGTGCGGCCTTGGGTGCGACCGCCGGGACGCCGCCGTCCAGGAGGACGAGGACGCCCGCACCCGCGGCGGCGGGAATCGACAGCAGAAAGGAGAGTCGGAACGACGACGGGCCGTCGTGGCCCCGGAAGAGGAGCGCGCTGGCGGTCGTTCCAGACCGGGAGACTCCCGGCAAGATGGCGAGTCCTTGGAGCGCGCCGACGAGGACGGCGTCCACGAAGTCGGGACGCTCCTTCGTACCGAAGTCGAAGCCCTCGGCGACTCGCTGGAGGACGCCCGTGGCGACGAGCAAGAGACCGATAAGCGCGACGAACGCGCCGCCGGTCAGTGCGCCAACGACCGCTTCGAGCGTGGCGTAGGCCGCCAGTCCGACCACGCCGGAGGCCAGCGTGGCGACGACGACGAAGGTGAGCGTCGCGCGCTCCCCAGAGAAGGCTGAGTTCGGCCGCCACGAGGGGAGCGTGGCGACGAGGTCTCGAAGTTCGCCGCGGTAGTAGGCCGCCGCCGAGACGGCCGTTCCGGCGTGCAGAAACAGCGAGAAGGCGACTGCCGCCTCGGGGTCCTTGTCGAGGGCGGTGAGGAAGATGGTCAGGTTCCCCTCGCTAGAGATGGGAAGCCACTCGAAGATTCCCTGTAATACTCCGGCGAGGAGCGCGACGAGCGTAGACTGGTCCATGCTTCGGGTGGGTCGTTGGTCCGTGAAAGGTGGTTCGGTACGGTCGTGACAACAGGGACACCGGAGAGGCAACGTTCAGCCCGAATCGCCACACCCTCACACCGCGCTCCAGTTTGCTACTCGTCTCATATTCCGTCGAACCCTCATTCTCCAAATAACTAGATATCAATCCTTCAATTTGAGTTCCAGTATTTTAATAAGGGATGGGTGAAACCCACGAATAACGACCGACAATCGGTCGATATCGCACGCGAGAGCTATGGTACGCGAGCAAACACCCACGAATAGCGGCGGCGCTCGCCGAGCGGTCGTCGTTCTGCTGGTCGTCTCGGCAATCGTCGCCAGCGTCGCACCCGCATCGGGAGCAGTCGGTCTCGCCAGCGAACTATCCGCTACTGTCGGCAACACGAGCGCGAACGACGCGACTGCGCCGACGCTCCGGTACGAGATTCGCGGCGTGGACCACTCGACGAATCCGCCGACGGCGAACGTCTCCGATTCGGTTACGTTCGACGCCAGCAACTCCAGCGACGACACCGAAATCGAAACGACGAATTGGCGGTTCCCCAACGGCACCGTCAGCGGCGTCCAAATCACGCACCGATTCTCGCGGCCGGGCAATTACTCGGTGGGTGTCGTCGTCGCCGACGAGGCAGGCAACCGCAACGAATCGACCGTGTCGATTCGCGTCGTAGACCGCACCGAACCGACAGCGTCGTTCGACCTCGACGACGAGTCGGCGGCTACGGTTGGTGAACCGGTTCAGTTCGACGCGACAGAGTCCGCAGACAACCATCGCATCGCTGAGTTCCGCTGGGACCTCGACGGCGACGGAACCGTCGATACCGTCACGTCGAATGCAACCGTCGAGTACACCTACGCCGAGCGCGGGAACGCGACCGCCGAACTTACCGTTGTGGACCCGAGCGGCAACTCCGCGAACGCGACTCGAAACGTCACCGTCGAGACACCGCCGCCGAGTGCGAACTTCACCGTCGCGCCCGAGACGCCCACAACCGGCGAAACAGTCGCCGTAGACGCCGAACCGACCGTGGCGGCCGGGAACGTCACCAACTACACGTGGACGTTCGACGGGACGACCAGCGTCCCGGACAGCCCAACCGCGACCTACGAGTTCACCGACAGCGGAAGCCACGAGGTCACGCTGGTCGTGACCGACGAGTACGGCCACAGCGACTCCGTGACGAAGAACGTCACCGTCTACGCGGCCCCGACTGCGGCGGCGGACGCCCAGGCGAACGCGACGGCGGGCGAACGGGTCGCCCTCGACGCGACGAACACGACCGGCGGGGGCGACCTCGGCTACGAGTGGACTCAAATCGACGGGCCGGACGCGACACTCTCGAACGCGAGCGACCCGACGACCGCCTTCGTCGCGCCGAACGTCTCGGACCCGACGACGCTGACGTTCGCCGTCGTCGTCTCCGGACCGGGCGGGAGTGACACGGCGATGACTTCGGTGACTGTCGCTCCCGGTTCGGACGACGGGGGTAGTTCGAATGCTGGAAGTGGCAGTTCTGGTGGTGATGCTGGCTCTGGTGGGGGTGCTGACTCTGGCAGTAGTGGCAGTTCTGGTGGGAGCGGATTTGGTGGCAGTGCCAGTACCGGTGGGAGCAGTGGTGGATTCGGCGGTGGCAGGGTTGGCGGTGGCGCGAGTGAGAGCGCTGGCGCAAACTCAGGCGACAACACTGACGGCGCAAGCGAAGACGACTCCGCGTCCAGTGCGTCGGCCGCGACCGTCTCGCGCGACGAATCGACGCCCGACCAGTTCGTCGCGTCGGTCTCGAAAGCGGGTGTTGAACACCCGGCGAACGTCTCGCTCACCGACTCGCTCGGCGGCGACCACGCGTTCGACTCCGTGACCGTCGTCGCAGACCGGTCTGCGTTCTCGCTGTCGGTGCGCGCGCCAGCGAAGCGACCGAATGCGGTGCCTGCTCCTGACTCAGAGGCCGTGCTGTCGTATCTCTCCGTGACGAAGCAGGACGTCACGAACGCGGCCATCGAGTTCGCTCGGTTCCGGTTCCACGTCTCGGAAGCGGCGTTGAATCGGCGCGGCGTCGCACCTGCGGACGTACGTCTGTACCGCTACTCCGGCGGGCAGTGGCAGACACTGGCGACGACGCTCGTCGGCGAGGACAGCGGCGTCTACCGCTTCCAAGCACTGAGTCCCGGATTCTCGGTGTTCGCCGTGGGCGTCGCTCGCCCGTCGGTCGATGTCGTCGGCGCGTCGGTAGCGTCGAACCGTGTCGCGCCGGGCGAGGACGCGCGCGTGACCGCTCGGGTCAGGAACCGCGACTCGGTGACACGCTCGGTGACGCTCACACTGTCTGCGAACGATTCGGGGGTGACAGAACGGCAGGTCGAACTTCCGGCGAACGCCACGCGAACGGTCGCGTTCACGCCCGCGTTCGACTCGTCTGGGCAGTACGAACTCGCCGTCGAGAACACCTCGGCGGGGACGCTGGTGGTTGCCGGAGCGGGCGAGAGTGGTGGTGTGTCGGGTACCGGGGACGATTCGGGCGACTCTAGGGGCGACGGGGCGACCGGCGGACAGGACGAGGTAACCAAGGATGGAGCGACTGATGGAGAAGACGGCACGCAAACTTCGACAGCAGATACAGCAGACGGTTCGAGTGGGCAGAACGGTGGATTCGGAATCGGCGACGGCGGTCTCTATTTCGTGTCGTTCGTCGTCGCGCTGCTCGCGGCGATGCTGTGGGGCTATCTGCTCAGCTAATCTAACGTCGAGGCGTCGAACTCGCCGTCTAAGTATTTCTCGCCGCGCTCGGTGATGACGTAGACGCCGTTGCCGCCGTTGCGGACGAACTCCTTGGTTTCGAGTTCCCGACAGCGGTTGCCGACGTGCTGAGCACCCCACGGTAAGTCTGCGACCTCGACCAGTTTCGAGGGGGTGTACGGTCCCTCCGCCCGCAAGTACTCCAAGATTCGGTCGTCCACGAGGACCATCCAGCGCCCCGAACGTCTCATAATTGAGTGTCTGCAGTCGGAGTACTCTATTCTTTCGGGTCGAAGATGAGGGTCTGGGGGTTGGTTGTCGTGGTCATGCCCGGAGTGACGATTTATTGTCTTTGTCGTCGTTTTCCTCGCCATGTCGCTGAGCGTCACCCACTTTGCGGTCGGGGCCACGCTGACGGTTTTAGTGGAGACGTATCTCGTCCCGAATATTTCGTATCCTCGCGCGATAGCGATTCTGGGCGGCATCTGGGCGATGGTCCCGGACGCCCAGAAACTAAGTCCCGTCTTCCAGTCCGAACTGGCCACGCTCCACTACTCGCCGCTGGCGAACGTCTTCTGGTTTCACCGCTGGTTGGACGTGACGGACTCGGGCGACTCGGTGGCGGTCGCGGCGGCGAGTTTGTTCGGGTTGTTCGTGGCGACCGTGGTCAGCGAACGGCGGTCGTATCGCGCCTTGGAACGGGTTCGGGAATTTGCTGGCGAAGCGACTGAGGAGTCGGTGAAGTGAGTTGTAGCGCCGATATAGTAATAGAGGCGACCACAGCTAACTGGAACGTCGAGTCGAAGCAAGCTACTGCCGAGACAACGCCGTGCAAAGACCACACAGTACCGTCTCAGCCACACACCTCCCCACCCGATTCGCTCACGTCCGTTCGCCACGACCGCGCGCGCCGAAGTGGTTGCCTCAACTCGGCCGAATCACCTACTCTCGAACGGCCTCACGCGCGTCCTCGATTTGCTCCGCGTAGGCGCTCGCCACCTTCTCCAGAATTGCCTCGCCCGCTTCCGCCGTGCCCTCTCGCGGGTCGCCGAGGACGCCGTTCTCCGTAATCGCCTTGAATCCCTCGCTGAGGAGTCGCGCGGTCGAAATCTCGCCTTCGACGCCGATTTCCAACTCCTCTTTTCGTACCAACCCTTCCTCGACTGCCAGCACGACCGCAGTTTCGGCGGCCCCGGCGTGGATGGCTGGCTCTTGATACTCGACGCCGCCTTCCCTGAGTCCCGCGTTCTGGAGGTCCATCAGTTCGTGGAGGTCCGCGACGGCGACCACGTTGGCGTCGATTTCGCGGGCAATTTCCGGCGCGACAGTGTTGACGGGTGCGAAGTTTCCGCCGTGGGTCGGCACCAACGCGACGTGTTCGAAGCCGTGGTCGTCCAGCGAGCGACAGTAGCCCCGAATCAGGTCCATCAGCGTCTCTGCCGGAATCGTAATCGTCCCCGGGAACTCCATGTGGTGGCCCGAACAACCGGGCCGAATCGTCGGCGCGGCCAGCGCGTCGCCCAGTTTCTCGGCGATGCGCTCGGCGAGGGCGTCGCCAGCGAGCGTGTCCATGATGAGCGGGAGATGAGGGCCGTGTTGTTCGACGGACCCGACGGCGACGACTGCGGTTCGGGTCCCCGAGTCGAGTTCGTCCTCGATTTCTGGCCACGTGCGCTCGGCCAACGCCACGGTGTCGTCTCGGCTCATTCTTCGCCCTCCGTGATTGGTTCGCGCCAGTGGACGGTGACGTTGTTCACCGCGAAACTGTCCGGCGTGTCGGTGTCGCGCGCGAACTTGAGCGTGTTCGTGCCCGCGACGAGCGCGCTGTCGGTAATCGCGTCTTCCCAGTACTGCCACCCGGTTCCGGGCGGCACGTCGAACCCGCCCAGCGCCTCGTCGTTCACCACCAACTCGTGACCGAACTCGTCCACGCCGAACGCTTGCAGGCCGACGTAGGCATCGACCGCGTCGCTGGTCGGCACCTCGAACTCGAACTCGGGCGTCGAATCACCGACGAAATCTGCCCACGGCACGTCGATGGCGTCTTTCTTTTGACCGAGATGCGACGACACGTTGACGAGCGCGTAGTTCGCACGATAGGACATACGCCACCATCGTCGCCCGGCGTCATATCTTCCTGGGTCGCTACAGTCGGATGTAGGCGAATCCATCCTGCTGGAGGCGGGTGAGTTCGCCGACACCCGAGGAGACGAGTTCGACGCCGGAGAGCAGTTCGTCCGTCGAGACGGCGGGGTGTCGGGCGGCGTTGCTACACGCTTTGAATTCTGTCCCACCGGTGAGCAGGTCGGCCAACGCTTCGGCATGCTCCGCCTCTTCATGTAATTCTGCGATGGCGTCCCCGCGGTCCAACACCACCGCCACGCGCTCCATCTCGACTGTCTCGTCTGCGAGCAAGTTCTCGACTTTGGCGACGACGACGCGAACGTCCTCGGGCGTCGAGACGTGGAAGACGGTTTGCATACGCGATGGATTTCGTCTCACGGTTATTGGTACTGTCTAGTCGGTGGCGTCGAGAGGCGGGTCAGGATAGTCGCCGGTATCGTTGGCCGTCGTTAGGTTGGCCTGGTCGAGCGAATTGCCAGACTAGTCGGCCGAACGGCGTTACTCGATGCTGACTCGCTCGCCGCGGTCGGCGGCCTCGTAGATGGCCGCCAGTGCCTGCATGTCTACGAGCGCGTGGTCGCCGTTCGGAGACGGCGGGACCTCTCGGAGGACGCGGTCTGCGAAGTAGTCGAACTCTTCGGTCATCTCGTCGCCCATCAGGTCCCGACGACCGTCGTCTATTTCGAGTTCCTGCCCGTTCGGTTGGCGGAGTGAGAGCGTCTGTGGTGTCTGGCCGAGGAAGGCCGGTTCGAGCACGAGTTCGCCCTCGGTCCCGACGATCCGGAGGTGGCCAGACAGGTGGGAGTGCTGGCTGGCTGTGCAGGCGGCGTACGCTCCGTTGTCGAACTGAATCGTGAAGGTCGCGTGCTGGTCGGGCACCTTGCGGAACGCCTCGTTCTCGGAGTGCATCTGTGCGGTCACGCTCGTCGGGTCGGCGTCGAGGACGAACCGAGCAGTGTTCAGCGGGTAGATGCCGAGGTCCATCACCGTCGCACCGTAGCCCGCGAGTTCCGGGTCGAGTCGCCACTGGTCGGGGTCGCCCGAAACTACGTCGAGCATCTGCTGGCCCATGTGTCCGTGGACGGCGACCGGGTCACCAATCGCGCCCTCGCGGACGAGTTCCCGCATCCGACGAACCTGCGGGTCGGTCTGCATCCGGTAGGCGACCATCAGCGGCACGTCGCCTTCCTCTGCGGATTCGACCAGTTTTTCCGCCCGTTCTACTGTCGCCTCCACTGGCTTCTCGCAGAGGACCGCCTTCCCGTGGTCGGCGGCCGCCTCCACGTACGGGAGGTGGTAGGCGTTCGGCGTACAGACGTAGACCGCATCGTACTCGTCGGTCGCCGTGCCCTCGACGAAGTCGTCGTACGTGACCCCCGCGGTGACCGTCTCAGTTTCTTCGGCGACCGACTCGGCTTTCTCGTGACTGCTGCTGACGGCGACCGTCGTTTCGCAGAACTTCGATTCGCGGACTGCGGGGATGGCCTGTTCACGCGTCCACCAGCCGAGACCGACCATCGCGATGCGGAGCGTTCCAGACTCCAATTCCTCCCAGTCACGCCGCCTGACGCCGCGTAGGTACTCGTCCACTGTCATGCTCCCGTGGTCCGCGCCGACCGGCAAAAGTGTAGTGGACGATTCGAAACTCGTGACAAACATTCGCCCAACCGTCCCACTGGCATGGGAGAATTGGTAGTCGATTGCGAAGCAGAACTACGTGAACGGAGAGGGGGTCGAATCGGAGACCGGCGATACCGTCGAAGTCGAGAACCAGGGCGAGACCCTCGCGGCAGGCGGCGTGACGCCGAAACCGACGACCTCGACCATGTCCCCTATTTCTGCGGTTTCAGTCCCGGGCTATTCGGCCGACGGCAGTTCGAACGACGCTTCGAGGTCGCCGACCCAGAGGCTGTACGTGCCCGACTCGACGACGTGGCCGGTGCGGGGCTTGTAGAAACCGAAGTTCTCGGCGGGTATCGTCAGCGACACCGCCTCGGACTCGCCGGGGGACAACTCGACTCGCTCGAAGCCGACGAGTTTCCGGGCCGGTTGCACCCGCGAACTCGTCTCCTGCCGGGCGAACGCCTGCACCGTCTCGGTCCCGGAGCGGTCACCTGCGTTCGTCACTTCTACCGAAAGCTCGACTTCCGCGTCGTCCTCCATCACCGATGCCTCGCCCACCGAAACGGCGAGGTCGTCGTACTCGAAGTCGGTGTAGCTCAGGCCGTGGCCGAACTCGTAGAGCGGGTCGTAGGAGCCGGGATGTTCGTCGTCGCCGATGGGACGTGGATGGACGAGGTGGTCGAAGTGCTGGGGCAGGTCGCCGACGGATTTCGGAACCGACACCGGCAGTCGGCCGCTCGGGTCGTTCTCTCCGAACAGCGTCTCGGCGACGGCGCTCCCGCCCTCGGTGCCGGGGTAGTAGGCCATGAGTATCGCGGGGATGTTCTGGTCCATCCAATCGACGACGAGTGGACGACCAGTAACGAGGACGCCGACGACCGGCGTTCCGGTCGCGTGGACTTCCCGGACGAGTTCGCGCTGGGCCTCGGAGAGACGGAGTTCCGAGCGGGTCGGCCACTCGCCCGTCTCGACGCCCGCCTGCATCGACGGGCCGAACTCGTGGAGGTACCAGCCCTCGCCGAGCGCGAGGACCGCCACGTCGGCTTCGGCCGTTTTCTCTACCGCGGCGTCCACGTCCAGTTCCTCGTTGAGCGTCGTCCCCTGCTCGTAGGAGACCGTTCCATCGGTGTGACCTTCGATAGCCTCTCGAACCGTATCGCCGGGAACGTTCGTCGGTTCAGTGACGCTCCACCCACCGAGTTGGTGGACGAGGTCGTCTGCGTTCGGGCCGCCGACGAACACATCTTCGTCGCCAGACAGGGGGAGGACACCGTCGTTCTTCAGGAGCGTCATGCTGTCGCGTGCGCACTCCTTTGCGGCCTCCCGGTGGTCGGCGCAAGCCAACGTCTCGCGGGCTTCGTCCTCCTCGACGTACGGGTCTTCGAACAGGCCCAACTCGAACTTGAGATGCAGGACGCGGCGAACGCTCGCTTCGACTACCTCCGAATCGAGGTCGCCGTCGGCGAGCAGTTCGGCCAGGTACTGTGCGTGTTCCCCGTCGCCCACCGACTCGATATCGAGACCTGCTTCTCGGGACTGTCGGACGCCATCGCGGTTGTCGATGGCCGTCCCGTGGTCTTCGCTCAGGTGACGGACGCCCGCCCAGTCGGAGACGACGTGACCGTCGAAGCCAAGGTCTTCGCGCAGCAGGTCGGTGAGAAAGTAGGCCGAACCGTGGACTGGCTCCCCGTTGATAGAACTGTAGGAGGCCATCACGGACTCGACGCCCGCTTCGAGAGCTTGCTCGAACGGCGGCACGAAGACGTTGCGAAGCTCGTACTCCGAGACGTCCACCGGAGAGGCGTCTTCGCCGCGCTCGGGGTCGCTGTACGCCGGGAAGTGCTTCGCGGTGGCGACGACCGACTCGTCGCCGATTCCGTCTTCGCTACCGACTCCGCCCTCCTCGCCGACCCCCTGGCCCTGGTACCCTCGAACCTTCGCCGCGGCCATCTCAGCGCAGAGTCGGGGACTCTCGCCGAACGTCTCGAAGATGCGTCCCCAGCGAGGGTCGCGACCCACGTCGCAGGTGGGCGAGTAGTTCTGGTGCGCACCGGTCCGGCGCACCTCGGTGGCGGTGACGCTCGCGGCGGATTCGGCGGCGTCGGTGTCCCACGTCGCTGCGGTGCCGAGACCGTTGGGGAAGACGGTCGAACCGGCGACGTAGGCGTGCCCGTGGACGGCGTCCACGTTCAACAACAGCGGAATCCCGAGTCGGGTCTCCTCCGTCGCGACGCGTTGCAAGTCGTTGGCCGCTTCGACGACTTCGCCGACCTGCTTGGCGGGCGACCCGGCCCACCCGAACGGGGCGGCGACGCCGAGGTGCTGGTCGCGGATGGCGGCTTCCACCTCGTCGAACTCCTTCGGTTCGGGACCGAGGTGGCCCAACCACGTTCCCACCAGTTGTCCGGCTTTCTCCGCGTCGGTCATCCTGTCGAGCAGGTCTTCGACGCGCTCGGTGGTAGCGACGTCAGCGCGCTCGTACGTCGGCGCGTCTTCGTCCTCGTGCATCGCTCAGACATATTTACTCGCAAACGATAAATCCTCGGACAGTCTCGAAACGGACTCTCGAATCGCGAACATTCAGGACTATCGAAGTAGTACGCGAGTGACAAGCGATTGTTCCTATCGCGGGAACATCGCCACTACTGACTGTCGCTCGGCCTCGAAGAGAGCGTGCCGGATTCGACCATCGCTTCGAGCGGACTGTCGTCTATTTCGAGCGGGAGGTCCACCGTTGTACGACCCTGCCGCATCGACGGACGAACTCGGCCCGCCGTCTGACTGTCGGTTGCACACGCACTGTCCCGTCGCCCGTGAGGTGTGTCGGGAGCAGAAACCGGAACTTCGGGACATCGACGACGTTGACGGGACGGCGGCGTGTTTCCGTCAAGTCCCGAAACAACGAGTACTGGGACAGCGACCCCTGGACGGAGACGCGAGGTAATCGTCACAAACGTCGAGAACTGAAGCTTCCTCTCTTCGTTCGCGTTCGAGTCTCCTGCAACGACAGAATTATTGAGCGAGCGGCTAAAGACCGTATCGATGACGCGGTACGAACCGGAGTGCGTGGACGGGAGGCTCTTTCTGGTCGCTGGAGACGACCGCGTCGAGGCCGGGGCAATCGACGACATCGTGGATGCCGTCGGCGGCGACTCCTACAGCATCGAGTACGACGAGAAACAGCGGATGAACCCGTGGCTGGACACCGACGACGGGACACTCGACATCGACGTTCGTGAGACCGTGACGACGCTCCCACACACGGAGGAGTTCGTCTCGGAACTGCGTGAGTACGGCATGGGAACCGCTAGATTCGGCCTGCCTCGGCGCACCGTCGAGTTCGCCAACATGTTCGTGGACCTCCTCGAACAGCAGGGCAAGCGAGACTCCTGAAGCCCTCGGAGCGAGTGGCGCCCAAGCTATTTGATGGGGTTTCCGAACGTATCGTCATGGACACGACGAAGATGATTCCTCCGCACCCCGACCGGCGGTGGACGATTGCCAAGAAACTCGGTCTCTCGACCGCCGTCATCAGATTCTGAGGCGCAGAAGAGGCGTGGACGTACGACTCGCTGTCGTTCGAAAATCGAAGATTTCCGGGATTGGGCGGGAGCGTTGCTCCCGCCGCCCGACCGAAGGAACTGTACGTTCTTTGGGCATACCCACCTTCTCCGGCGTCCGAGCGGGGTGTCAGGCATCAGCCACCGACAAGATGAAGGGAGTTTATCCGGTGGTAGACAGTATGAGCGGGTGACTCAGTGGAGAGACCGCGATTATCACGGGGTCAAGCCAAGGCATCGGGAAGGGCATCGCCGAGCGGTTCGCCGAGGAAGGCGCGAACGTTGTCGTCAACTCGCGGTCACAGGAGCGCGCAGACGAAGTCGCGTCGGCAATCGACGCCGAGGGCGGCACAGCCATCGGCGTCGAAGCCGACGTGACCGACGAAGACGAGCTGGAGGCGCTGGTTCAGACGACAGTCGAAGAGTTCGGCCGCCTCGACGTGATGGTGAACAACGCGGGGGTTACGACGCTCGACCCTGCCGAAGAGTTCGACGTCGAAGCGTGGCGAAACGTCGTGGACGTAGACCTCGTGGGGACGTTCATCGGTTGTCAGGCGGCCGGTCGCCAGATGATAGAACAGGACGGAGCGGGCGCGATTCTCAATATCTCCTCGCTGTTGGGGAGTCGCGGGCTACAGCTACGGTCGCCCTACTGCGCGTCGAAGGCGGGCGTGAACAACCTCACGCAGACGCTCGCGGTCGAGTGGGCCGAACACGATGTCTATGTCAACGCACTCGTACCGGGGTTCATCTGGACCGAAATCACGGACCAGACCCAGAGTTCCGGCGGATACACCGACGACGACATCCGGGACCGAACGCCGCTCGCTCGGTTCGGTACCGTAGAAGAGATGGCCGAATGCTCGCTCTTCCTGGTCGGACGGAACAACTTCGTCACGGGCGAAGTCCTGCACGCAGACGGCGGCTGGCAGGCCTACGGTTGGGGGAGTGGAGACCAGTAACGGCAGGTCAGCGATAACAACCGACGACAGGACGAACGCCCTGCGACCCTCACTTTCACATCTCGACCGCTCTCCTATACTTTCGATAGTCTGCATACAGATACAATTGCGGCCGCTCCGAGCACAACTCTCCCACGCGAGTGAGTCTCCGATTATCTCCGACTCCGACTACGGGTGGCCCTCACTGTTCGGGGTGGACGGACACCGTTGCGCAGTCTGTCCCGTCAGGTGGGCAGTCGAACAGTCGTTCGGCCTGCTTTCGACGGAGGAACTGCTCGATGACGTCTAGGTACGCAGTACCGTAGCTCTCGCCAGCGAAGTTCCCCGGTTCTATCTGGTGATCTTCTACCCAGTCGTTGTACGTTTGTCATCCATGAACGGAATGTACACCGTTCCGATGTCTACTGGTTGCAGTCGAGCGGTTCGTATCGCCTCGTGTACCGTTCCGTGGCTCTCGCCGCTGTCACACCAGCCCCCGCGAGAACTGCACCGACCTTCGAAAGGACCGCTTTTCGTCTCATTGGAGCGACTGATTTTCGATAGCTCGACAATAAACCTTCTCACCACTCACGCGAATGAGAAACCCGTTTAGGCCCCGGCCACCACCCTCCACACATGACCATCCTCGAAGACGCGCGCCGAGTCATCGACAACGGCCCCGTCTGTGACGCCTGCCTCGGTCGCTGTTTCGCCGACCGGAGCTTCGGGTTGACCAACGACGAGCGCGGCCACGCCCTCCGGGTTTCGGTCGTGCTCGAAGACGACGAACCGTTCGAAGAACCTGAAGCGGAATGCTGGGTCTGCGAAGGCGAGAGCGACCGCTTCGACGAGTGGGCCGAGACCGTGGCGGAGGCGCTCGAAGGATGGAACTTCGAGACGTACCAAGTCGGCACACGCGCCCCGCCGCTGGTCGAGGAGAACGAGGTGTTGCTCCGCGAGTCCGCAGACCTCCCAGAAGATGCGGGCGAACTGTTCAAATCCGAATTCAACCGCGAAGTCGGCAAGCGCGTGGGTGTCCTCACCGGCACGGAAGTCGATTTCGAGCGCCCAGACGTGCTGGCTCTGCTGAACGTCGAGGCCGGAGACGACGAGGAACTCTCCTCGCACGCGGTCGATGTCCAAATCAACTCGGCGTTTCTCTACGGCCGCTACAAGAAACTGGAGCGCGACATCCCACAGACCGAGTGGCCCTGCCGGGAGTGCGGTGGCTCCGGCAAGCAACTGGCCGAGGGCGGCGGCGAGGAGGACTGTGACTACTGCGGTGGATCCGGTTACCTCTACGACGAGAGCGTCGAGGAACTGACGACGCCGCCCGTCCTCGAAGCGATGGACGGTGAGGAGGCGCTGTTCCACGGTGCGGGCCGCGAGGACGTGGACGCGCTGATGCTCGGCACCGGCCGCCCCTTCGTCATCGAAATCAAGCAGCCCCGAACCAGAGACGTGGACCCCGAGGCACTCCAAGCCGAAATCAACGAATTCGCGGGCGACTCCGTCGAAGTTACCGACCTCGCGGTCGCCGAACACGACATGGTCGAGCGCGTGAAGGAACTCGACGCAAGTAAGACCTATCGGATGGACGTGGAGTTCGACGCAGACGTGACCGCGGAGGAACTCCAAGAAGCCATCGAGGAACTCGACGGCGCGACCGTCGAGCAGGACACGCCCCAGCGCGTGGACCACCGCCGCGCGAGCAAGACCCGGATTCGAGAGGCCTACGACGTGTCCGGCGAACTCACTGATTCGCGCCACGCCGAACTGGAGATTCACGGCGAAGGCGGTCTCTACATCAAGGAGCTCGTCAGCAGTGACGAAGGGCGCACAGAGCCGAGTTTGGCGGGCATCCTCGACGTCGGAGCCGTCGTAACCGCGCTCGACGTGATTGCCGTGGAAGGCGAAGACGAGCCGTTCGACCATCCGGATTTCCTCGAAGAAGAAGCGTAGACTGTTTCCGCGGTTCCACTCAGTGGGGGTCCGTGATATCGGCTGTTCAACCCGGCGCGCGCTGGCGCGGCCTCGTGGTTTGAGGTCGCGCCAAACGTCGCGCGAGGGACGAGTATCACAGCGCAGAAGACGCGCTTCAGCGCGTCTTCTGGACCTGAGAAACGCAGTCGGTTGGGGAGGACGTGGCTGTTGCGGTGCTGTGCGGTGGCGGTGCGGTCTCATAGGTATCGGCAGTAGCTCGCTTCGACTTCTCTAACGGACTACTCTCGTAGCTTCGGCTTCTCTGGTTCTCTTGCGTTCTGCTCGGAATCTTTTCAACCGCTCGTCCGAACCCATCCAACAGCCCCGTTCCTCCATCGCAAGAACCAACTAACCACTCGCTGACGCTCGAAGTGTGTTCGGGGTAGACGAAGCAGGCAAGGGACCCGTCTTGGGGTCGATGTTCGCCGCGGCGGTCACAGTCGAAGACACCACCGACCTCCCACCAGATATCGACGACTCGAAGAATGTCGCACCTGCGCGTCGCGAGGAAATCGCCGCCACGCTCCGTGCCGATAACGAAATCCGCGTCGGCGTCGCCGAAATCCCCGTCTCGCGAATCGACGCCCCCGAGACCGACATGAACACGCTGACCGTCGAGGCTCAAGCGACCGCGCTCTCCGAAATTGCCGAGCAGGGCGCAGAGGGCGTCGTGGACGCTGGCGATACCAGCGAGGAACGCTTTGGTCGCCGCGTCGCCGAGCGTGTCGAAGCAAACATCGACCTGACCGCGGAACACGGCGCGGACGAATCGTACAAAATCGTCGGTGCGGCCAGCATCGTCGCCAAAGTCGAACGCGACGACCACGTCGCCACGCTCGCCGAGAAACACGGCGACGTGGGGAGCGGTTATCCGAGCGACCCCAACACGCGCGACTTTCTGGCCGACTACGTCGCGGAGAACGGGTGTCTCCCCGACTGCGCGCGAGCGAGTTGGTCCACCTGCGAGGACGTGCTGGCCGCTCACGAGCAGTCCGGACTGGGCGATTTCTGAGAACGAGTAGCTCAGCGAGTTACCGTCTTTTTCCCGAACAACGGCATGTCCCACGCCCACAGGAGTCGGTACACTGCCAGTCCCGCCAGCGAGACACCAGCCGCCGCGAGCGGAATGGAGAGTTGACTATCGCTGTTGAACCCCGCAAGGGTGAGACCTAAACCGGCGAGGACGCCGATTGTGGCGACAAGCGTCCAGAACAGACGCTCGCCGATAACTGCGAGTTCGGCGCGCACGGCGCGCCGAACGACTTGTTCGAGTTCGTTGTCGGACGTGTCGGAGGGCACACACTCGACTAGTTCACAGTCTTATAAGAAAGTTCACGTTCGTGTGCGCACTCGACCAGAAAAACGGTGGAAGTGTGTTCTCTACTTGTCCGTCAGCAGCGCCCGAAGGATGTCACCGTACGCCGGTCGGGTGATGAGGACCCCGATGAGGACGCCGAGGATGGTGATGATGGCGAACCCTTGCAGGTCACCGAGACTCAGCACCGCGAGCGGACTCATCGCGATGATGGTCGTCGCGGCGGCCGCGCCGATGACCCAGAACGCCTTGCGGAAGCGGCTCTTGAACACCCGCGTCGAGTTCACTTTGCCTTCGGCCATCACTTCGTCGGCGATGATGATGAGGTCGTCCACCCCAGTCCCGATGACTGCGATGAACCCGGCGATGTGGCTGAGGTCCAGCGGCAGTTGTATCGCCGAGGCGAACCCGAGGAGGATGACGACTTCAGAGAGCGCCGTCAGTATCATCGGGAGCGCGACTTCCGGCTTCCCGTAGCGCAGGAAGACCACGCCGCTGACTGCCAGCACCGCGGCCAGTCCCGTGATGAGCGAGGTCAGCTTGAACTCCTGTGCGAGACTCGGTGCGAGGTAGTAGGAGGTGCCCTCTTCCATGTCCAGCGAGGCCGGGAGCGAACCGGCATTCAGGTGGATCTGGAGTTCGCCTGCTTCGGACATGTTCTGGGTCTGGATGACGAAGTTCGGCGTCTGGGTGAACTTCTCCTGTCGAAGCGTCTGTGCGAGGTTCGAACTCATTCCCGCCCCGTAGACGGGTTCACCGTCCACGACGGTCAGCAGACAGTATCCCGGATTCTCGGGATTCGTCCGCCAACGACAGCTACTGATGCCTTCGCGGGTGAAGCCCCACTTGTTCATCGCGTCCGTGAAGTTCTGTGCGGAGTTGTCGTTCAGGACGATAGGCACGTGTGGCCCGAGTCGGTCGTCTTCCTGTGCCGACCCGACCTTGGCGAGTTCGTCCTGCTGGAGTAGCGGCACGCGCTTGTACTCCGTGTCGTTACCGGAGGAGTTCTCCGCGGGGAAGACAGCGACGATTTCGACCTTCCCGCGCTCGGTGACGAGGCTCTCGACCTCGCTCTGGTTCGTGTTCGGCATCTCGATGACGATGAAGTGCTGGTTCTGGGTATTCACCTGCTGGACGCGACCGCCGGAGAGTCCAGCCTCCGAAATCTTGTCGTTGAGAATCCGAACCATGGTGTCGCGGGTCTCTGCAGTCACACCCGGCCGAATCTGCTGGTAGTCGTACCCGGCAGAGTTCAGCGCACTACCGAACTGCTCTTTGGTAACGTTGTCGCTGTACACCTCGACCGCGACGCTCTGTCGCGTCTCGGTCGGCAGGCGAACCGTCACGTCCGAAGCGTCGGCGTTCGAGAGGTTGCGAGCGATTTGCTTCTCGGCCGCACCAGGCGTGGTGCCCTGCGGAATCGACACGTCTTCGGCGGTCAAGCCGTTGATTGGCGCGCGGATTCGCGTACCACCGGACAGTTCCAAGCCGTACTTGAGGTTCGTCGGGCCGCTGTCGTTCGTTGCAACTGCTCGGTCTCCGCCGCTGTCGCCCATTCCGGGCGCGACCAGCGCGACGGTGCTAACGAGCAAGAAGATGACGAGGAGAACGACGCGCCAATTCTCGCGCAGATTCATCGTGCCACCCCTTCGAACTTGTACCAGCGAAGCAGGCTGAGATTGAGCATGTAGGTGTTCATCAGGTCGGTCGCCAGTCCGAGGACGAGGACGACGCCGATGGACGCCAGCAGGTCGATTTGGAAGATGTACGCGACGAGCGCCATCACTGCCATCGCCGACAGCGAGGTGACGGTCATCGTCACACCAGTTCGCATCGCGCGGTAGGTGGACTCGTAGAAGTCACCCGACCGGCGCAGGATGTGGTTGTTCAGCAGGATGTCCGAGTCCACCGAGTAACCGATGAGCATCAACAGCGCCGCGACAGTCCCCAGCGAGAGGTCGATGCCGAGGACGTTCATCAGCGCGACGGGGATGACGATGTCGCTGAACGCCGAGAGGACGACGGCGATGGAGGGAACGAAACTGCGGAACATCAGGAAGACCAGGACGCTCATGCCCGCGAACGCCAGTCCGAGTCCGTAAAGCGCGAGTCGTTGGGTGTTAGAGCCGAAGCTCGCGGACGTTTCTTGGACGGACTTGACGATGTCCGCCTTCGATTGACCGTTCACTGGCTGTAACCCGTTCTGTGCTTGCGTGGCGAGGTTGTCGGCCTCGGGCGGGAACGTCACGATGTACGTGTTCGGTTCGGTCTGGACGGGGCTGATGGACACGACCTCCGAGTCGAACTGCTGGGAGATCTGGTCTTGGGGCGTGGCCGTCTGGACCCGTAGTTCGGTCCCGCCAGTAAACTCGATGCCGAGTGATACCGGCGCGCCGGTTGCGACGAACCACCCAGCGATGACCAGCAGTGCGACGGCCAGAACTGCGAGGGGGACGGCCGCCAACTGCCGGTTCGTGTACTGGGTGTAGTCCACTTCCGGCACTTCGAACGCTACCATGATTGAGAGGTTGCGGGTCGCCGTCGAATAAGGCTTCTTATCGAGCGTGTGCGGGTGTGTCACACGTTACGAGTCGGGTTCAGTCGATAGCGGGGGCGATTCGCGTCGCGAGAAGACCTAAACCTCGCGCGCGCCTACCACCTTCCATGGCAACCGAGACAGCACAGACGGACCTGACGCCGGCCGAGCGAGTCGTCGTCTCGTATCCCGAGGACCTGAGCGACTGGGGCCGCTTTCAGGTCGAAGGCAGTCCGTTCAGGGCGTACCTGCGGAAGACGAAAACTGGGAAAGTAAGGGAGGGCGACGGCTGGGAAGAGTTCGTCGGCGTCGGCTGTTGTGGCTCGACGCTGGACGTGCCACTCCGCGTCGAGCGAATCGAAGGCGGGGATACGTTGGGGCCGGACACCGAAGTCGAGTTCGAGGTTCGGGAAGCCTGTGACATCGCGGGCGGGTGGCAAGTACAGAGCAAAGGGGGACCGAACGAAGTTTGAGGTCGGCGTCTGCACGAACTCCACTCAACCGACCAATCCGAGCAGTCCCAGTACCCACCGACCGAACTCGGAGCAGACGAACAGCGCTCCCTCGCCCTGTGAGAGGGTTCGGCCCGTCCACAGCGCGGCGACCACGAGCGTCGAGACTACCAGCAACCAACCCACGGTCTCCATCACGGCTCCCCCGAGCGACAGCGGTCGGACGATGGCGGCGATTCCCATCGCGCCAAAGAGATTGAAGATGTTGCTTCCAAAGACGTTCCCGACCGAGATTCCGAGGCTCCCGCGCCGTATCGCCACGACCGAGACGGCGACCTCCGGAGTGGACGTGCCAGCCGCGACGATCGTCCCGCCGATGACCCACTCCGAGATACCGACGCCGCGCGCCAACGCAGACGCTGCCCGAACCATGTACTCACCACTCACGAGAACCACGGCTAACCCGACCAGCAGCAAGAGGAGGTCCCGGCCACCGAATGACCCTCGCCCGTTCTCATCGCTGCTCTCCGTCGGGTTCGAGGCCGGGGTCAAACCTACCGGTTCTGTAGCAGTTGCTCGCTCGACTCGCAGTAGATAGACGGTGTACGCAACGAACAGCGCGACCAACAGGACGCCTTCGAGACGCGAAACCCTGAGATCGACCAGAGCGGCCCCGCCGACCAGCGTACTCGCCAGCAGCGCGACGCCGTCACGACGAACGAGCGACTCCGAAATCGGGACGGCCCGGAGCAGTGACACGAGACCGAGGACGACCGTTAGATTGTATATGTTCGACCCGAGGACGTTGCCCACCGCGATGTCGCCCAGTCCTTTGAGCGCGGCGTCCGTCGTGACGACGAGTTCCGGCGTTGACGTGCCGATGGCGACCACTGTCAGACCGATTATGAGTTCCGAGAAGCCGATGCGCCGCGCGAGTTTGACCACCGCGTCCACGAGCAAGCGCGCTCCGACCCAGAGACCGCAGACAGTGACGACTACGACACCCAATTGGCCGACGGGACCACCGAACACCATCCTATCGTGGAATTTAACGGGGAATCATAAAATAGCACGTGGCGGAACGGGGTACAGCAGCACCCTGCCCGGCTTTTCCCGGAGTTTCTACGGCATGTACCGCACGCTCACGACACCCTCCTCGCTCCGAACCTCCACGCGCGACACACCTAACCGCGCCGCACGCGAGAGGGTGCCTTCGTCGTCCAGCACGTCCGAGACGGCGTCCTCGGTGTCTTCCGGAGGCACCGACAGCACGTGAATCTCGCCCGTTCCGGCACGTTCGGTGCGAGCGAGTTCGCCGACCTCCTGTTCGTCGGCCATCTCCATCTCTTGGGTCGTCGGTGGTTCCTCGCTGCGCTCCGTCGAGAGCGCGCGGCGTTCCTCGACATCGACGACCGACCACGTGACGTTCATCGGCGGGTCGGGTGCAACGGTGCCCTCGACGGCGTCGTACTCCTCGACGCCGGGGTTCGAAGAGAGCGTGTGGACTTGTCCGTCGTGTACGTCTTTCAGCACGGCCGACTCGGCTTCGGCGTGGGTGACGAGGAAGGTACTCGTCTTCTCGGTGTCGCTGTCGTCGCTCATGGAGCGAGATAGGAAGTCCGGGCTTTTCCGGGTTGCGTTTGCGCGTTTCAGCGCGGGACCGTTTTGGACCCTCAGCGCGCGAACTTGTGGACGACCAGTACGAGCAGGGCCGAAGCGATGGGCGGCACTAATCCGGCCAGCGGCGGGAGCGAGTAGAGGTACTCCACGACCGGCGCGATTGCCGCGGGTGGCGCACCGCGCTGGTCGGCGGGCGCGGAGATGACCAACGCGAGGTACAGCGACGCGATGAACAGGTACCCAGAGAGGGCGAGTCGAACGTCCGCGCTCGCGCTCCCCGCACCGCGCTGGTGTCGCCGCGCCGACGAGAGGATGGGCGTGAGTAGTGGGACTAACAGTACGACCGCGAAGACGAGCAGGAAGGCTCTGGAGAACGTCGAGAGTTCGGACCCGCCCTGCGTGCTGAAAATCCACACTGGCAACGCGAGCAGGAGGAAGAGGAGGAGCAGTCCGGTGACGAGCGCGCTGACGAGGACGTAGGACTTGAGGAGTCGCGAGTCGGTGTCGGCGAACGCGCGACGGAACGACCCGACGACGATGCTTCGGGACTCCTCGGAGTTCGACATTGCTACGTGGGAGTTGGCAGGTTGCCCTGATAAGGGGTGCGATACGATGGGTCTGGAGGGGTTGTTCAAAGAAGGACAAAGGTGACTGACGTGAGGGCTGTGAGTGATTCCGGAATAGTAGAGACGAAGCTAGCTACTCCCGGTGCAAAGGACGCCGCAGCCAAAACCCTCCCCAACCAATTGCGTTTCTCAGGACGGAAAACGCGACAAGTCGCGTTTTCCGGGCTTGCGATACTCATCCCTCGCACGAGTCGCTCCTGTCGTCGCTCCCGCGCGCCACACCACTCGTGAAAGTGCAGGAAACGGCCTTCGGTTCATGGCGCGCGCTGACGCGAGGCTTGTGGTCGCGCAAATCCGCGCGAGGTCTTGGTGAGCGGAGCGAACCAAGGCTCGGCAAACGCGGTTTGTCTGCCGGTGGATGACCGGAGCGACCGGAGGGAGCAGAGGGAATCGGTTGGGGAGGGATGTGGCCGTCGCGGTGCAGGGCGGTGCGGTCTCTCCTCGGTTTCGGCAGTAGCTAGCCCCACTGCGTTTTCGACTGTTTTCTCGTCCCCGCTTCACCTTGCCCTGCCGGTTGACGCCGCCGTGACGAAACGAGCTAGCATCGACCCATCCCACGACCGCAGTAGACAACATTTAGTCCCTCGCTCTCCCCAGCTTAGATAATGCGAGTAGACCTCGGCAACGCACTGAGCGAAGTCGCCGACCCCGGCGTCTCGCGGGCCGAACTCGACCAACTCGACCAACGGGTCGGGGACGCCCACGAACGAATCCAGCAGGGTCGCGAGGACGACGAACACGGCTACGCCGCGCTGAATCTCCCCGAGACTGCGGACCCCGACGCCATCCGTGCCGCAGTCGAACCGTTCGCGGACGCCCAGAACGTCCTCACCGTCGGCATCGGTGGCTCCGCCCTCGGCGCGGCGACTATCGCCCACGCGCTCCCCTCCGAGACAGACGCTTACTTTCTCGACAACGTGGACCCCGAACACGTCACCCAACTACTCTCCTCCATCGACCTCGGTTCGACTGCGGTCAACGTCGTCTCGCGCTCGGGGACCACCGCGGAGACGTTGGCAAACTTCCTCGTCGTCCGGGACGCGATGGACACCGCAGGAGTCGATTGGACCGACCAGACGTTCGTCACGACCGGTCAAGAAGGCAATCTCCGAAATCTCGCCGACAAGCACGACCTGCCTGCGCTCGACGTGCCCGACGGCGTTCCCGGCCGGTTCTCCGCGCTCTCGACGGTCGGTCTCGCCTGCGCCGCGATTCAGGGCCACGACTTAGACGCACTGCTCGCAGGTGCGAGCGACGAAGCAGACCGACTCGCTGGCTCGCTGTACGACTCGCCAGCCTACGCCTACGGCGCGGTCAGCTACGCCCTCGAAGAGCGCGGTGCGGCAGTCAACGCGATGATGCCCTACGCCGAATCGCTGGAAACGTTCGCCGAGTGGTTCGCCCAACTGTGGGCCGAGAGTCTCGGGAAGGCGGGGCGCGGCCAGACGCCCGCCCGTGCGCTCGGTGCGACCGACCAGCACTCCCAACTGCAACTGTACCGCGCTGGCCCGCACGACAAGATGGTCACGCTCGTTCGCCCGCAGAACTACGAGGACCGCCAAATCCCCGAGACCGACTTGGAGGGCCTCTCCTATCTGGGCGGCAGTTCGCTCGGCGAACTCCTGGACGCCGAATTCGAAGCGACGGAAGCTAGTCTCGCGGCGGCCGAACAGCCGAACGTCCGAATCGAACTCGACCGCGTGGACGAGCGCAACATCGGCGAACTCCTCTACGGCATGGAGGCCGCCTGCGTCGTCTACGGCGAACTCGCGTCGATATCGACGTTCACGCAACCCGCAGTCGAGTGGGGCAAGCGCGCGGCCCGCGGCTTGCTCGGCGGTGGCGACTTCGAGGAAGCCGACGCCGTCGCGGAAAAGACGACGTTGACTATCGAGTAGAGCGAACTCTCTCCGTCGCCGATAAGCACAGAGACTATAGACTGCGCCTCCTTCTTTCGAGATATGAAAGACCGCTCGACCGCCAGCGTCGGCGTCGTGCTGGCCGCAATCGCACTCGCGGGGGCCGCGCTCCCGTGGGGAACCGTCGGTGTCGGCCCCGTCGAGAACGTGGTCCTCGCCGTCCTCGGAGTGGCTGCCTTCGGTGCGTTCTCGCTCCGGAAAAACGGCTTGCTCGACCGCGAACCCGGCGCGTTACTGGCCGGAACTGCAAGCTTCGCCGTCGTCGGCTACGTCGTCCTCGTCCTCTCGGGTGTCGTCGCTGTCGGCCCGCCGTCGCCCTCGCCGTGGGGGCTCTCGTTCGCAGTCCTCGGCGGCGTCGGTGGCGTCATCGCCGCATACGGCGACGGACGCGGCTTCCCGGAGAACTTGAAGGCTGGCGCAGTGGCGACCGGAAAGAGTCTCTTACTCGGCTTCTCGGGACTGTTCGCCATCGCCGTCTGGGCGAACATCGTAGTCGTCGTCGGTAACATGCTCGTCCCGGGTGGACTCCCACAGATGCTCATGCTCGCGGTCAGCGCCATCGCGCTCGGACTCGGCACGGGAACGATTGCAGTCGTCTACTTCGTCGCGACGGACAAGTCGCTCTCGTATCTCGACTTCCGCATCCCGAACCTGAAGGGTTTCGGCTGGACCGTGGCGGGCATCTTCGCGCTGTTCGCGCTCAACATCGCCGTCTCGTTCGTCCTCTCCCAAATCGGCGTCGGAACGGCGAGTCACAGCATCGAACAGAGTGCGCGCGATGGCGACCCGACGATTCTGCTCTGGCTGATTCCCGCGGCGTTCCTCATCATCGGCCCCGGAGAGGAACTGCTCTACCGCAACATCATTCAGAAGTCGCTGTACGACACGTTCTCGAAGTGGGGCGCGGTGGTCGTCGCCAGCGTCGTCTTCGCACTGGCCCACATCCCCGCCTACGCCGCAGGTGCGTCGTCGGTTTCGGCGCTTCTCAGCACGCTCTCTGTCATCTTCCTACTTTCGATGGTTCTCGGGACCGTCTACTTGAAGACGGAGAACACCACGGTCTCGGCGCTCATCCACGGCGCGTTCGACGCGATTCTGTTCGCCGCGATGTACGTCCAGATTACGGGGACCACGACCGCCGCGATTCTCCCATAGTCGCAGGTTGAACTCCGGACCGTGCTTCGAGTTCTCAACAACTGCAACTCGGTTTTCCTCCGACAGACTCTCACGCACTCGATACGTCTGACGATTCTTTACTCTCGCTCCGTGAGCGTCTGCCGTTCGACGGACGAACGTCTGACAAAGCTTTATCCTCCCGAACCTCAATTGAAAATTTCATGCAGCGTCGATATGCGATCACTTGCGACCGAACTCTCGCCCGCCGCATCGACGCGCTGGCACGCGAGTACGACCTCACGACCCAAGAGGTACTCCAGCAACTCATCACGGTCGGGCTCGAAGAAATCGAGCGAAACTGAGTCCGCGCGAGCGCGCTCAGACGCCGACGGGTTCGAAGACGTGTGCGTCCGAAGACTTACGCGTTCGAGGGATTCTTTCGGGTGAGTTCGCTGCCGCAGATGGGACAGCGGTCTTTGTTCTCGTCGAACTCCCGGCCACACCCCTGACACTGGAATCGCCAGTTGCGCTGTTCGCTGATGCCATCTTGGGCGATGACTTCGACACTCACGTCTAAGTGTTCGGAGACGTTCTGCATCGCGTAGTCGTCGGTGACGAGCGTCCCGTCGAGTTCGAACGCGGCGGCGACGAGTCGGATGTCGGTGTCCGACAGTTCGTCCAAGTCGCCGGTCTCCCCGGCGGCGCGGCGAACCTTCTCGACGGCGTCGTCGCGAGGGATGTGGATGTGCATCCCAGAGCCTTCCATCGCGTCGAAGCGATAGGCGCTCTCGTCTTCCAACTCCTCGCGGACCAGTGGGATGGTCGCCGTGTCTGCTTGCGTGTGATACTCGTTGATGAACGCAGAGGAATCTAAGACGTACATTTACCGCTGAACGACGATGTAATCTTTAACCGCCTGCACGCGATTGACGGGGACCTGGAAGCGGCCCTCTTCGTCGGCGCTGAGTTCGACGGATTCGTTCTCCAGTTGTTCGTCCGGTTCGATGATGAGGTCTGCGAGTTCGCCGGTTTTGAGGTCCATCGTGATGTTGTACAACATCCCGAGTTCTGTTCCGTCAGACCCCATTACCGCCTTCCCCGAGAGGTTTTCGGCGAGGATTTCCGCCATACGATTGCGTTACTGATTGCTCCTACATAAAGTGTACGGGGAGGGCGCGTCGTCTCGGTGAACCGTCGGAGTTCTGCTCGCTCTCGTCTATATTTATTAGAACCGTCTGAGAAATCGAGTGTATGCCGAGTGAACGTATTCTCGACGCGCTCCAACTGTTCACGCGCCTCGTCGGTGTCGTCATCGCTGCGGGGGGAGTACTGCTGAGTACCTCGGCCCCGATTTTCGGCGTCCCACTCGTCGTGGTCGGTCTGCTGTTCGTCCTTCGTCCCGCGATTGCGAGCGAACTACTCGACATCGTCGCGTCGGCGGCCTGAACATTCGCCATCGAACAGCGGCAGACGAACGTTCAGTCTCGATACGCCGCTAATCGCTCGAAGATACGCCGATTCATCGGTATCCCGACGGAAAGCCCTATCAGCGACGCCGCGAACAGTCCGAGTGCGACAAGCAAGACGAGTGGCGCTTCGGTTCCTGCACCAGTTATTGCGAGGAAGACCAGCGCTAACGCGGCTCCAAGCAATGAACACAGTCGCTGGCCCAATGCGTGACAGAACACGAGTGCTTGACCGCCATACTCGGTTCCGAGGTCGTCGATGAATCGGTTCGTGTCTGCGATAGCGGCGATCACGTGGACCGTTCCGTACGCCGAGAGTAGCGCGACACTGAGCCACCACGAAACGGTTACGACGGTCTCACTGACTGCTATGGGGGGACCGTTGGAGAACGACGTGGCCGTCGGTATCAGTGTCACCACTGCGCCGACGAAGACCAGCAGTACGACGTTCGACTCCCGAAGCCGCCGGGCCTGCGAGTAGTAGTCGGGTGCCATTGGGAGTACGAGGAGTGACGGGTCGGAAAAATCGTCGTGTTTCGAGCGGTGGGGGACTCAACACGGGTCGGGGTACCGTCGAACTCCACCCTCTTGGCCGCCCGTGACGATGGAGTTATATGGTGCGCGCAGTACCACTACAGTAAGAAACCTTCTGCTTGGGTGGTACGTATGTCTGACAGAGACGCCGACAACGACCAAGACCTCCGAACCCCGATAGTCGCCGTACTCGGCCACGTCGACCACGGGAAGACCAGTTTGCTAGATAAAATACGCGGTTCGACCGTCATCGAGGGCGAGGCGGGCGCGATTACCCAGCACATCGGGGCGACGGCTATCCCGCTGGACGTCGTTTCGAAAGTCGCCGGGAGCCTCGTGGACCCGACGGACTTCGACCTGCCGGGCCTGTTGTTCATCGACACGCCCGGTCACCACTCGTTCACGACGCTCCGCTCGCGCGGTGGCGCGCTCGCCGACATCGCCATCCTCGTCGTGGACGTGAACGACGGCTTCCAGCCCCAGACGCTGGAGGCGCTGAACATCCTCAAGAAGTCCCAGACGCCGTTCGTCGTCGCCGCGAACAAGGTAGACACCACGCCGGGGTGGAAGCCCAACGAAGACGCCCCCATCAAGCAGACGTACGACGCCCAGAGCGACCGCGCGCGCCAGAAGTTGGACGAGTCGCTGTACGAGATTATCGGCGAACTCAGCGACGAAGGGTTCTCCGCCGACCTCTACTGGCGCGTGCAGGACTTCCGCGGCAACATCGGCGTCGTCCCCGTCAGCGCGAAAACTGGCGAGGGCGTCCCGGACGTGCTGACCGTCCTCATGGGTCTCGCCCAGCGGTACATGAAGGAGGACATGGAAATCGACGTGACGGGACCGGGTGCAGGCACCGTCCTCGAAGTCAAGGAAGAGAAGGGCTTCGGGACGACCCTCGACGTGGTGCTGTACGACGGCACCGTCCGCGAAGACGAGACCATCGTCGTCGGTGGGAAGAACGAACCCATCGTCACGGACGTTCGCGCGCTTCTAAAACCGCGGCCGCTCGCCGAGATTCGCACCGAGGACCGCTTCGAGAAGGTGGACGAAATCTCGGCCGCGGCAGGTGTGAAAATCGCCGCGCCCGAACTGAAGGACGCGATGGCTGGCGCTCCAGTCCGCGTCGTTCGGGACCGCGACATCGACGACGTAATTACGGAAGTCCAAGCCGAACTCTCCGAAATCGAGGTCGAGAGCCAAGAGCAGGGCGTCGTCGTGAAAGCCGACACGCTCGGTAGTCTGGAGGCCATCGCCAACGCGCTCGAAGAGGCCGAGATTCCCATCATGCGCGCGGAAGTCGGCGACGTGGCTCCGCGCGACATCAGTGTGGCCTCCACTGCTGAGGAGGACAAGCACAAGACCATCCTCGCGTTCAACGTGGACGTGTTGACCGACGCCGAGCGAGACGCCGAGGAGAGCGACGTGAAACTCTTCGAGAGCGACGTCATCTACCGACTTATCGAGGAATACGAGGAGTACGTCGAGGAGCGCGAACGCGCCCAGCAGGAGACGGTCCTCGACAACATCACCCGCCCGGCGCGGTTCAACATTCTCCCCGACCACACCTTCCGTCAGAACGACCCCGCCGTGGTCGGCGTCGAGATTCTGTCGGGGACGATTCGGAAGAACAGCCACGTGGTCAAATTCGAAGGCAACTCGCCGACGCGCGTCGGCCAACTCAAAGGTATCCAAGAACAGGGCGAAGACGTAGACGAGGCCCGTAGCGGCAACCGCGTCAGCGTCGCCATCGACGGCCCGACGGTCGGCCGTCAAATCGAGGAAGGCGACGAACTCTGGATAGAACTGCCCGAGAAGCACGCCAAGATTCTGGAGCAGGAACTGACAGAGGACATCCCGATGGACGAAGTCGAGACGTTGCAGATGTATCTCGACAAACAGCGGAAGCGCGACCCCTTCTGGGGGAAGTGAGAAAAACGCAGTTTTTCGAACGTCGAAAGGCGCACGAACGCTTCTGGTTCACTCGTCTCCCCGAGTACCACCAGACAATATTTTTTAGTGGAACTAACCCGTAGTAGCCGATAGGAAGGTGGTATCATGCTCGAAGACAATGTACTACAGAGTGGTAACGCCGGCTTCCCGACCTACTACGATATACTGCTGGCGTGCCTGCCGGTGCCACTCCTCTTCGGAGTACTCGTCGGCGAACTGTCGTCGATATCGCCACAGCTGAGCACGAACGCAGGCGCGCTACTGTCGGCACTGCTCCTTTGGCATCTACTCTTCAGAAAACCGCCGACCGGTGGGAGAGGTCCTACCGAGCCGTCGGTGTGATGTCGTCGCCCATCACCTGCTTGACTTGGAGTGCCGCGCTGGCGGCGAGTCCGCGGGCCACTTCGTCCTCTTCGTGTGAGAGCAACTCCTCGTCGTCGAAGTCTTCGATGCTCGGCTGGAGTCCGGCACTCACCGGATGACCGATGGGCGGTTGGACCGAGATTTGGGCCTGCGGGCCGTTCGAGCCTTCCGAGACCTGTGAGCCGACGACGTACTCGCTGGGGAGAAACTCGCGGGTCAGAGCGGCGATACTCGCCACGCTGTCGCGCAGTGCCCGTTTCTGCTCGACCGAGAGGTCGGGCACGTCTGCGTTCGAGCGGTGGCCTGCTTGGGTCACGCCGGGGGTCCCCGCGTAGGGAGTGTTTCCGTTCATCTGTCTGTCGCTTGATGGTAGGGCTTGGAGGTAATAAAAGCTCCCGTCTCCGGTACTTCGTTCCTCTTTCGCTATCAGGGTGTACTGGGAAGATGGTAGTCGAGGTTTGAGTTTCGAAACCGGTGCGAAGACGGACGCTAACGCTACAAAGCAGCAGAGTAGCACTCCACAAATGAGACCGCACAACATCGCATCTGAACTACTCATCGTGCGTTCCGTTCAGGATAACGTGGAACTCGAGAGAGGCTAACTACTGCCGAAGCCTAGAAGACCGCACCGCCACAGCCCCGCCACGGCCCCGCGAGGGCCACACGCCTCCCCAGCGGACGGCGGGCTTCAGTACGGAAGACGCGCGGTCGCGCATCTTCCGAGCCTGCACTCACTTCGTTCGTGCAAACGAGTACGAAGATTCAGCAAATCGGCTCGCTGTCGCCGTACACCGCCAGCACGACTGCCGTCGAGTAGGTTCCCGACTCCGCTTCCGTCGTCACCGTCTTGGTCGCTTCATCGACAAAGTTCCAGTCTCGGAGTTCGCGGCCCGCTTCCAGTCCCGCGTTCACCCGATTCTCCACGTCCTCGGGGTCGGTCTCGCCAGCGGCCTCGTAGAACAGGCCCGGACCTTCTTCGCTGGTTGTCCACCCCAATCCGGCCGAGACCCGGCCCGGTCCCGCACGGGTCGCACGAGCTTCCACGACGGTCAGTCGGTCACCAGCAGGCCCGAGGTTCGGCGCGGTGCCGACTGCTTCCACGTCTGCGTCGCCGGGAATCACCGAAGAGACTGCTACGAGGTTGTAGTTGTGGACGTTCGCGTCCGCCAGCGCGGCGTCGTAGGCGGCCATCTCGGTGGGGGCGCTCCCAGTTCCCCAGACCACCCGAATCGTACTCATGCGCGAGAAAAGTCGGCGGCGAGGCTAAGGGGTTGCGATTCCCCCTATCGGCCCAAGTCCTCGTGGGCCGACGAGAGGTGCCGCGAGGCGAGCGCGGCGAGCAAGGAGAGTTCGCCAGCCAAGGCTCCGACGGAGATAATCTCGGCGAGCGCGTCGGCGTTGCTTCCGGCGGGGTCGCCACCGCCGCCGAGTCCCAGCACGTCGAGCGCTTCCGACTGAGTGGGCAACTTCGTCCCGCCGCCGACCGTGCCGACCTCCAGACTGGCCAGACTCACACTGGCGTACAGACTCTCTTCGCGCGCCTCGACGGTCGTAATCGCGTTGCTCCCCTCTACGACCTGTGCGGCGTCCTGCCCGGTCGCGAGGAACGCCGCCGCGACGACGTTCGCGGCGTGGGCGTTGAATCCCAGACTCCCGGCCTTCGCCGAGCCGATCAGGTTCTTGCGAGTGTTGGCTTCCTCGATTGCCTCCGGCGTGGTGTGCAGGCGCTCTTCGACCGTCTCGCGCGGAATCGTCACGTCCGCCGTGACGCTCCGGCCGCGGCCCTCGACGGCGTTGATTGCGGCCGGTTTCTTGTCCGTGCAGAGATTGCCCGACAGGGCGACCAGCGAGGCGGGCGTCTCTTCCTCGACCAACTCCGACGCTTCCCGAGTCGCGATGGTCACCATGTTCATCCCCATCGCGTCCTTGGGGTCGTAGACGAACCGCAGGAAGACGGAGTCGCCGACGACGTAGGTGTCCACGTCCAGCAGTTCGCCGTGGCTGGTCGTCGATTCGGCGGCTTCCCGCAGCGCATCGCGGTTGTCCCGCACCCACGAGACGACCTCCTGCGCCTCGGCGATGCCCGACACCCGGAAGACGGGCGCGCGGGTCATTCCGGTCTTCGTAACGCGGGCGTCAGCGCCGCCGGACGAGGCGATGACCGAACAGCCACGATTCACGCTCGCCAGTAGCGCGCCTTCGGTGGTCGCCAGCGGGAGATAGAACTGTCCGTCCGCGGCCCCGCCAGCGACCTCGACGGGTCCGGCGATGCCCATCGGAATCTGGGCCGCGCCGACCATGTTCTCGATGGCCGATTCGGTGGCCTGTTGTGCGTCGAGTGCGTACTCGCCGACCGTTTCGAGGTCGGCGTCGGTATCAGCCGCGATTAGCTGGCGACGGGCCGCGACCGCCGTCTCGGCGTCGGCGTGGTCCTCCAGTTCGTGCAGTCGAAGCTCTCCCTCGCGCACCTTCTCGACGAGGTTGGAGACACTGGAATCGCTCATATCTGGAAGATTGAGTAGGCGGCCCCTAACAGTTCTCATTCGAACTTCGGGACCACTTTCACTTTCACTCCGCCCATGGCTGACGTTTATCTCCCATCCGCGTGTACGGTAAATTGTCTTCGAGAACGCCGAGGTGCCCAGCACACCTCGGTTTGCGCGACGCGTGGGTTCTCCACGTTAGACGCGTGGGTCTCCCACGCTCGATTCCGTGTCCACGGATTCGCGCACTCGGAGACACTTCGCGGGACAACTTAGTTCCTGCTCCGCGGAGGTCGGCCGTGCGGCATGCCTGCCATCTGCCATCCCTGCCGCCGCGCGGCCGCCGGCTTTCGGCGTGATTCTCCTTGCTCACAGCAACCGGTAGCGTCCGCGACTCTCGCTGACCTCGCCGCGCCGCGTCAACTTGTCGAGTGCTTTCCTGACGTACTCAGCAGAGACACCTTGCTCGTCTGCGTAGGCAATTACGTCCGCTTCGGTCGGTTGATCGAGTTCGCGGAGCGCCGCAAGCACCGTCTCTTTGCGGTTGCTCGCGCCGCTCGCTGCCCGGCCGCTCTCGGCGCGCTCTCCGGCCGCCGCGACTTCCTCGTCGTCGAGGCCAGAGGCTTGCAGAAATTCTGCCTCTCCCATCCCGGCGTCGTCTATCTGGTCCTCCATCTCGGCGAACGAATCCATCTCGGCGAACGTCTCGCCCTCGCCCTGCCGGTTGGCCAGCATCGACGAGCGGACCTCACGGGCGTGGTCCTCGTCGTCGGTCTCCACGAACTTCTTCAACTTCTCGTACTTGTGGCGCTTGCCACAGCGCGGGCACTCCGTGGTGTCGGGCCGCCCCTTCAGAATCTTGAGCGCGCTGCACTCGCTACACCCGACGACGGCGTACATGTGTGGGGGTGGGTCCTCTTCGTACCTGAATGTTCGGACCTACACATCGTAATTGGATTGGTCGGACAACTCGCTCTTGTCGGCCAAACTGTCGGCGCGCGCTGGCGCGACCACGGGGGTCGCGCCGAACCCGTGCGAGGTCTGCACGAACGGAAGTGAATGCAGGCTCGGAAGACGAGTGGTGCGAAGTCTTCCGGTGGATGAGTAACGGAACGCGGGAGACGCGACCCAAATGGTCGTCTCCCGAACCTGAGTAACGCAATCGGTTGGGGAGGGTGTGGCCCTCGCGGTGCGGTCTCTCATCGGCTTCGGGAGTAGCGAGCCTCACTGCGTTCGTCAGTGCGATGTGACAGTTGAAACAACCGATAATTCTTTCTCGAAAGTCCCCGGTCGCTCGCGGTTGCTGTGCAGGATATTCTGGCCTTTCCGCACCGTCCGGCCAGAATAGGGCCTGCACAGGCGACTACATAAACGCGCCCGACCGCCCCCTTTCAGTCCCACCCTGTGGTGTGGTTCACCGAGCGTTATTGGCGGTTGGTAAGTCAGCCCTTCGCTTTTCGACCACTCTACGCACTACTCCACTTCTTCTTCCGGCGCGACCACTTCTACTTTCATCCGCTCGGGGTCCTCGAAGTACAGCGCATAGTAGTCCTCACCACCAGCATGCGGATGCTCGTCTTCGTAAAGAATCGTCCGACCCCGCTCACGCAACTTCTCGGTCAACTCGTCCACGTGTGTCCGTGACTCCGCATGAAAAGCCAGATGGTTCAGGCCCGGATGCCGACGATGGTACTCCTCGTTTTCGTACTTCTCGGGCGCACGCACGAGAACCAGATACGTGGGGCCGCACTTCCACGAGCGCCCGTCGTCCCAGTCCTGATACACCTCGTAGCCGAGTTCGCCGAGGAACCACTCCCAGAAGGTCATCGACTCCTCGAAGTCCGAGGCGTACAACTCGACGTGGTGCAGGAGGCCAGTTTCGTCCATACTACTCCTCCAGAAGCACGCGTGAAAAACACACCCACATTTAGGTCGCCTGCCCGCATTGCTCCGGCATGGAACGCGTTCCAACAGAAGCGGTCGAATCCACGGAAGCAGTCGAGGGCGTCCACCTCTCGATGCTGGCAGGCGGCGAACAGATGAACGTCCAGCACTTCTTCATCGAACCCGGCGCGACGGTGCCGGAACACAGCCACCACCACGAGCAGGCGGGCCTCATCACGCAGGGCACCTTGACGTTCCTCGTCGATGGCGAGGAAATCGACGTTGGTGAAGGCGACTCCTACTCGATTCCGGGCGACGAACCACACGCCGCGGAGAATCGCGGCGACGTGCCGGTGAAAGGCGTGGACATCTTCAGTCCGCCGCGAGAGAACCCGGACTGGCAGGAGTAGTCGAGTCCCGGAATTACGTTTCGAGCAGGTCCGCGACGACTTCACCTTCCAATCCGCGGAGGTCTTTCGGCTCCCCGTCTTCGACCTCCGGCCGGAAGTCGGCGGGGTCGGCGTCAGTCTCGCCCTCTCGTAGATACTCGAACAGCGCGTCGGTACGCTCCGAGAGCGACTCGCGGTCCTCTTCGACGCTGTCGAGCAGGTCGTCGGCGTCTACTTCATAGTCTGTTTCGCTCGCGTACCCCGCGAGAATCACGCCCGCCCCGAGGACGAGCGCGTACACGTCCGCGTGCGTGTGAACCACGTCGCGTCGCTGCCACGTCGCTTCCAGCAGGTCGAGACCCATCTCCTCGTCGCCGGTCGTCAGCTTCTGGAGCGCGAAGCCGTAGAGACGACTGGCGCTATCCTGTGTGTGAATCTGGTCGGCGTACTGAGAGACGAGTTCGTCGCGCTTCTCTTCGCTGATTTCGTCTGGTTCCGCTCGACCGAGCGCCATCAGGGCGTTGCCCCACCACTCTTGCAGGGCGTCGTCGTCGCCCTGCCGTTCGGCGATGGAGATGATCTCTTCCATCACTGCGAGCGCCGCCGGAGCGTTCGCATCCCGCGCGTGGAGGTCGGCGAGTCGTTGGAGGTGCTTGCGCGCTCGTCCGAGTTCGCCGTTCTCGCGGGCGGTGACGACAAGTCGCTCGCCGAGCGCGATGGACGCCTCTCTGTCGCCGAGTGTTCCCCGGAGCGACAGCGCTCGGTCGTAGTAGTCGGCGGCGGTTCCGAACTTGCCGCGCGCCGCTGCACGGTCGGCGCGCTTCTCGCAGTAGTACGCCTCCAGTTGCTGCTTTCGCTCGCGGAACTCGTCGCGGTACGCGTCGAACCGCTGACTTTCGTTCGTATTTGCTACTACCATGGGCTATAGTCGCACTCGAGATTTTATAAATTTCTCTATCGAGGAAATTAAGTGTTGGTGAGGATGTCTGAGTCACTCCCTCAGTGATGTGCGTCTTTCCACTCGCCGAGTCCGGCAGGGTCTAAGTGGACGTGTACGTCGGAAACCGGTTCGATTTCCCGAACCCGTTCGCGGAGTTCGGTCTCGATTTGGTGCGCCTGTGCGACCGTGTAGTCGGCGTCGATTTCGGCGTGAAACTCGACTTCGATGACGTGCCCGGAGTAGTAGGCGACGAAATCGTGCGTGCCGTGGACGCTCGAATGCGAACGTATCGCTTCCTTGATTCTCTCCTGTTCGTCCTCTGGTGGTGCGCTGTCTGCGAGGTATCGTACGTTCTCCCGGGAAATCTCCACGCCCTGGTGGACGACGAGTAGACTCACGATTCCGCCCGCAATCGGGTCGAGGACAGGGTAGCCGAGTGCCATCCCCGCGACGCCGACGAACGCCGCGAGCGTGGTGTAGATGTCGTTCAGACTGTCGGCCGCAAGTGCCCGGAGACCCGGAGAGTCGAGGTCACGGTTCACGAGTTTCGTGTACCAGTAACAGCCGTACCGGTTCGCCAGCGCGAACAGCAGTCCGACGACGAGCAATGCGTTGTACTCCGCCGTCGGACCTTTGACCAGTGACGTGCCAGCGTCGTAGAGGAGTTTCAGACCGAGCAACACGAGGACGCCGCCGACGAACAACGCGCTTAGGGGTTCGAATCGGTCGTGGCCGTGGGGATGCGACTCGTCGGGGTCGTCGTAGACGAACCGGCCCCAGACGAGGACGACCGCACTCGCCAAGAGGTCGGCGACGGAGTGAGCGGCGTCAGCAGTGAGTGCGAGACTCCCGGAGACGACGCCGAGAGTGCCTTCGACGACGATTTTCGAGACGTTCGAGAGAACGTTCACCCACGACACCTTGAGGAACGACGCTCGCTGGTCAGACATCTCTCAATGTCGAACAGCTATTCACACATAAGAGGTGTCATTAGGCGCATAAAATGGAGTTTTTGATTGAATCTAATTCTCGGTTCTGAGTCGAGGGGGAGACGGTGGAGTCGGACACGTCTCGCTCGCGTGGCAATAAAAGCGAAGATTCGGCAGTGAAAGAGCGCACGAAAAGCTCGCTTATGCGAGCTTTTCGATATTCTCGACGACCTTGTCGGCGTACTCGCTCGCTTTGAGCTTGTTGCCGCCCTCGATCTGGCGTTCGAGGTCGTAGGTCACGTTACCGGAGGAGATGGTCTCCTCGACGGCGTCGCGGACGAGTTTGCCAGCGTCCTTCCAGCCCATGTATTCGAGCATGAGACGACCCGAGAGAATCATCGCGGTCGGGTTCGCCTTGTCCTTGCCAGCGTGTTTCGGTGCGGAACCGTGGACCGGCTCTGCGAGACAGCGTGCCTCGCCGAAGTTCGCACCGGGCGCGATGCCGAGACCGCCGATCTGTGCGCCAGCGGCGTCGGACATGTAGTCGCCGTTCAGGTTCATCGTGGCGATGACGTCGTAGTCCGACGTGCGGGTGAGAATCTGCTGGAGCATGTTGTCGGCGATGCGGTCCTTGACGACGAGTTTGCCCTCGGGGGCCTCTCCGTCGTACTCGTCCCAGAGCGTGTCCTCGGTGATGACGTTCTCGCCGTACTCCTCTTCGGCGACCTCGTAGCCCCAGTCACGGAAGGCACCTTCGGTGAACTTCATGATGTTGCCCTTGTGGACCAGCGTGACCGAGTCGCGGTCGTTTTCGAGGGCGTAGTCGATGGACTCACGGACGAGTCGCTTCGTGCCGAACTCCGTAATCGGCTTGACGCCGATGCCGACGGGACCGTCGTGGATGACGTCGTCTTCGCCCATGTCGTCCTCGACGAACTCCTTGACCTGCTGGACTTCGTCGGTACCGGCTTCCCACTCGATACCGGCGTAGACGTCTTCGGTGTTCTCGCGGAACGTGACCATGTCCATCGCGCCGGGGTCCTTGACCGGCGACGGGACGCCGTCGAGGTGGTAGGTCGGGCGAACGTTTGCGTAGAGGTCGAGCGTCTTACGGAGCGCGACGTTCAGCGAGCGGAAGCCAGCGCCGACGGGCGTCGTGAGCGGGCCTTTGATGGCGACGTTGAACTCTTTGATTGCCTCCACCGTGTCGGCGGGCAGGTTCTCGTCGTACTTCTCACGTGCGCTCTCGCCCGCGAAGACGCGCATCCACTCGATGTTGCGGCCAGTGGCCTCTGCGGCGGCTTCGAGGACCTTCTGTGCGGCCGGGCCGACGTCCTTACCGATACCGTCACCGTGGATAATCGGAACGATTGGATTTTCCGGGACGTTGAGCTCGCCGTCTTCGACTGTTATCTGCTCCCCCGCTTCCGGGACTTCGACTTTCTCGTAGTCGTGGCTCATAGACGTGTGAAGGTGCGGGAGAGAGGGATAAAAGGCCTGCCGTTTGCCTCCGTGTGTGCGATAAACTCCCTTAGAGTCCTAGATTGTCAACGGGCAACACGCTTACAGGTCGCCGCGACTGAACTGCGCGTCGTCGTCTGAAATATCACGTTTCTAACCCACTCAGGCCGTACAAAACTTGTTTTGGCGGTTAGAGGCTCAACAATTCCGGAACACCGGCCCTGAGTGGACATATCAGACCTCGTGAACCGTCACGTCAAGTTCGCCGTCCGCGACGTCCGCGGTCAACATCGTCGCTGATTCTGCGGGGTCGGCACCCGTCACGCTCCCCGGATTCAGCAGTCGAATCCCGTCGTAAACTCGGTCTACGAGTTCGTGGCTGTGGCCGCCGATACCGACCACCGGTTCCTCGCCGTTCTCTCGGGCAGTCCCCGAGATGCTTTCATTCCAATCTTCGCGCGTGCGAACGAGTTCGTCCGTCTCGTGAACCACGTCCCCATGCGTGACGACGAGGGTCACGTCTTCGACTTCGACCGAGGCGACCGTCGGCAGGCCGAAGTCTTCGGGGTCCATGTTCCCGTGGACGGCAGTCAGTTCAGTGGCGAGTTCTCGCACCTCCGCCAGCGTCTCTTCGGTCGTGAAGTCGCCAGCGTGGACGACGTGGTCGGCCTCCCGAATCAGGTCGGGGAACTCCTCGGGAATCTCGTCTTCTCTGTCGGGGACGTGAGTGTCGGAAATGATTGCGACAGTCACACGGCAGAGTTGTCACGTACCCGATTAAAATATTGGGGTGAGAAACCGTGCCGGACTGCAAAAAGTGAATGGGGTGACCCGACAGTACTCAGCAGTCCGACCCCGAGTCTTCGTCGCCGTCAGAGTCACCGCCTCCGTCGTCTCCGGATTCACCGTCTCCGTCGTTGGACGCTTCACGGAGTGCGACTACTTTCTCATCGACCGTCGTGTATATCGTCCCGTCTACGACGACGAGGTCTGCTTGTATGCCCGAATTACCGTCGTCGCCGTTCGTACTCGTGTCCGGAACGTCGCTCGTCCCGAGGTAGTCGCCCGTCTTGGCGTCTCGGTAGTGTATCTCGTCGTAGTCTCTGACCTTCATCTCGCCGTAGTACAGCGTGTCGCCAGCGACCGCCAGCGACCCGGGAGTCCACGCGAGGTTGCCTTCGTTGGCGATTACGACGGACCACAGCTGTTCGCCAGTCGCCAAGTCGAACGCATTCAAATCCCGGTCGTCGCTGATGTACACGATGCCGTCACCGACGGCGAGGAGGTCGATATACCGCGGGTCGTCGTCCGACAACTCGCTGCCTTCCTTGGACCACCTGTGTTCGCCTGTTTCGGGAGTGAGACAGTGGACTGCTGCCTCGGTGGTGGCGAGGATTCCAGTCTCGGTCGCCACGACGTGCGACATCACGCCGAGGTTGGTGCTCCACTCTATCTCGCCCGTCTCGGGCGCGAGTGAGACGACTTTCGAGTTGTCTTCGGTGCCAATGTCAGACGCCGCGGCGTACAGCGTCCCACCGACGCTGGCAAGCTGCGCTTTATCGTAATATTTGAACTCGTGAGTCCACTGGACGCTTCCATCGGCGCGGGACAGGGCAACGAGGATGGGTTCTTCGTCGGCCCCTCCGGTCTCCTCGCCGACGGCGACGAGCAACTCGTCAGTGACGACCGGGTAGATGCCGCCTCGTTCCTGCGACCACAGTTTGGTGCCGTCGCTGGCGTCGTACACTTCCGTGTAGCAGCGCCGAGTGACGTACACGTCGCCGTCGGCCACCACGATTTCGTCCGGTTCGTACCAGCCTTCAGGGTCCTGATTCGTCAGTTTCCGCGACCACTGTTCGCTCCCGTCTTCGGCATCGAGGGCCTTCAGATGTTGCTCGCCTGTACTTTCACTTCCCAAGATGGTGTAGACGATGCCGTCTGCGACGGCGGGTCCCTCGTTCAGATTCCGAGACGCATCGACCGTCCACGCGTCCGTCAACGTTCCCCGTGGTCCACTCCCATCTTCGTTGTAGTAGGTTCGC
Source organism: Halorussus halophilus (assembly GCF_008831545.1). Taxonomy (NCBI): domain Archaea; kingdom Methanobacteriati; phylum Methanobacteriota; class Halobacteria; order Halobacteriales; family Haladaptataceae; genus Halorussus; species Halorussus halophilus. The sequence goes on from NZ_CP044523.1 coordinate 504,411, forward strand.
CCGTTGTCGGAGCCCATTTGTGGCCACGCGTTCGTCCCCCAATCGACCGTCGAATCGTCGTCGTAGTCGGCGACTCTCGAATTCGCTCCCAGTTTGGCGACTGCCGTCGAAGTTCCTGCGAGGCCGAGGGCGGCGGTGCCTGCGAGAACGGAACGACGGTTGAACTGCATGCCTTCGTCGTCGGACATGTTACAGTTCTAACGACCACGATTACAGGTAAACTGATTTTGGCGGTTAGATGCTCTAAAAAAGTAAACTATCGGTCGGTAGGCAGCGTTCGCAGTCAGTAGTTACCAGCTATCCGTCACACTACGGTACTCGAATCGGAATGCGAGTTACCGTCGAAAGAGGAAAGGACTCCGACTATCAGCAGTCGTCGTTCGAGTCGTCACTTCCGTCCGAGTCGCCGTCCGACCCACCGGAGTCGTCGCTACCGGAGCCGTCACCTCCGCTCGAACCGTCGTCGTTGCCATCGGAGTCGTCGTCGGTTCCGTCGTCGGAACCGCCTTCGGGGGCGTCGTTCTCCCCTTCGCGGAACGCGACCAGTGCGTTCTCGCTGACAGTGTATATCGTCCCGTCTACCGGTGCGAGATAGCCCTGTAGTTGCGAGTCGCCGTCAGGTCGGTCGCCGGTCACGTCTGGCACCGTCCGCTTGGCGATGAGTTCCCCGGTGTTCGGGTTACGGAGGTGAATCTCGTCGTAGGCGTCGGGGTCGCCGCTCCCCGAGTCGTCTTTCTTGTCCACCGCGTAGTACAGCACGTCGCCGACGACCACCACGCCCCACGCGTTCGGATGCATCTCGGCGGACCACTGCTGTTCGCCCGACCGGGCGTCCAACGCGTAAAGCATCGAATCGACCGTGACGTACGCCGTTGTCTCGCCGACGGCTTGGAAGGTGAGGGACGGGTCTTGGTCGTCCGAGAACTCGGTCTTTGACTTCGACCACATCTTCTCGCCGGTCTCCGCGTCGAGTGCGTTCACGGCCGCGTCGGTTTCCACGAAGATCACGGTGTTCGTAGCGACGGTGTAGCCGTTCGGTCCGACTTCCGTGGTCCACTCTTCCTCGCCCGTCGCCGCGTCGAGGGAGACGACTTTCGAGTTCTCTTCGCTCCCTGGGTTCGACCCTGCGGCGTACACCGACCCGCTCGCCGCGGCGGGAAGCGCGTCCCCACGCTGGTCGAAGTCGTACTCCCACTGGATGCTCCCGTCCGTGCGAGAGATACCCGTTATCTTTGCCGTGGTGACTGCACCGTCGTCTACGTTGTTGCCTTCGACGACGAGCATCTCGTCGGTGACCATCGGATAGCCGCCGCCGTGTTCGACCTCCCATCGCTTGGTCCCATCGACGGCGGTGTAGACCTCCGTGTGACCATTCCGAGTGAGATACACTTCTCCGTCGGCGATGACCGTCTGGTCCGTCCCGTAGCCGCCGTAGGAGTCGTCGGTCGTCAGGTTTCGGGACCACTTCTTGCTCCCGTCAGCGGCGTCGAGCGCGACCAGTTTCTCGGTGCCTGCTTCGGGGTAGCCAGTGAACGTGTAGACGGTGTCGTACGCGACTAGTGGGTACTCGGCCAAGTCGGCGTTGCCTTCGAAGAACCAGTCACCCGTCAACTCTCCAGTCGGACCGCTCCCCTCGCCGTAAAAGTAGGTCCGGCCGTTGTCGAAGCCGGTCTGGGGCCACGCGTCTGTCCCCAAATCCACCATCGAATCGTCGTGGTCGGCAAACTCTCCCTTGCCGAACTCCTTTGCGACAGCCGTGGAGGTTCCTGCGAGACCGAGGGCAGCGGTGCCTGCGAGGACTGAACGGCGACTGAACTGCATGCCTTCGTCGTCGGACATGTTACGATTGTAACGACCACGAACACTTGTAAACGGATTTTGGCGGTTAGAAGCTCTAAAAATCTAGAACGTCGCGGCGAGAGACCGCGTGAACTAAGCGCCCTCACTCAGAAATCGCGTGCATGAAAGTCATCGTCCACGGCGGTGCTGGAAGCGCCCCAGACGAACCGACACCGAGACAAGCAGTCTTAGACGAGGCCGCCGTCGCTGGCGAAGCCGAGTCGTCGGTCGTGGACGCTGTCGAAGTCGCAGTCAACGTCCTCGAATCGTCGCCACGGTTCAACGCCGGAGTCGGCGGTGCCGTCCAAAGCGACGGCGAGATTCGCACCGACGCCGGATTGATGACGAGCGACCGCGACGCAGGCGCGGCCTGCTCGATGCCGGGCGTCGAACACGCCGTCAGTGCCGCTCGCGTGGTCATGGAGGAGACGCCCCACGTACTGGTCAGCGGCGACCACGCCACCGAACTCGCCGCCGATTTCGGCGTCGAAACCGGTGTAGACCTCTGGACGGAAGACAGTCGGGAGCGCTGGAACGATTACGACGCGCCGGAGGGCACGCCAAGGGAACACGTCGCGTGGCTCCGGGAGCGGTTCGGCGGGAGCGCGGCGACGACTTCCGGAGACGACGGGCGCTCGAATCCGAAGGACCACGACACGGTCGGTGCAGTCGCGCACGACGGCGAGGCGTTCGCCGCGGCCACCTCGACTGGCGGCCGCTGGTTCGCGCTCGCCGGTCGCGTCGGCGACGTCCCCCAAATCGGGAGCGGATTCTACGCCGCGCCCGCTGGCGCGGCGAGCGCGACGGGTGCTGGCGAGGACATCGCCAAGACGACGCTCACTCGGCGGGCAGTTCGGCACCTCGAATCCGGACACAGCGCCCAAGAAGCCGCAGACCGTGCTATCGAGGAGTTCGCGGAACTGACCGGCTCTTCGGCTGGCGTCATCGTGCTGGACCGCGACGGAACCGCGGGGAGCGCGTTCAACAGCGAACAGATGCAGACTGCGGTGGAGGGCTAGAGAGCGCACAGAGTGAGCGGGCAGTAGTTTTCATCGACGTTTTGCAAGCGAGCGTAGCGAGCGCAGGAAAAGGCGGGTTGCGTCGCCACTCCCGGCCAGACAGTTTCAGAAAAAGAATCGCGGGGTCGTCGCTCGCTCTTATGCGGTAGTCGTCTCCGCGGCGGTCGTCGTTTCGCCGCCTTCGGTCGTCGTTTCACCACCTTCGGTCGTCGTCTCTTCGCCACCTTCCGTGGTCGTCTCGCCACCTGCCATCGTCGTTTCCTGTCCACCCACGATAGTCAGGTTGGCCGTCTGACGCGCGTCACGAGTGTAGACGCCGTGTTCGAACGTTCCGGTGGGGAACGCGCCCACGTCGGCGTTGGTGATGTTGTACGTCACCGTCATGGATTCTCCGGCCGGAATCTCCACCAGTTCGGCGTCGATGACCGACCCTTCGATACGGTAGGACACCTGCTCGACGACTCGTTCGCCGCCGTTGTTGACGACGACTGCCTCGACGGTGTAGTTCTGGCCTTGCTCGACCTCCGACGGAGCCGATAGGTTCTGGATGCTCAGAATCTGCACGTCTCCTTCACCGGCGGACGAGGAGGCCGCCGAGGCCATGCCGACCGTCGCGTTCTGGACCGTGACGCTTCCGACGCTGACGCTGTCGATGACTGTCCCGCTTTCCTGAGCGGTCGCGGTCTCCTCTGCGGTGGTCGTCTCCTCTTGGAGCGCGCCTTCGGTCGTGGTCTCCTCGGCCATCGTGGTTTCCTCAGCCATGGTGGTCTCTTCTGCCATCGTCGTCTCGTCCATCTCTTCGGTCGTGGTCGCGGGTTCTTCTTCCGTCGTCTGCGCCGGTTCTGCCGCGCCACCCGTCTGTATGCTCTCGACGGTTAGCGTCGCGATAGTCATCTGGTCCACGTTGACCTGCCGGATAGTCGCGCTCTCGACGGAGACCGAATCGACTTCCTGCATCCCGCCGTCGTCAGCCATGTCGGTCGTGGTCTCTTCTGCCATGGTGGTCTCTTCCGCCGCTGTCGTCTCTGCGGCGGTCGTCTCCGCACCACCCTCGGTCGCAGTTTCCGTGGTCTCTTGGAGTGCAGCCTCGGTCGTAGTCTCCTCTGCCATGGTCGTCTCTTCAGCCATGGTGGTCTCCTCGGCCACTGTCGTCTCTTCCATCTCCTCGGTCGTCGTGGTCTCCTCTGCCATGGTGGTCTCTTCCTCCATGGTCGTCACGTTCGCCTCACCGTCCGTCTGGACGTTGAGGTTCTCGACGGTGAGGGTGTTCACGTCCATCTGCTCGATGGTCAGGTCCTGCACCGTGACCGACTCGACGGACGCGTTGCCGCTGAGTGCTTGCGAGAGCGTCTCGTCGTCGGTCTGTACGTCAGCCATCGTGACGTTCTCGAACGAGAGACTCGCCAGCGAGACGTCCTGGAGCGTCGCGTTCGTGAGCGTCTCGTCTTGGCTCTCTATCTCGACAGTATCGACTCGCATCTGCTGGACAGTCGCGTTCTCGACCGTCGCGTTACCCAACTGCAACTCCCCTACCTGTACGTTCTGTAGCAGTACGCCGTCCGCTTGTGAAGTCTCCCCCGACGTCCCCCCGAGTGTCGCCAGCGGAACGCCAGCGAGCAGAAGGAGGGCAGCCATCACCAGTGCACCGGTCTCACGTTTCATATGCGGCCCATCATATTCTGGATGCGGCAATAAACTGGGAGAACCGTTTCGGACAGTTCTTTGCTTTGACGGCCTATTACTGCCGTTACCGCGGAATTAAGATTCGAGTACGACTGCCCTAACCCGTGGGTGACATATCTGTCGCCGAACCCGTTTGCTAGCGGTAGACCACGGAATTCGGAGACAACGCAAACTCTTTCTGGCGTTCTACCCAAGAAGTCGCCATGAGCGACAGCGAACTGGACCTCGAAGCAGAGAAGTACGAGAAACACCGCGAGGCGGGCGAAATTCTTGCACAGGTCCGCGAGGAGGCGGCCGACCGCGTCGAAGTCGGAGCCAAGCATCTGGACGTCGCGGAGTACGCCGAGGACCGAATTCGAGAACTCGGCGGCAACCCGGCGTTCCCGGTCAACATCAGCATCGACCACGAGGCCGCCCACGCCACGCCGGAGATAGACGACGACACGGAGTTCGGCGAAGAGATGGTCAACCTCGACATCGGCGTCCACGTCGATGGTTGGCTCGCCGACACGGCCATCACCGTGGACCTCTCCGGGAACCCGGAACTCGCGGAGGCGAGCGAGGAAGCACTCGACGCCGCGCTCGAACTGGTCGAACCGGGCGTCGAGACAGGCGACATCGGCGCGGAAATCGAATCGGTCATCGACGGCTACGGCTACAACCCCGTCGTGAATCTCACCGGGCACGGACTCGACCAGTACCAACAGCACGTCCCGCCGAACATCCCGAACCGCGCCGTCTCACAGGGCGTCGAACTCGAAGTCGGCGACGTGGTCGCCATCGAACCGTTCGCCACGGACGGCACCGGCAAGGTCACGGAGGGTAACAGCGAGCAGATTTTCGCGCTCGAACACGAGGGGTCGGTCCGTGACCGGCAGGCCCGCCAGGCACTTGACCAGATTAGCGAGGAGTTCAAGACGCTCCCCTTCGCTACTCGCTGGCTAGACGTCGCCCGTGCGGAGATGGCACTCCGCCGCCTGAAGATGAACAACATCGTCCACGGCTATCCCGTGCTGCAAGAGGACGAGGGTTGTCTCGTGAGCCAGAAGGAACACACCGTCATCGTGACCGAAGACGGGTGTGAGATTACCACGAAGAACTGAGTCTCCGCTGTTTTTGATGCAGATGTTGCAAGCGAGCGAACGCCGGAAGAGCGAAGCTCTTCCGAGCAGTCGCGCGACGGCGCGACGACGAAGTGAACGAGTCCGCCGAAGCAGTCGCTCGCTGGGGATAGTCAACGGGGAAGAAGCAGGGACCGCGGTCAGGGCCGCGGGGACTAACTCTCTCTCGGCGGCTTACGCGTTGTTCATCCGCTGGCTGCTCGTCTCACCGCACACCTGACACTCGGTGACGCGGTAGGGTTCGCGCGAGAACTCCGCGTTCTCGCGTTTCTGACTCTCAGTCTTGATCTCCACGGAAACTTCGTGGGGGGTGTCGCGTTCGCAGTCGTCGCACGATTCGGTGATGGCCTGAAAGCTTTGGTTTTGTGTTGCCATTGTGACCTTCCTCTCACTTTCTCCTTGCGCTGATACGAGCATAAAAACCCCTTTCTGTTGGGGGTAGTTCGAACCGTTCATTCCGTTCCCGTACTGCGATTTTCACCCAAAATTAGAGCAGAATCGGTGAAACAGTTTATCGACGTATTAGACCGAGTAATGAAACAAAAACTGGCCGCAACGGCCGCAGGTTTTATATACTTGTTCACGGCTCCAAACCGCGGATTGCAGACCGCAAGAAGACGAGGACCGGTATAATTTCCAGGCGGCCGACCCACATATTTAAGAGGAACATACCTTCGGCGAGAGTCGGCATCGACGGGCCGGTGATGCCTGTCGATAGTCCGACGTTACCCTGGGCGCTCGCCACCTCGAACAGGGCGTCGGCGTAGCCGAACGTTGCAGGAGCGACGTCTACGAGTATTAGGCTGCTGCTAATCAGCACGATGAGCCACAACATGCTGACGATGGCGGCCTCGCTGAACTCCCGTTCCATCGACTCACGGTCGAGGACGCGTCCACCGATATCGACGTTGACGACGGCCGAGGGAGGGAGGAACACCCGCGAGAACTGCCACTGGATGCCTTTGCTGATGGTGTACCCGCGGATGATCTTGATGCCGCCGACCGTGGAACCGGCCGCGCCACCGAGGGTCATGGCGAAACTGACTATAAGTTTTCCCCCGGCGGTCCACCGACCGATAGGCGCAGACTGAAAGCCGGTGCAGGTGAGCGCGCTAACGAACTGGAACGTCGAATCGCGGACCACGCCCGACTGTCCACCGAACACCGCTCCGATGTCCGGTGTCAGGAAATTTTGCAGTGTAAGTGCGGCGACACCCGCCGCGAAAAGAACGAACAGCCACTTCGTCTGGAGGTCGTCGAACAGCACCTTCAAGTCCCGATTTTTTAGCACGCCGTAGTGGATAGGAAACGCGATGGCACCGAGGGTCATGATGGGCAACAGTAGCGTCTCGACCAGCGGCGAATCGTACGACGCGATGGAGTTGTCGGTCACGCTGAACCCACCCGTCGAGAGGGCAGTCATGGCGTGGTTTATCGCCTGCCAGAGCGCGGTTCCCGGCGAGAGTGGTTCCGTCCAGAGGAGCGCGGCGAACAGCACGCCAATCGAGAGGAGCGTGTAGCCGACGAATATCTTCCAAACGGTCTGAACGGTATGAATGATGCTCGGATGGATGCGCTCCTCGCGCGTCTCGGCTTGGTACAGCGCGTAACTGCCGCTTCCCGGCCGAGCGAGGATAGCGGTCGTGAGGACGATGACGCCGACGCCGCCGACCCACTGGATGAACGAGCGCCACCACTGTATCGCGTGGGGAAGCGACGGTTCGTGGACCGCCATCGTCAGGCCGCTTCCAGTCCACCCGGACATGCTCTCGAAGACGGCGTGCAACGGGTTCTGGAAGTACGCGAGACTCGACAGCGTCGTCGTCGTTCCGACCTGGATGGCAGTCCAGTCGGTGGTGTCGGCGGTCGCGGGGACGTAACTCGACATGACTTCAGGGGGCGTCAGGTGTGCCGCGAGGAAGAACGGGAGGGCGCCGAACAGCGCCGTCGCTAACCACCCGCCTGCGGCGATGACCATCCCGTGTTTCATCTTCGGTTCGGGCGCCTCTCCGAAGAGTTTGCGAGCAGTGCCACCGAACGCGGCGGTGATTCCGCCCGCGAGGAGGAACGCCAGCGCGGGGTACCACTCCCCGAAGAAGGCCGCGATACCGACGCTCGCGGCCATCATCGTGGCCTGCATCAGGACCAACGCGCCCACGTCCCGGAGGATGACTGCAAGGTCACTCGGCACCCCGTTGACGGTCGGTCTCCGTGGCATCAGTCGTGGTCCTCGTAGTGGCCGAACACGTCCGTCACGTTCGGTGTCGCACCTTCCTCGGAGAAGACGGTCACGAGGTCACCCGGTTGGAGTTTGGTGTTCCCGCGCGGAGTGACGACGTCGTGGCTCTCGGCGCGCTCGATAGCGACGACGAGCAGGCCTTCGTCGAGGAGACCGCCCTCGGCCGCGTCTGCCAGCGTCTTTCCAGCGACCGGAGCTTCCTCGCCGACAGTGATTTCGAACACTTCGGCGTGGTCGCCGACACGCATGTAGTCCTTGACGGAGGGCCGCTTGACCGCTCGGTAGAGGTACTCCGCGATGAGTCGCTGGGGGTTCTCGATGACGTTGATGCCGATTTGCCGGAAGATACTCATGTGTTCGGGGTTGTGGACGACAGAGACGAGAGAGGGAATCTCCAATTCTTGGCCCAGCAGACTCACCATGATGTTGGTCGCGTCGTGCTGGGTCGTGGCGATGAGCGCGTCCGCGCGGTCGCCACCGGCCTCCAAGAGCGTGTCCATGACGGTCGCATCGTCGTTCAGCACCAGCGCGTCGAACTGCGCGGCGGCCGCTTCGGCCCGTGCCGAGTCCTTCTCGATGACCACCACGTCGTTGTCGTTCTGCGTGGCTATCTCGATGAGTTGCGACCCGATGTCGCCAGCACCGACAATGATGAGATACATTCGTGTCCCCGCAGAGACGCCCTATCTTTGAAAAGTTACCTTTCTCCTCGTTGTGCGCGAGAAAATCCGGCAATTGTTGCGAGTGTCAGTTCCCGGTCAGTGTTGCGTTCACCGGGCGAATTCGTTGCAGTTCGTTGCAGTGGTTCGTGAAATGGAAATGGGACCGTACGAACTGGAAGCCGAGTATACGAGAGGACGGGCAGAAATCAATACAATCTTTACATTTTGGGAGTGCCATTCACCTGATGAGTGAGAAGCAATCTACGAACAACTGCTCTCGTACGTGGTTCGCACAGACACTCCCCGCAGGACTCCTCGTTGGAGGCATTCTCGTCTACTTCCACGCCACGATTCTCACGGCACTCGGGTGGGCAGGTGGGTTTCGATTCCTTAGAAAAATCAGCCTGGTGTATTTCGCTATCGGAGCAGTAGCACTCGTTGGCGCGCTGTCTCGGCACGAATTCGACGTTCGCTACACAGTAGTGGCTACTATCGTGAGTCTCCCAGTCATACTCGGTGGCATTCTTCTACTTCCAAGTGAAGCTATTTTCAGCAATCTCGGCCGATTTTTGCTCTACGGTTCGGTAGCGTTCGCGTTCCCGCTCGGCGTCGCACACGACCGCTCGCAAGAGGAGAGTACGTACCTCCTGCTGGGCGTCGTGTGCGTCGTCTGGGTGGCGCTCACCGGACTGGTTTTACAGTCCGCACCTCGTGGCCCGATTGGTCTCTATCTCGTATGGAACTTCGCGACGACGCTCGTCTTCGCGGTGCCCGTGTACCTGACTGGTCGCGTCCTCGCACGACCAGTTCCCGAGCAGTAGCAAAATCCCCGCCACGAACCGCCGAAAGCTAAATCGCTGGACCTCCACTCGCCTGCATGGACCAAATCTTCGCCCCGTGGCGAATCGAGTGGGTCGAGCGCGACGACAAGAACGAGGGCGTCGAGTGCGTCTTCTGCGAGTTCCCCGAGCGCGGCGACGACCGGGAGCATCTCGTCGTCGCCAGGAGCGACCACGCCGTCGTCATGCTGAACAACTACCCGTACAACCCCGGTCACGCGATGGTCATCCCCCGAAAGCACACCGGCGACTACGGCGAGTTGAACGAGGAGGAACTACTGGACCACGCGCGCATGAAGCAACGAACGTTCGACGCGCTCGAAGTCGCGTTCGCTCCCGACGGCTTCAACGCTGGCTTGAACCTCGGCGGGTCGGCCGCTGGCGGTTCGATAGACGACCACCTCCACACGCACGTCGTGCCGCGCTGGGGCGGCGACACGAACTTCATGCCGGTCGTCGGCGACACGAAGGTCATCGTGGAGGCACTGGACGACACCTACGACCGGGTTCACGAGGCGTTCGCCGAGCAGGACGGAGCCGAAATCTCGGAGTCGGGTGCGGTCGAGTTCTCGTTCTAATTTGTAGATGCACTCTCAGCAGTCACAGACGCACTCCGGCGTCGTCTCGGCCGGGACCGCACAATCCACGTCCTGACACTCCACGACTTCGACTAGCGACTCCACGTCGGCCATGATTCCGGCGAGCTCTTCACCGTGGTCGGTGAGTCGATACGTCGTGGTCGGTGGGGACGTAGCGTGAACTTCGCGCGCGACGAATCCCAGACAGCGGAGTTCGGTCAGCCGCTCCGAGAGCGTCTTCGCGGTTACGCCGTCGAGTTCGCGCTTGAGTTCGTTGAACCCGCGTTCGTCCTCGGCGAGCGCGCGGAGGACGTGAAACGCCCACTTCGAGCCGAGGACGTCGCGCACGGCGTGCCACGTGCGTTGCCAGTCATCGCCGACTCCTGATTTCTCGTCTGTTCTCCCCACGGACTCGTCGGTTGTTCTCCCACCAGATTCGTCAGCTGTTCTCCCCACGGACTCCTCGTTCATTCACCGAAAGTTGGTTCCCCACTCGTATAAGAGTCTGTGGGCGGTTTCCACGCGGAAACCGCCCTTCTGGGTTGCAACTACCTCACAGGTCACACCCTGCATTTCTGTCGGGAAGCTGACTCGCTTATCTACGTCTCGTGCGTAGTCGAGACTGCAATGTCCGACGACTGCTGTGTGACCGACACCGACTGTTGCATCGACACCGACCAAATCGTCGTCTGCTGCTGCGGTAGTGGCTGTTGCTGAATGTCGTGACTGTTCGGGCGCGAACGCCCGCCGAAAGCGATACGCCCTTTTTCCCGGAGTCCCAATCTCTACTTCCATGTCCCGGAGGACCACCGTGCGCCGAGTCGGCTTGCTCGTACTCGTCGCCAATCTGTTGCTGGTCGTCGCCAAGGGGGCCGTCTGGTGGTCCACCGGGAGCCTCGCGGTCGGCTCCGAGGCAGTCAACAGTCTCGCCGACGTCGCGTACAGCGCCGTCGTGCTTGCTGGCCTCTACTTGACGACCCGACCGCCCGACTTCTCGCATCCGCACGGCCACGAGCGCATCGAACCGTTCGTCTCGCTGTTCGTCGCCGTCGGCGTCTTCGCGGCTGGCGGCGCGGTCCTCTGGCGCTCGACGACCACGGTGCTTTCGGGCGACGTAGCCGTCACGGCCAGTCCCGCCGCAGTCGTCGTGTTGGCCGGAACCGCTGTCGTGAAGTTCGGTCTCTACCGATACTGCCTGAGCGTCAGCGACGAGACACGTTCACCCGCAGTGAAAGCCACCGCGCTGGACAACCGCAACGACATTCTCACCGCTGGCGCGGCGCTCGTCGGTGTCCTCGGTGGTTTTTTCGGCTTCCCGATACTCGACCCGCTGGCGGCGGGCGTCGTCTCCGTGGGCATCCTCTACACCGGGTGGGAAATCGTCCAAGACAACGTCGATTACCTCGTCGGGAGCGCGCCCCCGGACGACCTGCGCGCGGACATCGTTCGCCGTGCGCTCGTCCACCCCGAAGTGAAAGGTGCCCACGACGTTGTCGCCCACTACGTCGGCCCGGAGATAGACGTAAGCCTCCACATCGAAGTCGAGGGGGACCGAACGCTGTGGGAAGCCCACGACATCGAGACGGCAGTCGTCGAGTCTATCCGGTCGATAGACGAGGTAGACGACGTGTTCGTCCACATCGACCCCAAGGAACTCGGGGAGTGGAAGGCCGACGACTCGGTAGACAATCTCGTCAGCGAGCGACAGTGAGAATTGTTCTCTCCCCTCGATAAATCGCTCGAATGAACCTACCAGTGTTTCCGAAGATTAACGTAGGTGAAGCAAACAGGGCGTGTCATGGATATCGACCCGCGGAAGAGCTACGGCGCGAAGGTCGTCGCGGGGTTGCTCGTCGTGTTACTCGTCGGAGGCACGGCGGGTGCGTACACGTACGCGACCACGAACGACCGCGTTCGTGACAACCAGATGAGCACGCTGGGCCGACAGGCCGACGTGCAAGACGACCTCGTGGACACTATAGTGACCGACAAAACCGAAGACACGCGACAACTCGCCAACAGAGCGTTCGAAATCGACATGCAAGACCAGACCGCCGCAGAGGAGGAACGCAAACTGCGGACGCTCGTCAACGACCAAGTCCAGCAGTCCGAGGACGTAAAGCGCGTCCACTACGTCGATTCGGTGAACGAGACCGTCGAAGTCAGTTCCACCAAGACCTTCGAGGGGATGAACATCAGCAACCTCGGCTTCTCCGTGCCGAGAGACGAACTCTATAGCCGAGAACCTGCCGTGACGTTCCGCTCGCACGCTGGCAACCAGTCGTGGGTCTTCTTCGTCCCCGTCAGCACCCAGTGGATGGTCGTGGAAGTTCCGGCGTCGGCCGTCGCGGCCGACGTGCAACCGATTATGGAGGGTACTCGAACTCGAATCGTGAATTCGGAGGGCGTCGTCGTCCTCGACACCGAAGACCCCTCGGCAGTCGGCAAACAGCACGTCGAAGGTGCCGGTGTGAACTCCCCGGCCGTGGAGTCCGGACTCGCGGGCGGTACGAACGTGACGACGCTCTCCGCCCAGCAGGCAGGCGCGGGCGAGAAAGCCGTCGTCGGCTACGACACGATAGAGGACGCAAATTGGGCACTCGTCGCCTACTCGCCGCCCGGAACCCTCTACTCGGTCGCCCACACCGTCGGCCAGAACATCCTCTACTTGCTCGGTGCGGTCGGAATTCTGCTCGTGGGATTCGGTCTCGTGGTCGAGCGACCGACCATCGGGTCGGTCTCGACACTCTCCGCTCACGCCGAATCGCTCCGACAGGGCGACCTCGAATCGCGCATCGAGAGCGACCGGCGCGACGAGTTCGGCGACCTCTTCGACACCTTCGACCGGATGCGTTCGGACCTCCGCGAGCGAATCGCCGAGGCCGAGCAGGCCGAGTCTGACGCCGAAGAGGCGCGTCGAGACGCTGAACGCCAGCGCGAGCAGGCTGAAGTCGCACAAGAAGAAGCCGAGGCCGCCCAACGCCAGGCCCAAGCGGTCAACGAACACCTCGAACGGAAGGCCGCCGAGTACGGCACGGCGATGAGCGCGGCCGCCGACGGCGACCTCACGACGCGAGTGGACCCCGAGAGCGACCACGAAGTTATCGCCCAGATGGGTCGGCAACTCAACGACGTGCTGGCCGACCTCGAAACGACCGTCGCGGACGTCGAGGCCGTCGCCGACGAAGTCGTGGAATCGAGCGACCAACTCACCGACAGTGCGGCCGAAATCTACGACGCTGGCGAGCGCGTCAGCGAGTCGGTCCAGACGATAAGCGACAGGACCGACGACCAGCAAGACCGTCTCGGCGACGTGGCGAGCGAGACGAACGGCCTCTCGGCGACCATCGAAGAGGTCGCCTCGACCGCCGATTCGGTCGCCTCGACGGCTAACAAGACCGAGCGCCGTGCAGAGGGTGGCCGAGACGCCGCCGAAGATGCCGTGGAAGCGATGGAAGAAGTCGGCGAAACCGCCGGAACTGCGGTGTCGGAAGTGGACGAACTGGTCGAGGAGATTCACGAAGTCGGCGAAATCGTGGACATCATCTCCGACGTGGCCGAGCAGACGAACCTGCTCGCGCTGAACGCGAACATCGAGGCGGCCCGCGCCGAAGCGGGCGGCGAAGGGTTCGCTGTCGTCGCCGAGGAAGTCAAGACCCTCGCCGAGGAGACCCAGCGCCACGCCGACGACATCGAAGCCCGAATCGAGACGATTCAGGGCCAGACCGAGACGACCGCCGGACGGATTCGCGAGTCGCGCTCGCAACTCGTGGAAGGCACCGACACGGTCGAAGAGGCCCGTGAGGCACTGAACGCGGTCGCAGATCTCGTTGCCGAGACGAACACCGGCATGCAGGACATCAACGCCGCGACGGACGAACAGGCCGCCAGCACTGAGGAAGTCGCGGCGATGGTCGATAGCGTGACCGACGCCGCAGAGCGCGCCGCCGAAGAGACCGAGGAAGTCGCTTCCTCCGCCCAGCAACAGACTGCGGCATTGGACGAAGTCACGGGCGTCGTCTCCGAGTTGGAGGACCGCGCGGCACACCTCGAAGCGGCCGTCTCCCGGTTCGAGGTCGATGCGGACGCGGCGTCGGCCGAGACCGCAAACGCGGCTGTGGAGGACTCGAGTGGGGTGGCGGGCGACCACGCCAGCGAGTCCGCGTTCGACTTCGACGACCGCGAGCAAGAGGCGGTCTCGGTCTCCAGCACGGCCGAAGACGCACACGCGCCGACTCGGACCGACGACTGACTCGGCAGCCGTCTTTCTGTTAGTTAGGTAGCCTCGCTGTTTTGAATCGAACGGAATTGTGGCGTATCTGGTTTCGGAAGTTCACTCTCTGCCTCCTCCGGACCGATTCCCACGTACTGAAAACCGCGTCGTGGGCTTTTCTACGAGGTGTCCGACACTGTAGACACTGGTCCCCAATGACAGACGACGCAAGCTACGACCGGCGGTCGGTTATCAAATCAGGCGCTTCGGCCCTCGCAGTCGGGTCGCTCGCGGGCTGTGTCGGCGGAGCGGACGGTGGAATCGGTGGCTCTGGTGACGGAACGACTACTGCTTCGACCACCGCTTCCGACAGCGACGAACACGTCGTTGAGGTTGGTCCCGACGGAAATCTCACGTTCGAACCCGCAGCACTCGAAGTCGAGCCCGGAACGACCGTGACGTGGGTCTGGAAGTCAAACAACCACAACGTCGTTTCGAAAGACCACCCCGAGAATGCCGACTGGCAGGGAACCGACGGCGGCGACTCGAAGGTGTACAATCAGGGCCACGAGTACAGCCACACGTTCGAAACGCCCGGCACGTACGGCTACTACTGCACGCCCCACAAGGCGGCCGGGATGAACGGCGAAGTCGTCGTCTCCGGGTCGGCGAGCGCGACGACTGAGGCGGCCGAGACGGAACACGAGACGACTGAGGAAGCAGATACCGAACCAGAGACGACCGAGGAGGACGAAGCAGCGACGACCACCGAACCGGCGACGGCCGACGACCTCCCCGTCCGAGTCGGGCCGAACGGCGAACTCCGCTTCGAACCCGGTACCGACGAACCGCTGAAGATTCCCGCCGGGACGACAGTGCCGTTCGTCTGGGAGTCGGACAGCCACAACATCGTCGTGGACTCCCAACCCGATGGTGCAGACTGGCAGGGGACGCCCGGCGCCGAGTCGAAGGTGTACGACGAGGGCTACGAGTACAACCACACCTTCGACGTGGTTGGCACCTACGAGTTCCACTGTCAGCCTCACGAGTCGGTCGGTGCGACGGGTACCATCGTCGTGCATGGCGGTACGGAGACGACCGGGAACTGACCGATTTCTCGCCGCAAAACGTTATTGACACGCACGTCGAGAGACGGGGCTATGGGGGGAGCAGACGACACGACCGATTCGGGGAGAGAGGGAGAGACGAGAGACGCGCCGAGAGCAGACGACGCGGGCGAACGGGAGGGACCACCGACGAAGACGCGCCGCGGAGTACTGGCCGCTGGCTGCGCGCTGGCGCTCGGCGGCTTCGGCACGTTCGAATCGCTATTCGCCGGACCCGACGACGAAGACCAATCGACCGACGACCAAGATACTGAGACGACGACTATCGGCAACGACACGACGCGATTCTTCGACAACGGTACGACGCGTTTCTTCGACAACGGCACGACGTTCTTCGTGGACCCCGACGACCGCGCGAACAGAACCTATACGACGGGCTTCTTCAACGGCACGACGAACTTCTTCGGCACTTACACGACGGACTTTCTGCGGACGGCGGGTCGTCGTCGCCGTCGTGGTCGGTGGACGACCCGCTACAGGAGACGCCGGTTCCGGACGTTCACGACGAACTTCCGCAGGCGACGCCGAGGATACGGCGGAACTACCGTCACCTTCGACGACGGATTCGAACCGGGCGATACCCCGTCCGGCGCGGAGGTTCTCAGACCGCCGGTGACCTTCTCCGGTCGCATCAGTCCCGCCTTCGACGTGGACTACTTCCAGTTCTTCGCGCGGCGCGGCGAGCAGATAATTCTCGACCCCTTGACGGTTACCGGGCCGCTCATCTGGTCGTTCCTCGGGCCGAACCTCGGACTGCTCACGTTCGGTCTCCGACGGACGCAACTGCTCGTTCAAAATACGGGGTTCCAGTACCTGCGTATCGAGTCTCGCGGGAACAACATCGGTCGCTACACGTTCAGGCTGTGGGTGAGAGCTTAGACCGGGTCGCCGAACGCGTACACCGTACTGTGACCGGTAATCTCCACGTCCACGAAGTCGCCCGGTTCGACGCCGTGTTCCGTGGCGTTCTGGACGATGACCTGCCGGTAGGCCTCGTCGTAGCACTTCACGGAGTCGCCCGTACCGGGTTCCACGACGAGAACTTCGTGGGTCTCGCCGACCATGTCGTCGTACGCCTCGCCGACCACATCCATCTTCAGGTCGGACATCTCCTTCGAGCGCTCCTTCTTCAGCGTGCCGCCGAGTCCCTTCATGTCGGCGGCGTCCGTCCCGGGCCGCTTCGAGAAGCGCGTCACGTTGATTTTCTCGGGCCGGGTCTCCTTGAGCAAGGCCAGACTCTGGGCGTGGTCCTCGTCCTCTTCTGTGGGGAAGCCGACGATGAAGTCCGTGCTGAGCGTCCAGTGGTCGAGCGCCTCGTCGAACGTCTCGACGATTTCGACGTACTCCGAGACTTGGTGTTGGCGGCGCATGTCGCCCAGTACGTCGTCGGAGCCAGACTGCACTGGCGCGTGGATGAAATTGTATAGCTTCTCGTTCTCGGCGAAGACTTCCGCGAGTTCGTCCTTGATGCCGTGGACGCCCTTCGGGTTCGCCATGCCGACGCGCACCCGGAACTCGCCCTCGATGTCGCAGATGCGGTCTAGTAGCGTGTGCAACTCACGCTCGCCCTTGTCCCAGCCGTAGACGCCAGTGTCCTGGCCGGTAATTCGAATCTCCTTCGCCCCGGCGTGGACGAGCGCGCGGGCCTTCTCGACGTTCTCTTCGACCGGCGGCGAGTCTATCTTGCCAGTCGCGCGCTTTGTAATGCAGTACGAACAGTCGGACATGCAGCCACGAGCGATGGGGAGGATGCCGATGACCCCATCCAGAATCGGTTCGGCGTCGGGCGTCGTCGTCGGGCACTCGCCGTTCGTCACCGCCGTCGGTACCTCGTCCCAGTGAAGTACGTCGGCGTCCACGCCAGCGTCGTGGAACTCCTCGCCCTGTGCGAGTGCCATGCATCCGGTGACGATGAGGTCGGCAGTCTCGTCTTCGAGTTCTTTGGCCCGCGTCAGCATGTTGCGCTCGGTCTTCTCGACCACCGTGCAAGTGTTGAGGATGGCAACGTCGGCGTCGTCTGCACCCTCGACGCGGTGGTGGCCTGCGTCGCGGAGTCGCCGCTCTATCTCGCGGCTCTCACCCCGGTTCGACGTACAGCCGTAGGTCTCGATGTGATAGCGGGCCATTCGCTACCGGTCTTTCTGCCTACGTGGCCAAAAACGCGACGGATTCGGGTGGTGGAGTCGAACGGCGTATCACCGGGAATGGAAATGCCCGTGACATTTTTGTCAGTTCGGCGAAACCGCTCGGTATGGTCGTCCTCGACACGTTCGGTGACGCGCTTTCGCTCCTCCGTCGTCATCCGACACTCGTGGTGTATCTCTTCGTTACTGGCGTCGTCTCGAACGTCCTCGGCAGCGGCGAGTACCTCGATCTCCCCGACGGCGGGACGCTGTTGTTGAGTCTGCTCTCGCTGGTAGTCGGTCCCGCGATAACGGTCGGCGTCATCGGACTCGTGAACGACGCGGCCGAGAACGCCCGCGTCTCCGTTGGGGCGTTCACCGCGTCGGTACTCCAGAACTAGTTCTCCGCTCTCGCGGCCGGTCTCATCATCGTCCTCGGGATTGTCATCGTCGTCATCGTCGGCTTCATCGCGGCGATGATTCCGCTCGTCAGCATCGTCGTCGTTTTCGCCTTCATCGTCCTCATCATCGCGGCGGCCATCACGCTCCAGTTCGTGGACCTCGCTATCGTCGTGGACGACGCAGGAGCAGTCGATGGTATCGAGCGAAGCTACGAAGTCGCCATCGCCAACCTCGGCGCAGTCATCGGCTACGTTCTCTTCGAACTGCTGTTCGTCTTGCTGATTACTGCACCGTTTCTCGTCTTGTGGTTCGACGACGGATTTACGACGGCTACCCCGACGGTCCAACCGACACCTGCTCTCGTCGGTGCACTCGTCGTCGCCGCGCTCGGTTCGACGGTGTTGCAGACGTATCGCGTGACGTTCTACCGCGCGCTGTCGAATCGAACCTGAACTACTTCCTGACCTCTCCCCGCAACCGGTTCGAGCGCGTAGCTATCGACGCGTCGAGCAGCGTTAAATCCAACCGTACTGTGCCGAAATTTGATTCTCAGCTGGCCGAAGTTTCGGCGTCTCAGGAGTTCTCCGACACATGCGTGGTTTCGGTCGCGTCGCAACCTGCCGTTTCACCTCTCGAATCGATGGCACGTTCGAGGCGGGTCGCGGCGTCAGACGTGACCAACTGCCCGCCTCCAGCGAACTACCGCAATCGTGACGCGTCAACCGAAGCTGCTTACATCGGCGAATCGCCAGTTGACGCGGTCGAAAACTGTCTCAGACGCTGACGCTTACGAGCGTCTGCGAGGAAGTGTAGGATACTGGTCCGTTTCGTGGCACCACGTCAGAGTCGTCGAGCCTGACCGACGATTGTTCGAAATACCGATAAATCGGCCGAGATGGCTACTCGCGGGCGGTACAGAGTACGACGGAGTCACAGAAACCACGAACCAGTGTTGGAGCAAATAACAAAATCCCTGGATGGTGGCTCTGTGTTGGTGCGTCGGGACCGTGCGACTTTCTCGGTCGCTGCTCGGCGCTCAATCATGAACACGTACCAAATACTGCTGCAAGCGGACGACGGTGGACTGTTCGGTGACCTACCGGGATGGCTGGGAAACGCACTCTCGGAAATCGTCGCGGCGCTTCCCAGACTAATCGGAGCGATAGTCATCCTCCTCCTCGGTTGGCTCGTCGGTCGGACACTCGGCGGATTCGTATCGCGACTCTCGGATAGAGTCGGCCTCGACCAGCGTACACGCTCCACGCCGCTCGGTCGCATGTTCGGCGAGTCCCGAAACGCCGTCTCGAACTTCCTCGGCAAAGTGACGGCGTGGTTCGTCTACGCGCTGGCCATCCTCGCGGCCGCGAACACGCTGGCGATAGAGACGCTGTCGGAGTGGATTGCGACCGCGGTGTCGTACCTGCCTGCGTTCGTCGCGGGCCTGCTGGTCATCATCCTCGGGTTCATAGTCTCGGACTTCGTCGGCGACGCAATCGAGCGTACGCGGGCGGCGACCGAGACAGCCTACACGACGTGGTTCGCCACGGGCGTCCGGTTCTTCCTCTACTTCGCGGCCATCGTCATCGGTCTCGACACGATGGGCATCGACGTACAGATTCTGTACGTGTTCGCCCAAGCGTTGTCGTGGGGACTCGCCGCGGGCGTCGCGCTCGCCATCGGTATCGCGTTCGGGTGGGGTGGCCACGACTACGTGGCAGCGCACATCGACGACTGGATGGGCCGCGCTCGACAGGGGACGCCGACGCCCTCCTCGGAGACGGCGGACGACGACTGAGTCGCTGTGAACTGTTGACCAGAATATATTTTTCCGTGGGCTGAGCAGGAGATAGTATGCCCTCCAGACGACGTTCTCTTGCGGCCCTCGACAAGCGACGCTCCCACGATTCTCTCGACAGACGCCAGTATCTCGCAACTATCGGGTCCGTCGGCGCGGTTGCACTCGCAGGGTGTACCACTGGCGGCGACTACGACGAGGCCGCCGATTCGGCAGGCAAAACGACCGACTGGCCGACGCTCGCTCACGACGGAGCGAACACGGGATACAACCCCGAAAGTCGCGGCCCCGAGTCGAGCGTCAAGGAGCGATGGAAGACACCCGTCTCCTCGCCGACTGCACCGCCTGCCGTCGCAGACGGTCGGGTGTACGTCCCGGCGGGCGACACGCACGACTGTTTCGCGGCCGACTCCGGAGAATCGCTCTGGAGCTACGATTTCGACAAAGAGGGCCGGGGTATGTCGGTGTGGTCCGCGCCCACCGTTCGTGACGGACTGGTCTACATTTCCGGCGGCAACAGGGACGCCTTGCTCGTCCTCGACGCCAAGACCGGCGAAGAAGTTCGAGCGTTCGAAACGGAGGGCGAAGTCTCGGCCGCACCTCGATTCGACCACGACGGGCGATTTATCTACGCCGTCACGCGCGACGGGTGGGTTCATTGCTTCGACCTGAACGACAACGACGAGGAGTGGCGCACCGAACTGTTCGGTCATATAGCCGCACCGCCAGCAGTGTCGGAGACTTCGCCACTGCTCTACGTCGCCACCGAGGGCGGCGAGGTGTTCGCGCTCTCGAAGTTCGACGGCGAGGGTTCGTGGCGACAGAAGCTACCGGGGATGGTCAACACCGCTCCAGCAGTCGTCAGTCGGCGTCTCTACGTCCTCCCGTTCGGTGGCAAACTCCACTGTCTGAACACCGGCCGAGTCGGCAAAATAGAGTGGACGAGCGACGACCGCGTGTTCACCGACCACCACCTCGCAGTCGCCGACGGACGCGTCTTCGCCTCTGGCGCAGACGGCGTCGTCGCTATCGACCGCGAGTCCGGGAAGACCGACTGGACGGTCTCCACGAAAGACAACGTAAACTGCGCGCCTGCGGTCGCTGGCGACACGCTCTACATCGGCGACGAGGGCGGGCGACTCCACGCCATCAAGACGGGCGGCGGAGTCGGGTTCGGTGGCATCGACGTGAGCGCGCGCCGCTGGAAACTCGACTTGGGGGTTCGCGTGCGCGAAGGAATCGCAGTCTCTGGTGGTCGCGTCTACGCCTACACGAAACCGCCGAAGGGGGAAGGCTACGTCCACGCGCTGGAAGCGAAGTAGCTGAAAGTCGCCTCAGTAGTTCTGTCGGAAGTCCTCGACGATTTCGACGCCCGAACTCGCGCCGATGCGTTCCGCGCCTGCGTCGAACATCGCTCGGGCCTGTTCGTAGTTACCGACGCCGCCGCTGGCCTTTACAGGGAGATACTCGCTCATCAGTTCCACGTCTTCGACTTTCGCGCCGCTCTCGGCGAATCCGGTGGAGGTCTTGACGAACGCCGCGTCGGCGTCTTTCGCGGCCTGACAGGCGTCGTGTTTCTCCTCGTCGGTGAGCAGGGCTGTCTCGATGATGACCTTCACTGGGATGGGAACCGCGGCGACGACTTCCTCGATGTCTTGGCGGACTGCTTCGGTTTCTCCGGCCTTGAGTCGGCCGACGTTGATGACCATGTCCAGTTCGTCCGCGCCGTCCTCGTAGGCGATGGCCGCTTCTTCACGCTTGGCGGCGGTGGCGTGCTGTCCGTGCGGGAAGCCGATGACCGTAGCGAGGGTCACGTCGGGAGTGTACTCCGCCGCTTCGGCGACGTAGCACGGCGGGATGCAGGCGTTCAGGCCGTACTCGTCGGCGTCGTCTAAGACCTGCTGTACGTCGGCGAAGGTCGTCTCGGGTCCGAGGACCGTGTGGTCGATGCTCGCGGCGAGTTCGGCGTCGTTCATGCTAACAGGTGGTGTTTGGGGTTTCAAATGTCCTCCGACTCTAGCAGTGTGCGAGGGTGCGTGGTATTCGGTGGGAAAGAGTCGTTCTGCTCGGTGCGAACCAGAGCGATAGCTTGAGTTGATTCTGTGGAGTCCGCGAGATTAGTGGATTCTGAGAACCGGAAGCTAGCTACTCCCGAAACCACGGAGAGAACGTGTCGCCACCGTACCGCCACCGTGCCACCGCGCACAGCCACACCCTTCTCACCCGACTCCACCGTCTCATCATCCCGACACCTACCCTTTTGCCCCCTGACATCCTACACTCACTTTATGAACGAGGTCCATCCCGCCGTCGATTCGGTCGCCGAGGACATCGCCAGCATGGAGATACGTGGCGCGGCGACCATCGCGGACGCGGCGGCCGAGGCGTTGGCGACCCAAGCGCAGGACAGCGACGCCGACACCCCCGAGGCATTCCGTGCGGAGATGCGCGCCGCGGCCCGTCGCCTGCGCGAGACCCGCCCGACTGCGGTCAGCCTCCCCAACTCGCTCCGATACGTGTTCGGCGGGATGAGCGGCGAGAGCGTCGAAGCCCTCCGAGAGAGCGTGGTGGCCAGCGCGGCTGAGTTCTGCCGCGAACTCGACCAAGCGCAGGACAACCTCGGCCAAATCGGCGCGAACCGCCTGCGCGACGGCGACACCGTGATGACTCACTGCCACTCGACGGACGCCCTCTCCTGCGTCGAGGCGGCCCTCGACCAGGGGAAGGAGATTAGCGCCGTCGTCAAAGAGACCCGGCCGCGAAAGCAGGGTCACATCACCGCCCGACAACTTCGCGAGTGGGACGTGCCGGTCACGCTCGTCGTGGACAACGCCGCGCGTCGGTATCTCGACGAGGTTGACCACGTGCTGGTGGGCGCGGACTCAATCGCCGCCGACGGGTCGGTCATCAACAAAATCGGCACCTCCGGACTGGCGGTCAACGCCCGTGAGCGCGGCGTCCCCATCATGGTCGCGGCTCAGACGTTGAAACTCCACCCGGACACGATGACCGGCCACACGGTCGAAATCGAGATGCGCGACGAGCGAGAAGTCCTCACGGCCGAGGAGGAAGCCGAAATCGACGGCGATTCCCAGGGAGAAGGCCTCACCGTCGAGAATCCCGCGTTCGACGTGACGCCACCGCGCTACGTCGATGCCATCGTCACCGAGCGGGGGCAGTTCCCACCGGAGAGCATCGTCACGCTGATGCGAGAACTGTTCGGCGACCAGCAGGGCGGCGAACCGTGGGACGAGTAGCGCGAACCAGAACCGGGAAACGGGCGATTGACGACTCGTATTCGAGCGTTCGGGACACGCTTTCCGATTTCCTCGCCGTAACTCTGCGTATAACTAACGCCTCGTCCGTGGTTCAGTGGGTCGGACTATGCAAGACACGGAACGACGCGCGTTCCTCAGAGTCGCCGGACTCATGGGAGCGATGGGATTCGCGGGGAACGTCGCGGGACAGGAGACGACCACCGCAGACGGAGAGCAAACGGAAAACGGCCTCGTCACCGTTTCGAGCGACCGGAGCTTCGACCGAACGCTGAGCGACGTACAGACCAACATCGAACTGAACGAGAATCTGACGCTCATCGAGGTCGTGGACCACGCCCAGAGTGCCGAGCGATTCGGGATGGACCTCAGACCGACGACGCTCCTGATTTTCGGTAATCCCCGACTGGGGACCCAACTGATGCAGGCCGAACAGACCGCGGGTATCGACTTGCCACAGAAGATGCTCGTCTGGGAGGCCGACGACGGGTCCGTCTACGTCACCTACAACGACCCGAGATGGCTGGCCGAGCGTCACGGCATCGAGGGCCAAGAAGACACGCTCAACGCGATTTCGAACGCGTTAGAGTCGCTGGCGACGAGCGGGAACTGAGAGCGGAGACGGTGCAAACACCTCCGTAAACCAATTAACGCAATATCAATTCTTCAATGCTTCGGGCGAACCACAGTTTCGGAGGATGGGCTAGCTTTGGGTCACATCTCCGTCGAGTCGTGGTTCTTCTCACCGGCCAAGGGTCAATATCGAACCTTCACGAGCTTAACTGTCGGATAGACGCGAGAAATTGCGTGGATTCCCGCGCTGCTGAATAGTGTTGCCACTCCCGAGCAGCAGACTCAACGAAGGCTCAGCCGGTTAATCGGGCGGAATCAACGCCGAGGCAACGATCTCGACACACTCACCCGCGGTCAACACGGGCGCGTAGTCCATTTCGCCGTCGACGCCGGCTTTCAGCAGGAAATCAGTGAGTCGCCAGATATTGTAGAGCAACACCGCGAACACGAAATAGAACAGCCGCACGCGATAGTCCTTCGAGGAGGTCCTCGCCAGAAAATCACCCTTGATGGACTTGTACTCGTTCTCGATCTGCCAGCGACGACTATAGCGCCGACAGAACGTCTCGGCCTCATCCGGCCCGACTCGGAGATTCGTCGCGAACACCGTGGTCCTCTCGCCACTCGTCGATGGGACGTACAGAAACCGCATCGGATGCGAGCCGGCCTCGACGTGGACGGACGCGGATTCAACAGCGATCTCCTGGTCGTCCTCGTCCATCCGCTCGATCACCCCGCGTTCGGAGCTGGTGATGCGCTTTGGGATGAGGTAGTTCACACTTAGGTTCGAGAGCGTCTGGAACACCCGCATGGAATCGAACTCGCGGTCGCAGAGGACTGTCTCGATGGGGACGTGATCTTTCGCACGCTGGACGAGCCGCCGGACAACGCGGTGGATTTGGTTCGACGGGTTCTCATCCCACGCCGAGCTCTCTCGGACTGGTTCAATAGCCAAGACGAGCGGGATGTTCTGCCCGATAACCGAGAGCGTCGCGAACTTGAACGCGCGACGCTCGCCGTCTTTCGTGCCGCTTACCATCGGCATCTCCTCGACATCCCCGTAGTACGGGATAGTCGTGATATCAATCGCAGCGGTCACTGGACGGCGAAAGGATGCTTCGGAGGCGATAGCCGAAAGCAGGCGATCGCTGGCCCGATCGAACCCCTTGATTAGGGAATCGGGCTCAAACTGCTTGACTGCCCGCAGATGTGTGTCTCCGTGGGGACCGTATTCCTCGCCCCGTCTGTACTGGAAGCGAGCAGCACCCTGAGCCGTCCCACAGCCGACCATCCCCATGAACGTCTGGAGCTCAAAAAACCGCGTGTCCTCATAGGTGGCGTTCTGAGCCCGCCCTGAGTTGAACCCGTCGAAGCCGTGGTCACGGGCGAGACGTGTGGCCTGATGGATCTGCTCGTCGGAAAACTCTCGCCCGGCAGATTCATCGTCCTCATCGGCAGGTTGTGACTCGTCTTCTCGGTCAGTGATCTCCTCCTTGGGGCGAACAGCAGAGACAGATGGGCCGTATTCATGGATCTCTTTCACGACGAAGTGGGCGGCGGTGGTCACGAACTCGCGGACATC
This sequence comes from Halorussus halophilus, assembly GCF_008831545.1. Classification (NCBI taxonomy): domain Archaea; kingdom Methanobacteriati; phylum Methanobacteriota; class Halobacteria; order Halobacteriales; family Haladaptataceae; genus Halorussus; species Halorussus halophilus. Next base: position 529,481 of record NZ_CP044523.1, read on the forward strand.
ACCGTCAAACCGGTTACGCCACGTCCGTGAGAGTACGGACTCGTCAGGGACGTGATCCAGACCGAACGCATCAGCGAGTTCTTGGTACTGGGCAAGGGTTCGATAGCTGTCGCCCGTGATCTCTCGGTAGATGAACAGTCGAATCATCCCAAGGAACGAATCGGGTGCTGGGTGCCACTCAGGATACGAGTCATCGAGCGTTCCACTTCGGATCGTCACCTCGGTCACGCTTGTCTGGAGTTGATTTCCATCTCGGAGAGATCCCCGTATTTCGATCCCGGCTTTGTAAGCGTCAGTCTTGAGGGCATCTCGTTTACGGTAGAAGTCGGAGGAGTCTTCCATCGGACGGCGATTCTAATAATAGTGTTTCAAAGTGGCCGAGTTTCGAGCATGACTAACTGAGCCAGGGTATGTAGACAGGAGACTGCGGTTCGTTCAGCGAATTTGGTTATTGCTCCAACTTGAAATTGAATCCCCACACACCAACATCTCCCAAATCACGTTGCATCCGATATTCGCCCGGGTCTGGACAGGTGCCGTTTAGTTCCCCATCGACGCCAGCAATCGCGTACGATCTCTTCGTTTGCTCACCTGCTTTGAGAACAGTATTCTTGATTCCATCAGCTCGAACGAACTGATCGACTCGTGCACACCCACTGGATATATCTATCAATTGCGCTCGCACTTCCTCTTCTAATCCGATCACGAGCCCGCCGGTCTCTGAATCATGAACACCTTGGGGAAAGGGTAGATCACTGACTCCCCCTGCATAGGACCAACTAACGGTTTCATCACCGGTGTTTTTCACAGTAATCTCTACTATCGGCACTTCTGCCGTGCTCAGTCGATCGTTTGATACGGTGACCTCGAAAGACAGTGGTTCGGGAGCGTTATCCACACTGGTCAGTGAAAAATGCATTGGCACCTCTTCTGAGCCATTTGTATTAGGGCCACTCGCGTCGGTGATAGCGCTAATGCAGCCACTCACGGCGACGATGGCAGTACTACCTACACCAGCCAGGAACTTTCGTCGGTTCATATCTCCCCGTTGGAGCCCCTGTTAAATGACCACTGGCCAGACTCAAGTGGCCACTTTAGCGAGGGGAAGGGCCAAAACTACGGGTTACAACTAGAGGAGAAAGGACCATCCAATGTCTGAGAACACCCAACAGGAGGAAACAAAGAGCGCATTCCCACTTCGCTGGCCAGTCACCGTTCGTACGGACCAGGAGGCACGTCTGGTTGAGATTAGTGATGAGGGTGCGACGGCAGTGTTTGACACGCTTACATCAGAAACCGCACGGCAACTACTGAGTCGCCTCCACGATGAACCACAAACTGCGTCCGATCTCGCCGAATCTGTCGATACGTCCGTTCAGAACGTCAAATATCACCTACAGAAGTTCGAGGATGTAGGACTTGTCAAAGTCGTTGATCACTGGTATTCCTCTCGTGGGACCGAAATGAAAGTGTATGGCCCGTCAGATAACGCGCTCGTACTATACACTGGCATGGACCTAGACAGCACATCTTTGCGTGATGGCTTATCACGAGTTCTTGGTGCTGTCGCTCTGCTCGGAATTGCCAGTCTCTTCGTTGACTATCTTGTTCAGATGCTTGCCGCAACACCTAGGGCACCACCAACCAGCGATACCCCTGGTGGTAGTTCTCCCCCCACAAATCCAATCGGGTTTGAGATTATGGACATAATGATCTCTCCAGGGATGGCATTTTTCGTGGGCGGCGCATTCGCTCTCGGAGTTGGACTTCTGTGGTGGTATTGGCGATAGTGAGCGTGTCATAGAATCCGGCTCGTGCCCTGAACTCCCTCTTCGCAGATTATCTTCTTATTCGTGCGCTCGATTTGGTCTGGATATCTCTTGTAGCTGGTCGCGTGCCGAAGCGTCCCTAGCCTAGAAGTGTAGGAACCCACAGAGGAACATCTAATCTTCACTAGAACATACCTTGGAAACAAGGCACACAACAATTCCATCCTCCGAGGTTGTGGGGCGAACGAGGTCCGAGGAGGGCTGCTGTCTGGCGCGCTGCACGGAGATTCTCGGCTCTTCGGCCGTTACTTACTCATGAAGACGAACTGACGAAGGACGTGATTGGCGGAATGCACAACTAGCAACGCAAGCGCGTTCCCGAACAAAAATCGAAGTCGGTTATCGGCTCTCCGGTTCTGCCGTCGTCGTGCGACGGGCCGTTTCGCGGGCCGCGTAGGCGTTGTATCCCGCGAGGACTGCGACGAGCAATCCGCTGATTACGTCGCTCCAGAACGACGCCGCGCCGGTCGTCTCGAAGAGGAACGGCGCGATTATCATCCACAGACCGAGCAGTGCGACGAGCCCGGACCAACTCGCGCTGATGCCTTGGCTACTCGACTTGACGGCGTTGTAGCCTGCAATCGTAGCGATGGCACCCCCAACGATGACGTCGTTCCAGAAGTTCGCCTCCGGTATCGGGTCGAAGACGAACACGCTGACGAGTAGCCACGTACCCAGCAGGGCGGCGACGGCCGAAATCCAGCCTTGCGTGTTACTCGTCTGCCGTGTTTCGTTCGTTGTTTCGCTCATTCTCTCAACCCCCATTCTAGTTGGGGCCGAAACGACATAAATAGAGCGGGTACTTGATAGCTAAGGCCGCGTACCGCGAGTCTAGCGTTCCCGTGGGACGAGGAGCGACCGCAAACCTTTCAGGTTCCCGCTTCGCCACTGTTTCCATGATACTCCCAGAGGGGTTCGCACTCCCGCCGTTGCAGTACCTCGTCCCCCTGCTCGCGGCGGTCGCACTGGTCGGGTGGTCGCTCGCCCGGAGCGACCCCACTGTCTCCGACCGGACCGTCCTCGCACTCGCGCCGTGGGTCCTCGTCGGGTCGAGTCTGCACGTCCTCTACGTCGTCGAGTGGGTCCCCGAGAGCGTCGCTCCGCTGTTGGGCACGCCCTCGGTGTATCTGACGACGTTCGTCGCCGCGGGCCTCGTCTGGCTGGCGGCCCTGAAGTCTGATTCGCCCGTCGAGCATAGGCTCGCCGTGAGCGGTCTCACAGTCGGTGTTCCTATCGTCGGCTACGCGCTCGCCCGTGGCGATAGTACGGGGACGGGACTCCAACTGTTTTGGCCCAGTGTCGGGTTGGTGGCCGCGATTATACTGACCGCGCTAGCGTGGGCCGCGACTCGCCAGCAGTTCCCGGACGTAGCGGCCGCGACGGGCGCAGTCGGCGCGCTCGCGCTGTTCGGCCACGCGCTCGACGCCGCTTCGACTGCGGTGGGCGTCGATGCACTCGGCTTCGACGAGCGAACGCCTCTTTCTGCCGCCATCCTCGAAATCGCCGCCGACCTGCCGACTGCGGACGTACTGGGCACCGGGTGGCTGTTCGTTCTCGTGAAGCTCGCTATCGCCGAACTCGTCGTCGTCCTCTTCGCAGATTTCGTCCGCGAGGACCCCACGGAAGGCTACCTGCTACTGGGCGCCGTCGCGGCCGTCGGTCTCGGTCCGGGCGCTCACAATCTACTGTTGTTCGCCATCGCGGGCTGATTTCATCGGACCCCACAGTATTTTCACCGCCGGGTACATACGGAGAGGATATGTCGCTCGTCAATCGCCGCCTCCGTCGTCACGCATGGTCGAGGTAGTCACTGCCGGGCACGTCAACTGGGACGTGACCCTCCGCGTGGACGCGCTCCCCCAACCGGACGGGGAGGCGCGAATCGACTCTCAGCGCCGCTCCGGCGGCGGCAGTGCGGCAAACGTCGCCGTCGCGCTCGCCGGAATGGACTTCGAAACCGGACTCGTCGGGAGCGTCGGCGACGACGAGAGCAGTCACCTCGTCCGCCGCGAACTGAAGAACGCAGGCGTCGATTGCAGTCACTTGCTTGCAGTGACGGACGGCGAGACGACCACGAAGTATCTCATCGTAGACCCCGCTGGCGAGGTGATGGTCTTGGGCAACGAGGGTGCCAACGAAGCCATCGAACCAGCGGACGTGGACCCGGAGTACGTCACGCAGGCGCGACACCTCCACCTGACGAGCCAACGCCCGGACACGGCCGCCCACCTCGCGGCAGTCGCCACCGAGGCGGGCCTGAGCGTCAGTTTCGACCCCGGCCGCCGCCTCGGCGAGCGCGACTACTCGGAGGCACTCGCGTACTCAGACATCGTCTTCCTCAACGACCGCGAGGCCCGCGAGATTCTGGACAAGGACCTCGAATACCCCTCTTCGGAACTCCACGGTCGCGTCGTCGTCATCAAGCACGGCGGCGACGGCGCACAGGTTGACACCCCCGGTTGCTCGTACGCTCACCCCGGCTTCGACGCGGAAGTCGTGGATACGACGGGTGCCGGTGACGCCTTCGCGGCCGGATTTCTGCGAGTACTGTTGGAGTCGGAGGGTCCCATCGGCCCGGACGCCGAGTACGACCGGGCGCTCGAATTTGCGAACGCCTGCGGTGCGATGGCCGCGATGCGAGAGGGTGCGCGAACCGCCCCGACGTGGGCAGAAGTGGGTTCGTTCTTGAACGAGCAGTATTCGGGTTAGTCTCTGTAGGCTAGTCTGATTCGAGGCGAGTGGGACGCGCTCGACAGGTACGAGTGAAGCCGAACAGTGAATCTCGAACCCGCACGCTTTTTCTCCCGCTCCCGAGAAACTGCCCGTATGGCGAAACAGCCCCATCTCCTCGTCGAAGAGGGCGACGTAAACGACATCGCGCTGATTCCGGGCGACCCCGGCCGCGTGGACCGCATCGCTAACCTCTGTGACGACTCGGAGGTCGTCGCGCAGAACCGCGAGTACAAGGTCGTCAACGCCACCTACGAGGGCACCGACCTCACCATCTGCTCGACCGGTATCGGCTGTCCCTCCGCGGCTATCGCCGTCGAAGAACTGAGTGCCGTCGGCGTCGAGACGGTCATCCGCGTCGGGACGACCGGCGCGCTCCAGTCCGACATCGAAATCGGCGACATGATCGTCGCAACAGGTGCGGCGAAGAACGAGGGCACGAGCAAGCGCTACGAGGCCGTCGAGTACCCCGCTGTGCCGGACTACGGCGTGCTGACCTCGCTCGTGGACTCTGCGGAAGCCAACGACGAAGACATCCACGTCGGTCCCATCGCCAGCGACGACGCCTTCTACGCAGAAACTGACGAGTACGTCGAAGACTGGGAGAAAGCCAACATCCTGTCGGTCGAGATGGAAGCGGCGGCCGTCTTCTCGCTGACCCGCCGCAAAGGCATGCGCGCCGGAGCCATCTGCACGGTTGACGGCAATCTCGTCGCGGGCACGCAGAAGGGTGAGACCGAAGACGAGGAACTGCCGGAGAAGGCCAAGAACAACGTCGAGCGCGCGATTCTGATTACGCTCGACGCCGTGGTCGAACTCGCGGAATAGCGTCCTGAGTCGGATATTTTCGAGTTGGCGATTTTCGAGTTAGTGATTCACCATCGGCGCGCGCCGTCGGACCCCTGTGGTCCGACGAGTCGCGCGAGGGATGAGCAGTGAGCGCAGAAGACGTGACCGCTTCGGGTCACGTCTTCTGAACCCGAACCGCGCAGTCGGCTGGGGAGGGTGTGGCCGTGGCGGTGCGGTTGCGGTCTCATCGGTTTCGGGAGTAGCTAGCGTCTCTCTCTTGCGTATAGAATCTGGCTTGCTTGTGTCTAACTTCGCTGACTTGCACTCTCTTCGGTGTCGAAGAACAACACTACTGCCGGTGCCTATGAGAAACCGCACAGCACCGCAACCGCACACGAAACCTCGCACGAGTCACTCCTGTCGTCGCTCCCGCATGTCGAGTTGGTACTGAAAATTGCATCGTTTGCATACCCGAGACCCTCATTCCGTTCGCGCCTGCTCGCGGCTTCGCCGTTCGCATCGAGGTTCTCTCCCCTCCGAGAACCTCACGCCTCGCGGTTTCACCGCTCGGACAAACGAGGTCTTCACTTCGTTCAGACCTCGCGCCTCGCACCGATAGACAGACATTTACTCCCCCGTAGCCCACATTCCGACAATGTTGGACGGACTGCGTGACCGGTATCACGCCGTCCTGCGGCGGGCGCGACGGTTCGAGCGACGCGAAGTCGCCGAGTTTCGACGGTGGTTGGAACACACCACGAACCTCATCCACCTGTCGGTGCTGCTGTTGGTGCCACTGCTCATCGCCGTCGTCACGTGGTTCTCGCAGGCGCTTTCGGTCGTCTCGTTCCTGCTGTTCCCGCCGTTGGCCTCCGGTACCTACACGCTCTTCGCGGACCCCGAAGGAAAGTACGCCTCGCCGACGAAGTTCGTCGGTGGGATGACCGCGGGAGCGGTCTGTGGGTGGGTCGCACTGCTGATTTCGGCGAACCTCCACCGCGTCGAGCCCTCACAGCTCAGCCCTCATGCTAGTGGTGCCGCACTCTCGATTCTCCTTACTGGTGCCGTCACGTGGGCGCTCGACCTCGAAGAGCCGACCGCCTTCTCGACAGCCCTGCTCGTTCTTATCACCGACGCGGCCGTCGGCGAGATTGCGGAGGTGACGATACTCTCCTCGACGGTGACCGTCGGCGTCTCGGGGGCGTTCTCCTACGTGGTGAGCGTCGCACTCACCAGCGGGTTCGTCGCGGGCGTGTTCGTCCTTTGGCGCGACCACTTCTACGAGCAACGTTCGCGCTACCTCTACCAGTCCACGAAGGGCGACGACCACGTGCTCGTGCCGATGCGGGGCGACCGGGCGAGTTCGGCCGCGATGTTCGGCGCGCAACTCGCGGCGGCCCACGACGCGGGCAAGGTCGTCCTCTTGGACGTAGTGGACGAGGAGACAGTCAAGACGGTCGCCGAGACCGGAGACGAGTCCGACGGCACCGACGACGACCAACCCGAACTCGTAGACGCCGAGACCGTCGAAGCAGAGGGTGCAGCGGCCGAAGCGGTGCAGGTCGCAGACGAATCGGCGAAACGCCTCGAAGCGGAAGCCAACCGCATCAAGACTCGTGTCGGCGTTCCGTGCGAAGTGGTCGTCGCGGGCGACGGAGCCAACACTGCATCGACGGTTCTCAAGACCGCCCACGAGACGAACTGCGACCTCGTCGTCGCGCCGTACGAAGAGCAGAACGGCGGTCTCTCCCCGTTCGTTCGCGGACTCTTCCGCGGCGACGTGGACACCATCGCGTTCCGCTCCGCACCGGAGAGCGACGGGCGCGAGCGGTGGAAACGAGTCCTCGTCCCGGTTCGACGCGCGGGCGACACGGCCCACGCGATGATAGACTTCGCGCGCCGGTTGACGGGCCTCTCGGGAAGCGTCGGCGTCTGTACGTGCATCGACCGGGAGGCCGAACGCCGCGCGACCGAGACGAAACTGGCGAACCTCGTCGAGACGTTCGACGGGTCGTTCGAGACGCGCGTCTCGCGGTCCTCAATAGAGTCGTTCCTCTCGGCCAACGACAGCCACTATGACCTCGTAATCATGGGGGCGAGTACCGACCGCTCGACTGCTTCGCGGTTCATCTCGCCGCCGACGTTCGAGCGACTCCACGACTTAGAATGCGATGTGGCGGTCGTCCACCGGGCGTAGGAATTAGTCGCTGCGCTCGCCTGCTAAGCGGTCTGCGACGTCTTCCATCTCGTCGTCGCCGAGTGCCGAACGCACGAGCAGGTGGCCGATGATGTTCGGACTGATGACGGTGTCCGCACCAGCGCGCTTCAACTTCTTGACGTTCTCCTGTTCGGCAGCGCCCGCGACGATGCGAACGTCCGGATTCAGCTGCCGGGCGGTCAGCACTGCGAGCGCGTCGTCGGCGTCGCTACTCGTCGCCGCGATGACCGCCCGTGCGTGGTCGATGCCCGCCCGATTCAGCGTCTCCTCGTCGCTCGGGTCCGCGTCGAGGACTTTGATGTCGCGTTCGTCGAGTTCGGCTCGAACCTGGTCGTCCCGGGTGACGACGAGGAACTCGGACTCGTCGCCGAGTCTGTCGAGTATCGATTCGGTCAGCAATCGTCCGTAGCCGAGGACGATGACGTGGTTCTCCAGCAGTTCGAGTTGTGAGTCTGTCATTCTTCCGAGTGCGCTCGCGAACCGTGATTCGATGGCGGGACCGAGTAAGGTACCGAGCGCGAGCGCGAAACTCGCGGTCCCCAAGACGACGACGGAGATGCCGAACAGGCGGCCCTCCGGCGTTTGAGCCGTCACGTCGCCGTATCCGACCGTACTGGACGTGACGATGGCGTAGTAGAGGGCGTCTAGCGGCGTGTATATGCTGTCGAACTCGTCGCGGAGCGCGTACGCTCCGACGGTGGCGTACACCTGCACGCCGACGAGCGCCAATCCCGCTGCGAGTTGTGACGTCGAGAGTTGAATCTCGCGGTCGAAGCGGTGGCGATTCCGAACGACGAACGGGAACGCGACTGCGGAGAGAGCGACGAGCGGATAGGAGAAGTCGGACGCTTGCATGACTCCCTGAATCGCCGTCATCGGCAGGAGCAGGACCGTCGAATACCACGCCGCACGCAGCCCTCGGCGCATCCCGAGCGCGCTCGCCAACATCAGAAAGCCGGTCAGCGCGCCCGTAAACCCGGCTATCTGGCGGAGCATCTCCGGAACGAACGGTGCGACTAGCTGGGACACTTCGTTCGTCCCGATTTTGGCGACGCCCGTGGCGACGGAGAGGAGCGCGACGGCTAACGTCAACCAGATGGTAAGCTGGACGCCGTACCGTTCGCGCCGCGTCACCTCCATACACGTCCCTGTCCTCGGCATCGGTGATAAACTGTCGGACTCCGGTCGGTTCTGAACGCTCGAATCTCGACGAAGTCGGCGACCCGTCGATACATCTTTACGCCCCGTCTGCAACCCCGAAACAATGGCTCTCGGTTCGTCGCTGCCCGTGCAACTACTCCTCGGCATCTATCTCGGGGTGCTGACGGCGGTGGTGCCCGCGCTGGTGGCGTGGACGCTCGGTTTCACGTTCAAGTACTTCACCGGCGTCACGCTCCCCGGATTCGGTGTTGTCGTCCTCGGCGTCGCGCTCGCTGGCGTGCAGGGCGGTCTGCTCGGCCTGCTCGAACCACAAATCGTCGCCTCGCCCGCCGCGCTCGTCTCGGCGCTCGTCGTGATGATGGCGACGCTCTACGCCCACGCGCAGGGCGACAAGATGGGCGCAGAGTTCCCGCGCCGACTCACCCTCCGCGGACTGCGAGAGCGCAGTCTCTCGGCCGACGTAGTCGAGCGGGTCGGGCGGTTCGGCAACGTCCGCGTCCGCGTCACCGGCGAAGTCGGCGACGTAGAAGGGTATCCCTCGCTCCCGGCCGACCTCCGAACGGCGATTCGGGAGCGCGAGTGGACGTTCCCCGCAGACCTCCCGCTCTCGGAGTTGGCGGCGCGACTCGAAGAGCGACTCCGAACCGACTACGACCTCGCGGAAGTCGCTGTGGACATCGACGAGCGCGGCCGGGCGACGGTCAGTGCCGCCCCACCTGTCGGGGCGCTCTCACGTCGCGTCCCGCAGGACAAGCGCGCCGTCTCTGTCTCGGCGCTCGTGCCGACCGGACTTGCCCGTCGGGACGAAGTGACGCTCTCACTCGCCGAGGAAGATGGCGAAATAGACGACGAAATAACGGGTACAGTACTGAGCGCGAAGTCAAACGGCGCGGGGAACGCGGGGTCGAACTCTCAAACTGTCCCGACCAAAATAGTCGGCGACGAGTCTGAGGGGGACGAGAGAGCGCAGAATGCAGTCGCCACGACACCTGCTCAGCAGGCAACTGGAGGTGACGGCCGTGTGACCGTCGCTGTTTCACCAGCGGACGCGACCACGTTGCTCGATGCGGAGTCGCCCCGTCTCCGGGTTCGCGCTCGCGGTACCCGCCGGGAGTTCGAACTGCTGTCGCTGCTCCGCCGAGACGGCAAACGAGTCCGCCGAGTGAAAGTTCGTGACGACGGCCCGCTGGCCGACCAGACGGTCGGAAGCGCGACGTTCCGGTCGGCGTACGGCGTCGCGGTGCTGGCAGTTCGACGCGGCCGTGACTGGACGTTCGCGCCGGGCGGAGCGACCCCACTGTCGGACACAGAGGAACTGTACGTCGTCGGCGCGCGCTCCGCGCTCGACCGCTTCGAGGAGGTGGTCGCGTGAACCTCTTTGCGACTATCGAACGGCCGGTGATGGCGCTCGTCCGAATTCTCGGACTCGCACTGCTCTCGGGCGCAGTGACCACCTCCGTCGGATTCTGCTACCGATGGTACGCCCGCCAACGGATGCCGACTGGTCTCGCGGTTCTCGTCGGGTGTGGCAGTATCGGCATTTGGCTGAACACCTCGACTGCGCTGAGTCAGTACGTCGGTGGCGGCAACGCGGTCCCGCCAGTCGGCACCGCGCTCGTGAACGTCGCCGCGTTCGCTCTCGGAGCAGCCACCGCAGTCGCCGGTGCGCGAACAGGTGAGGCCGCGACTGGCCAGTTCGGCCGCTCCGCCGCGACCGAACTCGAAGGCGACGTGAGTCGGTTCGTGCAGGCAGTCGGCCGGTTCGTCACCGTCGAACTGCCCGAGGAAATCGAAGACATCGAGGGCTACGAACCAGTCGCACCCGAGACGAAGGCCGCGCTTTCGGGGGCGACGTATCGGTTCCCGCGGCGAATGACTGTCACGGAACTCCGCGAGCGACTCGTCGCCCGCCTCCGCGACGACTACGCTATCGGCCACGTAGACGTTGACCTCGCGGACGACGGTACGGTGTCGTACGTCGCAGTCGGCGGTCGGGCCGCCGGAATCGGTCCGACGCTCCCGCCGGGAACGGTCGCCGTGGCCGTCCGCGCCGACCCCGCGTTCAGCGCGAGTGCGGGCGACCTCGTGCAAGTTTGGGAACCGAGTGAGACGGGAGACGCCGAGCGAGTCGCTACCGCAGAGCTTCGGGCAACCGTCGGCGACGTAGCGACGCTCGCGCTCGACGCGGACGCGACGCTCGACCCCGAAACGGAGTATCGACTGGTGACGCTGCCGACGGAACCGCGCGCCGACCGAGAGTTCTCCGCCCAACTGCGGGCCGCAGACGAGACTGTCAGCGCGCTCGAACTGGACGAGGATAGCCCTCTGGTCGGTCTCCCAGTCGGAGGACTCGTCGTTGCGGTCGTCGCGGTTCGCGGCGACGCTGGCGTCGAGACACTTCCGCCGCGAGAACGCCTGCTTCGCGGGGGCGACACGCTCTTCGTCGTCGCCCAACCGGAGTTGCTTCGGAAGGTCGAGACTGCGGCCGGGAGTGCCAGTGGTGCTGCGCCGTCCGTCGTGCTGACCGACGGCGGATGACCGCTCTGCCCTGCCGGGTGAGTAACCCTCTTTGCGCTGGTGGCACAAGTTCGGGTATGCAGTGGAAGTTGTTCGCGGACCTCGCCGAAGTCGCCGGTGGAAAACACGCCGAGGTAGACGCCGAACCGGGCGATACTGTTGGGACGGCGTTAGACGAACTCGTCGCCGACCATCCCGGACTGGCCGACCGCATCTACGACGACGGCGGCGAGTTGCGCGACCACATCAACGTCCTCCGAAACGGGACGAACGTCTACAGCCAGCAGGGTCTGGAGACCGAACTCGAAGACGGCGACGAACTCGCGCTGTTCCCGCCAGTCAGTGGCGGCTAACGCTGTCCTCCTCTGCCTGCAAGTTCAGGCCGAAGTAATTACGCACTTCGGGACCGTGTGAGTTTGTGGGAAAAATCATGGGGGCACTCGACACGGACAGACAGTCACGGGTAGACGACGTACGAGAGGAAGCGTCGAACCTCCGTTCGATGCTGGAGGTACACGGCGAGAACCGCATCAAACAGTGGTTCCTCCTTCGTGGGGACCGCTGGAAAGTCGCGGTCGCACTGATGGTCAGTGTCCTGGTCGCCCTCCTGCTTCTGACGAGAGTGCAGTCTATCGAGTTGCGCCAACTGTTGACCGACACGAACACCATCCAGACGTTGTTCAATACGCTACTGAGCGGCATCATCCTGCTCGTCTCCATCGTCGTCTCTATCAACTCGGTGTTCCTCTCACAGGAGATAACCGACATCGAGAGCCAGCAACAGCGCGTGGACGCCACCGTAAACTACCGCAACCGAATCGAGGAGTTCATCGACTCGGACGTGAGTCCGGCGCGACCTGCCGAGTTCCTTCGGGTCGTGTTGGGGACCATCAACCGACAGGCCGAAGTTCTGGCCGACAGAGCGGCCGACAGCGACGAGGAGGCGTTTGCCGATGAGGCTACTGACTTCTACGACCGAGTGACAGAAGACACGAAGAACGCCGGAGAGACCCTCGAAGACGCCAAGTTCGGCACGTTCAACGTGCTGCTGGCGGGATTGAACTACGACTACTCGTGGCAACTGCACGTCGCTCGGCGGTTCAAGCGCAAGTACCGAGACGCGCTCACGGACGGAGAGAACGAAGCTATCGACGACTTGACGGACACGCTGAAGTTCTTCGCGGTCGGCCGGGAGTACTTCAAGTCGCTGTACTACAAGCGGGAACTCGCACGACTGTCGAGTCGCCTGCTGTACGTCGCCCTGCCGACGCTCGTGTTCACGTCCTACGTCCTGCTCGCGCTCGACTCGAAGCTCTTTCCCGACGTGTCGATGTTCGGCATCTCGCCGCTCGTCGTGTTCGTCAGCATCGCGTACACGCTCGCGCTCGGACCGTACCTCATCTTCACCGCGTACGTGATTCGGGCCGCGACCGTCACGCAACGAACGCTCTCGGCCGGGCCGTTCGTCCTCCAGCGAGGGACCGACGTGGGCGGCCTCGACTGGGACGGCACCGTCGAGTCCATCGACTGGGACGGGCCGTCGGAACAGAGCGAGCGCGGGGAATCTGCAGCGGAATCGGCGAGCAAGAAGGGAGAGGACGGACCGACTCCCGACGCAGAGGTCCACGCAGATCGGGAGTCGGAAGCGGACGACTAAAACTGAACTTTCAGTCCTTGGTGAGGTCTGCGCCCATCACGAAGTCCGGTTCGTCGGCGATTTCGGTTCGACAGTAGGCAACGTCGCTGACGACTTCGACCGTCTCGGGAATCAGCACGCGAGTGTTGTCGGCGTCGCAGTCCGCGGCGTCTCGCGCGATGGTGTCGAGCAGTGACGCCGCGGCTTCGGCGTCGGCCCACGCGCCGACGCCGTACTCGGCCCACCGCTCCATTTCGCCGTCTTCGTCCGGCAGTTCGTACTCCCGGACGCGGTGGGCGAATCCGCGCGTGCCGTTGGCTCCGTCTCGAACGACGAACAGTCGGTCGTCGTCCGCGGCCTCGTGGAGCGTCTCGCGGGTGAGTTCCGAGAGCGCCCACGACTCGTCGTCGTCGAGTGCGAGTCCCCGGAGGTGGTCGCGGGCCGCGCTGTCGGTCCAGAAACTCCACGCGGCGTCTGGGTCGCTCGTCGTCGTGAGGTCGGGGCTCGCGTCCGCATCGGGCGTCGGGTGCGCCCACCGGAACTCCGTAATCGGGTCGTAGCCGCTCGCCCGTGACTGGCCTAACCCGGCGGCGTTCCACGAGAAGACCATGTTCCGGAAGACGCGTGCGCCACGCTCGCGGGACCACTCGAAGAGATGTTCGGTCATCTGCGTGGCGATGCCCTCGCCACGGAATACGGGGTTGACGCGTAGACCCTGTCCCCACGCTTCCCACTCCGAGAGCAGCACGCACTGGACGACTCCAGCGAGTTCGTCGCCCGCGTCTGCTACGATAGTTAGCTGGTCGTCGCCCTCTATCCAGTCGTGGTAGATGTGGGGCAGGTAGTCGTCTCGGCCGTGGTCCGACCACGTGTCCTCGGTGAACGCGACCACGTCGTCGTAGTCGTCGTGGGTGGCCTCGCGTATCTCGATTGCCTCGCTAGCCATCCTACTCGCTTACTCCCACGGCACCGACCGCTCTTGAATCTCCCCCGCGAGCGACTCCGCGACGGCCTTCTCGGGGTTGTCGGCGTTCGCCAGCACCCACATCAGTTTGACCTTCGCGGTGCCGGGGAGCATGTCTTCGCCCTCCACGACGCCCGCGTCGAGCAGGTCGCGGCCCGTGTCGTAGACGCGGTCACAGACGCGGCCCTCGATGCACTGACTGGTCATGACAACGGTCGTGCCGGAATCGACCAATTCGCCGATGCGGTCGGCCCAGTCGGAGTGGACGTGACCCAGTCCGGTGCCCTCGATGACGAGTCCTGTCTTGCCCTCGAAGGCGTCGAGCGATTCGACGCTCATGCCGGGCGTGAACTTCAGCAGTTCGACCTCCGATTCGAGGTCGGCAGCGAGGCTGAGTTCGGTGCTTCCGCGCTCGGAGTAGTCGCGGCGGAAACTAACTTCCTTGCTGTCGTACTCCACTTCGCCCAAGGGCTTCGCACCCACTGTCTCGAAGGCGTCGCGACGCGAGGTGTGGTTCTTGCGAACCCGCGTCCCACGGTGTAGCGCGCAGTCGTCGTCGCTCTCGGAGGCGTGCATGCAGACCATGACCTCCGCGGCGTCGGCCTTGGCGGCCTCGACGGCACAGACGGCGTTCATCACGTTGTCCGAAGACGGTCGGTCGGCAGAACGCTGGCTCCCCGTAAAGACGATGGGAACCGGCGTGTCGAGCATGAACGAGAGCGCAGACGCGGTGAACTGCATCGTGTCGGTACCGTGCATGACGACGACGCCGTCCGCGCCGTTCTCGATTTCCTCGTAGACGGCCTCGGCCAAATCGACCCACACGTCGGTGGTCATGTTCTCGCTGAGGATGTTGGCGACGACGCGCCCGCGGTAGTTCGCCCGGCCAGCGAGGTCCGGCACGGCGCGAAGCACGTCTTCGGCGTCGAACTGCGCGGTCACCGCGCCGGTTCGGTAGTCTACCGTCGAGGCGATTGTGCCACCGGTCGAGATGAGCGAAATCGTCGGCAGTTCGGGGTCGAACTCCACGACCGAACTGTCGCTGGTCTCGCCCTCTTCGATGTCGTACACCTCGGTTTCGAGTACGTCTACGTCGGCTTCGTCGCGGTCGATACCGACGTTGTAGCCGCCGTCGAGTTTGACGACGAGGTTCTGGCTCGTCGAAGAGGGAAGCAGTACACCCTCGAAGGTCTGGTCGGCCCGCTCGACGCGGACCCGGTCGCCGGGATTCATACCTGCGAGTACCGCCGCGCGCGACTTGAAACCATCTTTTCGAACAGCGGGGTTGTGGGCTGGGTTGGAGGTTGTGGAACCGGGAGACGAGAGCGGGGCGAACAAATGGCGGCAAGTAAGAGGACTCACACCACGGGGGGACTGAAAGGGGCCGCGCGGTCGCGCTTGCGTGGTTGCTCGGCGACCACTATCCGCGCGGTTTGCGGATATGTCGGCGAGCGATCGCGACCGGGCGGGGGCTTTCGAAGAAGAAACTGCGGTGTCGCTGACTGCTACGTCACAACGACGAATTGTGCTGACTGCGACAGAGCAACGACGAAGGCGGTGAAGCTAGCTACTCCCGAAACCGATGAGACCGCAACCGCACCGCATCAGCCACACCTCCCCAGCCGACTGCGCTACTCACTTCGCTCCGTTGCTCGTCCCTCGCACGGAGTGGCGAGACACGCTTCGCGGTCGCGCCAGCGCGCGCCATATTTCGGTTCCGTGGTCTCCTCTTCGTTTCAATACAACCCGAACCATCCCTAGCCACGAAAAGACCCATTACCTCGGGGAACTCACACCTACCCATGCCTCAGCGCTCCGACCAGCGCGAACGCGACACGGTCGCCGACGACTTTAGCTCGCTCTTGGACGACGACGAGTCGAGCAGCCAGCGCCAGCCCTCCCAATCCAGCGAGTCCGGTCCCTCCTACTTCCAGCGCGCGAAGACCCGCGCGGGGCGGATATTCTCGCCGAAGGTGTTCCTCTCCGCGGTCCTCCTGCTCGGTGCGGGGATGGCCGCCGGGACGTTCTTCGTGCCGATTCCGCTCCTCGACAAGTTCACCGGCTTGCTCGGGGTCTTCGGCGGGGCGTTCCTGCTCGGCCTCGTGCTCGAACGCTCGACCATCTTCGAGTCCGCCGTCGCCGGTGCGGTCGTGTCCGGTCTCGTGGCGATTCTAGGTAATCTCGCGCTGACCGCGTTCGGCGACGCAGGCGTGCCTATCGGGCTGTTCGGCGCGGGCGTCGGACTACTGGCGGGTGCGCTCGGCGCGTACTTCGGCGGCGACCTGCGGAAAGGTCTGACCGAGGATATCTGAAAAGGGAGCTACTCGCTGTTGTTCTTCCATGTTGTTCTTCCACTCACTCACGCGCGAGTTCCCACTCGTCGCCTGCTTGCTGGACGACCCCGCGCGTTTCGAGCAGGGAGAGACACTCTTCGACGACCGGCATCGGAGCTTCGACCGAGCGACTGATTTCTTCGGTGTTCGTCGCGCCGCCTGCAACTGCGGCCAGCACCGCCGCGTGGAGTCGTCGCTCGCCGTTGGCGTCTAACACGTCGCAGAGGCGGTCCTGCACGTCCGCGATGCGGCCGTGGACCCATCGCTGGGCGAGCGACAGTTCGCTCTGGAGGTCCTCTAACTCGTCTAGTTCTTCCGCGAGGTCGGCGGCATCGGTGGCGTGTGTTCCGGCGACTCGCTCTTCCGCCGTCGAGCGCTCGCCTTCCTCGTCGTTCGCTTGCGGGTCGTCCATCCCCGCGTCGTCGCTCTCCGTGTCACGTACCGTCTCCGCGTCGTCTACTACTTCGCCGCCTGTCGATTCTTCGTGCTCGCGCTCCACCTCGGGCGCGTCGTCGCTCGCTCCGTACTGGACGTTCAGCGAGATGTGCCGACAGCGACTCACGTCGAGGTTCGTACTCGCCGGATAGGCGCTCTTCATGCCGAACTCGTACGGCGAGACGTTCACTTCCAACCGGAGGTTGCGCGAGATGCTGAAGTACTTACGGCGCTGGTCGTCCGTGCGACTCTCCACGAGTCCGGCGTCTTCTAACTTGCGCAGGTGGTCGATGACGGCCTTCGGACTGACGCCGAGGTATTCACTAATCTCGGTGACGTAACAGGGCTTGCGTGCGAGCAGACGCAGGATGCGTCGCCTATTTTCGTTTCCAAGTATATCGAGCAGCTCGGCGGAGTCCATTCACGGTGTCGGCTAGGCAACGAGCGCGGAAAAGGGTGTCTCTCCGTCCGAGTCCAAAACCGCTAGAACAGCGTGCCGACGAACGTACGTGGAAGCGCGCCGCCGATGGACACGCCTTCGAGCCGAGATGAGAACTCAGACGACGGCGAGTCGGTCACGTCCGCCGACTCGTCCGCGGGGCCGTTTCCTGTTCCGTTGCCCTCCACGGGATTGGTCACGTTCGCGGAGGCGTCTCCGTTGCCGACGTCGGCGGGTCGTCCACCGTTGTCGTCGCCGTTACCGTTGCCATTCCCGTTTCCCGGCGCATCGACCGGCAGGTCGCCCGTGGACCCGTTGGCCGCGCCGACGCCAGTTCCGTTCGTGCCTGCCGCCGCGTTCGCGGGCGGACCGCCACCGACGTTACCGAGACCGACGCCGGTCGTGTTCCGAGCGACGGCGGAGATTTCCGGGCCGCTCAGGTTCTTCGCTTCCTCCCGCATCGATTGGAGTTGCGAGACGTTCGCACCGACTTGTCTGGCCTTCGGGGCAGTCGTGTCGATGGCCGACTGGAGCGCGTTGATTCGTCCGAGGAGGTGGCTGAGCTTCGCCTTGTACCGGGTCTCGCTTATCTCTCCGGCTTCGTGTTGGGCGACGAGTTCGTCTCGGCGTTGCTGGAGCGTCTGTAGCTCGCCGCGCAACTCTCGCGTTCGGCGCTCTACGAGTCGAGTCTTCACCGACTGGTTGTTGGTTCCGTTGAACGCCGCGGACCACATCCCCGTTTCAACCGCACCGCCGATTTCGGCGGCACTCGACTGCATGAACGAGGAGATGTCCGCACCGAGCGTGGCGTTCTCGCTATCGTTGGCTGTCTGTTCGCTCTGGACGTTCTCGATGGAGGGCGGCGTCTCGATAGGTTGTATCGGCTCGACCGAGGGCGTCGGGGCGTCGGTAACCCCGATGGCACCTGCGGGGGAGGCGACCGCGAGGACGCTGCCGACTGTCACCAGCGCCAACAAAACGGCTCGATAGGTACTCATCACCCGCTCTTTTTTCTCCCACCGCTTAAAAAGACGGACATTCGTTCGTTCTGTTCACCGAGCGAATCGAAGGGTGGAGCATCGCCCTGAGCGTTCAAAAAGCAATTAGCGCACGCTATTCTGGTCCCGCGAAGAGAGTCGGTCGAACGCCCGAGACGCGGCCACGACCGACAGAATCGAGAGAGCGACTGTCGCGGCAGGGAGTACCAACCCTGGGTCGTAGCGCAGGGGTGGATGGTAGCCCCACACGTAATCGACGGCGTCGTTGACCAGTAGCGCGCCAAGCGCCGTCGCCAGCGCGCCGCGCGTCGTCGCACCGAAGGAGGGGAGCGCGCCCGCCTCCACGACGAACCCCAGGTGGGTCACGATGATGAACCAGTAGGCCCAGAGCGCGTCGGGTTCCCACGGGAGTCCGAAGTACTGGGAGAACCCGAGGTTGAGCGCGACGGCCGTCCAGACGCCGTACTTCACCAGCCACGCGAACGCGAACGTGTGGAGGTACGCGAGCGGTCGGTTTCTGGGTGATTCAGACACACTGCGCCCGAGGTTCGGCAGGAGCGTCACCAGCGAGAGCGTCACCAAGAACAGCGCGGCGGGTGAGTCGGCGTACAGCGGCCAGAGGTACGTCGGCACGTCCGGCATCGTCTCGACGTAGAACCGCAGGCCGACCAGCATGGCGAGGACGTTCACGGCCAGTAGCCACGCGAGGCCCGGCCCGCGTTC
Source organism: Halorussus halophilus (assembly GCF_008831545.1). Classification (NCBI taxonomy): domain Archaea; kingdom Methanobacteriati; phylum Methanobacteriota; class Halobacteria; order Halobacteriales; family Haladaptataceae; genus Halorussus; species Halorussus halophilus. The sequence goes on from NZ_CP044523.1 coordinate 548,253, forward strand.
CAGATATTGGCGTACGAACCGGCGCGAAATCGTCATACGTTGGCGCGGGCGCGCCAGCGTCAAAGGTCTTCCCAGACCGATTGCACGTCGCGTTCGATTTTCGGACGGGGAAATCTTCTCGAAATTCGAACACTCCTAAAACAGATTTAGAACGTATTAAGTAGTGCCTTTGCACTACTATATAATCCTATCCATAGGTTTTATCTATCCCGGTGTGGTACGGTAGCGTGTATCATGTTCGAGGACTTCTCCAGCGGCTACTACCTCGGACGGTTGTACGTCCAACCGCACGACGACGAACGCGTCGTGATGCGCCGTGACCAGCACGAACACATCAACCGTCAACTCTACACGACGGGCGAGGGCGTCGAGCGACTCGACAACCCGCTCGTGATGAAAGTGGACCAGCACCACCTCGCGGTCGAAGGTGCCGACGACGTTCCGGAACGAACGCTCGTCCTGCCCCGCTCAGTGTTAGACGACACCGGCATCCGAAACCCGCCGAAACTCAAGGAAGTGCTACTGGCGAAAGCAGACCGGGCCGCTCAGATGCTCCGCTATCAGGACTGTCACCCGGGCGTCGGGACCTGAGCGATTCATTTCTCCCTTACTCGGGCAAAACCAACATATGCAGAGCGGTACGTATCCCCCTGCATGGCAAAAGAGGTCGGGAGCGGCAACTCGCTGACGTACACCGAAGTCCACGCGGCTATCCTCGGTGTCGTCGTCGGCGTCCTGTCGGGATTCGCGTACAGTACCGGTCGAACGGAGGTCGCGGTCGGACTCGCCTCCTTCTTCGTCGGCGTCTCGCTCGGCGTCGGCGGCAGTGGCGAACTTCCGGCCGCCCAACGCACGGTTCGCCGGGAACCGTGGTACGCGCTCGCGGCGTTCCTCGCGGGCGGCGTTGCGGGCGTCGTAGTCGTCTGAGACCCGTCGCAGAAGCACCCACTACCGAGGCGGTAGCGAGTGGAAGAACGAACTCGCGTGGAACAAGCACCGCTGGGACAAAAACCAGATGGCGTGGCACGACGTCGGCGACGGCTACTGGAAACCTGCGGGTCCCAGCGACGGCGGAAGCGTGAGTACGACCCACACTGTCAGCGTGACCGTCGGTTGGATGACGACCAGCATCTCCTACGGGTACAGTTGGGGGTACACCGAACCAGCCATGGAGCGAACGGACCAGTCCTCACAGTACCACGGCTACAACCAGTGGAAGTGGGACGTCCAAGACCGCTGTGACGGGTCGGTTCGGGAGAGTACGCTCGCGATGCAACCGTCGAGTACCTGTGACATGGAAAACTACGACTGTAGCATGGGTCGGCGAGACATCTGTGAAAACGAAGTCAAAGCCCGGTTTACCAGCAACTGTAGCGGCGACTGGCACGAACTGTGGACCACCTCGATGTTCTACAAGGAGTGCTGACGCGGCGAAAAACAGTACCTCTCTAACTCTCTACTGACCCCACTCTCTCTGGGTCTTCGGCCGGTCGCCGACCGACTGCACGTCGAGCGGGTCGTCTTTCGCGGCGAGCGCTTCCAGCGCGGCGCGTGCGCTCGCTTCCGTCGAGAAGTACGGCACTTCCTCTTCGACGGCCATCTCTAGGGCCTCGCGGTCGTCGGTGACGAGCAGGTCGATTTTCCCTCTCTTCAGGGCCTCCGTCACGTCGTCGAACGAGTCGAGGTCGTAGTACTCGCCGAACCCGTCGATGTCGAAGTCCACGACGGCGGTTCCACCCTCTTTCGGAATCGGCGACCCCGTGGAGTCTTGGGCCTTGTCGTAGGCCTTCCCGAAGGTGTCTGCGGTGCCCATCACTTCGCCGGTGGACTTCATCTCCGGGCCGAGGCGCGGGTCGCTTCCCGGAAGACGGTCGAACGGCAGGACGACCTCTTTGACGCTAATCTGCTCGGGGACCTGCTCCTGTGCGTCGAGTTCTTTCAAGCTATCGCCCGCCATCACCTTCGCGGCGAGTTTCGCAATCGGAACATCCGTCGCCTTCGAGACGAACGGCACCGTACGGGAAGAACGCGGGTTGGCTTCGAGGACGTACACTTCGCCATCTTGCACTGCAAGTTGGACGTTCAGCAGGCCGACCGTATCCAACGCGGTGGCGATGTCTTCGACCACTTCGCGCACGCGGGCGAGTGTGTCGTCGGAAAGCGAGCGCGTCGGAATCAGGCAAGCCGAGTCGCCGGAGTGAACCCCCGCGCTCTCGACGTGTTCCATGATTCCCCCGATGAGTACGTCATCGCCGTCGGCAACGGCGTCAACGTCTAGTTCGACTGCATCCGCGAGGAACTCGTCCACCAGAATCGGTTTGTCGGGCGAGACGCGCACTGCTTCCTCGATGTACTCTTTCAGTTCGTCGTCGTCGGACACAACGTCCATCGCGCGGCCACCGAGGACGTAACTCGGGCGCACGAGGACCGGATAGCCGATGTCGTGGGCTAGTTCGAGGGCCTCATCCTTGCTGGTTGCCGACCCACCGATCGGTTGGCTGATGCCCATGTCGTCCATCAGGCGGTTGAACCGGTCGCGGTCTTCCGCGAGGTCCATCGCCTCGACGCTGGTGCCCAGAATCTCGCAGTCCAAATTCCGGCGTGCCAACTCGTCTTCGAGCGGGTCGCCGATGTCCACGCTAGTCTGGCCGCCGAACTGGACCATCACGCCGTCGGCGTTCGTCGTCTCGATGACGTCCGCGACCTCTTCGGCGGTAATCGGTTCGAAGAACAGGCCGTCGGAGGTGTCGTAGTCCGTCGAGACCGTCTCGGGGTTGTTGTTCACTACGTGGGCGTCGATGCCTTGTTCGCGCAGGGCGCGCACCGCGTGGACCGAGCAGTAGTCGAACTCGACGCCCTGTCCGATGCGAATCGGGCCGCCGCCGACCACGACGACGCTCTCTACGTCCCTATCGACTTGGACTTCGTCTCTGCCGAGTCCCGCGCCGGGTCTGCGCGAGGAGTAGTAGTACGGCGTCGAGGCGGCGAACTCGCCCGCGCACGTATCGACTTGCTTGAAGTCGCGTTTCGGTGCGGCGGCTTCGACGGTTCCCACGTCCGCGCCAGCTTTCGCGGCGACCTGCTGGTTCGTGAAGCCAGTTTCTGCGGCTTGGGCGAAGTCGCCGTTCTGTGCGGCGACAGACGCTCCGGCGACGTTACCGAAGCGTTCGACGTACCACTCTTCGATGCCCGTGAGGTCCACTACGTCCGAGACGGTGTAACCGCGCTCGAAGGCTTCGAAGATGGCGTACGGGCGGTCGGGCGTCGGGGTTTCGAGGTACTCGGCTTCGAGCGTCTGGTCGGAAATATCCGTCCAGTCAACGTTCGGGTCGTACTCCGAGGACCTGAGAGCCTTCAGCATGGACTCTTCGAACGTCCGGCCGATGGCCATCGCCTCGCCGGTCGATTTCATCGCGGTACCGAGTTCGAACTCCACGTCGTCGAACTTGTCCTTGGGCCAGCGCGGCACCTTCGTCACCACGTAGTCGATTGCCGGTTCGAAGGCGGCGGTCGTCTCGCCGGTAATCTCGTTCTCGATTTCGTGGAGACGCTTGCCGAGCGCGACCTTCGCCGTGACTCTGGCGATTGGGTAGCCAGTCGCCTTCGAGGCGAGCGCGGAGGAGCGCGAGACGCGGGGGTTGACCTCGACGACGCGGTACTCGCCGCCGGGGGTGCCGTCGTCGCGCCACGCGAACTGGATGTTACAACCGCCTTGGATGCCCAAGTCCCGAATCACTTCGAGCGCGGCGTCGCGCATCTCTTGGTGTCCGTCGTCCGGGATGACTTGACTCGGGGTCACGACCGTCGATTCCCCGGTGTGAATCCCCATCGGGTCGATGTTCTCCATGTTGCAGATGATGACACAGGAGTCGCCCGCGTCGCGCATGACCTCGTATTCGAGTTCGACCCACCCGGAGATGGATTCGGTAATCAGGACCTCGCTGTTGCGCGAGAGGCGTAGGCCCTTCCTGACGCGGTCGTACAGTTCGTCCATCTCGTGGACGACGCCGGACCCCGACCCGCCGAGCGTGTAGGTCGTCCGGGAGATGACGGGGAGGCCGCCGACTGCATCGACGGCGTCTTCGACGCGCCCCTGTACGTCCTCTTCGCTCAGTTCGGCGACTCGTTCGTCGTCGTCCAATTCGATGGTGGTCGAGCGCGGCACCGGTTGGTCCAACTCGTGCATCCGCTGGCGGAACAGTTCGCGGTCCTCCGTCGCGTAGATGGTGTCCAACGGAGTGCCCATGATGTCCACGTCGTGCTCTTCGAGAACGCCCTCCTCGGAGAGTTCCGCCGTGACGTTCAGTCCGGTCTGGCCCCCGAGTCCGGCGATGACGCCGTCCGGGTTCTCCTTCGCGATGATTTCCGCGATGGCTTCGGTGGTGATGGGCTCGATGTACACCTCGTCGGCCATCTCGGGGTCGGTCATGATGGTCGCCGGATTCGAGTTGACCAGCACGACTCGCGCGCCCTCCTCCTGTAGCGCGCGGCACGCTTGTGCCCCAGAGTAGTCGAACTCCGCGGCCTGTCCGATCTGAATCGGTCCACTCCCGATGAGCAGGATGGTCTGCCCTTCGCCAGCCTTGGTGTCCTCGGTCATCTGTTATACGTTCGAAGTTCGTTCATCGTAATAAGTCCGACGATAGATTGCGAGTTCCGTAATGGAATTTCGAATATCGGAATTTGGGTATGGTTGGCACGGGGAGTGAGTGTCGGACAGGGCGGAAAGTGGTCGGAAACGGCCGGTGAGACAATCCACGGGAAACGGCCGGTGGACCATATGGAGGGTGGGACTGAAAGGGGCCGCGTGCTAAACGAACCCCGACGAAGCAAGCACCGCAGGCTTAGCCAAGGAGCGCAGCAAGTCGCGGGAGTTTAGCGAGCGGGGGCTTTCGAAGAAGAAACAGCAGTTGTGCTGATTGCTACGTAGAAATACCAAACCAAGAGGAAGCTAGCTACTCCCGGTGCCTAGAAGACCGCACCGCACAGCACCGCACGGGCCACACGCCTCCCCAACCGACTGCGCTTCTCGACCTCCGCTACTCTCCGGTCTGCGATGCTCATCCCTCGCGCGACGGTCGGCGCAACACCCTTCGGGGTTACGCCAGCGCACGCCGAACCATTGACAACCCAGTCTCCGTACTTTTCCCCCTCTCCTAGCAACCGAAGAGCGTTTTACCCATCCCACAAAATTCAGTCCCAATGAGTACCGACGACGCGCCGTCGAGCGCCACCACCGCCGCAACCGACGAAGTCCACGAGAACGCAAAGCAGGACGTTATCGTGGTCGATGCAGACGACAACGAGCAAGGACTAGCGAACCGCCTCGACGCCCACACCGGCGACGGCACGCGCCACCGGGCGTTCACCTCGCTCGTGTTCGACGGCGACGGCAACATCTTGTTGGCCCAGCGCGCGCCCGGCAAGCGCCTCTGGGGGTCGTGGTGGGACGGTACCGTCGCCTCCCATCCCGTGCAGGGCCAGAGCCAAGAGGCGGCCACCCGCCAGCGACTCGACGAAGAGTTGGGCATCACGCCCGACCAGTACGACGACCTGCGCGTGACCGACCGCTTCGAGTACAAGCGCTACTTCGAGAACGCGGGCGTCGAACACGAGGTCTGTGCCGTGCTGAAAGTGACCCTAGACGACCTGAGTCTCGACCCCGACGAAGAAGAGGTCGCGGGCCTGATGTGGGTTCCCTACGAGCGCCTGCACGACCACCCCGAGTGGTATCGCCAACTGCGTCTCTGCCCGTGGTTCGAAATCGCGATGCGCCGCGACTTCGAGTAACGACTCCACCTCTCCGGCCCTCCAACGTTTTCACCGCGCCGCGCGTACGCCCGCGAGCAGTACGCTGGCAACCAACTCGCGGTCTTCCACGACGCCGAGTCGCTCACCGACGAGCAGATGCAGCGTCTCACGCGCGAAACCAACTACTCGGAGGCGACGTTCGTCGAGTCTACGACCGACCCCTACGACGTGCGTATCTTCGACCCCGTAGAAGAACTGCCGTTCGCCGGTCATCCGACGCTCGGCACCGCGTTCGTCCTCCGGGAGTACGTCTGCGAGGACAGTCCCGACGAACTAACCCTGAACCTCGGCGTCGGCGAGATTCCCGTCTGGGTCGAGCGCGAGGGCGGGGAAGAAATCTTCTGGATGCGCCAGATTCCGCCGTCCTTCAAGGGGACAATCGACCACGAACTCGCGGCGCGCGTGCTGAGTCTAGCCGAATCGGACATCGACCACGACTACCCAGTACAACTCGTCTCGACCGGTCTGCCGACGCTCGTCGTCCCCCTCGAATCGCTCGATGCACTCCAGCGCGCCGAGACGAACCACGACCCCTACTACGAGGAGCTAATCGAACCATACGGCAATCTGAATATCCTGCTGTTCGCGCCAGAGTCACACGGAGACGGGGACCAGTCCGAAGAAGCGCCTGAAGACAACGACCTCAGCGTTCGCGTGTTCGCCGACTGCGGGGGCGTTCCGGAAGACCCTGCAACTGGCTCATCGAACGGCTGTCTGGCGGCGTATCTCGTGGCGAACGACTACTTCGACGGCGAACGAATCGACGTGAGGGTCGAACAGGGCTACGAAATGGACCGACCCTCGCTCCTGTACTTGCGCGCGTCTCGAACCGACGCGGACGGCGAAAACGAAGCAGTTCCGACCATCGAAGTCGAGGTCGGTGGCCGCGTGATTCCGGTCGCCGAAGGACGACTCATCTGACTGCAACTGGCTACTCGCTCCGACTGACTACTCTCTGCTCGCCAATCCGGCGAGATGTCCGGCCTCTTCGACGATGATGCGCTCGGCACCGAGACGTGCGGCGTTCTCGCTGCCCGGCAGGCAGAAGACGGGGGTGCCGTCGGCGATGCCCGCTCGCGCGCGCGTGCCGACGACTTTGGTGCCGATTTCGTCGTGCGAGAGCAGCCTGAACAACTCGCCGAAGCCCGGCAGTTCCTTGTCGAACAGCGGCGCGACGGCCTCGATGGTCACGTCGTCAGGCGTGACGCCAGTGCCGCCAGTCGTGACCACCGCGTCAACGTCGGAGCGTCCGACCAGTCCGTCCACTGCGCTCTGGACGCCGTCGAAGTCGTCGGCGACGAGGTCGCGACTCACGACTCGGTCGCCGTCGCGCTCCAGTATCTCCACGATGGCGTCGCCGGAGGGGTCGTCCGAGAGCGACCGCGAGGACGAGACGGTGACGACCGCGACGCCGAGCGACTCGATGTCGTGATGGTGGTGGTCGTCGGTCTCGGCGTCGTGGTCGTGGGTCTCTTCGGGCGTTTCGTCGTGTGTCGGTTCGGGTTCCTCGGTCTCTGTCTCGGCTTTCTTTTCGTCCTCGTCGTCGCTTCGCCGGGTGTCACGCGATTGGAAATCGACCATAGAACGTAATTCGGCCGCCATCACGTAAAATCAACGCCGTTATATTTCTATTGTGTTGGATTAGCTACTGCTTGTTGGTTGGAAGGGAGGCATTCGGACGTGACTGTCGAGAGGCGACGGGACAGCAGCACAGCAGTGCGACGGGAACGAACTGACTACTTCCTCAGTGTTGTGACGGCTTCAGTGCTGTCCGCAGACTCGATGGACGACGCTACGGAATAGCGTCCTCAGATTTGGTTGTCAATCCCCAGAGTAGTGTTGGTGATAAAAGCCGATTACACAACTACTTCACAGAACCATGCCACTTTTTCGCACACATCGCCGTTTGGAATACTACTTTATCCTCTCGAACCCACCACCAGACCATGAAAGCAGTCCAGTTCAGCGAACACGGCGACCGGGACGTAATCGAGTACGGCGAGTTCCCGGACCCAACGCCGGACCGCGACGAAGTCCTCGTGGACATCAAGGCAGGCGCGCTCAACCACCTCGACGTGTGGACTCGAAAGGGTCTGCCGGGTCTCGACCTCGACATGCCACACGTTCCGGGGAGCGACGGCGCGGGCGTCGTTCTCGAAGTCGGCGAAGACGTGACTCGGTTCGAAGCGGGCGACCGCGTCGCGGTTTCGGCGGGCGTCTCCTGTGGGAAGTGCGAGTTCTGCCGCCACGGCGAACATTCCCTCTGTAAGGGCTACCACATCATCGGCGAACACGTCCGGGGCGTCCACAGCGAGATGGCTGCGGTTCCGGAAGCTAATCTCGTCCCCGTACCGGAAGGCGTCTCGTGGGAGACTGCCGCCGCAGCACCGCTCGTGTTCCAGACCGCGTGGCGGATGCTGGTCGTGCGCGCAGACGTACAACCCGGCGAGAAAGTCCTCGTGTTGGGAGCCTCGGGTGGCGTCGGCCACGCCGCAGTACAAATCGCGGACTACATCGGCGCGGAAGTGTACGCCACCGGGAGCAGTCAGGAAAAGCTCGACCACGCGAAAGAGATGGGCGCGGAGTACGCCATCAACTACGCCGAGGAGGACTTCGCCGACAAAATTAGCGAACTCACCGGCAAGCGCGGTGTGGACGTAGTGGTGGACCACATCGGCAAGGAGACGTACCCCGATTCGCTGAAGAGTCTGGCGAAGGGCGGCCGACTCGTCACCTGCGGCGCGACCACCGGCCCGAACCCCGGCGCGGGACTCAACCGCATCTTCTGGAACCAACTCTCGATTCTCGGTTCGACGATGGCGAGCCACGGCGAGGCCGACGACGTACTCGAACTCGTCTGGAAGGGCGAGTTCGAACCAGCCATCCGGGAGGTCCTGCCGATGAGCGAGGCCGACCGGGCACACGAGATGCTCGAAGAACGCGAAGGCTTCGGCAAGGTCGTCGTCGTCCCTGACAGCGAGTACGACCGCTAAGCATGGGCGAGGACACCTACACTCATCGCCCGGGCAAGGTAGACAACGACCGCGAAGACGTGGCCGAGAACGCTCCCATCGAGCGCGGCAAGGAGTCGTTCGTCTGGCGCGACTGGCTACTGGTCGGTCTCATCGCAGTCTGTTTCCTCGTCATCCCCGCGACGATTCTGGTACTCCCGCCAGTGCGACCGTTCAAATTTGCCTACCTCGTGTTGCCGCTGATTCCGGCGGTCCTGCTCGGTCTAGTCGCGGTCTGGTCGGCGCAGCGCGGTGAGTGAACTCGGGACTGTTTTCGGAGGTGGATTTGGCGTTCTGGTTTTCGTGGATTTTGACTGACGAACTGGCGCGCGCGGCGCGACCCTCGTGGTCGCGACCTGTTCGCGCGAGGGACGAGACTTGCGAGACGCTTCGCGTCTCGCTGATCTGCGGATGTACTCCGCAGACAACGCAACTTGGAGGACGCGCCGATGCGCGGCCTCCTAAAATGAGAAGCGAGTCGGTTGGGGAGGACGTGGCTCTCGCAGTGCGGTGCGGAGCGGTGCGGTCTTTGCACGGCTTTGTATCGGGAGTAGCTAACTTCGTCGTGATGTTCACTAGAAGTCGTATTCTCGTTCTACCTTTCTCCTGTTCGCACCGACGCCAACTCACCCCTACTCCTCAACCACACGGACTTGTTCCCGGACGAACTCATCGCCGGTCCAGTTCCACGAACCCAGTGACCACTCTCCATCGTCGCAAAACAGAATCACGTACGACTTGTCCGGCCACGTCGCCTCCGCAACGTCAGTCGCGCTCGGTTCCGGCGGGCCAGCGGGATGCGAGTGGTAGAATCCGACGACCTCGCGGCCGTTCGCCTCGATTTCCTCCATGACCGCCAATTGCTCGCGTGGGTCAATTTCGTATCGTGATTGTTGGTTTATAGCGGTGTTTTCGACGGAATGCTGGCGCTCGACGAAACGCTCGCCAACGGCGTCCTCGCTACCCTGCTCGTTGCTTTTCCCAGCCAAAATTCCACAGACCTCCGCAGGCGCGCCCGAACGAGCGTGCGCGACCAGTTCGTCCCGAACCGCCGCGGAAATCACGAGTTGTCCCATCACGTCTCACCTGCGTCACTCGCGACTCTCATCTCACCCGTTCTCCTCCCAGTTTATCTCGTCGCTCCGATCGACTCTCCGGAGGACGAACGACCCGATGGAGAGGGTTCGCTTCGCGACCGTCGAAATCCGGAGGATGTACGCGAGCAGAATCATGAACGGTGCGACGGCGACCGTCATCCCGAAGCTGATCGCCAGCACGTCGTTGCTGATGCCGAGCGTCGCGCCCGGAACCGACTGGGCGTCGTAGTAGGTAATCATCGACGCGGTGACGATGAGCGCCGGAACCGCCGAGTAGAGCATCGCCCGCGAGAGGTTGACCAGTTCCCACTGGAAGTACAGCGTCTTGAAGTGTTCGCGCGCGGGACCGAAGAACTTCAGCACCTCGACGAGGTCGTCGAAGGCCTCGCGCACTTCGTCGGTCAGCGCGTCGCGGTGGTCGTTGCGGATGCGCCGCGCGAGGAATATCTTCCACGAGTAGTTGAAGTTCAGCACCGCCGAGAGCAACTGGAAGGTGCCGAACTGCGCGTCGTCCAGTTGGTCGCTCACCTCGTCGGCGTTGGTCTCTAACCCATCGACGTAGCTGTGGATCTGCTCTTTCAGTTCTTCGTCGCGACTCTCCTCCACTGCGTCGGCGAGGTCGTTGGCCCGCGAGCGCGTCACGTCGATGAGTGCTTGCAAGAAAGAGGCGGGTTCCGGTGGACTCGTCTTCGTCTCCAGCACGTCCTCTACGTCCTCCCGGAACTCCATCGCACCCTCCATGCGACTGCGCTGGTCGCCGACCGGACCCAATTCCTGCGAGAGGACGAGTTGGTTGAGCGTCACGACCAGCGTCACGCCGGTGATGATGGCGGTGACGAACGCCTGAAACAGCGTCTCTGCTGGGTCAGATGCAGCGACGGATTGCTGGACGCCGCGGGGGTCCAAGACGCCGAGGATGACCATAGAGAGGAAGACCCCCAGCAGGAGTGCGCCCGCGACGTGCCACCGATTGGCCTCCATGAGTACCCAGAGCTTCGCACTGCTATCGTCTGCTCGTTCGCGCATCGTGTCGCCCGGTTGTGACTCTTCGCCCGCCGACCCCGACCCGTCGTTCGACATGTCCTGTCACTACGTCGGCAGGCCAGAAATACCCGTGGGCCCCGACGGTCGTCGAGTGTGCGATATCGTCGCCAGTCGGTGGACCTTTTTGGTCGCTCGGCCCGTGGTCGTGGTATGCGACGACACACCAGGTCCATCCTCGTGGTGGTCGTCCTCCTCGTCTTCGGAGGCACGGCCACCGTCGCGGGCCACCCGTCGCAGATGGGTGGGGAACAGCAGTCGCTCTCGATTGGGCAGGCAACGTCCGAGCAGGCCGAGAGCGAGACCAACGTCACCGTCGTCACGGAAGGGTTCGACCCCGATTACGACCCTGAAACAGTTCTCGCTCGCGTCGAGGAACTCAGGGACTTGAACGCCATCGAGGACGTGACGCTCCACGAGTACGCCGACGAAAACGAGAGCGTCGCCGACGTTCGCGACCAGTTCGGCGCGATTCGGCCCGCGGGTGCCCGCGCGTTACAGTTGTACTCGAACGGTTCGACCGAACAGCGACTGCCGCTCGGGTACACCATCGAACGCGACGACGGCGTCCACATCTATCTGATGAACGAAACCGACGTACAGGCGTACAACCTCTCGCAGGAACTCGTCGTCGCCCACGAGTTTGTCCACGCCTTGCAGTTCCAGCACGACCTCATCTCTCCCTCTCGGACCGAGTTCCGCGACGACTTCGAGATGTGGACCACCGACGCGATACTCGTCGTCACGTCACTGATAGAGGGCGACGCGATGACGGTCACCGAGCAGTACCGCGCTCGATACGGCGGCGGGGAGAACTACTCGGTGACGGCGTACAACCGCACACTTCCGCGCGCGGCGTGGACACACAGCGTCGCCGGTACGCCGTACTACTACGGCTACGAGTTCTACGCGGCAATCGACGCCGACCCGGACGTCCGGTCGGCGGTGATTCGGAACCCGCCGAACGCGACGGCACCGTTGTTGCACCCCGCCGAACACGTGCCGCGAAAAGAACTCCCGCCAGCACCTGACCCGGACCTCGATAGCAACCTGACAGGGTACCACACCGACACAGTCGGCGAGTTAGTCGTCCGACACTCGCTCCGCATCAACGGCCTGTCGTTCCCGGAGGCCGCTGACGCCGCCGATGGGTGGGCGGGCGACCAGATGTACTACTACTCGGCACCGGCCGCCACGGCGACTCACTGGGTGACGGCGTGGGAGAACGCGAGCGAAGCGCGCGAGTTCGCAGACTCGTGGCGTGAGATGCTGTCGGGTCTCAGTGCGAGGGCGACGGAAGCCACCACGTTGGACGACGACACGCTCGTCGTTCCCGCGAGCGAAGAGGCGTCGTCGGTAGCGTACGTCATCGAACGCGACGGTTCGACAGTTCGGGTGACGGCCGCGTCGAACGCCGAGTTGGCCCGAGAGCTAGCCGAGTCGGCGACCGAATCGAGTCGCTCTGCCGCGAGCAACGCGAGCGAAGAGCGCACTCGAATATCGGCGAAAAACGCAGTTAGCGAACGCTGGTGGTAGTGAGAAGTCAGCGACGACAGACGCGAGCGCGCCTGTCGTCTTCCGTAATCGGTTCGTTCAAGTTTTCCGCAGTCGGTTCGCTCAGGCTTCTTCTTCGTCGCGAAGCTCTTCGAGTTCTTGGTCGATTTCCTCGCTACTGACGTTCTCCGGTTCGGCCTCGGCGTCGCCGCCCGACTCCGCTTCGACTTCGGTTTCGAGCTCTGCTTCGAGTTCGGTCTCCGAGTCCTCTTCCTCGGGTTCCTCGACGGTTCCCTTGCCCATCTCGGCTTTCAGCGTGTCGAGTTCGGCATCGACTTCGCCGCTGGTTCGGACCTCTTCGAGTTCGCGGTCGAGGCTGTCTTGGTCCGAGATGGCGTCTTCGAACGCGCCGCTCTCCTGCAACTCGTCCATCGCTTCTGCGCGCGCTTCCATGTCCTCGGTGCGCTCTTCGGCGCGCTCGATGGCGCGGCCGACGTCCTCCATCTCGTCGCCAGCGCCGGTCATCGCCTCGGAGACGCGACTCTGGGCTTCGGCAGCCTCGTACCGAGCCTTCATGCTCTCCTTCTTGGTGCGGAACTCCTCGATGCGGTTCTGGAGTTCGTCCTTCTTCTCGACGAGGTTGTCTTGGGTGTTCTGCAGGCTAGCGATTTGGCCTTCCAGGTCCTCGATTTGGTTCATCTTCGTCTTCTTCTTTTCGAGGGCTTGGCGCGCCAAGTCCTCGCGGTCCTGACGAACAGCCTCGCGGGCCTGCTCGTTGTGCTTCTCGACGTTGTCTTCGAGTTTGCGCTTCTGCATCTCTAAGCGCTTCTTCTGGGTGGTGAGGTCGGCGATGCCCTGTTTCACTTCTTGGAGTTCGTCGCGGAGTTGCTCGTAGGAGTAATCGAGCGTCTCTGCGGGGTCTTCCGCTCGATTGAGGGCGGCGTTTATCTTCGACCGGACGACGTACGACAGGCGTGAGAGTACTCCCATACCCCGCCCTTCGGGCCGCGGACCTTAAAATCCTCACCTCTGCAACAGCTATGCTCTAGTTTGGCAACACGTGTCAGGGGTGTATCGTCGTCCGAAATGCCCAGCACACTTTACCGAGACGCTCCAAGACGACAGTATGCACTCTGAGGACATTCCCATTCCCGGCGCGCGCGACGTGCGCGCGACACTCGATTCCCCTGAGAACGAAGATGCGAACACGATTGTAGTGGCTTGCCCGCCGCACCCACAGCACCGCGGCCACCGCGGAGACGCGCGCCTGAAAGCGGTGAGCGAGTACCTGTGTGACCACGGTATCGCCTGCCTGCGCTTCGACTACGGTGACTGGGACGAGGGGTACGGCGAGCGCGAAGACGCCCGCAATGCCCTGCGCTGGGCGCACGAGCACTACGACCGTGTCGGCATCTTCGGGTTCAGTTTCGGCGGCGCGATTGCGACGCTCGCCGCCGCGAGCGTCGAATCGCCGCCGGAGGTGGTGTCGCTATTGGCTCCGGCCTCGAAGTTGGCCGACGATTTGGACGCCGCGGCGGTTTTGGAAGACATCGAGAGTCCAGTGCAGGTGCTCTACGGAACGCGGGACACGACTGCGGAGTGGGAGCCGTTAGTCGAGCGCGCGAAGGAGTTGGGACACGAAACTGTGGAGATGAGCGCGGACCACTTCTTCATCGGTCAGCACGAAAAGGTGGCTGACGCGGTGGGTGGGTTTCTGGTCGGAGAACTCGGCGAGCGATAGAAATATTTTGTTTGGTTGAGGGTCACGACCGTGGGAGAACTTGGCCAACTCTTGGGACTTGGAGTGGATCTGGCTCCAGTAGTACTTATACTCTTATCCGGAGAGCTGTCCTGAATCCAAGCGGCACGGAGACACGAAATCGTATTCTCAATTGCCTTGACGACAGTGGCGATGGGTGCAGGTGTGACGCTGTACGAACGTGCAGGGATTTACATCAGCCCGGCGAATCGCCGGATGCTCTCTACGGTCATCGGTCTCTGCTTGCTCCTTTCGCTCGCAATCTTCGGTCGTGTGGTCGTTCGCGCTGTCAACTCCAACGACGGCCCCACCCCAAAGACGAACCCTACGAGGGTGGCGGTCAGACTTACCCTTGGGACGAAGAGTAAGTTCCACGCAAAACCTATGACAGAGTGACACGATTTCCGAGTCATGCGCCGTCTCGCTCGCCTCTCCACTATCACAATCGCCCTTCTCGTCGGCGTCCTCCACGCCGCGGCACTCTTCAGCGTCGATTCGCACCTCGGCTATCCGGTCGAGACGTTCGGCACGACCGCGCTCGCCAGCGGGTCGTTCCTCGCGGGACTCGTCTTGCTCGGCGCGCTCCCGGTGTTCGTATCGCTTCGGCACCGACTGGTCGCGCCGACGTTGTTGTTCGTCCTCGGGGCAGTCGCGCCAGTCTACGCACAACTCACGGGTGCGCAGCCGGAGTTCGACTATCTCGGCGGTTTCCTCACCGTCGCCGGTGAGGTCCACGTCTACCACTACGTTCGCTCGTGGTACGCGTGGTTGCTGGTGTATCTGCTCGCAGGCGTCGGCGAGTACGGCATACGGAACGCGGTTCGGTGGCTTCCCCCAGCGCGGCAGTTCGACGCGATTTCGGTGCCGACTGACCGCCGGACGGCGAGGATTCTGGGACTTCTCGTCGGCCTCGCGCACGCAATCGTCCTCGTCTGGTTCTCCACGCGCTGGCACTACTTTTCGGACCCCGGCGACTTGTACACGCTGTTGCCGTGGACGTTCGTGGGTTTGGTCGTCCTCGCGGGCGTGCCGACGCTCCTGTTGTTCGAGAAGCGTCTCGCCGCGCCGTTTCTTGCCTTTCTGTGGCTGCTGGACCGCGCCGTTCGGACCCAGATTCGGCCGATGCCAGACGACTCGCTCATCTTCTACTTCGTCCTCTGGTTCGTCTTCTTAGGTGTCGCCCTGCTGGCTGGGGGCGGCGAGTACGCCGTTCGAATCGCTGGGCGGCGACTCGGCTTGCAGAGTCGGTCGTAGCGTCGGCCGCCACGAGTTCCCGAACTGTTCGAAAACCCTACTACACTGTGTCAGGCCGTGACTGACCAATCAGGGTCCGAAATCGTTTTGAAGCGCGCCCGCCGACACTCGGTATGCCGACCGAACCGGAAACTGATTACGACCCTACTCTCGGTAACAAGTTCATTTTCGTGACCGGGGGCGTCATGTCCGGACTGGGCAAGGGTATCACGGCGGCGAGTACCGGGCGACTGCTCGCCAACGCTGGCTTCGACGTGACAGCGGTGAAAATCGACCCGTACCTCAACGTCGATGCTGGCACGATGAACCCCTACCAGCACGGCGAGGTGTACGTCCTGAAAGACGGTGGCGAAGTAGACCTCGACTTGGGGAACTACGAGCGGTTCCTCGACATCGACATGACCTTCGACCACAACGTCACGACGGGCAAGACCTACCAGCACGTCATCGAGAAGGAGCGCGCTGGCGACTACCTCGGGAAGACCGTCCAGATTATCCCCCACATCACCGACGACATCAAGCGCCGCATCCGCGAGGCGGCGGAAGGCCACGACGTGTGCATCGTGGAAGTCGGCGGTACGGTGGGCGACATCGAAGGGATGCCCTTCCTCGAAGCACTGCGCCAGTTCGCCCACGAGGAGGACGACGAAGATTTCTTACTCACGCACGTCACGCTCGTCCCCTACTCGAAGAACGGCGAGCAGAAGACCAAACCGACACAGCACTCCGTGAAAGAACTGCGCTCTATCGGTCTCCAACCAGACATTCTCGTCGGGCGCTGTGAAGACGAACTCGACCCCTCGACCAAGGAGAAAATCGCGCTGTTCTGCGACGTACCGACCGACGCCGTGTTCTCGAACGCCGACGTGAAGGACATCTACCACGTGCCGCTGATGGTCGAGGAAGAAGGCCTCGACGAGTACGTGATGGAGCGATTCGACCTCACCGAGGACGCGCTCCCCGCGAACGAACGCGACAACGAGTGGCGCGAACTGGTCACACAGGAGAAGACCGGCGAGGTAGACATCGCTCTCGTCGGCAAGTACGACCTCGAAGACGCATACCTCTCGGTCAACGAGGCGCTCAAGCACGCCGGATTGGAGAAGAACGTGGACGTGAACGTCCTCTGGGTGGACAGCGAGAAGATGGATTCGGACCACGAAGAGCGGCTGAAGCAGGCCGACGGCATCGTCGTCCCTGGCGGCTTCGGTTCTCGCGGTACCGAGGGGAAAATGGAGGCCGTGAAGTACGCTCGCGAGAACGGCGTGCCGTTCCTCGGTCTCTGTCTCGGCTTCCAGATTGCGGTCATCGAGTACGCCCGGAACGTCCTCGGACTGGAGGGTGCCCACTCTGCGGAAATCGACGAAGACACGCCACACCCGGTCATCGACCTGCTCCCCGAGCAGTACGACCTCGAAGATTTGGGAGGGACGATGCGACTCGGTGCCCACGAGACGCAAATCGAACCCGGAACACTCGCGGAGAAGGTGTACGGCGGCACCTCTTGTACGGAACGCCACCGCCACCGCTACGAGGTCAACCCCGAGTACTTCGAAGCGTTCGAAGGTGAGAATCTGGTCTTCTCCGGCGAGTCCGGTAATCGAATGGAGATTCTGGAACTAAACGACCACCCCTACTTCTTCGGGACGCAGTTCCACCCCGAGTTCCGGTCCCGGCCGACCCGCGCGAGTCCGCCGTTCGTCGGCTTGCTCGACGCGGTACTGAACGAAGCCGAGCAGTCCCCCGAGGAGGTCGAAGCATAATGGTCAACGCAGAGGAGTTCATCGAGGAAGCGAAGGACGAAATCAGCGAGCAAATCGGCGACGCCCACGCCATCATCGCGCTCTCGGGTGGCGTCGATTCGTCGGTCGCGGCCGCCCTCGCCTACGAGGCGGTCGGCGACCAACTCACCCCGGTCTACGTCGATACCGGTCTCATGCGCAAGGGCGAGACCGAACAGATTCGAGAGACGTTCTCCTACATGGAGAGCCTGCGCGTCGTAGAGGCCCAAGACCGCTTCCTCGACGCGTTGGAAGGCACTATCGACCCAGAGGAGAAGCGCGCCATCATCGGCGAGCAGTTCATTCGGGAGTTCGAGACCGTGGCCAAAGAGACGGACGCAGACTACCTCGTGCAGGGGACCATCTACCCCGACCGAATCGAGAGCGACGGTGAAATCAAATCGCACCACAACGTCGGTGGCCTGCCAGAAGTAGTGGACTTCGACGGCATCGTCGAACCGGTGCGAGACCTCTACAAGGACGAGGTTCGAGAAGTCGCTCGCGCGCTCGACTTGGAGGAAATCGTGGCCGAGCGCATGCCGTTCCCCGGTCCCGGCCTCGCGGTGCGGGTCATCGGCGAGGTCACTCGTGAAAAGGTGAAAGTGGCCCGCGAAGCGTGCCACGTCGTGGAAGAAGAACTCGAAGAGTACGAACCGTGGCAAGCCTTCGCGGCCGTCATCGGTAAGGCGACCGGCGTCAAGGGTGACAACCGCGTTCACGGGTGGGTCGTCTCGGTTCGGTCGGTCGAGTCCCGGGACGGCATGACCGCCCGCGCACAGGAGATCGACTGGGAGACGCTTCAGCGTATCCAGAGCCGAATCACCGGCGAGAACGAGAACGTCGCCCGCGTCGTCTACGACGTGACGCACAAGCCCCCGGCGACCATCGAGTACGAGTAAGATTTCGAGCGAGACAGAACGATGAAGGCAATCGTCGCAGGTACGGACGACCACGAACTGGGCGAGGCCCTCGAAACCGAGGGCGTCGAAGTGACGCGCGTCGAGGGCATCCCTCCTCGGCCGCAGCTCGAAGAGGCTGGCATCACCGACGCCGACGTGTTCGTCCTCACGGACGCCGCTGGTGCGACGGCCATCTCGATTGCGAAGGACCTGAACGAGGACGTGCAGGTCGTCGTCTACGCAGACGACAGCGTGCCGGACTTCGCGCGCGGACAGGCCGACCTCATCATCGATCCGTCGCTGCTGTCGGCCGACGCGGTGGCCGAGGAGCTTTCGAGCTAACGTCGATTCGCGCGGCTACTTCTTGCAGTCGCTCGCCACCTCGTCGGACGAACGGCGTCCCGTGGCCCATCGCGGCCACGGCGAAATCGGGCGCTCGGTCGGCGAGGTCGAGGATGCTCGCTTTCAGTTCTCTGTAGTCGTAGTCGATAATCTTCGCAGTCGGTTCGAGTGCCCCGTCGCTCTCGGCGACCAAGTCGCCTAACAGCGCGACACTCGGATTCTGGGCGACGTAGACGACGTGTCCCGGCGAGTGGCCGGGCGTGTGGTAGGCGGTGAACGAACCGATTTCGTCGCCGTCGTCTACCAGTCGAATCGGCAGATCGGGCGTCGCGACGAAGGTGGTGGCTACCCGCTGGAGCAGTCCTTTGTGGTTCTGCCACGTCGGTCTTCGCTCGCCGGCGAGGACGTAGGCGTCTTCCCGGCCGACGTAGACCGGCGCGTCGAGTCCGAGTTTCGACAGTGCGCCCACGTGGTCGAGGTCGAAGTGGGTGACGAGGACCCGAGACACGTCCCGCACGGTGTGTCCGGTGTCCCGAATGCCGTCGCGGATGTCGGTCGCATTCCACGGCATCCCGGCGTCTACCAGTACCAGTTCGTCGCCGTCTTCGACCACGTAGCAGTTGACGCTCCCGAGGTCGAGCCACCAGACCCCCTCGCTCAGTTCGGTCGCAGTCTGTGTTTCGGTCCCCCGCATATCGGGAGGTACGACCGTCTTGCACAAAGAACTAGCCGCCGCTTCGAGCGGACGATTGGTGCTGTTCGAGCGGATGGTTGGCCCCGTTCGAACGGACGATTTTTGTCTGCGCGGCCCGCGAGGTGTAGTATGGAGACTCGATTTCCGGACGGGTCCTCGCGCAACAGGAAGCGGGCGGCGCTGGCAGTCCTGCCGTTCCTCGCGCTCGGTCTCGCAGACATAGTATTGCTCCTGAAGTGGGGCGTGGACCCGCTGTGGGGGTTCGCCATCCTCCCGCCCATCCTCTTCGTGAGCGTACTGGCGTGGATTAGTTTCTCGACCGGATTTCTCGACGACCGGTAGCCGTTTGCACCGTTCAAAACCGTTCACTCGGCCGTGAACTGCCTGAATCGTTCTGTACGGTCGCGTCGGTTTTTGTGGTCTCCCCCACAAGCATCTAATGCGGTCGCCCGACCGACGCACTACCGTACCGCTCCCGGTAGTGCGAGAGAGACCGCACGCACCACACATCCCGGCGCGACGACGAGCGGCCACGGACACACCCCGGTTCGGCTCCCGCCCAGCCGACCCGAACTCACCAGCGCGACAGCCAACCGCCGACTGCCGCTCGTCGCTTCGCGGACACGCTGTTCGCATCATCCGACGGCTGACGCCGTTCGCACCCAGCACCCACACGCCGCCCGTCCCCGCTCGCCACCTTCAGGGCCGGTTTTTATCACCGGGCCGCACGTCCCAGATGGCATGGGCTTCGACCGCTATCCCGACCTCGACCCTGCCGACGGAGAGATTTTAGACGCCGAACTGGCCGTCACCGACGACGTACTCGTGAAAGCGTTCGCGCTCGGTCCCGGAGCAGAGCTCTCTGCGCACGAACACGCCGACGAGACGAACGTGTTTCACGTCTTGGAGGGACGGGTGGTCGTGATTCAGGACGGCGAGGAAGAGGAGATTGCTGCGCCCGGCGTCGTCCTGCACGAGCGCGGCGTCGAACACGGTGCCCGAAACGAGAGTGACGACCGGGCGATTCTGACTGCGAGTCTCTGTCCACTCCCGTCGTAGCGTTAGATTCGATAGAGTCGCGTCGTCCAGAACTCGCGGAACGCATCTTCCAACGCATCTTTTGGCTTCCCTGTCGCATCGACTGATTTCGTCACGAGCGCGTCGTCCTCGAACTCGCCGAGTAGCGTGCCCTCCCCGACGACGAACAGGCGCTCGACCTCGTCCGTCACTTCTGCAATGGCGTCTTCGCACTTCTCCAGATGCTCCTCGATTTGAGCGTCCCGCCGCCGTTCGAAGCGGCCCTGCGAGAACCCGCCCTTCGAGTGGTCGCCTTTCACGTCGCTCTCGAAGCCCTCGAACTGCTCGCGCTCTGCACCGTCGTAGACGCCGAGCGCGAACAGGTCCGAACGGACGAGTGCGAGCGCGGACGTTCCGGTGGGAAGGAACCACGAGCGGTCGAGTTCGAACCCGTCGCTCCACGAGACGAACGGGTCGGGTGCGACGCGGGGAACGAGCGCAGCACTGACCAGTCCGGCGTCGTCCGCGAGAGCGACGCAGGGTGCGGCCCGGCCGACCAGCGGCGAATGGTCGCCGAACGCTTTCGTCACTTCGTCTGGAACGCCGCCCTCGGCATCGACCATGGTCGTCAGCGCACCTTCGGGCCCGGTCTCGACGGAGTCGAGGCGGTTTAGAATGGCGGCGAGACGGTCGCCTCGCACTGTCTCGACGCCACGGAAGTCAAGGTCCGACTCGTCGCGTTCGTGGCGTTCTACCCTATCTTCCAACTCGGCGATACGGTCTTCCAGTCGATTGACCCGTTGTTCGGCCTCCTGTCTGGCGGTCGCGGCCTCCGACCGGCGTTCCTGTTCGGCGTCGAGTTGCCGTTCGAGATGTCGCTTCTCCTCTTGGAGGGCTTCGATGCGCTCTTTGAGTTCTGCGCGCCCGAGCAACGCGTCCAGCATTCGGCGAAAGAGTGTGCGCCGTCGTCTTGTAGTTTCCCCTGTCGGTGGCCCGACGAGTCTCGGTGCGCTACTCTGCCGCGACTATATAGCACACTGTACAAAATATATATGTCTTGCGACAGCGTTAAGTCTTCGAGGCAGGTAGCCACGACCGAGAATGAACGAGGGTAGTGGGGACCACCTACCGAGACACGAACTGCCTGCCGAATTTGGGGACTTACGAGCGCAGGACGACGCGTCACACACCGACGAACCGGCGATGCTCGCACGTTTCGCCCGCCCGCGAACCGAGACGAGGACGACGCTCGCAATCGTCTCGGACCCGCACGTTTCGACGGCGAAGGAGGAGACGTGGAAAGTGTTCCACCGGACCGAGCGACGACTGCGCGCCGCCGTTACGGACATCGAAGCACGCGACGTGGACGGCGTCGTCTTCGCTGGCGACCTGACCGAAGACGGCCGACCGGCGGACTTCGAGTTGGTCGCCGACGTGCTGTCGGATTTGCGCGTGCCGTTCGTCGCCGTCCCCGGCAACCACGACGTACCCAAGGATTTCGACGACCACGAGACGCCTCCGATTTCGGATTTCCAAGCCGACTTCACGCCCGGCGAACTCCCCTTCCACGAGCGAATCGGTGGCGTGGACGTACTCGGACTGAACAGCGCGTCGAATCCCGACGGGTCGCTCGACGACTGCCACGGCGGCGAGGTTTCGCCCACGCAACTCGATTGGCTCGACAACACGCTCCCCGAGACCGAGACGCCCATCGTCGTCAGCCACCACAACATGGCGGGCCTCGCCGACCGAACCGACGCTGACCCGGCCATTCTGCACTCGCCGCTCGGTGACGATGAGGAGTTCACCGAGACACTCGCGCGCCACGACGCCGCGCTCCACCTCTCGGGGCACGTCCACCTGCCAGCAGTCACCGAGAACCGAGGCGTCCGCGGGGCCGTCGTTCCGGCGCTCTGTTCGTTCCCGCAGGCGTACACCTTGCTGGAAGTCGGTCCGGACGGAACGACGCTTCGAATCGTGCCGGTCGCCGACCGCGAGGGCGTCGCGGAGTCGTATCGACTCGCCCAAAGTCACTCCGCGCGTAGTCGGGGCGTCTCGAACGTGGTCGCCGAGCAGTTAGCCGACCTGCCGCTCGTTGACGAACGCGCGCCCCGAGAGGCGCACACCGGTGACTTCGGAAAGGCGAAGACGCCGCTCGCGCGACTGGACTGACTCCTCGTTGCTCTCCGGTCGCGTCGTGCGAGCCGCACGACACGACTCTCCTGCGAGCAAGATTTTGTACGCTCGTCGCGTGGGTCCTAGCATGGGGGACATCGAACGCGTTCTCGTCGCGGGGGCGACGGGGCGCACCGGCAGGGAAATTCTGCGCTACCTCGGCGGCACAGACCTCGAAGTCGTCGCGCTCACGCGCGACGACGACGCACGCGGGGAACTGCTCGCGCACGGTGCCGACGAAGTCGTTCTGGGCGACCTGCTCGAACCGAGAGACGCCGCCCGCGCAGTGCGTGGCTGTGACGCCGTTCTCTGTGCGGTCGGGAGCGGGGCGGCCATCGACCCGATTCTCGGCCGAGAACTCGTAGACGGGCAGGGAGTCGAGAATCTGGTCAACGCCGCCGTCGCCGCGGAAGTCGAGGCGTTCGTCTTCGAGAGTTCCATCGGCGTGGGCGACTCGGCAGGGATGCTCCCGACCAGCTTTCGTCTGCTACTCCGTCCGTTCCTGAACGCCAAGAACGAGGCCGAAGCGACGCTCCGAACCTCGGGGCTCAGATACACCATCGTTCGACCGGGTGGTCTGACGAACGACGCCGCGACCGAGGACGTGCTGGTCGGCGAAGGCGGCGCGACAGTTACGGGGTCGGTTCCGTGGGCGGACGTCGCTCGATTGATGATCGCCGCGCTGTTCACGCCCGAGACCGCGAATCGGACGTTCGAAGTTGTCTCGCGGTCGGGGTCGCGCGGGACGCCACGTGGACTGGTCGAGTTGGACTGGCAGTATCCCGAGCGACCAGACGACGTGACGGAGGTACCGGTCGAAGACGCGGACGAAGCGAACTGAAACGAGCTATCGCTGGTACAGGTTCGAGAAATCGGAGAAGTGTCGGACAGATGCGGTGACTTAGTCCGCGGCCACTGGCGTTCGACGCCCGGTCATGTCGAGCACGTCGTCGAAGAAGTCGAGCGTGTCGTGCGGGCCGGGGTTGGCTTCGGGGTGGTACTGGCGCGTGATGATGTCCAGTTCCTCGCTCTCCAGGCCTTCCGGCGTATCGTCGTTGACGTTGACCTGCGTCACGTCGAGTCGGCCGGGGTCGGCGACCGTGTAGCCATGGTTCTGGGTCGTCATGACGACCTTGTCCGTGCGGAGGTCGCGCACCGGTTGGTTGACACCGCGATGGCCGAAGTCCATCTTCTCGGTGGTGCCGCCGAGCGCGGCGGCGATGATCTGCTGGCCGAGACAGATGCCCGCGAGCGGGACTTCGCCAGCGAACTCCGAGACGAGGTGCTGGGCCGCTTCGAAGTTCACAGGGTCGCCGGGGCCGTTCGAGACGAACAGCACGTCCGGTTCGAGGTTCGACACGGCGGCGGTGGACGTGTCGTGGGGAAGGACGTGGACGGTCGCGTCGCGCTCGACCAGCGACTCGATGATACTGTCTTTGGCACCGCAGTCCACGAGCGCCACGTCGGTGTCGCCCTCGGGGTTGTACGTCTTGCGGCGGGTGACGCTGACCTGCTCACCGATTTCGGTGTGTTCGCTCATGCCCTTGCAGTCGGCGAGTTCGGCTTTCGCGTCCGCTGGAGTGGCGTCGGGACCGGCGGCGATGCCACACTTCATCGCACCGCCCTCTCGAATCTCGCCGACGAGGTCGCGCGTGTCGAGGTGGTCGATGGCGGGCACGTCTTCCTCGGTCATCCAGTCGGCCACGTCCTCGGTCAGTTCGCGCGCGACGACCGCGCGGGGGTGGACGCGACTACTCTCGAATCGTTCCTCTCGCACGCCGTAGTTTCCGATGAGGGGGTACGAGAAGGTGAGGATCTGCTCCTCGTAGGAAGGGTCGGTGAGACTCTCTTCGTACCCTGTATAGGCGGTTGTAAATACGAGTTCTCCGCGGGCCGTACCCGGCGAGCGACAGCGTGCCTCCACGACGCTGCCACCCTCCAGTGCTACGTACGCGTCCGACATTACGAGATTCATACGAAACACGGCCCCATAAACCTTGCTTTCGTAGCGAGATTACGAATTTCGTAATCATCAAGTAGGTCCCACGATTACTATCGCATCTCCATGGACGAACTCGACCGTCAAATCCTCTCCATCCTGCGGCGAGACGCCCGAAAACCCTACACAGAGATAGCCGAATCCGTCGGAACTTCGGAAGGCACCGTCCGCAATCGCGTCGAGCGGATGACCGAGGACGACATCATCGAACGATTCACCGTCGCCACCCAGACCGGGAACGTCAAAGCTATGATAGAATTGGACGTGGCCGTGGACGTGAACACTTCCAACCTCGGCGGGACAGTCGCCGAGTGGGACGAAGTAGACTTCGTCTGGCAAGTCAGCGGCGAGGAAGACATCGTACTGGTGGTGGACGCCGCCGACACCCAGAGCGTCAATCAACTCATCACGCGTGCGCGCGAACTCGAAGAGGTCGTCAACACGAAGACGCGACTGATTCTGGACGAGAAGTTGGGGTGAGCTGACTCTGTTAGAATAACGCTGTGGACGACCGCTTCGGGGCGTGCAGAACTACCTCGGTCGGTGCGTACGGTTTTAGTTCACGCTGTTCATTTGAGTCTATGAGCAATGGGGGCCCCGAACACGAGCGCGTGTCTCCGCAACAGCAGTTGACAGTAGATTACATGCAGATGGCGGGACACCGGAGTAACGTCCACGGACTCGTCGAAATAGACGTCACCGATACACGGGAGCAGATCCGAGCTATCGAAGAAGCGACCGGTACGGACCTTTCGTTTACAGCTTTCATCGTCTACTGCTTGGCAGCCACCGTGAAGGAACAGCCACACGTCCATCGATACCGCGATTGGCGAGGGAGAATCTACGAGTTCGAGGACGTGGATGTAAACGTCCTCGTCGAACGGGAGGTTGACGGCGACCGAATCGGTGTTCCCCACGTCGTCCGGGCGGCGAATCGGCGGAGGGTCCGGTCCATTCACGACGAGATTCGACGTGTCCAAGCAGACACTTCGAACCGTCCCGAGGCCGGAATCGCCGGTCTCGCCCGCCGCCTCCCCGGACTCATCCGCAGACAAATCTGGCGGCTCCCACAGTGGTTTCCGTCACGGTGGAAGGACCTCGCTGGCACCGTCGCAGTCACCTCCGTCGGTATGTTCGGCACCGGAAACGGGTGGGCCATCAGTCCCACGAACTACACCCTCCAACTCACTGTCGGCGGCATCGGAACCAAACCACGCCTGATCGACGGTGAACTCCAGTCCCGGGAGTACCTGAGCCTCACCGTCACCTTCGACCACGACGTCGTGGACGGCGCCCCTGCCACGCGGTTCGTCCAGCGCCTCGGCGCACACTTGGAAGCGGGTACCGGTCTCGACGCCCCATCTACGGAGTGAACGACTCTCGACCGCAGCCAACACACCCCTTCGTCAGATCAATACTGATCGAGAATTTCGACAGCGCCGATACAGTCAGTCGTCGTTCGACTCTTGGGTCGGCGGTTCACCCACGCCAGGCGAGTCGAGCCAATCTGGCGTCTGCAAGTAGCCTTTCCCCTCGTGAATCCGACGGTAGAACGTCCGAAGGAGTCGATTGAACGGGCCGTAGTGGACCCGCGGCTCGATGCGGCCGTCTCGAATCGCGCTGACGACGCTCTCGGGAGTCAGCTCCTCGGCGTCTACCAGGGTGTAGGCGCGCCCGACTTCGACGGGGTAGTGGGCGTCGCTCCCACCAGTGAGGGGAAGTTCGTGCCGTTCCGCCAACTTGCGAACCCACTCTTCGGTCCGGGGGTGCTTGCCGTTGATTTCGATGGCGTCGAAGTCCACTTCTACGTCCTTGACGGTGCTATTTCTGTATGGATGGGCGATGATGGCCGCACAGCCTCTGTCGTGAGCCATCTCGACGGTCTCCTCGGGAGTGAGTTCGTCCGGTTCGGTCTGTTCCGGTGGGTCCGGCCCGACGACGAGGACGTGCCCGCGCGTGGTCGTCACCTCGATGCCGGGAATCGTCTGCGCGAGCGAACTTTCTACGTCGAACGCGCGATAGTAGTCGTGGTTCGTCGTCGCCACTGCGTCTAAGTTCCGGAGGCGTGCCGTTCCCGCGAGCAGGCGTACGCCCACTGGGTCGAAGTACTGGGCGGCCCGGTCGTGTCCGTGGAAGAACCTAGTGTGGGCGTGAAGATCGACGGCGTACACACGCGAAGAGAAGGGCCAGTACACCTTTGGCTTTCTGCCCCAAATTATTCGTAATATGACTACTGACGGGGTCGGAACGGTGGGCGACCTGAGCGCGTCCGACGAAAGCGTCGATTCGCGTTCGACTCGCGACAGCGAGCGCGACCGCGCACTCGTTCTCAACCCAGTCAGCGGTGACGGAAAGCACCAAGAGCAGGTCCGGGGCCTCGCAGACGAGTACGGATTTACGATTCTCGAAACGCAACGCGAGGGCGAAGCCATCGAGTTCGGCCGATTACTCGGCGAGGCTGGTACCGACCTCGTCGCGGCGGCGGGCGGCGACGGCACACTCAACGAAGTCGCTCGCGGGTTGGACGCCGCAAACGCACTGGAGGGGACGACGTTCGGCGTCGTCCCGACCGGCACCGGCAACAACTTCGCACAGAACGTCGGCGTCGAGAGCGTCGAACACGCGTTCGAAGTCCTCGAACGCGGCGACCGCCATCGAATCGACCTCGGGACCGGTGACGACTGGCTCTTCCTGAACTCCTGCGTCGCAGGCGTCACTGCCGAAGCGAGCGCTTCGACCACGCCGGAGATGAAAGACCGCCTCGGCGTGCTAGCGTACGTCATCACGGGCCTGCGAACCGTCACGGAGTTCGACGGACTGCCACTGTCGGTCGAAGCACTCGGGCCGGAGGGAGGAGATACGTGGACGGGCGACGCGGTCACGGTACTGGTCGGCAACGCCCGTCGATTTCCGGCGGAAGGTCGCTCGCAGGCCAACTGCGAGGACGGCTTGCTGGACGTGACCATCGTCGAGCAGATGCCGCCGAGAAATCTGCTCGAAGAGGCCGCGGTCCAGCGGTTGTTCGGCGACGAGACCGAACACGTCACGCATCTCGAAGCCGCGAAGTTACAACTCGACGTTCGACAAGAAGACCCCATCGGATTCAGTTTCGACGGCGAAATCGGGAACTACAGTTCGCTGTCGCTCGGAACGCGGCCGAAGACGCTGAACCTCTGCGTCGGTGAAACGTACGAGTCAGACCCTCTGTAAGGGAAAATTAGGTTTCGAGTCGGTACCGGTACGGCGACGACTGGATGACGGTTACGTCGCCGCGTTCAGCGCGCCGCCCTAAGATGGTAGCGACGTGGTGGGCACTCTCGAACTGTTCGCCGGAGGCTTCGAGCAACTGGAGGATTTCGCGCGCCGTCAACGGTTCGTCTTCGTCTGCCTCGGCGAGGACCGTGCGAATGCAGTCGTACTCCCTCGCGCGAATCATATCCTTACTTCGTAAATACAAGTATTTAGACTTCAGTCAGACGAACGTCAGACGATAGTTTCGGGGGATGGAAGATGATTTCAAGCGGCCGTGTCGTGCGGTCCCGAGAAGTCCCGCTCGCGCCGATACTCCTCGACGAACTCGCTCACGTCGAAGTCTAGCATGTCGTCTTCGAACTGCGACATCGCCGAATCGTCGTCGGCGTGGGAGACGGCGTGTTCCATCAGTTCGACCAACAACTCCACGACGATTTCGTGGAGGCGGCGCGAGTCGAAGTCCGTCACCCAGACCAGCGAGTAGCCCACGTCTTGGTCTTCTTCGACGTTCTCGCTGACGACTTCTTGAGGAAACTCCTCCAAGACGACGCCCATGATGTGGGTCGTGCCGAACTCGCCCATGTCGTCGTCGGTATCGATGGTCTCCTGCAAGATAGCGACCAGAAATTCGGGAACGAAACGAGACGGCGGGTGGATGTCCATGACGACGGCGTGGCTCTCGCCACACGAACAGTCGTACTCCCGCATCCCCATGTCGAGTTCGTGGACGTAGACCGACTCGCCGCAGGGGAGGTCGAGTTCGGCCCCGCGGCCGCCCGGAACGCGCGGTTCTGCCATAGACGAGGGTTGGGTTTTCTGGCGTTTAAAGGCCGCGACTACAGGTCAGTTGTATACGCCAGTAACGGAGCCTACTGTCGAAACCGCTCAGAGAGTCCAACGAACGCGCCAGCACCGAGCGCGGCGAGTCCGACCGAGGCGGACAGCGAACTGGGAGACGCCGCGTTCCAGTCGAGCGAAACGCGTTCCCCACCGACTTTCGTCGCCCACGCCGACCCGCCGACGCCGCCAGACGAACCGGCGACGACGATGCCGCCGTCGTCGGACGTCGTTACTGCTCCCACGCTCTCGTACGTCACGATGTACGTCTCGCGCCAGTTCACGCTCCCGTTCGAATCGAGGCCGAGGAGCCACGTGCCGCGTTTGTCCGTCTGCTTTGGCTCACGCTCTCCAGCTAAGACGTAGCCGTCGCCCAATCGAGCGAGACCGTCTATCCACGCCCACTCGCCGTGGTCGTCGTAGGTTCGTTTCCAAGCGACGGTTCCGTCTGCTCGGAGTCTCCCCAACCACGCGATGCCGTGGTCGTCACGGCTGAAGTCAGTGACACCAGCGAAGAGGTAGCCGCCGTCTGGTGTTGCAAGCAGGTCCTCGATTCGGTCGCCACCGTGACTTCGACCGTAGGTTCGGTTCCACAGTTCGTTGCCCTCCGAATCGACCGCGACCGTCCAGCCGTCTTCGGTGGATCCGTGGTCGAGTCCGGTACTCCCGCCGAAGACGTACCGGTCGTCGTGGCCAGCCAGACACGTCACGTTGTGCCACGTCGAGGGACTGTACGTCTGGCTCCAGCGACGACTGCCGTTCTCGCTGGTCGCGAAGAGCCACCCCGCGTTGCGGTCGCTGTCGGGGTCGCTCGGTCCAGTCGTGCCCGCGAACAAGAAACCGGAGGGCGTTCGCGTCACCGCCGCGAAATTCGTGTTCGGCTTCGGGCTGTATCGTTCCTTCCAGCGTACCGCTCCGTGTTCGCCGATTCGGACGACCCACCCGTCGCTCTCGTCCGGTTCGAGCGTGTCGGTCGAGAGGTTCGTGGCTCCGGCGAGTAGGTAGCCGTCTTCGATTTCGAGCGCCGTCTCGAAGTACGCGTTGTCGGCGTCGTACGTCCGCGTCCAATCGGTGACGCCCCAGGGGTCGGTCTTGACGGCCAGCGCCTGACTCGCGTCGTATCCGACGTTGCCGACGAACAGATAGCCGCCGTCGCGGGTCGCAACCGCGTCGTGGAAGAGGCTCTCGCCGTCGGGTCCGTACTGGTGGCTCCACGCCCGTTCCGGCGGTTCGCTGTCGGCGGCGCGAGCAGCGCCGACGCCTGCCGTCGATGCGACACCGGCAGCGACACCTCGAAGGAGCGCACGCCGAGAGATGGAGGGGACCATTACTCGACTATCTACCACCGAAAGGAAAAATGTCTGCTGGTCGTCTACTTAGGGCCAGTCGTCGCGCTGGTCTTCTTCCTGTTCGACCGCGTCGTCTGCTGCGTCGTCGGCCATCGTCCACTCGGCCGCTTCGGCCGCTTCCTCGACCGAGAGGTACTCCCACTCGTGGTCCTCGGCCAACTCGCGGTCCTCGTCGCTAATGCCGACGAAGACGTGGCGGTCGGTGTCGAACTGTTCGCGGACGCTGTCTAAGCTCTCGCCCTTGCCCTTCGGTCCCGAGAAGAAGTCCTGCCGGATGCGGTTCTTGCGGGTGAAGTTCGTCACGACGTAGGTCGGTTCGTCGGAGACGACGCCGACGTACTCGGTCCACCGACGAGCGTCGGTGAACACCGCTTCCGGGTCGGCCAACTCCTGTAACGCCGAGAGTTCGAAGGCGAGGGTCATCTCGCCGGCTCCGTTCATACCTCCTTCTCGGACTGTGACGTGCAAAATGTCTTCGCTTCGGGTCGGGAATCGGTGCGGAACAGGGCGGGTCTCAAACAGCTTCGACCCGCAGGTACTCGGAGAACACGACGACTGAATCGTCTGGGAACAGCGACTGGAGTTCTGGCGTGACGGTGATGCTCGTACCGTGTTCGCGTTCGGCCAGTAGTTGCTGGGCAGGTTCCGGTAACTCGTCGTAGTGAATCACAGGGACGCCTGCCGGGACGGTGTTCGTTGGCCGGACCTGTAGGGTTCCGCTCTTCCCATCGGCCCGTGAGGTCGTGTTCGATGACATCGTGATACACGGTAACAAATAGCTCGAAGTATCTTAAACGTTCTGGCGGCGCGTAACCAAAAACCAAACCGAGTTGAACCTTCCACTCGGGAAGGAAAACCAGTTAGAAGCGGTAGCCTTCGTCGTCGCCGCCGAGCGAGCGGTCGCCCGTCTCCATCATCTCGTCTGCGAACTCCATCTCGTCGGGTTCGCTACTCTCCATCGTCACCTGATGTTCCTTGATGCCGAGTGCCAGCATCTCCTCGACTGCTTCTTGCCTATCGACGAACTCGTCCTGCGTGACGAGCTGGTCGATTTGCATGTCCACGTCGTCCGACAGCGAAATTTCCACCTGAGGCATAGCGACCCCTAACGGTTCCACGTACAACAGTCTTGGCTTTACAAGGAAGGCCGCTATAAGCGCACTCGGGAACGAGCAAAAAATCAGTCACCGCGAACGCCGACGGGTCTACTGCTCTTGGGGAATCGCGAGTTCTTCGGGGTCGAACTCCTTCTCCAACAGGGTCTCTTTCTGGTCGGCGACTTCGACTTCGCGCCGGATGAGGTCCTTGTAGTTGCCCTGCGGGGCGATGTCGCCGATGAGGACGCCGCCGACTAGCTTGCCGTCCTTGAACGAGAGACGCCGCCACTCGGTGTCGCTGTACTTGCGCTCGCACTCGTCGTCGCCCAGCGTCGGGAACCCGAAGCTGAGGAACGGGAAGTCGAAGTGCGTAATCGAGTAGGAGGAGACCCAGCGGAACTCTTCCTCTTCGGCGTCGGCGACCATGTTCTGGCCCGCGATGACGCCCTGCTCCTTTGCACTGCCCCACGAGCCGTTCTGGGCGTATTCGTCCAGAATCGTGTCGTAGTAGCGCGTGATGTCACCAGCCGCGTAGATGTCTTCCGTGCTGGTCTGCATGTGCTGGTCCACGACGATGCCGCTGTCCTCTTCTAGGTCTGCGCCTTGGAGGAACTCCGTGTTGAAGTTCAGGCCGATGGCGACACCGACGAACTCGCTGTCGTACTCCTCGCCGTTGGCGTCCACGGTCGAGACCACCGTGCCGCCGTCGTCGGTCTCGAACTTCTCGACGCCGCTCTCGAAGACGCACTCGACGCCCTTCTCTTCGAGGGCGTCGTGGATAATCTCCGCACCGTCGAGGCTCAGGCCGTAGCGCCACCAGCGGTTGCCACGCATGATGTACTTGGCTTCGACGTCCTGTGCGGCACAGACGGCCGCGAGGTCGATGCCGAGCAGGCCTGCACCGACGACGACGCCTTTGTCGGCCGTCTCTGCGTTCTCCTGAATCTTGCGTGCGTCCTGGAACGTCCAGAAGTGGTGGACGCCCTCGGCGTCGCTGTTATCGACGGGGAGCTGAGTCGGCGTGCCGCCCGTGGCGACCAGCAGTTTGTCGTACTCGTAGGCACCGCTGTCGTGGGTGTGGACAACGTGGGCGTCGGGGTCCACGCCAGTGACGAACGTGTTCAGCGCGAGGTCGATGTCGCGCTCCCCGTACCAGTCCTCGTCGTGGATGGAAATCGGCGCTTCGGGGAGTTTCCCTTTGGCGAACTCTTTGATGAGAATACGGTTGTACAGGGCCTCACCTTCGTCGGTGATGACCGTGACGTCGGCTTCGGGAGCCTCCTCCCGAATCGTTTCGGCCGCGGAACTACCCGCGATACCGTCACCGATGATTACGTACGACTCGCTCATAGCCGAACGTTCAGCTTCGGGGTTAAAGTGGGTTGCTATCTTCGGAGCGGACGCAATCTCTGCCGTCCCGCATCGTGCCAGTGGTTCCCGAACAGACGCACTTTTACTCCTCGCGTCCCAACCGCCGACTATGAAACTTCGCCAGAACGTCCGTCACTTCGCGTCGAAGAAGGCACTCGAACTGCCGGTCGTCGGCGACCTCGTCAGCGACAAGCTGGTAGACCTCCACACTGGAATTTTCCTCGACAAGGCCGACCCGGCCCACGCCGAGGAACGCCGCGAGCATCTGGACGCCTTCTTCGACGCGACGATGGACACCTACCTCGCCGCGCTACAGGAGGGTGCCCCCGAAGCCGAGGCCCGCGAAATCACCCACATTCAGGCGAACTTCGACTTCTTCAACCACGGCTGGACCGAGATGATGGAGTTCCCGAGCGACGAACTCGACCAGCACTACGACCGCTACGAGCAGTTCTTCGAGCGCCACGGCATCGCAATCGAAGACCCGCTCGGCGAGTTCGCCCCCGAGGAGATGCCCGAAGCACCCTCGACGCCCGAGAAGCTGGAGAATCCAGAGCATCCCTACGCTGAGGGTGGCTTCGCCGACGACGTGTACGTCGAAGGCGACGACGGCGAGATTTACGTCGGCGGGCAGGAAGAGCCTGCCGAGGTCGATGTCGCAGATGCGCCGGGCGTCAGCGACGACGACGTAGAGGCTTAGTCAGTCGTCGGCGGTGTGTCGTTCTCGCAGTCTCGCACGCTACCGATTCTGATACGGCCGTTTTCACCGACGAGTACGTCTACTCGACACACGCTTTCGTCGGTGATTTCGGCGGTTTGTTTTTCTCTCCCGTCAAAGCTAGCAGACACCTCGTACCGCCCCGGTTCGTCAGGAATCACACTTCGGAATTCCGCCTCATTGCTGTCTCCCTCCGCTTGCAAACTGTCGAGTGCTAACTTTTTCTCCAAGACGAGTTCGTCGTTCCGCTCCACGCGAAGATGGAGCGTGTGCGGTTCCGAGTGGAGATTTCCGACACCAACTGCCTCCAGCGTCGGTCCGTTCGGTGTTGTCTCGTTCGAGAGAACGGACGCTTGGCACCCAGAGAGGACCGTGACGGCGGCCGTGCTTAGTAGCAGGTACCGGCGGCGTAACATCTCGTTACACGTTCGTGCCTTCCGACTCAAAAACTCACTGCGTCGCCGCCTCGTACTCTTCTCGCAGAATCGTGTACCGATGGTAGTCCAGTGCTTCGCCGCCCTGCCGTTGGCTGTAGTGGCGCAGTAGCCCTTCGTGCTTGCCTCCGAATCGCACGACGTACTTCTCGGCCATCCGCCGCGAGCGTTCGTTCACAGCGGCGATTTCGGTCTCGTACGCCGAGAACTCGTGGCGTTCGAACGCCAGTTCGAGCAACGCTGCGATGCGCTCGCCAGCGTAGCCCCGACCCCAGAATGGCTTGGCGAGAACGATACCGGTGCTTGCGACCTGCGCCTCCCAGTCGGTGTTGTACCCAGTGAGTCCGACGAGTTCGCCCGCCTCCGGTTCGCTCGCTTTGAGTCGAATCGTGTAGTTGGCCTTCTCGCGGTCGGTCCACTGCTGTTCGCAGTGGTCGATATACTTCGAGACGTGTTCCTCGTCTTCGAACCGGAACCACGGCATGTGTTCAGTGACTTCGGTCTGCCACGAGTCGGTCAGTGTGCGGTCGGCGAGTTCGTCGAGGTCGGTGTGTTCGGTCGAGAGTCGTTCCAACACGAGACGGTCGGTTTCGATGCGCTCGGGATAGCTTCGGTCGGGCATGCTATCTGCACAGACACACCCCGTGTATCAAGGGCTAACGCTGGCGGAGAGGGACACCGGTAGGCCTAACCGCATAAAAGTGGTAGTAGGAATCGGGACTCTCTCCCGAGAGACATCTCTGTTCAGTGGTTTTCGGTTGAGAGCGCTACAGGCGTCGAAATTCGCCGATATTCTCTGTTCGCGCCCGAGTTAATTGAGCGCGTCCGCATCGACTCACGCGGAGTAACACCTACCGTGTGTTCTCACCACTAGAGGTGCATGGCCGTCATCGTCGAATTCACTGTGGACCGGGAGGAGTTCGCACTCGGGCAAGCCCTCCGCGGCATGGACGTCGAACTCGAAAAGATAGTTCCGACTTCGAACACCGTCATCCCCTTCTTCTGGGCCAGCGGGGGCGACCTAGACGCGCTCGAACGGCACGTCGAGGAGAGTACGTACATCGAGAACCTCGAACCGCTCGAAACCGTCGAAGACCGGTCGCTCTATCGAGTGTCGTGGACCGGCGAGTACGAAGACCTCGTGGATGGAATCGTCCGCAACGACGGGACGATTCTCGAATCGCACACCGTCGATGGGACGTGGGTGTTCAGGCTTCGGTTTCCCGACCACGAGTTTCTGACCGATTTCTACGACTTCTGTACAGACCACGACATCGGCATCAACATCGAGCGCGTCTATACGCTGACCGAACAGACCTCCCAGAAGCGCAACTTCGAGTTGACGCCCGAACAGCGCGAGGCACTGGTGCTGGCGTACGAGGGAGGGTACTTCGAGACGCCGCGGGCGGCGAGTCTCGCCGACCTCGCCGACGAAATCGGTATCTCCGCGCAGGCGCTCTCGGACCGCATCCGGCGAGGCAACGAGAAGATACTGGGCGAGGTGCTGTTCGTCTCCGGCGACGAGTCGTGATTCGACCCCGTTTAAAACGCCTTGCTCAATCTGCGGTAACTCTGATTGGTCCAATACACTACGGTGCAATCGCAATGGACCGCACACAAGCGACTGACGCGCTGTACGACTGCCTGTCTCATCGTCACCGTCGGTGGACGTTGGCAGTGTTAGACCAGCGGGAACGAGCAGTGACTGTGCGAGAGTTAGCGGAGGAAATCGCGGCGCACGAGCGCGACGAATCGGGTGACCCTGCAAACAAAATTCGAACGTCGCTCTACCACGTCCACCTACCGAAGTTGACTGAGATCGGACTGGCCCGGTACGACGAGGGTGCGCGAATGGTCTGGCTCACCGACGACGCGGACGACGTGGTGTCGGACCTGCCCCAGACCGACGAATGCCCGGTGGTGTAGAACAGCGAGCAACTACTCCGGCCGAACGACTTCCTTCCGACCCGCGATTCTGTCGGCGCACTCGTAGCCAGCGACGATGCCGCCGTTCAAACTGCGCTCGGGGTACTGCGCTCTGCTGGCCATGCCCGCGTAGTAGACGCCGTCTGCGATGTCGTCACCGAGGTCGTAGGGAATCACCATGTCGAGGTAGCCACGCTCGTAGACCGGCGCGGCGCGAGGGTTCTTCGCGAGGCGGAACTCCCTCACCGACTCGCGGTCGAACTCGGGGAACATCTCCTCGACGTGGCCGAGCCAGAGGTCTTCTATCTCCTCGTCGTCCATCTGCCAGAGGTCCTCCTCGTAGTCTTGGATGTAGCTGGCGACGTACAGCAAGTGGTCGCCGCCGTACTTCTCGGGCGGAATGAAGTTCGTGTGTTCGATGAGCGCGCCGAACGGCGCGTCGTGGCCGATGTTGAGCCAGTAAGTGTCCATCAGCGACTCCTCCATCGTGAGGAGCGCACAAACTGCACCTTGGAAGTCGATGTCGCACTCGTAGCCCAGCAGACCTTCGAGGACGTTGGGCATCGCTGCGACGATTACGTCGTCTACCTCGTGGGTTTGGGTCGTGGTGCCGCCGTCTGCGGCCTGCTGACTGGCTGCTTCCTGGACTTCGGCCGTCTCGACGGTCATGCTCTCGACTGCACCGTTCTCCGTAGCGACTTCCGTGACGCGCGCGCCGGTCGTGATGTTCTCTTCGCCGACCTCCGAGACGAGTTCGTCGAGCAGTCTGCCGAATCCGCCTTCGAGGTAGCCCAACGGTTCGCCGCGGAGCAGGTCGCGCTCGCCTCGGAACTTGATGCGACCGAGCAACCACGCCGCGCTCACGTCGTCCACTCGACTGCCGAACTTCGCGTCGAGGAGCGGTTCGAAGAAGCCCTCGTAGACGCCTCTACTGGTGTGGTCGATGAGGAAGTCCTTGATGGGCACGTCCTCGAAGTCTTCCAAGTTCTCGTAGGTGTCGAACTTCGGAATCCCGCCGCGAACGTCGATTTCTTGTGTCAGCATCGTCAGCCGGAACTTGTCGTAGACGCTCATGTGGGGGTAGGCCGCGATTTCCCACGGTTTGTCCATCGGGTGGACGGTCCCGTCCCAGTAGTAGCCGTTCTTGCCGATGGGCCACTCCAAGTCGTCGCCCAAGCCCAACTCCTCGATGAGGTCGATGATGGTCTCTTCGGAGGCGGAGAGGTGGTGGTAGAACTTCTCGATTGGGTCGCCAGCAGTCTCGTACACCGCGGCGAGTCCGCCGACTTCGTCGCTCGCTTCGAAAATCTGCACGTCGTAGCCGTGCTGTTGGAGGCGATGGGCGGCCGCGAGACCGGCGATACCCCCACCGACGATGCCTATCATGACTTTTGGTTCGTCGTGGTCGGGCAAATGCCTTGTTACCGACGGCGCGACTGGGGGTTTCGAGATTGGTGGCTGGTAGTTGGTTTCGCCCGGTGAACCAAACCACCGGAAACAGCAAACGACACAAACCGCGAGCGGGCGGGGGCTTTCGAGGAGGAATTGTCGGTTGTTCTGGCTTCGATGTTGCAGCGACGAACGCAGTGGGGCTAGCTACTCCCGAAACCAAGGAGAGACCGTACAGCACCGCACCGCGAGCGCCACACCCTCCCCAACCGACTGCGGTCCTCACTGCGTTGTGGTCCTCGTCCCTCACACGAATTTGGCGCGACACGAGGTCGCACCGTCAGAGCAAGCTCTGACGAGCCTTCGTTCACTCTGTTCACGAAGACGCCAGCGCGCGCCGAAATCATCTACCTACATTTTCGTAAAACACTCCGATTCCACAAATCCACGAACTCCGAATCAAAAATAAAAACGAATCACACCCCAACCCCGCCTATCGTCGGCAGGTTTTTGCGTGACGTACGATTACGCAGGGACATGATTACGGTGCGGGCACCCGCGACG
Source organism: Halorussus halophilus (assembly GCF_008831545.1). Classification (NCBI taxonomy): domain Archaea; kingdom Methanobacteriati; phylum Methanobacteriota; class Halobacteria; order Halobacteriales; family Haladaptataceae; genus Halorussus; species Halorussus halophilus. The sequence continues at coordinate 585,564 of NZ_CP044523.1, forward strand.
ACGGCGAATCTCGGCAGTGGCTTCGACGTGTTCGGGGCGGCGTTGGCCTGCCCTGCGGACGTGGTGCGGGTCGAGCGTGCAGACGAGACGACTATCGACGTGACGGGCGCTGGCGGGCGGTTCATCCCGACCGACCCCGAGGAAAACACGGCGGGCGTCGTCGCCCGAGAGTTAGACACGCCCGCGCACATCCACATCGACAAGGGCGTCCGGCCCTCCTCCGGACTCGGTTCGTCGGCCGCGAGCGCGGCGGGCGCGGCCGTCGCGCTCAACGAACTCTACGACCGCGGATTCTCCGACGAGGAGTTGGTTTGGGCCGCCGCGGAGGGCGAGGCCGCGGTGTCAGGGGAAGCCCACGCGGACAACGTCGCACCCTCGATTCTGGGCGGCTTTACTATCGTCACCGACGACGGAATCACGCAAATCGACGCCGACCTCTCGGTGGTGGCCTGCCTCCCCGAAACCGTCGTCTCGACCCGCGACGCTCGCGGTGTCGTCCCCGACTCGGCCAGCATGGACGACCTCGTGGAGACGGTCGGCAACGCCTCGACGCTGGTCGCCGGAATGCACCGAGACGACCCCGAATTGGTCGGCAGAGGACTTGACGACCCGGTGGTCACGCCAGCGCGCGCGAAACTCATCGACGGTTACGACGCTGTCGAGGAAGCGGCCCGCGACGCAGGTGCGACCGGAGTGACTGTGTCTGGTGCCGGTCCCTCGATGCTCGCAGTTTGTCGCCCGGAGACGCGCCGCGACGTGGCGAAGGCGATGGTCGCGGCGTTCGGCGAAGCAGACGTCGATGCACGGGCGTACCCGACGGAAATCGGCGACGGCGCGGAGATTTGGCGGTAGAAAGAGGCTGTCGAAATTACTGTAGTCCCGACTGGAACGCGAGCAGCGCGACGAGGCTCCAGACGAACAGTCCGAGGCCGTAGAGCAGCATGAGCGCACGAACCGGCGTGTCCGAAGACGGCCCCGGCATGAGACCGATGTTTTCGCCGAGTTCAGTCTCTCCGGAGAGTCCCGACTGCTCGATTGCGGCCCCGCTCACTGCACCCGCCTGCGCACCGCCGAGGGCGACGAGCAGGACGCCGAGTCCAGCGAGGACGAGCATCAGTAACCCCGAGTGGGTTGCGACGTACGCCAGAGCGACCGTCGCCGCACCGAACAAACCGGTGTAGAGGGCGAGTGGCTTCGCAAGTTTGGAGAGCGCCATTGCTTATCGTGACGGTAAACAAGTAATATAAATAAGTATTCTGGGCGGAAGAACGGATCTCGGCTCAGTTCCCGCGTCCCTGCAACTTCTCTTCTTCGGGCAGGTCAACGTTCGCTTCGCCCTTCATGCCCGAACCGATGTTCTTGCTGATTTCGGCGAGTCGCTCGGGGTCGTCCCAGTTGTTCGTCGCCTCCACGATGGCGTTGGCCATCAGTTCCGGGTCCTCTGCGCCGAAGATGCCCGAACCGACGAAGATGCCGTCACAGCCGTGGTGCATCATGAGCGCCGCGTCAGCGGGCGTGGCGATGCCACCGGCCGCGAAGTTCACGACGGGCAGGCGACCTGCCTCGGCCGTTTCGTGGACGAGGTCTGCGGGCGCTTCGATTTCGCGGGCGAGCATCTCGCGCTCTTCCTTGTTCATGCCCTCCAACTCTCGAATCTGGCCCTTGATGGTCCGCTGGTGGTGAACCGCTTGGTTCACGTCGCCCGTGCCAGCCTCGCCCTTCGTACGAATCATCGCCGCGCCTTCCTCGATGCGGCGGAGTGCTTCGCCGAGGTTGCGCGCACCGCAGACGAACGGCGAGGTGAACTCGCGCTTGTCGATGTGGTACTTGTCGTCGGCAGGCGTTAGGACTTCGGACTCGTCTATCATGTCCACGCCGGTTGCTTCCAGAATCTGGGCTTCCTTCGTGTGGCCGATTCGGGACTTACCCATCACCGGAATCGACACTTCGTCGATTATCTCCTCGACGTCAGAGGGGTCGGCCATCCGCGCGACGCCGCCACGTTTTCGGATGTCGGCCGGAACTGCTTCCAGCGACATCACGGCGACAGCACCCGCGTCTTCGGCGATACGGGCCTGCTCGGGGTTGACCACGTCCATGATGACGCCGCCCTTCTGCATCTGGGCGAACCCGCGCTTGACGAGTTCGCTCCCACGCTTTAGCTCCTCGATGTTGGTTGCTTCGGCCATACTCTAGCGTTGCTACGCGATGGCTTAATGCATACCGGTTGGCAGTCGTTCTGCCGGATGGAGATGCTCCCACGATAGACCGCCAAAGCTTTGCGCCAGTCCTGAGACCGACCGTACATGTCGCTTCCGCGCCGTGAGGACCTCCCGTGGTACGTCGCACCCCTGCCGAAGCAGGTCGAAGACTTCGGTCTTCGCTTCGCATGGGTCATCGTCGCCATCAACCTCGCGGGGACTGCCTTCGGCTTCTGGTACTACGGTTTTCATCCGCTTCCGCTGTCGGACCCGCTGATTACGTGGCAGTTCGCCGCCGAACCCCCCGTGATGTGGCCGTTCGTCCCGGACAGTCCCGTGGCGACGTTCTTCATCGCCGCGAGTCTGGGCCTGTGGAAACTGGGAAGAAACAACGAAACCGTGAACGCGCTGGCGTTCTTCGGCTGTCTGAAACTCGGCGCGTGGACGCCGTTCGTCCTGCTCGCGTTCATGGAGGGCTTCTCGTACAACTCCGTACTGATGTACAACTTCCTCTTCTGGAGCCACCTCGCTATGGTCGTCCAAGCGTTCCTGATTCACCGTTACAGCGAGTTTCCAGTGTGGGCTATCGCCGTCGCCGTCTTCTGGTACGGCTTCAACGACTTGGTGGACTACTTCGTTCCAATTGTGGGGACGCCACACCACACGCTCGTTCCCGCGCAGGTAGTCGGCCCGAACGGGTTCATGACTCACCCTTCGCCAGCGCACGAAATCGCGGCGGCAGGCGCGGTCACGATTACGCTCGTTGCGACGTTTCTGGCGCTGACGACGCGGGTGAAGAAGGTGGAATTACAGTGAACGGCCGATTCGATACCGACCAGTGCACTCGTTCACTCAGTCTTGAACGCCTCTAACGTCCCGTCCGGAACCGCTTCCCGCGAGAACAGCGTGATGACGTCGCCGGACTCGACGGCCGTATCGCCTCTCGGCGTGACCATCTCGTCACCGCGCTCGATGCTGATGACGAGCGTTTCGTCGTCTAACATTCCATTCTCTTTGGCCTCTTGCAGCGTCTTCCCGGTAATCGTGGCGTCTTCGGCCACGGTGAACTCGACGACTTCGGCACCGCCAGCGAGATTCTGAATGTCGGCCAACGATTGGGTGAGGTGGCCGTTGTTCGGACTGAAAGGGTGGTAGGGGTGGAACCGCTCGTTTTGGACGATGTCCTCTCGCTCCAGTTCCAGACCGTGGTCCGAGAGGTCGCGCGCGATGCGAGTGATGTCGTCGGTATCGGTTCCGACGGCCGTCACGACGAGGTTCTCGCGGCCCGACATCAACTCTTGGACGTTGACGACGCCGGAAATTTGGAGCACTTCTTGGGCGTACCGCTGGCGGTCCGAGACGGGCACGGTACATCGGAACTGGTTGACCACGTAGCCATCGGTGCGTTCGTAGTCGATGTCCGCGTGATAGCCCCTGATGATGCCGTGGTCCTCCAACTGTCGAATTCGATGGCGAATCGTCGCTGGCGTCACGTCTACCTCCTCGGCGATCGTCGGTGCAGTCGTGTTGCGCGCGTCCGCCGCCAGATGATAGAGAATCCGTTTGTCGATTTCGTCCAGCCGATAGTCCATACGCTCTCTACTTACGGAATCGGTAAAAAGTCGTTCCTCACCGTCGCTTCTGACGACCGAATCGGACCTCGTGATCAAAATCCAGTTGTCATTATTTGGCAATCGTGAATTTAGACGCCTCCAGATTTTTCATGCAGAAAAATTTCTAGAGGTTTTAAGAAGCCACGTATCTAACGGCATCGTATGTCCCGTGGAGACGACGAAGGGAGGAGTCCGTTCGAGCGAATGACGACGCACATGGACGACGCGGACCTCGTCTGCCCGGACTGCGGGTACGAGGACGAGGAGGGCAGTTGGACCGCCGAAACCAACGGAGACACCGTCTTGTACCGTCACCTCTGCCCGAGTTGTGGGTCAGTTCGCAAACGAACGTTCGAATTAGGAGATGAGTAGGTCTGAAGCCGCTACGACTCTGTTCCCACTGTCATCGGTCGTAGACGCGGCCGAGAAATTCCCAGTGGAGCGACGGGCCGTCGTCGAGCGTGACGGCCGGTTGTAGTTGCACTCGGTATAGATACGGCCCGTGCGGACACTCGCTACAGCCTTCGGCGCACGGTTGCTTTTTGACGACCTCTGTAGATCCGTTTCGTTCGATAACCTCGAGAATTTCTTCGCCCGGACCGGCCTCCAAGACCGCTTCCGGTGCGGACCGCGTCGGTATCCGCGAGCGAGCGTACGTTACGACGGCATGAAGTTCGGACTCGGAGAGCGAATCGAGTTGGGATTCGAGGGAATCGGGCAGTGTGAGGTCCGATTGTTCCGTTGGCGCGCCCGCGGATGGTTCCTCCCCGCTCGTCCCGAGAGGTTCGTCGCGCCTCTCGCGTCCTGAATCGTCTCCGTTGGGTACCATGCTGTGCTAGTTGTCAGCCCCACACTTACGTTTTCGTATTCGAAAACTAGTGTTTTAAGTGTATCTGGCAATCCGTAATTCTGTATGTACATAATCGTCGTCGGAGCGGGTGACATCGGGACGCAACTGCTCGAACTAGTCACCCGAGAACAGCACGACGTGGTCGTCGTCGAGAAAGACGAGGACGCGGCAGAACGAGCGGCGCAGAACTTCGACTGCCTCGTGTTGAACGCGGACGCGACGACTATGGAGACGTTAGAAGAGGCGGGAGCCGACAACGCCGACGCCATCATCAGCACGACTGCGTCGGACGCGACGAACATCATGGTCATGCTCCTCGCACAGGAGGTGTCGATTCCCTCGCAAGTCTCGGTCGTCCAAAAGACCGAACACATGAACCTGTTCCGCCAGTTGGGCGTCAACGTCCTCGAAAATCCGGAGCAGTTGATTGCAGAGTACCTCTTCCGTGCGGTCCAACGACCGGCGATTCAGGACTTCATGCATCTCGCCGACGGTGCAGAGATATTCGAAATCACCGTGAAGTCGGAGAGCGACATCGCGGGACAGACGCTCGCATCGGCGAACGAGACCGGCGTATTCCCGGACGGCGTCCTCGTCGTCGCTATCGAGCGCGACCAGTCCGTCGTCCTCCCGCAGGGCGATACGACGGTCGAAGCCGGTGACTTGGTGACCGTGTTCTCGAAGCGTGGGTTCGCACCCTCCATCATCGAGGTGTTCACTGGCGAGCAAACAGCGACGACGTACTGACCTTCGCAGTTCGCTATCCTGACCAGCGTGTCGAGTCGCGGTTCGCGGCTACGCCGGAAGACAAACTGCGTCTTCCGAGCCTTGGCTCACGTGCGTTCGCCAAGACACCGCTCGATTATTCCGACCCGCGTGGCGGGTCGCCGTTCGCGGTTCCACCGCTCAATTGGAGACCCTCACTCCGTTCGGGTCTCCCCATCCGCGTGCGCTCGAACCCACAACTCGCCGATGCGTGAGAGGCGCGTCCGATACGATTTACCGTGTTCTTCCTGCTCGATGTAGCCTTTTCCACCGGGACCCAACCTGTCTACGTTGTAGATGACCTTCGAGCGGAAACTGTCGGTGTACTCCTCGTTGAGTTCCCGCGAGAGGGCCTCCGCGAGTTCGCTCACGCTGTCGAATTCACCGTCTTCCCCGAGTTTGAACAGGATGAACTCCTCGAAGGGCTTGACGTTCGAGAAGGAAGCTACGGGCAACTCTACGATGTGGCCGTCGTCGATGCGCTTCGCGCCGATGGTCGTTCCGCGCTCGTCGAACTCCGAGAGTAGTTCGCGCGCGCTCTCTAGACGCTCCGTGACGCGCTCGTCGTCGGTCTCCTCGCGCAAGTCTTCGAGCAGGTCCACCTGTTCGTGCAGTTCCTCGGCGAGTTCGGTTTCGAGGTACTTCTCGGGGGCCGTGTAGTAGGTGTGAATCTTCTCGCGGTCCTCTTCGCGCTCGACCATCACGGAGTGGGCCGCCGTGGCGAAGGCGAAACTGACCGGCCGCGGCATCGCGCTGACGTTGACCCAGACCTCCCTGCCAGCGTCTAATTCGGAGTTGATGAGGTCGTAGGCCTGCTCGAACGCGGCGTCGTAGTCGTACACGTCCGCGAGGACGACGCGCTCGGTGGTCGCCCCCAGCAGGTTCCGGAAGTCCTGTTCGAGTTTCCGCGAGAGGTTCCGCGAGTACTCGACGTTGGCCTCGCTCCCGACCGCGCCTTCGAGCAAAATCACGCGGTCTACGTCGAGTTGGTCGCGGACCAGCGGCGCGATGAGCCGGTCGTAGTCGAAGCCGACCGGAACGACGTGCGTCTGCATGGCTATCGGTTGATTCGAACGCGAGAAAAGTCTTGGCTAGTCCGCCCGCAGTCCTTCGTACACCGACGGATGTTCGTCTGCGGCAGGCGTCGTCAGCGCGGAGACGCCCACCGTCAGGACGAGACCGAGGAGCATCCCGACGATGGAACTACTCCACCCCGCCGAACCGAGTACGGAGTAGCTCCCGGGAACGAACGGGACGAAGACGCTCGCCAGATAGAACGTCTGACTGCCGCCGATGCCAGCGAACATGCCGGCTCTCGTCGTCTTCGACCAATAGAGCGCCGCGATGACCGGTAGCGCAAGTTGTGCGTAGCCACCGAAGGCGGTGTCGCCGATTTCCACGAGCGCGCGCGGTGAGAAGAGACTCGCGACAAACGCAAGTATGGCGAACGCGGCGACGGCGACACGCGCCAGCAGGTCCTCCTTGCGGTCGCTCGCGTGAGCGTTGACGAACGGTCGGTAGAGGTCGCGGGTGAGGTACGACGACCCCGAAAGCAACATCGAGTCCGAGGAGGACATCATCGCGGCCATCGCCCCGGCGATGACGAGCGCGGCGAACCACGCCGGAGCGTACTCGTTGAGCAGAATCGGAAGGACGTTGCCACCCTCGGGGACTGCCACGCCGAGGCCCTTCGCCCACGCGCCGAGCATGAACGCCGGGACGAACAAGAGGACGACGAGAATCGGCCAAAGCGAGAACGTTTGCTTGAGGACTTTCTTCGAGCGCGCGACGAAGAATCGCTGATTGACCTGCGGGAACATCGCCACGCCGAACGCGATGCTCACCGCCGTCGAGATGATGTACGGGGCCGAATAGAGACCGCCGCCGAGCGCGAGAAACTCGGGATTCGAACTCGCGAGGCTGGCGGTCGCTTCCTCTGCACCGCCGACTGCGGCGAGAATCCACGCGACGGCGGCCCAGACCATCACCAGCATGAACGCGCCTTGCAGGGTGTCGGTCCACGCGACCCCGCGCATCCCGGCGAGAACGACGTAGGCAATCATGAACACCGTCACGAGACCCGCGCCCGCCCAGTAGGGGACACCGCCGTTCGTGAGTGCTTCCAAGGCGGTCCCCGCTCCGATTTGCTGGAGCATCACGTAGGGGAACAGCCAGAAGAGGCTGATTCCGGCGACGAGTCCCCGGAGTAACGGCGACCCGAATCGGTCGCCCAGCATCTCGCCGAGGGTGACGTAGCCGTGTTTCTTGCCGACGAGCCACTGCTTGTAGCCGACGACGTACCACAGGATGGCGAATAGGACGCCGTCCATCAGCCCCATGACGAGGATCCACTCCGGTCCTGCGGCGTAGGCGACGTTCGGTCCGCCGAAGAAGGTAAACGCAGAGAGGAGCGTGGCGAACGTCGTGAACAGCAGGACCACTGTGCCGAGCGTTCGACTCGCGAGGTAGTAGTCCTCGGCGGTCCGGTCGGTCAGTCGATAGGCGACCAAGCCGATGGCGAGCGCGAGCAGCAGATAGCCACCGATGATACCCAGTTGCAGTGTCGTCTCGCTCATGGCTCGCTCGCCTCCGCCTCGATGCCGACGCCCCACGCGCGTTCACTGAAGACGTAGAAGACGACTGCAGTCAGCGCCATCCAGCCGACGTGCCACCAGAGCCAGACGGGAAGTCCGTAGACGACGCTACTCGTCCGCCAGAGGAACCACGGCACCGCCAACGCGACGACGACCGCGAACGCGACCAGCCATCCGTACGCCTCCGCTCTCGAAACCATAGTATCGACTCACGGTCAGGAATCCATAAACGTTGCTGAAGTATTTCTCCGACTGGGGTGTTTGAAGAGATTTCGTTTTCAAAGAGTGCTCCCGGTATCGCCGAGACGCTATTATCTCTCGTCCTGTTCGAACACGGGTGTCTTCCCAGTTCCAGTATCTCGGTACCCGCGTCGCCGGAGCGCGTAGACGACTTCGCTCAGCGCACACTCGCCATCCAGCAGTTTCTCACCCGTTTCCGTGAACTTCGCCGACCGTTCGTTCAGTTCGTCCAACCCAACCGTGCCGTCGAACTCGCCCAACGTTTCGCCCACTATCTCGTCGTTCTGGTCTGGCCCGTAGGATTCGACCTTTTCGGTGACGCGCCGCGCCATGTCGTCGTAGGTTCGCTGACCCGACCGAACCGGGTCGCGGATGTCCTTCGCGTACTCCAACATTCGCTGGCTCTCGGCGACGGCCTCCGACCAGTGTTCGACCACCCAGACCGCGAGGTCGGCCAGTTCGTCGATGTCGCCAGTGAGTTCGTAGTCGCTCGGAATGCAGTCGTAAATCCACGGCTGGTCGCGCGCAATCAGCACCTGCCCGCTCCCGGCCTGCTCGAACCACGTCCGGGCGAGCGTCTCGTACTCCGTCGCGGAGATGCAGAGGTCGCCTTTCTGGAGTGCGGCCTCGAACTCCTCGCGGGAGGCCTTCGGGTATGCCTCGACCCACGACAGGTCGGCGTACTCCGTCGGAATCTGGCTCATACTCGTCATCACAGTCCGGATGCCGAACTTCTCGTGAAGTAGCTCCGCGATTTCCATCACGACGCCGGTCTGCTTCTTGTCCCAGACCGACCCCGCGACGTGGAGCCATTGGGGTTCGTCGTTGTAGGTCTCCTCGAACCGGGAGAAGTCGATGGGACTGCCAGTTTGAATCGCTTCGTCCAGCGCGAGTTCCAACACCGAGTCGTCCAGTAGTTGTTCGCCGTACTCGCGCATGCCGTCGGCGTCAACGGCCGCTTTGAACCACATGCCGTCCGAAAGCACTGCCTCGGTTATCTCGGTCTCGCGCTGGAAGTCGTTGCGCCAGCCCGTGCCGGAGTACTTGAACGGAAGCTGTAGATCGTGGACGTTGGCGATGATGTCGATGGGGTCTATCTTGTCCGCGCGGTGGCCGTCGAGTGCGAGCAGCCACTTGTAGAGGTCTGCCCGGCCGCGCCGCAGTTGGTCCACGACCACGTCTACGTAGCCCAGTTCGTCGTAGATTGCCTCGCGCAACGCTTCGAGTTGTGCCTCGCTGTAGCCCGACTCGGTGAACGCGTGCTGGTGGTCGTGACCGTGCATGTACGGTTCCGCTTCCACGAGGGTCACGCGCTCGCGGTCGGCGTGGACGTACTCGGGGTCGTAGTTCGCCGTCTCGGGTGGCGCGAGCAACCAGTAGACGTGCAGGTTCGGGTCGATGTCCAGCCACGAGTCCACCCAGACGGTGGCGTCGTTGAGCGTGCCGTTCGCCGTCGCGTCGTCGGGCCGGTAGAGTTCGGGAACGATGAGTACGCGCATGGAATCGAATTGTCACCGAAGACGACGGCTCGACCCTTGAATCTACGGCCGGGCAGCGTTACGCTCGTTCGGCCACGATGACTCGTCCCGCGGACCGACCCAAGACGACGATCGAGAGCGCGAACCCCCTCGACGGTGAGAAACGGTCGTTTGCGCGCGATTCGCCTCGGAGAACGCATAGGTTCAGTCTCGAACGTCGCCGGAATACGCTTTGTGGTCGGTGGTCGGCAACGGCAGTTCTGCCGCGGCGACAACCGATTTACAGTATCTCTCCCTACAAGGAGTATGCAACCAGCGATTCAACTGTACACGCTTCGCGAGTTGGACGAGTCGGTGCCCGAACTCCTCGAACGCGTCGGTCAGACCGCTTTCGAGGGCGTCGAATTCGCGGGACTCGGCGAGAGCGACCCCGAAGCAGTCGCAGCGAAACTGGACGAAACGGGACTCGACGCGGCCGCCGCCCACGTCGGTATCGAGGAACTGGAAGACGACCTCGAAGGGACCGTCGAGACCTACCAGCGACTCGACTGCGACACGCTCGTCGTCCCGTATCTCGGCGAGGCCAACTTCGCTACCGAGGAGGCAGTCGCCGACACCGGTCGGCGACTCGTGGAACTGGCCGCCAGAGTCGAGGAGTTGGGCTCGACGCTGGCGTACCACAACCACGACCACGAGTTCGTGGACCTCGGCCAGTGGTCTGCCTTCGAGTTGCTGGTGCAGGAGACCGACTTAGACTTCGAACTCGACCTCGGGTGGGCCGCCGCCGCTGGCCACGACCCGACCGAGTTGCTCTCGCGGTTGACCGGTCGAGTCCCGGTGGTCCACCTCAAGGACACGGCCGATTCGCAGTCCGTCGAACTCGGGGAGGGGATTCTCGACTCCGAGGCGTGTGTCGAAGCCGCTCGGGATGCGGGTGCAGAGTGGCTCGTCTACGAACACGACGAACCGGACGACCCTGCGGCGTCGCTCGAACACGGCGCGGAGACGCTGGCGGCGCTGTTGGCGTAGGCACCACGTCTCGTCGGGGCAACAACATTTATCTCGCTGTCATTTGAACTGACGAGTCATGCCTTCGTTCCCTCCGCGAAGACGTCTTCCTGCCCTCTTGCTCGTCGTCCTCGCCGTCGCGCTCGTCGCGGGGAGCGGTTGGATGGTCTACGACGACTTCCGGCCGACGTACCAACTCTCGGCGACGGCCGTCGATGCGCCCGCTGACGCGGAGGTTCTAGACGTCGAGGATCTCTCGCCGGAAGCCAAAGCCGCGTTCGAGAACGCCCGCAACGGCGGCTACGTCGTCCACAACGACCCCGAGTTCCGAGAGACGTTCCCGGTCTACGAGGCGGTGTACGTCCGCGCCGACGGAACCGTCTACAAGCTGTGGCTCAGCACCGACGGGATAAACGGTCTCTCGCTCTTCATCGCCGTTCCGCTGGTCGCGTTCGCGCTCGGTCTCGGCGGCCTCGGCGCGTGGTCGTATCGGCGCGAAGCAGTCCGGCCGCCACTGACTGCGCTTGCGGCCGTCGGGGCGGCCACCGGCGCGAATCTAGCGTGGCCGTTCACCGGCACGCTGTTCCTCGCGGGGATTCCAGTCGGTCCTGCAAAGATCACGCTTCTCGCGGCGGCCGTTGCGGCGTCGGGGACGTGGGTCGGATTCGACCGGTACGACCTCGCCTGAGTACCCCCTCGACTTGTTCCGCTCGACTCGTTCGATTCACTGTCGTCGCTCGGCGAGAAAACCGCATCACGAAACCGGTGTCCGACCGACCACTCGGTGGCGAGATACTTCCGCTGACGACAGGTATTTCAGTCGTGGCGAAGGATTTTAATACATCCATGGCCGCGACCCCGCTCATGGACAACATAGCAAGCCCCTCACGGGGGGAGTTCACCAATCATGGACGATACAGCGAAATACGTCATTCACGCCGACATTACCGCCGACGGGGTGGTAGAGCGGAGTGACGTCGTCGGCGCAGTCTTCGGCCAGACCGAAGGCTTGCTGGGCGACGACTTAGACCTCCGCGACCTCCAGCAGTCCTCCAAACTCGGTCGCATCGACGTGGACATCGACAGCGAGAACGGCCAGTCGTTCGGTACCGTCACCATCGCGTCGAGCCTCGACAAAGTAGAGACGTCGATTCTCGCCGCCGCCTTAGAGACGATTACCCGCGTCGGTCCCTGCCGGGCGAGCATCTCTATCGCGTCCATCGAGGACGTGCGCGCCGCCAAGCGCCGCAAGGTCGTCGAGCGCGCGAAACAGTTGCTCGCCGACGCCTTCGACGAGGACGTGATGAACAGTCGCGAGATACTCGAAGAGGTGCGCCAGAGCGCGCGCGTCGAGGACATCGTCGAGTTCGAGGGCTTACCTGCTGGTCCGCACGTCGAAGACAGCGACGCTATCATCGTGGTCGAGGGTCGCGCAGACGTGCTGAACCTCCTTCGCTACGGCGTCAAGAACGCCATCGCGGTAGAGGGAACCAACGTCCCCGACGCCGTCGCCGAACTCACGCAGGACCGCAACGTCACCGTCTTCCTCGACGGCGACCGTGGCGGCGACCTCATCCGCAAGGAACTCGCACAGGTCGGCGACATCGACTACGTCGCGCTCGCACCGGCCGGGAAGTCCGTCGAGGACCTCGCGCGCCACGAGGTCATGTCGGCCCTGCGAAGCAAGCGCCCCTTCGAGAAGTCGTCGGTCGAATCCGATAGCGCGCCGACGACCGCCGCGACCGACGGGAGCGCACATCCCGCGCCGGAGACCGACCCGGATATTTCCGGTCTCGAAACGCCCGAGACGGCCGAAACGACGGATACGGTGGACGCCACCGAGACAACCGAGTCGTCCGACACTGCCGGAAGCGGGTCGGCCGCGTCGGTCGAGATGTCAGCGTCGTCCGACTCCCTCGAAGTCTCGACGGTCTCCGAACCGGCGACGACACCGGAGACGACCGACGAGAATTCGACGGATGTTGCCGACCAAGGGACCACGGATACCGACTCGGCGTCTGCAGACGCCGAGTCGGTCAGCGAAGACGATTCGACGGACAACCAGTCTACGACCGCCGCCGAACCGACGACGCTCCTCGAACACGTCGAAGCGGTCGTCGGCGAGGAGACTGCGAGCGTTCGACTGCTCGACTCGTCGTTCGAGACGCTCGCGGAAGCAGACGAATCGGAGGCCTTCGACACCGTGAAGGACGCCGACGAAACCCCCTACGCAGTCGTCCTCGACGGGCGACTCGAACAGCGGGTACTCGACGTAGCGGCCCAGCGCGGCGTCAACCAAATAGTCGCCCGCGAGTTGGGCGAGTTCGTCAAGCAACCGGCGAGCGTGCGGGTTCGGACCGCAGACGACTTCTAAGCGACCGTTTCCACCTTTTTCTCGTCGGGTTCCGACGCGCCGCGAAGCGGCGCTCGGAACCACTCCTCGAAAAATGTGGATCAAAAAAGGGACGCAGAGAAATCTGGGCGCGCCGCGCCCAGATTTCTCGCGTCCGCTTCGTACTGGTGCCACTTCCGCACCGCAACTACCCTGCACAGCACCGCAACTACACAGCAACCGCGACTGCAACCTCGCCGCACCGCTACCGTCATACTCTACAGGTCGTGTTCCATAACCACTGCTTCGCTACCGTCCTCGTAGTAGTCCGGTTCCCGGCCAGTCGTTTCGAACCCCAGAGATCCGTAGAACTGTTGGGCGGCCTCATCGTCGGGGTGTACCGAGAGCGAGACGCGTTTACAGCCCTCGTCTCGCAGTCGTTCGAAAATTGCGGCCAGCAGACGCGAGGCTCGGCCCTCGCGTCGGTGACTCGGAAGGACTGCCAGTTCAGCGACGTAGCCAGTCTCGTCGTCGTAGAACACCAGCGCGTAGCCGACCGGTTCCCCGTCGGCGGTCGAGACGAGCAACAGCGGTGGCCCCTCGATAGCGTATTCGAGTAGGGGCGGATTCGGCTCTCTGAGCGACTGCTGAATGTCTCGTAACTCCGAGCGGTCGCTGGAGCGGGCGGGTCGAATCACGCCAGCGCGACCACCGCGAGGACGACGCCCAGAATCGCGCCGGTCAGGGTAGCAAGGAAGTTGACGCTCTGGTTGCCGACCTTGTCACCTTCGACTGTCGCGCCGAGCAGACTATCCATCGTCATGCCTCCAGTCCCCGCTAGAGCGATGACGATACCGCCGAGGAGGCCGACGCCGTCGAACAGGAAGACCGCGATTGCGGCGACGATGACAGCGCCGAGAACGCCCGCGACTTCGCCTTGCCACGTGATGCCGCCGTCCGTGCCGGGGTCCACGCGTTCGAACGTCGTGATGAGTCGCGGGTCGTCGAAGACGCCGCCGATTTCGCTCGACAGCGTGTCGGACATCGCGGTTGCGATGCTCCCGGTGAACGCGAAGAGGAAGATGGTGCCATCGACCGGGAGTTTGTCGCTGGAGGCGTAGGCCAGCACCGCGACGAGTGCAACGGCGGCGTTGCCGAGGACGTTGCCGCTCCCGCGCGCGCCGTCGTTGTCCTCGGCGACGCCACGAGTCTTCTTGTCGTCGTAGCGGAACTTCGTCGAGAGTGCGCCGATGCCGAAGAAGGCGATGAGGACGGCGAACCACCCGTAGCCGCCGAGAACGATGGTCAACAGCGCGAGTAAGACTCCAGTGAGCATCCCCGGAATCGACGCGGCGTCGAGCGCCCACGAGATGTAGCCGAACAGCGCCGTGATGGCGATAGCGATGGCGACCCCGGAAAGGGTTACCTCCACGGCGAGGTCCGCGAACAACCACAGCAGAAACGCCGCCGACAGCATGACGAGCGGGTCGTCGCGCACCAATAGTACCGAGCGAAGCAGACCAGCGAACAGCGCACCACTCGCGGCGAGGAAGGCGATTTCCGGCAGTTGAGCGGTGAGCGAGGACACTCCCTGCCTCTGTACTATCAGCGTCGCGGCTTGTCCGATTGCGGCCGCGAGGAACCCACCGATGACGAACGCTGTCGTCTGGGCTATCGGCGCGGGACTAACCTTGCGTGCGGCTTGCTGTGCGAGGTTTCCGTAGCCCAGCAGGAGGACGGTGGCGACGCAGACTCGCGTCGGCATGCTCAGCGTCTGGTCGGGGACCATCAACGACAGTCCTGCGGCCGCGAAGGCGAAGGCGGCGAGTCCGTGGAGTCGGCCGTCCTGCCGCTCGGAGGCCCGCGCGAACCACTCGAACAGCGGCCCGTCGGTGACTGTCAGCGCGGCGACGGCGACGACGGCGAAACCGACGGCGGTCGCCCACTCGAACAGCGGCGCGGCGAGCGACAGCGTCGAGACCAGCGCGTATCCCGCCGCTCGCCGGACTCTAGTGGTCACGTTATCCCCTCGTTCCCCCGACGCCTACTTAATATTCCCGAACGGCCGACGGTGTGCGGCGTCGTGGCGTCAGACACGCGGCGGACGAAACCAGTAGTTCGCCCGGGGTCCGTGACGTTTAGGACAGTCGCGGGCGAACTCCTGCGCGTGGGACTGTACGACCGGTATCTCGCCGCCCGCCTCCACCGCCACGTCGCGGACCCGCCCAGTCACGTCGCCGTCGTCATCACCGAACGCGACCTGCTCGAACAGGGCGCATACGAGACGTTAGAAGAGTTCTTTCGCTGGGCGTTCGAGCGCGACGCCGAACGCGTGACCGTCTACGTGAGCGTCCTCGACTCGGGCGCGGTGCCGACGCTCCAGCGCGAACTGGACGGGGTCCAAGCGCCGCGAACGTTGGCCGTGCGCGGTCCAGACGACACCCAGCGCGCCGACGCCCCGATTCAGATTTCCATCGGCTTGGGCGGCAAACACGAGTTCGCAGGTGCAGTACAATCTATCGCAGAGGACGTAGAAAACGGCGAACTGTCTGCGGAGGAAGTAACAGAGAGCGACGTGGAGGAACATCTGGTGTTTCCGGAAAATCCCGACTTGGTCATCAAGACCGGTGCGGAGCGCCTCTCGGATTTCATGATTTGGCAGTCGGTCTACTCGGAACTGTACTTCACCGACGTGAACTGGCGGGACTTCCGCGAGCGCGACTATCTGCGGGCGCTGTTGGATTACAAGAACCGTCAGAGAAGGTTTGGGCGGTAGGACGAACCTCGACGGGCGAGTGAAACGAGTCCGTCGGCGATTCGAACGGTAGTGGACTCTCGGCCGCAGAATTTCTGTTACGTGCTATTCCGTCGTCTTCCCTTCGTTCTCCATCTCCAACTCCTCGACTTGCGTCCCCTCCGGCACGGCGTCTCGGAATTTATCGATCACAGCGCGCGCTTCGTCTAACTCCACGCCCCCGAAGGCCTTCACTAGCGCGACGGCGCGCTTCACGCGCGCCTGCCGCCACGACTCCTCGCGGGACTCGTAGGTGCGGATGCCTCGCAGGAAGTCCACTTTCGAGAACTCCGGCCAGTAGGGCGTGCAGAAGAAGACGGCGGCCTCGTTGCCGTTGGCGTGCCACGGCAGGAAGTTCGAGGTCCGCTCGTCTCCTCCGGTTCGAATGATGAGGTCCACGTCGCGGAGCGGACTGTCGTATATTCGGCGCTCGATTTCGGCCACGTCGATGTCCTCGGTGTCGAGGTCACCATCTTCGACCGCTTTGGCCACGTCGCGGGCAGCCCCGAGCAGTTCGTTGCGACCGCCGTACGCGAGTGCGATGTTGAGCGTGAAGTGTTCGTAGTCGGCGGTTTGCTCGTGGGCGTACTCCACCGCGTCACGGACTCGCTCGGGGAGCATCTCGACCTCGCCGATTGCACGGATACAGACTTCACCCTCGTGGACTCGGTCGGCGTCGGCGAACTCGTACAGTTTCTCCTCCAGCAAGTCGAACAGTGCCTCGCGTTCGTGGTCCGGCCGGTCGAAGTTCTCGGTCGAGAAGGCGTACAGCGTGAGTTCTTCGACGCCGAGGTCTTCACACCAGTTCAGCACGCGCTCGGTCGTCTTCGCCCCTGCGCGGTGGCCATCGTGAGCTTCTCCGCCCTGTTGGCTCGCGTAGCGGCGATTTCCGTCTTGGATGACCGCGACGTGCGCGGGCGCGCCTTCGATTTCGCGGCGCAGCAGTCGCTCGTACGCTGCCCTCACGCGTCGCTCTATCCACCGTAGCATCGGTCGGTCGGACTGACGCGACCGAGCGGCATGAACGTTTTGACCCGCCGAAAGTGGACGTTCTGTGTTAACATGGTTCACGAACAGTTGCATACCTTTTTAAGTATGGAGCGACTTGGGACGAATGCAATGGCGAAAGGTACGGTTGACTTCTTCAACGACACTGGCGGCTACGGATTCATCGAAACTGAGGACGCGGACGAGGACGTTTTCTTCCACATGGAAGACGTTGGCGGCCCTGACCTAGAAGAGGGTCAGGAAGTCGAGTTCGACATCGAGCAGGCCGACAAAGGCCCGCGCGCGACGAACCTCACGCGTCTGTAATCTGTACGGCACGTAGAAACGACAATTTTCTGGGACACTGACCGACGAGTTATCGCCTTGTAACCGCAGGGTGTTTAATCGCTCGTCGGTTTGGTCCCGGCATGAACGACGTACTCGACGAGGACCTGTACCGGCGTACTAAGCAGTTGCTCGAACCCGGAGAGATACAACTCAACGGAGCTATCGTCCACACAGATATCGGCAGTGACGACGACATCGCCATGCATCAGGCGACCGTCGATATCGGGGAAATAATCGCGGAGGGCGCGGGACTCGACCCGAAGGACACCTACGTCTACTCCGGCACCGACGACACAGACTTCTCTTCGAACCAGCATCAGGGACTCACGCTAGACGACGAGGAGTTCGTCTGGGAGTGTCAACAGTTGCTGCGCGAGGGTACCTTCGACGTGGTGTTCTACTACGAGGCCAGCGCCGACCACGAGGCGATTCTGGAAGGCATCCGTGAGGCGGGTTTCGACGTGACCGGCGTCGAGGGGTCGTAGTACCAGACCGTGAGGGGTCGTAGCACCAGACTGTTGTTTCCACTCGGGAGCACGTGTACGCGTTTGGAAGGGTTTACGTATCGTCCATTCTTAGCCCCGACTAAGAAGAAAGCGGACGGTCCGTCCGCGAGGTGAACACATGAATTTCGGACTCTCTCTCACTTCCACGCTCGTCGGAGGTCGATACCCGTGACGGTCGGTACGGGAGTCGTCTCGGGCATTCGCGTGAGCCACGACCAAGCAGACTTAGACGAAGTCGAAGCGGCCTGCCACGCAGACGCTGGGGTCGTCCTCGACCGATTGCTCGACGTGCCGGGCGTCAGCGAAGCGTTCGCGCTCCAGACGTGCAACCGATTCGAGGCCTACGTCGTGACCGACGAAGCGGCGACCGGTCGCGCGGTGCTGACCGACTTCGTGCCCTCGGTCGGCGACCACGCGGTCGTCGAGATGGGCCACGAAGAGAGCCTTCGCCACCTGATGCGCGTCTCGGCAGGGCTCGAATCGCTCGTCCTCGGCGAGGACCAGATAATCGGCCAAGTTCGCAGTGCCTACGAGACGGCTCGCGACCACGACGCTATCGGGCCGATGCTTTCGGACGCCGTGACGAAGGCGCTCCACGTCGGCGAACGCGCCCGGACCGAGACGGCCATCAACGACGGCGCGGTCTCTGTCGGCAGTGCGGCCGTGAACCTACTCGCCGAACACCGCGACCTCGACAGCGTGACGGCGCTGGTCGTCGGTGCGGGCGAGATGGGAACTATCGCGGCCCACGCGCTCGCCGACGCCGAAGTCGAGACGCTGTACGTCGCAAACCGCTCGGTCGAGCGCGCGACGGAGGTGAGCGAGGCGGTCGATACCGACGACGCCCGCGCAGTCGCGCTCGACGGACTGGAGTCGGCGCTCGTCGCAGCCGACGTCGTCGTCTCCGCGACCGGCAGCGAGGAGTACGTCTTGGACGCTGGCACGCTGGCCGACTGCGGCGAGACGCTGGTCGCCGACATCGCACAACCGCGAGACGTCTCGCCCGCTGCGGGCGCAGTCGGCGGCGTCACCATCTACGACATGGCCGCATTGGAGTCCGTGACCGACGAGACCAAGCGTCGTCGCCAAGCCGCGGCGGAGTCCGTGGAAGCCATGATAGACCGGGAGTTCGAGCGCCTGCTCGACGGCTACAAGCGCAAGCGCGCCGACGACGTCATCTCTACGATGTACGAGAGCGCAGAGCGCGTGAAGGGCCGCGAACTCTCGGAGGCACTCTCGAAGCTGGAAGCGACCGGAGAGTTCGACGACGACCAGCGCGAAATCGTCGAGTCGATGGCCGACGCGCTGATCTCTCAGTTGCTTGCCCCGCCGACCAAGAGCCTGCGCGAGGCCGCGGCAGACGACGACTGGGCGACCATCAACACCGCGCTCCAACTGTTCGACCCCGACTTCGGGTCCAGTGACGGGAAACGTCAACAGTCTGCCGAGAGCGCGGCCCCAGACGGTGACCGTCCGCCGGAGTTCGTCCAACGACTACTGACCGGAGACGAATCGATCTCCGAGGACGACGTTCCGCCCGGTATCGCGGCAGACGACGACTAAGACTCCTTTTTCCGATTCGACTCGATAGCGACAGCGCTAGCCGTCGTTCTCTCCTACGTATTTAGATTAGAAAGTTTTAGAAAAATCGACATGAAATTCTGATTATAGTTTGGTATGGCACGTTATGCCAACCCAACCGAAGTGGTCGCAAAGAACCCGAAACTACTCACCGCGTTCTGGCTGGTGACGCTGCTGCTCGTGGAGGCTGCTCCCGTTCTCGCAGACGGTGGAAAAGGCGGTCCGTGAAACTACGACTCGGCGAACCACTCGTCGCTCCAGCGTAGTTCGCCGTCAACGACGAGTGGCTCACCGTACGGTTCGAGTGCGTCTCTGAGCGCCTCGCGCTCCAAGCGTATCGCTCCGTAGTCACCCATCGTGAGGTGATACTGTTGCATCTCGTCTATTTTCGCTCTCGTAATCGAACCGGCTCCTAGCACTCGCGTCCAGTAATTACGTCGCTCGACGGTGACCGTTCGAGGGTCGTCGCCCACGTCGAGATGGTGGACTGTCGGCGTGCCGTTGTCGTTCTGCGTCACCCTGACACCGGGGTCGCCGAGCGCGACGTACTCGCGGCCGATAGACGTGTATTCGCGGACGATTTCGAGCGCACTGCCGACGGTGAATCCGTGGGAGAGCAGTCGGGCGAACGTCTCGCCGACCTCGCCCGCGCCGGAGTTCCAGAGGTCACCGAGGCTGACGACTGCGGCCCGCGCCCCCGCTTGCACCAGTTCGGTGCCTTGGTCGTGGGACCGACAGCCGTTCAGCAGTACCATCGTCGCGCCGGTCGATTCGACCGTCGCTGCGTCGAAGACGCCGTCCGGACACTCGAAGCCTCGGCCGTCGATGTGGCCGATGAAGTGGAACATGTCGCTGGAATCGGCCAGTAGCGCCCGTAGTTCGTCCGTCGAGACGCCGAACTCGTACTCGACGTTGACGCGGATGTCGCTCCGTTTGTCGTACACCGCCGCGGCGGTGTCTAACTCCTCGCGCATCTGCCCGTCGTTGCAGACCACGACGATTTCGACCGCGTCGCTCTCCGAGGACACGCTGTTGGCGAACGCTTCCGGCAACAGTTTGGTGCCGTGAATCGGCGTCTCGTCGCCGATCCACGCTTGTTCGAGAGCGTCTACGTCCGGCAACGGCATGTAGCCGTCTTCGCCGGGGACGCCGAGAGTCGGGGTGTCGTCGCCGGACGAGACCTCCTGCTCGCCGGTCGTTCCCGCGTCGCCATCCCGTTCGCCAGTCGCTCCTTCGTCGTCTCCCTGTTCGTCGCTCTCCTGCATAAAGCGCGTCAGCGCCGACGATTGGGGAGCGTCGTCAGGTGCGGTCCGGTTCCCGGACTCACTCTCTTCGCCGTCGCTAGTTCGCTTGAATGCGCCGAGTATCTCGCCGGTCTGCTCCTGTGCTTCCGACGGTTGCGACGGGGGCTGGGTCGGGTCTTTCGAACGGACGAGCGAGAGGTCGTTGAGGACGTACGGTAAGAGTTCGACCGATTCCGGCGTCGGTTGGACGTGGGTCACGCGGTGCCACGTCGGCGTGACTTCGGCCAGCACGTCGGCTGGAATCGCGAGGTAGGCTTCGAGTCGCTCTGCGAGCGAGGCGTCGTACAGTGCCTCGAAATCTAACTCGATTCGTTGTTCGACGACGGAACGCTCGTAGAGGTCGTCTGGATACAGCCCCTCGGTCCGCGTCACGCAGTCGAGGACGAGCGTCCGCTTGAGCAACGTCTCGACGTGGTCTGCCAGTTCGGCGACGGTACTGCCGAGTCGCCAGTAGATACCGGTGTCAGTCGTCAAATACGCCGTCTCGTCGGGCACGACCTGCGCTCCGAGGTAGTACGCCAAGGGCGCGACGGTGTAGACGTAGCCGTACTCCGGTGGGATTCGAATCGTGACGCCCGTCTGTGGCGGGTCGAGTTCGTCCGGAATGTGCAGTTCCTCGCCGCGCTCGACGACCGGTGGATGCCCCCGGAGACTCGGCCACGCCCGTTCGGCCGAAGTCGTCTTCAGCGACGAGGAGAACGCCGATACTGCTTTCATCATCGCTTCGGGGTCGTCCGGAACGGTAATCGTCGCCTCCGGAGAACTGTGGTGCGAGCGCGCGCCGACAGTTACCGTCGTCTTCTCGCCGAATTCCAGTCGGGCAGTCTTCGAGTCGATGTCGATGGCGACCTGACTCTCGACGTGTAGGTAGATTTTGACAGGCGTGTGAAGCTCCAGCAAGTACTCGCCCGCCGGGAAGGTGTCGGACTCGGGCGGGTCGATACCGCCCAGACGAGTGCCGTCCGGCGCACGAACCTCGGCCGGTTCCGAGGAGAACCGAAGCGTCTCGGTGCTGAGTTCGCAGGCAGCATCGACCGGAGCGGTGAACGGTCGTCTCTCCGTCTGGGACGGGTCCACAGGCCCCTCGGTGAAAAATTGCACCAATCGGGTCTCGACAGTGTCTAAGACTTCGAAACCAGTCGCGTCGGAGAGTGAGTGGAATTCAATCCTCATTGTGTCCCGTTCCCGTCGTCTTCCGTTTGAGTGGGGCAAGGCGCACGAACTGTGGCCGACGCCACACACTCTCACGGTAGCGAGTCAGAGTGGCGTCCACTGCATCTGTAAATCCTCGCTACTGATGTGCCACCGTTCTTCGGCGTCGTGGTCGTGCTTGTCGGGGTCTACGGCTCGCAGTTCGATGACGGCGTCCATCTCCTCGGCGAGCGCCTTCGTGGCGTCGCTCTCGTGCGGTTTCCGTAACGCGTAGTGGGCCATCGCGTCGTGGTCGTGGACGTGACGGCCGACCGTCCGGAGGCAGTTGCGAACGACGTCGATGCCGTAGTGTCCGACGAGTGGGTCGAGCGAATCGACGCCGACCCGTACGTCGGCCGGTCGGATGACGTCCGCGTCGTCGGACGCGTCCGCGAGTGCGTCCACGAGCGCCGACTGTAATCCGTGCAGTTGTGGGTCCGCGATTTGCGTCTCGCGAATATCCGCGAGTGTGTCCGGCGTGGACAGGTCGTCGGCGTTCGTGACAGAGCGAGGCACTGCGGTGTGGTTGAGAACGTGCGTCGTCTCGGACAGCGGCCGCGGGGTCGTGTTCGGGTCCGGCAGTCTGTCGGCGATGCTCTGGGGTGTGGCGTCGGTCACTGCCAGAACCCGGTATCGCATCGCGTCCGCGTCGCCGAACAGTTGTGCGCTCGCCCGAGTGAAAATCGAGCGTGGTGCGTCACCGACGAGCAGGAGGTTGCAGCCGTTCGTCTTGAACTCGTTCAGCAGGTTGAAAAACTCCGTGAGGCCGTCGCTCTCTGGTTCGCCCTCGTCGGACCCGCGAGCGCGGGGACGCTCCATTTCCATGTTCTCGTCTTACGTTCGCATTCCCACGCCCGGAGTAATAAATTTATCTTGTGACTAAAACCCGGGCAAGGAACAGTCGTCGTTCGGTCTGTTCGGCGAGTGATTTTATTTTCAGGGCGACCGTTGGTTCCCGCATGGCAGACCTGCTATCCGACGACGAGATTCAGGCACAGATTCCTGACGACTGGGCGCGCGACGGCGACGAAATCGTCCGCGTCTACGAGTTCGACGACTACTTGAAGGGCGTCGCATTCGCGAGCGAAGTCGGTGAAATCGCCGAAGAGGAGTTTCATCACCCCGAGATACGTATCGGCTACAAGGAAGTCGAAGTTCGGTACACGAGCCACGAGGAAGGCGGCATCACCGACAAGGACGTGAAGATGGCGGAACTAGCAGACGACCTGCGCTGAGATGGACGCTCGCTACGTCTTCGCTGTTCGGTTCCGACTCGAACCCCGAACTGAGGGCGTTGCTGTCGCTCCCGAGGAGTTCGAGACGCGACTCACCCGAGCGGCGGACCCGCCGGGTGAGGACGGGTGGCGCTTCTTCCGGGACAACCTCTGGCGCGGCGAGGTGAACGACGAGCGCCACTTCCGGAAGCTGACAGAAGACGCGCTCGGTGTGCCCGTCGTCTCGGTCGAGTACCGTTCGTTCGAGACCGACGAGGAGTATCTGGAAGCACTCAAAGCGGAGATTCGCGCCGACTTGGAGTCGTTCAACGCCGATAGCGTCTCGGAAGTGCTGAACAAGTACCTCGGGAGTTCGCTGGAAGTCGAATAGTCGGGGAAAACGTAATATATTCAAGCGTCCTAAGTTCAGGGTCCCCATGGTCTCCCGCGACTACGATTTCTGGCTCCTCGACTTGGACGGGACGCTCATCGACATCGACTGGTCGTACCCGCGATCGGTGTTCGACCGTGTCGGCGACCGACTCGGGAGAGCGTTCACCGACAAAGAAGCAGAAATCCTCTGGCACGGACTCGGCGGAAGTCGCAACGAACAACTCCGGGCGTGGGGTATCGACCCCGACGACTTCTGGCCCGCCTTCCACGACGTGGAGGACCCCCAACAACGTGCTCGTAAGACGTACCTCTACGAGGACGCCGAGTTCGTCGCGGACCTCGACTGTCCGGTCGGACTCGTCACCCACTGCCAGCCATTTCTGACGAATCCAGTACTCGACAACCTCGACATCCGTGACTGGTTCGACACGATAATCTGCTGTGACGAGGACCTCGGCTGGAAACCCGACCCCGCGCCCATCGAACTGGCGATGCAGAACATCGGCGTCCACGGGGGCGACGGCGTGGGTGTCTACGCGGGCGACGGCGCGAGCGACGTGGGCGCGGCGTGGAACGCCGGACTCGACGCGATTCACGTCGAGCGTCACGGCCACCACCGTCGCGAACAGTGCGTCCTCGGTGACCACCGCGTCGAGACGTTCGACGAGTTGTGGACGGCGAATCCGTCTGCGGACGACTGAGGAAGAGCCGGGTTCAGAGCGATTTTATACGACTTCTGCAAACGTTCGGTCGTGACTGCGACCGACTTGTTTCGGACCGATTTCGAACCGATAACCGTCACTCTCCTCTGTGTCCTCTCGTTGCTGGCGCTTCCGCTCACAGTCTTCGCGTGGGTCATCGTCTTCGACAGCACGGGACTGGACACGATGGTCCCGGACGGGGTTTTCACGTACCTCCTTCCCGGCGTCACTGCCGCGCTTCCGGCGACAGTCGGTACCAGTTACTTCTACGACCGAAGTACGGTACTCAGAGTCGGCGGTGTGGTGGCTTTCGTGGGCACCGTACTGGCAGTCGTCGGCTGTTGGACGACGACCGGCGGCGTCGTCGTCTGCTGAGACGGTCGAGGCGAGCGGTGACGGCTACCGATTGTATCCCGGTAAGTCGGCGAGTACCGCGTCCAATTTCGACTCCAGTACCGTTTCGAGTTCCTGCACGCCCGTCTTCTCCGTCCGCTCGGAGTTGGCCAGCACTTGCACCTGCTCCGTGCCGAGCGAGACGAAGCCGAGTTCCAACTTCTCGGCAGTCGCGCGCAGGCCGACCCCAGCGTCGGCCTTCCCGGCGGCGACCCGCCGTGCAGGACTCTCGTGGGCTTTCGTCGCCATCTCGAAGCCGTCGATAGCTTCGACCAGTTCGTGGCGGGTCGTGTCTCGCTCTTCGGCGAGGTCGGCGAGCGCGTTGCTGAGCGTGGTTCTGAGTCCCGAGTCGGTGCTGCGATTGACGAACCGCACGTCCGTCTCCACGAGGTCGGCCAGACTCGATAGCTCGTCGGGATTTCCGGCAGGGACGACCAGTCCCCACTCGCGCTCAAAGGTACCGAGTTCGTCGGCGTCAACGTCCCGGTCGCCTGCGCTGGCAACCGCGAAGTCCGGGACGCCGTCGCGAAGTCGCCGAAGCCCCTCCCGAGAGCCGACGCCGAGATACCTGGGTCGCTCCAACTCGTCCAGCAAGCGCGCGAACGCCGGGTCGTCCTCGCCGACGCCGAGCACTGTAGGCGCTCGCACGTCTGCGGAGAACAACTCGACTTCGACGGACTCGCCGTCGGCGATGTAACTGGTGTCGGCGTGCACTTCCACCACACCGTCGGCTTCTACGAGGCTGGTCGTTGCGCCACTACCCTTGTCTACGGTGTACGCGAGCAGTTCCCCAGTTGCATTCTCTACGAGTCCCACGGGGAGCATCCGCGTTCGGCCCTCGCTGTAGCGTTCCTCGGCGGCCATCTTGGCCTCGATGGTTGCACTCGTTGGCTCAGGTACTCCGGCGGCGCGGCGAATCGCGGGCGCGACGAAGGTCCTGAAAATCGTGAGCGCCGAGACGGGG
The DNA here is from genome assembly GCF_008831545.1 of Halorussus halophilus. Classification (NCBI taxonomy): domain Archaea; kingdom Methanobacteriati; phylum Methanobacteriota; class Halobacteria; order Halobacteriales; family Haladaptataceae; genus Halorussus; species Halorussus halophilus. The sequence goes on from NZ_CP044523.1 coordinate 611,021, forward strand.
TAGCCGGGGAGACCGACGTACGCGGAGTTTTCCAATCGCCCCACCAACATCGGCTTGCCGGGCTTGACCGAGACGCCGTGGAGGAGGAGTTCGCCACGGTCTTCGATGACCTGGTAAATCACGTCTACCGCGCTGGCGCTGGTCGAACCGGACGAGAGGACGAGGTCGCACTCGTCGGCGGCCTGTCGAAGGATCGACTCCATCTCGTCGTAGTCGTCTCCGGCGTGAGGGTACATCTCGGCGTTGCCGCCTGCTTCCGCCACCGCAGACGCTATCGTGTAGCTGTTCACGTCGTAAATCTGTCCGGCGTCGCTGTTCAGTTGCTCGCCGGGCCGAACGAGTTCGTCGCCAGTCGAGACGATGCCGACTTTCGGCTTACCTCGAACTGGGACGGAATCGACTCCGAGCGCCGATAGTAAGCCGATTTCTCTCGGAGTCAACTTCGTTCCTGGTCCGAGCGCGCGTTCGCCCGCCGCGATATCCGCGCCCGCAGTCATCACGTGGTCGCCCGGCGCGAGGGCGGTCTGCACCAACACGGTGTCGCCCTGCTCTCGGGTTCGCTCGACCATCACCACGGCGTCCGCGCCGGGCGGCATCACCGCGCCGGTCGAGATTTCGACGGCCTCGTCTTCCGAGACTTCGGTGTCGGGTTCTTCGCCCGCGTGGACGACGCCGGTCAGTTCCAGTGGATTGGGGTCTGTCTCGTCGGCCCCGAAGGTGTCGCGCGCTCGAACCGCGTAGCCGTCCATGCTCGCGCGGTCGAACCCCGGCACGTCGAGGTCGGCGTCGAGTCGTTCGGCCAGTACGCGCCCGCGTGCTTCCGCCAGCGGGACGCTCTCGGTCGCTGGCACGAGGTCCAAGTCCGCGATGGCCTCGCGGGCGGCCTCGGGGCTCGCGAGGTCCCGAAACTCCTTGCGTTCGCTCATGGCCTTCGCTTGGTCGCCATCAGGGATAAACTTCCGTACCGCGGTAGACTGCGTTCCGTACTGGCGTCTCAGGCTGTCGCCTGCTTCCACGCTTTCAGCCCGACGACTTCACCGTCGAGTTCGTCGGTCGGGGCGTTCGTCGCGGCCCAGAGAAAGAGTCCGGCTACGTCTTCGGGGTCCCGGCCCTGTCCGCCGGTGAGGTCGGTGGCTACCTGTCCGGGGTCCACGACCCCGACCGACTGGTCGAGTTCCGTGGCGAACCCGCGTACGACCGCCTCCGTGGCGGCCTTCGAGACTGCGTAGGAACCGTACCCCGGCTTGGTCTCGCGGGCGACGCTACCGGAGGGAACGAGGACGCGGGCGTCGTCGGCGAGATGCGGCAGTGCCTCCTGTATCGCGGCGAAGACGCCGCGAACGTTCGTTCTGAGCGTGTCGTCGAAGGACGCGTACGGCTCTTCGGTCAGCGGCGTCTCTCCCGGCGCGCCGTGGTAGACGCCAGCGCAGGCGACGACCACGTCGATGCCGTCGCCGCCAGCGCGAGCGGCCGTCTCCATCAACCGCTCCACGTCGAACTCGTCGCGCACGTCGGCGCGAACCGTCTCGATGCTCTCGGGGAGGGCGTCTAACTCGTCCTGCTCGCGGGCACACGCGACGACCGTCGCGCCCTCGTCGGCGAAGCTTCGGGCGACTGCCGCGCCGATGCCCCGACTCGCGCCGGTGACGACGACTGTCTGTCCGTCCATGTGGCTTCCGTCGGCGCGGATACACAAACCGGTTTCTGCTCGTGGCTCACGACGACGACCCGTGACTGTCTGCGTCTTTCGCCGCTGTTAAATCCGGCCGTGAGAGACTCGTCCGCATGTTCCGACTCGGCCACTACGGCGTCGCACTCTTGCTGTACGCCCCCGTCGGTGGGTGGCTACTCACCACCGGCAACCCCTCGCTGGCGATTCTCGGCGGTGCGGCCGTCCTCTGGTTGACGATGGTCCCCGACTTGGACGTTCGCGTGCCGTTCGTCTCGCACCGCGGGCCGACCCACACGTTGCCGTTCGTCGGCGGCGTAGCGGCTCTCGTCTGGTTCGGCGGCACCGCCGCGGGACTCGGGTCGGTCGCTCTGGGTCCGACCGACGTGCGCACCTTCGCGGCGGGCGTCGTCGCGCTCTCGTTGTCGGCCCATCTGCTCGCGGACGTGCTCACGCCGATGGGCGTCGCGGTGCTGTGGCCACTCTCGGGCGAGCGATACTCGCTCTCTGTGGCACCGGCCGACAGCACGCTCGCGAACTACTCGCTGTTCGCGCTCGGCGTCGCGGCGAGCGCGGCCACGCTGTTCCTCGGCGTAACGTAGCTTGCCACGGTCACGCCAAGCCTTTTCAGTGTCCCGGTCTTTCTACCGCTGTGACTCCCAACCCCCACGACAACGCTCCAGGACTGGCCGACGACGCCCTGTTGGCCCCGTTCCGCGAGCGCAACGACCCCGTGTTGACGACCGACGAGGTAGTCGATTCGGTGCCGTTCGGACGTGGTGCCGCTCGGGAGGCCCTCGACCGCCTGAACGAGGCCGGGACAATCGAACGGAAAGCTGTCGGCGACGACGCCGTCTGGTGGTTGCCCGGCTACACGGAGACCGAACGGGGTCGCGCTCCCATGGCTGGTTCCCACCCCGACTCCAGCGGGCTCCCTCGGAACGTCGAGACGGCGATTCACACGCTCGAATCGATAGACGAGCGTGAACGGTCGGCCATCTACGCGGCGTGTCACTTCCTCCACAGTGACGGGCCGGTAGACGAGACGACGCTCAAAGAACGAGTGTATCCCGAGCAGTCGGCGAGCTACTCCGACGAGACCGAGTGGTGGGACGAGTGCATCCGTCCGGCGTTCGACGCACTACCCGGCGTCGAGTTCGCGGACGGCGAGTGGCGTCTCGGGTAGGATTAGAACTCAGATGGTCGAGTACTCTCTGCGGACTGCCCGACTGGTCGCCGTCGCTCCTCTTCTGCGGCGAGGTCGAGGTAGCGAGTGAACCGTTCGGACAAGTCTGTCAGTACGACGATTCGGGCGTCTTCGTCGTAGTTGAGTAGGTCGGCATCGGCTAGTTTCGGGAGGTGTTCGTGGTGGAGAGAGACGGCCACGCGCTCGCGAGTTCCGTCTTCGAGCGCGACGAGGTCGTCTACGAGTTCGGTGAAGGGAACCGGTCTCGAACGGCGCGACAGCACGTACAAGACGTTTCGACGACGACGAGCGCCGAGAACGTCGAAAATCGTGTCGAGCGAGCGCGAGCCAAGTTCTTGGCCGACCGTCGTCTCTGTACCCTGTTCTCCGGTCGAGTCGTTCGGGACTTGACTCATGGCTCGATCAGTCGTTACCAATCCTTCATTATAAATCTACGCAGATTCCTAGACTTGTTACATTCGTTGAATAAATCCTGTGGCTACTCCCGAGAGATGACACTCTCTTCGATTCTCCCGGACTACCAGTCTTGGTACGACAATCGCTCGGCCTTCGTCGTGACTGCCTTCATCATACAGCCGTGACACACCCAAATCTCGCGTTCGATGCGTGCGACGAGTTCGGTCCCGTCCGACTTTCGCTGTTCGCAGATGTCACAAACCCCCATGCCCACCCGATTCACCGCGAGAGGGTTTCAATCTCCCGCCCGTCGGGAGAGGTTTTTGTGCTACTGTCTCGATAGGTCACTCGATGGAAGTACCAACTGGCGCGGACGGGGGACGAGCCGAATGGCCAGTTTAGAACAACTATTCGTCGATATCGTCGGCTCCAACCCTGTCGTACAGGGGTTGGCCGGTGGCGTCGTCATCGCGGTCATGAACACGCTCGGCGCGCTCGTCGTCCTCGTTTGGTCGAATCCCACCGAGCGAGCGCTCGACGCGGCCCTCGGCTTCGCGGCGGGGGTGATGCTCGCGGCGAGTTTCACGAGTCTCATCCTGCCGGGAATCGAGGCTGGCGGCATTTTCCCCGTACTCGTCGGCTTCGCCCTCGGCGTCGCCGTACTCGACCAAGCGGACCAGTGGGTTCCGCACATCCACGTCGTCATCACGGGTAAACCACAGCACAACGCTTCGACCGCGAACCCGCGAATCGAGGAGGATTCGACGACCGGCCGCGAGCGTGTCCCCGAGAGCGACTCTCGAACCGCCTCCGTCCTCTTGTTCATCGTCGCAATCACGCTCCACAACATGCCGGAGGGCTTGGCTGTCGGCGTCGGATTCGGGTCGGGCGACCTCGGCAACGCGCTCGCACTGATGCTCGCTATCGGCATCCAGAACATCCCCGAGGGCCTCGCGGTGTCGGTCGCCGCGATGAACGCCGGGTTCGGGTCGCTGTTCTACGCGACGCTCGCTGGCGTGCGAGCAGGACTGGTCGAGATTCCACTGGCCGTCTTCGGCGCGCTCGCGGTCGGCGTCGCCGCGCCGATACTCCCCTACGCGATGGGGTTCGCCGCGGGCGGTATGCTGTTCGTCATCAGCGACGAAATCGTCCCCGAGACCCACGCCCACGGCCACGAGCGAATCGCCACGCTCGGCACGATGCTCGGCGTCGTCGTGATGCTGTATCTGGATATTACACTGGGGTAGAGCTTTGTCTTCTCGGCTCCTGCTTCCAATTATATGGAACACGTCGAGTACATCTACACCTTCGGCATGGACGAGTCGGAACTGGACGAACTGCTTCGCGTCCACGACGTCGGGGTCCTCTCGCTCGCCGACGGGGACGACGCCTACGCCGTGCCGGTGTCGTACGACTACGACGGCGACTCGCTGGTTCTACGACTCGGGCAACACGAAGACAGCACGAAGATGGAGTTCCTCGAAGCGACAGAGACAGCGACGTTTGTCGTCCACGAATCCGGAGATGGGTCTTGGAGCATCCTCGCCCGCGGTCCGCTCCGCGAGCGGACGGACTTCGACGAGACGCGAATCAACCAGCGGTTCTCGAAATTTCGGCTGTTCCGCGAGCCAGTCGAGGACGTCCAAGCGACGGTCTACGAGCTCGAAATCGAGGAACTGACCGGACGCCGGGCGGATTGAAAGCGTTTTCCGAGAGCGCCCCGATAGTGACGTATGGCAAGCTACGTCGGAGCAGACTGGGCGTCGAACGGATGGGTCGTCGCAGAGATAGACGGCGAAGACGAACTGACGCTCGGATTCGCACCGACGGTGTGGAACCTCTGGCACGAACAGAAAGAGTGTCCCGACCAGCTCTGCATCGACGTTCCCGTCGGCCTTCCCGAATCGAGTCGCCGCGAGTGCGACGCGGAAGCCAAAGTCCACCTCGGCGAGCGGCGAAACAGCGTCTTCTGGACCCCGATTCGGGACGCCGTCTACGAAGACAGACTCCCTGCCGCGAAGGAGCGCCAGACCGACGCGACTGACTACAGCATCTCGAATCAGACGTGGGCCATCGTCCCGCGCATCCGGGAAGTCGATACGTTTCTCCGAGAATCTGACGACGCCCGCGGGGTCGTCAGAGAATCGCATCCCGAGGTCTGTTTCCACCACCTGAACGGTGGCGAGTTACTGCGGCCGAAGTCGGACGACGACGGTCTCCAAGAGCGGCGCGAACTGTTGGACGACGCACTCGGCACCGACTGTGAATCAGTCGCTACCACTCTCACCGAACCGGGTTACGCACGCCGCGCGGCCGAAGACGACGTTCTCGACGCAATCGTCCTTGCACTGACCGCGAAGCGAGTCGCAAATGGAGAGTTCGGCACGCTTCCAGACCATCCGCCGACTGACCGCACAGAGTTATCGGCAGAAGACGAGGGGCTACCGATGGAAATAGTCTATCCAGAAACCGGCAACTGACACCGCCGCGCACAACGCCTAACCGCGTCGCCCCCTAATCAGGAGTCATGAGCCAAGAGACCGACGACCTCCCGAAATCGGACGCCGAGTGGGGCGAGCAACTCTCCGACGAGGAGTACCAGATTCTCCGCGAGGCAGGCACCGAGCGACCGTTCTCCGGCGAACACGTAGACCGAAAAGACGACGGTACCTACGTCTGTGCTGGCTGTGGCGCGGAACTGTTCGACTCGGAGACAAAGTACGATTCCGGTTGTGGGTGGCCGAGTTTCTACGACACCGACAGCGACCGCATCGAGACGCGTCGCGACACGAGCAAGGGGATGGACCGCATCGAGGTGCTGTGTGCCAACTGCGACGGCCACCTCGGCCACGTCTTCGAGGACGGGCCGGAACCGACCGGGAAACGCTACTGTATCAACTCTGCGGCGATGGACTTCGAAGGCGAGACTAACGAGGAGTAGCCGACGCCGAAAAGCGTTCGACGGTGTTCAGGACTTGACGCGCCGGAACAGCCGTCGAGCTTTGCGAGTGATACTACGCTTCATTCCACGCGGCAGGCGACGCCAAGCGTACCAGGCCTTGCGGAACTTGCTCATAGTGAATCACTCCGTTCGCCCCGAAGCGGGCAACTTCTGGTAGTTCGGCCACGGTAAAATTCTTGCTGGCCTCGGTTCGAAAGGTTGCTTGTCATCGAAAGGAATCACGGGCCAGTTCCCTGACCGAGAACTCGCAGTCTGCCGAGTTCCCCCTCGACCCAGACCAGAATGGCTCGGAAGCGTTCGAAGTGCCGCGGTGTAAGATCGAACTCGTATGTCGTCCCGTCGTCTAACTCGGCGAAGACGCGATACCGGCCGACCTGCGTGACGACGTCCTCCAGCGAAACCTTATCCCGCGCTCCCACCTCGATGGTTCGGTCGAACACGACTTCCCCCGTCTCGTCGTCGGTGATTTCGACGGCGACCTGATGTGCCACCCTGCCGCCGTTTTCTACCCAGAGCGGCAATGTCTTGCGCACCGGAACGACGCGCCAGACCGGGAGGACCCGCCACAGGCCGATGCCAAGCATGCCCGCGAAGAGTCCACCGACCACGACCCGGCGAGCGAGGAGGAGCGTCGCGCTGTGCTGGACGAACTGGAGCGAGACGACTTCCGCGCCAGCGAGCAGGAGAAAGATGGCGACGTAAATCGGCCACGCTATCATCGACAGTGGTCCGGCCAAATCGCCAGCGTCGGGCATTTTCGCGTAGAGTAGCAACTCAAGCAGCGCGACACCGAGCGGCAGTATCGTGCCGAACCGGACGAACAGCGCAACCGGGACTGCCCACGTGAGCCAGACACCACCGTAGAAGTACAGAATTGCCAGCGCGCCGTTCGCCGAATCAGGGACGAACTTCGAGAAATCGACCGACGAGGTGGTTCGGCTGATAATCCAGAAGACGACCAGCAGATACACCGTGCCAGCGACTGCGCCGAGCGCGACTGCTCGTGTCGTCTCTGTGGACAGCAACAGCAACTCGAATCCTGACACCCGAATTACTATTCTCCCGGGTGACTTAACGACCAGGGGCCGATTTGGAGTCTTCTAGCTCGGCCCGTGGGTGCGATTTTCAACAAAATCAAGCCACTGGGAACGTCACGTTCATCCAGCAATGGACCTCGCCGAACTCACCGCGCGATACGACGACCGCCTGCGAACCGCCGACTTCGCCGATTTGGACGCCAGCGCCAACGGCCTCCAAGTCGGCCCGGACCACCGAGAGGTGGAGAGCGTAGCCTTCGCCGTGGACGCCGCCAGTCAGACCATCGAACAAGCGGCCGAGCGCGGCGCAGACGCACTCGTCGTCCATCACGGCATCTCGTGGGGCGGCATCGAGCGCGTGACTGGCCGCGAGTACGACCACGTCTCGACACTGGTCGAAAACGACCTCGCGCTGTACGTCTCGCACCTGCCGCTCGATTCGCACCCCGAACTCGGCAACGCCGCCGGAATCGCCGACCTGCTCGGTCTCGATTCCCAGGAAGCGTTCGGCGAGATGGGGCCCGAACACATCGGCCAGCGCGGGCGGGCAGAAAGCGCGTTCTCGACTGAAGAACTCAGGGAGACACTCGACGCCGAACTCGACCACGGCGGAGAAGGCGTGCAGGTCATCGACTTCGGTCCCGACGAACTCGAAGACGTGGCCATCGTCACCGGCAGCGGTGTCGATTGGCTCGAAGAAGCTATCGAGAAGGACGTGGACGCCCTGATAACCGGCGAGGGTAAACAGAAGGCCTACCACATGGCTCGCGAGGCGGGTGTCACCGTCTTGCTCGGCGGCCACTACGCCACCGAGACGTTCGGCGTCCAGTCGTTGCAGAGCCTCGCCGACGAGTGGGGAGTAGAGACGACCTTCGTGGACGCGCCGACCGGATTGTAGGCTACTTTTCACCACCTATTGTCTCAGTTTCACTAACTGATTAGGTACGAAATATATCCTCGTAGTGGTCCTACTTCGTAGTAATGACTCCAAATCTGGACAACTTCGTCGCGTTTCTCCACGAACGCACGAGTGGTTCTCTCCGCGCGGTGCGCTTCTACACGTCTCAGTCTCATCGCTCGCTGTACGCCCGCGACGACGTTCGGGAGCGACTCTCCGACAGAGACATCGACCGATTCGTCGCTCGTGCCCGTGAAGAGCTAGCAGAGTGCGACGACGACGTCTGGTGGTTCACCGCGGGCGACTTGGAGGCGACGGTCAGGGTGTTTCGCGAGTCGGTCATCGTCAACCTACTCGTCTCGAAGGAGTACGGCATCCTCGTCTCGCTCGACGCGAGCGTCGCGTCGCAACTCAACACGTTTATCGACGACTGTCGGGAGTGGTTGACAGATACGTAGCGGGTCCGTCACTTGCTCGCGTCCCGGAAGCGGTCGGGCAGTCGCGTCTGCATGCCGACCGGAAGCGCCGGAACGAGGCGCTCGACCAGCACTGCGAGCGGCTTCCGGAGGAAGGTGTAGGCCGCCGACACGGCCAGCACCGCGCCGACGAACAGCGTTACTGGTTGGTCGTACAGTACCAGCGCGGGCGAAGCGAGCGCGATGGCGACGAGCAGGTCCTCGGGCGCTCCGTCGTAGCGAATCCACCGCTTTGGGGGTACCCACCGCCCCTGAAAGTGGTCGTACACCGCCCGTTCGGAGGCGGCTTGCCACGGCTTGAGTTCGAGCCCGCCGCCGAAGATGTCCATCACCGAGTGGACCGCCGCACCCGTGAGGAAGAACGCGAGCGCGATTGCTGGCACACTCGGGGCGACGACTGCGAGCGCGACCACAGGGAGCGCGAACGCCGAGTAGTAGGTCGGATAGTGCAGCGTTCGCCGATGCCCCGAGTACAAGTCGAAGTCCGGGAAGACGCTTCCAGCGACGGCCGCTGGGAGCGCGACCGGCGTCAGTTCGGGGGCGACCATCGTGGTGACGGCCGCGAGAACGACCCCGACCAGCGCGTGGGTGGTCGCCATCATGTAGCCCGCCAGTACGCATTCGAAGTATAAACGCGTGCCGAGTCGTGTGAAGAAGTGTCGTAATTTCGCGGGTCCGAATTCGCGGACCAGAGTCCCGACAAATCCCTCGTCTGGTCGCTAAGAATAATCTACTCCAACACGGCTATCGCCTCGAAAGCCCTCGCCCTTTCAGTCCCACCCTGTGCTTGTGTCACCGGTCGCTTCCGATGGTTGGTGTCACCGGCTGTTTCTGGAATAAGTCACACCGAGCGCACGCGTGACAAGGCGTAATGTGTTTGCCCACGTACGAGAAACCGACTACCGATGACGCGTCCCGAGGTCGCCTCGCCTGAAGATTCCGAAGCCCCCTCGTTCAGCCCTCGACAGCGGGCGCTCAGTCGAACTATTCAACTCGTCATCGTCGTCGTGCTCGTGCTGGGGTTGCTCAGACGGAACGTTCCGGTCGTCGTCAACGCCATCGCCGGACTCGGCGTCACGGCGCTCCCAGCCGTGTTGCAACGTGACTTCAAGTTCCCACTCGACCCCCGACTCGGCCTGCTCATCACGACGGCAGTCTGTCTCCACGCAATCGGCATGCTCGGTCTGTACGAATCGACGTGGTGGTGGGACCACCTCACGCACACGCTGTCGGCGACAATCGTCGCCAGCATCGGCTACACAGTCACGCGAGCGTTCGACGTTCACTCCGACGCGGTCCACTTTCCCGAGCAGTTTCTGGTCGTGTTCGTCCTCCTCTTTACGCTCTCGCTCGGCGTGTTCTGGGAGGTGCTGGAGTTCGGGGCGCGCGGTGTCGGCGAGGCAATCGGGGCCGACCCGGTGGTCGTCCAGTACGGCATCCACGATACGATGTTCGACCTCGTGTTCGACGCGGCGGGCGCTATCGTCGTCGCACTGTTCGGGACACCGCGACTCCACGACGCAGTTGACACCTACGCCGCGTGGTTCGACCGCCGGTTGGAGACCGACTGAGACGGGGCGAAACCCGAAATACCGCGCGGAAACCCGCGATTTCGGACCCTCGACGGCCGACTGAACGGTAGTCCGGCTTTTTCTCCACGGCTGTCGGGCTATCGGTGGGGAGTGGGAATCGATGACACAGAGCGGCCGTTTTTCAGTTCGAATCGTACTCGTGACCGTCGTGGTACTGCTTTCGGTGATGGTTCCGACCGTAGCGGTCGGTGAGACCGCGAACGGGGAGACAGCAGTAGCGAGCGACACAGAACCAACAGCGAGCGACACGGGAGCGACCGACGCGACAGTCGCTCTTTGCGGCGGGCAAGTATCGGACGAGGCCGTACTCCGGGCCGAGGCCGTGCGAGCGAACGCCGCGGCGTTCGCCGGAAACGCATCGTTCGCTCAGAACGGGTCGAACTTCACCGCCGGGAGTTCGTCCATCACCACCGTCGAACTGCCGGGGTCGGTGTTGGTCGTCTACACGCGACGACCGCCGCAGAACCAGGCGGGCCGAATCTACCGGCGCGTCATCTCCATCTCGAAGGAGAGCTTTAGCTGTCCCGCGAAGGGGAAAGTCGGCATCTGCCGCGAGGTGTTCCGGCGGCGCGAGACGGTTCGGACGGGGCGCAACCGAATCGTCACGAACTACTACGCGGTGCAGTGTCAGTGCCGGTTCAGACCCCGCGGCCAGAGCAACGACTCGCGCGACGCGAGGCGGCCGCTCGTCGCCTAATCAGTCGTCTTCGGTCGCGGACAAGGACTAAGGCGTCGTGTCCTGTCTATCGGAGGGATGGTGGGGGAGCGCGAGGCGACATGGACATCGAGGCGTAGCGTGCTGAAACAGACGACTGCACTCGTGGCTGGCGGGTGTCTACTCGGTAGCGGGACCGTAGGTGCGGACCAGCGAGACGACCAGAGGGAACGAGGTGAGCTAGCAGAAAGACAAGACCAGCGAGAAGAGAGCCACGAGGGGTTCACGCTCGGAGAAGCACCGGCGGCAGACGAACTGATAACCGTCACGCCGCGCTGTGACGAGGAGTGTGACACGATTCTGCTGACCGGACTCTCCCCGGCGTGTGCGACCGATTCGTCGGAACTGTTCGTCGATTTGCACGGCACGGAGCCGCGAATCTGGATACGACCGCAGGACCCACGAAATCGGGGAATTGTGCCGGGAACGTATCGAGTTCTCGACGTACAGCAATGCGAAGCCGACGCCCCCGAAGCGAACGGCAACGAACTGTATCGGGTTCGGTTCCGACCCGAGGGGTAACCGGCAGAGGTTGCCAAGATTGCTTCCAAAAAGAGATAGTATTAAAACCCCTCCGTTCAACTTGAATCACGTGTCCGTCGGGTTTCAACAACCCGGAGGGTTGCCGGAGCTATCGGTCACGCGACGGTTCTCGGCGGACACGGGCCGCGGCCAACCGGCCCTGACAGCCGAACCTTCGGGTTGCGGCTAATTGAACCGCCGCTGGCGTCCGACCGCCGCCACGTGGGCCATTGCGGTAGTTGGCAACACCGTTTTCCGAGAACCTGACCCGCGAGAGCGACTGCGAGGTAGTGTTGCGCCGACTGTCGTTCGAGTCGCGCTCGAAATCGCATCTGCAGAGAATGTCTGTTTCGATGGACCGTTTCAGTTCGTCGTCACCACTCGGTTCGGTATCGCGGCGTTCAAGCCACTGGCACCCGCACGTCGGCACATGAGCGACCACGACGAGAACCACGAAGAGCAGGCCGGAGACGACCACGAGGGTCACCACGAACCCCACCGCGAGGAGTTCCACCACGACCCCATCGCCCACGCCGAAGCGCGGGCGGGCATGACCGTCGGCGAGTTAGTCGGCGAGTACGGCAACGCAGGCATCGGCGCGGCCGACCTCCACGAGGCCGTGGACATCTACGCCGAGATGCTCGACGACGACGTGACGAACTTCTTCGGACTCGCTGGCGCGATGGTGCCGACCGGTATGCGCCGCATCGTCGCGGACCTGATTCGAGACGGCCACATCGACGCGCTGGTGACGACCGGCGCGAACTTGACCCACGACGCCATCGAGGCGATTGGGGGTAAACATCACCACGGCGCAGAGGAATCTGAGGGGAAGTCGATGCGCGAACACGACGAGCAACTGCGCGACGAGCAGGTAGACCGCATCTACAACGTCTATCTTCCGCAAGAACACTTCGCGCTGTTCGAGAGCCACCTGCGAGAAGAAGTCTTCACGGTCCTCGAAGAGGAAGGCGCGGTCAGCATCCAGCGCCTCACCGAGGAATTGGGTCGCGCGAACAACGAGGTCAACGCCGAGGAGGGCATCGAAGAGGGCGCGGGCATCGCGGCCGCGGCGTACGAGAACGACGTACCGGTGTACTGCCCCGCAGTGCAGGATTCGGTCCTCGGACTGCAGGCGTGGATGTACTCCCAGACGTCCGACTTCACGCTCGACGCGCTATCGGACATGACCGGCATCACCGACCTCGCGTTCGAGGCAGAGAAGTCCGGCGCGATGGTCGTCGGCGGCGGTGTCCCGAAGAACTACACGCTCCAGACGATGCTCGTCGCCCCGCAGGCGTACGACTACGCGGTGCAACTGACCATGGACCCGCCACAGACCGGCGGTCTCTCGGGCGCGACGCTCGACGAAGCGCGCTCGTGGGGCAAACTGGAGAAAGCCGCGCGGAACGCCTCTGTGTACGCCGACGCGACGATTACCCTTCCGCTGGTCGTCGCGGCGGCCCGCGAGAAGGCCGGAGAGTAGTGAATAGGTGGAGGGTAACGAACAGTCGGCGGATTCAGTACAGTCCCTCGCGGAATCTTGGCGAATTTTCACGGTTCTCCCCGCTGTTCCGGTACTCGGGACATGGCCGACTTAGACGTCGAGACCGAGGCGCGAGACACGATGTGGGGACGGGGACGAGCTAGCAAACTCAAACTCTGGTTGCTCATCAAGGCCAAACGCGGAACCGTAACTATCCTCGGGTTGGTCGGCCTGTTCGTCGGACTGGTCACAATCGAGGTGTTCGGCCCTAGCACGCTGGAGAAACTCCTCACCTCCGACGAACTCTCGACCCTGTTCGGTTCTATCGTCGGCGCGATAATCACGAGCGTTACGCTCATCCTCACTATCACGCAACTCGTCATCTCGCAGGAAATCGGGTCGCTCGGTGAACAGAGCGACCGGATACACGAACAGAAACAGTTCCGCGAGCGCGTCGAAGACACCGTGAAGTTGGAGGTCAGTCCTTCCGAACCGGCGACGTTCTTTCGGGCGCTCGTCCAAGCGACCGAGCGAGAGGCGGCGGTGCTTCGGGACGAGACCGAAGACGCCGCCTCGGACCTCCAGCAGGTAACGGCGTTCACCGAGAGCATCATCGACGAGTGCGAACTCATCGACGAGGACCTCGCAGGCGAGGAGTTCGGCACGTTCACCGTCATCGTCGCAGTGTTGAACTTCAACTACTCGCGCAAGATCAACGACGCGAGACGACTTCGACAGGAGTACCGGGACGAACTCTCGGAGGCCGGCGAAGCGGCGCTCGACGAACTCATGGACGTGCTGGAACTGTACGGTCCGACTCGCGGGTTCTTCAAGTCGCTGTACTTCCAGTGGGAACTCATCAACGTCTCACGGGGGATGGTCTACGCCGCTCTCCCTGGTCTCGTCGTCGCGGCCTACCTTATCCTTGCGTTCGACGCCACGGCGGTCACGGGGACGTTTTTCGGTGTTCCCCACCTGTTTCTCCTCACGAGCGCGGCGTACGCAGTGACGCTGATTCCGTTCGTTCTCCTATTGGCGTACGTCTTGCGGATACTGACCGTACTCAAACGCACACTCGCGCCCGGGTCGTTCGTCCTTCGTGGAACCAACCGGGACGAGGACATCGACTGGCAGTGAGCGGTCCTCGACTCGCTCGGGAAAGCGTGAAGAGGGTGGCGTTCATCGCCCCGTTCAGAGACCTGCGTGACGACGAACGAAGCACCTGAATCGTCCCAACCACCCAATTCACCGGAGACTCCCCAGTCGCCGACGCTGAGCGCGCTGGCGAGCGCCGGAACCCACGAGGAGCTAATTTTGGGGTCGCGGGCGTACTGTCGAGAGGCCGCTCGCGAGCGCGACCTCGACGTGGACTTCTCGCTGGTGGACTGGGAAGTCTCGACGCGGGCTAAACGGCGCGCCGCCGCGGTCAAGCGCCCGAAGATTCGGGACGCCACGGTGGGCGACCCGCTGGCGTGGGACGAACTGGACCCGCGAAAACGCGAGTGTACCGTCTCGCTGACGTGGGCCGCGTTCGAGTCGTTCGACACTGCAGAGTGGGCTTCGACGCTCCGCCACGAGTTGATTCACGTCGAGCAGTTCCAGCGGTTCGGCACGACCGACCACGGCGCGGCGTTCAAAGAGCGCGCTGAGACTGTCGAGGCGTCGATTCGGTGTCCGTCGTTCGCCGACGCGAAGTACGTCCTTCGGTGTGCGTCGTGTTCGGGCGTCGTCGCGCGGCGCTACCGAGAGTGCGACCTCGTGCGCGACCCGGACCAGTATCGGTCGTCCTGCTGTGAGGCGAGGTTGTCGTGCGAGTCGAAGTCTGGTCGTGACGCCGTTCGGAGGGAGTGACTCACTCGGGGGTAAACGGACGTGAACAGAAAAATGACTCCATAACTCGCAGAGGAACGGACGTTCACGGCGATTCCGCTTTGAACCGACGTTTCCCTCGAATTTCGTACCTATCGAGTGGGACAGTGGACAACACGAACCGGAACGGTGCAACTGTCGCGGGTGGTTTACCGCCTGCTTCCGTCTTCGAAGACGTCTATGTCGCTACTGCAGCGTTTTGCCGACGATCTCACCGTCGAGGGGTACGTCGTGGAGACCGTCGCCGAAAACCAGATCGCAGACAAACTCGGCTATCTCACAGTAAGAGTTCCCCTCGTCATCGAAGGCACCGAGTTCGACGGCGAGTTGATGGTGAACGTCTACGAGGACCGCATCGAAGAACACGGGGTGGACATTCACTCGAAGGCTGGTCATCGGTTCTCTAACGCCAAAAAATCGCTCCTCAACGACGTCGCCAGTTCTCAGACCCACATGGGGGAGGATTGGATAACGTGGACCTACCACTCGCAACCAACGGTCGAGGACAACATCCCGGAATTCCTCTCGACGTTCGAAGAGATATTCCAACGCGTCCGGAAAGTCGCTTGAGTCGGTCGTTCGAGTCGGTCGTCTCGGGGGTGGAGGCGAGCAGAAAGGGTCTTTTCACTGGGGTGGGTAGCGAGGGGTGTGGCCGATGACGAGGCACCCAACCCGAACCGGACTCGGCACCCGGTGATGACGAACCCTATGAGTGCCGAGGCCGCCCTATTACCGACTCTTCGTTTCCCTCATTCTCTGGGGAAGGATAGGTTGTAGACAGCAAACGCATACAACATCGTTGAGCTAGGACTATCACCGACTATCCCGGGGTGATTCGGGGTCGTCGGTTCGTTCGTCGGCTTCCGGTATCTGCCGTGGCAAGAACGTCGATACGACGAGCAGGAGCAACACGACCAGTATAAGAAGGAGCAGGGTCGCCTGTTGAGCGTCGAACATCGCGGTCTCAAAGATATCTTCGAGCAATTGTCGTTGTGGAGGAGTGAGTTGGCGCAGGAACTGTTGTTGCGTGGCTTCGGTCGCGGTCTCTGCTGCGTCTTCGAGAGCTATCACGAGATCGTTTCGCTGCTCCACTGAAACGGTCACGTGTTCTGCTCGTAGCACCCCATCGACGACACTCCCATAGAACCGTCCGAGAAAATACGAGCCAACGACTGCTGTCCCCAGCGAAAACCCTATCGAACTGCTGACGTTCAGGACTCCGGATGCCTCGGGGGAATTCGCGGTAGGAACAGCCGACATTGTCATGTTGCCGATCTGTGCCATTATGAGTCCGACACCGGCCCCGTAAAGCGCCACTGGGACAAGCATCCTGCCGATAGTCTGACCGGGGCCTGTCTGCTCGTACAACAGCATCAGTCCGATGCCCATACACACGATACCGATCTGAACGAGCGTCCTCGCCGAGATGAACTTATGCCAACTGGTCGTAAACGTCGCAAAAAGGATCGACGCGATAGAGTACGGCAACAGCGCGAGGCCAGTCTCGAAGGCGGTGTATCCAAGTACTGCCTGGAGATAGACCGGGAAGATAAACATGAAGCCAGCCGAGACTATCGAGCGGATATTGTACGTAATAACACCGGATAAAAACGAGCGGTTCGTGAGTACGTTCAACGGAACGAGCGGTGACCTCCCAGCACGCTCCAGTCGGCGTTCGTACTGCACGAACGCGGCGAACGTGAGGAGTCCTCCCCCGAGCAACCAGATTGCTGGCGACGTCCCGAACGGATTGAACTGTATCTCGCCGACGAAGAACGGCCGCCGTTGGACTACCCATCCGTACTTCCCACTAAGAAGGAATCCAGTGACGAGCGACGTCGCACCGACGACGGACAGAACTGTCCCCCCTTTATCCAACGAACTGCGTGTTTCTGACAGTGGGTTCGGACTCACGTACTGAACGAAGAAGAGAATAACCCCCACACCGACGAGTTGGAGCGAAAATCCCCACCGCCAACTTGCGTACGTGGTTAGTGCGCCACCGATAATCGGTCCGAGCGTCGATCCAACCCCGTGGACGCCAGCCAACAGACCGAACGCCTTCGCCCGATCGTCGTCTTCGTAACTGACTGTCAGTACAGTGAACGTCAGGGGAAATATCACAGCGGCCGCGGAACCCTGGATGAACGACCAGCCGAGATAGAGGATCGTCGTATTCCAGCTAATCGCCGCCACCAGCGTCCCTCCGGCATAGACGATCAGTGCGACTGCCAGTAGACGCCTACTACTATGCCGAGTCGGCAGCGTACCGGCCGGGAGAATCAGCGCAGCTATCACCAGCGAGTATAGCGCAACCGCCCCTTGAATCACGATGACCGTGGTCTCGAACTCGTCTACCATCGTCGGAATCGCCACGTTCATCAGAGATGCGTTGACGACTACGATGAACGTCGTCAGACTCACGGCGATTGCTGGGGCCCAGTGTCGTACTCTCGTCTGTAAGCCCGTAGAGAG
Organism: Halorussus halophilus; assembly: GCF_008831545.1. Taxonomy (NCBI): domain Archaea; kingdom Methanobacteriati; phylum Methanobacteriota; class Halobacteria; order Halobacteriales; family Haladaptataceae; genus Halorussus; species Halorussus halophilus. The sequence continues at coordinate 628,325 of NZ_CP044523.1, forward strand.
ACGAGAACTCCCGTGGGAACTAGACCCATCTGAGGTCATACAGTGGTCTAACGCTTTTGACGCTCAAATAGCATGGACCAAGGTAGTCACCGAGAGTCAGCGTTACTGCCCCGTCCTTCGACTCAGAGATGATATCAGTTCGGTTCGTCGTCGGCCGATGGTCGCTATCTCTGCACAGTCTGCCGATTTGGATGTGAATCAAGTTCGCTCTGTAGATAGTTTCGGAAGCCGACACTAATTGCTCGTTCGAGTGACGCGGCCAACAACTGCCGAAAGTCCCGATTAGCGGGCCTGTAAACGACTAGTCAGAAAAGGTCGAATAGACGTTCTTTTTTGTTGGACAGTTCACCAGACGACCAACCTGTCCGTCCCAATTCTTACTTGCCAAGTAGTGAAACCGGTTAGTGTCTTCCATCTAACCACCGCAACGGCACGACCTCGTGACGAAACAGGTCCACGCCAGTCTGCGGACTACTACACATGACGGAGAATATCGCATGAAAGGGAAGCACCGCTCCAAAACGACGCTGACAGCCCTCGTGATACTCGCGCTCGTGGCAAGCAGTGCCCTCGCGTTCGCCGGCGGCGCGTTCGCGCTCCAACCGGAGCAGAGTACCGCGACGGATAGCTCCCCCGCACCGCAGAGTTCGGACGCGACGACTGCCTGCGACGGGGACGGAAACTATAGCCTGCCCGCGAACTGCGACGTCTCGATTACCGTCGTTCCGGAAGCCGTAGACAAAGAGGACGACCTCGCCTCGTTCATCGTCCGCAACGAGGGCAAACAGGAGAACGTGACGGTCACGTACGAGACGAGCGAGGGTGAGACCGGCACCATCCACGTCGAAGGCCAAGAGTACGTCGTCGTCAACGCCAGCGACAACGGTTCGGTGACGTTCGACGTCTATTACGACGGCGAACTCGCCACCTCCGCGCAGAGCGACACCGACCACGAGTCGGACCTCGGTCCGTCGAACGACGACAGTAGCGACGAGACGGACAACAGTAGTGGTGACGAGACAGACGACAGTACTGACGAGACAGACGACAGTACTGACGAGACAGACGACAGTACGCAGGACGACTCGAAGGAATCTGACGACACCGACCAGCGAGACTGCTAGTCAGAAGTCCGGCCGACTGTCGGTGCGTCGATAGACGACGGGCCGGTCGCTGTGTTCACGATTCCTTTTTTGTCGGTGTCTCCGATACGCAGAGCAACCCACGCAGACGGACCTACCCTGGGCGTAGTATTATCGTTACAGAGGTCCTAAACCGACAGACGACTCCGAGGAACGTCATGCCAGCGAGCAAGCCAACAATCGCTATCTCCTACTACGAGGACCGAGGCAATCCCCTCAAACACCAGTTGTTCGACCGCCTTCGGTCGTGGACCGACCTCCGAATACTCCATCCGGAGACCGAACATCCTGACCTCGCCGAGATGGGCTTCGATTTCTACCACATGGCCGCGTGGCGACACGCCGCGCTCGCTGACCTCCGGCGAGCGCGCAAAGCGGAGGTTCCGACGCTCAACAGCTACCACGGGGCCGCGACGACCGAAGACCGACTGGCGCGCTGTCGAACCCTTCGAAACGAGGGGGTTCGCGTGCCGCCGTTCGAGTTCGGCCGCGCAGAGCAAATCACGCTCGGCCCACCGGTGCTGGTCAAGCCTCGTCACGAACTCGGTGACGGCGGCCACGAGTTTCGCGTCGTCTACTCGGGGTCCCTCGAATTCGACGGCGAGCGGTTCGTGGAGCGGTACGTCGTCCCGCGGCGAAGTTACAAGATTTTCGGCGTCGGCGACCAGACGCGCGCGACGCGACACATTCCACCAGACGGAACGCCCAAGGAAGTCGAGACGCCGCGTCGGTTCCGCGAGTTGACCGCAGAGATAGCGGACCTCTTCGACCTCGGACTGTTCGAACTCGACGTAGTGGTGCACAAGGGACTGTACGTCATCGACGTGAACCCGGTCGTGAGTCTCGCGGGCGTGGACGACGCCGTCGATATCTACGAGTCACTCCTACGCGAAGCAGTACGGAGTGCCTGACCGGAGTATCCGTCTCCTGCACTACGGTCGGTTGCTCCCTGAATCGTTGCACCGTTCACCCTGAACTGCGGTTTCGCACGCTCCGTGTCAGGGCTGGCAGTTCCGAGCGACCGACGCCCCACCCGTGGAACGGACTGAAACGAATATTATTTACTCACATCCGAAATCAAAAATCGGGTTACGGGGTCGGTATGCCACGGGTAAAAGGTACATAATTATCCCCTTCGGTATACTCGACACGAACGATGTCAGACTCCGGGCAGACAGTCCACTCGCCGAAGACGGTACTTCCCTCTCCGGCCGACGCGGACAACGTCGAGTACAATCCATCGTTAGAGACGCTGCGAGAGTACTCTGCGGAGTTCGAGACCACGGCAGAGTTCGGGTCGCCGTCCTACGTCAGCGACGAGCGCTCGCGCAACGCCGACAAGACCAAGAACGCCATCGACGACGAGTTCGGGCCGAGCGACTACGCGCACGTCGAGGAAGCGCTCGACCGCGCGCGCCAGAACGAGATGGTCTGTGTGGACCGACAGATGGGTCGCCACCCCGACCACTCCTATCGCTGTCGGCTCTACGTCTCGAAACGTTACTCCCGCATCGCCCTCACGTGGGCGAAACTCTTCGAACCGGCCGAGGACGACCCCGAGGCGGAACCGGACTTCCTCACGGTGCAGGTCCCCGAGAACGAGGAGATTGCAGTCCGTATTCTCCCCGACGAGGGCGTCACGACCGTCCTCGGCACCGACTACACGGGCGAAGCCAAGAAGTCGTTCCTCCGACTGTTCATGCTCCGAGCGAAAGAACAGGGCGGCCTCGGACTCCACGCCGGGAGCAAGCGCGTCACGCTCCAGACCGAGGGTGACGAAGCAGGCGACACCGAGGACGTCGGCCAACTCTTCCTCGGTCTCTCCGCGACCGGTAAGTCCACCTTGACCGCCCACGGTCTCTGGCTGGACGACGACGAGGACGCGACGATGCTACAGGACGACGTGTGTGCCCTGCTCCCCGACGGCACCGTCGCCGGGAGCGAAGGCGAAGGGCTCTACGTCAAAACTATCGGCCTCGACGCCGACGAACAGCCAGCGATGCACGCGGCTGTGACCGACGACTCGGCGGTCCTCGAAAACGTAGACGTGGCCGAGGACGGCACGGTCGATTTCGACAGCGACTACCACACCTCGAACGGCCGGGCGGTCATCCAGCGCGACAAACTCGCCTCTGCTGGCGAGGACATCGACCTGCCCGAAGTGGACCAGGTGTTCTTCATCACGCGCAACCCGACGATGCCGCCGGTTGCGAAGCTCTCGCCGGAAGAGGCCGCCGTGTCGTTCATGCTCGGCGAGTCCATCCAGACCAGCGCGGGCGACCCGTCGAAGGCTGGCGAGTCCATCCGCGTCGTCGGTACGAACCCCTTCATCATGGGGTCGAAAGGCGAAGAGGGCAACCGCTTCCGTGACCTCATCGAAGACCTCGGCGTCGAGTGCTACGTCCTCAACACGGGCCACATCGGCGGAAAGGACATCGGCGTGACAGAGTCGGTGACCATCTTGCGAGAACTCGCCCGCGGTACCGTCGAGTGGACCCGCGACGACGCGACCGGCCTCACCGTGCCCAGCGACGTGCCGGGCATGGACATCGACGAGTTCGCGGTCGCGGACAACGTAGACGACTACGAACGCGCACTCGCGGACCTCCGGACCGAGCGAGAAGTTCACCTCGATACGTTCGAGGAACTCTCCGAGGACATCCGCGACGCGGTGTACTGAGCGCCTCTGGTTTTCTCTCTACGCTTTGCTCTACCTCTCCCGTTTCAGGGGAGTAGGCTTCGAACGAACGACGCCATCCGATAGACCAGCGTATCGTCTTCGTAGTGTCGCCACCCCTTCATCCCGCCGCTGAGGGTCACCGAGTCGTAGCCTTCACTTTCGAGATGGTTCGTCGCGCGCTTGGCGACGACGCCCGCTTTGCAGACGGTGACGACCGTCTGGTCGGCCGGAATCTCGCTCAAGTGGTCGTCGAGGCTGTCGGTGTCGCCGCCGCGCAGGTCGTGGTAGACCGGTGCGTTGTAGCTCCCCTCGATGTGACGACTCCGATAGTTCCCTTCCGGGCGAACGTCGAGGACGAAGATGTCGTCGTCGTTCGACTTGGGGCCGTCACTCGCCACTCGGTCACCGAGTTCCGACGGCGTAATCTTGCTCATTTGGTCCAGTATTGCACTGAACCAATTTATGCGTGGCGTCCTCGGTATCTCCCCGCTCGAAGTGCGGGCGAAAGACCTGACCGTCGTGGCGACCAAACGTCGGGTGATGGTAAACTCCCGTGCGGCGTTCGGCCCGTTCTTCAGGGGCTACACGAAGACGTGGGTCCACGCAGTCGCTACTGCGGCACTGACGGCGTTCGGGATGCTGACGTTCGTTCACCGAGGATTTGCGATAATTGCGGTGGCGGCTTACGTCCTGCCACCGCTCGTCCTCTACTTTTCGGGGCGAGGCGTCGGCCGCGAGGCGGACGCGAGCGAGGAGCCGAGAGCAGACGACGGGGAAGCGGAACCGGAGAACGTCGATGCGGACGAGGAGACTGGGAAAACCGACGAATTTCGCGAGGATTCCGACCCCGACACCGATTCTGATACCGGACCAGCTACCACGAACTCTGCTCGGTGGACGACCGCCGAGACGCCCACAAATTCGACGCTCTTCGACGCAGTCGTCACCGACGCAGGCGCGTACGCAGTCGGCGAAGCGGGCGTCGTCCTCACGGACGGCGGTAGCGAAGGCTGGAAAGTCGCGCTCGCCGACGGTCCCAGCGCGTCCGGTCGCACACTTCGCGGCGTGGACGCCACCGACGACGGCAACGCGGTTTGGTTCGCTGGCGACGACGGCGCGCTCGGCCGACTCGACACCGAGACCGGCCGCCACGCCGACCACTCCGCTCCCGCCGACCGCACCGATTCGTGGGCGGACGTCGCCGTCGCGGGACAGCGTGGCGAGGAGACGTTACTGCTGGTGAACAGCTCTGGAGAGGTGCTTCGCGGGCAGTATCTCGACGGCGAATTGGCGTTGGCTTCGCCGAGTAAACCCGGTAGCGGGTCGAGCCTCGTCGCCGCGGCGTTAGTCTCGGAGACGGACGGCTACTGCTGTGACACCAACAGCGGCGTCTTTCGAACGACCGACGGAGGCGAGAACTTCGACGAAATCGGTCTCGACGGGTCGGACGGCACGCTCACGGCACTCGCCGCGCCGGAGCGCGGCGAGTGCCTCGTCACGGACGACGGCGGCGTCTCCCACCGCTACGACGGAGCGAACTGGACGCCGACGCGACTCGGCGACGAGTCGCTGTGGGCGGTTGGAGTCGGCGACGAACTTCGCGTCGCGTGCGGCGACGAGGGCTTCGTCTACGAGCGCGGAGAGGGCGACTGGGAACGAAAACTGACGACTGCGAGCGAGACGCTTCGTGGGGTCGCAGTCGGCGATGAACGGGCGGTAGTGGTGGGAGAGAACGGCACAGTGGTCGAGCGGACGACCTGACGCTACGCTTCGATTTCTGCCTCGACTTCGGTTGGCCACTTGTCCTGTACCACGCCGCGGAGTACGAAGAACAGGAAAATCAGCCCCTCAGTCCTGACCGCGGGAATCACCCACGGCTTGATTTCGAACTCCTCGGGGGACTCGTAGGCCATCTTGGTGCCGACTTCCACGAGTTGCCGCGGGAAGAGCAGTTCGAGGACGCCGACGATAGTTAGGAGTGCGCGAAGCATGGTGGACGAAGTACGTTCTCGACCGCAAAAGCTGTTTGGCGGGCTCACGTCTCAGTACGTCTGATAGCTCGCCGACCCCACTTCGACTCGGACCAATACGTTCTCGGGATACTCGTCGGCAGTCGCCCCGTACTTGGGGTTGATGCGCTCTGCCGCCGCTTTTCTCTCCTCGTCGTCTTCGATGACGGTCGCAGTCCCGCGGAGCGTGACCATCCACTCTGCTTGGCCCGCCGTATCTTTCTGCACCGAGACCGCGACTTTCGGATTTTCGCGGACGTTCGCCAGTTTTCGGCCGCCGGTCAGCACTTCGGCGACACCCGCTCCCTCCTCGTAGTGGTACCAGACCGGCGCGACGTGCGGACGGTCGTCTGCGCAGGTGGCGAAGTGTGCCATCAACGGTTCGCTGGTGAGCAGTCGTTCGGCTTCTGGCGGAACTTCGGACATGGTTACAGCAGCATGTACGCGACCAGCGCGACGATGATGATCTTCTTCACCAGAATTACCGCGATGACCAACTGCTTCGTGGACATGCTCCGGGTGACCTGCACGAGTTTCCGGAGGACGCCCGGTGTGCGGGCCAACTCCCGGACGAGCAGGCGTAACTCGGTGCGGAACGTCTCGCTGGCCGACCCCTCACCATCGACGTAGGAGACGTGTGCCTCCGGCACCCACTCGTTCCCGGTGTAGACGACCGCCAGCGACTCGCCTTCGAGGAACGAAATCTGCTCGAACTCGAACCCCTTCGAGTCGGCCAGTGTCTCCAGCTTGAGTACGTCTCGGTCGTCTTCCAAGCAGTAGACGAACCGCTCGGTGTCGCTGGTCCACTCGAAGCCGACGGTCAGCACGACTTGGTCCTCGCCGACGAACACGTCTGTCACCGAGGCCTGCTCGGTGTTGCCCTGCCGCTCTTTCTTCTTGGTACGGAGGCGCTCGTATTCGTTCGTCGTCGGGGCCTGCCGTTCGCTGGCGGCTTGTGCCATGGGGACTCGTCTCGACGTTGCGTCCGTGGAATGATAAGTGTAACTCGCGTCAGGGAGGCGATATTTTGGGGAGTTCCAAACACTTTCGACGCTTCGCACGCCTCTCGGAGACGATGGACGAGTTGCCCTTCCAGTCCGAACTCGCCGACGCGCTCGACTCGTCGCCGACCGACGCCACCGAACTCGACGGCGGCGAAATCGGCACGGTCTACCGCGTCGAACTCGCGGACGGCAGAACTGTCGTCACCAAGACTGGCGACACCCCCCTGCGCGTCGAGGCCCGGATGCTCCGCTATCTCGCGGCCGAGACCGACCTGCCTGTTCCGACGGTCTACCACGCCAACTACGACCTGCTCGTCTTGGAGTTCGTTTCGGGTGACTCGACGTTTTCCGAGAGTGTCGAACGCGACGCCGCCGACTACCTCGCAGACCTCCATGAAGTCTCAGACTCGGCATTCGGGTTTCCGTTCGACACGCTCACTGGAAGCGTCCGCCAGCCGAATCCGTGGACAGATTCGTGGGTCGAATTCTACCGAATGCATCGGGTCGAGTACATGACCGAACTGGCTCACGAAAGTGGAGCGCTTTCAGACGCACTCGCGGAGCGCGTGGACGACTTTGCGGCCGACCTCAGCGCGATTCTCGAAGAACCAGATTCGCCGGGACTCGTCCACGGTGACGTGTGGACTCAGAACGTCCTCGCTGGCGACGACTCGGTTCGTGCGTTTCTCGACCCTGCGACCTACTTCGCACACCCCGAAATCGAACTGGCCTACGTCGATTGGACCGACACGTTCGGCGAGGCGTTCTTCGACCGGTACAGAGAGCGGCATGATATCGCGCCGGGATTCTTCGAGGAACGACGAGACGCCTACGTGGTCTATCCGTTGTTGACCCACGTCTACTACTTCGGTGAACAGTACTGCGCAGAATTAGATCGGACGCTGAGGAGACTTACCTACTGAGTGGCGGTACTTCTGATCACTCGTCGTCTGAGATTTGCGCGTCTGCGAAGACGAACTCCCGGAGCAGTTTTCCAGCAAGCGCCGCAGACTGCCCGTCGTCGCGGTCGTTGACCTCTACTACGTCGAACCCTTCGACTGCCTCAGTCGCCGCGACGTCCCGAACCACGTCACGCATTTCTCTTGGATGCAATCCGAACGGTTCCATCGTCCCTGTTCCGGGCGCGAAACCGGGGTCTGCGGCGTCGATGTCCACGCTCAAGTAGACTGATTGGTCCTCCCCACCGAAATCAGGTGTCCAATCGGCAACGTCCTCGGGCGCAATCACGGTCACGTCGTCCTCTTTTGCCCGCTCCCACTCGTCCTCGCTTCCTGTTCTCGCACCAAGAACGACGGCTTCGTCCGCGACTTCGAGCGCGTGACGGGTCAGGGTCGCGTGACTCAACTCGTTGCCGTCGTACTCACTTCGTAGGTCGAGATGCGCGTCCAAGCAGACGAACACGTCCGGTTCGACGGCCCGAACCCCCGCGAGCGTGACGGTGTGTTCACCCCCCAAAATCAGCGGCACTGCCTCGTCCCAGACTGCGTCGGTGGCGACGCCCTCCAGATACTCTAGATACTCGGCGGCGTCGTCCCACGCGCGAACGTCACCGTGGTCGTGAACCCCCAGTGTAGAGAACCGCTGGCCGGTCCGCGCGTCGTAGTCGTCGTAGGTCCGCGCGAACCGGCGAATTCGCTCCGGGCCGAAGCGCGTTCCGGGTTGGAACGTGGTAGAAACGTCGAGTGGCGCGCCCACGACCACGTAGTCGGCGTCGTCGCGGTCGGAAGTCGCGCCGGGAAACATCTGTAACTATTCGAGAATCTTTCGCTGCTCTTCCATTTCGAGGTACTCGATTTCGTCGTCGGGGGAGAGCGAAACGTCGCTCGGCGTCTTGATAGTAATCGTCTCGTAGGTTTCGAGGTCCATGACCTGCGCAACGGTGTCGCTCTCGACGGAGACGACCTGACCCTGTTTCCGGTTGACTATAGGGACCCAAATCTTCGCGTCAACAGGCTGGGAGAGACTGCGCTTCTTGTCGTCGAAGATACCTTTGGCCTCGATACGCGCCTTCGCACTGCCGTGTTTGCCGGGTTTGGCCGTGCTGTAGGAGTTGATGACACACGCGGCGTCGTCTACCATCACGTAATTTCCTTCCTGCAGGTCGCGTACTTCCTTTTGCTCTTTTGCCATATGGCGAGGTAGCGGCCGATACCGTATAAACCGTTTGGAAACGTCCTGCGCCCCCGCGAGAGTCGCTAACCCTGTCAATCGCCCGTCACGGCCCACGCCGAGCGAGTCGTCTCAGTGGTTCGACCCCCGTTCTCAAGCGTGGTCGTATTCGTAGCCGTGACCGCCGAGGAGTGCGACGACGTGCAGTAGCAACAGTCCAACCAATAGCCACCCTTCGCCACGGTAGAGTAGGGGCGGATAGAAGAGCGGTGCGGCGACCGCTGTCCAGAAACTCAGTGCGCGGGCTGCCCCGACCAGCACCTCGCTTACGTTCGTTGCGGCTGTCTGCGCCCCTTCGACCCACGTCGTGGCGGAGTCGAAGGCGCGTTCGACTGACCGTGTCTGCGTTGAGGGGGAGTTGGACATCGTCACGGGTTCTTCCTTACTCCAACGTAACGGTCGAACAAAGCATATAAACGGGTGAACGTTGCAGTAATTCGGACTGTTTCGAGATGCTTATCATTCTATTTATACACTCGGTGGGCGATATTACCACTTGCATTAAATTCGAGTGCCGCGCTTATGCATGCTCTAGAACGTCTTTACACGGTGTCTAAGAGGCGTCTCTCGTCTCCGACTTTCAGGGAGGGGGTCGAAGTGTCACCGGTGGCGCTCGATACAGTCGCCGACGCGGGCTAGTCCACCTTCTAATTCGTCGCTGGGGAGGCCGAATCCGATTCGGAAGTAGTCGTCGTAGCCGAACAACTCGCCGGGTGCGAGGACGACACTCTCCTCTTCGGCGACTGCCCGACAGAACTCCTCGCTCCCTGCGAAGCCGTCGGGCACCGAGACGAAGCCGTTGACGCCGACCGGGTCGCACCACGTCAGGTCGTACTCCACGACGAACTCCCTGACTCGCTCTCGATGGGTCTCGGCCAACTCGCGGTTCTCCTGCAGAATTGCGTTCTCCTGCTCACCGAGCGCCTGTCTTGCGACGTGCTGACCGATTTTCGACGGCGAGATGGTCGTGTAGTCTTTCCACTGCCACGCTCGCTCGACTACTGCTTCGGAGCCAGCGAGCCATCCGAACCGCAGTCCGGCGAGACCGTAGGCTTTCGTCAGACTCGTGGTGCTGATGCCGTACTCACCCATGCTCGCCACCGGGTCGATTGGTTCCTCGGCCAGCAGTCGGTACACTTCGTCACAGAGCAGGTACGCCCCGGCGTCCGCCGCGAGGTCGTAGAGTGCCTCGACTTTCTCCGTCGGGTGGTATCGCCCGGTCGGATTGTTCGGATTGTTCAGCACGACGACGCTCGTCTCGGGGCGTATCGCGTCCGCGACGGCGTCCACGTTCAACTTCCAGTCCGGCGGTTCGAGCCAGACGCGCGTGACGTTACCGAGTGCGTCCGGCACCGCGTGGAGCGCCTGATACGTCGGCGTGACGACGACGGCGTGTGGCTCTCGGGACGTACCGCTGGACGCGGAACGTGAACGGTACGCGGCGTCGCCACCGACCGGATTCTCGTCCATCAGCGCGAGAAACGCCAGAAAGTTCGCCTCTTGGGTCCCGCAGGTGAACAGTACCTCGTCGGCACTGCGCTCGTAACGCTCGCCCACCTCCGCGCGGAAGTCGGGGTCGCCGTTCGTCGGGATGACGTAGCCCAACTTGCCGGGGTTCAACTCGAACCGAGAGGCGTCGAGGCTTCGGACGCCACTCTCGGCGAGCATGATGTCGGCCTCGTGTTCGTACTTTGCGAACCAGCGTTCGAGACCGAACGGTTCGATGTACATACCGGGAGTACGCGCCCGAGAGCGTAAAGCCACGGGAAGGGGCAGTCCTTCGAAGCGGAGCGATAATTCGAAATACCCTGAAAATCCACTGTAAATTCCTAGCCTAAAATATGAAATTAAGTCCATAGCGCCCGTCGTACCGAGTGGACATGGAGCAATACACTGTCCCCGTTACGGGCATGGTCTGCAAGAGCTGTGAGAACGTCGTCCGGCAGGAAATCACCGCGCTCTCCGGCGTCGCGTCGGTAGACCCGGACGCGACCGGCGGCGAAGTGACGGTCCAGGGCGAACCGACCACCGAACCGCGGGTTCGGCAGGCAATCGAAGAAATCGGCTACGCCGTCGGCGAGTAGCGACACGAGTTCGCTCGCGGTCTCCGCTGTACTTTCCGCGAACATTTCGGCGACGAGGAAACTCGGTATGCACCAACGCATTCGACACCACTACGACGGGATGTACTGGCAACCAATCGTCACCAGCGGCCGGACAGTCAGCGAACTGGTACGCGAGGCACGACTCTGGTTCGACGTCGTGGGAGGCGGCCGCCGATGAGCACGTCCATCGAGTCGGTCTTCGAGACCGAGTTGTTCGACGTATCGCTCGACAGGACGACCGCCGTCGTCGTCGCGATGCTCTCGTTCGACGCGCTCTGGTGGGTCCTGCTGTTCGACGGTCACGTCCCCATGCCCGGGACGATGTGGCTGATGAACCAAGGTATCCCGATGGCCGCGCCCGGTGCGATGGAACTCGGCGTCTTCCACGTCGGAAGCCTCGGCGCGCTCGTCGGCTACACGACGATGTGGGGCGTGATGATGTGGGCGATGATGCACCCCGCGATGACGCGGTTCACGCGAGACTACGCCGCCGCCCACGAAGGCTCCGACCGAAACGCGGCAGCCGCTCTCGGGTCGTTCATGACGAGCTATCTCGGCGTCTGGGCGCTGTCAGCAGTCATTCCGCTCGCCTTCCATGCAGTGCTTCCGGGCGGCATCTACGGCGTAACGGAAGCGCACGCGCCTCTCGTCTTGGGAAGTATACTGGTGCTGACTGGCTTCTATCAACTCTCGTCGTTCAAGCAGTCGCTCTTGCGGTCGTGCTGTTCGAGAGTCGAATCGCACGCAGACACGCCGGTCGAAGCTTTCGAAGAGGGGCTTCACCACGGCGTGAAATGCATCGCCATCTGTTTCGGCGTCTTCTTCCTCGTCGTGCCGTTCTTCGGCGAGATGAACTTCTTCTGGATGGTCGCGCTGACCGGCGTCATCACCCTCGAACGCATCCCCGTCTGGGGTCGTGAAGTCGCCACTGCGACCGGTGTGGTTTCCTTGCTCGCGGGACTGTTCGTCTTGCTCGCACAGCCGAGTTTGCCGGTGTCGTTCGCGATGGCGATGTAGCGCGGGAGTTTCTTTTCTCTCGACAGAAGGAGTCGAACGCCGACTTACTCTCCGTCCCGTCGTCGCATCTCGTGGCGGGTGAACTGTGGCGTCGCCCGGATTCCACGACGCTTGCGGAAGCTCCGGTAGAGAAGCAAGCCGATAGTCGCCGAGAAGGCTCCCATGACGGCGGCCGGTTCGACGCCCGTCGTGGCGTAGAGATACGAGGTCGAGAAGATGCCCGCGGCCATCAGCAGACCGTAGACGAGTCGCTTGGCGAGTTTGTCGAAGACGTTGTTGCCGTCCTCGATGTCGGTGCGAACGTAAAGGTCGTCGCGGTCGATTCTGTCGAGGGTGCGCTCTAACTTCGGCGGCACGCGAATCGAGGACTGAATCGACTGCTGGACCTGGTCGCCCGCTTCGCCGACGAACTGCTTGATGGACTCCTCGCGGTAGCCTTGCTCGGTCAAGTAATCGGTCGCAACCGAGATGAAGTCGAAGTCCGGGTCGAGCGTGACGCAGACGCCCTCTACGACGGTCGCCACGCGCAACACGAGCGCGAGATTCGAGGGGAGTCGAAGCGGGAACTCGTAGATGGTGTCTTCGACCTGCGAGACGATTTGCTGGACGCGGTAGGTCTCGATGTCTTCGCCGCGGGCGTCCTCGATGGCGAGTTCCATCACTTTCCCCATCGTTGCCCGGTCGGCCTCGGGGCTCAGGGTGCCCATCTCGACCAGCGCGTCCAGAATTCCGTCGATGTCCTGATTTGCGACGGCGACGTAGAAGTCGATTATCTTGCGCTGGATGAACTCGTCCACGCGGCCGGACATCCCGAAGTCGTAGAAGACGATGGTGCCGTCCGACTGCACTGAGAGGTTGCCCGGGTGCGGGTCGGCGTGGAAGACACCGTCCTCCAACAGCATCTGGAGGTACGCCTCCTGCAGTGTGACGGCCAACTCGTGGCGGTCGATGTCCATAGCGTCGAGTTCCGACACGTCGTTTATCTTCGTGCCGCCGATGTACTGCATCGTCAATATCCGCGGCCCGGAGTGGGAATCGATGACCTCCGGAATCGCAACGTCCTCGTTACCCTCGAAGTTCGCCCGAATCTCTTCGAGCATCGTCGCCTCCCGACTGTAGTCCATCTCCTCGCGGATGGTCTTGGAGAACTCGTCGGCCAGATTTTCGAGCGAGAAGGCCCGACCTTGCCCGATGAACCGCATCAGAAGCGGGAGCGACCAGCGGATGACTCGCAGGTCGGCTTCCACGAGGTCCTCGATGCCCGGCCGCCTGACCTTCACTGCGACATCTCGGCCATCGAGTTCGGCAGTGTAGACCTGCCCGAGACTCGCGCCGCTGATGGCCTCCGTGTCGAACTCGTCGAAGTACTCTTCGACGGGTCCTAACTCGGCCTCGATGACCTGCTCGGCCCTGCTCCACTCCGCGGGCGGCACCTCGTCTTGGAGTTGTGCGAGTTCGTCCACGTACTCGGGCGGCAGGATGTCGGGGCGCGTCGAGAGCAGTTGCCCGAGTTTGATGAACGTCGGACCGAGTGTCAGAAACGACTCTAGGAGCGTGTTCGCTCGTTCGACGCGCGTCTCGCTACTGACCTGCCGCGACCCGCCGAACAGCAGGAACCGGCGGCGGTCGCGGGCGTAACTCAACAGCAGCGGGAGGAAGTGGTACGCGACGACGAAGAATCGCCGGTACGCACGGAGGTTCACCAGAGTGACCACCCTCGCGGTCAGCGACCCGTGATGGGAACGTCCCGGTCGGGTGCCGCTTCGCGCTTGGGGAGGCGAAGTTCGAGGACACCCCGGTCGATGACCGCTTCCGCGTCCGCCCCGGTCGCGTCCGGCGGCAGGGGCAGGTCGGCGTCGAGGAACAGCGAGCGTTCCTCTTGGAGGTAGGAGAACTCGATGGGCACGTCCTTTTCGCGGCGCGCCTCGATTTCGAGACGGCCGTCTACGACGCTCACGTCTATCGTCTCCTCGCTGGCACCCGGCAGGTCGATGACGAGGAGGTACTCCTCCTCGCTCTCCAGCAGGTCGGCGAAGACGGCGTCGGGCAACTCGCGCATGGCCTCACGCAGCGCTGACATACCTTCCTGTTGGGACGCAGGGGCGAAAAATGGTGTGGGTCCGGACTGGGTTGCCTCTTCGGGGTTAGACGAACAGATAGTCAGCGACTCCGAGGCGAACATAGTCGAGAGTTGTACGAAGGTTGTCAAAAGCGTTCTCGCCGACTCCGCAACGACCCCTGTCCACACGTTTTTACACGATAGCGCGCCAACGCTACCTCATGAGCGACCACCAGCCGGACCGCAAACGGTCTGGCTTCAAGGACAAAAAGAGACTTGGCGAGGCTCGCGAGCGTTTCCTCTCTACGGTTTCTACGCACGACCGAACCGAGGAGATTCCACTCGAATCGGCCGACGGCCGCGCGCTCGCCGAGGAACTCGTCGCCGCGCGGAACGTCCCACACTACTCCCGAGCGGCGATGGACGGCTACGCGGTGCGCGCCGCCGACACCTTCGGGGCGAGCGACCGTTCACCCGAGATTCTGCGGGAAGTGGAGAGAGAATCTGGAGAAGTCCCTCCCAACGGAGCCATTCGCGTCCACACGGGGAGCGAACTCCCGGCAGGTGCCGACAGCGTGGTGATGATAGAACAGGCCGACGAGTTTGGCGACGAAATCGAAATCTTCGACGCCGTTGCGGAGGGCGAGAACGTCGCGCCAATCGGCGAGGACGTAGAGCGAGACCAGCACCTCTACGACGCGGGCCACCAGCTCCGGCCCTCCGACTTGGGGATGCTCAAGGCTGTCGGCGTCGAAACTGTCGAGGTCTACGAAAAGCCCTCCGTATCCGTAATACCGACTGGCGAGGAACTCGTCCAGTCGGACCCCGACCCCGGCGAGGTAATCGAGACCAACGGCCTGACGATTTCGAACTACGTCGAGAGATGGGGCGGCGACGCGGACTATCATAACGTCGTCACCGACGACGAAGACGCCCTGCGCGAAACTATCGAAGCAAACCTCGACGCAGACGTCGTCGTCACGACCGGTGGGTCCTCTGTCGGCGAGCGAGACCTGCTTCCGGAAGTCGTCGCCGACCTCGGCGAAATAGTCTTCCACGGCGTCGCGCTGAAACCCGGCCACCCAGTCGCGGCGGGCGTCGTCGAAGACACTCCTATCGTCGTGTTGCCGGGGTACCCAGTGGCCTGCATCATCAACGCGGTACAGTTCCTTCGCCCCGTCCTGAAGCGCGTCGGTGGCCTCCCAGAGGTTGACCACCCGAGCACGGAAGCACGACTCTCGCGCAAGATTCGAAGCGAACCCGGAATCAGGACTTTCGCGCGCGTCGAGTTAGAGGAGAGCGAAGGCGACACCCTCGCAACCCCGACCCGTGCGAGCGGGTCCGGCGTCCTATCCAGCGTCGCCCTCGCAGATGGTTGGGTCGAAGTACCCGAATCTCGCGAGGGTATCCCGGAAGGTGAACAGGTCCCCGTGCAGAACTGGGAGTGGTCGGCCTAACGGGTGAGAATCAGGACGCTGACCGCGGCGACGGCGAGATGCATCGCCGCGAGGGTAACCAAGACCGCTCCTGTCACGCCGGGCAGTCCCGGAGCGACCGTGACTACTGGCACGAGCGAGACCAACAGCACGAGACCAGCAATCACGACGAAGGTCCGATTCGGTCGAGAAGCGACGCGCGTCAATACACCGTAGACGACCGTCGCGCCTACCGCACCGACGACCGAACTGGTGAGAATCGGGTCGAGTTGCATCGGGTCAGCCGTCTCGGGAACACCGAGCGAGACGGCGACGGTTCGGACGACGGCGACGGCGACCATCGCGGCGACGACAGCCACCGAACCTCGTTTCAGTAGTTGCTCTCGCGTCGGTGCCGTCACCGCCGCGGATTCGGTCGTTGCGGACGCCATAGCACCAGCCCCAACGGCGATACTCAAAGCTCTATCGTCGTCGCTACAATCGACGCGGCGTCCGAATCGTGAACCGGGACTGCGGCGAGTAGCGAACCAGCGGGTCTCCGTCGGGTGCTGGCAGTCCGGCCGCTTCGAAGAGCGAGTCGGCGTGCACCGAAGCTTCGACCGAGCAGAGTCGCCACGGCGCGTGTTCCACGCGAGCACACCAGGCCGACCCGCCGCGGACGACGTAGAGCCGATACCGTTCGGTCAGGAAGTCGTCCAAACTGTCCGGTTCGGCGAGCGACGGTCGGCCAATCGGTCGGTAGGTCGCCGCGAACCGAGCGGACGGCGACTCACGCGCAGACGGGGATTCACGCGCAGAGTCGTCCTCGCCGTGGTCGCGCTCGCAGACAAACCGGCAGGTCGGCGCGTCGGTAGTTTGGGACCCTTCGAGGTCGTAATCCTTCTCGAAGTCGATGTCCGCACGGTAGTACGGAAGCCCGTACAGCGAGCGCGCGACCCGGACGCCGAGGCCGGACGAGGTGTCGAGACTCAGAAAGTAGACGCCGGGGCGACCGTCGTACTCGACGTAGGTTCGCAGGTTGACCTGCCGGAAATCCATGCCGACCGAGTCGGGGAAGACGTGGGGGCGACTCGCCTCCACGACCGAGGGGAGCGCGGAGACCCACGCCGACCCGTCGCGGCAGTCCAAATCGAGCGCGTCGGGGACGAGCGGGCGAACGCGACTCGGGTCCATCGACCAGTGGGCGAACAACCCGTCGCGCCACGTCAACTCGATTGCCGGGAAGTCCCGCATGGGTGGCCGTAGGCGTTCCGACAATATAGGCGATTAGGCGGTTGCTCGCGTCGAACCGAGGTGGACACCACCGCAACCGACGAGCTTATTAACGATTACACTCGAGTTAATAGCGAGATCGTTATTAATGCGCCTGAAGGAGTTAACAACATGAACGTTTCGCGGTTCGGTCTCGCGGGTGTCGTCTTGCTGGCGCTGCTGACGCCAATCGCGCTCGTCTCGGGAGTCACCAAAGTCGTCGGCATCGCGTGGGTCGCGTTCGCGGCGATGGGCGGCGCGGCCTACCTCGGCGGCCAGTCGGGAGAATCAGCCAGTGCGAAGCATCTCGTCTGGGGCTACGGGCTAGCCAGCGGCGCGATGATAACCAGCGCGGCGGTGTTCTTGGTGCCCGGAGCCATCGACCACCATCCAAAGTTCGGCGGCTTCGGCATCGCACTCGGCGTGCTTGTCGGCTTCTCCGCGCACACCTTGGGCCACCGGGCGAGCCACGCGGACTTCGACTTGCCGCTCGACCACACTGCCGCAGAGCTAACCGCCCACTCGCTCGCTGCCGGAGCCATCATCGGTCTGGTCTACGGCAACATGCCCGAACTCGGTGTTCTGCTCGGACTGGCAATCGTCTCCCACAAGGGTCCGGCCGGGTACGCCGCCGCCCATCGACTCCGGCGCTCGGGCAAGACCGTCTCCGTTCTGTTGTTCCCCGCCGCGGGGGTCGGGTTGACGGCGATTCCGGCGGCGCTGCTCGAACTGCCGAGTAGTGGTCCGGTCAACGGCGTCGTCTTCGGCTTCGCGGCTGGCGTCTTTCTTCACGTCGCCATGGACTTCCTCCCGAAGTGCGAACTCGGCGGCGACGTGTACGAAGTCGCGTCGGTGTCCGACAACGCCCACGCCCTGCTCGACCAACTGCGAACGCGGGCCGTAATGAGTACCGGAATCGGCGGACTCGCGGTGTTTCTGGCGTGGCTGGTCGTCCGTCCGGGTCCCTGATTGGTCGCTGTTCTGACCTCCGTTCGCCGCGCGTCTGACGAATCTTGAAGGGCAGAAACGTTGTCGTCTATCGTATGGCCGCGCGTGCTGGGAACGATGCTGAGTCACTAGCACACTGTTACGGGAAGCGAGTACTGCCGACTAGCCTGCGACCGAGCGTCCAGTACCGGTCGCCGAGAGAACTCTTCGTCGCGTACTCGCCCGTCCACTTCGCCAACGGAGACATGCGACGAGACTACGGGTGGACCCGCGCACTGCTCACCGCGCTTGCGACCGCGGGAGTGGTGACGCTCGGTATTCGAGCGTTTGCGACGGCACTGTTCGTCGCGCTGTTCACGACCGACCTGCGCTTCGTCGTCTTCTTCAACGTCTGCGTGACGCTGCTCGTGAGCCGTCTCTTGCTGGCGACGACGACGATTTGGGCGAGCGTTCGACCGCGGTTCGGACTCCAGCGAGGCTGGCACAGACCGATTACTGCCCCGATTCGTCGCCGGTGGAAGCAGTGGACTACTGCCGACGAACGACTCTGAGCGACAGTTCAGACGACTGGCGAATCGTTTCCGCCATCGTGGCTCTTTTTACCACACTCCGACGACTGCATAGGTATGAACGTCGCGGTACTCGCACACGAGAAGTTCCCGGACCGGGCGAAGACGGCCGTCGGACTGCTTCGGTACGCCGACTACGAAATCGAGGCAGTCCTCGACCGAGACAACGCCGGAAAGAGAGTTGCTGACTTCGTCCCGGACGTGCAGGACGCTCCTATCGTCGCCGAGATGGCCGACGTTTCCGAAGTCGATGCCCTCGTCATCGGTATCGCGCCTATCGGCGGTGGTTTCGACGAGTCGTGGCGCTCGGACGTGACCAACGCGCTCGAACGCGGGTGTGACGTGATTTCGGGCCTGCACTACTTCCTCGAAGAAGACGAGGAGTTCGCGGAACTCGCTGCGGCGAACGACTGCGAACTCTGGGACGTGCGCAAGCCCCACGACGACTTGACGGTCGCCCAAGGTGTCGCCAGCGAAGTGGACGCCGAAATTATCCTCACCGTCGGCACCGACTGCTCGGTCGGGAAGATGACGGCAACGCTCGAACTGGTCGAGGCCGCCAACGAGCGAGGTGCAGACGCCGCATTCATCCCGACAGGCCAGACCGGCATCATGATTTCCGGGTGGGGCAACCCCATCGACCGCGTGGTCTCGGACTTCACCGCGGGCGCAGTCGAGGAGATGATTCTGGAGAAGGGCGACGACCACGACTACCTCTTCGTGGAGGGACAGGGGAGCATCGTTCACCCAGCCTACTCCGCGGTGACCTGCGGCATCCTCCACGGGTCGATGGCCGACAAACTCGTCCTCTGTCACGAGGCGACCCGCGAGGCGGTTCACGGCTACGAGAGCTTCGACCTGCCGCCAATTCCGGAGTACGTCTCGCTGTACGAGGACCTCGCCGAACCAGTTCACGAGACCGAAGTCGTTGCGGGTGCGCTGAACACCATGCACGTCGAGAGCGACGAAGCAGCAAGACGAGAGGTCGAGCAGTTCGAAGACGAACTCGGCGTGGCCGCAACTGACCCCGTTCGTTTCGACGCGGACGCCGTGTTGGAGGAGATACTATGAGCCTCGACACGGCGTTCGAGCGTCTCAGTCTGCCGCTCGAAAACGCCTTCACTATCTCGCGCGGTACGCAAGAGACTGCGGAGAACGTCGTCGTGCGAATCAGCGACGACGAGGGCAACACGGGCGTGGGTGCGGCCGCGCCCTCTTCGCATTACGGCGAGACTGCGGCAACCGTCGAGACTGTGATGCCAGATCTTCTGAAGGTGGTCGAAGAAGTCGGCGACCCCCACCAACTCGAACGAATCGAGCGCCGAATGCACGAGACTATCGAGCGCAACCCGGCCGCAAGAACCGCGGTCAGCATCGCGCTCCACGACTTGGCCTGCAAGCAACTCGGCGTGCCGCTGTATCGCTACTGGGGACTCGACCCCGAGCAGACCCTCGAAACGTCGTTCACTATCGGCATCGACACGAAGGAGCGAATCGCCGAGAAAACGCAGGACGCCGTTGAGGAGGGGTATGGAATCCTCAAAGTCAAGGTCGGGACCGACCGCGACGAAGAGATAGTCGAAACAGTCCGGGAGAACGCCCCCGACGCGACGATTCGCGTGGATGCCAACGAAGCGTGGTCGCCCCGCGAAGCGGTTCGCAAAATCGACCAGTTGGAGGAGCTGGGCGTGGAGTTCGTCGAGCAACCCGTCGAAGCCGGGAATCCGGAGGGAATGCGGTTCGTCCGCGAACGCGCCGCACTGCCGATTGCGGCCGACGAGTCCTGCATCACACTCAGCGACATTCCGGAGGTCGCCGAAATCGCGGACATCGCTAACCTGAAACTCATGAAGTGCGGCGGTCTGCTGGAAGCCAAGCGGATGGTCCACGCCGCCCGCGCGCACGGCCTCGAAGTCATGCTCGGGTGCATGGTCGAGACGAACGCCGCCATCGCGGCGTCCGCGCAGTTCGCGCCGCTGCTCGACTACGCAGACGTGGACGGGGCGCTTCTCCTCGCCGAAGACGACTACGAGGGCGTGCCGATGCCGAACGGTGAAATCGATTTGGCGGGCATGGACCGTGCGGGGACCGGCGCTCAGAAGAAGTAAGCCGCATTCGCTCTACTCGACTCTCAGTCGTCCCCGACTGTCGCATTCGCCATCTCTCCGCCAGCGGCGTCCTTCGCCGTGATACCGCGACCAGTCAGCCCCATAACGAACAGGATTGCTGGCGAGAGGAACGCGAAGAAGTAGTACGGCGCGTACTCCAGCGTCGCCACGCCGAAGACGCCGGACATGTAGACCGCGCCAGCGTGCCACGGGATGAGCGCGCCCGTCGGGGTTCCCGCGGCTTCGACGGCCCGCGAGAGGTTCGAACTATCGAGGTCGTAGTCGTCGTAGAGACTCCGGAGCGACATGCCGGGAACGACGATGCTCATGTACTGCTGAGCGGAGAACAAGTTCACGAGGAACGCCGACGCGCCGGTACTCACGACGAGACTCGACTTGCTTCGAATGCTCTTCGCGAGGCTGTGAGACAGCACTGCGAGAATGCCCATCCCTTCGAGCAAACCGCCAAGCGCGAGCGCGGCCACGACGACCGAAATCGTCCACGCGGACCCGGAGAGACCGCCGCTGGCCAGCAGGTCGGTGACCATCTGAGTGCCCGTCTCCGGCGCGGTTCCGTTCAGGAAAATCTCCCACGCGGCGGTGAAGGATTTCCCTTGCACGAGCGTCGTCGTGAACGTTCCCGCGAAGACGCCGGCGACGAGCGTCGGAAGCGCGGGGTAGCCGTAGAGTGCGAGTCCGAAGGTGACGACCAACGGCAGGAAGACGAGCAGGCTTAGATTGTACGTGCCAGCGAGCGCGCTCTGAATCTCGGCGACTCGGCCGGTCGGCGCACCCCCCGCAACGCGCAGTCCGAGGTACCCGTACAGTACGACCGAGAGACCGAGCGCGAGAACCGTTCCGTTGCGCATCGCTCGGATGTGGTCGTAGAGGTCGGTGTTCGTGACCGCCGCCGCGAGGTTCGTGGTGTCGGAGAGCGGCGACTGCTTGTCGCCAGCGTACGCGCCGGTCAGAATCGCGCCCGCGGTCATCGGTTCGGGTATGCCGAGACCGGACCCGATGCCGATGAAGGCGACACCGAGCGTCCCCGCCGTGGTCCACGACGACCCGATGGAGAACGCGACTGCCGCCGCGAGCAGTGCCGTGGCTGGTAGGAACACCGAGGGAGTCAGGACTGACAGTCCGTAGTACATCAGCCCCGGTATCGTGCCCGCGCTTATCCACGTCGAGATGAGCGCGTAGATGACGAACAGGATGAGAATCGCCTGTAGACCCATCATGAGGCTGTCGGCCATCCCGTCGTACAGGTCCTCCCACGAGAGGCCGATCCAGTACTTGCCGACGATACCTGCGAGGGCGATGCTCCAGAGGAGCGGCCCGTGTGGCGCGAGTTTGAGGTAGCCGGAACCGACGCTGAGGAACGCGACGACACCGAGGAGTGGAACGAACGCCTGCCGAAGCGTCGGGCGCTTCTCCTCGGATAGTTCGCCGTAGCTAATCGGTTCGTAGTCGAGTGAAGGCATCTACGCAGATGTATTAGTCTGAGGTATTAAACAGACACGATTTTATTCGTATAGGGAATATTCAAAGTGTGGTGTGTGGGCCTGGGCCACGGATTCGAATACGAAAGAACGAGCACTCGACCTTCGACTACCGCCCAGTAAAGTGCGGATGCTTGCTCACGTACTTCGGTAGATACCGTTTCTTCTTCGGCAACTCGCCCACGTCTTCCTCGATTTCACTCTGCAAGGTATCGAGGGCCATCTCTCGCTCGTCGTCCTCACCGCGAACGTTGACCTTCAGCGTCTCTCCCTCTATTTCGCGGTCGCCGACCACCGCGTAGTAGGGC
This sequence comes from Halorussus halophilus, assembly GCF_008831545.1. Classification (NCBI taxonomy): domain Archaea; kingdom Methanobacteriati; phylum Methanobacteriota; class Halobacteria; order Halobacteriales; family Haladaptataceae; genus Halorussus; species Halorussus halophilus. Next base: position 650,650 of record NZ_CP044523.1, read on the forward strand.
ACCCAGTCGGTCTCTGCCTTGGCGATTCGCTTGCCGACCGATTCGTCGCGGTCGTCTACGTCTGCGCGAATCTCCGCCAATTCGAGTTCGGACACCAAGTCGTCGCAGAACTCGATATGCTCCTCGCCGACCGGCACGAATCGGACCTGCGTGGGCGAGAGCCACGTCGGCAGTCGGGGCGCATCTTGTTTCGCGGCTTTTTCGAGCAAGGCGGCCACGACGCGTTCGATGCCCCCCGAGGGCGAGTAGTGTAGAATCGGCGGATGGCGTTGCTCTTCTCCATCGCTGTAGGTGATATCGAATCGCTCGGCGCTCTCGACGTCGATTTGCACCGTCGGGTTCTCGATGGGGCGGCCGAGTCCGTCGATGGCGGCGAAGTCGATTTTCGCAGACCAGTAGTGGTGGCGCTCTGGGAGGATTTCGAGTAAAACTGGCACGTCGAGGTCCGAAACGAGCGATTCTATCCAGCCTTCGTTGTCGTCGTGGAAGTTTTGGGTCACGCGGAGTGCGGGAACGTACTTGACGCCGAGATCGTCGCTCGTCTGCATCGAGAGCTTCGCTTGGCGTTCCAGTTCCTCGCGGGCCTGCGCGATGTCCTCCGTCGCGGTGTGCATGTCCGGCATCGTGAACGCCCGCTGGCGCTTGAGGCCCATCACCTCGCCCTTCTGCTCGCGGCGGAACGAGTAGGTGGACATCTCGTAAATCCTGAGCGGCAAGTCGTTCACCGAGATGTGCATGTCCCGCATGATGGAGAACTGGCCGAAACAGGCCGCGAACCGGAGCATCATCCGGCGGTCGCCCGAGTCGAAGCGGTACTGGCGCTCGCCGAACTTCTCGCTGTGTTCCCGAACCGCTCTGACTCCGAGGTCGTACATGATGGGCGTCTCGACGGGCATCCCGCCGTACTCGACCACGAGGTCGTTGACGTACTCCATCAAGCAGTCCCGGACGAGTTTCCCGCGGGGGTACCACCGCAGGTTCCCCACGTCGCTGAGTTGGTCGTAGCCGACGAGTTCCTTCTCCGCCATCAGTTCGACGTGCGGCGGTTCTTCGCCCTTGATCGCGGTTTCGCCCTCTACTTCGTCGGCGATGAACGCCCGCAGGTCCTCGCTCACCTCTGGCTTGGCGTCGAGAGGGTCTTTCCGGGTACCATCGGGGAAGAGAACCTGCCAGTCGCTCGGCGCGGGTGATTCGGCTTCTCCTTCCTCCTCGCGTTCGGGCGTGACGTGCCGCGAGAGTTCCGAGAGCGGATGGCCCTTGCAGGACACCTCGAAGGCTTTGTACCACCCGAACGGCGCGCGGAGGACTTCGAACTCCGATTCGAGCGCACTTTCGAGATTCCGGAGGACGGTCTTCGCGCTGTCGGGGCCGGCGAGGTCTTCGCTCAGGTGCGCGTACGGGTAGAGGACGACGTTCCGGGTGTTGAGTTGGTCGGCCACGTCCCGCAGTTCGTCGGTAGCGTTCTCCACCACGGCGTCGAGGTCCGACTCGTCCTCGCGCTCGACGCTGACGAAGACGGTGACGCAGTCTTCCATCCGACCCTCCATCGGGACGCCCTCGGTCTCGGCGAGGTCCTCACCCGCCTCCGTGGTCGTCTCGAATTCGAGGTAGTCGGAGTGGATGAACAACAATCGCATACGAGGTAGGGCGGTGGCGGCGGGCAAAAGCGTGCCGGGAGTGTGAGACCACCTTTTTTCTCGTCGGGTGGCTGTGCGCGCTTCGCGCGCTTTGCCACCTCTCCTCCAAAAAATCTGGACCAAAAAACCGACGCAGAAAAATCTGGGCGCAATGCGCCCAGATTTACTGCGTCTCTGTACGTTAGTGCGATTTCCGCACAGCACCGCACGGGCCACATCCCTCCCCACCCGACTGCGTTTCTCGGTACGAAAGACGCGACTCGTCGCGTCTTTCGGGCCTGCGATACTCATCCCTCGCGCGGACTGGTCGCATCACGAGGATGCGACCGCGCGCCGGTTCCTCGTCGAAATTCACGACACTGACAATGTTCAATCCGCACTTAACAATCTCGCTCAAGTCAATTCCGAAGCAGAACGTCTAGCCAAAACGTATAATTGCAACACCAAACGGCTTTGTAGCGCGAGTCCGTATGCAAATCCATAGCATGCGCTCATCGGTGACGACGCAGTCTGCCGGTTCGGGAGTCGAAACCCCCGGTAGCAAAGAACTTATCCCGCGTGGGCGCGCACCGACAACCAATCCCCGTATCCCCTAATCATGAACGAAGTTCAACTAGAGGTGGCCAAGGCGTACCCGAACGACTCGGGACGCGGTATCGCACGCCTCGACCCCGACACGTTGCTTCATCTGAAGCTCAGTCCGGGCGACATCATCGAGATAGAAGGCAGTGACACGACCGCCGCGAAGGTGTGGCGCGCAGACCGCCAAGACTGGAACACCGACACGGTCCGCATCGACGGCTTCACGCGCCAGAACGCCGACGTGGGCATCGGCGAGCGCGTCGAAATCCGGAAGGCAGAGGCCGAGAAGGCAGACAAACTAGTCCTCGCGCCACCGGAGGAAGCAAGCGTCCAGTTCGGTTCGGACGCCGCGGGCATGGTCAAACGCCAGATTCTCAAGCGCCCCGTGGTCGAGCGCGACATCGTGCCGGTGATGTCCAGCACGAACCACCCGTTCATGCGCTCGCCGGGACAGGCGATTCCGCTCATCGCAGTCGAGACCGAACCGGAAGGCGTCTGTCTCATCACCGAGGACACCGAAGTCGAACTGCGCGAAGAGCCGATTTCGGGCTACGAGAAGACCGGCGGCGGCATCACCTACGAGGACATCGGCGGTCTCGAAAGCGAGATTCAGCGCGTCCGCGAGATGGTCGAGTTGCCGATGAAGCATCCCCAGATTTTCAAGAAACTGGGTATCGAACCGCCGCAAGGGGTTCTGCTTCACGGCCCGCCCGGTACGGGTAAGACCTTGCTCGCCAAGGCAGTCGCCAACGAAACTTCTGCCAGTTTCTTCTCTATCGCTGGCCCGGAGATTATCTCGAAGTACTACGGCGAGTCCGAACAACAGCTCAGAGAAATCTTCGAAGACGCGACCGAAGAGTCGCCCTCCATCATCTTCATCGACGAACTGGACTCCATCGCGCCCAAGCGTGAGGACGTGACCGGCGAAGTCGAACGCCGCGTCGTCGCCCAGTTGCTGACGATGATGGACGGCCTCGAATCGCGCGGGCAGGTCATCGTCATCGCGGCGACGAACCGCGTCGATTCGGTGGACCCCGCGCTCCGGCGTCCCGGCCGCTTCGACCGCGAAATCGAAATCGGCGTCCCCGACGAGAAGGGCCGCGAGGAGATTCTCCAGATTCACACCCGTGGCATGCCGCTGTCGGACGACGTGGCGCTCGACTCGCTGGCAAACGACACCCACGGCTTCGTCGGTGCCGACATCGAGAGCCTGACGAAGGAAGCCGCGATGAAGGCATTGCGGCGTTACCTCCCGGAAATCGACTTGGACGAGGAGGACATCCCGCCGAGCCTCATCGACCGGATGATAGTCAAGCGCCAGGACTTCAACGGCGCGCTCAACGAGGTCGAACCCTCCGCGATGCGGGAGGTCTTGGTCGAGTTACCAAAGATTTCGTGGGACGACGTGGGCGGTCTCGAACAGGCCCAACAGGAGGTCAAAGAGAGCGTCGAGTGGCCGCTGTCTGACCCTCAGAAGTTCAAGCGGATGGGTATCAACCCACCGAGCGGCGTCCTGCTCTACGGCCCGCCCGGCACGGGGAAGACCCTGATGGCGAAAGCCGTCGCCAACGAGACGAACGCCAACTTCATCTCGGTCAGAGGCCCGCAACTCCTCAGCAAGTGGGTCGGCGAGTCCGAGAAGGCCATCCGCCAGACGTTCCGCAAGGCGCGACAGGTCTCCCCGACCGTCATCTTCTTCGACGAGTTGGACAGCCTCGCGCCCTCGCGGAGTCAGGAAGTCGGCTCCAACGTCAGCGAGCGCGTGGTCAACCAACTCCTGACGGAACTCGACGGCCTAGAAGAGAAGGGCGACGTGATGGTCATCGGCGCGACCAACCGCCCGGACATGATAGACCCCGCACTGATTCGCTCGGGTCGCTTCGACCGACTGGTCATGATCGGCCAACCTGACGAAGAAGGCCGCGAGCAGATCCTGAAGATTCATACCGACGACACGCCGCTCTCGGCGGACGTGAGCCTCCGCGAACTCGCCGAGATCTCGGACGGCTACGTCGGCAGCGACCTCGAATCCATCGCCCGCGAGGCGGCAATCGAGGCGCTCCGCGAAGACGACGAAGCCACGGAAGTCGAGATGCGTCACTTCCGCTCGGCGATGGAGAACGTCCGGCCGACGATTACGGAAGACCTGCTCGACTACTACGAGCAAATCGAGGAAGACTTCAAGGGCGGCGGCTCCGAACCTCAGCAGGGTCGGCGCGGCGGTCGGATTGGCTTCCAATGAAACTTTTGCTGCGGTCGTGAGCGCCGAAGGCGCTCACTCCCTGGCAAAACTTTCATGAAAATCACGTCGTCACCCTCTCCGTCGCGCCAAAGGCGCTCCTCCGAGGGTTCCTCGGACGCGCTCACTTCGACGGCGCGCTCTGCGCGCCGCCTTCGTTCGCGGTAGAATAACTAGTTTTCCGCCACCACTACAGCACGGCGAACCGCACCGCAACCCCAACCGTACAGCGACCGCTACCGCCTCCGCAAACCACCGCTACCGCACGACAGTGACGGGGATTGGCGAGCGCCGGACCACCTTCTCGGCGACGCTACCGAGCAGGATTCGGGACATGCCCGACCGGCCGTGGCTTCCCATCACGATTTGGTCGAAGCCGTGTTCCTCGGCGTACTCCACGATTGTGCGAGACGGTTGGCCGACTTCCGTGGCCGTATCGAACTCGACGCCGTACTCGTCGGCCTCTGCTTGGGCGTCCTCGAACAGTGCTTCCGACTCGTCTTTGGCACCTTCGTACCACTCCTCGGAACCGCCGGGCATCCCGACAGACGTACTGTATCCCGCGTCGGACGGGTCGATGACGTGGAGCAGCGTGAGGTCGTCGTCCGCGAACTCCTCCAACGCGTAGTCGAGCGCGTCGTCAGATTGGGGCGACCCGTCGATAGGAACGAGGATCTGTTTGGTCATACGCGGAGGTAGCACACCAGCTCTTATAAGGATTCAGGGAAATTCGAGGTTGTTTCGAAGGGACGGCCCTGCTCGCGGGTCGTTTCCCCGCTCGATTTTGGAGGTTCTGTCCACTGCGTCCCGAGAACCTCCCTACTCCCGCCCGTGTTTCGTCACGCACTTCGGCAGGCCGACGACTTCGACCGGTTCTGAGTTGTCTGGCGAGTAGACGACCATCTGGCCCTTCTCCATGTAAGGCACCTTCCCCTCAAGTTCCGAGGGGATGTTGACGCTCTTGATGGCGTCCTCGTCGCCCAGATTCAGGACGACTGTCGTGTTCACCTGCTTGAAGACTGGGTCGGCGATGTCCTGTGGGTCCTGCGTGATGAGGAAGAGGCCGAGTCGCTCTTTGCGGCCCTGTTTGGCGGCCTCCGTAAACTTCGAGATGACCTTGCGCGCCTGCACGTTGTCGGCGTCCGTGAGGAAGTTGTGCGCCTCGTCCATCCCGACGACGAGCGGCGTCTCCTTGATGCGGTCGTACGTCGAATTGTTCGACAGTTTCTCGTCCACGAGCAGGGTGGCGAGCGCCAGCACGACCACTTCTGTCGCCCGCGAGTCGTTGATGTGGTACGTCGGCACGACAGTGAGTCCGCCCGCGCGAACGAACTGCTTGATTTGGTCGGTAATCGGCCGGGCGTCTTGGTCGAAGACGCCGCGTGGCATCGATAGCACGCGGCGCTTCACGGCGTCGAAGGTGGCTTCGTGGACGCGCCCGGACTCGTCTAACTCCTCGCGGAGCGCCGGGTCGTCGAGGAACGATTTGAACTGCTCGTACGTCCCCGAGTTTCCGCGTTGGTCGAAGAATCTGCGGAGAAGGAAGGTCAACGCGCCGTACTGGTTGTCGTTCAGACTCGACCCCGCGACGAGCCACGGCTTGCCCCGAACCATCGAAAACGAGATGGTGAACTCGACCTGCTGGGCGCGGTGGTGGTCCGCGCCGTAGGAGCTATCCCCGACTTTCGGGACGAACGCAATGGTGTCCTCGTGGCCCCCGTGGGCGACGCCTTCGCGCTCCCAGCGTCGCTCGTCGTCCGCCCCGACGTCCGGGTTGTCGTCGTGCATCTGGGCGTACTCGTCCTGCGGGTCGAACTGGACGACGGCGGCGCGTCGCTCCGCACCGCCTTCCATCTCGTAGCGCCGTTCCTCACCCAAGAACTGCCGGAGGATGTTCTTCGCGCCGTGGGTCTTCCCCGAGCCAGTGCCACCCGCCACGAGCGTGTGCCGGAAGACGAGCGGGTCGCCGTCGGTGTAGTCGTCTTTGAGTCGATAGTCGATAGTGGGCGGTTTGGCGGCGGTCTTGACCTTCTCGCCACCGACAGCGAGGTGGCCGAGGAACACGCCGTCGCTCGGCATCTTGAGTCCAGTTTTGATCTCTTCCTTGTCGTCGGCCGCGCGAACGACCGCCTTCGGTTTCGGCACCCGGTCGGTCATCCGACGCTTGAGTTCGCCGTCGTCCTCGTACAGCACGGCGACGGGTTCCAGCGTCGCCATGAACTTGTAGTCCCGTTCGTCGATGCCGTCGCTCCGCATCGCCTGTCGGGAGTGAATCTCGGTGGCGTCGTCGGTGTGGAATTCGGGGACGTACTCTAGCGCGGCGATTCGGCAGAACAGTTTCTCGCCGTCGGGGTAGGGCACGAGCAGGTACTTCCCGAGGCGGATGCCGTCGCGGTTGGCGACGGTGACGTACGCTTGGAGGTGCGCTTCTTCCGATTCCTCGCAGATTCGCAGGCCGTCGAGGGCGGTCAGGGTGCCGACGCCGCGGTCGGTGCCGACCGGTTCGGCGTCCATCGAGTCGAATCGGTCGTCGTCGGAGCTACTGGCACCCGACGCGCCGGTTTCGAAGTCACCGACTTCGTTCCTTTCGGTTGTTTCGGAGTCAGGGGATCCGGTCTCAGTGGCGGCCGTCTCAGACCCAGCAGAATCGTTCGGGTCGCCGTCCCCGCCGGAACCGGTGAAATCGCCGAGATCACTCATTGTTTTCGCCCATTGTGAGGGTCCTTTGTCAGTCTTCCTCCTCGCGTTCCGACACCTAAATGGCAAGTTGGCGAGAAGATTCGTCCGATGACCGACCTCGACCACGTCGAGAACGCCGCCGTGAAGGCGTGCCGAGATGGTGGTGCGTACCTTAGAGAGGCGTTTCGGGCAGACGACCGCGACGGCGAGTACACGGCACACGACGTGAAGGCCCGCGCGGACCGGGAGTCCGAGCGACGCATGCTCGACACCGTCCTGGACGCGTTTCCGGACCACCACGTCTACGCCGAGGAGTCGGGCGACCATCCGGGCGACAGTTCCTATCGGTGGATAATCGACCCGCTCGACGGGACGAACAACTTCACCGCTGGAATATCGTCGTTCGCAACCGCCGCGACCGTACTCGAAGACGACGACCCGATACTCGCAGTCACGTACGTTCCGATGCTCGACGACCTCTACGTCGCCCGGCGTGACGAGGGCGTTCGATACGATGGAGAACCGGTGGTCGCAGAGACCGGCCACTCAGTCGAGCAATCGACCGTCGGGTTCGTCATCGGACACGACGTGAAACGAGACGAGAACCGACTGGCTACGTCGAAAGCGATTCGAACCGAACTCGAATCACAGTGCAAACGCGTCGTCGAGAGTTGGTCTCCGTGCGTCCATTGGGGGCTTCTGTCGCGGGGACTCCTCGACGGAATGGTAACATTCTACCCAGACCCCGAAGAACAGCGAGCGGGCGAGTTGTTCGCTACGGAGGCCGACGTCGCCATCGAGTCGTGGGACGAGTGTTTCGTCGGGACGGCAGCGGAGTCATCGTGTCCGGTGCTTCTCGATGCAGTCGAATCGGCACTGTAGTCAGACACTCCCCTTTTACGCGCCCGCGTCGTACCTCGTGCTATGCTACTCATCCGTGGCGAAGCAGGGGGAACCGCGTTGACGGGGACGCTGTACGAGCGTGGGGAGCGCGCGCCACGATTCAAGGGCGCACCCGACGAGGACGCGCCGTACGTCTGGGTCTGCGACGAATTCTACGCGGTCGAGAGTGGCGGCACGGTCCAGAACGTGGACGGCGAGGAGGTCAACGTCGCCTTCGAGTCGCCGATGCCCCGCGGGTTCGACACCCGCGAACAGGCCGAGACGGCCGCCCGCGAACACATTCGCACGCAGTTCGCCCGCATCGGCATCGACGCCGACGACGTGGAGATAACCGTCGAGAAAGAGGAACTGGAAGCCGCCGAATCGCAGTAGGGGTTTCGGTCAGTAGCCGCGACCCCACCGAACCGTGTCGTAGTTCTCGTCCAGTTCGGTATCCAGCGAGTCTTCGAAGGCTTTGATGAGCGAGTCACCGCTCCCGCGGTCGATTGCAGCGAGACTGTCGGCCTTCGAGATGGAGAGCGGCGGCCCGCGCCGCGCCGCGACTTCCTTGCAGAGTTGGCGCTCGATTTTCCGCCGGGTTTCTTCGTCGTCGGTTACCGCGTAGGGGGCTTCGATTTTGAAAATGAGGTCCCGACGCGGGTCGTAGACGAAGCAGAACGTCACGCGATACTGCTCCGTTTCGAGTTCCAAATCCACGTAGTCCTCGCCCTCGTCCACGAAGAAGGTGTCCGCGCCAGCGCGCGAAACGAACCAGTTCGTCAGCGTGAGTTTGTCGGTCAGTCGGTCGTAGCCACCGTTGCCGTCGTCCTCGCGACGTTCGAGAACCTGGGAGAACAGTGCTGCGTCGTGGGCCCACGGCACCGGCCCGAAGTCGCCTTTCTGCTTGAGCGTGCGAACGACCGACTTCGTGGAGACGTTCTTGACGAATCCGGCCATCGGGACCTCCCGCTCGTGGAATCGCTCGACCAGTTCGACGTAGTTCTCCAAGATTCGGTTGACGTGGGGCGACTCCTCGAAGAGGTCCGCGAGCGCGGAACTCCGGTAGTTCCAGCGCAGGACGCCTTTCGGGTAAATCGGGCCGTCGAGCAAGAGGAAGTCAGACACCCTGTCGGCGTTCTCCAGTGCGTGGTGACTCTCCGCGAGGTAGAGCGCGAGGGCGTGAACCGCGTCCTCCTCGTACTGACTTCGTGGGAGGTCGGTGTGGACGATGCGGCGCTCGCTCCCTTCGTTGTACGGTTCCCATGGAGTCTGGAACTTCTCGCTGTTGTCGTTGGAGTGGACCGCCTTCACCACGGTCCGGCAGTCGTGCAGGCTGAGGTCAGACGGAGAGGCACTCATCGCGGCGTGGGCAACGTCCAGGACGAGGCCGTTCTTGAACACCTTCGGGTTGAGCGTCCCGGAGTCGAGACCGTGCGTGACCGAGAACTCGTCTTCCACGAGCGCGATGTCTTCGACGCCGACACAGCGTCGTCCCAACTCGTCTATCGGTTCGAGAACGGTTTCGTTGTCCGCGTTCCACAGCGGGTCCAGTCGCTCCCACGCCTCCTCGGCCAACTCCCGGTGGTCGCGGTCCTCGGCGTCGTAGTCGATGTGGTCTGCCAGTCCGGCGATGCCGTCGAAGTGGACCGGGTCGAGAGTCATTAGAAGTGGGGTTTTCTCGAATCGGGAAAAAGGGATGGGGTTCTGGAAGGGGTGCACGGGGACGACGGGTGAGAACGAACTCGTGTAGTCCACAGAGTAAAGCACGTCCGGCCCGTACTTTCTGTACCTATGAGCGTCACTGGTCTCTGCCAAATCTGTGAACAGCGAGAAGCAAAACACTCCTGTCCGAACTGTGGGACGCTCGCCTGCGAGCGACACTGGAACGAGGAGACAGACCTTTGCGAGCAGTGTGCGTCCACGATTCAGGGCGGCCAGCGCCCGCAGACGGACCAACCCACGCAACCGGACCTCGACGACGAGGACGTACTGCGCTGACGACGCGACTCGCTACCGATACCGGTTCAGTTGGCGCTTGAGTCGCCGAGCGGCCTGCCGGGCGGGGGCCGCGAAGGCGTCGTCGTCGCGGCTGTAACCACGGTTCGCACCGACACTCTCGCTGGCGTAGATGACTTCCCGACTCGCATCGACTAAGCCGACCCCGTCGGCCAGTGCGTATTCGGCCACTTCGGGGTCGTTGCGCGCGCCGCCGACCACGAGGAATGGGAGTTCGACTTGTTCGCGGAGTATTTCGACCGTCTCGCTGTCTCCTCCGACGAGCAGGCCCACGTCGGCCGCGGCGTCGTCCGCCCACTTCTCGACCATCTCCGCCACTCGCTCGGCCACAGTCTCTCCGGACGCGAGTTCGCGCCCCTGAATATTTCTCGCGCCCGAGTTCGGCGTCCGACAGGTGACGAAGACGCCTCGCTCCTCGCGGTCGAAGAACGGCGCGAGTGCGTCTTCGCCTAAGTAGGGGTTCACCGTCACCGCATCTGCGGAATCGAGTGCTTTCGCGTACTGTTCCGAGGTGTTACCGATGTCCGCCCGCTTGCCGTCAAGCACGACAGGAACGCCCTTGCCCTCGGCGTAGGCGACTGTCTCCGCGAGCGAAATCCACCCCGCAGAATCCTCGTAGCTCGCCAGATTCGCGGTGTAGGCCGCAACGTGGTCGTGGGTCGCGTCGATGATGCGGCGGTTGAACGCTCGTCTCGGATAGTCATAATCGGCGACGGCGTCGGGTAGACGACCGAGGTCGGGGGAGAGTCCGACCGAGAGAACGCTGTCGGCCGAGCGGATGCGCTCGCCCAACCGGTCGAAGAAGGTCGCGGTCATACCGGCAGTTCCCGACGAGGTGGCAAGGATGTTTTCTTTGCCGTCGGTTTCAAGGTCTCGCTCTGCGAAGATTGAGTCGAATGCCCGTCAGCGCAGTCGTCTTCGACTTCGACAACACGCTCGCCGTGCCGGACCGTCCCCGCGAGGAACTGCTCGCGGACGCCACCGAGACGGTCGGCGGCGTCCAAGGTCTCACGTTGGAGGCCTACCGCGATGCTCATCGGAGCACGCACACCGACGAGACGCGCGGGCCGCTGTTCGCCCAAGCACTTCCGGAGGACGACGACACCGACCCGGAGGAACTCGCCACGGCGTACAGAGAGACCATCGTAGACGCGCTCTTCGCCGTCGAGGGTGTCCCGAAACTCCTCACCGAACTCCGCGAAGAGTACCGAATCGGCCTACTGACCAACGGCCCACGACTCGCCCAGCGGAGCAAACTCGAAGTGTTCGATTGGGTCGAGCAGTTCCACGTGGCCGCAGTGACCGGCGAACTTCCGGCCGCGAAGCCAGACGAGCGCGCGTTCGGAGCGGTCCTCTCGGACCTCGGCGTCGCTCCGGAGCGAGCGGTCTACGTCGGCGACGACCCGGAGATGGACGTAGCCGGCGGGAACGCCGCAGGACTCAGAACGGTGCAGGTCCTCTTCGACGGGGGTCCGGACCCCGTTTCGAGCGCCGACGCGCACGTCCAGCGCGAGACGCTCCGTGCAGACCTACCGCGCGTCGTCGCCGACTTCTAAGGCGGCCACGAGAGCATCGACGGCGCGCTTGACTTCGCCGCCGTCTTCTACGAAGACCAGTGTTCTCGGTGGTTCGACTGCTTTCGGTCTGACGCGCAGGTCGCCCTCACTGGCAGTTTCGGCCGCCGCGTCGATTCCCTCGCGGAACTCGATGCGGACGCGCTCGTCGTGGACGAACACGTCTGCGAGAACGTCGTCGCTATCTACGTAGGTGATTCTGTACGCCAACTCTCCGTCCGCGCTCGGCTCCACGTCCGGGTCGGCGTCGGTGACGGCCAGCGCGGCGAGTCCGGAGTCCTCGCGGCCGTCCACCTCCGAGGAGAGCAGTTGCGCGATTCGCTTTCCGTCGGTGGTTCGATTCTCGACCATACCCCAAGTATGGAGGGAGGGGGATTAGCTCTGGTCTTTCAGTTCCTCGCGGGCCTCGGCGGCCTCCGCGCTCACGTCGATGTCGTCTCTGCGGGCGTAGACCACTGCGGCGGCCTCGATAGTGACGCCGAGTCGGTTCTGCAAGTCGTTGATTTCGGCGACTGCGGTCTGTTTCTCGGTGCCCGCAGAGACCACCTTGTCCAGCACCTTCTCGAAGGTCGATTGCTCCTGCAAGATGGTCTCGTCCGGGACGAACTCCTCGGGAATCTCTACTTCGCCGGGGTCGAACGTCGTCACCACGTCGCCGTCCTCGTGGTCCAGCAGGCCTTGGCCGCTCGCCACGTCGATGAGCCGTTCGGCTTGGTCGGGCGAGAACCAGTCGCGGTCCAGCGAGAGCGCGACGACGTACTCGCTCTTGGGCATCCGCTCTTTGCCCTTCTGCTGGAACGGGGCGGCCACCGCGCTTCGTAAACTCATCTGTCGAATGGCCTCGGTTGGACCGCCTAAATCTGGCGGTTCTCACTGGCTCCGTTCACCCCGCTGGCTTGAGCACGCGCCACGCGATGCCGGGCCGAAACAGCGAGGTTGGCGGTCGCTCCATCGTCATCACGCGGACGAACGCGTCGGAGAGTGCCCCGTCGGTGTGTGCCTTGTGGGTCAACCGAGAGAGATACCGACCGACGAGGTCAGTGCCACGAGGTTTGGGACCGGTCGTCTGCGGGAATCTGAAGTCACTGCCGACTGCCAACAACCACGCTTCGTCCACGACCGCTCCGGCGCGGTCGAAGAAGCGAAGCGCGAAGTTCTCGCTGCCGTCCTCGGCCAGCGTCTGATGGAGTACGAGGGCTTCGAGTGCGGCCACTGAGATGCCCTGCGCGTACACCGGATTGTAGCTAGCGATGGCGTCGCCGACGACGAGTAGGCCGTCTGGAAATCGGTCGAGACCCTCGTAGCGGTTCCGTCGATTCGACGGGAACGGGTAGTGTTCGATGTCTGCCGCGGCGAACGGGTGCCCGTCGAGTAGGCGTTTCACCTCGGGTGTCGGTAAGGTGCCCGCGAACTCCGAGAAGCCAGCAAAGTCCGTCGGCGGGTCGTCGCCGTGGATTCCATTCATGTTCACGACCCAGCGATTGCCTTCGACAGGCGCGACCATGCCGCCGCGGGTGATAGGTGGCGACGGCGGCACCAGAAACGTCCGTCGGTCGTCGGGTGGTCGCTCGATGTACGTGGTGCTGTAGGCGACGTCGATGTGAACCTCCTCGACTTCTGGCGGGGTGTAACCGTGGTTCGAGAGCCACTTCGGAGTCCGACTAGCCCGGCCGGTCGCATCGACCACTAACTCGGCGGGAAGTTCGGTCGCTGTCCCGTTCTCGCGGATTCGTACGCCTTCGACCGTCGTCCCAGCGTCGTCGAGCAGGTAGTCGGTGAACTGGCAGTCGTCGCGCGTCTCGACGGCGTCGAGTTTCGAGAGGTGTTCCCGTGTCACCTGTTCGATGAGGGGCCGAGTCGCAGAGGGTGTCTCCATTCGAACTGGCCCGTGAGCGAGAAATGCTCCGTCGGCGTAGAACTGCACGTCGCTCGCGAAGTCGGTGACGACCGCACCAGCCGAGACGAGGTCTTCGACGTAGCCCGGAAACAAGTCTGCCAACGTCGCTCGCCCGGCTTCGAGGAGCGCGTGTGGATGGTGGCTCTGTGGCACGCCACATCGCGCAATTGGCTCGTCGGGCAGTGAGTCTTTCTCGACAATTGTCACCGCCTCGAACCAGTCGGCGAGGACGCGGGCCGCGAGCAGTCCGGCCATGCTCGCGCCGACCACCACCGCGTGACCGCTCTGCTCAGAAGCCAAGTCGCTGTCGTACCGCGGAAGAGTTGTGAGGCTCACGTCGGACACGCTCCATGTCGCAGGGTTCGCCAAGTTACGAGTTATCTTTTACCACACTTGCGCCCGAGCAGACAGATGGCCGGGTCCACGCCAAAGCCGACCTTTCACCTGCGGTCGTCGTACCAGCGTGCAGTAGACGTACCAGCGTCCACAGACGCGGAGAGATCTGTGCGCGGTGCGCGCAGATTTCTCCGTGTCCCTTTTTTCATCGACGTTTTTTGGACGAGTGGTGCGCGAGGGCCTCTGGCCCTCAGCGCACCCGAGTCTAAAAAGGGTCGGTTCAGAAGATATTCGCCTGCCGGTAGACGCTGATGCCCTCGTTCGTAATCGAATAGGGCTTTATCTCCCGCGAGTGGTTCGCGTCCCGAATCTTCTGAATCTCGACGGCCAATCGGGTCTCCCGGAAGTCGTCGCTAGACCGGATGTACCGCAGGACGAACACCGCGTCCACGAGGTACTCGATGATGCCGTGACGGGAGGCGTATGGGTTGCCCTCGCTGGCTTCGCTGGTGAGCATCGTCGTCACGCCCGCTTCCTTCAGACTCTTCGTAAAGTCGTACACCTCGTTCCGGCGCACGGCTTGGTTGTCGTACATCATCTCCAACAGCGACACGGAGTCCAGCACGAGGCGAGTGGCACCGAAATCCTCCACGAGTCGCGGCAGGTCGTTGCGAATCGAGGTGAGACTGTTCGCCATCTCGATGGGGTCCAAGTCGATGATGGCGAGTTGGTCGTTCTCCTCGTACTCGTCGAACTCCCAGCCCTTCTCTGTCGCGGAGTTGAGGATGCGGTCGTGACTCTCTTCGAGCGTGATGTACACCGCGCTCTCGCCCCGTTCGAGTGCTTCGTGGAGAAACTGTAGTCCGAAGGTGGTCTTCCCCGTCCCCGCAGAGCCGATGGTAGTCATCAGCGTTCGCTCGGGAACGCCACCTTGAATCATACTGTCGAGGCCCTCGATGCCGACGTCGATACGCGGGATGGACGACTCGAACTCCTCGTCCTCGGCGAACTCCTCTTGGAATGGCGCACCGCCGTCACCGCCGCGGTCGCCGAAACCGCCACCCATACCGAACTCCGCGCCGCCGTCGCCGCCACCCATGCCGAAGTCGTCGCCCGAATCGCCGCCGAATCCGCCGCCGTCGGTGCCTCCGCCACCACCGAACCCGCCACCGCCGCCGGGGGCGTTCTCGAACGCGCTAGCGAAGTCGTCTTCGAAGAGGTCGTCGTCCTCGTCGGGACCCTCGTACGGGTCTGCGTCGGCGAACCCGCCCGCGGCGTCCTCCGAGTCGGACTGGTCAAGACCCGCGAACTCCTCGGCCGCCGCGTCGTGATCGAACCCTGCGTCCGGGTCGGGAGCGGGGTCCGAGTTGGTATTGGGACTCGCGTCGGCGTCTGCGAAGTCGGGCGACTCGTCTTCGTCGGCGTCGTCGCTCGTCACGTCTGCGTCCGCTGACGCGTCGTCTTGGTCCGCGACGTTCGCCGTCTCTTCGTCGTTCGCCGCCTCCTCGTCTTCGTTGAGCGCGCGCTCGAACCAATCGTCGTCGTCCGTCACGGGGGCCACCTCCTCGGCCGAGCGCAACTGGTCATGTGCAACGTCTCGAAGGGCCGCCATTTGAATGTTACTCGCTGGGTTTTTTGCCCAGCGGGCGAGAACGAGGAACGATGAGAGTCGGCATCGTCGCCCAGAAGGGGAACGCCAAGGCCGCCGAACTGGCCGCACAGATTCGGGAGACGCTCCCGGAGTCGGTCGAACTGCGTCTGGACACGGCGACCGCCGAGTCGCTGGCGAACGGCGCGGAACTCGACCCAGAAGTCGAAGGGATTCCGGTCGGCGAGATGCACACTTGCGACCTCGTCGTCTCTATCGGCGGCGACGGCACTTTCCTCTTCGCGGCCCGCGGCGCGGGCGCGACGCCGATACTCGGCGTGAATCTCGGCGAAGTCGGCTTCCTGAACGGCGTAAGGCCAGAAGACGCGGTCGAGACGGTCGAAGCGGTCGTCGATTACTTCGGAAACACGGGCGACATCCTCGCCCGCGAGGTTCCCCGACTGCGCGCCGCGGGCGACGGCGACTGGACGATGCCCCCGGCACTGAACGAAGTCGTCGTCCAAGGTGCCCAGCGCGGCCACGGCAACGGTATCGACTACGAAGTATTCGTGGACGGTCACTGCTACGCCGACGGGCACGCCGACGGCGTCCTCGTCTCGACGCCGACCGGGAGCACCGCCTACAATCTCAGCGAGGGCGGGCCACTGGTACACCCCGAAACCGACACGTTCGTCGTGACGGAGATGTGTGCGGCCGAGTCGATGCCGCCGCTGGTCGTCTCCGCAGACAGCACCGTCGAGATTCGGGCCGAGGGCGCGGACCACGGCTTCGTCAGCGCCGACAGCACCCGCGAGCGATTCGAGACGCCAGAGACCGTCACCGTCGAACCGACCGACGACCCCGCGCGTGTCGCAGAGCCGTCGAGCGACTTCTTCCAAGCGCTCGGAAAACTGGATTGACGAGCGACAGACCTCGACTGAGCGTCGCCGTCGTTGCCGAAACCGAAGGCACTAATCCTGCGGACTTGCTACGAACCGATAATGGATGGACAACTGCCGGACGTACAGGCTTCCGAACCCGACGTGACGGTGGGCCTGAATCGCGTCGGTGTGACCGGCGTGACGAAACTGGTCGAAATCGCACGACCTGAGAAGCGACCTATCGTGTTGACCGCGGAGTTCGACGTGCTAGTAGACCTCCCGAGTTGGCGCAAGGGCGCGGACATGAGCCGAAACATGGAGGTCGTAGACGAGACGCTGGAAGACGCAGTGTCGGAACCGACCTACCGCGTCGAGGACGTGTGTGGCGAGGTTGCCGAGCGACTGCTGGAGAAACACGAGTACACCTCTAAGGCGGAGGTCAGCATGGAAGCGGAGTACATGCTGAAAGACGAGACGCCCGAGAGCGAGCGCCCGACGCAGGCGACCGTAGACATCGTCGCAGGGGCGACGGCCACCGACGATGGCACCCGCGAGGAGTTGGGCGTGAAAGTTACGGGCATGACGGTCTGTCCCTGCTCGCAGGGCATGATGAGCCAGACGGCCCGCGACAAACTGGAAGAGTTAGGCGTCGGCGACGCCGAAGTCTCGGAATTCCTGCGGGAAGTTCCGCAGGCGGGCCACTCCCAGCGCGGCCACGCCACCCTTACCGTCGAGAGCAAGGGCGCGCCGGAAGTCGATTTGCGAGACCTCATCGAAGTCGCCCGCGACTCGATGAGCGCGCGCATCTACAACCTCGCCAAGCGCCCCGACGAGGACCACATGACCTTCGAGGCGCACGCGAACGCGAAGTTCGTCGAAGACTGCGTGCGCGACATGGCCGAGGGCGTCGTCACCGAGTTCCCGGACCTGCCGGACGACGCAGTCGTGACGATGAAACAGAGCAACGACGAGTCGATTCACCAACACAACGCCCACGCCGAGCGCGTCGCGGAGATGCTGACTTTGCGAGAGGAAGTCGCCGAGCAGGACGCCTAAGCGGGTTTTTATTCACTTCCCACTCAACACGACCAGTTTCCTAACTTCTCCTTGCGAATTGGTTCCGGCCCGTCCAGACGCGTCGGTTGTGCCATGAAGTACACCGTCACCGATTCGAGGTCGTCGTCGTGGTTGCTGTTCCAGCGCCGACAGAGATAGCCAGCGAAGCGGTCGTGCTGTTGGGAGTCGCGCCACCGGAGGTTCGTCAAGTACTTTCGCCAGCGGGCGTTGGGGTACTCCGCTGAGATGTCGTCAGGTTGGTCCCACGAAACGGGTTCGCGGTCGAAGGCATCGACTCGCTCGCCCGATTCGAGTTGGCCGGGGACGACGTACCAACCGTCGGTCCGGGGCGGACTGGGCGCGAACATGTCCCAGCGATGCTCGACTGGATTGACCACCGCGTCCTCGCCGCCGGGGGCGTCCACGTATCCGAGCGCAACCGAGTTCCAGAGAAGGAGTCCCACCAGCAAGCCGGTCGTGACGACCGACGCGAAACGCCCTTTCCACTGCCAGAGAGCGGGTGGAACGTTCGGCCCTCGTCCTCGCAGGTCGGGAAGCATCCCGTTGAGTCTGTCGCGGCCTGCCGCGAGTCGCCGCCGGAGACCATCCGGTGCGTGCGACTCCAGCGCGTCCCAGAAGACGGGCGGCATGAAGGGAAGGATGCTCGCAATCGAAATCAGTGGGAAGAGACCCAGTCGCATTGTGAGGAGCATGCCGAAGTGCATCCCGACGAACAGCGAGGCGTACGCTGCCCGTGCCCATCCCGTCAGCGCAATCAGGAGGAACGACGAGACGAGCAACCCGAGCCAGATGCGGTCGAACAGTTCGAGCAGTTGCGGATAGTTCGCCAGATAGTCGCCGAGGAACACCGTAAACTGGCCGAGGCTGAACACGTACCGAATTGCCTCGCCGTTCACCCAGAGGTCGCCGCGGAGTTTGACGACGGCGTTGGTCGCGTAGACCGCCAGCACCTGCAAGAGGAGGATTGCGGTCGCCGCGTTCGACACTCGCGCTCTGGGTTCGTCGTCACCGTCCTCGACCGCTCGGAGCGCGTCCACCGACCATCGCTCGCCGAGCGGCAGGAGGATACTCCAGAAGAGGAGTCGCCGGAGGAGGAGGTCGCCACCGTTCAGCACGAGCGGATTGCGAGCGTGGAGCGAGACGAGCAGGAGCGCCGAGACGAGTGTGGCGAGTCTCGTCCGGTAGCCGACTGTCAGCGCGGCCGCGACGAGGCCCGCGAGAACGAAGAGGAGCGCCTGTACCCACGCCTCGCCCGAAATTGCGTGAACCGAGAGGTTCTGCAAGTGTTGGCTGAGCGCGGTTCGCGGCAGGACCCCGAAGTCGGTGTAGTGGGCGCGCAGGTCCCGCGAACGGAGGAGCAGGTCGATAATCAGGAGGAGTCCGAGCGCGATTCGGTAGGCGGCGAGCGCGCGCGTGTCGATGCCGAATCGACGAGCGAGCGCGCTTCGGAGGCGCTCGCTCGCGGTGGGCGTGTCGCTACTGTCGCTCGAACTCCTCGTCACGGCTACATTCTCGACAGAATACGAGTATAGGTCTTGTGGAACGTTACTCCAGCAGATTCTGGCCGGTCATCGCCGTTGGCTGGTCGATACCCATCACGGCCAGAATGCTCGGTGCGAGGTCACAGAGTGACCCGCCGCTCCGGACGTGCTTGCCTCCGCTGTCGCCCTTCGGCGAGAGGTAGACCAGCGGAACCGGGTTGTAGGTGTGAGCAGTGTGTGGATTCTCTGGAGTTCCCATGTCGTCGGCGTTGCCGTGGTCGGCGGTGACGAACACGTGCGCGCCGTGTGCCGAGAGGACTTCCACGAGTCGCCCGAGTTGTTCGTCTACGGCTTCGACTGCCTCGACGGCGGCGTCGAAATCGCCGGTGTGGCCCACCATGTCCGGGTTCGCGTAGTTCAGCACGAGCAGGTCCGGGTCGTTGGACTCGACGACAGAGATGGCGGTGTCCGTGACTTCTGCGGCGCTCATCTCTGGTTGCTGGTCGTACGTCGGCACGTCCGGACTCTCGATTATCTCTCGGCGCTCGCCGTCGAACTCGACCTCGCGGCCGCCGTTCAAGAAGTACGTGACGTGGGCGTACTTCTCCGATTCGGCGAGTCTGAGCTGTCTGAGGCCTGCCTCTGAGACTACTTCTCCTAAGGTGTCTTCCGGTTGGTGTGGTGGAAAGGCGACTGGGAGGTCGAACTCTTGGTCGTACTCGGTCATCGTGGTGAGTTCGATTTCGGGTGGATTCGTGTCGAACTCCCAGACGGGGTCGATGTCGACCAGCATCCTGGTCAACTGGCGCGCGCGGTCCGACCGGAAGTTGAAGAAGACGACGGAGTCACCATCTTCCAGAGTGGGGCCACCAGAGACGAGGGTCGGCTCTACGAACTCGTCCGTGTCGCCCCGCTCGTAGGACGATTGGACGGCTTCGACTGCCGAGTCGGCTTCCCACTCTGCTTGGCGGTTCACGATGGCGTCGTAGGCGCGCTTCGTCCGCTCCCAGTTCTGGTCGCGGTCCATCGCGTAGTAGCGGCCCGAGACGGTCGCCACGTCGCCGGTTCCCTGCTCGTCGATGACGGCTTGAAGGTCCGCGAGGAAGTCCGCGCCGCTCTCCGGCGGGGTATCCCGGCCGTCGGTGAAGGCGTGGGTGACGGCTTCGATTCCTTGCTTGGCCGCGAGTTCGATGAGTGCATACAGGTGTCGCTGGTCGGAGTGGACGCCGCCTTCGCTCACGAGACCCATGAAGTGGACCTTGCCGTCGTTTTCGTCCGCGTAGTCGAACGCCGACGCGATGGCCTCGTTGTCGCCGAGTTCGCCCGCTTCGATGGCGTCCTCGATTCGAGTGTACTCTTGTTTGACGACTCTGCCCGCGCCGATGTTGAGGTGGCCGACTTCGCTGTTGCCCATCTGTCCCTCTGGCAGACCGACTCGGCGGCCAGTCACATCTAGGGTGCCGTACGCACCCACTTCGGCGAGCCGGTCGAAGTTCGGCGTCTCGGCCGCTTCGATTGCGTTCCGCCGGCCGTCTTCGCTTCCTAGCCCCCAACCGTCGAGCACGATGAGCGCCGCTTTCATGGATGGGATGTGGAGCGGGCGTGATAACTACTCTTTGGCTTGTAGGTCAGGGGAGCCAGGAAACAGCGTAGCGGTGACGGAGCATACAACAGGAGACGCCAGGCTGAACAAACACAGGGTGGACTGAAAGGGGTCGTCCGCTCGCGTTTATGTAGTCGTCTCAGTGACCCCTATCCGAGTCGGGCCGTGCGGAGAGACTCGGATATGTCACTGAGCGACCCGCGAGCGGACGAGGGCTTTCGAAGAAGAAGTATCCGTTGTTTCGATTGCATCGGAGCAACGACGAATGCAGTGAAGTTTGCTGTTTCCAATACGTTCCGTAGTCGCACGAGTCACATCTGAGCCTCCCTGAACGCAGTGACGCTAGTTACTCCCGAAACCGATGAGAAACCGCCCCGCACAGCACCGCACCAGCCACACCCTCCCCAACCGACTCGTTCGCTGACGCTCACTCGTCCCTCGCGCGGCATTTGGCGTGACACGAAGTCACGCCGACGCGCGCCGTTATCTTTGAAACCAAAATTCGCCCAAAAACTCACTCGCCAGTTCTGAACGACAGGTCCAGACTCGGAGCCGAGTGCGTCAGCGATCCCATCGAAATCACGTCCACGCCAGTTGCGGCGTAGTCCGGCACGTCACCGACCGTAATCCCGCCACTGGCTTCTGCCAGTACGTCGTCGGGGAGCGACTCGACGCCAGATTGCACTTCCTCCGGCGAGAGGTTGTCGAACAGCACGATGTCCGCTCCGGCGTCTGCCGCCCGAGCGCCGTCCTCTGGCGCCTCGACTTCGACCTCCAGTTTCGTGGCGAAGGACTTGCGCTCGCGGAAGTGTTCGATGGCGCCCTCCAGTCCCATCTCGGCGACGTGGTTGTCCTTGACCATGACCATGCCGGAGAGATTGAGTCGGTGGGTGTCCCCGCCACCAGCGGCAACTGCACGCTTCTCGACGCCGCGCAGGCCGGGTGTCGTCTTTCGGGTGCCCGCGACCGCGACCGAGTCGTCTACCTCGTGGGCCGCCGCGACCGCTCTCCGGGTTTCTGTCGCTACGCCAGAGGCGTGCGCCGCGACGTTGACTGCGACGCGCTCGCCCCTGAGAACCGACTCCGCAGGGCCGTTCACTTCCAGAATGGTCTCGCCAGTGGAGACCCGGTCTCCTCCCTCTACGGGGGTATCGCCGGTCGAAACGTCCAGATAGTCGAAGACAGCTTTCGCGGCGTCGAGTCCCGCGACGACGCCCGACTCCTTGGCGACGAGTCGCCCCGTCGTCCACCCCGGAACGTGGTTAGTCACGTCGCGATGGCCCACGTCCTCGGCCAGCCACTGCTCGACTTGGCCATTAGTCACTGGCATTGGGGACCTCCGTCTCGGTGCCGTCGGTTTCGTTCGGGGCGTCGGTTTCGTCGGGGTCTCCTGCGAGCGCGTGACAGCCGACCGGTTCTGCTTCGATTGCGTCGCGCACGACCAGCAGGGACACGACCGTCGCGTTCCGCAGTTCGTAGAGGTCTCGCGCGGTTCGAGTACGGGCGTAGGCGTCCACCTCGCCCTTGAGTCGCCGGAGGACCGCGGCCGCTCGTTGAAGGCCGTCGGGCGTTCGTCGGATGCCGACCTGCTCGTCCATCACGCGGCGGAGTCGGACGAACTTCTCGCTGGCGAACCCGGACGGAAGGTCGGGGTCGCTGTCCCGCAGGTCCGGAGCCTCCACGACTTCGGGGTTGTAGCCGCTCGCAGATTCGCCTGCGCGAAGTCCCCAGACGAGTCCTTCAAGCAGACTCGTACTCGCCAGACGGTTCGCGCCGTGGACACCAGTGCAAGCGCACTCGCCGACCGCGAAGAGTCGGTCGAGGCTCGTCTGCCCTTCGTCGTCCACCGCGAGGCCGCCACAGAGGAAGTGTTCGCTGGGTTCGACTGGAATTCCCTCGTCCCACTCGACGCCGCGCTGTTCGCACTCCGACGCGAGGTCCGGGAACTCCGATTCGAAGTCGATGGGACTCACGTCCAGCAGGACTTTGCCAGTCGCCTCGCGTTCGTCGGCGACCGCACGGGCGACCACGTCGCGTGGCGCGAGTTCGGCGTCCGGATGGTAGTCGGGCATGAACCGTTCGCCGTCCGCGTTGCGCAGGAGCGCGCCTTCCCCCCGAACTGCCTCGCTGAGCAGGAAAGGATTTTCACCAGCGTACGCGGTCGGGTGGAACTGCACGTAGGCCATGTCGTCTACGTCGGCGCCCGCGAGGGCAGCCATCGCAACGCCGTCGCCGGTCGCCGTCTCCGGGTTCGTAGAGGTGCCGTACAGCGCGCCGATGCCGCCCGTGGCGAGGACGGTGGTGCCTGCGAAGACTGGCTCGAATTGGTTGTCCGACCCGTTCTCGCTCTCGTCTCCACAATCGACCATCGCGCCGTGAACCCGGCCCTCGTGGGTAATCAGGTCCAGCGCGGCGGTGTCCGTTCTGACCGTCACTTGTTCGTGGTCGTCCAAGTGCGAGAGGAACGGCCCGAGGACGTGTCTGCCAGTACTGGCGTCCACGTGCAGGATTCGACTCTCGGAGTGGGCGGCCTCCCGGCCGTAGTCGAAGTGGTCGCCGTCGCGGTCGAACTCGACCCCGAGCGTGTCCACGATAACGTCGTCTACGGCTTCGCGGGCGTTTTCGACGAGAACAGACACGGCCTCAGGGTTAGCAGTGCCGTCGCTCGCGTCGAGTACGTCCTGCTCGAAGGCGTCGGGGTCACTCCGCGTCGTGGCGATGCCACCCTGCGCCCAGTGAGAGGTGGTCTCTTCGGGGCGCGTGGCCTTGGTGACGACGAGTACTTCCGCACCCTCGCGGGCCGCACCGAGCGCGGCCGCACAACCAGCGATTCCACTGCCGACGACGAGTACGTCTGCGGTGGTTTGATTTGTCGTCATCGTCGTCTAAATCTCCAACATTCGTTCGAGCGCAACGTTGGCTAGCTCTGCTTCCTTGGGCGCGACCGAAATCACGTTCTGCTCGCGGCCCGCGACCAGTTCCTCTAGCACCCACGTCAGGTAGTTCGGATCCACCTGTCGCATCGCGTTGCAGTCCATACACGCGTCACCACAGAGTGGCAGGACGTTCACTTCGGGGTGCCACCGCTGGAGGTGGTTCGTGAGGTGGATTTCCGTTCCGATGGCCCACGTGTCGCCGGGGTCGGCATTTTCGATGGTCTCGCAGATGGTCGCCGTGCTTCCCGCGATGTCCGCGGCTTCCACGACTTCGCGGCGACATTCGGGGTGGACGACGACGTTCGCGTCGGGGTACTCGTCTCGAATCGCCGCGACATGGTCAGTGCGGAAGCGTTCGTGGACCTGACAGTAGCCGTCCCAGAGGATGATGTCGGAGTCGGCCACTTCGTCGGCATCCTTGCCTTCGGGGTCCCACGGATCCCACGAAGCCATCTCATCCTCCATCCCGAGTCGGTAAGCGGTGTTCTCGCCGAGGTGCTTGTCGGGGAGGAACAGTACCTTGTCGCCTTGTTCGAAGGCCCACTTAAACACGTCGTGGGCGTTCGAAGAGGTACAGACCGCGCCGCCCTGCTGGGAGCAGAACGCCTTCAGGTCGGCGTAGGAGTTCATGTAGGTGATGGGGATGATGTCGGCGTCGGGGGCCGCGTTCGTAATCTCCTCCCACGCGGCGTCAACTTGGAGTGCTTCGGCCATCCCGGCCATCGGACAGGACGCCTCCATCGAGGGGAGAACGACCGTCTGGTCGTCGTCGGTGATGATGTCGGCCGACTCGGCCATGAACGTCACGCCGCAGAAGACGACGTACTGAGCGTCCGCTTCGGCCGCCTCGACGCTCAACTGATACGAGTCGCCCACGAAGTCGGCGTGTTCGACGATTTCTCTCCGCTGGTAGTTGTGGCCTAAGACGACGAGGTCGTCGCCCAACTCCGCTTTCGCGGCCTCGATTCGGTCTGTTCGCTCGTCTTCGCTCAGTCCCCGATACGCTTCGGGCAACTGCTCTAGATTGTCGTACTTGAAGAGGCTGAGGTCCGTCTCGAAGCCTGCTGATTTCATTTCCGGCACGGTTAGACACCACTGAGTAATCTAGCTAACACGGGTCTCTATTGAAAATGTTTTCTCTTCATACACAGGCTGTGCATTCCCACCGGCTCCATTACAACGAAAATAGTAAAATTGTTCGTCGGAGTCGCGTCTCGAACTCTCGAATCTGCTGGTTACGCCCGCAATAAACGTTGACTTCTACGAACACGTCTCGTTATTCGCCGAGTAGGAAAGAGGCCGGAGGTTGGACAGGGCGGCATGGAACGTTTTCAGCGACTGCTCGCCGCGGCGGGAGTCGTATTCCTCCTGACCGGCGTCGGCGTGGCGGTACTCGCACCGCACGCGCCGAGTAGTCAGTCGCAGACGAACGCCGTGAGCGAGGCAAACGGTACAGCGGCCGACAATAGGGGCGCGGGGGCCGCGGGGACCACGACCGAGCGCGCGGAAACGACGACGACAGCGGTTTCTGACGATGCTCCGACGGACTCGCCGGAGAGCGACGCCGAAGACGACGAACAGACTGAGAACGAGCAGGCCGAGGAAGACGACGAAGAAGAGAAGAACGACCCACCGGGGAAAGCGAAGGGTCACGACAAGAAAGAAAAGAAGGACAAGCACGACGGGGACGACGAAACGGAGGAAGACGACGATGACGAAGCAGACGACGACGAGGACGACTAATCAGTTCTCGCGGCCGTCGTAGACGACTTCGCCATCGACCACCGTCATCGCAACGTCGATGTTCTGGATGTCTTCCGGATGGTTCCACGGCGACCGCTCCAAGGCGACGAAGTCTGCTTTCTTGCCTACCTCGATAGTGCCGAGTCGTTCTTCGGCGAATCCGGCGTACGCGGCTCCTTCGGTGTACGCTCGCAGGGCCTGAGTCACCGAGAGTCGCTGTGGCTCCGCAGGCGCGTTGACTGCTTGATGAATTCCGAACAGAGGGTCCAGCGGCATGCAGTCGCTCCCGAACGCGAGGTGCGCGCCAGCGTTCAGCAGGTCCGCGAAGCGGTTGGAGTTCTCACGGCGTTCGGTGCCGAGTCGGTCCTCGTACAGTCCGTCTTCGCGCGCCCACTTCAGGAAGTTCGGCTGTACCGACGCAATCACGCCGCTCTCTGCGAATCGTTCGACTGACTCGTCGTCGGTCAGTTCCGCGTGTTCCACGCGGTGGCGGGCTTCTCCGGGATTCTCAGTTTTCTCGTAGGCCGAGAGGACCGCATCGACTGCTTCGTCGCCGATAGCGTGGGCCGTAAACTGGAGGCCAGCCTCGTCGGCTCTCTGGACGAACTCCTCCAATTCGTCCGGCGAGACGACCCACTGGCCGGTTTCACCGTCCGCGTCGGCGTACGGTTCCGATAGCTTCGCGGTGCGACCGCCGAGACTCCCGTCGGTAAAGCTCTTGATTGCGCCGACCTCCACGAATTCGCTCCCGTGGTTGGTGACGAGGCCGGTTTCGACGAGGGCGTCGAGGTGGTCGGTCCAGTAGTTCAGTCGCACCCGGAGCGCGAGGTCGCCCGATAGTTCCATCTGGCGGTACACCTCGGGAGCGCGCGAGTCCCGAACCATGTCGTGGACGGCGGTGACGCCCTTGCTGTGGGCGTTTTCTTGGGCAGCAGCGAGGAGTTTCCGCATCTCTGCTCGGCCCGGTTCGATTGCTTCGTAGATGACGTCCACGGCTTCCTCGACGATGACGCCCGTGGGTTCGTTCTGCTCGCGTTTCACGTCCGCCGCGGGCATCTCGTCTTCGTGTCGCTCCAAGGCGGCGGAGTTGACCGCCGCGATGTGCATGTCCTCTCGGAACGCCGCGACGGGTCGGTCCTCGCTCACCTGGTCTAAGTCTTCGCGGGTGAGATACCGCGACTCGGTCCACGTACTCTCGTCGTAGCTGAAGCCGAGAATCCAGTCGGATTCTGTCTGTCTGTTTTCTGCGAGCAGTTCGACGCAGTCGCCCGGCGAGTCCGCCGCGGAGAGGTCTGCGTAGACGAGCGAGCGACCGAGGTGCTGGAGATGGGTGTGCGCGTCGATGAACCCCGGTAAGAGAACGCGTCCGTCGAGACTGACGACTTCTGTCTCGACGCCTTCGAGGAACCGAATTTCGTCGTCGCTGTCGATACGGACGATTTCGCCGTCTCGGACCGCGACCGCTTCTGCGGTTGGTTCGCCGTCGGCTGTCGTGCCGTTGGCTGTCGTTGTCCCGTCTTCTGTGGTGTCGGCTAACGTGTGGACTGCCGCGTCGGTGAAGATGAGGTCTGCCGCCGCTGTCATATCGAAACGGTTCGGGGGAGAGGCGTTAACCGTTGGGGAAGCGGCCGTACGCTACTCGTCTGGGCCGAGGACGGTAACGACGCCGTCACCTGTGACAGTGACTTCGTAGCCCGAGAAGGGGAACGAGACGGTGCCACCCATTCGCTTCGTGCCGTCGTGCTGGTCGGCGAAGAGAGCGTCGAGTGCTTCCGGGTCGATCTGTTTCGCGAGCGGTTCTATCTGTAACGGATCTGCGTTCGAGGCCGCCGCCACAGCCGCCACGACGCCCGAACTCACCCGTTCCGAGGGGTCTACTTCGTACGTTAGTTCCATCCCACAGTCACTGGCCTCTGAATCTGTTCCAATCATACGTGCTCGATATTCGCCACTAGTTGGGTCTTCGATGAGAGTCCCACCTCCACTGTTTGGTCAGCGACGGGCCTACGTTCGCTGGTTCGCCACTGAACGGATTTAAGTAGTCGTCACCGCTCGACGAAGAGCGTCGATTCCACGAGATTCCGGAGACCACGTCGGAGTCGTTTCGAGACGGCCCGCGAGGAGATGTCGAACTCCTCGGAGAGGTCTTCGAGGGTCACGTCTCGCGGCTCGTCGAAGTACCCCGACTCGTAGGCGGCCACGATAGTCTCGCGCTGACTGTCGGTCAGGCCGTACCGCGCTCCCGCCTCGACGGCTTCGAGGGTGTGAATCCAGTTCAGTCGCAAGTCGATGTCGTTGTCCACGCAGTACTGTTGGAGCGTGGCGACGCCCGCGCGGTCCGGGGAGCGGATTCGAAGGAGCCAGATGCTCTCTTGGCTTCGCACTTCGAGTAGCGTCGCTTTCGATTCGAGGACGCCGACGACGAGACTCGGCTGTTCGGTCCACACCGCACGGACCAGCGCGCCGTCTTCGAACTGGTCGAGGACAGTCACTTCCTCGATACCACGCTGGTCGTTTAATGCCGAGACGAACGTTTCGACGTCGTCGCCCCACACCCAGAAGAACGGCAGTGCGTTGTCTCCGGTCGGAACGACGCGTTCGAGTTCGACCTGCATGTCGGGCGTCGCCGACAGGGCTCGGCCGAGTGGGAAGTCACCGACGGGAACTGACAACTCCGCGATGACGCTCATAGATTCGGTACGCTAGCATCCGACAAGTAGTTGTGGCCGCTCTAGTCAAGCCGCCGTCGCCAACTTCGAGGAGTCGTCGCGGTCCGCTCGCAAGCGTTTCCGGAACCACTAAGCGAGACGCCAAAATACTCCCCGCGCATGAACCGCATCATCGGCGAGCGCGACCTCTCCGAGACGCCGTTTTCAGCCGAGGACGCGCGAGACGTGTACCGTGACGTGGTCCGAGCGCGAGCGTTTGACGAGCGGGCGCTGGCGCTCCAGCGTCGCGGGTGGATGAGCAGTTGGCCGCCGTACAAGGGACAGGAAGGCTCGCAGGTGGGTGCGGCCGCCGCACTGGCGGACGAGGACTGGCTCTTCCCGACCTACCGCTCGAACGCGATGCAGGTGGCTCGGGACGTGCCGATAAGCGACATCTTGCTGTTCCGTCGCGGTCGCCCGGAGTACGCCTCCGACCACGACGTGCCGAACTTCCCTCAAGCGGTTCCGATTGCGACTCAGATTCCCCACGCCGCTGGCGCGGGGATGGCGATGAACTACGAGCGCGACGTGAAAGGAGACGGAGAGGGAGACGCCGCCGACGGGGCCGCACTCTGCTATTTCGGTGACGGCGCGACCAGCGAGGGCGACTTCCACGAAGGACTGAACTTCGCGGGCGTCTTCGACGCGCCGGTCGTCTTCTTCTGCGAGAACAACGAGTGGGCCATCAGTCTGCCGCGACACAAACAGACGGCCGCCGACAGTATCGCACAGAAGGCAGAAGCCTACGGCTTCGAGGGCGTACAGGTGGACGGCAACGACCCGCTGGCAGTTCGAGAGACGGTTTCCGAAGCCTTGGAGAGCGCACGCGACGGCGACCCTGTGCTGGTCGAGAGTCTGACTTACCGACAGGGTGCCCACACGACCAGTGACGACCCGAGCGAGTACGAGGAGACCAGAAACGAACTGCCCGATTGGCGGACTGCCGACCCGCTCGAACGCTACGAAGCCTACCTGCGAGAGCAGGGCGTCTTGGACGACGAGTTCGTCGCGGAAGTCGAAGCCGAAGCAGACGCGGAGCTAGACGAAGCCGTCGAGCGTGCCGAATCGGTCGAAGAAGCAGACCCTCACGACGTGTTCGACAGAGTGTACGCGGACCTGCCGCCGCGTCTGCGCGACCAACGCGACTGGCTGGACTCGTTCCTCAAAGGCCACGACGTGCAAGAAGTGGACCACTAGACGGACGTCGTCACCAGTTTCAGACGAACGCCGTCGGTTCTGTAGGACGCTTTTCAGTGCTCCCCTAGATTTACCATCTCCTGATATATTGGTAGTCGCATGTCGAATCAAGACGTGCAAAAAGACGTCGCTGGGTGGGTGCTGCTGGTCGCGGGAATCGTTCTCCTCGCTAGCACTTCGAGTACAGGTCAGTTGAGCGGGAACTTCGCGGAGACCGTCGTTCCGCTGTTGCTCGGGGGAATGCTTCTCGTCGGCGGTTCTGTCGCCTTCGTCTACTGGCAACGGTAGCGGTTCGAGCGATTTCCAGCAAACGAGCGGAGGGCACACTCGCCAACAGTCAATCGAGAGCAGTGAGTCAGTCTAACGCCATGTACGTCTTGGTGTCGGCCACACCGTCCATGCCGGAGATGTCCGAGGAGGCGGCGTGAAGTACGTCGTACACCTCTCCGGCGTCTGCTTCCACGATGATGTCGAAGTCGCCAGCGACGACGTGGGCTTCAGAGATGCCGTCGAGTTCGCGGACGGACTCGATGAGTTCTTCGGAACGTCCGGCGGCAGTCTTCACCATGATAAACGCGTGAACCATCACCGTGGCATTCACTACCACGCGAGAAAAGCCTTTGGGGTGGAGAAAAGTTATTCAACCAGTCGGGCGTAAGGAGTACCATGCGATTCGTTATCATTGGTGCAGGTCGCGTCGGGTTGCGGACCGCACGTGTCCTTCGGGAGGAAGGACACGATGTGACCATCATCGAGCGCGATGCCAACAAGGCCGAGCGCGCCCGCAACGACGACTTCGAAGTCATCGAAGGCGACGGGTCGCTTGAGGCGACGTTGACGCAAGCGGACCTCGAATCGGCCGACGCAGTCGGGGCGCTCACTGGCGATTTGAACACCAACTTCGCGGCCTGCATGGTCGGCAGGCACTACGGCTGTCGGACGGTCCTGCGAATCGACGAGGACTACCGCGAAGACATCTACCGAAAGTTCGCCAGCGACGTGGACGAAGTGGTCTACCCCGAGCGACTAGGAGCCATCGGCGCGAAGAACGCCCTGCTCGGTGGCAATATCCGCGCCATCGCCGACATCGCTCAGAGCTTGCAAGTCGTGGAACTGACGATTACCGACGACTCGCCAGTGAAGGGCTACTCCATCAGCGAACTGTCGCTCCCGGCGAACGCCCGAATACTCGCGTTCGGGAAGAAAGACAGGGCGATGGACATCCCACTCCCGGACGACTCCTTGGAGACTGGCGACAGACTCGCCGTCCTCGCGGACTTCAAAGTGTTAGAAGACGTGCGCCAGATTCTCGTCGGCGAGAGCGGTCGCGCCACTGCAGAAGCACTCTCTGGAGGCAACTGACAATGGTCACAGCATACGTCATGGTCAAGGCGAACACGGGCGAGGCGGACCGACTCAAGAATGCAATCCTCGACATCGACGGCGTGGACGACGCCCACATCGTCGCTGGCGACGTAGACATCATCGCCAAACTCCGCGTCGAGTCCCCGGCGGAGGTGAAGGACATCGCGGCCGACGGCATTCAGGGCATTCAGGGCGTCGAGGACACGCAGACGTACATCGCGATGGACTGAGTACCGAACAGATTTTCTACATCGGTGGGCTTCCCGACGGCCCACCTGCACCACCCGATTTCTGGCCCGAGCCACCGTCGTCGTAGTTCTGCGTCGCCTGCTCGACCAGTTCCGAGGCCGGTTCTCCATACTCGTAGCCGGGGATGATGCCCTGCACCCACGTCCCCTCGATATACTCTACGATGGCTAGCGCGTCGTCCGCGGCCACCTCGGGATTCGACTGCTCGAACTCCACGGAGACGACGACTTCGTTGCCAATTCGCGCGATTTCTGGTGGGGTCGCGTCGTCGCTCTGCGCGACTGTGTGGGTGTCTTCGAGACGCAACTCCAGCGTCTCGAACCATCCGGTTTCGACCACGTCCGCGACCTCTTCGCCTTCGACCACTGCGTCGAGCATCGGTGCTCTGACCTCGACGTTGTACCCGGAGTTTTCATCCGCGATGGTGGTGTTCTCGAAGGGCGTCGAAGTGGACTCGAACTCTGCTCCGTCTCGCGTCTCGAAGTTAGGATGCTGGCGGAACGCGCGCTCGACTTCCTCGTCGGTCATTAGCGGGGTGGTAGGGGACAGGGCGGAATGTGGGTTTCGACTGCGAGATGGGGTGGTGAAGTCAGAACAGGACTCTTGCTACTGTGGAGATTGCCGTAGTCGAGACCCGACGATATCTCCACCGAGTGCCCCGAGCGCGGCGACGCCGACGAAGACGACGGGATACCACGCGAACTCACGGACGATTCCAAACGAGGGCCGAGTCACGACCCAGTGGGCACCGACGATTCCAGCACCGAACAGCAGTCCGCCGAGGGCGAACCCTGCGACGACTGCACTGACCGGCCGTTCGTCGGTGGTGGTGAGGTAGAACGCGCCGATCGCGGCCAGCAGATTCGGAGCGATTAGCGTCGAGAAGATAGTCGTCCAGACGGCGAAGCTACTCCACGTCTCGAAGAGCGGAACGGTCGATGTAGAGTCGAACCGCAACGCGGAAAATCCGACGACGGCCCCCAGTGTGGCAAGTGCCCCGATTACGGTACTCAGTTTCGTCGCTGACCTGTTGACGAGCATATATTTGACTGAGTTACGGCAGGCAAAAATGTTTGGGTGGACTGGGCTGTGCTGAGACGGTCTGTGGTCAACGGCTATATCCCCACAAAGAACTCGTAATACTCGACATATTTCCGAGCCATGCGACTTCGAATCGGCCTCCTGTTCGTTCTGGTTCTCAGTAGTGTGGTACTCGCGGGATGCGCAGGTAGCCAGAGCGGAACGACCACGACGGCTTCTACGACTGCATCGACCACGACCGAAACGACTGCGACAGCGACGACGAGCGACGAACCAGAGACGGGGGACAACTTACTCTCGGTCAGCCAGGCCGAAGACTCGACCGCGATGAAAGTCAACGAGAGCAAGCGGGCGAACTTCTCGGACCTCGACGAAGACCAACGAGTCGTTTTCCGAAAGGCGCACAACTGCTCGTGTAACGTTCAACAGGACGTGTTCGTGTTCAACGACAAGGACCGAATCGAATACGTGAAATACGACGGTCAGTGGTACTTCGTCCGCGTGTCTGCGGTCTAATCGGTTATCAACTCCTCTTGACACGAACTAGTCGGTGACGTCGGAGTAGCCGGGCCTGAAAACGCTGGAACTCGGGAGAGAAGAGATTGGGAGTTCTCCATGTTCACTACGTGTCGCGCTCGACTACACTCGTGGGGTCGAAGTTTTTCACCGCGAGCGAAGCGAGCGGGCCAAGGAACCCTCGGAGGAGGGCGCTTTGTGGCCTCCGTAGGGGGTGACGATGTGATTTTCATCGACGTTTTTATCGAGCGGCCGCACTGCGACCGCTCGCAATAAAAAGGTCGTATGCGAGGGATGGGATTCGAACCCATGGACGTCTACACGAGCGGGTCTTAAGCCCGGCAGCCATATCCGCAGAGCTGACATGACGCCCAACGTCATGGGCGTCCTAGTGCTATCACTTTCCCGGTGAGCACCCATATTCACGGTATTTCTTGGCCTTACTTGGTCGAATGTGCCCCAACTATATCAAATCCCTTCTAACGCGGGTGTGAGCCACTAACGATTCTCTTTATGCCGAGACTCCCGATCTGGGAACTCTTTTCTTGTCAGAGAAAATGTTGACCACCGTCTAATCGACCCTTCTCATTTATCGGTTTCCGCTCATATGTAGTAGGTGAAAAAACATTTGTCTTTTGAACCATTCTTTCCATTATGGTGATTCCCAATATCACAACGGAAACTGCTACTCTTATTTCTGGATTAATCGGCGGAATTGTAGGTTCCTTAGGGAATTACCTCGTGCAGATTTTAGTGGACAACAAAAGGAGGGAAAGGAGTTCTGATGACCTTCGAGCGTCACTTATTTCTGAAATAGAAAGCATGAGAAGTATTGACACCTTTGACCCTAGTTCTCTCGGAGTCCCATCAACAGGATTTGTTCGGAAAAACCTATATGAGAATAGTAGCGATCAAATTGGGCAGCTGTCACGCTCTGAAGCAGTAGCTGTGATAAACTTCTATGGGGGACTATCTAATCTCCAGTCTCAAGTTGAGGATTTTAAAGACATGAATACATCGGCGGGTAGATCTTCAAAAAAAGGAAAGAAGAATCAAATGGGAGACATAATTAACCAGCAAATGGCGGACTTAAAAAAAGCCCGTATAGCAGCCCTACAATTACTACAGAAAAATATGAACAAAGATACGCATATCTAGCCCCTGGGGGCATACCATTATAGGATGCTAAGTGCTATGTTTTCGGTGATTCCAATCTCGATCGACGTCCAGTTGGGCGATGAGCAGGGCGCAAAGCAGCACCACCTACGCAGATAAAAAATATTATCAATGTAGTAGGGACTACAGATATATCTTTGAGAGATGGTTCAGTCTGGCGTTCTCAGCGAATTCTCGCTACGAGGAACTCAATCTGACACCCAAATTTCTCAGTTACTAGGGTGTAGTGTAGGTATCAGACAATACTAGGGTTGGGTCGTCTTGTGCAATTTTCCAGCTCGCCAATTTTATAAGTAATCGAATCTATTGAACTAAACCTTGGTCATAGAAGTAGTTGATAGTACGGCTTCTTTATTCAGTCTACGGCCCGTAACTGATTTGGTGATTTTGCTCAATGCGTGGTGCGAATTGATTAGGGAACTTCCTGCCAAATACAGAAGATATTATCGAGGACGTGCTGGATACAGAGGGTGTAATCAGCAATCCTCCGGTCGTTGTTTCACACTAGATGAATTGAACAGACCGATAGGGAAGCGTGTGAATTCCTCATTATGGTCAAGAGGTTACACCGCTCTGAGTGGACAGCACGGGATTGTTCCTCACCCAACCCAGAACAGTTCAACCGCTGCAATCGCGACGGTGACCGCTGTCAACACTAATATTACGATGGTCAGGTAGTTGGTCGCACGCTGCTGGCGGAGCGTAGCAGTCGTAGCGCGGACATTAATCTTGTCTTGGATATAATTCGAAACTTCGTCCAACTTAGAACCGATCCGCTCAAGATCCGACGATATTTGCTCGCTCAGTGTAGCCAACTGCTGGTCGTAAATATCCAAGTGTGAGTTTACAGGAGCTCCCTGTGTTATCTCATCAATTTTCACCGGCTCGAGTTGTTGCCTGTGTGGGCGTCGAAGAGGGGGTCTCGACTCCAAATCCGCAACTTCGTCTACTGTCTTAGTGTATCGGTTGGTCCACGTCTCCCGAATGTCGTCTAACTCGCTCTCGATTTCCAGCATCTCTTGGAACTGACTCGACTCGCTCGAACCATTCCGCATAAGCCCCTCAATGCCGTGCGTCTCCCGATCTAACTCAGCGAGGAGGCTTACACGGTGGTTGAACCACAAATATGTTCGAAGGTATTCGTGAAGAGGTCTGAGCCGTCGAAGCCATATCGGCTCGAGATCTGCCTCGGAATCCGGCGGAGAAGTCAAATTGAAAACGGTTAGCTTTCCCCAAGGAAATGCTGTGCCTTGTGATGTGACCAAGTCCTCTCCGTTAAGTAGTGACTGTGGGTGATCTACGCCGTAATGAATCTTATTCAGTTCTTCTCTGTTTTCCTCGAGAAATTGGGCCAACAACTCTTCTGATACCTCTCCATCATCTCCTGTTACCGGCTGTGATTCTGCCGGTTCAACGTAGAATTGGACCGTTTGACGGTTGAAATCTGTCGGTGCAACTGTGGGAATTCTTTGAGCTACTCCAGTTAGCTGTTCAGCAAGGTCGTCGATGACATAGTGAGTTCTGCTCGGCTCCTCCTCTTCAATCTCCTCGACTTGTCCTTCGCTCAATTCGGCGACTGTTACTGTATCGATAAGATGCCGAGTCTCGAAGCTGATGAACGTCTTCACTGACTCGAATGTGCTAAATCCGTTATCAGAGGTGGGTAGTTCTCCCTCGAATCGATACCGCTCCCACTGCTGCCCGCCGAGAACACTCTCACCGAATTGCGTCCCCTCATCATTATACAGTCTTTGGAGGCTGCTCATGAGCAAGTCGCTCTTTGAATCGTGGCAGAGGTCATAACGAATTAATGCAGCAGTATCAATCTCCATTTGTCACTGGTTTGAGTATCGACCTACCTAAGTGCTGTTCATGCTGTGAGGTTCACAGAACGTGAAATAGTTCCTCTGTATCTACCGCTCCGACTCCTCACCAGACCCGAATGGCCAGTGACCGATTCGCGCCCTGTATTCAGCACGCTAATTCTGACAGTCCTTGGATGAGTTGTTGATGAGCGTGATCAATAGACGCTCTCCATTGTGCACCGTCGATTCAATCCTATCAGCAGGAGAGGGTTTCAACAAGGCCCGATTTTCCTATTTCTAACGTATGGGTGGCGACGTGGGGTGTCTGGGCACTGTGTGGGTCGGAGCCGGATCGGAGCAGCAGTTGAGTACTGTGCGTCATCGAGGACTGACCGAGCTCACAACGGATTCTGGGCGTCGCTGTGTGTCTCGCGTCGGTGGGTGGTGTGTCTACTGGGATATGGTGGTTGGGCATGGACACTGCGAAAATAGAATAAGACCGAGGCCACGATCGTCCTGGCCCTCGAGAGGTCGACGATTGAAGAGCAGAGAGCGGAGGACGTCCGCTCTCGGCTTCTTCACGCCTAGTGATTGGTATCGGCCTCCCTACTCGTCGAGGCAGCGCTGTGTCGCTGTACGCGCTTTCTCATGGCACGCTGTATAGACGATGACCTTGACTCTCTCAGCGGTAGGTCAGTTACACTCTCCGTCGATACTCTTAGTGTCTATTTCCTCCGAAATCGAAGTAAAACAGTTTTCACATAGTATTGCTCCCTTCGATTCATCTTCTGTTTGCAACTTCATTATTCCATATGGTTTTCCATCGAAATAACAGACGCATCGATCACAGGAAAATGCTTCACCCATATTTTCACCCCTTTATGTAAAATACGCTGTGTATGAGTGTAGGCACTCCGACGCCCATTAGTATTCCAGTGATTGTTCTTAGCCGATTATTGCTTTCTCGGTTGCCGAACATCTGAGTGACCCCGTCAAGAGCCCCAGGGATAATGAGAACTATACCAAATAGTATTCCTATTACTTGGTCAGGAGGCCACCAAATTCCTAATTGGAGGATGAGAAGGGCAAAAAAGCCCGACAGGTATAATGGCGTACACCTTGCACAGAGCCCGAAATATCGGCCATTATGACAGTACGAACGATCGGGACGAGAATGACAGAGTGGGTACTTTCGAAAAACCTGCGATGATCGGAATATTTTCCCTATGACCTTCTTAATTGCCATCAGTTAGCTCTTCTCCACAGTCGTGGCAGTAGTTATTATCCACGGAGTTTTGCCAGCCACAGTTACCGCAAACACGTTTAGGGCCTTTTTTCGAATTCTTTCCTCCAATAGAGACTTGTTGCTGTTGCTGAGATCCAGCTCCGTCACTATCGTCACTTATTGACCTTCGAAACGCAACTCCTGTTTCTGCGACAACCATCCAAGTGACGATGACACCCACTGCTGCGATTGTCACTCCCGATGATCCTGCTGTTTCAGGCGAAGATAATGCGCCGACAATAAATCCTAAAAATCCTACGATAACTCCCGCTGCCAATTTTTGGTTATCATCGAGCTTATGGTGTAATGCTGGACCATTCTCGTTAGTATCTTCTCCGTTCTGTATTCTCTCAAGTTCTTTCTCGAAGCTATTTTTGTTGCCTGCCATTTCACTCACTCTCACTACCGAACGAGAAACCACAGTCACCACAGTATGTTGCTTCGCGTGGATTCTCCATCCCACAGTCTGGGCAGACGCGCTTTGGCTCGTCTTCCGTGCTCCCTTCATCAACTACGATTTGTTGTTGCTGTTGTTGTTGTTGAGATCCAGAACAACAACATCCGATTGTCCCAATTGCTAAAAGAGAAATTAGTGTCAAAGCCGGCTCGATTACGATGGAGCTCACGTCAAAGACAGAAAATTATAAGATATTAAGTGTTATGTTTTCGGTGATTCCAGACTCGGTTCATATTAGTCAGATGATGAGCAGTCCGTGACGCAGGGGATGCGACTTTCGGCGGTCGCCAATGCGGGACGAGAGAGACGCACTGTTCTCCTCCAACGAGGGGTCAGTGGTAGAAAGGACATCGTCGAGCGCCTCTTCATCGACACTCGGCACCTGGAAGAGTGCGAGCACCATCACCTTCTTCATCTTCACTAATCTGGGGAATGTCGCGAATGTCGAAGTCTTTGACTGAGTAGTGCTTCCCTATCTTGTCGGGGTGGTGCTTCTGGTTACGGTCGACTGTTGGTCGTATGGCTGGATGAGTCGGCGTCGACAGGCTCTTATTGAGTGCCAGTAAAGACCGTCGTCGACTCAGTAAGCTGCGTATAATTATGCGCATATTCAGTGAGTAGATGATATGGGTCCGGCACTTGGTATAACACTCGGCGGAATGTGTTTCAAAATAACTGCCCCACCGGCGTTAGTGGGAGGACTCTTGTTTGCCCTATTAGGTATGCCAGAAATCGCAGGAGGGATTGTTTTATTTGGAGTCGGTGGAGCGCCAGGAGTAGCTGGGGTTGGCGGTCTGTTAGCGCCGACTCCCTGAGCTCGGCGAAACACCATCAAAAGCGCGATGTTAGATGATCGCTGCCAGCAGAACGATGAGGACTCCCAGTACGACAATCAACCAGAGGAAGTTGCCGAACCAGCCGAAAATCAATAGCGATCCGGACACAGCAGGATTCTCTTGTGCGTCTTTTGGCAGGTATTTTTGCATCGTCGAGCCACGCATCTTGTAGATAGACTCCGGCATTGCGACGAGGAAGAAGAAGAACGGGAAGATGAGGACACCGATGACCCCGAGGACGGCACCGAGATAGAACATGTTCTGGCGGTTAAGGTTGGTCGAGTTCGTCTGGTCAGTCGATTGGGTGCCAGCGGTTGAAGTGCTCTCTCCCACTTTTTGATACTGCATCGAACCACAGTTCTCACAGGGTGGGTTATTTCGAGGGTGCCTCGACCCGCAGTCGACACACTCCCACTGGACGTGGGTAACCGCCTCGATTCGCTGGGGTGACTGTGACTCGTCGAGATCCGCGAACTTGTCGTGACCACACTCTCGGCATGGGGGATGGTTCGCCTCGTGCTCGGCAGTGCAACTGGCACAAATCCAAGTCATAAGCTAATCTGACCCATTGCAGTATTTGGCTTAAATGTATTGCTATAATTATATTTGATAGAGTGTACACGCTTCCCGGTACTTAGCACATTGTGCTAAAACAGTCAAGAGGAGTGTCCGTTCATGTTGTTTGCGACCACAATCGCACGCATGGCCGAGAGGGACGCGCTGTTATCCTCCAATGAGACATCCGGGTTGGAGGTCGCAGTCCGTCAAATACGCAGTAGAGACCGCTCACGGCTTCGACGTGCACAAGAGGCATTCATGTTTGACCAAGACTCGGACTGACTAGGCTTGTATCTTTCAATAACAGTGGATTAAATACGTCGGGTCCGAATAGGTCAGTAAGTGATTAGCAATTATGGTTGATTACAACGGACTACTGCTTTTTAACCAAATTCATCAGCTATCATCTCCTATAGAACTCGACAGTTTTGGCAATAAGCTCACAATGGAGATTAAGGATGAGGTTGAGCCAACACAAAAGCAGGAGTCGATAGAGGAGATTTTTCTCCCCGCTCGGACTCTGGATGAGCCTTTACCGAAGTATTTCTTCCGTTTCCTGGATGAGGAGTGCAGATGGTTTAGATATACAGTGAGAGAGCTCAAAGCGGAAGAGGGAATTAACACTGATGGAGATTTGTCTACATTTTACAAACCGGAAGAACGCACTTGTGATATATTTCTAACATCGGGGGGATATGTGTTTTTCAGAGGGGCAAAATCAGAAATACAGGGGTTTGTCGACCGCTTTTATTCACGACTCAGGGATATAGGAATTAACCGCCACCACAAGGAAATAAGATTCGATTCAGATTACTTACTTTGGATTTTCTATCACTATCGACTCAACAAATCTCTTCCTACTGAACTAGGAGTGGACTTACTAACGGATGCCAAAGTTGTCGGCGATCGAGACAGGGTTGGTAGTTTTAATCGTGTCTCTGGTTCAACCGATGTCGGTAAGTCGGCACCCGTTCTGACAGGAATTCTGAATGGAAAAAATATCTCAATGTTAGGAGGAGTTTTCACTTTAGACGGGATAAAAATAACTGCAGATATCGAGGTGGACGGCCGAATCCATATAAAGACAGATAATACCATCAACCAGCTTAATCAAGAGGGCCGTATTGTCACTTCAGTAGTTTTCCTACAGGGATTATGCAAACTTCGGGAACATTGGCAAAAGTTGGAGAATTCTAAACGTTATCCACCCATAGAATTCTTCGAAGAAATATCTGATAATTTGGAGAACGCGGGGGTAGAGGTCCAGATTGCTATAGAGCCAGTTATCGAAGAATATCGGAAAAAACGGGAGAGATAGAATAATGGTAGAGATATACGAACAAGAGGAAGCCTCTATCGGGGTAGCCGAAATCAAATTAGCAAAAGAAGCAGGTAGAGGTGAGAAAACAGAATTTTATGCAGCCATACCTGAAGAGGATGAAGATCTTGCAGTAACGGCATGCAGTCTAGCAAACAATGGTGGTGGTCAAATACTTATAGGGGTTGATAAAACTGGGAAAGTAATTGGACTGGAAAGTGGGGATGTTGAGGATGACGTAAAAGATATCCTTGACCGGGATATTGAAAGGAAACTGGATCGGACGTATGTCACATCTAGTGTGGAATTGGAAAAGGAAACAATTTTAGCAATTGTGGTCAGTGACTTCAAAAGATATCCTCTAACAGCAGATGGTAGATTTTATCTTCGTCATCAAGATGAAGACGTACTACTCTCCCCTGACGAAGTTTGCGATCTTATGAGACAGAGCCCAGTTTTGAAAGAGAAGTAATTAATAAGGTACTCTTACTCACTGCCAGAGTATTCAGCACCTCAGGTGTTTGGACAGAAGTGCAGCGGGTCAGGCTGAATTAGGTCTTTCATTTATTGCAATATAAAGTATAACTCAAAACATCTTTACCGGTCTTGTCTGAAGGGACGAGTAATGAGTGTTTGGGCTGAAATTGCAAAGCGGATTGTCCCAGATTATGAGAGTAGAATCGCATCACGGGACGTGCTTAAGAGCCAGTATCAGGAGGCACTAAAAGACTTAGAAGCAGGGGACCCAATGGGTTTTCCAGAAAATCCTTGGAAACAGCATGAATTAGGAGACAGTGTCTTTGACCATCATCTGAAGACAAAGAAGATCATCCAAGAAAAGGGGGCAAAGAAAGGCGGTAAACACCACATACCTGAAAGTGATATGGACGAGGTCAAAACCGCGTTAGACGATACGGTTAAACGGATTAGAAGGGTGAATTTAAAAGACAAGATTGCTAGAACGGGGTGGGCTGTTCTACTTCTGGCAGGAATAGTGATATCGCTCTATATCGCTATTGTAGGTCTGGATTCGGTAATCAAGAGCCTATTTTCGATGGGTGCGGGAAATGCTTCAGCTACCACAGTGTCTTTCTAAATTTGTTGGGTGTATTCTCTCCAATTAGCATTCCTACCAAACGGTTGGCGTGGTGCCCGTTGGGTAGGAGGGGAGCTTATTATTGCCTCAGGAATTCACATTAATGACATCGAACTCAGAGAGTATTCGACCACTGCTTCCATCGATAAGTTTTAAACTATGATATCGCCCCCCATCAGCCACATCCCGTTCAGGAAATACCTCGATAGTGAGTGGGAATTCGTATTCAGAAACGGATTCACAACTGAGTACATTATTCACGGGATTGTACTCGTGTTCGCTTCGAGGTTTGGTTCGCAGTTCAGCACCAATCTCAGATGACGGCTGCAATTTTAGTTTGAATCTGTTAGTGAAGCGCGAAAGCCGAACACTCCCGTGGAGGACCAATTCCTCGCCCTGAATCATGGCCATATTCCGCTGCTCGGACATTACATCTGGCTGCCGTTCACCCTCAACAAGGTGGGTGGGTGTACAATTCACATCAGTCCCGAATGGTCGCCCTGACCAGTAGTTATAGCCCAACGATAGAAGGAGACACATGAGTGCTCCCCCACCCAAGACGAACTTTTGCCATAAATTGGGAACGAAGCCATTTATTCCAAATAGTATCGACGCAACGGTGACTGCTGTATAGCCGAGGTTAGTCTCGCGATAATGGCCTACGAACTTTTGGAGAATCCGTTTGAGCGATTGCCATCGTGAAGGATCGCTCATAGCCATACTCAATCGTTAATTTCCAGTGAGGACTTCCCGTTCGAAAAGTTGGATAATATATTCTCTACCATCTGGCCAGTCGGACTCTATCTGGAGACCTCCTTGCTGATAGCGTACAACAATTTGGTGTTCGTCGACAACGAATCCCACTTCTGCATTCTCGATCGTATAGTTGCCAATCACGGCCTCTCGAGAGACACCTTCAATTTCCCG
Source organism: Halorussus halophilus (assembly GCF_008831545.1). Taxonomy (NCBI): domain Archaea; kingdom Methanobacteriati; phylum Methanobacteriota; class Halobacteria; order Halobacteriales; family Haladaptataceae; genus Halorussus; species Halorussus halophilus. Next base: position 692,335 of record NZ_CP044523.1, read on the forward strand.
ATACGGGACTTCTTGACCCCCCTCCAGCACGTGAATTTCTATGATGCTGTCCGCCTGACCAAGAAACGTCCAAAGTGCATCCTCAGGTGCATGGAGATTACGATAGATGGTGAATCCCTGTGGAATAGCGTCCGCAATATGCTGGGCAATTTGATCAACAGACTCAACATCGGTTTGTAACTCTAGAATGAATAATTCTGAGCCGTCACGGTACTCAAAATTTAGTTCAATATCTCGGCCAGGAGTGTACTGAGATGGCTCGTCATACACAATTGTACCCTGATATGACTGTTGGGAAAACGGATAGTCGTCATGAAGAGGCTCGACAGACTGAGAGGTGATAGACTGAAGTGAGAGCCGTGCCGTCGATAACTCCGGAAGACGCTCCGCTAAGGAGGATTTAGCGGTGTCCGCACGACGGAGATTAGAGACACCCATCGTATCTCACACTAGTGTATTGTAGTGTATATACCATAGCATTTTGGCTGAGCTCGTGAATTACTCCTCAAACTCACTGAGCCCTGACTGGTATTCGTTGTAGTCTTTTGGGCTTCCCTTTTGTCGATACTCGTCAACAACATCGTCGATCGAAAATGTAACCTCTACACCTTGGCGTTCGCACTCTTTATAGATGTCTGTGAAAAATTCGAGTGGAGGGTAACGATATTCAGAGTCCAGGTTCATCCAGTACTGATAAAGGTCAGTGAATTCTCGGAGGAAAGCTAAAGCGATAGCCATTCGCTCAATATCTGGTGAGCCCTGGATAGCGTGGTCAGCTTTGATGTGTACTCGACCATCCGTAGCGATTCGAACTCGCACGAATCTGCCAGCCAACCCAAATACGCCCTCTAGAGCTACAAGCCCTTTCTGACTTAGTACACCAATCAAGACAGGTGCCGATTTTGTAATATCTGTTGAATCATCGACCTTACTATGTTGGCCAAACAGATCAGGTTCATTACCACGGATTTCAGCGTCAGTAAGCATGTTCACCGAAAGATTCCCTGGCAGGTCTTCGTTATTTTTCTCTTTTGAGAACACCCAAAGTAAGAAGTCCGGATTAAATTCGAAATCTCGAAGAGAAAGATAGTCTTCAAGTGTCTCTGAGAGCAGTTGGCGCGCCGTCTCGGCTTTTGATTTGTCCGACTTTATAAATAGATAGTCCGGTGATGCCCAATAACCGTCGAACGTCGAATAACCACGAAGGGTCGGATGTGTGTCCGTTACACCATCAACCTCCGTATCTCGGTATTCCCACTTTTCCTCCTTATACCGAAATGCATGAATTTCTCCTAGGAGTTCCTCTATCCGTCGGTCAATCGCAGGTTCATCAGCAATATAATCAGCAAATGGTAACGTCTGGTAGCCACGTCCGGGTTGCCCTATTGATCCATTCTTGTAGTCGACCAGTTCTTCCTCAATGACATGGTCAAAGTCAAAATTTGCATCAAGAATATCAGTCATATGAAGACCATTGAATACAAGTTGTCCCTCATACGAGAAGGCCTCTATTTGTTCAAGACTCATTTTAGTATAAGATGTTATCTGTCTTCGGTAAATACCTTTTGAACTACACGTGACACGAATTCTGTTTATAATGTATGCTCCGACTACTACCTCAAACACGGCTGTTTCCGGCCCGAAGACACGACCGAGGACAACCTCGTCGCTGACCGTAAGATTACGAACGCGAAAGTGACCACCAAGATCAGGCGCGAGACCGACGACCTACCCGGCTACCAGTGGTAACTGACCGTCGCACATTCTACAGGGAGTTTGCTTCGCAGTTTCAAAGGTTAGAGTACTGGCTTTTCCTAACCCACAATTTGAATATCTTCGAGAATGTGGGTTAGGTATGAATCCAGCACCGAGTGAACCACTCACGCCCGATCTCCCAAAATATCTCGTCGAGAATATCGAACGTCAAAGTCCAGATCGGCTTGAGACGATCGCGACGTGGGCGAGCGAACTCGCAGAGCACAAACGCAAGATACGCGAGCTTGAAGCCGAACACCAACGAGAAGAGCGAGGAATTGACGACGAACAGCGCGAAGAACTCGAAAAACGGGAAATCTCAATGGAGCCAGACGACTATGAGAATGTCCCCGAGAATGGGGCGTATATCACGGTGAAGACGATTGACGAGAACGACTACTTCTATTGGCAGTGGCGTTCAGAGTCGAGCAAACGTGCTCCCGATAAGAGTAAGTATATTTCACCGGTAAAACCAAAGGATTGAACTCCCCTGAGTGTGCTCGACCGGAAACTGTAAAGTCGTCATATTTCGCTCAACGCATACGCAATGGGTGGTTGGAATCATTGAGGATACCGAGATTAAAGAATTCGCTGAGCGCGCAGTCAACGTCGAGCGCCTCAACGAGTCCTTCCCAATCGAGGTAGTCGGGCTCGATGATCGCATCGATCACTGCGAGTTTCTTGGGAGTGAATAGGCGAGCGACATCTGCGACCTGAGCTTGTGACTCAACCCTCTTGTCTCAAGATCGTCGTCTCTTCTCTGACTTATCCCTCAAATGCGGGGCTTGTCGAATCCGACATACAAGCCCATGGGTAGGTTACGTACACTGTGAGAGAACATCCCCTATATAATTGATTGAACGCATATTAAGAATATAGGAATTAAATTAATCTATATTTAGAATAGTAGTTAATAACGTCGTATCTATAATTGTTTCCATCTAGTTTAGACACATTGATGAAGGGTCCCGAATCCAATCCAAGTGCGAATGACGACGAAACAAACGCAAAGCAGAATAGAAAATCCCGGGTATCAATTCCCGATCCTGTACAGTCGAGTCTGCAAAAACTGTGGAAACCAGTGGGACGACCGAGCTTCGATACGAGAGACAGCCTGTCGTGCGTGTAAAACGCACGGAGAAAACCGGGTGGAATACATCCTGATAGAGGACAATGAGGGAAGTCTGGGATTCGATCACTACTCCCTCCTCTCGCCCGCGGGAGACGGCGATGCGGAACTCATCGCGGATGTAAATCCCGAACTTTCGGAAGATCATCCGTTCTGGCCACAAACCTCGGGATGGCTGTTCGAGACCCTTTCGAAGTCAGGATGGGAACACATAACAGAAGCCACGGAAGAGGTAGTTTTCTCCGCTGAGAATCCGGAAATAAGATTGGACGAGGTTCGGGTATGGTTCGACGCAGTATGCGATTACGTCGATAATGGCCGAACTGACATTGCGTGTGTTGCCGAGATCAACAATCAGCGAGTTGCGACTTAGAGTCGTCAAATCGCACAAGGCGCAGGGATGACCCAAGCCGTAGGTGACTACTGTGCGCTGGCTAGTGGACTCTATTGGGTGTCAGAAATTGTTGCCCTTCTAGAGGAGATTGCAAGAGGAGGTGAAACTCCGAACATCACGGTCAGCGGAGATGCCGGAATAATCGGCCCACACTACGGAACTGTTTCCACAAACAATACTCAGCTCGCACACCAGACATTAGTGAGTGAGCTCCTCGAAAAGTTCGACGTTTCTCTTGAGCGGGTGAAACGGACCGACAACCCCGCCAGGTCAGTTCTCGGATAAAAGAAAACAGTAGCGATAATCAAGCCCTTAATTTCCAATAGCTAACAGCATATTCAAAAATGACGATAAAAGCCCACCAATTGGCGCATTCCCCCGACGATACAGTCTGCGAACTAGTGATTGATCCCGCAGGAGCTGGAAATCCCGAAGCAGCTGTCGACGCAGATGATGAGCACTACAGATATTCCGACATCACGCCAGACTGGGTCGACCAGGAGCCGACGGTGACGTCCTTCCGGACCAACGAGGTTCGTGAGACCGGATATTCATATCAAAGAAAAGAGAAGTTCGAGAGATTTTGGCGACTCGATAACGGACTCGATATTGATCCGACAAACCCAAAGCTCGGCGTGGATGCTGGGTACTACAGTGACAAGTATGCGACTACGGGAGAGAGTGATGACCCTTTAGCTCGCGAAAACCACCGCAGAGCAGATGCTATCTGCCAGTCATTAGAACTACCGAGCGAGGTGTGCAACAGAGTCTTCAATCTCGTGCAAAACACCGATAAGAAATGTTTCAATCGACATGGCGGTATTGATGCGGGAATCTTGGGATTCAGTGTCCTGGCTCTCTGTGAGTATTTCGGATTTTCACAGTTAGACGAAATCCGAAATACAGAGTACTGGTCTGACGTCGAAGAGACTGCTGACGAGCTCGGAGTTCGAGGCACGAGTGGACGTCAATTCCGAAATCTGATCGACTATATTGATGAGAGATTCTGGGAGGGGAGATAATGTCGGACTCGAATAATTTCCACGGTGGGGAGCTACGGCCGGATTATAAAGACGATATCCCTTCCGACATCAGAGATAGGGAGCAGTGGCTCGTGGCCAAGATCGACAAAAACGGGAAGAAACCTCCCTTGAAACCCACGAACCCGACTTCGATTGTTGACGGGCTCACGTTCGAAGAAGCGATACAGCTCGCTAACGAACCACAAACAAACACCCAAATATCGAATCGACTACGGTCAAATGAACCGACCGTTGTCGGGTTTATGATGTCCTCTAGGGACCCATTCGCATTCATTGACTGGGATGACGTACGCGACCCCCAGATTGGTGATATGAGTATTCCGGATCCGATTCTTACTGCGGTGTCTAGTCTCGGTTCATATACCGAGATATCACCATCCGGTACAGGGATGAAAACATTCGTTCATATGGATGACTCGCTTCGAGAACTCCTAGCCGACTACGGGAACCGGATCAATCTCGACCTGAAGACAGTCGGGGATCTTGACGCGATGCCTCACTTAGAAATCTACTCTGAGAAACACTATACGACCGTAACAGCGAACATTTTCACTGATCCGGACACCAATCAGCGGTTCGACCGGATTGACCACGGATGTTCGGATCTCGGCCAGTTTATCGAAACTAATTCTGCAGACTCTGGTCTCTCCAAAGGGAGTGATTACGATCACACCGAGAATTGCAGAGAGTCAGAGAGTGAAACCACCGTTGACAACCGAGAGAGTGAGAAGGCCGAAAAAGGCCTTAGTTTGACTAGCATTGGTAAGAGATCGGCCCATCGCTGTCGGTATTCCAGTGACGATAAGAACAAGGAATGGATTCCAGGCGACTGGATTGAACTAAACGGTAAGCCCACTGTCGAACAAATACGGGCGACCGGCTATGCCCTTGAAGGGGACTTTCGCGCGCTGTGGGAGGGGAACGTTTCGGGGTATCCGACTACCAGCGAGGCCGATAACGCGTTAGTTAGCAGACTCTGGTATTATGCTGGTGACCCGAGTCTAGTTGATCGCTCGTTTCGTCAGTCTCAGTTATACGGTATTCGTGTTCGTCACGGAGAGCGTGACACCCCTAAGTGGGACCGGTCCTCGTACAGGGAAGCGACAATAAATTCTACCCAGGATAACGACAGATACGATGGCCGATACCTGGATCCACACGCGTAGTTGATATCCTCGCACCTTTCTATTCCAATAGGGTATAAATGTAATTTACATCCTCGGGGCCTGATCTCCTGGATTCCAAATAAGGTATAGTATAGTGAGGAACGCTATTTGAACTACTGTACTGACACACCTCGGATACAGAGCTAGAATCTGAGGTAAATGACAAGAGTAGTTTCTGTTGATCGTTCGGTTCGAGTGTACCCCAATTACGGAGAATTCCCCGCACCCCCACCCGTGGGAATCATCAAAATGGGGAAACAGTGCATTGGTTGGGTAAACATAGAACTAAACGACCTAGCTAGAAAACTTCTTTTTTATACGAGATTTACTCTGTCTATCGAATAGCGGTAGCAGGCTTCCCAGAATTCAGGGTTTATTCTTGCCTGGATTGTCGCCTTCGACTCGTAGTCACTATGGCCTCGATTCGCCTTTATAAGGCGCGCTCCGACTACTGATTGGTTGCGGAGGAAGGTGATCCAACTTCCACTTACCGCCAGCGTCGCCATGCCTTCTGATGGTCGAAAAACGATTACAGTTCCTGAACAGACATACAAACAGTTTGTCACGCTCCACAAGCGGATTCGCCCTCACGACCGCGCTCCCCAATGGTGGACTATTATTCGACTCATCGAGAGCTACCAAGAGCACGAGTAATCTATAACATCAATAGAACAAACAACCCCTTGGTACTGGGTTTCGATTTGTCGAGACTGCCCACCCTCTGAGACTACTCATTACTCATCTACAGTCGTGCGTAGAAGAGTTCTTATTCCGCCATTTGGCGGTTGGTCTGGTTTCTAATTCCGTCGCAAATGGAAAAAGTTGTTAAAGATTTTTCTAGTCATTCATATGCTACTGCTAATCACGCTTGGCAGATTCCAGCCGTACTACGCTCGCTCTATTGTGATCAAGAGTTGAGCCTGCGGGAGATAGGTGAGAAGTTCGACTGTCATTACAGTACTATCGGAAAATGGCTCAACAGGTGTGGAATCGATTCCCGACCTGCTAACTATCAAAAGACACAACCGTGTTATACAGAAAATCCTGCGGGGTATGTCTACTGTAGTTCTCAAGTCGGTGACGAACGAGCGCAATTTGCTCTCCATGAGCTCGTAGCAATCGCTGGCGGTGCCAATCCTCACTATGTTTTCAGTGATGAGACGGAGTGTCACCATCGGCTCAAAATCCCATCAGGGCTTAATGCCAAAGTACATCTAGATATTCCAAAAAACATAGAAGCAATAGACGAGGCTGAGCACCGACGGATCCACGCTCAGAACGAGTACGAGCAACCAGAAGTCGAAACAGTTCTTAATCGCTGTGATGTCCCCGAGAGAAATCGACGGTCTTGTTGAAACCCTCCCCTGCAGATAAGATGGAACCGACGGTGCGCAATACAGAGCGTGTATTGAACACTCCAGAACGCCTATTTGTCAGTAACATGTCTTAGATAGTTATGGCGACGGAGCGTTCAGAGTGGCCACTTCCGAGTCAGTCTCCCGGTGTCCGACGGCTCCTGTATCTCGCTGAAGGACTGATTCTCGGGGCTAGCCTTCCACTCTTTCTGGTCGGATTTTTCGGTGCCTTTCTTATCGACATCGAGACCGGTTTGTTTCGACTCAATCTTACAATCGTTGATGTGTTCTTCCTCCTCCTTGTCCTCTTTTTTCTCCTTCGAGCGATTGCGTTTATTGACATTGGGCGTCGCTTTTCTCGGGACGCCCCACCGGAATACCAAGATTGGAAAGAGACGCGACGGTGGCTGTGGGTTGGGGCTGTAGCACTCCCCGTTGGTGGTGTCCTTCTCGGGGTCTCGGTACTGCTGTGGGGGTGGTGGGCAGTCGTGTTCTTACAGTATGCAGACCTGCTTATTCTGGGCGCGATTATAGCCGGGTTCATCCTCCACCTCTATGTCTTCCATCGCCTCGGGGTGAAAATCATCTGAATTGGTGGTATGGCGAGTAACCAATTCGCACCACGCATTGCTCACCTCATCTACTGTCAGGCCCGAATGGTTTCAACAGAGCTAAATCGACAGCAGTGACTTCGCCGACGAACACTATATTTTCACGGCTATATTAAGATATAAAATTCCAGCAGGGAAGTGGAAAATCCGGCTCTGTTGAAACCCTCCACGACTGACAGAACTAGCGTGCTGAATAGAGAGGGTATATTCAGCAAAGCAGTAACGATAGTCATGATACCTACTGTTTCCGAAACGTCTTTCCAAGCATACAACCGAAGCCAAATATATGCCAACCTACGTATTCGATCTCTGTAATATCTACGTTCCGGAGGGTTCGGTCTACGAGAATGACGAGTTAAATATTCAGATCGAACCGCGCGAGAACGCCGAAGAATTCGAAGAACTGCGACGTAATAGTGAAAGCGAGTACCAGCACGGATACTGGAACACAGCCCAGTGTTACATCGAGGCGGAACAAGACCGTGCGGAACAACTCGCCGACTGGTTGACGTTCATTTATTCATTCGCCCAGAACCGTGACGTCACTTGGTTCAATTACTCTTCTCTTGAACAAGGTGAGCACTACCAATCACGCCGGTCGACATATACCTTCTCTATGGATAACACCAGCCTCCCTCTTATCAAAGGGATGTGGGGACCGCCGGGAGACCAGGGCCTTGACGGGTTCGTCGATACGGCGTTGCAGACGTTAGACGAGGGGTCAGAAGCAGAACAATCGCGACTCCTACGAAGTCTCAGCCTCTTTCTTGAGGCGCAAGGAGACACGTTTTGGATGATCAAGTTCCTTTTGCAGTGGATCGTCCTCGAATCGAATGCGAACTACAACTATGACGACTACCTGCAAGGCCCTGGTGAATCGATCTTCACCGATGACGAGATCGAGGTACTGAGTGACTCGGTCATCAATCATCTGGAAGCGAATGGCTGGGAGCCAAATCAAGTTGCTCACATGGAGTATATCCTTGGTCAGAAACATCTCTACGGGGCAAGTTCGAAGACGAAGATCAAGATATACTTGGACTATCTCAACATCGGGTTCGATATCGAGGAGATTGAGGACATCATCCAGATGGCCCGCAGCATCCGGAACCCGATCGCACACCGGAACGACGATGCTCGACTCATGAATAACGCCCACATAGTGAACGATATCAGAAAAATCGATTTCTACGTGCTTCTCCGGTTGCTTGGCGTAGACGAAACGATGCAGAACCGATTAATCACGCCCATTATCTCCGGGCCTGATATCGATCGGGAGTAGCTGGCCTTTCTTCGTGACCGATACGCGCCCTGTATTCAGCACGGCTACTAACACCTATCGTCGCTTGAGTGCTTCAACAAGGCCGAAAATCCCTAACTGACAGTCAATTCTTGATCGAGAGCCACTTCGTGAAATCGATGACCTACCGCTCGCTGGTCCGACCGATATCATCGCCGACTTCGTAAAAACCGCTGAGGGGGAACCCTCACTTGGGGAGAAACCACAGTAAAGTTTCGTGCTCGTCTATCTGTTGAGTGCCCACATACCCCTCGGTTTTCGGCGGAGTGGGCACGAGGTACCTAGGGCAGACTACTCACGGAGTCTACGAACGCATCTTCACCGACGAAGAGCTATTCGTCACGGTCGGTCTCCTCAATAGTATCCCCTTCGACTACCTCATGCGAACTAAAATTGACTCAACAGTAGTCTTCTACAAGCTAACTGAGTCGCAAGCACCTCGTCTCGTTAAGGATGACGACTGGTTCGACCACATCTGGACGCGAGCTGCCAAGCTCAATTGCTACGGTGACGAATTTGTCGAGATGCGTGAGCGTCTTGGTGGCATTGAGCCAGCGACCGATCCAGACGAACATGAAGAGCTCCGGGCCGAGCCGGACGCTGCCTCTTTCCACGCATACGGACTGGATCGAGAACAGACCGAGTTCATTCTTGGCGACTTCCACCGTGTTCGTAGTCCTCGAAGGATGACCGAGGACTATTTCGACATGGTACTAGAGAAATACATGAATCTGACAGAATGAACCGATTGGTGGATATAGAGAGTAGTTTACGGACTTTTTCTCTACCAGACAGCCTCAAATGTGATGGCTAAATGGCCTCCGCCAACAGGGTGGACAACGAACATAACGAGCACAAGCCGTGTATTGTCTAATTGTTGAGTGAGTTTGATTCCGGTCCGGATATGATCCTTCTTGAATGATTCTGCTACCCAGACGAGATTTTCTGCCTCGAAAAATGAGCCGTAGGTCAGAAGTTTGCCAAGGTGTGCATGATCGCTGGTTCCTAGCTGGTTCTCGATGACCACACGTTCCCCGTCAGAATTCTCTGCAACGATGTCCGCCCTAAATTGGCCAGTGGAAACCTCCGTTTCAATCTCGTGAAGATTTGTATCGAGGGCTATTTCAAGCGGTTCCGGGTTTTCGGCAAGCCAAGGAGTGAAGCCTTGTTCTTCACAAGACCAACAGAATCTGACCTTACTCTTTGAGTAACCACCGAAGACCTCAAGATAACCATCACCATTGTCACAGGGCACGATCCACATTGGTCGCTGTGTCTCGTCTTCATCACCGTCGAACTCATCACAAGAGTGATCGTAACTATCACTCCTCTTGCCGAACTTTTGCTCACAATGGCTGCATACTAATTCCATATATGGAAAATATTGAATGCGATTTATCCCATACGATCGAGAGCTGAACGTCGATCTTCGACGGGTACCTGATCGTACTTTATCGTGGTTTGAACACTCTTGTGACGGAGCTGTGTTTTCGCTGCTGCCAGGTCTTCTTCTCGCGTCATGTACGTCCCGACCGAGTGACGGATCGCATACCAGCTCATTCGGCGATTCTCGGTGTCTATTCCGGCCTGATCGCACAACCGCAGTAACAAACGCTGGAGTGACTGCGACCCGTACGGATTTCCTTCCCGAGTGAGCCACAGCTTGTCCGTGTCATCGTATCTATCGTAATTGTCTCTCTCCTGGAGCCAGCGCTCGAGAGCGTCGGCCGTACGCTCTGAGATGCTCACGAGCCAGTTGTCGTAGCTCTTTACTGAATCCGATGCGGGGATTCGAAGCACTCGGTTGGAGATATCGACCCACGAGACGGACGCCTCACCGACTTCGGCGGGACGTAGACCGGCATCGAGCGACACCCAGACCATCGAAGTGTACTTCCATCCGTTCACCTGCTTCCAATCGTCGATCGAAACTTCCTCCAACGGTTTTCTCAGTCGCTGTGAGACGTACTTCTTCCAGTGTTCTCGCTCGTCGGGGGTGAGGCTGTAGTAGTCCGGAATCGATCCATATTCGAGTGCAGCCTGTCGAATCTGTTTTCGCTCATCGAGACTAAGGAAGTCCGGTGGCTGTTCGCGCGCGTTGGATGAGAACACTAGTTCTGGTTCCCAGGGCTCCTCGTTGAGCTCGTGGTGACGCCACTTGAAGTACCGATTCAGCGAGTCCTGTGTATTGGCTTTGTGTGACCCGCTATATTCACCACGCGCGAGGTACTTCATATACTCGTCCGCATGGTCGTGGGTCAGGTGGATGGTATAACCATCCTCAAGTTCCCAGACAAACCGGTCGAACTTCCCGCACCGGTACGCGGTCCGGTACACTGTGTCTTCGGTGTAACCCTCAGCTGCCCCTGGGTCTTTGCCGAATGTCGACAACCATTCGATGAACTTCCGGCGTTGGTTCGCATAGTCGACGCGCTGTTTTTCGTTTAGGTACTGCTCGGATTCTTCCGCGATAAGCGGAGCGTCGATATCTACCATGTGCGTACCCCCTGAGTACACTGAATGGTATCGGGGGTGTTTCGCGCTGTACCCCGCTTCCGTCCTGCACTTACACCGTTTCGTCGAATGTGCACGGGCACTAGTTGGTCCGATTTCATGATTGGTTCGGCCAAGAAAACCGCAAGAGTGCGCCGTGATTTGGATGCGAGGGATGGGATTCGAACCCATGGACGTCTACACGAGCGGGTCTTAAGCCCGCCGCCGTTGGCCAGGCTGGGCAACCCTCGCGCAACTGAGGGTTGTCCGTTCTACTGGAAGTGGGTTTCGGTATGCGGGGCGGGGAGCGGGTTCGACTCGATAGCTGTAACGACAACCTGTGTGCCCGGTGAACCAGCCGCCAGAGTCGACTGCCCGACCAACTGACGGGGAGGACTGAAAGGGGCCGCCCGTTCGCGCAACGCTTGGTCGTCTGCGTGACCCGTATCCGAGACGGGCAGTGCTGAGAGCCTCGGATATGTCACGCCAGCGATCGGGAGCACTGGGAGAGCGAAGCTCTCCCGAGCTAACGGCACGAAGTGCCGTGAACGGGCGGGGGCTTTCGAGGAGGAAGCATCGGCTGTTTAAGTTGCAATAGAGGGGTCGTCGGAGCAGAGAGGCTAGCTACTCCCGTCACGACGGAAAAAGAAGCCCTCCTCGGCCTTCATCCACCGAGGTCATCAGACCCCACTTCTCCCCGCTCAGGGCTTCGCCGTTCGCCATCGAGGTCTTCACTCACTACGTTCGTTCGAACCTCGCTACGCTCGCTATCGCTCGCGTTTCCTCTGGTCGAAGACGAAATTCAGTGATCAATTCCCAAACCCACTCCTAACGACACGAATATTCAAATACGAAGTCGGAGCCAATTCGGCCCGACGTTTCGTGCGGTCGAAGACCGCCAGTCAGCGTAGTCTGAAACGACCGAATCAAAAACCGCCTATCTACTGGTGAACGTCCACGGATTCGAGAATCACGTCGTCTTTCGGTTCGTCGTTCCGGCCGGTCGGGACGTTGCCGATTTCGCGGACGACGTCCATGCCATCGATGACTTTGCCGAAGACAGCGTGGCGGTCGTCGAGGTGCGGTTGTGGGCCGAGGGTGATGAAGAACTGCGAGCCGTTAGTGTTCGGGCCGGAGTTCGCCATCGAGAGGATGCCTTCGTCGTCGTGGCGCAGTTCCTCGTGGAACTCGTCGTCGAACTGGTAGCCGGGGCCGCCGCGGCCGGTGCCGGTCGGGTCGCCGCCCTGAATCATGAAGTCGTCGATGATGCGGTGGAACAGGACGTCGTTGTAGAGGGCGTCACCCCGTACTTCGTCGGTTTCGGGGTCGTTCCACGTCACGGTGTCCGGTGCCGGTTCGTCGTTCGCTGCGGGGTCGTGTTCCGCGAGGTTGACGAAGTTCTCGACCGTCTTCGGCGCGCGCTCGTCGTACAGTTCGACTTCGATGTCGCCGTGGTTCGTCTGCAGTGTCGCAGTCAGGTCACTCATGGTTGCGAGAAGGGACGCTGGGTAGAAAACCCTGCCGGACGCGACTGACGAAGTCAACGGAGGACGGACACAGCGCCACCGCGGCGGTAGCTTGAACTTACGAGCGCGACACCACCCGGTATGGAACACACCGCAGAGCGAGTCACGCTCGCGCGACTCTCCTCGGGTGTCGAACTCGAAACCACGATTCACACCTACGAGGGCGAGGCAGACGGGCCGACACTGTACGTCCAAGCCGCCCAGCACGGTCGCGAGGTCAACGGAACCGAGGTACTGCGGCGCGTCCACGAGCGACTGCTCGGTAGTGACGTAAACACGGACACGACCAACTTCGCTGGCAAAATCGTCGCGGTGCCTGTCGCCGACCCGCTCACCTTCGACCGTGTGTCCTACACCACGCCGGAGCAACTCGACAGCGTCAACCCGAACATGAACCGGGTCTGGCCCGGCAATTCGTCCGGCACACTGCACGAGCGCATGGCCGCCACGCTGTGGGAGTACGCCAGCGACGCCGACGCGATTCTGGACCTACACACCGGTAGCCCGGACATGCTCACGCACGTCGTGTTCATGGAAGGCCACCGAGAGTCACGCGCACTCGCGGAAGCTTTCGGCACCGACCTCCTGTTGGGCGAGCAAGCAGGCGAAGACGCCGACGCCGAGTGGCAAGACCGCGATTTCGGCGGGAAGTTCCGCGTCGCGGCCACCCGCGAAGGCATCCCGACCGTCACGCCAGAGTTGGCCCACAACAAGCAACTAGTCGAGGACGCAATCGCAACCGGCGTCGCGGGCGTTCTCGACGCGTGTGGGCACCTTGGGATACTGAGTGACGTTCCCGACCGAGCGCGAGAAGACAAAGCGAACGACCCCACGCTCGCCCGGAACCACCTCGGGCGCGTGACCGCCGACGAGTCCGGACTCTTTCGACCCGACCCCGACTACGCAGTCGGTGACGAAGTCGAAGCGGGCGAGCGAATCGGCACGCTCTACAACCCAACCACGTACGAAGTTCTACAGGAAGTCGAAGCCGACAGAGACGGTATCCTCTACGCGCTGACCAGAGAAGCGACCGTGACTGGCGGCGAGAAATTGTTGAACGTCGCGTTGCGCAGGGAGGAGTAGCATCTTATCGTCTCGCAGTCGTGTAGACGAGTGGTGCGGCGACCAGCAGCGCGATACCGAGGTACTTGTAGTGCGGTGGCGCGAGACTCGACGGAATCAGCACGAAGAGGAGGCCGAACGTGATTGCGTTCAGCGACAGCACCTTCTGCGACCCGAGCGGAATCGCCGCCAGTATCGACAGGACGAACAGGAGGAGTATCGCCTGCCCGACGTTGTATTTGATGACGAAATCGTCGATGAGGGGCAGTGGAACGAACTCTATCATCTTACTCGAAACTCGCCTCGAAATACCCTTTAAAGTTCCGCAATCCGGCGGTCGGCAGTTGGGTTTCTACTCGCTCGCGCCGTGCAGGTCGAGCGGTCGTATCCAGATGTGCCAGATGAGGACCATGGCGGTCAGATAGCCGCCCGCCCAGACGGCGCGCCCGAGCGCGACGTACCCCGCGGTACTCAGCAGGTAGTCGAGCAGACCCGGTACGAAGACACCGATGGCGAGTGCGAGTCCGAAGCGCACTTTGTCGATGGATCCCATCAGTGACCACCTCGGCGATTTTCGGTCATGGGCGGCCGTTAGAACTCGACGTTAGTGAACCGCTCGGTTCGCCGAGCAACCATTCGGTAATCTTCATACGTTCTTTTATATTTGTTTGATAACTTTGCACATATATTAACAATACACGTAATAGAATCTTTCATGTGGCGCGGATTCTGGTATTCCCCCATGCGGAGACGTACCTTCCTGTCAGCACTGGCGGCCACGGCGGGCGGTTCGGCCGCAGGTATCGAACTCACCGGACGGACATTTGCTGCGACCGGACAGATTTCCGAAGTCGAGTTCTACTCCACTTCGAGCATGCTGAACGCCAACAGCGCGCCGCTTACCGACGACTCCTACGTCGCCGCGTGGGCGGAAGACACCGCGACGAACGGCGACGGTGACGGAACCGGCGATGCGGTCCTCTACGGCGAAGACACGCCGATTCCGCTCGTCGCGTCAGACTGGAACGTCGTTGGGTTCGGGTCGATGCTCGTTACCAACTCCGACACGAACTGGCAGAAGGGCAACGAAGAGTTCGTCCTGAACGTGTGGGACGACGCGCTCGGCGGTTCCGGTACGGTTCTATGGGACGAAGGGCACGGACAGTACTACACGCGTGCGAAGTCCTCGGAGTTCGCCACCTACGCCGAGAACAACGGCTACACCGTCACCGCCACGAGTTCGCTCAGTTCGGATCTCTCGTCGGCGGACGCGGCAGTTATCACCTCGCCGGGGAACAGTTTCACCACCTCGGAACTCAGCGCACTCGGTGACTTCGTCGCCAACGGAGGTTGGCTCTTCCTGCACGACCAGTCGGACTACGGCAACTACGACTCGACGGCGAATCTGAACGACATCGCGGGCTATCTCGACCTCGCGTTCCGGTTCAACGACGACGAAGTTCTCGACACGATTCAGAACGCGGGCAACGATTACGAACCGGTGACGACGCAGTTCAACACCTCGTTCGACTACTTCTCGGACCGCGACGGACTGGGTCTCGACCCGAACAAGACCTACACGGTCCCCGTCGAGGAAGTGCTGGACGGCGACACGGTCAAAGTCACTGTCGAGGGTACCGTCGAGAGCATCCGAATCTTGGGTCTCGACACGCCCGAGAAGTCTGCGAACAGCCAGTACGAGCGCGTCCAAGAGTGGGAAGGCATCGAGAGCAACACCTACCTCGAAGCCGAGGCCGACAAGGCGACGACGTTCGGCAAGGACGAACTCAGCGGCAAGACCGTAGATCTAGTCTTCGACTCGAACGAACCGGTTCGAGACGCCTTCGGTCGCGTACTCGGCTACCTCTACTACGACGCCGGTAGCGGAAGCCGCGATACGCTGTACAACCACGAACTCGTGAAGGAAGGCCACGCCCGCGTCTACGACTCTGGCTTCTCGAAACACGACCAGTTCCTCGCGTCCGAGGCGAGTGCTCGTTCGAACGGGACGAACGTCTGGTCGGAGAGCGACCCCTCGAAGTCTTCGGAAATCCGGGACAACCCCGTGGACGACCTGTTCTTCCCGCAGACCGCGAGCGTTCGGACGACTGCGGGCGCAGTTTCGGACTCTCGCGTACCAGTGTACGCCGCTTCCTCGGCCTCTCAGAGTCTCGACGGCGGCTACAGCTACGGCGGCGACATCCCGCTCGTCGGCGTGGACGAAGGTTCGAGCGTCGCCGTCGTCGGTGGCCCGTTCATCGACGAGGGCTACGAGTCCGCGGAAGGCTACAGCACCGACACCTCGTCCTACGAGAACTACGTCTTCCTGACGAACCTCGTGGACTACCTCTCGGACAACTCCGGCGACGTACTCATCGACGGCGGTCACGGCCAGTTCAACGCGGGCTACGGCCTCTCTGCGGAGGACGCGGCCTACTACATGCGGTACCTCGAAGGTCAAGACACCGGTTTCGAGGGCGTCAACGAGTTCACCTCGACCAACCTCTCGGGTGCCCGCGCAGTCGTCGTCACGACGCCGCCCCAGTCGTTCAGCCAGTCCGAAATCGACGCGCTGAACTCCTACGTCGCGGACGGCGGCGCAGTCGTGCTGATGGGCAGTGGGAAGACGACCAGCGAGGCACGGAGCAACATCAACTCGCTCGCCAGCGGACTCGGCACGGACCTGCGAGTCAACGCCGATACCGTGACCGACTCTTCGAGCAACGTCGGGTCCAGTAGCGACGTGCCCGCCACGTCGAACTTCGACACCTCCTTCCCGCTGTTCGACGCCTACACGCCCGGCACGTCCTCGGACTACTCCGTCTCGATTCCGACGATTAGCGAGGATGGGGCGACGCTCAACGACGAGTACGTGGACATCGCAAACGACGGGTCGAGCGCGCTCGACATGACCGGGTGGTCCGTCGAAGACGAAGCGGGCAACAGCTACCAATTCCCCGGCGGCTTCACGCTCGGTGCGGGCAACACGGTTCGCCTGCACTCGGGCGACGGCACCGACTCTAGCACGGACCTCTACTGGGGCGGGTCGTACATCTGGAACAACGGCGGCGACACGGTGTACCTCTTCGACAGTAGCGGCACGCAACACACGACGTACAGTTACTGAGAAACCGCTGGTTCGGCGTTCCATTTTTGGGTCGAGGTGGAAAACCGGAGACAGGTGGAGTGTCCGGTTGTCAAGTGATGTCAGTGGCTGGCTTCTGTCGATAGTGGCTAGCTTCCAACGCAACTCGCACGTGGCGTGTGTCGGCGGATGACAGGTTCCGAACGACGTGGTGATTCGAGGGCTTCGTGACCGAATCGGTCTCGGCACGCCACGTTTCGTGTGTTCGTCGGGAGGATAAAAAACGGTGCTAATTGTGCAATATATCTATCTATACCGCTCCGTTGTGGGGCGTTTTCGCCCGGTCGCAGGGAACTGTTTTCACGGTGGCACGAGACGACGATTCCATGAGTGCGATTACCTTCTTCGGCACCACGAATCTCGACCGCATCGAGGAGTTCTACCAGCGTGTCGGCGCAACTATCTGGCTCGAACAGCCAGACTGCACGATTCTGAAGTACGACAACCAGTTGTTGGGCTTCTGCGAGCGCGACGAAGCGGACACCGAAGGCATCGTCACCTTCGTCCACCCAGACGAGTCGGGCGTCGATTCGATGTACGAACGACTCCGAGAACGCGCCCACGAGGAACCGCACGAGAACGAGCGCTACGAAATCTACCAGTTCTTCGCCGAGGACCCCGACGGCAGGACCATCGAGTTCCAGACGTTCCAGCATCCGACCGAGGAAATTTAGTGTGAAAGATTAACATGCTCCGGCCCCTACCCAGAGCTATGCCGACCGTTCGTTTTCGCGGCACGGAAATCGAGTGCGAAGAGGGCGACGTGCTTCGGGACGTATTGCTCGACGCCGACCTGTCGCCGCACAACGGGAGTGCGAAGTACCTCAACTGCAAAGGTCACGCGACCTGTGGCACCTGTGCTGTCGAAGTCCACGGCGACGTGAGCGCGATGAACGACGCCGAGCGACGGCGACTCTCGTTCCCACCACACGACGTAGATTCGGGACTTCGACTCTCCTGCCAGACGGAGGTGCTGGGCGACGTAGCGGTAGTAAAACATCCGGGGTTCTGGGGACAGCACGTCGAGCGGGGCGAGAGTCTGGCGGGCCGTGACGACACCTCCGAGCGAGTCGAGTCTGGTCCGAACAAGTAACAACCCTCTACGTCGCCACTGACGGTACTTCTGTCCGAGCGGACGGACCACAAAGCATTTGCCGAATTCCCGTATCGGGAGTGACATGAACCGCGAGACGTTGCTGGCAGGTGCTATCGTGCTCGTCGTCGCGGTCTCGTCGCTCGCCGCCGCGGTGGTCCCCGGCGCGATTGCCTCCCCGGACGACGACGTCCGGGAGGGGTCGCTCGACATCCAAGAGATGACCATCGCACCCGGCACAGTCTCCGGTGGCACGGCGACGTTGACCGTCGATACCCGACTCAGACACTGGGGCGGCCAGACAGAGAATGTCACGGTCTTCGTCCGGGCCGTCCACCTCGACTCCGGACTGGTCGAAACGACGACCGAGCAGTCGGTCGCTTCGATTTCGGACAATCGTGAGGTCTCCGTCGTGCAGAACCTCTCGGTCGAGCGCGCCGGTGGTTACCGCATCGAGACAGTCGTGTTCAGAGACGGCGAACGAATAGCCGAAGGGAGCAAGGAGGTGCGAGGCGTCGGCAGTCTCCAGCCCGCCTACGCTCGCACGAGCGTTCGCTTCCACTGGCAGAACGGCGGCGGTCTCCCGCCGGTCGAGTATACTGTCTCGGACGCCGAGGCCAACCGCACGACGCTGAACGTCTCGACGTACCTCACGAACGAGGGCGACGACGCGTCCGGCGACCTGCGAGTCGTGTTCACCGCTCGGCAGGCCGACTCGAACATCGTCGCCGATAGAGCGGCCGTCTCGGTCGCGACGCTCGAACCGGGGCGAACTGGAACGCCCAGCGTCGAACTGGCGGTGCCGAGCGAGTACAACTACTACCTCGACGCGGTGCTTTGGAAAGACGGCGTCGTCGTCGGCACCGTTCGAAGCGTCGCCAACCTCGACCCGACCGAAACACTGCAAGCCAACGAGTCGGTTCGCGAGGTCGGCATCGAGGTGAGCGACTTCGAGACGGATTCGGGCAAATCGAACAGTGGCGGTGAAGCCACGACGCTGGCAGGCGATGGTGGGTCTGGAAGCACGCCCGGTTTCGGCGTGGTCGTGACCGCGCTCGCACTACTCGGCGCGCTGTTGTTAGCACGGAGGAATCCATGACAGAAGCAAACGCAGACGACGCGGCGAACAGTACCGACAGACAAGACCGAACTCGCAGGCGCAGACGTCCGTCTGAACCACCACAGAATAGCGACTCTGACGCCCGAACCTACTTATTCCGGGGCGCGCTCGTGGTGTTAGGCCTCGTCGCCGTCGTCGCGCTGTTCGGCTTCTATCAGAGCGTCAACGCGGTCATCGACCAGTTCATCGACGGCAGGTATCGGCCGGTGTTCCGGGCGGCGTTCAACCTCGTCGTCTTACTGGCGGCCGGAATCGGCATCTCGTGGACGGTGCGAGAACTGAGCGAGTGACAGCACGAATTTTCGTCGCTCAGCCGAAAATTACCGGAGTTCTCCAGATTCATTATATGTGTGGTTTCGTAGAAAGTACGAGAAGAAAGACCGAAGCGACGCGTTCGTGCCCCGGATTGCAGAATCTAACGGGTGCATAATCACCGTCTGACGTCCGTCATTCGCTCGCACGTCACCCCGTCGCAGTCCGTCGATTGGGCGAACACTTATAACTTATAGGGCATCTGTAATTCAACTCCGTTTAAACCGTTTAATCGCAAGACGTGAACGGAATGAAACTCAGTAGAAATGAACAGTATTGCCTTCTTGTTTTATATGCTCCCAGTGTCAGTCTCCAGTTGACCAATGAGCGCCGAAGCGACCCCCTCCCCGAGCGAACGACGCACGAACGGTGAGAGCGATACTCCTGCTGACCTCTCGACAGACCAAACGTTTCACCTCCTCCAAACGCAGCGCCGCCGCGACGCGCTATGGTACCTGAAACAACACGACGGTCCAGTCGAGATGAGCGACATGGCCGAACAAGTCGCCGCCTGGGAGTACGACACGACGGTCCCCGAACTGCACTCGAACCAGCGCCAGCGCGTATACATCGGGTTGTATCAAACGCATCTCCCGAAACTCGACCAAGCGGGCGTCATCGACTACAATCAGAGCCGTGGCATCGTCGAGCGGACGCCACTGGCCGAAGAGTTCGACGCCTACTTAGAAGAGATATACGCCGACTCCGACCAGCGGAACGACGACGACGCCGACGCGTCCGACGGTCGTTGGTTCAACTGGCGACAAGGCACGACGCTGTTCGGTGCGGGCGCGTTCACGACGTTCTGGCTGAACCTCTTCCAGTTCGGCTCCGTTTACAGCCGCGCACTCGGCGTCGTCCTGAGTCTCGCTCTCGTCGTCCTCACAGTGTTCCAGTACGCTCCGAAAGGGGGGTGAACAGACAAGTTCCACAATCGCGTGGACTGGTGGTCGTCGAGTCCGTTGCTTGCCGAACCTCCACTGACCCGCCCTCTTCGCAACGAACTCGACGGAACACGCACTCATCAACTCCACGCGGACATAGAAGAAGAAAATGAAGAAACGGAGTACGAAACTGGCCCGACAGCATTTCGCAGAGTTACTACTAGCAGCGTGTCTCGTCTTGTCCGTCTGCTGGCTCCCGATAGTCGGTGCGACGGCAAGCGGAACCGCTACCGAGGAACGTTGGATTACGGAGACGAATCGAACCGGCGACTCGATAATCAAGACTGTCAACGGAACCGCCTACGTCTGGCAGTCCGAAACGCACTCGATCACGGTCAACTTCACCGCGAAGCAGTCAGACGCCCACTACTCAGTCTGTCTCTACACGGCTTCGAGTGACGAGCAAGCGTCCGACGAAAATCGACGCGAAATCGACTGCCAAACCGTATCGAGGGCCGAAAACGGGTCCGTCGAGAGCGTCACGATAGATGCAAAGAACCGGAAACTCAACAACCGGACCGTGACCGTCGAACTCTCGAAGTCGTTCTCGGACCAGGACGAACCGCTCGACACGCGCACCCTCGATTACGAGGTCGTCCGAAAAGACGGTGACGAGGACCGCGACGGTCTGACGAACGCCTACGAGGTCGAACACGACCTGAACATCACGAACCCCGACATCGACAAGGACGGCTACTCCGACGGTCGCGAAGTCAAAGTCTACGGGACGGACCCGAAAGACCGAGACACCGACGGAGACGGCATCCCCGACGGGGCCGAAATCAAGAACGGGACGAACGCGAACGGAACGGCGACGGCGACCGAGACCACCCTCGGAGAGCGAACGAGCAACCGGACGCAACCGAGAAATCAGACCGAACCACCGGCGTTGTCCGTCCCGATTCGAAGCGAGTTCATCATCGCTGGCTTCATCGTCCTCGGCGGTGTCAGCGTCGTCCTGCTGTGGCGATACGACGAACGAGACGGCCAAGGTGACCACGGTGGCCGTGGAAGCGACCACGGCGGCAGTGGAAGCGAAGGTGGGGTCTCGATGCCGACCAGTAGCCGAGCCGACGTACCGACGAGCAGCACACAGACGCCGGGAGACGCCGCAAGCACGCAGTCACGCTCGCCACCCTCCATCCCGGACGACGAAGTGCTGCTCACCGACGAAGACAGACTGTACGAACTCATCTACGAGAACAACGGCCGGATGAAGCAGGCCGACATCGTCGAAGAGATGGACTGGTCGAAGTCCAAGGTGAGCCGACTCCTCTCAGAGATGGAGGAGAACGGCGTCGTCAACAAGGTCCGCCTCGGTCGCGGCAACGTCATCTATCTGGAGGAAGCGACGCCAGACGCGGCACTGAATCCACAGTGGGCGCGTGACGAGGCAGACGAGAGTGAGACAGACGAGGCGAATGGTAGCGACGACGAAGCGAGAAATAGCGACGACGAGGCGAGTGGTCGCAGCGAATCGAACGACGGCGACGAAGAGTAAGGCTCGCTTATCGACGACTCGGGTCGGTCTCTCGTTGCTGGTTTACCTTCTCGGCGGCTTCGTGCATGAACTGCTCTTGGGCACTGAGACGCGGTCTGCCCTCGGGACGACACTGCTCGTAGCTACCGTCGGCGTTCATCCGCCAGCGCTTCGTGTTGTCGGAGAACAGTGTATCGAGGACGTGGTCGAGTCGGTCCTGCAGCCCCGAGTCCTCGATAGGCGTGACCGCTTCCACGCGGTTGTCGAGGTTTCTGGTCATCATGTCTGCCGACCCGATGTAGTAGCCCGGGTCGTCGTTCTCGAAGTGCCAGATGCGGGAGTGTTCGAGGAACCGACCGACGATGCTGTAGACCGAGACGTTCTCGCTCACCGTCTCTAAGTCGGGGCGAAGCCGGCAGATGTCTCGAACGAGAAGGTCAACGTCTACGCCTGCCATCGACGCTTCGTACAGTTCCGCGACGATTTCGGGGTCTTCGAGGCGGTTCGCCTTGGCGACTATCTTCGCCGAGTCGCCGTTACGGGCATTCTCTGCTTCGTTCCGGATGAGTTCCACGAACCGCTCGCGCATGTTGCCCGGTGCGACCAGTAGCTTGCGATACTCCTTGTGCAGCGAGTGGCCCGTGAAGTAGTTGAACAACTTCACGAGGTCTTGGCCCACGTCCCGGTCTGCAGTGAGCAGTCCGAGGTCTTCGTACTGCTTGGCGGTCTCGGAGTGGTAGTTGCCGGTGCCGACGTGCGAGTAGATTCGCACGCCGTCGTGGTGGCCGACTTGTGCGACTCCGCCGTTCGGGTCGTTATCGGCCACGTCGGACTCGTCGCGCACGACCAGCGACGTCTTGGTGTGGGTCTTGTAGCCAATCGTCCCGTAAGCGACGTGGATGCCCTCCGCTTCGAGCTTCTTGGCCCACTCCAAGTTGTTCTGCTCGTCGAATCGGGCTTTCAGTTCGACCATCACCGCGACCTGCTTGCCGTTCCGGGCCGCGTCGATGAGCGTCTGAATGACCTGTGAGTCACTCGCAGTACGGTAGATTGCCGCCTTGATGGCGAGGACATTTGGGTCGTTGGCGGCTTCTTCGAGGAACTGCTGGACCGTGCCGGTGAAGGAGTGGTACGGGTGGTGGACGAGGATGTCGCCAGACCGAATCTCGTCGAAGATGTTCACCTCGTCCGGCCTATCGCTCGTCAGTCGCGGGTGGGGCTTGGGCGTCCAGTCGTCCAACTTCAGGTCCGGTCGGTCGAGGTCGAGAAGGGTCATGAACTCGCGGAAGTCGAGGGGTCCTCGGCGTTCGAAAACCTCACGCTCGTCCAGGTCGAGTTTGTCCGTCAGCAGGTCGCGCATCTCCGACCGCGCATCGTCTTCGATTTCGAGTCGGACGACGGTGGCGAACCGCCGCTCTTCGATGACCTCCTCTATCATCTCGATGAGGTCCTCTGCGACCTCCTCGTTCCGACCGACTTCGGCGTTCCGGGTGACGCGGAACGTCGAATAATCCACGATTTCGACGTTCGGGAACAGCAGGTCGAGGTTGTCTGCGATGACGTCTTCGAGGACGACGAACCGGTCGGAAGCGGTTTCGAGTGGATTACTCTCGCCACTCCGGTCGTTCTCCTCGCCTTCGTGGGCGTCACCGACCGGAACTAGTCGCGGTTGGTTCTGTGGCACCTTGACTCGCGAGAACTTCGGCGCTGCGCCTTCCTCTTCGCGGGTCAGCACCGCGAGCGAGAGGCTCAGGTTCGAGATGTGCGGAAACGGATGCGCGGGGTCGAACGTCAGCGGCGTCAGCGTCGGCAGGATAGAACTCTCGAAAAACGCTCGAAGCTCCTCGCGTTCGCCGTCAGTGAGGTCGTCGTAGTCCAGTATCTCGACGCCGTGTTCGGCCAGCGCCGGGCGAATCTCCTCGTGGTAGCACTCCGTCTGGCGCTCGAACATCGGTCGCGCCATCGCCAGCACTTCGTCCCACTGTTCGCGAGGTGTCCGGCCGTCCGGCGTCTGTTCGGTCACGCCTGCGGCCATCTGCTGTTTCAGCCCACCGACGCGCTTGCGGAAGAACTCGTCTAAGTTCTTCGTGAAGATGGCGAGGAACTTCACCCGCTCAAGTAAGGGGTTGCGCTCGTCCAGTGCTTCGTTCAGGACTCGCTTCTGGAACTCTAGTTCGCTGAGTTCCCGGTTGAGGTAGTACTCCGGGTCCAAGAGGTCGATTTCGTCGTGAGAGTCGGACGGCTCTTTCGGAAGTTCAGGCGACGGTTCAGGAGTCTCGGCGTCCGATGTGGCGTCCGAAAGAACCGAACTAGACTCGTCGGCCGGGTCGGCGACCGAGTCGTCGGTCGAGTCGGCGACCGAGTCGTCGGGGTCGAGTCGGTCCTCTGGAGTGGTTGGCTCGTCGCTCGAAGCTTCAGTCGAAGCGTGGTCGTCGATCTGTGCGTCGTCAGAAATTGGTTGCTCGCCGTCCATGCCTAAAACGCGGGCGAGTGGTCGCTCTCGGTATCGACGATCTTGTCGTCACTCCGCCCTTGGTACGTTTCGAAGGCAGGAACGGTAATAACGTCGTCGCCGAAGTAGTCGTAGGCGGTCAACTGGCCGCCGTAGACGCATCCGGTGTCGAGCGCGACTGCGTGGTCGCGCTCCATCGGTGCTTCGTGGACCGTGTGACCGAAGAAGACGCGTTGTGGTCCCTGGAAGTCGTCGTACCAGAACGGGCCGTCGTACGAACTTCCCTCGGCGTACGGCGCGCGCATGTTCAGCAACTCCTGCGGGTCGTGGTCGGCGTACTCCTGCTTCGGGTCGATGCCACCGTGGACGACCATCGCACCCTCCCACGAGATGACGAGCGGGAGCGAGTGGACGAACTCTGATAGCTTCTCGGAGAGACCGATGTCCTTGTCGCCGCGAACGAGTTTGTCTTCGTTGTTTCCCAGCACGCTCTTGACGTTCTCGCGCTCTTTCACGAGTTCGAGGACACCCGCGCTGTCTGGACCTTTTCGGACGAGGTCGCCGACGAGGACGACCAGTTCGTCGTCGCGCAAGTCGAGTCTGTCGAGCAACTGCTCGAACTCCGCTCGACAGCCGTGTACGTCCCCGACGACGTAGATTTCTTCCCACTCTTCGACGTCGATGCGCTCGTGTCGAGGCTCGACGCCTTCCCCGAAGGTCGGTCGTGCGTCGCTCTCGCGTCGCTTTAGCTGTGGGGCGCTCATGACAATGTAGTTTCCTCTAGGTTGAGCGGGCCGCTATTAACTCATTGCTAATAGACATATATAGGGCTTCAGGGCGGGGTTGTGAGTGGGGTTGGCATAGTCCGGTAGCTCGAACGACTCCGCCTCCGCTCCGAATGCTCGCAGTTCCGATACTACAACCCGTGGCTGAAAGATGCGAATCAGGGACAACGAGGACAGTAGTCACTCTGCAAGAAGTTGAGTCCGAAAGTTAAGGGGCTGGGGAGGAATTTTTGCCCCGTTTCCCTCCGACAAGCGCCGTCGGGAATTGGGATGGGCCAACGCGGATTTGAACCGCGAACCTCCCGGTTATCAGCCGAGCGCTCAACCTGATTGAGCTATTGGCCCAGGTGAGCGCATCTAATCGTTGCGCCGTCGAAGGTTTAAGGGTTTCTTTTCGGGGCGACTTCGAGAGAGTTTCACGTTGCGAAAGAAGGTGACAGACCGGCGTTCCTGCGCGCGATTTCGTACCTCGTCGAGACTCACTACGCCTGCTCGTCGTCGTCTTCGAACTCGATGTCGTACGAGTCGTCGTCCATCCGGTAGGTGTCGCCAGAACTACCACCGGACGACCCGCTACTGCCTGTCGAACCAGCGCCCGCGCCGGACGCCGCGTCCTCGGGGTTCGGGAAGCCGAAGGTGTAGACGTTCCCCGTCGCGAAGCCGCCGGTCTTCTTCTCGACGTAGGGTTTGACGACCCACTTCTGGACGGCTTTGCGGACGACGATGCGCGACGGCGGGAACGCGAGCAGGAACCCGACCGTGTCGGTGACGAGACCCGGTGTCAGCAGGAACGCACCCGCGGCGATGAGGAGCGCGCCGTCGGTCAACTCGTCGGTCGGGACCTCTCCTTTCCCGAGGTTCTTCTGGAGTTTTCGAATCGTGTGTCGGCCCTCTGCTCGGACGAACACCATCCCGACGAGCGCAGTCAGCACGACCAGGGCGACGGTCAGCACTGGCCCCAGTTCCGTCGCCACGTAGACGAGGAACAGGGCGTCGAGGAAGGGGATGAGCAGTAGTCCGGCCAGTATCCGCTTCACCATTTTCGTGTCTGGTTAGCGGTTCCGGGGCTAAAACCCTTTAGGTGCGAAGGGGTTCGGCGGAGGAGAACTGCGACTCGTCTCGTTCAAAATCCACCCTTGCTCACTGCGTTCGCTTCGGGCGGATTTTGAACCCGTACCGCGTCACGCCCTCCTGCGTGTAGATTCGTCGAATCGTCGTCTCGATAGCATCACCGATTTCCACCGACTCTGCGCTCGGCCCGACGACCTGTGCGGGGATGCTCACGCTTCTACCGTCGGGGCCGTCCAGTGCGACCACGGCCACGCCAAAGTCACCCGACTGCGCCTGTTGCTCGGCGAACTCCGGCGGTGCGCCACCCTGCGAGATTGTCGTCGCGGCTTCGACAGTTCCGGTGCCAGTCAGTGGCACGTCGTCGTACGACTCGACCAGCGTCTTGCAGGCGTTGCACGCTCCCTCCGGCGGGAAGTTCAGCGCGCCACAGTCAGGACATTTACCAGCAATCAAGCGATGGCGTTGGTCCAACGTTCGCCGCCACGAGGGGACGCTGACG
This sequence comes from Halorussus halophilus, assembly GCF_008831545.1. Lineage (NCBI taxonomy): Archaea > Methanobacteriati > Methanobacteriota > Halobacteria > Halobacteriales > Haladaptataceae > Halorussus > Halorussus halophilus. The sequence goes on from NZ_CP044523.1 coordinate 719,070, forward strand.
TAGGCGCCGCCACCCGAAGGCGGGCCTGAAGTCACCTCGCCGCGCTTGCGGAGGTACTCGGGGTAGTTTATCCGGTCGTCGCCTTCGAGTGAGAGCGAAGCGGGAATCTCCACGCTGGCGCTCTCCACGACCAGCGCGTCCGCGCCCGCACCGCTCCCGTAGGCGACCGCGAGGACGCGCTCGTCGCCTCTCGCGAGGGCTTTTGCGAGTCCGAGCGGAACGCTGGCGGCACCGGTATCGCCGAGTTCGTGAACTGTCACGCCGCGCTGAATTCCGTCTGTGCTTACGCCGAGCGCACCTGCCGCGCGGTAGGGCAGTTTGCCGTTCGGTGCTTGCACGACTGCGGCGTCGAGTTCGTCGTCTCCAATCTCGATTCGTTCGGCTGCGTTCCCGAGCGTCTCGGTGAACGCTTGCCGGTCGTAGCTCGTGACGCCAAGTCCTTCGACGGCCTCACTGCCGGACTGCCGGAAGCGCGTGCCGGGGTACTCGTTGGCGTACTCTGCTCGCTGGGTGATTTCGGCCCCATCGTTCTCTCCGAGGACGAACGCGGCCGCACCTGCACCTGCGGCGTGGTCCTCCGCGCTGTCCGGTTCGCCGCGCGGGCAGTCGCTGGCAACGACGAGGCCGACCCCCGAACTTTCGTCTTCCCACGGTCCGGCCGAAAGTGCGGCGTCCAATGCCCTCGTCCCGGCGCGCGTGCTACCGGTGAAGACGTGGCGCGTCGCGTCGTCGCGCACGTCTAACATGCCACCGAGTCGCGCTGTCAGGTCTTCTTCGGCGAATGGCGGCGTCGTGGACGCGAACGCGAAGAACGCCACGTCGTCGCCGTCGCGACCTGCCGCGTCGAGCGCTCGACTCGCGGCCTCGTAGGCCATCGTCACGGCGTCTTCGTCGGCGTCGGCGACGGCCTTCTCTTCGACTCCGGGGGCGTGGAACTGCCCCCACGCAGACTCGAACTCCTCGGCGGTGATGCGGAACTGGGGAGCGTACGCGCTGACGGCTTCGATTTTCGGGAGAGTCATTCTGCCACCTCCTGTTCCCGCTCTTTTTCGAATACGTGAACGACGGCCGCACCACCGCTCCCGCCGACGTTGTGAGTCAGGCCGCGAGTCGCGCCCTCGACCTGTCTGTCGCCTGCCTCACCTGAGAGCTGTTTGAACGCCTCTGCGACCTGTCCCGCGCCGGTCGCACCGATTGGATGTCCCTTCGATTTCAGCCCACCGGAGGTGTTGACCGGTATCACGCCGTCGAGGGCGGTCGCGCCCGATTCGGCGAGTTCGCCTGCTTGCCCCGGTTCGCAGAAGCCCAAGTCTTCGTAGGCCAGCAACTCCGCGATGGAGAAACAGTCGTGGACTTCCGCGAAGTCGAGGTCCCCCGGTTCGATTCCGGCCCGGTCGTAGGCGGTCTCGGCGGCGCGCTGGGAGGACTCGATGCCGGTGTAGCTGTCGCGCTGGAAGAGTCCCACGGCGTCGCTCGCGGCACCGACGCCCGCGATTCGAATCGGGTCGTCGGTGTACTCTGTGACGACGTCTTCGCTAACGACGAGAGCGGCGGCCGCCCCGTCCGTAGTCGGACAGCAGTGATACAGCGTGAGCGGGTCTGCGACCGTCTGGGCTGATTCGGCGTCCTCTAAGGAGCATTCGAAGCCCAACTGAGCGTGGGGGTTCTTCGCGCCGTTGCGGTGGTTCTTCACCGCGACGTGGGAGAGTTGCTCGCTGGTCGTACCGTACTCGGCCATGTGTGCGTCGGCCATCTGGGCGTAGACGCCAGCGAATGTGGTTCCCGAGAGTCGCTCCCACTCGGTCTCGCCCGAAACGCCGAGCCAGTACTTCGTGGCGTCGCTCGACGTGTCGGTCATGATTTCGACGCCACCCGCTAACACCACGTCGGCCATGCCGGAGCGAACGGCTTGAACGGCCTGTCTGACCGCGTATCCAGAGGCCGCACAGGCGTTCTCGACCCGAGTCGTAGGAATGCCGTGCAGGCCGACGTGTTCGGTCGCGGCAGGTCCCGAAAGTCCGAGTTGTCGGCCGCCGACTCCGAGCGTGCCGACGACGGCCTCGTCCACGTCGTCGGCGTCGATGCCATTCGGCACCGACTCCGTCGCCCGCTCGAAGGCGGTGCGAAACAGCGACCGGTAGCTTTCGTCGGGGAACGACCCGAAGTCAGTCTGGGCCGCACCGACGAGGTAGGCGTCGCGCATGCCTCGACTGTGGGGGCCGCTCTGGAAATAATTGCCGTTGTCAACTGGTTTGGTTCCGGTAGTTATGCCTCGTGTCCCTTCGTCTGTACAGCCCACCTGGTCGTCTCGACGTACGACGACAACAAAGCGAGTGTCTTCGAATCGGGCTACTCCACGAGCGACGGCGGTGCCGGACTCGGCCTCTCTATCGTCCGGCAACTCTCGGAGGCCAACGGCTGGGACACGTCGGTCGCCGACGCAGATAACGGTGGTGCCCGCTTCGAGTTCACTCGCGTTCGGACCGAGTAGCCGGACAGTAGCCAAACAGTTTTGCTACTCTCTCACAAACCACCAGACGACATGCCTTACAACGAGGTAGAAACTGCCTCCCGCGACGACCTCCGAGCGCTTCAGGACGAACGACTCGCGGACGTCGTCGAGTACGCCTACGAGAACGTCGAGTTCTACCGCGACGCGTTGGACGAGGCTGGCGTCTCGCCCGCCGACGTCGAGAGCGTCGAGGACATCTCGAAACTCCCGTTCACGACGAAGGAGGACTTTCGTGCTGAGTACCCCGACGGCCTGTTCGCGGTCGACCACGCGGACGTCAAGCGGATTCACGCCTCCTCGGGAACCACCGGGAAGCCGAAGATCGTCGCCTACTCCGAGGACGACCTCGGCGTCTGGCGCGAGGTGATGGCGCGCTCGCTGTACGCCGCCGGAATCCGAGCGGACGACGTGGTGCAGAACGCCTACGGTTACGGCCTGTTCACCGGCGGTCTGGGGTTCCACGATGGCGCCGAAGAACTCGGTGCTTGCGTCATCCCGACCGGCGGAGGCAACACCAGCAGGCAACTCGACATGCTCCAAGACTTAGAGAGCGACGTGCTGTCCTGCACGCCGTCGTACTGCCTCTATCTCGCGGAAGTCGCCGAAGAACGCGGTATCGACCCGACCGACCTCCCGCTCTCGACGGTCGTCATCGGTGCCGAACCGTTCACCGACCCGATGCGCAAGGAGATAGAGGAAGCCCTCGACGTGACTGCGGTGGACGTGTACGGCCTCTCGGAAATCATCGGCCCGGGCGTCTCTATCGAGTGTGAGCACGCACAGGAGGGTCTTCACGTCTGGGAGGACCACTTCTACCCCGAAGTGGTGGACCCCGAGACTGGCGAACCTGTCGAGGAAGGCGAGCGCGGCGAACTCGTCCTCACGACGCTGACGAAGCAGGCTCTCCCCGTCCTGCGATACCGTACCGGCGACATGACCCGCCTCGACTACGAGAAGTGCGAGTGCGGCAGAACTGCGGTTCGGATGGACAACGTGACCGGGCGCGCCGACGACCTACTCATCGTCCGCGGGGTCAACGTGTATCCGAGCCAAATCGAAGAGGTCATGCTGGACTTGGACGCCGTCGCGCCCCACTATCGCATCGACCTGCGGCGTGAAGGCAATCTGGACCAGATGGAGATAACGGTCGAGTACCACGAAGACTTCGAGGACAGTCCCGCGGAGCTACGCGACCGCATCGAGGCGCGACTCGACGAGATTCTCGACGTGTCCCCAGACGACCTCTCCGTGGTCGAACCCGGCGACTTAGAGCGGACAGAAGTCGGGAAGGTAAAGCGCGTGTTCGACCACCGCTGAAAGCGAGCAACTCAGTCGTTCACGCTCACGGCACCGAAGGCGGCGAACCCGGTGACGACGAGGTCAACGTCCTCGTGCTCTTCTTCGCGGCGAGGGCGCTCGTCCTCGGCCGCGCCGAACAGCGGCAGCACGTCCATCTGGACGTTCCAGTCTTTGGGGACGACGATTTCGACGCCGCCGAAGGCCGCGGTCGCGCTGATTCGTGCGGGGCCACTGCCGCCCTCGATAGCCGCGTCGCGGAGGTCGAGTTCGACGCCGCCGAACAGGGCGGTGAGGTCCGCACCAGCGAACGACTTCGACGTCGCGCGCTTCTCGCTCCCGCCGAACAGCGCGACTGCCGAGACGAACTCGTCACCGACTGCCTTGGTCTTCGCGCGGACTCTGCCGAGTAGGATAGAGACGCCGAAGACGACGACTAACAGTGGCCAGAGTTGTGCGAGGTCGCCCGCGGCGACGACGTCCAGCGCGACGAGTTGCCACGCACCCGCGACCAGTACTATCACTAGCGGTCCCGCGACGTTCCGGAAGTCGCTGGCGAGGAGCGCGTAGACGCCCACGAGGACGAACAGCGACGGGACATAATCGAGCAGGAAGCCGGTGTCGTACAGGTCGGTCGTGTTCAACAGGAGTAGCACTCCAAGTAGAACGACGAGCGCACCGAGGATGGTCTGGCTAGCTGGCCTGCGTCCAGAGTATCGTGAAGTAGTTGCCATGTAACTAGTACGTCGGATTCAGAGATAAGATTATACTGGGATTCTCGGCACCTGAGAATCTCTACACCCAAATTACGGCATATACACCCGGCCGCGGAAGATGGCGATTCGCTCGTAGGCTTCGTCGGTGATAGTCACGTCGTAGCTTGCAGTGGCTCTGCTCTCGTGCAGTCGCTCGGCGTCCGCAGTCAGCGTCTCGCCGACTTCCACGGCGTCGAGGTACGACATGTTCGTCTCCAGAGCGAGCGCGGTGTCGCCCTCTGCGTTGGAAGCCGCCGCAAAAGCGGCATCCGCCAGCGAGTAGACCGCGCCGCCGTGGGGCGTCCCGTGGAAGTTCAACAGGTCGTCAGTGATGGTGAGTTCCGTCGTCGCCACACCAGGGCCGAGGGCTACCAACTCGACGCCGAGCGTCTCGCAGAACGGGTCCGACTCGATTCGCTCGCGCTGTTCGTCGGAGATTTCGGGCATAGGCGTGGTTGGTGGTGTGTTCGTTTATAAATGTGCGTTCCACCCGGAGGGTTCTGATTTGAGTTGTATCGCCAAACGAGTGAGCGTCAGCGAACGAGTCGGTTGGGAGGGAGTGGCTTTCGCAGTGGCGGTGCGGAGGTCGTACTAGCACACAGCAGACGCGAGAAATCTGGCCGCTGGGCGGCCAGATTTCTCTGCGTCCCTTTTTTGATCCACATTTTTTGCGCGAGTGGTGGTCAGCGCGCTCTGCGCGCTGAGCCACCCGAGCGGAAAAAGGTGGTGTATAAACGTTTAACCTTCCTCCGGACGCGAATTTTGCCATGAACGTCGGCGTACTCGGAGCCGGAACGATGGGGCACGGTATCGCACAGGTCACCGCGATGGCGGGCCACGACGTAACGATTCGAGACATCGAGACGGAGTTCGTGGAGAACGGTATCGACGCAATCGAGGAGAACTTGCAGGGTGGCGTCGAGCGCGACAAGGTGACGCCAGCGGAGAAAGCGGCCACGCTCGAACACATCTCGGGAACGACAGACCTCCAAGAAGCCGTCGAAGACGCAGACCTCGTGGTCGAGGCTGTCCCCGAAGAGATGGACCTCAAAAAGCAGACCTTCGAAGACGTGGCCGAACACGCCCCCGAGGACGCGGTTATCGCGTCGAACACCTCCTCGATGTCGGTGACGGAAATCGTGAGCACGCTCGACAATCCCGAACGCGGCATCGGTCTCCACTTCTTCAACCCGGTCCACATCATGGCGCTCGTGGAAGTCGTCGTGGGCGAACAGACCAGCGACGAGACTGTCGAGTTCGCCACTAACTTCGTGGAGGACATCGGCAAGACTGCCGTCGAGGTACAGGACGCGCCGGGGTTCGCGTCCTCCCGACTCGGCGTCTCACTGGGCGTCGAAGCCGTCCGGATGGTCCAAGAGGGCGTCGCCAGTCCGAGCGACATCGACGACGCGATGGAACTGGGTTACAACCACCCGATGGGTCCCATCGAACTCGGCGACGTGGTCGGACTCGACGTGCGACTCGACATTCTCGAACATCTCCGCGAGGAGTTGGGCGAGCGGTTCCGCCCGCCACAGATTCTCCGCCGCAAGGTCCGCGCTGGCAAACTCGGCAAGAAGACCGGTGAAGGCTTCTACGTCTGGGAAGACGGCGAAATCGTGGGGACGAGCGGCGACTGGGGTGACGAGCAATGAGCGATTCTGACGAAGCATCCGATTCCATCGGAAGCCCCGAAGCAGTCGGCGCAGAGTGCGAGACGGTGAACGTCGCAGTCGGCGACCAAGTCGAAGGCGTCGCCACCGTCACGCTCTCTCGACCAGATGCACGAAACGCGCTGAACGCACAGGTTCGCGCCGAGTTGAAGGATGTACTCGATGCAATCGAAGCCAGCGACGTGCGGGTCGTCGTCCTCACTGGCTCTGAGGAGTCCGGCGCGTTCGTCGCCGGAGCAGACGTGAACGAACTGCGCGAGCGCGGGCCATTCGAACAGCGCGAGGCCAGCAAGCGCCCCCGCGTCTACGAGTACGTGGACGACCTGAAACAGCCCGTGATTGGGGCAATCAACGGCCACGCCTTGGGTGGCGGTTGTGAACTCGCACAGGCCTGTGACACCCGTATCGCCCGTGAGGGTGCCAAGCTTGGCCAGCCAGAAATCAACCTGGGCATCATGCCCGGCGGCGGCGGCACCCAGCGACTCCCGCGACTGGTCGGCGAGGGCCAAGCGATGCGGTTGATTCTCTCGGGCGAAATCATCGACGCCGATGAAGCCCACGAAATCGGCCTCGTGGACGAGGTACTCGGCGAGGACGACTTCGAAGAGCGGGTCTACGAACTCGCGGGTCGAATGGCAGAGAAGAGTCCGCTGGCGCTCGAATTTGCGAAGAAAGCCGTCAAGGCGTCCAGTCGGATGGACTTAGAACAGGGCATCGAACACGAGGCCGAACTGTTCGCCCAACTGTTCGCCTCCGAAGACAAGAACGAAGGCATCGACGCCTTCTTCGAGGACCGCGAACCGGAGTGGCAGGGGCAGTAGTCAGCGCATCAACTCGCCGCCGTTGACGTTCAGCGTCTCGCCCGTGACGAAGCCAGCGTCTCGGAGGTAGGCAGCGGCGTTCGCGATGTCCGCCGGTTGGCCGAACGCTTCGAGCGGAATGGCTTCCATCTCTTCTTCCTTTTCCTCCGCAGAACGGTCGGCGGTCATATCGGTCTCGACGTGACCCGGTGCGATGGCGTTCACTCGTATCTTCGGGGCGAAGTCCTTCGCGTGGCTCTTCGTGAGTCCTAACAGTCCGGCTTTCGAGGCGGCGTAGTGACACTCGATGGGAGCGCCGGTGTAGGCCAGAATCGAGGAGACGTTCGTCACCGAGGGCGTCGGCGAAATCTCTGACTCGCGGAGTTCCCCTAGCGCGGCCTTCGTGACGTTGAATGCGCCGTTGACGTTCGTGTCCATCACCCGGTCGAAGTCCGCCGGTGAGAGGTCCTCAGTGAAGACGTGCTGGTCGATGCCCGCATTGTTGACGACGTGGTCGAGACACCCGAACGCCTCCACAGTCGCATCCACGAGTTCTTCTGCCTCTTCGGCGTCGCTCACGTCTGCCCGAACTGCGACCGCCTCGCTGTCGGTTCGGGTGCCGATGTCGTCGGCGACGGTGCGCGCCTGTTGAGCGCTCTGGACGTAGTTGACCGCGACGTCGAACCCGTCGTGTGCGAATCGCTCGGCGATTGCGCGACCGATACCTCTCGAGGCCCCGGTGACGAGTGCCGCTGGCATGCTCCCGATTCGGTCTGGAGTCGCTTGGTAGTTGTCCCGGTCAGTTCGACTCGTCCGGTCGCGTCGCGTCCGACCGGTAGTACCCGTACACTTCGCGTCCCCAGTCGAGTGCCTCCGGCGTCTCGTTGCTGATGATGCCCCGAAGTTCGCCGCCTTCAGCGTAGACGATGACCGCGACGCCGGTTCGTTCTCCTTCGGAGACGACCAGTCCAAATGGCAACTCCGCGTCCGTTATCGTGGCCGTGAATCTCCCAGTCGCGGCCGCCTCTTCGAGCATCTCACCGTAGTCGGTACCGAGGTATTCGATAACTGGCGGTTCGAAGACGAACTCGGCAGTCAGGTTCTCATCGACGATTTGTTCGTAAAAGAGTTCGACGTACGCCGGGAGCGCGACCGGAGCGAGTGCGACTACCTGTTCGGCCCCCTCGACGAGTTCCGTCACGCGCTGGACTGGGCGGTTCGGCGCGTGACGCTCGGGAAGCACGATATCGCTCTTGTTGAGTAAATCTGGCGTTATCGGCGCGTCGGCGGGGAGTTCCGAGAGGAGATGAGCGTGCCGGCGAACTTCGTCTGCGACAGATGCGAACGACTGATACCGTTCGTATAGTAGTCGGCCAAGTAGCGTGAGTTGAACGCCGTCTTCGATTTCTTCCGCCAGATGGTGAGCCTCCAGTTCACGCACCGCTTTGTACACCGTCGAGCGCGAGAATCCGAGTTAGTCTCGGAGGTCACGCTTGCTCGTCGGTCCCGCAGAAAGCCGGTCGAGAAATGGCGCGCGCTTTACGACGGTCTTAATGAGTTCCCGACTCTCTCGCTCGGACTCGTCGCTCATACTACGCCCCCTTCTAGATGTCCCACGTTCTGTGGCAACATTCGACACACAACACCGTATTCGTTTCGGCCTGACTTGTTCACCTCGTGATGTTTCGACTGTCGAAACGAGTTGGATTCACTCGAACGGTCGCCACGAACCGAAACACGTCCGGGAGGATACAATAAGGTGCCACCAGTTCTAGGCCGAACGTGAAGCGTTCCACTGGGACGTGAGGCAACTATGTTAGGAAATCGAGACGGGGGAGAACTGTCGGGTTCGTCCGTGCCGAGAGCGGCCAAGCGAGACGCCATCCGGAGTTCGTTGTCGTCCGCGATGGAGAACTCGATTCGGCGACACGTACTGCAGTATCTAGACGAGACGGACGGGAGCGTCGAACTTGCAACACTCGCGGCCGCCGTTGCGGAGTCGGCAGACGGACGAAACCGTGACCGCATTGCCCTCGAACTGCATCACAACCATCTCCCGAAACTCGCAGACACTGGATTCGTCGAGTACGACCACCGAGCGAACGTCGTCGTCGGGACGCTCCCCGCGTGGACAGAGTCGTACCTCAACTCCCCCACGGACTGCTGAGCGCGTTCGTACTGTCACGACCCTTTATCCTCGGTGCGCGGTATCTCGTGGACATGAACCACCGCGAGGAGTCGGAGGCACACGAGAGCGAGTCTGACTCCGACATGGCCCGACCACCGGAGAACCCGGACATGACCGATCTGTTGGGGGAACTCGAAACGCTCGAAGAGACGGTAGACGACCCCGATGAACGCCAACAAGTTCGGGAGACGATGCGCGTCGCGCGTCGGGTTCGCCCCGGCGCGTTCGGCCGGGTCATCCGCGGATTCGACCGTCACGACGCCGCCGAAGCATTCGTCGGGAGCGTCCTCGTCGGCGTCCCGATGGCCGTCGAGGAAGGGACGCTCGAATCCGGTGCGTTCGTCGCCGCACACCCCTTCGCACTCGTCGGTACACTCCTTGCGACCCTCGGACTCGTCGTCGGTGTGCTGTACGTCGCAGAGATTCAACAGGTCGAAATCTACAAGCCACTGTTCGGCGTCGTCCCGCGCCGCCTTCTCGGAGTGCTCACCATCTCCTACGTCGCCGCCGTCGTGATGCTAACCACGTGGGGGCGCGTCGATTGGACCGACCCGTGGCTCGCGATTTGTCAGACGACGGTCGCGTTCGCGCCGATGGCGCTCGGTGCGGCACTGGGCGATATTTTGCCTGGCTCGTGACAATAATGTGATTGGAACTGGCACAAAGTATATCAATGCACTTCGTGTACTGTTAGCTGTTCACACGGTATTCCGGTGAGACGTATGCAAGAATGTCCACACTGCGGCTCGGAACTGAGTCGGCGGACCAGCTCTCAAACGCTTCGAAACGGCGACCCTCTCGGCGGGAAATCTCCCGGTTCGGAACTCGTGTCTTGCCCGGACTGCGACGGCGTAATCGACGGGTTCTCCGCACACTAATCGCCGACTCTACGGTCCCCGTTTTTTGCAGCAGAAACCAGTAGTCGCTCAGCGTAGGCGTTCCAGCGTCTCGCGAGCGTTCTCCACCGCGGCTTCCTTCTTCGCGGGGTAGGCCTCGACTTTCGCCCGGAAGGTGATACCGTCGCCCAACGCGACGTCGCCACGGTACGCCGCCTGTTTGTCGAGTCGCAGGAAAAAGGAGCAGTTGTCGTCTACGCGGTTGCCGAGTTCGTCGAGGACGCTCTCGATGTTCGGCAGGTCGGCGAGTTTCGAGAGGACGTGGCGCATCTCGTCGGCGCGCTCTAAGCGCGCGGAGAAGACGACGATTCGGTCGCCGTGGTGTCCTTTGCTCTCGGCGCGCTCGACCTCGAACTCCTCGGGCAGGAACGTCCGAATCGCCTGCTCGACGCGCTTGTCGTCTTCCGTCGCGTAGCAGAACGTCCGCAGATCGACGTAGTGAAACGGAACTTCGGCCATTACGCGAGCGTAGGACGCCCACCCTGAAAAAGTCGTTCTGTTCTCCGCTGTCGGGTCAGACTGCGACGACGGTTCGTCTTCCTCAAACGGAGACGGCCTTCTTCTGCGAGAGCGACGGCGGCACCGTCACTTGGTAGACCGTCACTGCGCCGTACTGCGTCGTTATCTTCACCGAAGCTGTCTCGCCCTCTTGGAGTCCTTTCCCGTCGTCGTCGTAGTGAGCCGTGTTGATGGAGAGACGGAATCGGTCGTCTTGACTGGCCAGCACGGGCACGCTGTTTCCGGGGTCGCGAATCGGGCTGATTTCGAACTGGTCTGCGTTCGGGTCGATGAGGTACTTCTCGTCCACGATGGTCGCGTTGCTCCCGACGAGCGTCGTCGCCGTATCCGGTCCAATCCACTCGACCGTGGCCGTCGAGAGGTTGATGTCGTCGGCCCCGGCACCGCGCATGACGGTGAGGTTCACGAACTCGACGCGCTCGTTTGCGACGTTACCGTACGCGCTCGTGACGACGACGCGGTTGCTCACCTGCGCGCTGGCTTCTTGGCCGGTCTGTTCGGACTTCGTTTGGAGGAATCCCGCCGTATTGATGAGGACGCCTGCGGCGATTGCGGCGACCAGCACCATCGCGATGAACACGATGAGCGTGCCGATACCCACCTGACCACGGTCGGTCAGTCGGGAACGAATCGTCTCCCTCATTATTTCTGTTCGACGTATCGAAGTTCAGATACAAATAACTACGCATCGACGGGTGGCCGACGACGATAAATCGCAGAAGGGACGTTACTCTTCGTCTTCGACGGCTTCCAGCGAGTCCTCGGGGACGCCGGTCTGCTGGCCGTCCTCGAAGCTGATGGTGTACGTGCTGTCGCCGAACATCGTGTCCATGACCTGCGTAATCGTCCCCTCTTGGCCGTCGTAGTCGCTGTGCTCGTCGTGCAGAATGACGGTGTCGTCTTCCTCGAAACTCATACGACGACCTACCCCCGCGCGCGGTAAAAACCACCCGGTTCGTCACTCGCGAATAGACTCGTCGCTGGCGAATCGCAGGACACGTCGCGGTTATCTTGCCACCAGTTGGAATTATGCTATGTTAAATTATGTCAAAAATTAGCACTCCTTCGACCCCCTGTTTTTATTTACGTGGCCCAATTGGTAACAGTCAGTAGAAACTCGACCGTCTCAGTCACCGTTTGGACACTTCGACCCACCACCGTCGAGTGACCGGCCGTCGAGTACAATTCGCCCGAAATGATGGAAGATACAATCGCACTCTCCGATCTCGACATCGAGCTCGAACAGGACGCGTCGGCAGGCGTCTACCACGCACAGTACGACTGGACGAGTCCAGAGCCGCTCAGCACCGTCGTGGTCCGACTCGTCGCCGCGATCACCGACACGGACCCGCTGGAACTGGAACCGCTCCGCGACCGCGTGGACCCCGACGCGCTGGACGAACTGTTCGCACCGACAGTTGACGGTCGGCCTCGCGCTGTCGGACAGGTTACGTTCCCCCTCGCAGGCCACCAGGTCGTCGTCTCCGGCGAGGGCGAGATCGAAATTCGTCGGAAAGAGTAGTTCCTTCACTCCGGGCCGCCGTGCGAAACGCCGTCACGAGCGTCTGCTTCCTTCCGTCGGAGTGCGGCCCGCGCGTTGCTCGCGTCGTAGCCGAAGTACACGTCTTCTGCGTACGCGTCGGCGACCTCGGCGGCGTGGACGAGGTCGTCGAGGTCGATATCGACCGCGTACAACTCGATGCTGAACGGCGTGTCCAGCACGTCTTCGAAGCCGCTGGCGATGACTTCGAGCCAGTAGGTCGTGGCGTAGGCCATGTCGTACAACGGGACGACGAACTCGTCTACGTACTCCTCTAGGGCCTCTAAGTCGAGTCCGGCGCGCTCGTAGAGGTGCCCGGGATACGGGTCGGGATACAGCGTGAAGTAGGTCTTGCCGGGAATTCGGTCGGTCGCTTCTGCGACGAACTCCGTGATGACGTTCGCGCGCCACTCCTCACGGTCCTCGAAGTCGCTCTCTTCGAATAATCGGTTACACCGCTCGCAGTAGCAGTACTCGGCGCGCGGGAAACCGACGTCGTCCAGTCGCACGTCGGGCGTGACTTCGGCGCAATCTTCGACGATTTCGAGCAGTCCTGCCCGATAGTCGTCGTGAGTCGGGCAGACGTACGCCCAGTCGAAGTACGGTCGCTCGCGGGTCGCTCGCTCGCCGGACTCGCTGACGGGGACGAGACCCGGGGTGTTCTCCGCGGCGGCGTTGTCGCCGAAACAGGAGACCATGCTGACCGCGCCTTCGACCGGCTCTGCGGCGCGGCCGGTTACGTCCTTGACCTCGTAGAAGCCTACGTCGAACTCCGACCACTCTAACTCGTCGGGGTTGCGCGTGACGACGCCGAACATATGCGGCCGTTCGGTCGGCACCGGGGTAAGTCGTTCGTTCGCCTCGTCAGTTTCCGCCGGTCGTCGGGTTCGTTGCCGCGGCGTTCGCGGTGGCAGCGGTCGTGGCGTTCGCTCCAGTGGCCGTCGCGTTCACTCCTTCGGTCGATTCGACCGTCCACTCCGACGCGACACCGGTCTTGACGACTGCGAGACCGACGGTGCCGTTTTGGACCGTGATGTCTGGCTGGGCACCGTTAGCCGCGGTCGAATTTGCTGAGTTGGTCGAGTTGGTCGAGTTGGTCGAATTTGCTGAGTTGGTCGAGTTGGTCGAGTTGGTCGAATTTGCTGAGTTGGTCGAGTTGGTCGAGTTGGTCGAGTTCGCCGCCGCAGTCGCGCGCTCACCAATCGTCGCGTTCTCTCGGAGGTCTGCCGCTTCGACGACGACCGTGTCGATGTCGATGCCCACGACGGTGTTGTTTCTCGTCGTGTGGCTCTCGATGACCCTGTCTTTGACCGTCGGGTTGATGAGGTCCGCGCCGGGGACGTTCAGCACGGACTTGTTCCGGACGACGATACTCTCGGCGGTCACGTTCATCAGCCGCCCTTTCTCCACGAAGAAACGCCCGACTGAGACGTTCTGGAGGGTGACGTTCGTTTCCGTGGCGTTCGGCGTCGTCACGTTCTGAACGACCAACGTCTCGACGGTCGCGTTCTGAACCGTCGCGTTTCGGAGGAGCCACCGCTTGATGGTGGCGTTGTCCAGCGTGACCTTGTACTGCTGGGCGGTAGACGAGTGCGCAGTCGCCTCGGGGAGTGCGTCGGCAGAAGCGCCACCAGTGGCCGGTGCAGGACGGTGAACGGGGGAGTCCGAGCGTTGCTTCGGAGTTTCGGAGACTCCGACGACGGGAGCGACTCCGGCGAGCAGAAGTAGTGTCGAGAGGATGACCGTAGCGAGTACTCGTACCTTCATCTCTCTATCGGCTACTCCGACACCGAAAATAAACGAAAACGACCGTTCGGGCCGTTTTAGCGGAGTAATTCGACGTTTCGATGACGGTATCCTGCGCTTATCTCGCGGCGGTGCCGAAGTTCGACTCCCGCTACTTCACGCTGATGTGGGCCGCGAGGTCGTCCCGGACGATGGTCTCGCAGTACTCACAGCGCACGCCGTCGTCGAGTACGTCGAACTTCGTCTCGACAGGTTCGCCAGCGTTCGTGATGCAGTTGTGGTTCGGACACGAGAGGACGCCGACGACGCGCTCGGGTCGTTCGAGATGCTGTTTCTCCGCGACTTCGTACTCCCGGATGATGTTGATGGTCGCCTCGGGCGCGATGAGCGACAACACGTCCACCTCGTCTTGACTCAGCTCTCTCCCCTCTACCTTCACGATGTCCTTGTGGCTCATCCGGTCGCTTGGGACGTTCATGCCGACGCTGACCGCCTCGCCTTCGGAACCGTCGATGCCGAGGATAGCGAGGACGTTCAAGGCCTGGCCGCCGCGAATGTGGTCGATGACGGTGCCGTTGCGAATCTTGCTGACGCGCAGTTCGTGGTCGCTCATTGGTCTTCCTCCAACATCTGGTCGAGCAGTGCCATCCGCACTGGGACGCCGTTGTGCGCCTGCTCGAAGTAGTTCGCGTACTCGGTGCCATCGACTTCGGGCGCGATTTCGTCTACTCTGGGCAGCGGGTGCATCACCGTCAGGTCGTCTTTCGCGGCGTCGAGCGTTTCGAGGTCGATGCCGTACTCGCCCGCTATCTCCTGATACTCGTTCTCGTCGGGGAACCGCTCGCGCTGGATGCGCGTGACGTATAGCACGTCGAGCGACGGCAGGATTTCGTCTAGTTCCGTGTGCTCCCGAACCATCGCACCGGACTCGTGGAGGTCGTAGCGAACGCTCCGTGGCAGTTGCAGGCTCTCGGGGCTGATGAAGTGCTGCTGGGCGTCGAAGTTCGTCAGCGCGTGGGCCAGCGAATGGACGGTGCGACCGTATTTCAGGTCGCCCATGATGCCGACGTTCAGGTCGTCCAGTCCGGCGTTCTCCCGAATCGTGTAGAGGTCGAGCAAGGTCTGTGTCGGGTGATGGCCCGCGCCGTCGCCCGCGTTCAGCAGTGGCACGTCCACGAACTCGCTGACCATCTTCGCCGCGCCCTGACTCGGGTGGCGAAGCACGAGCGCGTCGGCGTAGCCCTCCACGACGCGCATCGTGTCGGCCAGACTCTCGCCTTTCTTCACAGAGGAGGAATCGACCGGTCCCATGTCCACGGTCTCGCCGCCGAGTCGCTTGATGGCCGTCTCGAAACTCATCTTCGTGCGCGTGCTCGGCTCGAAGAACATGAGTCCGAGGACGGCGTCCTCGTGTCGGTCCCCGAACGCGCTCACGTCGGCGTCTATCTCGGCCGCGCGGTCCAGTACGGCCTCGATGTCCGCCCGTGAGAGCTGTTTCGCGGTGATGAGGTGGTCCTCGCGCATTGGTTGGTATGGGTATCGGAGCGGCCTTGAATCTCTCGGAGTGTGTTTCAGGGTGGTATTCTTGGTTATTTTTTGCTGTCGTTACATCCGCGAGCGGGGTCCCTAGAAGTTGGTCCTGTGATAGCTACGAATACGACGACGGGAATACCGTCGAGAATCCGACGAATCATCGAAAACGAAGTGAAGCTAGCTACTCCCGAAGCCGATGAGAAACCGCAACCGCACAGCACCGCGACAGCCACACACCTCCCCAGCCGATTCCTTCGTTCGTGCCCTTTGGGCACTTCACTCCGTCATCCCTCTCGCGACTCGTCGGACCACAGGGGTCCGACGGCGCGCGCCGCAACTCAAAATTCGTGTCATGTATTCCTATAACTTAAGTGGCGCGTGGGGTCGCGGCCTCGTGCCGCGACCTGTGCGCGCGAGGGACGAGGATTGCAGGCCCGAAAGACGCGCCGTAGCGCGTCTTTCGTACTGAAACCCACAGTCGGTTGGGGAGGAACGCGAGGCGCGCGGGCGGTTACGCGAGCGAATGTGAGGGTGGCCTCGGCGGACGCGGTTTGTCCTCCGGTGGTGCGGAGAGTGGGCCTCGGATTGCGAGGGGCGTCTTGACGAACGGACGTGAGCCAAGGCTCGGAAGACGCGCTTTGTCTTCCGGCGAAGCCGCGAGCGTGTGGCTGTCGCGGTGCTGTGCGGTCTCATAGGTTTCGTGTGAGCAGGAAGCCTCGTTCGACAGAATCTCTACTGCTGTGTGGCTTGCGTAGAACGCTCCACTCGACAGAATTCTCGAACTCGGTTTCCTGCTGACGCCGCAGAAATCATCAAATTCGACGATACCCTACTCGACCAAAGCCGCTTCAAGCACCTCTAGGGGATGCCGGATTTCGTAGCCGGTGCCGTGTTCCATCTGCATGGCGCAGGTCGGACACTCCGTCATCCCGACCTCTCCCTCAGCTTCTTCCATGTGGTCGAACATCTCCGCGCCGATTTGCATGGAGGCGTCGTACTTCTCCTCTTTCCAGCCGTAGGTGCCGGAAATCCCCGAACACGAGGGGCCGACGTCCTCCGCAGTTGCCCCGTCAAGCGACTCGAACAACTCTACAGGCTGACCCGCCAGCCCTTGATTCCGAGCGTGGCAGGGCGCGTGGTACGCGAAGTTCCCTGCCTCAACCTCGCCCGCTTCCAGCGCGGCCTCCAAGTCTTCGTGCAGTCGCAGATACTCCAGTGCCTCGTAGGTGTGGGCCGCCACGCTGGCAGTCCCGTCGAAACTGAACAGTTCGGGGTACTCCTGCCGGAGACTCATCGAGCAGGAGGTACAGGAAGCAATCACGTCGTAGCCCTCTTCGATGAGTCCCGAGAAGTTCTCGACGTTGATGCCCGCCGCGCGCTTGGCGTCCTCCAACATTCCGTTGGCGAACATCGGCGTACCCGAACACCGCTGTTTCGGCACCACGACTTCGTAGCCGAACGACTCGAAGACCCGGACCATCGCCTTGCCGACCTTGGGAGTGTTGTAATTCGAGTAGCACCCGTGGAAGTAGGCGACGCGCTTGTCTTCTGACCGCACTTTTGGCCCTCCACGATCCGACCACCATTCCCGAAACGTCTCCTCCGCGAAGTCGGGGAACTCCCGCTCGGAGGTGATTCCCAAGACTTTCTCGTTGAACAGTTTCGTGACTCCCAACCCCATCACGAAGTTCGTCAGTCGCGGGACTTTGCTCCCCAGTTCGGCCATCGTGCGGTAGTTCGCCAAAATCCGGTTGCGAATGTACTCTTGAGACAGTTTCTCCATCTGTGACTCGACGTACTCCCCGCGGGCGGTGTTGTGCATCTGCGAGAGCGGCACGTCCGAGGGGCAAGCGTCGTCACAGCGCATGCAGTTCGAACAGGACATGACCGAGTCGTCGATGTCGTGGTCCTCTTTTCGCTTGAGTCGCCACTGTTCCGGCCCCTGAAATTTCGGTCCGGGGAACTCGTCGTCTACCTGCGCGACCGGGCAGTTCGTGTCGCAGGTAGAACACTTGTAGCAGTCGTCTGACCCCGGTCGGAGGTCCATCTCCTCGCTCTCGGGGAACACCTGTACCGGTTCGAACTCGTCGTTCTCGACGGCTTCTTCCTCTCGAACAGTATTCTCGTCGTTCGAATCCTCTATTTCACTCATTCGGATACCTCCCGTGCCGCGGCCAGTCCGGCGGCGCGTCCCGTCGCCAGCGAGACGCCAGCCCCGGATTTCGTCGCGGCGAAGTCGAAGCCCCCGAGGACCGCCCCGGCGGCGCGTAGGTTCGAAAAGTCGCTCTCTCCACCAGCGTCCAGCACTCGCATGTCGTCGTCGGTCTCCACCCCGAAACGGGCGAATGGATGTTCTCCGAAAGCCTCGGCGGCGAACCAGTCGTAGCGGTCGTCTGGATGAGGGACGTAGCAGTCGAAAATCGGCTCCCGAACTCCCGAACGATTCGAGTCGATGCCCTTCCCGACGAGACCACCCGTCGCCAACACGAACTGCTCGGCGTGGAACGGAATCGCCGCGCCGTTTCGCTCGACTCGTACGGCCGCGATTCGGTCACCGTCGTCGTCCGTGCCACCTGCAGTCTCGTAGCCGACGACCGGATTGCCAGTGGTCATCCGAACGCCAGCCTCCCGACAGGCCCCCAGTAGCTTGCCCTCCAAGCGCATCCCCGGCAGACTCGGCGGTCCCATCGGCACCTCGAAGACGGCCGCGCCGAGTTCCGATTCGAGCGACGCTCGGACTTCCGCCGGGTCGTGTTGGCCCAGAAGGGCGGGGAAGCCGACGCGCTCGGCACCGTCGAGGTGGGGCTTTACGACCTCCGCAAGTGCTTGGCGTGCGGGAAGCGACTCGGCGTATCCCGCGCTCCCGGTCTCTTCGCGCACCTCGACGCGCTCGTCCGAATCGAGCGCGTCCGCGAGTCTGGTCAGCTTCGCGTCTGCTCGGAAGTCGCCGGGGAACCGAACAGTCGCTCCGCGCACGTCGAACGGGACTCCGGACGATTCGAGATGCGAAGCCACCAGCGGCGCGTCGAAGTCTACGACCGTCTCGAAACCGACTAGTAGGGCTTCGCGGGTATCGCTCGTCAGTCCGGCCGCCGCGCTGGCGGGGTAGCGCGCGGTTGGCTTCACCTCCCCGCCGTGGGTCGCCAGCAAGGCGTTTCGGTCGGTGTGACTTCCCTGATAGGCGTCGCCGACTACCTCGTCGAACAACGCGAGTGCGTCTCGGACGCCCGATTCGCCGACCTTGCTGTAGGGATGTGACTCCGGAAGGTCCGAAATCGCCTCGAAGGGGTCCACTATCGGGGCAGTCGCTTCTGCGGCCGATTCGGGGCGATACCCCAGCACGTCCACCAGTCCGCTCGCGCTTCGGAGCGTCGAGTCCTTGTGCGAGAGCAGGCGGACCTGCGCGCCAGCACGGGCCGCCGAAAGTGCCGTGGTCAATCCCGCGAGGCCACCGCCGACGACCGTCACGTCGTCTTCAATCGCCACGCTCGCCCCTCTCGTCGGCTACGGGTTCCGGAATCTCTGTCTCGACACCGGAGTCGAACGCCGCGAAGTCAGTGTCCTCCCCCTTCAGAGGGCGGTCGCGGTTCATCGTCGTCGCGTGGAGCGCGTAGTTCAGCGCGGCCTGCGAGAGCTGTTCGCCCCAAAGGGCGTGACGCTCGCCCTTCCAGCGTTCTTCGAACAGTTCGTCCAGCGCGTCGTACGCTTGGGACTCGTCGTACTCGGGAAAGAGTTCGTTCGCCATCCGGTGACAGCAGAAGCCGCCCTGACAGTTGCCCATGGAGGCGCGCGTTCGAATGCGGACGGCGTTCAGGTCCGTCCCAGACTGGTCGATGGCGTCCCGAACTTCGGCGCGGGTCACGGCTTCGCAGTCACAGAGGACGGGATTCGGTTCGCCCGTCTTCAGCACGTCGTCGGCGCGACTGCCGAGTCGCTGGACGCTTCGGCGGCCGACTGGCGAGCGCAGACCGAATTCGTCCATGTAGTCCCGGAGGACGGAGAAGTCCTCGCTCCCCGGCAGTGGTTCGTCGGCAGTTTGGCACTCCGCTGATACGCCCAACTGCTCGCAGACGTGGTCGGAAATCTCCTCTGCCATCATTCGGTAGGTGGTGAACTTCCCCCCGACGATGCTGGTGAAGCTACTGAGGCCGTCGCGCTCCTCGTGGTCCAACAGGAAGTAGTCCCGCGTGATGTCCGTCGGGTCCGTCGTGCCGGTGCCCGGTGGTTCGTACAGCGGTCGCACGCCCCAGAAGGAGCGAACTGTCCGAGCCTCTTGCAGAATCGGGACCAACTTCGACAGTTGGTCTATCATCATATCCACTTCCCACTGTTCCTCAGGGTAGTCCTCAGGGTCCGAGACTTCCTCGTCAGTCGTGCCCAGAATCGCGGTCGTCTCGTGGGGCACCACGATGTCGGCGTCGCCTTTCGGCCGACAGTGGTTGATGACCGTATCGACCTGCCGACAGTTCATCACGACCATCACGCCCTTCGAGGGGCGAACTTCCACGTCAACGCCCGCCATCTCGCCGATTTGTCCGGCCCACGCGCCCGTCGCGTTGACGACGTACTCCGCAGTTATCTTCTCCGTCTCACCTGCACGTCCGTGTTCGTGCTTGCCCGGCCCGGAGTCGTGGCGGACTTCGAGACCACGGACTTCGTCGTCCGACTCGTCCAGAAGCACGTCAGTCACCTCGGTGTGCGTCTCGATGCGCGCGCCGTGTTCCTGCGCGCTGGCGGCGTTCGCCACGCACAGTCGGAACGGGTCGATAGCCCCGTCCGGCACCCGAATCGAGCGTTTCACGTCCTTGCTGAGATACGGTTCCTCCTCGCGGGCCTCTTCGGCAGTGAGTACGTCCGCGGGGATGCCACACTCTCGACAGCCCTTCAACTTCTCCTCGAAGTACTCGTCGTCGTCGCCCTCCAACTGGACGAACTGACCACCGGTCATCTCGACGCAGTGGCTGGCGATGTCCCGGAGGACCCGGTTCTCTTCGATGCACTCGCTCGCACTCGGTTGGTCGGAGACGGCGTATCGAGCGCCGCTGTGGAGCAAGCCGTGCATTCGGCCGGTCGTCCCGTTCGTCAGGTTTCCCTTCTCGACGAGGGTCACGTCCACCCCTCGCATGGCGAGGTCGCGGGCGATGCCACACCCTGTCGAACCACCCCCGACGACGAGGACTTCCGCGTCGGTCATTCGGTCGAGTATTGGACGGTGCAGACTTGAGTGTACCGCTGGCGTCAACAAATCGAGCGAAAACCGACAGAAACACTTCTCTTTCACTAATTATTTGTCATCAATTGTTTACAATGGCGAGAAGTTTTATGCTCGGTCACTCTATGTTTATTGGTAACATGATTGTCCGAGCGACGCGCTCGTCGGTGGCAATCGACCCTCAAAGAGGTAGACAAGATGTCAACAGGAACGCAGTACGTCGGTGCTATCGACCAAGGAACCACAGGGACCCGATTCATGGTCTTCGACCACGATGGCAGCGTCGTCGCCAATGCGTACGAAACCCACGAACAGATGTACCCCGAACCTGGCTGGGTCGAACACGACCCACTCGAAATTTGGGAGAACACCAAATCTGTCATCCAATCGTCACTCGCGGAAGCGGGCATCGGTGCGGACCAACTGGCCGCAATCGGCGTCACGAACCAGCGCGAGACGACTCTGTTCTGGGACGCCGAGACCGGGAAGCCGATTCACAATGCAATCGTCTGGCAGGACCGCCGGACGACCGACCGCGTCGAGCAACTCGAAGCAGACGGGAAGGTAGCCGATATCCGGAAGAAGACGGGTCTCGAAGCGGACGCCTACTTCTCGGCGACGAAAGCCGAATGGTTGCTGGAGAACGCAGAACCCATCAAGACTCAGCGCGCGCGTCCCGCAGACCTCAAAGAGCGCGCCGCAGACGGTGAAATCTTGTTCGGGACCATCGACTCGTGGGTCGTATTCAACCTGACGGGCAACCACGTAACCGACGTTACCAACGCTTCTCGGACGATGCTGTTCGACATCCACGAGATGGACTGGGACGACGAACTCCTCGCAGAGTTCAACGTGCCAGAAGGGTGTTTGCCGGAAGTTCGACCGTCGAGCGACGAGAACTACTACGGCACCACGGACGACGAAGGGTTCCTCGGCGCAGAGATACCAGTCGCTGGCGCGCTCGGCGACCAGCAGGCCGCGCTGTTCGGCCAAACTTGTTTCGACGCCGGAGACGCCAAGAACACCTACGGGACGGGGAGCTTCTTCTTGATGAACACCGGCAACGAGGCGGTCGATAGCGAGCACGGCCTGCTCACGACCGTTGGCTTCCAACGGTCCGGGGAATCGGTGCAGTACGCACTGGAAGGATCCATCTTCGTCACCGGCGCGGCAATCGAGTGGCTCGAAGACATGACGCTCATCGAGGACGCCTCCGAGACGGAGCAACTCGCCCGGAGCGTCGATTCGACGGATGGCGTCTACGTCGTCCCCGCGTTCACCGGTCTCGGGGCACCCCACTGGGACCAGCGCGCTCGCGGCACAATAGTCGGCATGACCAGAGGAACCCGGCGCGAACACGTCGTGCGTGCGACGCTCGAATCCATCGCCTACCAGACTCGCGACGTGGCCGAAGCGATGATTGCCGACAGTGGCATCGAAATCGAGAGCCTGAAAGTAGACGGCGGCGCGGTCAAGAACAACTTCCTCTGTCAACTGCAATCGGACATCATCGGTACGGAAATCGCCCGACCCGAGGTTGACGAGACGACTGCACTCGGCTCTGCCTACGCCGCTGGCCTCGCAGTCGGCTACTGGGACGACCCCGAAGAACTCCGAGAGAACTGGCGAGTCGATAGGGAGTTCGAACCGGAGATGGACGCTAGTGACGCCAACGCGATGTACAACCGCTGGGACGACGCAGTTGAACGGTCGCGTGACTGGGCAAGCGACGAGGACGACAGCTAATGGCGGTGGCAGACCTGTGGTCTGTCGAGATGCTCATCGCGGCGTTCGCGGGCGGCGCGTTCGGCGCGGCGCTCGGTGCGCTCCCAGCGTTCATCTTCACGGGATTCATGGTCATCGCCGGGGAGGCCGCCAACATCGTCGGCAAGACCATCGCCGGGACGACCAACGTCGGGTCGTCGAGCGAACTCGCCGCAGTCGGCATCACTGGCTCGATAGCGTTCGGCGCGCCATTCTCGCCCGCTATCAGCTTCGCCGGTGGAGCGGCCGCTGCCGCCTACGCTGGCAAGCGAGGCTACATGGAGTCAGGCTTCGACTACCACAACGCGAAAGATATCGGGTTCGCGCTCGGAACGAAGCCAGACGTACTCGCTGTCGGTGGCGCGTTCGGCATCCTCGGTTACTGGTTGACTGTCCTCTCCTCAACCTTCTCGATGCCGTACGACCCCATCGCCATGGCCGTCGTCCTTTCGGCGGTCGCCCATCGAGTCGTCTTCGGCTACTCCATTGTAGGTGACACCAGCACTGGCCTGTTGAACATGAAACCGTTCGAGAACGGCGAGCGCCGCATCATCAGTGAAGGGGCGACCACTAGCGGCGACCCAAGCAGTGAACCTGCGCCCGACGGTGGAACCGGCGAAGCACGGTTCGTGGTGGAACCGTGGCTTCCTCACCAGTACAAGTGGGCGAACGTAACGACGATTGGGCTCGTGGTCGGTATCCTCGCGGCGTACATCGCGCTCGTGACCGAGAGTGCGTTCCTCGCGTTCGGTATCAGCGCGGCGACACTTGTGTTCCTGAACTGTGGCGTCGAACAGATTCCGGTCACGCACCACATCTCGTTAGTCGGAAGCACGGCCGCTCTCGCGGTCACCTCCGGAGACCCGGCGACGGCGAGTATGACGGTGCCGCTACTCGTGGGGGGTGTCTTTGGCATCATCGCGGCACTCGCTGGCGAGGTCGTCCAGCGCGTCTTCTACTCGCACGCAGACACGCATCTCGACCCGCCTGCAGCAGCCATCGTAGTCGGGACGGCCCTCATCGCAGTGCTGGCTATCCTCGGCGTGTTCCCCGGTAGTTCGTGGGTCGCCACGTTCGGCATCTAAACCGGGGAATCGAACGACCGCTTTTTGTATCTTATCTCCCAAGCCAGTAGCATGGCTCCCCCACTCGTCCTCGACATCGATGGGACGTTGACGCGCCCAGACGACTCTATCGACCCCGTGTTCTTCGAGCTACTCCCCCAGTGGGAGGCACCAATCGTCGTCGCCACTGGCAAATCCTTCCCGTACCCGGTCGCGCTCTGCCACTTCATGACCATCGAGCAGAACGTCATCGCCGAGAACGGTGGTGTCGTCCTCGCACGAGACGAGATTGCGACGAACGGCGACGGCGATGCCGCTCGGCAGGTCGCCGAGGAGTACGTCGAAGCGGGCTACGACCTCGGGTGGGGCAAGTCGAACCTGACCAACCGCTGGCGCGAGACCGAAATCGCCATCGCGCGCGACCAACCACGCGAACCGCTCGAAGAAATCGCCGCCAAGTACGACCAAGAGGTCATCGACACGGGCTACGCCTACCACGTCAAATCCCCCGGCATGGAGAAAGGTGCGGGCCTCAAATCGGTCGCAAAGCTACTGGACCGCGACCCCTCGGAGTTCGTCGCCATCGGCGATTCGGTGAACGACGTTTCGACGTTCGAGGTCGCTGGCGAGTCCTACGCCGTGGCGAACGCCGACGAGAAGGCCAGAGCGGCGGCTGACGTGGTGCTAGACGAGTCGTACTCGGACGGCACGTTGTCGGTGTTGGCGGAACTGCGAGAGTAACTACTCGCGCTGATTCGAATTCTGGAGTCGCTTTTTCGCGCCGTGGACGATGGCTGCCGCGGCCACGAGTCCGACGCCTCCAACGAGTGCCCACGGTCCCCAGTCGGGGTTCTCCGTCTTGTTGTCCGCCGTCTCGCTATCGGGAGCAGTCGAATCGTCGGTGCGACTCATCGCACTTCTCCGTCGCGCCACTCGGCGAACGAGTCGAGCACGTCGGTCTCCTCGAATCGCTCTATGCAGGGCACGTCGTAAGGATGACTCTCCTCGACTCGGGTGACGAGGTCGTCGTAAGCTTCGTCGGTCGTCTTCGCCAGCAAGACGACCTCCTCGTCGTGGTGGACTTCACCGTCCCAGCGATAGACCGAAGTACAGGGGAATCGGTTGACGCAGGCTGCAAGTTGCTCTTCGACCAGCAGTTCTGCGAGGTCAGCCCCAGCGTCGGGTGGCGCGGTAATGTAGGCAGTCGGCATAGTCGAAGAAGTGGCCTCCAGAGAGATAAAGACGCACCGCTCCGTGGTCCGGTTCGGTGATACGTAGCTCGACGCGCTTTAGTTGGCACAACCCTCTCAGGGTAGTCGGACTGGCGGTTACGAGGTCATCGACACTACTGACTGACTCGCCAGCTATCTGTTCGCAACCGCGCGAAACGTCCAGGACGAGTTGGTCTCGGGTTGCTATTTGAAGGTTCGCCCATTTTCGGCTACGTATCACACTTCCGCCGCGTCCCGAACCACCCCGACTTCGTCTAACTTGCGATGCAACCAGACCCCGGTAACGACGCCGAGTGCGTCGGTCAGCGCAACCAGCACCGCGGTCGCTCGAAACGGCCACTGCCACGGTCCCGCTGGAATCGAGTGAACGTGGTCTGGGTTCGCCACGAGGAAGTGGAAGTAGAGACCGAAGAGGAAAGAGGCCGCCATTGACCCAGTGAGTAGCAGGATGCCCCACGAATCTCTGCCTAGTCCGAGCAGACCGAGCGCGAACAGTGGTAAACCGAGCGCCACCGCGTAGACGAACGCGGTCTGCCAAGTTGCCAGCCTCACCGGAATCTCGGCGTGCGGGACACCGTGGGAAACGTTTGCGACGGTGTGAAGTGCGACGGCCGCAGTTGCGAGTTTCAGGCCGCGGCTTTCCATTCGTTGCTCTCCGCCGGTTCGGTGAGTGTTCCCTCGGCGTTCCACTGTTCGACCACTGCCTCTACCCCCTCTCGATAGGTCGGATACTTCGGCTGCCAGTCGAAGTCACGTTTGAATTTCTCCGCGCTTGTCGGCGCGGGACTCGTGAGTAGTCGTACCGTGTGCTCGCCAGTGAGATACTTCGCCAGCCATCCCGGAACCCGGCGCGGTTCGG
Source organism: Halorussus halophilus (assembly GCF_008831545.1). NCBI lineage: Archaea > Methanobacteriati > Methanobacteriota > Halobacteria > Halobacteriales > Haladaptataceae > Halorussus > Halorussus halophilus. The sequence continues at coordinate 744,659 of NZ_CP044523.1, forward strand.
GCGCGCCCAATTTGTCGGCGAACTCGGAAAAGAGGTTGGCGACCGTGACTGGTTCGTCGTCCACGACGTGGTAGAGGCCGGTCGCATCACCCTCGGCGGCCGCGACGAACGCCCGTGCCGCGTCTTCGACGTGGAGGATGGAGAGTTCGGCGTCATTGCGTCCCAGCAATCCGGTTCCGACTATCGGCAGTTCTTTGGCGAGCAGTCCTTCACCGATGGTTTTCGTGTGGGCGGCGTCGGGAGCGTAGAACCAACCACAGCGCAGAACGACCGTCTCGAAGCCGTGTTCGTTGCCTGCTTCTTTTGCAATCTGCTCTGCGTCGAGTGCCGATTCGGTCGTTCGGTCGGGATGCGGCGTTGCGCTCTCGTCGAAAGTTTCACCGTCGGGTTGTCGCGCGACCCACGAGATGCTCTGCTGTAGGTATCGCTGTGCGCCGACTTCTGCAGCGGCGGCGGACAAGTTCTCGGCCCCCTCGCGACGCACTCGGTCGTTCAGCTTCCAGTCTTCGGCGGTCGGTTTTTCCTTGGTCGGGATAGCCGTCGCGGCGTGGACGACGACGTCTGCACCTTCGGCGGCCGAAACGAGCGATTCGCGGTCGAAGATATCTCCGCGGACTGGGTCACCGCCGCGTGCCTCGACTAGTTGGTCGCCCGATTCGTCTCGGGTCAGTCCGACCACGTCGTGGCCGCTGTCGGTGAACTTGGCCACGAGTCGGTGTCCTAAGACGCCCGTCGATCCGGCGATGAAGACGTTCATAGCTATGCTTTCGGCTGGCTAGTCGATAGCGATTCTGCCGGACTGACGCGGCGAATTTATAAGTAATCGCACTCGTATCGTCGGCCATGCAACACCTCCGGTTGACCTTCTACGCTGACGAGGTCGAACTCCACCCGGTTCACACGCTGTTCGTGGAACAGCCCTACGTCGAGTCGGCACGGATGGTCCACTGGAACGACGCCAACGAGACGGTCACCCACTCTTTCGAAGTCGTGGGCGACCGCGAGCAGTTCGAGTCGGACTTGGCCGACACGCCGGAAGTGTTGGAGTACGACCTCGCGACGATTGATGACGGTCGATTCTACACGTACATCCGTACCGAGACGACGGCAGTCCAACGGGCACTCTTCGACGCGTACGACCGCAACAGCATCGTCGTCACGTCCGACCTCGACCACACCGACGACGGCGGCGTTTCGTTCGGCGTCGCTGGACGCTCTGAGGAGTTACAGCGAGCTATCGACGCCGCCCCGGAAGGAATTCGCGTCGAAGTCGAGCGCGTCGGCGGCCGAGGCGTGAAGACGATGCCCGAGCAGGGGCTCTCGAAACGCCAGCGTGAGGCAGTCGAGGTGGCTGTGGCAGTTGGCTACTACGACGTTCCGAGAACTGCGAGTCACGAAGCCGTCGCCGAGGAGTTAGACTGTGCGCCGAGTACTGCCGCGGAACATCTCAGGAAAGCCGAATCGAAGTTGTTGCGCGCGCTGTTCGCGTAGTCGTTTCGTGATTGTGAGTTCTCCGCTCAGTCGTTCCGCGGCGCTGGCGTGGGTTCTGTGGAGTCCTCGACGTAGTCCAAGTCGTCGGTGTAGTGGTCCACCAGCAGAACTGCGGCCGCGCCAGCAAGTGCGGCGATGAGGACGACGGCGATGCGCGTGGAGGTCCATGCACCGTCGGCCCCGAGAACTCGAATTGCGGGGAGTCGTAGCGCGCCGACCATCAGCGCGACGAGGAAGGTGAGCGTAATCTGGTGGTAGTTCGACAGCGCCCACTCGACTACGCGGGAGAAGGTGAGGATACCGACCGCCGCACCGGCCATGAACGAGGCGATACTGACGAACGGGCCGACCAGACTCTCCCACGACGCACCCTGCGCGACGGCTCCCAGTTTGTCGATGAATCCGTGGAGGGTGTTCGAGAGGTAGATGTACTGACCGAAGAGCAACAGCAAGAACGACCCCGAGACGCCGGGGAGAATCATCGCGCTAATCGCGACGGCTCCGACGAGGAACAACACGAGCGGGGAGTGGGGAACGTTCGCGGAAGCGGGGACGCCTGCCATGAGGAACGCGACGACGAACCCGACGACTGCCGCGGCACGCTCGCCGTTCGTGTCCAGCGAGACTTCGCTCCAGAGGACGACTGCCGACGCGGCGATGAGTCCGAAGAAGAACGCGAACAGGATGGCCGGGTTGGTCTTCTCGACGCTACTCACCACGTCTGTCACGGCGACGACCGCGGTGAAGATACCCAGTCCGAGCGCGATAAGGAACGGTAGGTCCATCTCGCGGAGCATCGCCGCGATTCGACCGCGCGCGTCGGCGTCGTACGCCCGCGGCAGGTCCGCAACCACTGCCGGGTCGAAGGCGGCGATGGCTCCGATGAGTCGCTCGTAGATACCGGTTATCAGCGCGATAGTGCCGCCGGAGACGCCGGGCACGGCGTCTGCGGCACCCATGAAGATGCCCTTGAGGTAGATGGAGAGCCAGTCTCGCATTCGTTGTTTGATACAGTAAGGGAGCGGAAAAACTGTTCGGCTCAGGAGTTACGGATTCGGCGGGGTCGTTCACGGACGGCACGAGAGTCGAGTGAGTTCTGTGAGGACAGTTGTACTGTGATTTGTGACTACGGAGAAGTTCACTTCGAGAAGCTAGCTACTCCCGAAACCGAGAAGACCGCACTGCGACCGCTCCAGCCACACACCTCCCCAACCGACTCCCTCCGCTCCTTGCAGTCGCTCCGGTCATCCACCGGAAGACTGCGCTTCGCTTGTCTTCCGAGCCTTCAGTCGTCGTCCGAGAGAGCGTCGCTCTCTCGTGATCACGAAAGGGCTTTGCCCTTTCGAACGACTACGCTCCTGAAGACCTCGCACGGACAGTTACAGGCGGTCACGCGAGTCGCGTGACCGCCTGTAACGCGCGCGCCGTCTGTCGGTGAAAAATCGAGACGGTGGTCAAACTCAGCGAATCCGAAAGAAAACGAAAGTCAGCTACCTCAGTTCTGCTCAGTCGCGCGTGCCAATGGCGACGGCACCGACGAACGCGGCGACGAGACCGGCGCGTGCGGGCGTCGTCTCCTCACGGTCCGGAAGCGCGTCCTCGGGGCTCATTCGGGCCGAGGTGTTGTTGGACGCGCTCGAACCGTTAGTGTCCGAGGAGTTGTCACCCGGCGACGACTCGTTGACGGGCGAACTGGTGTTGTTGCCCGGTGCGCTCTCGTTCGCGGGCGGGGCCGTCGAGTTGTTCTGGTTCGGTTGGGTGAGTTCGTAGGAGTTTTCGGTCAACTCCACGGAGACGGCGCTTCCGTCCTCGCCGATGACCTTCCCTTCCGAGACCTGCGAGGTCGCGTTGTAGTAGGTGAACGTCCCGTTACCCTGCGACTCAGGGCTCGTGTAGAACTGGTACGGACCAGCCGATTTCACGCTGACGTTCGTGTAGCCCTGTTCGGTACCCCACTGCTCGTAGCCCGTCGTCGAGTAGGGCAGGGTCATGTTGAAGTTCCCGTTCGGACCAGTCTTGGCCTGCTGGCGGTAGACGAACGAGGTGTTCTTACCGACCGGCGACATCCGAACCTGTGCGGTGACGGTGGTGTTCGCCGGGCCAGTTCCTTGGACCGTTGCACCCGGAACGCGCTCGAAGGTCTTCACCCACGCGGGGTCGGTTCGAACGACGCTGTTCGGCCGCATGCCGGCCCGCTGGAGCAGTGCCATCTGGGTTCGCGTCGTCTGCGTCCACTGCGAGGCCTGCGAGGCGGAACTGTCGCTCTGCTTGACAAGTCGGTAGTGCTGGAGCGCGGGGATGCGCTCGCTCGGGAACGGACCGACGCCACCGATTTGGGCCGTGCCGTCCTCTCTGACGAACTGACGGGCAGCAGACATGTTGTCGAACGAGCGCATTATCGTCGCGTTCGGCCCGGACGGCGTCTTGACGAACTGGTCGGGGTTCGCACCGCCGATGCGGTCGTAGTCCACGACGACGTTCGGGTTCGGTTCCACGGCGCTCCCGTGGTAGAGGTAGAGCCGAACCATCTGGCTCTCGTAGTAGCGCTGACTCTTCAGTCGAGTCACCATGCGCGGCTGGTTGTTGTCGATACCCTGATACAGCGCGGTGTAGAAGTCGTACTGGTTGACTTCGTCGTTGAAGACGGTCGGAGCGCCGAACTTCGAAGATGGCTCGACCATCTTCCAGTCCACCATCACGTAGCGGGTGTCTTCCTGGTCCTCGCCGAGCGAGTCGATGACCTGATTGGCCTCCTGTTCGCTCGGTGCGAGCAGGTACTTCGCGGCCGTTCGCGCACCTTCCTGGAACGGGTTCGCGTTCGGAATCCGCTCGCCTTGGACGGTAATCCAGTGGCCGTAGTCCCACCACGACATCACGCCGTAGGCACCTTCGGGATACGAGTAGTCGTCGTTCTGTTGGTCGAACGTGCCGTAGTAGGCCATCTGCTCTGCGTTGTTCGCACCGCCGTAGTTGCCCTCGGCGGGCGTCTCGTTGGCCATCCAGTCGAGCGTGCCGTCCCAGTTAGTCACGGCACCGGGGCGGGCACCGTCGCCGGACGTGACGGCCGTACTCGTCTTGTCGATGGACGAGTAGCCCGTGGTGCCGACACTCGCCGGAACGACGAGGACTGGCATCACCAGCAAGACGACGAAGACGACTGCGATGACCTGGTAGCCTTCGACGTCTTTGTACGACGACCAGTTTCGAAGGTTCGCCAGCGAGATGACGCGACCGACGAGGTACGCGTTCATGACGGCGACCGGAACGACGAGATAGTAGTTGAAGCGAATCTGGGTGAACGCCGCGGCCGTGATGAACGCGGCCCAGACGAGGACGAGCATGTTCTCCGCTCGGTGGTCGTCCGTCCGGAACGTGGTCCAGACCATCCAGACCGCCGCGAGACCCGCGGCGAACAGCATCAGGCCGTACTCTTGGAGGATGACGTCGAACCAGCTAATGCCGTACTGCGGGTTGGCGCGCGAGAGGAACGGTTGGGCCTCGCCGATGGTTCGGGTCTTCGCACCCGTACTGAACCCGACGACGCGAACGAGGTTGTTCTGCACGAGGTTGAACAGGCTGTTGAACGCGACGTAGACGAAGCCAGTGAGTGCGAGGAGGATACCGCCGATTGCGGCGGGGTACCCCCACGTCGTGAGGTCGCGGTTGTCCCACTCTCGGGCGAGCCACGCCATGAACACACAGCCAGCGGCGACGCCGAACGCGAGGAGTGGCTGGAGAATCGAGAACTTCGTCGGACTCGGGTCGAGCGTACCGAGCGGGACCAACATCAGCAGGCCCGTGACGCCCATACTCACTGCGCCGACGAGTGCGAGGTGGTCGGGGCTGACCCCGCGCACGTAGTCCGCGGTGAGCTTCAGCAGGTAGAAGACGCCGAAGATACCGACGAGCAGGACGCCCGGCGGCCACGTCCAGAGGTAGAGCGCGGTGGCGATACCTGCCAAGACGGCGAAGCCGACCGGTTTCCGGAGCGAATCGAAGTCGCGGTCGGCGACCAGTTCGTACACCGGTTTCTCGCGCTCGGCGACGGTGAGCGCGACCATCATCGCGAGCACTGCGAGCGATTGGAAGAGTGGTTCGGCGATGTTGTGGTCGGCGAAGCCGACGAGTCCGCGCCGGAGGAACGTACCGGGGAGGAGCGCGAGGACGAGGACGCCGAAGAGGCCGCCGGGACGGCCGCCGAGTCGCTTCCCGATGAGGTAGGTCGGAATCGCGACCAGCGCGCCGAAGACGGCCGGAGCGACGAGCAGTGTCTTTGCGACCAACTGTTGGGAGGGGTCGCCCAAGCCGACGATTAGCGCGGCCGTGGCGACGAGTTGGTCGTACAGCGTGCCGAACTGGCCGACGCTGGTGCCGAACGGGAAGTACGTCCACGGGTCGTACGGCATCGTTTGAGGCCAGTTCTGGACTGTGTACTGTACTTGTCGGAGGTGATACCACGCGTCGTTACCGGAGAAGAACACCTCTCCGCCAGTGGTGAAGTTGTCGTAGGACTGGAGACGCACCCAGAGCATGAACGCGACGACTGCGCCAAGCACGGGGACGTGGTACCAGTCTTCGAACGCATCGAGGACCGATTCGGTAGTGTCGGTGGAGTCCTCGACTTGCTCGGTCTGCTGGCTCATTGAATTGAGAAACTGCCAAAACGCGCATAAGCCTTATGACTTGGACATATGTCTGTTGCTGTAACCGTTCGCCGGGTCTCAGTTCGTGATTCCAGCGGTCTCGGCACTTTCGAACGAAAACACCCGTCTGATTCACGCGAGCGACAGGAGGTCAGGAGAGCAACTGGTTCCGCAAGTCTTGCGCGATACCCCGAACGTCGAGACGAATCCGCTCGCTCAGGACTAATAGGACCGCGAAGTACGTGACACCGCCGACGCCCAACAGCACCGCGAGTCGGAGCGCGCCGTCGGCACCGCCGAGTTGCACTTTCAGCGAGAAGACGACGCCGACCATGACGAGCATCGCGACGACCTGTCTACCCACGTCGGCGACTGCGGCGAGCGAAACCGACTGGTCGAGCAAGTACAGTAGCGTCCCGACGCTCACGCAGAACGCCAGTACCGTCGCCCACGCGACGCCCCACGCGTCGTACTGCATCGTCAGGGGGACGGCAGTCAGTCCGTACGTGACGACCAACAGGAGACCGCTGACGGCGTACACTCGCGGCCGGTCTGTGCCGAGGAAGAACTTCTCTAAGCCCTCTCGGTAGCCGTTCATGAGGTTCGCCAGCGCGAGAACTGGGATGAGCGCGTTCGCCAGTCCGACGACGCCCAGAATCGGGAGCGTCGTCGTCCCCGCAGACGCCCCATAGAGCGTCAGCAAGAGGGCGTTGCCGACTATCGCGCCGCCGCCGAGGACTGGGATGGCGAACAGGCCAGCGTAGGTGAGGATGGCCGAGAGAATCTTCGTCGTCTCCTCGTCGTTGCCGTCTGCCGTGTTGGCCGAAATCTGGGGGAGTGCAACCTGTGCGAGCGCGGAGGAGAACAGCATCGACGCCTCGGTAATCGTGAAGACGTTCTTGTAGACGCCGGTCGCGGCGGGGCCGACGAACGAGTTGATGATGATGTAGTCGGCGTGCTTGAACGCCTGCGCTGAGACGCTCTGGACGTAGGCGTACTTCGAGTAGTCGAGGAACTCGCTGAACAATGCACGCGACGGCCGTGCGGGGACGACTCGCGCGAATCCGACGTACGAGATTAGGAAGGTGAGGAACTGTCCTGCGATGAGTCCCCAGATGAGACCGCGAACGCCGAATCCCCAGATCACGAGGGCGGCCTGAATCGGAACGATGAGCGCGTATCGAGAGTTCTCTATCGCGCCGACGAGCGCAACCTGCTGTTTGCCTTCGAGGAACGACCCCGAGAGGCGGAACAGTCCCCACGTGAGCACCGCCAGCGGGACGAGCATCGCGGCATCGACGTGTAAAATCGCGTTGACGTAGTCTCGAATCAGGAAGAAGACGACAGTCACCGCCGCGACCCCGCCGAAGAGGATGGCCGCGCCGCTGGCGAAGTGACGCGCTTCGTCGCTCCCCTCGCTGACGCGTTTGACGACCACGGGATACAGCCCGAAACTGGAGACGTTCGCCGCTATCATCTGGAACGAGAGGAACGTGCCGTAGACGCCGATACCGTCGAATCCCAGTTCTCGGGTGAAGAAGATGGTCCCGAGGAACGCCGCGAGCGTGCCCAGAATGTTCGTGGCGAAGCGTTTGGAGACTTCTGCGCCTATCTTCATGTCGTTCGTCTAGACGGTGTGTCGCCCCCGGTATTACGGTATCGACTTACTCTAAGTAGCCTAATCTCCGGAGTCGGTCTTTGACCTCGTCCGCTTTCTCGTCGTGGCCCGAGACACCGCCGCCCGTGACGGCGTCCGCGCCCACGAAGTCGTACGTGTCTGGGTCACGCTCGGTCGGGTCGGAACCATCCGCGAACATGTCCAGCACCTCTCCGGTCATCGACTCGGGCAGTCGATAGCCCAGCGCGTGTAGCACCGTCGGCGCGATGTCGGTGATGTGTGCACCTTCGACGGTGCCGTCCCGGAACGAGGGGCCGCGCGCGAGGAAGATACCTTCGCGGGCGTGACCACTAGTATCGACTTCGAACAGCGCTTCGTCCACGTCGAACCGCGAGGACGCGTGAACTTCCGGCGTCTCGATTATCATGGCGAGGTCGGGCGTGTGTGGTCCGCCACGGTCGAGGTGCTCGAAGCGAACCCATAATCCGAACGCTTCGGCGGTGCCGCCGAGTGCAGATTTCGCCTCCGCACAGATGTGCTCGATCTCGCTGGGGTCGTCGCTCAGCGCGTAGACCATCGTCGTCTTCTGTCCTACGTCGGCGATGGCACTCGTCTTCGCCCAGTCGATGCGGTTCATGTTCAGGGCGTTCTCGAGTCCGAGGTTGTTGCCAGTCGGGACGTCGGTCAGCGCGCTCTCTGGAATCAGCTTTCTGGCGAGCGTGAGCAGGCCGACCTTGCCCAGTAGGTCGCTGGCAGTGTCCCGGAGCGTCCCCATCGCGGCCTTCTTCGCGTCGCCGGACTCGGTGAGCGTGGCGAGACCGGCCTGTTCGAGGACGTAGTTCGGCGCGAACTTCGAGCGAACCTTCTCGAAACCGTGATCGCTCATCACGACGAGGTCCTCGTCCTCGTGAGCGTCCAGAAACTCGCCGAGGCGTTCGTCTACCCGCTCGTAGATTTCGAACAGCGGGTTGTCCAGCGAGGCAGGCGGCGTACTCTCGTCGCCCCAGAAGTGGTGTGCGACGCGGTCTGTCGCTCGAATCAGGCCGACCGCGAGGTCGGGTTCTTCTTTTTGAATGAAGTGTTCGAAGCCCTCGAATCGCTTGTCAACCAAGTCGAGGCTCAGGTCCACGTAGGCCCGCGAGTCCGTCGATTCGTCGTTGCGGAGTTTGTAGCCGTCTACGAGGTCGGTGAGTTCGTCCCACCGCTCTGGGGGATGAGCGTACTCGTCTTTGTACTCGGGGGCCGCCGCAATTATCGTCCCGTCGATGGCCTGCCACGGGTACGACCCGGGGATGTTGAACACGACCGAGCGACCGCCTTGGTCGTCCACGGCGTCCCACATCTTGCCGGGGACGAACTCGTCGTGACTCAGATCGTTCTCGCGGCTCTCGCGGTTGAAATGGGTGAACCCGTACATGTCGAGTTCCGTCGGGTCGCGCCCGGTAGCGAAGGCGGGCCACGCGGGGACTGTAATCTCGGGGACCGTGCTTTCGAGGTCGCCGTGGACGCTCTCGTCGAGCAGGCGCTCGAAGTTCGGGAGGCGTCCAGACTCCACCCACGGCTCGACGAGCGAGAACGTCGCGCCGTCGAGTCCCAAAACTATCATGGAACGTCGTAACGCGAGAGTCGAGCAAAAGCGGTGGGGAGCCGTTCAAGGCCCTAATACGTAAATTTAGCCAAGCAAAAGCTAGGACGCGATCGCCGAGATGTGTTGACTACTCTAAATAGCCGAGGTCCGACAATCGCTGTGCCACGTCGCCGTCCTCGGTCGATTCCTGCGTCGCCGGTTCGTAGTCGGGGTATGACTTCGGGTCCGGTGATTCCACCGCCGACAGCGCCTCGCCGTCCATCTCCTCGTCCGGTGCGACCCCCAGACTCGCCAGCACGGTCGGAGCCACGTCGAACAGATGCGCTCCTTCGAGGTCTGCGTCGGCGCTGATGCCCTCGCCCGTCGCCGCCACGACGCCTTCCAGTTTGTGGTTCCACGGTTCGGGGTCGCCGAACTGTTCGCCGACGAGTGCCGACAGCGAGTGCTGGAAGTCGGTCGGAATCGCCAGAATATCGACCGCTTCGTCGGCGTACGGACCGTGGATGTACTCTTCGCGCGGAACGACTGATTCGAAAACAGGTGTTCCTTCGGGCGTGGTCGCAGTCGTCAGCAAGGAGATTATCTCCTCGCGCGTGCTTTCGTACTCCGAGTGGGGAATCACGCCGTCGGGGTCGCGGCCTTCGACGTTCAGCCTGACGCCCAACTCCGAGGGCGAGCGCAGGTACGCCTTCGACGTTCGGAAGTCCACGGCGTCGCTCGCCGCGAAGACGGCGCTCACGGGGACGTGCTTGCCGACGAACTCCGCGAGGCCGAGGCGTTCGAGGACGGCCTTACCCCGCTGATAGGTCAGTCCGAAGTTGGCCGCCGTAGTTGCGAGGCGTTCGAGCAGTTCGGACGACTCGTCACCGTGGCCGTCGTCGGTCAACTGCTCGTCCTTGATTTGGAACCACGAAGGGACACCCTGTCCCTCGGTCGTCGTCTCGACCACACCTGCCTCGCGGAAGAACTGGTTGACTCGGAACTCGTGGCCGTCGTACTCGCCCATGCCGTGGTCGCTGGCGACGACGACGGTATCGGGGTCCTGTTCGTCCAGAATTTTGCCGACCTGCTCGTCTACGCGGCGGTAGACCTGCCGTACCTTCTCCAAGTCGCCAGGGAAGTCGTGGAACACCGCGTCGGTCTTCTGGAACTGCACGAAGCCGAAATCGGGGTCGAACTCCTCGGCGAGGTAGCGGAACGCCTCGCCACGCATCTCGGTGAGTTCGAGGTAGTCGTCGAACTTCTCGTCGCCAGCACGCTCGTCGGTTTCGCGGCGAGCGTAGACGCGATAGTCGCCGATGGCCTCGCGCACGTCGGCGAGAATTCCCTCGGGGCGACACTGCGGATTCTCGGAGGCGAGATATCCCGGCACGATTGCACCGTCGATTTCGGGTGGTGGACTCGTCACTGGGGCGTTCACGACGACGCTCGACAGGCCTGCTTCGTCCAGATACTCCCAGAGCGTTCGTCTGCGCACGTCGGTCGCGTTGACGATGTCCCAGTCGTAACCGTCGAAGCGTAGGAAGTCGAAGACGCCGTGCTTGCCGGGGTTCGTGCCAGTGTACAGCGACGGCCACGCGCTCGCTGTCCACGGCGGAATCTGCGATTCGAGTGGACCGGTCGCTCCCTCCTCGAAGATGGACTGGAGATGGGGAATCTCGTCGTCCTCGAAGAGCGGTCGGAGGACGGGGAGACAGGCGGCGTCGAGTCCGACCAACAGCGTTTGCATACTTCGTCTGTCCGGGACCGACGGCTTAAAACTGCTTTTCCGTCCTCACTCTAAGTAGCCGAGTTGACGCAGATTGCGCTCGACGGCGTCGCTGTACTCCGCGTCGTCGTCGTTTACTTGCTCGAATCCGGTCCCTAAGGTCGCGGTCAACTGCTCCCGGAGGTCGGAAACGACCTGCTCGGGTGGGTCCGAGACGAGTCGCTCGGACGGTAGTTCGTAGAGTCGCTCCTCGCCGTCCGAACGGAGTTCGAATCGGTACGCTTCCGTTCGAATCGATTTGCGTCCGACTTCGAACTCGTGAAGGATTTCCGAGGCAACTTCGTCTGCTGCGTCGCGGTACCCTTGCTCCGAGGGGGCATTGGCGGCGAACACTGCCTCACGATGAGACTCACCGAAAAGAGACTCACCTTCCGTCCGTGGAGTAGGCAAGTCACAGCAGTCACAGAGGGTCTCGAACAGGTCGATATGAGATGCGAGGCCTTCTCGACTCTCGCCCGCCGGGACTCCGGGGCCCTGTGAACACGAGTGGCACATGAGTGACTTCGTCGTAGAGGAAGTTGTTGTGGTACATCGCGTCGTGTTCGCCGAACAACTCCCCATGGTCAGACGTGAGGACGACGATAGTGTCTTCGAGGAGTCCTCGTCGTTCGAACCAATCGAGGAATGCACCCAGCCTGTCGTCGAGGTACCTCAGCGACGCGCCGTACCACGTTCGAAGTACCTCTAACTCCGCCTCAGAGAGCGTACTCTGGTCTTCGAAGTATCGCATCGCAATACTTTGTGAGTTGGCGCCGTCGGCGGCCGCGAACAGTTGCTGTTCGTCTACTTCGGGGTGGTCGAACGAGCAGGCAGACTCGACGAACTCTTCGAGTATCGGTACTTTCGGGCGCGTCAATTCGGGCGTCGATTCCTGCTTGTACGGACGTGGCGGGTCGTATGGCGCGTGGACCGTCGTCAGGTTCGCCATGGCGAAGAAAGGTTCAATCGGGTCGGCCAACCACTCTCGAAGTTTGTTGAACTTGATCTCGGTGTAGTAGTCGTTCCCGCTTCGGAAGAGTCGGAGGAAGTCGTCACGGATGAGCGGGTCGGTGAGGAGTTGCCAGACGTATTCGGCTGAGGGCCGTTCGGCTATCTCTTGGTACACCTCGTAGTACTCGTCGAATCCACGGGCGAGACCGGTTTCTGACCCCATCTTCGCGGGACCGGGGATACCGAAGGTCCGATAGCCGTGGTCGGCGAACCACTCGGCCAGTAACGGAACGGAGTCAGGCATTGTCGGCCACCCACCGTCGAACCCCGTTTCAGAGGGGTACCGGCCAGAGAACATCGCACCGTGGGCAGGGGGCGTCCACGGTCCGACGGAGAACGCATTCTCGAAGGCCGTCCCCTGCTCAGCAATGTGGTCCATCGCCGGTGTCTCCACCGAGAACTCTCGGTCGTCGCGGGCAATCGCGTCGGCACGGAGTGTGTCGAAAATGAGGAGAAGAACGTTCGGGCGGTCTGCCATGATAGTGGGTAGATACCCTCCTGTAGTCCCACTTCAAATTTAGCATTTCCGAACGGGAGGTTTAAACCGTCAGCAGACACCCACTCGAATATGGACCCCGACGCCGCCCGCGTGGCGATGCTCCACCAAGACCCCCACCCGGCCCACCGCGGTTTCGCGGAGGCGGTCGGCGCCGACCTCGTGGACTACCATCGCCTCTCGCTCGGCCCGCTCGAAGGGACGGTTCTCGAAGACGGCATCAACGGACTCGCGTATCCCGACTACGACGTGTACATTGTTGAAGGCTCTCGCCCGCTCTACGGGGCGCTCGCACGCCGGTTCACGCGCGGCGGCAAACTCGTCTACCTCTGTGCGGACCACGGACTCTACCAACTCGGTAGTTCGGACTTCGAAGGCGACTCGGCGTTCAAGTCGCTCGTCGGCAAGTTCGGCACGCCAGTCGTCCGGGCACTCGGAAGTAGAGGAATCGACGGCGTCGTCGCCGTCTCGGAATTCGCCGAGGAGTTCACTCGCCCGATAGTCGGTCCCGACACGCCAATCGAAATCGCACATCCCTTCATTCAACAGGACAACTACGACGCCCTCGGTGACGTGGAACCGGACCTCGACGCCAACGTCGCGGTCACCGTCGCGCGTCCGTGGGAGTACAAGGGCGTCGATATGCTGGTCGAGGCGTGGCCGCGCGTGCGCGAACAGTTTCCGGACGCTGAACTGCACGTCGTCGGTAAAGGCCACCCCGACGACTACGAGACGACTGCGGGCGTACGCGTCAGAGGCTACGTCGAGGACCTCGGTGACGCCTTCGAACAGGCCTCGCTGTTCGTCCAACCGTCGCGGATGGACACCTTCCCAGTCAGCACGCTCGAAGCGATGCGGGCCGGTCTCCCTCCGCTCGTGACGAAAACCGCAGGAACGCGCTCGGAAGCACGGGAAATCGACTCGCTGTTCGTTACGGAACCGAACCCGGAGGCACTGGCGCGCGGCGTTCGGGAGTACTTCGTCAGAGGTACCGCCGAGCGACGACGACTCTCGGAGATGGCACGGGCGCGCGGGTCGCGTTTCGACCCCGAGTCCCGCAAGGAAGCGTTCCGCGAGGCGTTCCGCGAAATTCTCAAAGCACTTTAACCACGAGAGCGAGAGTGGAACCATGACTGTCTACGTCGTCGGCCTCGACGGGGCCGACTGGTCGCTCCTCAGGCCGTGGGCCGAGGAAGGCCATCTCCCGGCGTTCGCCCAGATTTTGGACGAGGGCGTCTCGGGCGACCTCCAGAGTACCCTCCCGCCCGTGACGTTCCCCGCGTGGAAGTGCTACTCGACGGGGAAGACGCCCGGAAAGTTGGGCGTCTACGAGTGGTTCGCCTACGACCGCTCAACGAACGAAATCTCGGCCAACGACGCCAGCGACTTCCGCTCGCAGGAGTACTGGGACGTGCTGGCCGACCACGACGAACGGGCGGGCGTGGTCAACATGCCGACGACTCACCCGCCGGATTCGGACGCACCCGAAGACGTGCTCACCATCGCTGGAAGCCCCGCCAACGAGCGCAAGCAGTTCACGAGTCCAAAATCGCTCAAATCGGGACTCCTACAAGAGATTCCCGACTATCGCGTCAAACCCGACCTCGTGTTGGACACCGCGACGCCCGACGAACTGGTGGCAGAAGCGAAGGAGTTGTTCGCACAGCGGTTCCGCGCCGCGACGTGGCTGGCCGACGAAAAAGACTGCGAGCTAGTTCACACGACGCTGTTCGCGACCGACACGCTCCAACATCGTCTCTGGGACCGGCCGGAAAAACTACGCGACGCCTACGAGCGCGTGGACGAACTGCTCGGCGACCTGTTGACGCGCGACGACGCCGAGGCGGTGTTCCTGATGAGCGACCACGGCTTCACCGAGATTTCTGAGATATTTCTGGTCAACCAGTGGCTCCTGGAACGCGGCGATTTAGCCATCGAAGAGTCGGACTCGCGAGACATCTTGGGGTCGCTCGGTCTGACCGAAGAGCGCCTGAAGTGGCTCGTCGGCGAACTCGGACTGGTCAGTTTCGCCCAGTCGCACGTCCCCGAGTCCGTCCAGCGGTTCTTCCCGAGCGAGAGCGGTCGCGTGGCGATTCAGGACGCCGCCATCGACTGGGACCGAACCAGAGCGATTTCGCTCGGCCGTGGTCCTATCTACGTCAACAACGACGCCTTCCCCAGCGAGGAGACTGCACAGGAATTTACGGAGGAACTCGCCGCAGACTTAGAGCGACTTGAAACACCGGATGGAATTCCGGTCGCCACTGAAGTTCACGACCCTGCAAACATCTACTCTGGCGACCGAGAACGCGGTCCCGACCTCGTGGTGGAGTACACGACCGGCGTGGACGCCCCCGAATCTATCGGCGGCAACGTCTTCGGTGAGACGACCGAGTGGCTCGCGACCCACCGCCAGTCGGGCATCTTCGCGGGAGTGGGCAAGAACGTCAGCGCGGGCACCTCGGACCTCGACCTGTACGACCTCGCACCCACGCTCCTGCATCTGCTCGGTGCGCCCGTTCCGGAGGACGTAGACGGCGACGTGCGCCGGGACGTGCTAACCGGTGAAGCGGCCGACCGAGAAGTCGAACAGGGACCGCCGACCGCCAAAGACGCGCGGGGTGTCGGCGCTGGCGAGGAGGTCGAAGACACGCTCCGCGAACTCGGATACTTAGAATAAGTGACCGAACCGTCTGAACGCTTCGCCGTCACATGTCGAGTCGGAGAGTTGAGTGCCAGTCTTCTGGACGAACTCGACTTCCATCTGCGAGCGCCGAACGTGACACGTCTCCGGGAGCGACTGGTTCCAGAAGAGAACCTCGATGCGAGACTGAAGTGGTTCTGCTCCCGGAATGAAGCCCGAGAATCCACCGTGCCACCAGAACATGACGACGGCAACGAGTGCGATACCGGTAACGACTCCTTTCGCGGTGTGTCCAGATAATTGATCTACGAGCAACCCGACTCCGCACGCGACGAATGCGAACGCGGGAACGAGGTCAGCACCGCCGTCAAGGTCGAAGAAGAAGACTTGCAGCCCGAACCAGATCAGTCCGACGAGTATCCCGCCAGTTCCGTCGTATCTGTCCACCCGAGTGGCACCGAAAGCACCTGTGAGGACTACCGGAATCGCGAAATCTAGTGCACCGGCACCGACAATAATTCGTGAGACCATTCTGAGTTCCTCCGACGCTGTGAATGTTGAGAGGACTACCTGTGATAGCATTGGGGCGACTGCTCCTTGTGCCACGAACGGCCAAAGTACTCCTGATGTTGTGGCGGCGAGACCGACGAGAACCAGTTTGAACTGACGGAGCGAGTTCCTGACGGTGAGACTACAGAGAATAATCGGAAAGAACAAGCCGAACTGCCACGACCCTGCCGCGAGCGCCGCGAACATGCCTGCGAGAACCGGGCGCGTCCTGCGTAAGAGAAACATGCTGGAGAACCCAAAGAGGACGACGAAGACTTTCGGACGAAGTCCACCGACGGGCATGAGGTAGAAAACGGGATAAGTCAGAAGCGATAGGCCGGCTGCTAAGGCCGCGAGTTCGTTCTCCGTGAAAACATACACGAATTCGGACACCAACAGTACGATTGCACAGACGGCCAGAGCCATCAGGAGCGAACTGAGGGCGTGGAGGATGGGTGCGTCCCCACCCGAGAGAAATGCGAGACCGGCCGCGATTTCGTGGATGACAGGGGGTTTAGGGTCCCACAAATTCAGATAGGGCGTTCCACCGTTGAACGTGAGCCAACCAGAGTACTCGAATAAGATCGCATCTGGGCCAACGTACGGACGGGTTCGATAGAAAAAACTCTTCGAGAGGGGCAACGCTTCGAGAAGGACGACTAGCAGTACCAGCAGCCACCTCCAGTAGAGTGTGAAGAACTGTCTCGGGAGAGATTTCGTCCGCAGTTGCGGCAGACATTCCACCATTTGATAACCATTCCTATATTACACTTAAGTATATGTCGTTCCACTGACTCAGTTAGTTACGATAGTTCCGAAGCAATAATGTACCTCTTGTCCTTCCTCGTGGACTAGTTATATGACCTTCGGCGATTGGCTCTGGGAGACGGAACGTCGAGTCCAGAACGACGGTTTCAACGGCGTCAAAGACAGCTTCCACGAGTTGTACATTGGTGGTCTCCGGCGAACTGACCCGTTCTACTCTGGTGGCGAACACGTCTTCGAACGCGACTGGGACGTGCTCGTCCTCCTCGACGCGTGCCGCATGGATCTCATGGAAGAAGTCGCAGACGAGTACGATTTTCTCGACGACCCAGATACGCTCGTCTCGGTCGGTAGCTCCTCGATTCAGTGGATAGAGCGAACCTTCACTGACGAGTACGCCGCGCAGATGCAAGAGACTGCGTACGTAACGGGAAACCCATTTAGCAAGCGAGTGCTGACTGACGAGGACCTACTGGCCTTAGACGAGGTATGGCGGTACGGCTGGGACGACGAAAGTGGAACGATTCCGGCCGACCACGTCACCGACCGTGCCATCGCCACTGCCCGCGAACACGATCCGGGGCGACTCATCGTCCACTACATGCAACCGCACTTCCCGTCGGTTCCCGACCCGCTCACCGACGGTATGAACACGGAGACGTTGGGCGACGGGGAGGGCTGGGAGTCGCCGTGGGACCTGCTTCGCCGTGGGGAACTGGACCGGGAGACGGTTTGGTCGTCCTACCGCCAGAATCTTCACTACGTCATCGACCACGTCGCCGTCTTGCTCGAAAACATGGACGCCGAACGCGTCGTTATCAGTGCAGACCACGGGAATGCTGCTGGTGAGTTCGGCGTCTACGGTCATCCGAAGATACCACTCAAGCCTATCCGAAACGTTCCGTGGTACGTCACGAGTGCGACCGACACGGGAGAGTACGAACCCGAACTCCAGCAACAGACCGAACGTGGAGATACCGAAGAGAAACTGAAAGCACTCGGCTATCTCTGATTTTTGAGACGCGGAGAGGTTCCATCGAGACTCTGACGAGATAAGCCCGGATTAACGGTCTCGAACGATTGACCCGACTTATTCGTTCTCCTGACGGATTCGTCCGAATATGGGGGCAGCAACTGGAGGGGAATACGGAGTGCAGCGTCGCTTTCTCCTTCGCACGGACGACCGCCAAGCAGCTTTTCGGAGGACACACCGGACACAGAATCCCGACACTAACGGGAGCCAGCGTCTATGAATCCGGTGAAACGGTTCCCAAAGCTGAACGACGCGTGGATGGAATTCAAACATCGGGTGGTCCACTGGCAAGCCCGGCGCGAGCGTGGCGTGTCTCACGAGACGAGCGTCGAGAACCCGAAGAACGTCCTCGCCGTCGTCGTGGACTGCCTGCGCGCCGACCACGTGAGCAAGTTCGGCCACGACCGGAAGACGACGCCGTTCCTCGATAGCTTCGACGCCGCCGCTTTCTCGAACGCAAAGTGCGCGAGTCCGTGGACGTTCCCCTCGATTCCGTCGTTGTTGTCGGGGAAATACCCCCACGAACACGGTGCGCGCTTCGACAACGACCCGCGAAATCTCTCCTCCGAGCAGTTTCCGCGGAGACCCCGTGACGAGGTTGCGAC
Source organism: Halorussus halophilus (assembly GCF_008831545.1). Lineage (NCBI taxonomy): Archaea > Methanobacteriati > Methanobacteriota > Halobacteria > Halobacteriales > Haladaptataceae > Halorussus > Halorussus halophilus. The sequence goes on from NZ_CP044523.1 coordinate 762,849, forward strand.
GCTTCCCGACTTGCTCGAAAGCGCTGGCTACGACACCGGACTCGTCACGGCGATTCCGATGGCCGCGAAGGCCGTCGGCGACCGATTCCAACACGTGAGCGTGAAGTACACTGATGCGGAGGAGCGCGTTTCGGCCGCCCGAGAGTGGATAGCGGGCCGCGACCGCTGGTTCTGCCATCTACATCTGGGCGACCCGCACGCGCCGCTCGATATTCCGAATCGCCACCGCGAGACGTTCGACGTGCCGGAGATGGAGCAACTAGAAGATTGGCGCTTTCGGGACTCGACGGGAGAGGGTGGAAGTGAGGACGAGCGTGAGGAGTTCGCAGCGTACCGCGAAGCCAAGCTACGAGCGTACGACGCATCCATTCGCGGTGCGGACGACGCGCTCGCTGGCCTGCTCTCCGAACTCCCAGACGATACCGTAGTCGTCGTGTGCGGTGACCACGGCGAGGCGTTCTGGGAACATCCGGAGTTAGAGCGCCGACTGAACGACGATCCGCGGGGCTACTACGCGACCGACCACGGCCACAGCGTATTGGAGGAAGTCGCTCGGGTACCCTTGTGGATTCGCGCGCCAGGGCTGGATTCGACAACTTCGGACGCGCCGGTCTCGCTCATTGACGTTGCCCCGACCGTTCTCTCCGCGCTCGGCGCAGAGGTCCCCGAGGGGGTCAGTGGGCGCGCACTGAGTGGGGACGCGAGTCCGAGCGACGACCAGCGCCCGATTCTCTGTGAGGAGACGGCCTACGGCTACAACCAGCGAGCGGTCTGGCACAGCGGCCAGAAGGTCGTCGCGGTGCCGAAGACCGGCGAAACGCTCGCGTTCGACCTCGACAGCTATCTCGAAGGCGACACCTTGGAGGAGGTGCCGGAACATCTCGAAGACGCACTCGCGTCGTTCGGTGCGGGCGTCTCCGGCGGCGACCGCATGGACGTAGACGACGACACGCGCGACAGGTTGGCAGAGTTGGGGTACTTAGAATAGTTATTCCAGATACCCCAGGTCCTTCAGGTGGTCTTCAACCATCTCGTCGTCTTCGTCGATGCCGTGGGAACTGCCTTCGCGCATCTGCTTCATCCGTTCTTGGTGGTCATCCAGCGCCTGCGAGAGTTCACGATACTCGGGGATGTCGTCGTCAGCGCGGTCGTCTTCTGGCTTTTCGTCCGGATTTGCGCGGTAGTCGAAACAGAACTCGCCGTCGTCGGCGTGGCGCATGAGTTTCCAACCGTCGGAGCGACGCGCACAGCAGCGCGCGTAATCGACCTGACGACCGACGTCTGCGAAGCCGTATTCGCGGGAATCGACCTCGCCGTCGGCCAATTCCCACGCCGACTCGCCTTCCCATCCGTCGAAGGCCTCCAATTCGAGCGCGTCGGTAATCGTCGGTGGGAGGTCGATGAGTCGGGTCTGTCCGTCCACAACCGCCGCCTCGCGCTCGGGGTGGTGGACCACGAACGGAACTCGGAGGACGCCCTCCCAGAACTCCGGCGGATGGCCAGCGTGCTGGTGTTCGCCGACGAGTTCGCCGTGGTCGGCGGTGAACAGGACGATGGTCTCGTCCAGCAAGTCGCGGTTTTCGAGCGCGTTCAGCACCTTGCCGAACTGGTCGTCAACGTAGGCACACTCGGCGTCGTAGAGTTTTCGAATCAGGTCCCACTCTTCGTCGGTCATCTCCTCGGGGTGGTGGGTGCCCTTGCGTGAGAGACCGCGACAGCGCGCCAAATCGAGTGGTTCGTCCAAGAACTGGCGCTGGAACTCCTCGGGGGCCTCGTAAGGGTGGTGGGCGTCCATGTAGTGGAGCCACGTGAACCACTCAGAGTCTCCTTCCGAATCCTCACCGTCTGCGCCTTCTTCTTGCTCGTCTATCCACTCGAAGGCTCGCCGATTGAGCGAACTCGCGCGCTCGTACTCGCTGTCGTTGCCGGTCGCACTCGCAAAGAGGGCGTCGGCGTGGTTGTACACCCGCTCGATGGTCTTGAACAGCGCGCCGCTCTTGTCGAGGTTCGACTGGACGAACTGCTTGAGTTTCCCGGCCTCGGCGGTGCCGCTGGCGTCGTACATGGTGTCGAACCCGCGGTCGTAGTGGTACGACCCGCTGGCGAAGTGGTTGTCCGTGTAGCCCGCCGTGGCGTAGCCCGCCTCCCGGAGCGTTTCGGCGAGCGTCTGGATGCCGTCGTCGGTGCCGGGTTCGGGGATGCCCAACCCTTCGATGCTGGCGAAGTATCGACTGGCGTGGATGGTCGGAAACGACGCCGGAGTCGAGGGGCCGTTGGCCACGCAGTCGGTGAACTCGACCGACTCGTCGGCGAACGACCGAGTTTCGGGCATCACCTCCGAGTTCACCCGGTCTGCGCGCAACGAATCGACGGTGACGAGGAGGACGTTCATACCTGCCATCTGTCGGGCGACGGTTAAAACGCTACTCGTCGCAGTCGAGTGCGAGCGGAGCGAGGGCACAACTGCGCGCGAAGGTTCAAATACGAAGACAGGACCAACTCGGCCCGGACGTTTCGCGTGGTCCGAATACGACTCGACCACCAGTCCGACTAACCCATCCGGGCTGAGCCACTTCGGAGAGTCGCGACTCTCGATTCGACACCCCTCTCGCCGAGTCACGCTTAGCCTTGCGTACTCACGCCCGACTCGGTCTTGATGTTGATGCCGGGAAGCTGGGCCGCCTCGACGCCCAGCCAGTCGCCCGGACAGTTCACTACGCGGCTGATGATGAACGGCGTCCCCAACTCGACCGCCGTTCGACGCTCGTCTACGAAAATTCGCTTCCGCTCGACCAACTTCTGCGCGCGGATCGTCGGGGTCTGACCGAAAAGTCCGACTATCTCGTCGGGGTTCTTCGCATCGACGACGATACCTTCCCAGATAGTCATGTTCTCGGTCGGCCAGTTGTCGAACGCACACTCAGCGACATCGCTCACGTCTGGGTTCTCGTTTGTCCGGTCGGTCAATAGGAGGATTCGCCGCGTGTAGTCCGGTGAGAGGGTCTCTGGCCGTCGAAACGCGATTCGACGATTGATACGGGCGCTCTGCCGTCGGCTTCGTTCGGCTACGCCGACGCCGATACCCAGCGGTGCGACCGCGCTTCGCTTCAAGAAAGACCGTCTGTCGAGTGTCGTGTCTCGGTCGGTGACGGGCCGACCGAGCGTCTCGTCTTCGTCGCTCATTGCCACCAGTGCCACGAGCGCGACGTCCGTAATGGTTGTCGCCGACGACTCGGAGGCGACCAGGGGCCACCGGAACACGTTCTATCCCGTGTTCTTCATCCCCGCGGCGATACCCTTCACGGTCAGGCGGAGCGTCCGCTGCTCGGCGTCAGTGAGATGCGTCTGGTCAAGTAGACGCGTCTGAACCAAGTTGAGCGGGTCCACGTAGGGATTGCGCCGCTCCAGACTCTCTTCGAGCCAGTGGCGGGTCAACAGCGAATCGCGGCCCGAAATTTGGGTCACGAGTTCGACTGTGCGCTCGTACTCCGACTGGAGTTCCGGGAAGAACTGCTCGCGCAGGTTCGTGGGAGCCAATTCGGCGTACTCAGCGGCGATTTCGAAGTCGGTCCGGGCGAGCGCGAGCGCTGCGTTGTCGAGCGTCGTGCGGAAGAACGGCCACTGCTCGTACATCGCCTGAAGCGTCTCGACGTCGCCACCAGCCTCCAAGTACGCGTCCAATCCGGTCGCCAGCGAGTACCAACCGGGCAGGATACAGCGGGCTTGGGTCCACGAGAACACCCACGGAATCGCTCGCAGGTCCTCGACTGTTCGCTCGCCAGAGCGGGAAGCAGGTCGAGAACCGAGATTCAGTTCTTCGATGACCGTGATGGGCGTCGCCTGTTCGAAGTAGCGGACGAACCCGTCGGTGGCGAGCAGGTCTCGGTACGTTTCGCGGGCCGCGTCGGCCGCAGTTTCCATCGCTTCGTACCACTCGTCGGGAACGTCTTCGACCGGTCGCTCGATAGCTTGGTGGCGAGCGCGTAGCTGTGCGTTCAGCATCTGCTCGACGTTGCGCTCGGCGATTCGCGGATTGGCGTACTTCTCGGCGATTGCCTCGCCCTGCTCGGTGAATTTGACTTGGCCCGAGACGGTCTCGTTCGGAAGTGCGAGCAGTGCGTCGTTCATCTGGCCGCCGCCACGCGAGATTGACCCACCACGGCCGTGGAACAGTCGCATCTCTACGTCGTAGTCGTCGGTAATCGTTGCGAGTCGCTTCTGGTTGCGATAGAGGCTCCAGTTAGCCGCCAGAAAGCCGTTCTCCTTGTTCGAGTCCGAGTAGCCGAGCATGATTTCTTGGGTATTACCCCTCGCTTCGAGCGCGGCGGCGTAGGCTTCGTTCTCGAACAGCGTGCCCATGATTCGCCGGGCACCCGAGAGTGCCGACTCGGTTTCGAGTAGCGGCACCACGTCGAGTCCGCAGTAGCCCGGTAGGTCTGCGATACCGGCTTGGTCGGCCAAGAAGAGGACTTCGAGGACGTGGCTCGGCTCTTCGGTCATGCTGATGCAGTATGTGTCGATGGCATCGACGCCGTACTCGGCCTGCCAGTCGGCCGTGCTGGCGAATAGCGTGAGGACCCGCTCTGCGGTGTCCGAGAGGTCGTCGGTGTCCTCGACGCTGATTATGGGCTCGTCCTGTAGCATCGCGTCGGTCAGCACCTCGACGCGCTCGTCTTCGTCTAGTTGGTCGTAGTTGATGCCCTCGCGCGCGAGTGCTTCGGCGACGGCAGTCGTGTGGTTCTCTTGGTGGTCGCGCAAGTCGAGACTCGCCAACGAGAGGCCGAACGTCTCGACCTGTCGAATCAGGGAATCGACCTTCGATTTAGCGACGACTTCCGCCCCGTTCTCGCGGAGGCTCTCGGCGATTGCCTGCACGTCTCTGAGCAGTTCGTCGCTATTTTCGTAGCCGTCGGGGCGCACGTCGCCGACGCGTTCGAGGCGCTCGCGCATCAGCTTCAACTTCTGGCGGTAGAGTTCGTCGGGGTAGCGTTCCGCGGCGGCCTCCGCGACTGCCGGAAGACGCTCGCGGTCTGCTTCGAGACGGCTCCGGAGTTCGTCGCCGACAGCGAGACTCCGCTCGTCTTGGCTCAGCACGCCGGAGAGTCGCTTGCACTCCTGCCGGTAGCGTTCCACGACCACCGCACGCTGGCGTTCGAGCGTCTCGGCAGTCACTTCCGGCGTGACGTATGGGTTGCCGTCCCGGTCGCTCCCCGCCCACGAGCGGAACTCGAACAGCTTCGGGACTTCCACGTCATCGAACTGCTCGCCGAGTTCGCGTTCGAGTTCGTCGTACACCTCGCCGACTACATCGAAAAGCACGTTCTCGATGTACCACTGGACGTTCAGCGCCTCGTCCGTGACTTCGGGGCGACGACGCCGGACCTGCGGCGTCTGCCAGAGACTCGTCACTTCAGCCTCCAAATCGCGCTCGACGGTCGATTCCTCGCGGTCGGTGAGTCGCCGTTCGTCCAAGGTTTCGAGGTCCTCGGCCACCGAGCGGAGTTTTGCCTTCACCGTCTTTCTACGGGCTTCGGTCGGGTGTGCGGTAAAGGTCGGTTCGACTAATACGTCGTCCAGCACCTGCTGGACCGTCTCTTCGTCGGCACCCGAGTCTGCGAGTTCCGCGGCGGCCGCAGCCACGCTGTCTGCGAGCGGGCCGTCTTGGCTTCCTTCCCGAATCGCTCGCACCCGCTCGCGCTCTTCGGCGAGGTTGATGAGTTCGAAGTAGGTCGTGAACGCTCGGGCGACGACGCCCTCCAGTTCGGGCGGGAGGTCTTCGAGTTCTGCTCGGAGTTCGTCGCGCGAACTCGCGTCGCCGCGTCGGTAATCGATGGACGACGTGCGGACGGCTTCGACGAGGTCGAACGCCTCCGTCGAGGTCTGGTCGGCCAGCACGTCGCCGAGTAGCGCGCCGAGTTCGCGTACGTCTCTTCGTACGTCTCTGGCGTGTAGTCCCATACCATACGATTCGTGGGGGAGAGGCTAAAACGTCGGGACGATGCGAAAATTGCCACTCGAATGTGAGTAAATTTGGTGAAGGTTAGCTGTACTCCCGCCAGCGGTGCCCGCACTCCTGACATTTGAAGAAGCGCGTCGGCGGTTCGTCCGCAGAGCCGGTCTGCTTGATGGTGTACCACGCTTTTTGGTGGCCGCACTCGTCGCAGACTACGTCCTCGGCGGTCGGCTTGCCCTCGAAGTTGGCGTCCTCGGAGGTTTCGATGACTTCCGAATCGCCCTGCTCTTCGGTGCTGACGAACTCGGCGGCCTTCTCCTCGTCCTTTTCCACCGTATGCTGGCAGTCGTCGTTCGTACAGACCATCTTCGACCCCATGGACTTCATCATGGAGCCACAGTCGTCGCAGAATTGCATGTCCACGGATAGACGAGCGCTCCCCATAAGCGACACGTTCACAGACGAAATCGAATCGGGAGTCGAGTCACCCGTACCCGAGGAACCCCATGCCTGTCCGTACCGCTAGCGCGACTCCCGCACCGAACGCGGCGGCTCCGACTGCCGAGTAGAGCGTGAACTTCCAGCGCGCCATCCCGGCGAACCCCGCAGGGACGGAGATAACCGAGCGCAGGAACGGAAGCAGTCGGCCCCAGCAGACCGAACTTTCTCCCCACTTGCGGAACCACTGTTCACCGCGCTCGAAATCCGACGCCGAGACGCCGACGTACTCCGTCGCGTCGATGGCACTCCGGCCTCGCTCGCCGAACGTGTGATAGGCAAACAGACTGCCGATGGTCGTCCCGACTACGACTGCCGCGACGAACAGTGCGAACGTGACCGGCCCGACGACGAGGAGGGCCGCCGCGCCGGGGACGACGACTTCGCTCGGCAAGAGGGGGAACAACATCGAGGCTTCCAAGAAGGTGAACACCACGACGACGAGGTAGCCGTAGGTGGAGACCAGGTCCAGTACCGTCTGGGCGAGGTCCTCGAACACGAATGATGCTACGACGACAGGACTAATAACCCAGTCGGCCGCGCCGACTCACGGCTCTGGTCACTCACTGTTCGTTCGCCTACTCCTCGGCTTCCAACTCGGCGTCGATGCCCCGCACTTGGTCGTCGTCTACGACCATCGGGCAGTCTGCGACTCGAAACCGCTCGGTCTCGACTAGTTCGAGGATGCTGGTTCCCTCGTGCGTGCAGGCGACCTCCGGCGGGTCGGCGAAGTGCGGACAGCCGTGACAGGTGTTCTTCGGAATCGTGCGAACGTCTCGGTCGTCCTCGCTCTCCTCGCGCGGGGCCGCGACGCCGACCGTCTCGCCGTCTTCGTCGGCCAGTAGCGCCCACAGCTTCTCCCCGTCCAATTCTTCGACTTCGACCGATTCGAAGCTCTCGAACGGGCTACCGTCGGACTGCCGTTGGCGTCGTTCGTCTACCTCGTCTGCGAGACCGGACAGCGGGCCGTCGCGCGCTCGGGACGAGCGCGCACCGCCAACGTCGCTGGCGTCGCTTCCCTCTCCTTGTTCGCCCCGGCGCGAACGGACCTCGGCCGCGACCTCACCAAGCGGTTCTCGACCGTCGCTTCGGGAGGCCGCTTCGTTCGAGTCGTCGCGCTCGCCATCGCCCGTCATTCGTCACCCTCGCCGTCCTCGTCGAGCATCTCGTCTAACACGCCGTCGGGGTCGATGCTGTCGGCTTCCATCACGCTCTTGATGTCCCACTCCGCGCGCTCGCCCTCCAAGGCGGGCGGCTCCCCGACGACGAGCGTGTGAGAGCCGAAGAAGCTCTGTTTGCGCTCGACGTCGCTGAACTGACTCGCGCAGTGTGGGCACTTCGGTGCGGCGAGCAGTCCGATGTGGACCGTCTCGTCGCAGTGACCACACACTGCCGACTCGACGCCGCGCCGGTTGGCGAGGTGAGCGAGTTCGTCGGCGGCCGCGCGGGTCGCGTGGCGTGCGGCGAGCGTCTTCGTCTGGTCGCGCAGGCCCACCGTCGCCTCCGCGAGCGTGGTCAGTTTCGTCTGCAAGTCGTCGGTCGCGTCGGTCAGATATTCGAGTACGTCCTCGTAGTTGTCGAACCCGGTTTCGACCTGCTCTTCGAGTTCTGCGACGCTGGCCGACAGCGATTCGAGTTCGTCTGTGAGGTCCTCTGCACGTGCCGCGACCTGCTCGGTCTCCTCGTGCAGTTCCGGATGGTCGTGGTCCGCGTCTGCTTTCCCATCGGCCTCGCGTTTGACCTGAATCACTCTGTCGCGCACGTCGTCGATTTTCTCGTCGAAGTCCGAGCGAGCATCGTCGAGTTCGCTCTCGAACTCGGTTTCGAGGTCGTCGTGTGCGGCCGAAAGCCGCTCGGCGAACTCCTTGCGGAGCGCGGCCAGTTCCTCGTCTGCGGAGGCGCGCGAACCGTTGCCGTTTTTGGCACCGAGTTGCGTCAGCAGTCGCTCGCGGCTCACGCCGAGTTCTTCGGCTTTCGCGTCTAGCCACCCTTCCAGTGAATCGGCAGTCTCCTCTGGAGCATCGGTGGCGTCTTCGGCGACCATTCAGTTTCGTTTCTCACACATCCGACTTAACCCTTGGCCTCTCTTCTAGTCGAAGCGACAGCGATAGATTGCCGTCGCACAGGCGAAACATCCAAGCGGTAGCCCCGAACAGTCAGTCCCATGGACCGAATCCCGTTCGGCGTCTCGCGGCTTGACACCATCGTCGGCGGCGGCGCGCCACCCGGAAGTGTCGTCTTACTCGCAGGCGAGGCCGGGGCCGGAGCGCGAGAGTTCTGCTACACGAGCGCGACCATCAACGGACTCGCACACGCCGACTCCGAGAAGTTCGAACTCCACTACGGCGACGTAGACGAGCGTGCCGCAGTCCCAGACGAGATTCACTACGTCTCGTTCACCGCCAGCGGCGACGAACTCAGCCAAGAGATAGAGTACACGATGGACGACGAGTTGGTCGAAGCGGGCGTCGAGACGGTCCAGTTCGAGGACCTGAGCCAAGAGTACTTCCAACTCTCGGCCATCCCCCGCGAGTGGTACACCCGCGAAACCCAGTCGATAACCGACCTCGGACATGGGAGCGACCGGCGTGGCGTGTTGGCCGCACTCGGCGAGTATCTGAACGAACACGCAACGGGGAACCTCGTCCTCCTCGACTCGTTGACCGACCTCGCCCGCGCGCCGAACGAACAGATGAGTTGGAGCGACGTCTGCATGCTCGTCAAGGGCCTTCAGAAAGCATCCAGAGAGTGGAACGGCCTCATCCTCCTGCTGGTCAACGACGACGCACTCACCGACCAAGAGATGGGGAGTTTGACAGGGGCGGCCGACGGAACCATCAACTTTCGCTGGGAGACTGGCGGCAACGAACGCGACCGCCTGATGTTCGTCCAAGAGTTCCGCGGCGTCCTCTCGCGACTCGAAGCCGAGGACATCATCCGCTTCGAGACCGAAATTCACGACGGCGGCTTCGACATCAGTAACGTCCGGAAGATTCGGTAGCGCGAACACTCGTTGTACTTCTGTCGGTGCGAACGTTCAAATACGGAGACGAGACTAACTCGGCCCGGACGTTTCGTCCGGTTACGAGCAGATAGTTGGCAAATCAGTCAGCAGTGTCTTCGATCTCGTAACTGCCAGTCCGACTAACCCGAAAGGGCTGAGCCAACTCAGTCAGTCGATTCGCGCACCGCGATTTCGCGGCCCTGCGACCAGCACCTCGCCATCGACACCAGTCTCGACGAGCGCCTGCTGTGCAACGTCACGCGCTTCGTCTGCCCGGCGACGAGTGGTGACGCCGTACACTGCGGGCCCCCACGAAGACTGTCCGGCCCCAGAAATCGCGGGGCTGTCGCCGAGGCGTGCGACTATCTCGCCGACCGGTGGTCGGTAGACGCCGCCCTGCTCGTCGGCGTACCACGCGCCGTTGAGCCTGCCGATTTCGGCGACTGCAGAGCCGAAGGCTTCGTGGTCACCCGAGGCGACTGCGGGGAGGACTCGCCGAGTGACCACCGCAGCAATCTCGTCGGCGATAGTCGGGTCCGCTCGTTCGACCACCGAGCGCATGCTGTCTTCCTCTTCGGTCCCGCTCCGACCCGGTTCGACGTCGGGGAGCGCGACGACGAATCGCCAATCGTCTGGCACTTCGTGTCGGGCAGCGACCGACGGGACCGACCACGCACCACGGTCGGGGCGGTCAGAGGTGAATCGCTCTGTGGGATGTCCGGCATCGAGGACGAACCCACCCGACTCGAAGGCGGCGACGCCGATACCACTCCGGCCACCGCGGTCGAGTCCCGGAGCACGCTCGCGTACATGCGGGTCACGGTCGTGCGCCGACGCGACGGCGGCTAGTACGGCGAGTGACAACTGGGTCCCGCTTCCCAGACCGACGTGTCTCGGGAGCGTTCGCTCCACGGAAAGTTCGACCCCGGACACGCCGAGCAGTTCGGTCGCCCGCTCGGCGTACGCTCGGCCGCGTTCGTGGTCACAGCGAACGCTCTCGGCGGGGTCAGCCTCGACGACGACGCGTGGCGAGTCGAGCGCGACCCCGAGTGAACCGTAGAGTCGTTCGTGTGCCAGCGAGAGGTTCTGGAACCCGAAGTGGAGTCGGCCGCTGGCGGAGACCCGTGCCATGACACTCCCAACGGTATGGGGGTCGTTGGGGGTTCCGACAGGGGCAAAAACTGGTCAGGGTCCGCTCAGAAGAATTCGTCGGGAATCAGGAGAGGTCGTCGAGGACGTGCTCTGCGACGCGTTCCGTCCCGTTGTCGTGGTCCGGTTCTTCCGGTGGATGGCGCACGGCGCGGGCGACGTGAGCGATGGAGTGTTCGACTTGGAACCCCTCCACACCGCGGCGTTCGAGGACCCGTGACACGCCGTGTTGTTCGTCGGTGAACGGGTAGACGATGCATGGTGTTCCAGCCACGGCGGCTTCCATCACCGTCGAGTAGCCAGAGCAGACCACCACGTCGGCGGAACGAATCCAGGGGAGAAGCGACGGCACTGCTTCCCAGTCTGCGTCACCGACGTGAGTGACGGCGTGACCTTCCGTTCGGAGCGTCTCGACGAGTACCTCGAAATGGGTCGAGTAGACACTTGGTACGACGAGGACACCGATATCCCGGTTCGGCCCGTCACACCCCGCGGGGTCGAGGGCGATTGGTGGCACGTGTGTCACACCGGGCGGGTCGCCTCTGTCCGGTGGCCACACCGCCGGGTAGAGAAACGACTCTGCCGCGCCCAACTGATAACGATTGAGGAGCCACGTGAACGCCTGCTCGACCGCCGCGTCGTAGTAGGAGGCGGCGTTGTGCGTGACGATGTACAGCGGTGTGCCAGTGAGTGACGCAGCCATAGCTCCGAACATGTCGTCGGTGACGAGTGCCGCGGGGTCCTCCCGGCGAAGCCATCGGGCGATGTCGAACACCCGCTTGCCGCTGTAGGGGAGGCTTCGCGTCACGACGCGGGCGAGCGACCCTTGCTGATAGTCGCCGATGTAATCGACTGGGGCGGCGCGAAACACCTCGTAGCCGTTGCACTCTATGAAGCGCGACCCCGGGCCGCCGCCGGCTAGCACCACGTTCGTGCCAGCGTTCTCCAACGCTTGAGCCACGCCGAGCATCCGCGTCGCGTGACCTGCACCTTCTGGGTAGTGTGCGACGGCGACCGTTCGGTCCATGGCGTTGGTTCGACGGCCCCGCGAAAAGTATGTTCTCATTCTAAAATTTCGGCTCCTCGTTGGAAAGATTACCAACCGCCGAGACTGTCGTCGCGTTCGCGCTAAGGTCGGCCAACGAACCTGTCTCCAGCGGGCAGTTCGGGGTCTGCTTGGGTTGCTACTTGGCGGCCTAACCCCGTGTCTCACTGGTGATTGACGAGTTACCACCCGTGTCTTTCTGGCTCAGAAACACTATTGTATCCGCGCCAACGATAGTAGAGAAAATGGGTCCCGACGACAACCGTCAGCTAGATGGCGGAGAGTCACCAGCGGGTGAGGAGTTCGGCGACCTGCTAGGTCTCCTCAACGAACTCAAAGCCGAAGGTTGCAACTTACTCGTCGTCGGCGACTCCCGTCGCGAGTTGTTCACGCGAGCGAGCGGCAGTCTGTTTGGTGACGTGAACGCCCCGCGATTTCGACTGCTGGCGCTCACCGACGCGACGACCCAGAGCGCTGCCGAACGGTTGCCCGACCCCGTCGAAACATCCCAACCGCTGACCGCGATGACGAAACTGGTCCGACACCCGCTGTCGGCACGTTCGACCGCTGCCCAAGCGTCCACCGGAAATCACCCCGGACTGACCGGCATTCCGGAGACGAAGGTGACGACCGAATGTCTCGCAGAGCTAGAGACCGAACTCGTGGAGTCGATGGCGGAGTTCCACAACCGGACGACGGACCGACGTTCCACCGAACTTCGCGTCGGTGTGGATTCGCTCGTGCCACTGCTCGACCGCTACGAGGAGTCGACCGTACGTCGGTTCGTCCGCATCGTCGCCGAGCGCTCCCGCGAGTACGACGCGATGGCGCACTACATATTGCCGGAACCGTACGAGAGCGAGCGAGTGCAGTCGCTCGCCAACGAGTTCGAGGCCGTGGTGGAAGTTCGGAGCGTGGACCCCACGAAACACGACCACGACGCAGAAGAGCGGTGGCACATCCCGGGAAAAGACGTGACCATCGACTGGTTGCCGTTGTGACTCATGGAACCGCAATTTTCCGCGCTCGATGATGGGACGGGGTTGGAAGTTGTAGACCCGATAGAGGGGGTTCGGGTCGTTTTACCGACGCCCGAGGAGGTGACACCCGTTGAGTCGGACCCCGACCTGTTCGCGCAACCGGTTTCGACTGCGTGTCAGATTACGGCGTCGGGACTGGAAGTGAACGGCGATGGTGCGGTTACCCTCCACGACTCGACGGACGGCCAGCTGGTCGACCAGTTCAGTCACTTGACTAGCCGGACGCTGAGTTCTGACACGCACCTCTTGGGCGTCAACACGAAGCTCAATCTCTACGTGCATCTGGACGGCGAGATAACCGTTGAGGCGAATACAGACAGAACGCGGTTTGATTTTGGAGGGGTGACCGAGATGCACGTCGGTGCGCGGTCGCTCCACCGCCAACCGGCGGCGACGATAACGGTCCCCGACGACCCGGCGGCACTGATGCGTGCCGTCTCGACGTTTGGGTCCGGACTGAAAGAGACGAGTCCAGAACGGTCGTGGCCGACGCTCCGAGGGCATCCGCCGCGAATAGAGCGCGGCGAGTTGCTCGAAATTCCGAGTACCGTCTCGTCGCCACAGACGGACATCACGATACACGTTCCGCCTGCTTACGACTACGTGTATCCCGTGACACCACTGGCGTACTATCTGGGCGCGAACGTGGTGCCGGGTGAAACGCCGCGACTGACCGGTGGGTCCGGTTTCGTCCACACCCTCGATACGGAGCGCAGATTCGCCGAAGAAGTCGCTCGCGTACTCAAACAGGTGTTTCTCTTCGACTGTGTCGCCCGCGGCTATGGGTACTTCTACATGGACCTCCACGAACGAACGGTCCTCGAAGCGCGGTCGAGAATCGACGTCGATTTCGAATCGGTTTACGAAGACCCGTTAGCAGAACAGTTGCGGCAGTATCTCTCCGTCCCGTACTCTGCCGTCGCGGATGTCGTCCCGGAGTGGTCGCAAGCGACGTACGTTCGACCCGACCCGCAGAACGCCCCGTTTCTTCCGTACCTCGCGAACGAACTCTCGACCGTCCGGACGGAACTCGTAGACGAGCGAGGAACTCGGACGCCAGAGCAACCCCACAGAGAGAGTGCAATTGCCACGTTCAAACGCGACAATCGACAGAGTCCGGTCGACCAGTCCAGTGAACGCGACCGAAGTAGCGGTCGTTTCGAGCAGAGACAGTACGTTCCACTTCCCGAGGTGGACGCCACGGAAGCCGCTTGGGTCGGCGACGAGACGCCCGAACGCGGTTCGAAACTCCTGTTAGACGCGTTCGACGGGAACTGTTTGGAACCCAAGACCACCGCTATCGACGTGACCGTCGTCTGTAACGACCCGGGGATGCGCGACGAACACGACGCGGTCGCGGAGCGGTACGGCGTCCACGATATGGTCTCGTTCAACGTGCGACGCCACGAAGCCGTCTCGACCGCGAATCTGCGTGAACTGCTCACCGACGAAACAGACCTGTTTCACTACATCGGCCACATCGACGACCGTGGCTTCGAGTGTCCGGACGGGTGGTTCGACGCCAGGTCCCTCGAAGAGACAGGGGCGACGTCAGTGCTGTTGAACGCGTGCCGGTCGTACGACCAAGGCACCGCCCTCGTCGAAGCAGGGTCGAGTGCGGCAGTCGTCAGCCTCGGCGACGTAGAGAACGCCGGTGCCACGAGAGTCGGGGAGTCGTTCGCCGGGCTACTGAACTTCGGTTTCTCTATCGGGAGTGCACGGAACGTCGTCTCGAATCTAACCGCAATCGGTCGCCAGTACGTCGTTCTCGGGAATCCGGCGGCCACGGTGGCGCAGTGTGCAGACGGCGTTCCGAGTATCGTCCGAATCGATTCGACGGACGACGGGCAATTCGACGTGACACATTCGGCCCACAAGAGCAGTCTCGCCAAGATGGGTTCTGCCTGCTTTTCGACCCTGGTGGAGGAGGAGGTCCACTACCTCATTCCATCGACCATCGACATTGAGGGAATCGAGTTGTCCGTCATCGAAGAGCGGATCGAAGAAGGGACGCCCGTCGTTCTCGACGGCGAACTCCGATGGTTCGACGGCGACGTGTCGAACCTTCTCGACTGAGTCACGCAACATCTGTCCCGGCACGACAACTTAAGCCGTCGCACGGTCACCTCCAAGTATGAGCGAGAAACCGGAAAACCTCCGAAGCAGAGAGGTCACCGAGGGGGTCGAACGCGCGCCCCACCGAGCGATGTTCCGCGCGATGGGGTACGACGACGAGGACTTGGACTCGCCGATGGTCGGCCTCGCGAACCCCGCGGCCGACGTGACACCCTGTAACGTGCATTTGGACGACGTAGCCGCCGCGGCCTACGAGGGCGTAGACGCGGCCGACGGGATGCCCATCGAGTTCGGCACCATCACGATTTCCGACGCGATTTCGATGGGCACCGAAGGCATGAGAGCGTCGCTCATCTCGCGGGAGGTCATCGCCGATTCGGTCGAACTCGTGGCGTTCGGCGAGCGACTCGACGGACTGGTCACGGTCGCTGGCTGTGACAAGAACCTGCCGGGGATGATGATGGCGGCGATTCGGACCGACCTACCGACCGTCTTTCTGTACGGTGGCTCTATCATGCCGGGCGAACACGACGGCCGCGAGGTAACCGTCCAGAACGTCTTCGAGGGAGTCGGCGCAGTCGCGCAGGGCGATATGAGCGAAGGCGAGTTAGACGACCTCGAACGCCACGCATGTCCAGGTGCAGGCTCCTGCGGCGGGATGTTCACCGCGAACACGATGGCCTCGATTTCGGAAGCACTCGGGCTGGCACCGCTCGGAAGCGCAGGCCCACCAGCCGAACACGAGGAACGCTACGAAGTCGCGGAGCGAGCGGGTGAACTCGTGCTGGAATGTATCGAGGAAGACCGCAAGCCATCGGACATCCTCGAAAAGCGGTCGTTCGAGAACGCAATCGCGCTCCAAGTCGCCATCGGCGGTTCGACCAACGGCGTTCTGCATCTGCTCGCGCTCGCCGCAGAAGCCGGAATCGACCTCTCAATCGAGGAGTTCGACGAGATATCGCGTCGCACGCCGAAGATAGCGAATCTCCAACCCGGCGGGACGAAGGTCATGAACGACCTCTACGAGGAGGGCGGCGTGCCGGTCGTGATTCGGCGTCTGGTCGAAGCAGGGTTGTTCGACGGCGACGCCGAGACGGTGACGGGCCGCACGATTAGCGAGGAACTGAACCGACTCGACCTCCCCGAAGACGATGCCATCGACGCCGAGTTCGTCAAACCGGTTTCCGACCCGTTCCACGAAGAGGGCGCTATCAAGATTCTCACCGGCAACCTCGCGCCCGACGGCGCGGTGCTGAAGGTAACCGGTGAGGACAACTTCCACCACGAAGGCCCAGTCAGAGTGTTCGAGAGCGAGGAAGACGCGATGAAGTACGTCCAGGAGGGCCGCATCGAGAGTGGGGACGTACTGGCGATTCGAAACGAAGGGCCACGCGGCGGGCCGGGCATGCGCGAGATGCTCGGCGTCACGGCCGCCGTGGTCGGTGCGGGCCACGAAGACGACGTCGCGCTCCTGACCGACGGCCGGTTCTCGGGAGCGACTCGGGGACCGATGATAGGCCACGTCGCGCCCGAATCGTACGTGGGCGGTCCAATCGCGGCGCTCGAAGACGGCGATCACGTCACCATCGACATCTCAGACCGAACCTTGGAGGTAGACCTCTCCGAAGAAGAAGTCGAGAAGCGACTCGACGCCCGAGAGGACCCCGAACCAGCGTACACGAACGGCGTACTGGCGAAGTACGGAGCGACGTTCGGGTCGGCCGCGAACGGCGCGGTGACGAATCCGGGCGCAAAGAAGTAGTCGGTATTCTAAAAATTTCCGGCGACGTCGAGTAGCGAAAACCCCGCAGTAATCGGTCGTTACAGCCGATAATAAGAGGGATTACTCGACGTTCGGGGACCGATAAACACCGGGAGGAACCGGCCTCGGTGCTGCATTCACCACGACTATCGACTACAGATTGTTCTCGGTGAGAGTCGAACCGAACGAGTTCCGCTCGCGCTCTCAGTGGTCGTGCAACGGTCGGAACAGTCGGCACGGTTGGGGCAGTTTACATAAGAAAGCACCCCATATAGAGACGAGCGTGACACGGAGGGTACGCTCTGTCGCGTATGGTCGAAACACAAACTCAGATCAAAGACGAACCGCGAGAAAGTCGAACCGAAGGCGGTCCGCTCGGCGTCGTCGTCTGCGAAGCCATCGCCGACGCTGAAGGCGTCTCGTCCATAGAGTTGGACCCACTCAACGACTACGTCGATGTCGATGCATTAGAGAGTCTCTTCCGTAACAGTAGCGAGGACAGCAACTTGTCCGTTCGATTCTCGGCGTACGGCTACACGGTTATCGTCGAGGGGGACCAACGGGTCCTCGTCGTCGAGGAATACGTGTAGTACGTGGTTCTCGTTCACCTTTCTCCAGGCTACGCGTCCACCAGTAGCATCTCGTCGGCACCACGTTGGAACTCGAATCTATATCTTCGAAAGACATTTCGAATTCACTGACACGGCCGATACACCTCAGCATTTCTTCAGAGAAATTAATCTTGTGAATTTCGTGGTGCGTCGTCACATTCCAAGGCCCCAACAGTCGAAGCGACGACAGCTAGCGAGTCGCTTATTCTGGTCGGCGGCGTGCATCGTTCGATGGTCGAACTCGACAGAGACGCGCTCGCAGAGATAGACCGTAGACGGGATTCGCTCGCGACTCGGGAGTTCGTCTCGCTCGTGGAACGACACCACCCACACGACCAACCGGGTATCCCGCGGGACGTACTCGACGCCTACGTCGAGGAACTCGCGGGAGCGAGCGGAACGATATCGACCCCGCAAATCACTCGATGGATAGACGAACGACTCACCGACGAGGAAATCTGGGTCGATGACGGACTGTACGAGGTCGAGCCCGGTCACGTCAGCGTCTTTCCCCGACGTTGGCACGACCACCTCGACGGCGAAACCGACCTGCGCGAGTACGTCCGATTCGTCTTAGGCGAGGAGTCGGGGTACCGGGAGGCCACCGGTCAGCACCGCTCTGGGGCTGGTGTGCCGAGACAACTGTTGGTCGAAGCTGCCGTCGTCCTCGGTGGACTCCACCGCGCGGACGCGCTCGACCAGTACAGGACACGTCGGCAAGCGCGCGAGTTGATTGCCTATCCCGACCAGAATCCGGAGGCCGAGGTGCGACTTCCGGAGGCCGAACAGTAGTTCGAAGGTGAGGTCGAGTCGCCTGAGACACACAGCAGTTAACTCTCGTCGCTTCGAGACGCCGCCATGGAACAGTCGGAAGCGTCGTTCGATTGGCTCACTCTCGACGAGGGCGAAGAGGTCCTCTGGGCCGACACGCCCCACAAGTACAGTCTGGTCCCAGTGCTCGTCATCGGGATTCCACTCTCGTTCGTTCTGATCGGCATCCCGCTCGTCGTCGGTGCGTACTACACCCACCAGAACACGAACTACGTCGTGACCGACGCCGCGCTCTACAAGAAGACGGGTATCCTCTCGCGGAACGTCCAGCGTGTCGAATTCGACAAGGTGCAGGACACCACTTATCGCCAGAGCTTCTTCGGCACGCAGTTCGGCTACGGGAGCGTCGATATCAGCACCGCTGGCGGCAGCGGTGTCGAGATGAGCTTCGACAACGTCGCTGACCCCCAGAAACTCCAGTCGCTCATCAACGAGCGAAGCGAGAAGGGCAAGGGACGGAGCGGCGGCGAAGACGGCAAGGCGGCCGTGTTGGACGAAATTCTCGCGGAACTCCGCGCGATTCGGCAGTCGGTGGAGGGAGGCGAGGCGATGGAAGGAGGCCAGAGTTCCGAGGAACGATTCGACACTCCGACCAGCGATGAGTGACGACTGGCTCTCGTTGGCCGACGGTGAGGAGGTGCTGTGGGAGGGCCACCCGCGAATCATGACTGTCCTCCCTGCAGTGGTCGTGGGACTCGTCTTGGTCGTCGGACCGGTTGCCGCCGCGGTGTACGTGGAACAGCCACTGGTCGGTCTGCTGGCAGTCCTCGGACCGGTCGCCCCAGTCTGGTCGTATCTGCGCGTGACCAATACGGAGTTCGTGGTGACGAACTACGCGCTCTACCGGAAGACGGGCATTCTGTCGCGGACCGTCCAGCGCGTCTCGCTGTCGAACGTCCAGAACAGCAGTTTCAGTCAGGGCGTTCTTGGAGCGATGTTTGGATACGGTGCGGTGGAGATTGAAGCCGCGGGTGGTGGGAGTATTCGATTCGACGACATAGAGGGACCTCGGGACGTTCGCAAGTTGGTTGACAAGCAAGTCGGCGGTGATTCGATTCCGGGGAGTGTGGAGCAGTGGCGTGCGGTTTTACAGGAAGTGCGGACGTTGAGGAGTGTGGTGGAGTAGGTGGTGTGACGAGAACTATCTCCGTTGGGAAAGAATCGGTATTTGAAAAGAAGCAGTCCAAGAAAGCTTCAGTGAGAAAATCGGATTGCCGATACGCAACGCTGCCGAGTTCGCGCATCTGTCAGAAGTTTAAGTGGGACCGCCGAGCAAAGACACATGCTCGGACCGCCGTATCCAACCGGTACAAGCTACCAGAATTCAAATTTCGTGCGTTCATGGGTCAATGTCAAAGTCGAGTTGTAGGTTCTCGATGTACGGACGACGACGCTCTTCCAATCGCTGGCGCGCCGTCGCCTTGTCGTAGTACTTTTCGATAACTTCGAGCGTAGCGTTGACACGCTCGGAAACGATCTGTGCAGGAAGGCCGCAGTCGCGTTGCCACGTGATACTCCCCGTCCGAACCCGGTGAGGGGACAACGAAGACGGGCACTTGCTCGCATGGTGGACGTGGAGATACTCGCAGGCCTCTCGCTCCTTACCGTGGGGGCACGGTTCGTGCAGACACGGCTGCGTAGCGAGGTAGCACCAAACCCGAAGAGTGTTCTCCGAAGGTCTGCCCTGCGTCGTCGTCAGTAACGGCTTCCGACCGCCGTCATGCGCGTCATTCCGATAGTTTTCGATGTACGTATTCACTACCTCGCAGACCGATTCCGGTAATCCTACGGCTCGCTCGCCGTCAGAGTCGTTCTTCAACGGAGTGCCGTTTCGGTGACGGAACTCGATATACTGCTCTTCGCTGTGGTAGTCTCGTAGATCGAGAGACCGAATGCCACCGATTCTGGCACCCGTGAACCACAGCAGTTCGAGTAGGGCGTGTTTCGACGTTCCGTATCGCTCCGGGTCCTTTCGGAACGACGAGATGAGTGCGTAGGCGTCGGCTTGGTCAAGCATCTCGTCGTTCGACTCCTCACCGTCTGGAATCTCCGGCACGTGAACCTTCTCTGGAAGCGAATCTTCGACGACTTCGATGCGAGCGAGGTACTCAAGCCAGTTCTTCAGCGTCTGCATCTCACCGTTGAGCGTCGAAGGCGAGACACCCGACCCGCGTCTGTAGTTCTCGAACTCGTCTAACGTCCACCCGTCGAGTTCGGCCATCGACGTAATGTCTTCCTCTTCGGCCCACTCTACGAACCGTTTCAACCGGTAGTGCCACGATTCGATGGACTTCTGACTCGCTTCCGTGCGTCGGTGGTCGAGATACCGGTCACGGGCGTCCCGCGGTGATAGCTCTGGCGGTCCGGTCACTCCTCGTTCACCCGTTCTATGTCGATCTCGTGCTTGTGCGCCCGATTTCGGCCGACAGCGTCGGCCTTCGTCAGATGGAAGATTTCACCGCACGAACTGCCGTCCTTCGGACAGGAAGACCGCCAGTTCGCCCTGTCCTTCTGGCTTTTCGGGAGCATCAGTCTTCTTCCTCCTGAATTCGGGGAGCAATCAGGTACTGCCCCTCGAATCCCCAGTCATCGTGTTCGAACTGTAGTCGAACCGGGAACTCCTCGGACCACCGAACCGTCACGCGGTCGGCCTTCGACTTGTCGAGTGCCAGCGTGATGGCATCGAGATAGTCGATGCTGAAAATCGAAGAGCGAGCGTCAGTGTCGTCGCTCGTCACTGCGTTCGGGAACGAGATTGCCTGCTCCGCGTTGCTATCGCTCCCCTCTCGCTCGCTCAGGTCGGTACTCCCGTCCTTGGTGCTGGCGAGAACGAACGTCGAATCGTCGCAGGTGACGTAGGTGTGGTCTTCGGCGGATTTCATTGCCTTCACTGCCTCTCGGAGTGGTTCGACTCCGGGACGCGCCGACAGTGGTAGGCCGAGGTCGGGCATCTCCGGCTGGTCCCGAATGCTGTTCGGCGAGATACCGAACCACTCCGTCTCGCGCTTCATTTGCTGGTCTTCCCGAACCACAGTCACGCGCATCCGGTCGGGGTTTCGGAAAACATCGATAGCAACGGGGTCGCCTTCCCCACCGCGCTTACGCGCCCACTTTACCGCGTTTCGGAAGCGGTCGAGATTCAGGCCGAAGGTGTGCCCGTCGCGCACCTCGTACTGGTCGAAGCCTTCGGCGGGCGCGTGGAGGTCAACCATCGAGACGGTTGCCGCGTCGGTCGCGCTCGCGGTGATACCGTCGTCGTCAAACGCTACGCGGTACTCTTCGGCGATAGGCTTCAGTAGGCGTGCGAGCGACCGAATCGGGTCGCCGTAGGTGAGAATCGAGACTGCCGCGTCGTCGTCAGTCTCGGGGGCGAGTTCGTCGTTGCGGGTGTCCGCTTCGACTGCGCTCATGCTATTGCCCCCGCGGGACGGACAGACAGTTTTTTGAACAGCGATGCGTCTGTTTCGATACGGGCCTGAGTGCCCGCAATGTTAGTTTCAAACATTGGTTCTTCCACGGAACCACCTTTTCGGGCGGCGTTGGCGCGCCGCCCGGTCACTCACGACCGATGAGAGACTTCTACGACCGTTCGATGGCTCCTTATCAGGGTCGAAACACTACCGCCACATAAATGCAACGGTGAAGTATAAATTCACGCTTCGGGCATTCGAACCTTCGGTGTGTACTAAATCACAGAACGGAGCAAATACACGCCATGAACGTCTATCCTCACAATAGATGCGTAAATCAGGTGCTTGGATGACGATTTGGGACGACCGTATCTTGGAGTATATCCGAGACAACGAGTCCGCTTCACCATCTGAATTAGACAATACTGGATATCTACGGGTCTCTCGCTCTCAGATTTCCCGTCGGATGCGAAGTCTTCGAGACCATGGTCTACTACGACATCTTGGAAATGGCGTCTACGTGATTACAGACGAAGGTGAGGCGTACCTTGATGAAGAACTCGATGCTGACGAATTAGAAGACCTAAGCGGGGATAAGAGTAAAGCCGACGCCTGAGATAACGTCAATTATGCGAAAGCCTGCAACGTGGATGCAACAGTTAGATGAGCGTATTCTTGAGCATCTGCGTGACGACGGCTGGTCTACTCCGAGAATCATGGTTTCTCTCCCTGAATTTCAATCTCTAAGTGCATCCAAAAGCCGAATTCGGGAGCGGTGTCGAATGCTGGCAAGTACCGATCTAATTGCACCATTCCACGGTGAGATGTACGAAATCACGACGTGGGGGCGACTGTATCTTGACGGGGAACTTGACGCGCATCACTTGAGACCACAAAGTAGCCAATTAGGCAATTACAGAGTTCTATCAAACACTTTCCAAAGTAAATAACGCATAAGGGAGAATCTAGAATTAAGACTCTAGAAAGAAGATTACCAATTGTAGGTCGTACTTCTAGTACAAAAGTATGATGCTCTAGAACAAGGTTAAGAGTTCTAAACTTCCAAAACACCTTTGTGCACTTAGTAATCTAATTACTAGTATGACTCATAGCAACCCGCAAGTCAATCTTGAGGAAAAGGATATGCGGGAGCTTGAGGAAATCATCATTGAGTTCCTGTCTAAGTACGACGCTCTGTACGAGAAGCGAATCCAAAAGCTGGTGTTCTATGGCGAGATTTTCACCGCCCAACATTTTGGGGAGCGTCTGACGAACTCCGACTTTATGCCATATCATCACGGCCCCTATTCACGCGCGGTTACTAAGGCTATTACAAACCTTCGTTCAAACGAACGAATCTCGATCAATCCTCGCCGACGAGGCCAACAGTATACTACCGAAGAAGAGGGAGGCGAAATCTCCGAATCCAAACGGGAGTGGATCGACCAAATCCACGAAGATAGTAAGAATATGGGAACAGATGGTTTGGTGGACTTCGCAAAGGACACTTGGCTTTGGCAAAACTTCGACCACGAAGAGAATATCGACTTTGACGAATACATTGATCAAGTTGTCCCTTCGACTCAGGCCCACTATCGACTCTACAAAGAAGATAGAACCCCTGCTTCTGACTCGCGCATTGATGAAGTCCTCATGTGAATTAATCGCATGAGAGAGCCGCATTCGTATTATCGGGTATAGCCCTAGTGATTTATATGCTGGTAGATGTTACACTATCCTGTCTAAATGTCAGGCTCTCCTTGGGAAATCGGGGCGGATACCGAATTCGTGGATTCCGTTGAAGAAATCAAGGAGTCCGAGGGAAGTCTTTATGACAATCTTTGCAAGAAAATCGAGAAGATCAAAGAGGACCCACTGGTCGGTGACCCGAAGACCGGGCTTTTGAAAGGTTCACGGACGATTCACGTCGAGCATCTCGTTTTACGGTGGGAAGTCCGACCGGAGGTGAACAGTCGAGACCACATGGAGAAAATAGAAGAAGTGTATTTTATGTGTCTCACTCATCACGACGATATGAAAACCGGGTTCTCATCAAGGAGTCCTGCGGATGTTTCACAGGAATGCGTAATTTACTTTGAAGAGTTTGATGTTGGGAAAGAGCTGAACGAACTCTACAATCTCGATTATGTCAATTTGCAGGAGCCAAACTGGCTCGACACGGGAGTAGAGGTGAAAGGAACTATTCAGTCAGGAGGCAAAGAGAAATTGGAAGCAAGTTTGCCGGACTGTGCCCGTGTAGAATACCCTCAAGAGACCCTCATTTGAGCAGAAACTAGAAATCTTATAGACTTTTTTGGTGAGTATCTGGAACTTCTTCCTTTCTCCGCCGTTGGAATGCCTCAAAAGCTCTTTCGTCATTGTCAACACAGACGTAATGAGCCTCGTCACCAAACAGTTGCTCGGCTGCCAGTGCTGCTGGCGCAGTACCTGCGCATGGAACAAGAATCAGTTCCCCGGGGTCAATTAATCCTTTCACCCACGATTTATAAGGCGAGATTGGTTTGACGCTACCCCAACCATAGTCGTCCAATCCATTCGAAGCGATTTGGCGGGCCGATTCAGACGTTTGCCGGTCAGAATCCCCTTTGTGAGCGAAGACAACAGGATAGCCTCCAGTCGATAGATACATTCCGGCAGTGCTACGATCAGGCGTCCCGTCCGCCTTGGTTATCGTTACTCCACCGACTTTCCGGTATCCTCCACCTTCGTACGATTCAGCCACGTCACCCCACTCGTCTTGTAGATACCGAGCAAGTCGTGGAAGAAGCCAATCGTCAGCATCTGCAATTAACCAGCCGCCTTCGGAAAGTGCGTCGTGGCTTTCGTCAATAATCTCGCAAGTGGTTATAGAAGTATCAACATATCCCTCTGCATCCTGCTCTTCATTGAATGGGTGCGTATCGTAGTCAATACCAAAGTGCCCGTATCGATTTGGTCTCGCCCATGCGTCGTCAAGAAATATGGCGGCAGCCTCATCTCGATATTCTTGTAAAACCTCGATAGCATCCCCTACAATGTAGGATCGACCCTCTCCTAACTCATGACGCATCATCAATCGGTCTATTCCTTCCTTTTCGGGCGTGGAGATAAGCGTTTTTCATCAGGTCTTGTCGTCTTCTTACTACATTAGAGTTATATATTACCTGTTCAACTACTGCCGATAATGGAAGAAACAGAGGTCGTCGTTGAATTAGCACGTTATCTGGACAATCAAGGGTATACATTCTTCGTTGACTCTGGATACTCTTCTTCGAAGGTTCACGATCTTCCAAACGAGTATGAAAATTGTGGACTTAATACAACGATTACTATAGGCCGTCGTGTTCCGGATATAATTGGGTTTACATCGGACGAGGAAATTTTTGGTATCGAAGCAAAAGGTGAAAAGGCAATCAGAAAAGGGATTGGACAAGCCGCACATTATCGTCAAGGGGTTCATAAATCGTACCTTGCAGCGGATATCTCCTCTCTCAGTGAATTCAAGGATACTGCCTTGTCGTGTGGGCTTGGTGTAATCCCGACTGAAGATTCAGGAGTCATAGAAAGCCAAGTAGAACAACCGGTAGAAAACGTGGGAGCTACGAAATTGAATAGAATCCGCCGGGCACTCACAGTCAGAAAAAGTAGATTCAAATCTGCTTCTACATCATTTCCGTCTACCACTCGGCCTGTAAACGCCTTATTGCCTGTAGTAGCAATCAAAGAGCAAAACAAGAATGCACTAACCGAAGACGAGATTGATTCTCTAATAGAGAGAAGTCCTCAAGGAATTAACAGTTCGATCCATCCCATTCCTCTGGCGCGTACACTACGACTGATTGAAAAATCCGGTGACGAATACCAGTTGACAGATGTCGGGGATATGAGCTACCTACTGCTACACGGGGTAGTAAGCAACCTTCCTAAAGGAAGTTTAGGACTGGATGACTTTGAGTCATCGGATATGAATGAGCGAATATACCGTGCATTGGACGAGTTCAAAAGTCCTCACACAAAGCTGTTTGAAGTTCAAAAAGAACTTGCTGCTTTTCTTCGGAACCGATATCTCTCAGTTCCGGATGTGCGGTTACTGGCGCAGGTATTAGCTTCTCACGAAGACTCAAGAATCGAACTTAGTAGAGTTTTGGCAACGGTCGCGCTTGAATCACCTGACGCGTTTCTTAATCTCTTCTGTCGTAGTGGTGCAGAAGAAGGATTTAGAGACTTGATGGAAAATGCAGATTTAGCAGTAGAAAACGGGCATTTTCGAGAACAGCTACTAGATATCGCGGCTCCAAATGCCCTCTATAATTTCTCGTATCAGATATGGAATGTTGGGATTCTTAGTAATGGTACTGATTCCGTCCATCAAAACGATACCTTGGAGATTGGAAAGCACTACTGGGAATGGGATCGGAGTGTAGTGATTGGATTCGGAGAAGCACTGTAATTAACTCTCGTATAGCTCACTTCGCTCCTGAATCCGTCCGAGAGTCCGACGAGAAATCCCAGTGTGCTTCGCCACTGACCGCTTACTCTCGTCGTCGTCCAACATCTCCAACGCGGTCACACAGCGGTCGTAATTCTCGTTCGGGATAAGATACCCGTCGTCGTCAGTGTCGAATCCCTTCGGTGGTGCGCCGACGTGCTTGCCTGCTTCTTTCGCGGCTTTGATTCCGCTCTTCGTCCGCTCGCGTATCATCTCCCGTTCGAGTTCTGCGAATGTACCGGCGAGGTAGAAGAATGCGTCCGTCATTGGATCCTTATTCTCGGGGTCGAGCGTCAGCCCGCGACTGATGACGTGTAGGCCGGTACTGTAGTCTTCGAACGTTTCGAGAGTAGCAGTGAGGTCACGCATGGACCGCGAGAGTCGAGAGAGTTCCAGCACTACGACTGTCTCTATCTCGCCGTCGTTTACAGACGAGAGTAATTTCTGGAACTCGGTTCTGTCGGTGTCTCCACCACTTCCCTTGTCGCTGTAAAACTCCGGCGAGGAATCGTCGAGTTGGTTCCGGCAGTAGTTGTAGCACTCTTCCTGTTGTCGGTCGATACTCTGGTCGTCGGTCGAAACGCGAGCGTAGATCGCTGTAGTCATGCTCCGTTCCGCTCCACCATGTGTCGTATAAAAAGGGTACGCCTCTTGCACAGTCTGTGCGAGAACGGGTGGTTCTGAGCAGGTGGATGCGACAAAGATATTTCCGTCACCTGAGCCATGTGAACGACCCACAACCCTTAAGACGGAGAGTTTCTATCAGCCGAATATGGACCTCCGTCCCGAACAGGTCCCGGAAGAACAGATCTGCTGCAGAGATGATGTCCGGACGGAAACCGGAGACACCATCCAGAACGACTACGTTGTGGAGTGGCCCTCCGTTCTGGATGATACGGACGTAATCGAAGTGAATCATCAGAAGCGAATCCACCGGACGGCTAATTCGTGGGGAGACGGAACCACAAAAAACAAGCGTACATTCCACATCCCAGAATCGAAAGTCATCGCAGAAGTTGACCGACTCGAAAAAGAAGCAGACACAGGTCGAGGATGGCTAACGAAGGTAGCCATCGAATCCATCATCAAGGAGAAACAGCAGATTCAGTAGACGACGAGGGAAGACCACGGAACCTCATACTCGTCGGTTTCTGGATACCACCGCCCATCGACAGCCTTCAGCACCTCCGAAACCGACACGCGCGTAATCTTCAGCGGACTCCACCCGTCAGCCCCGACCGAGGGATACAGCACGACGACGACGCCACACTGGTGACTCTCTCGCCGGAGCGACCGCAGGTGGTGGAGGTTGAACCGAAGGACGCCCGGTTGCTCGTCAGCGTCCGTGTAGACCGCGCTCTTGCACTGGTAGTAAGTGCCGTTCTCTTCAGAAATCAGATCGACGTACTCCTTGCGTTCGCCGACGACTCGACAGTCGTACTTGCGGGCCGCCGACTGTTCCGAGTCGATGCCCTGTCGCCGAGCCGCCGCCGAAGGCATTAGCTACCGTCCTCCGGTTGCGTCTCGGTACTCTGCTCGGCCTCTTTGGCCGGGTCGTACTGCGGAAGTTTGGCGAGGATGTGACGGCCGAACCCACGCAGACGTCTCATGGCGAAGTCAAAGTCCACGACGAGACCGATTAGTAGTGCGACGATACTTTCGGGTGCGACAGCCGGAATTTCCATGCTCATTATGAATCGCTTGGGTTCGGTCGTTCGTTGGTCGGTTCGCCACCGTCAGTCTGAATGTGAGCGTCTTCGAGTCGGCCGATACGGCGGCCCTGTCGGTCGAACCGCGAACCGATGTACTTTGTTTGAAGAACGTCGATTCCCCCGAGACCGAGGATTAGGACCGCCAGAACGGCGTTTCCGTCCAACGCCTGTATCACCAAGTCGGTGAACTCACTCATCGAAGCACCACCGCGAAGACGACGACGAGCAGAAGGACCAGCCCGCCAGCGAAAAGGGCGTTCTCTTCGACCCACTCAACGACCGACCCTATCTTGCACGAGACGCACATCTACAGTAGCACTCCCACAGTGACGAGGAGGACGGCAAGGACACCACCGAGGAGGGGCGCGCCGCCCAACCCGGCCAGCAAGCCAACGAGGTTGCCGAGAGTCTCCGCGACCATCACTTCAACACCCCGAGGAGGACGACGAGCGCGAGCGCGCCACCAGCAGTCGTCTGCTTCGACGTGAGCGACCCAACAGGCGGCAGGACTGCCCACGTTGAAGGCGCACTGTCATCGCTGTTGTCCTTGTCCTTCGTGGGCACCTTAGCGAGCAGACGGCTGTCTCGCGCCGACTGACGGTTCCACGTGGCCCCGCCGTTCAATGTCGCTTCGATTCGGCCACCTTGACCGCTGTCCGTGTAGCCCATAGCTCGCACGTCTGCATACGAGACTGTCGTTGTGAACCGCTTCGTAGAGCGTGGCCCGATGTTCTTCGATTCGCGGCCAACCTGCTGGCCGCCGACGCTCCATCGAACGGTAACATCTGTCGGCTTATCTCCGGTGTTCTCCACGCGACTCGCCAACGTTGCGGTGCCGCCCTTGCTGATTTTGTACGTCGTCGTCCCAACGCCTTTCAGGTCGGGCTTCGGGTCGGCTTTCTGGTCAACCGGCGGGCCGCCCGGCTCCTCTATGTCGCCGGGGTTGCCAGTTCCGTAGCCGGGGTCCATCCGCGGCCCGTCGCCGTTCGCGTTGCCCGGCGTTCCGTTGCTGTCGTCCCGCGGGTCGTCATCCAGCGTCGGTTCATCCTCGACTGGCTCGCGGTCGTCGTTGCCGTTGCTGTCACCGGGAGGGTTCCCGCTGAACCACCCGTCGTCACTACTACCGCTGCCTCCACCGCCTCCGCTACTCCCACCGCCTCCGCCGTGGCCCTGCTCCATCTTCGGCGGTCCCATCATCATGGTCAGACCACCACCAGTAGGAGGACCATCAAGAGCATTCCAGCGCCAAGGGTCGTCGTCGTGGCACCGAGTTCGTCGGCGAATCCGTCCAACATCTTCTTCACCGAATCGACTGGCCCGGGCTTGCTCGGGTCTCTCGCGTCTGCTTCGACCGTGATTTGTCCGGTAACGTCGTCGTTCACTCGCTCCCTGCGAGGCTTGAGGTCGTACGCATTGCCACCGACAGCGTATGCTTTCACTTCGACTCGGTGGTTTCCGGGGTCTGAGATGGACGTACTGAGCGTGAGACTCCGCTTGTTGCCGCTGGCGAGGCACAGTTCGCGCGAATCGACTTCCTCACCATCGACGTGCAGTTCCACCGGAAGCTTCCATCCGGCTACGTCGAGCTTCTTCGTCGGGCAAGAGCCGTCGCTGGCCCACGGGTCCGGACCGCCCTGTTTGACGGTCACCGAGACGCGAAACGTGTTGTTCGGTGGTGCCTCGTCGGGAATATCGACACCGACGAGCGTCGGTTCGCTCATCGCCATCTATCGGACACCTCCGGGCTGTTCGTCGATCGTGAGTGCAGTTGCTGGTTTCATATGTATCGAGTTCATGCCCCACTTCCGGCGAGGTACAGACAGCGAACCTCTACGTCTTCGCCGTATCCGCTAATCTCGTAAACGTCAACTTCGAACCACCCGTCATTAGTGAACTTCGTTTCATAGCGGAAGCCTTCAGAGGCGTTAGGACCGTGCGAAACGTGGTAGTAGCCCGAACGGTTCGGGCGAACGATTACCTCACAAGACAGCAGATTGTCGGCTGTCACCGCATCGAAGTTGAAGTAATTGCTTCCGTTCGAACCAACGTACTTCGTTATCGACTTCGTTGCGAGCTTCATAGCCCCAACTTGCTCCACAGTGACGTTGTGAGGGTTCGAAGCGTCGTTTTCGTGCTGTTCAACCTCTCGCTTCGTAGTATCGACGTTCCCCATCGTTATTCCCCGCTGTAGTAGCCGTAGGTGGCATCTCCCGTACTGTTCGGGTCGCGGAGTGTGACCGAATCCATCTCGATGGCCTCCTCCTCGAAGCCCGCGCCGCGAAGCGCGATATCGGGGATGACCGTACCGTCCTTCGTCGTCACGTCCATCCGAATATCGGTGCCAGTTTCGAGGATTTTCAGGAATTGGATGGTGAACCCGGTCGGGTCGAACGTGTGCGGATACGTGTTCGTGAGTCCGGGACCGACTTTCAGTGCGGCTCCGTCGGCGTAGTTATCCGTCTGAATCACGCCCGTCGTTGACGTTTGGAGCGTGCCATGGTTTCCGCGAACGGTGCGGTTGTTCTCCTCGGAACCCATCTACTCGTCACCTCCGATGAACGGCACCGAGTCGGCTATTTCTTCGATGAGACCCATCAATCCGCGTTGGTAGTCGATGGTGACGCTCGCGTTCGCGTGGTAGAGATAGTCCGTCTCGACGTTTTCCGCACGAACAATCAGCTCGTCACCTTTCTGAACTTCCTCTCGCAGTTCGATGTTTCGGGTGTCGTCTTCTCCGGTAATGAATTCCTTTCCGAGATGATGGAATAGCGAGCGTTCGTCTTTGTCGTGCTTGATGAGGACTTGATACCGTAAGTCGAAGTCGTGGCCGATGTAGTTTCGAAGCCAGACGTTCTCTATCGTCCCATCTTGCTTGATTTCTCGCGTCTCTTCGACTATGTGAGCGTCGTCGTCACTCTCTGGGTCGTAGGCAGGTACGTCCTCGAAGAGATTGACGATCTCTTGTCGTTCCATTTGTCACACCCTCCTGATGAGTTGGTGAATCGTGAGTAGCTGCACGATGCTGGTGAGAAGCCCGCTGAACGGCGCGACAACTTCCGAGACCGCGCGGGCTACGCTGGCGGCCCGCGAGAGAACCGACGTTTCGTCTGTGTTGTTACCCCCGTCGGTCTCCTCGCTCGGCTCGTCGGCCGTTATCGCTGGCTGGTCGGTCTGAGTGTTGGGTTTTCCGTCAAACATGGTAGGAAAGAAGGGTTAGTCCATACTCGCGCGGATGCGCTTTCGGACACCCTCGGCGGTCTCCGTCTCACTCAGCGACCGTTTCGAGAACGGGAGTGCGATTCGGAGATTGCTCGGCGTGTCGGTGTCCTCTGTCGGAAGTGCCAGCGTCTCGTGGTCGTCGTAGTAGAGGATATCGACGTGCTGTTCTGGACCGATAACGCCGTTGATACCCGAGTTCGAAGTGTCCCAGTTGATTTCGCGGTTCCCCTCGGGAACGTCGGGATTAGTGAACGCCCATCGAACAGCGTCCTCTCGGTGGAGTTGGTCGCTGGTCGAATCCCGCCCGGTGCTGCGCCGACGGACACGAGCGTAGCCAGCGCGAACGACCGTGTAAATATCCACTTCGGTCTGACTGCTGGCAGTCTCAGTGAGCGTCACCGACCGAACGAAGTCCTCGTCGCCACTGAATGAGTCGAACTTCACGGCCGTTGAATCCGTGACTACCGTGTCTTTGCTCCCATCTCCGTCGTCGTCGTAGTACGCGACCAAGAACGCTTGGTCACCATACTCACCTTCGGTCGGGTCGGGCAGGAACGGAACCCGCGGAGCTTCGGGATCGAGGCTCTTCGTCTCCGTACTGTCGGCCGAGACAGTCACTGTTTGCTTCGCCGTGAGTGCGAGAAGGATCGGCTTGTCGAGGTCGCACATCAGGAGCTTGTCGTCATCGACGGTGTGCGTAGCGACTACTTTCTCCTCTCCCGGCGTGTTCTCGGTGAACTCGAAGTCGTCTACGGTGAGGGTTTCTGGATATGCCATTCTTACTCACCTCAGTTCCGGTAGACGGTCATGTCGTAGTTGTAGTAGATCGCGTTGGGGTCCATCGTATCGTCGCAGTTCGTTACCAGCGCGATTTGGTCATCCGTCTCGAAGGTGAGCGAGGTAGTGTCCTCGTCGATAACCCGGTCATCGAATTCGATGATGCGGCGGTCGGACGCGCGACCGTCCTGCTGTTGGGCGATGCTGAGTTGGTTGAATGCGTCTACAGTGAACACCGCGAACATCGTCCATTCGTTCAGCGGAGCGTCCTTCTCCCGGTAAGCCATACCGAACTGCGACCCAAGCGACGGGTTCGCGTCGCCACCAGCCGGACCAGAGTTGTCGGTGGTAGTCTCGAAGTCGGCGACCGCCGAGACTCCCTCTTTGATTTCCCACATTTCGGCGTCTGGTACCGTCCACGTCAGAATCGGGGTGGGCGTGTTGAGCGAGATTTTGTTCTCTTGGCCGGTCACGTGCTTGGACGACGACGAGAGTTCGTCTGCCATCGGCATCTTACCGACCTCCCTCCACGACGACGATGCCACCGAGACACAGCGATGCAATACCGAGAGCCAGCGAAAGATGGCCGTAGGTGCCGTTCAGTGGCCCCAAGACTGCCGCTCCTATGAGGACGAGAGAGATGATGCCGAAGCCGAAGCCACCCCAAAGGCGAGCCGCACCACGGTCACCCTCGAAGACGACGTTAGCGAACGATGCAGTCAGGTCGCCACCACTGGCGAGCGAGAACAGGGTCGGGAGACCGGCGGCAAGCACCGAGGAGCCTGCGACGGTCGTCTCTTTGGCGGTGAGAGTCATCTAAAACATCACCACGTAGCCGGTTGCGATTGCGAGGATAGCACCCACGAGAAGGGCGATACCAAGCGGTTCAGTTACGAAACTAACGAACTTATCGAGAAGCCCCGACGACGAGCCGGAGCTACTGGCGTTTTGTGATGCCATGCAAGTAGAAATCGCCCGGCACAAGTCTTGAAAGCCGGAATCAGAATACGATAGTATTACGAGAGATGGTCGGGGATCGGGACCGGCCCGCGTACCTTCGATTCTCCACCGAGTTGGTCCTTGTACGTCAAGAACTGGTACGACGACGGATCGAGTTCCTGCACCACTCTCTTGTCCGGGATACTGGCGTCTTGCATCTTCGAGTCCCACTTGTCGCCGTAACTGAAGATGATGAAGTTGTCTATCTGCGACCAGATATCCGAGGGAATGTCGCTCGCCAGATGCACACCGAACACGAACCCGATATTCTGGTGACTCACGACGTACTTCACCAGTTTCTTGAGAACGGTCGGACAGTACGTCGCCTTCGTGTAGTTGTGCATCTCGTCAAGGAGTAGGTACGCCTCTTGGAGTTGGCATACTGCTCGCACCCATTCGTCCATCCGCTCCTCGGTGAGTGCGCCCCGTGAGTCACGGGCTACGAGCCGCTGGTCACCCTCCATCCAGTGCCGCCAGACTCCCTCTGGCGACTTGACCGCCGACGCGCCGGGTGGGCCATGCTCGTAGTTCGGATCGAGCGCGATGAATCGGTCCATCTGCGTCAGTAGATACTCGGTGAGGACCGACTTTCCGCTGTTCTTCTGGCCGATAACGGCGGTCACCTCTCCAATGTCGATGTTCATGCGACTACCTCACCGGTTGCATTCTCGCAGGCGGTCTTTGCCGCGCCACAGAGCGCACATCGCTCCGTTCCGGCGTGTCCGTCCCATCGAAAGAGGTGGTCGTCTGGTTCGCACATTTCACAGTTCCTCGCTCCCGATCTGCTCACCGACGACTGACACGGGGTCGTCTAACTCCGCCCAGTTCGCTTCCGGGTCGATACCCGCCTCGGTGTAGAATCCGTTCCGCCGATAGGTGTCGTACAGGAACTTCACGACCGTCGCGGCAGCTTTAGCTTCCGTGGTCGCACTTTGCACGAGTAATCCAACAGCGGCTTCAGTCCCTCCTGCCGCCTCGACCGCCGCCCGGCCATCCATGGGCAACCCGAATTCCATAGCCAGTTCGTCTATCAGACTCGCACCGAATTCCGCCGGGTCAACGCTCGCTTCTTCGGTCCCGTGTTCGAACGTTCGGCGAAGGTCTCGCTCGATATCATACAGAGTTTCGGGGTCGCATTCGGCCTTCTCTGCACTTTCTGTGAGTCGGTTGAATTGCTCTTCGTCGGTCTCCGTCGCTATGCCGTTTATCGTTTCTAAGAGAATCTGAATCATGGCCACGTCTCGCTATCTTCGAAATTGAATTGTCCGGTATCCTGTTCTGGGCGTTCTCGGCTATCGTCACCTGACTTGACTGCTCTCTCGGTGGAATCGGAGTAGCCAGTACTCTCCCTGTCTCGCTCACCCGACTCGCGCTCTCTATCGGTAGAATCCCTATCGTTCGACTTGCGATAGCGCGCGTAGCCAACAGCGCGGCTTCCCACGATATTGGTGAGAGACATAGCGAGCAAGAGGTTTGGACCGAGGTCAACGTCCTTCTCGTCGGCCCATGCTACGATGAGTTCCTGAAGCTTCTCGCGTTCTCTGTCGTCTAACTCCCATCCTTCCCATCCGGTCGCTTTCGCTGCCGAGTGGAACGGCATCGTACAGACGGAACCGAGAAGGGCATCGCTCACTATCGCGCCCTGTACCTCACTCGCACCCGAATCGGGTGGGTTGGCGGGGTTTTCCTCCGAATCTGGGGGAGTGCGCGATTCACCCTCTTCGACCGACGAATCAAGGGCGTCTTTGAGTTCTTGTCGTCGCTGACGGGTTTCCTCGTCGGGTGCGTCGTCGATTATCTCCTGCGTCTTCGACGTGGTACCCGACTCGTCGTCACTATCGGCGTTGTCGTTCCGGATTCGGGCCATCAATCCGCCCGAGTTCGCCTCATCCCCCGTCTCTGGTTCGCTTTCGTCGTCGTCGTGCTGTTCGGTCACCCCAGACGTACTGGCGGACTCCTCGTCTGGTTCGAAGTCGTCCGGTGTAACGTTCTCGGGAAGGTCCGTATCGTCGGGCGGGCTAACTTCTGGTCGGTTCTTCGACTCGAAACCATCGGGTGATAGCTTCTCGCTCCCTTCTTCGGTAACGACAACTGCGGTTTCTTCAGGCTCTGTAGCTGTCGATTCTGCTTGTTCGTTCGTTGCTGGTGGGTCCGGATCGTCTGAGTCGTTATTGGAATCATCCGAGTTCGACTGATTGAGGTATTCTCTCGCTCTATCTGAGTCCCAATCGTGTTTGTTGACGAGATGTGACCACGCTCCTCGCGGGTCCACAGTCTCGGGACATTCCGGGCAGTCTATGTCTGCCATTGCGCCCGAATTTACCGGGTATGAGGTCTAAAAGACCAGAATCAGAATACAGGCGTATTACGCTATCTTGTGACCTTAGCTGCTACCTCTGGTGGTAGGTTCATCACGTTGACCTGTAGCTTGTCTCGAACCGCGGCACGGATTAACTCGCTTGAATTCTGGTAGCCCAGTGGTCCGTAGGCGTGTTCGATTTTCCATAGCAGTTCGTCGGGGAACCGAACCGTTGTCGGGTCCATACTCATGTTATACCCACTCCGATGATGGGTTGCTAGTTAAGGGTACGCCGCGAGCGAATTAAAAAAGCCAGAAAGAACCATGAAGCGGGTTGTATGTTGAGGGGCAGGGTGCAAGGAGAGGTAGCTTAATGACATATAGTGTAGAATACTGGTTGTGATTCATGGAGAATAGCAATGGAGAAAGTCTGAGCGAAAAACAGATTGATGTAATGCTCCAGCAATATTTACAACTCCGGAATGAAACAATGGAGAATATCCGGCAACATAATCAGAGAATTCTAAGCGGAATTGCTTCACTGGGGTTGATTACTGGTTACGCGTTACTTGCTGAGGACTACTGGATTGTTTCTGTCACCCCATTCATTTTAGGTTTGATGATGATACAATCTTTCCTGACACAGAGATACTTGGCTGCAAAAAGTAGTGCCTCTATAACTCTTGAAAATCGTCTCTCTGATGTAACTCCCATATTCCGATGGGAGAAAAAATATGGTGGGTTCTATGGAGATGAGCCAGAACTTTTGAGAAAGTCACCTTCATCGATAGTGGGTTGGGATGATATTCTCAGACATTCATTATCCTTACTTGCTATATTGGTGTATCTCGCAGCTATCTACCTTTCATATATTACTTGGGAGTCGAGGCCAACTATATTATCTTCTGTGGACATATATTTATTAACGGTATCTTATCTCATTGTAACGGTGCTTATAGCGTGTGCTGGCGGAATTAGTCTGAAATTCGTCCAAGAAGTGGATCCAACCTCTTGAAATCGATTTGCCGAGATTAGAAGTGAGTGAGTTAGAATCTCTCGGTAGAGTTCTTATTGACCGTTCGGATGAGAACGCCGTTCGAATTCCGAACTGGCGGCTGCACCGTTCTTCACGCAGGTCATGTCCGTACAATCCGGACAGGCGTGTACTGTGTCGGTGTTATCGCCGAAGGTGCGGGCGAACTGTTCGGTGACGAATGCACCGCAAGACTCGCAGTTCGTCATAGGCCGAAATCCTCCGGATCGTGTTCGGCGATGTGGTCGCACTTCTTCGTACCAACAGCGGATAGGTCCGCGCCACAGGCCGGACACTCCGTGAGAACCGTGCGTCTGCTCGCGCTTCCTCTCTGAGAGTCGTAGGTACGACTTTGAATCGCCATTCTACCGCACCTCCAACCACGGGTCTTGAATCGGGTCACCGATTCGAGCGATGTAACCACGCTCTCGAAGTGGCTCGATGATACGCCGCGAAACGCTCTCCTTTGGGACGTTTGCTTGCGATGCGATGATGCTCTTCGCTTCGCGGAGCGGAATGGCCTGCCCGTTGCAACTGACTGATTTCAGTGTCTCGTAGCCCTTAGCAAGCGCGTCGTCGTCACGCGGAGGTTCACGTCCACCGTCAGTTACCGGGTTCTTGACTATCCGCTTCATGTGGGTGCGAACGCCCTCCGACCGGTTCTCGACAACCTCGTCGTACTCTTCGACAAGAGCCTTCGGAACCCGAACAGTGACGCGCTTCATCTTGCTCTCGTCACTCTCCATCTGCGCCATTATTCCGACACCTCCGTATGACGGTAGGCAGGTCCGTATGACTCGTTCAAATCGCAAGACGGGGATGGAATTACACCCACGACGGAGAGTATGTAGGACACCCCCCTGTGGTCCTGACGAGGACTCACGCGCTCACGTGTGCGCGTTGCCGTCATCGCTCTACTACCTCCTCGTTCTCCGGTTGGCTAACGGTCTCGGGAAGGTACGTGAACCCTTCCTCGCAACCGGGACAGTCGAGAGGAACAACGTAGTTGCCTTCCTCGTCCTGTTCGGCATCGTTCAGTGACGTAGACCAACCGCATTGCTTCGAGCAGACGGCTTCAAGGCTACCGTCTCCGTCGCCGGAGATACAGCGCATCACGAGCAACCACCTACCTCACGGTCGGTGACTGAGAGCCACCACGGCGGCGAGAGATGCTTCTGTTCGGTGCTGAGGTCGGTTACAGCGAGGTCGGAGCGTACCCACCGCCACCAGAGATAGGCGACGTGGGCGCACCAGTCGCGGTAGTGGTAGCCGTCGCAAGGGCACTCGGCGCGTAGGCTTCCGTCGAGTAGGGTGAACAGTACGCGATGATGGGCAAGTTCGTCGCTGTCGGTGTACCCCATGAGTACGTCGAACTCGGCCGCTGTCGCGGAGCCGCACTCGGCAGGTGCGGTTTGCGCTCGCTTCCACGACTTGCTGTTCTCCCAGTCTTCGGGGAATGTGAGTCGTTGTGGGCCTCCGATTCGATTCTGGATGGTTGTATGGGCTTTCTCGACACTCATAGCCCGCCAACTGCCTCCTCTGCGTCGTGCGGTCCGTTTTCACAGATTCGGCGTGGTAGCCCGTAGCCGGTCTTCGTCGTCATCCGACCACCGCAGGTCGGGCAGTACCGTCTCACGGGTGACACCTCCCGTCATCAAGCGCAGGACAGTCTTTCTGCGGGCTATCGATGACGAAGCCGCAGAACTCGCAGATGGGTCGGTCGGAGCCGGACGCACGGCTCACGCTGACCACCTTAGTTGAGTGAAATAGCGGCAAAGAAGGCCGCTATCCTTTATTTTGGAGTGGGACCGCCGAGATTCGAACTCAGGTCCTACCGACCCCATCGGCAGAGGATACCACTACCCTACGGTCCCGCAGAGTTTCGTTTGCTGCGTTTCGAAGAAAGACCGTCCTGTGTTTAAGCGCTTCGTTTCAGTCGTCGTCCCGTGGCACGACGAGGTCGCCGTCGTCCCGCACTGCCAGACTCGCCAGCGGGTCGTTTTCGTACGCCGCGACGCCGTGCATGCGGCCCAGCACGTAGCCGTCGTGTTCGGCTTCGACGGTCGCCTTCGGCTCGCCGTGCGGGGTGACGACGTCCGCGATTACGTCGCCTTCCGAGACCACATCCCCCGCCTCTTTGCGGTGGCGGACGATGCCCGGCGTCTCGGTGTGCGGGCCGACGCAACGCTTGACAGAAAAATCGACCGGCGCGTCGTAGCCCACCGCGTCTGGGGTGGGTTCCCCAGCGAGCATCCCGAGTTCGCACATGACGTTTCGTAAGCCCGTCACTGCGGCGGCGCGTACGTCCTCTTCCACCACGTCGTGACCACCTAATTCAGCAGTAAAGGCCGGAATCCCCGCGTTGTTCAGGGCCGCTCCCGCAGTGGAACGCTGGAGGTTCTGTTCGGTGTACTCCTCGGCGGCGTACTCGTTGACCACTGGCATGCCGAAGGCCTCGCAGAGTCGTTCCAGTTCTCCGGCGAGTTCGTGGGCTTCGTTCTCCGTGCGTTGCTCGCCATACAGAACTCGGTCCCGAATCAGGAACGGTACCGACCCGACGTGCGCAGTGTGCAAATCGACCAGCGCGTCGGCCGATTCCGCGAACTCGTCGTACACTCGCTCGTCGATGAGTTGCTGGACGCTCGGCGGGCGCGTACTCTCGGCGTCGGAGTCGGGGAAGTAGCGGTTGGGATCCTCGTCGTCGTAGTAGGACGTGCGCGTATTCCGTCGCAGTCCCGCCGGGTTGAGATTCGGTAGGCAGACGACAGTGCCAGCAATTTCCTCGGGGAGTTCGTCGGTCATCAGGTCCTGCGCCGCCGCCAAGCCAGTTACCTCGTTGCCGTGAATCGACGCGGTCACCCAGAGCGTCGGGCCGTCTTCGGTGCCCTCCGCAATCAGGACGGGCAGTCGTTCGGGCGTTCCAGTGGGAAGGTCTGTCACGTCGAGCCAGCCAGTGACGAGTTCGCCGGGAACTGAGTCTGCGGTGCCGACTTGCATACGTCGAGCGAGTCACGGCAACGACAAAAGAATGTGTCTGGCGGCAGCCTCAGACGAGGACGCGCTCTAACTCGACCGCGATTCCGGCGTCGGCCTCGGGGTCCCCGTACATCGTTCCCAGACAGACTGCGGCGTCGTCAGGCGTGAAGCAGGCGACCAGTTCGTCCTGTTCGGCGTCCTCTGCGGAAATCACGCCCGGTGCGTACACCTGTGCGCCCTTCGCGACTTCCTCGGCGGCGCTGTACGCGATGGTGACTCTCGGCAAATTCTCCAGCGCGCGCTCTGCTGGAAGAACGACTTCGCGTAGCCAGTCGTCTTTCTCGCTCGCTCGCGGTTCCTCACTCAGTTCGTCTCCGCTCGCGGATTCCGAGGTGCTTCGCACCTCGCCTTCACGCCATCTTCCCAGCGCATCCGAGAGGTCCTGCAAGGTCACGAGCGTCGAGTCGTCGAACGGCCCGGTCGCGGTCCGGCGGAGGTGGCCCATGTGCGCGCCGGTTCCGAGCGCGAGGCCGAGGTCGTGACAGAGTTTTCGGATGTACGTCCCGCTCTCGCAGCGAATACGGAGCAGTGCCTGTCGGTCTTTTACCTCGAGTACGTCTAACTCGTAGATTTCCCGGACACGGAGTTTTCGAGACACCGCACTCTTTCGCGGTGGCTTCTGGTAGAGCGGGCCTTCGAACTCCGAGACGATGGCTTCCAGGTCGCCCGGCGCGTCGTCGTGGAGTTCCAACACGGCGACGTACTCTTTGGCGTCGAGAAACACCTGCGAGAGGCGGGTCGCCGCGCCGGTCAGCGTCGGCAGACAGCCGGTGACTTTGGGGTCGAGCGTTCCCGAATGAGCCGCTTGCTCGACTTCTGCCATATCTCGCACCCACGCCGCGACTTGGTGAGCCGAGGGTCCGGCGGGCTTGTCGATGTTGACGACACCGAATTCGAGAAGTTCGGTGGGCGTCCGGTCGCCTGGAGGTCCACGGAGCATGAGCTTAGAAGTCGTACCGGATGCCTTCGACGGGGTACTTGCCCTCGTCGGCGTCGGCGTCGTAGTCGTCCACTGCGGTCACGAGCATGTCGAGGACTGATTCGGCGTCCCACCGAGCGGTGTTGATTGCGAGGTCGTAGATGGTGAGGTCGGTGATGTCGATGTCGTAGTACTCCTCGTAGCGCGCCGCCTCGCTCCCCTCGCGGGCTGAGGTCTCTTCGCTCGCATCCTCGACGCTCTTCTCCTCGCGGTCGGCGATGCGGGCCGCTCGCACGTCGAGCGGTGCGTCCAGCCACACTCGGAAGTCGGCGTGGTCGGCCGCCAGCCACCCCGCGAGTCGCGATTCGAGGACGACGTCGTCGCGTTCGGCGGCGATGTTGCGAAGCCGTCGGTCCAAGTCGCGGTCTATCTGGTCGTTCTCCTCGGCGAGTTTGTTGAATTCGAGGGGCGTGTAGCCCCGTTCGTCGGCGAGTTCGCGGAAGATGTCTCCGCCGCTGATGTGGTCCAAGCCGAGCGCCTCGGCGAGTTTCTTGGCGGTCGTACTCTTGCCGCTACCCGGTGGTCCGGAGACGGTAATCAACATATTCCCACTCCGAACGCGGGGGAGAAAGAGGTTTTGAACTTCGACAGTAGGGGAAAGGGGTGGTTTCGTGGAGTGTGACACAGATGGGATTTCGTGCAGGTGGACATTCACCACCGTTTCGTGCAGTGATGCAACCGAACGGGAGGGACTGAAAGGGGGCGGCCGCTCGCGTACAGTGTAGTCGTCTGTGCTGGCTCTATTCGGGGTGGGCGGTGCGGAAAACCCCGAATATCCTGCACAGCGACCGCGAGCGGTCGAGGGCTTTCTACAAGGTAAATGCGGTGGTGCTGACTGCTACGTAGCACCGACGAACGCAGTGAAACTCGCTACTCCCGAAACCGATGAGAAACCGCACTGCACCGCGACGGCCACACGCTCGCGACTCTGCCGTCTGCTCGCGGCATTTGCCGCTCGCATGGTCCGAGGGACTCGGCGAGTCCCTCGCTACTCGCAGTCCGAGGCCCGCTCTCCGCACCGCCGGAGGACAAACCGCGTCCTCCGAGATCACCCTCGCATTCGCTCGTGTGACCGCCCGCGCGCCTCGCGTCCCTCCCCAGCCGACTGCGTTTCTCGATTTCGGAAACCGCGGCACGCCGCGGTTTCCAAGCTCCGATACTCGTCCACTGGAAGAGCAATCTCTTCCAAGCCTTCCGTCACTCCGCTCCGGAAGACCTCGCGCGACGTTCGGCGCGAGATGAACTCGCGCCAGCACGCGCCAGCCAACGATTTCCAGACAGTCACCGAGACGGTGAATCCTCTATCGCTACGACTCGAATCGTCTCAAGACGAGAAAACCGCGTTTCCTAGGTCGGCGTCGTCTGGATGTTCAGCGACTTCCGGAGCAGTTGCGAGAAGCTCATCGAGCAGAGGAAGTACCAGACGATCCACATCTGCATGGGACCGACGACCTTCGAGCGCCACGTGACCTCGCCGACGAGCGGGGCCACGATGCTCGACTCTCCGCCGGTGATGTGGCCGTCCAGCACCATCCAGTAGATCCAGAGGAAGACGGGGATGGTGAAGAACATCGTCCAGACCATCGGCCGGAACTGCTCTTTGAACATGCCCATCTGGTCGCCCATGGCGTCCATCTGCTCTTCACGGATTTTGTCCAGCGCCTCGTCGTCGCCGCGCTCCTGGGCCTCCTTGCGCTTCTTTTGGATGTCCTTCATCCGCTGTTGGTACTTGCTCATCTTCTCCATGTCCATGAGGTTGGCCTGCAACAGTGTGGTGAACAAGCCGGTCAACAGTGCGACCAGCAGGACCACGACGTAGAAGGGCAACACCGCGTCGATGGGGGCGAGTACGATATCGACCGCGCCGCCGACGATGTCGCGCACCGACTTGAGGGAGTAGCCCGCGAACAGTGCGACCGCACCGACGCCGGCGAGTTTGTCCCACGTAGACCACGAGGAGTCGCCCGTGTCGATGTCGGTGTCCGTGCTTCCGCTCTCACCCGAAGTCGAGACTGTCGTCGTCGGTTCGTCGTCCAGCGCCGATTCGACGGCCTCGGGGTCCGAGAGTCGGAACTCGTCGCCGTCGCTCTCCAACACGTCCTTCTCGATGAGGCGGCCCCACTGACCGCTCGTGAGGTCGTCGTTCACGTCGGTCCACGCGATGGAGTCGTCGCCTCCGTCCGTTCGGTCGTAGAGGACAGCCAGCGCGTCGGCCATCGCCGAATCTTCGGCGATGAGCGACTCGATTTTGTCCGCCGTCCGTGCCATTATCCCGAATTTGGTATCCCCCGTTAATCAACTTTCGCTCTCGGGACGAGCGAGAGACGGATGTTCGGGCCGTAGAAGAGCG
Organism: Halorussus halophilus; assembly: GCF_008831545.1. Classification (NCBI taxonomy): domain Archaea; kingdom Methanobacteriati; phylum Methanobacteriota; class Halobacteria; order Halobacteriales; family Haladaptataceae; genus Halorussus; species Halorussus halophilus. Next base: position 805,121 of record NZ_CP044523.1, read on the forward strand.
ACGCAGAAGAGCAGTGGAACGTCGCAGTTATGCGCTCGATTCGATGGCCGCTTTCACGTCTTCCCAGACGCCCTCTAGCGATTGCTCGCCGTCGATGCGGGCGAGTTCGCCGCGCTCGTCGTAGAACTCCACGACCGGCGCAGTGTTCTCCTCGTAGACGCGAATCCGCTCGCGGGCGGTCTCCTCGGTGTCGTCGTCACGCTGGTAGAGTTCGCCGCCACATTCGTCACAGACGCCCTCCTCCTCGGGCGGATTGAAATCGACGTGGAACGTCGCGCCACACTCAGAACAGACGCGGCGACCGGTAAGCCGACCGACGAGTTCGTCCTCGTCTACGTCGAGGTACAGAACTACGTCGAGGTCCGTGATTTCTGAGAGGAACTCCGCTTGGTCGAGGTTCCGCGGGTAGCCGTCCAGCACGTAGCCGTCGGCCTGCGAGAGCGCGGCCTCGACGATTTCGTTGACCACGGGGTCCGGCACCAGTTCGCCCTCGTCCATGAAACTGGCGGGGGTGCCGTACTCGGTCTCCATGTGCTTGTTCTCACGGAGCGCGTCGCCCGTCGTGACGTGTTCGACGCCGAACTCTTCGACGATGTTCGAACTCTGTGTTCCTTTGCCTGCGCCCGGCGCACCGAGTATCAGAATGTTCGGCTCCATGTGTGTGGAGTTGGGATAGCATCGCATAAAGGTTTGAAGATAGCGGCTAGGGGATTGTGGAAAAGAGTGTGTCTAGTTAGCAAGTAGCCTGTTTTCTGGGAATTGAGGTGACGCCCTCAGATGAAGACTAACCATAGGAGACGCGATGAAGCTAGTTACCCCCGAAACCTAGAAGACCGCACAGCACCGCGACAGCCACACACCTCCCCAACCGATTCGATTCACTCCCTCTGGTCGTTTCTCTCATCCCTCGCGCGGGTTTGAGGCGGCCAACCAACGGGCCGCCTCAGCGCGCGCCATCACCCGGAACACTATCGCGCATCTCCACGGACGAACCGGCGCGCGCGGTCGAATCCCGAAGTGGTCTTCCTGAGCGAATGTGAAGGAAGGCTCGAAAGACGAGCGGAGCGAAGTCTTTCGGTGATTCGACCATCTCGCGCGAGAGACGACTGAGCAACGCGAAGGAGTCGGTTGGGGAGGCGTGTGGCTGAGGCGGTGCTGTGCGGTACGGTGCTGAAGTCGCACCAGTAATCAGTAGACGCGAGAATTTCGTGCGCTCTGCGCACGAAGTTCGAGTGTCGGTTTTTTGGTCCAGATTTTTTGGAGAAGTGGTAGCAGGCGCGCGAAGCGCGCCGTTGCTACCCGACGAGAAAAAAGGTGGAAGGAAATGTTCATACGCTCGGGATTTGAAACACCCAAGAAGAATGACGGAGGGTTTGGATGCGAGTTATCATCATCGGCGCTGGTGAGGTCGGTTCCTCTATCGCCGCGGGCCTCGCGGACAACCACGAGGTCGTCGTGGTGGACGTGGACGGCGAGCGAGTGGACGCGCTGACTTACTCGCTGGACGTCCTCGCCATCGAGGGCGACGGCACGTCGCTCTCGACGCTTCGGGAGGCCGGTATCGAGCAGACAGACATGCTCATCGCCAGCACGGACGACGACGAGACGAACCTCGTCGCCTGTGGCACGGCCAAGACCGTGGACGACCCGTTCACCATCGCGCGGGTCAAGAACGTCGATTACCTCGAAACGTGGGAGCACGCCGAGAACGCCTTCGGCGTGGACTTCATGGTCTGTTCGAACCTCCTCACGGCAGAGGACATCGTCCGGGTCATCGGTCTGCCCGCCGCGCGCGACGTGGACCCGTTCGCAGGGGGCAAAGTTCAGATGGCCGAGTTCGAAGTGGACGAGGGCAGTCCCGTCGCCGGGCAAACGGTGCAGGAGGCAGACCGCTTCGAGTCGCTGACGTTCGCGGCGCTCCTGCGGGAGAACGACGTAGAGATTCCCAGCGGTGAGACGAAGATTCGCGCGGGCGACAAGGTCGTCGTCATCGGGTCGCCCGAGAGCGTCCAGGGGTTCGCCCGCGAGGTCGCGCCCGGCGCGACCCCGACCGGGAACGAAGACCTCGTCATCATCGGCGGGAGCGAAATCGGCTTCCACACCGCCCGACTCCTCGAAGACCGCGGCCTTCATCCGCGACTCATCGAACAGGACCACGACCGCGCCCGCGAGTTGGCCGAGAAACTGCCCGACACGGTCGTGATGGAGAACGACGCGACCGACGCGGACTTCCTCGCGCGCGAACACATCGACGAGGCAGACGCCGTCGTCGCCACCCTCGAAAGCGACGAGAAGAACCTGCTCGTCTCCGTCCTCGCCAAGCAGCTCGGCGCGAAGCGGTCGGTCGCAGTCGTCGAGAGCGGGGAGTACGTCGGCATCTTCGAGACGGTGGGCGTGGACGTGGCAGTCAACCCCCGAGAAGTCACGGCCGAGGAAATCACGCGGTTCACGCGCGAGACTCACACGGAGAACGTCGCGCTCATCGAGAGCGACCGCGCGGAAGTGCTGGAAATCGAAGTCGATAGAGAGAGCGCGCTGGTCGGCCGTCCGATTCGAGAAGCGGTCGCAGACCTCCCCACCGGTTTGGTCGTCGGCGCGATTACCCGCGACCGGGAGTTCGTCGTCCCGCGTGGTGACACCATCATCGAACCGGGCGACCACGTGGTTGTGTTCGTAGACATGGACATCTTAGACGACGTGAGCGGCAAGCTATGAACGGCCATCTGCGCGTCGATTGGCGAGCGAGCGTCAGTCTCGTCGGGACCGTCGTCAAGTGGCTGGCGGCCGCGATGCTGTTCCCGCTCGTGGTCGCGCTCTACTACGGCGAGGGCATCACGACGTTCGTCGCGGCTATCGCGCTGTCGATAACCGTCGGGTGGACGCTCGAACAACTCGACGACGACCCGGACCTCGGCGCGCGCGAAGGGTTCCTGATGGTCGCACTGACGTGGCTCGCCGTCTCGATAGTCGGGGGCGCACCGTACGTCATCGCCGGAGAGGGCTCTGTCGCCGTTCCCGTGAACGCACTGTTCGAGTCGATGAGCGGCTTCACGACGACCGGAGCGACGGTCATGCAGAACATCGGCTTCGAGGAACACAGTCGCGCGCTGATGATGTGGCGACAGCAGACCCAGTGGCTCGGCGGCATGGGTATTGTCGTCCTCGCGGTGGCGATTCTTCCGGAACTCTCTGTCGGTGGTGCCCAACTGATGGACGCGGAAGCGCCCGGTCCCGGAATTCAGAAACTCACGCCGCGAATCGCCGAGACCGCACGCGCACTCTGGGTGGCGTATCTCGGTATCACCGCGCTGGAAATCGTGCTGTTGTACGGCCTGCATCTGTTGGGCAACGCGCTCGGAACGCCACTCGCGCCGAACATGACGCTGTACCAGTCGGTCGCCCACGGCTTCACGACGATGTCTACCGGCGGGTTCTCGCCCGCCGCGCGGAGCATCGAGGCGTTCTCGGCGGCCGTCCAGTGGCTCATCATCCCGTTCATGGTTGCGGCAGGGACGAACTTCGCGCTGTTCTGGCACGTCTTGAACGGCGAGTCCGAGCATCTGTTCAGAGACTCAGAGTTCAAATCCTACGTCGGTATCATCGGGGTGCTAGCGGCCGTGGCGACGGCGCTACTCGTCACGGGCGTCGGTATGGCCCGGGTGCCGACCATCGGTCCCATCGCCGGAAACCTCGAAGCGTCGGCCCGCCACGCGACGTTCCAACTCGCCTCCATCATCACCACGACTGGATACGCCAGCATGGACTTCACGACGTGGAGTATCCCCGCGAAGTACCTCCTCTTCGCGGCGATGTTCATCGGTGGCTCCGCGGGTTCGACGGGCGGGGCCATCAAAATCGTCCGGTGGTACGTCATCCTCAAATCGTTCAAGCGAGAGCTGTTCACGACGGTCCACCCCGAGGCAGTTCGCCCCGTTCGACTCGGTGGTCGCGCGCTCGACGAGCGCGCACTCCGCGGTATCTACGCGTTCACCCTGCTCTACATCGTCATCTTCTTCGTGGCGACGCTGGTCCTCTTCCTGAACTCGACTCGCAACCCCGACCCGGTGTTCCCGCTGAGTACGCTCGAAGCGATGAGCGCAGTCGCGGCGACGCTGGGCAACGTCGGGCCGGGCTTTGGCGTCGTCGGGCCGATGGGTAACTACCTCAAGTTCACCGCGTCGAGCAAGCTGTTCATGGTGTTCCTGATGTGGATCGGCCGGTTAGAAATTCTGCCCGTGCTGGTGCTGCTCACGCCCGCCTACTGGCGGTCGTGAGTTTCTCGTTCTCTCCTTCTCGACCCCGCTTCCTAATTCCCCAGTTCGCTCTCGCCGAGGTGGTCACCGATGAGCGATTCGTGGGCGCGACGCAGTCGCTCTGAGACGGCCTGTCTGGAGACGCCGAGTCGGTCACCGACCGCTCTCAGGTCCACGTTGCGCGGCACGGTGTAGTAGCCCATCTCGTGGGCCGCCGAGAGTGCTTGTTGTTGCTTGCTGGTCAGTCCGTTTCGCGTGGCGGGACCGTCTTGGTCGCTGTAGAGGCGAGTGACGGTCGCTTCGTACTGCCGACAGAACTCGTCGTCGAAGACGCTTCCGAGGTCTTGGTGATTCGTGAACCGAAGCCGGAAGCTCCAGACGCTGTCTTTGCCCTTGGCGTGTAGCATGACACCGTCGCGCTCGAAGATGGTCTCGGCGAACGAACAGATTTCGCCCGCGAACGTCACCTCGAACAGCGTCGCGTCGCCGTTCCCCCCCAATCGAGTCGTCTTCGTCACCGACGAGTCCGCGGCGAACAGTTCCTCGGCCCGGTCGGCGTCGATGCCGGACACCCAGACGAACGGCATGATTCTGTCTCCTCCCCCACCGACCATCTGTTCCATCCGGAACTCCGCGCCCGGTTCGCGCTCGAACGTGTCGCGCAACGCGAGCGAGGACGCGGGTACTTCGACTTCGAAGACGGTCGCTGCACTCATACAGGCCACCCCACCAGGGCGTCAGTTCCGTACCTTTTCGCCCTTCCTGAGGAGGCAAGCGACGGGTCGTTCATGTGGCCGTCCTTTACCACGAAACCCGCATAAGGCCACGGGTTCAATATTAATGGAGTTCGAACAGCGAGCCGAGAGTCTCTCGGTTAGCGGTCCAACTGGCCGCCGTCGATGACGAGCGTGTGCCGGATGAGTGTGTCGTGTGCCCGGCGGAGTCGCTGGGAGACGGAGTTCGCCGAGATGTCGAGTCGTTCGGCGATGTCCTCGACCGTCGCGTTTCGCGGCACCGAGAAGTAACCCAACTCCGAGGCCAACACCAGCGTCTCGCGCTGTTCGGGCGTCAGACCGAACTCGCCGTCTTTCGGTTCGGTCGTCCGGTACTTGCGGTGGAGTTCGAACGCGTCTGCCTCGAAGTGGTCGCGGAACTCCGAGAGAAACCCTTCGTCGGTGAACCGAAGTTTCAGAAACCACTCGTTCTTGTTGGCGATGGCCTGTCGGACGATACCGTGGCGGTTGACCATCTCGTCTACCAACTGTTCGATATCGTCGTCCCACCGAATCTCGTAGAGGTAGGTGCCGTCGAACGCGTCGAGGGTCTCGAACGCTTCGACGGTCGGGTCGTCTTCGAGCGCGTCGGCGAACTGGTCTACGTCGTCGCCCGACACCCAAAAGAAGGGCATCACCCACTCTCTGCTGTGAGTCGCGAGTCGTTCGATTTCGACGCGCGTTCCGGGAGCCGATTCGAGTGCGTGACCCAGCGCAAAACTGTCTGCGGGAACGGAGAACTCCGCGATGAGGCTCATCGAATCGGACTACGTCGTCCCGGTACTAATCGTATATGGTAGGACGTGTAAGGGTAATCGCCCTCGGTCTTCGACAGATTAGTTTCCGTCTCCGCCGCTCTGGTTTCCGCCCCCTGTCTGGTTCCCGCTACTAGTCGTCTGCTGACCGTCGTCCGGTCGAACCGGACTGAACGTCACGTCCGTGAGATTCTGGTCGTCGTCCGGGAACAGAGAGGCGTTCGGTTCGAGCGAGTAGAGTTGCCCTTGCTGTACCTCTGCGTCGTTCGCCGGGAAGAACGGCACGCGCTCGTTCGTGTTCTGGTACTTGGCGAACCGGGTGTTGTAGTCGCTCCACGCGGTGAATCCGGTGACTTCCGGACTCCAATTGACGACTGGCGAGATGACTTCGATGCGCGCGGCCGGGTGGAACTGCCCGGTGAACATCAGTGCCTTGTACTCCGCGCTGTAGTCTACGCCGTCCCCGCCGTCGCCACCGTCTTGGCCGACTGCACTGCCAACCCCACCCATACCGAGCGCGAGCGCACCGGACGCGAGTGCACCGTGTTTCACGAACGTTCGACGCGACGATTCGCCGACGAGTCGCTGGTCGGTGTCTTCAGACATGCTTTCCCCCATCCCGAGAACCGCTCCGGGACGACTACACACAGTAGCGTGAGTCCAAAAAGGGCAGTGCCTGCCGTGTAATGCGGCGGCAATGTTTTGCTGATTGCTAGCGTATCACTGCCGATGATTCGCGCCTACGTCGCCGTTATCACTGCGGGCGGAGCCTCGAAGGAAGTCCTCGACGCGGTCCGGGACCTCTCCGGCGTCACGGAGGCCCACATCGTCGCTGGCGACTTCGACATCGTCGCCGAAATCGAGGGCGAGACGGTCCACGACCTCCAGACGATGCTTACGAAAGAGATTCAAGCCATCGACGGCGTGGGGACGACTCGGACGTACGTGCAACTCGACTGACCGCGAGAGAAGAAGTGGTGACTTGCTCAACCGAACAGTCGTTCGCGGAGCGACCGCTTGCGGGTCTGTTCGGCCAGCAGCACCGAACAGTCCACGTCGTCCACCACGTCCAGCACCAGCGACCCGCGGACGAGACGCGACAGCAGACCGCGTTCGGTCGCACCGACGACCATCAGCGAACAGTCGTTCGCGGCGCGTTCGATGGCCGTCTCCACGTCACCGGTTTCGACGCGCAGGTCGGCGTCGCTCAAGCCGTGGTCGTCGGCCCAGTCGGCGAGGAACCGCTCGCCTTCAGTTTGGTCGTCGGCGACGTGCAACAGCGTAATCTCCGAGTCGAACTCCGAGCGGAGGTACTTGGCGATAGTCGCGCTGAGGTCCGAGTCCGGACCGCCAGCGGTCGGCACCAGCACGCGCTCGGGGTCGAAGCCGCGGTCTTTCAGCACGAGGAAGTCACACGGCAAGTTGTGCGTGAGTTCGTCCATCGCGCTCTCTGCTCGGCCCGGCGACCCGTGGGAGTCCGGCCCCCAACCCATGATTGTGAGGTCCGCCTTGTGGCTCCGGGCGGCGTCGAACACCTCCTCGAACGAGCGGTGCGAGAGGATGGTGTGAGTTTCGATGGGGACGCCGAGCGTCTCGGCGTCTTCGCGGGCTTTTGCGAGCAGTTCGCCAGACTCTGCGTCCAGTTGCTCGACGTGTTCGGCCCCGCTCGCCAGCGGCGTTTGGTCGGGCACCTGCACGATGTGGACTGCGACGACGCGGCCGTCGCGCTGGTTGGCGATGGCGCTCGCCAGCGAGATGAGTTGCTGTTCGTGTTCAGGGTTAGCCAGCGGCACCATCACCTTGTACTCGCCGCCGTCCGGTTGGACCGACGTCGCGGCCGCGACGGCCGAGTCTGGCATCTTCTCGGGACGGTTTCGGATGTAATTTCCGAGAATACCCTGTTTGTCGGTCTTACCACGGGCGTACGCGAAGTACCAGACGACGCCACCGGCGACGAAGAGGACGCTGAGGCCGATTTCAATGGGTGCCATGAACCCGATGAGCGCGAACGAGAACAGCGCGCCGAGGATGGGCGTGATGGGGTAGAACGGCACCTTGAACGCCGGTTCGTACTCGGCGACGTCCGCCTCCCGCATCACGATGAGCGCGAGGTTGAGCAGTCCGTAGACTATGAGGTGAAGGACGCTTCCGGCTTTGGCCAACACCTTCACTTCGCCCACGAGGATGAGCGCCAGAATGATGGCTCCCGTCACCCCTATCGAGCGGTACGGGGTCGCAAATTTCTCGTGGATGTCGTTGAGCCACGACGAGATGAGTTTGTCGCGGCCCATGGCGAAGTTGATGCGCGAGGAGGCCAGAATCGACGCGTTTGCGCTGGACGCGGTGGCGAGCAGTCCCCCGAAGATGATGAGTCCTGCACCGACGCCTGCAAGGCCGAGCGTCTCACCGAACGCGATTTCGGCGACTTCGACCACGGGGTCCGCGCCCTCTGCGGCGAGTTGACGCCAGTTCTTCACACTCGCCATGACGACCATCAGGATTGCGTACATTATCGTCACGATGACGACCGACCCGACGACCGCCAGTGGGAGATTGCGGCCGGGATTCTTGATTTCCTCCGCGACGGTCGTGATTTTGGCGAATCCGAGGAACGAGACGAAGACGAGCGCCGTTCCGGGGAGGACCGCACCGTAGCCGCCGAGTTCGGCCGGGGCGAACGGTTTCAGGGTCGAGATATCCGACTGCAGGAAGCCCAGAATCGAGAAGACGGTCAGAATCGCCACGAGCGTGATGACGATGACGTTCTGTAGTCGTCCCGTCTCTTTCGCACCGACGTAGTTGATGACGACGAACAGCAGTCCCGCCATCAACGCGGCTATCTTCTTCCCGGTCAACGTCACCACTCCGAGGCTTACGGTGGGGATGGTGACGAGTTGGACGATGAAATCGCCGAATCCGAGCACGTAGAACGCAGATGCGAACGCCAGTCCCATCCAGTTACCCATCCCCGCAATCGATCCGAACAGCGGCCCAAGTGCGTGGTTGACGTAGTAGTAACTGCCGCCAGCCTTCGGCATTGCGGTCCCGAGTTCGCTCGCGGACAGTGCCGTGAACAGCGAGATGATACCGCCGACCGCGAACGAGAGTGCGATGGCGGGGCCTGCCGTGGCGTACGCTTGTCGAGGCAACACGAAGATACCCGCGCCGATCATGGTCCCGACGCCGATGGTCAGTGCGGCGAGTGGACCGAGGTCTTTCGCGAGTTCTTCGTCGCTCATTCGTCGTCCTCGTCCGGAAGCACGACCACCGGTCGGTCGGTCTCGGTCACGAGCGAGAGGGTCACGTCACCGGTGAGCATCCGCACCCAACGACTGCCACCGCGCGGCGTGAACGCGATAGACGTGGCGTCTACGTCGTCGGCGACGTCGAAAATAGTCTCGGCGACGTCGGTGCCGTATTCGAGTCGCGTCTCGACGGCGACGCCTGCGTCCTCGCAGGCCCGCTCGACGACTTCGAAAATCTCTTCGCCGACTTCTTCGCGCTGTTCGACCGACGCCTTGTCGGGGACGCCGCCGCCCTTCTCGACGACGTGGACCGCGACGACGCGACCGTCACTCGCCGCAATTCGGTCGAGCGCGGCCGCGAAGGTCGATTCGGCGTCTTCGACGCTGGCGACGGGGACGACGACAGTTTGCAGGAGCGGGTCGCTCATGTTCCACCACCGCCGTCTATCGTGACGTGTTGCGGGCGACGGGGCGAGCCGTCGAACGCGACGATACGGGACTTGAGACCGGAAACGAGGCTGTAGGTCGGTGATTTCGAGCCGGTAGCGACTCGAAGGTATCTCTCTCTGATGGGTGTCTGCATCGTGTGTGAGAGATAGCAGACATGGACAATAAGTCGCCCGGTGTCGATGAGTTTAGCCGCTCCACGTCGCTGGAATCCGGAGTTTGTTGCCGAGAAGTCGGTCACACCGCCGCGACCCACACCCGAAACTCCTCGGGTTGGTCGAACACCTCGCGGAACAGACTGTCGATGCATTGGGCCACGCGATTCGGGTCCGCGAGCGCGGAGACGTGAACGTTCACGCCTTCGACCTCTTCGGGTCGCTGGATGCCGTCTATCTTGAACGCCGGGAACTCGCCGAGGACGGCTTTCAGAGCCTCCAATTCGTCTTCTGTACAGTCCACGTTCAGGACGCCGTCGCCGAACTGGACCCACGGCGGGGCCTCCTCGGCGTCGGTGGCGTCATCGTCTGCTTCGAACGTGCAAAACGGACTCCCGCGCTCGCGGTGGGCCGTGATGGCTTCGGCGAACAACTTCCGGCGCGTTTCGGGCGTCGCGGCGTCGAATCGAGTCATAGCTACAGGTTGGCGAGCGGGCCTGAAAAATGGATACACCTTCGGCGGTGCTACGCCGGGGACTCGATCTCTTCGAGGACGCTCTCGCCGCTCCCCGACTTCGACTCCCACTCCCATTCGTCTTCGACTCGCACGCGGCCGTCTTCGAGGAGCGTGACGACGCCGACGGAGTGACCCGTCGCCGTGTCGCCTGCCTCGTTAATCTGCGTGTAGCGAATGTCCCACTCAGTGCCGTCGAAGGTGCCGACTAAGTGTCCATCGACCACGTCGCCGCCCGAGTACTGCGCGTAGAGTCGATCGCCATCCTGTTCGAATTCGAATCGGGTGTCTTCGCTGACTTCTCCGGCGGAGGCGTTCGCGACCCCGACGAGCGTCCGCCCGTCGAGCGATACGTTTTCGGCCATGTGCTGACCAACTCAGCCGAAAATATAACTATTCGGCCCGTCGAGCCCCGCCACGCGCTTCGAAATCGAGGTCGGGAACTCCCGTGTTGCGTCGTTTATCCGCAGGTTGTCGTAGAACACGTCGAGCGTGGCCGGTTCGACGGCGTCGCCTCGGCCGATGCCCACTCGTACGAGTCGGGCGTCCTCGCCGAAGCGCTCTACGACGTTGTCGAAGTTCCGGTCGTCACCACCTTCGACGGCGGTGTACTCGAACCAACCGCTCGTTCCCTCGGTGTCGCCACGGATTCGGGCCGCAACGTCGTGTGTCTGCCACTGCTCGCTGGGGGCGTCCGCGTCGAAGGAGAGATACATGCCGTGGCGGCCGTCGCCGTTCTCCACGACGAGAAAGGTGTCGTCAGGCGCGGGACCGGCGTTGTTCGGTCCCTCGTAGTAGTCGTAGCTCAATTGCTGGACGTCGCCGAGACGCAACTCACCATCAGGTTCCACCACCGACGCGGCGTAATCGACCGTCGAGTTGCCACCCGACGTGACGTGAACCGGGTTCGGATGCGCGTCGTCGCGGACCGAGTCGGAACCGGCGGTGACTTCGGCGTCGAAGCTTCCGTCGTCGTTCAAGTCGAAGAGGACTGCACCGGGTGGGAGCGACGTATCGACCTGCTGGCTACTCACGAGTCCCGAGACGACTACCACCCCGACCACGCTCCCGACACCTGTCAGAAATCCCCGTCTCGACACGGTCCGTTCCGAACTCCCCCGTCCCATGCTCATGATTCGTACCCACCACGCCTGTCAGCATATCGTTTGGTCTCAGTTCGACGCTCTCGGCTCCCTGAAATATCTGGTGAGTGGGTAGCTGAACCCAGTCAGTCGTCTCTGTTCAGGTCGAGGACCACCGTCAGCGGGGCGTCGGTACTCTCGAACGAAATCGACCCGGAGTACCGATAGTCGTCGCGGTCGTTCGTTACCGTCCCGCGAACCTCGTCGTCGCCGATTACTTCGTCGGTGTCGCCTGCGGTCTTCCCCTTCTCGACGCGGCCGCTCACCCGGAACTTGTACGCTACTTCTTTGCCTCTGCCGCGAATCGTTATCGCGTTCGGGAGCGGTTCCGGCTTGGACTTCTCTCGCGTGTCGCGGACGAGTTTCCCGTTGACGAACACCGCGCCGCGTCCCTCGGTGTGGAGCGACCGGAGTTCGCCGGAGAACGTGAAACTGTCGCCACGGCCGTTCGCGACGGCCCCCTCGGCGGTGTGGTCGTCTAGTATCTCGTCGCCGTCGTCGGTGTCGAAGCGCCCGCCCCGCTCGATTTCTCCCGAGACGCTGAATCGGTAGACGAGCGCGCCGTCGTCGTCAGCGAGGAAGTCTATCGTGTTCGAATGTGCGCTCGCGGTTCCGCTCAGCGCAGTTCCGGCCATCCCGGCCGCGGCGGCCCCCTTCAGCATCGTTCGGCGGTCGAGGTCCCCTGTCGATTCGGACTCTCGTTGGTTGCTGTCTGCCATCGTTCGCACCCACTCGGGAATCGTCTCCGAGCGACCTGAACCCACACGGCCCTCAATCTGCATTTGCTAGGCTTTCGTCCGAATCAACTGGCGTTCAGAAGAGAAACAACGCATTTCGAGAAAGAAAGCTCGCGTGGTCGCCGGATACGCGGTGAATTCGGATGTTCGAGTGTTCCGACCGCGTCACTCCAGCAGTTGCCGAAGCCGAGACCTGATACCGAGGTCCCGCTTAGTCATGATGACCGCGTTCGGTGCGTTCGCCCCGACTTTCTCGGGTATCGTCCCGAAGACGAGTCGCTGGACCGCGCTCTCTCGGGTCGCACCGATGATAGTCATGTCGTAGTTCTCGGTCTCGGTGACGATTGTTTCGACCACGTCGTCGCCTTCGAGAACTTCACCTTCCGCGACGACGTCGTCCAGTTCGTCGAGCGTCTCTCGAATCTTGGCTTCGGCTTCTTCTCGCGTCTCTCGGTCCGCACCTGATTCCGTGACGTGGACGACTCGAATTTCGGAGCCTTCCGAACGAGCGATAGCGCGGGCGGTCTCGGCGGCCAGTTCCGCGTGCGGGCCGCCAGCGGTCGGGACCAAGATGGACTCGACAGTGGTCGTGTCGCCTATTTTCTCGACCAGTACGTCGCACTCTGCTTCGCGGACGACTTCGTCTACGGTACCGCCCAGCACCACGTCGCGGCGATGGTGCGCGCGCCCCCGCCACCCGACGAGGACGGCGTCGCTCTCGTACTGCCGAATCGTGTTGAGGATGCCGTGGGAGGCGTCGTGGCCGATGCGAACCATGCCGTTGACCGGGACGTCACTATCGACTTCTTCGGCCACGTCCATCGCGCGGTCGATGGCCGCGCGTTCCTCGCCGACGAACTGGCGTGCCTCTTCGAGTGGCGTCTGTTCGGGGACGGTGACGACGCTCATTACCAGAATCTCGCCGTCGTTGTCGGCCGCGATGTCTACTGCCGTGCGCATCAACTGCTCGACTGTCTCGGGGTTGGCGACCGGTACGACTATCTGGTAGTCGCGGTCGGCGGGCGTGTGTTCGGAGACGACGGTCGGCGTCTCGCGCTCCAGTCGTTCGGACTCGGGCGCTTGAGACTTCCAGGCGAACCAGAAGCCAACGCCGACTACTTCCGCGAGGACGCCGATGACGAACGCCTTCGGTTCGACGTTGACCAACAGGCCGAGATTGGCCAGAATTGCAACGATTGGAAGCCACGGAACGGCGGGCACTTCGAACCCGCGTTCGACTTTCGGAAACTTCCGCCGGGACTGGATGATGGCGAAGTTGACGAAGATGAGACCGCCGAGTAGCATGAAGTCCGCGAAGTGCGCGATGGAGTGGAGTCCGAGGTGGAGTCCGAGCGGGAACGTGACGCTGTGTGGGTCCACGCCGGGTGCCGTCCCGAAGAGAACGCTGAAGACGGCGATGTAGAAGAGGATGAGACCGCCAGTCAGGAGGACCGACTTGTACGGCGTGTTCAGACTCGGATGCAGGTCTTCGAACTGCTCGGGGAGGTGGTGACGGCGGGCCATCGCTAGTTTCACGCGCGACCCGGCCAGAATCGTCGCGTTCGCCGCCGACAGCATCGAGAACAACGCGCCAACGATGACGATGTAGAAGCCAACGTCGCCGAGGTAGTACTGGGCCGCCCGACCCATCGAGACTTCGCCGTTCGTCGCGACGAACGCTCTGGCGGCCTCCGGTCCGGCGAGGTTCTGCTGGTTGGCGAGGAACTGCAAGAAGTTCGTGTCGTTGACTGCCAACACGATGACGATGACGACCAGCGCGTAGACGAACGTTACGAACCCCATGCTGAAGAAGATGGCTCGCGGGATGTTCGTACTCGGTTTCTCTATCTCTTCGGCGTTCGTCGCAATCGCTTCGAAACCGAAGAACGTGATGAACACCAGCGCGGTGGTCAGTCCGAGTTGCCGGAAGTCGTTCAAGTTCTCCGAGAGCGAGTTCATCACGACGGACGACTCGAAGCCTTGGAGGCCGCCGTAGAGGAACAGGACGATGAGCGCGACTTTCAGTGCCGTGACGACGATTTGGAACAGTCCGGTCTCTTCGGTTCCTTTCAGGTTGATTGCGACGAGCAAACCGAGGACCGCCAGCCCCGACGCCCAGTACGGTGTCGCTTGCGAGATGTCCAGCGCGGGGTACATGAACCGATAGAACCAGTCCGAGAAACTCGCTAGATAGAACGCCGCACTCGCAGGGTAACCCAGAATCATCGACCACCCGACGATGTAGGTCAGGTCCGTCTCGAAGACGTTGGCGACGTACATGTAGCCGCCGCCGCTCTCGGGGTAGAGCGACGCGAACTCCGCGTAGGCGAAGGCGGTGAAACTGGCCACGATTGCGGCCAGCAAGAACGAGACGATGGCCGCCGCGCCGACGTTGCTCACGGCCAGTCCGGAGAGGACGAAGATACCTGCGGCGATCATGGTACCGACGCCCAGCGCGATTGCGCCGACGATGCCGATGTCGCGGTCCAGTTGTGCCTCTACGTCCGACCCGGTCCCACCGTCTGGCGCTACGCCGCCTTGGTTGCCTGCGTCCCCTGGTCCTGAGGCCGACATAGTTTACCTTGACTCGGAACTGTGGAAAAGTTACTGCTTGAAATATGGTGCAAAAGTAGACTGTCACGAAGTGTCTGAAACGACTGCGAAAATTCGACACGACCGGCCACTACCTTTCTTAACGTGAATCTGGTAGCTTCTGGGGATGGCCGAACACACTCGTACGTTGGGCTTCCGCGTCGCGTTCGCGCTCGGTCTGGGCACGATGATAGCCGCGGGTATCTTCTCGCTGTCTGGAACCGCGGTCGCGGCGGTCGGTTCCAGTGCAGTCATCTCGTTCGTCATCGCCGCCGTCATCGCTGGCATCACGGCCGCTTCGTACTCGGAGTTCGCCTCGATATACAGCGAGAACGGCGGCGGCTATCTGTTCTCCTCCCGGACGTTCGAAAACGACAAACTGCTCTTCGCGGTCGGAGCCTCGCTGTTCTTGGGCTACTGTGCGACGACCGCGTTCTATCTGGCGACCATGGGCGAGTGGTTCCACCAGTTCATCCTCCCGCACGGACTGTCGGTTCCCCACGGCGTTATTGCGGCTATTACCGCAATTTTGCTCGGCTACCTCAACGCGAAGGGGACCGAAGAGAGCGGGACGTTTCAGGTTCTCGTGACCGCCGCGAAGGTCGCCGTCCTCCTCGTCTTCATCGGGGGCGCGTTCGCGTGGGCGGGACCCACAGAGGCTACTACCACGTTCAGTTCGGAGTTCTCAACCGACGCGGGCGGCATCATCTCCATCGCCGCCGTAGCGTTCATCACCTTCTTCGGATTCTCGGCTATCGCCGCCAGTGCCGGGGAGATTATCGAACCGAAAGAGACGGTGCCGAAGGCCATCGCGGCCAGCATCTTCACCGTCACCGTCCTCTACATATTCGTCATCGTGGCGATGGTGAACTCACCGATTCCGCCCGAGGTGGTCGCCCAACAGGGCGAGACGGCGATGGGGAAGGTCGCCGCCGCATTCCTCGGTAGTTTCGGCAAGTGGCTCATCGTCGCCGGAGCTATCTTCAGCATGGTCTCGGCGTCGAACGCCTCCATCCTCGCGGCGTCCGGAATCGGGTCGCTGATGGGGCGACAGGGCCAAGCGCCCCGCCGACTCAGTCGCATCCACTCCGAGTACGGCACGCCGTTCTGGAGCGTCGTGGCGACGACGGGAACTATCGTCACACTCGTCGCCGTATTCATCGGTCTGTTTCCCGCAGAGGGCGGACTCGGGGTCGTTCACCTCGGCTTGAACGCACTCACTGGCTTCGCCAACCTCAACCTGCTCGCGCCGCTGGCAGTCGTCAACGTCGCGCTCATTGTCTCTCGGCGGCGACTGCCCGACATCGAACGGCCACTGAAGGTACCGTTCTCGCCGTGGATTCCGATACTCGGTATCATCGCCAACGTCGCGCTCATCTCCCGACTCCCACCGAAAGGCATCGCCGTCGGACTGGGAGTCGAAGTCGTCCTCGTCGGCGGCTACCTCGCGTGGGGCGGCGCGCCGGACGTAGACGAACTCATCCAGCAGGCCGTGCCGCGCCATCAGCCGATACGGCCGAACGGCGGCGACGAGAGCGGAGACGGCACCGGTGGAGACCAGCGAACCGCCGACACGAAGTCTGAAGAGCGATTCCGCGTCCTCGTTCCGGTCGCACGCCCCGACCGCGCGCCCAGTCACGTCCGACTGGCGGCGGCGCTAGCGAAGGTCCACGGCGAGAACCCGATTCTCCAAGTGGTCAACGTGACGCACATTCCCGAGCAGACCTCCTACGACAGCGTCGAGGAGGACGCCGAGAAGCGGGCCGACCGACTGCTCGATTCGCTGGTCGAGACCGACCTCGACGTCGAGTACACCGTCGAAGGGCACGTCTGTCGCGACGTTGGCTTCGATATCGTCCAGACTGCCCGCGACGACGACGCGGACCTCGTCGTGATGGGCTATCCCGAGGAACACTACGAAATCGCCGAGGACGTAGAGTACAACGCGCCCTGCGACGTGGTGTACTCGCAAGGCTTCGAACCTGCCGACGCCGAGCGCATCGACACGGTCAACGTCGGCGCTGGTGGTGGCCCTCACCACGAGGCACTGCTGTCGCTCGTCGGCGAACTCGGCCGAGCGGGTGCGAACGTCCACGTCATCGACGTGACGCCGGGCCACCGGGGCGGCACGCCAGAGACGGCCGAAGACACGCTCGATAGCCTTCCTGCAGGGATTTCGGTCGAGACGCACGAAATCGAGTCAGACAACGTCGCGGACGGACTAGTCGAGACGGCGCTGGCCAACGGTGGTCCGCTCGTCGTTGGCGCGTCGCGGACTCGCCTGCTCAAACGCTGGGTGTTCGGTTCGACGCCGGACCGCGTCGTCAAGCGGGCGGCGGAAGCCGGCGTCCCGGTCCTCGTCTACGCGCGCCCGACGGGACTTCCCGGGCGACTCCACGAAGCGTTGTTCCCAGTTCACCGATACGCCCGGAAGTTGCTCACCTGACGTTAGTCGGTTCATAAAAAAGGGGGTTCGGGTCGTTCGTTCGTGCATGTCGATGGAGGCGAGCGAAGCGAGTAGTCGCTGTACCGACGTGTTGACCGAGGTGTCGAACGCGGTCATCGCAGACGAAGACGTGCTGGAGACCGTTCTGACCGGCTTTCTCGCCCGTGGGCACGTCCTGCTCGAAGACGTGCCGGGCACCGGTAAGACCCTGACCGCGCGGAGTTTCGCGTCGGCGCTCGGACTCTCCTTTTCCCGTATCCAGTTCACGCCGGACTTGCTTCCGGCGGACGTGACCGGCACGCACGTGTTCAACGAGCAAGACCGTTCCTTCGAGTTCAACGAAGGCCCCATCTTCGCCAACATCGTCCTCGCGGACGAGATTAATCGTGCGCCACCGAAGACCCAGTCGGCACTGCTGGAGGCCATGGGCGAGGGGCAGGTGACGGTAGACGGCGAGACGCACGACTTGCCGGACCCCTTCTTCGTCCTCGCCACGCAGAACCCCGTCGAGCAGGAGGGGACCTTCCCGCTCCCGGAAGCCCAGAAAGACCGCTTCATCATCAAGACGAACCTCGGCTATCCCGACGCCGACGGCGAACTCGAAATCCTGAACCGGCGCGTCTCCCGAACCGCGCGAACGCCGAGTGCCGAGACGGTCTGCACGCCAAAGGCGGTCGAATCCATGCAGAGCGCGCCCGAGGAAGTCGATGTCGCACTCGACGTGCGCAAGTACATCACGTCTATCTCGCGGGCGACCCGCGACGACCCGCGCGTGAAGGCGGGTGCCTCGCCCCGCGGCACGGAGCGACTGATGGAAGTCGCCCGCGCCCGCGCGGCCCTCGACGGCCGGGACTACGTCACGCCGGACGACGTGAAGCGAGTCGCCAAACCGGGACTCGCTCACCGACTCGTGCTGACGCCGGACGCGAAGGTGGACAACGTGAAGAAGAAGACTATCGTCGAGAACGTGCTGGAAGACGTGGAAGTGCCGACGGTGAACTAGGCGGCTTTTCTCGGGGTTTCGTCCCGGTGTGATTTTTGTGGAGTTGTGTGCAGGCGACAAGCGACCGGATGCGCTCGGTGAACCAAACCACCGGAAACGGCCAGTGAATTATCTGAAGGGTGGGACTTTCGAAGAAGGAACTGCGGTTGTCCTGACTGTCGCCTAGTGACGACGAACGCAGTGACGCTAGCTACTCCCGAAACCGAGGAGAGACCGCACAGCACCGCACCAGCCACACCCTCCCCAGCCGATTCGCTCACGTCCGTTCGTTCATCCACCGAAAGACTACGCACCGATGGACGCTTTGCGTCCATCGAGCCTTCAGTCACTTCGTTCCTGGAGACTTCGCTTGTCTTTCGAGCCTTGGCTCACAGTCGTTCGCCAAGACCTCGCACGGGTTTGGCGCGACACGAGGTCGCGCCAGCGCGCGCCAGAAGAACACAACAAAAACAACGGACACTCTAATTGTACAGCGCAATCGCGAGCGTAATCGCCGCACCCAATAGCAACGCCAACCCCGCCAGCGAGACGCCGGTCACGTTCAAATCGTAGAGCCAAATCGACGCCCCGACTGCCAGCGCCGCGACGACGCTACTCGCCAAGCTATGAACCACCGAGACCATCTTCGTCTCGGCTTCCCTACCGACCTGCTCGCCGAGGCTAATGGCCTGCTTGCCAGCGTCCCACGAGAGAATCGCGGCGGCCATCCCTCCGAGCATCCCCATCTTGGTCGCCTCGTTCATTACCGCGGCCATCATGACGCTGGCGAGCAACCACCCGATGCCGACCGCCAGCACGCGTCGCTCCCAGCCTGTGCGGAGCGGAACGAACGACACCGCGACGAACGCGACGCCGAGGACGCCCGGGAGGAGGACGATTTTCTGCGCGAAGGTCGGCGGTGCGACGACCGAGTAGCCGACCGCGCCGAGCGCGGCCACGACGCCGACGAGGACGAGCGACCACCCGGCGAACGAACTGCCGCGGTCGCGGACCGCCGACCCGACTGCGAAGACGACCGCCGCACCTGCGACGGCCGCCAGCGGCGTGAACTGAGACGAACTCGGCGCGACCAAGCGCACCGTCGCGACTGCCGCCACGACCGACAGCATCGACCCGAGCGCCGTCGGTCGGTGGGTCACCTTGGTCGCGGAGTCCGGAACGGTTCGTACTTCGCTACTCATGCGTGGCTCCCTCCTCCAATTTCGATTGTCATGCGTGCCTCCGTTTCGTCGCCGCGATGGCAGAGCCGAGTTGCTCGTCGGGGTTCCAGTCCACGACCTGCACGCCAGCACGCCGCAGCGAGTGAATCTCGTTCTCCCGCTGGGCGCGGGCTATCTTCCCGCCGGGCGTCTCTCCGTCGGTCACGTCCGGGCTGACGACCGTGACGGCCGTCCCCGCCGCTTCCAGTTCGAGCGCGGTCTTCGTCGTGAACGAGTCGGCGAGCGGGGAAATCACGATGAGTTGCGTGTCCGACGCGAGTCGTTTCTTCAGTTCGGTCACCTGTGGTTCGATTGCGGGGTCCTCCTCGGGCGGAATCGCCGAGAGCGCGGGATGAGTCGCCAGCGAGTTACGGATTCGCGTGCCGTGGTCGGCCCCCGCTCCCGGCGGGTGCCAGCAGAACTCCTCGCCGATTGCCGCGAGACCGACCTGTTCGCGCGACTCCAACAGCGCCGTGACGATGTTCTCGGCGGCCGCGACGCCGTGGGCTACGGCGTGTGGTTCGTCCTCGTTCGCCCGGTAAGCCGACCGTCTGGCGTCGAGACAGACGACGACCGAGGTCGCCCGCTCTTTCCGGAAGTCCACGGTCGTCAGTTCGCCCGAACTGGCCAGTCGGTTCCAGTCGATGCGACTCATCGGGTCGCCGTGCTGGTAGTTGCGCGTCCGGTAGAACTCGATGCCTGCACCGCCGGAGTCGGTCGGCATCGGGCCGACGCGGTCGGTGGTCTGCTGGCGGAGCGGCACGTCCGGCACGCCGTCGGTGCAGTCGATTTCCGTCTCCGTGGCGACCGTCGTCTCGACTTCCGTCGCGCCGCTCCAGTCGCGGGCGAGGACGGTCGCGGGGTCGAACTGGTGGCGGCCGTGGTTCGTGTTGACGGTGTAGCTGAAGGTGGTCGTCTTGCCGGGGCGCAGGGTCGCTGCGTGGCGCGCAGTCCCGTCCACGACAGAGAGCATCGGCGGCACGCCGTCGATGATTCGCACGTCGGGGAGGGTTCGGTCGCCCACGTTTCGAATCGTCACGGTCACCTCGACTTCGCCATCGTCGGCAGGTCCCTCGCTGTCTGGTTGCTCTTCGACGCTCCGCTCGATGTCCAACTCCACCGGGAGCGTCGGCGAGACACGCGGATACACCGCGAACGCGACGGCGACGACGGCCGAGAGGAGCGCCAGCGGGCGCTTGCCGACGAGACCGACGAATCCCGCGAACAGTGCCGCCGCGACGACGCCCCGCCAGCGGTCGGTCTTTCGGGTCGTCGTCATCGGCGCACCTCCTCGGCCTTGCGGTCGATTGCGTCCGCAGTCCTGCGAATTCCGCGCTGGAACCCGCTCTCGCCGCGGAGCGCCCCACCGATTCTCGCGCCGACGCCGGTGCTGACCGAACCGCCGACGAACGCGGCGGCAGTCTCGTCGTCGGTCCACGACCCCGACTCGACGCGTTCGATTGCGGTCTCACGGTCGCAGTCCTCGGTGCGCATCGTCGTCTTCACCGCGGTTTCGCGCAGTTCGGCACGGACTTCCTCGCCGCCGTCGCCGAACAGTCGCTCCCGAATGCTCAGGCCACTCTCGGCGTACTGGTCGTACTCGGCACCGGGCGCGGGTCCGGAGGTGACTCGCTCGGGAGCGGGCGGCGTCGATTGAGAGACGCCCTCGACGGTTCGCTGGCCGAGTACTCCGAGGACGACCACGCCCGCCGCAATGCCGAATGCGACGACGAACTGGTAGTCGTTGCCCACCGCCGAGACGGCCGCATCGACCGGAAGCGGGATTGGCGTCCCCAGTACCGACGCGAATGCTAAGAGCGCGACGGCACTACCGACCAGACCGAGTGCGTAGCGAACGAATTTCATCAGTCGTCACCTCCGGCGGGGCTGTCTCGATTTCCTCCGAAGCGTCTGTCGCGATTTCTCGCGTCAGAGTTGCCGCTGATTCCGTCTTCGCTGGTGTTGTCCAATTCCTGGCGACTCTCTTTCGCGCGGCGCTCTCGCTCTTCGGTGACTTCGGCACCGCGGTACCGAACTTCTTCGAACTCGCGGGTGACCGTCTCGACGGCGTCGGGGTCCAGTCCCTGTTCGACGGCTGCGTCGGCGTATTCTGACGTGGTCTTCGCTCGTGGGCTATCGACGTTCGTCCGGCGGGCGATGGCCAACCACGCTCGCGAGATTTCGTCGCGGGGGTCTACGTCTTTCCACGGTCTGTCGGGACCAGAGTCGTCGTCGCTGTCACTGCCCTGTGGCACGAGCGCCGCGGCTAGTGCGAGCAGTCGCTCTCGATAGCGGTACGCCAGTCCCACGACGAGCGCGACGACGAGCAGTATCGGGCCCCACTTCTTCAGGAAGTCGATGAGACGGTCTATCAGACTCTCTTTCTGCACGCTAACCTGTTCGTTCACCTGCTTTTGCTCTGGCTGCTTTCTGGTCTGACTCTGGCCGTCAGTCTGCTTGTTCGCCTCCTTGTCGCCGTTCTCGCTCGCCACCTTCTTCTGGCTCTGTTCACTCTGTTGGTCGTTGCCCTGTTGGTCGTTCGTCCCGTCGGACTTGACCTCTCTTTTCAGTTCCGCCGCGTCCTCCCTGCTGATGGGGAACTGTTCGTGGCTGATGATGTCGTCGGGTTCGGTCGAGACGGACGAGTCGAGCGTCGTCGCCGACATACCGACCGCGGCGATGCATAGCAGACCGACAGCGACCGAGACGAGCATATCATTCATGAGTCACGTGTGCGCGTGAGAGCGCTCGATGTTGTGCGGTAGTCCACTCGGTCGTTTAGTTATTCAGCGAGTAATGGATTCGGCGGGAAGAAACCCACACAGAACGGCCAAGAGCCATATTTTCGGCGTTTAAGCCGGGGCTTAGGTTAGAATTCTTACTGTTCTCGCGAGATAAGGGGAATCGAAACTCGCGGGCGAAAACGAGAATCGATGGGCGAAACTGAAACTCGGAGAACGAATGCGGAAACTCAACGAGCGAGGGCGAACGTCGCACCGAGCAGTAGTCCGTAGACGAGGTGCGCGAGTGCGAGGACCACGGGCAAGACGAACTCGCCGAAACCGGTCGGGAGCGGCAACAACGGGACCGGTAGCGCCTCCGCACGGACCGCGTTCAGCCAGAGCGGCAAGAGGAACCCACCGGTGAACACTCCGAGACCGGCACCGTAGAGGACGCCTAAGCCTGTCGTTCCGCCGACCGTTCCGGTGTAGCCGGAGAGTAATGGACTGGAGACGACGCCAGCGAACAGGAGCGCGAAGAAGACGCTGGTCACGAGGTGGACCAACCACCCGCCCAGTACCGTCGGCAGTCCGAAGAGCGCGCCGACGAGTGGCATCGCGTCGGCACCGAACTGGAGGACGAGGCCCATGCCGACGCCAGCGACGAGGCCCGCGACGACGCCGGCGGTCCACGTTCGGGTCTTCGTCGGTCGTGCGGTGGCAGTCTCTTCGACGGTCATGTGAATATCTGTCACACGCCGGCGACCAACTTATATCGCGTTGTCGGCGAACGAGGAAGACGCCGACGTTCCACGCTGATTGAACAGTCCCACGCCTCGTGAGGGTTTCGAGGAGAGACGTTCGGACGTGAGGGTCGTACTGACACTGCTTAGAGCAATTGCACTGATAGCTGGTTTCGTGGAGCGACACTGTCTCTCGTAGAGACCCCGTGCAGCCTGTCGATTCGGGGAGTCTCCCGGGAAACGTTAATACGTTCCACACCTCTAGCTCTGTAATTCGAGTGAACAGCCAGCATGACAACTTCTGACCCTTCGTGGGGTGGCGCGGCCCACCTCACGAGCATCCTCGACCGGACCACCGACGCGGTGTTCGCCTTCGACGACGAGTGGCGATACGTGTACGTCAACGCCGTGGGCGACGAGATGAGTCGCCAAAACGTCGGGCTATCGAGCGACGACTTACTCGGCGAGGTACTCTGGGACGTCCTCCCCGAACTGAAAGAGACCGAACTGTACGAGCGTGGGGACGAGGCGATGGAGACCCAGCAACCGGTCACGTTCGAGGAGGCGTACGACCCCACGGAGTCGTGGTTCGAAGTTCGGCTCTTCCCCTCTCCGGAAGGACTGTCGGTCCACGTCCGCGACGTGACCGAGCAAAAACAGCTCGAAGCCGACAAGCGGGCGGTAGAGCGAGAGAAAGAAGCGACGCTCGACCGGGTGAGCGACACCGTCTGGGCGCTCGACGAGGAGTGTCGATACACGTATCTCAATCAGGGGGCACGCGAGTTAGCTCGGGAATGGGGTAGTTCGAACCCGGAGGAACTCGTCGGGACCGTCGTCTGGGAGGCGTTTCCCGACGCGACTGATCTCTGTGTCTACGAAGCGGTGAATCGTGCGTTCGATACCCAACAGCGCGTAGAAATTATCGACCATCTCGACAAAATCGACCGCTGTTTCGAGACTCAAATCTATCCGTCTCCCTCTGGCGTGACCATCTACTCACGTGACGTGACCGAACAGAAGCGCCGCGAGTCCGAACTCGAACAGTACGAGCGGATCCTCGACACCATCACCGACGGCGTCTGCGTGCTCGACGAGGAGGCAAACTTCGTCCTCGTCAACGACGCGTTCGTCAAGTTGGTCGGCCACACCAGATTGGAGTTGTTGGACGCCGACCTCTCGCTACTCGTCGGCGACGAGACCATGCGCCGGGCACAGGAGATGCGAAACGAGATGTCGCCGGGCGAGAGCGAAACCGTCGAGGTCGAACACAGAGTCGGCGGGGCGGCCCTCGACTTCGAAGTACAGTTGACCCCGTTCCCGGTCGATGGCGAGTTGACCGGAACGGTCGGCGTCGTCCGCGACGTGAGCGAGCGCAAGCAGTTGGAGGCCGAACTCGACGAAATCACAGACCGTATCACGGACGGCTTCTACGCGCTCACGCCCGACTGGCGGGTCGTCTACTGGAACGACGAGATGGAACACCGACTCGGCGTCTCCAGCGACGAAATCGTCGGCGAGAACATCCTAGACGTTTTCCCAGAGTTGCGCGAGAACGTCGCGTACACCCGATTCGTCGAGGCGATGGAGACCCAAGAGGCGAGTACGTTCCAGTCGTACGCGCCTCGGTGGGACAAGTGGACCGAAATCAGCGTCTACCCCTCCGAAGCAGGACTGTCAATCTACTCCCGGGACATCACCGAACGGAAAGCGCGCGAGCGGGAACTCGGGGAGACGAAAGAGCGGTTGGAACTCGCACTCGCAGGGACCGAGACCGGTGTCTGGGAGCGCGACGTCGGAACGGACGAGATCGTCTGGGACGAGACGGTAGAACGTATCTTCGGACTGGAACCCGGCACCTTCGAGGAGACCTACGACGCCTTTCTCGACTACGTCCACCCCGAGGACCGAACCCCGCTCCAGCGAGCGACAGAACAGGCACTCGAAGCCGACGAGACGCTCTCGGTCGAGTACCGTATCACCCGAGAAGACGGCACTCGGCGATGGATAGAATCGAGAGGCAACGTCCACCACAACGAAGACGGTTGCTCCGACAGATTCGTCGGTGTTCTCCGCGACGTGACCGAACAGAAAGAGCGCGAACGAGACCTCGAACAGTACGAGACCATCGTCGAGACTGCGAGCGACGGCATCTACGCACTCGACCCGCAGTTACGGTTCACGATGGTCAACGACGCGTTCGTCGAGATGACGGGGTACGACTACGAGGAGTTGCTGGGCAACGATCTTTCGCTCGTCGCCGACTCCAGTGCATTCGAGAAGGGTCGGGCGTTACGCGACCAACTCCGCGATGGCGACCGAGAGGTCGGCGTCGTTGCCGACGAGATGCTTCGTGCGGGCGGGACTCGACTTCCCGTGGAAGCACGAATCGCGCTCCTAGAGACCGACGACGAGTACGTCGGCTCTGTCGGGGTCACCCGCGACGTCTCCGAGCGCGTCGTCTACGAGCGCGAACTGGAGGACAGGACCGAGCGATTGGAGTCGCTCATCGACAGCGGTCCGCTCGTCGTCTACACGCTCGACCCGGACGGCATCTTCACGCTCTCGGAGGGGGCGGGTCTCGACAGACTCGGCGTCGAACGAGGCGAAGTCGTCGGCCAGTCGGTCTTCGACGTGTACGAATCGTATCCCGAAATCACCGACCTGCACGAACGCGCCCTCGCAGGTGAGACGGTCCAGCGAACCGTGGCAGTTCAGGACCTCGTCTTCGACAACACCGTTCGCCCCATCTTCGGCGAGGACGGCGACATCGAGCGCGTGGTCGGCGTCGCGTTCGACATCACCGACCGCCGCAGATACGAAGACGCGCTCACGGCACTCCACGGCACCGCCCAGAAGCTCTTGGGCGTCCAGACGAGAGCGGACGTGTATCAGGAGGTGCTCGACGCCGCCGACGACGTGGCCGACCTCCCGTTCACCTGCATCTACGTCCCCGACGAAGAAGCGGGCGTCCTCAGGCCCACGATGGCCGCGACAGGGGTCGCCGAGGAACTCGAAGACCCACCGACGGTCCCTATCGAGGGAAGCATCGTCGGCACCGTCTACGAGACGCGGGAGCCGACCGTGTTCGAGGACATCCACGACTCGCCCGAGTTGTACGACGAGTCGTACCCCTCGAAGAGTGGCATGTTCGTCCCGCTCGGCGACTACGGCGTTCTCGCAAGCGGCGCTCAGGAGCCGGGAGTGTTCGACGAGAGTGCCCGCCGTTTGGCCGAACTACTGGCCGCGACGGCGGAAGCCGCACTCGACCGCATCGAACACGAACGCGAACTCACGTCGTGGGCCGAACGACTCGAATCGGTGGTCGAGAACGCGCCGCTGTTGGTGTACGCCCTCGACAGCGACGGGCAGTACACGCTCCTAGAGGGTGCAGGACTCGACGCACTCGGCCTCGAAACGGGCGAATTCGTCGGCCAGTCCGTCTTCGAGACCTGTGCGGACGACGAACGACTCGTGGACGCCCACAAACGGGCACTCGGCGGGGAGTCGGTCCACGCCGTCGCCGAACGGCGGGGACTCACCTTCGAGAACTGGTGTCGGCCCATCTTCGACGGCGACGAAGTCGTCCGAGTCATCGGCGTCGGTCTCGACATCACCGAGCGCGCACAGTACGAGGACGCACTGGCCGCACTCCACCGGTCCAGCAGAGACCTGCTACACGCCAGAACCGACGACGACGTTGCGACCAAAGTGGTCGAAGGCAGCGACGAAATCCTCGACTTGACCGGTGTCGTCGTCTACCTCTTCGACGAGGACGAGACTCTGCTCCGACCGGTCGCACACTCCGAAGACGTGCCATTACTCGTCGGCGAACCTCCGGCGTTCGGCCCGGAGTCGAGCATCGTTTGGAACACGTTCGTCACGGGCGAGACGGCCTCGTTCGACGACGTGCGCGACTCTGAAGACGTCGCCAACGAGAACACCTCGATTCGAAGCGGCCTGTACATCCCACTCGGAAACCACGGCGTGTTGACGGTCATCTCGCCAGAAGTCGGATTCTTCGACGAGCAGACGGCCGAACTCGTGGACCTGTTCGCGACGACTGCAGAGACGTCGTTAGACCGGGTCGCCCGCGAGCAGGCTATCAAGGACCACCAGTGGGAACTACAACAGCAAGCCAGTCGCCTCGAACAACTGAACGAAATCACGGAACAACTCCGCCGGGTCGAGCGCGTCCTCGTGTTCGAGAGTAGTCGCGCCGACATCGAGCAGGCCGTCTGTGAACAACTTACCGCGAGCGACCGCTTCTCGTTCGCATGGATCGGCGAACAGACAGACGGCGGCGTCGAACCGCGCACGTGGGCCGGGAACGAACTCGGCTACCTCGACAGCGCGACCTGCTCCGACGAACCGGCAACCAATACGTTACGGACCCGCGAACCGACCGTGGTCGAGAACGTCGCCGACGGCTTGCGGAGCGAACCGTGGCGCAGCGAGGCCCTCTCGCGTGGCTTCCAGTCGGTCATCAGCGTGCCACTCGTCTACGACGAGTTAGTGTACGGCGTGCTGAGCGTCTACGCGACTCGCGCCGACGGCTTCGACCCGATGTTCCAAACGGTCTTCGCGGAACTCGGCGACACTATCGCGCACGCCATCGACGCCGCCGAGGCAAAGCAGGGACTGCTGACCGACGACGTGGTCGAACTCGACCTCCGGATTCCGCGGGCGGCCGACCCGCTTGCGCGTCTCGCCCGAGAGACCGGCGGTGTGACCCGATTCGAAGGACTGGTCCCCGGCGTCAACGGCGAGCGACTGTTCTTCTCGGTGGCAGATGCCTCGGTCGATAGCGTAATCGCGGCGGCCGAGTCGTCAGTCGTCGTCTCGTCGATTCGGGTCGTCTCCGACCGCGAAGAGAGCAGTCTCTTCGAGATGACTGTCGATGGCCCCCTGCTGGCGACCGTTCTCAGCGACCACGGTGCCGTCCCCCACGAAATCGAGACCGACGGCGACCAGACGCGCGTCGTGGTCGAACTCTCGCGGGCCGTGGACGTGCGCTCGTTCGTCGAAGCGCTCCGCGTCCGATACCCCGAGACGGAACTCGCGGCGCGGCGCGACCACGAACGCTCGCTCCAGACGCGCGAAACCTTCCGCGACGACGTGGACGCCGCGATGACCGACCGCCAGCACGAAGTCCTCCAGACGGCCTATCTGAGCGGCTACTTCGACACGCCACGACAATCGACCGGCGAAGAAGTCGCGGCAGTGCTGGGCATCACGCAACCGACGTTCGCCAACCACCTCCGGGGCGGCGAGCGGAAACTGTTCGAGTTGCTCTACGGAAGCTAGTTATCTAGCCCCCCACCGTTCGGGAGGCTAGCTACCGTGAGAGAAGTGCTATTCTCTACCAGTACGTTGAGAGAGACGTAGACTATGACCACGAAACCGCCCGATACCGTTCGCCTCTCCCGTGCGGACGCGACGGTGAGCGAACTCGTCGTCGAAGCCATCAGCATCTGTGTCGGTGCGGAACCGACAGACCTCGGCGTGACGCTGTACGACGTCGTAGACCCCGACGCGCTGGACCGACTCTTCGGCGTGCAGACCGACGGCACGCCACGGGTCGGTGGTCAGGTCACGTTCTCGATTGCCGATTGTACCGTCGAAGTCACCGACGAGACCGTCAGCGCGACGCCGAACCAACTCGCGTGACCGACGCTATGCCCACGGAGGAGCGACTCGCCATGACGAACGACGACCGTTGCACCAACTGCGGCGACGAAATAGACACGTCTCAGTGGTATCCGGTCGTCACGCGGACTGTCGATAGCGAGGTGCAACTGTACTCGTTCTGCGACGAGGACTGCCGCGACGACTGGACCCCAGACTCCCCATAACCGAACTGACTACCCCCAATATGACTCCCAAACAAACCAAGTACACTCCCGAATCAGTCGTCCTCTCGACCGACTACGTCCACGGGTCGGCCAGAATTACGCTGTTGTTCGACCCCGACAACGACGACGCGTGGTTAGAATCAGACATGTCAGTAGCTGTCGAGGAGTGAGCGGTTTTTCAGCGTCGTTCTTGTGATCTAAGGTAGCCGTCGCTCACGGGGATTACGGCGTGAACGATTTCGAAAACGGACCCGAATTATCCGCCGAACATCTCGCGCATGTTCGTCCAAAACTAACTAATATCTGGCCTGCGTTAACCCGATTATGACGAACATAAACGATACCAACAACGTCACGGGAAAACTCGAAAGGCAGTGGGAACTCCTCGAAGAAGCCGAAATCGACGAGAGGGACCGCGAAGCGATCCGAGAATTCGTCGAACTCCACCGCCGGAGCGTCGAAAACTGTGCGCCGAATACGCTGATTAACGATCTCACGAACCTTCGAATGGCGTCCAAACGTGCAGAGACGCCACTCCGCGAGATGGACATGAAAGGCGTCCGAAAGTTGCTTTCGGCGTTGACGACACCAAAGAATCGGGGTGGATACGGACTGGACCCGGACGGTGGGGGAATTTTCGGCTACAAACGTGCTCTTCGAGTGTTCTTCGACTGGTTGGACGATGACCCCGACTACGGTGACTACGAGTTCGCGGAGCGTATCGAACTGCCGTCCCAACAAACCGATCGTGTTGGCGAGGACCAGATGCTGGAACCGTCCGAGGTCGAAAAGTTGAAGGAAAAGGCTCGGAACCCGAGAGACCGAGCATTGATCCAATTCTTGGCCGACACCGGTGCTCGCATTTCGCTGGCGTCTCAGCTTCGAGTCGGGGACATCCACGATCTCGATACTAATCGTCCGACGTTCACGCCGAATCCCGATGGACGCGGGCACAAGGGCGCGCCAGACAAGAATTACCCTATCCTGTATAGCCGAGCGGAACTTCGAGCGTATATCAACCAGCATCACGTCGACACCCGCCCCGAAGCACCGCTTTGGCACGTTCTTCGTGGGTACGACCACGAGAACCCACAAGAGAGTGCAGTCGCTGCAGATAGAATCCGAGACATGCTTCGAGAGTGTCGAAGACGGACGGACATCGACAAGCGCGTGACTCCGCACACTTTCCGCCATACCGCACTGACCCGCTTGTCGAGAGCAGGTCACAGCCCCCAAGAGATAATGCACATCGCGGGATGGGCCGATGAGCGCATGCTCGAGCGATACGACCATACTTCCGACGAAGAGCGCAACGAACGACTGCGCGCGGAAGCAGGCTTCATCGACGAACCGGAAGTCGGAACCAACCCACCTACGCCGAAGACGTGTACGAACTGTCGGGAGAAAGTCGGTCCCGAGGCGCGGTTCTGTCCAACGTGCGGGAGTCCGGTCACCGATGACGCTCGAAATGCGGTACAGCGACAAGAAGACGAGTTCTTCGAGTCGGCGGCACGCACTGACGAGTTGGTCGAGGAAGTACAGCAGGTCCGCCAACTGCTCCACGAGTTTCCCGCGCTTCGGAGCGCGGTGACCGACTGCTGACGCAGTCATTCGTAATCACCGATGGCCCCTTCGTCAACTGCATCGAGTAGTTGTCGCGCGTATCTCGCAACCGGTAAATCGGATTTCGCCAGTCGCTCGAGACTACGTCGGTTCTCTTCAATAGCTTCTGACGGAGTCTCGTAGTCGTCGATTTCAGTCACGTCGGTCACCCCCCGACGCAGCGATAGAAGAACTGTTCTTCCCGAGGTAGAGGTGGCGTTTGACGTGCTCTTCGATGCGGTGAGTATTGGTGGGCAATTGTGTATTGTCCATCTGTCTTCTGGTGTATCTACACCGAGAAGCCAATCCGCGAACGGCCTCAGGCTACTTCCCCGAAACTGTTTTCAGGACTGCGAACCCAGAGAGGAACGCGGTTTACGGGCTTTCTCGGTCCGTTCCGCTGTTTCAGACACCGGCGACCGTTACCTTTGGACGGGGTGGTCGTCGGTGTCGAACAATACTCCAACAGCGACTGCTCTATTCGTCGCAGTCCGGCGAATCGTCGGGGTCGTACTGTCGGACCATCTTCTGGAGCAGTTCGTCGTACGTCTCCCCGCCGCGTTTCTGTGCCTTGAGCGTTCGGCGCGTCGAACGCGAAACGGGAATCCGCGAGTCAGTCGATTGCACCATTCGAATTACACCGACGTACCGCATCGGTAAATATATTTCGAGCGAAGAACTAACTACTCGTAGGCAGAATTAGACTTATCATGAATGAAGAAAATGACATCGACCCTACGGAACTGTTCTCCGGCACACAAAAAGCAGGGGATGAAATCGATGCTGCAGAGGGATCACTGCCAAAGGGGGAGAAAATCACTCCAGCCGAAACATTCGATAACGACCGACCGCGCGGAATTCTCTCGGAAGCAGACCGAGACTACCTGTGTGGAGAGAAGGAGTACAAGCACGCACAATCTGAGGCGAACCGCCGTCAAGAAATCCGTGAGCGGATTACGAATGGACTTGAAGATTTCATTTTACTGTGGGTGCTGCTAGACGAGCGAGAGCGCACGAAAATCTTCGAAGAGATGGGCGACAATCGACTCAAAGATAGTCTCGCAGGAATGGTAGCATTCACATATCTCGGACTAGACCAAGACGCAGATCGATTAGAAGACATTATCGAGAATGGCGTCTATTTCGGTTCAAACATCGACGAAAGCGGAAGATGGGCAGGTGAAGCTATAGACGTCGATGCCTCAATTGATATTGAGTATAATCCCGACGTAGGGGGCATTTACAAACGTTTCAAAGAAGGAAAAGGGCACCAACTCACTCCTGCAGAAATTGGCGTCTTGGTTCGTGAGGGCAAATTAGACGGAGCAGACATCAACTCGTTGGAGGGGTCGTGGCATCAGCCTCCATTTAGTAAAAACGCCAGCAGCAACGACGAAGATGAGAAAGATTCGTAGATAATAACCGGATTCCTCTGGCTTGGTATTGGGGGAACGAAATTTCTTCTAGAACAAGCAGGCTAACAGTAGAAGTATCTCATAGGGACTTTCCCTTGAATTCGCTTCTTAGACCAACAACCACAGGTAATGTATTGGGCTTCTCGCGGTCTGGTTCGGGTTATAAAATCCAAGATATTCCTTGGATTTCTCTAAGTGTTATTCAAACGAAGGTTTTTCGTGTTGGAGTGTGAAGAAAGGAGTTGTAATGGGAACATTATACTTCGACATCGAAACTGCGAGTCCGTTTCGAGAACCCCAAGAATTTGGTGACTTCGAGAAAACGAAGTTCTTCGAACCGACCATCTTCGCAGTCGGTTATCGACCGGACGAAGAGGATTCGAAGACAGACCTCGTCACCGACACCTTCTTTCGAAACGGCCCGTGGGGGTCAGAACACGATCTCGGCTTGTACGAACGATTGTTCGAATTCTGTGATAGACAGGGACCAATCGATCGAGTAGTAACCCACAATGGGGACGGCTTCGATTGTATCCACTTCGAGAACTGGGCAGTTAGAATCGAGGACGACGAAGAAGGTAGTGAGGTGACGCCGAAAGTTCGGGCACTTCTCGACAATCACATCGACTTAATGCCCACCGCCGTCGAACGATGTCGAGAACCACTTGGACTCGAAGAATGGCGTGACCTCGTATCGCTTGACGACGCCTGCGATGTCGCTGGCACCGAAAACCCCACAATCAACCATGATGACTATGATTTAAATCAGGAATTGATACTCGAAGCAAAAAGGCAGGAAGACGAACCGTACCTTACGAATAAGCAGGTTCCCATTTTCGGTAAAACGTACGTTGACTTGATCAGCGACGGGAAACGAGAGTCCACCGAGTGTCAAGAACTGAAGCGAGCACTCCACGACTACGCTGTGAGCGACATCACTCCGCTTGCCGAACTCGATCGTAAGTGGTTGTCCTGATAGCCTCGACGAATTTTCACGCTACCGGCAACGAAGTTTACAAGACTGGATAACGAGCCCGTGTTATGGCACCGGGTCAGCAAGTAGAAAAACTTCGTAGTAAAGAACGGAAACGGCGTGCTCGCGTGGAAGAGTTAGAAAGAGAAGTTGAGGAATATACCGCAACGGAGACTCGACGGCGGAGTGCCGCTGCGACAGACTATCCTGGGGAATTCAGTCTATCCAGTCTCGAAGCAGCAAAATTTTGGGATAACGACCAACATTCCAGTATAAAAAGCCGTATCGTAGAAGAGATTCGCCGAAGCCAAGAGTACCAAGAATTGACTGCTGAATTAGAAGACGCAAAGTCGGCACTTGACGACGTGTATTACGAAATCGTATCTCTCGCGCCTCAAGAGGCAACATACGAAGAGAAAATCCACGTTTTCTACGAAGCGATCCGTTGGAATAAGCGTAGTATTGACGAGTACATCGGGTGTGTATCGCAGTACACTCATCGTTTCTACTGGGACGACGAGAGAGAAATGGTCCGAGAGAAAAACTGGTCACAGAAGCGGAAGGATGCTCAAGTGACGGGTCCCCACCGAGAGCAGATACTCAAAGAGTACGACTCCGGATGCGTAAAGTGTGGTAACCGGAATGAAGACGAAATCGTCATTCACCACATCGAAACCGTAGTCGAAGGTGGTACGTCCGATAACGACAATCTCGCACCGCTATGTGTACGATGTCATAAAGAGTCTCATGATGGTAACCCAGCAGGTGGAGGAGTCATCTACGACTCAGTCGCCCAGTTTTGGGAGTGGGCGAATAATTAGGGTATTGACCCACTTAGACTGCTATTTACAGCGAACAATTTCCACACCGTTGCTGTCGTGTTCGACTTCACAAGTGAAGTACTCGTTTTCCGGAAACAGAATCAACCGGTCTTCATCATCGTTTTCGACTCGAAGTACGTTTTCCGCCGTCCAATCTGCATTTTCTGGCCCTTCCCAAGTGTAGTAATTATTCTCTCCTTTCACCGCAAAATCGAGTGTCGCAGATCCACTAGCCAGAATGTGTTCTACCTGCGTGAGTTTTGTTCCTTCGGAGACACGCGGCATAGTGGGTAGAACTCTATCCGTATCTATATGTTTGACGGTGGTCGCTCACACAGACGACCGAATACCTTGAGATTGATATGGTGGTATGCGTAAATCAGGAATGGTGACTGATATACGTGCGTTTCTATGTTCCTGAATGGGACGACAATGTCGATGCCAACTACGATTTCATTCATGACGAACACTCTACCTTGGGGACGGAAGAGCGCGAACTCCAGTACATCTGGGACATTTTCGACTACGAGACGACCCCGATTGACGGAGTTCTCATTTCACGCGAGCAAGTAGAGGAAAGTCAGAGCAAGCTCGATAATCTAACAAAGTACGGAGTGTACCATCCCGATTCTCGACTTCATATACCCGATTGGCTCCCTACGATCAGCGACTGCGGTGCTTGGGGGTACAAATCTCTCCCGTTCCCGCCGTACGGAAACAGCGAGATGCTGGATTTCTACGAAAAGATGGACGTCACTGTCGGGGTGACTATTGATCATCTCGTTCTCGGTTCCGGAAAAGAAGGCCGTCTGTACTTGGACAAGCGAGCCTTCAAAGACAGCAAAATCACTCAGTCTGACCTTCCGGAATCGCTGACCAACGAAGTTGACGTAATGGTTGATGAGTGGCCTGAAGAATGGCCCGAATACGTTGCCGACTATGAAGAGTCGATTTCGGATGTAGATTCGGTTATACCGTTTAGTAAATCCGTCTTCGACGGAAGTCCGTCGGAGATCATCGCAGCGTTGGAAGATGACCCACGAGCAGTCTTCCGCGACGATGATACGCGATTCCGATACGATTTGACCTTGAAAAACGCCGGAGAGATGAAGGAACTCTACGATAGTGGAGACTACTCATTCCGGTTGATGGTAGCTATTCAAGGATGGGACGCCGACTCGTATGCGAAAGCAACGCTTGAAGTCCTTGAACACGACTACCAGTACGTCGGAATCGGTGGTGTTGCGGGGAGTCCGGTTGACGATGTTCGTGACATCGTCACTGCCGTGGGAAATACCGTGAAAAGGCATGAACGTTCGCGAGGGACTCGAGTTGACACTCACGTTTTCGGATTCGCGAAGACCAATGCCTTCGAGTCGGTCGGTCGAACCGGAATGACGAGTTTTGACAGCGCGAGTATGCTCAGATCCGCTTGGACCGGCGGAGATAACTACCATCTCGACAGCGACCACCGATACGACGCACTTCGCGTCCGCTTTGGGACGAATCGAGATACTCTGAAAGAAGGGATCGAAAAAGCACTTCGCGGCCAAGAGTTGCTCCACGCGCTTCGAGCATTCGACGCTGACGCGTCAATATCCGACGCGATTAGTGAATGGCGTGCGACGGCAGAGCAGGCTCTCGATGGTCTTCTACCATACATAGAACAGCACGACCTTGGTGAGAAGTACGACTATCGACTCCTTCGAGACATTGAGGACGAGTTCCGTGACGACTACGAATTCGGTCGTGCACTCCGGGCGAACTTTAGTCGAAAATTCCGGCGACGGATCGTCAAGCTACTTCGAGCTTCCGAGACAGACGATCCACTCGAAGAGTATGAGTCCCTGGTTGAAACAGCCAGAGCGATTTTCGAAGAGTTCCCGAAATCGCTCGACGTAGTCACAGAGTTGGAAGACCATGAGGGTGAAGTTGCTACCTTCGAACAGATTCAACGAGTAGTCGAGAACTACGTCACGGCGGATGTAATTGACGACGAGGAGTATTTAGATGCCTACGAAGAACTACTCCGGACCGAACCGTGGCACGACTGTGATTGCCCTATTTGCGAGAATTTAGGGATCGAAGTGGCGGTGTTCCGAGCGAACAACCGTAATCGTCGACGTGGATTCCACAACACGAGACGGTTCTACGATGAATTTGAAGATGATCTCCCGAAACTCTTGGTCGCAGCCCCCGCGACAGACACACTCACTGACGAGCCGACAGTCGAGGATTATCTCACCGAAGAGCATTCTGAGTTCTGGACAGAAACTCACGATCTTCCGGTAGCAGAACTCGGGGTGTTGACTGCCAACGGTTTCCGTGAATGGTGGAAAGATACGCCAGACACAGTATCGTTCACGTCTCGTGAAATGGCAGAATCCATGTCCGAACGCTGCGCTCGATACCAGAATTTGTATCTCTATGACCCTGAGAAACGTATTTCTAATTCAGACGTCGAACAGATAGAGGACAGAGGTTGTACGGTCCATCTGTACGAATCGAGCGATGCCATTCGGAAAGCAGTACTAGACCGTCTTGGCTATGAAGCCGAATTTGTGCCAAAACGAGCAGTACAAGCTGGGTTGGGAGAGTTCTAACTATGCGAATCCTGATTATTGACCAGTGTTCCGGGTCGAAGAAGTATCCAAACGAACTGACGGAGTTCGGGGAAGACGTTCTCGATGAGAATTCTCTGTCGGAACTCCTGGAGCGGGATGATACTCTCGGAATCGAAGCTCGGGAGTTGTACGATGGGCGGCAACAGCAGAAAATCGATGAAGCGGTCCAAATGCTGGAGAGAAACGGTCACGACGTAGCTCGGTATTACGTTAGTGCTGGCTTCGGTGTTGTCCACGAGCGAGATTCACTTCCCCCCTATGAAGTGACGTTCTCAGAGATGTCCAACTCCGAAATCGATTCTCGGGCAGAACAACTCGATATTCCATCCGATATTCGTGATCTCTTACAGTCGGACTCTTCCTACGATCTAGTGTATTTCGCTCTCGGCAGTGATTATTATCGGAGTATCGAGCTAGAGGCTACATTAGAGCAGTTAGCCAAGGATACCATGGCTATCGTGTTTAACAACGAAGAGACTGCAGAGATGTTCCAGAACGTAGTTTCTATCCCAGCCCGGACCGAAGATGCAGAGCGATTCGGAACTATCGTAGTTGCATTGAAAGGGGTCTATCTCAAGAATTTAGCACGTGAACTAGGCTCGGACGAGATTACTGACGTTGCAGAAATAGCAGAGTATTGTAGATCAGAGCAGTCGTCACAATCCGGATTTGGGGAATTCACTTGATACGACGACCATTAGGGCGCTCGCCGTCCATTCGAACTGCCAACATTCAACAGTAGCCGTGTCTGAAGGTCTGAGCAGGTTCGCAAATTTCATCCGACAAACCACACAATCTGCTTACTTCTCAAACAATGCTAACTAGACCGTGGCCTAGATACAATCAAGACAAATCGCTTCCAAATTCGATCTTGCGAATCCACCACCATCTTGTACCTTTCTTATTGTTAAGAAACAATCTTTTCCCCCGCAAATAGCACACTCACTATCATTAGAATTTATGACGTAATAGTAAACTTCCATTCTATGTTTCTCTGGAATATCTGTGATGTTTGATGCCGCATATTTCATTTCCTTCTTCACATCTACACCCAAACCCCTTCCCTTACCACGATTACAAAACGAACATAAAATTTGAAGATTATCAGGGTCATTAGTGCCAAAACTTGATACAGGCTCGATGTGATCAATGTGAGGTATTGGCTTATCTGGACCAAGTTCTCGTATACAATCTCCTGTGAATTTTGTTCCACGGAATGATATGTGACAATTCGCGCACCGATATTCTTGGTCCGTTAGGAGTGTGTCTTTTTGATGAGCGACTGTACCGCGCTGTGCATCCCATGAGTCAAGTATATTATGAAGGTCTCTTGACAATCTATCAACAATATTACGGTCATATCCTAACTCGTTAGTTAGATAATCTCGAATTATCTCATGGCGAGGAAGAGGATTTGTTTTTTTATAATCAATTGCTTCTGCTGGGCACAGATGCATAGCAAGGCGTAGTCTAAATTCGTAGATCTCCTTTTTATTTAATTGCGCTTCTGACCCAACTACATCTATTGCTTTTTTAATTGCGTGTTCCTTATCACGGTCATCAATCTCCTTCAGATCCTTTCGATCACCGAAAAGGAGACGATAGAAGAGAATATCAATGGAATCTTGCATTCCTTAAATTATGATTCGCGAAAGAGGCCCAACTTCCCTATCTGAGCACCGGCCATCGCTTTCTCCATTTGTTCTTTGAAATATTCACGGCCATCAGATGTGTCCAGCCCGGATTCCTTCCACTCTTCGGTGAAGAATCGTTCGGGGAGGTCGTCTAGAACACTTTCGACGCCGTCCTTCAAATTCTCGTGGTTCTTAAACAATGGATCTCGATCGAAGTCACGATACGTTCGATCAGTCGACCGTAATCGCTCCAATACTAATTCTTGTAGTTTTAGTAATGCCACTTTTTGGAAAAGTTGTCCGCCTTCACTTTTGACAGTATTTTCCCAAGTATCGTTGTAGGTGCCTTTAACACCTTCCCAGAAAGCATAGAATGTAGAGAGACGATAATCATAGCCTTCTTCTCCGCCTTCTTCCTCCCATTCCGCAATGTCAGCATAGAGTTGACTAAAACGATTATCCCTGTATTTTACGTCCATTTTGACGAATTTCGTGACAAGTTGGAAGGCAACGTTTTCTTTTAAGAAGCCTTGGCTCTCCTCAAAACCGAAGTCGACAAGACCCTTAAACGGAGAGTCTTCATCAGTATGCATCCGCCAAGTAAGTTGAGCCTCTTCCGCTCTTACACCTGCTGTCCGGAATCGTTGATATAGGTCCTTGATTTCTTCATTTGACAAAGAAGTAGAGATAGTCGCTCTCAGTTCGC
The DNA here is from genome assembly GCF_008831545.1 of Halorussus halophilus. Taxonomy (NCBI): domain Archaea; kingdom Methanobacteriati; phylum Methanobacteriota; class Halobacteria; order Halobacteriales; family Haladaptataceae; genus Halorussus; species Halorussus halophilus. The sequence continues at coordinate 843,472 of NZ_CP044523.1, forward strand.
GTGGTCGTAGAGGTTTGGCTTTGTTGTTCACAACGTAGAAATGGTAGACTTGCTCAGCTTCATCCATGCCCGGCATTAGGACAATGGGGAACTGAACATCGAAATCAGCCACTTCTTTTGCCCCAAACACTCGGTGTTGGCCGTCGAGGATTTTACCAGGTCTAGAAACACCCTTTACGTAATCGATGATTGCTTCCTTCCTAGTGTCATCAAGATTATTGATATTTTCGTTGGCTTGTTTTAACTCAGCAGTGATTTCTGCCAAATATGAGGACGGTGGGCCTTCCTCTTCGTCCATATCCAGATCCTCTTCCAAATCTGACCCATCATCAACGAATTTCTTCTCATCTACCCCTAGTCGGCCATAAAATTCGTTATATGTTTGTTCTATAAGTTTCCCTGTACTCTTCTCTTCATTCTTAATTTCAATCTCAACGGTTTCGCCTCTGTCCGAGACTTCAACAGAATCGGAATCAGCAGCGACAAGGATGGCTCCAGGAATGATATTATTATCCGATTTCTCTAGATACTCTTTGATATTGTCAAGCCGATTCTCATTTAAGTCTCGTTGATAGCCAGCAAGAAAATCAGCCTTTTTCCTTGGGACGTCTGCCCATTTAAGCAATTCAGCGGCTTTGACATTCGTCATATAGAGGGGTGGTGAAGAGATGTTTCCTCCGGTTTTTTGCTGGACTTTTATTCCTTGATAGGAGTAAGTAGAGTCGTCGCCCGTTTGCGTTTCCTCGGAAGTCATCTGAGTGATTGTTTCTCAAGAAAGAGTTAAAAACATTGCTCATCGCACTCACTTGTCACAGTCTAGTTTACCTCTTCTGCTGATATTCGTTCAACGAGGTATCTATCGCTATAGCTTTCATTGACTGACCACCAGAGGACTTTGAATACGCGCTGTGTATTCAACATTGCTTCGTCAAACTATCTCCGATTGGGGATTTCATCAGAATCATCCCGTACATCGGCGTAGAACCACATTTTTCTATCAATAATCCTGGTTAGTAGCTGGAAGCAAAGATTGTATTCTTGATAATTAAGGAGGGGCAAAGACATGATTCGAATATTTGAACTGGATTGCGAAAAGGGCCGAGGGAGTTGATTTCTATTAGCTAACCTAGCAGACCTGTCGCTGCTTCACATACAGTATTCAAATACTGGTTTCTCGAATGTGAGCTGGAAGTCATGCTGTACAGACAACGGACACTCAACCTCCCACACGGAAATCTCGAAACACCGGTCTTACTTCCGGTGAGAAACGTGGGAAAACGGTCAAGCGATAACACTCCCGAATACGCTGGGACTATCCCTGACCTATCTACGGCGATTGTGAATGCCCGCTCGATTTATCAACGAGACCCGATGTGGGAGCGACTACTGGATGGAGTTACACTTCGGGAAGAGATGGGAGTACCAGATAACACGATAGTATTCGCAGATAGCGGTGGGTTCGATTTCCAAAATGATGCTCCTGACGTAGCCCCAAAAGAGATGCTTGCGGTGCAAAAGCAACTGAACGCGGATATTTACGGGACTATCGATATCCCCCTCTTGCGTGAAAACCGAGACGCAGAGAACCAACGAAGAATACGACAAAACATCGAATACGCGCTTGATGCAAGCAGCGCTCACGATGGAAAAGGTCTCCTTCTTGCCAGTGTCCACGGTTTCGACCCCGCAACGATTCGGAACAGCATCCGGCACTTAGAGCGTAACGGTGAGTTCGATGGGTACGCGCTCGGTAGCCTCGCACTCATCCGAACTGACTACCGAAAGACGACGAAGTTGATACTCGCCGCGCGGCGGGCCACAGACAAACACCTGCACGTGTACGGTCTAGGCGGAATCGTCTACCAACCTCTCCTGTTGTATTTAGGAGTGGATAGCTTTGACTCGTCAGCATTCATCCGGGCAGCAGGCAATCGAAACTACTTGATCCCGGGTTTCGGTGGCGAAGAGCTCCAAAATATCGACCACTTGGAGTATCTGCCCTGTCCCTGTCCCATTTGCGGCACCCGAACTCTTGATGAAATACGAGAGAACCGGGATCTCCTGACGAAACATAACCTGTGGTCGATTGTCGCCGAACTCCGGCGGTTCCGGTATGTATTCGCCGCGGGCAAGGATATTGAAGCCTATCTCGATCTTCGGTTTCAAGGGAACGAGGTCACACAACGAGCGTATCGAATTGCCAAACAACAGATGAGGAGACTCGTATGACGTCTGAACGACCGACTGTTCGGCCAGTCACGCTTCCACGGTTGGTCGAACTCGTGTACCTTTGCGGGAACTCAACTCAGAGTACAGACGAAGTCGAAGTAGCACTAGACGTCACACACAGACGTGCTCGGGAGACGATTCTCGAAGTACTCCGCATCGGACTGATTCTTGAACCGTCCGAGGATACGTACGAAATATCTGCAGCTGGTAGAGAGTTCCTTGATGCCGTACTTGATGAAGTCTGGGAAGACGTCAGCGGGGTTTTGGCTACTCAGAGTCCGCACTACGGATTGTTCCTTCGGGTACTCGAAGATGACGGAGCGTGTCCCTTAGACGAGTTACTGGAGAATCTATCGGTAGCAGCCGAGAAGACAGACTATACGTTCAATCAAACCGGAATCGAAGTACTCGGGGACTGGTCGGAACGACTCGGATCCGTGCAACGGAATGCGTTTACAGGGGACTATTATTCCGTTGAGCGTGAAGAAATAACGCCAGAGTTCCAATCGACACTTCTCGAAGTGTACGATGAACTCGAGGAAACTACCGGAGTGAACCTTCGGCAACGCTATATTTCGATTCCGAAGCTTCGAGAGTGGACATGCGAACGCCTTCGATGTCGAAGATCGGTCTTTGATGACTATTTGGTTAGACTCTGCGAGCAGAACATTGGCAAGCTGGAACTATCCGGTGCACCACTCGACACGGAAGCGAAGAAGTCTGCGCTCGGAATCAAGCAAATCGAACTCGCAGAAGCAGATACACTCGTTTCGACGTCGCAATCGACGGACCGTGTCATGAGTGGAGTGACACAGTTCGACAAACAGTACTATTATCTAGCGATCTACGACCGCAACCTCACCGATAAACTACACCAACAATGACGAACCAAGGCTTCACGATCACCGACCAGAAACGCGACTATTCACGATTCGGTCTAGAAGAAAACCCGTTCCCGTTCAGTCCGGTTCCGCGAGAGAATCCACGTATTTACTGCGGACAGGAACACGTAGTCGATACGGTTAGCTCGACGGTCTCGACCGTGCTATCGTCCGGGAAATCGAAGCATCTCGTGATAACCGGAAAATATGGGAACGGAAAGTCGCATACGCTCAAGTACACCCGTTCGTTGCTCCGGGACCGAGACGATATCGTTGTCGGGTACGTTTCGCAACCGGGTGAAGGATTTGTCGATCTCTATCACGAGTTCGTGTACGATCTGGGTTTTGAGAATCTGCAGAAAATCGCGTACGAGTACTTGGCCGCAGTCGCGCGAGATGTCACCGAAACCGATCCGAGTGGATCAAGTTCGATGGAGTCGCTCATCGATGAGGGAGAAGTACTTCTTTCCGACTTAGTTCCCCCCGCCATTCGCCGTCTGAGCGATGTCACACAGTTTGCGGACTTTGCGCGGGCTCTCGTCCATATGGTGTACGAGGATACCAACCTCTACGCATGGCAGTGGTTAACTGCAGAAGGAATCCGCTACGAACAGCGCAAAGAAATGGAGATTCACACTGCACTCGACGATGATACGATGGGTGTCCGTGCCTTTACCGCGATAAAGAACGTTCTCCTCGATCTCGGGTATACTGGTGTTTTCGTTTTCGTCGACGAATTCGAGAGTATAGCACGGTTGAATACAAAAGACGAGCAGTCTATCCTGAATAGCATTCGCCATCTAATGGACCAGAACAGTGAAGGACTCTGTATGCTGTTCGGATGTGCGCCAGAAGTCTGGCAGGACGTGATGAGCGAATATCACGCGTTCTCGGAACGAATTGGCCAAGAAGTAGCACTTCGACCATTGACCGATGAGCACCTTACTGATCTCGTTGGTCATTACCTAGAGACAGCCCGGGGTTCGGAAGACAGTGGTACAGATCCATTCACCGAGGACAGCTTGGAAATAGTATTGCAACGCTCACAGGGTAATATTCGACAGGTACTCGTGCTCTGTAGCAACGTCCTCGACAAAGCGATTGAGCAAGACCGGTCGGCTATCGATAAGGATCTGGTCCGCGAGATCACTTTCTGAAATGGGTCAGTGACGAGTAACGGCTATCGCCACTTGCTTTCGACGCTGGTGCGGTATCGTAGACCGATGACAGAGGTATTAGCGATGTCCTGGATTACGTGCGGTGGGTGTTCGCTTCGAGCATCGTCGATGTTTGCCTGACTCTCGATGAGATGGGTAAGTGCAGCGTCAATTACCTCGCTCGTCGGCGGTTCGTCGTGGGGGCCGGAGGCGACGATCTGTTCGGCCTGCTCGATGAGACGCTTGCGCTCGTCGCTCAGTCTGAGCGTGGTGCGTTTCGTCGTCATATATACCGATGTATGCACTGGGGGTCCTAGAGCGTTGTGCTGAGGTAACTGGAAGGCCATCTGTTTAAGTACCACTCTCTCAGGTGGGGGAAACTGCATTCAGAAGAACGAGATTGAGGGGTGATTCTATGCACATTGTAGGGTGGGGCGCATACGATATCGTGCATACATCGCGGCAGTTGCATACATTGGCGTCTGACCCCGTGACTTCGCATATCAAGAAGGTACGGGAACTATAGGTTCTCTTGGTCCCCCGACGCCAGATAGAATCACGCCGGTTGTGATTATTGCAGACATCCACTCATCGGCGTATTTCTTATGCATAATAAAATTATAGGTAATATTATGAATATTGTTGATGGTGCCTGTTCCACCATCCTGTCCATGAGGTATGGTAACATTCATCTATCCGTGCATCGCTAGGTTAGGAATGACTCCGAGCTACTCACCTTCCCGGCGGCAGTTTCTCGCCACCACAGGGATCGGGCTTGGCATGCCATTCCAGCAGGTGCGCGACTACCGAGGCCGAGCGCATTCTTCCGCAATCCAGGCAACTACAGAGTGGCCAATGTTCCAAGTCGACGCCGCAAACACCGGCCATCACCCAACCGCAACTGGCCCAACGGGCACAGTTGAAATCGACTGGGAAGCCGATTTTCAGAGCGTTCCACAGTCATCACCAGCCGTTGTTGGAAACATGGCCTACATCGGAACCGAGACAGGAATTGCCGCGTTCAATCTCACGACGCATGAGGAGGTGTGGCATACCGAGATAGACGATAGGGTCTGGTCATCGCCTGCGGTCGCAAACGGCACCGTCTATGCCGGCAGTTGGGACGGAAACATATACGCAGTGGCTGCGAACGATGGTGGTGAACAGTGGAAATTTCAAACTGACGGCCCAGTGGTCTCTTCGCCGGCCGTAGCGGCTGGAACCGTCTACATCGGTAGTAATGATGGAAACATCTACGCACTCAGGGCAAAAGATGGGGAGAAACGGTGGCACATTACGACCCACGATGCAGTCAATTCCTCTCCGGCAGTCCGAGGAGACACCATCTATGCGGGAAGTGCCGACGGGTATGTGTATGCCTTGTCCGTTAGCGGTGGGACCGAACAATGGCGGTTCGAAACGGAGGACAGAGTCATCTCGTCTCCGACCGCGACGGAAGAAGCGGTTTACGTTGGAAGCGGGAATACCATCTATGCACTGGATGCAGCCACCGGCAGTCAACAGTGGCGATTTAATAATCATACCAAGTCAGTCATTAAGGCATCACCAGCGGTTGCGAGTGGAACCGTCTATGTCGGCACTATCGGAGCAATCTACGCGCTGGACGCTATCCAAGGTACTGAAACGTGGCGCTTCAAAAAAGAAGGATGGGCCTGGAATTCACCTGTCGTAGTTGGGTCGACTGTCTATGTCGGAGTCGGCAACGAAGAAACTGGCACTGTGCCGACCAAAGAAAGAACTGACATCCTACAGGCATTTGCTGCAAAAACTGGACAAGAACGCTGGCAACTCGAACTAGGGGGCACAGTTACCTCCGCCCCAGCCGTTGTTGGTGGTGCAGTATATGTCACCGGAGACAAACTCTATGCGCTCACCGGTACCGCCAAGCAAGACTCTACAGTTCCATCCGTACTCACCCAGACGTTGCCCGACCCCGTGCAGTTCATCAGCGACAAGAACAAGAATCAAGCTCATGGGCCGAGTACGGTCATCATTGACACCGAAGCGGGAACGCTCCGTGTGCAGTCCGATGGCAGCACATCGACAGTGTCTGCAATCGCCGGCTACCTTGCTGGGTCTCCAATAATCGCAACCTCTTCTTGGGAAGGGAGTGTCGATACCGAGACTCAGCAGATCGGCACCTGCGTAAACGAGGGTTTTGATACGCTTGTATTCACTCCCCACAGCTTCGAAGGCATTGCGCTCCGCGGAGTGAGCGCGTTCACTCTCATCGTCGATGGAGTCGTAATTGACGATCGGTTGATACTGATCCGATACTCTGTTGACCAAGGTATATTGGAGGCGGAACCTATCAAAGAAAATGTAGGATCGGATATATCGTCTGGACAGGCCGACTGGCCAATGTTGGGGGGTAGTCATGGCCGGACTCGGGCCCGACCTGGTTCCAATGGACCTATTGCGCCAATTTCGGAAAAATGGCACTTCAAAGGAATGGACGACCTGTGGGACACTGCAGTGGCTGGCAACACTGTCTATGTCGCAAGTCGGGATTCAAATTTGTATGCGCTTGAGGCATCAACTGGCGAAGAGCGCTGGCGCTTTGAAGGAGCGGCTCACGATACAAGGGGGCCAGCAGTAGCGCGCGACACGGTCTACGTCGGGAGTAATGATACGAATGTGTATGCGCTTGAGGCATCGTCCGGTAAAGAACGTTGGCGCTTCGAAAAAGCAAATAGAATAACGTGGGAGCCTGCAGTAGCAGGCGACACGGTCTATATTGGTTGCGATGATACGAATGTGTATGCGCTAGAGGCGTCGACCGGCAAAGAGCGTTGGCGCTTCGAAGAAGCGACTGGAATGACACGTTCCCCCGCAGTGATGGGCGACACGGTCTACGTCGGGAGTAACGATACGAATGTGTATGCGCTTGAGATGTCGACCGGCAAAGAGCGCTGGCGCTTCGAAGAAGCAACTGACAGAACATATTGGCCCACGGTGGCTAGTGATACCGTCTACGTTCCGAGCGAAGATGGCAGTGTGTACGCACTAAAGCCATCGTCAGGGAAAAAACGCTGGCACTTCGAAGGAGAAACCGACAGGTTGTGGGGGTCTGCGGTGGTCGGTGATACCGTCTACGTTGGAACTCGCGACAATATTCTATATGCGCTCAATGTGTCGACTGGGGAGGAACGCTGGCGCTTTGAGGGAGAAACCAGTGGAACGTACTGGCCCGCGGTAGTGGAAGATACGGTCTATCTCGGGAGCAAAGCATCCTACATATTTGCGATAGATGTATCGACTGGTAAAGAGCGCTGGCGCTACAAAGCGGGAATTGGAGGGGTAAGACAGCCGGTAGTGGCGGGTGATGTTATCTTTGTCGTAGACGGTGCAAATAGGGTGATTGCGCTAGAATGAATACGCTACGGAGAAAATATACACCTTGTTATAATTTAACTGCGCCTGTCCACAGTATTTTAACAGTCTCCAACTCTTTGTCGTTAATTGCTTCGGGAATATATGCCCACTACGTACTTACTCACCCAATTCCGGGTGATCTTCTAAGGATTATTGAACTGAAAAAGACAATTATTGAACAAGAAAGCTGCTAACGTCGTTGGAAGGTCCAAATTTAGATTCCCTGTGAACAAAATCAGCGAAGAAGGATACGCTCGACAGCAGCTGACGTTAACTTCTACTGCGTTTCGACATGTCTCTGAACGACCGCTCATATCGTATTACCCTCAACGACGCTATCGGCTCACGTCTTGCCCGATACTGACGCATCACTCAGCAGTATCAATTGACGTCCGTCGTAGCCGCTGGGCTCCGTCTTCATCGTGTAGGCATTCGTTTCGAGTACCCTCAAAAGTACTCCAGTATGGGCTTCCCCTCTATATTATGCTTCCAACTCAAATTATTCGAGTCGGGTCAGATGTGGAGAATCAGGTGCAGGTAGACCACATATTTATTTGCCATAATGGAGACATCTACGTATGACATCTCTTCCGCTTTCCGAGGACGAGTTCATCCATCAACTCGAAGAAGCCAATCGGGAGCGGTTCAAGGACGAAGACTGGTCGTTTAACGAACGCCAACGGAATGCTATCCTTGCCGGGAACGGACCACTCTGGATTACCGCAGGTCCAGGCAGCGGAAAGACTGAAGTCTTGATTTCTCGGACCTTGAAGCTCATACTCGCCGATGGAGTCCAGCCTGGGAGTATCCTTCTCACGACGTTTACCGAAAAGGCAGCACAAAATCTGGAGGAACGAATAGTCGACCGGCTTGAGAAACTCGGGTTCGAGGACGAAGTTGATGCGAACGATATCCGGATCGGTACGTTGCATTCACTCTGCAACGATATCACGCAAGAATATCGATATCCGGACTACGCAAACGTAGAGTTGCTCGATGAGGACGCCCAACAACTCTTCATGTACAACAACTGTGATTTCGTTTCTGTACTTCGCGGCAACGTCGATACTGATGAGTGGGACACTGTTACTGGTGGAGAACTCACAGGGGACGCATGGCGTTTCTTCGATGAGGTTCTCCCACGTGGAGTTAGTTCGCAGTACGGTCCGAACAAGTGGCAGGCGACTGGGACCGCCGCAAAATTGTTTAACCGGATCTCTCAGTATCGAGCCAGCACCGATTCGCTACGACGGTCACCCCAACCAGAGTGGCGAGTCTGTGCTGAAGGACTTGAGCGGTATCGGGAGACGCTTCGTGAAAACCATCGATGCGACTTCGCTCGGTTATTAGAACAATTCGTTGACTTCATCGATAGCGAAAGTGGTCAGCGGTTCATCGATGGAGAACCTGACCGGGAACGTCCACCCTTAGAGCACGTGTTAGTAGATGAGTATCAAGACACGAATCCACTCCAGGAGGAACTCTACTTCCGTCTTGTTGAAAAACTCGATAGCCCGAATATCACCGTTGTGGGCGATGATGATCAAGCCCTCTATCGATTCCGCGGTGGGACCGTAGAGTGCCTAATTCGGTTCCCTGATCGCGCTAAAGATCACTTCGAGACCTCTGTCACAAAGGAACAACTGCGAACCAACTACCGCTCCACGGAAGATATCGTTTCCTGGTGTAACCGATATATTGGGGACTATCCGTTGATGCAGCGGGAAGGTGCCCGAGCCTCAAACAAAGAACCCATGATAGTTGCCCGTGATGAGACTGAAGGTCGAGAAAGTGTTCGGTCTCTTCTGGTTGGGAACAGCGACAAACAATCGGCTGAGACTGCTGCAGAATTGGTGGAACGAATTCACGATGAGGGATATATCGAGGACTACAGTCAGGTTGCATTCTTATTTAAAAGTACGAAGGAGAGTTCTCGTTGGGCTGGACGATACGTCGAAGCTCTCCGAGAGCGCAATATCCCTGTTCATAACCCTCGGAACAAAGCGTTTCTGAAGCAGGATGAAATCGAATTTGCTCTAAGTGCGGTTATTCGGTGTGTTGATCCGGATCTGGAAGGTACGGACGCCGCGAATGTTCGTGGCCGTGTCCGTAACCAAATCAATCGCTGGTCAGATAAATTCGAGGACTATATTGACGAATATGCAGCGAACGATCTCGATAACTACGTCCGGCGGAAACGGCGTGAACTAGAACGAGCTGACGGCAAGGAATCTCTGGGGTATACGCTTCTAGAACTTCTTTATCGAATTCTCTCATTCAACCCATTCCAACAGTGGATTGAAGATCCAGACCACCCCGAGCGAGGGAAGCGACTGGGCCAACTTACGAAGTTGTTCGACTCCTTCGCGAGCGTTACGGGTCCGGAGCATATGCAGAAGTCATCTCGGACACTATCGGTATCGACTCGCTTCCTCGGGAGCTTTTACTACGTCTTCTGTGGGTATCTCGAAGCTTCGAGTTTCGATGAACCGGAGGATCCACACGACCAGATTCCCACAGGCTTCGTCCAAATGATGACCGTCCATCAGGCCAAAGGATTAGAATTCCCTGTCGTTTTCGCCAGCGATCTCGATAGCGAGCCCTGGATGAGCGGAACCTACTGGCTCGAAAACCAACTTACACCATACGCAGAGATCGAACCTTCCGGAACTTCCGAAGACAGAGCAGAACGAGACGAAGTTAGACGTTTCTACGTCGCCTACTCACGAGCGGAAGAGGACCTTCTCCTCCTCGATAACGAGAACGCCACTACAAACATTTCTCTCGGATACCATGAGAGTGGGCAACCGCTCTCCGAAAATTGGTTCAAGGGAAGTCGAGAGCTCAATGCTGCTGAAGACTTTCTCAACCGAGTGGGTGGGAGCGTTGGCCCTCACCGTGAGGTAGGTCTCAAACGCCGATATAGCATCACGGGCGATGTATTGGCGTACCGCCGTTGCAAACGTCAGTATGGGTACTACAACGAGCTAGATTTCGCACCAAATCACGTCACACAACTCTTCTTTGGGCGAGTCGTTCACGAAACTCTGGATCGGGCGCATCGTCATTACGCCGGTGATATCGACGGTGCCACCGAGGGTGAAGTACCGACGGATGATGACATCGAGAAGTACTTCACTGAGGTTTCTGAGGCGTTGAAAGCACGGAATATCTATCCTATGAGTAAGGAAGCAGAGGAGACCGCTTTGGACTATATTCAGCGATTTAACCGAAAGGAGGGTGCACGACTCTATCCTCGTGTTATCGATACGGAGCATCGACTTCAAAGCAACCGTGACGATTTCGTGTTAGAAGGTGTCGTCGACGTTTTGGCCGGGGACGATATCGACGGTTACGAAATCTGGGATTACAAAGCGGGACAGCGTCCGGATGGGGGAAGAGAATTAGATGACTACCAAGCTCAACTAAACACCTACGCGGAATTGTACCGGTACCAGCAGGGAGAGTATCCAGATCGAGGTGTAATTTACTTCCTCGGCGAAGAGTCGAGAGACGACGCGGTATTCCAACTCGAGTTCGAGCAAGGGTCCGTCGAGAGCTCTCTCAGTGCTTTCGAACAAACTGTTACGAGTATCGAAGATGACCGTGAGCAACGGAACTGGTTCAATATCACCCCTGGTGATGCACCGTCGAACCAAACGTGTGCAGAGTGCGATATTCGGTGGAATTGCCCTGCCCGTCCCGAATACCACGGGAATCAATAGTCAACTTAATTCCTAAACCAAAAATTTCCTAAAATGTAATATCTATCTACCTCCTAAGGAACCGCCTCAACTACATCGAGGAAAGAGGTCGTTATCTCGAGTATCAATAGATTTATGTCGAAACTGAATCATTCATTCGGACAGTGGAATCCGGTCTGACATCTCTTACGAACCAATCGTACGCGAAATTGATTGTGATTAGGGATTCGTATGTCGGAGAACACAGCCATGAGCAGAGGGCTCAGCTACGAAGTCTGCCACTCCTAATCGAATATGGATTCGATCGGGTGATCCATACAGAGCTATGGGATAACGACTTCAAGCCAGTAGCCTACACCCATCTGAGTCCAAAGGAAATCGACCCGGAGACAATTGAGTTTCCATTGGTACACGTCGTTAGCCAGGAACAACTCGTAGACTATAATCAACAGCATCTCGTCCGCTCACTTCTGAAAAGCCGTGGCAAGGATGATGTCTATATTGTCGTAACAGATACAAACGCACCCAGAACACCAGCATACACCCCTGAGAGATCATTCGTTGACGAATTCACTCCGAACAAGAATATCGACTTTGAGAGTCGAGTCACCGAGTATATTCAGAAGAACCTCGATTCCGCCCTTCCAGTGTCGAACAATCGAGGTTCGAAAAATCTCTACTATCATCAAATCTCACACCATCACAAAGCCGTCGGTGCTCCAGCGAGTTCCCTTCCAGAACTCTTCGATTACAACAATGCTCCACCAGAAAGTCCAGCGTGGAAACCATTGTACTACTTTGTGGAACATGATTTGGACGCAGTTCTCGACAAGTATACCGAGCGTATTCGTGAGGCACTACGTTCGTGGACCGAACGGGGCGACGTACAACGAATTGCAAGTAACATGGACCGAATGTTAAACCGGTGTCAGTACCGAGCGGATCGCCTTGATAACCAACGCGACGAAAACGCAAAACTATACGATAATGCCTGAGTACCAACAAAACCAGGGGAAACCCGAGCGGCTTCTGGCAGGATATGGCAGTGTTCGAAGTGCAGAACTCAAAACAATTTACGAGGGAATCGATGAAGGAACACCTATCTCTCAGATTGAGGAACGATATGGTCGTCCGCAAGAGAGCGGATACGAGACGGACCACATCGATCAGTGTCTCAGGTTCCTGAGGACACTTGACATGATTGAGGAGACAGATGACGAGTCTCTAAATCCGCTTAACCAAGATCTCTTTTCGAACTTCGACCTCTCATTCGAATCCCGACTGCTGTATCACATCCGGAAACAGTCTGGTAGGCAGTATCACTTAGCAGAAATCCACGAAGTGGCTGTTGAGAAATTAGGAGACGAAGGTCACTATGGAACACGCCGAGTCTCCGTCGAGGACTTAGTTACTGAATCCCGCCGCAACACAGAATACGATTTCAAATGGCGCGAAGAGAAAATCGAAATGTGGGCAAATCTCCTCGCACCCGTCGGTGCTGTGTCTTATGTCACAAGCAGGGATGAAATTTTCATTTCGCCAAGTCGCGCTCTTCTCCACGAACTTCTTGCCCTTCACCAGCAGCATCGAGACGATGGTGATAGCCTGCTGGCCGCATTAAAATGGATTCATTCAGAATTTCTCCCGGTTTTCAGCAGAACTGGCGGTGACCCTGCTGTGCACGTTGGGGTTGCAGATACCTTCGAGAGCATGGTAGAGGACAACCTCCTCACATTAACCGGAATGTCCGACAGAACGGAAACCGTCGACCTTCCAGATTCTATCGACAATACACGAACGCCCGCAGACTACACAATCGATGATTCACCCGATCGTCCGTCGTACTGGTATCCGCTCGAGCGCAATGAACGGAGGCTCAAAGCATGACGAAGCTAAAGCGTAATTGGGACCGAGACGTCGTCGAGAAGTATATCAAACCTGAGTCGCAGCAAAAGACTCCCGAGGTCTTCCAGAAAACGCACGTCCCTATCGACAAGATTCAGGCTGAGATACTTCGCCCGCATAGCGGTGATGATGCATTTGTTACAGAGAAGCAGTTCCGTGACGCGGTGCTTGATTCTGAACTTGAAGATGATAACCGGATATTCATCGTCAAGGGCGAGGTTGGCAGTGGGAAGAGCCACCTCTGTCAGTGGTTAGAGTACGAAATAAATGGCTACGAAGATGGAGGCTACGATGAGACTCACGTTGCGGTTCACATCTCACGAAGCAATACTCGTCTTGACGAAATTCTCGAGATTCTTCACGAACCCATCAGCAAGGACTACGAAGAAGTTAGTGATGTCTCGGCTTTAGATCCAATCGAGGTTGCAGACTTCATCATCCAAGGGCTGCGGACGTTTTACAAGGACAAGAGTTCGCTTCGTTCCTTCGACCTCGATGCCTTCCTAAATGAGTACGACAAGAAGGACGACTTCCGATCGACGCTCATTGAGAATATCAAAGAATACCAAAAATCGGTTAATCAGGAAGGGAAAGAACAGAATATCAAGGAGTATCTTCTGTCTCGAGAAGACTACGGACGAATCTGTCTAAGCGCGTTCGGCAAGACGAAACGCGAAGACGATGTCTATCCATTCATTCGGCGAGCAGTCCATGACCTTCTGACGCGAAACATCGGAATCGAGGATTTCAAACGCGAGTTGGAAGAGATATCGGAAGCATACGTCGAAGAAGGGAAAAGACCGGTCCTCATCTGTGAGGATCTAACTACGTTCAGTGTGCTCAAGGATGATCTCCTTGATCACATCTTCGAACTATCCAGCGGCCACTTCGACGTGATTCTGGGTTGGACGACAGGGTGGGAACGAGAGAACATTGAGGATGCGTTGTCAACCAGTGAAGATTCGCTGACGTACATGAAACAGCGGACACAGGGTTACCTCAGTACTACAGACGACAGTGGTCAGGCCTACTTCCTTGAAGGGCGAAGTGCTCCCGTCGTCCTCGTTCGAAAATACCTAGAAGCGATCAAGGAGGACTCAAATGTAGACGTGAAAATTCCCGAGGAGGAATTCGATACAATCTATCCATTCAACGAGGCCTTCATCCATCACGTGTATGCAAATCTGGTAGAGGATGGCAATCTACAGCAGACTCCTCGAATTCTTCTAGTACATGTAATCGCGGATTGCCTCACCTCGGATGTTCCGCCGTTCCAAACAGTACAACCCGAATATAATTCCTACGTCAGAAGTCGTCCGTACCTCATTTCCATGAACGAGTATTCTGAGGCTTGCTTGGAACTTACACAGTGGTACGGGATGAACCATGAAGGGAGAATCTGGCTTCCTCAGGCCATTTTCGATGCGTTCGGTGTCGATACACATGAGAAGTCTGTGGAAGACGGGAACGTCTTCTTCGAAATGAGTTTTGCGCCAGATACAGACGTCATCAAGCGCTCCCCGGGGGACGAATCAGTTTCAACACCCATAGAAGAGGGCGAAGACGACCCAGATGAACCAGACAGAGCGAAGGAAAGTGGAGAGGACACCGAACAAGATGATGGATCTCAGGATTCTGAAGACGACGAAGACGACAACGACACATCCTCAAAACAAACAGGGAAGATAGCAATACCGGGGGAAGACTATCGGGAGTTCCAAAGTTGGCTCCGAGACGGTACTGAATATGATAGTGTCGACCACTTCCGAAAAGGCGTCGTAGAGACCCTCGAACGGTGGTACGAACCCACTCGGCTTGCGAATGAAAACTCAACTGCCCGCACGACCGGGATTTACTACGCCCGCGGTTCTGAACCGCCGGTGTTCGTCAGGGGTGCGGATACACGTTCTTCGATGAGTTTCGAGGTTCCACATGGCGCAGAACACGAGGATTTGTACCGGCAGATGCTCCATTATGGATATGCGGAGTCATTCGAAGATACTGCGAACTTCGATCGACTTCGCGGTTGGGCCGACGATCAAGTTGTCGATTTCCGTCATCGGATGCGAGACGATATCGAAAATTGTCTCCCTGAGGAGATGACCGTTGAACAGTTCATCGTGCTCTCTCATTACCTGGTGATGAATATCGGAAAGGGGACTACAGAGATCACCCGTGAACTCGTATTCGAGAGTTATGAGCTACAAAAGTCGTCACCACTGAGTCACCACTCTAACGTAGACCTGAATTTACCCTCGGGCTTCGAGGGTGCGTTTGACCGTGTGGCGAACCACACTAAAGATATCCGACTGCTGTCGCAGGGTTTCTTCCTTCTGAAAGAGAACGTAGTTGACTACGATAGACTGTCCGAGGCCGTTGAAGGGGTCTCTGAGAATCTGGATCAGTATATTAGCAGAATGGCAACGGTCAGTGTCGATAGTCTCGATGACGCCTATCGCCTGGGCACCTCTCACACAAATGCCGAGAAGAAGCTCTCGACGATAATCGAAGATGTGTCGGATTTAGCTGGAGAGTTAGAGAAAGTCGAACAACAGGTCGATCTCAAGGGGTTAAACGAATCTCTCGAAGAGTACCGTGAACTGCACAACATTGGTCACAATCCGCAGAAGCTCGGAGATTTCTATACAGAACTTGAGGGTTGTTTAGGCTCGTTGGATGTAACGCAACGCGAAAAATGGCGAGAGATCGGTCGACTGTTAGACGACGAAAATGCCGACTTAGATCTGGGTGGGTTTCGAAAGACGCTCAATACGATAGAGGATGCAGATGTGAAGAGTCCAATTTCGCTGATTGCCCTACTCCACACGTATCAACAAAGTCTCGACGAGCACTCGGCATGGGACGTCTACAGTGCGCTCGGAGAGATGATTGAAGAACTCGAAGAGGCAAAGACACGTGATGTAGGGAGTTTCCGCAACCAAGTTCGTGAGTCCTCAGAGTTCAGTGGGTTTAGCGAGAAGCGCGACGCTGTTCAGCAGACTCTCGGAGGTGACGTCTAATGGTTCAGTCACAACTTGACGATACTCTTGAAGAGAAAGTTAATCAACTGGGTAAGAAGGCCGAACAAGCAGAGCAAGCGCAAAGTATCGAAGCAAAAGTCAATCGCGCTCGAGATAATATTCAAGAGCTAGGCCGTGAACTAGATAGCCTGGACACAGCAGTCAGTACGCTGCTCTTCTACGATAAAATCTTGACCGATGTCTTCGGTGATGAGCGTCATGAAGAGGTAGACCAAGCGCTACGACGAGCACGGGATGATTCCGAGATATCCGACGAAGATGTTCTCGACGCTGCAGAAGACCGTGAGACATCTAGTCTCACATGGGCTGTCGATGATGCCCGTCAGATTGTGCGGAACGCACGAAGTACGGTAATCGAAGAGATTCGGGAACATCAACGGTATTGGGAAGACGAAATTGAGTCTGCTCGGGATCTCAATCAGATAATTGACGGCGGTAGCACCGGGTTTGACAGTATCCTAGACGACATGGAATCATTCTTAGATTCAGAGATCTGGGACGAAGACAAAAACCCGTCTTCACTCGCCTCTCGTTGGAATCTCTTGCAACGTAAGTGGGAACAAAACGCCGGGAAACACGGATGGGATTCCTTCCAAGGTGAACATGGTTTGAGCGATGAAACGGTTGCGGCTCTCCAACAGTTCGCCGACCATGGGAGCGTACGCCTCGATCAGCTTTCCGTCTCCGTGATTAAGGAAATGAAAGCCGTAAACGAACTTGAATCTGCGATCAGACTGGAGATTGACACACAATGAAAGACCCAACCAAGCGTGCCGAGGAAATAAAAGAAGCATATAAATCGTATCTGGTCGGCGATTTGGGATTAGCTGCTAAAAACGTCCAGCAACGATTCGAAGAAACGGATACCGACGAGCCCTTCGTCGGATCGAAGGGTCCGTACCTCCAAGCACTTGAGATTCCGAACTGGAGCGATCAAACGTGGGAAACGTTTGCAGCAGACCTCGGCATCCATCCACGAATCATAGATGCGTTCTCGTCACTCGGATTCGAGCGGCTATACGACTTCCAAGAACGCAGTGCCAAGACAATAGCAGACGGAGAGAACACCCTGATTACCGCTGCAACTGGACGAGGTAAGACCGAAGCTTGGTTGATCCCAATTCTCGACTATATTCTTCGTGCTCGAGAAGGGGAAATCGACGATTGCGATAGAGAGAGCGTGAAAGCGATGCTCATCTATCCGACGAAAGCACTCGCTCAGGACCAATTGAAACGACTCATCGAGTATCTTTACAAGATAAATCGTCACCTTCCCCAGCGAAAACGAATCACCGTTGGAATCTATGATGGTGACACACCGCGAGATACCAGTGAAAGTGGAGCAGAGGGATACCTTCGATCGTCATTCAAGTACTTCGAATGCCCCGGATACAACGAAGATTTAGAGAAGTGCCGCTCCTGCGGTAAGAGCCTCCGTGTCGAACCGGATCAGGGCCGGTTCACGGTGAAGCCGGAAAAGCCCCAATGCGTAGACGATGTCCCGCTTGAATTCATCCACCTAACGAAGCAAGACGTACGCCACGGCGATGTCGATATCGTCCTTACGAACCCGGACACGATTAATCTGAAAGCGATTAATGCCAATGCACCCGATGAGCACGAGACGTTCATCTACGAACCAGACTTTCTGGTATTCGACGAAGTACACACCTACTCTGGTCTATTTGGAAGCTACACCTCGATGCTCGTTAAGCGTCTCCGTGCGCTCAGAGAAGCACGATTTGGTGAAGACGACCTCCAAGTAATTGCTAGTAGTGCGACGGTCGGAAACCACGATGAACTCTTCCGTAAGGTGAGTGGTGTCGATACCATCGAACACGTCGGCGAGAATCCGCGTGATTTGTCATACGATTCTCCCGAGTCCGTCCCAAAGGAACTCACGGATTCACGTATCACCGAAGATGGACTCGTTGAGATGGGACGAGATACGACTGTAACACCGTCGGCATTCGGTGACGAGACATTTGTCGTTGACGGGCACGAGACCTACAGCAATAACGAGTTGGCAGATGCAGTAAGCGACCGCCTCTTCGAGTTCCTGGCCAGAGATCAACCTGGAAACTCTTCAGTCCAAGTAATCCAAGAACTCTACACGAGTCTACGAGAGGAGCCTCGAACCCGAGAAGCGTTGCTCACAGATATTCAAACGAAGTACGGAGTAGACGAGGAACAATCCCAAACGCTACTTCATAATTTCCGCGTTCTGGGTGGATTCTCTGGACTTCTCGAGAACCGAAGCCACCTATTTTCTTGGCCGATGGACGGTTTCTATGGTTGTGCAACTTGTCACGCGGTATATCGCTCACCTAGAGAGACGTGTGTCGAGTGCGGAGGACATTTCACCACTCGGTCGACCTACTGCAACCACTGCGATGAAGAATCACTGATCAGTTGGTACTGTCCCCAATGTGACCAACTCGAGCCATACATGCCGACCGAACACGGGAAAATCGAGCAGGACTCTCGTGAATGTCAGCGCTGCTCTAGCGTCCGAAACGAGCAAGTCAGCATGCTCCGTGTCACGTTTCGCCCGTATCTAGAATGCGAACAATGTGGAAACGTCGAAAAACGAGGGACGATTCGTGACTGTCCGACTTGCAGTTCTCCATCCGTGCGTAGCGATAGTCAGACCGCGTTATGTACGAACCCGAGTTGTGAGCGGGAATTCTCGATAGCCGATCACTGTTCAAACTGTGGCTCGAAGGACCGGAGCCTGAAGACTCGTCAAGAGCAAGTCGACTGCACGACATGCGAGCGGTCTTACGATCACGCTCCTTCGGAAGGTATCGAGTGTGAATGTGGAACCAATCTACAGAATACACACCTTCTCCCGTGGGTCTGTCGCAAAGAGGAGTGCGACCGACTCTACTTTGAATCGGAACTGCCCCAGAAGTGTGAATGCGGTTCCCGGACGTTCGCGCAAGCGGGACTCTATGAAGTACTTCGTCGGAACGAGTGCCAAAATTGCGATACTGAGGCTCTTCCTGGACACAGTTGTAACTGTTCTAATCCAGACCTCACGACGCGAGAAGTCGAACCCAGTAATTACCAGATGTTCGATCCGACCGGGGAGCTTCGGAGTCCAACGGACTTTCGGACAGGAGTCCCGTGTTATCATTCCGGGACATCGTACGCAATTAGCGGGCGCGGACAACGTTACTCCGAACTCATGCGGAGTCCTAACAACCTTGCCGTTACTACTTCACAATATCTCCTCCGTAGCGTTGCAGCGGAGGAGAACTTCGAATCCGCGAAGATACTCTCCTTTGCCGATTCGCACAAGGATATGAACGAACTCGGGCGTGACTTCGAGGACCCCGAGACAGAGACAATCCTCGATCAGCTCATCTACGACGGCGTCGTCTCCAACTACGATAGCGATTCGGACAGTTGGGTCTCGTTGGAAGCGGTCCTTGAAACAGCAAACCAGCGTCTCGATGATTTAGAGGAGACGCTTTCGACGGTACGTGATGTCTCTGGGGGACGTGTATCTCTCCGTGCAGAGCTCAAGGGACGAGCACGTAGACGATGGGACCCCGAAGAAGCTATCCAAGATCGACTTCTCCGACGAACTATCCCGCATACGTATAGTGGTCGGTTTGATGAGCGTGATCCACCACTTGTACGGGATGGTGTTCTCGACGTTCGGTTGGCTGATACTACTGACTTAGACGAGGACGAACGAGCAGTCATTCGTACTTTGGTCGCAGAGGGTAACGGCATCGGAATCGATTCTCTACGAGAAAAGAGCGGGGCCTCGAATACCACCCGCGCAGTCGACGCACTCGCTGAACGCGCTGTATTGGACTATGAGACGGAGGACAACTACGTCTCGTTTGACCCTGCTGTCCTAGAAGTAACGGTTGCAGGCACTGATGACTCGCTCAGATACGACCCACACGACCAGACGACATATTCCACGTTGGAGGCAGCATACGGAGCGATCCAAGACGGTTGTGTCCCATTCGAAACTACCTTCGACGACCAACGCAACGTGGACCATCCCCGGTTCAACTATCGTGCCTATCGAATCGGGTATGTTCCTCCGATGCTACTATTAAGTGAAACGTATCTCGGGACGACACCGAAACAGAAGCGTCGGAACATCGAGTATCTGTTCAAGGAAGGGAAGCAGCCCAACTTCCTGTCGTCTGGACCAACGATGGAAGTCGGAGTCGACATCGGTGCCTTGGACTCACTTCTTCTGTTTGGTACACCGCCGAACATGAATGCCTATCTCCAACGAGTCGGACGCGCTGGCCGACGGTCAAAGGCTGCACTCGTCCACAGTGTTAGTCAACGAAACCCGATTGACTACTACTATTACGAACAACCGGTGGATCTTATCGAGACTTCCCCGAAGGACGTTCCGCTCAATGAGCATAACGAAGAAGTTCTCCGGGTATCCCTCAGTTGGGGTATTCTCGACTTCGTCGCAGCGAACTTTGCTATCAATTGGGATGTTCAACACGAAGGACACCAGACACGGGTAGAAGGCGGAGATAACTTTATGCGAAGTTGGGAAGACGGCCAACAGTATAGCAAGTTTACGCATTTGATGGTCCAAGAAAACGGAACACTCCAACTAGAAACACGGAATCCGAAGCTACAGGTCATTACCACGGTCATTAACGACCACGAAGGCGAAATCAGAAAACATCTCAAGCGTCTCTTAGAGTACGACTTCTGTGTCTCCTGCGGTGCAAAATACGATCCTGACGAGAAAGATCGTTGCACGCAGGACGAGTGTACTGGACGTATAGAATCTGCGTTCGACGAGTATGGACACCTAATCGATGACGCAATTACGAATTTCTCGGAACGGTTCATCGACCACTATCGGAACTATACCGACGACCTACACGATACTCTCGACGAGTTGTCGGTCCGGGAACGCAACCTGAACAAAGACCTGCGTCGGGCCGCCAACGATGACGAGATTGCAGCCATCCGTTCAGAGCTTGAGAGCCTCCGTGATCGACAGCAAGTAATTCAGGACCATCTCGCGGAAGTCCGCAACGATAGCTACGTCGACTTCCTGCGCGGATCGAGGCAAAGCAAGTATGCGTTCAATATGCGGAACATTTCGACTTCGGTCGGGCTTACGCTGATCGGTGAGAACTACGAACGGCGACGACTTGGCGATGCAAACGGGGGACGGGAAATGCGAATGGCGATGAACGAACTCCATCCGGGAGCAGCGTATCTCCACAATGGAGACACCTACGTCGTTTCGAGAGTGGATTATGACGACTACGCCTCGGAAACGCTCGAAGAAACGATTGCGGCGACTGAAGATATTGACTACGACGTGGAGTACGTTTGCCCAGTTTGTCGAGCCAGCTATAACGAGCCAGAAAGCAGTTGTGAGAACTGCGATCGTGATGTTGCACCAAAGCGACGCCGTCTCGCGGTGATGGATTCTGTGGAAGCGTACCGCGAAGACCTCGCCATTTCTACCGACGATGGCTTTAGCGCTCGTGATATCTATTCTGAGGACAACGCAGACGTACAGAGTACGTACGCCGACCGAGAAACGAGCATTCTCTCGTTCGACTCCGAACAGGAATTCATCCTTGAAGACCACGAGGGGAACGAAGTCGGTACGCTTCGGTATGGCACATTGGAAGTTCTCGTACACGCGACAGGGTATCGGGCACGATACACGAATGGAACAGTTGACCCACAAGAGTCGTTGTTCGAACGCTGTGGGGTTGAGAACTGTCCCGGCATGATCGTGCGGGATGAGGACTCCGCAAGATGTACCGTCGACTCGAACCACGAACCGGATGGCTACGAAAATTGCTCCGAGTTCGTCCGCCTCGGTCACCAGTATACCACCGAAGGCTTGGAAGTCTCACTGAATTCCGAAATATCGGAACACACCTTCGCACATGGTCTTCGAGTGAGCCTTCAGTATCTCGGTGGCGTAGACGTTCGAGAAGTCAGCGAAAGTGTCGAAGACGAAGCGGTCTACGTCTTCGACTCGCAGGAAGGTGGGGCCGAAATTTCACGGATCTTGGTCGAAGAAGACGACGGGGAATATCCACAGTTCAACGACGCCATGGAACTTGTCAAAGAACACTTTGACTGCGACTGCGAGAGTGGTTGTCCACTCTGTGTCTACCAGTATGGTTGCGATCAGTGGAATGACCCTCAATCGTTGAATCCCGAAGAAATCCATCGATTACTCACTCCAGAAACAATCAATCTAGTCCGCTAACGGGAAACCGTCCAACCACCCGTTCCGCTGTTTCCGCTGAAATGCGGAAGGCGGAAGGTATTTTCTTTTCCTTGTGCCCTTAGGCACACTCCCTAAGGGGTGTCTCCCACTGCATGGGAAAACCAAAGGAAATAGACTCGATTCTATCCAGTAGTAAGTACCTGAAAATACAACGTGAGAACTTCATCCGGCAGAGTACCAGCAAAATTTGCTGCTTTCTCGGCGGGCGTTACAGTGTTGCCACTATCCGGTCACCCGCTACTGGAGGGTCGCCGCTACTGTCCCTTCATGCAGATCACCGGAGGAATCGTACCACTTGACAATCGATTTGCGCAGTTCGCGTGGGTTCCGCCCTTGTTTACGCCACGCCATTAGTCCCTCGTCCAATACGTCGTCAACGTAGGGCTGCGGAGCACTCTTTAGTTTCGAGAGCACAGTGTCGATTCGCAACGTCATCTTCCCGTCGTCGGGAACGTCGGTGAGTCTGGCCGCGTACTTGTTGCACCACAACTGCCACGCGCTAGATGCCGCGTCGCGAATGTTTAGGTTGAGTATCTTGGCTGCTCGGTCGGCCGCATTCTCGATTTGGTGTTCGGTCTGCTCGACGATACCCGCGATTTCTTGCTGAAACTTGCGACTCGCGAAGCTTACGTCCGCCCCATCGTTTTGGACGATTCCATTGAGGTGTTCCAGCGCCCGGTATATTGTGCTGATTGCCCATCCCGTATTCTCTGCTAACTCTTGCGGATGCTGATGTTCGCCATCTTCGACGAGGGACTCGAGTACTTCGAACCCGCTATCGCGCAAATCACGAAGGGTAGTCACTAACAGCGTCTCCTGGTTGGCCTCCATCTGTGGTGTCGGGTCTGCTTCGAGACCGACCGTACGCTCCGCCTCACGCGCTTCGAAGTGGTCGTCCGGGACGTAGGTCGTTTGGTCCGCACGAATCGGCACGTCGGCCCAATAGAGCAGATTGATGAGCGTCTCGTCGATCTCTCTCCGAACTTCTCGACGTCGGTCCCAATCGAAGGCGTGACCGGTCAGCGACTTCTTCAACAGCACCCCTATCTTCGGATGGTATAGGGGGTCGCTTTCGTTACTCTCTCGGACGTACTTTGGGTGATAGTGCTTGATTTGCTTGCCGTAGCGGTGACCGGAGACTAGTCGTTTCGCGTCTTGTTTCGGAAGCACCGCTCGGTGGTTCTTGCCAACGATCTCCTCGTTGTCGACTTTGTACTCGAACTTGCTGCCGCGCTCGTTCGCGCACAGCTGGAGTAACCGTTGGAGAATCCCGGCAGCCCCGACGACTTTCGAACTCATCGACCGCCGAATACGGACGTATCGTTCGTAGGTCGTGATATTGCTCATCTCGTGAACGTCACCCCGGAAATAGTCGGAGTTGACGAGCATGGCACCCTCCCGTGCGAGTGCCTGTACGAGTTTCGGAAGAAGCACCCGGTACTCGTGTGGCTCCAAGTTCGAACCACTGAAGCGAGCGTTTATACCTTCGTTCTCCGCGATATGGTCAAATGGCGATGGTATTCGGCTTCCGTCATCAGCCTTGCGCATATTCGGAAACCGTGGTCGAATGTGGAAATTCGCTTTTCGCTCGCCTCGTCCTTCTGCATGGACCCGATATTCGTACAATCGGTCTCCACCGATATCGTCTTGCGGTCGCGGGGCAATCCCACCTCTGTGACCCTGGGTCGTAACTGCCCAAGTCTCGCCGTTGACTTCGGTTTCAATTTCGTCGCTCTCTCCATCGAAACGATCCACCAGTAACTTACCAAAGGCCCAATACGGACTCAGGCCGTGGTCGCAGAAGATGAGGTTACCCGCACACTCGTGCGGTGCGGTCTCGACGTGCGTCACGCCGACCACCTCCGGGAGTCGGCGCGCGCAAGTGTAGATGGCAGTTGCTCGACAGTGGAAGAGAACGCCGGTAAAAAGCTAGTCAGATATTCGGTGTTATCCGCCGAACATCTCGCGCATCATCGGGTGCATCTCCATCAGTTGCTCTTCTGCGATTTCCTCGTAGAGCTTGTACGTGATGGAGACGGTCAGCAGGAGACCGGTCCCGGTGACGTTCCCGATGGTGCCAAGCATGTTCGCCGCGACGGCGAGCAGGCCGACAAGCGCGCCGCCGATGACGGTCACTTGCGGGATGTAGCGTTCCATAACCTTCTCGATGACGCCCGTGTTCTGGCGGAAGCCGGGAATCTGCATCCCGGAGTTCTGAATCTGCTCGGCGGTTGCTTCCGGACCCATGTCGGTCGTCTCGACCCAGAAGATGGCGAAGATGGCACCGCCGATGACCATGAAAGTCAGGTCAACCAGCACGCGGATGATGATCTGCCAGGGTTCGTTACCGGTGCCTGCGAGCCACCACATCCACTGCTGGGGCGACTGAATCGGCGCGAGGTAGTAGAACAGCCCACCCGTGGGTGTCCCGTCCGTGTACGTCCCTAACCAGTTCGGCATCGTAGCCGGCCCGAGCTGGCTGTAGAGGATGCGCCCGAGGAACTGGAGGTTCGCTTGCAGTGCGCGCACGAGAATCATCGGCAGGACGCTCGCGTAGATGAGCTTCACGGGGAAGCGACCACGAGCGCCTTTGACTCGGGCGTGGCTGAGTGGAATCTCCACCCGAACGCTCTCTGCGTAGACGACGATGGCGAAGATGAGCACCGTCGTGACGAGCGCGAGGATGTCTCCGGGTCCAGTCACCAAGTACTGGATGCCACTGCCGGTCAGCAGCGACGGCACGTTCTCGGCACTACCGGTGATGATACCGATCCACGTCGGGATGAGGCCGGTCGGTCCGTCAAGGCTGGGCCACGCGAAGAGACCACCGATTAGTTTCTGGCTCACGCCTGCGATAATGAACAGGCCGATACCGGAGCCGACGCCCCACTTGCTGACGATTTCGTCCATGAACAGGACGAGAATCCCGCCGACGGCGATTTGCGCGAAGATGAGCCACTTGACGCCCATCGTGCCGCCGGGGAACGTCGCGGCTAACGCCTGGCTAGGTGGCAGGAAACTGCCAGCGAACACCATCGGCAGGCCGGTCAGGAAGATCATGAACACGACCAGCACCTTCTGCAGGCCCTGATAGAGAATCTGGTCGCGGGGGTCGTCGGTGTCGAGACCCAAGAGGTCGGCACCGCCGAGCAACTGGAGAACGATGCTCGCGGTGACGATTGGACCGATACCGAGCTGTAGAACTGTCCCTTGGCCACCCGCTAACAGCGAGCGGAACTGGCCGAATAGGTCGGAACCTTGCGCGGCTCCGTACAAGTACACGTTCGTCAGGAAGAAATACAGAACCAGCACGCCTGCCGTCCACCCGAGCTTGCGCTTGAAGGGGACGTGGCCCTCCGGACGCCGTACGGACGGCATCCGCGTGAGGACTGGTTCTGCAGCCTCTTTCCAACTCATATATCCCAACTCATCGCTTGGGGGCTTGTAGGTGCTTCGCTTTGATTGCCGTGTCGGCCGTGCGAAGTGAGTGAACGGCAAGCGAATTGCTGTGCCAACAGCGGCCACACGAAACAATCGACAGCACCGCAGCTACCCACAGAAAAAGAAACGGAAAACGAAAAGACCGCGTTACTCCTCGTCGTCCGAGTCGTCTTCGTCGTCTTCTGCTGCTTCCTCACCGCGCTCGCTGAGGACGGCTTCGCCGCCGTTCTCTTCGAGTACCTCGACCGCGCTGGCCGAGAAGGCGTCCGCGACGATTTCGAGTTCGTTGTGGAGTTGGTTCGCGCCGAGAACCTTCACGGCGTCGGCGTCCCAGGCGTCCTCGACGATTTCGCGTACGTCGATTCGGTAGCCGCCGTCGGTCTCCTCGGCGAGGTCGTCTGCGGCGTACAGTGCCGCGTCCTCGTCGAGCTTCTGGAGATCGACGGTCAGGACTTCGTCCTGCACCTTCTCCGGGCGCTTGAACCCGTGTTTGCCCAGCGGTTCGTAGTTGTGGAACTCGTGTTTGGCGCGTCCCGCGCGTCCGCGACCGCCGCGGTGACCGGCACCGCGCCGGTTCTTGTGACTACCGCCGCCGTGCGTGCGAGAGCCGCGCTGTCGTCGTTTCTTGTCCGTCATGGTTATCGCATCGCCTTCAGGAGCGAATCGATTTGCTCGGTGTCGTGCTTACCGATTTCGCCACCCTCTTGGACGGGGTGTTTCTGTCCGTCGTGGCCGCCACGTGGCGGGTGAAGTCGCAGCACCGGGGAGAGACCCTGCTCGCGCAGCGTCGTCTCCTCGTCGAGTAGTGCCGACGCGAGGTCGGCGATGTCGTCGTAGTCGGTGTTGTCCGCGACCCACTCGTCGTCCACGTTCTCCGAGCCTTCGAGCGGTTCGGCACGCTTTGCGACGAGCGTCTCCAGTACGTCCTGGCTCGGCTCGCCGTAGGCGGTGTAGTCGTTGACCTTGGTAATCATTCCGCGGTAGGTATCCTCGTCGGGGACCAGCGCGCAGTGATTGACCTTGTGGATGTTGAGCATCTCCAAGGTGTCCTTGGTCGTCTGAGCCATATCGACCTCGCCGCGAAGTTGGACGACTGCCTTCATCAGTCGGCCACCTCCTCGGGGTCGAGTCGCTGGCTACGCGGGCCACGCGCCTGTGCGGCGTTGTCCAAGGCGTTGTACGTCGCCTTGGCGAGGTTGAGCGTGGTCCGGGTGTTGCCGTGGCTCTTGGTCCAAGCGTTTTCGACGCCGCCCAGTTCCAGAATCTTGCGGACGGTGTCGGTCGCCGCGAGACCGAGGCCGGTCGGTGCCGGAATCAGTTCGACTTCGACACTGCCAGCCTTGCCTTCGGTCTTGCGGGCCAGCGAGTGCGGTCGTTCGCTTCGGTCTTCCCACGACCCACTGCCGCGGTTCACGCTGATCATGTTGAGCTTGGCGATGTCGATAGCCTTCTGAATCGCCCCGCCAACTTGGTCGTCGCGGCCTTCGGCGTAGCCGACGTAACCGTCGCGGTTGCCGATGGCGACGACGCAGCGGAACTTCACGCGGCGGCCGGAGTCGGTCATGCGCTGGACCATGTTGATGTCCAGCACTTCGTCTTCAATTCCCGGAAGGAGTTGATCGACGAGTTCCGGCTCCTTCAGCGGGAGTCCGGAGTTGAGGGCGTCTTCCATCGTGTCGATTTCGCCCTCGGCGACCTTGCGGCCGAGACGGGTCTGGGGTTCCCAGCCGTTATGATTTGCACACATACGTTAGTCCTCCATGAGGTTCTCTCGCACTTCGTCGAAGTGCTCGGGTAGTTCGGTGGCGTCGAAGTCTCCGCTGTACAGCGACTCGTCGAGCTGTTCTGCGTACTCGGCGATGTGCTCGCCGCGGTTGCGCGACCAGTCTGCGAGCACGCTGTCGTTGTGCGGAATTTCGAGGCCAGCGTCGATTGCGCCTTCCTGTACTGCGAACACCTTGCTACCGGGCGTTGCGGTGTTCAGGCCGATGTCGAGGACTGCTTCCTCGTATCCGGCGTCGAGTGCGCGTTGACCGAGCAGGAGGCCGGTCAGGTACGCGCTCGGCAGGTTGCCCGTCGGGGCTTCCCAGCCATACTCTTCGAGGTCTCCGGAGTACGCGGCCGCGACCGTGTCGTCACCGTCGGGGGCCATCGTGACCAGCTGCGCCCTGGTGTGCTGGTTGCTCTTGCGAGCGACCAGACGCGGCTTGCCCGATTTCAGCAGGCGCAACCTCTGATGGTAGTCAGTCCGGACCTCGCGCCGACGTCGCATCGGCACCGTGTATCGTGGTCCTGTTGCCATTGTTAGTAGTTACTCTCGATGTAGTTGAGCAGGTAGCGGACGCTGCGGAACTCTCCACCCTTGGCCTTGTCGTAGAGGTCGCGGTACTGCGAACTCGTGATTTCGCCTTCGGCGCGGAGTTCCTTGAGCTTCCGCCGCTGTGCTCGGATCGTCTTTTCCCACTGTTCTTTCTTGTCCTGTCGGCCGCCCGCTTTGCCGCGGCGCGAACCGGGGCCGGTCTGGTGACCGTAGTCCCGCTTCGCCTGCCGCTCGCGTGCGCGGCCTCGGGAGTTGCCCTTCTTGTCCTTGGCCTTGATCGACCCTTCGTCTACGAGTTCGCGGATGTCCTCGCGGGTAATCGCTTCCACGATGGACCCCTGCGCTTCTGGGTCGAACCAGACGCGGTTCTGCCCGACGTCCAACACGTCGGCAGCGAGTCGCTTCTGTGCAGATAGGTCGCTCATTGGTCAACCTCCACTTCGACGTAGGTCGGGTTGAGAACGCGAATGTCGCGCTCTTCTGCTTCCTCTTCGATGCGCTCGCGCTTACGAGAGCCGACTTTCGAGGCGATGCGGACCGCTTCCGTGTCGCCATCGACGCCTTCGAGGTCGTCCACATTGTGGACGTACACTTCTTCGAAGCCGCTCGGGTGCTTGCCGCGCACCTCGGTCGGCGTTCGGAAGCCAGCCTCGACCTTCGGGCCTTTGCCCTTGATGCCACGGCGCTGCTTGCTCAGCTTGCCGCGGGGGCGTCGCCACGAGGTCGGCGTGCGCTTCTTCTTGTGGTAGTCCTGCCGGTTGAACTGCGGCTTGCCCACGCGCTTTCGCTCGTTGAGCAGGCGCTCTTCGTTCTCCGAGAGGTCCGGCGTCTTCTCGACCAGCCCGCGTGGCTGGAGTTCGGTCTCGACGTCTTCGGCCGGTTCTTCCTCGGCCTCTTCCGTCTCGTCCTCTTCGATTTCTGCCTCGGTGTCCTCTTCGACTTCGAGTCCACCGACGTCGGCCTTGATACGCGCGGCGAGCGCGTTGCCGATACCTTCGACGTCCGCGAGGTCGTCTTGGTCGGCGGCGGCGACGTCTTCGACGGACTCGAATCCGGCGTCTCGCAGTGCGTCGGCCTTGCTCGCGCCGACGCCGCTGATGTCTTCGAGTTCCTGTGGTTCGTCTGCCATGCGTTAGGCACCTCCCGTCGAGGGTTTCTCGGTGATGTACACGCCGTCCTGGAAGACGCGCGTGTCCTTGCCACTGACGCGGGTCAACTGCTCGATGTCGGCGGCCGTCTGGCCGACGTCTTCGATGTTGGGTCCGCTCAGGTGCAGCGTTTCGTCGTCCACGTTGACGTCGGTGTCACCGTGGATGTTGGTACGTCGAGCCGCCTTCTCACCGAGGAAGTTCTCGATGACGACTTCGTCGCCCTCGGCGCGGACCTGCATCGGGAAGTGAGAGTAGAAGACTTCCATCGTGTACTCCCAGCCCTCGGTCACGCCGTGGAACATGTTCGAAATGTGACTTTCGAACGTCCCGATGGTCGCGTTCGTCTTGGCGTCCTCGACGTCGCTCTCGATGACGATAACGCCGTCGTCCACACTCACCGACACGTCGGGGTACCAGAGTCGTCGCGTGACGCTTCCGTTCGGCCCTTCGACGGTCAAGTCGAGGTGGTCTACCTCGGCGCTTACGTCGTCCGGAATCTGTAGTTCTGTTCGTGCCATTGTTCTAGTAGACGTACGCGATGACTTGGCCACCGACGCCCTGGTCGCGGGCTTCGTAGTGGCTCATGACGCCGTGGCTGGTCGTGACGACGAGTGCCCCGTAGTCGCGGGCCGGGAGGAATCGCTTCTCCCACTTCTCGAAGTCGTCGGCACCCGCAGAGTAGCGGGGCTTGACGGCGCCACAGTCGTTTATCGCGCCCTTCAGTTCGACCTCGAACTCGCCAGCTTTGCCGTCGTCGACGAACTCGAAGCCGTCGATGTACCCTCGGTCGTAGAAGACTTCGAGTACGCTGCCGATTTCGTTCGAGGCGGGTTGTACCGTGTGGTCCAGGTGTCCGACGCTCTCGGCGTTGTCGATGCCCGACAGCGCGTTGGACAGCGGATCGTTTCCTGCCATAGTTATCGATACTTCTTGAAGCCCATGCTGCGGGCGATTTCTCGGAAGCACTGGCGACAGAGGTTGATGTCGTACTTGCCGACGAGCCCCTGTTTGCGGCCACAGCGCTGGCACTCTTCGAATTGGCCAGTGCGCTTGGCGGCGTGCTCGCCAGTCGCTTCGCTCTCGTTTTCGCTCTCGCTCATTCGTTGACCTCCACGTCGAAGTTCGCTTCGAGGAACGCGATGGCGTCCTCGGCGTTCAGCTTATGACCCGACGGAACCTGTCGCGTCACCTTATCGCGCTTCGAGATACGGTAGCCGGGGCGGACGAGGTTGACGGTGACGTCCAGCCCGTAGATACCGATGTTCGGGTCGTACTCCTGGCTCGGGAACTCCGTGTGTTCCTCGACGCCGAAGCTGAAGTTACCCGTCTCGTCGAACTGCTTAGCCGACACGTCGGCGACCGACAGTGCAGTCTGGAGGAACTCCTCGGCGTCCTCGTCGCGCAGGGTGACCTTCGCACCGATGGGGTCGCCCTGACGGATGCCGAACTCCGGCTTCGTGGACTTCGACAGCGTGCGGACGCTCTGCTGTCCGGTCACGCTTTCGAGGATGTCCTCTGCGTTCGCGAGTTCGCGGCCACCCTCGCCGACGCCCATGTGGACGACGACCTTCTCGATGGTGGGTTCGCGCATCTCGTGGAAGTCAGCTTCTGCTTCGCTCATTCGTCATCACCTGTGAAGTTCTCGTCGATGACGACGACGTACTCCTCGACGGTCTCGAACGTGTCGTCGTCGGTCTCGACGACGACGTTGTTCGAACCGCTGCCTGGCGTGACCTGAATGTCGGTGACTTCACCGATGTCGCCCGCGTGGGAACCGCGGACGGCGGTCACGAGGCTGCCCTCTTCGTACGGGAAGTGGGCGACGATTTCGTCGTCGTCGTTGCTGACGACGATGGAGTCTTTCGTGTCGTACTCGCTTCCGTCCTCGATGACCAGGTTCTGGCCGTCGTGGAGGTTGAGTTGCGTCTGGCCGCCTTCGACCAGCGTCTTGTTCTCGATCTTGGCCAGTTTGCTACCGGCGGCGTCTGCATCGACGGGGGTCAGCGCGAGCCGACCGCCCTCGTCGGGGAAGACGCGGTAGTACTCCTCGCGTTCGGTGAACGCGAGAATGTCGAACATCCCGATGGGTCGGGACTCGGAGACGCCTTCGACGCCGTTGACCAGCACGTTACCCTCGTCGAGAGCGTAGCGTGCTTCCTTCTTCGACTGGACGTACCCCAGCACGTCCCGAAGGACGATGAGGAGGGGGACGCCGTCTTCGCCGTGGGGGCCCGCGTCGGCCTTCACGGTGAAGGTCTCGGTCTTCCGTGCGACCGGCCAAGATTTCGGTACGGAGAGTCGTTTCTGGTGGTTGCTCATTCGTTCTCACCCTCAAGTCGCGCCTCGCGGCGGTCGTCTTCGAGGTCGAGTTCGGTCACGCGAAGGTTGCTCGCGTCGAGCGGGCGAAGCACTTCTTCGCCGTCTGCTTTCTCGACGGTGACATCTTCGACGAACACGACCTCGTCACGCAGGTCAACGCTCTCGACTTCGGCTTCTTCGCCTGCGAAGTCGCCGCGAAGGATTTCGACGGTGTCGCCCGCGTTGACGCGGACGCTCCGCTGGTCGTACTCCTCGCGGAGGTCGTCGGAAAGCGTCGAACTGACCTGCTTGTGCCGCTCGTGGAGCGAGGCGTTCGATTTCTGGTTTCGCTGTTTGCTCGGTTGTTCAGTCATACTATCATCGTCGCGGTACTCGCGATACTTCCGAACCGCTCTGCGACCTCCCGCGCGATGGGACCCTTGATTTCGGTCCCGCGCGGTTCCTCCATCTCGTCGATGATGACGGCAGCGTTGTCTTCGAACTTGACGCGCTGACCGTCGGGACGACGGATGGATTTTCGCTGGCGGACGATGACGGCTTCGAGTACCTGCCGACGCATTTCGGGGGTACCCTTCGTCACCGACACCGTCACCTTGTCGCCGATGCCCGCGAGCGGGTGGCGACTTTTCGTGCCAGAGTAGCCGGAGACGCTGATGACCTTGACTTCTCGTGCGCCGGTGTTGTCGGCACAGTTCAGCAGGGAGCCTTTTTCGAGGCCCTGCGTCACGTCAGCTTTGAGTGCTTCCATCAGTCGTCACCTCCGGCCGCCGTCGTCTCGACGACGACGTGGCTCTTGGTCTTCGAAAGCGGTCTTGTCTCTGCGATACGAACCGTGTCGCCGACTTCCAGTTCCAGGCATTCCGGCGCGTGTGCCGGGACGCGCGACCGACGTTTCATGAATCGGTCGTACTTCGGAACCGGAACGTCGTATTCGCGTTCGACGATCACGGTCTTGTCCATGTCTGTGGAGGCGACTTCACCTTCGAGCGTCTGACCGCGCACGGAAAGCGTTCCGTGGAACGGGCAGTTCTCGTCGGAGCAGGTCTCCTCCGGTTCTTCTACGTTCAGTCCTATCGCCATCGTGATTCACCGTTAGTTTCGGTGCGCAGTGCGGGGCGCGAGAGCAGACGCCCGCCATCCACCGTAACGTAGGCCACGCCCTCGCAAAGACCAGACTGACCGGAGCGGACTCCGGCAGTTTCCGACCCAAGTTTGGACGCAGTCCCCGACTCGTTGGCCGAGTCGGCAGCTTCATCTGTAAGCGCGAACTCGAAGGTTGCGCCCCGCTTTGGCACCTGTCGCACCCGGTCGGCAGACGCGACACTCAACGTGCCCTGCGTCTCCGCGACGACCGTTCCCTCGATTCCGACGAGGGTGTCGTTGGTCGCCGCGACGACGCGGACGGGCAGTCCGTTGAGTTCGTGTCGCGTCAGCGTCTCGGGTGTGAGTGGCATTGTCGTGTGGTTATTCTTCGTCGCTGAGGTCGCCTTCCTCGCGCTGAATCGTCTTGATTCGCGCGATGGTGCGACGCAGTTCGCTGAAGCGACCGGGGTCCTCGGGGGCACCACCGGCGGCCTTGACGGCCTTCGCGTTCAGCAGTTCGTTTTCGAGGTCTTCGAGTTCGGCCTCCCGCTCGGCGGGGGTCATGTCTCGAATCTCTTCGGTGTGCAGGATCGCCATTATTCCTCACTCTCCTCGGACTCGTCGTCCATTTCGTCGAGGAGTTCTTCGGCTTCCTGTTCGACCTCTTCTTCGAGTTCGTCCAGTTCTTCTTCGACCGACGTGTCCGAGTCCTCCTCGGCCGTCTCGGTCTCGTCCTCGATGACTTCCTCGACGACGTCCTCGTCTACCTCTTCGGCACCGGGTTCGGCCGATTCCGCTTCGGCATCTTCCTCGGTACGAAGCTCTTCGAGTTCCTCGTCAGTTGGCTCGTCGAGGAGCTCTTCGAGACCTTCCTCGTTGGCCTCGACGGCCTCCGGGACGAGTTCTTCGGGGCTCGCGCCCTCCTCGATTTCGAAGTCGTCGGGGAGGTTGGCTCCCGGCGGGATGATTTTGACGTCTACGCCGATGGTACCGAGCTTCATCACTGCGACGCCCTGACCGTGGTCAACGATGTCCTCGGCGGGTTCGCCGTTGTGCTTGATGTAGCCGCGGTTGAACTTCTCTACGCGCGAGCGAGCGCCCGTGACCTTGCCGGACAGGACGATCTCCGCGCCCAGCGCGCCCGAATCCATGATTCGGTCGATGGTCGTGTGACCCGCCTTGCGGAAGTACCAGCCACGCTCCAGTGCGTTGGCCAGTCGGTCCGCGACGATGCGGGCGTTCAGGTCCGGCTCGTCCACCTCTTGGACGTCGATTTGCGGGTCTTCGAGGTCGAACCGCTCTTCGAGCTGGGTGGTAATCTTCCGGATGTTCTTCCCGCCCTTGCCGATGACCATGCCGGGTTTCTCGGCCTTGAGCACGATTTGGGTGCCCATCGGCGTCTTGGCGACGTCCATGCCGCCGTAGCCTGCGCGGCCGAGTTCGTCGGCGAAGTACTCGTCTATCTGCGACCGTTGCAGGCCGTCTTCGATGAACTCGTGTTCGTCTGCCATTATTCGTCAACCTCCTTCAGGATGAGTTCGACGTCTACCTCGGGGGTATTCCACGCAGACGCACGACCCATCGCGCGGGGCTTGCGCCCCTGCACTTCGCCGATTTTGTGGGCGGCGACGTGCATGATTTCCATCGATTCGCCGTCGAAGCCCTGCTCGTCTGCGTTGTTGACGACGTTCTCGATGAGGTCGAGGAACGCCTCGCTGGCTTTCTCGGGGTATCGCCCGGCGTCCCAACCGTCGATGTCGCTCCGATGACCGACACCGCTGTTGTGCTGTTTGAACGGGACCGAGCGTTCGCCGTCGATGACCTGTTGCAGGTACGACTGGGCGTCCGCCGCGGTCTTGCCCTTGATTTCGCGGGCGATGGCTTTGCTGTGCTTGTGGCTCATGTGCCGCTCCCGGAGCATACCCTTGGCCGTGGTGTCCGGGTCGGCATCGACGCTGTAGCTGATTCCCATGGTTTACTTGAGTGGCACGAACTTCGAGGACCGGGTCGCACCGATACCGGCCTGCCCGTGTTCAACCGACTTGCGGGTCAGCTGGAACTCGCCGAGGTAGTGGCCGAGCATCTCCGGTTCGACTCGCACGCGCTCGAAGCTCTCGCCGTTGTAGACGGCGAACGTCTTGTCTACGAACTCCGGCAGAATCGGCATGTTGCGCAGGTGCGTTCGAATCGGGTCGTTGGCCGACCCTTCCTCGGTCGCCTCTCGGGCGTCCTCAAGCAGCTTCTCCTGTTCTGTGGAGAGGCCGCGTTCGATGGTTCGCCGCTGTCGTGCGGGAAGCAGTTCCGCGACTTCGTCCAGGCTCATGTCCTGCAGTTCGTCGAGGTCGTAGCCACGGAAGGTGAACTCACCTTCGCGGCCGGTTCGGTATTCGTTTCCGCTCATGGGTTAGTTACCTCCCCGTCCCGTTCGGCGGGACGAGATGTCACCGACCTTCCGGCCCGGCGGGGCGTCCCGCGAGACGGACTTCGGACGGCCGGGGTGCTGGCGGCCACCGCCACCGAACGGGTGGTCCACCGCGTTCATCGCGACGCCACGAACGTTCGGCCACTTCGTGCCGCGCGCTTTCATCTTGTGGTGCTTGTTCCCTGCCTTGACCATCGGCTTCTCCGTTCGACCGCCACCGGCGACGACGCCGATAGTGGCACGGCAGTCCGGCGAGAGTCGCTTGACTTCGCCGCTGGGGAGTTCGACGACCGCAGCATCGCGGTCGTGCGTGATGAGGTTCGCACTGACGCCCGACGCACGGGCGAACTTGCCGCCGTCGCCAGACTGGCGCTCGACGTTGCAGACCGGAACCCCTTCCGGGATTTCGGCCAGCGGCAAGGTGTTACCCTCTTTTATCTCGGCACTGACGCCGAGCTGAATCTCTTCGCCGACCCCGACACCCTCGGCGACGAGGATGAGTCGCTGGTCGCCGTCCTCGAACTCGACGGCGGCGACCGGCGCGCTACGCGCGGGGTCGTGCTCGATATCGACGACCGTCCCGCTGACAGTATCGACGTCTTCGGGTTTCTTGTGCGTGAGGTCCGCCTTGTATCGGTGCGACGGAGCGCGGAACGTCGAGCTACCGCGACCACGTCGCTGTCCTTGAATTCGTCGTCCCATGTGTCAGAACACCCCGATTCTGGACGCGACTTCCTGTGCGTCGTCGTCCTCGGAGAGCGTCACCGTGGCCTTCTTCGTGCCCTTCATCGTGACCTGCGTGTTGATCTTCTCGATGGTGACGTCGTACTGGTTCTCGATTGCGTCTTGAATCTCGGGCTTGTTGGCGTCCAAGTGGACGATGAACTGGAGCTTGTTCTGGAAGTCCATCTCGTTCATCGCTTTCTCGGTCACCCACGGGTACTCGATGATTCCGCTCATCGGTCGCTCACCTCTTCGAGAGCACTCTCGGTCCAGACGGTGAGTCGGCCGGGGTGGGCACCGGGCGCGAGGTCCTCCGCGTTGACCTCTGCGGCGGTCGCCACGTCGGCACCCGCGAGGTTGCGGGCGGCCTTCGAGGGTTCCTCGCTCGTGACGAACAGCACGGACTTCGGCGTCCGGTACTTGCGGCCACGGAGTTTACCCTGCCCGGCGCGGATGGACTTGTTGTCCTCCGCGCGCTGGATGTCGTCAGACACGCCGACTGCTTCGAGGAAGGAGACGACCTCCTTCGTCTTGACGAGGTCCTCGAAGTCGTCGCTCACGACGAGCGGGAGTTCGAGGTCGTCGTCGAAGCGGTGACCGCGGTCTGCGACGAGTTCGGCGTCCGTCGTCGCTGCGATGGCGCTTCGGATCGCCTTCTTTCGCTCTTTCGTGTTGATGTCGAGCGTTCGGTCCTTCTCTTCTTTCGGCGGGTGGGCCTTGCGGCCCCCGACGGCCTGGGGCACTCGTGCCGCCTGACCGTTCGTTCGGGGGACGTGGGCCATGCCCCGGCCGCTGCCGGGCGACTCTGCCGACGTTCGCATGCCAGCGTAGTCGTCAGCGCCGTAGTCCTGCTTACGGTTTGCCTGCGCGGCGAGGACTGCTCGCTTGATGAGGTCCGGCCGGACGGTTTCTGCGAACACGTCCGGCAGGTCCACGGAGCCGTCTTCCTCGCCGTCGAGGTTTCGGATTGTTGCTTGCATGTGTTATCCCTGATTGGATTGGCTACTGACGTAGCGTACCTCGGGGTCGAGGCGTGGTTGGTCGTTCGGTCGAATGGCCGGTCGGAAACGCAGGAGTCGCTTGTCGGGACCGGGGAGCGAACCTTTGACCAGCGAGTACTGGCCGGAGACTTCGCCGTAGTTGACGAAGCCGCCATCGACGTTGATGTCGTCGCCCTCACCGAGGTCGATGAGGCGCTTGTTGAGTTCGGTTCGCTGGTGGTAGCCGGTCTGACCCTGCTGGGGAACGGTCGAGCGCACGCGGGATGGGTTCCACGGGCCAAGGTTGCCGATACGTCGCCGCCAACCCTGACGGGCGTGTTTGCCCTTCCGCTTCTGGACGCCCCATCGCTTGACGGGGCCTTGCGTGCCTTTCCCTTTGGTGACGCCGCTCACGTCCATGTACTCGCCCGCGCGGAACACGTCGTTCATCTCGTGTTCGCCGCCGTCTTCGAGCAGTTCGAGCGCGAAGTCGGCGCGGTCGCCGAGCGACCCACCGCCGACGCGAGTCTCCATCACGTCGGGCTTCTTCTTCGGGACGCTGGCGATGTCGCTCGGGACGGTGTGGGTGACGACGCGGAGGTCCGCGACGTCACCGTTTTCGAGCGCGTCTCGCAGTTCATTCTCCGCCGCGTCGGCATCGTGGTCTTCGGGCACGTCGAGCGTGCGCGAGAGTTCCTCGTGGAACTCCGAACCCCACACTTCCGTCAGCGGCTTCTTCCCGTACGGCGTATCTTCGTAGGCTCGCAGAGCGACAGCTCTCATCGGCGGCGTCTCCACGATGGTGACGGGTACGGACTCCTCCATCCCCTCGCGTGGGGAGTTGGATTCGTCGTTGACCATCACGACGTGGGTCATGCCGGCCTTGTAACCCGCGAAGCCCTGAAGGGACGGATTGCCGTCTCCTTCGGGCCACGAGTTGAAACGCGGGACCTCGCTGGCCGCACGCGTTCGAGGGCCAAACCCTAACGAACCTTTGCGTGGTCTGCTTGCTTGAGGCATCGTATCACTTCTCTTTGAGGTTCAGGCAGGCGAGCGTTGCGAACATCGCTTCTTCAGTTCGCACCACTTGACTGCCTTGATTCGGGATCGCGTTCAGCCAGAGGTCAAACCGGCCGGGTGCGCCGGATTCGACGTTGGATTTCGCGTCCGCCTCGTCCCCCGACTTCTCGCTCGGCCAATCGGCGGCGAGTGAGTCAGTCGGGAGGTCGAGTATCTCCGGCAGCCCGCGTCCGGGAGAGCCGAACACGACGGTCATTCCGTCCTGTCGGGTGCGGCCGACCAGTTCAGTCAGC
The DNA here is from genome assembly GCF_008831545.1 of Halorussus halophilus. Classification (NCBI taxonomy): domain Archaea; kingdom Methanobacteriati; phylum Methanobacteriota; class Halobacteria; order Halobacteriales; family Haladaptataceae; genus Halorussus; species Halorussus halophilus. The sequence goes on from NZ_CP044523.1 coordinate 881,802, forward strand.
CGCCCGGTCGTCAACTCGACCCCGTGGCGGGACGTCGCTATGCGAACGCCCGCGTCGTCGCGGTCGAGGGCTGTCGGAAGGTCCGTGCGCGTCACTGTGAACCCCGACTGGGGTTCGTCCACCAGTTTCGCACGGACCGGACTTCGCGAAGAGATCCTGACGGTTACGCGCTTCCCCTCGGCGACCTCCATTTTCGGAGGCACGACGAGCGAAATCGGGTGTTGCAGTCCGCAATTGACCCGAACGCGCCCTTCAGGTCCGACCTCGGTCACGATTCCCTGTCTTAACGACCCCGAACCCTCGGATTCGGAGCCGGTCTGTGAGGGAGCGCGGAGCGGCGGGAGGACGCCCGCGTACTCTAATTCGTCGCGCTTCCCGAATACCTCCTTTCGAAGGTAGGGCGGTGTCGCGGCGTATTCCAACACGGTGCTTACGAATCCGCCTCCCCAGTTCCGTTCGCCGTCGGGGTCTGGAAAGACCCCGAGGCGGTCTGCCCGGAAGACCGTCGCCGCGCGGGCGACGTAGCCGATTTTGCGAGTTGCCTCACGTTTGTCCTCGGCTTCCCGGACGAGGGAAGACGGCACGAGTACGCTGACAGTCATCCCGTGACGCTTCGACGCCCCGTCACTAGACTGTAGCGAATCTTTTCTGCTTGGTCCTTAAAAGGATGTTCTTTCTCGTTCGGTCGTGGGGCGGGTTCTCACGCCCCGAGCGTCGAGAAATCGCGGGTTGAATCGTGTTATGGCTTCCCGAATCTAGGTGGATTCGAAAGTGTTTTTAGTACACCGGCAGTACGTAGGAATGCGTTCGGAAGGACGCAATCGCAAGCCCGCGTCGGTAGTGTAGTGGTATCACGTGACCTTGCCATGGTCACAACCTGGGTTCAAATCCCAGCCGACGCACTTCTCTCGAACTCACCTTCTCGAAGAGCTTCGTCTCTCAGTTACCGGAAAGCAAGCCGACAGCATGTACACGTGCGCGCGCCGCTCGCGTACGCGAAGATGAAAATTAACAGCACCTCGCGCTCGTAGCTATTTAAGAATACAGTGCCTGACGACGGTTCGACGCACCGTACGCGCCGCCTGTAGGAGCGTACGAACCGCATTACAAAGTCCGAACCGCCCGTTGGTGTAATTGCAGACGCGACGGGCGCTGGTAGTGTAGTGGTATCACGTGACCTTCCCATGGTCGCAACCTAGGTTCAAATCCTGGCCAGCGCACTTCTCTCGTTTTCCCTCGATTCAACTGTTCCGTTTCCAGAGTTACGCCGATTCGCGGGCGGCGTCTATCCTTTCTGCCCACGCCGGTTTACTGGGTCTCTCGACGGTGTAGTCCACCTCGAAGTAGTGGGTCCAGACAAACGGCGTCCCCGAATCGCGGTAGTGGGCGTGGAACGTTACGTCGGCGAGTTGGGCGCGGCCGTTCGAATCCACGAGAAGGTAGCCACTCGCGTTCTCGACTTCGAGGAGTTCGCCCTCACCCTTCTCGAAGGCGGTCCGGTCTACGATGACCTCGAACCGCCGCATCTGCTCGCCTTCGTGTTGCATCCGTCCATTCTCTTTGAACTTCACGAGACCAAAGCCGCCCGTGGCGGTCACGTACTCGATACTCCCGCGCAGTTGCGAGTACGCGCCCGGCCGGGGGTAGGGGTAGTCACCTTCACCGTAGGCGTCGAACCGATGGGCGTCTTCGTGGTGTTGCCGGTACGTCATCTCGTAGCCTTTCGGCTGAGGCTGCTGGTACGGCCCGAACTTCGTCCCGTATATTTTCTGTGTGTACGCACGCGTGAGCGAGCCATCGTCAGTAAACGTCCGATAGTGACGACGCTGATCGACGGGACCGTACCGTTGGCGCTCCGCCGGAATCGCACTCGTTCGAACGGACCGTAGCACGTAAGACTTCGATTGCGGGTCGAACCAGAGCGTCTCGGTGCCGTTGCGATGGACCACGTCGCCGTCGGTATTCTGCGTTCGGGTGAACTCGTAGCTGATTTCGTAGCCGGTCCGGTTCGCCGCGAGTTCGGTAAGCTTTGGGGCAGCGTCGATGGCCACCGGTTTCTTCGAGTGGACGAACGGGGGAGAATCTTGGAACTCCACGGGCCGCTGGAAGTACGTCGGGAACTGCGTGTACGCGAGTGCACCACTGCTGAGGAGTGCAACGACTAGTATTCCGGCGAAGATTCGTTTGTACCCGAGCATACGGAGAGGTCAGAATAATAGACGATATAGTTACCTATCGAGAAGGAGAACAGAACTCGTCTGGGTTTCGGACCCACACGGCGTAGGGAATCGCCGCCCTCGTATCGAGACGCCGCGCGAAGTCGTTGCAGACTTCAACCGACTGACGAAGGCGCCGCCCGCCTCCGGAGTCAACAGCGCCCCGGCGAACGAGATGACCGCAGTTTCGGCCGTCCCGCCGACCGTCGAGGCGACTGTCACGAGCAAAACCAACAGTGGGAGTAGCGACACCAGCGCGTGGTACGCGATGCTGCCTGCCAAGAAGGTAATCTGCTCGGCGCGCAACTCGTGGACGACCGCTCTGCCGACAGAAATCCCTCGTTCGACGCGGCTTATGCGGGAAACTTCGACGGGAACCGAAAAAAAGCGCGTGGGCAGAAGTTACGGCGACCGACGCCGGGCGAGCAGTGCGAGCGCGACGAGTGCCCCGAGCGTCACGGGAACGCCGAAGCCGGGGATGGACCCGTTGTTCTCGCCGGTGTTCGATTCGTCTTCGCCCGCACTCTCGTCGTCATCACCCGTCGTCGTGTTCGTCTCACCCGCGACGGAGAGCGCGCCAGCACTCGTGTCGCCGACGACGATTTCGTGCTCGCCAGCGGCGAACGCGCGGTCGAACTCGACCGTCGTCGTCTCGCCAACTCCCAGTTCGACGGACTTGGTAGCGACGACGTTCCCATCGACGTTGAGTTCGGCGGTGTACGTCCCCGCTCCGTCGCCGACGTTCTCGACGGTTGCGGACACGGTCACCGACTCACCCGTCGCGACCGAGGTTGCGTCGAGGCTCGCGTCTCGAACTTCGAACGACGGCGTCTGGAGACCCACCGCGTACGTCCCGGTGGAACTGGCCGCCGCTCGGTAGACGTGTGAACCGTCGCTCGTCTCGACGAACGTCGTGTCGAGTTTCGTCCAGCTACCCGCGTCGTACCGGTAGAGTGCGACGTTCTCCGGCGCGGCCGTCTCGCCGGTCGGGACGGCGAATCGGACGCGCAGTTCGTCTATTTCCTTGTCAGCAATGTACTCCGGCGTCACGGTCACGTAGCCGAGTGACTCGCTGGCAGCGTCGAACGCCGTGACACTGTCCGGCGGACTCGTCGCCGTCTCCGCATCGAGGATGAACCGTGGCAGTGCCTCGGAACTCTTCGGCGTGACTCGGAGCGACTCGAACGTCGCGGTCCCAGCACCAAAGCCGTCGGGAAGTTGCGCTCGTGCGGGTGACCCCGACCGGGCGCTTGCGATGCGGATAGTTGCGTGGTCCTGCGTAAGTTCGGTCACTTCGACCAGCACCGAGGGTGGCGGGACGTTAGCACCGCCGCCACCTCCGCCGCCAGAACCGCCCGAAGATTTCTCCGCGACTGTGAACTCGAACGTGTGCCACTCCCCGTTACCCGCGGCGTCTTCGAGGAACACCTCTAGCGTGTGTGTGCTCCCGCTCGCCAGCGAGGCCGGTGGGGTGTAGGACACCTGCCGGTCCGAAACGAAGGAGTTGCCCGTCACGTCCACGCCGTCGAATCGCACGCGGACTGCACTCGTGGCGACACCGCTAACGTCGTCGGCGATGTCCACTGTGAGCGTGGTGGGGTCGTCGCTGGCGGGTATCTCGCCGTCCGGAACGGTACCGAGGACGGTCGGTGATGCGTCGTCGGTCTCGACGCTGAACGACGAGGTGTAGTTGACCGCGTTCCCCGCTTCGTCGGTGACCTCTACCCGCGCCGTGTAGGTTCCACTCGAAAGACCAGTCGCGTTGTAGCGCACGAACTCGCTGGTGACGTTCGTCTTCGAGTCACTGGTGACTTCGGTGCCGTCGAAGTACACCTCGACTGCGCTCGTGTTGACACCGCTGATGGTGTCGCTGTAGTTGAACTCGACGCTCGCGTGGGACGTTCCCCAATCGAGGGTGGTGCCATCGAGCGTCTTCCGGTCGAGCGTCGGCGCGTCGTCGTCGTCCACGACTGCACCGTACGTCGAGAAGTGCGTGACGTTCGTCACCCAGTAGGTGTCCTTCTTGCCATCGACCGTGACGTTACGAACTGACGTGTCCTGCACTTCCCACGTACCTGCGTTCCCGTTCGCGCTCTCGTTGTAGTAGCGGATGTTCACGTCCTTCCGGGCGATACCTGGCGGGAGACTCGCGTCGTCCACCGGAATGCCGATGGTCGCGTTGTCGAGGTTCGCGTCCAGTTTCGAGCCGAGTTCGCCGTTCAGGAAGTTCAATCCCGCGAGGTTCCGCGAGAGCGGCGCGAGCGCCGACCGACTCTCGGTGATGGTGACGGTGTCATTGATGGACTTGTTGGTTCGGAACTTGATGAACAGGCCGGACTTCTCCAAGACGACGGTGACTTCGCGGTCCGTCGTCGAGACCGTCCGCATCTCCGCGGTCGAGTTGGCCGTGCCGGTGTTGCCCGCGAGGTCCGTCCCGTTCACCGTGGCGTTGTACGTCCCGCCGGTCTCGGTCCGCGAGAACGTTCCCTCCCAGACGTCGCCGTTCTTCGTCAGCGTGACCGTGACGTTAGAGCCGTCTGGCTTGCCGACGCGAACGTCCGAGATGGAATCGAGTCGCTCGTTGGCCGAGACGACGACTTTCCCGGTCGAGGAATTGACCTGCGTGATGGTCGCACCGAGGTCAGGGGCCGTTCGGTCGAGGACGACGGTGGTGTTCGTCGTGGTCCGGTTGACGTTCCAGTGGCGGTCCACGCCGACGAGTTCGACGGTGTAGTTCCCGTCGTCTGGGAGGTCGCTCAGGTTCTCGGTCACGGACCAGTCGGTTCCGTCCGTCGTCTCTGCGAGTTTGCCGACCCGGTAGTTGGTGAAGTTAGCCGACAACACCACGGCGACGAAGCGAGCGTCTCCGGGCGTCCCGTTTGCGGTGACCGCCGCGGTCACCGTGTCGTTCGTGTAAACAGGGCCGTCTGGGGCTGCCGGGAAGTCGCTCGTGCCGAGTCCAGTGAGGTCCATCGTCGGGTCACGAGCGTCCACGCGAACGGCGTCGAAGGTCGTCGCTTCGACCGTGCTGCCTCGCTCGTCAGCTGCGCGGACAGCGAGGTCGAGCGTGCCAGTGAGTTCGCCGAAGGACTCGCTGACGTTGAACGTCGCTTTGTAGGCGTTCGTGTCCGTCGAATCGTAGATGCGTTCGACGGACGCCGACTTCCAGTTGTTCGTGTCGTTGCCGAACGGGACGACGGCGGCGTTGTTGCCGACCTGCATCGTCGCATCGGTCGCGTCACCGTCCGTCGAGAAGATGACGTGCAGTCGTTCGCCGACAGTACTGTTCGCCGACATTCCAGTGACCTCGACCGACTTCACGTTCGGTGGCTGATAATCTTCGCCGGGGACGTACGTCCCGGTGTACGTCGTCACCGTCCGGGTCGAGAGCTGCGTCGCGCCGTTGTTCCCGATGGCAGTGAGTTCAATTTCGGTGTCGGGCGCAGGGTCGAGTGATTCGATTCCGAACGCTGAATCGTCCGTGAACGTCTTCTCGATCTCCGTCGTGCCGTTCAGACTGAGTCGAACTCGGTCGGACGCTCCGTCTTCGAAGTCGCGCGAACCTTGCCCGACTTGCGGCGCAACGTAGTAGTAGACGTCGCCATCGTCTAAGACGTTGAAGTACGCGTCGCCGACGTACGGATGTTGGTTCAGCGTACTCTCGTAACCTCCAAATTCGGTCCCGTAGTAGCCCGTGTACGACGTGCTGAGTTGCCACGGGGTCGTCGCCCCCACTTCGGAAGTCGCACCGACGCCGTGCGACGCGATACCGTCGTTCAGATAGATAGTCTGTTGGCGGCGGTCACCGATGCCGTCCGTGACGCTGTACTGGAACGACGAGTCGAACCAGGTGACTCCTTCGGCCGTCATCGTAACGTTGTACGACTCACCTCGAGTCGTTCGATAGTAGGTCATGTTCTTGGCCACGAGTTCGGTCGGATCGACGGTCGTCGTTCGACTGTCGCTGACGCCATCGACCTTGTGGACGAAGTGGTACATCGTCGCGGCACTGAAGTTGTCCTCGGTGCCCATCGCGGAACTTGGCACCAACAATCGTTCGACGGCGGCGTCGAGGGTCGAACTCTGACTGAATCGAACAGCCGTGGAGTCGGCGAACGGGTTCGTGATGCTAGCGCCGTAGTCGCCGTACGAAGTCTCCTCGACGTAGTTCACTTCCACGCTTCGCGTCGAAAGCGAACTGTGGTCGTTTGCCGCGTTGAGCTTCGAGGTGTCCAACTCGTAGGTGACGGTGTTCGACTCGTCGAGCGTGACTTGTTCGTCGCCATCGACGGTCACCGTCTTCGAGATGACTATCGGTTGTTCGGTCTGCTCCTGAATGCCGTCCGAGATGACGTGGTACTCGCCGCTTCCCAAGACGTGGTACGTGGTCGAAGAGCCGTTGAGTTGGTCGAGTCCCTGCTGACCGACCGTGTCGAACGTGCCGAGTTCGTCGGCGAACAGCCACACGAAATCGCCCTCGGTGGACGTTCCGTCCAGACCGCTCTTCTCGACGGTCACTTCGTTCGCGCGGACGAACCCGAAGATGGTCGAGTGACCCTCGCCGAGCGAGAGTCGCCCTGAGTACACGCCGGTAGTCGTGTTCGTGTACACCGTCAGGTTGAGGTGCGCTTTGCCGCCCGCCGGAACGGTGAGTTTCGACTCGTTGAGCGTCACGTGCGCGTTCGCTCCGCTCTCGATAGCCGTCGCGGTCGCGGAGGGTGAGAGCGTCACATCCGAGTCTCCGAGATTTCGCACCGTCACGTTCCGAGAGGACGTCGTGTCGTTACCGAACGTTCCGAAGTCTATCGTGCCGGACGAGACGACGAGGTCCGTCGCTAACGCGTCGGAGGCGTTTATCTCGCCAGCACCCTGCGTGTACACGTCCTCCGAGTCGAGCGGGTCTGCGGTCGTCGTGAGGACGCTCTTGACGCGCTCGGGCGACCAGTTCGGGTGCTTTTCGAGCAACAGCGCCGCGACACCACTGACCGCAGGCGTGGACATACTCGTGCCGCTGTAGCCGACGAAGGAGCGGTCGTACCCTGCGTCGCTCGACGCGGTACTCATCACGCCCACGCCCGGCGCGAGGACGTTCGGCTTGAGATAGTGGCCGTACGGCGTCGGCCCGCGCGAGGAGAACCACGCCACGTCACCGTCACTGGCGTCGGTCGCACCGACCGTGAGCGCCTTCGATTGGATGCCGGGCGTGTTCACGGTTCCGTAGCCCGGGCCGCTGTTTCCGGCGGAAGTCACGACCAGCGTCCCGTTCTCGACGGCGGCGTTCACCGCCTCTGTGTAGCGGTCGTTGGACCGCGCGTAGTTGACCTGTCCACCGATGCTCATGCTGATGACGTCGGCGTTGTTGTTGGTCGCGTACTCGATGCCGCTGATTATCCACGAGGTGTAGCCCCAACCCTGCGAGTTCAACACGCGAACGTCCATGAGACTCGCGTTCGGGGCCATCCCGGTGTACGTCTCGTTGTCGCTGGCGACGATGCCTGCGACGTGCGTCCCGTGGCCGCGCGGGTCCGGAGCCGTGTTCGGCGTGTCGTCCGTGAAGTCTCGCTGGTCCACGACGCGGTCGATGGCGGGATGCGATTCGTCGATACCGCTGTCAACGATGGCGATTTTCATGTCGTTGCCGCTGACGCCGTACGTCTGGCGTGCGCTCGACGCGGAGACTGCCTCGTCGGTGGACTGGAGGTCGAGTTTGTACTTCACGTCGAGCGAGACCTGCTCGATGCTGTCGTCGGCCGCGAGGTCGGCGTACGCTGCCTTCGAGTGGCCCTTGTCGATGGCTCCGGCCGCGGCGTCGATACTGTCGAGCGTCGCGCGCCGGTCGGTTCCGGCGACCGAATCGAGCATTCCGCCGGTGTCGGAACTGCTAGCGACGAAGAAGTGGTCGCGCTCGGCCTCACTGACGATGATAGGGAGAGTGTCGGTTTCGTCGTCGGCGAGGTTCTGTGACCGGAGGAAATCGACGTCGAACAGCTGTCTGTCGAACTTCGAGAAATCGACACCGACGGGGAAGACATACGTCGCGTTGCCCGTCGAGACCTTTCGCATCTGTTCGTCGCTGGAGACCCGGTACTCCGTTCCGTTGTCGGTTTCGACGACAGTCACGGTCTGACCCGTGATGAGGGTCACTCGTTCGGTCGTCGCGTTCTCCGGTATGGTCGATTGGTTCGTCGCCGCCGTCGTCTCGCCGCCGGAGTCACTCGACTGTGACCCGTTCTCAGAGAGCGTCGAAACGCGTGCGTCTGAGAGCGTCGCGGGATGACTACCGTGCACGTCGAGTGTCTCAGATTCGATAAGTTTCGAGCTCTCCGTCGGCGTCGTGTCTTCGAAGCCGATAGCGGGAGCGACGGCACCACTGAGAAGAAGTGTAGAGACGAGAACTGCCATCACTGCCCGACTCGAACTGCGAGTTGGTTCGCCTGTCATTCTATCGTTCAGTGACAGATATCAGCAACAATATTTAAATCCAGCCCGGATTATCACAGCGAATAACGATAGCCGTAAGTACGATAGGCGGACCTGACAACCGGTCAACCGTACGACCGACCCACCAGCACTTACGTCTCGGCGAGCGTACGTCCGACCATGACCGCAATCGCACTGCTCAGCGTCGCCCCAGTCACCGAAGAGAGTATGGCCGGAGAAGTCGCCAAGGCCGTCGCCGCGCTGGACGACTTCGACGTGTCCTACGAGACGAACCCCATGGGCACCGTCATCGAAGCCGACACCGTGGACGAACTGTTCGCCGCCGCGCAGGCGGCTCACGAAGCAGTTGACGGGGACCGCGTGAGTACGTTCTTGAAGATTGACGACAAGCGCACGCGCGAGCAACGCGCGCAAGACAAAGTCGATGCCGTCGAGGAGGCGCTCGGTCGGGAGGCGAAACGGGAGCGATAGTAGGCCGAGCAACCGACAGCGAAAGCCGACTGACCAACCGAACGGGGGACTTTCGAGGTGGACGCAGTCATCGAAACTCCTGCGATTCGTTGCGCGTCGAGAGTAGCCGTTGCAGCAGTCACAGTTTCGTTCGTGTCGTCAGAAACGCTTCCACATCGGACTGATACTGACTAATAAACTGTTTACCGGATGGCGACCAATCCCCGCGTATGGAGAGTCTCAACCGGAACGCGCTCGAACTCGCCGACGAGGCACTCGACTTCGCCGAGGAGTTAGACATCGGAGCAGTCGAGTTGGACAACGGAGCCACGGTCCTCGACTTCGGCCACGACTTCGACGGCGGTGTCGAAGCAGGCCTGCTACTGGCAGAACTCCAAACTGCCGGGCTGGCGACCGTGCAGTCCCGACTGGACGAAGTCGCTGGCGCGCCCATCCCCACCGTCGAACTGAACGCCGACCACCCCGCGCTGGCACTGCTCTGCTCGCAGAAGGCTGGCTGGGAGGTCAGCACCGAAGACTACGAAGGACTCGGGAGCGGCCCCGCACGCGCACTCGTCGCCGAGGAAGACGAGTTCGCCCGCGTGGGCTACGCCGACGAGTTCGACTTCGCCGTGCTGTCGCTCGAAAGCGACGACTACCCGACCGAATCGGTCGCCGAACACGTCGCCGACCTCACCGGCGTGGAGACGAGTAGCATCTTCCTCGCGTCGGTACCGACCGCGAGCGTCGCGGGGAGCGTCAGCATCGCCTCCCGCGCTGCCGAGATGGCCGTCTTCCGCCTCTCCGAGTTGGGCTACGACCCGCTGGACGTGGTGAGCGTCACGGGGTCGGCACCGGTCGCTCCCGTCGCCGGGAGTGAGGAAGCCGCCATCGCGCGCACGAATGACGCGCTGGCTTACGGTGGGCGAGTTCACCTAACCGTCCGCGAGGAGTTCGACCGCTTCGACGAAATCGTCTCGACCGCAAACGAGGAGTACGGGACGCCGTTTGCCGACATCTTCGCCGACGCCGACTGGGACTTCTACGACGTAGACGAGAGCGTCTTCGCACCAGCGCAGGCGACAGTGGACGTGCTGGGCGGCGATACGTACGTCCTCGGCGAACGCGACGAAGACCTGTTGGCCGAGAGTTTCGACCTCTAAGCCATGCGCTTCAAACTGGTTCCCGAACCTCCAGCAGACCTCGACTTCGTCGCGGACGCTCAGCGCGCGGTGCCGCTGGTGCCGGGAAGCGAAGACGACTGCTGTGCCCGGATGCTCGACCGCACGAATCTGACGACCCGCGACGAAGCCCGGACGTGGCTCACGTTCCTGCGCGCGCTAGGACTTGCGGAGGAAGGAAAGTCGGGGTTCACCCGGACGCGAGCGGACCCCGACCGGGAGTTTCTGGCCGCGCAGTTCGAGGAGCGCGTCTTCGGCGTTCCGGTGGTGTTGGCAGTTCTGGAAGAGGCGAAGGGACCCCTCTCGACAGAGGCCGTCTTCGAGCAGTTCCGCGAGGAGGTTCCGACGTGGGAACACCACAAGAATCCGAACTCGTGGGCCGAAATCTGGGGCGAACGCGTGGAGTACATTCTGGACTGGTGCGTGCTTCTGGGACTCGCTGAGAAGACGGGCGGCGGATACGTGGCGGACTGACGGTCGGGAGTTCTCGAATTTCTGCGGACATGCGATGCGAAGGTCACACCACCGCACAGCAGACGCGTGAAATCTGGCCGCGCCGCGGCCAGATTTCGTCGCGTCCCTTTTTTTGGTCCAGATTTTTTGCCGGAGCGGTGCGCGAGGGCCTCCGACCCTCAGCGCACCCGACGGCAAAAAGGTGGATGGCAAGACCCATCCGGACCCACTGCTAATCCCCGAACATATGGACGAAAGCGCCGAGCAGACCAAAGTCGAGTGGCGCGAGTGGGGCCCGGACGCCTTCACCGAGGCACAGGACGAAGACAAACCAGTCCTGCTCTCGCTGTCGGCGACGTGGTGTTCGTGGTGTCACCAGATGGACCGCGAAGCGTACAGCAACCCCATGGTCGCGGCGAACGTCAACGACTCGTTCGTCCCGGTTCGGGTAGACATCGACCGCCAACCCAGAGTTCGAGAGCGATACAACATGGGCGGCTTTCCGTCGAACGTCTTCGCGACGCCGGAGGGCGAACTGCTGACCGGAGCGACCTACCTCGAAACCGATGGCATGCGCCAGATAGTCGAGCGCATTCGTGACCTCTGGACGCACAAGGGCCGGGACGCCGCCCGCGTCCCGCGGAGCCTGCGCGAAAAACCGCCCGAGGGCGAAGTCACCGAGGAAATCGAACGTCTCGTCGGTGGCCAACTGGACGAGAAGTACGACGCCGACTTCGGTGGGTGGGGCGACAGTCAGAAGTTCCCCATGCCCCGGACCATCGAGTTTGCCCTGAAACGCGAGCGCCAGCAGGCACGCAGTACGCTCGCGGCGATTCAGAACGCGCTACTGGACGATTACGACGGCGGGTTCTTCCGCTTCGCGGAGGGCCAAGACTGGTCGGAGGTACACCACGAGAAACTGCTCTCGACGAACGCCGCGCTCGTTCGCGCGTTTGCCGAGGGTTACCTCTACACTGGCGAAGAGGAGTACCACGACGCCGCTCGACAGACGGTCGAGTATTTGACGACGACTCTCTGGAACGACGAGCGAGACGCCTTCGCTGGCAGTCAGGCACCCGGAGAGGACTACTACGAGCGCGACCCGAGCGACCGCGAGACCACGGAATCGCCACCTGTAGACCAGACGGTCTTCGCCGACTGGAACGCGATGGCCGTCGATGCGTTGCTGACGTTCTCTGCCTACACTGACGACGAACGCGCCCGCAACTACGCCGAACGCGCGCTGGACTCCCTGCTGGACGAACTGGTCGAAGACGGCGAAGTGACCCACTTCGAAGCAGTCGCTGAATCAGACGAAGCCAGCGAGTCCGGCCTGCTGGCCGACCACGCGAACCTGCTCGCAGCGCTGACGACCGCTCAGCAGGTCCTCGGCGGCGACCGATATCTCGACGTCGCCGAACGGGTCGCCGACCACGCAATCGAGACCCTGCAACTCGACGGTGGGGCGTTCGTGGACGGTCCCGATTCCGGGCCGGGGATGCTCGACAGGCCTATGCGACCGCTCGACGACAACGCCGAGATGGCCATCGCACTAGTGGACCTCGCCCTGCTGACCGGGGACGAGGACTACCAGACCGCGGCCGAGGACGCCCTCGCCGCGTTCGCGGGGGCGGCCGACCGTTTCGGGGTGCAGGTCGCAAACTACGCGACTGCCGCGGCCCGAGTGTGCCAGACGCCGCTGACCATCGAAGTCGCAGACGATGCCGGGTCGGACCTGCATCGGGCCGCACTCCGGATGGCCGACCACGAGAAGGTAGTCGTGCCCGACGCGACCAGTGAGGACGACACTATCGAAGACGGAAGTGCCTACGTCGTGCGCGACGGCGAGCGTTCCAGCCCTGCAACAACGCCCGACGAGTTGAGTAGCCTCGTCGCGGACGGAGTGTAGAAGCCACCTTTCTTTGTCAACCTCCGGCCCTCAAATCGGGAAACCGGCCGGAAGTTTATGTAGCGGGAGCGTTTTCACCGAGATATGGCGAGTTTGCGAGACCTCGGTCTCTCTGAGTACGAAGCGCGCGCCTACCGGTCGCTACTGAGTACCGCGCCGACAACAGCCAAGGAGTTGTCTCGCGTCAGCGACGTACCGATGGGCCGCATCTACGACGTGCTGTCGAGCCTCGAAACGCAGAACTTAGCACGCTCGCAGAACGCGAGCAGACCCAAGAAGTACGTCGCGGTCGAACCCGAGACCGCGCTGAACCGACTACTGGACGACAAACTGGACGAACTGAGCGAGCAGGCACAACAGTACGAAGGTATCGTAGAGGACCTGACCGACGAGTTGGACGCCGCGGAACCGGTCGAAGAGCAGTTCTGGACCGCCGCGGTCGGTCCCGAGGAGTCCGTCGATTTGCTGGTCGAACGACTCGACGCCGCCGACGAACGCATCGTCATGGTCGCCGGTCGCACCTCCGCGCAGTTCGACCTCGGGAACGTCGGCGAACTCGTCGCCGAGCATCTGGAGACGGCGCTGGACCGCGGCGTCGAGGTGTCGCTTCTGCTCGCACCCGACGTGGTCGAGACGCTCCCGGACAGCGTCGGCGAACGCTACACCGAGACGCTCGCGGACCATCCGCGGTTCACCGTCAGAACCGCACAAGGCCTACAAGGCACCTTCAACCTCATCGACGGTGTCGAGGTCTGTATCGAAGTCGCGAATCCGCTGAGTCCCGGCGAGACGTTCGCCATGATAGACCTGAAAGACCCCGAGTTCACGGCGGACGTGCGCGAGGAGTTCGCGCCGCGTTGGGAGGACGCCGAGGCGCTGTCAGTCTTGGAACCGTAACAGTTTCCGCGCCCAATCATCGCCTTTTTCGCCGTGCGACTCTCTCTGTCCAGATATGCAGACGCTCGCATTCGACGGCCGAATGGGCGCGAGCGGCGACATGCTCCTCGCCGCACTTCTGGCCGCGGGGGCCGACCCCGACGCCCTCGCTCCCGTCGAGGACGCCCTACCGGTTCGCTACGAAGTCGGCGAGACGACCAAGTGTGGCATCTCGGCGACGACGGTGTCCGTACTGTTGGACGACGATGACCGCGAACGCGAGGACATCGAACACGCCCATCCTCACGACGAAGACGGACATGGCCATAGCCACGACCATTCGCACGCCGACCACTCGCACGATGAGGGCGGCCATGGCCACAGCCACGACGACCACCATACGCACGACCACTCTCACGCAGAAGGGTCAGGCCCGAACCGGACCTACGCCGAAGTGGTCGAAATCGTCGAGTCGATGGGTCTTCCAGCAAGCGTCGAGTCCGACGCGAGGGCAATTTTCGAGATTCTGGGGGAAGCAGAGGCGAGCGTCCACGGCACGGACCTGCAATCCACGCACTTCCACGAAGTCGGTGCGGACGACGCCATCGCAGACATCGTCGGCGCGTCCCTGCTCGTCGCCGACCTCGACCCCGACCGCGTGGTCACGACGCCGCTCTCGACGGGCGGGGGCGACGTGGAGATGAGCCACGGCGTCTACCCCGTGCCGACGCCCGCCGTGGTCGAAATCGCCGAGCGCGCCGACTGGCAACTGCAGGGCGGCCCGGTCGAAGCCGAACTGCTGACGCCGACGGGAGCGGCCATCCTCGCGCACTTCGCCGACGGCGTCGAGTCGCTCCCCTCCCTGCGAGTCGAGTCGTCGGGCTACGGTGCTGGCGGCTACGATTTTTCTGTGCATCCGAACGTTCTGCGCGCGATGGTCGGCGAGAGCGAGGGCAGTCTCACGCCCGACGACGTTGCGGTCCTCGAAACGAATCTGGACGACGCGTCGCCCGAAATCCTCGGTGGCTTGCAGGAGAGTCTGACGGAAGTCGGGGCACGAGACGTCTCTATCGTCCCGCTCACGATGAAGAAGTCCCGGCCGGGCCACCTCGTGAAGGTCATCTGCAAGCCCGAAGACGCCGGACGAGTCGCGCGCCGACTCGCCAAGGAGACGGGGACACTCGGCGTTCGACAAGGTGGTGCGAGTCACCGCTGGATTGCGGACAGAGAGTTCGAGACTGCCGAGGTGGAAATCGCTGGAGAGCATTACGAAGTCGAGGTGAAGATAGCAAGTGACGACGAAGGCGAGGTGTACGACGTGAGTGCGGAGTACGACGATTGTGCGGAAGTGGCGAAGGAGACGGGGGTTGCAGTCCGGGAGGTACTACGCCGGGCGGAGCGCGAGATACGGCAGAGGTAGCAAACGACGGCGGTGAAGCTTCGAACTTCGACAGTCACGTTCGGAGAAAGAATTTATTCTAGAACGAACATACGGTAATGCAGAGCCAGCGGAGACAACTCATGCAACCGCAATTCAACACCCTCGACGACGACATCGGTCTCGAAGTCGTAGACCCCATCGAGGGACAGCGGTTCGTCTTCCACACATCCGAGGACGTGACACCGACCGCGTCCGGAACCGAGGAGTTCTTCTACCCTGTTTCGTCGGCCTGTGAGATCACGACCACCGAACTGCGCCTCGGTCATCCCGTCGCGACTATGGTTCACGACGCTGTCACCGGCGAGTTCCGCAGAGAGTTGGGGAATCCCGACAGAGCGTCGTTTCGAGGGGGCGAGTATCTGGTTGGATTGTCGGCAGTCGTCAAACTCTACGTCCGAATCGGTGCGGAGTTCGACATCGAAACACGCCCGGCGTACACGAGTCTTCGATTCGGCGAGCCGACACGCGTACAGATTGGAGCGCGGTCGTACCACTCCTCACCCAACGCGACGGTGACGGTACCCGACGACCCCGAGGGCCTCATGCGCGCCGTCTCGACGTTCGGGTCGGCACTCAAGGCGACGAGTTGTGAGCGGTCGTGGCCGACGCTCCGCGGGCACCCACCCCGTCTCGAACGCGGCGAGACGCTCGACGTGCCAGCCGAAATCTCCCCGCCCCAGACGGGTGTGACGATATTCGTTCCAGACACGTACAGCGACGTCTACGCCGTCGCTCCGCTCGCGTACTACCTCGGTGCGGAGGTTCGGAGCGGCACACCGCCTCGACTGACCACAGAGACCGGGTTCGTGTACCGACTCGACACGGACCGGGGCGTCGTCGAGGAAGCGATTCGAGTGTTGAAGCAACTGTTCACGTTCGACTGCCTCGTTCGGACGGAAGGCTACAACCAGAGCACGCTCTACGAACGGACTCTCGTCGAATCGCGACTCGACCGACCGTTCGACTTCGAAGCGCTGTACGAGGCCTCGCTCGCCGAACAAGTCGAGCGGTATCTCTCGGTCCCCTACGCGACTATCGAAGACGCGATACCGACCTGGAATCGCTCCGTCCACCTCCGTCCCAACGAGGAAGGCGTCGAACTGCTCCCACACGTCGTCAACGACCTGTCTGTCGTGCGGCCGACGACGACGGCAGATTCGACGGAACACGTCGCGAGCAGGGAGTACAGGAAGAAGGCGATGCGCGAGTTCAAACGAAACACTCCGGGAGAGGAACGGAGCAGCACTCACTCCACCCGCGAGTACGTCCCACTACCGGACGTTGACGCCGTCGAACAGGCGTGGGTCGGCGAGGAAGTTCCCGAACGGGGTACGAAACTCCTCGAACGACCATTCGAACGCGAACTGACGAAGACGGAAGACAGCAGCTTCCACGTAGTCGTCGTCTGCAACGACACTGAGATGCTCTTCGAGGGCGAGCGAGCGCTCGAACGATACGGTCGGAACGACGTCGCTTCCTTCGACGTGGATTACTACACCGACGTTTCCACCGACGAATTGGGACGATTCCTGGCGATCGACGCCGACCTCTTCCACTACATCGGCCACATCGACGACGACGGGTTCGAGTGTTCGGACGGCACGTTCGACGCGGCCAGTGTCCGCTCGACTGGCGCGACCGTCGCGCTCCTCAACGCCTGTCGGTCGTACGATCAGGGAATGGAACTAATCGAATCCGGGGCGAACGCAGTCATCGTGAGCTTGGGCGACGTGGAGAATCAGGCGGCCGCGGAAGTCGGCGAGAAGTTCGCGGGCTTGCTGAACAACGGGTTCGGCGTGGGCGTCGCGCTCGAAGTCGTCATCGAACACAGCTCCATCGGCCGCCAGTACATCACGCTCGGCAATCCGAACGCGAGTGCCACACAGACCAAAAACACGGTTCCCGCCGTCGTCGAGATTCGCGGCGACGACCCAGTCGAGATGCGCCACTGCATCTATCCTCGGCAGGGAAGCCAGTGCCAGATGGGTGAAATCGCCGTCTCGTCGGTGATAGACGACGAACTGTACTACCTCTCGCCAGCAGAAATAGTGGGGACGAACGTCGAGCGTGCAGCGATCAAAGAGCGGACGAGCGATACGAATTTGGTTATCGAGGACGGCGAATTCACGTGGTACTGACAGGTGGTCGTGAAGAAAGAATTTTTCTTGCCGTAGACGTACACTAAATTAGAACCACGAGAATGCAACCGCAGTTCGACTCCCTCGACGACGACACAGGATTGGAGGTCGTGGACCCCATCGAGGGCAAGCGGTTCGTCTTCTACACGCCCGAGGAGGTGACGCCGACCGAAGCGAGTACTGACGAATTCTATTATCCTGTCTCTAGTGCGTGTCGGATCACGGCGTCAGAACTTCGCCTTCCTCGCTCTGTCGTGACGACCGTCAGGGACGGCTACGATGGCAGTTATCTCGAAAAAGTAGATGTCCCCTCTACAGGAGAATTCACGAAGGGATATTATTTGATAGATATTGACGCAAGTATCAAGATATATCTCCGAACCGATGCGGGTTTCGAAATCACGAACCGAGGCAAACGCTCGGTCATCGACTTCGATAGTCTGGCCGAACTCTCCGTCGGCGCTCGGTCTCACCACTGCTCTCCCAGCGAGACGATAACGGTTCCCGACGACCCTATGGCACTCATGGACGCGGTTTCTGTGTTTGGGTCTGTCCTGAAGACGACGAGTTGTGAACGCTCGTGGCCGACACTTCGCGGTCATCCACCCCGTCTTGAACGTGGTGACAGGCTGTCGATACCAGACAGTATCTCGATGCCGGATACGGGCGTGACGATACACGTCCCACCCTGTTACGAGTACGTCTACCCCGTCGCACCGCTTGCCCACTACGTTGGTGCCAAAGTGCGGTCGGGAGACCCGCCACGACTCACCACCGAGAACGGCTTCATCCATCGATTCGACACTGAGCGTGGCGTCGTCGAGGAGATAATTCGAGTGCTGAAACAGGTCTTCTTCTTCGATTGCGTCGTCCGAACTGAAGGATACGACCAGAGCGAACTTCACCAGCGAACGATGGTAGAAGACCGAGCGGAAGTCGAGTTCAATTTCTCGGCACTGTACGACGCGTCACTCCCAGATCAGATAGAGCGATATCTGTCCGTCCCGTTCGAAGCCGTCGAAGATATTGTCCCAACATGGGACCGCTCCGTCCACCTCCGACCAGACGCTGACGGTCTCGACTTGCTTCCGTACGTCGTCAACGACCTATCGCTCGTCCGACCAGAGGTCCCCCGAGAATCGACGAAGTGGTCACCAAACCAAAGACGAAGACAGCAGGCTATCAGCACGTTCAAACGAAACGAAAGCTCGAACAACGAACGTTCTGGTGCGGAGGGAGACAGACGAGACGACGAACAGACCAGACGTTCGCATCGAATTCTCGGCTCTGAGCAGTACGTCCCGCTTCCGGAAGTAGACGCCGTAGAACAGGCGTGGGTTGGGGGAGAGACGCCGGAACGTGGTTCGAAACTGATCGCGGAAGCGTTCGAACGCCAGCAGACAGGCTCCGAGGACAGCACCTTTCGCGTGATTGTCGTCTGTAACGACACGGAAATGGTTAAGGAGAAAGAGAAAGCGCTTGAACGGTACGGCCGTTACGACGTGATTTCTGCTGACGTGAATTTCCACACGAACGTCTCGACAGCGAAATTTCGACAGTTACTGGCTAAGGAGACAGACCTCTTTCACTACATCGGGCACATCAACAGAGAAGGGTTCGAATGCTCAGACGGAGTCTTCGACGCCGAAGCGCTTAACTCGACTGGGGCGTCAGCGGTTCTCCTCAACGCCTGTCAGTCGTACGAACAGGGAGTTACGTTAGTCGAATGTGGGGCAAACGCGGTCGTCGTCAGTTTAGGTGATGTCGAGAACGGCGGCGCCGTCGCTGTCGGTGAAAAGTTTGCCGGTCTGTTGAATTATGGGTACACCGTCGGTGCTGCGTTAGAAGTGGTGATTGAACACACATTTATCGGTAGACAGTACATCGTCGTCGGCGACCCCGGAACAAGCGTCGCTCAAATCCGTAGTTCGGTGCCGGCACTGTTCCATCTCACGACGAACGATAACGGTACTCTCGATGTCTCTCACCAGATGTACACGAACCGACAAACTCAGGTGCAGATGGGGTCGGTGGCCGTCTCGTATCTCGTGGACCAGGGGACCCACTATCTCCCACCCACGACAATCGAAGGAACGGACATCAAACGGTCTGCAGTCGAATCAGAGCTTCTCGACACCGCCCCCGTCATCGAAGACGGCGAATTCACGTGGCACTGACCTCGCCGTAGCTACTCTTCTCGGTGCTCGTCCATCGCTTCCTCCAGTGTCAACTCCCCATAAGCGACTCGCCGGGCCAACTCCTCGTCGATCTCGCGGTTCTCCTCGGACTGCTCACGAGACCGATTCTTGATAACCTGTAGCTCTCCTGCGGTCGGTTCGATGTCGCGGTCTTCGACGCGTTCGCCCTCTAACTGGGCGATGTTGACCGCCGCCAGCACGTCGCCCATGCCGCGTGCTCCGGTGCCGAGATACGGCGTCGTCCCAGTCTCGTCTACGAGTTCGACGGGCACGTCTTCTAGTTCTCGGATGAGTTTCGCGCCTTGCAAGCGCGCGCCGTCGCCGATGCGGACGAGCGGGTCCGCGGCGTCGGTGACCTCCTCGCGGACGACCTCCGCCACGTCTCCTAGTGGAACGTGGAAGGCCGCCACGATGGTTTCGCCGGACAGCACTGCGACGCCTGGTCTGGTTCCGGGGTCGATGCCGACGACGAGTTGGCCCTCGCCGCCGCGGAGAGTGACTAACGCCTCCTCGACTGCTCGTCTCGGGTTCTCCGGGTCGGCGACGACTGTCGGCAGGTCGGTCTCGAATTCGTCGCCGTCGTCCGCCGAGCGGACGAGAACCGTCGCAGACTCCGGCAACTCTTCGCCGGGTTCGACGGTGGTGAACGTCACGCCGCGGTCACGTAATTCGTTGACGACACCGTGGTACACTTCGAAGTCCGCTGTGGCGACGACGACTGTCACGATCCAGATTTCGACGCCGAGACTAATTAGTCGTGCCGAATCCAGACGTTTTTGGCGGGGTACGACCAAGCGACGAACGTGAACGAAGAGCACATCTCGACCGGGTGCGCCCCACTGGACGACCTGTTAGACGGTGGCTTCGAGCGCGGGACCGTCACGCAGGTCTACGGTCCGCCCGCCGCTGGCAAGACGAACGTCGCGCTGGGTGCGGCGGTCGATGTCGCCGCGGAAGGTGGGACGGCCGTCTACATCGACACGGAAGGACTCTCGCTGACGCGCTTCGAGCAGGTCGCGTCGGCACGCGCCGACGACGTGGAGGCGCTCACTTCTCGCATCATCATCGAGGAGGCCTACGACTTCGACGAGCAGGAAGAAGCAGTCAAGGACGCGGCCGAGTTCGCCGAGCGCGCAGACC
Organism: Halorussus halophilus; assembly: GCF_008831545.1. NCBI lineage: Archaea > Methanobacteriati > Methanobacteriota > Halobacteria > Halobacteriales > Haladaptataceae > Halorussus > Halorussus halophilus. The sequence continues at coordinate 902,245 of NZ_CP044523.1, forward strand.
TCGTCGTCCTCGACAGTGCGACCGGATTCTACCGACTGAAGCGCAGCGAGGACACGGAAGGTGGCGAGGCACTCCGAGGCGTCGCCCGGCAGGTCACGCATTTGCTCTCGTTGGCGCGCAAGCACGACCTCGCAGTCGTCCTAACCAATCAGGTGTACACCGACCCGGACAGCGACCGCACACGACCGCTCGGCGGCCACACGCTGGAACACTGGACTGGCACCGTCGTCCGTATCGAGCGATTCCGTGGTGGCAATCGGCGGGCAACACTCGAAAAGCACCGAGCCAAGCCCGCGGGCGAGAACGCGCAGTTCCAGATTACCGACACTGGACTCGACAGTGTCGATAGCGGGCTCTGACGGTCGAATTCTATTTCTGGACGCTACACTGCGACGGGTGCGAGAGCGCCGAATCGGTCGGCGCGAAGAAACGAGTCGTCTGCGAGAACCGTTATTCGTCGAGCAGGACTGCGTTCACGTTGCCCGTCTGGCCGGGGCGGGACGTGACGCGGGCCTTGCCTTCCGTCGTGACGATGACTGCGCCCTTCGTGACGATGTTACGACGAACGTAGTTCGGGTTCGCGTCGTTCTCGCTCACGTCCTGAATCGTGGCTTCGACGGTTTCGCCGCCGGTCGCGACGTTAGCGACGTCCGTGGAGAGCGCGCGGGTCTTCTGGGTGTTGCCGCGCGTGTCGAGGACGCGGAACGTCGGCTCGCCGACGGTCGTCTCGGTCGGCTGACGGCCCAGTTCGTGCTTCTTCTTCTTGTGCTGCGGGCGGAGTCGGCCACCCGTTCGGCTGCGCGTGGAGCGTCCTTGGTCTTTCATACCCGGAAACTGGCCGCAGGCACACTTGAATGCCACGTTTTTATTGCGAGTGGGTCGCCGCCGCCGACCCACTCGACAAAACCTGGACTAAAAGCACTGCGTCACCTCCTCCGACAGGCCTTCGGCCTGCCTCCGAAGGTTCCTTGGCCCGCTCGCGGTAGGAGAAATCAGACACAACTTCAGAACTGCACTGCGACCCCTACCGCACGGCACCGCACGGTTCACTCCTCGCTCTCGTCGCCGTCGCTCTTTTCGGTCGTGATGGCGTTCTGGAGGTCCATGTCGGTTAGTTTGTCGAGGTCACCCATCGTGAGTTGTTGTATCTGGTCGGGGCCGTCTCCCGAGGCGATGCCGCTCGTGAGGATGCTTCGGACACCTTCCTCGATGGTCATATCGACATCGTAAATCTTGCTTCGCGGAACGTGCGTGAGAAAGCCACCGGTCACGGGGTTCGGAGCCATTGGGATGAACATCGTCACCATCTCGTCGTGGCCCGTCGCCTCTTCGACGGTTTCGGGCGCGCTCGCGGTTTCGAACCCGATGACGTAGATGTCTTCGTCCAACGCCTGCACGAGTTTTATCTCCTGGAAGTTCTCCGCGCCCTCGTCCAACATCACGTCGCCCATCCGACGGAAGCTCTTGTACACCGTGCCGATACCTGGTATCGATGCGATTGCGAGGTCGAAAAAGCGAATGACTCGATTGCCGAACTCGTGACGGCCGACGAACCCGACGAGAATGACAATTCCGAGAAGGACGAAAATCGCGATGAGTTCGGTGAGGAAGTGAACGACTTCGGAGTAGACGCCGATTTCGATGAGCAGGTTGATGACTTCGACCCGCTCGAACGCTTGGATGATGCCGAACCACTGGAGCAGTTCGATGAACGGTTGGAGTGCGTCGGTGACGAAGTCCAACCCCATCTGGATGAGGTACACCGTTACCACTAACGGCAGGATGATAGCGACACCCGTCATCAGCACGTCGAGCGCGCTCTCGTACAACGTCTCGTCGTCCGACCGCCCAGTTGGCCCGTCCACGAATAGACGGACACAGGCCTCATAAAAACGAGTTTCCCTATTCGATTGCTTTTCGTTCGAAAGGAAGGCGGTGCAGTCTGCCGATTTTGGGTCGAGGCACGAAGAAGACGCGCCGAAAAATGTCGGCCGATGAAAACTCTACCTGCGGGGCGGTTTGGCGCGGTACGGATGCGGTCGCGGAAAGTTCAGTCACTCCACCGCGAGCGGAGGCGAGATTCCTTCGGAATCTCGCCGAGCGAGCGCGTCCGAGGAACCGTCGAAGGAGGCCGCAAAGCGGCCTCCGGAGGCGGTGACGATGTGATTTTGATCCACATTTTATCGAGCATTCGCCAGAGGCGAATGCTCGCAATAAAAAGGTGGTTCCTAGTAGATGAGTTCGTCGCTGTTCTCGACCATGTAGAGGGTTCGGGCGGCGATGTTGACCGCGTGGTCGCCGATGCGCTCGATGTCCCGAATCGTGAGCAGGAGTCGAGAGACGTCCTGAAGTAGGGTCTCGATTTCTTCTTCGGAGTTGTCCTTCAGTTCGGTCTCTATGAGGTCGCGGACGACGATTTCGCTCGCGCGCTCACAGAGCGAGTCGAGGTCGTCGTCGCGTTCGGCGATGTGGAAACAGCCGTCGGTGTCTTCCTCGGCGTAGGCGTCCATCGCGTCCTCGATCATGTCGAGGGTGAGTCCGCCCAGTTCTTGGATGTCCACCTCGGGGAACACGTCGCGGTCGGCTTCGAGCGTGTACTCGCCGAGGTTCGTCGCGAGGTCGCCGATGCGCTCTAAGTCGGTGATGATCTTGAACGAGGCGGCGATGAATCGCAGGTCGCTGGCGACCGGTTGCTGGAGCGCCAGCAGATCGATGCAGTCCTGTTCCAGTTCGAGATACAGTTCGTTGACTTCCTCGTCGCCGTCGATGACCTCCCACGCTTCCTCTTCGTCTTTCTGTTCGAGTGCCGATAGCCCCATCCGAAGTCGTTCCATCACGACTTCGCTCATGTAGAGGACGTTCTCGCGGAGGTCCTCCAGTTGTTTCTGATAGTCTTCTCGTGGCATAGTTTGGTGTCTGTGTATCTGTGATGTGTATCTGTGTGTTGTACTTTTCCCTCGTCACTCGATGAGCGAGGCGTCGCTCTCGACCATGTAGTAGGTGCGGGCCGCGACGTTGACCGCGTGGTCGCCGACCCGCTCTAAGTCCCGAATCGTCAGCAGTACCTGCGACACGTCTTGCATCAGCAGTTCGATTGCCTCCTCGTCGGCGTCTGTGGCGAGTTCGGTTTCGATGAGATCGCGGACGACGGTTTCGCTCGCGCGTTCGCAGTGGGTGTCGAGGTCGTCGTCTCTCTCCGCGACCGCACGACACGCTTCGCCGTCGCGTTCGTCGTAGGCGGTGAGTGCGCCCTCGACCATCGAAATTGCTCGTTCGCCCAGTTCGGTCACGTCTACGTCCGCCAGCGTGTCGCCATCCGCGTACAGTGCGTACTCGCCGAGATTGACGGCCAAGTCCGCAATTCGCTCCAAATCGGTGATAATCTTGAACGAGGCGGCGACGAGTCGGAGGTCGCTGGCGACCGGTTGTTGGAGCGCCAGCAAGTCGATGCAGTCCTGCTCGACGGCGAGGTACCGGTCGTTGACCGCGTCGTCGCCGTCGATGACCCGCCACGCGAGTTCGTGGTCGGTTCTGTCGAGCGCCTCCAGACCGAGTCGGAGACGCCGAATCACGAGGTCTCCCATGGCGAGCACGTCCTCGCGAAGCGCTTCGAGTTGGTCTTGGTAACTGGGTCGGGACATGTGGCGGAGTTTCGACGTAGTTGGGTCGCTGACGGTATTACTCTGTTCCCGCAGGCGGTGCCTGCCGACGTTCAGGCTGTGATTGACCGTGGGTCATCGTAGTGCTGTCTGCGGTTTGCGGTGGTTGCTGTGCTGTTTGTGATGCGGTTGCTGTGAGGTGCGGTTGCTGTGAGGTGCGGTGCAGTGTGGTCGCGGTTGCTGTGCGGTCTGTCGCGGTTCTTGTCCAAGCTACTGTACCGCGAGCGGAGTAGGGCGCAGAGCGCGCCTCACGGAGCGAGCGCGTCCGAGGAACCGTCGAAGGAGGCCGCAAAGCGGCCTCCGGAGGCGGTGACGACGTGATTTTCATCAACGTTTTGCCAGCGAGGTCGTGTGGAAGCCAACGGCTTCCACCGACCGAGCGCAGCAAAAGGTTGAAGCGTTTTATCCGAATTTACCCGTGATGTAGTCTTCGACGCGCTGACTCTCCGGGTTCTCGAAGATTTTGTCCGTGTCGTCGTACTCGACCAGTTCGCCACCAGTCAGGAAGACGGCGGTCTGGTCCGAAATACGAGCGGCCTGCTGCATGCTGTGGGTGACGACGATGACCGTGTAGTCCTCGGCGAGTTGTTCGATGAGGTCTTCGATTTTCGCCGTGGCGATGGGGTCGAGTGCGGACGCCGGTTCGTCCATCAGGAGGACTTCAGGGTCGGTCGCCAGCGCGCGGGCGATGCACAGCCGTTGTTGCTGACCCCCAGAGAGGCCGAGCGCGTTGTCGTCCAGTCGGTCGCTCACCTCGTCCCAAATCGCCGCCTTGCGGAGCGACTGCTCGACGAGTTCGTCTTCTTTCTCCTTGTTCGCGCGGCCGAGGAGTTTGTCGAGCAGGCCGTCGTTGATTTCGCCGTGTTTGCGCGGGCCGTAGGAGATGTTGTCCCGAATCGACTTCGGGAACGGGTTCGGCGACTGGAACACCATGCCGACGCGCTTGCGCAGTTCCACGAGATTGATGCCGTCCTGATAGATTTCCTCGCCGTCGAGTTCGACCGAGCCGTCGATTTCGGCGACGTTGATTCGGTCGTTCATGCGGTTCAGACACCGCAGGTACGTGGACTTCCCACAGCCGGACGGCCCGATGAGTGCCGTGACGCTGTTCTTCGGGATGTCCATCGAAACCGACTTCAGCGCGTGGTCGTCGCCGTAGTGTACGTCCAAGTCTTCGACCGACAGCTTCGGTGCGCCGTCGAAGTCGTACTCGATCCACTCGTCCTGGATTTGCTCTTCGGTCTCGCCGCTGACGGTCGTCTGACTGGTCTGTTCGTCCTCCTCGCTGGCTTGGAACTCTGCGTTGCTCATTGTTGTAGTTTCCTCCGGAAGTAGATCCGCGAAACGATTCCCACCGCGTAGAACGACAGCACGACGGTGAGTAGTACTAACGCCGTCGCCCACGCGAACTTGGGGTCGCTGCTGACGACGCCCGCGGTGATGGTCGCGTACAGTTTGTACGGTAGTGCGCTGATTCCCTCAAGCAGTGCCGGGTTGGCGACGAACGGTGGGTTGGACGTGAACTGGAAGCCAGCCAGTACCTTCGGTGCCGTCGGCGACTGCGGACTCCCCGCGGCGACGAGCAGCAGGGGAGCCGTCTCGCCTGCGATGCGGCCGACGCCGAGGATGACTCCCGTGATGACACCGGGCATCGCCGCTGGAAGGACGACGCTCTTGATGGTCTCCCACTGGCTGACGCCGAGTGCCGCGCTGGCGTCACGGTACTCGTCGGGTACCGTTTTGATGGCTTCCCGACTGGTGATGAGCACCAGCGGCAGGAGCATGAACCCGAGGACGAGTTGTCCGGCCAACAGCGACAGGGTGTTGCCGAGTCGGGGCACCAAGAAGGCGTAGCCGAACAGGCCGTAGACGATGGACGGCGTACTCCACAGGCCGTTCGTGGCGATTTCGACCACGCGCGTGAATCCACCCTGTTCGGCGTACTCGGTGAGGAAGACGGCCGCACCGACGCCCAGCGGCACCGCGAACAACACGGCCCCGATGACTAGCCAGACAGTGCCGACGATGGAGGGCATCACGCCGTTCATCACGTCGTTCGACAGCGAGTAGCCGTTCATCGTGAACGGCCAGTAGAACCAGACGCCGGGCATCTCGAAGATGACGAACCGGTCGAGTCCGGGCACGTGGAACCAGAACGCTGGTTCGGTGAACAGGCCGAGTTTGATGCCCTCGACCATGCGCGAGAAGCCCTTGCGAGCGACGAACAGGACGAGGAGCAACAGGACGCCGAGCATCCCGAAGGCGTTGAGACCGACGAGCAGGTACGCGCCCGCTTGCCGACCACGAGTGCCGAAGCCTTCGTGGGCTTTCGCGGCGGCCCACCCGACGACCAGTGCCGAGAAGATCGTCAAGATAGGGACGACGACGGGACCGGTGAACGCCGCCGAGAATCCCTCGGGGTCCCACTCCCACTCGGCCGTCAGCGTGTTCGTCAACAGGAGCGCGCCGAGACCCAGCGAGAGGAGTCCCGCCGGGAGTGTCGAACCGACGTCCTCTCGCGGGAGGACCGTCGCGGCTCCGACGCCGACGCCCGCGAGGACGGCTATCGGAAGCCAGCCGAACGCACTCAGCCCGAGCGATTGGGAGGCGACGAGGCCACCCGCGACGACGCCGAGTAACCCGAACAGTCCACCAGTCACCAGTCCGGCGCTCCGGTCGGGCGTCGTCTCGATAAGTTCGGCCCGCGAAGCGATGCCGAGTCCGAGGACGCCCAGACCGCTCGCGGCGAGTGCCAGGCCGTAGAGGTCGAACAGTGCGATACCGAAGAAGCTCCCCTCGACTTCCGTCCACTGGAAGATGGCCGCGAAGCCGAGAATCATCGACACGACGCTGAGACCGACGACGCCGCCAGCGACGCGTTCGGCGAGCGAAGACTCGTCGGCGACCAGTGAGTGTGTGTCGTAGCTCATTGTTTCCCTCCGAGTTTGCGTTTCATGTGTGCCTCGATGAGTTGCGACCCGACGGAGAGGAAGAGGACGGTGACGAACAGGACGACGCCCGCGGCGAACAGCGCGGACATCTGGAGACCGCTCGCGTTACCGTACTGGCCCGCGATGAGGCTGGTCAGCGTCTCGGTTCCGGCGAACACGTCGTACACCGGGTCTGGAAGCACCTGCTGGTGGGGCAACATCACAGTCACGGCCATCGTCTCGCCGACTGCGCGGCCGACACCGAGCAGGACTGCCGCCGAGACGCCGGAGAAAGACGCCGGGATGGTGACGCTCTTGATTGTCTGCCAGTCGGTCGAACCGAGCGCCAGCGACCCGCTCTTCATGGACTCCGGGACGCTGTCGATGGCGTCCTCGGCCACCGAGACGACCGTCGGGAGCGCCATCACTCCGATGACGAGTGCGGCCCCGAAGAGGCTCCCGAAGTTCGCCAGCTGAAACTCTTCCATCATGTACGTGTTGATGATGACGTAGCCGATGTATCCGTAGACGATGGACGGAACACCCGCGAGAATTTCGACGCCGGGCTTGATGATTTCGCGCGCCCAGCGCGGCGCGATTTCGCTGATGAAGAGTGCGCCTGCGACGCCGAGAGGGCCTGCAATCAGCATCGCCAACAGGGTCGTCAGGAGCGTGCCCCACATCATCGGGACCAGCGAATAGATGTGAGCGTTCGTGTCCCACAGCGGCCCGCTCGTCTTCGTGACGATGTCCAGCCCCATCTTCTGGAAGATTGGGACCGACCGAATCATCAGGTAAATCGTGATGAGGCCGAGGATGAGGACCGTCGAGGCGGTCATCAGGAACATCAGCAACTTCGCGGTGTTGGCTTGGTAGGCGAACCAGCCGTAGGCCGCAGCACCGACGAAGACCAACAGTGGGAACACCGTCAACTCGGCCGCGAGGAGGAACGTGACGAGTGCGGCCAGTACCGCAGCGACGGCGACACCGTTGACCAGTCGCGCGCCACGGTCCATCTCCTCGACGGACGTGCGAGCGGACCGGACGTGCGCGTCGATGCTCTCCATCATTTCGTGTCTGGGAGCTTCCCGAGTTGGTTCTCACGTCGTTTCTTGGTCAACTTCGCGTAGCCCGCGGGCTTGACGAAGCGTTCCTGTCCGAACTCGCTGACGACCATCCGCAGGAAGGCGGCTTCTTTCTTCGAGGTGCCTTCGTACGTGTAGCAGTGGAGGTCGCGCGACAGCGGATAGCCTTTGTCCGCGAGGTTCTTGCCGGGTTCGTACACTTTCCCGTCGAACTCCAACTTGACCGTCGCGGTCCCGCTCGACACGAACGCGAGTGCCATGTAGGCGATGGCGTTGTTGGACTTCTGGACCAGCGTCTTGACTTGCTGGTTCTGGCCCTTACGCGAGTCCACGCCGGGCATCTTCGCGTCCGCAGAGCCGAGCATGTTCAGTCGGAAGGCGGTGTCGGTGCCCGACCCAACCGAACGGCCGACGACCTGCATCTCCTTGTCTTCACCGTTGTACGAAGGAATCTCCGACCAGTTCTCGATTTCGCCTTTGTAGATTTTCCGCACTTGGTCGGCGGTGAGTTTCGTGACGCCTGCTTCCTTGATTTCGTTGCTGACGACGATAGGCTGGGCGTCCACGCCGACGACGTGGTTCTTGAACTTGTTCAGTTCTTCCTCGCTCGCCTCGGGGAGTTCCGCATCGACCGGCGCACTCGCGTTGCCGATGTCCACGAGGCCGTTCTTCAGCTTCTCCAGTCCGGTCCCGGAGTGGCTAAGTCCGACCGACGCGCTGAACGGGGGAGTCGAACCGGAGCCTTCGAAGCCGTAGAGACCGCCCCAGTAGTTCGCCAGTCGCTTGTCGGTCTGGATGCCGTACTCGCTCGGCCCCCAGTATTCCTTGTCCTCGGCCGGTGGGTTCGACGTCCACACTGACGCGGCTTTGTTGGCGATGGGGTACACCGTCGAGGAACCGCCCGCCCGCAGTTGTTCAGACGACCCGCTTCCAGACTCCCCGGACGAGGTATCCTCGCTCCCGGCACCACCTGGTGGCGTCCGGCTCGTGCTGACACAGCCAGCGAGCGATGCCACGGCGGCGCTCCCTCCGAGGAGAACGGTTCGACGGCCGACAGAGGGGTTCTCCCGCATTACGATTTGGTTGCCGAAGACGAAGTAAATACCCTACTATTATTTCTATATATGTTTATTTATGCATTAGTAGCTCCGCGCCGACAGCTCACGGGAAAACCCAAAAACAGCTACAATACGGTATTGGACAGTTTATCGCCGTTTTCAACCATCGAAGCGTCGCAGATTCTCCGAATATTATTCGTGAATTATCGTTCTCTCGGCGCGGGGGGCACGACACGTATATAGATTTGAATAGATTTATTGTGGGCTGTCGCTGACCTTCGTACATGGAGACACGGAAAGTGCAGGTGACCGGCGGTTCGACGTTCACCGTCTCGATTCCGAAAGGCTGGGCGACCGAAAACGGCATCGAGGCCGGTGAGAAAGTCGAGTTCCACCCGGAGGGCGACTCCCTGTTGCTCTCGCCTCGGACGGGCGAGGAGACGGTCGAGGGGACCGTCGATATCTCCGACCTCGAAGGGCCACAACTCACGCGCACGGTGTTCACCCTGTACGTGAGCGGATTCGACATCATCAACCTCGAAGCGACGAGGGTGACGCCCGACCAGCGCCGGACGATTCGAGACGCGACGCAGGGACTCGTCGGTCTCGAAGTCATCGAAGAAACCGGCGACCGAGTGGTACTGCAAGACCTGCTCGACTCCTCGGAGTTGTCGATTCACAACGCCATCACGCGGATGCGCCTCGTCTCGATAACGATGCTCCAAGACGCCGTAACCGCGCTGACCGAAAACGACGACGACCTCGCGACCGACGTCATCGAGCGCGACGACGACGTGGACCGCCTCTGGTTCATGATTTCACGCGTGTTCCGCTCGGCACTTCGGAACCCGAGTACGGCCGCCGACATCGGCCTGCCCCGCGAAACGTGTTTCGACTACCACTCTAGTGCGCGACAACTCGAACGGGTCGCCGACCACGCCGCGAAAATCGGTCAGTTCACGCGCGAAATCGAAGACGTGCCAGACGAAGTGTCGGAGGCGATTACCGACCTGCACGAAGAGGCGGCCGACATCGTGGAGATGGGCATGGACGCCCTGCTCGAAGAGGACGGCACCAAAGCCACCGAACTCGCCAACGAGACGCGCGAACGAGTCCGCGAGATGGACAAGCACACGCGAAAGGTGGACGACCTCATCCGAGAGTTGGACGCCCAGCGCGCCCAGTCGCTGAGTCTCATCGTAGACTCGCTGTCGCGGAGCGCCGACTACGGCGGTAACATCGCCGAGACGGCTCTCCAGAAGGCCGCGCCACGTCCGGAAAATTAAACGAGAAGTGGGACGCTTCGGTCGGGTTCGACCAACTACAGTTCGCCGAGTTTTCGCAGGAGTTGCCCTTCGTACTCGCGGTCGCTTTCCAGACCTTTGAGTTCGATGACGTTGCGCTCTAGCTTGTCGCGCGCGACGTTGAACGCCTGTTCGGCACCGTACCCCTCGCCAGAGCCAGCGACCTGCCCGCGGTTCGTACGCAGGCGAATCTTACACTGGATGAGCGGCGTGCCACGGAGTTTCTCTTTGTGTTCGTGGAAGCGGACGTGGGCGTGTTTGACCTGCATCTTCTGGTACTTGTCGGCGATTTCCTCGACGCCTGCACGGACGGACTCGCGCGTGAGCGTCTCCAGCAGGTTGATGTTCGTGATCTGCACGTCCATCACGTCCTCCTCGGTGTAGGAGAGCGCACGAAGCACGTCGGTTTTCGTGATGACGCCACCGACGACGCGGTCGTCGTCTTCGGGCGTGACGATGAGTCCGGAGAAGTTGTTTTCGAACATCTCTTCGACGGCTTCGCGGACGGTCTCGCCGCGCGAGATGGTGATGACGCCCGAGGACATCACGTCGTACACCGGCAGGTCGAGCATCCGGTCGCCTTCGCCGGAGCGGTCCCCGCGCGTGGTCTTCTGGACGTTTCGCGTCGCGAAGTCCACGAGGTCTTGGGTCGTGACGACGCCAGTCAGGAAACCGTCGTCGTCCACGACGGGGAGTCGAGAGATGCCGTGTTCGCGCAACAGGTTGATTGCCTGTCCGAGCGTCGCGTCCTCGGGGATGCTAATCGGGTCCTCCGAGTAGATTTGCTCGACGGTTAGCGTGTCGAGATGTTCGATGACAGCGTCCAAGATGAGGTCGCCGTCGATGATGCCCCAGAGTTGGTCGGATTCGAAGACGGGCGCTACTTTCGTTCCACCCTCGACGAGCGCGCGAGCGACGTCGCGGACGTTGTCGGTGCGCTCGACTTTCGGCGCGGGTTTCGTCATCGTCTCGACCTTGGTGTGGTCTTCGACGTGCGAACGCAGAAGCTGCTTCTGCGTGACGACGCCTTCGTACGTGCCTGCTCGGGTCACGATGATGCCCTTCGGATTCTCTTCTTCGAACACCGCTCGGGCCTTCCCCATGTTCGATTCGGCCTCAAGCTCGATGTAATCCGTCGTTGCAATATCAGCGATGTCCATCTTCGAGTAGAACGACACGGCCTACGCTATTGAAACTTACCGCAGGTCGGCGGGGGATTTTTGCTGCAACCGGTCGAAGTAGACCGGATGATACCCGACATCGGAGCGGCTTTCGGCCCGTACACGTATGTCGTAACAGAAATCGTGTGGGGCGCACTCGCAGTAGTGTTACTCTATCGAGCCGCCGCGTTTCGACAGGCGGCCCGCACTGTCTCGGTATTGTACCCTATCGCGTACCTCTGGGACTGGTACACACTGCATGTCGGCGTGTTCGCCATTCGGCTCCGGACCGGAATCGACTTTCTCGGCATTCCAATCGAAGAACACGTCTTCATGCTCGTCGTCCCCGCGCTCGTCGTCGGGTTTCACGAGAACCTGCGCCAGATGTTCGACGAAGACGCGAAAACTCCCGGAAACAGCGAGTAAGGAGTGGTTACTCCCGTAAGACGGCCTCCTCGTCTCTTTTACGAACTGTTCGTAAGCATAGATTTCCCCTGGGTAAACGGTGAATAACAAAGGCTAATCCGAGCGATGATTTCAATCCATGCTGGGTTACGAGCAAGGGGTGGCATATTAATGAGCACCATTGGTGACTCTCCGACGACGAACGCCGAGCCTGAAGAAACGCCGGGACAGGGGAAGGGAAAGACTGTCACGACCAAGCAGGTCTCTGACAACGTTACCGAACAGACGCCCGAGGCCGAGGCGGAACCGGAACCGCTCTCGCGCGATCTGGTCTTCGATGTGCTGAAGAATCGCCGACGCCGGTACGCCCTTCACTACCTCCGTCGCGCGGAAGAGTCGGTCCAACTGTCCGAACTGGCAGAGCAGGTGGCGGCGTGGGAGAACGGCATCGCTATCGAAGCGATCTCCGCGGCCGAGCGAAAGCGCGTGTACACGGCACTGTACCAGTCCCACCTCCCGAAACTTGACGACGCCGGTATCGTGGATTACAACCAGAACCGCGGCATCGTCGAACTCTCGGAGGCGGCCGAACAACTCGACGTGTATCTGGACATGAACACCAAGCCGAGCGTCGAGTGGTACAACTGGTATCTCGGACTCGCGGTCGGTGGCATCGGACTGCTCTCCGCCGCGTTCCTCGGACTGCCACCGTTCTCGATGGTCGGCGGCGTCCTCGTCGCCGCGCTGGTAGTCGTCGCCTTCGCCGCAGTGGCAGTCGCACACACGTACCACGCCCGACTCCTCCCGTCGGACGGAGGTGAAACACCGCCGGAGATTCAGGAGTCCTGATCGATGAGCGAGGGGGTCCCCGCGACGGAAGGCGAACGCGCAGGTGGAGCGGGTCGCTCGCCGGGCACACAGTCGCTCGTTAGAGTAGCTCCCGGCGAGAACCCGCTCTCCGCACTCCCCGAACGTGCGTACGAGAACCTCCTCGTGCTAGCGACGAAGAGCCAGCCGAACCGAATCGAACGACGACTGACCGACGACGGGCGAGCCGTCCAGAACGTTGGGGTCGTCCCAGTCGCACCCGTGGCATCGGACTACGGTGGCGATCTCTGGACGACCGACAGCGTGCAACCGGGTGACTTGACCGGCATCGGAATGCGGTTTTCTGACGCCATCGAACACGTCGAGCGCAACGCTGGCTGGGTGTTCGTGGACGCGCTTTCGGTGCTGTTCATGTACGCCGACGACGTGCGGGTGTGTCGGTTCTTCCAGACGCTCGCCGGACGAGCGCGAGCGCGTGGTGTGCAGGGCGTCTACTGCGTCAACCCGACTGCTGTTGGCGAGGAGACGTACGAGCGACTCCGCGGACTCTGCGACGTCGAGTGCGACATGGCCTGATTGGTTGGATTGGTAGCCCTGCGTGGTGGCAGGGCTGGCCTGACCGCGCTCGCGTCGTGGGGTTTCGTGGAGTGTATGGTGGTCGCGTGGCTGCTGCGGTTGCGGTCGGAAGTAGTGATTCTACCGCGAGCGAAACGTGGCGCGCTCTGCGTGCCACGTGGAGCGAGCGGGCCAAGGAACCCTTGGAGGAGCGCCTTCGGCGCAATGGAGAGGGTGACGACGTGTCTTCCTGAGCGGACGCGAAGGAAGGCTCGGAAGACGCGGTTTGTCTTCCGGTGCTTTTCATCAACGTTTTACCAGCGAGGGAACCAGAAGCCGAAGGCTTCTGGCGACTGAGTGCAGTAAAACGTTGATGGGTTTGGGCAGATTTGAACCTCGCCGAGACGTTCTTGCTCGGCTTCGCCTGCGCGAGCGTGCGACTCGTCTGGTTCAAATCTGCCAAACGAACGATTCTCCGCTCACAGAGTTGCGAGCGCACGAGGCGCTCGCAGTGTAGTTCGCGGAAGGAAATAGTGGGTTTGGGCAGATTTGAACTGCCGGCCTCCTCCATGTCAAGGAGGTGTCATAACCAACTAGACCACAAACCCAGTCGGCCTCGTGCTTCGTCTGCATTCATGCGTTGCCCGCGGGGATAAATGAGGCTTTCGAATTCAGATACAGTCCGGCGATTAACGATGAAGGACGGGTCGTCGTCGGAACTCCCATTTAATAGCGTCCGCGTCGTTGCTCTGTTGGCATGGCTCACGTCGAGACACACGCAGACGTCGAACTGGACGAACCGACGCTGTTGGAAGGAATGCCCGGCATCGGTCTCGTCGGGAAGATAGCGACAGACCACGTCATCTCCGAGTTAGAGATGGTCTACTTCGGAAGCCTTCACTGTCCGGGACTCCCGCAGGTCGCGGTGTACGACTCCGGAAGTTCGAACCTCTATCCGCCGGTGCGACTGTACGCCAGCGAGGAACACGACCTCGTCGTACTACGGAGCGACGTCGCCGTCTCACCGACTGAGGTGTCCGAATTTGCGACGTGCGTCTCGGGGTGGATCGAAGAACAGCAGGCGCTTCCGATTTACGTCAGCGGACTTCCAACCGACGTTTCGGGAACCGAAGACCGAGCACTGTACGGCGTTGCGACTGGTGACGCCGAAGAACGCTTAGCAGGCCACGACATCGAACCGCCAGCAACCGACGGTGTCTGGAGTGGCCCGACAGGTGCCCTACTCGGCCGAGCGGGAGAAGTCGATATGGACGCCGTCGGTCTCATCGTGGAGAGCGACCCGCAGTTCCCGGACCCAGAAGCCGCCTGTGTGTACATCAATCGCGCAATCAACCCGATTGCCGGTGTCGAGATAGACGACAGCGGACTCCGCGAGCGCGCCGAGGAGATTCGCCAAGAGAAACAGCAGTTCGCGCAGCAGATGGGCCAGAACAACGACGACAGCTCGCGCGTCGAAGCGCGTGGGATGTACCAGTAACCTCTCCCTCCCGGCCGATTTTCGACTCGATTCGCCGAGACACCGCTCCCTTCGCGGCGACACGTTTAAGTTGATGTACGATTTTGTGCATTGTAAGACGAAGAAGTACACTGGTGTTCCCAAATGCAGGAATTCATCGAACGCGTTACCGACGGAGCAGACCTCACGGTCCCAGAGGCACGGACTGCCGCGACGCGCGTCTTCGAGGGCGCGACAGAAGCACAAATCGGGGCGTTACTCGCCGCGCTCCGAGCGAAAGGAGAGACGGAGGCCGAAATCGCAGGGTTCGCACAGGGGATGCGCGACGCCGCGCGAACCATCGACCCCGACCGAACGCCGCTGGTCGATACCTGCGGCACCGGCGGCGACGACTACGACAGTATCAACGTCTCCACGACGAGTGCTATCGTTGCTTCTGGTGCTGGCGTTCCCGTCGCCAAGCACGGCAACTACTCTGTCTCTTCTTCCTCTGGAAGTGCAGACGTTCTCGACGAACTCGGTGTCGAAATCGACGCCGAACCGCCCGCAGTCGAAGCGAAAATCGAAGACGACGGCATCGGGTTCATGCTCGCACCCGTCTTCCATCCCGCGATGAAGGCCGTCATCGGCCCACGGAAAGAACTGGGAATGCGAACGCTGTTCAACGTCCTCGGGCCGCTTACGAACCCCGCTGGCGCAGACGCCCAAATCGTCGGCGTTTACGACTCTGATCTCGTGCCAGTCATGGGTCGCGCACTTGCTCACATGCCTGTCGAACGCGCACTCGTCGTCCACGGTTCTGGAATGGACGAAATCGCCGTTCACGACGAGACGACCGTCGCAGAGGTACGCGGCGAGGAAATCGAAGAGTACACGCTCACTCCCGAGGACCTCGGACTTTCTCGCCACGACGTGGAAGCCGTCGCAGGTGGCTCCCCCGAAGCGAACGCGGCCGACCTCCGCGGCATCGTAGAGGGCGACGTAACCGGCGCGAAACGCGACATCATCCTCGCCAACGCAGGGGCAGCAATCTACATCGCCGGAGTCGCAGACACGCTCGAAGAGGGAGTCGAGCAAGCCGCAAAGTCTATCGACAGCGGCGCTGCCGCCGAAAAGTTGGCGGACCTCTCCCAGACCGTGACAGCATGACACCGGAAAAGACGACGCGCCGGGAGACGACGACCCCGGAGACGACACAGGCCAAGACGACGCGAACGAAAATTTGTGGCATCGCGTGCGACGAGGATGCCGCGGTCGCCATCGACGCAGGCGCAGACGCAGTCGGCTTTCTGGTAGAGGTA
The DNA here is from genome assembly GCF_008831545.1 of Halorussus halophilus. Taxonomy (NCBI): domain Archaea; kingdom Methanobacteriati; phylum Methanobacteriota; class Halobacteria; order Halobacteriales; family Haladaptataceae; genus Halorussus; species Halorussus halophilus. The sequence continues at coordinate 918,007 of NZ_CP044523.1, forward strand.
CCGGTCGATTCACCGCGCGAAATTTCGCCCGAACGTGCCGCCGAACTCGCTTCCGAGGTCCCGCCGTTCGTGACGAGTGTCTTGGTGACGATGCCCGGGACGCCAGAACGGGCGGTCGAACTCGCCCGAACTGTCGAACCGGACGCTATCCAGATTCACGGCGAGTTCGGTGTGGGCGACTTGGCGTACCTGTCTGCCAGCGTGGAGGCGAGCGTCGTGAAAGTCGTGGACGCAACGACCCCTGAAGCAGCGCGCCGCTACGACGAGGTCGCCGACGCGTTGCTGGTTGATTCCGTAGACGACGACGGTGCAGGTGGCACGGGCGAAACTCACGACTGGGAACGAACCCGCGAAGTTGCAGATAGCCTCGACTCGCCGGTCGTCCTTGCAGGTGGGTTAACCCCCGAAAACGTCGGCGAGGCCGTCCGAGCAGTCGAACCTTTCGCGGTCGATGTGGCAAGCGGAATCGAGTCGGAGAGCGCCGACGGTCGCAAGGACCCCGACGCAGTCTCCGAGTTCGTCGAGAACGCGAAGTACGCCTTCAACGTGCCGACGCTATGACGCCGGAACTGCCTGCATTGAAGCCGACACGCGAGAAATTCGTCTCTCTCACGGAGAGCGACGACCCCGTCGTCGCGCGCCTCGAAGTCGAACTCGACGTGGAAACCACGCCACTCGCCGCGTACGCCGCGCTGACTGGGCGGTCGGGAGAGACAGACGTGGACGCGTCAGAGTACGCCTTCTTGCTTGAAAGCGCCGAGAAGACGGCCTCCAGCGACCCCGACGGCGCGTTCAAACCGGGGTCATCCGGCGAGCGCCACGCCCGCTACTCGTACGTGGGGTACGACCCCGAAGCAGTCGTCACCGTCGCTCCCGACGAAGTTACGGTCGAATCGCTCGGTGGCCGGGCCGCGGAGTACGTCGAAGACACCGGCCTGAACGACGCGGGCGACACGCTCGACACGCTCCGGGCGGCCCTGCCGAACGTCGAGCGTCGCGGATTCCCCGAGGACCCCGACCGCCAGCACTTCGAAGGTGGTCTCGTCGGCTTCTTGGCCTACGACGCGGTGTACGACCTCTGGTTGGACGAGGTCGGCGTGGAGCGACCAGCGTCGGAGTTCCCGGACGCGCAGTTCGTGCTGAACACGAAGACGGTCGCGTTCGACCACGTCGAGGAGTCCGCGTCGCTGGTGTTCACGCCCGTCGTCGGTCCTGACGCCGATGCCGAATCGGTGTACGACGAACTGGAGAGAGAAGCCGAGCGCGTCGCCGAACTGCTCGATAGCGCAACCGAGCCAGACACTGGTGGATTCGTTCGAGAGTCGGAGATGGCCGGACCGCGCGAGGAGTACGAAGACGCGGTCCGGAAGGCTAAGGAACACGTCCTCGACGGCGACATATATCAGGGCGTCATCTCCCGAAAGCGCGAACTCCGAGGCGACATCGACACGCTCGGTCTCTACGAGTCGCTCCGCGAGGTGAACCCGTCGCCGTACATGTACGTCCTCGGCTACGGCGACCGGTCCATCGTCGGGTCGAGTCCCGAGACGCTCGTCTCGGTTCGGGACCGCGAAGTCACGTCGAACCCAATCGCTGGCACTTGCTCGCGCGGAGCGAGTCCAGTCGAAGACCGGCGACTTGCGGGCGAGATGCTCGCCGACGACAAGGAGCGCTCGGAACACACCATGCTGGTGGACCTCGCTCGGAACGACGTGCGGCGCGTCTGCGAGGCGGGAAGCGTCGAAGTCGAGGAGTTCATGAACGTGCTGAAGTACAGTCACGTCCAGCACATCGAGAGTACGGTCTCGGGGCGTCTCTCCGAAGACGCCGACGCGTTCGACGCGACGAGGGCGTCGTTCCCCGCGGGAACGCTCTCGGGCGCGCCGAAGATTCGCGCCATGGAGATAATCGACGACCTCGAACGTGCGCCCAGAGGCCCCTACGGCGGCGGCGTCGGCTACTATTCGTGGACCGGAGACGCCGACTTCGCTATCGTCATTCGCACTGCGACTATCGAGTCAACGAGAGACGAGACGGGGAAGGAACTCGACCGCGTGACCGTCCAAGCAGGCGCAGGAATCGTCGCAGACAGTGAGCCAACCGCCGAGTACGAAGAGACGGAAAAGAAGATGGACGGCGTCCTCACAGCACTGGAGGCGATAGAAGTCGCTCCTGAACCCTCCGCGCCGGAGGTGAGTCGATGACGGTCGAGCAGGCACGGAGTTCGACAGCGGCGACGGATACTCGGGTACTGTTCGTGGACAACTTCGACTCGTTCACCTACAACCTCGTGGAGTACACGAGCGAACACGCCGAGACAGAAGTCCTTCGAAACACGGTCTCGCTCGACGAGGTCCGAGCGTTCGACCCCGAGGCAATCGTCATCTCGCCGGGGCCGGGGCACCCAGAGAACGAGCGGGACGTGGGTGTCACGCTCGACGTGCTTCGAGAAGTCAGCCCGGAAGTACCGACGCTCGGCGTCTGTTTGGGTCTCGAAGCGGCGGTCTACGCATACGGCGGGAGCGTCGGCCGGGCACCCGAACCGGTTCACGGCAAGGCGTTCCCCGTGTCTCACGACGGGCGGGGCGTCTATCGAGGTCTCGACCAAGGGTTCCGTGCCGGACGGTATCACTCGCTGGTCGCGACCGAAGTGCCGGACTGTTTCGAGGTGACGGCGACGACGGACCACGGCGTCTCCGCAAACGAAGTGAGCGGAGGCTCGTCGGGCGAGCGTAGCGAGTCCGACGGCGGGATAGAGTTGGTGATGGGCGTTCGGCACCGAGAGTATCCCATCGAGTGCGTACAGTTCCACCCCGAGAGCGTGCTCACTGCGGTGGGTCACGACGTGATTCGGAACTTCGTCTCGGACGTGAGATAGCGGTCGCTGGGGCTCGTTTTGGCTCCCCTCTTTCGAGGTACTCGGACTACTGGTTCCAGACGGTCGATACTGTAGAGAGAGCGGAACCGATACAGTGCGTCCGCGAGAAGTTGGTTCGGGCTTCGTACTTGAACGTTCGCGCTATCGTCGTTCGGTCACTGTCGTCTCAGTGACTGGCTCAGAGTCCGAAAATCGTCAGTAGGTACAAGATTCCCACGACGACCACGGCCACGAACAGTAGTCGCCACGCGAGACTTAGGACCAGTCGGCCGACGAACACGACGCCCAGCAGGATGACAAGTGCGACGAGCAACTGCCCGAGCGGGGTCGCCGTCAGCCCAGCCAAGAGAGTGAGTAGCATACTTAAATCAAGGTGATCGGGGTGGGTAAACGTGTCGGCCAACGCTAATCTGGTCGGATTTTCGGAATCGCGGGACTCAAGCGCGGTAATGGCTAATTACTGAAGTCCCGTTCAGCGACCTGACTACTTTCGGCCCGGTCTGCATACTCTTATTATCCCTCGTATCTAAGCTCAGAGCGAACATCAAGAGCCGCGAATGCGCCCGTCGTTTCGGCGACGAAAACGTTCGCAACCGACAACAATTTCGACCAGTGGCATCACAGTCCAATTAAATTTGTAGTAGTGAAATTCAGACAGTAAAGACTAATAGGTGGCCTCAGAATGAAATCTCCGTCCCGAATGAATCGCGTTACACCACTTCCAGTAGCAGGAATCGACAGACAGACGCGTGAGGTGTCCCACTCATGAGCGGTGCGGGCGAACTCACGGCCGAAGAGATTACCCTTCCTATCAAGCGAACGGAAGGCGTAACCTTAGAAGAGCGCCTGACCGGCAACGCGTACCACAACATCCTCCCTGCGCGTTACCTCCGGAAGAACGCCGACGGCAAGCACATCGAGGAACAAGAGGACCTCTTCCCGCGCGTCGCAAAGAACATCGCGCTGGCTGAAGCGGTCTACGAAGCCCAAAAACAGGACGAGGAGATTACGGTCACGCCCGACCAACTCAAGCCCGACCACCCGCGACGAGACGAACTCGCCGCCGAAGTGTTCGGCAAGGGCACCACCGCCGAGGACGACGCCGAGACCACGCTCTCCATCTACAACGTCAACAAGTTCGCGTACGACACCGTGGTTCCGGAACTCCCCGACGAGGTTCGCGCGCACGTCGAGGACACCCGTGACGAGTTCGAGGACCTGATGTCGAAACTATCCTTCATGCCGAACTCGCCGACGCTGATGAACGCTGGCGACGAACTCCAGCAGCTCTCTGCGTGTTTCGTGGACTCGCCGGGCGACGACATCACGGACATCCATCAGACCGCTAAGGAAGCCGCGGAGGTCTTCCAATCCGGCGGCGGCATGGGCTACGCCTTCTGGAAGCTCCGACCGTACGGCGACGCCGTGGGTTCGACCGGCGGTATCGCCTCCGGTCCCATCACGTTCATGCGCACGTACGACCAGATGTGCGAGACCATCGCGCAGGGTGGCGCACGCCGTGGTGCCCAGATGGGCGTCATGCGCGTCTCGCACCCGGACGTGATTCAGTTCATCCACGCGAAGAACAAGGACGTGAGCCTCGCGCGTAGCCTCCGACTCAACGACCCGGACGACTACACGCACAACTCCTTCGCAGATGCCTTAGAGGAAGCACGGGAACTCATCGACGACGACGGCAAGGTGCCCAAGCACCTCCGCAACGCCGCGGAGGGCCACCTCTCGAACTTCAACATCTCGGTGGGCGTCACCGACGACTTCATGGAAGCTCTCAAAGCGGGCGAGGAGTTCACCTTCACGAATCCTCGGACGGAAGAGCCGCACGTCGCCACCGAACACACCAAAGAACTGTACGAGATGTTCGACCTCGGCGAACACGTCGAGGTCGGCGAGGAACTCTCGATTCCGGCAGACCTGCTGTGGGACCGCATCGTCTCCGGTGCCCACGAGAACGGCGAACCGGGCGTCATCTACCTCGAACGAGTGAACAAGGAACATTCCTTCGACGTGGAGGAACACCCGGACCACCGGATTCTGGCGACCAACCCGTGTGGCGAACAGCCGCTCGAAGAGTACGAGGCGTGCAACCTCGGCCACATCAACCTCTCGACGCTCGCCGACACCGACGCCCCCGACTGGCGCGTCTGGTACGACGAGAACGGCGACGATTACGAGAGCTTCGCAGACGCAGTTGACGCGTTCCTCATCGACGCCATCGACTACGAGGAGTTCGACTACCGCATCGACTACGGTACCCGCTTCTTGGAGAACGTCGTCACGATGTCGGACTTCCCGGTCGAGAAAATCGAAGAGAAGGTCCGCGACATGCGGAAAATCGGTCTCGGCGTCATGGGTCTCGCGCAACTGTACGTCCAACTGGGCGTCGAGTACGGTAGCGAGGCTGGTAACGAAATCGCCCGGCAGTTGATGCGCCACATCAACCACGAGAGCAAGTGGGCGTCCCACGAACTCGCCGAGGAGCGCGGGTCGTTCAACGACTGGGGAGACAGCAAGTACGCCGACCCCACTCGCTACCCCGACTGGTTCGAGAAGCAGACCGGCCTGAAACCCGAGAAGTGGAAAGAAGGCTTCGCGGTTCGGAACCACAACACGACGACCATCGCACCGACGGGCACGACTTCGATGGTCGGTAACACCACGGGTGGCTGTGAACCCATCTACAACGTCGCCTACTACAAGAACGTCTCCGACGACGTGCAGGGCGACGAGATGCTCGTGGAGTTCGACGACTACTTCCTCCGCGTGCTGGAGGACAACGACATCGACGTGGACGAAGTGAAGAAGGAAGCCCAAGAACAGATGGCCGAAAACGAGTTCGACGGCGTCGAAGGCCTCACGACGGTGCCGGACGCCATCGGCGAACTGTTCGTCGTCACCGCCGACCTCACCGGCAAGGAACACGCCGCAGTCCAGTGTGCTTGCCAAGAGGGCGTGGACTCCGCAATCAGCAAGACCTGCAACTTCCCGAACTCCGCTAGCAAGGCGGACATGCAGGAAGTGTACGAGTACATCTACGATAACGGCGGCAAGGGCGTCACCGTCTACCGCGACGGCACTCGCAGCAAACAGGTGCTGACGACCCGCGCCGACAACAAGGAGTTCGCCGACGAGAGCGAGGCCGCGGAGGCACTCGTCGAGCAGATTCACGACGTGTTCGGCGGCATCGAAGGCTTCCTCGACAACGAGGACGTTCGTGCATCCCTCGACACCGAAGTCGAGGGCCTACTAGCCGCCGCAGACGGCCAAGTCGAACTCGGCAAGAAGCGCCCGCGCCCGGACGTGCTCCACGGCATCACCCAGCGCATCGACACCGGCTACGGCAAGGTGTACGTCAACATCAACGAAGACGACGACGGCCGTCCGTTCGAACTGTTCGCCAACATCGGCAACTCCGGTGGCTTCACGGCCTCGTTCACCGAGGCACTGGCGAAGACGATTTCGACCGCACTCCGCTCGGGCGTGGACCCCGAGGAAATCGCCGACGAGTTACAGGGCATCCGCAGTCCGAAGGTTGCGTGGGACAAGGGCGAGCAGATCAACTCCATCCCGGACGCAATCGGCACGGCGATGCGTCGTTACCTCGACGGCGAGGTGAACAAGGCGTATCCGCAACAGCAGAACCTCACCGAAGTCGAGGAGACCGACGCGAGCGCCGGTTCGGCGTCGAACGACGAAAGCGGCGCTGAGGCGACCTCCGGCAAGGAAGCCGACCAGCAGGACATCATTGCCTCGGGCGAGAGTCCCGAATGTCCGAGCTGTGGCTCGCTGTCGCTGTACTACTCCGAAGGCTGCAAGACCTGCGAGTCCTGTGGCTGGTCGGAGTGCTGACTGACGGACGGTAAGCAGTCACTCTATTTTTGTTCGGCCGGAGAAGTTACGTGAGGCGATAGCTTACAACCGTCGGTCTATGTGTTCGTGGGGGATTAGTGGAAGTGACACGAAGTGGTGTAGAGCAGGTATCAGATGGGGGAGTGGATTCAGATGGGGCGACTGAAGACGCCAACACGGCGCGGTCTCGCGCTCGTCACCCTCGGACTCGTCCTCGTCGTCGTCGCGTTCGGGGGTAGTTGGGCGTTCGCGCCCGACGCCCGGACCGTCTCGAACTCGGTGGACGTGAACAACACGACGACACTCGTCGGTGTGCAGGGTCCGGGACCGAACGGGAACGTGACAGCGCTCGACGGCAAGGGCGACGTGCGCTGGACCATCGGTAATATCATCAGCTATCAGGACGTCTCGCACATGGAGAACGGCTCCGTGTTGGCGACGTTCGCCGCGGGTCACTACCTCGACTGCGGACCGTACGAACCGCCCTGCAAGCGCACTGGCGTCCGCATCATCGAACCAGACCCCGAACCACACGTCGTCTACCAGTGGAGCTACCCGGTCAAGACGCGAGAGGACAGCGAGGTACACGACGCAGAGATTCTCCCGTCCGGCAACTTGCTCGTCGCCGACATGGAGTGGGAGAGCATCTTCGTCCTGAACATGACGACCCGCGAGCGGGTCTGGACGTGGAACGCCAGCGACCACTACGACGCGCCGCCGGACCCACGAAGCGAAGATTGGCTCCACATCAACGACGTGGACCGCATCGGCGACGGTCGATACCTCGTCTCGGTTCGCAACACCAATCAACTGCTCATCGTCGAGCGCGGGAAGGGCGTCGTCGATATCATCAACGAGAACCGTGACGTAGAGGTGCTGGACAAACAGCACAATCCTCACTGGCTCGGTAACGGAACGGTGCTAGTTGCGGATTCGGAGAATCATCGCGTTGTGGAACTGCGCGAGAACGAGTCTACGGGGAAGTGGGAGGTCGGCTGGGCAATCGCAAAAGTCGGTGGGATTCCGCTCGACTGGCCGCGAGACGCCGACAGACTGCCCAACGGCAACACGCTGATTACCGACAGTCGAAACAACCGCGTGGTCGAAATCTACCCGAACGGGAGCGTCGTGGCGAGTTACGTCGTTCCCTCGCTCCCCTACGAGGCCGACCGAGTGCCGTACGGCGAGTCGGTCGGTAGGGGGTACGAGCGAGACCGGCAGACAGACTTGGGCCTGTTCGACAAGCAGATACCGGTTCTCTCGACGTTGCTCGCGGCCGCTCGCCACGTCGTCGCACTGCCCTACTGGGTGTCGGAACTGCACGTCCTCGTGGTGTTGGTCGCGGGAGTGCTGTGGGTGGTTGGTGGGGTGATGATAGTTCGGGGTCGGTTGCGGGGATGAGAACGTTGCGGAGGTGAGCGAACTACTTCATCGTCACGTACGTCAGGAACCCGAGCGCGACGAGTTGGAGGCCGCGAAGCACCAGCACCGCCTGCTGAACGGTCGGGTCGCCCGAGTACAGCATCTTCATGCTGAAGAAGAAGTAGATGGCGACGACGTTCTCCACGAGCATCACGGAACCGAACGCGACGAGACCGAGGACCAGCGGCGTGCGGAACTTGCGGTAGTTGCGCACCCAGACCGCGGTCAGCAGGGTCAACAGGAGGATGTTCACGACCGCTAGTCCACTCGCTATCTGTATCGAACTCATTCTATCTGCTCCATGATTTCCTCGAATGCGTCTCGGTGCTGCTCGAACTGGTCGGTGAGGAAGTACAGTTTCCCGTACTCGTTGTTCCCGGCCTCGACCACGCCGTGGTCTGCGAGCATGTCGAGGTGGTGTCGAATCGTCTTGTATCGCACGTCGAGCACGTCCGCGAGTTGGTTCGCGTTCCGTGGGCGCTCGGAGAGAGCCTGAATAATCCGCGCACGGTTCTCGCCGCCACGGGTCGCCGTGAGTAGATACCAGAGCGCCTTGTCCATCGACTAGTCACTCTATTGTGTGTCATGCGGGCAGATATATTTAGGGCTCGATACGCTTGCTGACCCACCCGGTGGGACCGCTCGGGAACGACTTGCGCTTTTCCTTCGGTTGTAGGGTCCCCGTGCCGTCAGTGGCCCGGACGACGACTTCGTGGGGGTCACTCGCTTCGTAGGTGTACTCCCACTGTCGCCACACGTCCTCGCCGGGAAGTTTCTCCGAGAGCGTCGCGTCCGACCACGAGTTGCCACCGTCGGTCGAAACTTCGACGCGCTCGATGCCGCGCGTTCCGGCGTAGGCCTGCCCGCCGACCTGAATCGTGCCGTCGTCGCGCACGTTCGTCGCGTAGAGCTTTGCGACGGTCTCGACGGGGCCAGTACCGTGCCAGCCTCGGCGTTCCCAGTAACCGTTCTGCTCTTTCTCCAGCACCTCGATTTCGGTGAGCCACTTGACGTTGATTTCGCCCCAGTGGCCGGGTATCAGCGCCCGGACAGGGTGGCCGTGGCCGCGGGGGAGTGGGTCGCCGTTCATCCCGTAGGCCAGAAAGCCGTTGCGGAGGGCCGACAGCGGGAACTCTTCGAAGTAGTCGTCCGCGGCACGGAGCATCACGCAGCACTCGTCGGGCAGGCCACCAGCCTCGTCGAGGAGGTCCATGACCGGTACGCCCGTCCAGAGCGCGTTGTCCATCTTCTTGCCGTTGAGTGAGTCGCCGACGCAGCGAAGGGTCACGAACCGGTTCTCGGCGGGGAGACTGGTCAGGTCCTCGTAGTCGAACTCCATCTCCTCTTCGACGGCACCAGTGACTTTGAGGCTCCACGAGTCGGCTTCCAGCGAGGGGTCCACGTTGCTAATGTCTACCTGGTAGAACTTCTCGCTGACCAGCGGTTCGAGACCATCGACCGACAGCGACTTCGAGTCGGCGTCCGCGAGGAGCGACTCGACTTCGCTCGACTCGTCGCCTTGCGTACCGCTGGGGTCCGAGTTCGGGCCGTCCAAAGCACTGCTCGGTTGCGAAGTACTGCCCTGCTGTGCGCCGAGGACAGCACTGACGCCGCCAAAAGCCAGCGTGCCAGCGACGGCACCCAAGACGCGCCGCCGCGCCGAGGAGGACGACGAGTCACCGCTCCCGGCACTGAGTTGCCCGACGGTGAGGACGAGAGCGGCACCGACACCAGCGGCGAGTGCGGAGGTCACTGCTCCCGTAAGTGCGACGGCCACTGCCACGCAGGCTAGTCCCGCAAACGGCGGGGACGGGAGCGAGAACTTGTTGGCGAGCAACGTCCCGAGACCTGCCGCCACCGCGAACAGGGAGACGGTAAGCGCGAGAGCCAGCAGGAGACTCAGTTGGTGACCGAGGTCACCGAGTGTCTGGATAGACCACGCGACGACTGCGTCGGGCGTGGTCGCGACGACGAAGGCACTGACCGGTGCAGCGACCCACTCCGGGGTGAATCCGACCGCCGCGTAGGACCCCGCGAGAGCCGCGACACCGGCGAACAGCGCGAGAGCGCCGTCGCTAGCGACTTCGAACGTGTGGTCGTCCGTCGGACGGTCGTGGGTCATCTTATCGGCCTCGTGCAGCGTAGAGTACGATTGCGACGAATGCGAGGAGGACGGTCACGACACCGAATCCGGGCGCGAATGCCCCCGAATCGTCACCGTCGTTGGCGGTCGAATTGTCGTCATCCATTGCGGTGGTGTCTCCCATCTCGTCGCTCGTGGTCTCCATCGAATCGTCCATGGTCTCGGTCGAGTTCGCCATGGTCGTCTCGTCCATACCATCACTCATGTTACCGTCGGACATGGTGGTTTCGTTCATCGAGTCGTCCATCGTCTCGTTGCCCATACTCGTCTCGTTCGCCATCGAGGAATCGTTACCCATCGTCGTTTCGTCGACCATCGTCTCGTTACCCATTCCGTCACCAGTGGTCGTCTCGTTCATCCCGTCCTGTGCGGTGATGGGAGCGAGGGAGACGACGCCAGCAGAGGCTGTGTTACTACTAGCGGCACTCACTGTAATCGGGGCGAGGCAGAGAGCCGACACGACTATTCCGAACACGACTGCGCTTCTAACACGCATATTCCGAGCTTCGACGTGGGCATAAAAAGCAATTTTTCGAACTCTCGCCCACTCTGTGGGCACTCTCTGGGCACTCTGTTCCAATTCTCTTCCAAATTCCGGTACGCGTAAGGGGAGTGGAAACGAACCAGCTGACATGAGCGACGGTGGCAGTAGTACAAGTGAAAACGAGGACGGCGCGGAAGTTGCGGGCGGTCGTCCGTGCCCCATCTGCGAAGAGCCGATGTACCACCGTCACTGTAAGTACGTCTGTCCGCAACACGGCGTCGTCTACGACTGTAGCGACACGTTCTACTAGCTACTGAGCAGTCATCGTTCGGTATGCAGGTCCAGCAAGCAGTGCGACTGCGACCGCGCCCGCCGCGACTATCAGTTCCCAGCCGATTGCGCTCAGTCCGCCGACGGACAGGGTTTCGAGCGAACTGCCCGCGAGTACGGCCGCGACGGTCCACGGAATTTCGCCGATTGCGGTCCCGAGGACGAACGCGCCGGTCGAGACGCCCGACAGTCCGGCGGCCGCCGACACCGGGTCCGAGGGCGCTGGCGCGAGTCGAGAGGCGATCATTCCCCGAAGGTCACCCGTCGCGTCGAAAAAGCGCTGTCCGGAGTCGCCGAGTCGGCCCACGAGACCCGTCCCGCCATCGACGTAGCGGGCGAACAGAAACGGCAACAAGGCACTCGCAGTCGTCCCGGCCAGTGCGACCGGAAATCCCGCGACTGCACCGTAGCCGTAGCCTGCCAGAATTGCCACCAGTGTCGTCGGCCACGCGAACAGCGGTCGGACGAGATAGACGCCAACGAGGACCGTGCCGAACAGGAGTGGCCGGTCAGCGACAGTTCGAACCGTCTCGACCAGTCGGTCCGGAGACACCAGCAAACTCGCGGCGACGACGCCCGCGAGGAGAGCCAAACCAACTACCTGCCGACGCACGAACTCCGCCATCGGCGCGTGATTCGCGTCGGGGTGATAACTCCCTTTTGGCTCGTGGTCGTGCGAGAGAACGGACAGTCGCGGAAGTTTTAATCAGACTGGCGACCGATTTCGAAGTCGATGGCCGACGAGTCTGCTCCCAACGCCGACGCCGACACGGTCGCCGAAGACGACTCGGACCCGGTCGAGGTGGGCGTCGAACTGCTCTCGAAGCTCGAACACCCCGAACTGTCGGTCGCTGAGGCCGTAGACCGCATCGAGACGGTGACGACCCATCCGGCGACGACCCGAACGATTCTGGACGAGGCTGAGAAGCGGGGCATCATCGACCGGGAGGACGGCATCATTCGACCCTCCGGCGGAGGCTACGTGAGCTTCGAGAGCGAAATCGTAATCAAAGAAGGCGACTTCGACTGTCGGCGTTGCGGCGCGAGCATCTCCAAGGGTCACTTCATGAAACTCGACGCGGGGGAGCATGGCCCGTTCGGGCCGGAGTGCATCCGGAAAGTGACTGGTCGAGACTGACTCGACGGCACTCGCTCGCTCTCAGCGGCCGCGACTCAGTTCTTCGATGAGCGTCTCTATGGTGCGCTGTTGCTCTTCGAGCAGTTCGTTCTGGCGCTCGACCATCTCGGTGAGCGCGTCGAGTCGCTCTTCGGTGTCCCCCTCACGGAGACTCGAACTCGCAGGTTCGAACCCGGACTCGGCGAAGCCACCGTCCGCGTCGGCACTTTCGGTGTTCTCCGCGCTCGACTCGGTGACTGCCGCACTCCCTCCTTGCGCGACAGTTTCGGTCGTCTCCTCGGTCGCTTGCGCGTCTGACTGCTCGGCGTCGGAACTCGCCGTTGGGTCCGACTCGTTCTCTCCGGCGTCAGTTTCGGGGCCGTCCGCGTCTGCGGCGAGCGGGTCCTCGTCGGCCGTCTCCTCGACGCGCTCACCGGTCGTTACGTCCGCGTCGTCGTCGATTATCGCGCCGTTGTCGTCCAACTCTGGCGGATTCGCTTCGATGGGGTCTACGCCACCGCCCGCGAGCGGGTCGTTTTCGGAAGCCGGTTCGTCGTCCGCGTCGGGGGTACCTTCGGCGTCGGCGTGTTCTTCTGCCTCGGCGTGCGCGCGGGCGAACTCCTCGTAGGAGGCGACGTCGTGATACGCGAGCAGCGCGCGCTCGATGCGTTCCCGGACCTCGCGGGTCTGGTCGCTCGGGGTCTTGATACGCTGGGGCCGTCCGTCTGACTCGATGATAATCTGGGAGGAGACGTTCCCCTCTTCGACTTCGAGGGCGGTCACGTCGGCGAACGGGAACTCCTCGAAGTCTTGGTCCCAGACGGCCGCGCCGACGTGTTTGACCACGCGGTCGCTCGTAATGACGAGCGTGAGTTCGCTGAACTGGTAGGTCTGCTTGACCGTCTCGTCGGGACCGGTCACGTCCGCGGCGTTCAGTACGCCAGCGAGTACCGGGTGGAGTGCTTCGTAGAGGCGGTTCGAGGGTATCTTGAATTTCTCGGTGCCCTCGATACCGTAGTCGAGGCTGACCGACGACTTGCGTCGGCCTTCCGAGATTTCGATGCGCTCTGCGCCGTGTGGGTACTCGTCTACGGACTCGTCGCTGAGGAGTCCGTCCGCACGGTAGATTAGCGTACGCGAGGGCGTCACGAAGAGGGCGTCTTCGCCCCCGAGTGAGACTTGGGCCGCGACCTGTTCGCCGTCGAGTCGGGACTGCACGATACCGGGAACGCTCATGTGCAGGTATGTTTAGCCCCCCGTCATAAATCCGCCGGGTGGCCGGTCGGCTACTGGTCACTTTATCGAGTAAAATCCCCGTGCGAAACGGTGCCGGAGCAGGCCGAGATGAGAACTTTAAAGGCTACCACCTCCCTACCGAAAAGTGAGCCCGGGTGGCTTAGCTGGACATAGCGCCGCACTCATAGGGTTCTGAGATTCGGTGCGTTTCAGGCCTTGGAAGCCTCCCATGTCTACGAGGACCGCCGAGCCTCGTACCTGAGACATGCGGAGATCGAGGGTTCGGAGCCCTCCCCGGGCATTTTCACATTCATCACGAATCTCGTGTGAGTGATAACGCTGAAAAATGACCGCGAATAGGCGAAGAGCCCGTAGGTTCTCGGCGAACGGAGTGAGCCGAGAGCAGGAAAGGCGAGCGAAGCGAGTCTTTCCGTGGTTCGGAGCCCTCCCCGGGCATCAATTTTCGATTCGTCGCTCGCTCCGTCGAGCTACTGCTCGCTCTCTCGTTCGAGCGTCTCCGGGTCTACCTCACCTGCGAGATACGCTCTGCCGACCGAGCTAATGGTGTAGATATCGCTCCCGAGGTGTTCGACTAGTCCGTACGCGGCGAGTTCTCGACACCGCTGTTCGACCTGTTCGCGGCGCAAGGGCAACTGTGCGGCGACGCTGCTGAACGTGTCTTTACGCTCGTCGCGAAGCAGTGCGAGCAAGTGGTCGTCCACTGGCCGCATCCAGTCTGCTCGCCGTCGCATACGAACACGTGGGCGGGTGAGTACTCATGCTTTGCCCCAGCAGTTTTAGGTATACCAAAACAATTTTTCTTTAGAAGAAAACTTTTTCAGTCTCTCGTGCAAAGTTCGTCGTATGGGCCTCCTCGCTAACTTGATGTTGGTCTTCGTCGCAGGGTTGATAACGGCCCTCGCAACCGGACTCGGGGCGCTTCCGTTCTTCGTAGTCAAGAGGGTGAGCGACCGATGGAACGTCGTCCTCTGGGGAATCGCGTCCGGAATCATGATTTCGGCGTCTGTCTTCGGACTCATCCTTGAGGGGTTAGCCGAGGGAACAGCCCTCCAAATCGGCGTCGGAATCGCCGCAGGCGTCGCGCTCGTGGTCGTCAGCCACCGCTTCATCAGCGACGCCGAAGTTGACCCGAAGGAGTACGAGCGCGCGGACTTCGACAAACTTCTGCTCATCCTCGGCGTCTTGACTATTCACAGTTTTCCGGAGGGCGTCGCAATCGGTGTCTCGTTCGCCGAGTTAGGCTTCGAGAACGCTGGGTTCCAGTTCCTCGGATTCGCTATCCCGATTCTGGCCGTGTTCATGACGATAGCTATCTCGATTCACAACGTTCCGGAGGGCGTCGCCATCTCCATCCCACTGCGGTCGCTGGGCGTCAGCGAGTGGCGGATGGTTGGCTGGGCCGTCTTTTCGAGTCTCCCACAACCACTCGGTGCAGTTTTGGCGTTCTACTTCGTCCGAATCGCTCGTGACTTGCTCCCTATCGGATTCGGGTTCGCCGCGGGCGCGATGATTTACCTCGTTCTCTCGGAGTTCGTCCCCGAGGCGCTCGAAGTCGGGCAGTCCCTACCCGGTGACGGCTACCGGGAACTCGCCGGGGGCATCGCCGCGGGGACACTGCTGATGGTCCCCCTCGCGTTCGTCTGAGTCTCAGGCAACGCCTGATTACCACCGAGCGCCGGATTTCAACGGTGCATTTCGGACTGCGTAAAATATCGGAGAAAAACGCTTAGAACCGGTTTTAAATTTTATAGAGCGTTCTGAACGTTTCGTGAAACGAACTCTTTACAGATGTTCAGAGTGAATTAAACTGAACTCTCGCTAACGCTCGTCCCCTTATATAGTCCCCCGGGTCTAAGGAGTAGTCGAGGCCGAGGTGCCCTGAAGATGAGTGAACCCACCCTCCAAAACGAAAGCAATTCCGCCATCGGTTCCCCTGCTGACGCTGGTGAAGCGACCGCAGGGCGTCACAAACTCGCCGAACTGTTCGACCGCTACCACGAACACACGCTCACGACGCCGGTCGAAGTCCTTGGCTTCTGGACCGCTGTCGCGCTCCCGTTCCTCTACGTTCCCCTCCTCGTGACGGGCATCGACGGCAACGGAGAACTCCTGACGTTCTTCGGTCTGCTCGTCCTCAATCTGGCGGCCCTGATGGCCGGTCACGGCCACAAGCGAGAGTAACGCGCACGTCTCGACAGCTATCGCACGTCCCCGCACGTCACGCCCTACGGCACGCTACTCTACGCGACTCCACGCGACACACCCAATCCGACCACACGTTCCGACGCACCTACTCCCCGCGCACACCATTCTCCACTACACTTCTTTCTCCCTCACTGAGCGCTTCTCTCGAACATTCCCTCTCGACCGCGCTTCTCTCGACCGATTCGGTCTCACAGCTCTCGGCATGACTTTAGGCTACGACTATACCTACTCCATCCGTCGATGAACGCGCTTAACAGCTTGCTGTGACAAAACTAGCGTATGGATTTAGACGCCGTGTCGCTCGGCCGAACTGGAACGAAGGTGAGCGAAATCGCGTTCGGGACGTGGCGCTTCGGCCGCGAAGACGACGAGGGAACCGTCGAAGTCGGTGAGAAGCAAGCACACGAACTGCTCGACGCCTACGCCGACGCGGGTGGGAACTTCATCGACACCGCCGACATGTACGGCGAAGGGCGCAGTGAGGAGTACATCGGCAACTGGCTAGCAGACCGTGAGCGCGAAGACTTCGTCCTCGCTTCGAAGATTTACTGGCCGACTCGCGACGGCCCGAACGGTAGCGGTCTCTCGCGCAAACACCTCCGGAACAGTCTCGAAGAGATTCTCCATCGCCTCGGCACCGACTACATCGACCTACTCTACATCCACCGCTGGGACGACGAGACGCCCGCCGAGGAGTTCATGCGCACGCTCGACGAGTTCGTCCGCGACGGCAAGGTAAACTACCTCGGAGCCTCGACGCTCGAACCCAACGCGTGGAAGGTCGCCAAAGCCAACGAAATCGCGGACAAGCGCGGATACGAACCGTTCAAACTGGCACAGCCCCGCTACAACCTCGCCAACCGAGAAATCGAGGGCAACTATCTCGACATGTGTCGCGACTACGACGTGGGCGTCGTGCCGTGGAGTCCGCTCGCTGGTGGTTTCCTGACCGGCAAGTACAGTCGGGGCGAAGAACCACCGGAAGGCACTCGCGGCGCAACCGACGAGCAGTTCCGCGACTCGTATCTCACCGCGGAGAATTTCGACGTGCTGGAAACCGTCGAAACTGTCGCGGAGGAAGTCGGTTCGTCACCTGCACAGGTCAGTCTCGCGTGGTTGACCCACCACGAACAAGTTTCGGCTCCTATCGTCGGGGCGCGAACGGTCGAACAGTTGAACGAGAATCTCGTGGCGACCGACATCGAACTGACCGACGAGCAGTTCGAGCGGTTGGCGACGGCGAAATAGAATTTCCGTATCCACCCCTTTTCGAAGCTCGTCTCAGTCCCGATACAGCGGCACCAGCAGTCCGAGCGCGAGTACCGAGACGACCGGGTGACTCAGCGACTCCACGCCGAAGAAGTACAGCGCGCTGTTGCACGCGACGATAGTCAGACCGACGACGAAGAGGAAGGTTGCAGTGTCGTCAAGATTCGAGAGGGAGAGGCGAGTCCGCGTTAGTCGGTCCATCGAGATGCTCTGGTCACTACCTCTTAAAAGCCCTTGCGGCCTGCGGTGGAGCGGGAGTCACCGGTCACCGACGACTGCTCGGATTCTGGGCAGTTCGCGGGCTAAGGCGCGTCGTTTCAGCAGGCAGAAACCTGCGAAGATGACGAGGAAGCCAGTTCCCGTCGAAATCGTCACCGGTTCGCTCAAGAAGAACCACCCCGAGAGCGCGGCGAAGATGGGCGCGACGTAGGAGACGAGGTTGATTTCGATGGGACCCAGCTTTTCGAGCAGGTCGAAGTAGACGAGGAACCCGATTGCGCTGGCGGCTATCGAGAGGTACCCGAGCGCGAGGATGGCGTCCGGGGTCCACCGAATCGCGGCGATCGATTCGCTGGGTCGCGCGAAGCTCACGACGTGCATCAGTAGCGCGCCGAACACCATCGACCACGCCTCCATCGTCTCGATGGGCAGTTGGGCGTCGATGCGTCGCGTGAGAACGCTCCCGAGCGCGAACGATGCGGCGGCGGCGAACACGAGCAGTTGCCCGACCACGTCCTCGGTCAACAGGTTGTTGGGGTCCGGTTGGCTCAGCACGACGACGCCGACTAGTCCGAGGAGAAGTCCTGCGAGTCCGAGCGGCGTCAACCGCTCGCTCGGGAGGAACACTCGCGCGAAGCCAGTCGTCAGAATCGGACTCAAGCTGACGACGACTGCGGCGACGGCGCTCGTCGTGTACTGTTCGCCGACGAACAGGAAGGCGTGGTACGCGGCTATCATCAGCGTGGCACCCACAGCGATGAGTGCCCACTCGCCTCGGTTCCGCGGCCGCCAGTGGTCGGTTACGTAGACGGCGTAGCCGAGCATGAGCAGTCCGGCGATGTCGTAGCGCACCGCCGCGAACAGCACGGGCGGGAAGTACGCCAACCCGGCTTTGATGGCCATGAACGCCGACCCCCACACGGCGGCGAGCAACACGAACAGCGCGACGTTCCGATAGCTGGTCACTGCGGAGACTCGCCCTCGCGTGGGCCTGAAGGTTTCGAAAGCGGAAGGAACTGTTCGCGTTCAGTGATGGTCGTAGTATCAGTCGCGGCCGTGACCGTGCCCGTCCTCGCGTGCCGCGTAGCCGGACAGGTCCTCGAACGAGGTGCCGAACTGCTCCTCGAAGAGTGCGCGAGTGTCGGCTTCGATGTCTCGAACGTCCTCACCGACCGCGCCCTCGCTGGAGCGAACTGCCTCGTACATTTGCTGGGTGCAGGCCATCATCGCTACGTCCGCGACCACGTCCGTCGGAGCGTCCTCTTCGGTGCCGATCAGGTCCACGAGCGCGGCGGGCAGTTCCAGTTCGGTGCTATCGCCCGCGCTCTCGATGGTGAACGTGACGGTTTCGCCGTTCATAGTAGCCCTACGACGTTCTCGTCCGAGGCGGTGCCTGCGACTTCGACCCACCCTGTTCCGTTCTCTTCTCGGGCTTCGAACGGTCCGAAGGTGTA
This sequence comes from Halorussus halophilus, assembly GCF_008831545.1. NCBI lineage: Archaea > Methanobacteriati > Methanobacteriota > Halobacteria > Halobacteriales > Haladaptataceae > Halorussus > Halorussus halophilus. The sequence continues at coordinate 936,652 of NZ_CP044523.1, forward strand.
GGTCCCCGTCTCGTCCGGTGCTTCGGCGTAGTAGACCACATCCGGACTGGTCCTCGGGTCCACGTCGAAGTAGACGTACTTCCTGCCCTCGGGCGCGTCGGTGGTATCGACCATGTCTGGGGCACTGTCGCCACCGCTCGCTACGTTCCACTCCTCGGGAATCTCGTCTCGGAGTCGCACTGACTCTTCCGCGCTCGCAGTGAGTCGAACCCGGTTCGTTTCGCCGCTGTCGAACGCCGAACCATCGTCTCGGCGCTGACCCGACACCGAGAGAGACTCTGCTTCCGCGTCACCGGGATTCGGTTGCGTCGGTTCGCCGTCCTCCTTGACGATGGTGAATTCGTCTACGACCGTGCCGTCGATGGCGACGTACTCCCCGCGGATTCGCTCGTCGGTCACGTCCAACTGCACCGCGCCGTAGTGGTCGCTGTCGCGGAAGGCAGTCCACTCGGGTGGTTCGTTGTGCTGGAAGCCGTAGTGGCCCGACCCGCCGGTTCCGTTGACGACGTACGTCGTGCCGGTCTCTGCGACCGCCTCTCCCCGAATCGGCTTCGAGCGCTCGTAGGAGTGGTTGTGGCCCGCCAACACGAGGTCCACGTCGTACTCGTCGAAGTACGGTCCCCAGAGGTCCCGCAGGTCCTGGCGAGCGTCGTGGTCGCCGTCGGTCCAGAAACCGCTGTGCATGTAGACGACTATCCACTTCACCGAGTCGTCTGCGTCGGCTTCCTTAAGCGTCTCTTCGACGTACTCGCGCTGGCGCTCGTTGTAGAAGTACGACGCTTCGGTCCGACAGCGGGTGTCCTGCAGTGGGATGAACTCTTCGCCGCGAGCGTAGTCCCCACAAGCGTCCGCAGAGGTGTTCAGACCGACGAACAGTGTGTTTCCGTACTGGAAGTCGTACCACCGTTGTTTGGAGGTGAGGTTCGGGAGACCAGGGTCGTCGAACGGCATCAGTTCGTTCAGGCGGGCGTCGTACTGGACGAACCCCTGTCCGGGTTCCTTCTCGTGGTTGCCCGGCACCGTGAGGAACTGATTGCTCGCGTAGAACTCCTCGAACGACTCGAAGTACTCGTCCCACGTGAACGGGTAGCCGTTGGCGTACGCGATGTCGCCGACGCCCAGATGGAAGTCGGGGTCGAACGACGCCGCGCGGTCGAGGACTCGAACTGGATTGTCGTCGTCGGCCCGCTGGAATTCGTTGTCCGGGTCGGCGATACCGTGGTCGCCGACTGCCGTAACTCGGAGGCTCGTTTCGCTGTCTGGCGGTGCAGTCCGGAAACTGAACGTCTCGGACGTGGTGTCGCCGTGGACGACGCGATACTCATAGCTCGTGTCCGGGTCGAGTCCGGTGAGTTCCGCGGTGTACGCGTACAGCCCTTCGCCCGGTACGACGGTCTTGTCTGCGTCTGCGGTCTTCGAGAAGTCCTCGCCGTACTCCACGTGCCCGCCGAGTATCTCGTCGCCGGTCCATCCGACTCGTGCCTGCCGCTTCGGATTGGTACCGAACGAGACGTGGACGCCGGTCGGGCCGTCGAGCAGACCGTCGCTCGCCCGGCCAGTCGAAGTTGGGAAGACGGGCACGCTCCCGGCCATCGCGGCCACGCCAGCCCCCTTCAGCAGGCTTCGGCGGTCGATGTCCGGACGCTCGCCGTCGCTATTCGCGTCTCTCATGGTCCAACTCAGGGGGCGCACTCGGGTTAAATTTCTTGGCCGGAGCGTAGAATATAGTGGCCCGTCGTTCAGACCGAATCCGTCCCGAGTATGCAACAGTCTACGCCGAACTCGCCCCGCGCCGCTCGTCCCGAATCGCCCGAAGTACGTCCTGTCGAGCGACGATACCGACGAGTTCGCCGTCCTCCACGACCGGCAAGCGATTGATGTCGCGCTCGTCTTCGACCAGCAGGTCGAGGATGCGGTCGATGTCGGTGTCGGGCGTCACCGTCACCACGTCCTCGCTCATGATGGTGCTGACCGGTTTTCCGGCGTGTTTCAACAGGTCGAGTTCGGTGTCGAGTTCGTCCCACGACAGGTCGATGGCGTACTCCAGCGATTCGAGGAACGGCGGGAAGCCGATGGGAATCCACAGCGTCCGGTCGCTCGGTTGAAACAGATGCACGAGGTCGTGTTGCGTGACGACGCCGACGACTTCGCCGTCGTCGTCCACGACTGGATAGCCGTTGAAGTCCGCGCGAGCGAGGCGGGTTAGTACTTCGCTAATTTCGTCGTCGGGATGAACCGTCTCGACGTCCGTCGTCATCAAGTCGCGGGCGTGCATACCTGATAGAAGGCAGTCACACGTTGTATGGTTTCCGGCGAGACAGTTCGTGCGAACGTTCGAATACCGGGACGCAACCAACTGCTTCCGTGTCGTCGTATTTGCCCGTCGCGTTGGTCTTGCTTCTGCCGTTCGTGAGTCACCACTGGCTATCCAGCCAACCTTTACCCCCGCAGATAACCTACCCGAAGACATGGGGGAACAGTACGTCTGCGAAGCCTGTGGAAAGGAGTTCGACAGCGAGCGGGAGCTACGGGACCATGTCTACGCCGTGGGACTGGTCGAGTAAGCCACCGCCCGGAGACCGGCCCGACCTACCAGAGCCACCTCAGTCGCTGGCGTGACGGTCGCGCCGCGACGGCGGTGGAATCTGCGCTTGGCTCGACCTCGGATTGGTCGGCAACAGACATCGGTCGCGTTCGTGGTTGACGTGCGCGTACTCGCTTGGCGTGTTCGCCAGCGAGTGCGCCGGGTTGACGTCGCTGTCCAGTACAGCGGCGCGTAGTTCACCGAACCCACAGATTCGCGCCCGGATGCCTCGCCAGTGGTGGCGCGTCGGCCGCGGGACCGACAGCTTCCGCGGCGGTTTGTGGTCGGAACGTCGGGTCGCCAGCGCCGCGCTGTTGACGTTCGCCGCGAGGTCGTCGTGGTCTACCAGCACGCCGACGCGCGCGTCGGCAGGTGCGCGAGCAGCCAGTACGTCCAGTCCGAGGTGGAGCGCCCGGTACTCGGCGATGTTGTTGTCGCCGACGCTGTCGTCTGGTATTGCCAACCGTGCGACTCGCTCGCCGTCCCGCGTCTCGATGATGACGCCGAGACCGCCGCCGCCACTCTCTAAGCTGTAAGAGCCGTCTGTGGCGACGTAGAAGTCTCGGTGATGGGTGCGCGGCGGATGAGCGATGTGGGGCGTCGGTGATTCGTCGAACAGTGCCCGGAGTTGGGAGGGACGGCCGTGAACGGCCATATTTCGCGTATCGATTTACTCCAACTTAAACTTATGGCCAATATCTGCCACATAGGGGTACGAGCTATAGAACCGCCGATAGGACGGGCGAATAGTGTGACACACCCCAGCATATTTATGTGCGAATAGGCGTTGTAACGGGTATGGCGCAAGACGAAAGCGCGTCCCGACGAACGTTCTTGAAAACTGCTGGCGCGGCTGCGGCAACCGCGTCTGTCGCCGGGTGTACCGGCGGCGGTGGACAGGATACGAGTACTACGACGAGTGGGTCCGACACGACTACGGACTCCGGGACAGGAACGACGGAAAGTGGCGGCGAAAACATGGGTGACTTCCCGGTCACGATTACGCAGGGTCAGATGCCCTCCACGCTGGACCCGCAGAACCACCGGGAGACGCCGACGGACAACGTGGTCCTTCACGCCTACGAAGGGCTACTCGCCCGCGACCGCAAAGGCAAAGCGCAGGCCGAACTGGCCACGGAGTGGGAGCGCACGAGCGACGGCGTCGTCAAGTTCCAACTCCGCGAAGGAGTCACGTTCCACAGTGGCAACGACCTCACGCCGGAGGACGTGGCGTTCAGCATCAACCGCATCGTGAAAGAGGACGTGAGCATCGCCAGTCCGCAGTCCGACCAGCTATCGGGCGTGACTGGAGCGTCCGTCGTAGACGGCGAGCGGGCCGTCGAAGTGCAGTCCGACGGCCTGAACCCTATCGTGTTCTCGCTGTTCGCGACGTACTGCGACATCATGGAGAAGCAGTGGGTACAGGACCGGAGCAAGTCGGAGGTCGCGAAGGACATGAACGGAACCGGACCGTTCAAACTCGAAAACTATCAGGAGAACGTTCAGGTCCGACTGTCGCGTAACGAGGACTACTGGCGAGAGCCGGCAGCCGTCTCGACGCTGACGTTCCGCGCGGCCAAAGAGTCGAGTACTCGCGTGAACCAGTTGCTCGAAGGCGAGACGGACGTCATCGTTAACGTCCCGCCGCAGGAAATCGGCCGCGTCAAGGGGTCCGGGTCGGCGCGCATCGCGGCGGTGCCGAGTACCCGAATCATCTACAACGCGATGCGGTACGACGCAGAGCCGTTCTCCAGTCCGAAGTTCCGGCAGGCGATGAACTACGCCATCGACCTGAACAGCATCCTCGAAAACATCCTCTCTGGGTTCGGCGACGCGACCGGGCAACCGACGCTCGAAGGGTTCACGGGCTACAACTCGAACGTCAGTGCCTACGCGGCGAACAAGTCCAGAGCGGAGACGCTCGTCGAAGAGAGCGGCCACGCTGGCGTGTCCATCACGCTCCACACGCCGGTCGGTCGGTACCTCAAGGACGTGGAAATCGCACAGGCAGTGTCGAACCAGATCAACCAGTTGAGCAACGTCAGCTGTTCGGTCAAACAGCGCGACTTCGGTGCGCTCGCCGGGCAACTGACGGACGGCAACTTAGAGACCAGTCCGAAGTTCTACCTCATCGGTTGGGGTAACGCGACGTTCGACGCGAGCCAGACCATCATCCCGCTCCTGACGACCGATGGCGCACTCACGTCCTACAGCAACGAGAACGTGGACAGCACCATACAGGAGGCACAGAACACTGGCAACGCCGACCAGCGTTCGAGTCTGCTCCAACAGACGAACAAGACGCTCCACGACGAGGCACCGTGGATATTCCTCAATCGTCAGTACAGCGTCTACGGCGTCAGTCAAAGCGTCGCGTGGCAAGCGCGCCGCGACGAGCGCATCGACGCCTACGCGATGGAACCAAAGCAGTAACTCCACTACTCCGATTTATGACTCCCTTGCCACGATGGGGTGACGTTTGATGTCGATGGGACGGTTCCTTCTGAAGCGCACACTGCAAGGTATCTTCGTCATCTGGGGCGTCGTGACCGCGGTGTTTCTCCTGCGGTTCATCACGCCGGGCAGTCCGATAACGTTCGTCGCGCCGTTGGACGCCAGCCAAGAGCTACGACAGCAAATCGCCCGCGAACTCGGGTTGAACAAGCCGTTTTACGTCCAGTACCTCGACTACCTGTTCAACCTCTTGCAGGGCGACATGGGCTACTCGTACATCTCGGGCACCGAGGCGAGCAACCTCATCTTCGCCCGCCTGCCCGCGACACTTGAACTCGCCGTCGCGGCGAGCATCGTCGCGGTCGTCCTGTCGATTCCGCTCGGCGTCATCAGCGCGACGCGCCGACACGAACCGGCCGACTACGCGGCCACGTCGTTCTCGCTGGTCGGCATCAGCACGCCGAACTTCTGGCTCGGCATCATGCTGGTGTTGCTGTTGTCGGTGCAGTTCGGCTTCTTCCCGACGAGTCGGCGCGGTATCGGTCTCGGGCCTGCACTCGGGATGCTCGTGACCCAAGCGAAGATTTCCGGACTGACCACGTGGTTGTCCCACATCACACTCCCGGCGATTACGCTCGGGACGTACTTCACCGCGCTCATCACGCGTCTGACTCGGAGCGGGATGTTGGACGAGTTAGGCAAACCCTACGTCCGCGCCTCGCGGGCGAAGGGACTGCCTGAAACGCTCGTTCGATACAAGCACGCGCTCCGAAACACGCTGATTCCGGTCGTGACGGTGCTGGGCCTCCAGTTGGGGACGCTCATCGGTGGTGCGGTCATCACCGAGGCCGTCTTCGCGTGGCCCGGACTCGGCACCCTGCTCATCAACGCCATCAACGCGCGCGACTGGCCGTTGATTCAGGGGTCGCTCATCGTCATCGGGGCCGGGTTCGTCATCATCAACATCTTCGTGGACGCGCTGTACGCGCGACTCAACCCGCAGGTGGTTCACTGATGGAGGTAGTTTACTGATGGCTGGTCCGATAGAGAAGTTCGGCGACCTCGTCTGGGGCGCACTCAGTCGCGGGATTTCGCCGCGAACGCTGCGGAATCTCAAGAAAGAACTCCGCCAGAGCGCGCTCGCGAAGACGGGCATCGTCATCGTCGTCCTCATCGTACTGGTGGCGATATTCGCGCCGCTGGTCGCACCGCACAACCCGACGAACCAGAACTTAGACGACGCGCAACTCCCACCGCTTGGGTTCAGCAAGACGACAGAGAAGACGAGTTCGGAGATGGTCAACGGGTCGGTCGAAGTCGTCAACGAGACAGTCGTCATCAACGCGACCGCAGAGTACCCACTCGGAACCGACGCACTCGGCCGCGACATGCTTTCGCGGGTCATCTACGGCGCGCGAACGTCACTACTCGTTGGCCTGTTCGGCACCCTCATCGCCGCGTTAGTGGGGGTGACGATTGGCCTGTCTGCAGGCTACTACGGCGGCAAAGTGGACGACGCGCTGATGCGGTCGGCAGACATCATGCTGGCGTTCCCGTCGCTGGTGTTGGCCGTCGCGTTGGTCGGCCTGTTCGGTAGGGCGGTCGTCTGGTTACCGGACCCGCTCGTAATAGCGGGGGTGACCCCGAATATGCCCGCGAGGTTCGCCCTGCCGGGGACGGTCATCCTCGTGGTCGGCCTCGTGAACTGGGTGTGGTTCGCCCGCGTCGCTCGCGGCGAAGCACTCTCCGTGGAGAGCGAGGAGTACGTCAAGGCCGCACGTTCGGTGGGCGCTGGCGACGGATTCATCCTTCGCAAGCACATCCTGCCGAACAGCGTGACGCCAATCCTCGTGCTCGCGACCATCCAAATCGCGGCCATCATCCTGCTGGAGAGCGCGCTGTCGTTCCTCGGGTTCTCGGGAACGAGCCTCTCGTGGGGCTTCGACATCGCGCAGGGCCGCGACTATCTGGCGTCGTCGTGGTGGATTTCGACGGTGCCAGGCATCGCAATCGTACTGACGGTCATCGGCATCAACCTCGTCGGTGACTGGCTGAGAGACGCCTTGGACCCCGGCATCGAGGGCGAAGGAGGTGGCGTCTGATGGCGGAAGACCTCCTCCGCGTTCGGGACCTCTCGACCCGCTTCTTCACCGAAGAAGGGCAGGTCAACGCCGTCGAACAGGTCAGTTTCGACGTGCGCGACGGCGAGGTGTTCGGCATCGTCGGCGAGTCGGGGTCCGGCAAGAGCGTCACCGCGCTCTCTGTCATCGACCTCGTGGAGTCGCCCGGACGGGTGACGAACGGCGAAGTCTGGTATCGAAACTCGGACCTCGCCGAAGAACTGCGCGGCGACACGCCCGACGCAGTCGATGGCGACTTCGTGGACGTGCGGCGCGCTCCCGAGAACGTCCGTCGAGCGCTTCGCGGACCGTCGTTCAGCACCATCTTCCAAGACCCGATGAGCAGTCTAAATCCCTCGATTACCGTCGGCGAGCAAATCGCCGAGGCGGTCGAAGTCCAGCGACGAGCGCGCTCGAACCCGCGTTCGACGCGCTCGCGAACGCAGGGATTCGGACTGGCGAACTTCATCACCAGCACCGTGCTTCCGTCTCAGCAGTACGTCAGCGAAGACAGTCACGCCCGCGCAGTCGAACTGCTCGAACAGGTCGGCATTCCCGACCCCGCAGAGCGCGCCGAGGAGTATCCCCATCAGTTCTCCGGCGGGATGCTCCAGCGGGCGATGATTGCCCAAGCACTCGCTGGCGAACCGGACCTGCTCATCGCCGACGAACCGACCACTGCGCTGGACGTGACGATTCAGGCCCAGATTCTGGACCTACTCCGTGACCTCCAGGAAGAGACCGACATGAGTATCGTGATGATTACGCACAACCTCGGCGTCATCGCCCGCATGTGCGACCGCGTCGGCGTGATGTACGCGGGAGAGGTGGTCGAGCGCGGCGAACTCGAAGACGTGTTCGACGAGTCGGTTCATCCCTACACGAAAGGACTGTTGGGGTCGATTCCGGACCTCGAAGACCCCGCACCGCGACTGCAACCCATCGAGGGCAACGTGCCCGACCTCATCGATTCGGAGATGGAGAACCGCTGTTACTTCGCCGACCGCTGTCCGAAAGCCATGGAAGAGTGTCTACAGAAACCACCTGAGTTCGAAGTCGGCGGCGACTCCGGCGAGCACGCTGCGAAGTGTTACCTCGTGGAACACGACTACGACCCCTCGCAAGCGCTTCCGGACGATTACTTCGAGGGCGAGAGCGAGGCGCGCGAATCCGAGACAGAGCGCGTCTCGTCTACGAGCGGGGAAACGGCGAGTACAGACGGGGGTGAGCGCCGATGACTGACCCCCTCGTTCGCGTCGAAGACCTGCACAAGTACTACTTCCAGCAGGACGACTTGCTGGACCGAATTCTCGGCAAAGAGCCCGAAAGCGTGCAAGCAGTCGATGGCGTCAGCTTCGAGGTCGAACAGGGCGAAACCTTGGGGCTGGTCGGCGAGTCTGGGTGTGGCAAGTCCACGACCGGCGAGACGTTGCTCCGACTCCGCGACGCGACCGACGGAGAGGTCTACTTCGACGGCGAGAACGTCTTCGAGATGGACGATTTGACGCAGTTCCGAAAACGCTCGCAGGTCGTCTTCCAAGACCCGTTCTCCAGTCTCGACCCGCGAATGACGGCGGGCGAGATAATCCGCGAACCGCTCGACGTTCACGGTATCGGGACCAAAGAAGACCGGCGCGAGAAGGTCGCGGAACTGCTCGAACGGGTCGGTCTCTCGGCGGGACAAATCGACCGCTACCCCCACGAGTTCTCCGGCGGCCAGCGCCAACGCATCGGCATCGCTCGGGCCTTGGCGCTCGAACCGGACTTCATCGTCTGCGACGAACCAGTGTCGGCGCTCGACGTATCTGTGCAGGCACAAGTCCTCAATCTGCTCGAAGACCTCCAAGACGAGTTCGGCCTGACCTATCTGTTCATCGCCCACGACCTGAGCGTGGTTCGACACATCTGCGACCGCGTCGCCGTGATGTATCTGGGCGAAATCGTCGAAATCGGGCCGACTGACGAGATATTCGAGAATCCGGGCCATCCCTACACGGAGGCCTTGCTCGAAAGCGTTCCGCGCGCGGACACCAGCGAACACGGCCGCGAGGTCGAGACGCTGTCGGGCGACGTGCCGTCGCCCCGAAACCCGCCCGCTGGCTGTCGGTTCCACACGCGCTGTCCGTACGCCCGAGAAGCGTGTCGGCAATCGGACCCGGAGCGCGTCGATGTCGAGTACGGCGGCGACGACCACGAATCGGCCTGCTTCCGACGCATCGAGGACCACGAGTACTGGGACAGCGAGTCGCTCGAACCGGCCGAGAAGCGCGCCGAGGCGGAACGACCGGCAGACGACTAACAGACGGACTTGAACTGTCCGGCACTACCCTTATCCCCTCGAATATCGTTTCCTTGGCTCCGGCGCGACGCTCAGCGTGTTCGCCCTGATGAGAGAGGGGACGATGACAATCGGGTCATTCGCGTGGCCGTACGCGGTCACACTGAGAATCTCGCACCGACTACCAACCATGAGCCACAACGAATCGGGGAGCGTCTCACCCCCACACGTCTCGGCGCAGGACGTACTGCCAGTCAACAGCGAGAGCGAGACGTTAGACGAAGTGTTTCGTGCGCTGGCCGACCACCGTCGACGATGCGTCTGTCACTACCTCGCGCGCCGCGAAGAGGGCCTGAATGTCGCCGAACTCGCCGAACTCGTCGCCGCCTCGATGAGCGAGAAGACCCGTGCAGTCCTCACCTCGGCCGAAATCGAGAAGACGAAAGCGGAACTCCAACAACTGCACCTCCCGAACTTGACCGAAGCCGGAATCGTCGAACACGACGACGAAGCCGGTGTCGTCAAATTGGCTGGTTCTACGGAGGTAAGGGAGTTCCTCGAAGCTGCAGAGGCGCTAGATTTTGGCTGAGGAGACGATTCCCGGCGAAAGGGTTTATAAGTTTGTCCGACAACTTTCAAATAACAACTTATGTCGGATATCGACCCGACGCCCGACAGGTCACTAGCCACCGACATTTGCGTTCTTCACGTGGACGACGACGAGAAGTTGCTGGAAGCGACGAAAACCGCACTCGAACGAACAGACCACATCGATTGTGTCGAAACGACGACGACGGCGAGCGAGGCACTCACACTCCTCGACGAACGAGAGATACACTGCGTCGTCTCCGACCAGAATTTATCCGAGCACGACGGCATCGAGTTGTTAGAGGCCGTTCGACGCGACTACCCGAATCTCCCGTTCATCCTCTTCACAGGTACCGGGAACGAAGACGTAGCGAGTCAAGCCATCTCGGCGGGCGTCTCGAACTACCTCCAGAAAGGTAGTTCGACGGATATCATCGACGTACTGTCGAAGCAGGTCCACGAAGCGGTGTTCCAACGCCGCGTCGAAGAGGAGATGCACCGCGGGTTCGAGGCGATAGAAACCGCCAAAGAAGGTATCGCCATGTTGGACGAAGAGGGAGAGTTCAACTACGTCAACGAGGCGTTCGCCGAAATCTTCGGCTACGAACAGCGGTCGCTCGTCGGCAAGAGATGGGAGACGTTGAATCCTGAGGGAATTCTGGGCCGACTCACCGAAGAGATTCTCCCCGAACTCGAACGGACGGGCGAGTGGTCCGGCGAAACCATCGGCAAGAGAGACGATGGTTCCACGTTCGTCGCCGACGTGACGGTTTCGGAGACGAAAGTCAGCGGCCTCGTCTGCGTCGTCAGCGACATCACCGAGCGAAAAGAGCGCCAAGAAGAACTGCGAAGACAGAACGAACGTCTCGACGCGTTCGCGGGGACCGTCTCCCACGACCTCCGAAATCCGCTGAACATCGCGTCGGTGTATCTCAACATGGCCCGCGATTCGGGGGAGGACGAGCACTTCGACGAACTCGAAAACGCCCTGAATCGCATCGAGAACATAACGTCCGACCTGTTGGAGTTGGCCAGAACTGGCGAAGAGAACATCGACCCCGAACCGGTGCGAATCACCCACCTCGTCGAGACTGTCTGGCGCGGCACCGAGACTAACGGCGCGGAACTGGTCGTGGAGTTCGACGACGACACCGAACTCGTCGCCGACGAAGACCGACTGACCGAACTGATTGCGAATCTGTTTCGCAACGCAATCCAACACGCCGGAAGCTCCGTCCGCGTCGGCACCGGACCCAAAGAGGACGGGTTCTACATCGAAGACGACGGTCCCGGTATCCCGGAGGAGGAGCGCGAACGAGTGTTCGAATCGGGGTACACCACCGCCGACAGTACGGGGTTCGGACTCAGTATCGTCCAGAGCGTCGCCGAGGCTCACGGGTGGGATGTCGAAATCACGGAGAGTGACGCTGGTGGGGCGTGCTTCGAGTTCGAAGGCGTGGAGTACGTTTAAACACCGGACCCTGATTGCAGGGCACAGAAATTAAACTTTAAGTCCGAATACGGAATAATAATGTAGTTATCTTTCTAATAGCCAAAAGGACCTATGAAATACCCAACCCGTTCGCCTCGACGAACTTTCCTCCGCATCATGGGGGTCTCTGCAGCAACAGGTATAGCAGGCTGTCTCAATACAAATGAAACGCAGAGCTACGGGTTGATCGTCGTTAACTACCAGAGTAGCTCACAAGAGATTAGCGTGACTATAACTCGAAACGATACCTCGAAAACTCTTCTTAACGATACGTATACGCTAGGTAGCGAAGAGCGTATCTCCGAGGAGGCGGTGTTCGATAGTGCTGGAGCGTACACGATATCTGCGAATGTGGCCGGAGGAACGAGCGCGAGTACTGATTTCACCGTTCCGGAAGACGATCAACTACCCGCCAGTTCTTACCATATCCATCTCACGGCAGAAGGCGAGTTGAACCTATTTTTCCCCTCTCCGTAGTCGGAAGCCTACGTGAACGGATATTCTTGGAAGTTCGAGACGAAGGCCTCCACGTCCTCGTTGTAGTTAGCGAACTCGTCGTAGGTGTAACTCCACTGTGGCATGATGTGCTTTACCATCTTGATGGCGTGACTGTACTCCCAATAGTTGCCACCCAGATGGGCATCCTTGTGTATCGGGGTCGCTTCGGTGTGTGTGTACACGTCGACGCACCATTCATTGAAGTTCGAGTCGTACCACTCGAATAGCCGGACGTGAAGTTGCCAGTCGGCAGTATCGATACTACTGCTGATTCGCCGCATTGACGCTGCAGACCAATCGTACAGACTTGTATGTTCGGCATTCTGATACGACGCGATGACGTGCGTATTGAAACCATGGTTCCGGAAAGCGTCTTCCGCCTGTTCGATGTCATATCCGCGCATCGTTCCGGCGAGACTGTCGGACTGAACTGACCACGTCGAACCGTTACCGATCTCTTCCATGATGCCGTTGACTACACTGGTTCCTTCCGACCAACAGCCTATTTTTCCAATCGAAGAGAGTAGACGGATAGTTGACCGGTAGTCGCTTCAACCGAAAACTACGACGGGGTGCGACTCGTCCAAAAGGTATCTCAGCAATGACTACTCGTCCTGCTGAGCGTCCACGACCGCAACGCCTGCCAAATTCACGATGTCCTTGACCTCGTCACCGCGCTGGATGACGTGGACCGGTTTGTCCATGCCGACGAGCATCGGGCCAGTCGCGTCCGCGCCGCCGAGGCGCTGGAGGAGTTTGTAGCCGATGTTCCCCGCTTCGAGGTTCGGGAAGACCAGCACGTTCGCCGGGTCTTCGAGGTCCGAGAAGTCGTACGTCCCCGTCAGGATGTCCTCGACGACTGCGGTGTCGGCCTGCATCTCGCCGTCCACCGGGAAATCGACCGTCTTGTCCTCACGGAGCATCTTGGCGGCCTGTCGGGGCTTGCGGGTGCCCTCGTTGTCTACGCTCCCGAAGTTCGAATAGGAGAGCATCGCCGCGCGCGGTTCGACGTTGAATCGGCGTGCGAGTTCGGCGGTGTGCTTGGTCACTTCGGCCAGCACCTCCTCGTCGGGTGCCTGGTTGACCGTCGTGTCCGCACAGAAGACGACGCGGTTCTTGAACGTCATCATGTAGACGCCAGCGGCGTAGTTGGCGTCCTCGGCGGTGCCGATGACCTGAAGCGGCGGGCGCAGGGCGCTCGGGTAGTGGTGGGTCAGGCCGGTCAGCATCGCGTCGGCGTCGCCCTGTTCGACCATCACGCTACCGAAGTAGTTGCTGTCCTTGCGAATCAGGTCCTCGGACTCGCTTTTCGTGATTCCCTTGCGCTGGCGGAGTTCGTAGAGTCGGTCGGCGTACTCGGGGTGGTCGCCGTTCGCGGGGTCCGCGATTTCCGGGTCGAACGCGAGTCCGAGGTCCTCTGCGGTCGTCTCGATGGTCTCGCGGTCGCCGATGAGGATGGGGTTGGCGATTCCCTCTTCGGCCATCTGGTAGGCCGCGCGAATCATCTTCTCGTCGTCGCCCTCGGCGAGTGCGACCCGCTTGGGGTCGGACTTGGCCTTGTTGAGGACGACGCGCATCATCTCTCTCGACTTGCCGAGTCGCGCTTCGAGTTCCTCGACGTACTCGTCGGTGTCGAGTTCGCTTCTGGCGACGCCGCTCTCCATCGCGGCCTCCGCGACTGCGGGTGCGACTTCGAAAAGGACGCGAGGGTCGAGCGGTTTCGGAATGATGTACTCCGGGCCGAACTGGAGGGGTTGGTCGCCGTAGGCTTTGACGACGGCGTCCGGCACGTCCTGTTTCGCGAGGTCTGCGAGGGCGCGTGCGGCGGCGATTTTCATCTCCTCGTTGATGTCGCTGGCGCGCACGTCGAGCGCGCCGCGGAAGATGAACGGGAACCCGAGCACGTTGTTGACCATGTTTGGGTAGTCCGAACGGCCCGTGGCCATGATGACCGTGTCGTCACGGGCGTCTTTGGCGTCCTCGTAAGCGATTTCGGGGTCCGGGTTCGCCATGGCGAAGATGATGGGGTCGTCGGCCATCGATTGGACCATCTCTTGGCTGACGATGCCACCGACCGAGAGGCCGACGAACACGTCTGCGTTCTCCATCGCGTCTGCGAGGTCGCCTTCCGGAATGTCGCGAGCGAACTGCGTCTTGTACTCGTTCAGGTCGCCGTGTTCCGCGCGGTCCTCGGTGATAATACCCGAGGAGTCACACATGATGATGTTCTCCTTGCGCGCGCCGAGAGAGACGTAGAAGCGGGCGCTCGCGATGGCGGACGCGCCTGCGCCGGAGAAGACGATTTTGAGGTCTTCTAAGTCCTTCCCGTTGATTTCTGCCGCGTTCAGCAGGGCTGCCCCGCTGATGATGGCGGTGCCGTGCTGGTCGTCGTGGAAGACGGGAATGTCCATCTGCTCGCGCAGCGACTCCTCGATTTCGAAGCACTCCGGCGCTTTGATGTCCTCCAGATTGATGCCACCGAAGGTCGGTTCCATCGCCGCCGTCGAGCGAATCAGGTCCTCGGGGTCCGCTTGGTCGAGTTCGATGTCGAACACGTCGATGTCGGCGAATCGCTTGAACAGTACCCCTTTCCCCTCCATCACCGGCTTGGAAGCCTGCGCGCCGATGTCGCCGAGTCCGAGTACCGCGGAGCCGTTCGAGACGACCCCCACGAGATTCCCCTTCGCGGTGTACTTGTACGCGTCGTCTTCGTTGTCCGCGATTTCGCGGCACGGCGCGGCCACGCCCGGCGAGTACGCCAGACTCAGGTCGCGCTGTGTGTTCGTCGGCTTAGTCGTCGAAATCTCCAACTTCCCGGGTGGGTCTTCCCGGTGATAGTCGAGTGAATCCTCGTCTAATCCCATGCAGGGAGCACTCGTGTGAGGGAGTAAAAAACTACCCGAACCCGTCGAATTTGACATCGACAAACGTCGAAATCAGGTCAGGTCGAGTCAGGTCAAACATCTTTGACTAGTACGTCGGCGCGTGCCAACGCCACGTCGTAGTCCCATCCGTCCACGACGGTCGTCGGCCACTGTCCGGTCGTCGTCAGCACTTCGAGGCCGTCCTCGGTCACCAACACCGTGTCCTCGCTCTTGGCACCCTGGACGGTGGGATTCCACGCGTAGGCCATCGGCGTCGTCACCTCGGCGTCGCTTTCGGGTGTCGCCACCCATTCGCGTCCGGCGAACCCGGCGGCACCACCCTGATGGTGGTTCTGCCACTCGTCGGCGTAGCCGACGTGTTCGTAGGCGGCCTGAATCGCGTCGAAGACGTCTCCGGCGTCGCCGCCGAGGTCGGCGACTGCTTGCGTCGCGCCGAGTGCGGTCATCTCCACGATGCGGGCGGCTTGGTGCTTGTCGCCGAGTTCGTTCAGTTCGGGCGCGGGGTTCTCCTCTTCACCGAAGGCGACCGTCCGGGTCATACTGGCGTGCAGGCCGTCGCGCTCTGCGGTCACGGACACCAGCGCGTAGTCGCCCAGCTCGCGGTGCTTCGGCGTGTAGTGGCGGTACTGCTGGGCGCGCTCGGACCCACCGACGAGTGCGACTGGCGCTTCGATGCCGCGTGCGGAGAGCGCGACTCGTAGTGCGGAGGCGACCTCCGACTCCACGTCGCCGGGTTGGAGTTCCCGGCAGACCGCCTCGACTGCTTCGGCAGTGTCGTAGCCCAAATCGCGGTAGTTCTCGATATCCTCCTCGGTGAGTGGCTGGCGGAGCGGCGAGGCGTCCACAGTGTCGAAGTTGGGCACGTCGAAGTCTGCGGCCGCGGGTCGGGGGCTCTGGTCGGCGACTGCTTCCGCGAGCGACGAGTCGTACCACTGAAACTCGGTCACTGTCACGTCGTCGTCCAACTCTTCCTCGCGGAGTCGGTCGGCTTCGATGTTGTTCGTGACGACGGAGAGTTCATCGCCGTCGTAGCCCACTGCGGCGACCCCCACGTCGCCCTCGCGGTCTACCACGTTGTCGCCGCCGGTCAACCACGTGAAGGAGTTCGGGCGCGCGAACCAGACGGCTTCGAGGTCGTGTTGGTCGAGGTAGATGTCGAGGCGTTCCTGCTTGGTCATTACTCGTGGATTGTTCGGGAAATCCTTGAAGGACTTGGATTCGGGAAGTGAGTTTGGAGTGGTGTTTGTGACGGAGAAGACCGGATGATGGGATGGCCGCTGGCAGACAGAACGCAGACAGCGAGACGCTATCTACTCCCGAGACAAAGCCGCGCCCTCGCTCCACCTCGCTTACCGCCGGACGCCACAGAGTGGCGTCCAAACGCTCGGTTCCGGTCGCCCGCTCCCACCAAGGGAAGCCCTCGTCGCTCGCTTCACTCACTCCTCGCCCTTCATCCACCGGCAGAGGTTGCTCTGCCGAGCCTTCGTTCGCTCCGCTCACGAAGACACCAAGGCAGGTTCCCCATTTCTCCCCGCTCGCGCCATCCGGCGCGACCGCATCCTGTGGCCGATGTCACAATCCACGAAACGGAACCTAACCAACCGCCCGAAACGCGAATTCTCACTGGAATCAGTCCGCGCGGCCGCAGAGCGGCCGCGCTCCTGCGGATAGCCGGGAGCGGCGAAGCGAGACGTGGAACGACCGAAGGGAGTAAGCACCGAGTGAGGGCGCGGCTTTACACGGCTTCAGTCCGCTTCGAACTATCTTCGTCTGCGGTTACAGTTGAGGTTCCAACGAACTCCCGAACGCCCCCGAGTTCCGATTCCCAGATTCTGAAGACGGTCGGACAGACCTAAGTACGAACGCCCGATAGCTCCACTAAGAGCAAACACATGGTTCGCTATCGCCACCTCGCCGCCGTGACTACGGGGCTGACGTTCGCGCTCATCCTGCTCGGCGTCTACACCGCCGCGATGGGTGCCGGGCTGTCCTGTTCGGCCCAGTGGCCCCTCTGTGACGGCGGGGTCCTCCCCCAGACGTTCCCCAGTTTCGTCGAGTGGTTCCACCGACTGATTGCGATGATAACCGGCTTCTTCATCATCGGCACGACTGTCGGCGCGTGGAAGTACCACAGCGAGAAGCGCATCCGCGGGGCCGCTACGCTCGCACTGGCCGTGACCCCACTGCAAATCGTCCTCGGTGGTGCGACCGTTCTCGTCTACACGCCGCTCGTGCAGGTGGCCCACCACGCCGCCGCGATGATAATCTTCGGGGCGCTCGTGGCGACGACGCTCTGGTCCTACGAGGCCGAAACTGCCACTGGTGGTTCCAGTGCCGACGCGGCCGCGGGCTATCCCAGCGACGATTGACTGGCCAGCGGCGACTGACAAACCAACGACGACTGAACCTGTTTTTAGCTCGTCTATCTTCCGAATTTGGACGTTTCACGCCAACTACTATATACTATCAGATTGCACGTAGCCGCGGGGGAAACACATGGACATCGACAGGCGGACGTTTGTCAAGGGGAGCGCAGGAGCTATCGGCGGACTCACGGTCGGCGGACTCGTGAGCGCACAAGACGGCGAAGTAGTTCGAATCGGGTCGGACATTCCGTACAAGCCGTTCGAGTATCGCAATCAGGATGGTGAAATCGTCGGTTTCGACGTAGACCTCGCTGGGGCGATTTTCGAGGAACTGGGGACGGACTACGAGTTCGTCCAGACGGGCTTCGACACCATCATCCCGAGTCTGAACAACGGGAACTTCCGCATCATCATGTCCGCGATGACCATCAACGACGAGCGCGCGGAGAAAGTGGATTTCTCGGACCCGTACTTCGTCGCCTACCAGACTGTGGCGATTTTGCAGGGGAGCGACATCAGTTCGGTCGAAGACCTGCGCGGCCAGACAGTCGCCGTCCAGAAAGGGACGACTGGCGAAGGAGCGGCGGAGGACCTGCAAGAGCAGTTCGGTGGCGACCTGACCATCGACAGCTACGACCAGATTACGGGTGCGTTCAATGCGCTTCTGAACAACCAAGCTGTCGCAGTCATCAACGACAACACGGTCAACGTGCAGTTCACGCAGGACAACGAGAATATCGTGCTGTTGGAGGGCGAGGGTGTTGCCGCAGAGCGAGGTGAAGCCGCGCCGGATTACCTAACGCTGACCGTCGAGGAGTACGGCATCGCGTTCCGGCAGGACGACGACGAGTTCCGCCAGCAGGTCAACGAGGCACTAACTGCGGTCATCGAGAGCGGTCGGTACGAAGAAATCTACCGCGAGTATTTCACGGGTGATCCGCCAGCGTCTATCTTGGAACGTGGTCAGGTGACCACGATGGGCGGAACCACGACAGTGAGCAACGGAACCGCGACCAATGAAACCGAGTCGGGAACTACCGAGGGTAGCTAAGTTGCTCAACTGAATTCCGTAATTTTTGCATATTGTTTGGGAGAACTGGCTGCCGAAGCCAAAGCGTCAACAGAAGACATTGAACTCTTCCGAATCAAAAAAAGTAAACCTACATAGCCTAAATGAGTGGCTATCACACACATGAAGCGACGAACCTTTGTCAAGGGCAGTGCTGGCATCACCACCGGATTGACGCTCGCAGGCTGTATCGGCGGCGATGGTGGCGGAGAGGGAGAGAGCACGACGACCGAATCGACGGACACGACTGCGTCGGGAACTTCGGCGGAAGAGACGACCTCCGGCGAAAGTTCGAGCATGGATGGACCAGTCGTCATCGGGTCGGACATCCCCTACCCGCCCTTCGAGTACCGCAACAACAGCGGCGAGCTCAAGGGATTCGACGTGGACATCGCGAAGGCGCTCTTCGAAGAGGAGATGGGCATCGGATACGAGTTCAAGAAGACTGGCTTCGACACCATCATTCCGAGCCTGAACAACGGGAACTTCCGCATCATCATGTCCGCGATGACCATCAACGACAAACGTGCCCAGAAGGTGGACTTCTCGGACCCGTACTTCACGGCGTACCAGACCGTCGCAATCCGGAAAGGCGGCGACATCTCCAAACTCGAAGACCTGAAGGGGACGACGGTCGCGGTCCAGAAGGGGACGACTGGCGAAGGTGCCGCAGAAGGTCTCAAAGAACAGTTTGGCGGTAGCTTGACCATCGACAGCTACGACCAGATTACGGGCGCGTTCAACGCGCTCCTGAACAATCAGGCCTCCGCGGTCATCAACGACAACACGGTCAACGCGAAGTACGTCAACGAACAAGACAACGTTGTCTTCCTCAAAGGCGAGGGCGAGGCCGCGAAACAAGGC
Organism: Halorussus halophilus; assembly: GCF_008831545.1. Lineage (NCBI taxonomy): Archaea > Methanobacteriati > Methanobacteriota > Halobacteria > Halobacteriales > Haladaptataceae > Halorussus > Halorussus halophilus. Next base: position 955,850 of record NZ_CP044523.1, read on the forward strand.
AAGAACGCGCCGGACTACCTCACTCTCACCGTCGAGGAGTACGGCATCGCGTTCCGACAGGACGACGACGACTTCAAGAAGAAGGTCAACGAAGCACTCGCGGCAATCAAAGAGAGCGGCAAGTACGACGAAATCTACAACGAGTACTTCGGCTCCGGCTCGAACTAACGCCCGAGCGAGGCTTTTTGGTCGTTGCTAACGCTTGATACACATCGATTCACAATGGCGGAAACATACTCAGACGAACCGACTGTAGAGGAGCGCCGGTCGTCGGACGGACTGTTGACCGACGAGCGAGTCAAGTGGTTCGGCATAGCGGTCGCTGGGCTGTTTACCTCGGCAGTACTCTACTTGCTGTACCGCATTCTGACCGACTTCGTGGACTACGAGCTGATGGCGGCGGTGTTTCCACGGTTCGTGGACGCCTACATTCTAGTCCTCAAAATCTTCCTCGTTTCGGCGGTACTCTCGCTCGTCGCCGGGACGATGGTCGGGTTGGGACGAGTGTCACGGACGAAGTTCACCAAAGCAATAGCGACGGGCTACGTCGAGTTCTTCCGTGGAACGCCGTTGCTGTTCCAGATTTTTATCATCTACCTCGGAATCCCGGCCTTCTGGCGGGCTTCGCCAGAGCCGTTTCCCATCGCGAACTGGAATATCCCTGCTGCGATCATCGCTCTAACGCTAAACCACGCCGCGTACTCCGGCGAGGCAATCAAAGGCGGTATCACGGCGGTTCCGGACGGCCAGATGGAGGCCGCCCGGTCGCTCGGGATGTCCTACATCGACTCGATGCGGGAGGTCATCCTGCCCCAAGCGGCCCGAAACGCGCTCGCGGCACTCGGCAACGACCAGGTCATCCTCGTGAAAGACACCTCGCTACTGACGGTCATCGCGGTGCCCGAAATCATCAGCGTCTTCCGGAACGTCAACAGCAACACCTTCGACGCGTGGACACCGATCGTCCTCGTGGCCATCTCGTATCTCGCCATCACGTTGCCGCTCGGAAAACTCGTGCGCTATCTCGAACGCCGCTCTGACTGGGGTGGTAGCGATGCCTAACGTGCCTGCCGTGGAGTTCGACGGCGTGGACAAGTACTTCGGCGAGACGCACGTCCTCAAAGACGTCGACCTCGAAATCGACGAGAGCGAAGTGGTCGTCATCATCGGTCCCAGTGGGAGCGGAAAATCGACGCTACTTCGCTGTGTGAACCGCCTCGAAGAAATTCAGGACGGTGACATCCGTATCCAAGGAACGTCCATCACCGACCCCGAGACGGACCTCAATCGCCTGCGTCAGCGCATCGGCATGGTGTTCCAGAGCTTCAACTTGTTCCCACACAAGACGGCGCTCCAGAACGTCACGCTCGCGCCCGAGGAGGTCCGTGGAGTGCCCAAATCGGAGGCCGAAGAACATGGTCGAAGCCTACTCGCGGAAGTCGGACTCGGAGACCAAGCAGATTCGTACCCCAACCAGCTCTCCGGTGGCCAGCAACAGCGTGTCGCCATCGCTCGCGCGCTGGCTATGGACCCGAGCGTGATGCTGTTCGACGAAGTGACGAGCGCACTCGACCCCGAACTCGTCGGGGAAGTGCTGTCGGTAATGCGGAAGCTCGCCGAGGAAGGGATGACGATGCTGGTCGTCACCCACGAGATGGGGTTCGCCCGCGAAGTCGGTGACCGAATCGTGTTGATGGCCGATGGAAACATCGTCGAAACTGGTCCCCCCGAGCAGTTCTTCGAGCATCCCGGAACTGACCGGGCAAAACAGTTCCTCGCGCGGGTGGAGTGACGCCCGAGTCAGCGTCCGTTCTGGTTCACTTGCGTTTCCTGTCGGCGTCTCGATTTTGTTTGAACTGTCCAACTAGACGCCGAAATCTCTATCCGTGTGAAACTAGCTATCACACGGGTACAGATGGCGTTAGAAAGCATCGACGCGGGCATCTGGTCCATCGTTCCGGCACTGTTGGCGATTACACTGGCGTGGACGACCCGAGATGCGATCATCGGACTGTTCGTTGGTATCGCAAGCACCGGACCGATTTACGGTGCGATAAAACCCGCTACCGTCGGCGTTCCGAAGGAGTTCGTCGGGAGTATCAGTGGACAGGCGCTCGGCGCACTGTTCGGTCTCAAAGTAATCCCGACGCTCGTCGCCACCGCGCCGCTGTTCAGTAGCGCGTGGTACGTCGAAAACGTCCTGATAGCTATCTTCGCTATCGGCGGCATGATCGGCTTGATGATTCGGTCGGGGGCGATTCAGGGCGTCCTCGAATCGCTCGCGAGTTGGGCCGACTCGTCGGAAGACGCCGAGAAGGCCGCCTTCCTCGCAGGTATCGCTATTCACATCGACGACTACTTCAACTGTCTCGTGGTCGGGTCGATGCTTCGACCGCTGACCGACCGCTTCGACGTGTCGCGGGCGAAGTTGGCGTACTACGTCGATAGCGCCGGGAGTCCGGCCGCACGCCTCGCGTTCTACTCGACGTGGGGCGCAGCACTTATCGGGTTCATCGGCGCGGGTCTCACGGAAGCCCAGAAACAGGGGAATCTTCCGTCTGACATGAGTCAGTTCGTCACGGGCACCGGAGAGAGCGCCAGCGCGGCCACGGCACAGGTCTGGCCGCTGTTCTTCAACAGCCTCTTCTTCGGCTTCTACTCGTGGGTGGCGCTCATCATCGCGGCGGGCGTCGCGTGGCAGGTCGTCCCGAACATCTTCGGCATGGGCGACGAGGAACGGCGCGCCCGCAAGGAAGGAAAGGTCGTCGGCGACGACCACGACCCGATGATTTCGAAGGAGATGGACGAGTACGAGATGGCAGAGACGGCGACTCCCGACTGGCGGAACTTCGCCATTCCCATCGCCACGATGGTTGCCGTCGGTCTCGGGGCGATGTTCTGGCGCAGTAGCCCAGTCGTGCACGTCGCTGGCAAGCCGGAGAACGTCCTGTTCTCGCTCGGCGGCTACCAGTTGATGGTGCCGCCAGCAGGCCCGTGGGCGTTCAACATTGGCGGCGTGAAGTTGGGTCTCGCGGCAACGACGGCGCTCGTCGTGGCGTTCGTCCTGTATCGCGTGAAGGGCGACATCCCGAGCAACGACGACGCGACGGACGCGATGTTGCGCGGGTTCAAGGGTATCTTCCTCGCGGCACTCATCCTGATGCTCGCCTCTACGATTCAGAACAGCGTCACCACGCTCGGCATCGCCAACTTCGTCACCGACTGGTTCTCCGGCGTTCCAGCGGCCGTCGTGCCGTTCATCATCTTCGCCGCGACGGCAGGAATCAGCTTCTCCGACGGCAGTTCGTGGTCCACCTACGGCATCATGTTCCCCATCGCCATCCCCGTGGCGTTCACGACCGGTGCGAACCTGCCGCTCGTGATGGGCGCGGTGTTCAGCGGTGGTATCTTCGGTGACCACTCCTCGCCGATTTCGGACACGACGGTGCTGGCGTCCTCGACCAGTGGGAGCGACCACTTGGTTCACGTCAAAACGCAGATTCCCTACGCCGTCGCCGCGGCGAGCATTGCAGGGGCACTGTTCCTCCTTCTGGGGTTCGTTCTCCCCGAAGGCTTCGTCGTCATCCCGTACTGAACCGGAAGCTGATTTTTAGGCGGTTTAGGGGACGATACGACGTTCGAATGACCCGTCCAGCACCATCCTTATGCAGCCCAATCGCCACCTCTGTCCAGTGACGAACGATGAAAGAAACGACAATGAAAGAAGATGCAGTCCGAACGCTGGTCCCCCGAAGTATCGAGAGTACAGAGGTGTTGGTCAGCACTGACCCCGGCGAGATATTCCTGGACGTGCCCGCGTCGAGTCCGCGATACATTCGCATCCGTGAGGACGAAATCGTCCAAGAGGGAGACGTTCGTTCGCGCGAGAAGAACGAACTCGAATCGGCCGGACTCACGAAGTGGCAGATAGCGAAGATAGACCCCGACCGAGTCATCGGCATCGACACCGAGACGAGCGACCGTCGAACGTGGAAACGAGAGACGCTGGAACGCCAGCTCGTTACCGGCGGACTCAGCACGAATCTGACCGACTTCGAGCGCGTCAGCGTGACTCGAACCGATGGGTGGAACGACGAGGGGGCCGGACCGTCGGCCGAGTCCGTCGTCGCGGTGGCCTACGGGAACGACGGCCAGAAGTTCACGCAGACGTATCGAATTCTGGACGACGAGACGGCGAGCGAGGAGCGGCGACTCACGCTATCGAAGTCCGACAACGAAGTAGAATCGTTCGAAGACGACCTTCGGGAGCGATTCACGCAGGCCGTCGAACTCGCGCTTCGGAGCGAAGGGTACGCGGTCTAAGCGCCGCTCGACTCGCCGCTCGTTTCCACCGCTACGCCGTGCCCGACTAACCTGCTCTCGTTGCCGAGCGTCTGTTCGACGACGTCGCTCGCGACCCGGTCCTCGAACTGGTAGAGCGCGTGCGCTCGTTCACAGAGGTCGCGAACCTCCGTGACGTTCAACTCCTCCTCTTCGCGAAGATACGAGGGCAACTCAGCCACTGCGGCGGTCGTCCGGTTCGCTCGTATCTCGACCGTTCGAGCGCGCACGACGAACCCCGACAGCGACGTTCGGTACTCGCCTTTCGAAATGTCGCCGTCCTCCCACGACTCGGTGAGGTTCCCCCGCGCTGATTCGAGGGCTTCGACGTACGCCTCGATGGTCTCGACTTCTTCGGCGAGTAGTTCGGCGCGCTCCTCGGCCGAACTCGCGTTAGCCAATCGCTCGGAGAGCGTTCGATTCCAGAGTTCGCCCTCGACCGCCGCTTCCTGTGCGCCGACGACACCAGCGAGTTGCTGACCCGGTGGCACCGTCGTCGCGTTCGTACTCTCGTTCGCCGTCGTCGTCCCCTCGTCTGGGGCCGACGGCGGGCCGGAGTCAGCAGTGGCGGCACCGGCGAGACACCCCAGTACCAGCAACCCCATCGCTACCCAGAGTACCCGTTTCATCACTGGTTACCTCGCACTCGACGGGCAATAAGCCGACGTTACTGAACTCGGATTAACGCGAATTAATGCCGATTCACGGGTTAAGCCTCCTTTCTCCGAAACTATGGCTCCTGCCGGGGCAGCGCGAGGACGTTCTCGCGCCCGAGGCGGAAACTCTCGATTTTGCCCTCCTCGCGCAGGCGTCCGACTACTTGACTGGTCTTCGCCTCGGTCCACCCTAGCTCGGAAACGATTGCTTTCTGCTTGACGCGGCCGTTGTGCCGTTCGAGGACGCGCAGGACGCGCTCTTCGTTGCTGAGGAGGTCTTCGGGCGGTCTGTCGTCGGTCGTGTCGCCTTCGTCCTCTTCGGGGGCCGCTCCGTCGCGGCGGCGGAACAGCCACCACGCACCGCCGAGTCCGACGACGGCCACTCCACCCGCCAGCGCGGCGAGAAGCCACGTCGGCAAGTCGAGCCAGTTGGGCAAGTCGAAGGGGCCGCTTCCCGGCACCGAGAGGACGATTCGCGGCTCGTTCATCGTGAACTCGGTGGGACCGACCCAGAGCGCGCCACGCTCGCGCCGTTCGTCTGGCGTCGGTCGGACCGTCGTCGCCTCGTACTCCTCGGGCCAGGAGATGAGCAGTCGCGTCTTCTCGTCTAACACCAACCCAGAGAGGGCGTCACCGAGGTGCATCTCGCTACCACCGACTGCCGCGAACCCCGTCCAGCGGAACGAGTAGACGACGACGCCGTAGCGCTGGGGGAACTCCCGCAGGTCGGCGTCTACCGTGAAGTTCGTCCCGTTCATCTCGCGGCCGGTCGCCTGCTCCGCTCCCGAGATAGTCCCGCGCATCCGGCGCACGAACTGTTCGCTGTGTTCGGCCGAGTCGTTCTCGATGTCGGATTGGAGGCTCCGAAAGGCCTCCGTGGTCTCTTGGTCGTCCAAGCGAGTACGGTACTCGACCTCCCACGTCGCCGACCCGTTCTCGTGAACTTGCACGCGCATGACGATTGTATCGGGCGTGACGCCGTTGGCCTGCGCGAGGTTGGTAGTTGCGGTCGTCGGGTTACTGGCGATTGCCGCAGAGCTACTAGCAATCGCCGTAGTTCCACCAGCCGCTCCAAACTCACCAGCAGTCGCTCCCGCTCTCTCGGCAGTCGCCCCGGCCCCACCGGCAGTCGCGGGGACGGTCGTCGCCAGACAGACGGCGACCACCACGACGACCGCAGAGAACTCACCTCGCCCCATCTACACACCCTTCCAACCCCGACCGAAAAAGGGATTGCGTCGTTTTGACTCCGCCTACTTTCCGCCATCGTCTTCCACGGCTCGTTTCCCTCGACCGGTCTCGTTCAACGAATCGTTTCCAACAGTTAGCAGTTCGTTGTCGGTCTGAACTCGAATTAATTCGACGGCAAGCCGCCCGCAGTCCCGCCAATCGGCTTTCAGAATTTGGGGGCTTGATAGCCGGACGCGACGAAGCCGTAATCGGCGAGATAGCATGTCGAAAGCAAACACACAACAGCAAGCCGCCCCAGAGACCGAACGCGAGACACCCCTCAGAATGCACGTCGAGTTGTCCGGTAGCGAGACGCTCGACTCCGCGGTCACGTGTGCAGTGTCACGGGCGACGGGCGTCGCAGTTACCGACCTCGCGCCGCTCTACGAGTACATGGACCCCGACGCACTCCACGAGTTCGTCACGTCGATGCGCGACCGAGAGACGGCGACGAGTGTCACGTTCGAGTACGAAGGTCACGACGTTCGAGTCAAGGGCGACGGTGAGATACTCGTCTGGCCGGAAACGTAGCCGCTACGACCCATCACCCGAAGTCCGCGAGTCCGGTCTGGCTGTCGTCGTCGTCCGTCGCGTCGTCCTTCGAATCCGCGCCGTCGGACGCCGCGTCCGCGGTAGCCGCCGTGTCGTCGTCCGACTCCACAGTCTCGGAGCGAGTCGCTCCCTCGAACGCACCGCCCGAGTGTTCGACCGCCGCCTTCTCCCGTAGTTCCGCCGCGTCAGCGACGACGTTCTCGACTTTGTTCGTCGTCTTGCCGCTTCCCGTGACGAACGAGACGTGCTTTTCCTCTAAGTCGTACTTGGCGGCCATCGCTGTCGTCAACTCCCGGTTCTTACAGTGGTGGGTCATCGACGCGAGGAACGGCATGATTTCGCGGCGCGCTGTGGACATGCTCACGCCGTCGGTTTCGGCGATTTTCTGCGCGATGTAGTCGCGAGTGTTCCGATTTGCCTTCGAACTGCCGAGCTTTCGCCAATAACTCGGCGGGCCGTAGCGGGTCCAGCCACCTTTCTTCTCGCGGCGCGAGGCGGCGACGCCAGCGGTGATGTTGTCGCCCGCGTATCGCCAGTAGGAGTAGTTCTGCGTGGCGCGAACGCGACCGAGCCACGTGTCGGCGTTCGAGAGGAAGTCGTAGGCGTCCGCGAGTTCCGCGCCGGAGTAGTCTTTCGGGACGTTGTCCTCTATCCAGTTCAGCATGTCGTCCGGCGTCTCGTCCACGTCGTAGGACTCCTCTAACGCCTCCTTCGCGTCTGCTTCTTTGAAGACCTTGTCGAGGTAGTCGAAGATGCCGCTCGTTCGGTCGCGGTCGCCAGTGACGCTCACGTCGTCTTCCGTCAACGTTTCGTTCGTCTCGGCGATTGCTTGGAGGTCGTTGACCGCCGAGCGCAGGTCGCCGCTGTTCTTGTCGGCGATAGCGCGGAGTGCGTCGTCTTCGTACTCGACGCCTTCCTGCCGACAGATGTCCCGGAGGACGGGGACGATAGAGCGTGCAGACACGTCGCGGAACTCGATGGTCTCGCAGGCGTTCCGGAGCGAGTTCGACATGTCGTAGAACTCGTTGGCGATGAGTACCATCGGTTGACCGGCGTCCTTGACGATACTGGTGATTGCTCGGGACCCGCCCCTATCGACGTTGCCGTGGAGGTTGTCGGCTTCGTCCATGACGACGAGTCGGCGGCCAGAACTACCGCCAGTGAGGGTGCCGCTCTTGGCGGCCTCGCCTGCGACTCGCTCGACCACGTCCTTGGTCCGGGTGTCGCTGGCGTTCAACTCGATGGTCGGCCAGCCCATGTCGCTCGCCAGTGCGTGGGCCGCCGAAGTCTTGCCGACGCCGGGACTGCCGTGGACGATGACGGCGTCCCCGTGTTCGTCCCACGTGTCCGCCCACTCTTTCAGTTTGTCGCGGGCCTTGTTGTTCCCGCGCACCTCCGAGAGGGTCGAAGGCCGGTACTTCTCCGTCCAGTCGGTCATTACTGGTGGTAGGAACGAGCGGCGTTTAGTGGTTGCGGAGCGCCACGCCACGGACACCAAACCAAGTCCCGAGAATCGCGCTACACCTTTTTGCGGTTGCGGATTGTTCTCACTCCTATGGGGGACATCCGTTCGGTCCAGATGAGCGACGAAGAGCGCGACGAATTCCTCGAACGCGGCGGCACTGGGGTCGTCTCGTTCCCGCGAGCCAGCGACGAACCGCCCCACTCGATTCCCGTTTCGTACGGCTACGAGGTGGACAACGGCCACTTCTACTTCCGACTCGCGTTCGGTCCCGACAGCGACAAAAGCGAGTTGATCGACGAGGAGACCCCAGTCTCGTTCGTCACCTACGACCAGACCGAGACGGGGTGGCAGAGCGTCGTCGCCACCGGAAAGTTGGACGAAGTTCCAGAAGACGAACTCGACAAGTCGATTTCCGAAGCGATGCGACAGGTCGAAATTCCACTCGTAGACGTGTTCGAACGTCGTCCACAGGAAGTGACCTTCCGTTTCTTCCAGTTGGTCCCCGACGAGTTGACGGGACGGAAAGAGGCCCGGGCCGACGACTAGCGAATTCTCCCCGTCCGTCTGGTAGTCAGGTGACAGTTTCTGCAACGAGAGGGATTTAATCCTTCAGTAGCAATCGCCTCTATGCCCGATATATCGCTGGACGACTACCCCTCCGGCGAGGACTCACCACGCTCTTCGTGGACGCGCGAACAGGCCGCCGCCATGGAGCGCACCGAGATGAACGTCGCTCCCATCATCTACCCGCCAGAAGACGACCCTGCCGCAGACGACGGCGTTCACGTCTGGGACACGTGGCTGTTGCGCGATAGAAACGGAGAAATAGCCGAAATAGACGGCTGGCGCGTCGTCTTCTCGCTGACCGCCGCGTCGGAGTTGCTCCCCGGCAAGCGCCACGACTGTGCGACGATTCGGTACTTCTACTCGCGCGACGGGAAATCGTGGCAGGGCGGCGGCCCAGTTTTCGACGGCGGTGCGCTCGGCCAGCGCCAGTGGGCGGGGTCCGCGCTGTACGACGACGGCGACCTCTACGTCTACTACACCGCCGCAGGCGACGACGAAGGCGACGAACTGACCTACACCCAGCGCATCGCAGGCGCGGAAGGCGGCAACGTCGAGTCGAGCGACGACGGTCTCGAAATCGGCGGGTCGTGGAACCACCAAGTGCTACTCACGCCCGACGGCGACCGGTACGAGACCGAGGAACAGTCTCGGGGCATGATTTACACCTTCCGGGACCCGTGGTTCTTCGAGGACCCAGAAACTGGCGAGACCTGCCTCCTGTTCGAGGCGAACACCCCCGTTCCAGAAGGTAGCGACGTCTGTGGCGGTGACGCGGCCCAGAGCGAGTTCAACGGGAGCATCGGTGTCGCCATCTCGGAGAGCGGCGACCCGATGGAGTGGGAACTCGACGACCCGATTCTCGACGCTGTCTGTGTCAATCAGGAACTCGAACGCCCGCACGTCGTTTACACCGACCAAAGGTACTACCTCTTCATCTCCAGCCACATGCACACCTTCGCACCCGGATTAGAGGGGTACGACGCGCTCTATGGCTTCGTCGCCGACTCGCTTCGCGGACCGTACGAACCGCTGAACGACTCGGGACTGGTCGTCACGAACCCCGCGAACGCGCCGTTTCAGGCCTACTCGTGGATGGCGTTCCCCCACGGCGACGACGCGCTCGTCCAGAGCTTCTTCAACTACTACGACTTCGCGGGCACGTCGCTCGACGCCATCGGCGACCTGCCAGAAGCAGAGCAGATGCGACGCTTCGGCGGGACGCTCGGCCCGACGATTTCGCTCGGCATCGACGGCGACCGAACGCGGATTACGGGGACCCTCGACCACTGGCACATCCCGACGGCGAACGAGGAGTTGTCGCTACGGGACTTAGGCGTCTCGAAGCGCAGTGAGAACGCGGGAAGTAGCGAGACCGGTGCAATCGAGTCAGACGAGAACGCGACGAACGACGGGTCGGGCGACGCGAGCGACCGCGGCGGGTACGGATACTACTAATCCGACTGCGAGGGCGTCGGCGACTGTTTTTGGCCTGCTTCTGCCTTCCACGCCGATTCGAGACGCCACACCGACAGTGAACTGACCGTCGTCCGGCCGTCGTCGCTCCACAGCGAGACACCGGTACTGTCCTCGCGGGTAGGGTAGACCCGACTCGTTAGGCAGTGGCGCTCGTTCGCGAACAGTTCCACGATAGAGCCGTCGAGGAACACTCGGAGGGTCAGGGGTTCGTCGTAGGGCGTCACCCGAATGCGCTGTGGTTCGGCAACTACTGACTGGTCGAGGCTCGACTCGCCGCGCTCGACCACCAGTTCGTTCCCCGCCGTGTAGCGAATCGGTGTCCGTTCGTCGCCGTCTGGTGACTCGAAGACGACGAGTTCGAACGCTTCGGCGTCTTCCAACTTGACTTCGAGTTCGAGTTCGAGCGCACGTCCCGACGCATCCAGGGACTGTCGTTCTCCGGCGTCGAGTGCGACCTGTTCGTCGGCGACGAGCGTCTCCGCTCGAAGCTCCTCGACTTCGTCCGCGGGTCGCTGTCTGAGTCGGCCGTCGTCACCGAGACTGACGACCCGCGGCATCGAGAGCGCACCCGACCAACCAGCGTCCCACTGCGACTCGGGGTTGCGGGCTTCCGGCAGCCAGCCCCACGTAACGTAGCGGTCGCCGTCGTCCAGCGACTGGGGCGCGTAGTAGTCGCCATGGTCGAGTCTGTCGGTCGATTCGGCGGCGAAGCGCTCGCCGTCGAACTCGCCGATGAAGTAGTTCACCTCTTCGTAGTTCGAGACGTGGAGCAGTTGTTTCTCCCCCAAATCGAGCAGTTCCGGACACTCCCAGACCTGTCCGGACTCGTCCCAACTGCCGACGAGGAGCGGGCCGACGTAGTCCCAGTTGCGGAGGTCCTCCGAGGTGTAGAGCAGTGCCGCGCCGCCGACGTCTTCGATGCCGGTGCCGATAATCTGGTACCACTGGTCGTCGTCGCGCCAGACGTTGTGGTCGCGGAACTCCGCTTGCCAGTGTTCCGTTTCGAGGACGTCGATGTCCGTCGGCGTCTCCTCGATAATCGGGTTGTCGGCGTGTTTCGTCCACGAATCGAGGGTCGGGTCGTCGGTGGTCGCCAGACACGGCAGCTGTTTCCTATCGCGGCCACCGGTGTATAGCAGGGTCGCGGTGCCGTCGTCGTCTATCGCACAGCCGGACCAGCAACCGTCTCTGTCCGGGCCATCGGGCGACGGCGTCAACGCGACCGGTCTGTCTTCCCAGTGAACCAAATCGTCGCTCACGGCGTGGCCCCAGTGAATTGCGTGGTGGAACGGTCCCGCGGGGTTGTACTGGTAGAAGACGTGATAGCGGCCGTTCCACTCGATGAGACCGTTCGGGTCGTTCAGCCAGTTCGCGGGTGCGGTGAGATGGTACCGCGGCCGACACGGGTCGTCGGCGAGACTGGCACGGATAGCCGCGAAGTCCTCGGCGTCTTTCGGGCGACCGTAGTGGCTGGACGGTCCGGCGTCGCCGGAGAGCGCGTCGAGCAGTCCCTCGAAGAACGTCGAGCGGTGGGCTTCGACGTGGTCGCCGACCGCTTGCTGGAACGCGAGCGGTGCGCCGACGCCGAGGACCGTGCCGTCGCCGACCTGCCACGAGACGACCGGCATCTCGTCTAAGACATCAACGCCCGAGCGGACTGTCGAAGCGAGGACTTCACCCTCGGCGGGGAGTACATCTTCGTATCGCGCGTAGGGGGCCGTCCCGTGTTCGTAGAGCGGGATACGAAGCGTGTCGAAATCGGAGACAGCGGGGTGGTCGTCGTACAGCGACCGCCACAGCACGCCCGCCGGTTCGCCGACTGATTGCTCGCCGACGGCGTCTGGTCCGACCGAGTCGATACCGAGTGGTTCGACCATCGCCATTCCGCGGAGCGTCAGCAGGAGTCCGCCGCCGTCTGCGACGAACTGCTGGATAGCGTCTGCATCTGGGGTTGCCGGAGAAACGTCGCTCACGGGGTCGTCGCGGTGCCACCACAGCAGGTCGTACCCGGAGAAGTCGTCCTCGCTGACCGGCACCGTCTCGACCTCGTAGCGTCGCGCGCTTAGCCACTCCAACACAGCGTGTTGTTCTTCGGAAAGTGTCCTGTGATAGATAAACCCGACGTGAACCGGCGACTCGGACATAGTTCGAACGTATTCGGCCGCGAGTGAAAACGCTATCGCGGACCGCGGAGTTTTGCCTGGTCCGTGTGGGGGACCCTAACACCCTCAGACAACGCTTTTACCCACCGCCTTCGTCGTCGGTGACATGTTCCCCGAACGCCTCGAAACCGAGCGGTTGGCATTGACGCCGCTCACGTCCGACCACGTAGACCCACTCGACTTCTACGAACTCTGTTCTGCGGACGCAGCGCACATCGAGGAGGTCACCGAATCGCTACCGTGGGAACCACACCAGACGCCGAAGGAGACCAAGAAGTTCCTCGACGGACTCGGACAGCAGTGGAGCGACGCCCAGAACGCGGAGTACGCCGTGCGCGTCAGGCCGGAGGAAGACGACGAAATAGCGGGTGCGGTCGGTCTGAACCCCGACTGGGACCGTCGCACCGGCGAGTTGGGCATCTGGCTCCGCAAGCCGTTCTGGGGCCGAGGCTACTACGGCGAGGCGTTCGCCGAACTGACTCGCGTGGCGTTCGAACGTCTCGACCTCGAACTGGTCGAAATCCTCCACAAGCACGGCAACGAGAAGTCCCAGCGAGCGACCGAGAAGTTCACAGAGCGCTTCGGTGGCCGCCACGAAGGTCGGTTCCGAAACCTGTGGAGTGGACCCGAGGTCGCCGATGCGCATCGCTACACCATCTCGCAGGCCGAGTACGAGCAAACCAGATGAGCGACCTCTTCCCCGAGCACATCGAGACCGACCGCCTCGTCCTCGAACCGCTCACCACCGAGAACGTGGACGTGCTGGCGTACTATCGCCTCTGCTCGCACCAGAACCCGCACATCGAGGAGATAACCGAGTTCCTCTCGTGGGAGCCACACGAGACGCCGAAGGAGACGCTGGAGTTCGTCGAGTCGCGCGAAGACGCATGGCACGCTGGCGAGGACGCGACGTACGTCGTCCGTCCGAAAGGTGGAGAAGACGGTGCAGGAGAAATCGCTGGCGCGGCCGGACTCCACCCACACTGGGGCCGCCGCACCGCGACTCTCGGTACGTGGCTCCGCAAGCCGTTCTGGGGTCGTGGCTACTCCGGCGAGCGCGCGCTGGCGCTCATCGAAGTTGCCTTCGAGCGCCTCGACTTGGAAGTCGTCACGGTGAACCACCAGACCGGCAACGAGAATTCTCGACGCGCAATCGAGAAGTACGTCGAGCAGGCGGGAGGGCAACACGAGGGACTACTCCGGAACGGGACGATGGGCCCCGACGGCCCGGTCGATTGCCACCGGTACTCCGTGACCCGCGAGCAGTGGGAGGAATCGCGTGACGAGTGACCTCTTTCCCGAGACTATCGAAACCGAGCGACTCGTCCTCGAACGACTCTGCCGCGAGAACGTCGATACGCTCGATTTCCACCACTGTTTCGCCAGCGGCGAAGCCGACCCGGAAATCTTCGAGTACATCCCCCAAGAACCGTGGTGTGTCCCGAAGGAAGCCCACGACCGAATCGAGCGCGTGGAAGAACGCTGGAACGACAGTGACGCCGCCGAATACGTCGTTCGGCCAACGCAGGACGAGCAGGGTGCTGGCGAAATCGCCGGAACCGCCCACCTCCACTTCGACTGGGACCGCCGGATGGGCCGACTCGGTTGCATCCTCCGCGAGCCGTTCTGGGGGCGCGGATACTCGGGCGAACGCGCAGGCGCGCTCTTGAAACTCGGCTTCGACCGACTCGACCTCGAACTCGTCGAGACTGGCTGTAACGCCGGAAACGAGAACTCCCGACGGGCCATCGAGAAGTACGTCGAGCGGTGGGGAGGGGAGTACGAGGGTCTCCTCCGAAACCACGTCCCGATGGGCGACCGAGTAGACGACTACCACCGTTATATCATCTCGCGCGGACAGTTCGAACGAAACCGATGAGCGACCCCGAACCCTTCGACGTGCACAAAATTCGACACAAGCTCAAACTGCACAACGACACGGGCGACAGACAACTATGGGAGAACAAGAAGGACGCCGTCTGTCCAGCCTGCGAGGATCCGTTTTCCGAACTCCTGATATCTGAACAGCTCGAAAACAGCTTCAACCGACCCGACGGTCGGTTTTGCGTCGTCCGCGAGGAGAGTCGAATCCTCGTCTTTACTCACTGAGTTTTGTTCGTTGACTTTCAATCACTGCGTTCGCCGACGCCACCCGCACCGAACTGCTCGCCAGCGACGACTTCGCCGCCTTTGACGACGGTTCGTGGCTCTCGAATCGCGGCGGTGTCTTCGAGTGGGTTCGAATCGAGGACGAGGAAGTCCGCGTAGTTCTCCGCTTCGAGCGTTCCGGCGTCTTCCAACCCGATTACGTCGGCCGCCTTGCCGGTCATGGCGACCAGAGCATCCATCGGGTCCATCGCGTGTTCGACCATGAACGAGATTTCCGTGGCGTTCGCTCCGTGGTAGTTGAACGGCGTCCCGGCGTCGGTGCCGCCGACGATTTCGACGCCCGCTTCGACCGCGCGCTGGAACGACTCGATGTGGCGTTCGTAGACGACGTTCGTCTTCTGGAGGCTCTCGTCGGTCGCGTGGTCGGCGTTGCGCACGATGCGGTACGGTGCCGAAAGCGTCGGCACGAGTGTCACGTCTTCGGCGACGAGCATCTCGACGGCGTCGTCGTCCAGATACGTCCCGTGTTCGACGGTATCGACGCCAGCGCGGACTGCGGCTTTGACTCCTTCCGCACCGTGGGCGTGCGTGGCGACGTGGACGCCGCGGCGGTGTGCTTCGTCCACGAGTGCGTCCATCTCCTCGGGCGTGAACGCGGGCGTGTCGGGGTCGGTTCCAGGCGTGGTCACCCCGCCGGTCGCCATGAACTTGATGAACTGGGCGCCCTGTTTGACCTGTTCGCGGACCGCACGTCGGCAGTCGGTCGGCCCATCGACTTCTCGACCGAGGTGGTGGCCGTGACCGCCCGTAATCGTGATCGAGCGGCAGTTCGCCACCATGCGCGGGCCGGGCACGTCACCACGGTCGATTCGCTCTGCGAGGAGTACGTCCAAGTCCTTCGCACCCATCGCACGGACGCCGGTAACGCCCGATTGGAGCGTCTTGCGGGCGTTTCGCGCTTCGACCAGCATCAGTTCGGCCTCGCTCATCTGGACGACCTCTGCGACGCTGGCCTCGCCCGAGAGCGAGAAGTGAACGTGTGCGTCCACCAGTCCGGGGACGATGGTCTTGCCAGCGAGGTCGTAGATTGCTTCTTCGGGACCGGGGGTCGCGTCGCCGACCGCTGTAATCCGACCGCTCTCCCGGTCGAACTGGACCGCCGCTTCTTCGTAGAGTTCGCCCGTCCCGTCCAGCAGGCGAACGTCGCGTAGAATCATTTCCTGAAACTTTCCGTTGGCATCCCTTGAATCTACTGAACCACGCTCTCGCGCGTCGAGCGGATAGTTTTCGGGCGAACAGTCGTGTCATCGCAGTGTCCAGAGGCCGCAATATTCTCATTGCTTCGGTTAGACTGCCTGACTATGTCAGGTTTCGAAGACAGTTCTCTCCCCCTCGGTCGCGGTGCAGTCGGCGGTATCGCGGCGTGGTTGTTCGGCTATCTGGTCGCGTACGTATGGAAATCGAACGCAGTCGCCGAGACGTTGGAAGGCGTCGGGTTCATCTCGCAACTGCTCGGTGGCGAGGCAGTGCCGACGTGGAAGGGCGTCGCGTGGCTGTTCATGAACGCGCACTTCGTCGCGGCGAAGGCACCGACCATCACGGGTGCCACGCAGACGGTCAACCTCGTGACTGCAGAAGAGGGCCCGACGGCACTGCTCGTGCTGCCGCCACTCGTCTTGATACTTGCCGGAATAGCCGTCGCGTACGGCCTGACTCGGAGCGAGGACCCCATCGCAGGCGCCAAATCGGGCGCGACGCTCGCGCTGGGCTACCTTCCTCTCTCAATCGGGGCGGCGTTCCTCACGAGTCACGCGATTGGCGACACCGACGCCGCAATCGCGCCCGACCCCGTCACCGCGATATTGCTCGCTGGCGTCGTCTATCCGGTCGTGTTCGGCGGACTCGGCGGAGTCGTGCCGAGTTACTTGGAGTGACCTACAGTTCTCGGGCGACCATCTCGCCCCAGTGTTCGAAGCCGTGTCTCTCGTAGAACGCCTGCGCACGGTCGTTTTCCCGGTCCACGTCGAGGACAAGTCTGTCGAGTGGTAAATTCTGTGACTCGGCGAACGCGACTGCGGCGGCCATCAACTCGTCCGCGATTCCGGTCCCTCTGGCTTCCGCTCGGACGAAAATCTCGTTCAACACGGCGGCGTCCCAAATCATGGCGAACTGCTGAGGTAGGACGAAGACGTAGCCGAGGAGTTCGCTCTCTCCCGCCGATGCGGAGTCGGCGTTCGTGGACGCCGACTCAGCGACCAGCACGCACCGCTCGTCGTGAGAGACGCACCAGCGCGCCCAGTTCAGATACCGCTCGCGATAGTCGTCGTCCAGTTTCGCCTCGTAGACTTCCTGCTTGTCGTCGGTGCCGGTACCCGACCCGAGACCCAACTCGAAGCCGCGTTTGAGTTCCCAGAGGTCCTCGGCGTCTCGGTCTAGGTCGTACGGTCGCACTGCTACGTCGTCCATGCGCAATCGTTGGCGTGCGTACGAGTTAGCGGTTGTGGAGTGGCGAACTCGTAGCGCAGTCTTCACTCGCGCTCCATCCACAGGCGGAGCGTCACGACGAGGTAGCCAGTCAGCGCGAGCAGGAAGCGTTCGCCGGAGGCGAAGATGTGGAAGACGCGCTCGACGGACTGTTTCTCGGTGTTTCGCGAGGGGTCTACTCCGGTGCTGTAGTGAGTATTCTTGGTCGAAGGTGGCGGTGGGGTCTGCTCGGAACTCGCGTTGGCCTTCCCGGTAGCGTTCGGACTGCTCTCGGCCGCTCGGTCCGCCCAGAAATCGAGTCTGAAATCGAAGTCGAGTTCCACGAGCGTCTGGACGAATCCGCGCTCCGTCGAGTAGACGACTTTCCCCGAGAAGTCGTAGAACTGGTCGTGGAGCGGGTAGAGGATGTTCGCACCGTTGAAGAAGAGGTCCGGGCCGATTCCGGCGAAGGTGACGGCGACGACGCTTACCCACGCGACTCTCACACCGCGATTGTCCCACCGCTTGTGAAGGAGGGATTCCTCACGATACCGAAGGTCGTAGGCCAGCAGGAGAGCCCCAAGAAGCGGAAGTAATAGCGTGTGAAACGCCGCTCGGTGAGTGCCCGGAAACACCATGCCGACGAACACGTCCAAGTCGATGGCCGCGGTGGCGAACATGACGAGGAGTATCGCCCGCCAGTCGAAGTGGTCGGTGAGCAAGGCAGTGCCGACGAGTCCCGCGAGTGCGGCGTGGACCAGCGTCGATGGCATCGTCTGCCATGCGACGGGAAGACGTATATCAGTTTCCCGGAGTGTTCGACGTTCGCCGAACCCCAGTTTCGATACGTTTTTCCGGCACACCCGCACATCCCGGTGTATGACAGAATCGACGGACCCCCGCGCGGACCTCGCGGAACGCGTCGCGGGAGAGATAACGCTCTCGGAGGACCCCGGCGCGACCCTGCGCAAGTGGCGGACCGACTTCGGCGTCTCCCAGACCGACCTCGCGGACCACCTCGACGTGTCGTCGTCGGTCATCAGCGACTACGAGAGCGGTCGCCGCGAGAGTCCTGGCATCGGGGTCGTCGCGCGCATAGTCAACGCATTGCTCGACATCGACGAACAGCGCGGCGGCGACCGCATCCGCCAGTACGCTCGGGTCCTCTCGGCCGGTTTCGAGAGCGACATCGTCAGCGACCTGCGCGAGTACCCGACGACGTTCCAGTTGGAGCGCTTCTACGACGCCATCGGCGCGACAGAACTCACCAGCGGCGACCACGACCACGTGACAGGCCACACCGTCATCGACAGCATCCAAGCCATCACGCGACTGTCCAGCGAGGAGTTCTACCGCCTCTACGGCCAGAGTACGAGTCGAGCGTTGATGTTCACCAACGTCACGCGCGGGGAGTCGCCGCTGGTCGCCATGCGCGTCGTCAACCCGACGCCGAACGCCGTCGTCCTTCACGGCATCGACCGCGAGGCGTTGTGGGACCACGCGCCGAAGATGGCCCAACTCGACGGCTTCTCGCTGGCGGTTACCGACGACCCGCTGGACGAGATATTGGAGTCGCTGCGGGAGTTACCCTGAGTTCGCTCGTTTTCTGACCGTCGTCCACCTCGCGTCAGACGTTGCCTACACCTCTCCAGCTAAAATATATTTTAGCTAACATTTTTTGAGTCGTAGCGTCTACCAACTATCGATGCCCGACCCAACCAACTCCCCGAACTTCGGGACGGACTCGCCGAACGCGGGGGCCGACGTGCTCAAGACCGGTACGACGACCGTCGCGCTCACGGCCGCGGACGGCGTCGTCCTCGCGGCCGACCAGCGCGCGAGTCTCGGTGGCCGTCTCGTCAGCAGCAAAGACATGCAGAAAGTCGAGCAGGTGCATCCGACCGCCGCGCTGACGCTCTCCGGCGCTGTCGGCGAACTCCAAGAGTACGTCCGGCAACTCCGCTCGAAGGTGGACCTCTACAAGACGCGCCGAGGTAACCCGCCGTCGATGCACGCCACCGCGACGTTCGCAGGAAACCTGCTCCGACACGGTCCGTACCGCGCCGCACAGTTGACCCTGGGCGGCGTCGATTCGGACGGGCAACAGGTCTACAGTTTCGACGCCGGCGGTGGCGTCACCGAGTCGCCATACGCCGCTGGCGGCAGTGGCATGCAACTGGCCTACGGCGTCCTCGAACGCGAGTTCGACGCCGAGATGACCATCGAGGAGGCGCGAGTCGTCGCTGCCCGCGCCATCGAATCGGCCAGCGAACGCGACACTGCGAGCGGGAACGGCCTTACGCTCGCAGAAGTGACTGCCGATGGCGTCGAACTCGACAGCTACGAGGACCCAGCGAGCGTCGCTGGTGACGATAGTATCGGGGAGGTGGCCTGATGCAAGACAACCAGCAGGCGTACGACCGCGGGACGAGCATCTTCTCGCCCGACGGGCGACTGTATCAGGTCGAGTACGCCCGCGAAGCGGTCAAGCGTGGCAGCGCCAGCGTGGGCGTGAAGACCAGAGAGGGCGTCGTGTTGGCGGCCCGCCGTAGAGTCCGGTCGTCGCTGATGGACCCCGATAGCGTCGAGAAACTGCACGAAATCGACGGCCACCTCGGCGTCGCCAGCGCGGGCCACGCGGCAGACGCACGCCAACTGGTCGAGTTCGCGCGCGAGGCCGCCCAGCGGGAGCGTCTCCGATTCGACGAACCGCTCGGCGTCGAGACGCTGACCAAGGAACTGGCCGACCACGTGCAGGAGTACACCCAGAAAGGTGGTGCGCGGCCGTTCGGTACGGCACTGCTCGTGGGCGGTATCGGTGACTCGGGACCCGCACTCTACGAGACCGACCCCAGCGGCACGCCCTCGGCGTGGAACGCCGCGGCGGTGGGCCGCAACAGCGCCGAGATTCAGGACTACCTCGAAGCGGAGTACGTCGCGGACGCCGACCTCGAATCGGGCGTCGATTTAGCGCTGTCGGCACTGGCGGCCCCGACAGAGGACGGGTTCGACACTGCGGACGTGGGGATTGCGACAGTGACCAACGCGAACGGATACCGGCAACTCGACGAGGACGAGCGTCGCGAGCGACTCGACGCGCTCGGGTTGCTGGACGACGGTCAGCAAGCGTCTTAGCTGGCCTGCTGTGTGTTCCGGCGGCGCGTCTCGGCGACGGTGAGGTCTCCGGCGACGAAGACGCCTAACTCCTCGTCGTCTAGTTGCGCGCTCACCCTCACGCACCACGGGTCCGTCGAGAGGACCGTCTCCCGCCACTCGTCGCCGACGTTCCAGATGGGCCGGTCGCGGACGTTCTCGCCGTGGTCGTGGTAGAACGCTATCACGGCAGGGTGTTCGAGGACCGCGAGCGTCACCGGACAGTTGAGTTCGCAACCACACTGTTGGCAGTCGAGTGTGACTTGTGCTTGCTGAGAGTCCGCGTCGGTTTCCGTGGAGGTACCGGTCTGACGTTTGCCCACGAGTGCGAGCGTGGCGTCCATCTTCGCCGCGCACTCTGGACAGATACCGTCGGACATGACCGACAGGCGGTGGCGATGGTGGCGGTCGAAGGCTTCGAGGAGGTCGGCGGTATCACGGTCGCGCTGGGCACCCGGCGGGAACGGCAGCGTGAGAATTCCTTGTCGGCAGTCAGTGCAGGCGACCGTGACGTAGTTGGCTTCGCAGGTCGCGGCTAAGTTCCCATCCTCGCAAAGCGGACAGTCCTCGCCCATCTCGACTGGCCCGAACGACACGCGGTCAGTGTACGTCCCGGCGACGATGGCGCGGGCGACCTGCAACCCGGCGTAGGTCAGCGCGTAGCGGTCTTCCTCTTCGCCGGTCTTGCGGAGATAGAGGTCGGTCAGTTGCCGGAGGTGGTAGGCGAACCCGGCAGTCGTGTCGGCGGAACTCTCTTCGAAGAGTTCCGAGAACGTCATCGTAGTGCCGGAGACGGATTCGTCGGCGTCGTCTACGAGCGCCCGGAGGACTGCCATCCGGACCTCGTTGCCGAGCGCGTCGAAGGCGTCGCTCGCCGGGACGGACTCGACTTCGGGGGTGGGTTCGGGGGTTTCGGTGGGTGGCGTTTCAGGAGTGACTTCGCCAACGTCCTCGGCCCCGGCATCGCTCATACCATGGAAGTCGGGCGTCTTCGTTTATAAACTCATGGCTAGATGGGGTATTGACCGGAAACGACCGACGAACAGCAGAAGGAGAGGTGATTGTGACCACCTCGAAAGCCCCCGCCCGCTCGCTACGAACCGCAGAAGTCATCGTGACCATGGCCGCCCAGAAAGTCCCGCCCGTGTGGTCTGGTTCACTGGCTGTTTCCGGGTGGCTGTTCCACCGGCAGTAACGATAGTGAACTCTCCATCCCTCGCGCGAACAGGTCGCACCACGAGGTGTGCGACCTGTTCGCGCGAGGGATGAGTAGCGCAGGCCCAGACGACGCGCTGGAGCGCGTCGTCTGTACTGAGCAACGCAGTCGGATGGGGAGGGACGCGAGGCGCGCGGGCGGTCACGCGAGCGAATGCGAGGGTGGCCTCGGCGGACGCGGTTTGTCCTCCGGTGGTGCGGAGAGCGGGCCTCGGTTAGTGAGCGGTGGAGCCGCGAACGTGTGGCTGATGCGGTTGGCGGTGCTGTGCGGTCTCGCCTTTGCACCGGCATCAGTGCTATTCTCGTTGTCGTCAATCTCTCCGTCCTGTTCCACCTGCTGATGGCAGTAACTGCTGATGGCAGTAACTAGCTCCAACTAACCCATCTGCCATCCCAAGACAAGAACAAAGAAAACAGAAACTACCGCTACCAAACGCCCGCTTTATTCCACGAAGTCGTACATTCGCTCGTTCATGCGCCCGCGACCGGTGAACACGAACTCGCCGTCGGGAACCGTGAAGTCCTCGATCTCGATGGTCTTGTCGTGGTTGTGTCGGTCGTGGACCTTCTCGTACTCTTCGAACGAGAGGTCGTAGCGGTCCTCGATTTGGGCGTCGATGTTACTCGCCTCGATTTCGTCCTTCCAGCCGTCCTGCACGGTCTCGGCGTGGACTTCTGCCTGTGCGCCCGAACCGTAGGAGCCGACCAACAGACGCTTGCCTGTGAGGTCGATGCCCTCGTTGAGGGCGTGGCGGAGCGCGCTGGCGCGGGCGATGTGGACCGAGCCAGTGTACCAGTTGCCGACCTCGCGGGAGATGGAGAGGGTCGGGTCGATGGTGTTGCCGTACCACTCGCGGTACTGGTCGGTCTCTTTCAGTTTGTCCATGTAGTCCCGGATGGCTTCCTCGTAGGCTTCGCGGTCCTCAAACTCGTCCTCGCGGGGCTGGAAGCCGATTTCGTCGGCCAGTTCCTCTTCGACGGTGGTGTCTCGAATCATGTGGCGGTAACCGAGCAGGCCAGCCTTCCGAACCATACCGGGGAACGGCGTGTGGAACGGGATGTACTCGAAGTCGTCGGGATGGGTGTCGCCCGAGACGGATTCGAAGTCCTCCACTGCCTCGCGCATGCGTGCGAGGTACACCTGCATCGAGCGCTTGCCGTCCACGCTCGGGAACTGCTGGTTCGGTTTGAGGAAGTCCGTCTCGTCCGCAGAGCCGTACCCCTGCTCGGTGGAGAGTTCCAGCACGCTGGGGTCCTCGGAGATGAGCATGGCGACTGCGCCCGCACCCTGCGTCGCCTCGCCGGGGTCGCCGCGGGCGTAGAGCGCCGTATCAGTCGCAACCACGAGCGCCGAGCGACCACGGTTGCGGCCTGCTTTGATCCAGTTGTAGGCGTCGTCGATGGCCTGCGTCCCGGCGACGCAGGCGAACTTGCGTTCGCCCTTGTTCGCGTGGTGGAAGTCCCCGTCGTACACCTGTTCGAGACAGCCCGCGATGTACGTCGAGACGGGCTTGGAGTTGTCGAACGCGCTCTCGGTGGCAACGTCGATGCGGCCGATGTCGTCGGGCGTCAGTCCCTTGCGGTCCATCAGTCGGTGGGCCGCGTTCGCGCCCATCGTTACGATGTCCTCGTGAGCGTCCGGGAACGAACTGGCGTTTAGTCCGAGTCCTTTCGTGTACTTCTCGGGGTCCTCGCCCTTCTCGGGCGCGAACGTGTTCGGCAGGTCCAGTTTCAGCTTCCCCGTCCAGATTTCGATGGCGTCGATACCGACGGCTGTCATGTGCGCTTGTCGGTCAGTGGGCTATATGATTTTGTCGATAGCGGATTCGACGGTTGTCGAACTAGGCGCCAGTTGCCTCGATGGTCAACTCCTCGGTTTCGACGGTTCCGTTCGCCAATCGGTAGGTGATTCGGACCGACACCGTTTCGCCGGTCATGTCCGCTTGCTGCGGGTTGTTTCCGTTTCCTTCGAGGAACTGCATGAGGGAGAAGGTCGCTGTACTCCCGCCGGACAAGACCGGCTCGACGGATGGCGTGGTCTGCCAGTAGAACTCACTCATGTCGAGGGACGTCGGGAGGTCGGCGCCGCCGGGAACGTCGTTGATTCCGTCTCGGGTATCCGCATCGACGTACAACTCGCTCTCCCACTGGCCTTCGTTCGATGACGGGTCACTGAGTTGCTTTATTTTCCCGCGCTTCGGGTCGATTTCCACGTCGGTAATCGTCAATTGCTGATCGTAGCTGTTCGTGACACTGAACCGGACGCTCGCAGGCGTCCCTTCGTTGTCGGCGTCAACGGCGACTGCGTCTCGGTTGTACTCGATTCCGCCGGGAGTCGGTGTCGGTCCACCCGGTCCGTTGCCGTTTCCGGGACCGCCGACGCCGTAGACGCTAAGTCTGAACGTCAGGTTCTCCTGGGCACCGTCTTCGAACTCGCCGCTCGTCGGTGGCACGTCGGCGATGCTCGTCCGCACTTTCACCCGACGATTCGCACCGTCGAACTCGTCTACTTCGTAGCGGAGTTCGACTTGGCCCTGTCCGTCGGTTCGGACGTCCGTCAGCGTCTCTCCCACCTCACCACGGTAGTGGAGTCGGTCCGGCAAGTCGTTCGACACCAGCGAGAGGTTCACTCTTGCACCCGTGACGGGGTTGTTGTACCGATCGCGCACTTCCACGACGAGTTTCCGCGTGCTGTTCTCGGCGACGCTCGTATTGTCACCCGACACATCGGTCACGTAATGCGGTTCGACGCCCGACACGTCGTTTCCGACGCCGACTTTGGCCAACTGTAATTCGTACGTTCCGGGTTCGAGAACGATGCGGACCGCATCCTCGCCCGGCACACTCTCGACGGCCTGCACGTACGCGTCCTCGTCCGAATCACTGCCGTCGAATTCGTCTTCCAGTAACGTCTCCTCCCACATCGTCGCTGAGAGTTCCGTCGGCACGGTCAACTCTATGGGGTCACCGCTCTCTCGAACCGCGATAGTTCGGGTAGACGCACTCACGGCCGTCGGCGAAACCGACAGCGACTGACTGCTGGACTTCGAGAGCGTGCCGTCTACCGTCACCAACGAAAGCGTGTTGCCCTTGACGAGTCGTTGGCCCGCGACGACGGTCTTGGCACTGTCAAAGCGGTTGTAGAGGACGCCGTTCGCGTAGACCGTGGTCGGCGCGTTCTGGTAGACGTGGTAGTTCGGTTCGTAACTGAGTCCGCGCGTCGAGAACTCCTGCGTGGAACCGTCCCAGTAGTCGCGGGTCTCACCGGACGCGACTGCGTTCTCGATGCTCACTTTGCTGTCCGTCCCGAGTTCGGTCGTCCGGAGCGTCCCGGAGGGCGACGGTGGATTGACGAACAGCGCTCGAACGGGGTACTGCGTGCCGAGCGGAATCGAGGCCGACCCGCCACTGTCGGTGGCGGCGGTGCGGTGGAGTTCGTCGCGCAGGTCCTGTAGTTGGTTCTGGACCTGTTGATTGTGTTTGAACTCCACCTGGGAGTTCTCTTGAGGGACGACTTGGGCCTGATACGTCGATAACAGGACGACCAACACGGCGAACAGCAACACCGTGCCAATCTGAACAGTCACCCCACGCTCGTCCGTTCGAAGTCGCACTACCGACTTCTTTCAGGGGAGACAAATAAAAATGCCGTCTGTTATGCGACCGATTATTCGTCTTCTTCCTCTTCGACGACTTCCGGGTCGCTCATGGCGCTCTGGAGGCTGTCGAGACCGTTGACCCACTCCGTGACGAGACCGTACTCTAACTCTTCGGTGACGGACATGTCCAGTTCGTCGCCGTCGATGATGCGCGTGCCGCCCGCGGCCACGAGTCCGAGCGCCGAATCTAAGTCCTCGGCTTCTTCGGCCTTGCCAGCCTCGATGACGTACTCCTCGACGGGTGCGTCGTCGGCCGGACCGTTGGCGACGTACTCCTCGGCGGCGTAGAAGACGCAGACGAGACTCGTCTGGACGCCGTCGATGAGCATCGCTTTCTCTTCGTTGCCGAAATCGACTTCCGAGAGGACGACCTCGCGGATGTCTTCGAGTTCCGAAAGCGCCTCCTCGTCGTCGATAGCGCCGTCGTCGGCCGCGGTGACGATCTTTGCGATTGCGATAGCCACGTCGTCTTGCAGGTTGAGCAAGAGGCGAGCGGAGTCTTCGTTCTCTGGGTCGATGTCCTCCTCTCGGATGCGGTCGAGCCAGTTCTGCCAGCGTTCGTCGGAGTAGAACTCCTCGGGAGGCGCGCTCATATCATCATCGAGCGTTGCGCGGTTCATAAATCCTGCGAGGCTGACTTTCGCTTCGAAAACTGAACTTTTCGGCGATTTCGGCACTGAGGACGCTTCAATCGGCTGAGAAACGCGATAGCCGCGTTCACCGATATCTCGGTATTCAGACGGTTTTAAATCGGGGGACACCTCCCGCTCGAACGTCGCTATCGCGTCTACCGGTCCAACGTCGCAGTGGTGTCGAACCCGTAGACGCGCTCGGGCGTCTCGACGTGTGCGTTTCGTATCGCGTCGTCGTACTCCCGTTCTTGCATCCATCGCACGCGCCGGGGAACCGTCTTCGGTCCCATCACCGCGCCCGGCCGGTCGGGGTCGTCCACGAAGTCGGTCTCCATGAGGAACGGGTCGCCGCGCTCGGCCGCGACTTCCAAGCGGTCTTTCTCGCTCATCACGCTCGGCGTCGGCCCCTTCAGACGGCCGCCTGCGTAGTGCTTGACGACCTTCTCCGCGGGGAGGCCGACGTCTTCGGCCCACTCCGCGACTTCGCTCAGGTCGTCGGTCCCCTCGGTGTGAAGTTGGACCGCACAGTCCTCGTCGGCACCGAGTTCGAGACCGTGCCGGAGGACTTCGTTCGAGGCGTCCCAGACGGCGTCGGTCACGTCGTAGTGTGGTCGTCCAGTCTTGAGTGCGACTGCCTCGCC
Source organism: Halorussus halophilus (assembly GCF_008831545.1). Classification (NCBI taxonomy): domain Archaea; kingdom Methanobacteriati; phylum Methanobacteriota; class Halobacteria; order Halobacteriales; family Haladaptataceae; genus Halorussus; species Halorussus halophilus. The sequence continues at coordinate 982,171 of NZ_CP044523.1, forward strand.
GTCTGCGACGTACTCGGCCGCGCAGTCGAGACCTGCCTGCATCAGGTCGCGTGCTTCGTCGGGAGCAAAGTCGCGGTCATCTACGAGTTTCGAGACGAGTCCCGGGTGGACGCCGAGGACTGGCCACGCGCGACCAGATAAAATCTCGTTTGCGCTCGCGACCACGTCGATGGTCGTCTCGAAGACGGGCCGAAAATCATCGCCCTCCTGGGGTTCGACGCCGAGCAGCCACGAGGGTTTGTTCACGACGAGCAGATGGGTGCCGCCGCTCCGCGCGAAGTCCTTGACCGCCTCGATACCGCGGCCGTGTTCGGGGTCTAAGTGCAGGTGATTGTCCAACACCGGCGTCCCGAGGTCGTCGCTCATGTGCGAGAATACGCGCCGAAAATCAAAAACCGCAGTGGTTTCACTTCCCCGTGGCCCCACGTAACTGCCGTAGCCAGCTCGGTGGCGTGCTGCGCCTGCCAGCGCAGAGCGTGCTGTGTTCGATTTCGCACTCGCGTGCCAGCGCGAAGATGTGCGATGATTTACTGCCAATCGCGGTGACCGAGTTCCCAGCTCGGTCGGTCTGCCATACCCAGCTCGGTGGCGAATCGACCTCGACGCGGCTCGGAGAGTCGCGCCGAGTTAGCCGATGATGCTTCCGTCAACCTGACTGACCCACTGACCGTCGAGCCAAAAGGCCATCCCTTGGGGTGCGCTGCCGGACCCGTCGTGGATGCCTTTGTCCGCCTCGAACTTCCCGTCGGTGGTCGAGAGGTCCGTGCTCATGATGATGCCGTCTTGGCGCGTCCGCTTGCCCCACGTATCGCCGTCGTTGTAGAAGTGGGCCTCTCTACCGTCCGTCGTGATGGTCGAGCGGGCGACGTTGAGGTCCGTGTGTTCCTCGTCCTGGATGAGGTAGCCGTCGTCGTAGCGGTTGAACCGGCAGTTCCGAATCTCGCCGGCTTCGCCGGAGTTCAAGTGAATCGCACAGACGGTCTCGTTCATGCCGTTGAAGTAACAGCCCTGCACGAGGAAGTCGTGGTTCGGACCGTTGCTGTGGAAGCAGATGTCGATTTTGTTGCCGGAACCGGAGGCGTACTTCTCGGCGTTGCGCTCGAAGTAGAGATCTCGGAGCGTCAGCGAGATGCTCCGTTCGATGAGCATCCCCCAGTCGTCTGCGTGCTGGATGGTGGAGTTCTGAACCACCGTGTCTGCTCCCGCCTGTCGGAGGTTGTAACCGTGTTGACCCGCGCGATAGACGTTGACGTTGTCGAACGTCAGCGAGTGCGGTGCGGTGTTGTTCGCAACGTAGACGCCGTCGCCCTCGACGCCGGAGATACAGATATTCCGGAAGTAGTTGTCGTAGCAAGTCTGAGAGTAGGAGTTGTCGGTGACTTTGATACCGGTGTTGCTTCCCCAGATAGTCACGTCCTGCACAGTCGCACCGACGTGGCCTTCGACGACGACTGCATTGTCACCGCCAGCGAGTCGGACGTTGCTGAGCATCGGCGACTCGGTGTTGTGTTGTTCGGTCGCCGTGAACACGAACGTGTTCTTCGTGGAGTCGCCGTTGTAGATGACGGTTCCCGTGTTCGACATCCCCCGAATGTCGGCGTAGCCGTCAACTACGACGGGGAACTGCTCGTCGCTCGAATCGTAGCTGTCGGCTATGACGACTGCACCGTTGGCGCCCGCGCCGTCGCCCGGAAGGTCGTCGTGTGCTCCCTGAATCGTCGTGTACATCCCATCGCCGTCGCCGACGATGTGGACGGTATCGAAGCCCGAGAAGCCGCTCGTACCGCCCGTATCCGTAGTTCCGTGGGCGCTTACGCTCCCCGACGCTGCGAGACCCATGCCTGCGACCCCTGCCAAAGCGAACAGTCCGCGACGCGTCAGATTTGTATCGCTGTCAGATCGAGTATCTTTCTGCTGTGTCTTTCCAATTCGGCCGTTACCTTTATTCCCAGTGTCGCTCACAACAATACCGGCGGGAAGCTTATTCTGTAGAATGTTCGATTCAACTGGACAGCTATTATTAGGGGTCAAATGCTTAGATTATAAATCTCCATATATGTCGATGTTCTGGGCATACTGTGTTACTGGCTCTCACGAGACGGGTTGTCTACGTAGAGAGTCTGTGAACGAGACAGAAAACGACGTGCTGGGCCGCTCTCCGGCACGAACGCTAAAGGGCGTGGAGTTCCGACGAAAGCTATGGTCGCGGGAGAGACCGACCCGCGCGACGTTCGTTCAATCGCAGTCACTGCCGACGACGTGGTGACGGCATACGAGGCGGACCGCCGAAGCGCGCGCAGTCCCGTCCTTCGAGTGACGCCGCCGTTCTCCGGGCGGATGCGGGCGCGACTGCACGTCGCCGACTCGGAGTCTCGTCGAACGAGCGACGTAGATGAGGAGACCGGCGCAGTCCACGTCTCGCCCACCCGACTCGTAGACGAGACGCGAATCCCGGACTACCCGACGCCGGACGACACTGAAGACGCGATTCGGTCGAATCCCGACGAGTCGTTCTCCGTCGAGCACCATCACGAGCGGCAGGTCGAAGCCGTCGCCGACTGGCGCGCGACAGTCGCAGACGCACTCGTCGAGTCGGTCGAACTTCGAACAGTAGACGGACCGCACCGCGTCGAAGTGAAGCGATTGGGGTAGTCCTCCGAAAGTGAGAACCGGTCACTTCTCGATGGTATACGCTTCGTGGGCCGCCTTCTGGAGCGCGTCGGAACGTCCGTACTCGCCGGGCGCGATGGCGACGGTTCGAATTCCGTTTCGAGCCGCTTTCTCAAGTACCGGCTTGAAGTCCGTGTCCCGCGAGGCGATGGCCAGCACGTCGAGACCGTTCGCGAGCGCGAACTCGGTAGCATCGACCGCGAGTTTCACGTCCACGTCGCCGCTGGTGACTGTCACTTCGAACCCGTGGGCTTCCGCGGCCTGAATGAGTCCGGGCGTCGCGTGTTCGTCCACGTACAACCGCGTAACCGCCAACTGCCCCAACTCCTCACCAGCGGCACGCACGTCTTCTAAATCGACGTCGAACTCCTCGCGAAGAACGTTCGGGCCGTCCACGAACAGCGCGACGGACGGCTCCCCTGAGAGAAACGAGCGTAACGGCTTCATAACCGTCGATAGCGCATCGTCCGCTTTAGCCGTGGCGGTCCGGATTTTTCTTTGCAAAGTTCGGGACACGGAGTGTCGCGGTTTGACACTCCGGCGTTCTCAGTCTCGTTTTGCGAGACTGAGAGCATGAGGGTCGCTGTTTGACCCCTCAGCGGGCCCGCCTTCTGCGAACCAAAACGAGATTTCGAAGTATCGCTGTTCGATACACCGGGCGAAATTCACAGCATCGGTCTATTCTCGACGCAGAAACCAAACATTTTTGATATATAATTGAAAACTCATTTGAAATCACATTTTTCTTGGTGAAAAGCTGTGGATTCGGTACTTTCGACTAGGTTCCCCGATTGCGCTATCCTCCGGAGTATAAATGTAGTCCCATGATATACCAACGTGATTTGTATTCAACACCCGAATAACTCGTTACAAACTCAAAGTACGTTGATATCAGTTCCCATAATACTTGTTCACTCATGTGTGAGATAAATAACTATACTGCCCCAACAACTTATTACAACTAAAGATTAAGATTTAAATAACGCTGTGAGGTTGTGTAGGACGCAGCATGTCAGACGAAAGCACACAGGGTTTCGATCGTCGTAGCTTCCTGAAGGCAACTGGTGCGGTGGGTGCCGCAGCCGCATTTAGCGGTGTCACGGCCGCGACTCCCGGCCGTTCTCCCGGTCCGAAGGAAGACGAAATTCTCGTCGGTGTCTCTGCAGGTGCAGGCGACATCGAAAGTACTGTCTCGAGCTACATTCCCGGCAACGCGGAAATCGTTCACAAGAACGAGAACCTCCGCTACGTCGCAGTGAAGTTCCCGAGCCAGGCTCCGGAAGTCGCTCGCGAACGCTTCATCGACGCCATCACGCAGAAAGAAGAGATCAAGTACGCCGAGAAGAACGCGACGCACACGACGCAGTTGACGCCGAACGACCCGCGTTTCGGCGACCAGTACGCACCCCAACAGGTCCAGTCCGACGACGCGTGGGACACGACGCTCGGTGACTCCAACGTCACCATCGCCGTAGTGGACCAGGGTGCCATGTACGACCACCCCGACCTACAGGCGAACTACAAGTCCAACCCGGGTTACGACTTCGTTGACAGCGACTCGGACCCGTACCCCGACTCGATGCAGGACGAGTATCACGGGACGCACGTCTCCGGCTGTGCCGCAGCAGTCGTAGACAACGGCACAGGCGTCGCCGGACAGGGTAACTCCTCGCTCATCAACGCCCGAACCCTAAGCGAAGAGGGTAGCGGTTCCACGGCCGACATCGCAGACGGTGTCGAGTGGGCCGCAGACCAGGGCGCGGACGTCATCAACATGTCCCTCGGTGGCGGTGGCTACACCGACACGATGAAGAACGCCGTCAGCTACGCGCAGGACCAAGGTGCCATCATCATCTGTGCGGCCGGTAACGACGGCTCCAGTTCCGTCTCCTACCCGGCGGCCTACAGCGAATGTATGGCCATCTCCGCGGTGGACGACAGCGAGAATCTCGCTTCGTTCTCGCAGTACGGAAGCTCGGTCGAACTCTGCGCACCCGGTGTGGACATTCTCTCGACGACCACCGACACCCGCGGTACCTACGAGAGGCTCTCGGGTACCTCGATGGCAACCCCCGTCACGTCCGGTGTGGCCGGTCTGACCCTCGCCAAGTGGGACCTCACGAACTCCGAGCTTCGTACTCACCTCAAGAACACGGCGAAGGACATCGGTCTCTCCTCGGACAAGCAGGGCTCCGGTCAAGTCAACGCCTTCAACGCAGTCACCACCGAACCCGGCAGCGGTGGCGGCGGTGGCGGCGGTGGCGGCGACTCGACCAGCGAAACCGTCAGTGGCTCGCTCAGTAGCTCCTACGACTACGACGACTACACGTGGAGCTGGGAGTACAGCTCGCCGAGCCAAGTCGAAGTCGTCCTCGACGGACCGTCGGACGCCGACTTCGACCTCTACATCAACACGGGCACCACGTCGAACGCGACCCCGAGCAACTACGACTACGGTTCCTACAGCACCAACAGCCAGGAGTCCATCACCATCGACAATCCGGACACCTCGACGGCGATGCAGATCGACGTTGACTCCTACAGTGGTTCGGGCAGCTACGACCTGACCATCACCGAGACGAACTAATCGGACCCCTTCGACTCCCGACTTTTTCCGTTCTTTTCGACCACCGTAGCGGTTCAACCGGAGAGCGCCGCTGGTCGGATGTACTTGGCATTTAATTGTCGCCCTCACCTACCCCGGGACATGGCCGCAGAGACCGGAATCGCCGCGGAACTCATCGACCTGTTGGCGGTGTTCGTCATCGCTGCGGGCGTCGGCGTCTTCGTCGCCAAAGTCGGGCGATTCCCCTACACTATCGCGCTGTTGCTCGCTGGACTCGTCGTGTCGATACTCGGTATCGGAATCGACATCCAGTTGTCTCACGACCTCATCCTGCTCGTGTTGCTCCCGCCGCTGCTGTTCGAAGGGGCTGCGACGACCGACCTCGAACGCTTCCGGGCGAATCTCGTGCCCATCATCGTCCTCGCAGTGGTAGGACTGATTCTCTCGATACTTCTGTTGGGGTGGGTCGGAAGCTACGCCTTCGGGTTCCCATTGCTCATCTCGCTGTTGTTCGCTGCGATGATCCTCCCGACCGACCCAGTCTCGGTGCTGGCGCTGTTCGAGGAACTGGGCGCGCCCGAGCGACTCTCTGTCCTCGTCGAAGGCGAGAGTCTGGTCAACGACGGCGTCGGCGTCGTCATCTTCTCGACGCTGTTGGGGCTGGTGCTTCAGTCCCAAGAGAGCGGAACCAACCTCGAACAACTAGTCACGCCCTCGACTATCGGGCAGGCGTCCGTCGATATTCTCGTCTCCAGTGGCGGCGGACTGCTGGTCGGTCTCGTCGCCGGACTCGCGGTCTATCAGGTGATGTACCGACTGGACGACCACATGACCGAAATCGTACTGACGCTTATTCTCGCCTACGGGAGCTTCCTGCTCGCCGAACACTACCTCCACGTCAGCGGAGTCATCGCCACGGTCACGGCGGGTCTGTTCATCGGTAACCCCGCCGCCGAACACGCGATGAGCGCCCAGACGAAGATATCCATCTTCAACACGTGGGAGACCGCGGCGTTCCTCGTCAACACGCTCATCTTCCTGCTCATCGGAGCGAAGACACCAATCAATCAGATGGTCGAACACGCGCCGCTCATCCTGACGGCCATCCCGCTCGTCATTTTCGCGCGCGCCGCCGTCGTCTACCCGATTACCGCGGTGACGAACCGACTCACGTCGCCCGACATTCCGTTCTCTTATCGCCACGTGATGGTCTGGGGCGGTCTCCACGGGTCGATTCCCATCGCGCTGGTGTTGGGTCTCCCCGACGGCACGCCGTTCCCGCTCCGCGAAGAACTCCGCGCGATGGTGTTCGGCGTCGCGGCGTTCAGCCTCGTCGTGCAGGGTCTCTCGATGGAGAATGTGATGGACAGACTCGACATCGTCACCCGGTCGGACGCCGAGGAACTGTACGAGTTGCTCATCGGTCGCGCCCGCGCAGTGGATGCCGCGCTCGACGCCGCCGACAGACTGCACGACGCGGGTGACCTCTCGCGAACGGTGTACGAGGATTTCCGCGGCGAGTACGAGCGCGAGAAAGAGGACCTCAACGAAGCTATCTCCGAACTGCTCGCGGACAACCCCGAACTGCGCCGCGAGGAACTGCTCGTCGGCGAGCGACGCGTGCTGAAGAAGGAGAAGAGCGCAATCATGGACGCCATGCGAACCGGAACTATCAGCGACGACGTGGGTCGCCGTCTGCTCGAAGAACTCGACCTGAAACTCGACCACGTCCAGACCGGCGAGAGTACGGTTCGAGACGACCCAGAAAAGGAAGCCTTCGAGGAGTTCTGGCGCGCTCGCGCGGCGGAGTTCGGCCTCGGGGGCGACGCGGAAGCAACCGACGACTAAGGTTCAAGTACCGAGAGGCGACCAACTCGGAGCGACCGGCGTGCAGAACCCACCTGCCGGTCCAACAGCTATGAACTGCCACAACTGCGGTCACGCCGACGCGTTCGTACTGCTCGCCGACTTCGCTGTGACGGTCCCGACCGACGGTTCGGACGGGCCGTCGTCGCCCGAACTGTCGCTTTCGACGCAGTGTCCAGCCTGTGAGAGCACCGACGTCGGTGCAGATGGTTCGGACTTGTTGGCCCGCTACGCCGCATCTATTTCGACGTAGCGGTCCACGGTTCGGTGCGACGTTGAGGCCAGTTGAGCGGCGAACGGCGACTTTCGAATGTCGGTGTGACTGCGAAGACGACGTGGGTCGAGAGACGACAGCTATCGTGGTCGTTCAGTAATCTAACTAGTTTGATAGTAGAATCGTAATTCGACTGCCGTGAGTGGCGTTGATTTTTCGACTTTATAGATATATTAGGCGATATAGTCGAAATAGCTAAGAGTCCATAACAATACCGATATCGAAGACACGCGTAGATGAGCGACGAGAAGATACTCGGCACGACGACAGTGACCCAGCGATGGCGAATCAGCCTCATCAAAGCAGTTCGTGAGGAGTTCGAGAAAGACGGCGTCGAGGTCGAAGAAGGCGACCGTCTCGTCTACAAACTCAAAGACGGCGAAATCGTCGTCGAACCAGCGTAACTTGTTCGATTAACTCGGCTTGGCGTACAGTCTCCCGTCCCGGGAAAACAAAACATTACTTGCAGGGGGGTCAACTCCAGGGTATGACCCTTCGGAAACCGCCACTGCGCGACGTTCACGACGAGCGCGGAGCGACGTTCACGGAGTTCGGCGGGTGGGACATGCCCGTCGAGTTCGATTCGATAAAGCTCGAACACCGCGCCGTCCGCGAAACAGTCGGCATCTTCGACGTCTCCCACATGGGCGAAATCGAAGTGACCGGCCCGGACGCAGAAGCGTTGATGCAACGGCTCACGTCCAACGACGTGACCGCGCTCGACGCTGGCGACTCCCAGTACTCGATGATAACCGACGAAGACGGACACGTCATCGACGACTCGGTCGTCTATCGACTCCCGGACGACGACGAGGCAGACTACCTCTTCGTCCCGAACGCGGGTCACGACGAGCAGATGCACGACCGCTGGACGACCTACCGCGACGAGTGGGGCCTGGACGCGACGGTCAACAACGCCACCGACGAGTATGCGATGTACGCCTTGCAGGGACCAGACGCCCCCGACCTGCTCGGTGAAGTCGCGGAGGACTCCCTTTCCGACCTCTCGAAGTTCGAGGCGAAGTACGTCTCGGTCGCTGGCGTCGAGTGCTGGGTCGCCCGTACCGGTTACACCGGAGAAGACGGCTTCGAGTTGATTCTTCCCTCGACCGAGGCAACGACCGTGTGGGAAGCACTCGACTGCCAGCCTTGCGGTCTCGGGTCGCGTGACACGCTCCGCATGGAGATGGGCTTCCTGCTCTCCGGACAGGACTTCGACCACGAGGACGACCCGCGAGACCCATACGAGGCGGGCGTCGGCTTCACCGTCAAACTCGACACCGAGTTCGTCGGCCGCGACGCACTCGAACAGGTCAAGGAGGAGGGCGTCGAAGACGAGTTCGTCGGCATCAAACTGGTAGACCGCGGAGTACCGCGGCACGGCTACGACGTGACCAACACCGACAACATCGTCATCGGCGAAGTGACCAGCGGGACGATGAGTCCAACGCTGAACGAACCGATTGCGCTGGGCTACGTACCGACGGAGTACGCAGACCCCGGCACGGTCGTTCGCGTGATGGTCCGCGGGCAGTCCAAAAAGGCAAAGGTAGCGAGCACACCATTTATCGACAACTAACAATGAGCTTCGAAGTACCAGACGACCGGAAGTACATGGAATCGCACGAGTGGGCAACTAACGCAGACGACACCGCCAAGGTCGGCATCACCGACTTCGCGCAGGACGAACTCGGAGACGTGGTGTTCGTCGAACTCCCCAGCGAGGGCGACGAACTCACCAAAGACGAAGAGTTCGGCGTGGTCGAGTCCATCAAAGCCGTCTCGGACCTCTACTCGCCTGTCAACGGCACCGTCGTCGCAGTCAACGAGGCCCTACACGACCAACCCGAACTGGTCAACGACGACCCGTTCGGCGAGGGGTGGATGCTGGAAGTGGAACTCGACGACGACAGCGGTCTCGACGAACTGCTCAGCGCCGGGGAGTACCGCGAGCAAATCGAGTAGGATAGTTAAATTTCCTTACATAGCTACGGTTCGCCGAACACTGATAGCCCCAGCGCCGGTCACGTTTTCCCGTACGAAGCAAGACTCGTCAGAGAGTAGCTCTGACGGTGCACATTTTTTCGAGGAGTAGTGCGCGAGGGCCGAAGGCCCTCAGCGCATCCGACGACAAAAAAGGGGGGCGAGAGTCTTACAATGCCCCGGTGCCAACTCACCGAGAGTGAAGCAGACGAAGCTCCTGTTCGGACTCGCCTCCGTCTTCGCCGGACTCGCCACGGTGCAGTTCGTCTTGGGGTTCGTCTACAGTCCGGTCTTCTTTGCGGTTGCACTACCGTTCGCCGTGGCCGCCTACCTAATCTGGTACCACGCCAGTGGTCGCCTCGCCGAGCGGGTACGGCAGGGCCGAGCGGGCGAGTACCGCGACGAAACCACAGAAACTGGCGGGTTCGGTGCGGGTCCGCGCGAGTCGTTCTCCGAGCGGAGTCGGTTCGGTAGTGGTTTCGACGCGAGGGAGCAAGGCCGCCAGCGGGGGAATCGACGAACTCGAAACCGACCGCCGAACCAGCCCAATTCTGGCCCGAGCGTCACCGAGGCGTCTCGCACGCTCGGTGTCACACCCGACGCCGACACCGAACAGGTGCGACAGGCTTACCGCCAGAAGGTCAAGGCCGTCCACCCCGACAGCGAAGATGGCGACGAAGAGCAGTTCAAGCAGGTGCAAGAAGCCTACGAGCGGTTGCAGAACCGTAGCTGAGAACACATAATTTTCGAGGCAGTGTCACCACACGAATTTATTAGGGATGACTCATAACACCTCGGTTACTTTCCGGCGACCCCGCCGCATCCCCCATGTTCGAGAGACAGACCCAGTTCGGTACCGCCCTCGCAGTGGCCATCGTCCTCCTCGCTGTGACGACACCGCCACTAGTGAGTGGTGCGCCAAGCGCGAAGTCGGCCGAACTCACGCCTAACGCATCGTTCACACCGCAGGTCGTTCACGAACATCGCGGTGACATCGCCACAATTACCGTCGATTCGCCGAAGAGTGGCTACGTCAACATCGGGTCGCAAGATACAGCATTCTGGCTCAAGGTGAAAGTGGGGTCGGGAACGACTGAACTGAAGTTGAATACGTACAAAGCCGGGATGGCAGATTCGACAGCAGCGATGAAAGCCGCACTCGACGGCGGCACCGTCGTCAACAATCCGGCACCGACGCCGCTCGACAAGCCGTTAGGGGCTGCTCAGTACGAGATGAACGTGACGATGGACAACGGGCAGGAAATCGGCATCGGGAAGCTCATCATCGAAGAGCGCGCGACGAACAGTATCGAGACTCGCATCGCCCCGGAGAAACTCCAGTCCCAGGTCGAAAATCTGGAAATCACCGACCTCCCGAAACAGACGGTTGAGCCGTGGAACAACGGTTCGGTTGCGCACGAGGATTGGGTGTCTATTCACGTCAACGCATCTGGTCTCTCGGGGATGCTGACGAAAGAGAAACTCGACGGCCACGACGGCGACGGCATCCAACTCAAGTTCACGCAGACCAGTGGCGAACTGAACGAAGAACACAACGAGTTCTGGGCCAGCGAAGACGCTACGTACTTCATTGCCAACAAGTCTGGCGAAGGATTCTTCGTGCTTATCGACACCAACAAACACGGAATCGGCCCGGGGGAGCGCTACAACGTCACGTTCTCCGTGAAGAGACCGCTCGCTAGCGAGAAGGGCGAACGAGTGAGTACTTCGTTTAAGACGGTGCCGCGCCGGACAAAGATAAATCGAAACGGGGCCGGCGAGGAAGTCGTCGTGGACGGCAAGACCACGATATCGGGGAAGACGACGCTCACTCCGGGATCGACTATTAATTTGACAGTCCGAAACCAGACGCTTCCGCAGTTGTTCATGACGAAGCAAGTGGAGGTCCGGGGTGACCGAACGTTCGCGACGAATTTTGATTTCAGTGACGTGTCGCCGGGACGAGCGTTCGAGATTCGGCTTCCCGACTCAGACCGGAAGAAGTCCGTCCCCGGCGTCGTCGCCGGTGGCGAGCCGACGACTCCCGAGACGACGACCCCGCCGACCACCACGCGTCCGCCGACAACGACACCCGACGAAACCGACACGCCTGTCCAGACGACGACTACAGAACCGACCACACCCGCCACGACGGCGGGGTACACCCAGGCGGCCATCGGGGCGACCGAATCGCCACTCACCGAGCGGCCACTCGAAAACGCGAGTCAGAGCCAGGAAGGCGGCGAGAGCTTGGTGCCGGGCTTCGGAGTCGAACTAGCCATCGTTGCGCTCGCTGGCGCAGTGCTTCTCGCGCGGCGGTCGTCGGGGCGATGATTTTTATACGGGGAGTGTAGACATGAACGCGAACGAGACAAACAACACGACTGAGGAAGCGGACGGCGCGGGTACTTCGTCCGGCGGTCTCTGGCGGTGCTAGAATGTTACAGAGTATGGATAAGACGGCGTTCGGACAGTTCGTAGCGGCTCTCTGGGACCAGCAGGGCTGGCAGACACAACTCAAGCAGGACGACGGGAAGTGTTTCGTCGCGGTCCAACGTCCCCAGACCGGCGAAGAGGGGCTCCTCTGGGCGGTTCCTGCCAGTGCTGGCGAAGTCGGCGGTCAACAGGTCCAGCAGTTCGCCTCGTTGTGCCAGAACTACGGCGTCGAGGAGTCGGCCATCGTCGCCGCTGGGTCGTTCTCGCAGCACGCCGAGAAAGTCGCACAGGGGTCGAACGTGGACATGCTCGATGGCGACACCGTACAGACGCTTGTCGAGAAGCAGGGTCTGACCGACCTACTGAAGAAGCACGCCGGAGAATCGGGCGGGACCGATAGCGGCAGTAGTGGCGATGGAGATACGAGTGGAGACGGTGACTCGCCGCTAGCCAAGGTGCGTGCGACTGCTCAGGGGGTCGCAGGTAAGGTCGGCGGCCTCGCGGGTGGCGACTCTGGCGTTTCACTCCCCGTCTCAGGAACGGCGGGTATCGCCGTGGTGCTCGTCGTCGCACTACTGGCGGCCGGTGTGCTGTTCGGGCCGTCGCTCCCGTTCCTCGGCGGTGGGGGCGACGCGCCCATCGCCACGGCGGCGACACCGACCGACGAAAACGCGACGACGCTCTACGCGGGATGGAACGCAGAACGTGTCGATTCCATCGACCCGAACGAGAGCGACGACAGGGCGTACTACCCGCCGAAGGGCGAACAGTTCGTCGTCGTCCAGTTCAACTTCACGAACGAGGGCGAAAGCGACGTTCCACTGAATGCTTCCTCGTTCAAACTCCGCACCGAGAATCGAACGTACGGCCACCAACCGCTCGCCGGACAGCGACTCTTTGCCGGTTTCACCCTCGGTCCGGGAGAACGGTATCTGGACAACGCCCTCGTGTTCTCTATTCCGAAAGGTGCTGACGCGACGCTCGTCTACGACTCGAACGTGACCGGAACGCCGGTGAACGTCGAGTTCGAACGCGACACGAGTCTCCCGACGAACGTCAGCGAACCCTGATCGTCGCTCTTTTTCCGACTCTCGAGAGGTATAAAACTACCCTGTGGGCGGCCGAACAACGACATATATGGACATGGGTTTCGGGGAAGGCTTTTTACGTAGTCGCACTAACTCGCGGGTATGTGCCCTGACCGGGCCGTGCTACAGCAGGCCCTCGAACGTGGCGAGCGTGAGGGCGGAAGCGTCGAATTCAAGGAACGTCTCACGAGGACGGTTCACCTCGCGGAAGGCCGGATGGAGAGTCTGGCCGCGCAACTCCGCCACCGCGTTCTCTCCGGTGACGGCGAGGCGACGTACGTCGTCGGCGTCACCGACGACGGCGGCATCGCGGGTATCAGCCACGAAGCCTTCTCCGAATCGATGGACGTACTGAGCCTGCTCGCCGAGGAGGCGGGCGCGCACATCGAAGACGTACAGACGTGGGGCATCGACGCCGACGGCAGCGCATCCAATCGCGGTGGAAAGAGCGGCGTGAAGGGTCTCGTCGGCGTGGCGACCATCTGTGAAGGCGCAGTCTTAGATACGGACAGCGAACACATCGTGGTCGGTACCGCAGGCCACGTGGACCACGGGAAATCGACGCTCGTCGGGTCACTCGTGACCGGGCAACCCGACGACGGTGAGGGCGGCACCCGCGGCTATCTCGACGTGCAGCCACACGAAGTCGAGCGTGGACTCTCGGCGGACCTCTCCTACGCCGTCTACGGGTTCGGCGAGGACGGGCCGGTTCGGATGGACAACCCGCACCGGAAGTCCGACCGTGCGCGAGTAGTCGAGGAGAGCGACCGCCTAGTCTCGTTCGTTGACACCGTCGGTCACGAACCGTGGCTCCGAACTACGATTCGCGGGCTGGTCGGTCAGAAACTCGACTACGGCCTGCTGACCGTGGCCGCGGACGACGGCCCGACGAAGACGACGCGCGAGCATCTCGGGGTCTTGCTCGCTACTGAACTGCCGACAATCGTCGCCATCACGAAAGCCGACATCGTGGAAGAAGACCGCGTGCTGGAGGTCGAACGCGAAGTCGAGCGCCTGCTCCGGGACGCTGGCAAGACGCCGTTGCTCGTCGAACGCCACGGCGTCGATGCCGCTATCGAGGAGATCGACGAGAACGTCGTGCCGATTCTCACGACCAGCGCGGTCACGATGGACGGCTTGGACGAGTTAGACGAGTTGTTCGAGCGACTACCGAAGACGACGGCCGACAGCGGTCCCTTCCGGATGTACATCGACCGCACCTACTCGGTGACGGGCGTCGGCGCAGTTGCGTCGGGGACTATCATGTCCGGCCACGTCGAAGCGGGTGACGAACTCCTCATCGGTCCGATGGCCGACGGTGACTTCCGCGAGGTGGAGGTGCGCTCCATCGAGATGCACTACCACCGCGTGGACGAAGCCAAGGCGGGCCGCATCGTCGGCATCGCGCTGAAGGGAGTGCGAGAGGCCGACATCGAACGCGGGATGGTACTGTTACCGGCTGACGCCGAGCCAGAGCCGGTCCGGGAGTTCGAGGCCGAAGTCGTCGTCCTGAACCATCCGACTCGCATCGGAGACGGCTACGAACCCGTGATTCACCTCGAAACGGTGAGCGAGGCGGTGAAGTTCTTCCCCGAGGGCGGCCAACTGTTGCCCGGCGACTCCGGGAAGACCAGAGTTCGGTTCAAGTTCCGCCCGTATCTCGTGGAAGAAGGCCAGAAGTTCGTCTTCCGCGAGGGCCAGAGCAAGGGTGTCGGCACGGTGACGAATATCACCCCCGAATAGAATCGACGCACGTAGTCGGAACGACTTTTACTCGTCCTGCGAAAGTTCCTGTCAGTGACCCGACCTCGTGCAATCGACCTCGCCGCGAAGGCGTTCGTGGGCGTGTTGTTACTCGTGACGCTGGTCGCGTTCGGTTTCGCGATTCGAGACGGGGCGACGACCGAGGACCTCGTAGTCGGTCTTCTCTCGCTGTACCTAACTGGCACCTTGGCTGTTGGCGTCTTCCGGGACCAGACCGAGAGTCGTGGCTGGCGCATCGCTTTCTTCGGTGGGTTCCTCGCGTGGGCCGGCTACGACTACGCGACGGGCGGTGGCACGCTCGCGCTCCTGTTGCTCGTCGTCGGCGTCTTCGCACTCGTGACGACCGCGTTGGAGTTTCGAACCCAGAATTAGTTCGCCCAGGGGCGCGCTTCCAGTGACGCCAGCGAGTCGAACGCGTAGTTCGGCTTCGGCTCCGGTTCGACACCGCGCTCCGCTGGCACCCAGACAGAGCCGACGCCCGCGGCGTGTGCGCCCGCAACGTCAGAAGAGATGGAGTTGCCGACGTGGAGCGTACGCTCCGGCGTCGAATCGAGGGCGTTCAGGGCGACTTCGAACGGTTCGGCCTCCGGTTTGGCGGCGGTGTCGTGACCCGCGAACACCAACTCCTCGAAGTAGTCGGTGAGTCCGGCAGCTTCGAGTTTGGTGGTCTGCATCCCCGGTGGACCGTTCGTCACGAGGCCGAGTCGGTACTCGCTGGCGAGCGTTTCGAGCAGGTCGTGTGCCCCGGGCAGCGGTGCCACTTGCGAGTGGTCGCGCTCGGCGGCGTAGATTTCCGCTATTTCACGGCTGACTTCCGGGTCGCGTCCGTACGACTCTGCAATCGCTTCGAAACACCGGGCGCGCACTTCGTCGATGCTCACGTTCGGGCCGGTGTGTTCGTGGAATCGGTCGAGGTAGTCGCCGATTTCGAAGAACGGCTCTACGCCTGCGCGTCGGAAGGCGTGGTCGAGCAACTCGGTTGGCGGCCGTTCGTAGTCTACAAGCGTGCCGTCTAAGTCGAAGAGGATGGTCTCGATGTCGGAATTTGGCATCTGGGTCGCTACGTAAGCGTTCGTCGTTCTCGCTGAAAAGATGTTTGGCGATACCGTTCGGTAGGGAGTGCATTAGCTGGTGGAGTATCGAAACTGGGTCGGTCTGAAAGTGGGACGTCACGCGACGCCGGTCACTTACTCGAATCGTCGTAAATAACTCTCGGCGCAAATACCGCCATCTTAAAGCGGTCCACTCCTAACCTCAGACCACATGAGCGGACGAAACGAGCGCGGGGAACGGGGAAGCCCGTACGCTCCACACACCGCCGCCGAGACGGCGGCGATGCTCGACGCCGTGGGCGCAGACGACGTAACGGAACTGTTCGACATTCCCGAGTCGGTCGCCTTCGACGGCGAGTTCGGTATCGACGCCCGCACCGAACGGGAGACCGAGCGCCACGTCGAAGGGATGTTGGCGCGAAACGAGGACCTGTCCGAGTTCCTCGGGCGAGGCCACTACGAACACTACGTGCCCTCGCTGGTGGACCACATCTCCCAACGCTCCGAGTTTCTGACTTCCTACACGCAGTACCAACCGGAAATCACGCAGGGGTTCTTGCAGGTGCTCTTCGAGTATCAGTCGATGCTGGTCGAGTTGACCGGTCTCGGCGTGGTCAACGCCTCGATGTACGACCACGCGACCGCACTGGCCGAGGCCGCACTGCTCGCGGCCCGCGTGCGCCAGACCTCCGGCGACCGCGTGCTGGTTCCGGAGTACATCCTGCCCGAACGCCGCGACGTGCTGCGAAACTACACCGAGGGCGCAGGGCTCTCCGTCGAGACCTACGGCACGGAAGACGGCAACGTCGATGCCGACGCGCTCGAAGACGCCATCGACGACGAGGCCGTGTTGGTCTACGCAGAGAACCCGACGACGTTCGGGACCATCGAAGAGAACTTGGAGGCTGTCGGCGAACTCGCCGACGACCACGACGCGCTGTTCTGTCTCGGCACCGACCCAGTGGCGCTCGCGCTCCTCCAAGAACCCGAGCAGGTCGGCGCAGACGTAGTGGTCGGTGACGCCGCGTCGCTCGGCCTGCCGACCGCCTACGGAATGGGTCTCGGTCTGTTCGCCACGCGCGAGGACTTCGTCCGGCAGGTCCCCGGCCGTCTCGTCGGCGCGAGCGAAGACGCAGACGACCAGCGTGCCTACACGCTGACGCTCCAGACCCGCGAACAGCACATCCGCAAAGAGCGCGCGACGAGCAACATCTGCACGAATCAGGCGTGGGTCGCGCTCCGCACTGCGATTCACGCCGCGTATCTCGGGCCGTCCGGACTGGTGGACCTCGCTAACGACTGTGTCAGCCTCGCCACCGACCTCGCCGCGAGGTTGGACGAGGTGAAGGGCGTCCAAGCGCCCGTCCACGACCGCCACCACTTCCGGGAGTTCGTCGCTCACACCGACCAACCCGCGAAGGCAGTGGTCGAAGACCTCGAAGCGGAGGGCTTCGCAGTCCACAAAATCGGCGAACATCACGTACAAGTCTGTATCACCGACGCGAACGAACACGCCGCGGATGCGCTCGTCGCGGCGTTCGACGAGGTGGCCTAACATGGAGTACGACCAAGCCCGCTGGACCACGAACGACGAGTACGAACCGCTCCTCTCGGAGAAGAACACCGAGGAAGTCGAAGTCGAATCTTCGCTTCCGGACGAGTTGACGCGCGACAGCGTGGAGCTACCCGAACTCTCCGAACCCGAGTTGGCCCGCCACTACACGCGTCTCTCCCAGATGAACTACGGCGTCGATAGCGGTCCCTATCCGCTGGGGAGCTGTACGATGAAGTACAACCCGAAGTTCACCGAGGACGTTGCGGCGCTCCCCGGCGCGGCGGTCCACCCCGACCGCTCGGACCGGAGCGTGCAGGGAAGCCTCGCGCTGATGGCTGGACTCCAGGACTACCTCGGCCGCATCGGCGGGATGGACGCCGTGAGCCTCCAACCGCCTGCTGGCGCGGCGGGCGAGTTCGCCGGAATTCTGGTCGCCAAGGCATTCCACGAGGCCAACGGCGAGAACGGCCAGCGCAAGGAAATCATCGTCCCCGACAGTGCCCACGGTACGAACTTCGCCAGCGCCGCGCTGGCGGGCTACGACGTAGTCGAACTCCCCTCCGCGGCGGACGGCCGCGTCGATTTGGAGGCGCTCGAAGCCGCCGCGGGCGATTCGACGGCCCTGTTCATGTTGACGAATCCGAACACGCTCGGCCTCTTCGAGCGCGACATCGAGGAAATCGCCGACATCGTCCACGACGCTGGCGGTCTGCTCTACTACGACGGCGCGAATCTGAACGCCCTGCTCG
The DNA here is from genome assembly GCF_008831545.1 of Halorussus halophilus. Lineage (NCBI taxonomy): Archaea > Methanobacteriati > Methanobacteriota > Halobacteria > Halobacteriales > Haladaptataceae > Halorussus > Halorussus halophilus. The sequence continues at coordinate 1,000,174 of NZ_CP044523.1, forward strand.
GCCAAGCGCGACCGGGCGACATGGGCTTCGACATCATGCACTACAACGTCCACAAGACGTTCGCCACGCCTCACGGTGGTGGCGGTCCTGGTGCCGGACCAATCGGCGTCACGGACGAACTCGCGGACTTCCTGCCTGCACCGCGCGTGAACGACGACAACGGCAAGTACGAACTGTTCGACCCCGAGCAGAGCGTCGGCAAGGTCCACGGTTTCCAAGGCAACTGGCTCGTCCTCGTGAAAGCGTACGCCTACATCGCGCGACTCGGCGACGAGGGGCTCGAAGACGCCTCGGCGAAGGCTGTGCTGAACGCCAACTATCTCGCCACGCAAATCGAGTACGAGGTGCCGTTCGGCCCCTTCCACCACGAATTCGTCGCCAGCGCGGGCGATCAAGATGCCGCCGACGTGGCCAAGCGCATGCTCGACTACGGCGTCCACCCGCCGACGACGAAGTGGCCCGAAATCGTCCCGGAGGCGCTGATGACCGAACCGACCGAAATCGAAGGTCGCGAGACGCTCGACCAACTCGCAGACGCGTTCAACGCAGTCGCCAACGAGGACGACGAGACGCTCGAAGCCGCACCTGAACGCACCAGCGCCAAGCGCATCGACCAGACGAGCGCGGCGCGGGACCTGCGACTCTCGTGGCAGTCGCTCGACGAGGAGTAGCTCAACCTCCCTGTGAACGAACAGTTAGTTCGGCGTATTCGCTGATACAGACCCGCCAAGACGGCGATACTCCAGCGAACGAACTGATATGTTTATCGACGTGACGGTGGGGATTCGATTGGGGGCAAACGATGACACGAGAGACCGGAGAGACCGGGAATAGCGGAGAGGCAGACGGGCGGACGCGCCGCAAGTTCATCGGGGCAGTTGCCGCGGGGGGCGTCCTCGCGAGTATCGGGACTATCGTAGGGGGACAGGAGACGACCACCGGACAGGGAACGACCACTGTCGGCAACGAAACTGCGACGACCGCAGCGAACCAGACCGAAACGACGGTCGCCGAGACGACACCGGCCGAGGCTGGGACAACCGTCGTAGACCAGCGAAACATCGCGCTCGGTGCGCGACAGGGTGGCTGGCGCGGGCGCGAGCCAGAGTCGATTCGCAGGCAACGGAACCCGCCGTTGGCGCTACGCGAGGGTCAGACGTACCGAGTCACGTGGCGGAACCTCGACGGACTCCCGCACAACTTCTCGTTCTTCGACGACCAAGGATTCCGGATGCCGATAATCACGATCGACGGCGAGGAGGTCAGACGAACCCCAGTGGTCAGTCAGCGCGGAGCGACACAGACGTTCGAATTCACCGCTGACCCGGGGATAGAGGCGTACATCTGTAACGTCCATCCGCTCACCATGCGAGGTAACGTCTTCGTCTGGACGGGTGAGATTTGACCGGGGAACCTCCCGTCGAGCGATGATTTTCAGCGGCGAGAATCGAAAGAAGCGCCGGTAATCTCCGTTACGAACGGTGAAATCGAGAGTATTCCTGATACCCGCCGAACGTTTATGTGCGACTTCGTGGAGGTTCTTTGGGGGAATGGGGAGATGACACGTACACCAGACGAAAGAGCGAACAGCACAACTCAGACGAGACGACGATTTTTACAGGCAGTCGCGGCAGGAGGCATCGCCGGGGGCATCGGTCTGACTGGCGCACGGGCACAGGAGACGACCTTAGAGTTCGGCGGCCAGCGCTCGGGATGGGTCGGCCGCGCGCCAGCGGCAATCGAAGGCCAAACGAATCCGACGCTACAGTTAGAGGCGGGTCGGACGTACACGGTTCGCTGGGAGAACGTGGACGGCCTCCCGCACAACTTCGCGTTTCTGGACCCGGACGGGAACAGCATCCCGGTCATCCAGACCGACGACGGGGCGGTCGCCGAGACTGAAATAGTCTCACAACGAGGCGCGACACAGGAGTTCCAGTTCGTCGCCGAACCAGCGATTGCGACGTACTTCTGCGTCGTCCACCCGAATTCGATGCGGGGGGGCGTCGAGGTTCGGGGCGGAGGGGCGACGACGACCGCGGGCGAGGAGACGACCCAACGACCAGAACGCTTCGTGCCACGGGGGCCGACTGTCGGACTCCAACAGGTGGCTGGCGACCCAATTCAACAGCCAGTCGGGTTCGCGGTCGCCGACGAGGACCGCGACCGACGGTTCGTCGTGGACCAGAACGGGCAGATATACGTCCACGGACCGGACGGTATCGAATCCGAACCGTTCCTCGACGTGCAGGAGAAGTTGGTCTCGCTCCGGAGCGACTTCGACGAGCGCGGACTGCTCGGGTTGGCGTTCCATCCGGAGTTCCAAGACAACGGCCGGTTCTTCGTACGTTACAGCGCGCCGTTGCGCCCGGAGGACTTCGTCGGCCCCGACCGAGAGGGGACGCCGAAGGACTTCGACCACACGTTCGTCCTCTCTGAGTACCAAACGACAGACGATGGGAGTGCTGCTCGACCGGACTCCGAGCGAATCCTCCTGGAGATTCCGGAACCGCAGTTCAACCACAACGCGGGCGACCTCGCGTTCGGTCCGGACGGCTACCTCTACGTGGCGGTCGGCGACGGTGGCGGTGCGAACGACTCCGACATGGGCCACGTGCCCGACTGGTACGACGACAACGAGGGCGGCAACGGCCAAGACGTGACCGAGAACCTGTTGGGGAGCATTCTGCGCATCGACGTAGACAACGAGGAAGACGGGAGACGGTACGCCATCCCAGACGACAACCCGCTCGTCGGCACCGACGCGTTCCCCGAACACTACGCGTGGGGGCTTCGGAACCCGTGGCGTATGTCGTTCAACGACGGCGAACTGTTCGTCGCGGACGTCGGCCAGAACCTCTTCGAAGAGGTGAACATCGTCGAACGGGGCGGCAACTACGGGTGGAACGTCAAGGAAGCGACGCACTGTTTCAGCCCCGCGAGTCCGGACGAACCGCCGGAGAACTGTCCGGATTCGACGCCGGACGGCGTGCGCGGTGGAGAGCCACTCATCGACCCCGTCATCGAGTATCCACACACGTTCCAGAACCAATCGGTCGGCATCTCGGTCACCGGCGGCTACGTCGCGCAGAGCGACACCGTCGGCGAGCTACAGAGTCGGTACGTGTTCGGTGACTGGAGTCGTTCGTTCAGCGAACCGCGCGGGCGGCTGTTCGTGGCGACTCGTCCAGAAGCGGGGGAAACCGAAACTGCTGAGGAAACGACGACTGACACAGCACAAGCGGGAGACGGCGACGGACTCTGGTCGTTCGAAGAACTCGTCGTCGAAAACAGCCCGAACGGCGAAGTCAACCGGTTCGTCCTCGCCTTCGGTCGGGACCGAAACGGAGACCTGTACGTCTGTACGAGCGAGACACCGAGCGTGAGCGGTTCCGGTAGCGTCTACAAAATCGTCCCTCCGGGAGAAGGCGACCAGATTTCGCCGCCGGTCCAAGCGACGACTACTGCCGGGGAGACGACGACCGGCGGTGGTGAGACGACGACTTCCGATGGGGAAGCGACGACTGTCGAAGAAACGACGTCTGCCCCAGAGACGACCGAAGAGAGCGGATAGAACGGTTATTCGAGGAAGGAAACGTCGGTTTCCTTGTTCTCGACTTCAGCGTCGAGGTGGTCGCGGAAGCGCTCGATTTCGACGTCGTTCTCGTCGCGCTCCTTGCGGTCGCGCACCGAGACGGTCTGGTCTTCCTCCTCGTCGTCGCCGACGATGAGCATGTACGGCACGTTGTCGTCGTGGGCCTGCTGAATCTTCTTGCCGACCGTCCACGAGCGGTCCTCGATTTCGACGCGGAAGTCGTCCAGATACCGGTTCTGCAACTGCTTCGCGTAGCCGATGTTGTCGTCGCTCACAGGCAGGATGCGAACCTGCTCGGGTGCGAGCCACGTCGGGAACTTCCCGTTGAAGTGCTCTATCATGACGCCCATGAACCGCTCGAACGTGCCGAGCAGCGCGCGGTGGACCATCACCGGGCGGTGTTCCTCGTTGTCCTCGCCCGTGTAGGTCAGGTCGAGGCGCTCGGGGATGTTGAAGTCCAACTGGACCGTGCCGATGGTCCACTCGCGGCCGATGGCGTCCACGGCGTTGATACCGATTTTCGGACCGTAGAAGGCGGCTTCGCCAACTTCGACGTCGTATTCCAGATTCTCGGACGCGAGGGCGTCTTTCAGTGCGTCGGTGGCGGTCTCCCAGATATCGTCGCTACCGACCGCGTTGTCGCCTTTCGTCTCCAGTTTGTACTTCACTTCGAGACCGAAGTGGCCGTAGATGTCGTCGATAGCGCCGAGTACGTCCACGATTTCGCCCCGAATCTGGTCTTCTCGGATGAACGCGTGGCCGTCGTCCTGCGTGAATCCTCGGACTCGGAGCAGTCCCGACAACTCGCCCGACTGTTCGTTGCGGTAGCAGGTGCCGAACTCCGAGAACCGAACCGGCAAGTCGCGGTAGGAGTGTTGCTTGCGGTCGAAGACGTTGGCGTGGTTCGCGCAGTTCATCGGCTTGAGACCGTACTCGGTCTCGTCCTGTTCCCACGCGAACATCTCACCCGCTTCCTTGAAGTTGTCGTAGTGGCCGGTCGGCTTCCACAGTTCGGCCTTGTTGAGTTCGGGCGTCCACACTTCCTCGTAGCCGAGTTCGTCGTTCTTCGTGCGGACGTACTCTTCGAGTTCGCGGCGAATCGTCATGCCGTTCGGATGGAAGTGGACACAGCCCGGTGAGTAGTCGGGGATGGAGAACAGGTCCATCTCTTGACCGATTTTGCGGTGGTCGCGCTCTTCGGCTTCCTTGCGTCGCTGGATGAACTCCTCTAGTTCCTCCTCGCTCTCGAAGGCGGTGCCGTAGACGCGGGTCAGCATCTCGTTCTCTTCGTCGCCGCGCCAGTAGGCACCCGAGATGTTCAGGAGTGCGAACCCGCCGATTTCGCCCGTCGATTCGACGTGCGGACCCTTACAGAGGTCTTCGAACTCGCCTTGCTCGTAGAACGAAATCGTCTCCTCGTCTGCGGCCTCTGTCTCCAGAATCTCGCGCTTGAACTCGTTGTCCTCGTAGACCTCGAACGCCTCGTCGCGAGACCGCTCGAACCGTTCGATGTCGTAGTCCTCCGCGATGATGTCGTAGGCTTCTTCTTCGATTTCTTCGAGGTCTTCTTCGTCCAAATCGACACCGTAGATGTCGTAGTAGAAGCCGTCGTCCGTCCACGGGCCGATGGTTAACTTCGCGTCGGGGTAGAGTCGCTGGAGGGCTTGTGCGAAGACGTGAGCGCCGGAGTGGCGAAGTACGTCGAGGTACTCCTCGCTCTGGTCTGTGACGATTTCGATGCGTACGTCCTCGTGGAGTTCAGTCGCCTTGTCTACGAGGTCGCCGTTCACGACACCTGCGACGGTGTCTCGCCCGAGTCCGGGCCCGATTTCGTACGCGACGTCCTCGACAGACGAGCCCTCCGACAGCTCCAACTCGGAGCCGTCTGGGAGGGTGACGGTGATCTGGCTCATGTTTCTATTTCGGACGCGGACGACGGATAACGCTTTCTACACGCGGGTTGGGAGCGTTTCCAGACGAGTTGGGGGTAGCGGGCCAACTGGCCGAAACGCCGAAGAGAGCGCGTCTCTAGCCGACTTCGTTGCCGCCGACCCCCCGATTACATATATCGAAATTTAGTTTATTCGTTGGCGTACGTCCGGAGGTTGTGTCGCTCTTAGAAGGTCGAAACTCGGTTTGGGGTGGGAAGAGAGAGTCATTCCGGAAAATAGCCCCTGATTGCAGGTGAGTGGGGTGGTACTCCAACGACCTCTCTTGATTTCGCTGGGACGAGTGTCGGGTGGCTTGTGAAAGTTGTCGAGGACGAGTGATTGTTCCCATTGCAATAGCGCGGAGATACGGAATGGAGATACGGGTTGGTGGGGGTAGTTGTACGCGTGCGCGCACGAGAATGAGACATCCACAAAAATCAGACATAGTTAGACACCACGATAGAGTGTCTCCGGTCCGGTGTTCCCTGAAGTTCGACCGGTTCAACGCTCGACCGAGTCTGTCTTTGGACTAACCACCGTTCGACTGGATTGGTTCCCAGATTAGGGGCCACTCGGTCGAGTGAGTTCTGGTTTGCAGTTCACGTACGTGACGTGTGTCGAGGCGATACTGAAGTCGATAAATCGGACCGGTGTGTATCGGATCGGTGCGCCGCTCCCGAGTTTAGCGGCAACTGCGAAAACACGTTCAGAAACCGCGTCAGGCTTCGGCCGAGTCGATGTCGCCGTCGATGCGGACGAGGCGGAAGTCACACTCCGGACAGCCCCACTTCGTCTTCTCTCCGAGGTGGAGATTCGTACTCGCGGTGCGGTAGAACGTGCGCTCTGTCTCGCACTGAGGGCAGTGATGGTCAAGTTCTTGGCTCATATTCGGCAATCTAGTTGCGGCGAAGTTTAAGATACTGGTTTCTCCCTCGCTGGACACCGTCAACAGGTTCGTGGGGCGACTTGGCGGCTGCTGTCGTGTGCCAGTACGGAGAACAGTCGCTGACGACCTCTTCTACCGGACGGACAGCGGTGTCCTTGGTGAAGACATCTACGCGGATAGCAGAGATAAACTTCATAGTACGATACGAATTCTCGTGTTCGATGCCACGCTGCCGTGCAGTAGTTTCATGCCCGAGAGTCCCCAAGACGGAGTATGTCCATCACGCTCTATTCCCTCGATGGCTGCCCGTACTGCGAGAAAGTCCACGACGCCCTGGACGAGAAGGGCGTCGAGTACGAGACGGAGTGGGTCCAAGCACTCCACTCGAAGCGGAATGAAGTCAAACGAGTGAGCGGCCAGCGCGGTGTGCCCGTCCTCGTGAACGAGAGTCGCGGTGTGACGATGGCCGAGAGCGAGAAAATCGTCGAGTACGTCGAGGCCTCCCTCTAACATGAAGGTGTACACCGGGCGTGGCGACGAGGGGAAGACCGACCTCCGAGACATGTCCCGCATCTCGAAGGCGAGTCCTCGAATCGAGGCGTACGGGACCGTAGACGAACTGAACGCTCTGGTCGGCCGCGTTCGACCCTGCGGTCACGACGATGTGGACGACCACCTTCGGGAAGTACAGAACCACCTCCACGTCGTGCAGGCGGATTTCGCGAACCCGGACCCCGACGAAGACGCCCCCGTCGTGCGGGAAGAACACGTCGAACTGCTGGAAGACTGGATGGATAGCTACGACGAGGAGTTAGAGCCGCTCCAGTCGTTTATCTTACCTGGCGGAAGCGAGTCAGGTGCGAATTTACATCACGCCAGAACCGTCTGTCGGCGGGCCGAACGGCGCGCGGTCACGCTGCAGAACGACGAGGACATAAACGACGTTGCGGTGAAGTATCTCAACCGACTCTCGGACGCGTTGTTCGTGTTCGGCCGCGTCGTCAACCAACGCGACGGCGTTCCGGAAGAGTCGCCGTCGTACTGAGTCAGCGGCGACAGCGTGAGTCCGTCGCACTGCCGTGAGGTGAGTCGTCGCACTGCCGTGGTGCGATTGATTGCTGAGACCGACACGTTAATCCTGTTTCAGTGGTTTGGTACTTGTAAGCATGCGGATACGCGAGTGGCGAGACATCGTCGAAGACGTAGTCGAAAAAGACGTTGACCCCGAGGGCTGGCGCGCGCTCGGTGGAACTCGCGCGGGCGGCGTCGGTGAGGATATGTATCTCGGCCACCCGCGCGGTGGTGTCTACCTACTGAAGACGTACGCGAAGAACCCTTACGAAGTTCGCGGCGTCGGGACGCAAGTGGCGCGAAAGTTGGACGACGAAATCGGGTCGTTCCTCCCCGACAAAGAGCAAGAGAGTCGCTTCGCTGTCCAGAGTCCGCCGGGCGACGAGGGGCAGGCCAAGCGGCAAGCCCGGCACGTCGAGGAAGTCGTCAAAGCCCACGCAGACGCTCCGACGACTTCGAACGACTTCTTCGACGACCTGATGGACGCGCTCGACAGTCCGGCGTTCGGTCCCATCGACTACGACTTCGCCGACCGACCGGATTCCGTCGAAGACGTGTCCGAGCGGTTCGAGGAGGCCGAAGAGTTGCTGAACGAAGAACTGGACGACCTCATTGACGACGACGAAGTCGGGCGCGGCTTCCAATAGGTGACCGGACTATTCGTTGCTTTTCGCCGACGACGAGTAGGCTTAAGCGAGTCCGACGACACGCCACACGCATGGACGCGACTGAGTGGCAGGACGAGCGAATGCTGACGGCGAAGCGAACGAAGAAGTCGAGCGCGGACGTCGCAGTTGAACGATAACGATGGTCGGGCCACCTTCGAGCGAAGACCAGCAGGCGGCGAGGACTCGACTCAAAATCGCCATCGTCGTACTCGTGGGCGTCTCGGCGGGACTCATCACCTTCCAAGGTGGCGGGTCACTCGTCCAAATCGGGGTAGCCGTTGCCGCCGGACTTGTCCTCGGTGCGGCGTTGCTCGCTTATCTCACGCACATCGCAACTTGAACATCGCAGTTTGAACGTCGCAACCTGGACTGTGGAAGAGCCGACAACGCGACTCGAATTCTACGGGTTCACGCGCGCGACCCACTGCTGTGGGTCGTCTAACTCGGCGTCAGTCGGCAGGTTCTCCGGTCGGTCCCAGACCGCACTGGCACCGGAGAGGCCCCGACTGGTGGCGACCCTCTCGAAGAACGTCTTGCCGCGTTCGTACTGGCGGCGTTTCATGCCGAGACCGAGCAGCCGACGCAGGAGCTTCGAGAGCGGGTCTCGGCCCTGTCTTCGTGCGTCCATCTTCTCGCGGAGGTCGGCGTACTCGTCGTCGAACGCCTCGTCCATCAGTAGCTCGGCGTACCCCTCGACAGCGGTCATCGCGGCGTCAAGTTCTCTGAAGGCTTCGCGGTCGAGTTTGCCGCTTGCGAGCGCCTCGATGCCCGATTCCATGCGCTGTTCGAGGTGGTCCGAGAGCCACGGGGCCGCACCGAACTCGGCGGCGTGGGTTACTTCGTGGAAGGCGATCCATCGTCTAAATCGGTCGTAGTCCACGTCGAGCATGTCTGCGACGCGGTGGATGTTCGGGTGGACGAAGTACAGCGCGTGGTCTTCGGGTGTTTCGGCGAGTAGAAGCGGGTCGTACTGCCCGAGAACGTTCTTGGCGAGGACCGACAGCATCACCGACATTGTCCCCGTGTTAACAGTGCGGGCGACGCCGGGCAGGACTTCCGGGCCGTGTTCTTCGACCGGGCCCATCACGCGGCGGAACGTGTCGATGTTGGCGTCTATCCAGTGATGACGATTCTGTACTTCGATGGTGTCGGGTACGTCGAAATCGACACCTGCGACTTCTCGGACGCGGTTCCGTGCGTCGCGTACGTCGCTGGCGTACCCTTCTCGCTCGGCCGCCGACAGTTCCAACGACCCGGACTCTGTCGCCGCCTTCGCGGCCTCCCCGACGGCATCCCAATCGATGGGCCCCTCGCCAGACGACTCGGCGATAGCCCGGACACTACGATACAGATTCACGTCTTCGAGTTGGTGTGGAGCGGTCAAAATCTTTCTGCCGGAGCGGTGTCGGAGTCCCCCGACACACCATTGTCGCGGATGTAACGGAGAACGTACGTCTCGGGAGGTGTGGGGAGCGGTATTGGGTTCGGGACACTACTGTCGCGGATGTATCGGAATCGAGCCGATTTTTCTGGCTCGCGAACACTATTTGGCCCCTATAGCCGCTCTAAGTCGATATTCGGCCAGATTTACATACGCGAAAGTGGGGTGTGTTGGTCTTCTAGTCTTTCCCTCTAATACTGTTACAGACGCGATGGTGGTGTGTCCCCCTCACCTATATTAAACCGTCGTTTCTCTTCGGGACGGGACGACATATAGACACACAGACCATCACAAAATGATGAGTAATCACAAACAATACTGGGGAATAACAATAATAAATATTTTATTAGTGGTTAATGGAGTGGGAGAAAGGAAGGAAAGACAAGAGGAAGAGATGAAGTTACACAATCAGTCTACTACAAGACGACCAACCACAATCTCCTAGACTGTATCCCCGGCCATCGGCTATCGTCCGTTGCCAATCGTGTACGGTTCGTCGTTCGCTATCTCCAACTCATTCGTGATTACGCCAACTATTACATCCGCGAGGGGGGTGTGTACTCCCAAACGCCCCGTTTTCCGCTTCGCTAACTTCGTCCTGTTTCGTTCTCCGTCAGCCGTTTTCGTTCGAACGTCGCCTACCACTTTCCGGACAGTCGTCTGACCCGGCCTCGAACGCGAACATCCGCGAAGGTGGTCTGAGAACCCTAATCTTGGAATTACTCTCGATAGCACGTTCACTCCGCGCTCGGTTCCGAAATACATCCGCGACGGTACCCCCTACCTTTTTGTACCGAAGGGCGGAACCCCCTGTCAACAGATGGAATCTGAAGGCGACGACGACCGCGACCCGCTTTTCCGGTACGACGACCCGGTCTTCTCCGACGAGGACCTGCTTCGAATCTCCCACCTGCCCGGCCCGAACCGCATCGTGGGCCGCGACGAACACATGCAGAAGGTGGCAGAGGCATTGAACCCCGCTATCTTCGGCCAAGAACCGACACACCTGTTCATTTTCGGCAAGACTGGGACCGGGAAATCGCTCATCTCCCGCAGCGTCTCGAAACGCGTCGAGAACGAGGCCGAGCGCGAAGACGTAACCGTCGAGACGGCGTTCATCGACTGCGGTGAGCAGACGACGGAAGCGTCGGTCATCAAGACGGTCGGACGGGAACTCAACGACCCCGACGAGACGGGCATCACCGTTCCACAGCGTGGCCTCGGCACCGGTGACTACTACGACCGACTCTGGCGCATCATCGACACCTGTAGCGACGTGACCATCGTCATCCTGGACGAGATCGACATGCTCGAAGACGACGAGGTCCTCCGCAAACTCTCGCGCGCGGGAGAGAACCGCCGGGTAACCGACTCGACCATCGGCATCGTCGGCATCTCGAACAAGATTGACTTCCCGGACGAACTGAACGAACGAGTCAAGTCGAGTTTCGCCCACGACGAACTCGTCTTCCCGCCGTACGACGCCCACCAACTCATCGACATCCTCCAGAATCGTGCCGACGCGTTCCGCGATGGCGTCCTCTCTGACGACGCCGTCCCGCTCACCGCCGCGCTGGCCGCACAGGAACACGGCGACGCCCGCAAAGCTATCGACATCCTGCGAAACGCGGGTCGAATCGCCACCAAGCAGGACGATAAGGTTGTCACCGAACAGCACGTCTACGCGGCCAAGGAGAAGACCGAAGCCGACAGATTCGCAGAACTCATCGAGGGCGCACCCACGCAAGCCAAGGCCATCCTCCTCGCTCTCACACTCCTCACCGAAAATCGCCACCAAGAGCAGTTCCCGACCCAGCAAATCTACAAGCAGTACCAGTCCATCGCGTCGGAACTCGACATGGACGCCCTCTCCGAGCGCCGCGTCCAAGAAATCCTGCAAGAGCAGGACTTCCTCAACGTCATCAACTCCGAGACGAAGGGCCGGGGCCGGGGCCGTGGTGTCCACACCATGCACCGACTACTCGAAGAACCGGAAATCGTGAAGAAGGTCCTCAACCGCGACTCGCGCATCGCGGACCTCGCGCTCTGAACGATAGTTGAGACCAACGACTTCACTTCCACCGCGGACAGGGAGGCTTTTTTACCGCCGAGGGCTACGATGCTGTCGTGAACGTTCGGGGAGAAGTCGTCGATGCGGGGGAGACGCGCGCAGTCAGCACCCAGTACGGCGAGCGAAACCTCGCAGAGGTGACGGTCCGCGAGGACGACGGTCCCAAGCAGGTGACGCTCTGGGGCAAGTGGACCGAGAGCGCGGCACTGCTGGAAGAGGGGATGGAACTGCTGGTAACAGACGTCGAGACCGACCAGTATCAGGGTGAGACCACCTACTCCACTAGCAAAGAATCGTCGGTCGTCGTGGAACCCGGTTTTCTGGTGGACGTGACCGACATCCGCTCGTGGGTGCAGTGTCCGCGGATGTACTACCTCAACAAGATTTCGGGGATTCCACTCAATTACCCCGTGGTCAAGGGGACCATCGTCCACGAGGTGTTCGGCGACCTCCTCCGCGGCAGAGAACTCGATGACTCCATCGAGGAGCGGGTCGAAGAGGCGGGCCTCCAACTCGGCCTGCTCGGCATGGAGGCGAGCGACGTAGCCGACGAGGTGCGCCAGAACGCCAAAGCTATCGAAGGCTGGCTACAGCAGGGCGTGCTTACAGAAGAAGACGACTGGCGAAGCGAGCAACTACTCGTCAGCCAGCAGTACGGCATCAAAGGCCGTGCCGACGCCCTGCGGCGGGGGATGCCCGTCGAACTGAAGACCGGCAAGAACCTCAAGCGCGACCCCAGATTCCAGGACAAGATTCAGGCGGTCTGTTACGCGCTCCTCCTTCGGGAGAAGGGCGTCCCGGCCGACACAGGAACCCTCCTGTACACGAAAAATACCGCGCTCGACCGCGGCGACGAGAGCGGCGACCTCTCGCCCGCCAAGGAGTTCTCCATCGGCGATGGCCTGCTCGACTTCGTCGTTCGCACGCGCAACGAAATCGCGGCGATGGAGTACGAGACGGACGTGCCGACCGGCTACGAGGCCGACGCGACCTGCGAGTACTGTTTCGAGCAGGACACCTGCATGGTCGTCTCGGGCCGACTCGACCAGGAGTCGAAAGCGGGCCAAATCGGCAACGCGCTCCCCGAGGAAGAGCAACGCTACTTCGAGAAGATGTACCGCCTCGTGGAAGAGGAGCGTGGCGCGACCCACGAGGAGTACGCGAAACTCTGGGAGCAGACGCCCGAAGAGCGCGCGGACGACGACCGCGCGCTCATCGACTTGAAGCCCGGTTCTCAAGTCGAAATCGAAGGCGGTCGCTGGGAACTGCGCGCCACCCGCACGAGCGACGCAGTCTCGAAGATTCGCGAAGGCGACGTCGTCCTCGCCAGCGACGGCGACCCAATCGGTGGCCACGCCGAGATGGCGCGCGTGAAGCAACTGGGCGAGGAAGTCGTCGTCACAGCCGACGAATCGGTCGAACTCCGGCGACTCGACGTGTACCCCTCCGAACTCTCGGCTGACCGAATGTTGACCGCGCTCCACGACTTCGTGCTGAAGGGCGACCCGCGCCAGAAGGACGTGCTGTTCGACCGCGCCTCCCCTGACTTCTCTGCCAACCACCAGACCTACATCGACAACAACGAGGCACAGAACGAGGCGGTGAACCTCGCCACGAACGCCGAGGACTTCGCGCTGGTCCACGGTCCGCCAGGGACGGGCAAGACGTACACCATCGCCAGAATCATCCGCGCGATGGTCGAGCAGAGCGAGGCGACGGAGTCGCCTCGAAACGGAGGCGGTGCAACCGCCGAAGGGGGAGAAACCGCTCTCCTTTCCGCATTCACCAACCGCGCCGTGGACAACGCCCTAGAAGCCCTCCGCGACCAAGGCTTCGAAGACGTTGTACGAGTTGGAACGGAAAACGGTGTCCGGCCGGACATGCAGGACCTTCGCTTCGAACAGGGTGGCGACCCGAACGAGCGCGTGAAAGAACTCCGGGACGCGAGCGTGGTCGCCGCCACGACGGCGACCTGTGGCTCGCGCATCATGCGCGAACAGCACTTCGACGTGGCGCTGGTGGACGAGGCTTCCCAACTCACCGAACCCGCCACGCTCGCGGCGCTCAACCTCGCCGACCGCTTCGTCCTCGTGGGCGACCACCAGCAGTTGCCGCCGGTCGTCAGAACTGAAAACGACCTCTCGACTTCGCTCTTCCAACGACTCATCGAGACCTACCCCGATTCTGGTGTGATGCTCGACCGACAGTACCGGATGAGCCAGCGCATCCAGGCGTTCGCCTCGCGGGAGTTCTACGACGGCGAGCTACGCCCTGCCACAGGTGACGTCGCCGGACAGCGATTGGCTGCACTGCCGGACGTGGACACGTCCGCGCTCCCCAACGACCTCCAGAACGGCGTCTCGTTCGTAGACCCCGACGGCGAGACGGTGGGGAACACGAACCCAATCGAAGCGGACCGCGTTGCGGAGGTCGTTCAGTCGTTCCTCGACGCTGGTTTGAGTCCCGATGAAGTCGGCGTCATCGCGCCGTTCCGCGCGCAGGTCGCCGAGATTGGTCGGAGAGTTTCTGCGGGCGTCACCGTCGATACGGTGGACAGATTCCAGGGGTCCAGCAAGGAGGTCATCGTGGTGTCGTTCGTGGCGACTGGGAACTTGGAGAGTCCCATCTTCGAAGACTACCGGCGAGTGAACGTCGCGCTCACGCGAGCGAAGAAGTCCCTGGTTCTCGTGGGTGACGAGGCGGCGCTCTGTACGGACCCGCTCTACTCCCGGATGGTGGACTGGGCGAAGTAGGGGGTCGAATCTGTCGGCGACGTGCCTCCGGGAACTGCGACGCGCGCGCCGACTGGCAGATGCGGAGATTCGAAACTCGGTCGTCGTTTCCCAGCGCGCACCCACAATCTGGCCGCGAGCAAATTTCAAGAGTCGCCCGAACTTTACAAACAGTCCCGCCGAAACGAAGTTACTTTCCCGACACGAACCGGGGAACGTTGCCGCGACACCCCGGAAACCATGCGAAAGCCAACACACGAGGCACAACTTCCGGTACGTTTAAGAGTTCCACGAGTGCGGATTAATGATATGAGTGGGCGACCGCTAGACGTGCTCGAAGCTTCCCTCGAAGAAGAGGTCACGGTTCGACTGAAAGGTGGCGAGGAGTACGTCGGCGTGCTGACTGGCTACGACCAGCACATGAATCTAGTATTGGAGGACGACGAAGACACAACCATTATACGCGGCGATAACTTGGTTTCCATCAAACCATGACTGGTGCAGGAACACCGAGCCAAGGAAAGAAGAACAAGACGACGCACGTGAAGTGCCGTCGCTGTGGTGAGAAGTCCTACCACGTGAAGAAGAAGCAGTGCTCGTCGTGCGGCTTCGGCAAATCCGCCAAACGCCGCGACTACGAGTGGCAGAGCAAAGCTGGCGAGTAACTCGTCGATTGCCCCGAACGGGGTCTCTTTGCGTTCTCTCTGTCGGCTAGTTCGGTAGTGGTGAATATACAGTAGCGACTGCTTTGAAACGACGTTTGTTCGACTTTCTGACTATCACTGTAGAGTAGTTACTTCTTCGAAATCCCCGACCCGCTCGCGGTCGCTGACACGGGATATTCGCGGCTCTCCACACAGTCCGCCGCGAATACTGGCCCGCCGCGAATACTGGCCCGCGCAGACGACCATGGCAAGCGCGAGCGCGCCGCCCCTTTCAGTCCCACCCTATTGGCTACTGTCACCGAGCTTTTCGGGTGGTTTGGTTCATCAAGCGCATCTGTCGGTTAACCAATAAGATCCGACATCAGATACACGAACGTGCATACTCTACTCCTGTCGAACCAGAAATTCGGCACGATAGCGAGGGTTTTTACTACTGGCCCGGCCAACCTCCACCCATGCCAGACGGCCGGGACCCCCTCGAAGGGCCGACTGAGAAGTGCGGCGTAGTCGGCGTCTCGCTCGCAGACCGCGACGCCGCTCGCCCACTGTACTACTCGCTGTACGCGCTCCAACACCGCGGCCAAGAGTCCGCGGGAATCGTCACCCACGACGGGTTCCAACAGCACGACCACGTCGAGATGGGCCTCGTCGGGGACGCCTTCGACGAGGACGACATCGAGAGTCTGCGCGGGAGCGCGGGCATCGGCCACGTTCGCTACCCCACCGCGGGGAGCGTGGACAAGTCCTGCGCCCAACCATTTACGGTGTCGTTCAAGAGCGGCGCGCTCGGCTTGAGCCACAACGGCAACCTCGTCAACGCCGAAGAGGTGCGCGACCAACTGGCCGGGAAGGGCCACGCCTTCACCTCCGACGGCGACACCGAGGTCATCGCGCACGATTTGGCGCGCAACCTGCTGGAAGCCGACCTCGTGCGCGCGGTGAAGCGAACGATGGGTCGAATTCACGGCTCGTACTCGCTGACCATTATGCACGACGACACCGTCCTCGGCGCGCGCGACCCCGAGGGAAATCGCCCGCTCTGCATCGGAAAACTCGATGACGGCTACGTCGTCGCCAGCGAGTCGGCGGCCATCGACACGCTCGACGGCGAACTCGTTCGGGACGTGAAACCCGGCGAACTCGTCGTCCTGCGACCCGACGGCGAGGGGTTCGACTCCTATCAACTGTTCGAACGCGAGAATACGGCTCACTGCTTCTTCGAACACGTCTACTTCGCACGCCCCGACAGCGTCATCGACGACAACCTCGTCTACGAAGTTCGCCGCGAATTGGGGCGCAAACTCTGGGACGAGAGCGGCATCGACACCGACGTCGTGATGCCCGTCCCCGACTCCGGACGCGCGTTCGCATCCGGCTACGCCGAAGCGGCCCAAGAATCCGGCGCGACAGTCGAGTTCGCGGAGGGGATGATGAAGAACCGCTACGTCGGCCGCACCTTCATCATGCCGACTCAGGACGAACGCGAGCGCGCGGTCCGCCTCAAGTTGAACCCCATCAAATCGACGGTCGAGGGCAAGACCGTGACGCTCATCGACGACAGCATCGTTCGCGGGACGACTTCGACCCAACTCGTCCAACTACTCAAAGACTGCGGCGCGGCCGAAGTCCACATGCGAATCGGCGCGCCGCCAATCGTCGCGCCCTGCTACATGGGCATCAACATGGCGACCCGCGAGGAACTCATCGCCGCGGACAAGTCCGTCGAG
The DNA here is from genome assembly GCF_008831545.1 of Halorussus halophilus. NCBI lineage: Archaea > Methanobacteriati > Methanobacteriota > Halobacteria > Halobacteriales > Haladaptataceae > Halorussus > Halorussus halophilus. The sequence goes on from NZ_CP044523.1 coordinate 1,016,961, forward strand.
GAGATTCGAGAGGCGATTTCGGCCGACAGCCTCTCCTATCTCTCGAAGGACGCCGTCGCCGAGGCCCTCGACACCGACCGTCTCGACCTCTGTATGGGCTGTGTCACTGGCGAGTACCCCTACGACATCGACGGCGAGGAGACCGACCGCGAGGTCGAACGTCCCGTGGTCGCCGACGCCGCGAGCGCGGACGACTGAACCTCGTTCCCGCTCGCGTCTTCAATCTCCGGAAACCGTCACCCGAATCCGCCGCCACTCTTCTGCGAGCGCGTCGCGTTTGACGAGTGTGAACCCCGCGACGATGACCACGAACCCGACGACCGTCGCGAGGTCGATGGTTTCACTGAGTAGTAGCCATCCACCGAACGCCGCGAAGATGGGTGCGACGTAGCCGACGAGGTTGATTTCGACTGGGCCGAGCGAGTCGAGCAAGCGAAAGTAGAGTAGAAAACCTAGACAGCCAGCGACCGGTGCGAGGTAGGCCAGCGCGAGAATCGCGGTCGGTGTCCACTCGACGGCGCTGAGCGATTCGTCCGGCAGTGCGGCACTGGTCAGGTGAAGCAATCCCGCTCCCAACAGCATCATCCACGCTTGCTGTGGAACTGGCGGCAGGTCGCTACTCTCGGTCCGTCGGAGCAGTACTGCCCCGAGTGCAAAACTCGCGGCCGCGAGCAGGATGAGTCCTTTTCCAACGACTCCCGGCGCGAGCAGTCTGTCTGGGTCGGGACTGGCGACGATGGCGACTCCGGCGAGGCCGACGAGTAAGCCGAACGTTCCGACCCGACCGAGGCGCTCGCTCGGGAGTAAGGCCCGCGCGAACACCGTGGTCAGAATCGGGTCGAGACTGATGATGATGGCCGCGACGGCACTGGTCGTGTACTGCTGACCGACGAACATGAACGCGTGGTGGGCCGCGATGAACGTCGCGGCGCCGACGGCGACCGGAAGCCACTCTACCCATCCGCGGGGTCGCCAACGCTCTGCATCGCCGAACCGCCCCGACCTACCCACCGAAATCCCGACGTACGCCAGTAACAGCAGACCTGCGAGGTCGTAGCGGAGCGCCGCGAAGAGTACGGGCGGAACGTACGGCAGTCCGGCCTCGACGGCGACGAACGAAGTCCCCCAGAGTGCCGAGAGCAGGAGAAACGACGCGAGAGCCCGGTAGCGAGTCACGGCGGTTAGTTCGGGTGGGCGCGTAAAGTAGTTTGTCAGGGTGTGACATGGGGTGTGAAGGGGACGGAAGCGTCCTCGCTCAGAATAGATAGAGCATCAGGTAGACGACGATGCCGAGCGAGAACGAGACGAGCCAGAGACTCGCCGCGATTCGCCCGACTCGGGGGTGGTTCGTCGCGGGCAGTTCAGAGACAGGTCGAGTCAGCGCGAGCAGGAGCACGTAGTACAGCAGTGGGATGCAGACCACCGCCAGCAGGACGTGAATCCCGAGGACGGGGTAGTAGACGAACTGCTCGACTACGTCCGGGCCGTCGAACGGCGTCGGGCCTTTCAGCGCGACTCGATAGAGGTACAGCACGAGAAACGTGGCGAACAACACGACACCAGCTATCATCCCCGTGCGGTGACGGGCGACGTCTCCCCGTCGAATCGAGCGCCACGCCGCCGCGATGACGCCGATGGCGACGACGCTGATGGCAGCGTTGATGTGTGGGATGGCTGCCAGTACGGCGTCTGGAGCGCGGGGAAGCGCACTCGCCGGGACGACTTGGAGCGCGACGGAAAACACCAGCGCCAGCGAGACGACGCTGAGGACGCCGGTCAGTGCCGGTACGTGCCGCTTGGCGAACCGTTGCATAGCGGGTCGTTGGCACGCCGAGAGGAAAGGTCTGCCGTGTGGCGTCGTACCGCCCGCGCCGAGAAATGAAAGGCCTTTTATTTACCGGCGGGTTACGAGTGAGTGCGAGAAAGACCCAGCGAGCGTGGGTAGCCAAGCTAGGCCAACGGCGCAGCGTTGAGGGCGCTGTCCCGTAGGGGTCCGCCGGTTCAAATCCGGTCCCACGCATCGCATGCGTGGCTTTGCCACGTTACGCCGAGGCGGTGTAACCGCCGAGGACGATGCAGGTGGAGTCCCTTGGGACTGCACCCACGCAAAATTCTACTGAAACAACTTCGACCAGCGAACGCTGGTTCGTTTCATTCGTACTCGATTGCGACAGTCAGCAGTCCTCCTGCGCACTCGTCGCCGGATACAGACGCGACGCACCCCCGTTCTCCGTCGTGCCACTGGTGCCACGGGCCGACGAGCAACTTCGTCGGTTCGCCGTCCACGCGAACCGGAAGTTCTCGGTAGAGTCGCGTTTCGTCGGCGGTGTGCGAGACGGCCCTCGAAGCGACTACTTCGACCGTCGCGCCAACTCGACAGTGTTCGCGCGTGAGCAAGCCGCGGACGGACTGGTCGTCACTCGGACCAGATTTGCTACGTTCGTCCGCCCCACGCGCCGCTCGTCGGCGACTGTCGTCGAGTTGCGTCACTACTCGGGAGTCGTCTGGACGCGGCAAAAGCGGTGGCGACGGTTCACCGTTTCGCGGGTCAATCGCCGAACTGCTCGGCGTCGAACAGTCGCGTCCGAACGAAAACAGTTCACGACCAGTAGAAAGCCGCGATTAAAGCCCTTCGAACGCTCGAATCTGCTCGCGCCACTGTTCCGGAATCGGCACCGAGGACTCTGTCTCGCGGTCGTAGACGACTTGAATCGTCTCGCCAGTCGCGGCCACCTCGCCGTTCGCGCGGACCTCGTACTCCATCGGCACGGACGATTCGCCGAGTTCCGGGACGCGGAGTGCGACCGTCACGTCGTCTCCGTGTCGAATCGGTTTCCGGTAGTCGAGTTCGAGGTGGGCCAGTACGGAATCGACTTCCGACAGCGATTCGGCGAAGACTTCCTCGAAGTACGCCACGCGCGCTTCTTCGAGGTAGGTCGCGTACACTGCGTTGTTCACGTGCCCCATGCTGTCGATGTCGTTGAATCGCACGTCGATATCTACTGCCAGCGAGTAGTCGGCCATCGCCCGGTAGTTGTGCGCTCGACAGTTTAATTCCTCAGTTTCCGGTAGCCGTTCGCCACACGCGGAATCAACCGTACGTCTCGTGGAGGTAGTCGTCGAGTTCCCCGACGAGTTCGGGGTCGTAGGTCCAGAACCCAGAAAACGTGTGTGGCTCACCTTCCTCCGCGAGTAGCGCACACGCTTGCTCGTCCGTCGTTCCCAGTTCGCTCGTCCTGCCCGTTTCGTTCTCTTTGCTCGCTCGGCCACCGTCGAAGACGACGAACCAGAACGCCCCGATTTCTGGCGTCTCGTCCGTATGTACCGTCACACCGGGTATCTCTGGGCTCCAGTCCGGCCGTCCGTAGACGTGCACGTCGAGGCCCTCCTTGTTCGCCAGCAACTCGTAGATTCGTTCCTGTGCGCGCAAGGCCGACAGCGACTGGAATCCCGTCCGGAGCGTTCCGCGACCGCACCGAAACGCTCGGTCTTCGATTTCTCGGGAAGTGGCCAACATCTGGCGCTTGTCGAACGAGACGAACGTCGTGTCCGCGAGCAAGTTCAACAACGCCTGCGTGGCCTCGCTCGGTGCGGTTCCGAAGGTAGTCGGCGGCGCGACGAGTTCCCGAACGGCGTCACCGCCGACGCTGCCGACGAACTCGCCGTTCTCGCTCACGACGACGAAACCGCCCGACCCATCGTCGGGCAGCGTTTCGTGTTCGACCGTGACGTTTCGCGTCTCGAAGTGGTCGCCGAGTCGCTCGTACTGCTCGGGCGCGAACACCGTCAGCGTCTTTCGTCGCCGGGCGACTTCCGCGAGAAAGTCCGCGAGTGACACTGCTGTCTCACCCCGACTCGTCGTGGAGCGACCGTTCGGCCGTCTGAGCAGACTCGTTTTCCTCCCGCTCGATTTCGAGCGAGAGGTCGAGATACGCCGCGAGACTCTCGGGGACGCTCTCCAGTCCGATTGTCTTCGTGTCGGAGTCGTAGCCCACGAATCCACACTCGGCAAGTTTCGGTAGGTGTCGATGGTGGAGCGAGATGGCGACTTCTCGGCGGTATTCCGGCGTCGCTATCTCCGGCGTCGATATCTGGCGTTCGCTCTCGCGGGCGTGTAGCCATCCAGTGAGAACAGTGACCAACTCCGCGACGGAGACGTTCCCTCGGTCGCGGAGATAGTACAGTACGTGACGGCGATACGGATCCGAGAGGACGTCGAGGAGGGTATCTACCTCGTCTCGCTGTCGTTCTGCGTTCGATTCGGAGGACTGACCGCTTCCCTCGTTCGTCATCGAAATTCCCCAAGAGAACTAATCGACGGGCAGTTATGAGTCTTTGCAAGGTATTATCTGTCACATGGCGGTGCTCTCTACCACTCGACCCCGCCTCGCGCTACCGCGTAGTTGAAATGTGCCCTCTTCGTAATGCTATCCATGGCTAAGTATTCGACCGGCGGGTCGTCCGGTTCTAGCGGGGGCGGCGCGTGCGAACTCTGCGGGAAGACCAGCGACTCGCTGACGGCGGCGAACGTTGCGGGCGCGCAGTTGCAGGTGTGTCCGGACTGTGCGAGTCACAACGATAACGCAAAGACAGACGACGAAGACGCCGAAGAACGCGACCGCAAGCGTCGCGCCGCACAGAACACGGCGAAGGCCAGCGGCGTCTACGACGACGACTCGACCCACTGGGAAGAGGAGGGGACGAACTACGACGACGACCCCCTACCCTACCTCGTGAGCGACTACGGCGACCGATTAGAGGAAGCCAGACAAGACGCCGGACTCCAGCGCGAGGAGTTGGCCGACGAGTTGGACGTGCCCGAAACCGATCTGCTCGCCGTCGAACAGAGCCGCGCAAATCAGGCCGGCGTCGGCGGCGGCCTCATCAGCGCGCTCGAAGACCGCCTCGACGTGACGCTCGCCGACGAGTGACTGCGACACTCGCCGACGAGTAACTAATTTCACTCGTTTCGAGGCGGCAAGTACTCGCTTCGCCGTAATGTTATTGACTACTCCTGTGGTGGATACGCCTGTATGGATATCGGCGTTCACACTCCACCGCTGTACGGCGAGGAACTCGAAGACGCAGTCGCATATCTCCACGGCATCGGCGTAGACGCCATCGAACCGGGCGTCGGCGGCTGGCCGGGAGACACGCACATGGACCGCGGGTCGTACCTCGGCGACGAGGACGCCCAAGACGACCTCGCGGCGATGCTCGACGAGTACGAGATGCGCATCAGTGCGCTGGCGACGCACAACAACCCGCTCCATCCCGACGACGAGCAGGCCGAGCAAGCCGACACGGAACTCCGGGAGGCCATCGAACTCGCGGCCGAACTCGACGTGAACAAAGTCACCTGTTTCTCGGGACTGCCCGCTGGCGGGCCGAACGACGAGGTGCCCAACTGGATTACGGCACCGTGGCCGACGGAACATGCCGAGGCTCACCGCTACCAGTGGGAAGAGGTGGCCATCCCGTACTGGCAGGACCTCGCGGAACACGCCGCAGACCACGGCGTGGACGTGGCCATCGAGATGCACCCGAACATGCTCGTCTACGAACCGACGGGGATGCTCCGCCTGCGCGAGGCGACCAACGAGCGAATCGGCGCGAACTTCGATCCGAGCCACCTCTACTGGCAGGACATCGACATCACGGACGCCATCCGACTGCTCGGCGAACACGACGCCATCCACCACTTCCACGCGAAGGACACGAAGGTGTACGAGGCCCAAGCCCGCCACAAGGGCGTCCTCGATACGACGCCGTACGACGAGGAACAGGACCGCTCGTGGCTGTTCCGCTCGGTGGGGTACGGCCACGGCGAAGAACACTGGAAGGACATCGTCTCGACGCTTCGCATGGTCGAGTACGACGGCGCGCTCTCTATCGAACACGAGGACTCGCTAACCAGTTCGAGCGAAGGACTGGAGAAAGCCGTCGCGATGCTCCAGCGCGCCATCTTCCGGGACACGCCCGGTGAGGCGTACTGGGCAGAATAGCGCGTTCGAATCCGACCATCGATTTCGCAGGAGGTATTTTCACCTTCGACGCCGATTAGAGCCCTATGGGGGACCTGATTTCGGAGACGTTAGCCGACGAACTGACGAGCGCCTGCCGGACTGCGGTGGGCGACGAACTGCGTAGCATCACCTACTTCACGGACGAGGGGGAGGAACAAATCTACCTACGCGGCGACCTCGAGTCCGACGCCGACCTCGTGGGCTTCGCCGACAACGAACGCCTCGGCTTTCGCTCGCAGTCGGTGTACACACAGACGGAACTCGGCGAACACCGATTCATCATCCGCGTGTTCGACCACGGCTTTCTCACGCGGGTCATCGTCGGCGACCACGGCGCGTTCGTGACGACCGACGAGATGGCGATGACTCGCTTCGAAGAGCTTGCGAAAACGGTCGAGACGGTACTGAGAGAGCATAGCGCGTAGGATTTGGGAAGTAAACCGTCGCTATTTTCACTACCGACCGGCGCGCGCTGGCGAAACCCCGAAGGGTGTTTCGCCGAAGTCGCGTGAGGGATGAGCATCACAGACTCGGAAAGCGCGCTACGGCGCGCTTTCCGTAGCGAGAAGCGCAGTCGGTTGGGGAGGACGTGGCCGTCGCGGTGCGGAGCGGTGCTGTGCGGTTTCTCCTTGGTTTCGGGAGTAGCTAGCGTTGCTGTGCCAACGACTCTTGAGCAGTCCCCAGTACGAGTTACCCTCTCTGATTGCTCTCTTCTAGTTCAGGTTCCCGTTCAGCGTATCCCTCGCAAGCAGTACCGCGTTCCTGAAACACTAAGCCGCTCCATAAAGAAAATCCACTTATGACACTCAAAGTCGGCGTCCTCGGCTACCGATTCATGGGCAAGGCACACGCGAACGCGCTCGCGCGCCTGCCGATGTTCTTCCCGGAGGCACCCGAAGTCGAACGCCACACGCTCGTCGGCCGAGACGAGGAGGCCCTCGAAGACGCCGCCGAACGACTCGGATTCTCTCACACCAGCACCGACTGGGAAGCCACCATCGAGGAGGTAGACGTGTTCTACAACCTCGGGCCGAACCACGTCCACGCCGAACCCTCCATCGCGGCACTGGAAGCGGGCGTTCCTGTCCTCTCCGAAAAACCCCTTTCCAACGACCTCGAAAGCGCAGAGCGAATGGCCGCGGCCGCCGAATCTGCGGGCGTCCCGACTGCCACGGCGTTCAACTACCGGTTCGTTCCGGCGATTCAGTACGCGAAGAACCTCATCGACGCGGGCGAACTCGGCGATATTCACCACTTTCGAGGCCAGTACCTCCAAGACTGGCTGGTGGACCCCGAGGCTCCATGGTCGTGGCGCAACGACGAGGAGATGGCCGGGAGCGGCGCGCTCGGGGACCTCGGCGCGCACACCATCGACCTCGCGCGCTTCCTCGTCGGCGAAGTAGAGCGCGTCTCTGGCCACCTACAGACCTTCGTAGACGAGCGCCCGGTAGAAGGGAGCGAGGACGAGAGCGGCGAGACTGAAACCCGACCGGTCACCGTGGACGACGCCTACTCCGCGCAGGCAGAACTGGCGGGCGGCGTGATGGGCACCTTCGAAGCCTCGCGGTTCGCCAACGGACACAAGAACGACCACACTATCGAGATTCACGGCTCCGAGGGCAGTCTGAAGTTCTCGCTCGAACGACTGAACGAACTCGAAGTCCTGCGCGACGACAACCGCGGCTACGAGACGATTCTGGTCACCGACGAGAGCGACCCTTACATCGGCCACTGGTGGCCGCCGGGCCACGTCGTCGGGTGGGAACACACCTTCGTCCACGAGAACTTCGAGTTCTTGAGTGCAGTTGAATCGGGAGACACTGCGTATCAGCCGGACTTCGCGGACGGCCTCGAAGTTCAGCGCGTCCTTGACGCCATCGAGGAGAGCGACGAGCGTGGTGAATGGGTAGATGTGGAATAAGAGTAGGATTGAAGACCTCTACTGACTCATTTCGGACCGACAGCGTTACCTCTGCTGCTTCTTCGAAAGCCCCGGCGCGCTCGCGGTCGCTCTGTTGACGCGAGCGCGCCGCCCCTTTCATTCCCACCCTGTAGAATGGTTAGTCGGGCGGTTTCGGTGGTAGGTCTCGCTGGCCGATACTGCGGGTTGCTATCGTCGCTCACTCTTCTTCAATGCGTTTAGCAACTCTTTTAAACGACCACTGGCTTCCGGCGAACGAGAATGCCCCTACGTTGTGAGAAGCCGGGGTGTCGCTGGACGGCTATCGCCCCCTCGTCCGCGGCGGCCCGCGAGCAGTACCGCGAACACTTGAAAGACGAACACACCACCGAAGTAGACGCCGAGATTCCGGAGGGAATGGTGCAGGTGAAAGTAGACGGTGAGTGGAAGACGATGACGCCCGAGGAGGCGAAATCCTTCCACGAGGACGGCCACGGCGACTAGCTTTCTTCTACGTTACAGTTCCCGAACGCCCTCGTCGGTGACGATGGTGTCGAGCAGTCGCGTCGGCGTCGCGTCGTAGGCCGGGTTCTCCACGGAGAATCCTTCAGCGGGTTCCCGGATAACTTCGCTTCCCGACCGGAAGTCGTTCTCGAAGCGGAATCCTTCGGCGACGAGTTTCGCCGAGGAACCGACGACGGTGACTGGAACGTCTACTTCCTCGGCAGTCGCGGCCAGCGGGAAGGTGCCGACTCGGTTGTAGAGGGTGTCATCGACCACGCAGTCCATGCCGAGGAAGACGCGGTCGCACTCCGGAAGGTAGTGGCCGCACGCCCCGTCTACGACGAGGTGGGCGTTCACGCGGTCCATCTCCGCCAGCACGCGGGCGGTCTTGCGACCGAGGTAGCGCGGCCGTGCCTCCGAGACGTACACCTCTAAGAACGTCCCGTCGCTGACTGCTTGCTCGATGGCTTCCAGCACCGTCGAGGAGTAGTCGTGCGTGAAGATGGTCATCCCATCTTCGAAGTACTCGACGGCGTTGTCCGCGGCCTTTCGCTTGGCAGTTTCGACCTGCTGGACGACCTCTTCGATGGCGCGTTCGAGTTCCTCCTTCGCCTCCGGAACCGTCTCCGCCTCGGCGTCGGTGACCATCGAAGCGATGGCGCGCTGGGTCGTCACCAGCGACGCGTGGGAGGGGTTCGCACGTCGGAGCGCGGAAGAGTTGCGTTCGAGTGCACGTTCGAACTCCTCGACGGAGGCGAACTCGCGTTCGAGCAAGTCGGCGAGCGCGCGGGCGGCCTTCACCGCGACGACGGAGGAGCTATGAGTCTGCATCTCTCGAATCTCCTCGACCGTCTCGTCTATCATACCAAAGTGCTCTCCCGGACGGGCCAAAGGTTTTGCTCATCGAGCAGTGGCCACGAGACCGTGCTACCTGTTCCTGCGGCTGGACTTGTTCGGGCGGCCGGGGTGGATAAGTAGCTGTAGCTCGAAGTGCTAACAATGACCGTGCCGGTCCGGTACTACTGTCCCCGCTGCGGAGCCGTCGCGGCACTGGACCGCGAGGGCTACCTCTCCGACAAATGCGTGACGCCCACGCCACTCGACGGCTGGGAGTACGCCGCCGCGTACGAGGAGTACGAAGACGTAGACGGCGTCGAAATAGTCTGTGGTGGGTACGAAACCGAGGGCGAAGGCTGTGGCGAGGTGTACTACCTGAGCTTCGTCAAGTACGAGGACGGCGAAGAGGTAGACCCGAAGGACCGGTCGTTCGTGCCGCCGACCGTCGATGGCCCCTCGATTCCCGACCACGAGGAAGAGGACGGGCCGCGGTTCGACTTCAAACCGTAGTTCGACCGCAACGACTTATCGCTCTACGACGACTTCCTTCGTCTGTTTCGCGTCGATACCGAACAGTAATCCCGAGAGGAACAGCAGTTCGTTGCCGACGTAGTACCGCTCCACGACGTAGTTCACTAGTGCGATGTCTGGCGTGGCGAAACCGAGGACGACCAGCACGAGCGCGACGATGGCGGCCAGCCCCGCGAACCAGCGGACGATAGTTCCCGAGACGATACCGACGACGAAGACGACGAGGGCAGTGAGGAAGCTCATCCAGCGTACCGACGGACGATTCGACCTTCAACTTATCGAGCATCCAGTCAGTTTCGGACGGCTAGACGTAGGATTCAGCGACGCCACACTTCATTCGGTTCGAACTTCGACGCGGACGCCGCCCCACTCGCTCTCGCAGAGTCGAAGTGACCAGCCGTGTGAGTCGGCGATGCTCTGGACGATTGGGAGTCCGAACCCGGTGCCGTCGGCGGCGGTCGAGTAGCCCCGGTCGAAGACGGTGTCGCTCTCCCCCTCGGGGATGCCAGTGCCGTCGTCGGCGACGTAGAACCCCGCGTCGTCTTCGAGTGGGGAGACCACCAGCGAGACGTCGGAGCCACCGTGCTCGACAGCGTTGTGGAACAAGTTCTCGAACAGCGTTCGAACCCGCTCTCGGTCGGCCCGAACCGTCCCGAGGCCGTCGGCTATCGTGACCACCCCGGAGTCGGTCCCGGCGGTGGCCCGCGCGTCGTCGGCGACGGCGGTCAACTCGACGGGGTCGGGGTCGCTGACGACGCGGCCCTGTCGGGCGAACTCCAGTACGCTCTCGACGAGCGCTTCCATCCGGTCTATCGCGTCGCTCGCCGCGACCAGATGCTCGGTGTCGCCGGTCTCTTTGCCGAGTTCGACGCGTCCCTGTGCGACGTTCAGCGGGTTGCGAAGGTCGTGGCTGAGGACGCTGGCGAACTCGTCCAGTCGCTCGTTCTGCCGTTCGAGTTTACGCTTCTGTCGCTTTCGGTCGGTGATGTCCCGGCCTTCCGCGATGAGGCTCTGCACTTCCCCGTCGTCGCCAGTCACTGGCCGAATCGAGACGTCCAGCGTGACCGACGTTTCGTCCGGGCCACTGTTCTCCGCCTCGAACCGGACGAACTCGCCGTCGGCGGCCGCTTCGAGGTACGAGCGCAACTGCTGGTTCGGGTACGGGTCCCACCACGGCGTCTCCCAGAACTGCTCGCCCGCGACGTCCTCGTTCGTCACGTCGGCGAACGACAGCGCCGTCGAGTTGACCCGGACGACAGTGCCGTCGGTCTCCAGCAGGCCGATGAACGACGAGGGGTCCTCGAAGACGGCCGAGAACCGCCGCTCGCTCTCGGTGAGTTCCGCGCGTCGTTTGGTTCGCTCGGAGATGTCCGAGATGGTTCCGACGTGATACCGGTCGTCGTCGATTTCGACACAGGTTGTCGAGGTCTCGACTGGGACCCGACTCCCGTCGCTTCGTATCATCTCGACCTCGCGGCGGCGCGTCTCGCCGAGGTCGAACGACTGCCAGTAGTCGTCGGTGCGCTCGCGGTCGAACTCCGGAGTCAGACTCCAGATACCGCTGTCGCGCAGTGCCGGTCGTTCGAGGCCGAGCATCGACGCGAACGCCTCGTTGACGTACGCGAGTTGGCCGTCCGACCCGTAGGCCGCGACGCCGACGCCGACGCCCTCGACGACTTGCTCGAAGAAGTCGAGTTCGCGCTCGCGCGCGGCCAGCGTCCGGCGCGTTTCGGCGGCGTGTATCGCCTTGGCGACGGTCTCACCCAGTTCCGTGAGGACGGTCACTTCTCGGTGGTCGAACGCCTCGGTCCTGTCTGCGTAGATGCAGAGGACGCCGTAGGAACTGTCGGCGTGGACGAGCGGGACGCAGACGACGGAGTGGAAGCCGACGGCCGTCGCGGCTTCGCGCCACTCGCCGGTTCCCTCGCCCCTGTCGAGGTCGTCAACGACTTGCGAGTCGCCGGTCTGGACCGCCCTGCTCGCGGGTCCGCATCCCACCGTCGAATCGACCGCGTCGGACTGAATCGCGTCGAGGTACGACTGTCCGACGCCCGCCGAGGCACGCGGTCGGACTTCGCCGTCGTCGTCGGGGTCGCCGACCCACGCGAAGACGTACGGCTCGGACTGCGTCAATCGCTCGCAGGCCAATCGTTCGACCTCTTCGCGGGTCTCCGCCGAGACGAGTCCGCGCTGGACTTCTCGGATGACGTCGTTGACCCGCGACAACTCCGCGGCGCGGGCTTCCGCGCGCTGGCGCTCGACGGCGTTCTCGACGCGATTTGCGAGGACTTCGTACTGGTCGGAACCGGACTCCTTCTGGAGGTAGTCGGTGACGCCTGCCGAGATGGCCTCGCTCGCTATCTCCTCGCTTCCCTTGCCCGTGAACAGGACGAACGGGAGCGTGGGATGGTCGTCTCGAACGGCGTCGAGAAACGTCAGGCCGTCCATTTCGGGCATGTCGTAGTCGCTGACGACGCAATCGACGCGCTCGTCGGCCAGTCGGCCGAGCGCGGCCGCCGGATTCGTCTCGACAGTCACGTCGAACCCGTCTCGAACGCGCTCCAGATACGTCGCAGAGAGGTCCGCGAGGTCGGGGTCGTCGTCTACAAGTAACACTCGGACGTTCGCCATCTACACTCGTACGCCACACGTACGTGACACTACAAAAATCCACCTGCTGATAGGTTCGTTCAGTTATCTGTTGGCACGACTGGTCATCCTTTGATATTACAGACCGGGAACGTCCGCGCGACTTTGTCGCCGATGCCGAGCGCGTCCGAGACGCGGACGACTTCGTCTACGTCCTTGTAGACGCCCGGCGCTTCCTCCGCGACTGTCGCGCCGCTCTGGGCTTTCACGTAGATGTGCTGTTGCGCTAACTCGTCCTGCACGTCACCACCCCAGTAGTCCTTCTTGGCCTGCGTGCGACTCATCACTCTCCCTGCGCCGTGGGCAGTGGAACCGAAGGTTAGGTCCATCGACGCTTCGCCACCCCGGAGGACGTAGCTCCCCGCGCCCATGCTTCCGGGGATGATGATTGGTTGGCCAACGTCGAGGTAGGTTCCCGGAACTTCGGGATGTCCGGCGGGGAACGCTCTGGTTGCCCCTTTGCGGTGGACGTAGAGTTCTTTCTCCTCCCCGTCGATGGTGTGCATCTCCTTCTTCGCGATGTTGTGCGCCACGTCGTACAGCAGGTCCATCCCCATCGACTCCCAGTCGTCGTCGAAGACGCGTTCGAACACTTTTCGGGTGCGGTGCATGACGAGTTGCCGGTTCACCCACGCGAAGTTGATGGCCGCACACATCGCGTCGTAGTAGTCTTCGGCGAGATGGCTCCCGGCGGGTGCGGCCGCGAGTTCCTTGTCGGGCAACTTCGACAGCAACCCGCCGTGAGCTTTCTCGATTTTTCGCAAGTAGTCGGTGCAGACCTGATGGCCCAGCCCTCTGCTCCCGCAGTGGATGAGGACCACGATTTGGTCTTCTTCCAATCCGTACGCCTCCGCCACGTCGTCCAGATACGTGTCGGTCACGCGCTGGACTTCGAGGAAGTGGTTGCCCGACCCCAGACTCCCGATTTGGTTCTTGCCTCTGTCTTTGGCCTTCTGGGAGACTTTCGACGGGTCGCTGTCGTGGCGAACGCCCTCATCCTCGCAGTGGGCCAAGTCCTCCGGGACCGCGTAGCCTTCTTCGAGCGCCCACTCCATCCCGCGGTCTAAGATTGCATCGACGGTAGCCAGGTCGCTCTCGACGACCCCACCACCGCCGAGACCGGAGGGAACGTTCGCGAACAGCGACTCGACCAGTTCCTCCTCCTGGCCGCGCACGTCGTCGTACGAGAGATTCGTCCGCATCATCCTCACCCCACAATTTATGTCGTAGCCGACCGCTCCCGGTGAAATACAGCCGTCTTCGGTGTCGATTCCGGCGACACCGCCGACCGGGAACCCGTACCCCTGATGGCCGTCCGGCATGCAGATGGCGTACTTCGTCACCCCCGGCAGGTGCGTCGAGTTCTTCAGTTGTTCGAGCGTCTTGTCCTCAGAAATTTCGTCCAGTAATCTTTCGCTGGCGAGGACGCGCGCAGGCGTGTTCATCCCGCCTTCCCGTGGAATCTCCCAAACGTACTCCCGTACCTTCTGGAGTGTGACGTCGCCCGCTTCGTATGTGTCCATAGGAGGGGGTTCGCCGTCGGTATCAGAATAGGTTTTCCTGCCCCAGTGATACGTAGAATCGACGCTGGCACACGTCGGAGGTCACACGTCGAAGACGACGTACGCGCGCCATCCCGAATCTGCTTTCTCTAGGGCCATCTCGGAGTAAGTCACGGCCTTGATTTCCCGCGCGGTAATCTCGGCCAGTGGCACGCCGCGGGCGCTCCCTTCGAGGGCCCACGCGCTCTGGTCGTTTTCGTCGTCCTCGGCTTCCTCTCGAACTTCTACTTCGTTCTCGACCGGGAGGACCGCCCGCACGTCACGCTGGTAGATGAGTTCGTCCAGATAGTCGAACAGGAGCGCTTCCTTGCTCTCCGCGCGAACCGTCACGTCGAAGCGCTCGCCCGTCTCGGGAACGTCCTCGCACATCGCACCTGCGAGACCGTCCGCTGTCGCCGCGAACACCTCGCCGAGCGTCGCCCCCGTCGCTTCGACCCCCACGTCGGCGGTGTGGTCGCGCAGTTCGTAGCTCATACGTCTGTCGATGCTGGGACTCTTCAAAGGGTTTTGGACGCGTGCCAACGTATGGCGGTGGAATTATATTGGCGACGCGCCTACGGACACGTTAGTGAGCGTCAAGGTCGAATCGGAAGTCGCCCGACCGGGCGACGAAAGCTACGTCGATGCGGCGTGGCAACTCAAAGAGCGCATCCGGCGCGACGAGGGCGTTCTCAAGCAGCGCCGCGGGTTCTTCGTCGATGCCTACCGCCGTTCGACGGTCCATCTCCTGCTGACCACCGATACTGGGAACTCTACCGATCGCTCGGACACACCGAAAGCGGAGAACGGCGGCCCGGACACGGAGTTCGCGGATACGATGTCCTCGGACACGGAGTTGATGGGATTCGCCGCCGTTCGCCGGGACGGCTACATTCTCTTTCTCGCTACCTCGCCGGACTTCCGCGGCGAAGGCGTCGGCAAGCGACTCGTCGGTCGGGTCGCCGAGGACAACGAGACGGTCTCTTGTCACGCGCGAGCGTCTAACGAGAACGCGCTCGGGTTCTACGAACATCTGGGCTTCGAAGTGAAGCGCCACATCGAGAACTACTACGAGGACAGCGGCGACGCCTACTACCTGAAACTCGGAGATGGCGGCGGCCTCGCCAAGAAGCTCTCCGATTTCATGCGTGGGTAGACGGCCCACGAGGACGCTAGCGACCCACGGCCGCGATGGAAACCGCTTTATTGTCGCCCCGAATTAGCCGGAACACGAATGGAAGAGCGCACCCGAGCGTACCTCCGGGGCCGGTTCCGGGACTACTACCGGCGGAGCGAAATCTCGCCGCCGCCGGACCCCGACAACCGCGAGTGGGGGTACATCCCGTGGACGAGTGGACCGACGACGATGGTTCGTCACCAGTCGCTACTCGAACTCGGTGAACTCGGCGACTTCCTCCAACGCGAGCGGCCACGCCACGTCTACTTCTCGGCGGGCCGCTACGACGACCCCGGCGCGGACGACATGGACGACAAAGGCTGGTTCGACTCCGATTTGGTCTTCGACTTGGACGCCGACCACCTGCCCGGTGTGGACCCCGAGGGCGACTCCTACGCCCAGATGCTCGCCGACTGTAAAGACGAGCTACAGAAACTGCTCGACATTCTCGAAGTCGATTTCGGGTTCGACGACATGACCGTCGTCTTCTCCGGCGGCCGCGGCTACCACGTTCACGTCCGAGACGAGGGCGTGCGAAAGCTGGACCGCGACGAACGCCGCGAAATTGTCAACTACGTCCTCGGCGACGGCGTCGGCTACGAGTCGGTCGTCCAGACCGAACAGCGCGGGACGACGACGGCGCGCGTTCTCCCAACCGAGGGCGGTTGGGGGCGGCGCGTCCACCGCGAGGTTCTCGCCATCGCTGACGAACTCAGAGAGATGGACGAGGACGACGCCCTCGAACGACTTCAGGAGTTCGACCGCATCGGCGAGGGCCGCGCCGAGACGATTTTGAGTGCGGTTCACGACGACTACGAGACCTTACAGTCTGGGAACATCGAGCGCGGCGGGCAGGGACTCCGCCAGCTAGTGAAGATAGTCTCCGAGAAGACGGTGTCCGGCCAGCGCGCAGCGATAGACGAACCGGTGACGACCGACACCCACCGACTCATTCGCCTGCCGGGGAGTCTCCACGGCGGGACCGCGCTCCAAGTGAAGCGACTCGACCGGGACGAAATCGAATCGTTCGACCCGTTGAGAGACGCGATTCCGGACACCTTCGTCGGTAACGACGTGATGGTCGAACTGCCAGAGAGCGGTGTGGTCGAACTGAACGACGAAACCTTTACGCTCTCGGAGGGTGACGTATCACTTCCTGAGTACGTGGCCGTCTTCCTGATGGCGCGCGGCAGAGCCGAGAAGGGTCGCGAGTGAACATATGAATCTAGACGAACTCCGCACGGTACAGAGCAAGGAGCGGTCGAAGGATAGCCTCCAGCACCTGCGGGAGTCGTTCTACTCCGACGTCGGCCGCTACATCGCAGAGTTGAAAGACCAGCGCGAGCGGGCGGCAGACCAAGCCGCGGACCCGTTCGACGACCCCGAGGTCAACCGACTGACCGACGAAATCAACACCGCCGAAGAGGTCGTGGAGGCGGTCTACGAACGGCGCGTCGGGAAGGTCGTCAAGCGCGCGAGTCTCGCCGCTGCCGGAATGCCCGCCGACGAGGAGGGCCTCACCAGCGAGGAACAGCGCCTGTTTAACGAACTGGTCGAGCGAATCGAGGAGAACAAAGCCGAGGTGCTGGACGTGCTGGGCGGTGACGTGGTTTCGACCACCAACGAGTCCGCAGATGCTTCGACCGATGCGCCCGCGCCAGCAGAGACGACGCCTGCTGGAACTGAAGCCAACTCGACGCCGGAAGGTACCTCTCCGACCGATGCAGAGGTGAGTGCTGCGGACGTGATGGGCGGCGGTGGCGACTCCAGCGCCGACTCCGCGTCGGCAACAGACGACGCGCCCGCGGCCGACGCTACATCCACCACCGAGAGTCCCGACACTGAGAGCGACGACGCTGACAGGCCGTCTGCGGAGGCCGCGGCGATTGTTGGAAACGGAGACGGAGCGAGCGACGACGAAGTCGCCGACCAGCAGACTCCCGACGAGTCGGAGTCGAGTTCGGGACTCGACGACAGGACGACTGTGCGCATCACGAGCGACGTCGGCGAAATCTTCGGTGTAGACGAGCGGACCTACGAACTCGCGGACGAAGACGTAGTGACGTTGCCCGCCGAGAACGCCGTGCCGCTGGTCGAACAGGGCGCGGCCGAAGAGTTACAGTAGTCTATTTTCCTCGCTGTACGGCTCGATATCCCGATTTAAGACGCCTGCGTGTGAACGCCCGGACAGCATGGTCTCTCCGGTACTGATGAACGTCGTCCTCGCAATCGTCGGCACCGCGGTCGTCTGGAAGGGAAGCGGCCTACTCGAAAGCGCGAGCGAGCAGTTGTCGGCGTACTACGGCCTCCCGGCAGCCGTGCAGGGCGCAATCGTCGTCGCCATCGGGTCGAGTTTCCCCGAACTGTCGAGCGCGGTCATCTCGACGTGGCTCCACGGCGACTTCGGTCTCGGCGTCGCGGCCATCGTCGGTTCCGCGACGTTCAACTTGCTCGTCATCCCGGCGCTGTCGGGGATTCTCGCAGATGGCGTGGAGGCCGACCGGACGGTCGTCTACAAGGAGGCGCAGTTCTACATGGTCGCCGTCTCTGTGTTGGTCATCACCTTCGCGCTGGCGGTCATCTACAACCCCGTCAGTCTCGACGGCCCCGCCAGCATCGGCGGCGAGATGACGCGCTCGCTCGCCATGATTCCGCTGTGTTTCTACGGCGTCTACATTTTCACGCAGTACCACGACACGATGGACCACGAGGCCGAGACGCCGCCCGAGGACATCAACCCGATTCGTCAGTGGGCGTACCTCGCGGTGAGTCTCGTCCTCATCGCCGTCGCCGTCGAGATGCTGGTCCTGTCGGCGCTCGGCTTCCGCGACATGACCGGCGTCCCGAGTTTCATCTGGGGGCTAACCATCGTCGCCGCCGGGACGAGTCTGCCGGACACGCTGGTCAGCGTCCGCGCGGCGAAGAACGACGAGGGCGTCACAAGTCTCGCGAACGTCCTCGGGAGCAACGTCTTCGACTTGCTCGTCGCGGTTCCCGCGGGCATCATCGTCGCCGGAACTGCGGTCATCAACTTCTCCGTCGCCATCCCGATGATGGGCTTTCTGACGGTGGCGACGGTCGTCGTCTTCGCTATGCTCCGTACGGAACTCCACCTCTCCGCGCGGGAGTCGTACATCCTCCTCGGCCTCTACGGCCTCTTCGTCACGTGGCTCGTCCTCGAAACGCTGGACGTTACACACTTCGTTCCGGGTGCCTAACGGCGCGGCCTCGAAACATCTATTTGTTGGGTGATTGGAACGAACTGTATGCCGACTGAACTCTCCCCGCCGCAGTTCATCGCAGTCCTCGTCATCATCGCTCTGAGCGTCTTCACCAACGAGTTGCTACTCGGTGTCGTCGCGCTTCTCCTGCTGGGGATTCTCACCGAGCTAGTCGCAATCAGGAATAGTCTGGACGGCGGGGAATAACGAATTACGGCTCTTCACTCGTTGGTCGTACGGTTAAAAATAGTGCACTCACCGCGAGCGAATGAGGCGCACTCTGCGCGCTTCGAAGCGAGTGGAGCAAGGAACCCGCAGAAGAGCGCGCGTAGCGCGCTCTGGCGCGGGTGACGCAGTGTATTTCATGAAAATTTTGCCAGGGAGAGCGCTACGCGCTCGACCGCAGCAAAAGTTTCACTGGAAGGTTCTGCCCAGTTGGTCCTCTTCCTGCTCGGGTTCGGCGCTCTCGAAGCGCTCTTCGATTTCGTCGTAGCGTTCTTTCGTCTCCTCGGTCACGCTGGCGTTGATTTCGTCCAGTGCTTGTTCGAAGTGCTCGGCACTGATGCGGACGTTCCCGACGCTCTCGCCGATGTCTTCGGGGTCCACGCTCGTGACGAACTCCCGACTCGCGGCCATCGCGGCCTCACGAGTAAGCGCCTCGATGTCGGCACCGACGAAGCCCTCGGTCTCCGCGGCGAGGAAGTCGAGGTCAACGTCCTCGGCCAGCGGCTTGTTGCGGGTGTGAACCTCGAAGATCGCTCTGCGGGCGTCCTCGTCGGGCACCGGCACGTGGACGTGGCGGTCCAGACGACCCGGACGCAGGAGTGCGTTGTCGATGAGGTCCGGCCGGTTCGAGGTGGCGATGACGACCACGTCTTCGAGTTCTTCGAGGCCGTCGAGTTCCGTCAGCAGTTGCGAGACGACGCGCTCGCCGACCTGCGACCCGCCGCCGCTACCACTGCCGCGCTCGGTAGCGATAGAGTCGATTTCGTCGAAGAACACCACCGTCGGGGCGTTCTCGCGGGCCTTGCTGAATACTTCCCGGACTCCTTTTTCGGACTCGCCGACCCACTTGCTGAGCAGTTCGGGACCCTTGATCGAGATGAAGTTGCTGTCGCTCTCGTTGGCGACGGCCTTCGCCATCAGGGTCTTGCCCGTGCCCGGTGGGCCGTACATCAGTACGCCCTTCGCGGCCTGCATGTCGAGTGCTTCGAACACCTCGGGGTAGTCCAGCGGCCACTGGATGGTCTCTCGGAGGCGCTCTTTGGTGTCTTCGAGGCCACCGACCTGCTCCCACGTCACGTCGGGGACTTCCACGAACACCTCGCGGAGCGCGGAGGGTTCGATGCCCTTTAGCGCCTCTTTGAAGTCCTTCTCGGTGACTTGTAGTTGGTCGAGTACGTCTGCCGGAATCTCCTCCGAATCGAGGTCGATTTCGGGACGGATGCGCCGGAGCGCGTTCATCGCCGACTCTTTGGCGAGGTTTTCGAGGTCGGCACCGACGAAGCCGTGGGTGTTGTCGGCGTACTCCTCTAGTTCGATGCCGTCCGCGAGGGGCATCCCGCGCGTGTGGACCTGCATGATTTCGAGGCGGCCGTCGCGGTCTGGCACACCAATCTCGATTTCGCGGTCGAAGCGACCGGGCCGACGGAGTGCGGGGTCCACGGCGTCCACGCGGTTCGTGGCGGCGATGACGGTGACTTCCCCGCGCTCTTCGAGGCCGTCCATGAGCGAGAGCAGTTGCGCGACGACGCGGCGTTCCACGTCGCCACCCGCCTCCTCACGTTTGGGCGCGATGGAGTCCAATTCGTCGATGAAGACGATTGCGGGGGCGTTCTGCTCTGCTTCCTCGAACACCTCGCGCAGTTGCTCCTCACTTTCCCCGTAGTACTTGCTCATGATTTCGGGACCCGAGATGGTCTGGAAGTGCGCGTCGATTTCGTTGGCGACGGCCTTCGCCATCAGGGTCTTACCGGTGCCCGGCGGCCCGTGGAGCATGACGCCCTTCGGCGGGTCGATGCCCAACCTGCTGAACAGTTCGGGGTGGCGCATCGGCAACTCGATCATCTCACGAACTTGTTCGAGTTCGCCTTCGAGTCCGCCGATGTCCTCGTAGGTGACGCTCGGCGCGCCGTCACCACCGGTCGCACCGCCCGATGCGACCTCTTCGGCGGGGCGTTCGCTGATGTTGATGTCCGTCGAGTCGGTCACGACGACCGTGCCCTCGGGATTCGTCTCGGCGATCCTCAGCGGGATGGACTGGCCAGAACCCATGCCCATCAGGCCGAAGCCAAATGGAACGTTCTGCCCTTTGGTAATCGCTTGCCCACTGAGTTTGTCGCGAATGTGGGGTGCGATGTTGCCCCGAATCTGGAGATTCTGGGGCAGTGCGATAGTGACCGTGTTCGCGGGTTTCACGTCCGCGGTGTCAATCGTCACTTTGTCGTCGATACCGACGCCCGCCTCTTGGCGGAGTTGGCCGTCGATGCGCACGACGCCGCGACCTTCGTCCTCGGGGTAGCCCGGCCAGACGCGAGCGACCGCGCGGCCCTGCTTTTTGCCCTCGATGACGATGTAGTCGCCGTTCTCGACGCCGAGTTCCTGCATCGACCGCCGGTCGATGGCGGCGAGTCCGCGCCCCGCGTCTTTTTGTTTAAGTGGTTTGACAGTAAGCTTCATTGGTTCACCGTAATAGTAAGGACGCCGTTAGTCATAAACGCTTCCGCCTCCCCCTTGGGGAGTTCCAGTTCTAGCTGACGGGAGTCCTCGTCCTCGAAGACGACGATTGCGGTGTCTTCGAGAATATCGACTGAAGCCTCTTCTTCGGTGGCACCGAAGTCGGCCACGATGACTTCCGCTTCGTCGTACTTGTAGTGGCGTGCGAAGACGTCTTCGCGCTCGCCAACCTGTTTCAATGACATCTTTGTCCTAACCTATGGTTAGGCGTTCTAGTACTTAAATCTTTTCCTGGCGAATCACGTGACTGCGGTGGGGTTCTACCAAACGACGCAAATTGCGGTTCAGGCTGGAGGCAGACCTGACCTACCGGACCTTTTTGTCACACGCACGCGAACGCGAGGGCATGGAAACGGTTACACACCACGGACGGACGACCGCGTACCGACTCGCCGACCGAGGCGGCGAGGAGTCCCCGTTGCTGTTCGTCCACGGGTCTGGCGGTACCCACGAAGTCTGGAAGGGCCAACTCGGTCGCCTGTCGAGCGACCGCCCGGTCGTCGCACTCGACTTGAGTGGCCACGGCGAGTCCGACGACATCGACGCCGACGCAGGCTACGAGACGCGCGCCGCCTACGTGGACGACGTGCTGGCCGTCGCCGAGGAGACAGACGCCGGGGTCCTCGTCGGCAACTCGCTCGGCGGTGCGGTCGCCCAGCAACTCGTCATCGAACGCGACCACGAGTTCGACGCGCTCGTGTTGGCGGGCACCGGCGCGAAACTCCCGGTGCTGGACGACCTCTTGGAGTGGCTTCAGTCGGACTTCGACCGCGCAATCGAGTTCCTCCACGGCCCGGACAGGCTCTTCCACGACGCCGACTCGCGGTACGTCCAGCTATCGACCGAGTCGATGAAACGCGTCGGCCAGCGCACAACGCTCCGGGACTTCGTCTCGTGCCACGACTTCGACGTGCGCGACAAATTAGAGGACATCGACGTGCCGACGCTCGCCGTCGTCGGCGAACACGACCACCTCACGCCGCCGGAGTACCACGAACGACTCGCTGCCGAAATCCCCGACTGCCGATATCGGGAGGTACTGGGCGCGGCTCATTTGGCCATGCTCGAAGAACCAGAAGGGTTCAACACGGCGATTCGGGAGTTTCTGGACGACTTGGAGTGAGTAGTGGAGAAGATAAGTTCACAATATACGTAAACTACATACGGACCTGACTCGTAGCGACAGCTACGATGACAGGCCAACTACTCGCCACTGGGTCGCCCGTTCCTACACACGTCGTCGCAGAGAGTTCTGACCAGCACGACATCGACCAGTCAGAACTCGCCGACGCACTGGCGACGATTTACGAGGACCTGCTGGACGGTGGCGACGCTATTCTCCAGCACTACGCCGCGGAGAACCCCGACCGACCGCCGGTCGTCACCGAACAGGGACTCACCGAAGTCATCTACGTCGATTCCGCACAGTGGGACCAGATGGCCAAACGGTTGGAGTTCTCCGAGGAACTCCGTGAAGCCGCGATGACTGCGCACGCCGAGTACGCCCGCGAAGTCGATGAAAACGGCGATAGCGAACGGGAATCGGACGAGTCCGATTCGCTCCACGCGCTCGTGATGCCCTCCCGGACGGTCGCCGAACTGGTACGGGCGGGACTCTCGGACCGACAAGCCACGGTCCAGACGCTCCGGATGGCCGGACACACCCAAGAGCAAATCGGCGACGAACTCGGCATGCAAGTCGGGACGGTCAAATCTCACTGTGGTCGCATCGACCAGAAAGTTCGAAATGCGGAGCGACTCCTCGAACTCGTCGAGTAGCGATTCCGTTGCTCGGTCGTCGCCCGCGCCCCCTCGTTCTCACGAGACGAGAGCGACCCTCGCTGGTTATATCGACTCGTGTCGTTCACTTTGTCGGTGACACATTCATGGGGGAGACTACAACGTACGACCGCACTGCTCAGATACTCGGCGAAACGACTGCGGTGAACCAGCGACGCGCGGGAATACTTTTTATCGCGCTCGCTGCCCAGTTCATGACGATACTCATGCTCGCGGCGGCGATAGCTCCGAACTACGACTTCGGCGGCGGCGCAATCAGTGACCTCGGTGTCGTCCCCGAGACTGCACTCCTGTTCAACGTCTCGCTGGTCGCCGTCGGCGTCTTGAACTTGCTCGGCGGCTACTTCTTCTACCGAACGCACGGCGCGCGGTGGATTCTGGCCGTCTTCGCGCTCGCGGGTCTCGGAGCAGTCGGTGCTGGCCTATTCCCGCTCGACACCGGCGGACTCCACGGTCTGTTCGCGCTCCTCGCGTTCCTGTTCTTCAACGTGCAGGCGCTCGCCAGCGCGACGCGCCTCTCCGGCGCGATGAGGGCCATGTCGATACTCGCGGGCGGGGTCGGTCTCGTCTTCGTCGTCCTGATGGCAATTGGTGACGCCGGAAACGCGGCGGCGTTCGGACCCATCGGACACGGCGGGACCGAACGGATGATAGTCTACCCGGTGATGCTGTGGCTGGTCGCATTCGGTGGGTATCTGTTGGGTGCGCCAGAGACTACGGTGGCCGAGAAGGAAGACGCGACTGCTCAGTAGATGTCGTCTATCTCGTCTTCACTGTAACTGTGCGCTTCGGCGGGGAACTCGCCCGACTCGACGGCGTCGCGGAACCCCGTTATCGCACGCTCCATCTCGCTTTTCACGTCCGCGAACTGCTCGGAGAAGTACGGACTCCGGTCGCTCAGACCCATGATGTCGTTGAGGACCAGCACTTGCCCGTCGGTGTCTGGGCCTGCACCTATGCCGATGGTCGGGATGTCGATGGCGTCGGTAATCTGGGAAGCGACGTTCGCCGGGACGTGTTCGAGGACGAGCGAGAAGGCTCCGGCCTCCTCGTGGGCCTTCGCCAGTTCCAGCATCTCGCTCGCGCTCTCCTCGTCGGTGCCCTGCCGGAAGTAGCCGCCGAGTTGATTCACACGCTGAGGTGTCAGTCCGAGGTGCGCCATCACGGGGATGCCCAGCTCTACGAGCCGTTGGGTCAACTCGACGGTGTGGGGGCCGCTCTCTAACTTGACGGCGTTCGCGTCGGCTTCCTTGAGCATCGTCCCGCAGTGTTCGATGGCATCGGCTTCGTCCACGCCGTAGCTCAGGAAGGGCATGTCCGCCACGACCATCGCGTCCTCTGTCGCACGAGCGACTGCCGCGGTTCGACTCTGCATCTCATCGACAGTGACTGGGAGCGTCGAGTCGTAGCCCAACACGGCGTTGCCCATGCTGTCGCCGACGAGAATCACGTCTACGTCCGCCTCGTCTACGATTGCGGCGGTCGGCGCGTCGTACGCGGTCAGCATCGTAATCGGTTCCTCGCCCGCCATCGCCGCGAGGTCCTGAACGGTCGTCGCCATGGCTGGTTCTCTCACGCCCGCGATTAAACGTGTTCGGTTCGGAGACGTATCGTCCGGTTCGAGACGCCCCGTCCGCTCAGAACAGCGAGGTTAACAAGTCGATAGTACCCCAGAACAGCGTCGTCACGAGTGCACCCAAGAATCCGAGGACGCCCGTACCGGACACCGGACTCGTGCCGACGAACTCCTCGACGCTGTCGGGAATCCAGTCGCCGTCGGTGTCGATTTTCGTGGGGTCGCTTCCCAACTCTCGTTCGCGGCCGTCGTCGAGTTGGTCGTAGTCGCTGTCACTCTTGAACGGGTGACTACCGAGATGGCGCTCGGCGTCGTTTCTGAGTCCGTCTCCGTCCGGGTCGCCAGTCTCCCCGAGCGTGTAGGTGTACGGCGAGTTCGGAACCGGCGCGAGTCGTTCTTCGTAGAGGTACGGCCGGAGCCACGCCGAGAGGTCGCGCCCGGCGACTGCCTCGACGGCCCGCTGGAAGTCGCTGGTCGAGAGCCGACCGCTACTGTCCTCGGCTCGTTCGTTCAGTCGCCGGAAGACGGCAGTGAGAGTCTTCGAACCGTTCGTTTCAGTCCGAATCCTCGCGTCGAGTGCCGCCAGCAAGCGCGCGCCCTGTTGGTACGGCGTTCGGGCAGACGGCCACGACTCCGGGCGGGCAAGCGTCGCAGTCGGCGTCTCGACGTCTCGAATCGTCCCCGCCGCCTCGCCGTACAGCGAGGGCTTCTCGTGGATGGTCAACACTGCCGCGTAGTAGGTCGCGCTTGCCTCGGTGAACCAGCGGAACTCCGAGGTGGTCCGGAACTGCTGGCGAGTGTGGACGAACTCGTGGACCCACGGGTTGTTGGCGTCGATGTCGGCGTCGTCACGCACCCAGAAACTCTGGCCGAACGCTTGCCCGCCGACGCTCGTCTCGATACCCTCGGAGGGGAGGACGAACGCGGTCACGGTCCCTTCGCTCGCTCCCGAATCGAAGGCAGTGCTGGCGTCGGTCAGCGTCTCCAGTGCGGTGTCTCGACTCACGTCTACGCTCGCCTCGTGGGGGACGACCAGTCGGAACGTCGTCCCGCCTGCGTTCTGGGTCGCCATCTCGACCGGACCGAAGTACGCCATCTGTGCAGTTGCGATGCCCTCACTGGCGAGCGCCGTCGTCCGTTCGACGCTCGGCTCGCCACCGGTGTACGACCAACTCACTGCCGGTCGGGGTATCTTGAGGAACGTCCAGTTCTCGCGAGAAATCGCCGACTTCCAGGGTCCGAACTGCTCGCTCGTGGGCGAGAGTTGTAATCGAATCTTCGGCGCGTCGGTCCGCTCGTCCCACGTGAGGCGTTGTCCGGACCGCTCGAAGCCGGTGACAGAGACGATACTGGCGTCGTTGTGCGGGAACTGGACGCCCAAGCCGTGGACGTTCGACGGCAAGTCGTAGCTGTAGGTGAGCGTCACGCCGCCGTTTGTCCGCTCGACGTGGACCTGTTCGGTGACCGTCGGGTTCGACTGCGAGACTGTCTCGGCGGTCGTTGCGGAGGTCGGCGTCGCTGGCGTCGCCGCCGAAACGGGGGCGAGAAGCGCCGAGACGACGGCTACCAGTGTGAGGAGACGGGCGAGGCGGGGACCGGGCACGTCCACACCATCGGACGCGGGACCGATGAACGTTCGGGTTGTCGGAATTCTCGCCGAACTCCTCGCCGCACAGCGCATCGTGCACATTTAAGCTCTGCGGGGCCTGCCTTCGAACTGTGCCAGAGCCAGTCGAGTCTCACGACCCCGAAGGCGTCGATTACGGGTGGGTCATGCAGACGACCTTCGTCCTCACCATCGTCGTCGGCGCGCCAATCGTCGCCCTGCTCGCAGTTGCGACTGGCGTCTCGCTACCGACATGGGCCTCTCGGGTGTCGTTCGCGGTTCGGGTCGGCGCGCTCGTCTGGTTTATCGTGGCTGTGGGCGTGTTTCTGTACGCCCGAAAGGAAGAGAACGTGGCGTGAGAGTGTTCGGGAACGTTTGGTCTGTTTCGAGAGACCTGGTTTCGGTTTGGCGCGCGCTGGCGTGACCTCGTGTCACGCCATCTCCGTGCGAGGGATGAGCGAATGGACGTGAGCGAATCGGCTGGGGAGGGTGTGGCTCTCGCGGTGCTGTGCGGGCGGTCTTCTAGGTATCGGGTGTAGCTAGCTTCGACTCTACCGACTTCGATGGCAAAAACCATGACACAGTAGTAACCTCCTAGAAAGCCCCCGTGCGCTAACTCCCGCGACTTGCTGTCGTTCGAAAGACCCGACGGGTCTTTCGTGATGACGAGAGAGCGATGCTCTCTCGAACCACGCTCCTCACTGCGTTACGGTGCTTACTTCGTCGGGGTTCGTTTAGCGCACGGCCCCTTTCAGTCCCACCCTGTGGAATGGGTCGCCGGGCGTTTCCGATGGTTCGATTTACTGAGCGCGTTCTGTTCTATGTTTCCCCGCTACACCCACTCGAACTTCGTCCCCGCCCGCTCTGCGGTCGTCTCGTCGCTCTTCGAATCGCCAACGAACAGCACCTCTTCAGCTTCCACGCCCAGCTCCTCCACGGCGGCCAACAACGCTCGCGGGTGCGGTTTCCGATGGGGCACAGTCCCGCGACCGACCACGCTTCCGACCTCGCCCATCAAGTCGTGCTTCTCCAGCGCGATTTCGACGGCGTCCTCGTGGTTCAGCGAACAAACTCCCACGGGGACATCACGCTCCCCCAACTCGTCCGCGAGTGGTAGTCTACTGGACTCGCGCGCGCCTTCGCGCTCTGCCTCCGCGATGAGTTCGTCGGCTTCCTCGCCGATTCCGGCGTCTTCGGCCGCCGAGAGCAACGTCCACGAACCCAGTGGCTCGGCGTCGATGCCCTCCGATTCGAGCAGTTCGGTCAGTCCGCGCTCGACGGCCTCCCAATCGACCGCGAGGCGGACCAGCGTTCCGTCCAAGTCGTAGACGACCGCAGACACGTCTCTCGTCACGAATTGGCGTAGGTGGAGGGTGCGCAAAGGAACTTCGGTCGAAAACGTCTGTCAGTCGAGCAACTTCCGCGCGATGACCTTCTTCTGAATCTCGCTGGTGCCCTCGTAGATGGTCGTAATCTTCGAATCGCGGTACATTCGCTCCACGTCGAAGTCGGTGGTGTAGCCGTAGCCGCCGTGAATCTGGACCGCTTCGTTGGTCACGTCCACCGCGGCCTCGCTGGCGAAGTACTTCGCCATGCTGGCGGCCATCTCGGGGTTCTCGCCGCGGTCGTCGGTGCGCGCGGCGTCGCGGGTCAGCAGGCGCGACGCCTGCACCTGCGTCTGCATGTCGGCGAGTTTGTGCCGGATGGTCTGAATCTCCGCAATCGGCTTGTCGAACTGCTCGCGGTCCTGTGCGTACTCCATCGCCTCGTCCAGTGCCGACTGGGCGAGACCCACCGATTGGGAAGCGATGCCGATGCGACCGCCTGTCAGAATCGACAGCGCGGCAGAGAGACCTTTGCCCTCCTCCGTCAGTCGGTTCTCGGCGGGAATCCGGGCGTCGTCGAAGATGAGCGAGGTCGTGTCGCTGGCGCGCAGACCGAGTTTGTCTTCTTTCTTGCCGACCTCCAGACCGTCCGTATCTTTCGGCACGACGAACTGCGTAATCGAGCGCGGGTCGTCGCGGTCGGTCTTGGCGAAGAGGATGACGACGCCGGAGCGGTTGCCGTTCGTAATCCACTGCTTCTTGCCGTTGATGACGTACTCGTCGCCCTCCCGCTTCGCTTCAGTGGTCATCTCGGCGGGGTTCGACCCGGCCTGTGGCTCCGAGAGCGCGAACGCGCCGACGGGTCGGCCATCGACCATCTCGGGAAGCCAGCGTTCCTTCTGGGCTTCGTCGCCGAATTCCGCGATGCAGGAGGTGGCGAGGCAGTGAACCGAGAGGGCCGTCGCGACCGACAGCATGCCGTAGGCGACTTCTTCGTTGACGACGCTGTAGGTCAGCGTGTCTACGTCCAGACCGCCGTACTCTTCGGGGACGGTCATCCCCGTCATGTCCAGTTCCGCGAGTCCGTCCCAGACCTCCTCGGGGAACGACTGTTCGCGGTCTGCTTCCTCGGCAGTCGGGCGGATTTCCTCGACGGCGAACTCCCGGACTACGTCCCGGATTGCTCGCTGTTCGTCGGAGAGGTTCATACTCGCGTTGTTGAGGAGTGCGTGGAAAAAGTTGCCCCTTTTCCGGGCGGCCGCGGAACGGATTTTTGTCAGTTCGGCCGCTACTCTCTCGCGTGCCGACCGATTTGGAGGCCGCCCGAGACGACCTGCGCGAGGCTGGCTACGACTTCGAGATTTCGGACCCGGAGTCGGCGAATCCGATACTCGACGGTCAAATCGAGTACGACTACCCCGAACCGGAGACGCTGAGGGGTAGATTCGCCCGGCGAGTCGGTATCACATGCGTCCCCACCGACCCAGAAATCCTCCCCAGCGACTTCAGGAAATCGCCGACGACCACGGTCTCGTCGTGCAACCGATGGGTGGTTCTCACAGCGATGGAACCGTCTACGTCGTCTGTTCTGAGAACGGCGTCTGAGTGTCTCGTTTCTTCCTGTCTTACTCCCGAAGATACGAGACGACCGCTTCGGGGTCCGCGTCAAGTCCGCCGCCCTGTGCGAACGTCGGACTGCCGCCGCCTCCACCGCCGAATTCCTCCGTCACGTCGTCTACGATATCGCCTGCTTCTGGGTCGCCACCGGTCGCGGCGACGACGAAGGTCGCGCCGTCTTGTCCCGTCAGGACTACCGCTGTGGCGCCACTGTCCGCTGATTCACCGACCAGTTCTTTCGCTCGCTCACCCACTTCGTTCGGTCCGAAGTCGGCGACGGTGCCGACTAGCCAGTGACTGCCGTCCTCGCGCTCCACGGGGTCGTTCCGGAGGTCCGCGAGGCGGGCGTCTAGCACCTCCGACTTCGCGTCTTGGAGGTCGCTCTCCAGTCGCTCGATGTCGTCGCTCGCCCGCGTGGCGGCTTCCGGGAGGTCGGAGACGCCAACGTCCAGTGTCTGGGCGGCCTCGCGGGCGGCGCGGGCGTCCTCGGCTCTGCGGCGAATCGCGGCGGGACCGACTGCAAACTCGACGCGGGTGAGACCCTCACCGGGATTAGACCGCGAGAGAACCGTAACGGGACCGATTTCGCGGGTGTTCTCGACGTGCGTGCCGCCGCAGGCCGCCACGTCCCAGCCGTCGATGTCCACGACGCGGACCATGTCGGAGTCGCTCATCACGCCCTCCTCTGTCTTGGTGTTGAACGCGATGTCTTCGCGGTCTCTGGCGGCCTCCTCGGAGATTTCCTCCCACGTGACCGAGAGGGAGTCCCAGACTGCGCGGTTCGTGAGTCGTTCGAGTTCGACCAGCGTCTCGTCGTCGATGTCCGTCGAGGTGGTGAAATCGACGCGGACCTTCTCCGCGCCGATGTCGAACCCGCCGTAGCCGAGGTCGGAGAGGAGTCTTCTCCCTGCACCGTAGAGGACGTGACTCGCCGTATGGGCGCGCATCGCGTAGGTCCTGAACTCGGGGTCGATTTGGGCCTGCACTGTGTCGCCCACCTCGAACTCGGGGGCGTCTGCGAGATGGTGGACGATTCCCCTGCCCTGCTTTTCGACGTGTTCGACTTCGATTCCGGCGAGGTTGCCACGGTCTGCTGGTTGTCCGCCGCTCTCGGCGTAGAAGTAGGTCTCGTCGAGCGTAACCGCACGCTCGTCGGTGCTCGTCACCTCGGCTTCGAAACTGGTCGTGTACGGGTCCCGTGCCGCGAGTTGACTCATAGCGTGTGAGAAGTAGACGCGCCGACTAAAGGGTCACGTTGGCGGTCGAAATTAGGTGAGCAGGTCCCGCCGAACCCGTGCTTTCAGGTAGTCGATGCCGGTCAGCGCGGCGGGCACCGCGACGGCGAACCCGGCCAGAAGCGCCCAATCGCGGAGTTCGAGCGTGACTCCGAGCACGACCATGGCACTGACGAAGACGGCGATTGCGGCGACGACGGCGAGAATCTTTCTGACTGCTCGCGGGGCGTCGAAGGACTTCGTGGGCCGCCACAGCAGGTTCTCCGCGGCGACTGCAAGGCCGACGCCCTCGGCGAGACCGACCACGGTGTAGACGCCGGGGTGGAGTTCGGGCAGTGGGTGCGGGAGTGCAACGACAGCGACGACAGTGAGGATGCCGAGCGCGCCAGCGTACGGCGTCTCGATTGCTCGAAGGAGGCGAGCGATGGGAGGTGGGTCCTCCCGAAGCGAGTCGCTGAGTTCGTACATGATAGCTGTATGTGTTTTCTACACTATCAATCTTGAGGGAGGTGTGACGGGAGTGGTCGGAAAGGGGTCTGCTTTGGCCTGCCTACTCAACCAACAGGGTGGGACTACCGAAAGACGCGCCGAGCGCGTCTTTCGACTTCCCACTCACTTCGCTCGCGAGACTGAAAGGGGCCGGACGCTCGCGTTCACGTGGTTGCTTCTACGGGCTACTATGTTGGTCGTGCTGTGGGGAGAGGCCAAAATATCCCGCAGAACGACCGCGACCACCGGGAGAGCAAAGCTCTCCCGAGATAACGGCGCTTCGCGCCGTGAACGGACGGGGTCTTTCGAGGAAGAAGTGATGTTGAATTGGCTGAATCGGCTGAATTGGCTGAGTTGGCTTAGTTGGCAAAATCAGCAGTGAAACTAGCTACTCCCGAAACCGAGGAGAGACCGCACCGCAACCGCAGCAGCCACACCCTCCCCAACCGACTGCGGTCCTCAGGTTCGGACGACGCGACGAGTCGCGTCGTCCGCGTTGTGGTCCTCGTCCCTCGCGCGAAGTTAGCGCGACACGCTCTGCGGTCGCGCCAGCGCGCGCCGGGTGGTCTGAGTAGTATCGTGTCTCTCCAGAGCAAGCCAGCGAAATAGAAGGAACCCGAAACTCCCCGCCCTAAGCCACGTCTTCGACCGCACTCGCGAAGAGGTCGAACGCGAGGTCGATTTCGCGCTCGGTCACGTCGAGCGGCGGGAGCAGGCGGAGCGTCTTGTAGCCACAACCCAGCGTCAGCAGGCCGCGCTTCATCGCGGCGTCCACGACTGCCTCGCGCCGGTCTTTGGTGTCGAACTCGACGGCGAGCATCAGGCCCGCGCCGCGCACGTCGATGACGTTCGGCAATTCGGCGTCTTCGAGCAGTTCACGCATCTGGCGGCCGCGCTCGGTGACGTTGTCGAGCAGGTCGTACTCTTCGATTGCGTCGATGGTGAGCGCGCCCTGTAGTGCGGAGACGATGTCGCCCGCGCCCCACGTCGAGGAGAGTCGGCCCTTCTCTTCCGGGAACACGTCCTTGCGCGAGATGGTCGCACCGACGCGCAGACCCTTCGCAGAGGTGATTACGTCCGGTTCGAGGTCAAGGTGGTCGATGGCCCACATCTTCCCAGTGCGGCCCATCCCGGCCTGAATCTCGTCGGCGATGACGTTCAGGTCGAACTCCGCGCGGATATCGGCGAGGTCACTGACGAATCCATCGTGCGGGGTTCGGTAGCCGCCTTCGCCTTGCACGGGTTCCATGATGACGTAGGCAACCTCTTGTGGGTCGAGAATTCCCTGACTGTCGTCGAACTTGTCGGCGAGGACGTTGCCGCCGGGGCCGTCGGTCAGCCACTTCTCTTCGTACTCCGCCTCCGTCGAGGGGTAGGGGAGCGAGACGACGCCGCCGATTTCGGGGTAGCCCTGTCGATGGACCCGCTTCGAGCGGTTCAGCGAGAGTGCCCCGAGCGTGCGGCCGTGGAACGCGCCGTCGAAGGTGAACGCACGGTGGCCACCGCTCGCGTAGCAGATTTTGATGGCGTTTTCGACCGCTTCCGCGCCAGAGTTAGAGAGGAAGACAGTGTCCATGTCGTAGTGACTCGTCAGATCGGTCAGGCGGTCCATCAGTTGCGTCGGGCCGGGGAACTCGGGCTCTTCCGGCGGCCAGCCACCCGCCGCGTAGAAGTCCTGTCCCGCGATTTTGGTGGGATCCGGAAGCTCGAACTCGTCCATCTTGTCCATGATTTTGGGGTTGTTGTACCCCAGCGGTGCGGCCGCGACGTGGCTCGTGAAGTCCATGAGGACGTTGCCGTCCACGTCGGTACAGAACGGCCCCTCCGCGTCTTCCATGTAGTCCCAGACGAAGTCGTAGACGTAGGTACTCGGTGCGGAGAACTGGTGGTGGTACTCCGACCACTCGCTCGCTCGTTTGCCCGGCATCCGCTCGACGGTCGGTTCGGCGGTGTCTCGGTCCATGTCACCGAGTATGGAAGACCCCGTTTTAAGCGGTTCGTTGTGGTTCGGGCAAAAATTGTCAAACCGCTTTACACGGTAGCGACGAGCGCGGCCCCGCTCGCCGCCGCCAACAGCACGCCGCTCCACGCGGCGACTCGGTAGGCGAACGAACGGTTCGGAGCAGAGAGCGTCAGCGCGGCCTTCACGGCAATGGAGGACGCCGTCGCCAACAAGATGGCGATGACGGCCGTACTCTGGCCGATGGAGCCACCGCGGTACAGCACGACTGCCGAGGAAGTCGCACCGGCACTCGATACGAGTCCCGACAGCAGCGCAGTCACGTAGAACCCCGCAGAGCCGAACTGCTGTTGGGCCGCCGCGCCGCCAGCGATGACGAACAGGAAGATGGCACCGAACCCGAGTGCGTTGCGCATCGAGAACGGGCTTTCGAGGTCGATATCGATGTTCTCGGACCAGTCAGCGGTGTAGGCCGCGATGGCGACGCTCCCAAAAATGACCGCCCCGAGCGGCAACACCGCGCCGTAGAGAATCGGCATGTCGCTCGTGACGGTGAACGCCAGCGCGATACCGAGGTTCCGCACCGCCATCGCGGCGTCCGCAAGCAGGATGGCCGCGACGCCGTAGGAACTCGCTTGCGGGCGCTGTCTCACGTGGTCGAGCATCGTCCCGACGACCGCAGTCGAGGACGCGAGACCACCGAAGAAGCCCGTGACTGCGATGCCGCGACCGCCGTAGGTCTCGACGACGGCGTAGTTGACGATGCCGATGCCCGCCACTGTGACGACCATCAGCCAGACGACTCGCGGTTCGATGCCGAACGCCAGTTCCTCGGCGGGCAACAGCGGATAGATGACGAACG
Source organism: Halorussus halophilus (assembly GCF_008831545.1). Taxonomy (NCBI): domain Archaea; kingdom Methanobacteriati; phylum Methanobacteriota; class Halobacteria; order Halobacteriales; family Haladaptataceae; genus Halorussus; species Halorussus halophilus. The sequence continues at coordinate 1,050,553 of NZ_CP044523.1, forward strand.
CGAGGATTGCGAACTCCACCGCCGAGCGGAGTTCCTCGCGGGAGAGTCCCCACGCGAAACTGTGTAGCTCGCGCTTCAGCACGAGCAACAGCGACGACAGTACCGCGACGGAGACGCTCACGACCGTGTAGCCTTCCATCACGAGCGCGCCGACGCCGAACGCGACCAGCATCGAGACGGAGGTGGTCAGCGAGAGTCCTTCTTCGTCTTCGGTGAGACCCTGCACTGCGAGCAAGATTCCTTGGACGATGACGAGCAGTCCGCCGAGCGCGAGCAACACGTCACGGTCGAGCAGCGTGAAGACCGCTCCGAGCAGGCTGATGAGGGTGAACGTCCGCACCCCTGCAGGCTTGTGGGACCACTCCCGTTCGAGGCCGAGGAACAATCCCAGCGCACCCGCTAAGGCGATACGGACGACCTGATTGTTCAGCGGCGCACTCGTCAGAAAGTCGAACAAGCCCGGCACTGTTCGACCTACGGTATGTAGGCATAAATAGTACTCCCTAATCGCCGATTCCTCCCGGAAAATGATGTCGATTGACGTGCCAGAGTCACGTGCAAGAATCCGACGCCAGCGACTTCGATTGACATCAGGAGACGAACCTTTTTGTCGCGCGGTGACAGTGACAGCGTTATGGTTGACGGCTGGAACGTAGATCGCTCGCGCGTCGGTTGGTGGTGCTTCGGACTCGCGTTGGCAGCGGCCGTCTTGTTCGTCGTCCACTCGTTCATCGGGACGTTCGTCTTCGGCGTCTTCATCTACTACGCGACGCGCCCCGTCTATCGGCGACTGCGTCGAAAGGTTCGGCCAGCGAGTCTCGCTGCAGCGACGGCACTGTTCACGCTCGCACTCCCGGTCTTGTTGTTGATGATTTACACCGGCGCAATCGCGCTACAGGAGTTCGGGAAGGTCGTTCGGCGACTGCAGAACGAGGGCGCACTGGCGGACATCAACGGACTCTGGACGCAGGTTCAACCGTTCATCAACGCCTCGTCGGTCGCACAGACGCCCAACGAGATACTGACGAACCCCGGCGGGAGTACCGACGTCGTTCGCGAGATTGCCACCTCTGCGTTTCAGTACGTCGGACTGGTCGGAACGGGTCTACTTCACCTGTTCGTGATGATAGCTATCGCGTTCTACCTGCTTCGGGACGACCACCGGTTCTCGCGGTACGCCCGCCGACAGTTCGCCGACGATGGGGGCGTCCTCGAAGCCTACGTTCGGGCGGTGGACCGCGACTTCAACAGCATCTTCTTCGGCAACATCCTGAACGCCCTGATGACGGGCACTATCGGTGCAGTGGCGTACAACCTCGTGAACCTCGTCGCGCCGCCTGCATTGGCGATTCCGTATCCGACGCTCATCGGCTTGCTCGCTGGCGCGGCCAGCCTCATCCCGGTCGTCGGCATGAAGTTGGTCTACTTCCCCGTAGCGGCATATCTCGGCATCCGTTCCGCCGTCGAGAGTCCGGAACTGCTCTGGTTCCCCGCGCTGTTCTCGGCCGTCTCGTTCGTCGTCGTGGACACGATTCCCGACCTCGTGTTGCGGCCGTACGTCTCCGGGCGAGACCTCCACATCGGCATGGTGATGCTGGCGTACATCTTCGGTCCGCTGTTGTTCGGGTGGTACGGCATCTTCCTCGGGCCGATGATTCTGGTGCTGGTCGTCCACTTCGTCCGCATCGTCCTCCCGGAGCTAATCGCGGGCGAACCGATTCGGCCGTGGGCCGTGGACCCGACCTATCTCTTCGAACCGACGGGCACCGAGACGGCCGGTGTAAACGAGACGACGACCGGCGACGAGACCCCACGAACTGACGCGGCCCGCAAAGCCGCCGAAACAGACGCCGGGGAGGTCGGAACTGGCGACGCCATAACCGACTCGGAACCGGCCGACGACACGCCTCGGTCGCCGACTGGTCCGGGAACGCCGGAGTCGTAACGGTCTGGCGCTCTCGCTTTCTCTCCCTCCTTTCGCGCGTGCTTCTCGCTCGTTCGTCGGTCTGACTCCCCGGTTCCCCCACGCCCATCCAACGTGTCTGCGTCTTCGGTCTGGAACTACGCCTCGACCGGTAAGTCGACGTACTTGGCTTCCCACTCCCGTCGGGCCTCGATTTCGCGGGTGCCGCGGCGGGTCAGCGTGTAGTAGTTGGTCCTGCGGTCGCGCTGTCCTTTCTCGATGAGGCCCTTGTCCACCAAGGTGTCGAGGTTTGGATACAGTCGGCCGTGGTGAATCTCTTTCTCGTAGTACGCTTCGAGTTCGTCTTTGATGGCGAGACCGTGCGGTTCGTCCAGTCCGGCGATGACGTAGAGCAGGTCACGTTGGAATCCAGTCAGGTCGTACATCGGTGACGTACAGAGTAAGCTTTCGAACGAATTGAAGATAACGGCCCATCGGAGTCGCTTCACGACCTCCCGTCACGGCAGTTCGGTGGAAGTTCGCGTCTGGACTCGCAATCTTCTCGTTCGGTATCAAATGGACGACGCGTATATGACAGTGGAGCGCGTTTGTGGTACTATGCCAGAAGAAGTACTCTTCAAAACCGAGCGCCGCCAATCCCGTGCCGACGTCGCCGCGTACCTCCGAACGGTCGCGGAGAAACTGGAAGCTGGCGAGAAGATGACCTTGGCCGCAGGCGACCAGTCAGTGTCGCTCGCGGTGCCTGCACAACCGACGTTCGAAGTGAAAGCCGAGCGCGAAACGTCTTCGGGAGGCGGCCCCGCCGAACTCAGCGTCGAGTTCGAGCTAGAGTGGGACGAAGGAGCAGACCAGTCCGGGTCGAGCGGGACGCTCGAAATCGAATAACCACGTTTCGCCTTCCTGTCGGTATTTCGCTGGGTGGAACAGTAGTCAGCGGACATGCACACAGCGACCACTCACGGTGTAATTTTCATCGAAAGGAAAGCGGAACACGCGGGGGTGAAAAAGCCCCGCGAACCGCTTGCCGCCCTGAATTGGTCCCCGCTGACGCTTCGGCCCTCCAAGCGAAGCGTCATTTACTGCATAACACCCCACGACTATAAATGTACCGGCGACGGAAATCAGTGCCGGATGCACCGCTGTACCCCAATTTCAGAAACTCTTCGCCGAAATTTTTCCATGCAGTTAAATTGTTTAGATGTGCTCTTCTTCTAGTACCCACCCGAGTGCCCGCTTGTAGTAGGTGAACATCTCTTCGACACCTTTGTGTCGCATCTCCTCGCTGTCGAGTTGCTCCTTGAGGAACTCGTACTGCTCTCGAATCTCCTCCTCGTCTCTCATATCTCCTTGTTGGCGTTCTGGGGTTATGAGTGCGGTGGGGTAGACCTGTGAAAAGAGAGCGGTAGGTATGGTAGAGCCGTGGATACGAGGCCGTAACTTTTCGCCCTACTTCTTCCAATCCCCAAACATGAACCAAGCGAAGCGTCCACCGACACCCGACGGCGTGCCACTACTCGGGCACGGCCTCGACTTTTCGCGCGACCCGTTCGGTTCGATGACGGAGTGGGCGAAGCAGGGGGATGTCGTCCGACTGAACTTCCCGAGCCAATCGTTGTACTTGGTCACTGAGCCACATTTGATCGAGCAGGTACTGATGGAGAACGAATCGACGTTTACTGTCGGCCGACAGCAACGCGAGACGTTCCGCGGCGTCGAGGACGACTCAGTGACCGCCAGTACCGGCGACGAGTGGACGCGCCTGCGCAAGGGGCTCCAACCCGCGTTCACGTGGGACGGTATTCGCGGGTACGGTCGTCAGATGGCCGACCGCACCGCCGAACACGTCGGTCGCTGGGACGCTGGCGACCAGTTCGACTTGTTGGAGGAGATGCGTCTGCTGACGCTCCGTATCCTCGGCGATACACTCCTCGGCGTCGATATGGAGGGCGACGAGGCCGTCGTGAAAGACGCCGCCGACGCGCTCATCGACCGGGCAGACCCTCGACGGTTCGGCCAGTTGCTCCCCGACTGGGTGCCTACGCCGACGCAACGTCGCTTCGAGCGAGCCATCGGCAACCTCGACAGCTACGTCGCGGGCGTACTCGCCGACCGCTCACCTGGTGATGGGGACGTCTGTTCAGTCCTCCTCGCGGCCCACGAACGCGGCGACCTCTCGATGGCGGAGGTGCAGGACAACCTGACGGCGCTGTTGCTCGCGGGCCACGACACGACGGCAGTGTCGCTCACCTACGCGTGGTACGAACTGAGCAGAAACCCCGACGTCCGCGAGTCGCTCGTCGAAGAGGCCGAAACAGTACTCGCGGGGGAACTCCCCGACGTAGACGACTTCGACGTGCTCGAACAGACTCAGAACGTCGTCAACGAGATACTTCGGCTCTATCCGCCTACGTGGGCCGTGAACCGAGAAGCGACCGAGACGGTCACGCTCGGTGGATACGAGATTCCGGCAGGCACGCAACTGATGCTTCCCCAGTGGGTACTCCATCGCGACGACCGGTTCTGAGACGACCCGGAGACGTTCGACCCGTCGCGGTGGGACCGCGACATCGAACGGCCGGAGTACGCCTACTTCCCGTTCAGTGGCGGCCCACGCCACTGTATCGGAATGCGATTCGCCCGCCTCGAACTGGTGCTGGCGCTGGCGACGATGGTCGGCCGCGTCGAGTTGGACGTCTCGACAGCGGGACCGCTGACGTTCGCGCCCTCGCTTTCGCTCCGTCCGGAAACCAACGTCCACGCGACGGTGCGTCGTCGCTGACCTGTTCCCCTATTTTCGGTCCAACCGAGACAGTCCGTGCCAAATCGCGTCTACCATGCGTTCCTCGCCTGCACCAGTGGCGTCGTCCCACCCGCGAGCGAGCGCGTCTTCTAGCAGTCGCACGTCGTGGTTCTCGAAGTTGTTCAGCCCGCGGAAGTCTTCGAGCGCCTCACGCTCGACTTCGCCGAACGTCTCCGACGATTTGTCGTCGTAGAATCCCAGTTCGTTCAGCACGCTCGTCACCTCGCTAGCGACTTCGCCAGACAATTCTTCGAACTCCTCCGGTTCCTCGCGTTCGAGTAGGGTCACGTCGTAGATTTTGAACACCCGTTCGAGTTCCGCGATAGGCGTCTCGTGGTCGTCTACGCGCACGTCTATCCAGCGGTCGTTGTTCCCCTGATAGCCGCCTTCGGGTTTGACGACGTACAGCGCCGCGCTCTGCTTGCCGCGCTTGTCGCCACCTGCCTCCTCGGCCGCGTAGAGCGCGGCGAGTAGCTTCTCGGGCAGGCCCCCGTCCGTCTCTCCGAAGGTAGCTTCCATCGCGTCCAACGTCTCGGCGTTTTCGAGGATGTTGCCCTGCACGGCGTAGTGCTCCCCTTGCCGGTCGTCGGCGTACTCGAAGCACTCTTCGCCGGTGTAGCCTGCCACGGAGCCGTCTCGGTCGACGATTCCGATCTGTCTGCTCGCCGCATCTGGGTCGTCAGAAACGAGTTCTTCGACGACTTCCTCGGCAGACGCGCCGTCGCGGAGCATCGCCAACCCGTCCGGGCCGTACGAGACGTTGGCGAAGCTCTGGGTCGCTATCGCGCCAGCGTCCGCACTGGCGAAGGGGACGACAGAGCCGACGCTGACGAACTTCGACTGGACGGCGATTCCCACGGCATCGGTCTCGGGGTCGCGGGCGACGATGGAGAAGGTAGATGGTCGCGGGGAGGTCGTTGATTGCGAACCGGTAGACGACCGTGTCGGCATGGCTTGCTCTGGCATGCACGACTCATGGGGGGCGAGGACGAAAAGCGTTCACGTCACAGGAACGCTGTAGAAATGTGGGTATTTTGGCGGTTTTATCGCTTCGCCGAGCAACTAGCTACACGTGACCGACTGCACTTCGACGGCTTCGGTGAATCTCCCCGACCAGCGGGTCGAACGAGGGCGCGTAACCGTCGAGAGCGCGACGCTCACAGCGGGTGGCTTCGTCTTCCTCACGACGGATACCGACGCCTCGCTCCGACCGATTCTGGGCCATTCGAACTACCTCGAAGCCGGTGCGTACGACGACGTTCGAATCGAACTGGACGAACGCATAGAGGACTCTCGCCGACTCGTCGCCGTCGTGTTGGACGACGCCAGCGGTGACGAATTCCCGGATTTCGACGGTTCCGACGAGGTGTCTCGCGCGTGCGACGAGCGAGTCACCGACGTCGCTCGCGTCTGCCCTGCGCGCGACTGTTCCGGCCCGCCGAGACTGGCGCTCGTGGCCGTCCACGAGGACGCCTCTGGCGACGAACGGGCGAACCTCGACGACGAGTTCGTCGTCTTCGAGAATCCGGGCTGTTCGCCGCTCGACCTGACAGGATACGTCATCTGGTTCGGCGATTACGGCCAGTGGTTCCAGTTTCCGGACGGCTTCTCGTTGGCTTCGACCGAACGCGTCGTTGTCCGAACAGACGACGCGGCACACGACGACAACGAGGACCCGGCACTCGGCGACCACGACACGCTCGTCGTCGGTTCCGACGAACCCATACTGAACAACGACGGCGACAGACTGGTCGTTCGTAACGCGGACGGCGAGACTGTCCTCGAACGCGAGTACGCGTAGGCTACTCCGTCCCAGAGGTCCCTCCCGACTCTCTGGTAGTCTTCTTCCCGGTCAACGGCTGCCGCCGCGCCAGTTCGCAGTCGAAGGCCGGATGTTCGGCGAAGTGGTGAACGAGCATGTGACGACGACCGCCGCTGAGACCAGTTTGGCCGACCTCCTCGGCGGTGAACTCATCGGGCAGTCGTTCGTAGAGTCGTCGGAGCGCGTCGAAACTCTCGAACACTTTCCGGTGGCCCGAGGAGTTCGCGCGCTTGCGCTCGACGACGTAACTCCCGTCGTCGCGGTGCTGACCGACCGTCTGCAAGAACTCTCGGCGCTCGGTCAGTGCTTCGCCCAGCGCCGTCCGTAACTCGTCGGCTTCGGCTCTGGTGAGTTCGTGGCAGTCTTCGCCGACTGTCAGCGTGACGCTGTCGCCGTCGGCAGTCAGCGTGACGTCATCGACTGTCTTCTCTGCGCACTCGGTGTTGCCGTCGCTATCGGCCGCTTCGACGCTACTGGACGCAGAATTAGTGGTCTCGGTCGAGAATTTCTCGACCAGCCGCCGACTGGCGACTTACTCTATCCTCGTGACTGAGGCTATGACTCGACATTGCAAGCTACTGTAGTGGTAGCGAGGTGATAAAAGGTTGGGTCGGTCCCGTTAGCGCCTCGCCGCCAGCAGCGCCATCACCGCGACGTTGTACGCTATCAACCCCGCGACGATGGCACTCAGCGAGAGACCGACGAACAGCACGCCGACCAAGAACGCGTCGGTGGAGAGGCCGCCGAGGAGGAACGCCAGCCCTAGCAGAACTGCGAGCAGCAAGGCGAGCGGCGCGCCGTAGTCGCGCCAGTAGCCCTCGGAGACGGGCACTCGGACTCGAAGTACTCGCTCTTCGACCTCCTCTGTCATACGATAACTGTTACCGTATAGAATCATAAGTGTTCGTGACTGTTTCGAGTCCTTCGGAGGTCGCTCCGCCGGGCCTTTGTGAGTTCGCGCCCAACGACCGAGCATGAAAGTCCGCGGCGAACGGGAATGCAAGCAGTGTGGAACGCGGTGGTCCTACTACGAGACCGAGAGTGTCGAGTGTCCATCCTGTGGGAGCGTCCGGAGTGTCGGCGTGGACGACGACCGCGCGCTCCACACTGCGACTCCGGTCGAACTCGACCTGACCGAAGCCAAGGAGGCGACCGACGCCGAATCACTGCGGTCGGTCGCCGAGACTGCCGAGGAGTCAGCCCGCGACTACGTCCGCCAGCGCGGGTTCATCAAGGGCGGCGACCTCCTCGCGCTCGACGACACCTACCTCGCGGCCGTCGAACTGCGCCACGCTGCCAGCACGGTCGGGCGAGCGATGGACGTGGGCGACGACGAAGAACTCTACTTCCTCTCGCTGCTGCGCGGGGCCGAAGACGGCGACCGACCGCCAGCCAGCGACGTGCCGCCCTCGATGCACGAGGTGCGCGGTCTCGCCTACGGAAACGCCGTACAAGAGTACCGTCGCGAGATGGCCGACTGGGCGGCCGAGAACGACGTGGACGACGACGGTCACTCCGCGCTGGAGACGCTCGGCGACCACGTCAAACGAATCCGCGCACTCGACGGCGACGTTGCCCCCGAGACGGCCGACAGCCTCGTGGCGGCGACCCGCGACGTGAGCGCGTACTTGCGCGAGCACGACGTGGACGCGCTCGCTAGCGCGCGCGAACGATTCGGAAAATTGGCGTAGCGCGAAGTCTTGAAGTCGGCATTCCGGGCAACTCTTTTGGTGCGTGCTACCATTTAACTAGGCATGGGGACCGACGCGCCGTCGCCCGTCCGCACGCTACTCTGGTTGTTAGTCATCGGCCTCGTCCTCGTTCCAGTGGCGATGCCGTGGCTGAACGGGGATTTCCTCCCCGAACTCGACGGCGGCCAACTCGTCCGGTTCGTCGGCCTCGGCGTCACGGTGTTCGTCCTGCTCTGGCTAATCTGGCAGAAACGACGGACGAGAGGCATCGACAACAACGAGGGTCGCGTCGAGGGGTCCGGCGAGTCCTACGAGAACTACGCCTACAACGAACAGCAGGCAGCGCGCCGAGAGGGCGAACGAATCCACAACGAGGCCGAGCGGCTGTCGGAACTCGACCGGAAAATCGAACGGCGCTAAAATCGAGCAGAGAGAAGTAATTCAGGGCAGTTCGACCGAAACGTCTTCCTGCCGACCCGCGGCCTTCACCGTGTTGTAGAGCAACATCGCGCGAGTCATCGGACCGACGCCGCCGGGAACCGGGGTAATCGCGCCCGCTTTCTCCTTCGCGGAGTCGTACTCCACGTCACCGATGAGTTCGTAGCCTTTGTCGTTGTCTGCGTCCACACGATTTATCCCCACGTCGATGACTGCCGCGCCCTCTTTCAGCATGTCGCCCGTGATGAACTCGGGGACGCCAGCGGCCGCAATCACGATGTCGGCCTCGCTGGTATGCGCTTCGAGGTCCTTCGTTCGGGAGTGACAGACCGTCGTCGTCGCGTTGCCGAGCGGCGTCTTCTGCACCAGGAGATTCGCCATCGGTTTGCCGACGATGTCCGAGCGGCCGACGACGACGGCTTCCGCGCCTTCCGTCTCCACGTCGGCCGATTCGAGCAATTTCTGGATGCCGTGGGGCGTGCAGGGCTTGTAGAGCGCGTTGCCAGCGACGAGGCGGCCGACGTTCTCCGGGTGGAAGCCGTCTACGTCTTTTTCGGGGTCTACGGAGCGCAGGACGCGGCGTTTGTCCACCTGCTCTACGACCGGCATCTGGACGAGGATGCCGTGGACTTCGGGGTCGGCGTTCAGGTCGTCGATAGTGTCGTACAGCTCCTGAGCGGGCGCGTCGGGGTCGAGTTCGACGTGAATCCCGTTGATTCCGACCTCTTCACAGTCGCGCTGTTTCATCGAAACGTACGTCTCGCTGGCGGGGTCGTCGCTCATCAGGACCGTCGCCAGTCCGGGCGTGACACCCTCGTCGGCGAGCGTCTCGATGCTGTCTTGGAGGTCCGAACGGATTCGTTCAGCGACGGCGTTGCCGTCGATGATTTCGGTCATCACCTACAGGTGCGGCGTCGAGACTCTTGAACTCTCGGGTTCGTGCGTATTTCTTCGTGATTATTCGGAGAAATAGGCACAAACTTGCATTCTATCTGTCCGGGATAGCCGCAGGACGTATCCCGTAGTACCACACAAACATATTCTTTTGAATCAGTCAATTATTTAATTAAGTAGAATGATGATGGTATTATGTCGCCAGAAAACGACACGACCGAGACGGACAGCACGAACACGTGGGACCGACGAGACGCTCTGAAAGTAATGGGTGCGACGGGCGTCGGTCTCGTCGGCGCGTCCGCGGCATCCGGAAACGCGGCCGCCGCGGGTCCGACCGCCGTCATCGACACGAACCCGCTTCCGGTGACAGAAGGAACGACCGTCACCTTCGACGGCAGTAATTCGACTGGCGACATCACGAAGTACGAGTGGTATCGAAACTCCGCTGGCGACGGCTTCTACGGTGTCGTGAAGGAGGGCGAGACGTTCTCTGAATCGTTCGCACAGGGTGATTTCAGTATCAAACTCAAAGTCACCGATAGTAACGGCAACACCGACACCAGTCAGTTCTCGTTCAAAGTGTACGGTGACGGCACAGCCACCGCACCCATTCCCCGCATCGAGATGGTCCGGGGCGGCGACGGAGAAATCACGTTCGACGGCACCCGTTCGACTTCACCTCGCGGTGAAATCGTCGAGTACGAGTGGTCGCGTAACTCCGCCGGTGACGGTTTCTACGGCGTCAACTTCACCGGTCCTGGCTTCTTCGAAAACTTTGCCGACGGCGACTTCGACGTCCGACTTCGCGTCACCGACGAGGAAGGGCAGACGGCAGAAAAGGTAATCACAATCACCGTTTGACGCCGCCGGGGCGCCTCGTTATTTTTATTCGTACAGCGGGTTCGCCTCGCAGAGGTTCTGGACTTCCTCGGCGACTTCGGCTTTCACGTCTTCGTCTTCGTAGTTGTTGATGACCCGTGCGATGAGTTCGCCGACGTAGCGACAGTCGTCGGCGTCGAATCCGCGGGAGGTGAGCGCGGGCGTCCCGGCACGGATACCGCTGGTGACGAACGGCGAGCGCGTCTCACCCGGAACCGTGTTCGCGTTCAGCACGATGCCGACCTCTTCGAGGGCTTTCTCGGCGTCTTTGCCGGTCACGTCTTCGTGAGATTCGCGCAGGTCAACCAGCACGAGGTGCGTGTCGGTGCCTTCCGAGACGAGTCCGAAGCCTTCGTCCTGCAACGTCTCGCCGAGCGCCTTCGCGTTCTCGACGGTCTGGGCGGCGTACTCTTCGAACTCCGGTTGGAGTGCCTCCTCGAAACCGACCGCTTTTCCGGCGATGTTGTGCATCAGCGGGCCGCCCTGCATGCCCGGAATCACGGCCGAGTCGATGTCGTCGCCGTACTCTTCGTCGGCCATGACGATGCCGCCGCGTCCGGCGCGAATCGTCTTGTGGGTCGAACCGGTGACGAAGTCGGCGATGCCGACTGGCGAGGGGTGTTCGCCCGCCGCGACGAGACCCGTGATGTGCGCGATGTCGGCCAGATGGTAGGCGTCTGCGGCCTCGGCCGCTTCCTGGATGCGCTCCCACTGAATCTCGCGTGGGTACGCGGAGTAGCCCGAGACGACGATGTCGGGGTCGAACTCCTCGGCGTGGTCGCGGATGGCTTCGTAGTCGAGACGACCTGTCTCCGTGTCTACTTCGTACTGCTCGACTTCGTAGAGTTGGCCCGCGAAGTTCATGTGGTGGCCGTGGCTGAGGTGGCCACCGTGGGTCAGGTCCAGCGAGAGAATCTTGTCGCCGGGTTCGAGCATCGCGAAGTAGACTGCCATGTTCGCCTGCGTACCAGCGTGTGGCTGCACGTTGACGTACTCCGCGCCCCACAACTCCTTGGCGCGTTCGATTGCCAGACTCTCGACGGTGTCCATGTTCTCACAGCCACCGTAGTAGCGCGAACCGGGGTAGCCTTCTGCGTACTTGTTAGTGAAGACGCTCCCCTGCGCTTCCATGACGGCTTCGCTCGCGAAGTTCTCGCTCGCAATCATTTCCAAGGTGTCACGTTGGCGCTCGACTTCGGCTTCGAGGGCGTCTGCGACCTGCGGGTCTGTCTCGCGGACGCGGTCGTAGTCCATGCAAGAAACCCCTTCCGCGCGAAGTATAAGTGTACCTTTCGCGGGACTCCTTACCTTGGCGACAAGCATATAAACTCACGGTGAGATTCATGGTCTAACAGCGACATGATCGAGTGGGAGGAGACGGAGTCTGGGTTGCGGGTCTACGACCGTACGAAGACGGAGGTGTGTATTGACGCTGAGGACTGGGTGGGGTCGGATGCGGACTACGAAATCGAGCGACCTGTCGATGGAACGGTATCTGGATACGTCTCCGAACTGCGACTCCCGTCTGCGTTGGTGACTGCTTCTAGCCTGACGAGCGACGATGAGTACAAACACGGCGGCGACGCAGAGACCCTACAGCTTTCGGCCGACGACTACCTACTCAACATCGAAGCCAACATCAAGACGTACCTGCGCTTCTCGGGGCCTGCGACGATTTCGAAGAGCGAGGATTTCAGTGAACTTCACATCGGCTTGCCGGACGAGACGCTCGTAACGTTCGGATTTCGGAGCTTCAACGAAGAACCAGTCGAGACTATCACCGTCCCCCCGACGCCCGAAGGCGTCGCGACAGCGATTACGTACTCCTCGGCCACGCACAAAACTGACGGGCCGATGCGTTCGTATCCGACGCTCCGTAGTCACCCACCGCGAATAGAAGTCGGCAAAGACACCGAGATTCCCGATGCGGTTCGTGACGAGCGGTTCGAGACAGGTATCGAAGTCGTCGTTCCCGACGAGTTACGGTACACGTTCGTCGCGGCACCGCTCGCGTACTACTTGCAAGCGGAGATGACGGTCGCCGACTGCAACGCGCCCGTCCTGAAAATACCCGAAACTGGCGTGGAACACGAGTTCGAGTCGCTGCCGCAGTTCCAACACGAAGTCGTCGATATGCTTCGGCGGGTCTTCTTTTTGGACTGTCTCGTCCGGAACGAGGGCTACTACAGTTGGGACTTAGCCGAGATGGAACTCCTCGATACGGTCGGTATCGACGCCGAACGCGCCTACGATGCGACGCCCGCTGAACGACTCACTACGTATCTCGACGCTCCCTACGAGCGCATCGACGACGAGTTGCCCGAGTGGCACCTCGCTATGCACGTCGAACCCACAGTGGACAACGTATCGTGTCTGCCGTATTTCCTCAACAACCTCGCCATCATTTACCTTCCCGAGTCGTCCGATTTGGAGAAAGAAGAGCTACTGAACAAGTCTATCGGTGATTTCTACCGGGCGGGTGACGTCGAACCCCCGAAACAGTCGCTTGCCCAGGATACCACCGTCCGTGCAGGTGCTGGGTCAGTAAAGTCGGTCGATAGACGCGACCCAGTTCTCCACGAGGGTCGAGTGAACGGCTGGCTGGCCGACGGCGTTCCGATAGACGTGTTCAAAGTCGTTCCGGAGACCTACGAGAACAAATTCAAGTACTTCGACCACAGCGACGGAGACATCGACGTGACGGTCATTCTCAACGACGAGGAGATGATCAACGAACACGAAGACGTCGCCAACATCTACCGCGAGCGAGCAGAGGAACTCCCCATCGACGTGACAGTGAAAGAGTATCTCACGAAACAAGAACTCGCCGAGGTGTTGGAGTCTCACCACGACTTCGTCCACTACATCGGTCACTGCGAAGAGAGCGGCCTCAGATGTTCGAACGGGAACTTGTCTGTCTCGGACATAGAGGAGTGTAACGTTCAGACATTCTTCTTGAACGCTTGCGGGTCGTACTACGAGGGCCACGACCTAGTGGAGAAAGGGAGCGTCGCTGGCGCGGTGACGTTCACCAAAGTTCTGAACAAGCAAGCCGCCAAAGTCGGTGTGACGTTCGCGAGATTGCTGATAAATGGATTTAACATCGACCTCGCGTTACGCTATGCTCGCCGTCGGATTATGATGGGGAAAGACTATGCGGTAGTGGGTGATGGGTCGCACGTTTTGACGCAGACTGGCCATAATAACGCTTCCATACTCTATCTGGAAGAACAAGATGGAGAATACGAAATTCAGTCGGATTATCTCCCCTTACACAATAATGGGATAATATACTACACTTACTTTAAGGATGAAAATAAGGCTCACTTGCAAGGAAATAAAGTCGCAGTCTCTGCCGTGAAGTCTGAGGCTATTTCGGCAATCCGAACTATGAATGCACCCGTAATCTACGACGGCGAAATTTATTGGTCTAACGAATTAATTAAAAAATTACGTTAGGGTCCTTCTGCTCCAATCGTATTGGTCCCCACTTCTGTCAGAAGAACACCAAACAGCATCAGACCGTAAGCTCCATCCATCGCACGCGGACTCTCAACAATTCGCTGCCGGATTTTCTCGCGCATGGTTACTCTTTGGTATTCTCTCTCATCACTTCATTCTTTCGCACTTTTCATCCGTGAGTTATAGCGGGAATAACAGCTGGAAACCCGCCATTAAAAATGGCGTACTCTCAGTAAAATCGACAGCGAGGGGTGGATAGGCTCTTCGGACATCTGGTTTGACGTTCGAAATCTCAGTACGGAGTGCTGGCCACAGTAAGGAAATCCATCCCGGGATTCTGGTTAGAATTATGCAATCCTCGCCTTCATCTGCTCGTATAATCTGTGATTTCCGGTTACTACTAACGTTAAAATTAAGTAGGGGTAGGACGTTTGTCGGAATATGGACACGGAATCGAACCTGCTCGACCAAGACATCGCGGACATCCTTCGAACCGTCGTCGACGACGCGCCCGACGCAATGCTCGTCGTCAACCCGTCGAAGGACACCATCGAAGAACTGATCAACGTCGCTACGGACTACGAGGGTGACCTCCCGACCGTGCGCATGCTCGCACAGGAAGGTACTCTCAAGGACGTGATGGAGGACTTCATCGTCGCCAGTAACGCGGCGGACCTCATCGACGCGGGCGAACTCTCGCTCCGTACGACCGACGAAGTGCCGAGTAACTCCCTGCTCGTCACGGACGAGGTCGTCATCGCGCTCGTCACCGCCGACGACCACGTCGGGGGCCTGACCACCGACGACGAGACGTTCGTCGGCGACGCGTACGACTCCTACGAGGCACAGTGGGAAGACGCGAGCCAGTTCTCGCTGCGCACGCCGCCGCTCTCGCGCGTTCGAGAGACGCTCGGCGACGAAATCAGCCCCGACGCACAGGAAGACTTCGACGAGGTGCTGTCCTCGATGGAGACCGCCCGTGGAGACGGCGACGGTCTGGACGAAGTCACCATCAGCCTGCTCGTCGCGGCGAAGAACGAAGCGCTGCTGTACGACATCAGCAAGTGGGGCGAGGATGTCGGTATCGCCAGCAAGGCGACGTTCTCCCGCACGAAGACGAAGCTCGAAGACATGGGCCTCATCGGCACCGAGAAGGTCCCCATCGACGTCGGCCGTCCGCGCCTGCGCCTGAAGTTGGCTAACGACGACCTTCGCAGTGCGGACACGGACCAGATCGCTGGGGTCGCCCAGAGCATGCTGAACTAACGAGCAGACACCTTTTTCGAGACGCAATCTTCGACAGCGGTAGCACTGCGTTTTTGCCAGTCGCTTTCTTCGGTCGATGTATGTCTCCTACTGTCGCGCTCGTCGGGTCCGGACCCGCGGCCGAAGCGACGATGGCCGCGCTCGGTGACGCGAACGCCGACGTCGTCCAGACGGACGTAGAGCGAATCGCGGCCGCAGACCTCGCGGTCGTCGCCGACGCAGTCGGCGCGACCGCGTTCGAGCGAGCGACCGAAGTCGCCCGCGAGAGCGGAACGCCGTGGCTCGCGGTCGAACTGGGTGGTGTCGGTGGCTACGCAGTCCCCGAGGTGGACGCAGCGGTCTCGGGATTCGCGCCGCCGACCGCCTGTTTCGACTGTCTTCGAACGCGCGTCGCGGCCAATGCCGAGGAAGGGACCGACTCACCCGATATCGACCAAGCCAACGCCCGTTTCGCGGGTGCGCTCGCCGGGCGGGAGGCCGCGACACTCGTCTCCGGCGGCGAGTCGTCGGTCCTCGGTGGTGTCCTCGAACTTCCGCACGCAGAGCGAAACGTCTTGCCGGTTCCGGGGTGTAGTTGCGCGACCGGTACGCATCGCGACCCCACGCTCGACCGCGGGTACACCGACGTAGCTATCGACGACGCGTTGGCGCGCGCCGAGGAGACCGTAGACGACCGCGTCGGCGTCGTCTCGTCTATCGGCGAGGTCGAGTCGTTCCCTGCACCGTACTACCTCGCACAAGTCGCCGACACGACCGGATTTAGTGACGTGCAAGCCGCCGAACAGGCCGCAGGCGTCGCGGCTGACTGGAACGCCGCACTGATGAAGGCGCTCGGCGAGGCCCTCGAACGCTACAGCGCGGGCGTCTATCGCGACGACGACTTCGAGAGCGGGCGACCCGCAGACTTCCAATCCGGCGGTCCCGCCGACTTCGATTCGGTGGTCGCTCCCGACCGGTTCGTGCGACCCGAAGACTGGCCCGAACCCGACCCGACGGAGTCGATTCGGTGGGTCGAAGGCTCGGACCTTCACACTGACGAGCGAACCTTGCTTCCCGCCGAGTTCGTCCAGTTCCCCCCTCCGGAGACGCGTTACAAACCCTCCATCACGACCGGTCTCGGGTTAGGGAATTCGTCGGTCGAAGCACTGCTGTCGGGACTCTACGAGACCATAGAGCGCGACGCGACGATGCTCTCGTGGTACTCCTCGTTCGACCCGCTCGGACTGCGCGTCGAGAGCGACGCCTTCGAGACGCTCGAAAAGCGCGCCCGAGCGGAAGAACTCTCCGTGACGCCCCTCCTTGTCACGCAAGACGTAGACGTGCCAGTCGTCGCAGTCGCCGTCCACCGCGAAAATTCATGGCCTCAGTTCGCCGTCGGGTCGGACGCCGACTTGGACCCGGACGCGGCGGCTACCTCCGCACTCGCAGAAGCACTCCAGAACTGGATGGAACTGCGCTCGATGGGCCGCGAAGACGCCGCCGACGCAGACGGCGCTATCGGCGAGTACGCCGACTTCCCCGAGACGGCCCGCGAGTTCGTCGCCGTCGAGACGGAGATTCCGAGCGCGAGCGTCGGTGCTGACGACGCGAGCGGAGAAGCCGAACTCGACGCCGTCCTCGACAGAGTCGCCGACGCGGACCTCGACGTCTACGCGGCTCGGCTCACCCCCCGCGACGTGGAGGCGGTCGGCTTCGAGGCAGTTCGCGTCCTCGCTCCAGAGGCGCAACCGCTCTTTACGGGCGACTCCTTCTTCGGCGAGAGGGCCCGAACTGTCCCCGGAGAACTGGGCTTCGAGTTCCGGCCAGAGCGCGAACCGCATCCGTACCCCTAAGAGCCGACACTTCGAAGTCCCGCTATGAACGAGGCCGAACAACTTCGGGAGCAGTTCCGGTCGTTTGCCGACTGGTGTGTCGGTACGTCACCGCTGTACGAACGTCTAGCTCGCGGCGTCGCCGACGATTCGGAACTGCTCGCGCTCGCCGCGGAGACGCCCGACGGCAGGTCTCCGCCGCACCTGCTGTTAGCGGGAGTACAGTATCTGCTCTTCGAGCGCCGTGACCACGAACTGGCCGACTTCTATCCATCTGTCACGACAGACGCGACCGACCCGGACGAGGAGGACCCGTTCCCGGCGTTCCGTGAGTTCGCGCTCGAAAACGCCGACGAGATTCGAGACCTTCTCGCCAGTCGCAGAACCCAGACGAACGCCGTCAGGCGGTGTGCCGCGCTCATGCCTGCCTTCGAGGTGGTTTCGCGGCGAGCGAACCGCCGTCCGCTCGCGCTGGTCGAAGTCGGCCCGAGCGCGGGACTGAATCTACTGTGGGGCCGCTACTGCTACGACTACGGTTCCTTCGGTCGATACGGCAACTCGGACTCGCCCGTGGTCCTCGAATCGGAGGTTCGTGGCGAATCGACGCCGCCGTTCCCCGAGAACGATGGACTTCCGCCTGTCGAATCGCGGGTCGGACTCGACCTGAATCCGCTGGACGTGACCGACGACGCCGACGCTCTCTGGTTGCGGTCGCTCGTCTGGCCGGAACACGACGAGCGCCACGACATTCTCGACGGCGCTATCGAAGTCGCTCGCCGCGAACCGCCGGAGTTGCGCGAAGGTGACGCCCTCGAACTGCTCCCCGATGCGCTGGCAGAAATCCCGCCGGAGACGCCGGTCTGCGTCTTCGACACGCAAGTTCGCTATCAATTCAGCGACGAGATGCGTGAACGCTTCGACGACCTGCTCCTCGCGGCGGGCGAGAACCGAGAACTCTACTCCCTATCGGGCGACTTGACCGCAGACTGGGCCGAGAACGGCATCGTCCTGACACTTCAGACGGTCGAGGACGGAACCTTCCACTCGGAGCGACTCGCCACCTACGAACAACACGGTCGATGGGTCGAGTGGGTAAGCGAACCCTGACCACGGAAGGTTTTAAGACCGGGCGCGTCCTACGTGTTAGCGTATGACATCATCTTTTGTGTTCGATTCGGTACGAGGAGCGTGGTGTCCGTGACGAACGAGTACGACCTCGACTGTGCGACCTGCGGGTCCGCTCTGACGAAACGAGAGGTCGCCGCGAAGGCGCTGGGGTTCACCGCGCCGGGCGAGGTCGAGATTGCGGAATGTTCGGAGTGTGGGGGTCGCTACTTCCCGGACGCGACGTTGCGACGGTTGAGTACGTAGAAAATCGAATGTAAGGCTTAGACGCCGAAGGTCGCTCGGAGCATGTCTCGTGTCCCCGGTCCGAGACCGACTGCGACGATAGCCACGAGCAACAGAATCGCGTAGCGCGGACTCTCGTCGAAGATTTCCTCGTCGAACACCCAGACGACGAACAGTGCTGCGACGATTTTCACGAGGAGGAACGGCCACGCAGTTCCGATGAGGTTCTGGACCGCTTCGGGGAACTGCTGTCCGACGCCGATGAGCGCGCGGTTGACCGGATGCTTCGGAACGAGGTCGGCCGGGAGTCCGAGTTCTTTCGCCCAGTCGATGCCGACCACGTTGGCGACGCCGTCCACAGAGTGTGCCCAGAGGACGACGATGCCCATCATTTTCGTCCCGTAGTTCACTTCAGGCGCGAACTGCTCGACGCCCCACCACGCGAGCGCGGTGACGAGCGTCGCACCGACGAGGACGACGACCGTAATCTGTGGGTAGAAATCGACGTAGTTCGTCGTGAACGCGAGGTAACTCAGATAGCCGAGACTCCCGACCAGCAGGGCGGTGCCGATGCCCGCGAGCGGGTAGTAGTAGTTGTCTATGATACCGTTTCTGTCTAGCCAGACGCTGACTAGCAGTGCGGCCAGCGTGATGAAGAACATCGTGAAGTAGATGACCGGACTGATGATGAGCGTGTTCCACGGGAACGAGATAGCCGCGTCGATTCCCTGCGGAACTTCGTCGTTGGCGTCCTCGATGACGCGCAGTGCCCCGCCGAACAGCATGTAGGGGAACAACGCGTAGAACAGGCCTCTGTCCTGGCCGATGTCGAATCGCCGGAGCATGAACACGATTCCCAGCAGTCCGAGTAGCATCGTAATCGCGTAGCCGACTTCCGAGACAGCAGTGTAACCGGGGTAGGCGACCGGCTCCGCGGCGGCTTGACAGGCAGCTGTATCGTAGAGATACTTCGTCGTCCCGCCCGCGCGAGTCGCACAGACAGCACTCTTCGCGTCGGCAAGCACCGGTCCCCAGAAGTAGTGCCAGATGAAGCCGTCGTACACCTG
Organism: Halorussus halophilus; assembly: GCF_008831545.1. NCBI lineage: Archaea > Methanobacteriati > Methanobacteriota > Halobacteria > Halobacteriales > Haladaptataceae > Halorussus > Halorussus halophilus. The sequence continues at coordinate 1,069,960 of NZ_CP044523.1, forward strand.
CTTGGGGAACACCAGCGCGCCGCCGACGAGTGCGACCAGGAGCGCGAGGACGGCCCCACCCCACAGTCGCTCGTTGTCGTAGTCGTCCGTCACAGTACTCATGTGTGTAGTTGCCGCAACCGGGCCGTTTTACGGTTCCGGTCTCGGCTTTCTCTGGTTGCCTACTCCTCGGAGTCGATTGGCAACTCCTCCGTCTCGTACGGCGTTCCGAGGATGACCATCGTCTGGGAGCGCGCGAAGCCGTCCATCTGGGCAATATTCTCGAACATCAGTTCCCGAAGGTTGTCGGCGTCTTCGGCGTAGACGCGCATCAGCACGTCCCACGAGCCCGTCGTGAGATGAACCTCTTGGACGCCGTCGATGTCGTCCAGTCGCGCCAGCGTGTCTTCTTCTTGGCCTTGCTCGACTTGGAGGCCGACGATAGCGGAGATGCCGAAGTCGAGTGCCTTGGGGTCAACCTTCGCGTGATAGCCTTCGATGACGCCAGCGTCTTCCATTCGATTGACGCGGTCGTGGACTGTCGCGCTAGACATATCTATGCGCCGCGCAATCTCGCTAAACGGCGTTCTCGCGTCTTCTTGGAGTGCTTTCAGAATTTCGCGGTCGGTATCATCGAGTTCCATACGTTACATCAGATTCTTTCAGGCTATATATCCTTAGAATTCAGTTCGCCAGCGGAGTGGAGTGAGAACTCACTCGATACTGCGCGCCGCGGCCAACAGTTCTTCGTGTGCCCCCCCGTTCGACGCGACCAGACCGGTGCTGTCGTGTCGCCACCGGTTGCCCTCCAAGTCGGTCACAGTCCCGCCCGCTTGCCGGACCATGTAGACGCCCGCCACGGTGTCCCACGGGTTCGGGTCTACGTTCGTTAGCGTCCCCTCTAGCATTCCCGCGGCGACCATCCCGAGAGTCAGTTGGGCACAGCCCAAGCGTCGCATGTCGCCGAACCGCTCGACGATTGCTTCGCAGGCGTCGGCGTACTCGTCACGGTGGTCGAAGTCCCACCAGATAGTCGGCGCGACCGCGAACGTCTCGGGGTCGGTCTTCTCGCTGACCGAGACGGAGTTGCCGTTCAGTGTCGTGCCCTCTGGTCCGGCGACGAAGGCCTCGTCTAGTGCCGGAGAGATGTTGGCCGCCGCGACTGGCTCGCCGTCGCGCACTGCGGCGACGCTCGTCGTCCACAGTGGGAGGTCTCGCACGTAGTTGTTCGTTCCGTCGATGGGGTCGATGACCCACGAGTCGCCTGAGTCCGGAACTTCTTTCAGTTCGTCTTCCTCCTCGCCGACGATTGCGTCCTCGATGGCCTCCTCGCGTATCTCCTCGATGACGCGTCGTTGGGCGTTTCGGTCGGCTTCGGTCACCACGTCGGTCTTGCCGTCTTTCGTCTCCACGGCCAGCCCCTGTCGGAATCCTTCGGCGGCGACTTCGCTGCCTGCGGTCGCGGCGCGCTCTGCGAGCGCGACGCGGTCGATTTCGTCGGTCATTTTACGGGGAGTAGGGTGTCAGCCGAAAAATGTTGTCGAAACTAATCCGTCCACATTCGGAACGTTTTAACCGCACCACGGCCCACTGTCAAGTGCGTGCGAGGGTAGCCAAGCCTGGAAACGGCGACGGACTCAAGATCCGTTCCCGTAGGGGTCCAAGGGTTCAAATCCCTTCCCTCGCACTCGAAAATCGAGTGCACGCAAGACGGAACGTCTTGCCCTCGCAAACAATCGGCCCAACGCGGGCCCTCGCAAACTTCTGACGGAACAACTGGCTTCGAGCGACTGCTATTCCTACGTCTCGAACCCGGCTACACAATCACCAGCAACGAACACTAGCTTAGCAATCCTCAGCGCGCGCCAGAGGCGCGCGCTCTGCGGAGCGGTAGTCGCGGTGCTGTGCGGTAGTCGCACCAACGCACCGAAGACGCGAGAAATCTGGACGCGTTGCGTCCAGATTCCTCCGCGTCGCTTTTTTGATCCACATTTTTTGGAGGAGGGTGGCAATGCGCGCCGGAGGCGCGCACAGCCACCCGACGAGAAAAAAGGTGGTCTCTAATCATCAGCAGGCACGTTCGCTTTCTGCCCGCGAACGTCAGCGTCCCGCCACGTGCCGCGCTTGAACCAGAGAACCGCGACGACGGCACCGATGGCGTTCGAGACGACGAACGCCCACCAGATGCCGGTCTGGTCCATGCCCAAGTACTGCGTGTTCACCCACGCGACCGGCAGGCGAATGATGCCGAGCATGAGGATGGCGAGCGCCGCGGCGACCATCGTCTTCCCCGCACCGCGGAACGCGCCGGTGTAAGCTCGCATCACGCCGATAGCGCCGAACGTCGGCGCGACGTAGCGGAGGAACGTCGCACCCGCCTCGATGACTTCGGGGTTGTCGGTGAACACTGCTACGACCGGTTGTGCGAACAGCCAGATGAGGACCGCCATCACGGAGAGGACGGTCAGCATCACTTTCGCGGCGAAGTCGCTCGCGGCGGCCGCGCGGTCGGGTTTGCCCGCGCCGATGTTCTGTCCGGCCATCGTCTCCACGCCGCGTGCCACTGCGATGGCGGGCAGGAAGATGACCGAGAAGACGCGCGTGCCGATACCGAACGCGGCGACGACAGTCGTCGGGAACAGACCGACAACGACCATCAGTAGGTTGATGGAGAGCGCGCGACCCGTCCCCTCTATGGAGGCCGGGACGCCGATGGTGAGCAGTTTCTTGAAGTACGAGAGGTCTGGCTTCATCTGGTCGAGGTGAATCTGGACGCCGCGCTTGCCTCGGAGCATGATGCCGAGTCCCACGAGCATCGCGAGTCCGCGCGAGAACACCGTGGCGATGGCCGCGCCTTCGATGCCACGGGCCGCGAACGGACCCCACCCGAAGATGAGGATGGGGTCCAGAATCACGTTCAGGACGACGGTGCCGAACATGACGACCATCGGGGTGATGGTGTCGCCGTAGCCTCGCATCAGTGAGACGAACACGAAGAAGCCAAACATGAACGCGATGCCCAGCGAGATGACTTGCATGTACGCCTCCGCGCGCGGTAGCACGTCCGGCGAGGCCCCGAGGAACGACAGGAAGTTCCCGACGAAGAAGTAGCCGAACCCACCGAGTACTAGCGACGCGAGGAACGAGAACGTCACCGTCTGTGAGGCGGCGTACTCGGCCTCTTCCTCCTCGCCAGCGCCGACGTGCTGGGCGACGAGGATGCTGCCTGCGACGGAGAGTCCCATCCCGAGCGCGATGAGCAGGAACACCATCGGGAACGCGAAGCTAATCGCGGCGAGTGCGTTCGTGCTGTACTGGCCGAGCCAGAAGGTGTCCGCGAGGTTGTAGGCCGTCTGGAGCAGGTTCGTGATGACGATAGGCAGCGACAGGTAGAACAGCGGCCACCCGATACCGCCCTCGGTGAGGTCCAGTTCCTCTTGACCTTTGAAGAGGCCGTTCAGTCGCCCGCGGAGACTCACTGGGAATCGTCCTCCGAATCGTCTTCGAACTCACCCTCAAGTCCGCGCCCGAATCCCACTTCTCGGTCACTATCGGCCGCCAACAAGTCCTGTTCGAGGTAGGTCGCCAGCGTTCGGCGGGCCGCCGCGAGCGAGTGGTTTGTCGCGACGCGACGCGTGTGGGCGCCGTTGACCACCGTCACGAGGAAGTCCGCCGTCTCGTCGGGGTCCACGCCGTCTCGGAAGACCCCAGACTCGACTCCCTCAGAAACGGCCTCACGAAGCAGGTCCGAAAAGTAGGCGTCGAACTCCGCGAGTCGCTCGCGGAACTGCTCGTCGTACGGTGCCTGTGCCTTTATCTCCAACATCGCCGTCTCGAAGTCCCTGTCAGCGTCGTGGTTCGGGCCGCCCAACGTCGCGTCGAGGAGCGTGGTCAGTCTGTCGAGTGGGTCCTCGGCGTCGGTATCGACGCGGTTCTGGAATCGTTCGAAGAGGTGGTCCAAGAAGGCGAGCAAGAGGTCTTGTTTCGTGTCGTAGTGGTAGTGCAGCGACGACTTGCTCGTCTTCGAGTGGTCGGCGATGTCCTGCATCGTCAGCCCTGCGTAGCCGTGTTCGCAGAGCGCGCAGTACGTCGCGCGCATGATATCGTCGGTCGTTTGGTCCGCGGTGCGTTGGCTCACTATCGAAACTGACTGGCTGGTCAGTCAAGTAGCTTCGGAAAGCAGAACTTATCGAGTAGCCACTTGTGGGCATCACTGCACAGAAGGCGAGCGTAGTGGCTGTCGCCGCTACAGCAACTGCGCCGGTTCCGTCTCTAACGAACCGAACCGCTCCGAAAGCGCCGACACACGCTCGGAGATTTGGTCCGGTTCGTGCGAGTCCGTCCCGGCGACGAACTCGACCTCTCGCTCTCGAAGCGTGGACAGAAACGTCGCGCTGGGATGAAACTCGCCGACCCCGTCCCGCAGTACCCGGCCCGCGTTGATTTCGGGAACCGTTCGCGAGCGAGCGAACGCGTCGGCCACCTGTTCGTAGTGGTCAGTCGTCGAGTAACCGCGAAGTTCGGGCGTCCGCTCGACCAAATCGACGTGCGCGGCGACGTCGAACAGTTCAGACTCGACGAGCGAGACCAGTCGGTCGTAGTAGTCGTCCACGACCGCGCTTCGTTCACGCTCCGAGAGATTTTCGTAGGGAGAGCCACGCTGGACGTTCTCCCCATCAATCCGATGCACGCTCCCGATGGCGTAGTCGAAGTTCGCCTGGCCGAGAAACGCCTCGATGTCGTCCTCGTCGCGGGGGGCGTAGTCCACTTCGACCGCGTCGTAGATTTCGAGGTCGTACTGCTCGCGGAGTAGTTCGATGCCTTCCCTGCGGAGTTCGTACGTCGCGTCGAGGTTGATACCGTGGGCGCGCTTGCCTTCCTGCAACCAGTCTCGCTGGGAGACGTTGCAGTGGTCGGCGAAGCCAATGCCGTCGAGTCCGGCGTCGGCGGCGACCATCCGAGTCATCATCGTTCCGTCCGAGTAGTTCGAGTGGACGTGATAGTCGTGTTTGACGGAGGAGTCCTGCGTGACGGACACGCTTCGTGGTTCTGTTGGGTCAGTGATAGTGGTTTGGGTCGATGGAATTACCCTCGTCGCGACTCGATTGGCGGTATGGACGACCACACGACCGACCCGAGCGTCGGTCCGCCGCCGAGAGACCGGCAACCGATGGGGTGGCTTCCGGCCGAGGGTCGCTGGGAACACGACACACTCCGCCGAGCGACGGTCCACGGCGTCCGCCTGTTCAACTCGGGCGAGTTTCACGAGTCTCACGACTGCTTCGAAGACGAGTGGTACAACTACGGCAACGGCACCACCGAGAGCGCCTTCCTCCACGGGATGGTGCAGGTCGCGGCAGGCGCGTACAAGCACTTCGACTTCGAAGACGACGCTGGGATGCGCTCGTTGTTCGAGACGGCCTTGCAGTATCTGGCTGGCGTGCCGAACGACTTCTACGGAGTCGATTTGTTGGACGTACGAGCGACGATGACGAACGCCTTAGAGGACCCGACGGTACTAGAGGGGTGGCAGATTGAGTTGGACGGCAACGTCCCGACTGCCGACAAATCTGACTTCGCGTACGCCGAAGCGTTAGAGTAATTCCACACGAGGCGTGCTACCATTTCACTACTCAAGGACAATAGATAACTTATATAGTCTGGGGGTGGCGTTATTGACGTAACGCAAGTGCAACGGACCAGCAGAGTGCCATCGCAGGCGACCTCGCGGTGCACGTTCACGCAAACGGAGACGATACAACGATGACGACGACCGACAACCGACACGACTGCACGGTAGCAGACTCCGGTCTCGCCGGGACCACCGACGCCTCTCTCGACACGATATTCACCACGCTCGCGGACCGGCGCTGTCGAGCGGTCGTTCGCCACTTGGTCGGTATGGACGCTCGTTCGGTCGGGTTCGAAGACCTCGCGCGGGCCTTGGCGACAGACCCTGACGGCCCCGCCGAAGTCGAGCGTGCAGAGACGTTGCTCCACCACTCGTTGCTCCCGCGTCTCGGCGACGCCGGGTTCGTCGAGCACGACACCGAGTGCGGCGTCGTCCACTACACTAGCGACGCCGACCTTGAGACGGCCCTCGACGCTGTCCAGCGGTTCGCAGACGGCGACCCACCGGTCGCGCTGGATACTCTCCTCGAACTGCTCGCCGACGACAGTCGGCGCTGTGCGCTCCGCACGCTGTTAGTCCACGAGGAGTTGACGCTCCCGGACCTCGCCGACGAGGTAACCGTCGAGCGAGAGGAGCGACCGCTCACCCAAATCGACCCCCAAACCGTCCTCCAGACGTATCTGTCGCTGTACCACACACACGTCCCGCGCTTGACCGACGCCGGACTCGCGGTGTACGACCAAGAACACGACCTCGTCGCGGCGACCGAGTTGGGACTCGCGCTCACCGACCCGATTCGAACCCTCTGCGAAGGCTAATTTTCGAAACGCTCAAGGACGAGTCGTCCCGCCATTCGGGCGATGCGAATTGAGCAGTTGGGCGACGGGTCGCCGGAGATTGCGGTCGTGGCCGCTATCCACGGCGACGAACCCTGTGGCGTCCACGCAGTCGAGCAGTTACTCGCCGAGTCGCCCGCCGTCGAGCGACCGGTGAAGTTCATCGTGGCGAACGAAGTGGCCCTCGAACGGGACGTTCGGTACACCGACACTGACCTCAACCGCGCGTTCCCCGGCGACTCGACGGCCGAGGCCCACGAAGAGCGACTGGCGTCGGACCTCGCGCGCGAAATCCGTGACTGCACCACGCTGGCGCTCCATTCCACGCAGTCGCACGCCGACCCGTTCGCGTTGGTCGATACGGTCGATGCAGTCGCTCGTTCTATCTGCCCCCACCTCCCTGTCTCCGTACTCGTCGAGACGGAGGCCGAGAGCGACGGCCGACTCATCGAGTACCCTCACACGGTCGAAGTCGAGTGTGGCCTGCAAGGTTCCGAACAGGCCGCGGAGAACGCTGTCGAGTTGACCCGTGCTTTCCTCGAAGCTACCGGCGCACTCACCGGGAAGGAGCCTGTCGCGGGCGACGACCGCGACGAAGTGGCGGTCTACCACCTCGGGCGACCGATTCCGAAACGCGAGGCCGACGAGTACGACGTGTTCGTCGAGAACTTCCGCCGCGTCGATGCTGGTGAACCGTTCGCCGCCGCTGACGGCGACGAACTCGTCGCCGAGGAAGCGTTCTATCCGGTTCTGATGTCGCCGTACGGCTACGAGAACGTCTTCGGCTATCGCGGCGAGCGCATCGGCGTGTTGGATGCCTGAGAGTAAGCACCAGTCGGTACGTCGATTTCTCTGACCGAGCTACAATACACTACTCGCACCGAAAACCGCGGGAAAAGATAGGTAGTTACTCTTCCGGTTCGCCTTCGTCCTCGTCGTCACCGAGGAGGTCGAGTTCGGTGAGGTAGTCGTTGACCTCGTCGTCGGTGAGTTCGATGAACGACTCGGTCTCGGCATCGACGGTCGCCACGCCGACACCCTCGGGGGCGAGTTCGTCGTCGTTGACCGTACCGAGTGCCTTCAGTGCGAGTTCGACCCCACCGTCGAGATCCATCGACTCGCTGTAGTTCGATTCGAGGTAGTCCTGAATCTCGCCGCGGTCCGCGCCGACTGCGAGCGCCTTCCACTCGTAGGGCGTGCCGCTCGGGTCCGTCTCGTAGAGGCGCGGTTCGCCGTTCTCGATGCCGCCGATGATGAGCGCGACGCCGAACGGGCGCGCGCCGCCGACCTGCGTGTACTGCTGGATGTGGTCGGTGACGTCCTTCGTCAGCGTCTCGACGCCGATTGGCTCGCCGTAGCGCAGGCGGTTGACCTGTGCTTGTCGGCGCGCGAAGTCGATGAGCTGGCGGGCGTCGGCGACGTGACCCGCGGACGCGATGCCGATGTGGTCGTCTGCCTTGTGAATCTTCTCGACGCTGGTGCGCTCCATCAGCGGCGAGCGGATGCGCTTGTCTACTGCGAGGACGACCCCGCCCTCGGTTCGAACACCGATGCTCGCGGTCCCTCGTTTGACTGCCTCGCGGGCGTACTCGACTTGGTAGAGTCGGCCGTCCGGCGAGAAGATGGTAATCCCACGGTCGTAAGCCTGTTGTTGGGCTTGTCCCTGCATAGTATCACTCGAAATCGAGTTCCGTCGCGCCTACGAACGCCCCGTCGGTTCGCACGTCGAAGAGTCCGTCTCGGGAGACGGCGGTGCGCTGGGCGTCCTCGAACACGACTTTTCTCTCGTCCGAAAGTTGGCCGCCTCGTCGTAAATACTTTTCTTCACAGGCACGTACCGTACCGCTTATGCCCTTGACGCGTAGGCCCACCTCGTCGCCGTGTATGCCGTCGATGCAGGCCAGCGCGGCGCGGGCCTCTTCGACGTGACCGTGACGAACGCGCACGATTGCCTCGCCGGTGCCGTCCGCGAAGTCGAACTGTAACACCGAGAGGTCGGCGTCCGCGCTTCCAGCGTCGCCTAACAGGTTCTGCGCGGCGAACCAGATGCTGCGCTGGAAATCGCGCCGCGAGAACTCCGCGTCGGGCCACGCTTCGAGCGCGACGGCGAGATACCGCCAACGCGGCCGGAGATGCTTGGGGAGATGTTTCATCGGTCAGTTACTCGGGGTTGGAGGAGAGACGGCTTGAAAGATGTGTTCTCAAATGCCGAGGAGTCTACTGAGGAGGTCCACCGCCGCGACGAGTATCAGAGTGATGCCGACGGCTATCAAGACCCCACCGACGAGCGGTGCGCTCCGCTCCATCCTCTGCTGGGTATCGGGCCCTCGAACCGGCTCTGTGCGACTGGTCGCCAATCGACTCCACCGACCGTCTGGGTACTGTCGGACGTAGAAACCACAGTAGATACTCAGAAGACCGCCTCCGATGACGAAGTACGCGGGGTCCATATCGGGCTGTTAGCTCGAATCGCCTTCGTCTCTTCGGCCAATCGAGTGACACGAGCGCAACGCGTGAGAGGACAATATCGCCGCTGAACGTGGTCTCGAATGGCCTGCCGTCTCCCCATTCACATGTGTCCTACTGGATAGCTCAGTCGAACGTGCGTCAAACACCCGTCTGACGAACGTATATGTGCCCTCCCTTCGCAGAGTTCGGAAGATGACTCTCGACCACCTCGACATGGAGGAAGTTTCCATCGAACTCGAAGCCGAGGAGGTAGACGAACTCGACGACATCGCCTTCGCCAACCACCGAGACAACCGCGATGCCGCGATTCGGTCGCTCCTCGACACGTGGCTGAAGAAACGCGACGACTGAAAACGATATTCTGTGCGGTACTGTTCGAGACCCGCTACTCCCTACGGTCGTGCGTGTCTCGCTATTCCTTTCTCACGGACCGCGTTGCGAATCTCCGCAGGAGATTCGCGGCTCCCGTTCGAGTTTCCGAGACTCGCTACTCCCTACGGTCGTGCGTGTCTCGCTACTCGCGATTTCGCCGGAAGACAAACCGCGTCTCCCGAGCCTTGGGTCACTCCGTTCACCAAGACACCGCTCCGATTCGAGGCCTTCACTCGCGTTGCTCGTTCACGCCTCGCTACTCTCCGCGTTCGGCAACCAACACGCCGACCTGCTCGTGAACAGACTCCACGGCGGTCAGCGAGAACCCGGCGTCGGTGAGCGCGTCGGCCAGATGCCCGACCGTCGAGGGGTCGTCTACCTCGGGGCTGTAGAACGGCTCGTCGGGGTCCGGTGTGCCGAAGAACATCACGTCACCCAGCACGAACCGGCGCGGTTCGAGTTCTGCAATCGCTTCGATGGCTTCGACCTTCTCCTCGTTGCTCAGGTGGTGCATGGCGAAGTTCGAGACTACGATGTCGGCGGACTCGACGTTGGGTTCGCGGAATCGCCCTTCACCGAACTCGACGTTCTCGAAGCCCTGCTCGGCGGCTTTCTCGCGGGCCTGCTCCATCATGCCGTCGCTGATGTCACGGCCGAGGACTTTCCCGGCGTCGTCGGCGAGCGCCAGCGCGATAGCTCCCGTGCCAGTACCGAGGTCTACGACGGTGTCGTCCTCGTCGGGGGCGGCGTACTCCACCACGAGCGAGACGCAGGCGCGGTACTCTTCGGTGTTGTTCTGACTATCGTCGTACTCGCCCGCGATGCTGTCGAAGCGTGAGGCGTGTTCCTCAAGCGTCTTCTTCATATCTGCCGCGTTTGACTCCCGGCGCAATGAACTCGTCGGAGAGGCGCTCGCGGTTGCGTTCGGCGATACGGCCCCACTCGGTGAGTCCCTCTCGAATCTGGTCTGCGTCGAAGCCGATAGTCTCCCCGACTGCAATCAGTTCTCTGGGCGCGCGCAGCTGCAGGTGGCTCTCGGGGTCGGCGCTGACGACGTACGGCACGTCGTAGTGTTCGACTATCTCGCGCAACTTTCGTAGGTCGCTCAGTGCCTGCACGCGCGGGCCACCGTCGGCGCGCAACACCTTCGAGAAGTTGAACTCGACGCGCACGTCGTGTTCGACGGCGGCCTTCGCCAGCACGTGATTGAAGTCGCCCCGGTCGGCCATCGGGTGGGCCAACACGTCCACGTGGTCGGACTCGACTGCGAAGCGGTTCAGCTTCTTCGTCCCGCCGTGGATCGCGAGGACGGTGTACTTCGGCCGATAGTTGCCGACGTGCCCGCTGGCCTCCTGTGGATTGTCGGCCCGCACTTCGATGGCGTCCACTACGTCGGTGTCGTACTCGGCGAAGATTTCCGCTGGGTCGTAGTCGGCAGTCGCGTCGCTGTGGTTGCGCACGACGATGCCCGAAAAGTCGTACTCGCTGGCAGTCGTGGCCATGCGCGCGACGGTGCTGTCGCCGTCTGGGTGGGCGTGAACGCCCTCGTAGAAGCTCATTTGCGATGTTGGCTCTCTTGGTTTGGGGTTGTCGGTCCGGTGGTTTGGATGTTTCGTGATTTGGTTCGATGAATCTCTGGTGATGATTCTGATGCGAGTATCTTCGCTGCTGGTGTAGAGAAGTCGAAGCTAGCTACTCCCGATACCGAGAATACCGCACCACGCCCTCCCCAACCGACTGCGCGACTCGGTTTCGGACGACGCGACATGTCGCGTCGTCCGCGCTCCGTTGCTCGTCCCTCGCACGAGTCGCTCCTGTCGTCGCTCCCGCGCTCCGTGACCCAAAATCGGTATCACGAATCTTTCCATATCTCCGGCGCGCGCTGGCGCGGCCCGGAGTGGTCGCGCCAAACTCCGCGCGAGGGATGAGTGGAGCGACCGTAGGAAGCGAAGGGAATCGGCTGGGGAGGGGTGTGGCTGTCGCGGTGCTGTGCGGTCTCTTCTGGGCACCGGCAATAGCTAGCTCGTTCACGTCTGCAAACTTCCTCCTTCACGAACTCAAAAACCACTCACACCACCTCGAAGAACACCCACACAACCACAAACTCCGCCTAAAACTGATACCGTCGGTCGTCGTTCTGCTGGGCCTGCGGGAACTGCTGGCCGCCGCCGCCGGTCATCTCCTCGAAGGTCATGCCCGAGAGGTACTCGTCGTAGGTCACGTCGTAGGCGCTCCGCAGGTGGAAGTCCAGATTCCCTGTCTCGATTGCGGTCTGGAAGAGCATGTGGACCGCGCGTCGGAGCAGTTCGTCGGTCTCGTCCGGTTCCAGCGCGACGTTGAGCATCGCCAGTTCGTTGCGTGTCTCGCGGTCGAGCGACACGTTGATGTCCGACCCGATATCGGCGTACTCCGCTTCGATGTCGTCCTGTAGGTCCTCTAAGCTCATGCCAGAGTCGTGGCGTGCTGGCGGGAAACCGCTTTCGTTACAGTAACTCGCCCACCGCTCGCTGGTCGAATCACCACTCCTCGCGTCGAATCACCGTCCCTTTACTGACTTCCTCACGCCGAACCACTGCCCCTTTACCGACTTCGCTCCTACCGCCAGTCAATGAGCGAATCGGAGACGGAGTCGGACTACTCCCTTCCGGACGACCTCCCCGCCGTCCAAGACGCCCTGATTTCGTGGTACGAGGACGACCACCGGTCGTTCCCGTGGCGCGAGACCGACGACGCCTACGAAATTCTGGTCTCGGAGGTCATGAGCCAACAGACCCAACTCGGCCGCGTTGTCGAGGCGTGGGAGGAATTTCTGGACCGGTGGCCGACGACCGCCGACCTCAAGGAGGCCGACCGCGCCGACGTGGTGGGCTTTTGGACCGACCACAGCCTCGGCTACAACAACCGCGCGAAGTACCTCCACGAGGCGGCCCGAGAGGTCGAAGAAGAGTACAGCGGCGAGTTCCCCGAAACCCCCGACGAACTCCAGAACCTGATGGGCGTCGGTCCCTACACCGCCAACGCTGTCGCCTCCTTCGCGTTCAACAACGGCGATGCCGTGGTCGATACGAACGTCAAGCGCGTCCTGCATCGCGCGTTCGACGTGCCGGACGACGACGCGGCGTTCGAATCTGCGGCTACCGAAGCGATGCCCGACGGCGAGTCGAGAGTCTGGAACAACGCCATCATGGAACTCGGCGGGGTCGCCTGCGAAAAAACTCCATCGTGCGACACCGCGGGATGTCCGTGGCGCGAGTGGTGTCACGCCTACGAGACGGGCGACTTCACCGCGCCGGACGTGCCGACACAGCCGAGTTTCGAAGGCAGTCGCCGCCAGTTCCGGGGTCGGGTCATCTCGACGCTCAAGGAGTACGACGAACTGCCTTTATCGAAACTCGGCCCCCGGATTCGGGTCGATTACGCGCCGGACGGCGAACACGGGAGGGAGTGGCTCGAAGGCATCCTCTCTGACTTGGCCGACGACGAACTGGTCGAACTCGACACGCGCGACGGCGATGGCGACGAGGACGAAGAGACAGTCGCGCGACTTAGGCGATAGCCGCCGCTTCGAAAACTAATCGAGCGACGCCGGTTCGATTGGCGCGTACTTCACGATAGACGCAAAAACGTCGTCTTCCATCGCAAATCGGTCGCCCGAATTGATTCCATACGCTTCCTCCTCCCCAAATCTCGTCTGAACGAACCGCTGGGCGACGAGTGCTTTCCGACCGTTCTCCTCCTCGTCCAGTTGCCACTGCGCTTCTTCGACCAGCAACGCGGCCGTCACCACGTCGAAAATCAGGTCCGCCAATCGTTTGGCGTGGTACTGCGCATACTCCTCGTCCTCCATCGCAAGTCTTCCCAAGGCATTCTGGAGGTCGCGGAACTCCGATTCGATTTCGTCGGCCAACTCCGCCAAGACCGGCTGCTCGACAGCATCCAACTTTGCCTGCACGTGCGGCACCAACGCTTCGTGGGCGTTCTCCCGTTCGAGCGCGCGAAGCACGTCCAGCGCGAGGACGTTCGAGGGGCCTTCCCAAATCGGAAGCACCTGCGCGTCGCGGAGCAGTCGCTCGGTCGTATGCTCGCGGACGTAGCCGTTGCCACCAAGAATCTCCATCGCGTACGACGTGGTGTCTACGACCATTCTGGCGGTTTTGTACTTCGCCACGGGGATAAACAGTCGCATCAATTGGTACGCCGTCGAGTCGTCGCCGACTCGCTCGCGCTCGTCTAGCAGTCGCGCGGCTTCGAAGGAGAACACCGCCGCGGCCTCGTAATCGACCGACATATCGACCAAATCTCGGCGCATCAGCGGGTACTCCTCGATGGGGTTGCCGAACGCTTCCCGCTGGGCGGCCCGGACCTTCGCTTCGAGCAGGGCGCGCCCCATCACGCCGACGGCACCCGTGGCGTTCGTCAGGCGCTCGAAGTTCATCATCTCCGCCATGTACTTGAACCCCTTCTGCTCCTCGCCGACGAGATACGCCTCGGCACCCTCGAACTCGATTTCGCCCGTCGGCACCGAGATGGTCCCGAGTTTGTCCTTCAGTCGCCGGAAGTGCGACTCGTTGACCTCGCCGTTCGGCTTGGTTCGGGGCACCAGAAAGAGCGAGAGGCCCGGGACGCCTTCCGGGGCGTCGGGCGTCCGTGCGAGCGCCAGCGAACCCTCGGCGTCGATGTTCGAGCAGAACCACTTCTCGCCGTAGAGTTCGTAGACGCCCTCCTCGTCGGTGCGCTCGGCGAGCACCTCGTTCGCACCGACATCGGACCCGCCCTGCTCTTCGGTGAGGAACATCGCACCCTCGATGTGGTCGGTCAGGTCGCGGGCAGTCAGACCCTCGAAGTATTCAGAAAGCTCGCCATCGTCGAACTTGTCCAGCACGATTGCGGCACCGGTCGTCATCGAGACGGGACAGCAGAAGCCGGTATCGACGTACGACAGTAGTGCTTGCATCAACAGGGTGTGGCTCAGTCCGACAGGTTCCTCCCTGCCCGGCGGCGCGTGGAAGGCGTCGTGTGTGATGCCGAACTGCTCGTAGGCGATTTCCTCCTGTTCGGCCATCAGCGGGTGATACTCGACCTCGTTCAGTCGCTCACCGTACTCGTCGAACGACTTGAGTTCGTGACCGTCCTTGTCGATTCGGTCGGCCGTGTCAGCCATTCGGTGGCCGAGTACTTCCCCAAATTCCGCGAGGACCTCTTGTGCCCACTCGAACTCGTCGTCCGGATAGACGCGCCGTGCCTCGAACTGGAGCGTCGGGTCAAGTTCCCAGTAGTTGCAGTGTCGTCCGGCGTCCAGTCGTTCGTAGCGTATCGGCCCTGATGACATTCGACTGAATCTTTGGGGAAGGGTGGCATAAATCTCTGCCTGCCACGTAACTGAAGCGACCGTTTCACTCTACAGAAAGCGTTTACCCGTCTCCGACGACTCTCGGGTATGGCCCTCCGACGACGCGAAGCCCTCGGACTGACCGGCGCGCTCCTCGCCGGACTGGCGGGATGTACGGGGAGCGGAGACGATCAGAACTCAGACACGCCGACGAAAACGATGACCGAGAACAACGACACGAGCGAAGACGAGACGACTCGGAAGACCACGACCGACACAGAGGAACAGGACTTCGAGCGAATCGAAGTGCCGCCATTTCCCAAAATCGACCCGGTGACTGACCCGGAGCTCTCCGAAGACCTTCTCGCAGACCAGATTCGAGGCAACGTCGAATTCACGCTCGACTTGCTCTCGGTCCTCCGCGAGGACGCCGATTCGAATCTGTTCTTCTCGCCGTACAGCATCTCTGTGGCACTCGCAATGACCTACGCGGGCGCTGGCTCGAACACCGAGAAAGAGATGGCCGAGGCACTGCACTACGTCCTCGACCAAGAGAGGCTACATCCAGCATTCGGGTCCTTGGAGACAGAGTTCGAACAGCGAAACGAGGACGGGAGAGAGACGAACCGGACGACCCGAGAAGGGAAAGACCCCGGCCCTGCCTTCGAGTTCACCACCGGAAACGCGGTCTGGGGCCAAGAGGAGTACCCCTTCCGCGAAGCGTACCTCGAACTGTTGGACGCCTACTATCAGGCGGGCCTGAATCTCGTGGACTTCAGCGGTTCTCCGGAGGAGGCTCGCACGAAAATCAACGAGTGGGTCGCCGAACAGACGAACGACCGAATCGAGGACCTGCTCCCGCAGGGGTCCATCGACCAGACGACGAAACTCGTGTTGACCAACGCCGTCTACTTCAAATCTCGCTGGCAACACACCTTCGACGAGGAAGACACGACGCCGAAACCGTTCACCGCGCTCGACGGGACGACCACGAAGGTGCCGACGATGCACCAGTCGCTGAAGACGAGCCACGCCCAAATCGACGGGCACCAACTGGTCGAACTCAAGTACGCCAACTACGAGACGAGCATGGTCGTGGTTCTCCCCGCCGAGGGCGAGTTCGAGAGTTTCGAGCAGAAGTTCACCGTGGACCGACTCGCCATCATGCTCGAACAGGCGAGTCAGGCCAGAGTGGACCTCGCGCTCCCGAAGTTCGAAATCGAGTCGGAGTTCAGTCTGGTGAAGACGATGCAGGAACTGGGCATGGAAGACGCCTTCTCAGGCGCGGCGGACTTCAGCGGGATGGCCGACGGCGGCGGTGGCCTCTCCATCAGCGACATCCGCCACAAGAGCTTCGTGTCGGTGGACGAACTCGGCACGGAAGCGGCCGCCGCGACGGCCGTGGCAGTCGCCACGAGTGCCCCGCCGAAGCGAGTCGAGATGACCGTGGACCGGCCGTTTCTGTTCTACATTCGGGACCGGCCTACGGAGACGCCGCTGTTCGTCGGGCGCGTAACGGAACTCGGTGACTGACCGCTCCGCAATTCAACGATTTCGCCGCTCCTTCTCCCGGCGTAGCTATTTGGGGTTTCCACTCGTCCAGAGTCTATGGAAGATACCCCTCACATCGCCGCTATCTGTGGTAGTCTCCGGAACTCCAGCGTCACTCGGGTCGCACTCGAACGCGCGCTCGTCGGCGTCGAACGTGCAGGCGGCGAGGGCGAACTCCTCGACTTGCGCGAGTACGACTTACCGCTCTACGACGGCGACGAAGACGACCCCGGTGACTCGGCGGAACTGGCCCGAAAGGTGCGCGAGGCCGACGCAATCTTGCTCGGGACGCCCGTCTATCACGGGTCGTACTCCTCGCCGCTGAAGACCGCGCTCGACTACTGTGGCTTCGACGAGTTCGAACACAAGACGGTCGGACTGCTCGCCGTCGCTGGTGGGAGTTTCCCTATTACCGCACTCGACCACTTGCGCTCTGTCTGCCGGTCGTTGGACGCGTGGGTGCTGCCGTACGAGGCGGCAGTTCCGCGCTCGCGCGGCGCGGTTCGTGATAGCGAGTTCACCGACGACCAGCTAGAGGTGCGAGTCGATAGGTTAGGCGAAGAAATCGTGAAGTACGCCAACATCGCGCCGTGTCCGCCGTCGTTGGAGAGTGAGGAGAACGTCGGGGCGGAGTAGGAGACGCCGAATAGGATGGTTTCCGAGTGGTGTTACGCGACTGTCCCCGAGAAGCCTATTTCTTCGTACTCGACATATATTTCGAGGCCTTTGTAGTCCTTCGTGTCTCCGTCCCAGTCGTAACCCGCGCTCCGTTCGCCATCGACCGTTATCTCGACTCGACACTTTTCGTCCATCTGTGCGATGTCGGCAAACGATTTCTTGTCCGAATCCTCTTCGGTGGGAGCAGGGAGCATGAATTCCTCAATGAAGGTGTTTTTAGAGTCGCTGACGGGGGTAACGAGCAGTTTGACACTATGACTTTTGTTGGTAAGATTATATATAACTACGTCATCTGTCGAAGTTTCCGATCCAGTTGCAGGGATTGAAGTCTTGGCCGTTCTTTGCTTCTTTGTTGTCTCTTTTGAATCAGCCGAATCCCCTATTGCTTCTTTCAGTTTGGTACAACCGGAAAGTGAAAGGATACTGCCACCAATTATATATTTAGCGAAGTTTCTCCTATTATCCATATTTTGATTAGGCTTTAGAGGCTCATAAATGCTACTGAGATTTCCCTGAGAAGAAAAAATATCACTGGCCACAACTTTTATGACCATACAATTAAAATATCTTATTAGTTAAAGGATAAAATAAACCGTAGAAGAGCGTTACAAGTGGCTGCGTCTGCTAGTACAGTAGGTGCGATTTCTGGTACTCCAACCAGTACTGATGTTGTCCAAGCAGAAACCAACGTTCAACTAACGAAGTTTTCTGATTGCATTACGAATAAACAATCCAACGACATTGCGTGGTCCACAGACCGCAACGATACGGGTCTAGATGTATTCGACCAGGAGGTGAATAGATATTTTGATTCAAAGCCTAACGAAAAGTGGCGATCTAAATACGGGATTGGTGGACTCCACTCTCCAATCGTAAAAGATGGCATATTGTATGTATCCAAATCAAGACCTAACTCAAGAACGACAGCAGTCAATCCAGCGAATGGTGAAATAATCTGGAGGAATACTGGAAAGGGCCGAGTACCAACATCTCCAATTCTAGACCAAGACCGGATCTACTCCGTGATTGATGATTCTACGATTGCCGCAAGTACAGTCAAGAATGGTAAAAAGGATTGGGAAATCGAATTTCCTGAAGAGACAATCACCTCAATTTCTGGGCTAAATGGGCTAGTTTTATTTGGGACTCATGGTCAGACTCCTATCCTTGGTTCTCTGAATGCACAGACCGGGAAGAAGTGCTGGAAATTGGAACTTTCATCTCCTGCAAGAGAAGTTACCGGACTTGAAGTCCAAGATGACATTATATACTATTCTTGCTATGGAATGAAAACTGACCATCCTGATATCGGAATAGTTGGAGCTGTTGACTCTAGTTCACGTCAAGTTCTTTGGGAAGTGAGAACTACCCAACCTGCACTCGGACTATCAAAAACTGAAAAAGGTGTGTACGTCCGAACAAAAGGGAGTGTACACGCAATAGATGCTACCACAGGTCAATCTCGTTGGAGCGTTCACACGCACGGCGGAAGTAGCGCTTCACCTATAGTTGTCAAGGATACAGTTTACGCTGGCGGGCTATTCAAAATATTGGCAATAGACTCTGAGTCAGGTTCTGTAAAGTGGACGCATGAAATCAGTAGTAACAACCCACATCCAATCGTTGCAGGTAACAAAGTTTACTTTACCGCTGATACAGTTGGGGGTCGCAGCGCCATCTTCTCAGCCTTGAATCGAAACTCAGGTAAAAAATTGTGGTCGGTCGATGTGGGAAAGCGCCGACTAAGCGCGCCATTTCTGAATGATCAGCTGATTCACATCGCTGCACAAACTTTGGGTCAAGGCAATCCAGGGATGGAGTCTTACGAAGCTAAAAAAGCCGAGATAATAACCTTCAATTAAAACAATGGGATACGAACATATTTCATCCAAAACGGTAGGAGAGACGAGTGCCGGTTGCGCTGCGAAAGTATATATCATGAAAGCAAACAGTGCTGATGCTTCCGACCGTGAATCGTGTGCTTCAGCGATGAATACGATGTTAGACGACGTTTGGAATGCTGGAAAGATTCAAGGCTACGAAATCCACCAATATGACATCTTCAAAACGTTTGAATGTAGCAATTCAATAAAGAAGCAATTGCAAAGTTGGCGAGAGTCAAACCTGTTCACCGACCCTGGTGCCTACGTTGCGGTTCATACCTGTGACAAAAACGGATCACAAGACTTGAAAAGTGCTTGGAAAGACCCATCTGACTGTCACGGTTCTGCGCACCCAAACAGAAATCTTGAGCGAGCGTCAGTACACGAAGTGCAACACGCGTTTGCTAACGATTCATGCACGTACGTCAGTGATATGATGGTCGGGAGTAATGAACACACCTTAGGAAATGCAATAGACGTGAATGGTAACAAGAAGTACTCTCCATTTGCTGGCCAAAAAAATGCAGATGAAGGGTCGTGCTATGTTTCTAATCCCGACGGTAGTTGGGGTAATACTTTTCGTCCCTCTAATTGTACAAAGAGAGCTTTCAAATATTCTGCCAATCACTATCTAAATGGCCATATGCGAGACGACTGTTAGTAATAGCTGTTGTTTCACCCGAATCTAATCTGGAAATACCACGTCTTACTGCCGAATCCACAAGGTCATAATTCCCAGTACGAGCAAACCAACACCCCACCATATCGAGTCGCCGGGGAGGTACGCGAGCAGGAGCGTGACGACGCCGGAGGAGACGAGTGACCAACCGAGGGTAGTCTGGTACGTCATAGATTCTGTACGGTTTCTATCCAGTTAGCTTCGGGGGTGGCTGATGCAAGGCCGTGTCGGGCAGGGCTTTCGTCCCACACGACAGGCGCATATGGCCCATCGCAACGCTCGATGCCACTTTCCACCGAAACCGCCTGCCAGACTAACCATCGACTACGGTCGGCCAACCAACTGGCAGGGTGGGACCGAAAGGGGTCGGGCGTTCGCGCTCGTGTAGTCGTCTCAGTGACCCCTATCGGTGTCGAGCGGTGCGGAGAGGCACCGATATGTCGCTGAGCGACCGCGAACGCCCGAGGGCTTTCTAAGTAGTCACGGTTGCAGACGCCTCAGTTGCTGTCTGTAGCGAGTAGGCGGAGACTTTCGAGAAGGTAACGCCAGTGGTACAGGTATCTGACCAATCAAAAACTGCTACTCCGACCACTCCTCGGCGCGAATCGGCAACCCTTTTGACCCTCCTGTGAGCGCCAACGGATATGCACAAAATTACGAACAGCGGGTGGGTCGAGGTGGTCACCGGCTGTATGTTCTCCGGGAAGACTGAGGAGCTACTCCGACGCCTTCGCAGAGCGGAAATCGCCGGACAGGAGGTCGCCGTCTTCAAGCCGTCGTTGGACGACCGCTACGGAGAGGGGACCGTCGGCTCGCACAACGGCCGCCAGTGGGACGCTACTATCGTCAATCCCGAGGAGAACGTCTGGGACATCACCGAGGAACTCAACGGGGAGCAGGTCGTCGCCATCGACGAGGCGAACTTCTTCACGAACGAACTCGTAGAAGTCTGTGAGGAACTCGCCGCGGACGGCCGACGCGTGATAATTTCTGGGACCGACCAAACGTTCCGCGCCGAACCGTTCGAACCGCTCCCGCAACTCATCACGCTCGCCGAGTACGTCGATAAGTATCAGGCAATCTGCACCCAGTGTGGCGAACCCGCGAGTCGCAACCAGCGACTCATCGACGGCGAACCGGCCCACGTAGACGACCCCACCATCATGGTCGGGGCCGAAGAGTCCTACGAAGCACGATGTCGCAACTGTCATACTCTCCGAACCGACTAGTTCAGTTGTGACACAGTGGGTCGAAAATCCGACGGGCGGGCGAGAGCGCGGGCCGACCGCGCTCGCTCGCGCGTGGGTCGAAGTGCTGACTAACCCTCAGCGGTTCTTCCAGCGAGCGATTGCGCCCGGCGACCAAGCGCCCGGACTTGTCTTCGCTATGGTCGTCGTGCTTTTCGAGGAAGCCTCGCGGTTCGCGCTCGTCTCGGGCGCGGCCCCGACGCTCGGCGGGAGTCCCACACTCTCGGCACTCTTCGGTTTGGCGCTCGCCGTCTTGTTCGTCGCGCCTGCGGCGATTCACCTCACGGCCGCACTCCAGACGGTGCTGTTGATGGTAACTGTCCCCGAGCGCGCTGGTATCAGCGAGACGGTGCAGGTCATCGGCTACGCGACTGCGCCCTGCGTGTTGGTGGGCATCCCGAGTCCGTGGATTCGCGCGGTCTGTACGGTGTACGGGGCCGTCCTCTTCCTCGGTGGCCTGCGAATCGTCCACGACACCTCGCACCTCCGCGCGTTGCTCGCAGGTGCGCTCCCGGCGGCTATCGTGTTCGGCTACGCCTTCCGTGGCTTCGCCGCGCTGTCGGCACTCGCCACGCAGTTTGGCTTGTTCTGAGAGCAGACGAATTGCTGGCACGGAACGAATTAGGAACGGACTCGGTAGCGCCCCCGGCAGTCGCATCGGACCCGGACCGAATCCCGAAAAATCTACTTTTGCTGAATCGTTGGAGGTCGAAGACGTGCTGAAGGTGACGCTGACGCCGAATTGAGTTTTTCACCGTTTGGTTTTCGACTCGCTGTCGCTCTCGGCAATCTTTTTCCACAACTGCTCACAGTCTCTCCGTGCCGACGACGCCCGCAGAGTCGTCCATCGTCACCCGGAGTTCGTCGCCGTCGAGTTCGACATCGACGCGAACCCGAGTCGGCGACTCGGAGACGACTGTGGTCTCGTTTTCCGGGAAGTCAATCGTCCAGTAGGGCCGCTCCGAGAAGTCGATTCCGTGGTCGTGGTAGAACGCCACGACTGCGGGATGGGTGAGCGCCAGAAAAGCAGGTGGACCGCCGAGTCGCTGACCACAGCGGGAACAGTCGCCGACGTACAGTTTCTCGACTCCCTCGACACCTTCGGCAGTCGTCAACTCCGTCTCGAGCGGACCGTAGCACGTCGAACAGACGCCCATCGTCACGAACTCGGCGTCCCGACGCATTTCGAGCGAGGTGAGCGCGAGCAACTCGTCGGACGCGCGCTCGGCGGCGGTTCCCGGTGGTAGTTCCTGTGTGAACGAGTGGTCGTTCGGGCAGGTGATTCGAACCGTCCCGTCTTCGAACGACCCTTCCTGCGATTCGGCACAGAACGGACAGTCGGACTCGATAACAATCTCGCGTCTGTCTCTGGTTTCGTACGCTCCGGCCAGTAGCGTCGCCACGACGAAGTGGCCCTGATACGTGAGGCGGTACGATCCGTCTTCCTTCTGCACGAACCGACCCACGAGTTTGTCGAGGTGATAGTTGAAGTTCGAGGTGTCGTCGATACCGGCCGCCTTCCGAACTTCGGCGAACGTCGGCCACTCTTCGGGGTGGCGACACCTGTACTCGGCCAGCGATCGCAGGATAGCGAGTCGGGTCTCGTTGCCGACCAACTCGAAGACTGACGCGTCGGCGTCCATAGTTGGCGCTCTGGTGGGGCACACAAATTCGTTTCCAATTCCAGTCAGATTACGCACAATAACGGCCTACCGGAAATGATTATCTGCGTACCATTCGAAGCACCGAACATGAAGTTCGTTCGAGAACACCCGGTTGCGACGTTCTTCGCACTCGCGCTGGCGCTCTCGTGGGCGCTCTGGATTCCGGGGTTTCTGTTGCTGTCCGGTGACGTTTCGACGGCCCTCGTGATAGTTGGGTCCTTCGGCCCTGCGGTAGCAGGTGTCATTTTAACGAAAGCGCGCGGTCGAAGCGTTCGCACGTGGCTCCGCGAGATGGCACGGTTCCGCGTCGGAGCCAGATGGTGGGCTGTCGCCGTCGGGGTACCGGTCGGAATCACTGTCGTGAGTACGGTCGTCTACGCGACGTGGGTCGGACCGCTCGACCTTTCGACGCTCTCACGGCGCGTTCCGATGTGGCTGGTCGGTTTCCTCGTCATTTCTCTCGTCGGCGGTGGCAACGAGGAACCCGGCTGGCGCGGGTACGCACTGCCGAACCTCCAGCGACGATACAGCGCGCTGACTGCCAGCATCATCATCGGTCTCGTCTGGGCACTCTGGCACCTTCCGCTGTTCGTCCTTCCAAGCGGCCTATACGCCGGAAAACCGTTCTCGCTCTACGCGCCGATGGTCGTCACGTTCTCCGTCCTCACGACGTGGGTCTACAACAGTACCGAGGGGAGCGTCCCCGTCCTGATGGTTCTGCACGCGGGGTTCAATTCGATGGGTGCGCTCGTCCCGGTACCACTCTCGAATCAAGGTTCCGGAACCATGGCCAGTTGGAACGTCGCAGTGGTACTCGGCTGTGGTGTGCTTCTCGCGCTTGTAGTCGTCCTCTACTACGGTCCCGAGACGCTCTCGAAGGGTGAGAAGCCGACAGCAGGCGCCGTCGAGCGCAGTTCGACCGAAAACGGTCGAGAACTCGGCGAACCCGCAGACGACTGAAACGAATCGACTACAGACGACCCGTTCTCGCCTACTTATAAGGGCACCTCCGACGTACCCCACTGCATGCTCAACCTCATCATCGACGACTTCATGGTCGAGCTGAAGGACGGCGCAATCAAGAACGTCGGCCCCTCGAACAAGTCCGGCACCGCGAAGCTGTTCGACGTGGAGACGGCCGAAGCGCGGGAGTTCGGCGACAAGCGCGTCAAAATCGTCTGCGAGGACGACCAGGGAAACGAGGTGCAGGTCGCACTCTTCCCCGAACAGGTCCGCGAGATTGCGGACGACATCGAGGCGATGGAAGACGACAGTCCCGTCTTCGAGTGACCGGCCCCGCGTTCGAGTAACCGGTCCGTCTTCGAGCGACCAGTCTCAGATTCGAGTAGCTCCCCGAGATTCGGCTAGTCTCCCCAACAATTCGTCCGCTAGTAGGGGGTGAATGTTCAAGGGGCTCCGCGCCGTGCATTCTTGGGAAATGGTTTCACCAGACGGTCCGAACGATTCGCGCGAATCGGAGTCCCCACAGAAGGCCGACCACTATCGCCACGACGACGGCACCGACGAAATCGTCTTCGCCGTCGAAGAGGGTCGGGTCCTCACTATCCGTGAGTATCCCGATACCGACGCGTTCGAGCGGGCTATTTCGGACGCAGAGCACGTCGGAACGCACGACGGCGTAGCGGGACTCCCGGGTGCCGATGCGTTCGCCGACGACCAGTAACCGACAAGGGAGTTTCGACAACAGTTTTAGGCCGGGGCTATTTTCCTCGCGTATAAGATGGGTTCGTGTATCATCTGTGGGACCCCTGCCGACGGCGCAATCTGCGCCAGTCACGAGCAGGACGTCCTCTTCGAATTTACCGGTAATTCGCCCCAGCAGCTTACGTCTGGTCGGTATTACAAAGGTACAGTAGACGGATTCGCCGAGTTCGGCGTCTTCGTAAACATCGGTTCGCGCGTCACTGGTCTCCTCCACCGTAGCGAACTCGACCAACGCCTCGACTCCCTCGATTGGGACGAAGGGCAGGAGGTCTACGTGCAGGTCACCGACGTGCGCGACAACGGCAACGTGGACCTCGGCTGGTCCATTCGCCAGTCCGAACGCGAGTTCCGCGGCCAACTCCTCGACGACCCCGAGCGCGGTGCAGTTCTCATCGAGGACGACGAAGACGAGGAGAGCGAAGCCGAGAACGACGCGACGAGCGACACGTCGGCCACCGAAGAATCGACCGACGACAGCGACTCCGAGAACACCGAACAGCAAGCCACCACGGACGGTGCGGGTGCCGGAGCCGCTGCTCGACAGGAGACCGAATCGACCCAGCAGTCCGAATCGACCACCGAATTCGAACGCGTCGAAATCGAGACGCTTAACGACCACGTCGGCGACGACGTGCGCATCGAGGGCGAAGTCGTCGGCGCGCGCCAGACCAGCGGCCCCACCATCTTCGAGGTCCGCGACGAGTCGGCGACGGTCGATTGTGCGGCCTTCGTGGAAGCGGGCGTTCGCGCCTACCCCGAAGTCGAGACAGGCGACTTCGTCCAACTCGACGGCGAGGTCGAACTCCGCCACAACGAGTTGCAGGTCGAGACGGAAGACCTGACGAAACTCGAAGGCGAGGACCGCGCGACTGTAGAAGGTCGCCTCGAAGCCGCGCTCGCCAGCGAGGCCCGACCGGACGACGTTGACCTGCTGGCCGACCACGACGCGGTCACCGCAGTCCACACCGAAATCCGCGACGCCGCCGAGACGATTCGACGCGCCGTCATGGAGTCGCGGCCGGTCATCGTCCGCCACGACGCCACCGCAGACGGCTACGCCGCCGGTGCCGCCATCGAGCGCGCGGTCCTGCCGCTCGTTCGTGACGAACACGCAAAGAGCGACGCCGAGTACCACTTCTTCGACCGCCGCCCGCTGGAAGACGGTCACTACGACATGGGCGACGCGACGAAGGACGTGACGACGATGCTCGACAACCGCGAGCGCCACGACGAGAAACTGCCGCTGTTCGTCGTCGTCAACGCGGGCAGCACCGTCGAATCCAAAGACGGTCTCGAACTGCTCGACATCTACGACGCGCCGCGCGTCGTCGTCGATGCCCAGTACCCCGACGAGGAAGTTGCGGAGTTGGCCGACGTGACGGTCAACCCGTACCTCGCCGACGCGGAAGGCAGTGAACTGACCGGCGGCGTCCTCGGCGCGAACCTCGCGGCTCACGTCAACACCGACGTGCGCGAGGACGTGAGCCACCTCCCCGCAGTCAGCTACTGGGAGGACGCACCGACCGTGTACACCGACCTCGCAGACGAAGTCGGCTACGAGGCCGAACACACGGATGCGCTCCGCGAGGCAGTCGCGCTGGAAGCGTTCTACCAGTCCTACGAGGACAAGCGCGAACTCATCACGGACCTGCTGTTCGAACACGGCAAGCGTGACCTCGCAGAACACGTCAGCGGCCAGTTCCGCGAGAAACTGGAGACCGAAGTCGAGACGGCCGAACCGAACCTCTCGATTCGCGGTTCGAACGACGTTTCGTTCACCGTCCTCGACACGGAGGCGTTCACCCACCGCTTCGACTTCCCGCCGGTCGGCCTCCTGCTCGACACCATCCACCGGCGCGAACTCGGTGCCGAGGCAGCACCCGGTGACACCCACGTCACCATCGGCCTCGGCGAGGACGAACTCCACATCCGCAGTGACGGCCGCGTGGACGCTCGTGACGTCGCGGCAGATGCGAAAGACGAGGTTTCGGACGCTGGCATCAACGCCACAGGCACCCGCGACGGCAGCATCGAGTTCCTCTCCGGCGAGCGCGATGCTGTGGTCGATGCGGTTGTTTCGGCGATTAGCGACCGTCTGTAGACGCGATTCGCGGCTTTGGTTTCTTTCTGCTCTTCGCTTTCTGACTGACAACCAGCGTCGGCTACTCGTCTCGTTGCGTGTTTCGTGACCCATCCGTTCGTCCCGACGAGTTCGGAGAGAGGAAACGTCACCGTCCGTGAGACGCCGGTCTCGGTCCACGTCCGCTATCTACTCGCCCGAGACGAACTCTACGTCCCGGAACTCTATCTGTGCCCCACCGCTAGCACTCTCGGAAACCGTACACTCCCATTCGTATACGTCGCTCATCTCTCGAACGAACGCCAGTCCTAGTCCGGACCCTTCGCCGTCGCACGTGGTTGTGAACCCCTCTTCGAACACGGCCTCGCGATCTTCGGGCGGGATACCGTGTCCGTCGTCCGCGACGTAGAACCCGGTGGGCAGTCGCTCGACCCGAACGGACGCGTCCGCCCCGCCGTGTTTGACTGCGTTCTCCAACAGATTTCTGAACAGATGCTGGGTGTACGTCTCGTCTGCCAGTATCTCGTCGTCGATATCGACGGTCAGCGTAGCGTCCCGGGTGTCGAGGGTTTGCCAGACTTCTCTCACCACGTCATCGACCGAAATGGGTTTTCGGTCTCCGACCGACCCCTGTCCGCGAGTCAACAGCAGCATGACATCGACCATCTCCTCGATGCGGTCGAACGCCTCGCTGACGTAGTCTACTGCCTGCGAGTCCGCCGCTTCCGGCAACTGCTGGCTGTATATCTGGCCGATAGCCACCGGATTCCGAATCTCGTGGGCGAGCATACTCGCGAAGTTCTCCAGTTGCTCGTTCGACTGCTCTAATTTTTCGATGGTCTCTTTGAGCTTTTTCTCGCGCTCGACACGGTCGGAGATGTCTCGGAAGTAGACTGAGATTCCAGTTTCGGAGGGGTAGAGGTTCGCCTCGACCCAGAAGTCCAGCGTGTCGTAGTACAGTTCGTAGCTGGTTGAGACCTGTTCGTCCCGGGCCGTGTGGAAGGCGTCCCAAACCTCGTCGATTTCGGCGGCGGTGGGGAACACGTCCCAGAGTTGCTCGCCGACCAACTCCTCTTGGGAGTGTTGGAGGAGTTCTTCGGCGCGCTCGTTGACGTGGGTGAAACAGAACTCTTCGTCCACCGCGTAGAACGCGTCGGTAATTCGTCGCAGTATCTCCTCGAACTCGCCTTCGATGCGCACCCGCTCGGTGATGTCGGTGAACGCGAAGATGGCGCTGCGCTCCTCGCCGTCGGCGTCCAACGGCGACCCGTTCACGGAAACCCAGACGCGTTGGCCGTCCGGTCGCCGTAAGCCCAGTTCCATGTCGAAGATGGGGTCGCCAGTCTCTCGAACCTGTCTGAACGGTGCCTCGTCTGCGGACAGTGGATTGCCGTTTATATCGACTAGGTCCCAGCGGGAGTCGTCGTGAGAGAACGATTCGAGTTCCTCCTTGCTCCGGCCGTAAATCTCCTCTGCGCGCTCGTTGGCGAACTGTATCGTCCCAGCCTCGCCGACGATGACGATGCCGACGGGACTCGTTTCGAGGATTCGAGCCTTGACCTGCTTTTCCGCTTCGAGGCGTCGCTCGGTCCGTCTGTTTTCGATTTTGGACGCGAGGATATTGGCGACGTTCTGGACGAAGGTGACGTCGGATTCGGTGAACTCTCGTTCCTTCTTCGTGTGTACTCCAAGGATTCCCCACGGGTCTTCGAACGAACCGATGATGACGCTAATCCCGCTAATAACGTCGTGTTCGACGAGTAAATCCGGGCCGGAAAACCGCTCTTCCGTTGCAAGGTCGTCCACGACGACCGGTTCCTTGGTTCGGAGCGTGTGGACCGCCTGCGAATCGGTGCCCGTCGGAACCGTCGCACTCCCGATGAGTCCATCCTGCCAGCCCACTCCTTGCCGCAGACGGAGTCGCTCTCTGTCAGGCAGCAACTGGAGGACCTTACAGTAGTCGGCGTTCAGCGTCTCGGCGACTGCCGCTGCGGCGTCCTGCAACAATTGGTCGAGGTCCTCCGTTTCAAGTGCTTGCTGTCCAATCTCGGTGACGACCTCCTGCTGACGAATATGGCGTCGTATATTGATTTCCTCCTCAGACCGCGAATTCATACACCCGCGTCATGTTTCGGAAACACTCTAAATCTTTTCACTTATTTATCAAGGGACAAGACGACTAGAGACCGTATCTCCCAGTCGTCGAAATTACTCTGACGAGCCTTACTTCGTCGTCCGAGAGAGCGACGCTCTCTCGTGATCACGAAAGGGCGTCGCCCTTTCGAACGACTACGCTCAGTAAGACTGCGTTCGCGTGACCGACCCCCTTCAGTTCCACTTGGTAATCTGTCCCAAGCGACAGCCACCAAATCCAGACCCACAAGTGTAGACGACACCCTTATCCCCGACACACGACGAATACAACCCAATGAGTACGGAGACGCCGGACGCCACCGAGACCGAGGCGTTCGAGCGCGTCTGCGAGGAGATGGTCGAGCGCATCCTCGCGGGCGAGGTCGAGCGCGAGGACGTAGAGAGCGAGAAGCTGAAGGTGTGTTCGGAGTACTCCGCGCCGAAGGTGCCGAAGAACTCCGAGTTGATGGACTACGCGCCCGAGGAACGCCGCGAAGACTTGCAGGAGGTTCTCCAAACGAAGCCTGTTCGAACCGCCTCCGGGGTCTCGCCGGTCGCCATCATGACGAGTCCGCACAATTGCCCGCACGGGAAGTGTCTCTACTGTCCCGGTGGTCCCGGGTCCGAGTTCTCCTCTTCGCAGAGCTACACTGGTCACGAACCCGCCGCCGCGCGCGGCGTGCAGAACGACTACGACCCGTATGGACAGGTCACGCTTCGTCTGCACCAACTGCGGGAAATCGGCCACCCCGTGGACAAAGTCGAACTCATCCTGATGGGCGGGACGATGACCGCTCGAAGCCACGACTATCAGGAGTGGTTCGTCAAGCGCGCGTTGCAGGCGATGAACGACTACGACACGGACGCCTCCCCGGAACCCGCCGAGGGCGTGAGTTTCGCAGAGGACTCAGAGAACTACGACTTCGAGTATCTGGAAGACGTCATCGCGCGCAACGAGACCAACGACATCCGAAACATCGGGACCACCTTCGAGACTAAGCCCGACTGGTGTGACCCCGAGCAGATAAATCGGATGCTGGACTTGGGCGGCACCAAAGTAGAGGTCGGCGTCCAGACGACTTACGAACGCATCAACCGCGAGATGCACCGGGGCCACGGCGCACAGGCCTCTATCGACGCCAACCAGCGACTCCGCGATTCGGCGTTCAAGGTCGGCTTCCACATGATGCCCGGCCAACCGGGAATGAGCAAAGAGATGTGTCTGGAGGACTTCCGCCGCCTGTTCGAGGACGAGAAGTGGCGGCCCGACTACCTGAAAATCTATCCCACACTCGTCGTCCGCGGCACCGCCACCTACGACTGGTGGCACAAGGACGAGTACGAACCCCTGCAAAACGAAGAGGCCGCCGAACTCGTCGCCGAAATCAAGTCGATGATTCCCAAGTACACGCGCCTCCAGCGTGTCCAGCGGGACATCCCGGCGGACTTCATCGATGCTGGCGTCTGGAAGTCGAACCTGCGCCAACTCGCGCGCCAGAAGATGGAGGACCACGGCTGGACCTGCGACTGCATCCGCTGTCGAGAAGTCGGCATGAACGACGAGGACCCGGAGAACGTCGAGTTGGACGTGATGACCTACGAGGCCGCAGGCGGCACGGAACACTTCATCAGCTACGAGGACCCCGAGAAGGACCTCCTCATCGGCTTCTGTCGCCTGCGAGAGCCGGGGAATCCGGTTCGGCGAGAGCTGGAAAACGCGGCGCTCGTCCGGGAACTCCACGTCTACGGCCCGATGGTCGAAGTCGGCGACGAGAGCTACGACTGGCAGCACAAGGGCTACGGGACGAAGCTCCTGCGGAAGGCTGAGGAAATGGCTGGGGACGCAGGCTACGACAAGGTCAGCGTCATCTCCGGCATCGGCGCGCGGGAGTACTACCGGAACAAACTCGGGTACCATCAGGACGGTCCATACGTGAGCAAGCGGTTGTGAGGCGTGCGTAGAAGAGCTTCTGTGTGGTTTTGTGTGGTTTCTGTGGTCGCCAGCAGTGAGATTACGGTTTCTGTGGCAGTCAGCAGTTAGAACACAGTTTCTGTGGCAGTCAGCGTGAAGCTAGCTACTGCCGATACCGAGAAGACCGCACCGCCTCAGCCGCACACCTCCCCACCCGATTGCGTTTCTCGATTCTGAAAAACGCGGCGTGCCGCGTTTTTCAAGCTGTGATACTCATCCCTCGCGCGGTCGTACCCTTCGGGCACGACTTCGCGCGCCGAATCGTCGGTGAAAATGCGTCACGATAGTGCCTGCTAACTCACAGCCACTCCCCAGCCTCGAACCCCTCAATCTCGCTTCCCTCGGGATTCGTCTCGTCGCTGGCGATGCCACGGGGAACCAGTAGCGGCGAGACGCTGACCTCGCCATCGACCATCGCGCGGCGGTCGGTCCCCATCGCTTCGGCCGTCTCGTGGTCCAAGAACACCTGCCACGAGCGGTCGTGCAACTCGATGGTGGTCGGGTCGCCCGCTTCGAACTCGATGACAGACTCGTCGTCGTACACCACGTCGTAGGCGAGCGCGGGGTGCGTGATTCGCATCGCGGGGTCCGCACCGGTCGTCGGTGCGTTCACGTTGAGATAGTCGGCAGCGGAGAACGTCTCGTCGAGCACTTCGTTGAGGAGGTACCGAGTCGCGGCCTTGGCGAACGTGAACTCCTCGCTGGTCGGAGTCGCTCCAGCGGGCACCTCGCCGGAGGGGTCGTACACCGACACTGCGATGGCTGGCACTTCCAAGAACGCGGCCTCCATCGCCGCGCCGACGGTCCCCGAGCGCCCGAGGATGTGCGCGCCCATGTTCGGCCCGTCGTTACACCCGGAGACGACGACGTCGGGTTGCAGTCCCAAGGCCGTCAGTCCCGCCGCGACGCAGTCCGTGGGCGTGCCTTCGACGGCGTAGCCCAGTTCGTGTTCGTGGACGGTCAGCGAGTCCGAAGACCACGAGCGGGACATGCCGGTGCCGCTCTGGTCGTCCGCGGGCGCGACTACGGTCACGTCTGCGTCTGCTGCGAGCGCGTCGTAGATGGCGCGAATGCCGGGCGCGTCGATGCCGTCGTCGTTCGTGAGGAGGACGCGAGGTGCGTCGGTCATCGACCGTGATTCGGGGACCGCTCGCTTGTAGCTGTCGGCGGTCCCGACCGAAGGCTTTTCTCGCTGTTCTGCGTGCCGCCAGCTATGTCGCCCTCTTCGGAGAACGCCCTCGACGCTTCCCTGCTCGACTCTCCGCTCCTCTTCGGCCGCGACAGAGATGCGAGCGTTCGTCTTGTCGCACTCGCAGTGGTGTCGTTCCCGCTCGCTCTCGTCGCCTTCTCGCCCGCCGGAACGTTCGGCGTCGAATTCTCGCTCTCGCAGAACCTCGGCACGGTCTCGCTGATTCTCGTCCTCGCCGTCGTTCCCGCGCTGGCGGCGTTCTACAACGATGGTCTGCTCGTCTGCGTCCTCCTCACATTTGGACCTGCACTGGCGCATCAGCTGTCGTGGGCGCTGTACGAGTTGGACGACCAGCGTGCCACGCTCGGCTCCGTGGTGTGGCTTTCAGTGTTCGTCGCGGTGCTTGCAGGGTTGTTCGGATTCGCTTGTGGCTATTTCGCCAGGCGCTTCTTCGAGTCCTGACAGAAGCTTTTTCCCACTGTTTTGCGTGCCGACATGTATGGGACGACCCGCCCTCCTCTACGGCCGCGACCGAGACGTGAGCGCGCGTTTCGTCGGCCTCGCTGGTCTGCTGTTCGCCGCGACGTTCGTCGCCCAGAGTCCGTCGCGCGCGTTCGGCGTCTCGGTCCCCTTCGGTCTCGACTTCGGGTCGCTGTTCTTCTTCATGATAGCTGCTCCGACGCTCGCGGCGTTCTACAACGATGGTGCGCTGGTCAGCCTCACGCTCGCTCTTGGGCCTGCACTCGGGTTCTTCGTTCCGATGGGTCACTACGGACTGACCGAATCGGCCCCCTCGCTCCTCGCGGCGGTCGGTATAGGTGTCACGACTGCCGCGACGATGGGCATGTGTGGATTCCTCTTCGGCTACGTCGGTCGGCGACTGGTGGACTCGTATCGGTAATCTATGCAAACAAATCGGCGCGCGCTGGCCACCCGACGAGAAAAAAGGTGGAACGACAGCCATTTCCCCCACAACAAAAAACCGAGTAGCATGGACCAAAAGCGGGAACTGTCGAGTATCGACCTCGCCGCCATCGTCGCGGAACTCGGCGCGTACGAGGGTTCGAAACTCGACAAAGCGTACCTCTACGGCGACGGTCTCTTGCGACTCAAGATGCGGGACTTCGACCGTGGGCGGGTCGAACTCATCGTTGAAGTCGGCGAGAAGAAACGCGCGCACGTCGCCGCAGTCGAGAACGTCCCCGACGCGCCCGGCAGGCCGCCGAACTTCGCCATGATGCTCCGAAATCGGCTCTCTGGCGCGGACTTCGCGGGCGTCGAGCAGTACGGCTTCGACCGGATTCTCGAATTCCACTTCGAGCGCGACGACGAAGACACCACCATTGTTGCAGAGTTGTTCGGGCAGGGCAACGTCGCTGTGTTGGACGAGAACCGCGAAGTCGTGGACAGCCTCGACACCGTACGACTCAAATCTCGAACTGTCGCACCCGGCAGTCAGTACGAGTTCCCGGACGAGCGCATCAATCCCCTCGAAATCAGCTACGAGGCGTTCGTCGCCAACATGGACGAGTCTGACACTGACATCGTTCGTACGCTCGCCACGCAACTCAACTTCGGCGGCCTCTAC
This sequence comes from Halorussus halophilus, assembly GCF_008831545.1. Taxonomy (NCBI): domain Archaea; kingdom Methanobacteriati; phylum Methanobacteriota; class Halobacteria; order Halobacteriales; family Haladaptataceae; genus Halorussus; species Halorussus halophilus. Next base: position 1,102,966 of record NZ_CP044523.1, read on the forward strand.
GCCGAGGAGGTCTGCACCCGTGCGGGCGTCGAGAAGACGACGGACATCACGGACGCCACCGAAGACGACTACGAGGCCGTCTTCGACGCCATCGAGCGCATGTCGATACCCCTGCGCACCGGGGAGTTCGACCCGCGGGTCTACCGCGAGGACGACACACTGGTGGACGTGACGCCGTTCCCGCTGGACGAGTACGACCACCTCGACGCCGAGGCGTTCGACACGTTCAACGAGGCGGTCGATTACTACTACGCGAACCTCGACTTGGCGGGCGAAGACGACGCCGACGAAGCGGCCGGAAGTCAGCGACCCGACTTCGAGGGCGAAATCGAGAAACAGAAGCGCATCATCGAACAGCAGGAGGGCGCAATCGAGGGCTTCGAACAGGAGGCCGAGCAGGAACGTGAGAAGGCCGAACTGCTCTACGGCAACTACGGACTGGTGGACGAGATTCTCACGACGATACAGCAGGCCCGCGAGCAGGACACCCCGTGGGAGGACATCGAAGCCAAATTTGAGGAGGGCGCAGAGCAGGGCATCGAAGCCGCGGAAGCCGTCCACAGCGTGAACCCTGAACACGGCACCGTCACAGTCACTATCGACGGTATGCGCATCCAACTCGACGCGTCCACAGGAGTAGAAAAGAACGCAGACCGCCTCTACACCGAGGCCAAGCGCGTTGAGGAGAAGAAAGAGGGTGCGCTGGCCGCCATCGAAGACACCCGCGAAGATTTGGAGGCAGTGAAACAGCGTCGCGACGAGTGGGAGGAAGAACCGGACGAGGGAAGCGACGACGCAGGCGAAGACGAACAAGAGGAAGTCGATTGGCTGACCGAGCCGTCGATTCCCGTCCGCAGTCAAGAGCAGTGGTACGAGCGGTTCCGCTGGTTCCGAACCAGCGACGACTTCCTCGTCATCGGCGGACGCAACGCCGACCAGAACGAGGAGTTGGTCAACAAGTACATGGACGGCAACGACCTGTTCTTCCACGCGCAGGCCCACGGCGGTCCGGTCACGATTCTCAAGACCTCCGACCCGAGCGAACCGTCCAGAGATATCGACGTGCCCGAACAGAGCAAGCAGGAAGCCGCCCAGTTCGCCGTCTCCTACTCGTCGGTGTGGAAGGACGGCCGCTTTGCGGGTGACGCCTACATGGTGACTCCCGACCAAGTGAGCAAGACGCCCGAGAGCGGCGAGTACTTGGAGAAGGGTGGCTTCGCCATCCGCGGCGACCGCACCTACTTCCGCGACGTGGCTGTCGGCGTCGCAGTCGGTATCACCTGCGAACCACACACCCGTGTCGTCGGTGGGCCGCCCTCGGCGATTCGTCCGCAGGTCGAGACGCTGGTCGAGGTCGAACCCGGCCGGTACGCCCAGAACGACGCCGCCAAGCGCATCTATCGCGTGTTTCGCGAGCGATTCGAGGACACCTCCTTCGTGCGCAAGGTCGCCAGTGCCGACCTGATTCAGGAGTTCCTCCCGCCGGGCGGCAGTCGGATGAAAGACGAGTGACGTGCGTGTGGGACCAGTGACGTGCGTGTGGGTTGTCACCGTCCGACATGGCTATGGTCTCTCTCGACGTTCTCTCTAGTTGGGTTACTACCTGAGACCGGGTCGTGACCGCTCCGACTGTCGGGAGACGACCTGCGTATCGGGGGTTGCTCGGGGGACATCATGATACGCGACAGCATCGACTATCTGACGGACAGCGATACGGGAATGACCACGGTCGTACTCGGTGGCCTGTTGACGCTTTTCGGGATATTCATCATCCCGGCGCTCGTCGTGGAGGGCTATCTGGTTCGGGTCCTCCACGAAACCGAACGGGGGAACACGGAGGCACCGACGTTCTCCAAGTGGGTTCGACTGGCAGTGGACGGCCTGAAAGCAGTCGTCATCGGAATCGTGTACGGACTCGTTCCCGCAGTAATAGCGATGGTATTCGCCGGTAGCGGGGCACTCATGCTCTCGGGCGGGAACGCCGACTTCCTCGGTGGAGTGACGTTCCTCTTCGGGAGTCTGCTCACCTTGTTCGCCATCGTCGCCGTGTGGTACGTCTATCCGGCGGCAATCGCTCGGTTCGCCGAGAAAGAGTCGATGAGCGCGGCGTTCCACTTCAGCGCGCTCAGACCTATCGTCACCAAGGAAGCGTACGCGACTGGCTGGTTGATGGCACTCGTCGTCCTCTTGGTCGGCGGTATCGTCGTCAGTCTGCTCGCCGTCGTCCCGATACTCGGCTGGATTGGGGCCGTGTTCGTCGCCTTCTACGCGCAGGTCGCGGCGTACTACATCTACGGCCGCGCCTACGGTGAGGCGAGCGGCATGGCTCCCGGCGAGGAGACGCCAGTCGAAGGCGAACAACCAGTCGTCTGAACGACTCTTTTTCGGCGAACTGCGAAGCGAGCGGCCGTGACTCGGAGAGTCACGCAACGGTTAAGCTCTCAGCGAGCGTCTAAACGTTTCGAGCGAACCGCGCCTTTTCACAGCCAGTCCGCTCTGGAGCTACATCATGTTCGAAGACGCACTCACTTACCTGAAAGACAGCGACGACGCAGTCGAGACTGTACTGATCGGTGGCATCCTCAGCCTGCTCGGATTCCTCCTGATTCCGGTGGTATTCGTCGCAGGCTACTTCCAGCGCGTCCTTCGCCGCACGAGCGAAGGCGACCCTGCACCGTCGTTCGACGACTGGGAGGACCTCTTCGTCGAGGGACTGAAAGCAATCGTCGTCGGGTTCGCGTACGTACTGATACCCGCGATACTCGCGGTGTTACTGGTCGGTAGCACCGTGTTGTTCACGGTATCGACCGCGGAGGTCGTTTCGGACCCCATGACGACCGCTCCGACTGCGACCGACGGCATCGGCTTCCTCGGACTGTTGGCACTGCTCGGCGCAGTGTTCGTCACGTTCGCAGCGGCGATTGCGGCGTGGTACGTCGTGCCCGCCGCGTTGGCCCGTCTGGCCGTCGAAGGCCGCCTCGGCGCGGCCTTCGAGCTTAGCAAGCTCGTGCCCGTCCTCCGAAGCGGGTCGTACGCGACCGGCTGGCTCGTCGCGTTCGTCGTCCTCGTGGTCGGCGGCGCGCTGGTCAGTGGTCTCGCCTCGATACCCTTCTTCGGGTGGGCGCTCGTGCCGTTCGTGGCGTTCTACGTCAACGTCGTGGCGTACGCCCTCTACGGGCGTGCCTACGGCGACGCGACCCACACCGAGCGCCGTGAGGGCACGCTGGACGAGGAACAGCGGCCTGCGGTCTGAGCTGAACTTCGGTCCGAGCGGTCTGCGCTCGCAGACCGCTCGGACTGTAACACTTCTCGTCGGGTTCGATGCCTATCCTCGTCTAGATTCGACCGCCGGACCGGCGGTCGAATCCAGACACAAGTAGCCAGAACTAACTTTTCGCGCCCGAACCCTCGGCCATGCTTCGGGAGGCACTGACGTATCCGACGCGCGGCGAGCACGCCGAGCGGGCGTTGGTCGTGGGCACGAGTCTCACCGTCGCGACCGGGATACTCGCACGCCTCGGCGTCCTCGCGCTCCTCGCTGTCGTTCCCGCGGTTCTACTGGCAGGCTACGTCGTCGCCGTTCTCCGCGATTCTGGCGATAGCCTGTCGAACTCAGACGACGGGCCGCCACCCTTCTCCGACGTTCGCAGACTACTGACCGATGGCCTTCGCACGCTGGTCGTCTCCGTTTGTGCGCTCGTCGTCCCGATAGCTGTCTTGCTCGCGACGTTCAGTGGCGCACAGGCCGGACAGGCCACTCCGAACTTCGGCCGGACGCTGTCGGTCTACGGCGCGGGAACGGTCGCGCTGTTGCTCGCCCTGCTCGCGCTCTACGTCCTGCCAATCGCGCTCAAGCGAGTCGCCAGCGAGGGGAGTCTCCGGGCCGCCACGGACTGGCTTGCGTTCCGGCGCACCGCGACCGACGGCGCGTACTTCTATCGGTGGTCGGTTGCCGTGGTGGTCGGGGGCGTCGCGCTCACGCTGGCGTTCGCGCTGGCTTCGCTCGGTCGTCTGGGTGAAGTCGTCGCGCTGGCGCTCTCGTTCTACGCGTCGTTGGTCGTCTCGCGACTGATTGGCGTGGCGACCGGATGAAGAGGGACTGTCGAACTTCTTGGCAGTTCACGGGACTTGGATCGGGAAACGCGCGGGACGAACTTGTCGTCTCCAAGGCTCGACGCACCGGCAGAAGATATATCGACTGACATGTAGTACTGACGGCGAATGTCTCTATCCGCCCACGTTCGACGGCGTGCAGTCCTTGCCAGCAGTGCAAGTCTGTTTAGTGGACTGTCTGGATGTTCGTCGGTGTTCAGTGAGTCTGACCCCGAAACGTATCGTCCACCTCCACTGCATGCAATCCATCTCGCGAACTACTACGATGAACCGAAACAGACCTCGCTCGTAGTCGAACGAAACGGCCAGATAGTCCACTGGAATACCTACAAACTGCCCAAACAGAGCCAAGACCGAATCATCGCAATCTCAGACAAAGAGTGGATAGGGTGCGGTCGATACGAAGTGAGTATCCGGGTGCAAGATAACTCCCAATGGGCGACACTCGACTTCGAGGACGTAGAATCATCAAAAATGGCTAACGGGAAGATTCAGACTATTCGTCTCGGTGTTGACTTCCGCCCCGAAGGAATCAATTTCCGGCCCGTACATCTCGATGACCCAATGATTCGGTGCGAAGATACTCAAACAGGGGCACAGACGACACGAGATTAACGCGCGGTTCTGCTCGGTCGTTAACCGAACTATCGTCGGAGAAGAATCCCGACGAGGATTATAAAAAATACAACAGTTCAGTGCAGATTCGCGTCTTCCGTCTCTTCGAGTCGGAAGTCTTCGAGCATCTGTTGCATCTCCGCAGACGTGTCTGTGACTTCCGAGGACGCGTGTGTCAGTTCGCCGACAGCATCGGTCTGCTGGTCGATGCCCGCCGCGACTTCCTGTATCTCGGCGCTGACCTCTCGACTGGCGTCCGAGACGTTTTCGACCAGTCGGGAGACCTCTTCTGCGTCGCTGGCTTGGTCGCCGGTCGCGCGTCGAATTTCCTCGATGCCTTCGCTGGTCTCCGTGACCGCCGCCTCGATGTCTTCGATGTGCTCGACCACGTCGCGCACGGCATCGACGCCCGTCTCGACCTGCTGGTTGCTGGCCTCGATGGTCTCTGCGGTCTCGTTGATGCCGCCCTTGAGTTCTTCGAGCGAGTCCGATATCTCCTCGACGGCGTCCTTCGACTCCTCGGCGAGTTCCTTGACCTCGTTGGCGACGACTTGGAAGCCAGCGCCGTCGCCGTCGGCGCGCGCGGCCTCGATGTTGGCGTTCAGCGCGAGCAGGTTCGTCTGGTCGGCGATGTCCGCGATCATCTCGGTCATCGCGTTGATGGTCTCCATCTGGTCTTCCAGCGACTCTATCATCTCGATGTTACGCTCGGAGGCCTGACTGGCCGCGTCGATGGTATCGATGGCGTCGTGAGCGGTCGTCGTCCCTTCGAGCGCGCGATTGGACGCTTCGTCGGAACGCGAGTCGATTTGCTGAACCGTCGCCGTAATCTCCTCGATGGAGGCAGAGAGGTTCGAGACGTTCTCTTCGGCTTCCGAGGCGCGCTCGGCCTGCCGTTCCGCGGTCTCGGCGACGCTCCCGCTCGAATCGTTGATGTCGTCGATTGCGTCCATCGCTTCGCCGCTCGCGGCTTGAATCTCAGATCCGATGTCCGCGAGGTCGTCCGACTGCGCTCGGGTGCGTTCGAGCGTCTCGCGGAGCGAATCGACCGCGAACCCGAGGTCGTCGGCCATTCCGCCGAACTTCTCGTGGACACTGACGATGGCGTCGAACTGTTCGTCCGGTTCCGGAATCGTCGGGTCGATGGTCAGGTCGCCCTTGCTCAGTCGTTCGAGGTACGTCTTGAGTTCCTCGACGACGGTCTGTTGGTAGGACTCGACCAACTCCTCGCGGCGCTGGAGTTCGATGCGTTCGGTGATGTCGCGGTTGATTTCGAGCGCACCGACGATGTTGCCTGCGTCGTCGTAGAATGGCATCAGACTCCGACTTACCGGAACCTCGCCGCTATCGACTTCGATGGTGTCCTCCAAGTTCTGGACCGGTTCGCCCGTGTCGAGCACTTCTCGCATCACGCTGTTGTCGGCTTCGTCCAGTTCGAAGAGGTTCACGCCGATGAGATCCCCTCGTTTCTTTTCGAAGAGGTCGAGCGCCTCGTCGTTGATGCGGTCGATATTCCCCTCGGCGTCCACTGTGAAGATGGGATAACAGAGTCCGTCGAGAACGCTCTCGATTATCGATTCTGCGGTCACCGTCCCGCCCGTTGCCATCTCTCCGTTCTCGGAGTCGGCGACTCCGGTCGCCGGTGATGCGTCGGGTCCCGCAGTCCCGTCGGACTCGTCCGCGTCCGCGGTCGTGCTGCGGATTCCCGAAAGCACGTTGAACATGTTTGTGAGTCCTAGAGCGACATTGCATAAAGGTATCTCCGATTATGGAATTTGAGAATCGCCGACACAGCCACAGAACGGGTTCTGAGTGCTTTTCGGAGCTACTGACGAGGAGAGATCACGACGACAAGTCGAAATAGTAGCACAATTTTCGCGTGCCGTCGCCGTCTCAGTCGTCTTCGTCGTCGCCACTCCCCAGGTGTTCCTCCGCGAACGAGGACAGCGACTCCCAGCCGACGTCGTCGCGGATGCTTCGAAGTACGTCGCCGAGGGAGTCGCCGTCGTCGAGTTGCTGTTCGCTCCCCTCGACCGGTCTGATGGTCTTCTGGTCGTCGTTCGGTTCGCCTTCGAAGATGGAGTTGCTGTCGTGGCTGTAGAACATTGCCACGCCGTCGCTGACGGTGCCGAGGTAGTCGGAGTTCTGTTTCGTCTCGCCGTCGAAGGTGTAGTCTTCGTAGGCTGCGTTGTGGGGACTTCGGCGTGACATACCACGACGTACGATGGAAAATCAGTTAAGTTCACTGGCAGATTCGAGTCCTCGCGGAGTCGGGGACCGCCGTTCCGTGCAGATTAGCTATCGAACGACAGTTCGCGCGAAGCTTCCATCTCTCGCTCGCGTTGAGTCTCCGGAGCTCTCGACGGCTCTTCGCGCACGACGACCGTGTTGGCGACGCGGTCGCCGAGTCGCTGTCGCTCGTCGCTCATCGCCATGAAGATGAACCCGACGGCAAAGTAGAACATGCCGTCGATAATTCTGAGGAGGTTACGGCCGAACGACGCGCCGTAACTACAGGGCCGCCCGTCTTCTTTGACGACTTTGATTCCGAACAGTTTCTTGCCGACGGTGTATCCGTCCCAGTAGCCTTCGAGGAAGAACCTGTAGAACAAGGCGACACCGCCGCCGAGGAGGAAGCCGAAGCCGGTGAACACGCCCTCGCTGCCGGTTGCGCTGCCAACTGCCATGTACAAGAACACCGCCCCAAAGAAGATGACGAGCATGAGGACGTTGTCGATGATTTGGGCTCCGATACGCGCACCGATGACGTCCGTGTCTTCTCGGGTAGGTTCCCGTGGATATCCAGACATGTCTTTACATCATTAAGTCAATAATTCATAAGTTCTGTGGTACGGACGACGAACCGCTGTGGAACGTGGTGTCGTTCGGACTCGGCGTTTCGAACGACTCCCGAATAGCAGGACACTTACCGAACGCGAACGGAGCGTCCCGCATGCAAGTAAAGAGCCGCGAGCCTGCGGACGCGGGCCGCGAGCGAATCACGGTCGTCCCCGAGAGTCTGGACGACCTGTGGCACCTCACCTACGTCCTCGAACCGGGTGATTTGGTCTCCGGTGACACGACACGGCGCATCCAGCGGAACGACGACCAGATGCGCGACACAGGCGGGGAGCGCGAACACATGTACATCACGCTCGAAGTCGAAGACAGCGAGTTCCACAAGTTCGCCAACCGTCTGCGAATCGGCGGCGTCATCGCCGACTGCTCCCGGGAGGACCAACTCGGGCAGCACCACACGCTCAACGTCGAGGAGACCAAGGAGATAACCATCGAGAAGGTCTGGAAGGCCGACCAACTCGACCGTTTGGAGGAGGCCGAAGCCGCGACAGAGAACCCCGACGTGGCCATCGCAACTGTCGAAGAAGGCGAAGCCCACATCCACACCGTCGCCCAGTACGGTACCGAGGAGTACGCCGACTTCACTGGCACGACAGGGAAAGGCGAGTACGCTCGCGGCCGCGACGAACTGTTCGCCCAACTCACCGACGCCCTCTCGCGAATGGACGTAGACGCAATCGTTCTCGCCGGGCCGGGCTTCACGAAGCAGGACGCCTACAAGTACATCGAGGACAACGCGCCCGACATCACGGAGAAGATTTCGATGGTCGATACCAGCGCCGTCGGCGACCGGGGCGTCCACGAAGTCCTCAAGCGCGGCGCGGTCGAAGAAGTCCAGCAGGAGACGCGAATCGCCGAGGAAGCCGAACTCGTGGACGAACTGATGGCCCGCATCGGCGAGGGCGCGAGGGCCGCCTACGGCATCGAACAGGTCAAGCAGGCCAGCGACTACGGCGCGATAGAGCAGTTGCTGATTCTGGACGAGCGACTGCGACACGAGCGCGGCACGGACGGCGAGTGGGACCTCGACGTGAACGAACTCATCACCGACGTCGAGCGCAAGGGTGGTGACGTGACCGTCTTCTCCAGCGAGTTCGCTCCGGGCGACCAACTCGAAGGCTTCGGCGGCATCGCCGCACTCCTCCGATACAGGCTCGAATAGATGCTCGAACGCTGGCTCGACTACGTCTTCTTCGCGGGACTGGAAATCTCGATACTGGGGATTCCGGCACTGATCGGGCTGATGTACGCCACGCCCGAGAACGAGGTCAAACTGGCCGGACTGACCGCCATCGCCGCCTGTTCGATGGCCGCCGCCACGTTCCGGGGCGAGTTCGTGAAACTGGGCGACTGGCCCGCCGCGGGCGACCCCTACACGATGCCGCTTCGGTCTGCGTACTACAGCGCGACTATCGCGCTCGCCGCGTACGTCGGTGCAATCGCACACGCCGAGACCGGTGTGCCCGGCGTCGGAATGGCCGGTGCGACTGTCGTCTCGATTGGGGCGATGGCTATCGTTCCGCGTGTCGTCTCCGGATTTCGAGGACTGGCGAATCGAGTCGCGTCGTCGAGGTCGTGAGCCAGTCAGGCCGCCCCGTCGGACTCGCCGGAGAGGTATTCCCCGACGACGCCGCGGTGCGCTCGGCGTAATCGTTCCGAGGCCGCTTGTCGTGAGATGCCGAGTTCGTCTGCTATACTATCGAGGGTCGTCCCCCGAGGCACCTCGTAGTGACCCAACTCGTAGGCTTCGCGCAGTATCTCGTGTTGTTCCTCGGTGAGCGTCCCGCGGCCGTTCGAATCAGCGTCGGGCGTGTGGATGTCCAGTATCTCGACGCGGAAGTCGTACCGCTCGAACTGTTCGTACGCGCGAGCGAAGCGTTCTCGTTCCGGGAACCGCAACAGGAGCGTCCACGACCGGTTTCGTCCCGTCGCTTCGAGGATGGTCCCGTCGCACTCGAAGATGATTTCGGTGAGAACGTGGATGCCGTCCACGAACGTGACTTTGTAAAGGTACTCGTCTTCGCTCGAATCGACCTTTCTGATTTCGGTCGCGGTCGGGTCCGCTGTGAGTGCGCTCTCGATTTCTCGTTCGGTCCCACCGGAGAGCCAGACGAACGGCATCACTTCACCCTGTTCGGTAGCGACGACGTTCTCCATTCGAACGTCGAGGGTCGGAAGGCGCTCGAACGCTTCGGCGAGGACAGTTGTCTCCGCAGGAACGTGGATTTCCGCCATCGTCGTCATCGACGCTCCGTTACGAGACCTAGAATATAAACTGAGCGTTTCTTATTCTCACTCCGATAATTGCCCAGTTAGGCACTTTCATACACGAAGATCCTCCCGTCTCACAACACCACGGGAGTTACAACTCGACAGTCCGCAAATCCTCTGCGAAACTCACATCCCCGTCGTACTCGCGCTCGATGGACTCCAGCATCTCCTCGTGTTTGCCCTCCGTGTGCGGGTAGAGGTGCGTCAGAAACACCTTCCCGATGTCTGCGCCGGACTCTCCCAGCGCCTCGCCCAACTGGCTCGGTGTCGGGTGGTTCGCAACGTCCACCTCGTCGGGGAACGAGCAGTCGTGGACCAGTACCTCCGAGCCATCCGCGAAGTTGGCCAGTCCCTCGAACGCCTCGCTGTCGGCGCTGAAGGTGAACTCGTCCCCGAATCGGTAGGCTAGACACGGCATCGAGTGACGGGTTTCGAACCCCTCCACGTCGAACCCGCCGACGGTGAACTCGTGCGGTCCGACCTCCCGCACTTGCAAATCGACTCGTCCTTGCAGATAATCGTGAACGTCGAGCAGGTCGTCCAGCAACGCCTTCGTCCCGTCGGGGCCGACGACTTCCAGATGCTCTTCGCCCGAGAGCCAGCGGGCTTTCAGTAGCGGAAGCAGGTCCGACACGTGGTCGAGGTGGTGGTGCGTCAACAGTACGGTCGAGACGTTCTCGTACCCGATGCCGGACTGCTGGAGTCGGTGGAGGACGCCGCTCCCACAGTCGAGCAGAACGCTGCGACCGTCTTCTTCGACGAACAGTCCCGTCTGATACCGCTCGCCAGTCGGCATCGCGCTTCCGGTGCCGAGAAACGTGACGCGCATGTTCGAATCGGCGGCCCGGACGCTCATAACCGCTTTGGGACCGAACGTAGAGCTAGCAGGCACTACGACGAATGCTATCACCCCACATTATTGTCGAGAATATTATGAAGAGACGACATGCATCGAACGCCCCAAAGTCGAAACGATAGCCTTCTAGACGACTAATTTTACTTCCGCTGGGTACCAAAGGTTTAAGATTCTTTTCTCCCCCGGAGTTTTGTCGGTTGTCCACGTAGTCCCGAGGATGGCCAACTCACTCACGACCGAAACGAATGTCGGTCGGACGCCCGACGGACGGCGACTCGAAGTCTCGCGAGTCGTGGACGCGCCCGCCGACCGACTCTGGACGTTGCTGACCGAGACCGCCTACTGGCCCGAGTGGGGACCGTCGGTGATGGCCGTCGATTGTCCGTCCCATCGGATTCGGGCAGGGACGACCGGCCGGGTAAAAGTCGTTCCCGGCGTCTGGGTCCGCTTCGAAGTGACCGACTGCGAACTGTACCGCTGGACGTGGCGCGTGCTTGGGATTCCGGCGACAGGGCACCGCGTCGAACCGCTCGACGGAAACTGCCGCGTCGTCTTCGAGTTGCCACTGTTCGGGGCAGGCTACGCACCGGTCTGTGCGCTCGCACTCGAACGATTGGCTCGACTGGCCTGAGCGAACCAGATTTCACTTTCACCCCACAGTGCAAACGGACTTACGTCCCCGGTCCCAACCACCGGCAAATGGGAGCGCGGGAGTTGTTGGACCGCGACGAGTTCGGATTCGACGCCGCGACCGTCGATATCGCCGACGAGTCTGCCTTCGACCTGCTGGAACCGGAGGTGCAAGACTGGTGGGTCTCCGAGTTCGGCGAGTACGTCGCCGACAACGGCGGTTTCTTCACCCCGCCACAGCGCGAGGCGGTCCCGCTCATCCACGACCAGCAGAACGCGCTCATCGCGTCGCCGACTGGTTCTGGCAAGACGCTCGCGTCCTTTACTGCTATCGTCAACGAACTATTTCGCAGAGAACGCGAGAAGGAGGAGGGGCTTGCAAATTCTGTCTACTGTCTGTACGTCTCGCCGCTCAAGTCGCTCGCGAACGACATCCACCGGAACTTGGAGGTCCCGCTTTCGGGCATCGGCGAGCGAATCGACGACGACGTGTCCGTCCGCCACGCGATTCGCCACGGCGACACGGACGACGCAGCGCGCCAGCGAATGCTGAAAGAGACGCCCCACATTCTCAATACGACGCCCGAGACGCTCGCCATCCTGCTCAACTCCCCGAAGTTCAAGAAAAAGTTAGAGACCGTCGAGTACGTCGTCGTAGACGAGATTCACAGTCTGGCCGACGGCAAGCGCGGCACCCACCTCTCGGTCAGTCTGGAGCGACTGGAACAGATGACCGAATCGTCGCCGACTCGAATCGGCTGTTCGGCGACGGTCGAACCCCTCGAAGACATCGCGGAGTTTCTCGTGGGTCAGCAGACTGGTGGCGGTTCGCCGCGGGACTGTGAAATCGTGGACACGCGATTCGTCCGGGAGTTCGACGTCGAGTTGCAGTGTCCGACCGACGACCTCGTCAACACGCCGCCTGACGTGGTCAACGAGCGGTTCTACGACCAGTTGCACGAGTTGATTCAGGACCACACGAACACGCTGGTGTTCACGAATACGCGCTCTGGTGCCGAGCGCGTCCTGCACAATCTGCGAGAGCGGTACGGCCCCTACGACGAGGACAACTCCGGATGTCACCACGGCAGTCTCTCGAAGGAGTCTCGTCAGTCCATCGAACAGGCGCTCAAGGACGGGAGCCTCGACGTAGTGACGACCTCCACGAGCCTCGAACTGGGTATCGACATGCCGTACATCGACTTGGTGGTGCAAGTCGGCTCTCCAAAATCGGTGGCGTCCTTGCTCCAGCGGGTCGGCCGCGCGGGCCACCAACTCGGCCAGACGGTAACTGGGCGAGTCGTCGCGCTTGACCGCGACGAACTCATCGAGTGTGCAGTCATGCTCAAGAAGGCAAAAGAGGGCTTCGTAGACCGGGTGTTCGTCCCCGAAGAGGCCTACGACGTGGCCGCCCAGCACGTCTACGGCATGGCCATCAACGCGATTCGCCCCGAAGCCGAAGTCCGCGAGATTCTGACTCGCGCGTATCCGTACCGCAACTTCGACAGTTCGCAGTTCGAGACGCTGTTCAGATACCTCACCTCCGACTACGACGGTCTGGAAGACAAGAACGTCTACGCGAAGATTTGGCGCGACGAGAACGACCCGCCGGACGGCGAGTACCACTATCCGGAGTACGACGTAGGAGAGCCACTAATCGGGAAACGCGGCCGACTCGCACGAGTCATCTACATGACCAACATCGGGACGATTCCCGACTCGTTCACTTGCGACGTGTACACCCGCGCCGACAGCGAGTGGGTCGGCAACTTGGACGAGTCGTATCTCGATACCCTCGAAAAAGGCGACGTGTTCGTCCTCGGCGGCCAGAACTTCGAGTTCCAGTACAGAAGAGGTTCGAAGGTGTACGCCGACCCGACGAGTGCCCGCCCGACCGTCCCCTCGTGGTTCTCCGAACGACTGCCGCTCTCTTACGACCTGGGCCGCTCGATTCTGGAATTTCAGGGCGAACTGCTCGAACGACTGGCCAAGCGCGGGAAGCCCGCAGTGAGAGTCTGGCTCAAGCAGTTCCCACTGGACGACGACAGCGTCCGGGCCATCGCGCGGATGTTCGACGAGCAGGTCCGCTACGCGGGTCAATCGAGCGTCAGCACCGACGACCGACTCGCGGTCGAAATCGAACTCGACCGCGACGAGTACGAGCGCCACTACTACGTCCACTCGAACTACGGGCGACAGTTCAACGACGGTCTCTCGCGGGTCGTCGCGTACCGTTGTGCGAACGCCGCGAACACCAACGTCTCGGTGGCCGTCGCCGACCACGGGTTCACTGTCTCGATGCCACTGAACCGGAAGGTAGACGTAGCCGAAATTCTGCGCGACGTCTCTCCCGAGGAAGTACGTCCCGACTTACGGTCCGCGCTCGACGGCACGGAACTGCTCCAGCGGTACTTCCGCATCAACGCGACTCGGGCGCTGATGATTCTGAAACGCTACAAGGGCTACGAGAAGTCCGCGAGCGAACAACAGGTCTCCAGTGAGATGCTGTTGGGCTTCGCAGAAGACTTAGAGGACTTCGCAGTCATCGAGGAGACCTACCGGGAAATCATCGAGGACAAACTCGCGGTCGAAGCAATCGAGGACGTGATGGCCGACGTGCAGGCCGAGACTGTCGAAATCGCCCAACAGCGCGTCGATACGCCCTCGCCGAAGGCGTTCGGACTGGCGACGCTGATGGCGAGCGACGTGGTGCTGGCCGAAGACGAGAGCGCGGTTCTACAGGAGTTCCACGAACGCGTGCTGGACGAGATCGAGGGTGAGGAATCGGATTCGTTGACGGGGACCTCGGCGGCGCGGTGAGCGCAAGGCCTCAGCGACGAGCGCGTCGTCGGACTTCGATGGCGACGGGAACGAGTAACGAGCAGGCGAGGAGATCGAAGCCGACCGTGACGAGGAGTTCACCAGCCTCGCGAATGGGCAAGACGCTCGCTAGTTTGACGAGCGGTCCGGCGTCTCCGACCCCGCCGAGCAGTTCGAGCGTCCCGAGGGCGACGAGACCGAGACCGAAACCGACGGCCACTAGCGCGGCAGTCACGCCGTCACGTACCGCGAGCAGCGTGAGGGCGTCCCTCTCCGAAAGGTCGGCGACCCACTGATAGCGACACCGCCACCCGACACCTGCGGCGACGAAACCGGCCCCGACCGTGGTGACGATTGCGACGACGTGTCGTAACATGACCTCATCTCACGCGAATGCGAGAAAAGTCTTGGGCAGGGTCCGGCACCACAGAAGTCCCCTCACGCCGACACGCTGTCGCTGTTCCTGAAGGACTGACAGTCACTCCGCGACCAGCAACGTGTCCAGCGCGTCCGGCACGACCAGCACGTCGCTTCCGGGTTCGATGGCGTCTTCGACGGACTCGCAAGCGGTCATCAGGCAGTCTTCGACCACCTCCGGGGCCTCGCTGTTCGTAACGTACACCTCGTAGTTTCGGAGGACGCGAGCGACGACGAAGGCCCGCTGTGCGCCGGGTTCGTAGCCGCGGCGCATCTCCTCGTACAGCTTTTCGGCACTGTCTGCTTCGCTGAGCCAGTCGTAGAAGCGTTGCTCGCCAGTGCCTTCGCCCGCGCCCTCCTGCAATCTGGCGGGGACGACGATGCGGCCGTTCTCCCGTAGTGGATTATTGTCACCGAGCGCCACGTACGTCGCGGCCCGCGTCGCCTGATAGAGGTTCGCGTCCTTCGGCGCGCCGACGCCAGCGACGACTGCGTCGTAGCTTCCTTCGGCAGGGACAGACAGCGCCGCCTTCGCCACCTCCGCGAGGTCGGACACGACGGCGCGGTGGTCGCCCGCGCTCGCGCCGACGATGCCTACCGGCGCGTGGGTGACGTTCAGACAGAAGTCGAGACCAATCAAATCTCCTGCCTCGTCGAGCATCTCGCGGAACGGGTTCCCCTCGATTCGCCCTAACCTCACACCCTCCCGCGCCAGCATCTCTGGGCCGTGGGTGTACCGAATCAGTGACTCGCCACCCGCGCCGACGACTGCTGTCTTCGCACCCCCAGAGAATCCGGCGTACTGGTGCGGTTCGACCATTCCCGTCGAAACCACGCGGTCGGCGTCTACGACGGTCTGATTGAGTTCGACCGGGACTTCCTCGTCCGCGACTCCATCGACGGTGCCGACTTCTCGGGCCGCCGCGGCGTCGTGATTCTCCGCGAGGTCTGCGTGGTCGCCGAGCGCGTCTTCGAGTTCCTCCGCTGTCATCGGCCGATGTAACCCGAGTCCGACGACGACGCTGACCTGCTCCCGTGAAACGCCGCCAGCGTGGAGTTCCGAGAGCAGTACGTCGAGGAGTATGTCGTCGGGAGTGGCTCTGGTTACGTCCGTGACGACGATTGCGACTTCGTCGTCCGGGGAGACTCGCTCGCTCAGGGATGGGCCGTGCGGGTTTTCGACCGCCCGCTCTGCGGCCTCGCGGGGGTCTACTGGTTCGCCGCCGGGTGGTTCGGCGACGGTGACGTTGCAGTCCGGGAGCGAGATGTCGAGTGTGGTGTCCGAATACGGGATTTTCATTGTTTGTAGATTCTGTCGCCGATGCCGTGAAACTCTCGCTCGGAAACGGAGGGTGTGGATTTGGGGCTGGTAGAACTACTTCTGCAACTGAGAAGCTAGCTACTCCCGATACAACGCCACGCCCTCGCTCGATGCTCGTGGCCTCCGGCCACTCCGCGTCTCTCTCGCCCGTTCCCCCCGAGGACAGCGAGAGCGCGGCCGCCGAGGGCGGCCGCGCAGGTTAGTGCTTGCGAAGATTTCGTTTCTGGGAGAAGGTGTCGAACTCTGTTCGAATTTAAATCTCGACTTCGAACCCGTCGCGGTCCTCGCTCGTCGCGGCGAACGCCGCGAGCAGGTCCGCAATCGCGTCGAGGTCGTCCAAGTCGATGACCTCTGCGGGCGTGTGCATGTAGCGGTTCGGCACGCCGACGTTCAGCGACGGGATGCCGTCCCGAGAAGTGTAGAAGGCGTCGGCGTCGGTGCCAGTCGAGCGACCAGCGGCCTGCAACTGCACGTCGATTTCCTTCTCTGCGGCCGCCTCACGTGCGGCCCGGACGACTTCGGGGTGGTTGGAGGACCCACGAGCGAGTACCGGTCCACCGCCGAGTTCGACCTCGCCGTGTTCGTCCTCTTCCTTGCTCAAATCTGGCGAATCGACGGCGTGGGTCACGTCCACCGCGAGCGCGGCGTCTACGTCGAGGTCGAACCCGACCATCTTCGCGCCCTGCTTGCCGAGTTCTTCTTGCACGGTGCTGACTGCGTAGACCGTCGCGTCTACGTCTGCCTCGGCCGCTCGGCGCAGACCTTCTGCGGCACACCACGTACCGACGCGGTTGTCCATGCCGCGGGCGGCGACACGCGAGCCTTGCAGTTCCGTGATGGACGTTTTGAACGTCATCGGGTCGCCAACGTCTACGAGTTCGCGGGCTTCGGCCTCGGTCTCTGCGCCGATGTCTACGTGCTGTTCGGCGACGTCCTCGTACTCCTCTTCGCCGGTTTCGCGGAGGTGAATCGCCGTCTGGCCGACCACGCCGGTGACGATGCCGTCGTCGGTGTGAATCTCGACGTGCTGGCCTTTCGTGACCGTGCGGTCTGCGCCGCCGATGCGCGAGGGATGGACGAAGCCGTCGTCGTCCACGCTGCTGACCATCAGCCCGATTTCGTCGGCGTGGCCAGAGAACGCGATTTCGGGGCCGTCCCCTTCGACCACGGCGATGGCGTTGCCGTAGGCGTCGGTCCGTACGTCGTCGGCGAACTGCGAGACGTACTCGACCCACGCGCGTTGGCCGTCTGCCTCGAATCCGGAGGGACTGGGCGTCGTCAACAGTGTGTCGAGGAACTTGCGGTGTTTCTCGTCCATACTTTCGTCTTCTGAAGGGGCCTTATTCAACGTCACGACTCGAACCGAGCAAAGGCTCCGTCTCAGTTTGGATATTCAAATCCGCGCGCTCCTGCCCAAACCGATAAGTTCGCGCTCGGCGAACCTCATACGGCATGGGAATACTCGAACTACACTTCCACGACTCGGAGCTGTCGTGGAACTTCGGCCCCGGCGCGGACGAGGAGCGCTCGTTCTCGCTGGGCACGGGGGGAGAATCGAAGACTACGGCGACGAACGGCGGGCGAGAGAAGTCGGAGTCACCGTCGCTGGCTCCGAAACTGCGGTCGTTCGGCGTCCTCGCGCTCGTAATCGGGGCTGGGATACTCTACAACCGCCGGAAGGCGCGCCGAAAAAGCGGACGAGCTGAGGAGGCAGAGACGGAAGAGAAGTCGGCAGGGCGGCGGTTCTCGCTGTCGCGCTCGAAGTAACTCTTCAACTTTCGGAAGCGCTCGTCACCGTGGGAGTGGCGGTCTCGTTGCCGCCGGACTCCCACGGACAGCGCACGATGTCAGGCGACTTTCCTGAGACAGTGCCATTGCCGAGAGTCGTCGAGTTCTCGCCCGCGGTCGAATCACCGAGAACCGCACACTCGCTGAAGTTCCGCTGCTCGGAGCCTTGTCGAACCGCCTCGGCCGCGCCAGTTCGTAGATTCACGACCATCGCCTGCCCGCCGTAGCCGTGGGTCTGGTCGTGGCCGCGGACGACGACCAACGAGACGTTTTCCGGTATCTCGACCAGCGTCGAGCGCGTGAACGGTTCGGTGCCGTGGGCGTGGAGTAGTTCCCGGCGACCCAACTCCGTGCCGTTCAGCGTCTCGACCTGCCACCAGTTCGCGTAGCCGTCTTCCCCGTCGTCGTCGTGGTACAGCGTCACGTCGAAGGTGTAGCCGCCGTCGCCTGCGTCTTCGACTTCGACGCTGACGACGTTCGCTTCTTGCAAATCGAGGGCAGGGTTGGTCGTCACTTGCGAGACGCCGAACAGCGTGCCGAGGATGACAGCGACAGCGACGAACGCGGCGACTGCCTTCATTCGTCGCCCCAGTCGTGCCTGCGGAGGTATTCTTCCAGCGTCGAGAACGCCACGTCGTGGTTCGCCCGGAGTGCTTCGATGTCGGCTTCGTACCCCGACTCGTTGAACCACTCGAACATCACCGCCATCTCCTCGCCCATCTGTTCGCGCAGGTCGTCTATGGACACGTGGATTGGTTCGACAGGTCTGTCCAGCACGTCCGCGAACGTCTGAGCGGCACTCTCGACGGTGAGTTCGTCGCTCGCCAGTTCGTACGCCTCACCGAGATAGCGGTCGGGGTCCGCGAACGCCTCGGCGACGAAGCCACCGATGTTGTCGGCGTCTATCATCTGTAGCGAGACGCCCTCGGCCAGTCCCATCGCAAGCGTCCCACTTTCGATGTCGTCGCGCATCCCCTCGAAGTTCTGCATGAAGAAGACCGGTCGAACGATAGTCTCGGGCGGGTCTAACTCCCGAATCCGCTGTTCTATTTGCCACTTCGAGTCGAAGTGCGCGATGCCGGTGTCGCGCTCGGCCCCGCCGACCGAACTGAACACGAAGTGGTCTATCTCTTCCTCGGCGGCGACTTCCGCGAGGTTCGTCCCTTGCTCGATTTCGTCGTCGAATCCAGCCTCCCAGAAGTTCGTCATGCCGAAGACGGCGTCTACGTCCTCGACGAGCGGCCGCAGATTGTTCTTCTGCATCAGGTCGCCCTCTACGACTTCCGCGCCCCTGTCAGCCAGCACGTGTGCTTCGCTCGTCTCGGGATGCCGCGTCATCGCGTGTACCTCGAACTCCCCGTGGTCACCCGACAGCAAGTGGTCCACCACTGCACCCCCCTGCGTCCCAGTCGCGCCGGTAACGAGTACTCGGTTCGTCATCGCAGATGCTCACGACGAGCGTGCGAATAAGTGACGTGGCCGTCGCGAGTCCTGCTTCTCTGGAGTGGTTCAGTCGCCCGTCACACTTTTGCGCGAGTCCGTCGAAGTTCGACGCTGGTATGTCAGAGAATATCTACCACGTCTACTTGGTCCGAACGAACGTCCACAGAGACAACGACCAACCCGGCGAGCGGGAGATCACGTCACCGGTCGAGGGCTACGCCGTCGATTTCTACGACTCGGGCGTCTGGCTCTCACGCGAGACTGGGCGGAACTTCTTCCCGTACGAACAGGTGCGAACGATTCGAGAGCATCCCGCGGGCCAACCGATGGACGAGGAAGAAGAACGTATGAGTGTGGGAAAATCGTCGGAAGACGGCCCCACCCAAGAGGAACTCGCCGACCCGGATAGTTAGGGGTCGAGGTGGGCGAACCGAGAGTTAGGGCTCCAATCCGACGACTTCGCGGTTCAGGATGTCGGCGTAGCCCGAGAAGCTGAACTTCAGCGTGGGGACGCCGGGGAAGGTGAGCGTCTGAATCGCCAGCATCGGCCGCTCGACTTCCGTACCGAGTCGTCGTAGGGCGCTCTCGACCGCACTGTAGAGTTTCGCAGTCTCCTCGACTTCGAGGTCCGAGCAGACGCCCGCGACGCGCGTCGGCAGTTCGGCGATTACTTCGCCGTCTTCGACGACCGCCCACCCGCCACCCATCTCTTCGACGTGCGCGACGGCGGTTCTGAGGTCGTCGTCGTTCGTCCCGACTGCCATCACGCCGGTCGCTTCCCACGTCACGCTCGTGGCGACTGCACCGGTGTCGAGACCGTAGCCGGTGAGGAAGCCGGTGAAGCCAGTGCCGTCTCCGTCGGGATGGCGGTCGAGTAGGGTCGCTTTCAGTACGTCATTTTCGGAGTCTGCGACCAGTTCGCCCTCCACTTCGGGCGGCGAGACAGTGGTTTCGCCCGAGAGGAGACCGCCCTGATACTCGACTGTTCGGACTTCGCCGTCCTCGTTCGCGCTCTCTGCGGAGACCCGGAACTCCTCGGGGGCCGTCGAGACCGACACCGAGTCGTAGAAGTGGTTCGGGTACTCGTAGTTGCGCGGCGCGACCTTCGACTCGCCCTTGTTGTAGACGAGTTCGCCGCCGCTGACGACCGTCGAAACGGTCACGTCTTCGAGGTCGTCGATGAGGACGATGTCGGCGACGTTGCCGGGGGCGAGCGACCCAACGTCGTCCAGTCCGAAGTGCTGGGCGGGGTTGAGCGTCGCCATCCGAATCGCGTCGGCCGGTTCGACGCCTTCTTCGATGGCTCGGCGGACTACTACGTCCATGTAGCCCTCGCGGACCAACTCGCGGGGCCACATGCCGTCCGTCGAGAGCGACACGTCGCTCGCGCCGACTTCGGGATAGGCCTCGCCGACGGCGTCCATATCGTCGCGAATCGACCCGTAGCGTCCGATTGCGTGGACGCCGTTTTCGAGTCGCCGGACGATGTCTTCGCCCGAAATCGACTCGTGGTCGTCGTCGATGATGCTGGCAAATGCGGCGAACTTCTCGCCAGTACAGCCTGCGCCGTGGCCGGTGACGGTCTTGCCTTCGTCGCGGGCACGCTCGTAGAGTTGCTCGACG
This sequence comes from Halorussus halophilus, assembly GCF_008831545.1. Classification (NCBI taxonomy): domain Archaea; kingdom Methanobacteriati; phylum Methanobacteriota; class Halobacteria; order Halobacteriales; family Haladaptataceae; genus Halorussus; species Halorussus halophilus. Next base: position 1,123,722 of record NZ_CP044523.1, read on the forward strand.
GGCGTGTCTCTGCCGACTGCGTGAATCCAATCGGTCTCGCCGACGCCGACGACGCGGTCGTCTGCGAGCAGGTCGGCGAGTTCTTGGGCCTCCTCCTCGCTGGCGCGCTGTGGTTCGAAGGTATCGAGCAACGGATGCGGCGGGACGGTCACGCGAACTCGAACGGGGAGGTACGACGTGGCGGCGAGTAACTGCTCGACGCCCTCCGCACCGAAGGCTGGTCCGTAGCCCGTGACCTCCGAAATGATGGTCGTCGTCCCCGACTCGACGGCGTAGTGGTACGCACTCTCGAACGTCTGGTGGAGGTCCAAGTGTGTGTGGGCGTCCACGAATCCGGGTGCGACGACGCGGTTGCTGGCGTTGACGACTCGCGTGTCCTCACCGACGACGGACTTCGTGACTGCTTCGTCTTCTGGCAGGGCCGCGACTCGGCCGTTCTTTACGACTACGTCGCGGGCTTGGAACTCGCCGAGTTCCGGCAGACAGACGCGGCCACCGGTGACCACGAGGTCGGCGTCTTCCTCGCCGAGTGCGACCGGTTGCAGGTCGTTCACGACTCTACCTCCTCGTAGACGACGACGCCGCCCTGTTCGGAGTGGGTCACTTTGCCGCGCGCTTCGAGAACGTCGAGGTGGCCGATAGCTTCACTCATGCCGGAGAAGTACTCCGTCGCAGGGAGGTCTTCGAACAGTTCGTTCATCACTTCGACTGCGGTCGTCGGACCGTCCACGATGGACTCGACTTCGGCGGTCCGTCGCTCGTGGGCGTCGAGAATCTCGCCGATGCGCTCCCTCGGTGCGGTAATCTCTTCGCGGTGGCCGGGGTAGAAGCGGTCGAAGTCGCGCTCGCGCAGTCGCTTCAGCGAGCGATTGAACGCCGGGAGAACGCGCGGGCGGTCGCCACCTTCCTCGGCGGGCGGTTGGAGGAGCGGATTCGGCGTGATGTCGCCCAGCACTTGGTCGCCGACGACGGCGCGTGTCTCTACCCCGTCGTCCGTCTCTGCTTCGAATGTGAAGATGGTCTCGCCAGGAGCGTGGCCTTGCACGGCCTCGGCGGTGACGGTCGTCCCAGCGACTTCTACGGTGTCGCCGTCGGCGACTTCGTAGTCGGTTTCGACGCTGGGCGCGACGGGGAGGAACGTCTCCGGGAGGTTCGTAATCGTCTCGGCGGTCGTGGCCGCCATGCCGTGGCGTTCGAAGAAGTCCGAGAAGAACGACTGCTCGTACTCCAGTCGGGATTCGAAGTCACGAATACCCTCCGCGGCGGTCGGACTGGCGACGACGCGCGCACCGTGTTCGCGTAGTCGCTTCGCGAGTCCGAAGTGGTCGGGATGGGGGTGTGTGACCAGTACTTGTTCGACGTCGGTCGGTCCTAACTCGCGGGCTTCGAGGCCGTCGAGCAGGGCCGCCCACGCCTCTTCGGTTCCCGGTCCAGGGTCGACCAGCGTTCGCCCGGAGAGGTAGGCGTTCACCGGGCCGATTTGGAACGGCGTCGGTATCGAGAGCCGCGTGAACATACGCGAATTGTGACCGCCAGCGGGTAAACCGTTTTTGACATGCCGCGTCGATTGCCGGTCTTCCGACAACGTGCCGTGTCGTCGGAGCAAAGTATATATTTGTCCTTCACGTAGAAACACAATTGGTGTGGTACAGATGAACAAGAACTTCAAGGACGCGTGGTACTACGAGCGACGCGCCGCACAACACCTCTACCGAGGCATTCGAGAAGAACTGGAACCAGTCGAAAACCGAATTCGAAAGGCGACCGGCCGTGAGAAAGAAGCCGTCAGTCGAACCGAGAAGTGGCGCGCAGAGATAGTGGACGCCGAAACGCGGGCCGGGCGCCGAGCGAAAGACGCCGTCCGACGCGCCCGCAGTCGAGTCTGACCGGTCGTTTTTTCGGGTGGTAAAGTAAGTCTTAAGTCCGGCAAGGGGGAACCGTTTGGTACGCGGGTCGGTAGTCTAGTCCGGTTATGACAGCTCCTTCACACGGAGCAGGTCGGCAGTTCGAATCTGCCCCGACCCATAGATTCTTGCGGCGAACAACACTGCGAGCGACCGCTGTGTCGCTCGCAAATCCGTGAGCCGCGAAGCTGTTCAGGAGGGCGGATTCGAACCCTGTCAGTCGCGCGCAACGAAGTGAGCACGTCTGACTCCGGTGAGAATCCGCCCCGACCCACTCGTTTCCCTGCTAGTATCGAAGGACAGGATGGCGTCGAGTTCGGGTGTTTTCGACGCGCATTCTGCAGTTCGTTCGAGCAGATCGCCGATTCCTCCTCGCCGAAGCAAATCGTTGAATGTAGGTGCTCGCTCGCCTACGCTCGAAGTTGCGGAGGCGAGTGCAACGCAATCGGAGGAGCGTGGTCGGACGTTGAGGACCGCAAGTGGGTTCGATTCCCCCGAACGCTCAGTCTCCGTTACCCGTGGTCTCGGTTACGAAAGATGAGCAGTGATGTCGGTGGAGGAGACCATCCCCACGTAGCCGTCGTCGACGACTGGGAGGTGTTTGATACCGTAGTTGGTCATCATCGCGGCGACTTCTTCCATGTACAAGTCCGGTGTGGCAGTCTCGACGTCGGTCGTCATCACGTCCGCCACCTGTAATTCGGAGGTGTCACGCCCGTCAGCGACGGCGCTGAGTACGTCCGTACTGCTGATGATTGCCCGTGGCGTGTTCGGTACGACCAGCGCATTGATGTCCTTCTCTCGCATCCGCTGTGTGGCTTCCATTACCGTCGCGTCCTTCGAGATGGTCTCCAGGGGTGCTGACATCACGTCTTCGACAGTTAGCCGCTCTTCAGAACTCATACAGCATACCACGGGTGGAGACCTTATGGGTGTTCCCCAAGCGCAATTTACCCCTACAGACTACTACGTACGCAAAAAATGACGAAAACCGCAAATCGAAGACCGATTTAGCGACGGCGAAGACCGAGCGCGAGTGCGCCGACGAGGGCGACGACGCCGGTAATCGGCGTGAAGCCGGGGATGGTGCCGCTCGACCCCTCAGTCGTCTCGGAGGAGTTGTCCGAGCCGCTGTCGGTCGTGGTCATGTCGTCAGCGGTCGTGGTCGCGCCGTTCGAATCGCTCGTCGTGGTCGTCTCGGAGGAGTCCGAGCGGTCGCCACGCTCTTCGAGGTAGACGTAGGACACGTCCGAGACGCTCTGGTTTGTGGACGTGTTGTAGGTCATCGTGTCTTCGCTGGCGTTGTAACTCTCGCTGCCGTTGTTGCGGAACAGCGTGGCGGTGTGAACCTGCGCACTGCTGGGGGTCGCATTCAGCGAGATGGTGACGTTCTCGTGAGTGCCGTTCGAGAGGTACTCACTGTGGCCGACCTGGATACCCGACTGGTTGTAGACGACGACGAAACCGCCGTCGGGGAGGGTCGCCGATTCGACCGTCACGGTATCGTTGCTACCGAGCTTCTGGTCGGGGAAGTTGACCGTCGCATTACTATCTGTGCTATTCGTCGCGGTCGTAGTCGTCGTCTCCTGGGCGGCGAGAGCGGTTCCGGCGAACGCGGCGAGAACCACTGCCACAGCGACGACGAGCGTGCGAGTTGATACTGACATCGTGTTTTCTCCGTGCCCAGAAATATCAAAATTCCAACTTTTATGAGGGCGCGCCGCGGCGCTCGCGGCGTCGATATTTCTGAGACGCGACCTGTTGGTAAGAGGGGGAGTATGAATTATGTTACGGAACCGAATGTTTGGTCCTGTCACACACGAAGCCGTCTCGGAATTAAATCACGCGTTACCCTTGAATTCGGACGGGGCCGGACGCCGACCGAAGACTGACGAGCGGTGATAGATTCGAGTCTCGACCAGAGACATATATATCCGTCATAGAAAATACTTAAAGCATCGAAGCCTGAGCGGTAGATGCGGCCGGAACATCATGAGTACGAATCCCGACACACTCGGCGACCGGACCGACACCGACGATACCGCCGATTTCGATACTGCGCCGCGCGCCGACCACACACTCGCCGACCTTCGCTCGGTGGTCGTCAACTACGAGGACCGCCCAGATAGACGAACGGTCTACCCCGGTGGCCTCTCCAGCGTCGAACGAATGTCCACGTGGCTTACCGCAGACGCCACCGCCTTCATCGAACTGGACGACGCCCGCTGACCGGACCCTCTCTTTCCCCGCTTCGAATACAATCCGTTCAGTCTCTCCGTTTCAGTCTCGTTCGACCACTCTGCTATCTCCCGTCGCCGGTCGCTACCTCGGTCTACGTAGTTCGCCATCGACTTCTTCCTTGTGAGGTTTTCCCAATCACTCTGCCCTGTTTCACCCCGTCCGAGAATATATCAATACCACGGACAGTTTGATGTAGCTACGGCGCGTGAACGTTACTACTCATGGCCAAGAACGACGGTGCCACGGGCGGCGACGCACCGGCCGACCAATCGTCCGACGCGCTCCACTGGGCGTTGACCGACCGCCAGCGCGTCGCTGCTATCGCGTTCCTCCAGAACCACGACACGGCGACGCCATCCGAACTGGCAGACCGCATCGCCCGGCAACGAGACGGCGACCCGAAGAGCCTCGAACTCTCGCTGACGCGCCACCACCTCCCGGTGATGGCGGACGCCGGACTCGTGGAGTACGACGAGGCCGACGAATCCGTCACGCTCGCAGAACTGTCGCCGGACGCGCGCGAACACGTCGAACGGGCACTGGACGAGCAGTGAATCACTGCGACACGTAGTGACCCGTTAGCGAATCGCTCTCGAATCGTGTCGATTCGTCACACCTTTGCCCGCAGATTCGCTCGTTCCTACATGGACCAGAGCGTTCGTCTAGTGCTCGTACTGGCGATAGCTCTCTCGCCGATGGTGCTGTACGTCGGCCTGCTGCGAGGTTTGGCCCGGCTTTGCGACGGCGACGCTAGCGACCGGTTCGGCGGCCGAAAATCACCTTCTGGCGTCACCGACGCGGCCGCGGAGATGCTCGACACCGGACCGATTCGGAGCGGTAACCGTACTCTTCGCTCGGAGTCGGTCGCCTGCTCGGACTGCGGCACGTCGAACGTAAGCGATGCGGCGTACTGTCGGTCGTGTCTGCGTACGTTGCGGGAGTAGCGCGAGAAGAGCGAGATAGCAGAAAAAGGCGAAAGTTCTACAGGAAGTCTTCGATGTGGTCTGCGACTTCGTTCGGGGTGTCGCCGACCGGGACGCCAGCGTCGTTCAGCGCGTTGATTTTCGATTCTGCAGTGCCGGTGCCGCTACCGGAGACAATCGCACCGGCGTGACCCATGCGCTTGCCCGGCGGTGCGGTGCGACCGGCGATGAAGCCAGCGACCGGCGTGTCCATATTCTGGGCGATGTACTGGGCGGCCTCTTCCTCGTCCTCGCCGCCGATTTCGCCGCACATGACGACGGCTTGGGTGTCTTTGTCCTGTTCGAACAGTTCGAGCGCGTCGATGAAGTCCGTCCCGATGATGGGGTCGCCGCCGATGCCGATGGCGGTGGTCTGGCCGATGCCACGCGACGTGAGGTTATCCACGACTTGGTAGGTCAGCGTCCCGGAGCGCGAGACGAGACCGACGTTGCCCGACTCGAAGATGTTGCCCGGCAGGATGCCGAGTTTCGCTTCGCCGGGGGTGATGATGCCCGGACAGTTCGGGCCGATGAGTCGCGTGTCCACTTCGCCGAGTCGCTTGTGGACCTTCGCCATGTCCTGGGTCGGGATGCCTTCCGTAATGGCGACCACGAGGTCCAGCGGCGCGTCGAGTCCTTCGAAGACGGCGTCCGCGGCGAACGCGGGCGGCACGAAGACGACCGACGCGTCTGCGTCCTCTTCGCGGGCGGCCTCTTCGACGGTGTCGTAGACGGGAACGCCTTCGACTTCTTGACCACCTTTGCCGGGCACCGCGCCAGCGACGACGTTGGTGCCGTAGTCCATCATCTGTGCGGTGTGGAACTTACCCTCTCCGCCGGTGATGCCCTGTACGACGACGCGAGTGTCTTCGTCTACGAGTACGCTCATTGTCCTCCCTCCGCGTTCTTGACTGCACCTTGCACGGCGTCTTCCAGTGTCTCCTCGACCTGCACGAGTTCGTCGTTCAGAATCTCGCGGCCCTCTTCGGCGCGGGTGCCAGCGAGACGAACGACGACGGGTTTCGGAATCTCGTCGAACTGGCCGAGCGCGTCGTTGATACCCTTGGCGACCTCGTCACCGCGGGTGATGCCGCCGAAGATGTTGAACACGACCGAATCGACGTTCTCGTCGGAGAACACCATATCCAGTGCGTTGGCGACTCGTTCTGCCTTCGCGCCGCCACCGATGTCGAGGAAGTTGGCGGGCGTGCCGCCGTAGTAGTCCACGAGGTCCAGCGTCGTCATCACGAGACCGGCACCGTTACCGATGATGCCGACGTTGCCGTCGAGTCGGACGTAGTCGAAGCCGTACTCTCCGGCCTTCTTCTCCAGTTCGTCCTCGTAGGTCTCCTCTTCCATCTCGGCGAGGTCCGATTGGCGGAACAGCGCGTCGTCGTCGATGTTCATGACGGCGTCCGCGGCGATGACCTCGTCGTCCTCCGTAATCATCAGCGGGTTGACCTCGATTTCGCTGGCGTCGCGGTCGTCCCAGAGTTGGTAGAGCGTCTGGAGAATCGACGCCACGTCGAGTGCGACTTCGCGGGGGACGCCCGCTTCGTAGACGGCCTTACGGGCCTGATACGGGTGCATCCCGAACGCGGGGTCTACGTGTTCGCGGGCGATTGCCTCGGGGGTCTCCTCGGCGACGGATTCGATGTCCACGCCGCCTTTCGAGGAGACCATGGCCACGGGCTTGCCCTCGCCGCGGTCCATCGTCACACCGACGTACAGTTCGTTTTTGAAGTTGACGGCCTCTTCGACCAGCACGCGCTCGACGTGGTAGCCCTTGAGGTCCATCCCGAGGATGTCTTCGGCGTACTCCTCGGCTTCCGCCTTGTTCTCTGCGAGTTTGATGCCACCGGCTTTGCCACGGCCACCGACGTGGACCTGTGCCTTGACGGCTACCGGGTAGCCGATGTCCTCGGCGGCCTCCACGACCTCGTCTACGGACGACGCCAGCGTCGCCTCTGGCGTCGGAATCCCTGCATCGGCGAAGACGTTCTTCGCCTGATACTCGTGCAGTCTCATTTTGCATCCGAAAACGGGTCGTCCGGTCGCTTAAATCCCGACGGTTCGTGGCTGAGAGTGAGCGAGAGCGGGCGATACTTGCCGGATGTTACTCTTCGGCGTACAACCGAACTAACCCGCAGTCCGGACACCGCCGCGGCACCACGTCGAGCGCGGTACTCGCACCGACGGCGGCCAGCAAGTCGTCGCCGTTCTCCTCCGTTCGGACGCGAAACTCGCCGTTTCCGGTGAACAGGTCGGCCTCCTCCAGCGGCACCTCACAATCAGGACAGCGACCCGTCGTTGCCATGTCGAGTTGTCGTCACTGCAACTCGAAAAACATGTCGGTTATCGTTACTTCTTCGACACCACGAACAGAGCCAGAATCGATTCGCCGACGAACCGACCGGAGTCAGTTCGTCGAGACGATGTCGATGACGTCGCGCTCGTCTAACACGCTGTCGGAGCCGACCTGTCGGTTGCTCCGGCAGTCGATGCCGTGGAGGAACCCGTCGCCCAAATCGGAGTGGATGTGGTACGCGAAGTCCTCCGCGGTGGACTGTTCCGGCAGGAGGAAGCAGTCGGGCAGGACCTCACCGTTCTCGTTGCCGAGGCCGTTCGCGCCGCCGGGGAAGACTGGCACGACGCCCAACTCCTCGAAGAGTGCGTCTTCAATCGCTTGCTGGACGCCAGTGCCGCCGTACTCCGCTACGAACTCCTGAATCTCTTCGAGACCCTTGCGCTGTTCGTCCGAAACGTCGGCCACTATCTCGAACTCAGTGTCGCCGGGCCGGTATTGGACTGCACCCTGTTCGTCGGCGTTCTTCAGGGCCTTCTCGGCGTGAGCGCTCGCAGGCGTAAACGTCAGATGCTCGTACTCGGGGTCCGACGTAATCTCCTCGAAGTTTTCCTGTGCCTCGGGCGTGTCCATCTTGTTTGCGGCGACGACCATCGGTTTCGTCGTCTTACGAATCTCGCGCGCCAAATCTTCTCTGTCATCGTCGTCCCACGTCTCGGGTTCGAGTTCCAAACCGAGCGAGAGGATTTCGCGTTTTATCTCGTCTTTGTTGATGCGGAACGCGCTCATCTGCTCGGCCAACTCGATTTCGATGTCGTCCTCGTTGCCGTCGTAGCCGCTCTCGTAGCGGTTGATTCCCTTCTCCAGAATTTCGAGGTACCACATGTCGAGTTCCGCTTCGAGGAAGTCGATGTCCTCGCGCGGGTCGTGGTCCTCGACCGGTTCGCCTTCGATGTCGGTCTTGCCCGAGAAGTCAACGACGTGGACCAGCACGTCCGCTTCGTTCAGGTCGGTGAGGAACTGGTTGCCGAGGCCGCGACCCTCGTGTGCGCCGGGGACGAGTCCCGCAACGTCAACGAGTTTGGTCGGTACGAAGCGCGTTTCGTCCTTGCAGAAGCCGACGTTCGGCGTACACTGCTCGTCGAACTCCGGGGCGGCACACTCGACGCGCACGTAGGCTTCTCCGACAGAGGGGTCGATAGTCGTGAACGGGTACGCGCCCTCCGGCACGTCGTCCATCGTCGCCGCGTTGAAGAACGTCGATTTGCCCACCGAGGGCTTGCCGACGAGACCGATTTTGTAGCTCATTGGGTTCGTCTGACTGACGAATAGCTAAAAACCCATCTATCGCCGAGAGCGGGCGTGAGGCGTTGTCACGGCACAGTTTGGCACTTGTCTGGCCCCGTTTTCGCCCGGAGATTTTTGTCGTCCCTCGTCGTGTCTCTAGTGGATGATTTTCCGACTGTCGCAGAGACGGAGCAGTGGATGGGGCTGAGAGACCGCACACGGTCGCTGGTCGGAACGCTGTCGTTTCTGGCTCAGTGGCTCTGCTATCGTCTCGTCGAGCGACTGCAGTTCTGGGAGCGCGACGACTCGTTGTGGGTGTTCGGCGCGCGCGGCGGCGAGGCGTTCGCAGACAACGCGAAGTACCTCTACCTGCACGTGGCTGCCCAACACGCCGATATACGGCCTGTCTGGCTCTCGAAGAACCGTGAGGTCGTCCGAGAGCTTCAGGAGGAAGGCTACGAGGCGTACTACTGCTACTCGCCCAGCGGACTCCTCCTCAATTTGCGCGCTGGCGTCGTCTTCCTCACGCAGGGCCACCGAGACCTCACGATGCCCTGCTGTGCGGGCGCACTGACCGTCCTGCTCTGGCACGGCGTTCCCCTCAAGAAAATCTCTTGGGACGCAGGATTCGCCGAGGAACCAACAGTCGTCCAAAGAGCCCACGCCGACATGGCCGCGGAGTTCGACGTGCTCACGGTCCCTGGCGGGGCATCGACCCGCGTCTTCGAGTCGGGTCTTCGAATCGACCGCGAGCGAATGGTCGCGACTGGCTATCCGAGAAACGACGCCCTGTTCGACTCGATTCCGGGCGAAGCGGTCGGCACCGACACCGACTCGTTGGCGAACGTCGAGCGCCTTTCGGCGGACCACCCCGTCCTGTTCTACCTGCCGACGTTCCGAGAGTGGGACGGCGGGTCGGTCGCCGCACAACTCGACTTCGCGGCGCTCGACGACCTTCTCGAACGCCGCGACGCGTATCTCGTGCTGAAGATGCATCCCCGTGAGCCGCTTCCCGTAGACGCGGCCGACTTCTCGCGCGTCGTCGTCCTCCCCGAACACACCGACGTCTATCCGTTTCTCCGGCACGCAGACGCGCTCGTGACCGACTACTCCTCCGTCGCGCTCGACTACCTCCTCCTCGACCGGCCGCTCGTCTTCTATCCGTTCGACCTCGACCGCTACCGCGAGAAGCGCGGCCTCTACTTCGACTACGACGAGGTGACGCCGGGACCGGTCGCCCGAAACTTCGAGGACCTTCTCGTGGCGCTCGACGGTGCGTTGTCCGACCTCGACGCTCCCGGCGAGTTCGCCAGCGAGCGCCGTGCAGTGCGCGAGCGGTTACTGGACGACGATAGTCCCGGACTCGATGACGAGCGTTCAGCAACTGGCCGGTCGGCCGCCGTCTACGACTTGGTCCAACGCCACCTCTCGAACGCTCGATAGACAACCTATCTCTCCGGTTCGCTCCCCTCACTATTTATTTCCAGAGGGAAACATTGAAGTCGAGGTTATTCTAAGGACGTTCAAAGGGTGGCAACGTCGCTCTTGGTCCCCCATCGGGTCGCCGAGGCGTCGTACTCACGAAGACATGGCTGATACGACAGGAACCACGACAACGGACGTAGCGGGCCGAAACGAACTCTCCATCATCGCTCACCGCGGTTTCGCGGGGGTCTACCCCGAGAACACGCTCGCGGCCGTCGAGCAAGCGACTACTGGGGCGAGACAAGCAGACCTCCCCGAGATGGTCGAAGTGGACGTGATGGCGAGCGCCGACGGCGAAATCGTCGTCTTCCACGACACTGACCTCGCTCGCGTGACGAACGCGCCTGCCGACCTCGCCGAGCAGAAAGTCTGGGAGACGCCGTTCGAGACCCTGTCGGAACTGGAAGTGCTGGGCACTGGCGAGACGGTGCCGACGCTCGAAGCCGTCCTCGACGCGATTCCGCCCGAAGTCGGTCTGAACGTCGAGTTCAAGAACCCTGGTTCGGCGGCGGTTCGACCTCGGAAAAATCTTCCACGTGAAGTGCGCGAGACGCAGAAAGAACTGTGGCTCGACTTTGCGGCCGAGGTATCCGAGACGCTCGCCGACTACGACCACGAAATCCTCGTCTCGTCGTTCGCCGAGGGCGCGCTGGCGGCGGTCAGAGAGGTCGCCCCCGAAATCCCCCTCGCGGCCGTCTTCGCCACGTCCATCACCGACGGGATGGAAATCGCCCGCCGGTACGACTGCGAAGCGGTCCACCCGCCGTGGAACATGATTTCGGGGACGCCGCTGTTCAACAGCGAGTACGGGACGCTCGGTCCCTACGAGGACATCGACCTCGTGGACATCGCCCACAGCGAGGGCCGGGCCGTCAACGCGTGGACCGTCGAGAGTTGGTATCAGGCGACGCATCTCCGGCAGGCAGGCGTAGACGGACTCATCACGGACTACCCCGGCGTGGTTCGGTTCGGTGACGCCACTGCCGAGTGAGTCGGGGTCGCCGATTCCTATCTAAATAAAACAGTTCGTTTCCGACTTTTCGCCGTTCAATCTACGCATCAGACGAATACAGAGTGGCCGGTATCGTTAACCGTGACTACGTCGCGGTATGGTGCGGTGATACAATGAGGGGGATAATTTTAGCGGCTGGTATCGGGTCTCGACTGCGGCCGGTGACACTCTCCAAACCGAAATGCTGTGTCACTGTCGGCGACGCACCGATTCTGACTCGGCAACTCCGAGCGTACGCCGACGCAGGCGTCACGGACGTGACCGTCGTCGCCGGGTATCTGGCCGACGACGTGCGAACGCTCTGCGAAGAAGTTGCCCGAAAACGTCCTGAACTCGACGTATCTATCGAAGAAAGCGAGGTGTACGCTAACACCGACAACATGTACTCGCTCTACCTCGCTCGCGAGGCCGTCGCGGGCGAACCGTTCGTCCTCAGTAACGGCGACGCCGTCTTCGACTCGGAACTGCTCGCGGACCTCGTGGACGCCGACGCGAAGAGCGCCGTGGCGGCCGACCCGGCCACCTACTCCGACGAAGCGATGAAAGTCACCGTGGACGACGCCGGACGCGTCTCACACATCGCCAAGGACGTTCCCGAGAACGTCGCGCACGCCATCTCGAACGACGTGTACCGTTTCTCTGCGGACTTCTCTGCGAGCCTCTTCGAGGAGATTACGCGAACCGTCGAACAGGAGGGCGACTACTGTGGGTGGACAGAGGCCGCTATCGACCGAATCGTCCGGAACCAACCTCACGACCTCGAACCGGTGGACGTGAGCGACCACCGCTGGGTGGAAATCGACGACTTCGCGGACCTCGAACGGGCAGACCTCCGCTTCTCGCAACTCTCGGATATCACCGAGAAAGAGGCCGTCTTCTTCGACCTCGACGGCACCGTGTATCTGGACGACGAACTCGTAGACGACGCAAAGACTGTTATCGACCACCTTCGTGCCGCGGGCGTCGATGTGTACTTCCTGACGAACAACTCCTCGCGCTGGAAAGACGACTATACAGCGAGACTCGCGAATTTGGGTATCGCTGCAGACACCGAACAAGTACTGCTCTCGACGGACGGCGTCATCGATTATCTAGAGCACGTGGACGACGAGGTGTACGTCCTCGGCACTGAGCGAATGCGTGCGGCCCTCGCCGACAACGGTGTCGAACTCGGCGATGAAGACCCGGCCGCCGTCGTCGTCGGCTTCGACACGGAACTCACCTACGAGAAAGCCCGGACTGCCACGTTGGCGATTCGGAACGGCGCGACCTTCCTACTGGCGCATCCCGACGCGGTCTGTCCCACTGCGGAGGGCTTCGTCCCGGACTGTGGCTCCATTGGCGCGATGATAGAGCGCGCTACCGACCAACAGCCAGCGCGCGTCTTCGGGAAGCCCAACCCCGAGATGCTAACGCACGTCCTCGAATCTGAGGGCTACGACCCCGAGGACGTGCTAGTCGTCGGCGACAGGTTAGAGACGGACGTACAACTCGCCGAGAACGTTGGCTGTGACTCCGTCTGTGTCCTCTCGGGCGATTCGACCCGACTGGAAGTCGAGCAGAGCGACCTCCACCCGTCGCTGGTCGCCCCTGACGTGAGCGTACTGACTCGACTCTTACCGGACACCGACGCCAAGGAGGCAGGAATCGACCGGGACACGGTAGACCCGGACGCCGTGGAGGCGGTTCCGGCAGGCGACCGGAGTGAAGAGTAGTGCCCGACGTCCGGACGGGCTACGTCACACAGACCCACACCGGCGACGTGTCGTGGCGCGAGGCAGTAGACGAGGGTGCCCGTATCGGCTTCGACTTCGTGGAACTCTACATGGACGGCGCGACAGAGCGCGCGAAACTCGACGCCGAAGCGGTCGAATCGCGGGTCTCCGGCGCGAATATCGACCTGCTCGTCCACCTGCCGTTCGCGGACCTCGAAATCGGGTCGCCTCGGGAACTGGTTCGAGAGGGGTCGCTGGACGAACTGCGCGCCTGCATCGAGACGGCGGCGGAGATGGGCGCAGAGAAGGCAGTCCTCCACGCTAGTTCGCACGCCACGCCGCCGGAGTGGCACGTCGAAGATATCGCGCCACTCCTGCTGAAGTCGGTGCGCCAGTTGGACGCGTTCGCGGAAGAACGTGGCGTCGAAATCTGCGTCGAGAACCTCCCGGGCGTGCTGTTCACGATTCACGACATGGAGCGAGTGTTCGCGGAGACGTCGGCCTCGATGACCCTCGACACAGGTCACGCGCGAGTCGATGGCGTGGACGCCGAAGGCATCGCGGAGTTCCTCGACAGCCACGGCGAGCGAGTGAGCCACGTCCACGTCAACGATTCGCGGCAGGCGGCGGACGAACACGTACCGACTGGGTCTGGCAATCTGGACTTCGAGACCGCGCTCGCGCCGCTTCGGGAGGGGTGGAAAGGGACCGTCTCGATAGAGGTCTACACTTTCGACTTCGACTACGTGGCACTGAGCAAGGAGAAACTGGATACGTATCTGTAGGATTTGGCGTTCGAGTAACGAGAATTCTATTTCGGAGTCTCGTCCTTTGCTTCGGCGCGCGCTGGTGCGACCCCCGTGGTCGCGCCAACTTCGTGCGAGGTCTTTCTGAACGCAGTGAAGAAAGGCCCGGCAGACGGGGCTTGTCTGCCGGTGGATGACTGAGCGAAGCACCGCAGGTGCGAGTGAAGGAATCGGCTGGGGAGGTGTGTGGCTGTCGCGGTGCGGTCTCCATCGGTATCGGGAGTAGCTAGCTTCGACTCTGCTGTCCGCTCTACGGTGAATTCGGTATAGCGGATATTGCCGCGTAGAAAGCCCCCGTCCGCTCGCGGTCGCTCAGCGACATATCTGCAAACCGCCGACGGACAAACCGCGTCCGTCGAGGTCTCCGAAAATCGGAGATTTTCGGGATCAGGCGGGAGCGTTGCTCCCGCCGACCTCGCGGAACGTCGTTCCGCTCAGTCACGAAAGAGCGTCGCTCTTTCGAACGATCACACTCGCTTCGCTCGCGTGACCGCGCAGATAGAGGTCGCTGAGACGACCACGGCGAGCGCGAGCGTCCGGCCCCTTTCAGTCCCGCCCGTTCGGTTCGTCAGCCCGCTGTTTCCGGTGGTTGTTCAGTCTGCCACGGCGTCTCTCCACATCCCTCTCGCGCCCCGAAATATATCCCCCATGCCGTCGTCTTCTTTGCTATGAGCGCAACCTTCGAGTACGCAGACCAGACCGTCCTCGTCACGGGTGCCAGCGGCGCACTCGGGAGCGCCGTCTGCCAGACGTTCGCCGATACCGGTGCGACAGTTGCCGCGACGGACGTGGTCGAACCGGACGACGACTCTGCCGCTCTCGACCCCGCTGCATCGGAGCGAATCCACTTCTATCAGGGCGACTTCACTGACGAGTCCGAAGTCGAGCGGGTCGTCTCCGAAGTGGCCGACGACCACGGCGGTATCGACGCGCTCGTCAACGTCGCCGGAACGTGGAAGGGAGGGTCGCCAATCGAAGACACCGACGTGGACACCTTCGACCTCCTGCTGGACGTGAATCTCAAGACGATGTTTCTGGCGAGCAAGCACGCGCTGCCGCACCTGAAAGAGCGGGACGGGCAGCAGGGCGCAATCGTCAGCGTTAGCGCCCGCGCCTCGCTGGAGGGCGGCGAAGGCGACGGTCCCTACCGAGCCTCCAAGGCAGGCGTCCGCCTACTCACCGAGACCATCGCCGAGGAAAACGAGGGCGTCGTCCGGGCGAACGCGGTCATGCCGAGCGTCATCGACACGCCCGCGAACCGTGAGATGATGCCCGACGCAGACCACGAGACCTGGGTCGCCCCGGAAGACATCGCCGAAGTCATGCTCTTTCTCTGCTCGGAGTCCGCGTCGGTCACCAGTGGCGCGGCAGTTCCGGTGTACGGCGAGGCGTGAACGGCATCTTCTTCGACGCGCATGAACGACTGTCCAGTTTCTTCGCTTTCCCGACCTGTTAGCGAAAACACTTCAAGAAAAAACAACCAGACGGCGACGAATCGTTTCGTTTATGGCTGGCGATTTGGAAGCCAAAGTCACACATGGCTCAACGAGAGACCTGGACGAGTAGAATCGGATTTATCTTCGCCGCTGTCGGGAGCGCGGTGGGACTCGGGAATATCTGGTCGTTCCCGTTCCAGACCGCCGCGAACGGCGGGGCGGCGTTCCTCGTCGTCTACCTACTGGCCGTCTTCCTCATCGGCTTCCCGACGATGATGATCGAGTTCGTCATCGGACGGCGCGGCGAACAGAATCCCGTCGCCGCATTCGAAAAAATCGGCTACGGCAACTGGTCGTTCACCGGCGGACTCGGCGTCTTCTCCTCGCTGGTGACGCTGTCGTTCTACAGCGTCGTCGGCGGGTGGGTCCTCAGCTACATCGTCGGTAGTGCCACCGGCGCGTACTTCGGTGACCCCGGCACGTACTTCGGGTCCGTCGCGTCCGGCCCGACTGCAATCGCCGCCCACGCCGTCTTCATGGCGATTACCATCGGCATCGTCGCCTCGGGCGTCACCGACGGTATCGAGCGCGCGACGAAGGTCATGATTCCCGCCATCCTCGTTCTACTGGTCGGCATGGCCGCGTGGGCGACCACGCTCTCCGGTGCGTCTGCGGGGTACGAGTACTACCTTTCGCCGGACTTCGGTGTCATCGCCGACAACTTCGCGTCGATCGTCCCGCCCGCGATGGGACAGGCGTTCTTCACGCTCTCGCTCGGGTTCAGCGTCATGATCGCCTACTCGTCGTACCTCGGCCGTGACGACAGCCTCCCGGCCGACGGCGGTGCAATCGTCGTGGTCAACACCCTCGTCGCACTCCTCGCAGGGTTCGTCATCTTCCCCATCTTCTTCGCCACTGGCGGCGCTGAAGGTGCAGGAAGTGGCGGTGCAGGGACCGCGTTCGTCGCGCTCGCCGGAGCGTTCGGTAGTCTTCCGGCAGGTCAAATCATCGGGTTCGTCTTCTTCGCCGTCCTGTTGTTCGCAGCACTGTCCAGTTCGATTAGCCTGCTGGAAGTGCCGGTGTCCTACGTCACCGAGAGCTACGGTTACAGTCGAGGGACGACGGCGGTGGTGATGGGTCTCGCCATCGCGCTCCTCGGCGTGCCCGCGACGTTCGGCACGTCGTGGCTCGGTTTCTACAACGACCTCGTGTTCAACATCTTCCTCCCCATCGCGGTCCTGCTGTTCGCCGTCTTCGCTGGCTGGGTTGCCAACAGGGAGGCCGTGGACGAACTCGGTCGCGGTAGTTCCGTCGGCGAGTCGTTCACGACGGCGTGGCTCTGGTGGATTCGAATCGTGGTTCCCATCGCCGTCATCGTGACGCTCTACCTCGGCGTCGAGTCGCTGTACACTGGTCTCACATCTGGGGCGTACTTCTAACGCTCACGAATCGTAACCACTCGTTTTCTTTCGGAATGCACGCAGACTGAAGGGACCTGCGTAGTCGCGTGAAGACCGTGATTTTTCTCTCCTGACGGTTTTCAATCTCGAAACACTCTTCCGACTCGATTGGCCATTGTGTATCAATGACACGTGAATCGTGGCACACCCGCCTCGGCTTCATCCTCGCGGCCGTTGGGAGCGCCGTCGGACTCGGCAACGTCTGGCGCTTTCCGTGGATGACCGCCGAGAACGGCGGGAGTGCCTTTCTGGTGGTATATCTCGCAATCGTTCTCCTCGTCGGCGTCCCCGGCTTGCTGGCGGAGTTCGTCATCGGACGGCGTTCGAACCGTAATCCGGCTGGTGCGATGTTCAGGCTCTCCTCCGGGTCGAAGTCGTGGGGGATGGTCGGTCTGTTCGGCGTCGTGACTGCCGTCGTGCTACTGTCGTTCTACAGCGTCGTCGGCGGGTGGATTGTTCGGTACTTCCTGTCGAGTTTCATCGGGTCGTACCACGCAGCACCAGCAGCGTACTTCTCGGGTATCGACTTCGGCATCGGCGCGGCCTTCTACCACGTCGTCTTCCTTTCGCTGACCGCTTTCATCGTGGTCGGGGGCGTTCGGGACGGTATCGAGAAGGCGACGAAGGTCATGATGCCTCTGATTCTCCTCCTGCTCGGGGCGCTGGCCGTCTGGGCCACTTCCCAACCGGGCGCAGGTGCAGGGCTGGAGTTCTACCTGAACTTCGACGCCGCGTACCTCCAGAACAACTTCTTCGACGTTCTCGGAGCGGCCGCGGGCCAAGCCTTGTTCACGCTCTCGCTCGGCGTCGGGACGATGATAACCTACGCCTCGTATCTGGGCGACGACAACGACCTAGCGCTCGACGGGAGCATCATAGCGGTGCTGAACACCGGCGTCGGCGTCCTCGCGGGACTGGTCGTCTTCCCGCTCCTCTTCGCGACGTTGGGCGAACTCTCCGGCACGGCGGCCAAGGGCGGTGCTGGTGCGCTGTTCATCAGCCTCGCGGGTGCGTTCTCACAGGTGCCGTTCGGCACGGTGCTGTCGGTGCTGTTCTTCGGCGTCATCACGCTAGCCGCGCTCTCCTCCTCGATTAGCATGCTCGAAATTCCGGTCGCGTACCTCGTGGACGAACACGACATGGAGCGTCGAAACGCCACGCTCGGACTCGCGGGACTGATTCTGTTCACCGGATCGGCGAACGCCCTGAATCCGGCGCTGTTCGACTTCGTCGCGAGTACGCTCGTAGACCTTATGTTGACTACCGGTCTCGTCGGTTTCCTCGTCTTCGCTGGGTGGGTCCTCGGCAAAGACGCCCTGTCGGAGTTCTCGGCAGGCGCAGGACGCTCGCGCGCCATCGGCCCAGCGTGGCTCTGGAGCATCCGAACGGTACTGCCCGTCTTCCTCGCGGGGACGCTCCTCGTGAATCTGCTCGCGCTGGCTGGCTTCTCGGTGGGCGACCTACTGGCGTTCGTCGTCCCGTAGTTTTTGCCCTAAGTTCGACGAGCGTCGAACCTATTTTTAGCAACTCTTTTCCGGCCTCTCGTCGTGAAATCGTCTAACGACCATGCGGAGGGTACGACGACTATGACGATGGAAGACAAGCTAGCGGAGTTGCGCGAGAAACGCCGGGAAGCCCTGAAGGGCGGCGGCGAGGACCGCATCGAGTCCCAGCACGAGAAGGGCAAGATGACCGCGCGCGAGCGCATCGACTACTTCCTCGACGACGGCACCTTCAACGAGTTCGACCAACTGCGGACCCACCGGAGCCACAACTTCGGCATGGAGGAAAAGCAGATTTCCGGCGACGGCGTCGTCACGGGCTACGGCGAGGTCAACGGTCGCAAGACGTTCGTCTTCGCCCACGACTTTACCGTCTTCGGTGGTTCTCTCGGTGAGGTGTTCGCCGAGAAGGTCACGAAGGTCATGGACAAGGCCGTCGAAGTCGGTGCGCCCGTCATCGGCCTGAACGACTCGGCCGGAGCAAGAATTCAGGAGGGCGTCTCCTCGCTGGCTGGCTACGCCGAAATCTTCCGGCGGAACACAGAGGCGAGCGGCGTGGTACCCCAGATTTCGGCCATCATGGGACCGTGCGCTGGCGGTGCGGTCTACTCGCCCGCGATTACGGACTTCACCTTCATGGTGAAAGACACCAGTCACATGTTCATCACCGGGCCGGACGTCATCAAGACGGTCACGGGCGAGGAGGTCACCTTCGAGGAGTTGGGCGGCGCGAAGACCCACGAATCGACCTCCGGCGTCGCGCACTTCGCGGAGGACAGCGAGGAAGACGCACTCGACAACATCCGCCGACTCCTCTCGTATCTCCCGCAGAACAACGTCGAAGACCCGCCACGCGTCGAACCGTGGGACGACCCCGAGAGACAGGACGAGGAACTCGAATCCATCGTCCCGGACGAGCCGAAGAAGCCCTACGACATGGAACGAGTCATCGACGGCGTCGTAGACGAAGACTCCTTCTTCGAGGTGCAGGAAGGCTACGCGAAGAACATCGTCATCGGCTTCGCGCGCCTCGACGGCCGCTCGGTCGGCATCGTCGCCAACCAGCCACGAGTCAACGCGGGCACACTCGACATCGAGTCCAGCGAGAAAGGCTCGCGGTTCGTCCGCTTCTGTGACTCGTTCAACATCCCAATCGTCACCTTCGTGGACGTGCCCGGCTTCATGCCCGGCACGGACCAGGAACACGGCGGCATCATCCGACACGGCGCGAAACTGCTCTACGCGTACTCGGAAGCCACCGTCCCGCTCCTCACCGTAATCACGCGGAAAGCCTACGGCGGAGCCTACGACGTGATGGCCTCCAAGCACATCGGCGCTGACGTGAACTACGCGTGGCCGACCGCCGAAATCGCAGTGATGGGGCCGCAGGGTGCGGTGAACATCCTCTACAGCGACGAACTGGAGGAGGCCGACGACACCGAGGCGCGCCGACAGGAACTCATCGACGAGTACCGAGAGGAGTTCGCCAACCCCTACACGGCCGCCGACCGCGGCTTCGTAGACGACGTGCTCGAGCCGACGGAGACTCGCCCGCGACTGATAGACGACCTCGAAATGCTCGCCAGCAAGCGCGACGAGCAACCGGACAAGAAACATGGCAACATCCCGCTCTGAGGAACGTGAGGACGGGGCGGCGGGGTCCGACGCCGACTCCACGACTGCCGACCCGCTCGCGGACGTGAACCTCACGCTCCCCGACAACGCCAGCGAGGAAGAGGCAGCGGCGATAGCTGCTGCTATCGGGGCGCATCTCCGAGACCAAGAACTGGCCGCGCAGGAGGGTGAGGAAGAAGAGACGTGGGACGGCAAGCGATGGGCGTTCGCCGGGAAGTTGCGCGGGCTTCAGGGCCGCGCTGGGCGTGTGCCGACGAGTGCGCCGACTGATGCGTGGTCGGCTTCGGGACGGACGGATAGGTTCTAGACCACCTTTTTCTGGGGGATTCAGCTACTTTTCCAACTGGACCGCGATAGCTGACTGAGCAAACCACGGGGTGGGACTTTCGAAGAAGAAGTTCTGGATGCGTTGATTGTGAGCACGGAGTCGAGAAGAAGCTAGCTACTCCCGATACCGAGGAGAAACCGTACTGCGCCGCACAGCACCGCCTCAGCCACACACCTCCCCAACCGATTCGCTCACGTCCGTTCGCTCATCCACCGGAAGAACAAGTTCTTCCGAGCCTGCGGTCACTCCGTTCCCGAAGACCTCGCGCATTTTGACGCGACGAGAACGCCGTCGCGTCAGCGCGCGCCAAACAAAGAGGCCGTATCGTGACCTCCGAAAGCGAGGTTCCGAAGCGACTCTTCCGTTTTTCACGCCCGACACACAGCCAGCATGTGCTCCGAGAAGTCCACTGCCGTCCGGTCTTCCCGTAACATCTCGACTACCTCCTGAACACTCTCCAAAGCCTCCTCGTCGGCGTCTTCCAACTCGTGTTTCATCCGACTGGCGACGTTCTCCAAGCCGACCAGCGTCTCGACTTCGAAGCCTGCCTCCTCCAACTCCCGTTCGAACTCCGCCGCACGGAACCCGTGGCACTGCGCCCAGCCGTCGCCGCCAGCGAACTTCTCGACGCGTTCGGCGGTGTAGTCGCCGTCCGCGGCGATGGGCGAGAGCAGGCCGTGAGAGCTATCGAGGGTGAACTTCAGGATGTCTCGGAGCATGACGAACCGGCCGATGACGGAGACAAAGACGGGCGCGCCCGATTTTGCGACTCGCCGCAACTCGGCCATCGCCTGCTCGCGCTCTGACTCGTCTACGATGTGGCTCAGCGGGCCGCCGAGACAGCAGACCGCGTCGAACTTGCCGTCTTCGAAGGGAAGGGTTCGAAGGTCGCCCTGCTGGCAGTTTACTTGCGATTCGACGCCGCGCTCGCTTATCTTCTCGCGGGCGATGCGGACCTGCTCTGCGCTCAAGTCGAGGTGTTCGACTTCGTACTCCGCTCCCTGCTCGGCGAGCCAGACCGAGTAACGTCCCGGACCACCTCCAGCGTCGAGAATCCTGCCTGAATCGGGGAGATTTTCCGCGAGATAGTCTATCGTGTTCTCGAATTCCAGCCGTGTCACGGGGTCTCGCTCCAGTCGCTCCCACTCGCCGTCGGCGAACGCGTCGTAGTACTGCTGGGGGTCCAAGTCGGCCATCGTACTCGAAACATATCGGTCTCGATAATAGGGGTTGGGGTGGCGTGCAAAGGAACAGCACGGGAGAACTCGGCGTAGGTGCGGTGGAGGGTCAGAAGCGTCAGCGGACGACTTACCGTGAAGGCCCCGAAGCGTCAGGGAGACGACTACAACTTCCGCACGCGCATCTCCATCGGTTCCTCGGGGCGGAGCGTCGCGGCCATGGTCAACTCGGGGTCGCCCTCGTAGACCGGTTCGAATTCGACGCGCTGGGCCAGCGTCGCCAGCGTCAGTTGGAGTTCCGTCATGGCGAATCGCATGCCGATGCAGTGGCGCGGACCACCGCCGAAGGGGAAGTAGGCGTACTCCGGTCGCTCGGGGTCCTCCGCGGCGAACCTCTCAGGCCGGAACTCGTCGGGGTCGTCCCACCACCGCTCGTCCCAGTGGAGTTTGAACGTCGGAATCGAGAGGGCCGTTCCTTCCGGAATCGTGTAGGGGCCGACCTGTACGTCTTCGGTCGGTTCGCGGAAGATGACGTAGGCGGGCGGGAACAGTCGAAGCGACTCTTTGACCACCTGCTCAGTGTAGTCGAGGTTTGGCAGGTCGAACATCGACGGCGAACCGTCCAGTTGCTCGTCGAGTTCCGCGCGAAGTCGCTCTGCGTTCTCGGGGTTCTGGCCGAGCAGATGCCACGTGTAGGTCAGCGCGAGCGACGTCGTCTCGTGGCCTGCAAACAGGAAGGTTATCATCTGGTCGCGGATTTCCCGCTCGTTCATCGTCTCGCCGTTCGGTCCTTCCGAGTCGAGGAGCAACGATAGCAGGTCGTCGTACTCCTCGCCGTCGCTCTCGCGTCGTTCGGCGAGCAACTCGTCCACGAGCGACTCGAAGTCGGCCATTCCCTGCCTGAACCGGCGATTCTTCGGCGTCGGCACCCAGTCGGGGAGGAACGCAGACACGCCGCTGGCGTCGCCGCGTTCGTTCAGCGCCGCCGTCGCCTCGCGGACGGGTGCGCGACGCTCGGCCACGTCGATGTCGAATAGCGACTTCGCCAGAATCTGGAGGGTCAACTCGCTCATCGCGTCGTCCACGTTCACGACTTCGCCGTCTTCGAACTCGTCGGCCGTCTGCTCGGCGTATCTGACCATCGCGTCGGCGTAGCTCTGGATGCGGTCGAGCGTGAACGCTGGTTGCATCTGGACGCGCTGGTCGCGCCACTGCTCGCCTTCGGTCATGACCAAGCCTTGCTCGGCGAAGCCAGCGGCCGAGTCGCGGAATATCTCTGCTTTCACGAACTTGTCGCTCTTCTCGACCAGAACTGCTTCGACGTATTCGGGTTCGAAGAACGTGCAGAAGTCGTACCCGCCGACGCTGTAGCGCACTGCATCGCCGTACGATTCGAGGCGGTCGTAGAACGCGAACGGGTCGCGTATGAACTCGAAGGTGTTGCCGACCAGCGGTTTGCCTGCGAGACGCGGGGGCGTCTCGTCGGTCGTGGCCGCTTCCCGACCGCTTGCGGCCTGTCTCTCGTGGCTCCCGGCCTGTTCGTCGCCAGCGGCTACGTCCGTGTCGTTCATATGTGAGTGTCGTGACGGCTTCTCGATAGGGATTCCGTCGAACTCCCTAGCTTCTTTAAATACGGTTACGAACGTGGGGGCGTGAACTACCTCACGCTCACCCTCCACCAACCTCGCGAGACGCGCCACCCGATGCAGAATTTTATCGCCGACTCAGACGCCGTGGCCCGCGAGGAACTGCTGTCGTGGAATATTCTGCACGAGGAGAGCGTCGAGTACCTCCTCTTCTTCGTGGACGGCGAGATTGTACCGTATCGCGAGGCCATCTCGGAGATCGAGTCGGTTCCCGAGTACACGTTAGTTCCCATCGACGACTCCTCGTTCTACGCCTACGTGGTTCAGGAGACCCGCGACGAAGACGTTCGGTTCCGTACTGCCTTCGCGCGCCGCCGGTTACTCGTCGTGCCGCCTATCGAATACACCGGCGAGGGCCACATGCGGTTCACGGTCATCGGCGACCCCGAGGACATGCGGTCGCTCGTGAACGCCATGCCAGACTCGATCACCGCCGAAATCGAGGAGGTCGGCGAGTACGACCACCGTCACGGCACCGTCGCTGGCGCGCTGACCGACCGGCAGTTCGAGGCTGTGACGGCCGCGAAGGAGGTTGGCTACTACGAGGTGCCCCGCGAAGGGTCGCTCTCTGAGGTGGCCGAGAAATTGGGCTGTGCTGAGAGTACGGCTTCGAATCTGCTCCGGAAGGCCGAGTCGCGGGTGATGTCGGAGTTGGTGGCTGGTCGCTGACGGAGTCGGTAGCAACACGTTGAAGGGGAGGTAGCCAGTCGTTGATCCGGTTCGTCAACCGACTCGCCACTCGAAGTGGACGAACCACCAGTCGCTTGTTCCGAACCGACAGAATGAGGTAGCCTTCTCGAATACTCTTCCGTAAGAATGTTCGACAAGGTTCTGGTCGCCAATCGAGGTGAAATCGCAGTTCGCGTCATGCGGGCCTGCGAAGAGTTGGATATCGGTACCGTCGCCGTCTACAGCGACGCAGACAAGGATTCGGGCCACGTGCGCTACGCCGACGAAGCGTACAATGTCGGTCCGGCCCGCGCCGCCGACTCCTACCTCGACCACGACGCAGTCGTCGAGGCCGCACAGAAAGCCGGTGCGGACGCCATCCACCCCGGCTACGGTTTCCTGGCCGAGAACGCGGAGTTCGCGGGCAAAGTCGAAGACACTGAGGGCGTCAAGTGGATTGGCCCGTCGGCCGACTCGATGCAGCAACTCGGCGAGAAGACCCACGCCCGCAAGACGATGCGGGAGGCAGACGTGCCCATCGTGCCGGGCACGACCGACCCCGTAGAAGAGGCTGAAGAAGTCAAAAAGTTCGGTGAGGAACACGGCTACCCGGTCGCTATCAAGGCGGAAGGCGGCGGCGGTGGCCGCGGCATGAAGGTCGTCCGCAGTGCCGAAGAAGCCGAAGACCAACTCGAATCCGCGAAACGCGAGGGCGAGGCGTACTTCGACAACGCTAACGTCTACCTCGAACGCTACCTCGAAAACCCGCGACACATCGAGGTCCAGATTATCGCGGACCACCACGGGAACGTCCGGCACCTCGGCGAGCGTGACTGCTCGCTCCAGCGCCGCCACCAGAAGGTCATCGAGGAAGGGCCGTCCCCGGCACTCACCGACGAACTGCGCGAGAAGATTGCTGAATCTGCTCGTCGCGGTGCCGACGCCGCTGGCTACTACAACGCCGGCACCTTCGAGTTCCTCGTGGAAGAAGACGAGTCGCGCGGCCCCGACGAACTGCTCGGCGCGGACGCGAACTTCTACTTCCTCGAAGTCAACACGCGGATTCAGGTCGAACACACCGTCACCGAGGAACTCACGGACATCGACATCGTGAAGTGGCAGATTAGAGTCGCACAGGACGAGGAACTCGGCTTCGCCCAGAGCGACGTGGACCTCGAAGGCCACGCGATGGAGTTCCGCATCAACGCCGAGAACGCCGCAGACGACTTCGCGCCCGCGACGGGTGGCCAACTGACGACGTACGACCCGCCGGGCGGTATCGGCGTCCGAATGGACGACGCGCTCCGACAGGGCGACGACCTCGTCACCGACTACGACTCGATGATTGCGAAGCTCATCGTCTACGGGGGCGACCGCGAGGAGTGTATCGTCCGCTCACAGCGCGCGCTCGCTGAGTACGACATCGAGGGTATCCCGACCATCATCCCGTTCCACCGCCTGATGCTCGAAGACGACGAGTTCGTCGGTGGCACGCACACGACGAAGTATCTCGACCACCACCTCGACCAAGACCGAATCGAAGAGGCCCAAGAGAAGTGGGGCAGCGACACCACCTCGCCGAGCAGCGACGAGGAAGTCGTCGAACGCGAGTTCACCGTCGAGGTCAACGGCAAACGCTTCGAAGTCGAACTCGAAGAGCGCGGCGCGGCCGCAATTCCCGCGGGGAACGCCGGGTCCGGTGGCGAGAAGCCACAACCTGCGGGCGGCAGCGACGACGGCGGTTCGGACGCGAGTGTGGACGGCGACGGCGAGAGCGTCGCCGCCGAGATGCAGGGCACCATCCTCGACGTGAACGTCTCGGAAGGCGACGAAATCGCTTCGGGCGACGTGGTCTGTGTCCTCGAAGCGATGAAGATGGAGAACGACGTAGTCGCCGAGCGCGGCGGTACCGTGACGCAAGTCGCCGTCGCAGAGGGCGACAGCGTAGACATGGGCGACGTGCTCGTCGTCATCGAGTAGCCGCCGATTGGCGGATTTCTGATTCGTCTTGGCCATCGATCAACCATACCGTTTTCTCGACGCTACGGCGCGACTACATTTAAGATGCCTCTCACGTCATGGTGAACAGTTAACCGGGCTCCGGTCGCACGGTAATTACACTCACAATTGTAACTGCGCGTCCTTCACGTACGCGCGTCTTTCTCGTCCACGCCTCCACCATGTCAAAAGATACACCGACATCGACTTCCGGTGAACGTACTCGTGCCGTAGAATCACTCGACAGGACTTTTCGCGCGCTCGCCGACGAACGTCGCCGCAAGACGCTCTGGTATCTCGACCGGCACGAAACGGCCGACTTGACCGACCTCGCCGACCATTTGTCAGACGGTAGCGAAGACGCCGCCCGTCGAGCGTACACGTCGCTGTATCACAAACACCTTCCGATGCTCTCGGCCGCGGGGCTGGTCGAGTACGAAGCAGAGAGCGAGCGCGTGGTCCTCACGACCGACACCGAACCGCTCGAAGTCGTCCTCGACTCGATGGGGAAGCTCGCGGAATAGGAGGAAAAACAAGCGTTTCTTGACCTCCTCCTCCCTACGAGGAGGTATGAACGACACTCGCCGGGCCGTCCTCGACGCGCTCGCCGACGGTCCCGTCACCGGACCCGCGCTCGCCGACGAGTTGGGCGTCTCGCGCAACGCCGTCTGGAAACACGTCGAAGCGCTCCGGGGGGCCGGATTCGAAGTCAGTAGCGACGACACCGGATACGCCCTCGAATCCGTGCCCGAGTTCGGCGGCCCGGCCGTCGAGTTCGGACTGGACGCCCCGTTCGAAGTCGAGTACCACGAGTCGGTCGGCAGTACGAACGACCGCGCCCGGCAGGTCGCCGCAACTGGAGCGGCAGACGTTGCAGTTGTAGCAGACGAACAGACAGGCAGTCGTGGGCGACTCGACCGCGAGTGGTCGGCCCCGAGCGGCGGCGTCTGGACGAGTTTGGTCCTTCGGCCGGACTTGCCGCCGGCACACGTCCCTGTACTCACGCTCGCCGCCGCCGTCGCGACGACCGACGCCGCACGCGAGGCAGGCGTGCCTGCGGAGATAAAGTGGCCGAACGACGTGCTCGTAGAGGGCGAAGACAAAAGCGCCACCGCCCGCGGCGGCCACAAACTCGCAGGCATCCTCACCGAGATGGAGGGCGAAGCGGACCGCGTCTCCTGGGTCGTCGTCGGCATCGGTGTCAACGCGAACCTCGACGCCGAAGACTTGCCCGAGGGAGCGACGAGCCTCCGGGACGAGAACGGCGACGTAGACCGCAGACGCTTCGTCCAGCGACTTCTCGAACGGTTCGACGAGTTGCGAGACGACCCCGAGGAGATTCTGGATGCGTGGCGCGACCGCTCCGCGACGCTCGGCCAGCGAGTGCGCGTCGAAACTGCCGACGGCGAAGTCGTCGGCGAGGCCGTAGACGTGGCGCTCCCGGGCGCACTACTTGTCGAGACCGAGGACGGCCGAGTCAGAGTTCACGCGGGCGACTGCGAGCATCTTCGGCCCGAGTAAGAAGACGGACTACTCTGCGGCGACGTGGTCGGTTTCCGGTTCGGCGTCGGCCGCCGGACCGTCGTCGTCGCCGACCCGCACAGTCAGCACCGGCACGGAACTGTCGCGGACGACGCCCTCCGAGACGCTGCCGAGAAGTAGGCGGTCGATACCGCCGCGGCCGTGACAGCCCATGACCACGAGGTCGCAGTCTTCGCGCTCGGTGCAAGTGACGATGCGCTTGCTCGGCGACCCCTCTTCGACGTGGGTCGTCACTTCGACGCCGTGGTCGGCGGCGATTGCTTCGACTCGTTCCAGAGCGGCGTCGCCTTCTCGACGCAACGTGTCGCCGACGCCGTCCCACGACCCCTCCATCGGGAACCCCGCGTAACTGGCGGAGTTGAGGACGTAGACGGCGTGTAGTTCGGCGTCGTGCGCGGCCGCCAGCGCAGCGGCGTGCGCGACCGCGCGCTCGGTCTCGGTCGAACCGTCGGTCGGCACGAGAATCCGCTCGTACATGTTGCTCGTCATGTGATAACACACCACGGTTCTTAACTATTTGGCATAGACAACAGCCGACGAGAAAACGGACGCGGCTATAGAAGGACTTCTTTCACGTCGCTCGCACCCGCTCGCCGCACCACGGCGCGAACCACGTTCTGCACACCCGCGAGGTTGTCCGAGTCGCCGTCCAGTACGAGCAGTTTCGCGTCGTGGCCCTCCTCGACGACGCCGCAGTTCAGCCCGGCGATTCGCGCGCCGTTGAGCGTCGCCATCCGGAGGACTTCCCGTGCAGTTACGTCTGCGAGTTTCGCGGCGAACTCCATCTCGCGAAACATCGACGGACTGTTCAACATCACGTTGTCGGTTCCGAGCGCGACGGTGGTTCGCTCGACCAGTTCTGCGATTGGTGGCGTGCCGACGCCGGTCACGAGGTTCGAACGCGGGCAGACGACCACCGGAATCCCGCTGTCCTCCAAGCGTTCCAAGTGAAGTGTCTCGGGGTGGACCATGTGGACGAGGAAGTCCGGGTCCAAGTCGAGCGCCGGGTTGATGTCTGTCGCGTCGCGCTCTCCGGCGTGGATACCGAACAGTTTCTCCTCGCGGGCAGTCGCGTTTCGCTCGTAGGAGAAGTCGCCGTCGCGCGCACCGCTCGCACCGAACCCGTCTGCCGCTTCCATCGCGTCGGCCGTCTCGCGGCCGAGAATCACTGGCGCTACGCTGCTACCGGAGGAGGCCTCTCTGAGCATGTAGACGCCTTCGACGCCGCCTTCGCGGAATTCGAGGAACGACGTCGTGCCGGTCGTCTCCATGAGCCGAATCGAGCGGCGCATGGCTTCGACCTTCTCCTCGCGGGAGGCTTCGCGGAGCAACTGGTGTTTCAGGCCGTCCGGTGGCGCGACCAACGCGTCGAGGTCTAACCCCTCGCCCGCTTCCTTGGCGATGGAGTCGCCGATGTGCGTGTGGGCGTTGACGAACGCCGGGAGGATGACGTCGTCCGAATCGACGCTCGCCTCTTCGACGGCCGCAATCGTTCCGTCCTCTACGACGACCCGGCCCTCGACGGGTTCGAACTCCGGCCCGCGCAGGACGGTCCCCTCGATTTTCATGTGCGGTGAACTCTCGGCGAACCCCCTTGAACTTCCCCATTTCACACCCGCGGTAGCCGCTGCTGTTGGCGTCCCGTCAGGAACTCCGGTGGTAACTCGCTGTGCGGACGCTCGGACGCGAACAGTTCGTCTAGCGTCTCGAACGACCCCAACTCGGCCTTCCCGGAGTCCAGTCGCCGGCCTCGCGGGCGGCCGCTCCAGTCGGTGTACAGCAACGAGGCGTGCAGTTTGACCATCCCGACTTCCGTCTTTTCGAGCAATCCGACGAGGTCCTCGAACTGCGACTCGACGGCTCGTTCGGTGTCTCTACTCCGGCGGCGAAATGTGACCGGCGCGACGAGCGTCGCGGTTTCGCCGCTTTCGAGGTGGGTCTTCCCTGTCGCGTCGGTCGCGCCCTCTCTCCGAAACGGCACGTCGGCGCGGTCTATCGTCCACTCCGCGCCCTCGTACACGACTGGGTGTTCCGTACTCACGCCAATCTTCGAAGCGTCCGCCCGGTACAGCACGAGGTCGAGACCAAGTGTGAGGTCTCGAATAGGAGACGCGCCTTTGTTCGCGACTTCGGCGACGATTCGGGTCTCCCTCGTGCTGGTCTCGATGGAGTATTCCTGAACCTCGACGACTGGCTCCTGCTCGCGTTCGATGAGTCGCTGTTGGCGCTCCATCAGTTCGGTCTGGCGACGCTGGGTCTCGCTCATCTCCCGGTAGAGGACGGCGAGAATCAGCGAGAGCGCGAGTGAAGTGACCGTTCCGAACACGCCGACCCACTCGGCGAACCCGACCGTCGAAGGCGGAGCGAGCACGTACGCGGCCGGAATCGTCACCACGAGCGCCGTCGCCAGGAGCACGAGCCACCAGTTCCGTCGAAGCGTCGAGCGCAATCGGTCTGACACGTAATCGAGTTACCAGACGAGATATATAAAATTTCGACGACCGACCGTGGCTACAGTTCGAGTCCCCGCTATTCGAACTCGTCCAGGGTCGTCCGCTGGCCGGTCGAGCGAATTTCGCTGACGAGCGCGCCATCCGTCTCCAACCCTAGTACGTTCTCCGCGGCGTGGCCGACGGTATCCGTGACTGCTGCAGGGGCATACACGCCGAGACGCCACTGCTCGCGTTGGACTCGCTGGAGCGCCGACACCAGCGTCGATTGCTGGCCGAGACGACGAATCTCGCCGTTGACGATGACTCGCGAGGACGATTCGCGCATGCTCGGGCGACTGAGTACGTCCACGATGACCTGCTCGCGGTTCACGTCGGCGGCGTCGGCGATGTTGTCCTCGAACTCTCGAATCGCCTCGTAGTCGGCATCGATGACTTCCTCCGGCACGTCGTCCATCTCCGCCCAGACCGCCCGCTTGTAGAGGTCGCGGTCGCCGAGTCGGCGCGCGAACTCCGCCGTCTCGGGGGTGTCGCGCAGTGCCGCGAAGAAGTCGTGGTCGTCCATCCGGCGCAGTTGCTCGGGCGTCACGTCCGATTCTGCTAGGAGTCGTTCGCTCCCTCGCTGGAGCAGTCCCCGGCAGATGCGCGTGACGTGGTGGTTGTAGACGGTCGGGTTCATCAGCGACCGGGCGAGGAGCAAACTCTCTGCGGTCGGGACGTTCCCCTCGGCTAAGACCAACTCGCCGTCGATGAGTCGCAGTTCGCGGACGAGTCGCGCGTGGTCGATGGTCCCGTACGGAACGCCCGTGTGGTGGGCGTCCCGGACGAGGTAGTCCATGCGGTCCACGTCGAGTTCTCCGGCGACGATTTGGCCGAGTTTCGCGTCACCGCGGACGAAATCTGCGATGGTCGCCGGGTCGAGGTCGTGGCTCCTGAGGACGTCGCCGACCGCGCGCTCTGCGAGTAGTTCGTCTACGTCGTCGTGGTACTTGCCGGTGTGTCGGTGGATGACCTCCTCGATGGTGTGGCTGTAGGGGCCGTGGCCAACGTCGTGGAGGATAGCGGCCGCCTGCACCTGTTTCGCGCGCTTGCCTTCGATACCGAGATGGTCGAGTGCTTCGCAGGCCAGATGGTAGACGCCGAGACTGTGTTCGAAGCGCGTGTGGTTCGCAGAGGGGTAGACGAGATGTGCCGGACCGAGCTGCTTGATGCGTCGAAGTCGCTGGACCGCAGGCGTGTCGAGAAGAGCGCGAGCGACGCCCTCGACCTCGATGTGGTCGTGGACGCTGTCCTTGATAGTCTTCATAGGCGACGTTTTGCCGCCATCGTATAAAAACCGCCGGACCGGTAGCAGAGGCCTTGCACACAGCGTAAGCGTTTACCCCCCAGCACTCGCAGGCTCTGACATGGTTACGTTTCTCTCCGGGGGCACCGGCACCCCCAAGCTCTTGGAGGGTTCGCCCGCTGTCTTCGACCCGGCCGACACCACCGTCGTCGGCAACACCGGCGACGACGTGGAACTCGGCGGCCTGCTCGTCTGCCCGGACATCGACACCGTACTCTTCCAGCAGGGCGGCGTGCTAGACCGCGAGTACTGGTGGGGCATCGAAGACGACACCACCGAGACTCACGACGAACTCGCCGCACTCGCCGACGCCGCCGGACTGGAAGACGGGCCGCGCTATCTCGATGCGGAAGCACAGACTGCTGGCAGAGACATCGCCAACTGGCGGCGCTTCTCCGGCGTCGCGGAGTTCATGGAACTGGGCGACAGGGACCGGGCAGTCCACGTCACGCGGACGAGTCTGTTGGACGAAGGACAAAGTCTCACGGAAGTCACTCGCACGCTCGCTGACGCCTTCGACGCGGCGGTGGATGTCGTGCCGATGAGCGACGACCCTGTGGCGAGCATCATCCACACGCCCGAAGACGAGCGATTCGACGACGAGATGCACTTCCAAGAGTTCTGGGTGGCCCACCGGGGCGAACCCGAGGTCGAAGACGTGGAGTTTCGCGGCGCGGCAGACGCGACTGCGACCGACGCTGCGCTCGGTGCCATCAGCGAGGGGCCCGTCGTCGTCGGTCCCTCGAACCCCGTGACGAGCATCGGGCCGATGGCCGCACTCGACGGTCTCCGCGACGCCCTCGAAGAAGCGACGGTCGTCGCCGTCTCGCCGTTCGTCGAGGACGAGGTGTTCTCCGGTCCGGCGGCGAAACTCATGGCCGCAGTCGGCTACGACGCCTCGACCGCTGGCGTGGCGGACGCCTATCCGTTCGCCGACGCCTTCGTACTGGACGACGCCGACGGCACCGAACTCTCACGGCCGGTCGTCCGAACGGATACGAAGATGGACGACGATGGAGACGCCGAGCGCGTCGCGCAGGCAGTCGCCGACGCGCTGGAGGTGGTCTGAGTGTTCGAGCCGAGAGTCGCCATCGCCAGTCTCAGCGGCGAGTCAAACGCCGAGTGGGCGACAGCGGCGAGCGAGTTCGTGGGGGCGGCGTTCCTCGGCGGTATCGCGCTGGACGGCCCAACCCGAGAGGCGGCCCGCCAGATGACCGACCGCGAGCGCGAGGAGTTTCTTCCGGGGGACCCCGTCGCGTTCGTGGACGACGAACTCGCCGCGCTCGACGGGAGTAAGAGCGATGACGATACCGACCCGCCGCTTCGGGCAGGCTTCAACGTCCGGTCTAGCTCGCCCGAACCGATTCGGGAGGTCGCCAGCGTCTGCGCCGACTACGACGCCATCCTCGAACTCAACGCCCACTGTCGGCAGGACGAAATGTGCGCCGCGGGCGCTGGCGAGTCGCTCCTTCGGGACACCGACCGACTCTGCGAACAAGTTGAAGTCGCGGCAGACGAATGCCCAGACGTGAGCGTGAAAGTCCGCGCAGAACTCCCCGGAGTCGACCTCCCCGAAGTCGCACGCCGAATCGCCGACGCAGGAGCGTCTGCGATTCACGTCGATGCGATGGACTCCGAGCCAGTTATCGCCGAAGTCGCAGACGCCGCGAACCTGTTCGTGATAGCCAACAACGGCGTCCGCGACGAGGCGACCGCCCGAGAGTATCTCTCCTACGGGGCCGACGCGGTCAGCGTCGGCAGGCCGAGCGACGACCCCGTGATTCTGGCTCGCGTCCGAGAGGCGACAGAAGCGTGGTTCTCAGGGGAGCACTCGGAAGAACCGAATGGAGAGGAGGTGTCGCTATGACGCCCGCAGAAAACGCCCAACTGGCCCTGCTCCTCGAAGTGGCGGGCACCCCCAAACCCGGCAACGTGGACCGCGAGCGTGACTTCGACGACCTCCGGTTCGAACACTTCCTCGCGGGGTCCGTCGGCGCTGGGTCCGGACTCAGAACTGCCGAAGACGGTGCGCCGGTCGGCGCAGCCTTCGAACAGGCAGTCGCGGGGATGAGCCAACAACGCGGCGGCAACACGCAGTTCGGGGCCTTGCTCCTCCTCGTTCCGCTGGTTCGCACGAGTGCCGAGAGTGACCTCGTCTCGGAGAGTGTCCGCGCAGTCGTGGAGAACACCACCGTCGAGGACGCCACGAACTTCTACCGCGCGTTCGACCACGTGGACGTGTTCGTGGACGACCCGCCGGAAGACGCCGAACCACTGGACGTGCGGCGTGGAGCCGACGCAGTTCCCGCTCTCGAAGACCGCGAGACGACTCTGTACGACGTGATGGAGATGAGCGCGCCCGACGACGGCGTGGCCAACGAGTGGGTGTCCGGATTCGAGCGCACCTTCTGGGCCGCCGACAGACTCACCGACTTCGAAGGGCCGATTTCGGCACGCGGTGCGCGGGTGTACCTCGAACTCCTCTCGCGCGAACGCGACACGCTGGTGCAGAAACAGCACGGCCGAAAAGTAGCCGAGAGCATCCGCGTGCGGGCGCAGGAGGCCCTCGAAGGCGGCGGTGCCGTGATAGAGGCCTTCGCGGAGTCGCTCGTGGACGACGACATCAACCCCGGCACGACCGCCGACATCACCGCGGCCGCGTTGTTCGTCGCGCTCGAAACCGGAGCCGTGGAAGTGTGACTGCCAACGCCGCCGAGTGGCCCATCGAGTGGTCCGGCGTGACCGAGTCGCTGGTGACGACGCTCGGCCCGAACGAGCGCTGGAACGTCGCGGCACTAGGTCTGCATCCGCCCGACGAAGGCCGGAGGGCAGGTGTGACAGAAGGCGCAGTCACTGCCGAGACGTGGGGGAACACCCGAACTCGGCGCAACTTCCACCGGCAGGGCGGTGGCTACGTCCAGTTCACGCGCGACCCCGTCGCGTTCACGAACGCCGCGCTCTCGATTTACGAGGTGGATGCGCCGGTCCTCGACAGCGCCGACGCGTGGGTCGAGGTAGACGTCGAACTACTCGACTCGAACGAATCGGACGGCACGACCGTCGAAACGTGGGCACTCACGCCGGTCGAATCCGGGGTCGAA
The DNA here is from genome assembly GCF_008831545.1 of Halorussus halophilus. Classification (NCBI taxonomy): domain Archaea; kingdom Methanobacteriati; phylum Methanobacteriota; class Halobacteria; order Halobacteriales; family Haladaptataceae; genus Halorussus; species Halorussus halophilus. Next base: position 1,157,729 of record NZ_CP044523.1, read on the forward strand.
CGCGAGGTCGTACCGACGATTAACCGCGGATTCGCCGCCGTCGTGGAGGCGACAGTCGCGGCCTCACGACTCGACGTGGACGCCTACGAGACAGAAACACTCCGCGACCGATTGGACTACTTCGAGACTGTCGGACGAAACTGTGGGGGCGAGCGCGTTCGTGCGGCGTTCGACCGTTTGCACGAGTTGCTCGACTAGACGACCGAACTACAGGCCGTCCTTCCTGTCGACAGTGACTGTCCAGTCTGGAATCTCGTCGGGACCGAATTCGAGGTCCCAGACTCCCTCGATTTCTTCGCCGCTCCCGAACGAACTGAGAATCAACTCTTCGAGTTCTGCTTCGAAGTCCTGATTCGCGGTAGTTCTCTTTTCCATAGCTCCTCGATTTGTAGATTGCGCTGTGTCTGAGTCGAATTCGCTATGGATATTCATTCTTACGAATACTACTTGCGCAGTCTAGCTCGCTCGGCGCGAACGAATGCTTTTAATGCCGCCAACCCAGAACTGTCCAGTATGGCTATCAAACCCGACTACGTCAAGAAGACGGGGACCATCCTGTTGGAGCGATACCCGAACGCCTTCACCAAAGACTTCGACCAGAACAAGGACAGCGTCACGAAACTGACCAACATCGAGTCGAAGGGCGTCCGCAACCGCATCGCTGGGTACGTTACCCGGAAGAAGTAAAACGACCTTTTTATTGCGAGCGTTCGCGGGGCGAACGCTCGATAAAAACGTCGATGAAAATCACGTCGTCACCGCCTTCAGCGAGCCGTAGGCTCGCTTCCGACGGTTCCTCGGACGCGCTCGCTTGGCGGCGCGCGGAGCGCGCCGCCTCCGCTCGCGGCAGAATCTCTCGTCTAACCGCAACCGTATCCGCAGGGGAGGTTACAACCCGCCGACACGGAGTGCTGTCAGAAGCTCCACGAATCGCAACACGTGGGGGTATCCAAACCGTTTTGCTCTCGTAGAGTCGAGACACCCACTACCATGACCGTACGAGTCGGTGTTCTCGGTGCGACGGGTGCCGTCGGCCAGCGATGTATCCAACTGCTGGACGGCCACTCCGAGTTCGAACTGGCGGCAGTAACGGCGAGCGAATCCAGCGCGGGACGGTCCTACCGCGACGCGGCAAAGTGGCGGGTCGATTCCCCGATTCCGGACTCTGTGGAAGACCTCACGGTTCGGGCGACCGACCCAGCAGAAGTCCCCGACGACGTGGACCTGCTCTTTTCGTCGCTTCCCTCCGGCGTCGCCGCGGAAGTCGAACCGAAATTCGCCGAGGCGGGCTACGTCCTCTCCTCGAACTCTTCGAACGACCGAATGGCCGAGGACGTGCCGCTCGTCATCCCGGAAATCAATCCGGGGCATCTCGACCTGCTGGAAGTCCAGCGCGACGAGCGCGACTGGGACGGGGCCGTGCTGAAGAACCCGAACTGCTCGACCATCACGATGGTGCCGACGCTGGCGGCGCTCCGGCAGTTCGGTCTCGAACGCGTCCACGTCTCGACGCTTCAGGCCGTCTCCGGCGCGGGCTACTCCGGCGTCTCCTCGATGGAAATCATCGACAACGTCATCCCGCACATCGGCGGCGAGGAGGAGAAGATGGAGACCGAATCGCGGAAGCTTCTGGGCACCTTCGACGGCGCAGAGCTACAGAACCACGACGTCGAAGTCTCGGCGTCCTGCAACCGCGTGCCGACTATCGACGGCCACCTCGAAAACGTCTGGGCCGAGATGGAGGAGGACGTGACGACCGAACAGGTCGAAGACGCCTTGCGCGCAGTCGAGAGCCTCGACTTGCCGAGCTCTCCCGACCAACTCATCGAAGTGTTCGACGACCCGATGCGTCCGCAACCGCGTCTCGATAGGACCCTCGGAGACGGAATGGCGATTGCCGCAGGCGGCGTCCAAGAGACGCCCGCTGGCGTGCAGTACAACTGCCTCGCGCACAACACGATTCGCGGCGCGGCCGGTGCGGCCGTCTTGAACGGCGAACTGCTGGCGAGCGAAGGCTGGTTGTAGTCTCTCGTTCCTGACGTTTATCTCTGTACGGTGTGTTTCTTCGGTCGTGACCGCCCGCGAAGCGACCGACAACTCGAACGCGACGACCCACCCCGCCGACTCCGAGACCGTCGAGTGGACGCACACAGTCGCCACCTCGCGATTCCTCCGCGGCCTTACCGCGCTCTCGCTCGGTATCTTCGGTGGCGGGGCACTCGCGGTGGGCGGCGGTGCCGTCTTCCTCACCGCGAAGTTGCTCCTCGCTGGCCAGTACACCGTCGCCCTCGCTATCCTCCTCGCGCTCGTGTTCGCCGCGGCGCGCTTCGCGCCCCAGCACTTGGCGCTTCATCGTTCGTGGCTGTCGAAGTCGAATCCGTTCTACGAGGGGACCAAGAAACTCGGCTGGCGGGGCTTCGTCGTGGCCTCGCTGTTCGGTCTCGGCGTGCTCTGGGTCGGCCTCCAGTTCGGTGGGGTCGGCTTCTTCGTCGTCGTGTTCGGCATACTCGCAGTGCCGATAGTGATAGTCTCCGCGCTCACTTCTGAGGGCGAACTCGACGCGGAGTCCCACGCGCTGACCTACTGCGGAACCGACGTAGACCTCTCCGCACTCGATAGTTTCCGGCGCGTCGGCCTCGGGACTCTCGTGGTCTACCAACTGTCGTTCGTCAGCGGTGCGATGTCTGCGCGGACGCCTCGCTTTCTGGTCGTCCCCGCCACGGTAGACGAGTCGATTCGGCAGGCCGTCGAGACTGGTGTCGCTCTCGACTCGCCCGAGTACGACCCACCGAATCGCGCGGTACAGGCGACGCTGGCCGCGTTCGGCATCGGTTGTCTCGCGTTCGGCGGCCTCCTGTTGACCGTCGAACCCAGTTCGTCGAACTCGGACGCGGGCATCGTCCTCGTCTACGGCGCGCTCGTCGTTGGCGTCTTCGGGTTCATCTTTCTCTCGTTGGCGGTTCGGTCGGGGTAGGACGCCGAGTTCGCCGTTCCATTATCCACGTAGAGCCATTCTTCTTGGCCGTGTTCGCACGTCAGTACCGAGACGAACCGCCAATCGGAACTGTTCGGTTCGGAAAACGCGCTCGGTGGGAGGTCCGCGTCGAAGACGATACGAGTCGTCGCGTTCGCGGGAACTCGAACCGCGTCCCGGCCCAAGAGTTCACCTTCGAGTCGGATTTCGACTAGCTGGGTCGTCGCGACGGCTGCCGGGTTCGTGAGGTTCGCTTCGATTCGAGACGTGCCGCCGACGGTGCCGTTCGTCGCGCTCACGTCCTCAACTGCGAGGGATTGAGTTGTGTGGCCGACTCCGCCACAATCGACGGTCTGGCTGTCTTTGGGAGCGGTCGTGACTAGTCCGGGACCGACGATGGTCGCACCTGCCGGTGCGGCGAGAATCAGGAGCGACACAATTCCGGCGAGCGTCGTTCGCGTCAGTTGCATCGTGACCGCGCTCACGGCGCTCTGTCATTTTGTTATGGCCTGCGTTGTGGGCCGGGTGGTTGGAGTACGTTAGATTACGGCGCTGAAAGCTTCGTTACACCACCCGATTCTCTAACTCCTCACCGCGCTCCAGTCGGCCGACGTTCTCAGCTACGATGTCGGCCAACCGAGAATAGTACTCCGGCGTGTGCCCCGAGCAGTGTGGCGTCACCAGACAGTTGCCCAGATTCCAGAGCGGGTGGTCCTCCGGGAGCGGTTCGGGGTCGGTCACGTCCAGCGCGGCCCCGCGGAGGTGGTTCTTCCGGAGCGCGTTCACGAGGTCGTCCGTCTCGACGACCGCTCCTCTGGCGACGTTGACCAACACTGATTCGGGTGGAAGCGTCTGAATCTCGTCCGTGCCGATCAGGCCTCGCGTCGTCTCGGTCAACGGACAGGCAAGCACGAGGTAGTCAGTGCGGGCGAGTGCATCGTGGAACTCGTCTCTGTCGAAGCCGACCACCTCGTCGGTGGGACCACCCTTCTCTGGCGTGTAGCGCACGCCGATAGTATCGACGCCGAAGCCCTGCAAGCGTTCGACCACCGACTGGCCGATTGCTCCGAGTCCGACTATCGTGACGGTACTCCCTTCGAGTTCGTGCGAGCGAAAGTGTCGCCACTCCCGCTTCTGCTGGCGCTTCCACCCCTCGTGGAGTCGCCGCGCGAACACGAGCAGATTGCCGACGACGTGTTCGCCGATGTTCGGCCCGTGGACGCCGGAGGCGTTGGTGACGGCGATACCGCGCTCTTCGAACGCGTCCATCGGCAGGTGGCCGGTCCCGGCGTAGGCGCAGGCGAACAGTTCGAGGTTTTCGGCGTGCGAGAGGAGCGACTCGTCGATCTCCATCCCGGCGACGATGGGGGCGTGGGTGATTAGCTCGCGCTCCTCTTTGGGCGTCCGAGCGAGTTGGACATCGTGGTCGGGCAGGCGTTCTTGGAGTTCTGCGGCGTAGTCTTCCGCGGGCATGCCGTGGGTTCCCTTTCGGAGGACGAGTAGGTCTGGTGTGTCGGTCATGGGTTTGCTTTCGTGTTCACCGACTAAATTCGTGGGTTACGGGCAATCGGGTTCGGGACGGGAGTTGGTCGGAGCTAGTGTACGAAGCTCTGGAATCGTGAGTAGTAAGATGACAGCGAACAGCGAAACGCTAGCTACTCCCGATACCGAGAAGAGCGCACCGCGCCCCACAGCACTGCAACAGCCACGCGCCTCCCCACCCGATTGCAGTCCTCGTTTTCGGAATGCGCGGCATCGCGCGCTTTCCGAGCTACGGTCCTCATCCCTCGCGCGGGGTTGGTGCGACACGAGGTCGCACCACCGCGCGCCATGACCAAAATCCAGTTTCGAGAATCCACTCCCCTTCACGGCGCGCGAAGTCGCACCGGAGGTGTGACCGCGCGAGGGCGACTGAGTCTAGTGAAGGAGCGGTTGGGGAGGACGTGGCTGAAGTGGTACTGTGCGGTTGCGGTACGGCCTTCTGGGTTTCGGGAGTAGCTAGCTTCTCGAATCCGTTCACTCAGACGCTGTCGTCTCGACCTACAGCAGATACAAATAAAGATTCGTTCCGTACTCCTTACCACGCGTACTCTTCGCGGGGGTCTACGTCGTCCTCCTCGCTACTGTAAATCCGCTCGCCCTCCACGAACACTTGCTCGGCGTCCGATGAGAGTTCGAACATTGGGCCGTCCCAGACCACGAGGTCGGCGTCCGTGCCTTCTTCCAACGTTCCCACCCTATCTTCGATACCCAGAATCTCCGCGGCGTTCCGGGTCACGGTCTTCAGCGCCTCTTCCTCCGGCAAGCCCTCTCGAACCGCCAAGCCGACGCACACGTCCAGATGCTCCTGTGGAAGCACCGGCGCGTCGGTCTGGATGGCGACCTTCACGCCCGCGTCGTGGAGGATGCCGGGGGTCTCGAAGGTGATGTTGCGCAGTTCGTACTTGCTCGCGGAGGAAATCGTGGGGCCGACGATGGCAGGTACGTCGCGTTCGACGAACTCCTCGGCCAGTACGTGGCCCTCCGTCGCGTGTTCGATGGAGAGCTCGTCGATGCCGAACTCGTCGGTGATGCGGAAGATGGTGGCGATGTCGTCGGCGCGGTGCGCGTGGACGCGCAGGGGCAGGTCGCCCTCCACGACCCGAGCCAGATTCTCCATGCCCAAGTCCCGCTCGAAGGGTTCGTCCTCCGACTCCGCGTTTTCGCGGCGTTCCACGTAGTCTTCGGCGTCCATCAGTGCCTGCCGGAGCGTCGCCGCGACCCCCGGCCGGGTCATCGGTTCGCGGTCGTAGTTCTCGCCGTGGACGCGCTTGGGGTTCTCGCCGAACGCGGCCTTCATGCCGTCCTCGCGAATCAGCATCCGGTCTGCCACGTCGCCGTAGGTCTTCATCGAGCAGATGATACCGCCAACTACGTTCGCGCTCCCCATCCGCGCGCTGACTGTCGTCACGCCGCCCTGAAACGCGTTCTTCAGTTCTTCGTCTCGCGGGTGGAAGCCGTCGAGCGCGTTGACGTGTGGCGTCACCGGGTCCGAGAACTCGTTGACGTCCCCGTCGTGGGGCTGTGCCCACTCGCCCATTCCGGCGTGGCTGTGGGCCTCCACGAGGCCGGGCGTGACGTGTTTACCGCCTACGTCTACCGTCTCGGCGTCGTTCGGAACCTCTACGTCCGGGCCGACCTCCAGAATCTCCCCATCCTCGAACAGGATAGTTCCGCCCTCGATTGTCCCCTGCTCCGTGACCGTGTGAACCGTTCCATTGACGATTGCTTGCATACCTCGTACGAACGACGGTTCCCGCAAGAGTATTTCGGTTCGAAACACGGCTTGCCGGTTCGGTCGGTCGGGGACTGCAGACTGCCGAACGCCGGTAGTGGCAACCCCGTCGGGTTCCACCGAGGGTTTATCCTCTGCCGAGCAACGTCCGTTCAGTGACGGAGCGACGCCAGCAGGCAGTCATCGCGCTCGCGGCCGCCGCCCGGTTCGCCAGTGGCATCCTCATGGGTACCGCGCTCGCGGTGTACGTCGGCGAACGTGGCTCCCCGCTGGCGGTCAGTCTCGTTCTCACTGCCTACTTCCTCGGCATGATGGTGTTCGCCCCGGTCTGGGGCGCACTTGCGGACGTGACCGGCAGACGCCGCGCGGTGCTGATTCTCTCCGGGGCGCTGGCGACAATCGCTGTCCTCCCGCTCACAATTGCTGAGGGCGTCGTCGCACCAATCGCGCTCCGGGGCGTCTACGCCGTCTTCGCGGCCGGGTTCGCGCCGGTGATGCTCGCCATCGTCAGCGTCCGGGGCGGCGAGACAGGTCGGGGGAAGTCGGTCGGCTTCTTCAACAGCGCCCGCGCGGTGGGCTTCGCAGGCGGCCAACTCACCGTCGGCGCGCTTCTCGGTCTGCTCGCGCCCGAGAGTCTCTTTCTGGTCATCGCGGGCGTGAGCCTCGTCGCTACGCTCGCCGTGGCACTCGTCGCGGACCCGACGCCGACGCGCGAGAAGCAACCCTCGCTCTCGGAACTCCGTCGAGAAATCAAAGAGCGACTCTTCCCTGCGGCGGGTGAGCGCGGCCACCTCACGACGAACGGTCTCGGCTGGCTCTATATTGCGCTCGCGCTCCGCAACATGACCGTGCTGGGCGTGATGAGTCTGATGCCGCCGTACCTCACGAACCACGTCGGGGTATCGGCGTTCGTCATGGGCGCGCTACTGGCCATCAACCCAGCGGGCCAGTCGGCGTTCATGCTGGCGTTCGGCCGGGTCGCAGATGCAGCCGGACGAAAACCGCTCATCGTCGTCGGTATGGCCGGAAGCGGACTCTTCGCCGTTATTCTCGGGATGGCGACCCAACCTGCCTCACCCCTCGGTCGGGGTCTCGTCGCAGGCGTCGGTATGGTCGTCATCGCGGCGGCGTTCTCGGCGATGACGACCGGTGCCGTCGCGTTCATCGGCGACGTGGCTCCCGACGAGCGGGAATCTGAACTGATGGGCCTGCGAACGACCGCGAAGGGCGTCGGCGGCGTACTCGGGCCGCCCATCTTCGGCGTCGTTGCGACCGTCGCAAGCTACGAGACGGCGTTCCTCGCCGGAAGCGTCCTCGCGTTTCTGGCGGCAGGCGTCGCGGGCACGCGACTGGCTGAGAGCCGCACCGGCGCGCCGGGCGGAGTCGCGGCGGACGACTGAGGCTCGTTTCTTTCGCTACTGCCCCTCGAACTCGGCTTCCTCTTTCTCGAAGAACGCCGCCAGCCCCCGTTCGTAGTCGCCGGTTCTGGCCAACTGCGTGATGGCGTCGGTCTCTGCGGCGAGTTGCGCGCTCAAATTTCGACCGTAGCTCTTCGAGAGTAGGCGCTTGGTCGCGCCATAGGCACGCGTCGGGCCGTCTGCGAGTCGGGTGGCGAGTTCGGCGAGTCGGTCCTCGAACTCCCCTGAAGGGCCGACCTCGGTCGCCAGTCCAATCTCGACCGCTTCGTCTGCGGGGATAGGTTCGTCCAACAGCGCGATTTCTTGGGCCTTCCGCAGACCGACAAGTCGCGGCAAGAAGTACGTGGAACCGCCGTCGCCCGAGAGGCCGAGTTTCGGGTACGCGAACTCGAAGCGGGCGTTCTCGGAAGCTAGCACGACGTCGGCACACAGCGCGAGTCCGAGACCGCCGCCCGCGGCGACGCCGTTCACGCCAGCGACGACCGGCTTTCTGGCAGTTGCGAGGTGCGCGACGGTGGCGTGCAGGCGCGTCGCAATCTCTCGCAGTCGGCGCGGGTCGTCGCTGTCGCCGTTACTGTCACCGTCCAGCACGGAGAGGTCCGCACCCGTGCAGAAGACGCTCTCGGTTCCAGTCAGGACGACACAGCGCACCGCTCGGTCGTCCACGACCCGCTCGACAGCGGCTTGCAGGTCGGCCGCAGTCTGGCGGTCCAGCGAGTTGTGCGTCGCCGGTCGCTCGATACTGATTCGCGCGACGCCGTCGGTACGCTCGACGGAGACGTTGTCGAAGTCCATGGCGGTTGTGGGTCGCCCCGGAGCGTGAATTTTGCTTTTCCGAATTAGAACACTGCCCCGAGGACGTTCCAGTACCACAACTGCCAGCAGAAGACCACGAACGCGAGCGCCAGCACGGTGTAGTGCAGTCGCCCGAAGACGCCCCAGTAGCGGTTTCGCCACGCGACGCCGGTGAAGACGACGACGCCCAGCGTTCCGAGTGCGACGAGGAGGGGAACTGCGAGCAGTGCACTGAGCGCGGCCGACCCGCCGAACAGAAGGCCCTGCGGGTCCGTCACCAGCGAGTAGCCGAGTCCGACCACGAACGCGAGGGCGAGCAGTCCGGCGACTCCCGCGAGCCAGCGGGCCGCTCGTGGGCCGTTAGTCGACTGCTCGCTTCCTCTCCACCGTCGCCAGAGCGCGAGCATTGGCCAGCCCAGAATCGCCGTGAGGAAAACGAGTATCGTCACCGCGAACGAGCCGAGTTGGAACAGCGTCGATTCGTACGTCGGAATCCGCGCGAATCCGGTCGGGGCCGACGAGTCGAAGAAGGCGTAGGTCGCGCGGCCGTTCTCGACGCGGAACGCGAGTCGCTCGTCGCCGCCCACCTCCTCGAAGACGGTCGGTCTAACCTGCACCCAACGCTGTGTTTCGCCCGTGACGCTCGTGGTCAGGAGCGTGCCGTCGCCGGGCGCTTGCACGCGGAAGTCGCTGCCGAGTGCGCCCAACTTCTCTATCGTGCTTGCGGGCATGCGCGTTGGTCTGTACGTGCCGGTGAATTTGTCGAGGTCGCTCGTCGAGGCGTTCGTGCTGTTGGCGACTTGCTGACCTCCATCGACGGCGACCGCTCCGCTCGGTGGGGCTTCTTCCGGGAAGAAACGGTCTACGAAGGAGTCGATGAACTCCTCGCGAGCAGAAACCCCGCCGACACTGTTGTAGGAGACGAATACCCCCAAGTCTCGCTGGGGGAAGAGCCAGAGGCCGCTGTGGAACAGTTGGGTGTCGCCGCCGTGGCCGACGATTCGTTGATTGTTTTGACTCTGCTCGTAGAAGCCGAACGCCATCCCGTTGACTGCGGGGTGGTTGGTAAACTGCTGGCGGTGCATCCGGGTCGTCGCGGCTTCCGACAGAATTCGCTCGTCGCGGAACTGGCCTTCTTCTAAGTGCGCAATCATGAAGTTCGCCATGTCGGTGGCCGTCGCGCTCATCGACCCCGCGGGCGGGATGCCGACCGTCTCAAACTCGCCGCGGTGGAACCGACCGGTTGAATAGCTGTAGCCCTGCGAGACTTCGCCGGGAACGCGCTGAGGAACTGGCTGGCGGAAGGTGCTGTGGCGCATGTCGAGGGGTGCGAAGAGTCGGCACTCGACGTACTGGTCGAAGGACGTGTTCGCTTGCTCGGCCGCGATGTGGCCCGCCAGCGCAGCGCCGTAGTTCGAGTAGGAGGTGACGACGCCCGGTGGCCGGACGCGCTTGGGCGGATTCTGGAGCGCCTCGCCGAGTGGTTGCACGTCCTCGGGGTCCTCGACGAACACGCCGCGGTACTTGTCCTCGAATCCGGCGGTGTGCGTGGCGAGGTGGTTCATCGTAATCGGCTGGCCGTACTTCTGTGGAATCCGAACGTCGTCGAGATACCTGTTCACGTCGGCGTTCGGGTCGATAGTTCCGGCTTCGACCTGTTGCATCGCCGCGGTCCAGACGAACAGTTTCGAGACGGAGCCGATTCGAAAGAGGGTCTGATTGGCGACGACGGGCGTTCGGTTCTGCCGGTCGGCGTAGCCGTACCCTTCTGCGAACAGCAACTCGCCGTCCTTGACCACCGAGACTGTCGCTCCGGAGACGTGATGCTCTTCGAGGTCCTCGGCCATCGCGGCGTCCACGAACTCCTCGACATCTTCGCGGGACGTGACGCCCTGTGATTGCTGATTTTGTTCTGATACTGCGAGTACTGGTCCGACCTGTGTGAGTAGTAGCGTTGCGACTACGAAGACTGCGAGCGCGCGAGTTCCCCTCCCCATGCACTCAGGCTACGACGCTTCTCTACTTACGTGTTGGTGGGGTGATTAGTTTGGGTGAGACGGTCGTGGACGTGTTTCCTTTCGAGTGACTTTTCTTGCTCGTTCGGCCAATAGCAACCCGTCTCGGTACTAATTCCCACGCTGTCCCACGAAAACCCAGCCTCGTACTATCCCGGAATCGGAAGGTCAATGATTTATAACCCGACGCGGAAGCCTTGAGGTATGAAGCGAGTCGATGTCGCCATCGTCGGCGGAGGCCCCGCCGGGATGACCGCCGCGCGACAAGCCGCCGAGTCGGGAGCGGACGTCCTCCTCGTAGAGAAGGGCGTTCCGCGCGAAGACCGGGAGGAACTGGGTCCGGATTCGACAGACGCCGCCGGGATGCTCGACTACTGGGTGGACATTCTGGACATTCCCTTCGAGGAGATACCGGACCACGTCGTCCTCCAAGAACTGGACAGCACGACCTTCTACGGCCCGAACGAGACCTGCACGCTCGAATCGACGGGCATCGAGTCGTCGTACGACGGCTTCGGGTTCACGTTCAATCGGACTCACATGGACGATTGGCTCCGCGAGGAGGCAGAACGAGCGGGCGCGGAGTACCGCGTCGGCGACGGCGTCACGGACGTAGAGACCGACCTCACGGGCGGACACAGTCACACGCTCTCGCTCTCGGGCGGCGAAGAAATCGAGTCGGAGTACCTAATCCTCGCGGACGGCCCACAACGACAGGTCACGATGCGGGTGCTGGACCGATTCAGTCCCGAGGACCGGAAAATCTCACAGGTGATGGCACCTAACGAGGCGAACCACATCGCGTATCAGGAGTACCGGGAGTTCCCCGAGGAACTGTTCGAGGACGACGACCTCAAGTTCTGGTGGGGCGTCATGCCCGGCGAGACGGCGTATCCGTGGGTCTTCCCGAACGACGGCACGGTTGCGCGCGTCGGCCTCACCATGCCAATCGGTATGGACATCGAGAACGTCGAAGACCGCGAGAAGTACGACCTCCTCCGACCGGAAGACGACCGAATCCCGCGACCCGGCGAGTACATCGAACGACTGCTCGAACGCGAGTACGGCGACGAGTACGACCTCTCGGATTTCCCGCTCGTGGAAGACCGCGGGAAGAACAAGGGCACCGAGACGTACCCCATCTCCTCGACGCGTCCTATCGACTCGCCGACGAAGGCCGGTATCGCAGTCGTCGGTGGCGCGATGGGCACCACCTCGGCGTTCCACGAGGGCGGCTATCACGTCGCGGCCCGCACCGGCAAAATCGCTGGCGAACTCGCGGCGAACGGAAATCTGTCTTCCTACAACGACCGCTGGAAGGACGTCATCGGCGACGAAATCCTGCGTAACGTCACCTTCGCAGACATCGTCGGCGACTACGGGCCGGACAAGTGGGACAAGACGATTGCCGCGACGCGGAACCTGTTGGCCAACGGCGGACTTGGTAGTGGCCTCAAGTCGAAGTTCGCCGCTGGCGTCACGGGCGCGAAACTCCTCGGCACGTACCAGAAGCGAAAGCGGTCGTTCAAGAACGGCAAGTACGTGCAGTTCGAGGAGTCCGAGTACACGATTTAACTGCCTGCGGGTTCGGGTTCGACACATGGACGACCCGGAGAAGAGCGTTTTCGACGGCCACAACGACACGCTGATTCATCTCCACCTGCCGGACCGCGGCGGCGGACGTTCGTTCTTCGAGCGTGGCGACCCTGACGGAAGCGACCCCAAACTGAACGAAGCGGGTCACATCGACCTGCCGCGAGCGCGCGAGGGCGGCTTTGGCGGCGGCTTCTTCGCCATCTTCGTGCCGAACGAGGACCACGAGTACGATGTCACCGAGACCGAGGAGGGTTTCGAAGTGGCTCGCCCGCCTGCCATCTCCCACGAGCGGGCGAAGCAGTTCACGTACGACGTACTCGAACGACTCTATCGACTCGAAGCCGACTCCGACGGCGCGCTCGAAGTCGTCACCACGGTAGAGCGCCTCGAACGCACCCTCGAAGCCGAGGATACAATCGCGGCGGTCCCCACCTCGAAGGTGCTGCGGCAGTCGCACCCGACCTGTCGAACCTTGACTTCCTCTACGCCGCTGGTGTCCGCTCTATTGGTCTCACGTGGAACCGCCCGAACGCGTTCGCCGACGGTCTTCAATACAGAAACCCTGGTACGCCGGACACCGGTCCCGGACTCACGGAGGCGGGCCGTGACCTCGTCGCGGCCTGCAACGAGCGAGGCATCGTCGTGGACCTCGCACACATCACCGAGGCGGGCTTCTGGGACGTTGCCGACACCACGAGCGACCCGCTCGTGGTTAGCCACGCCGCCGTCCACGACATCTGTCCAGTGAGCCGAAATCTGACCGACGAACAACTCGACAAGATTGCGGACTCCGGTGGCGTCGTCGGCGTCTCCTTCGCTCCGGCGTTCCTCCGTCCGGACAGGGGGCGAGACACGGACGTTCCTATCTCGACGCTCGTTGACCACGTCAAGTACGTGGCAGACAGAGTGGGCGTCGAACACGTCGCGCTCGGTTCTGACTTCGACGGTGCGCCAGTGCCGGATGCGGTGGGCGACGTGACGGGACTCCCAGACGTGTTCGCCGAGATTCGAGACCGAGGGTTCGACGAGGACGAGGTTCGGGCGATTGTGCGGGACAACTGGCTTCGCGTGCTTCGAGAGACGTGGGCGTAATCCGTTTGAATAGTCTGACGAGGTTACTCACGAGGTACCGTGTGGAACTCGCGCAGACAAATCCGAACGTATTCCTCGATAGAACTCCTTAGTTCCGGGTCGTGGGGTACTCCAGATACGGAGCGGTCGTTGACCGTTCGACTGTGGTCCGCCTCTACCGGTTCGTCGTCGTCGGTGCGAGTGCCGCACTCGTCCAGACTGCAGTGCTGTGGTTCCTCGTCGAACACGTCAGCATCAACTATCTGGTCGCTGCTACCGGTGCTATCGAACTGACGATTATTCTCCAGTACTTCGCGAACAACGCGTGGACGTTCCAACACTCGAAGAACTCGTCTCGGAACGACCTGCTCGCCGGACTCCTCAGAACGAACGTGGTCCGTGGGTCTGCGATTCCACTGCAAGTCGGCTTGCTGTACGCGTTCGTCAACTGGGCGGGACTCCTCTATCTCGTCGCCAACGGGTTCGCCATCTTCATCAGCGGTCTCTATCGGTACTACTTCGACTCGCGGTGGACGTGGCAGTAGTAGCCGATTCCAACGTCTCGACTTCTCACTCGTCCAGTGTCTCCACCTCCCACTCGTCGTTCGGAATCACCGCTTCCGAGTCGATTTCGACCAGTTTTCCCTCGCGGACGAGGTCCGACACTTCGACCAACGTACTCGCCGGATAGTGGTGCGAGTCGAAGAACTCGCCGCGCGCTTCGTGAATCGCCTCGAAGTTCGCCTCGTTCAAGTGCGGTTCGCGCACGTACACCCGGACTCGAACCACGTCGTCCACCTCGCCGCCGACGGCTTCGAGGTCGGCTTGCAGTTGTTCGAGTACGTCGCGAGTCTGGCCCTCCATGTCGAGGTCGGGGTCCCGCGAAGTCAGGCCCGCCAAGAACACGCGCTTGTGGGTGGGCGTCTCCACGACGACGCCCTCGGCGTACGCTGGTTCGGTCCCGGTTCGCTCTGCGTAGCCGATTCGCTCTCCCGCGTTCGGGTTGATAATAGTCTTCTTCATAGTCGAGTCACTCTCTCACTGTCAGATTCTCCCCGGTCGCGCCGTCGAAGACGTGCGCCTTCGACATCTCTACCGCGAGGGTAATTAGGTCACCCGCCGTCACTTCGCTGTCGTTCGAGACGCGTGCGGTGAACTCCTCGGCCTCGTCGGCCAGCAAGCGTTCGTCGTCAGCTTCCGTGCTGGGGGCCAGCGTCAGGTCCTTGTTCGACCCCATCGGTTCGACGACGCGAACGCGGGCTTGGAACGAGTGAACCGCTCGTTGCTCGCCAGCGAGAAGCGCGGCGTCGTGCAAGTTCTCGGGCCGAACCCCGAAGACGAGTTCGTCACGATTGCCCTCCCACGAGTCGAGTTTGTCGGCCATCTCGTCCGGCACTGCGAGTTCGAACGCCTCGGAGACGAGCCAGAGACCGTCCTCCCGTTCGGCGAGGCTCACGTCGAAGAAGTTCATCGGCGGTTCGCCGATGAATCCCGCGACGAATCGGTTGACCGGCGCGTCGTAGACGCGCTGTGGCGGGTCGAACTGCTGGAGTTGTCCGTCGCGCATGACCGCCACGCGGTCGCCGAGCGTCATCGCCTCCTCTTGGTCGTGCGTAACGTACACCGAAGTCTTGCCGACCCGGTCGTGGAGCTTGTTCAACTCCGTGCGCATCTGGATGCGGAGTTTCGCGTCCAAGTTGCTCAGCGGCTCGTCGAACAGGAACAGCTCCGGGTCCCGGATGATTGCCCTGCCGAGCGCGACCCGCTGTTGCTGGCCGCCAGAGAGGTCGCCGGGCTTTCTGTCGAGCAGTTCTGGGATGCCGAGCAGTTCGGCGACGTTCTGCACGCGCTCGCTCCGTTCGTCTTTCGGATACTTCCGAATCGTCAGCGGGAACGCGAGGTTCTCCCGGACGGTCTTGTGCGGATACAGCGCGTAGTTCTGGAACACCATCGCCACGTTACGCTCGCGTGGGTCCAGCCCCGAGACGTCTTTGCCGTGAATCTCGATGCGGCCCTCCGAGGGCTGTTCGAGACCTGCGACCATCCGGAGCGTCGTGGTCTTGCCACAGCCAGAGGGGCCGACGAGGACCACGAACTCGCCGTCGTAGATGTCCATGGAGACGTTATCGACCGCGACGACCGGCGTGTCGCCTTCTTCGAACGTCTTTCTGACCTCCAGCAGTCGCAGGCTGAGATTGCGTTCCTGCGTACCGGTTTCTCGGTCGTTCGTTACTTCCCCGTCGGTGGATTCGCTCGGTGCTGTGTCGCTCATCTCTTCAGGCCTCCGGTGAGTCCGACGACGATGTATCGCTGGAAGAAGAAGACGACGAGAGCGGACGGAATCGTCGCAACCACCGCCGCCGCGGCCATCGACGCCCACTGGATGGACGTGTCGCCGACGAAGAGGTAGGTGGCGACCGGAATCGTCATCGATGAGAGGTCGGTGCTGACCGTGAACGCGAAGAGGAACTCGCGCCACGAGTACAGAAAGGTCAGAATCGTCCCCGCCGCGAACCCCGGCAGGACGACTGGGAAGACGACGTGGCGGAACGCCTGTAGCTTGGTACAGCCGTCTACACGGGCCGCCTCGTCCAACTCCTTCGGGATGGTGATGAAGAAGTTGCGCATGATGTAGACGACTAGCGGCAACCAGAGGTAGACGTTGGCGACGACGATGCCGACTCTGGTGTTCAGAAGCCCGGCCAGTCCCATGATGCGGTAGTACGGCACGACCAAGCCGATGGGCGGAAACAGTCGCGTGAACAGGACGAACGTGAACACGAGGTTGTCGAACGGGAAGCGATACCTGCTGAAGACGTAGCCTGCGGGCGTTCCGAGGGCCATCACCGCAACTGTCGAAGCAGTCGAGATGATGATGCTGTTGACGATGGCCCTCCAGAATCCTCGCTCGACGAGCGCGATGTGGTAACTCTCTAACGTCGGATTTCGCGGGAAGTACGTCAGGTCGTAGACCGCCTGATTCGTCTTGAACGAAGTCAGCAGTTCCCAGACGAGCGGTGCTGTGACGAAGAACACCGCCAGAAAGAGGACGAGGTGGACGACGAACGGACTCTCGACGGCGTTCCAGAACCCCTGTCTGCGGCGGTAGCTCTCGATGCCGATTCGAGCGCCGCTCATCGCTCGCCCTCCTCGTCAGGTTCTGTTTCGCTCGCTTCCGCTTCTGTCTCGCGTCCTCTCATTCTGCTATCTCCGAAATCTGTTCTAAGATGGTGGTCACGTAGATGCTCGCAATTATCAGCGTCACCGCGACGAGGAACATCGACACCGCCGAAGCGAATCCGAAGTCGAACAGTTCGATGCCGAAACGGTGGATGTAGATGGCCAGTACTTCGGTCGCGCCTGCTGGCCCGCCGCCGGTAGTCGAGAACGGAATGGCGAACGCCCGGAACGCGAACATCCAGTTTATCAGTCCCGCGACGAAGAAGGAGGGCCGAAGGTACGGCACCGTCACGTGCCAGAACGTCTGGAAGGAGGTCGCGCCGTCCACCTTCGCGGCGTCGTACATCTCCTGCGGAATCGACTGGAGTCCGGCCAGCATTACGATTGCCGCGAACGGGATGCGCGACCACGAGTCGGCGACGACGATGAGTGCCATCGCGGTCAGCGGGTCGGCGAGCCACGAGTAGCCGCTCGATAGGATTCCGAGGTCTACTAGCAACTGATTCACCACGCCGAGTTGCCCGTTGAACATCCAGCGCCACGTCACGCCGACGATGGAGAGCGGGACGGCCCACGACAGCAGGATGAGCGTCGTGTAGGTGTCCCGCAGTCGCTTTCTGACGACGCGGTTGAGCGCGAGCGCGATGACGAGGCCCGCGGCCATCGAGAAGAAAAACGAGCCGAACGAGTAGGTCAGCGTCTTCTCGACGGCGCTCCAGAACGTCGGGTCCGTGAGCATCTTCTCGTAGTTGTACGTCGGGTCGAACTCCGTGACGAAACCGAGCGTCCGGTGGAACGAACTCCAGACGAGGACTGCCACGGGGTAGACGAAGATGAGCAACAGACTCACGAGCGCCGGGCCGAGCAAGGTGATGCGAATGTGGTCGTTGAGCAACTTCGAGACGCGTCGCTTCGTGCGGCCGAACGTGGTCTGTGGAACGCGTCTGGTTTCTTCGAAGGCCATCGGTCAGGAGATAGTGAAGAGTCAGCCGAGAGTTATTGGCCGAGAACGTCGTCCACGAACTGTTGGCCTTGCTGTGTCGCCTGCTGTGGCGTCATGTCTCCGACGATTGCCTGCTGGAACGTCGTCGCTAATCGCTGGAAGATGGCCTGCTGCTGTGGGAACAGTTCGAGGACGCCCCGGTCGATGGCCGACCCGAGCACGTCGCTGAACGGCACTGCGTCTTGGTCGGCCGCGTCGCCGTAGACTTGGTCCATGAACGACATGTTTCCCTCGAAAGTGAACTCCCACCACTGACTCGGGTAGGAGAGACGCAGGTCGCCGTAGAGCAGTCCCGCCAGTTTGTGTCCGGTGTCCGCGAACGGGTTGATGGCCGTCGCGTTCGGCGCGACGAGCGAGGCCTGCGTCGGATTCGGCCCGGTGTTCGCGGCCGCCGGAACGACCGCACGGTATTGACTGTTGGCGTCGTACTGTGCGAGCGCTCGCGGCACGAAGTCGCTGAACCCTTCCGCGTAGGCTACTCGCCCAGCCAAGAACAGGTCGATGATGTCGCCCTCGCCGTAGGAGATGACCTCTTGGGGCACCCAGCCGTTGTCGCGCCACTCGGCCATCTTTCGCAGTACGGTTCGTGCGGGTGGCGTGTCGATTTGCACGGTGCCGTCGTCTTGGACCATGCGGCCACCCTGCTGGTAGAGCAGTTGCCTGAACGAGTAGAAGAGATAGACCGGCGTCCCAGCGTAGTAGGCGAACCCGAACACGTCGGTATCCTCGAACGCGGCCATCATCTCTTCGAGCAGGTCCCACGACCACTCGCCGTCGAACCGTGCCGGGTCGATGCCCTGCTCTTGGACGAGGTCGGTACGGAGGCTTCCGACAGTCGCTTCCGCGATGTTCGGGAAGCCGTACTGATGGGTCCCCTGTCGATTCGGATCGATGTCCCACTCGACCAGACTGCGCAGTGCCGGGATGTACGAGTCCCACATCTCCTCGGTGTACAGCGGGTCCACCGCTTCGAGATAACCTTGCTGGACGAATACCGGTGTCAGCGGGCCGTCTACGTTCATCACGTGCGGCGAACTCTGTTGAGAACTGAGGAACTGCTGTTCGCGCAGGTTCGCTTGGTCCACTCCGATTTCGAGTACGTCTACGGTAATGCCCGTCTTCTCCTCGAACAGTTCGTGGGTCGCCAGCGTGGCCGGGTCGAACTCCATGTTGGCCGCGCCGTGGTTCAGAATCTGGATGCTGTCTACGTTGCCTGCGGCCGTGTCCTGCCAGCCTTCCGGTGGTTCCCACGGCGCGGTCTGGAACGACTCTGAGTTCGTCCACGTCGTGTCTTGCTCTCTGTTCGGTACTCCCTGTCGCTGTTGGGCGGTCCAGTTACTCGCCGCGCCGATGCGTCGCTGCTGCCAGTTCTCGCTCAGCCCGAGTTGTTGGGCTTGCGAGAGATACGTGTCTTGTTGTCGGTTCGTGTACCCACTGAGTCCCGCGAGACCGACTGCCCCCGCCGCTTCGATGAATTGACGCCGTTGCATGCTCCCCCACTCCGACCATATATATCATTAAAAATGCTTAACGTCTTTGCGAGAGTACCGACAGATTCCCGACTAGAGTTTCTCGTTCGGAGGATATAATTTACCGTCGTCGTCTCCTCGTCTACTGCTCTCTCGAACTGTGATTTACTCACGGCGCGACACCGTCGCGGCGCGAGCGTCGAAGAAGTTGAGGAGAGAAGTCGAGGGAAGAAGTTGAGAGGGAACTACAGGCGCACGTCCTCAGTCCTCGTCTCCGTGCTTTTCGTCGTCGTGACCGCCGTCCCAGCCGTGGTCGTCGTCACGTTCGTCGTCGTCGTGATGCCCGTGGCCGTCGTCGTCATCGTCGCCCCAATCGTGGTCGCCGCCCCATATCGGCCAGAAGACGGCCGCCGCGAGGTCGAGGTGGCCCTCACCGCTGTACGACGGCTGGTGGAGGTCGTCAGCGGTCGCTTCGAGGTGTTCCCGGATTTGCTTGGGCGACGCGTCTGGGTTGACGCTCTTGACCAGTGCCGCGGCCGCAGTGACCTGCGGTGCGGCCATCGAAGTGCCCGCCTTCCACCCGTAGGACGGCTTCATGCTACCGTCGTCGGCCCACTCGAAGATGGTGCTCAACACCATGTCGTACTGGGTCTTGGCGTCCTCGGGTGCGTCCTGGGGAATGTTTCCACCGGCCGCGCTCACGTCAACCGCTTCTTCGCCGTAGTTCGTGTACGTCGCGGGCGTCGTCGTCGGCTTCTGCAGGTCGTAGATCGGGTCGTCGAAGGGGAACCTGTAGCGGTCGTAGCCGTCTCTGTCGCCGTGTCCGTGCCAGCCGTCTTCGTCTCCGCGTCCGCGGTGGCCGTCGTCGTCGCCGTATTCGTGCCAACCGTCTTCGTCGTCCGAGTCTTCGTCCGAGTTGTCGTCGTTCGACTTCTCGTCGTCCCAGCGGTAGCCGATTGGACCGGTCGCGCTGACGCTCATCACGTTGTCCGCCTCGTTCGGCAGGCTAATCACGTCGCCGTCCGTGTCGAGGTTGACGCCGTCGTTGCCCGCGGCCGCGACCATCAGCGTGCCCTTCTCGGCGGCGTAGTCGGTGGCACGTTCGATAGAGTCTCGGAGCGTCGCGGTGTCGGCGTCGTTCGGGAGCGGGTAGACGCCGAGACTCATGTTCGCCACGTCGGATTCGATGTCGCCGCTGTAGGTCATCGCCGCGATGATGTCGCCGAAGAAGGCGAACGGCCCGGTGAACACGCGGAGTTCTACGAGGTCGGTATTCGGTGCAGAGCCGAGAATGCCCTTCTCGTTCGATCCGTCCGCGGCGATGATGCCCGAGACGTGGGTACCGTGGTCGTTGTACCACGGCGTGAAGTCGCCGCCGTCGCCGGTGAAGTTCTTCGACAGGTCGGTGTTGAGCGCGTTGGTGAGGTCGGGATGGCCTCGCATCGCACCGGAGTCGATGACCGACACGCGGGTGCCTTCGCCCGTAGTCTTCTGGTACACGCCGAGCAGGTCCTGAGCCTGTTTGTCCCACTGGTACTCGTAGCGGGAGGGTATCGTCCAGTCTTTGTGGTGGTGGTTGTCGCCACCCCAGTCGTGGTCGTCGTCATCGTCGTCGCGATGCTCCCTGTCCACCTGAAACTCCATCTCCACGTCTTTCGAGTGGCGCAGTCCCTCGACCGCGTCCTTCTCGCCTTCGACGACGGCGATGTCGATTTGACTGAGGTCGTGGACGACGGTCAGGCCGTCGAGCGCGCCTTCGGAGACGTTCTGTAAGTCGATGATGAAGCGGTCCTCTCTCGACTTCGCGGAGACCGTAGCGGTCGGGAGCGTGAGACCGGCGACTGCAGCACCTGCCCCTTTCAGAAACGAGCGTCGATTGGGTTTGTCTACCATACGGACTCTCCTACATGGGTTGAACTTAAGACTAGTGAAACAGTAAACAACTTATGTTTCATTTTCTCACACTAATTTCTACACTATAAGAAAGTACAATAATTGGGTTAACAAATGGAAGTTCGAGCGGCACGGGAGCGTAGCGAATCAGCGGGCGACGGCAAGAAAGAGAAACCTCGTCTCGGTGGCTTCTGGAGAGACGGTCGTTAGAAGCCTTTGCCGAGCAGTTCGCGAGCGATGATGTTCTTCTGAATTTCCGTGGTGCCCTCGTAGATTTGGGTGATCTTCGCGTCGCGGTAGAACCGCTCGACGGGGAAGTCGTTGACGTAGCCTGCGCCGCCGTGAATCTGGACGGCTTCGTTGGCAACGTCCACGGCCACGCGGGAGGCGAACTCCTTGGCCATGCTGGCGAGTTTCGTGATGTCCTCGCCCTGGTCCACGTTCCACGCGGCCTTGTAGGTCAGGTTGCGCGCGGCCTCGGTTCGGGTGTGCATGTCGGCGAGTTTGTGCTGAATCGCCTGGAAGTCGCCGATTTGACGGCCGAACTGCTCGCGCTCCTCGGCGTAGTCGAGTGCGGCCTCGCTGGCACCCTTTGCGATACCGACGCCCTGGGCGGCGACGGCCGTGCGAGTCTCGTCGAAGAACTGCATCTGCTGGAGGAAGCCCATGCCGCGGGTCCCGATGAGGTTCTCCTCGGGGACACGCACGTCGTCCAGAATGAGTTCGGCGGTGTCCGACGAACGGATACCGAGTTTGCCCGTAATCTTCTCGGACTCGAAGCCGTCGCGGTCGGACTCGACCACGATTTGGCTGAAGCCGTTGTAGCGACCGTCTGCGTCGGGGTCGGTCTGACAGAGGACGACGTAGAAGTCGCCGACAGAGCCGTTCGTAATCCACATCTTGTTGCCGTTGATGACCCACTCGTCGCCGTCCTTCTCGGCGCTGGTCGAGACGCTGGACACGTCAGAGCCGGTGTCAGGCTCGGAAATCGCCGCGCCCATGATTTGCTCGCCTTCCGCGATTGGCCGCAGGAAGCGCTCTTTCTGGTCGTCGGTCCCGAACTGCATGATGGCGTCCGCGCCGAACGCGGCGGAGGTGATGCAGAGACCAATGCCAGCGTCTACGGCGAACAGTTCCTCGGTGATGATTGCGGATTCGAGGTTACTGTAGCCCGCACCGCCGTAATCGAGGGGGATGTGCGCGCCGAGCAGTCCCATCTCGGCGGCCTTGTCCATCACGTCCCACGGGTACTTCTCTTCGACGTCGTACTCTTTCGCTACGGGAGCGATTTCGTTCTCGGCGAAGCGTCGAACTTCTTCTCGAATCTGTTTCTGCTCGTCGGAGAGTCCGAAGTCCATGGGCCGGGGTTACACACCCGACCCTAAAGTCCTTTGTAACCGGGAATAAACTCGAAGATAGTTTTTAATCTCGGATAGGGAAACGTTCAAACGCCTTCCAGACGACGCCACGCGTATGGAGGTAGACGATATCAACACCATCGCGGTTCTCGGTGCTGGCAACATGGGCCACGGCATCGCGGAAGTCGCGGCCATCGCGGGGTTCGACGTGAACCTGCGAGACATCAAAGACGAGTTCGTCCAGAACGGCTACGACCAAATCGAGTGGAGTCTCGGCAAACTCGCCGAGAAAGACCAACTTTCCGAGGAAGAAGCAGACGCGGCACTCGACAGAGTGACGCCAATCGTGGACTTCGAGGAAGCCGTCTCGGACGCCGACTTCGTCATCGAGGCAGTCCCAGAGAAGATGGACATCAAGAAGGACGTGTACGGTGAGTTGGAGGAGTACGCGCCCGACCGCGCCGTCTTCGCCACGAACACGTCCAGTCTCTCGGTGACGGAACTCTCGGAGGTCACGGAGCGCCCCGAGCGGTTCTGCGGGATGCACTTCTTCAACCCGCCGGTTCGGATGCAGTTGGTCGAAGTAATCTCCGGCGCACACACCGACGACGAGGTGCTCGACCTGACCGAAGACCTCGCCGAGGAGATGGGCAAGACGCCCGTCCGCGTCCGTAAGGACAGCCCCGGCTTCATCGTCAACCGCGTGCTGGTCCCGCTGATGAACGAGGCGGCGTGGCTTGTCTACGACGACGAGGCGACTATCGCTGAGGTGGACTCGACCGCGAAGTTCGACATGGGTCTCCCGATGGGCCTGTTCGAACTCACCGACCAAGTCGGCCTCGACGTGGGCCAGCACGTTCTTGAATACATGCACGACGTACTCGGCGAGGCCTACGCGCCATGCCCGCTCTCCCAACAGAAACTGGAGAACGAGCACTACGGCAAGAAGTCCGGTAAGGGATTCTACGACTACGAGGACGGCGAGGGTGCACAGATACCAACAGACGCGGGCAAGGAATTCGTCGAGGCGCGCCTCCTCGCAGTGATGGCCAACGAAGTCGCCAAACTCGTCGGCAACGACGTGGCCGACCCCGCCGCCATCGACGAGGCCATGATGCTCGGTACTGGATTCCCGGACGGTCCGGCGAAGATGGCCGACGAAGCAGGTCTCGACTCGCTACTCGAAACGCTCGAAGACCTCCACGAGGAGACCGGCGAACCACGCTACGAGCCAGCCGACTACCTCAGTGAAGCCGCCGAGGAGGGTGGCTTCTACGGCGGCG
The DNA here is from genome assembly GCF_008831545.1 of Halorussus halophilus. Lineage (NCBI taxonomy): Archaea > Methanobacteriati > Methanobacteriota > Halobacteria > Halobacteriales > Haladaptataceae > Halorussus > Halorussus halophilus. The sequence continues at coordinate 1,181,058 of NZ_CP044523.1, forward strand.
AGGACGGCGACGGCGACGACGAGTCCGGACAGTACGAGTACGACACCATTCGCGTCGAGAAGCCCGGGGACTACCTCGGGAAACTCGTCATCGACCGCCCGCACCGCATGAACACCATCAGCGGCGAACTGCTCGGCGAACTCGGCGAGGCCATCGACGCACTCACCGAGGACGACGACGTGCGCGCCATCCTACTCGTCGGCGAAGGCGACAAGGCGTTCTCCGCGGGTGCGGACGTACAGAGCATGGCCGCTGGCGGCGGCGACCCGCTCGAAGCGGTCGAACTCTCGAAGAAGGGCCAAGACACCTTCGGCAAACTCGAAGCCTGCCCGATGCCAGTGTTGGCGGCCATCGACGGCTACTGCCTCGGCGGCGGCATGGAACTGGCGACCTGCGCGGACATGCGCATCGCCAGCGACCGCTCGGAACTCGGCCAGCCAGAACACAACCTCGGTTTGCTCCCCGGTTGGGGCGGCACCCAGCGACTCAAGCACATCGTCGGTGAAGGTCGTGCGAAAGAAATCATCTTCACCGCCGACCGCTTCGACGCCGAGACGATGGCAGACTACGGCTTCATCAACGAAGTCGTCGAAGTCTCTGAGTTCGAAGACCGAGCAGGCGAATTGGCTCGTGATTTGGCTGCTGGGCCGCCGGTTGCCCAGAAGTACACCAAGCGCGCGATGCTCGCGGGCCGCGACGACACCGACGCCGGTCTCGAAGTCGAATCGCAAGCGTTCGGCCACCTCATGAGCACCGACGACCTGATGGAAGGCATCACGGCGTTCATGGGCGACGGGGAACCTGAGTTCGAAGGGAAGTAAACGAGTGGCGAGTCGGGTGTGACCGTCTCACACCTTTCTCTTCGTGCGATAACGGAAGCCTTAAACTATTCAGCGATAAACGAAGAAATGCGTTCAGCAGGAACGTGAGTTCGCTCCGTTGGTGTAGTCCGGCCAATCATTTCGGCCTTTCGAGCCGATGACCAGGGTTCAAATCCCTGACGGAGCATTCTTCTGAGGAACAACGTGAGGAAGAAGGAAGCGCACGCTCAGGGATTTGAACTAAACCAGTCGCACGCCCGCGCAACGAAGTGAGCAGGAACGTCTGGGCGTGGTTCAAATCCCTGACGGAGCATTTTCCTGAAGCAAACCGTCGAGCAACAGCGAGGCGTTTGCGAATTGGAATCCTGAAAGACTCGCTTTGCGACTCTCTTGACGCTTGCAGACATTCGATCTGCTCACTCCCTGACGGAGCGCTTCTCCAAGTTCGACGTCAAACAGCCACGCCTTTTCCACCGAAAGTATTTGCCGTCCACACACAAACTTCCGAACATGTCCCAACGAACGACGACCGTCTCCCGAGAGCGCCAATCTCGGTCCGACCCAGAACCGAACACCCTGATGAACGCGCTCATCGGGGCAGTCGTCACCGTCGTCACCGCGCCTCTCCTCCCGTTCGCCGCCATCGTCGGCGGTGCCGTCGCGGGCTACCTCCAAGAGCGAGACGGCCTGAAAGTCGGCGCACTCTCTGGTGGCATCGCCGCCATCCCGGCGTTCTTCGTCGCGTGGCTCGTCGTCGGATTTCTCTTCCTCGGTGTAGATCCGATGCTCGGGATTGGCGGTCTCTTAGCGATGATGATCTTCGTGTTCGTCCTCGGCTATCTCGTTCTCGCGGGTGCGCTCGGCGGCTTGCTGGGCGTCTACGTCCGGAAAGAACTGTAACTCGACGTAAACTGTAAATCGACTTACTCAGTCACTCGGTCGGACGTTCGCGTTCGACTGGAACACGTTCTTCGGGTCGTACTCGTCTTTCACCGTGACCAGTCGGTCGTAGTTGTCGCCGTACATCGTCGCCGCCGTCTCGTCTGCCTCGTCTAACATCGAGAAGTTCTGGTACCCTTGCTCGGCGGCGTACGGTTCCATCGCCTCCCAGAACTCTCGGACCCACTCGACGTTCTCGTCGTCTTCGCTGGAATCTTCCCACGCTCCGTCGATGCTCAGCATGAACGGCGAACTCCGGTCGGGGAACGCAGTTTCGTCGCTCCCGACGCGGGTGACCGCGCCGCCACGCGAGCGAATCGGAATCACCGACTGGCCCGAGGGCCGCTTGCGACCGTACTCCACAATCGTCTCGATAGCGTCCTCGTTCAAATCGGTCAGATACCGGGACTTCCAGTAGTACCGTGCGCCCTTCGGGAAGAAGGGGTCGAGCATCGACTGCAACTGCAAGTAGTCCATCGGGCCGGTCATGTCCAGCAGTGGCTTCGTAATCGTCCGAAGTGGCTCGACAACTCCTTCACCCTCCTCGAAGTCACCCGCGTAGGTGCCGAGGATGCCGACAAACGGCGTTCCGTGGAGTTCTTCTGGAAACATCGGCGTTTCTGGAATCGTCCAAACGTCCGCGTCTGCGGTGAGTTCGTCGGGGGCCGTCTCCATGTAGTCTACCCACTCGCTGAGGACGGTCGGAGCGTCGTCCAGCGGATACATCGCGCCCAAGAAGAGTATCTCTGGACCAAGTTCGTACAAGTCGAACTCGAAGGAGGTGACGACGCCGAAGTTACCGCCGCCGCCACGGAGCGCCCAGAAGAGGTCAGAGTGTTGGTCCTCGCTCGCGGTGACGACGTTGCCGTCGGCAGTGACTACGTCTGCCGACACGAGGTTGTCGCAGGTCAGACCATGCGTGCGGCGCGTCCAGCCATATCCCCCTCCGAGGGTCAGTCCGGCGATACCTGTCGAAGAGATTGCCCCTCCGGGCGTCATCTGCCCGAACACCTGCGTCTCGCTGTCTACGTCGCCCCACGTCGCGCCGCCCTGCGCGCGGACTGTCCCGGCGTCTAAATCGACGTGAACGCCGCGCATCGCCGAGAGGTCGATGACGATGCCACCGTCACAGACCCCCGTCCCGGCGACGTTGTGCCCGCCGCCGCGAACCGCCACGCGCAGGTCCTCTTCGCGGGCAAATTCGACTGCCGCGACTACGTCGGCGGTTCCTGCACACCGCGCGATTATCGCGGGATACTTGTCTATCGTCCCGTTCCAGACTTGCCTGGCACTGTCGTACTCGCCGTCGTCGGGTCTGACGACTTCGCCTCGGAAGCGTTCCGCGAACGCTTCGAGCGCGTCTTCTGCTATCGTTTCTTGCGTCGCTCTCCCTGCTTCGGGATCCCCCACCATGGACCGTATGTCGCTGGCGACGGCAAAAAACGTGTATTACGAGTTTCAGGAATTCACTCTTCGATTCCCGTCTCGCAGTTCCGTCAGAACGTCGAATTTTGAAGAGACGTTCTTAGTATGGCTTCAGATGCAAATTCGGTAAGTACTACGTCGGCACCACTGGACCGCATCGCTCAGAGTTTTCGTCCCCTCTCTCGACACGGTAGCGTATGCCATACGAACAGTGCAACGGGGCCGACCTCTACTTCGAAGACGAACAACCAGCCAATTCGGAGGCAGGAAGTTCAGCGTCCAGCGGTCTGGAGTCGAACAATCCAATCGTCCTCCTTCCGGGTGTCACGACCGGAATTCGGTTCTTCGACGAGCAGTTGTCCGGCCTCTCGGGGGACCATCACACGGTCGCGCTCGACTACCGGGGACACGGCCGCTCCGAGAAGACCGAAATCGGCCACACGGTTCCCCAGTACGCCCGCGACCTCCGGTCGTTTCTCGACCAGCGAGACCTCGAAGACGTAGTCCTCGTGGGGTGGTCGATGGGCGCGCTCGTCGCCTGGGAGTATCTCGACCAGTTCGGTGCCGACGACATCGCTGGCCTCGTGGTCGTGGACATGGCCGCGACGGCGTTCGACTGGGACGACTCGGAGTACGGCGGCACCGACCTCGAACGACTCACGGACGTGCTCGAACTCGTCCAGACGGACCACTCGTCGCTGGTCGAGATGCAGATGGAGTTGACGTTCAAGGACCCGCCGTCCCCCGAAATTCAGCAACTGGTGTTCGACGAGACGACTCGTACCCCACCACCCATCAAGAGTGCGATTCTGTTCGACTACACCGTGCGCGACTACCGCGAGGTGCTTCCGAACCTCGACGTGCCTGCACTGGTCTGTGCTGGCGCAGACGAAAAGTGGCGCTCGGTAGCCTCCGTCGAACACGTCGCGCGACTGCTCCCGAACGCGGAGTTCGAACGCTTCGAGGAGAGCGGCCACTGTCTCTCGCTCGAAGAACCCGACCACTTCAACCGCGTCGTCGGGGAGTTCGTCGATTCAATTTGAGACACAGGCCGCCGCTCACTGTTGTTTCGGGTCGAGTACGTCCCGCAACGTGTCCCCGAGGACGCTGAACGACGTGACTGTTATCGCCAGCAGAGCCACCGTGAACGTCGAGGTCCACCACGTCTTCGGGAACGCCTTTCGCAGTTCGAGCGCGATGGTCTCACCCCACGACATCAACAGGAAGTTGTTCAGTTCGAGATACGCGATGGCAACTTCGGTCAGGATGAGAATCGGAATTTGGCGACTCAGTGCCGTGATTATCGTCGTGGAGACGTTCGGCAAGATGTGGGTGCCGACGACGTGGCTCCAACTCGCACCCGCGTTCTCGGCGGCTTGCACGAACTCTTCTTCCCTGCGTTGGAGGACTTCGCTGCGGACCATTCGGGCCGCACCGCCCCAACTCGTCAGTCCGAAGACGAGGACGATGAGGAGCAGGCTCTTGCCGTAGACGAACATCAGGATGACGTAGAGGACGAACGCGGGGAGGGTCTGCTGTACGTCCACGTAGCCCATCAGCAGGTCGTCCGTCCACCCGCCTGCGTAGCCAGCCAAGACGCCGATGGTCGTCCCGACGGGGACCAGAATCGTCGCGGAGACGAGCGAGACGAGGAGGCTGACTCGCATGCCCGAGACGAGCAGAGCTACCACGCTCTTGCCGGTGCTGTTGGTGCCGAGCGGATACTTCAGCGTTCCGTGACAGCGACCATCGACTACGGGGCCGACGCAGTTGTAGACGTTACTCTCGCTAATACTAAGAAACAACGGCGGCTGGTCGGCGACGGTGAGGTTCAGGTCGGGTTGCACGAACCACGGGCCGACCGTCCCGACGACCAGAAAGACGACGAGATACGCGAGCGCGGCGACTCCGGCGGGCCGCGAACGTAATCGACGCCAGTAGATTCGGGTCTGCCGTCGCCGGAGCGCCAGTGGGACGAGGACGAACGACGCGAGCGCCAGCCACGACAGCGCGAACAGCCAGTCGAGTCCAGTGGGATTTACACCGAAAAACAGCGGACGACCTTCGCCGACGACCGTGTGGTCGTAGGCGAACGCCGTAGTCAACAGCGCCACGCCGAGTGCGAACAGTTTCGTCCCCGTGCCGAGTGCGGCCGTGTCTTCCGACGCGCGTTTCCCGTTTTCGGCCGTCGCTTCGCCTCCGTAGCGGCCAGCCCCGTCTGTTCGTGTCTCTCCGTCGGATTTCGGTGACGTCTCGTCGTCGGTGTCTGCTCCGTCCATGCGTTTGGTCGAACACCGACCCGGTCGTCACCTCACACCATAAACATTAATGACCGCTCGTCCGAGGAACGAATCGTTCGAATGTCCCTCCGGAACGCTGATGCGACCGCCGTGGTGTCCGGCGTGGTGTCTCGATGAGTCTGGGCAGACACGTCGCGCGCCGCGCTGTCGTCTCGCTGGTCGCCATCTACCTCGTCGTCACGCTCTCGTTCGGCTTCGTCGCGCTCACGCCGGACCCGAATCAGGCGGCGGTCGCGTACGAAACCCAAACCTCGGGCGGGGACGCCGAAGACGTGAAGGCGGCCATCGCGGCCTACCGGTCGGCGCACAATCTCGACGACCCGATACTTCAGCGATACACCCGCTGGGTCGTGGACATCTCGACGTTCGACTGGGGCATCTCCTACTCGATGGGCGCGCCCGTCACGTCGGTCATCGCGCAACGACTCCCCTACACGGCGCTGTACGTCGTTCCGGCCCTGTTTCTCTCGCTGGTCAGCGGCGTCGCCGTCGGCCTCTACTCGGCGTTCAACAGACACGGCCTCGTAGACAGAGTGGCTAGCGTGCTGGCCTACACGGGCTTCGGCGTCCCGAACTTCTGGCTCGCGGAGGTGTTCCTCCTCGTCGTCGTCACCAAACTCGGTTTGCTGAGTCATCCCGAACTAGCGACTGCGGGGTCGTTCTGGTCGATATCGCACCTCGAACAGTACGTGGTCCCGACGCTCGTCCTCGCGTCTGGACTGTTCGCCGGGCAACTCCGCTACGCCCGCGCCGAGTCGCTGGAGTACGTCAACGCCGAATTCGTCGCCGCGCTCAAAGCGAAGGGCGTCTCGAACGGGGGCGTCGCTCGTCACGTCCTCCGCAACGCGGCGATTCCGATTCTGTCGCTGTTCTTCGCCGACATGGTGGCGGTGCTGGTCGTGGACATCTTCGTCATCGAGAAGTTCTTCGGCATCCGGGGGCTGAGTTGGCTGACCATCCGCGCCGTCAGTCAGCGAGACATGCCGCTCGTCCTCGGCGTAACGATGGTCATCGGATTCGTCGGCATCGCCGCGAACTTCTTACAGGACGTGACCTACGCGGCACTGGACCCGCGAATCGGCGACGGCGAGCGTTAGGAGTGGTTCGTTAGTCGGTGACTGTGACCCTGACTCGACGGGTTCTGGGTCCGTCGCACTCCACGAACAAGAGTTTCTGCCACGTGCCGAGCGCGAGTTCGCCGTCCTCGATGGGGACGGTTGCTGATTCACCGAGCAGGAGCGCCCGCAGATGCGAGTCGGCGTTGTCGTCGATTCGGTCGTGTCGGTAGTCGTCGTGGTCCGGGACGATGTTCTGGAGGAACGACTCGATGTCTTCGAGGAGGCCTGATTCGGCCTCGTTGACCACGACCCCTGCGGTGGTGTGCTGGACGAAGACGGTACAGAGGCCGTCTGAGACATTTTGACCTTGGAGTTCGTCACGGACTTTCTCGGTCACGTCCACGACTTGGGTGCGCTCTTGGGTTTCTACTTGGAACATGGGTGGATGTGCGTCGCCAGTCGGGGTAAATGCTGGTCTGGATTGTGTTCGAGGGGGGTGGATGAAGATATTTTCTGAGTCTTCCTGCGTCGATTGTTTGGATGGCGGTGTCTTTCTCAGTAAAGCGAGCTACTCCCGAAACCGATGAGACCGCACAGCTCCGCCACTGCACCGCGAGAGCCACGCCCTCCCCAACCGATTCGCTCACATGAGTAGTAGTATCGTGTATTTCCAACACTGCCCGGCGCGCGGTCGAATCCCGACGGTGATTCGACCGTTCCGCGCGAGGGATGAGGACCGCAGCGCGAAAGACGCGACGAGTCGCGTCTTTCGGACCTGAGGACCGCAGTCGGGTGGGGAGGCGTGTGGCCGTCGCGGTGAGGTTTCTCCTAGGCACCGGGAGTAGCTAGCTTCTCGCCAAAAAACAATTCTACAGCGCAACTCTCACCAATTCAAAGCCGAACGCCACACAAAACAGCGAAGAAAAGAACGACGATAAAACAACGCCTAAGCCAACCAATCCTCGGGCTTGGTGTCGTAGTCCACTTCCGTCGCCGCGATGTCCTCGACTTCGTTCCACTCCAGGTCCTCTATGGTGAACTCCTCGCCGTCGTACCGCAGAAGTTTGCCCTGCTCTTCAGGCTCAGGCTCCCTATCTCTCCGGCGCGCAATCTCGGCGTCCCGGTCGTCCACTTCTTTGACGATTGTCTTGAGATTCACCGGGCGACCCCAGAGGGCGAAGACGCGCTCTAAGGTGCCTTTCGCCTGCTGGATGTCGAGCATCACGCCGTTGTAGTGGTGGCCCAACAGCAACTCGTTGCGGTTGTTGTAGTTGCCGTCGTACACCGCGATGGTCGGCTTGCCGAAGTTGGTGAACTGCAACATCAGCTTCTTCTTCACGTCCTCGTACTGCTTGCTGGCGACCCGGTAGTCTCCCGTGGTCTGGCTGAACTCGTAGGTGAAGTACTTGTTGTCCGTGACGAACTCCTGGGTGAGGAAGCTGTCGAGGAACGTCACGTCGTTGTGGCTCTCCCGGACTTCCCGCATCTTGTCCCACCCAACCGTGTAGTCCAGTTCGCTCAGAGCTTCCTCCACAGAGCCATACCGCGCGTCGTCCATGATGTAGCGGGCGTACTGCTCTAAGTCCGTCTGCGAAATCGAGCGCACGAACCCGCGGTTCTGGCGCTTGCACAGCGAGAAGTGTCGCTCCGCGAGGCCCTCGTAGGTCAGCACCTTCCACGGGTACTTCTCCACGTCGATTTCCCCTGATTTCGCCTTTTCAAGTGCTTCCTCGTCCACTTTTTCGGGAGCCAGCGCGTCCAACTCGTCCAGCGTCTCGGGCGTAATCGTCGCCAGCGCGGGGTCCGAAGCCATCAGATTCTGCACCTCCTCGAAGTCCACCACATCGTGGAAGTTCCGCCACGTGATGCCGTCCACGCGGAGGAGCAGTCGCGCGACCTGCCGTCGGTTCTCCGTGTTCTCCAAGTACTCCCACAGCTCCTTGCCGAGTTTGTAGGGATTCAGCCCCGGAGAGTTCAGCACCTTCGCTTGGTGGTCGGCGTACTGCACGAACTCGTCGTCGCCAGCGAAGCCCTCTTCGCCCATCATCATCGACTCCCAGTAGGCCGCCCAGCCTTCGTTCATCACCTTCGTCAGCTTCTGGGCCGCGAAGTAGTACGACTCCGCACGAAGCATCTCCAAGGTCTCTTTCTGCCACTCCGTCATCTCGACGGCTTTCTCTGACTCTTTGTCGAAGGCCTTCCCGTGGTCCCGGAGGAACGCCAGCACGTCCATCTCTGGCTCGTCTAAATCGACCGTGCCCTCTGCTTGCTCGTTCATCCACTCTTCGTCGAACACCTGCCGTTTGACCTCTTCGCTGAGGTCCATCTCGTCCAACTTGTCGGCCAACTCTGGGTCGGGTTCGTCGTCCTCGTCGTCGCGGCGCGCTCGCTCGTGTTGGCGCTTGAACGGTTCGTGCTGGTCGATGTTGTCCTCCAGACACAGCACGCTGTCTATCCACTCCTCGACTTCCTCTCTATCGACCTCCGAGTCGGCCATGTAGTTGCCGATGCGAGCGGCGTGGCGTTCCAGCATCGCCGCCGCGTCCAAATCGTCGGCGAACATGGCGTACCACTCGTTGTTGGCGAAGAAGTCCGAGTGGGCTTCGACGTGCGTGATGACCGCCTTCTGGTCGGCCACGCTGTTGGACTCCTGCAGGAACGCGTGGGAGGGGTCGTCGTTGATGACGATTTCGAACGCCTTCCCGCCCGTATATTGCCCTTGCTTCTGCTGGCGGTCGTACTGCATGCCCCACCGCCAGTGGGGATAGCGCTCTTGGAAGCCGTTGTAGGCGATGAGTTCGTTCATCTCGTCGTAATCGACCACCCAGTAGTTGACCGGGTACGGCTCTAAGCCGAGCTTTTCCGCCAGTGCGTTCGCCTCCACGACTGGTTCGTGGAGCTTCGATGCCGCCTTTCGTGTGATTGGTCGTTCGTCCATACTATTCGGCCTCCGTACTCAGGATTTCGTAGATAGCAGTCGTCACGTCCTCCGGGCCGTTGACGTAACTGACCGCCACCTCGTTCGACTCGGCGTAGTGTTCGTCCACCTCTTCGGCGTGGGTCGCGTTGATGGCCTTGCCGTCGGGTTGGGTCTCCACGTAGGCGTGGAGGTTCGCCGGAATCTCGTCCATCAGCGGGATGACGTTCTCGCTGGTGTCGTTGCGGGAATTCTCGCTGTCGCCCGCCGCAAACACGTAGCGGTTCCAGTCGCTCCACGGGTACCGTTCTTCGAGAACTTGCCTCGCAAGCTGATACGCCGACGAGATTTTCGTCCCACCCCCCGAGCGAATCCCGAAGAACTCGTCGCGCTCGACTTCCCACGCCTCTGCGTCGTGGGCGATGTAGACGAACTCGGCGTTGTCGTACTTGCCGGTGAGGTACCAGTCGAGTGGCGTGAAGGTGCGCTCGACCAGTTCGCGTTTCTTCTCGCGCATCGACCCGGACACGTCGCGGATGTTGACGACGACGACGTTCTTCTCGCGCTCCTCGATGATTTCGGGATAGCGGTAGCGTTCGTCTTCCGGACGGAACGGCACGTGGCGGATGCCCTCTTCGCGTATCTTCTGGGCGGCGCTCCTGTGGGGAACGCTCTCTTCCATCTCCTCGATGCTCTCGTAAGTCGCCAACTCGTCTTGGGGAATCGCCTTGTACTGCTCGTCCAGCCAGTGTTTCGAGACACGGATGCCGCTTCCGCGCGCCCACTCGAACACCTTCTCGGGACCCCAGCCATCGATTTTGAGCGCTTCCCGAACGAACTTCGGGTCGAAGTCCATCGCCAGCTTGCGTTTCAGCCCTTCCTTGAACATCCGCTCGAAGTCGAGCGTGCTGTTCGGGCCGGTCCGGGTCATGTCGGTGAAGTCGCCTTCCTTCTCCTCGATGACTTCCTTGCCTTTGGGTTCCAAGTCGAGGCCCAACTCGTCGTCCAGTTCCTCGGCGAACTCCTCGGGGTCCATCTCGTAGTAGTCGTGTTCGCCCGATTCGTCGCCGGGGTCGCCTTCTTCGCCGTCGTCACCGGGTTGTGGCTGTGGCTGGCCGACCGGGTCGCCCACGTCGGGTTCGCCCTGTCCGATGCCGCCCCTGTCGAGGCGGTCGTAGGCGAACTCCGGCGGGTCGATAATCTTGATGGGGATGTTGATCTCGTCCGGGAGACTCTGGCCGAGGTCGCCGTACTGGATGAAGTCCGCGAGGTCTTGGCGCTTGTCCTCGCCGACTTCCCGGTAGCGTTCGATGTCTTCTCTCAGTCCCATCTCTTACTCACCTCGCTTTCTCGCTCGTTCAGTCCCATTTATAACTCACCTGACTCATGACGTGCTGACTGGTCAACTCCGCCGACGCGGGCGAGTAGCCGAACATCTCGACCATGTTGTCCACGGTCTCTGCTTTGACAGTCTCCGTCTCGGTGTTGCTCGGCGGGTCGGCCCACTGGTTCGGGTCGAAGTCCTCGTACACCCGGCGCACGTCGTCCCAGTCGTAACTCGCGAGGACCGTCTTGATGATGGGTATCTCTTTGGGGTCGATGTCGCCAACTTTGAAGTCGTCGCTGCGGTTCTCCCACGCGTGGCGGTTCAGCGCGGTGATGACCTTGTTGCGCCGGAACTCCTCGACCGCTGGCGCGGGTTCGTGGCCCTCGTCGTAGCTCTCCGGCGAGAATCGTCCCAGATGCTCGGTCTCGAATATCTTCATTTTGAGGGCATCGGGTTCGATGCGCTCGCCACGGTCGTTCTCGACGGGAGCGTCCGTCGCCCACGCGTAGACGTGTTCGATGTACTCCTCGACAGTCTCCTCGTCCACGCGTTTGTCGCGCATCATCGCGTCGAGGACGTCCTCCTCCTGTCGCTGGAAGACGTAGTTCTTCACGGGCACGAGGCGATTCTCGTACTCGGTGCGCTCTGCCGTCGAGAAGACTGGGGCCGCAGTCAAACCCTCGGCCATCGCATTGAGGATGTCACGCGGCATGATGACCTCCTCGACGGCGTGTTCGACGTGGTGGCGCTCGCTCTCGTCGTTGAGCAGGTCCGCGATGGTGTCGCGGGTGTAGGTCACCGGAATCCCCTGCTCGCCGTCTTCGCCGTCGTCGCCGAAGTCGAAGTCGTCCTTGTCCAACCTGTCGTCGCCGTCCAGTAGGTACCCTCGGTCGAACAGCATCGCCTTATCGACGAGGTCCAATCCGGCGGGCACGTCGTCGCCGTCGAGTCGCGTGACGACGCTGTAGAGGGCGGCCGCTTCGACTGCGTGCGGTGCGAGTTCGCGCTTCGTCACGTCGTGGTGGTCGCTTCGCACGTCCACCGATAGCGGTTCGCGGATGAGCCCTTCCAACTCGTCGTAACTCATCGCCATCCACACGTCCGTCTCGTTGGTCAACTCGCGGCGGATGAGTTCGGCCTCTAAGCTCAAGTTAGTCAAATACTTGAATCGTCTTCTGTCCAACCTGCGCTTCAGTGCCTTCAGCGGGTCCTTTCCGCCAGCCTCCGAGTGCTGATTGAGTTGTGCCTCCAAGTCGGGGTTCGAGATGATGACCAACTGCGTGTCGATGTCCATCCCGATACCCTTGTCGAGTTTAACCGTCTGTTCGTCGGGAACGTTCAGCAGTTTCTGGAGCAAGTCTGCGTGCTGGGCAGCGTCTTCGACGATTGTCAGCAGGCCGTTGCCCTGCGAGAGGACACCGTCGTAGCTGAACGCTTGGGGGTTCTTGCGCCCCCGCGAGTCCAGTTCCTGCAACATCCCGCGCATCCACGACCCGACGAGGCGCTCTTTCGGCGGCCCCGAGTCTTCGGAGTGCAGGACGCCGATGCCCTTCCCGATGTCCACGACGTAGTTCTTCACGCGGAGGTGGTTCGGGTCGGTAATCGCGGAGAACAGGTTCTCCTCGCCCTGTCGGCGGTACTGCTCTTCGAGGTAGTCGTAGGCCTCTCGGCTGAAGGGGTCAAGTTTCCCATCGACCTTGATGCCGATGTGATCGTCGGTGTTCGACTGGAGTTCGGCCAGCACGTCCGCCCGAACCTCCGGCGGGAACACGAGCAAGGGGTTCGACTGGACGGGACTCGGGAACCAGTTCTCCTCGTCGCCCGCCGCAGGGTCGTCGCCGTAGCTCAGACTCCGCGAGTCGCTCGCGGAGGCGATGTTCCACTCGACGGTGTATCTGCGGCCTTCGTCGGTCTTGGAGAACTCGCGGAGTCCGTTGACCAGACACCGCTTGAGTTCCGACTTACCGGTGGCCGTGGGACCGTCGAACCAGATTATCTTCTCGGCCTTCCCGCGCTCCGCCGCAATCGAGCGCAGGTCGTCAACGAACGCATTGAGAACTTCTGTATTGCCGAGTATCGCGTGTTCGCCGTCGTTTGCCGGGTCGTCGAAGAACTTGTAGCGGTCCTTCTCCTCGCCCTCTTCGATGACGGTCCGGGTGCCCATCGACTCGATGGCCGAGAGGAGATACTTGCTGGCGTGGGAAGCGACGGTCGGGTTCTCGAAGGCCGCTTCGACGTACTCGTCGAGGCTCATCGGCTCTTCGTACGTCTCTCGCAACTCGTGGTCGGCCCGTTCGATGTAGTCGCTGCCACTCGGCACGGTTAGTCCTCCATCTCCGCGCGAGCGACCTCGGCTCCGGCGAATTCGAGCACCTCCTTGGCACCCTCGCGCGAGTAGCCTTGGTCGATGAGCGCGTCTATCCAGGCGTTCTGTTCGTCGTCGTCCATCTCGTTGGCCGACACCAGTGCGCTGAAGTTGATGTTGTGTTTCTTGTCTTCCCAGAGCTTGCGTTCCAGCGCGCGGCGCAGGCGCTCGTTGTCCTGCGGGTCGAACGGCGACCCTTCGCGGGCGCGTCGCGAGACCCAGTTCGACACTTCCTGACGGAAGTCGTTCTTCCGGTCGCGCGGGATGTCCAACTTCTCCTCGACGGCGCGAAGGAAACTCTCGTCGGGTTCCTGTTCGCGGCCGGTCAACTCGTCTTCGACGGTGTCGTCGTCGATGTAGGCCATCACGTGGTCCATGTACTTCTCGCCTTGGCGCTGAATCTCCTCGATGTCGTAGGCGAGCGCGTGGCGCACGTCCTCGATAGCCCGGTCTTTGTACTCTTCACGGACCATTTCGAGGTAGCGGTAGTACGTCTCGAAGTTCTCCTCCGGAATGGAGCCGTGATTTTCGAGGTTGCCCTCGAAGTGGTTGAACACCGACAGCGGACTCAGGAAGCCTCTGTCTCTGTGCGTGGAGTTCATGATGGCTTCGGCGATTTCGTCGCCGATGAACCGGGCAGAGACGCCTTCCATGCCTTCGCCGATGTCGGCCTTCTCCTCGCCCTCTTCGCGGAGTTTCTTCGTGTCCACGTCGTCAACGTCCTCGGTCTCGCCGTTGTACGCCTTGACCTTCTGCATCAAATCGACCGTCTCGGTGTCGGGTTCTTCGATGCGGGTCAGCACTCCAAAGAGACCAGCCATCTCCAAGGTGTGTGGTTCGATGTGCACGTCCGGCACGTCGGCGTTCCCGAGCATCTTCCGGTAGATGTCTGATTCCTCGTCGTATTCGAGGACGTACGGGAAGTCGATGCGTTTCGTGCGGTCGTTGAACGCCTCCATCTTCTCGTCGCCCTTCTTGTCCCGGTACTCGGGCATGTTCGTCCGGCCGACGATGACCTGGTCGATGTCGATTCGCGGGTTGTTCTTCGGTTTGATAGTCTGTTCCTGCGTAGCGTGGAGGAAGTCGTACAAGAACTCCCGTTGCAACTTGAGCAGTTCTTCACCACTGAAGATACCGCGGTTCGCGTTACAGAACGCACCCGAGTAGTCGAAGGCTCTGGGGTCTGATTCCCCGTAAATCGCGATCTTGCTATAATTGACGTCCCCCGTAAGCTCCGTCTCGTCTTGGTTCTTCTTGTCTTTCGGCTCGAACGTCTCGACCGCTTGGCGCTTGTTCTCGTCTGCGGTCAGGCGAATGACCTCGACGTGGTTCTCCAACACCTGCTGGAGGTCGTCGTCGTAGTGCGCCAGCAACTCGTCCATGTAGAACTCCGAGGCGGGGTCGAGTGACTGCTCGTTGCGGATGGAGTAGGGCGCGTCGAGACGCTCGTTCAGGTCGTCGATGACGCGTTGGCGCTGCTCGATTGGAAGGAGGACCAGCGGGTCTTGGTTCATCGGCGACCGCACGGTGTCGTCCGCGGGGTCTTGGTCGTGGATGACGTCACAGAGGTTCGTCCAGCGGAACGTGTACAGTCGCCCCTCGTCGCGGAGGGTGTAGTCCTCGAAGTACTTCCGCACTTGGCGGTCGAAGTCGGACTTACCCGACCCGACCGGACCGAGGAGGAGTTTGATACGCTTCTCCGGGCCGAGTCCGCGCGCACCCGACTTCACCTTGTTCACGAACTCGTGGATGGCGCGGTGAATCTCGCGGCCGTAGAAGGTGTTCTCTCCGTCGTGGAGGGGGTCCTCCGAGGCGAGGCGGTACTCGACGACGCCAGCGTCTTCGTCGTACTCCGTCCCGTAGTAGTCGAACATGTCTGCGACCCGCTGGTGGGCGTTGCGGGTTATCTTCGGGTCGTCGTACACCGCGTCGAGATACCAGTCGAACGACTTGGTCTCCCGGAGGTCTTCGGGCATCGATTCTTGGTAGCGTTGACTGAGTTCTTCCAGTGTTTCCGTCATTGTATCACGTGTTGGTTTCGTGGGAGAGGCGCGAGTAGTCGAGTCCAGAGAACGCAGACAGTAGCGCCGTTGACCCGGCACTGCAGGCCGGAGTTATTGGTAGGGAGGAATCCACATAGCTTTGACGGCCCGCACGACCGCTCCTTGCGGGTCCACCGCTCTTCATGGAGCGGTGTCGTGCCGCCACCCCAATCGATACTCCCAACCCTGCGCTGTCGCAGGGCAATCGGTTGCTTGCATGTCATGTGCGTGCCATACCCCACACTCCGTTCACGGCGACGACACGACGACGAGCAACTTGACAGGCGAGCGTGACGGTTTGGTATGTGTGGACATGTACCGTGTGGGTGACTACCACCGATACTGTTTAGTAGATAGTATGCGGAAATATATAACTGTTGGCCCGATTCACACACCACTTCCGATAACGTAAGGCCCGAAGGGACCCACAACTGTGATGGGTGACGGGGGTCACTCGTGCGCGGGTTTCTAATAGGGGGTTCGGTATATAATGGGTTTAAATACAGTCGGACGGCTATCGGCACGCCCTTACCGTCGGGTCGCTGAGGGGACAACGTGAGCGACAACGAACTCCCCGAGGGGTGGACCGTCTGGAACGACGAATCGGAGGGTCGCCGAATCCTCGCGTACCGCCCGGACGTGTTCGACGGCGGGCAGTTCCCCGCGCCGTGTATGCCGACTATTTACGTCGCGCCCGGTGCGCCGAATCGACCACCGGCGGAATCGGAAGTCGGGACGCCGACGGTCTGGCGCGTGGAGTTCTTTCTCGAACCGGACGTGCAACTGACCAGTCCACAGACCTTCGACACCCGCGACGAAGCACTCGACGGCGCACGCGAACTGGCGGACGAGTTCGCCGCGGGCGAACTCGACTTCCGCGGCGCGTATCAGGTCCCACGCGAGGAGTACTTAGACGAGTTGGACGAGTTGACGGGGCGTGCCGACTAGCGTGGCGAGGACCTGTCCGATCTCCGCGCCGAGAGTCTTAACCGAGCGGGTTCCGTAGCCCTCAGCATGTCCACCATCACGCTCGTCGGCACCCGCCTCGCCCGCGCAGGTGAGGAGTTCGTCTACCGGGGCGAGTCCGCCGCCTGTGAAGGCTGTCCGTATCGGAGTCAGTGTCTCAACTTGGACGAAGGGGTCCGCTATCGAATCTCGGACGTACGCGACAACGCACAGACCTTAGAGTGCAACGTCCACGACGAGGGCGTCTCTGCCGTCGAAGTCGAACCGGTCGGAATGAAGGCTAACGTGCCCGCGAAGAATGCATACGCCGGGAGCAAGTCGAGTCTGGCGGGTCCCTGCCCCCACACGGAGTGTCCGAGTCACGAGTTCTGCGAACCGACGGGCGTCGAGTTCGACGACGACTACCAAATCGCCGAGATTCTGGGCGAACCGCCCCACGACTACTGCATGCTCGACCGCGACCTGACGCTGGTGGAGTTCGCGTCGAAAGACGAGTAGCGCGCTCAGTCGAACTCGGCTAGATAGCCTGCGAACGTCTCTGCCGCTCGCTCGTAGGGAGCCGAACTCGTCACGTCGATGCCGACGGTCTCGAACTGCGCGAGGAGGTTTTTACTGCCAGTGTTTCGGAGGAAGTCGTGGTACTGTTCAGGCGAGAGGCTTCCCTCTCGGAGTCTGTCGCGGACGACCAGCGCGCCAGTCGCGCCTAACACGTACTGGAAGCTACAGTAGGGCACGCGCGTCCCCCACCCGAGCCAGTTCCGGCCCGCACGGTCGTCGTAGTCCACTTCCGGCCGAAACTCTCCCAACAGTTCTGCGTAGGTGTTCCGGATGCGTTCCGCGGAGAGGTCGTCACTCTCTTCGACGACTCCCGCGAGTCGGTGGACGAACGTCGAGTACATCGCGGCGTTGTAGAAGTTTCCGCCGAGCAAACTGAGCAGTCGGTTCTCGGCGTAGTCTGCGAGCGCACCGCCCTCCCGCATCCAGTGTTCGACCAGCAGAATCTCGTGGAGAATCGACGGAATCTCGCAGATTGCGTGCGGGCAGGTCGCGTCTCTGGTCGGTTTCTCACTGTGGTACGAGACGTTGAGTGCGTGACCGAGTTCGTGGCAGACGTAGGACGCGGTACGCACGTCCTCGCGGTAGTTCGCCAACACGAACGCGCCATCCGCCGAAGACGAGGGGCAGTACGCCGGGATGTCCGTGCGCTTGTTCTGCGTGGGATACACGTCGATGCGCCGCTCCTCGAAGAAGTCGCTGGTCCGACTCACGTAGTCGTCACCGAGGGGTGCGAGCGCGTCGAGGATGTCCAATTTCGCCTCCTCGTACGGAATCTCTGGCTCCGGGGCGTCCGCGATTGAGACGTTGAGGTCCCACGGTTGGAGGGACTCGACGCCGAGTCGCTCGCATCGAATCTCCTGTGCGCGGTGGTACGGCCCGAGATTCGCTTGCACCGCACTCAACATCGCCTCGTGGACCTCGCCGGGGAAACTCGGTTCGAGACCGTTCTCGGGGTAGGTGTCACGGAAGTCGCGGTCTCGGACGGAGTCGTATCCCCGAACGTCCGCCTCCGTTTCTGCGGCGGCAAGCTTCTCCGCGAACGCCCGCGAGAGGACGTGTTCGAATCGGTCGAACTCGCCGCGATAGGCTTCGTACACCCGCCGCCGATACTCTCGATTCGAGTGGGTTATCTCCTCGCGGTAACTGCCGTATCCGAGTTCGACCGTCTCACCATCGGGGCGTTCGACGCTCGGTGGGTCGAAGTCCTCGTTTCGGACTGCTTCGATGATTCTAGTCGGAGCGGAACGAACCTCGCCGTGGGCCGCGATGGCGTCCTCGGCGTCTGGTGACCGCACTCGCTCGGCTTGCGCTCGGAGATGCTCGGCGTATCGTCGGTAGTCGTTCAATTCGGCGACGTAGGCGTCGAGACGGTCGTCGTCGGTCTCCCGGAGGCAACGGCGAACGCCCGAGACGACAGGTTCGAACTCCGATTCGAGCTCTCGAAACTGTCGAAGTAAGTCGTCGGCCCGTTCTTCGTCAGTGTTGACGTTCTCGTAGAGCGTTGCGTACAGGTTCAATCGCTGTTTTCGGCGATAGCACGACTCGGTCTGTTCGAGGAGCGTGCGGAGGGACGCTGGTGAATCGAGCGACCGGTCTGCGCGCGACTGTAGCTTGGAGAGGTCTCCTCGGAGCGTCTGCGCGCTGTTTTCCCATTCGGCAGGTGTCTCGAAGATGTGAGTCAGGTCGAATCGATACTCGGGGTCGATAGCTTCTCTTGCTGGTAAACTCATGACTGTCGGTGTGATAGGTAGTCGAACGGCTAGACTGCGACGTAACTGACCGAAGGCGTACCGGTCGGGAGAGAAGTTAGCGGGTCATCGGTCGCCTGCTCTTGGGTCGAATATCATACTACACCGACAAAATTCTTGCCCCGTCGAACGAGTCGGCGGTGTGTCTGTCTGGCGTCGCCATCGGGCGGTGAGGGTCCAATACTTCTTTTACGTGGAAGGGTCTACCGTACTGTATGATACCACTCGATGAGGCAGTGACCGCACGCCTGGAATCCCACGGCGAGCGGTTCGAGGTACTCGTAGACCCGGACGCCGCGCTCGCGATGAAGCGCGGCGAGTTCGAGGGCGAACTGGAAGACGTCATCGCGGCCGAGGACGTCTTCGAGAACGCGAGTCGCGGCGACCGACCCGCGGAAGCAGACCTCGAAGAGGTGTTCGGCACGACGGACCCGCTCGAAATCATCCCGGAGGTCATCGATCGCGGGGAGATACAGATTACCGCCGAACAGCGCAAGGAGATGCAGGAGAAGAAGCACAAACAGCTCATCAACCGCATCGCGCGCAACGCGGTCAACCCGCAGATGGACAACGCGCCCCACCCGCCGGACCGCATCGAGAGTGCGCTCGAAGAGACGGACTTCCGCATCGACCCGATGGTTCCGGTCGAAAATCAGGTGGACGAAGCACTCGAAGCACTCCGGCCGGTCATCCCGATTCGATTCGAGGAGGTCACTATCGCGGTGCAGGTGCCCGCCGACTACGCCGGGAGCGCCCAAGCGAGAATTCGGCAGTTCGGCGAACTCGAACGCGAAGAGTGGCAGAACGACGGGTCGTGGGTCGGCGTGCTGACGTTCCCCGCGGGGCTTCAGAACGACTTCTACGACCTCGTGAACGAACACACGAGCGGCGAGGCCGAGACCCGAATCGTCAAAGACGAAGACGACCTGAAGACCCGCTAAGGCGGGGGTGTTTTCGTTTCGGGCCATAGCCACTTTTGTGGGTGCTGTCGTGTTCGACGTTATGAACGAAGAGTCGGACGAGAGTCGTCGCCTTCTGAAGTGGGTTCTTCTAGAAGGGAACAGATTCGTCATCGCGGGGGGAATCGCTGTCGGCGTCGCCGTTCTCGTCTACGCACTCACCGTCGCGAACGTCATCACCGTCGGACCGAAGAGTAACGTGCGGTCGCTCCTGTCGAGCGGTATCGCGTCCGGACTGCTGACGCTCGTTACCGTCGCGCTCTCTATCAACCAACTTCTCCTCTCGCGGGTGTTCGGGTCACCAAAGGAGTTCTCGGACCGCATCGACGGGACGAGCGATTTCCGAGCGCGAGTCGCCGACGCGGCCGACAAACCGATGCCGGAGAACCACCCGACGGACTTCCTGCTGAAGATGATGCGGGCGCTCCACGAGCGAAGCGAGGCCTTCGAAGAGGAACTCGACGACGCACCCGAGGAAGTGGTCGATTTCGCGGACCACATACTCGCGTACGCCGACTCGGTCATCGAGACCATCGAGAGCGACACTCGTGCTGGAAAGTCGAGTACGATGGACGTGATGACCTCCATCCTCGGGCCGGAGTACGCCCATGGCTTGTCTACGATTCCGCACCTCCAAGACCGCCACGGGTCGGACCTTTCCGAACAGGCGAGCGACGAACTCGAACGCGTCCTCGAACTGCTGAAGGGCGTCGCTATCTTCCGACAGTTCCTCAAGACGATGGCGATTCAACAGGACCTCGCACGCCTCTCACGGCTCATTGCGTACTCGGGGATTGCCGCAGTCGTGACGACGTTCGTCCTGTCGATGGTGTACGGGGCGAGTTCGACTGCGATGCTCAGCGCCTCGCTTCTTCCGCCGGTCATCAGTATCGGCCTCGGAATCATCGTCGTTCCGCTCGCGTTGCTGGTCTCCTACATTCTGCGAGTCGCGACGATTTCACGATACACCGTCTCGGCGGGGTCGTTCGTCCCGCCGGAAGAGCAGTTCGAGAACTAGGGGTCGCGTTCTTCCGACACTGCTCCGCGCTCGGTCGTCTCTGGCTCTCCGCGGCGACGTTCTCGACTCGCTCGTTCTCCGGTCCTGTCGAGTCCCACGCAGTCGGACCGCTCCGCCTCGCGTCCGCTCGCTCGAATCTCTTCGTCCCACGCTTCGAAGAAGCCGTACTCCCGCATCGTCGCCATCCCCGCGATGGCCGCACGGAGGTTTATTCCCACCAGTGGCACGTCTGCGACGGTGAGTATCACGTCTGCTTGCAGGAGCGCGCCCTCCGCTAGGAGCGCGTCGAGCAGGTCCACGACGGCGTGGTCGTCTTTCTGCGGTTTCACGTTCGACTCACCTCCCCGCTCATAGTTCGGGAGCGAACGAGTAGGGCGGCCACGGTCCCGTAAATTTGACTTCGATGCCGTCGCGGGCCGCCACGGGGTCTAGTTCGTCGCCGATAGCCGTCTCGTCGTCTTCGTGGGCGAGCAGAGAGAACGACGCGACTTCGTCGGGGTCGGTCGCCTGCTCGAACTCGCTGGAGAGCGGTTCGAGGCGCTCGCGGGCGTCCGCGGCAATCTCGTCGTCTCTGGCTCTGTGGAGGTCGGTCTCACGGCGCGCTCGCTGTTTTTCGAGCAGGAAGGCCGTACCGTCGTCCGCGTTCTCGATTTCCGCGTCGAGTTCGGCCAGTCGCTCGTCTTCGAGTTCGGGGTCGTCGGTGCGGGTGATTTCGACGCGGTACTCCCAGTGGCCCGCGAACTCCGTGAGGTACGCTTCGAGGTCCTCGCGCGACTCGTCTAACCACCCCCTGACCGCTTCGTCGTCGCCGGTCAGTATCGTGTCGAACCGGAACGGTAGCGGCGTCCCGAACTGCTCGCCGACCGAGTCCACGACGGCCTGGTGGTCTAGCAACCACTCCCGAACGCGTTCCATGTCGTCCGCGTCGTACAGCGACTCGCAGTGGTGGACGACCGCCGCGAGACCGTCGGAGTGGACGAGGTACACTGGTTCGTCTTCGACCCCGTCCGCCTCGAACTCCGCTTGGTCGTCGCTTCTCACGACGCAGTAGAGGTAGCGTCCAGTCTCGAAGTCGGTCGACTTGTCGGAACGGCCCAGACTCATCGCTGTCCCTCCGTTCGTGGCTCTTCGTCTATCCGCTCGATAGCGTCGTGGACGAGTCCGTCGAGTTGCCCCCGAAGGTCTTCGACGTCGCCGTCGATGCCCTCGCGTTCTTTCAGGCCTTCCAACTCCGCTTCCAACTGGGCTAACTGACGGCCCAGTCGCTCCACGTCCTCGTCGGTCAGCGTGTCACGTTCCATTCGACGGACGGCCTCGCGTTCGAGTGCATCGACCAGCAGATCGACGACGGTCACGACGAGCGCGGTCAGCCCCGAACTCGCGTCCCCGTCCTCGCCGTCGCCGTCCAGTTCGATCGTCGTCATCGGTGTCCCGCCTCCTCGTCGTTCTCCTCGCTCTCTCCCTCGCTCGCGGCCGCCTCGATTTCGAGTTCGTCCAGTTCTGGCCGGTCGCTCTCGATTTCCTCCACTCCCGCGGCCCGTTCGACGCGCTCCATGTCGGTGCCGTCGGGGAACTCCATGCCGTACTTCGCCGCCGTCTCGAACGACGCGACGGCCGCCCGGAGTTTCACGCCGAGGAGTTCGGTCTCGCCGACCGTCACCGCGATGTCGGCGTTGATGACCACGCCCTTGTCCAAGAGGAGTTCGAGCATGTCCGCGAGGTCGCTCTGCCGTCTGGTCGGTCGCGTCTCATCCATCGTCGCGTTCCTCCTCGAATCGGGTCCCGTAAATTCGGCGTTTGTTCGGAGCAGTCGAATAGCGCGTCTCCCGTGGTACCGTCGAGTGACGTGTTCCGTGCCCAACGTCCGACCGTCCACCGCTCGGCATCGTCGAGTGTGCGGTCGGGTTGCGCGAATTGACGCCGCTGTCCTGACTGCTCGTTCGCTCGCGATTCTCCTCGCGCAGTGCTTTCAACTTCTCGTGGGCGCCCAAGAGGGCTTCCCGAAACTCCTCGACGCCGTCCATCATCTTCGACTGGATGGCGTTCTCCATCGACTCCGGGTCGAAGTCCGAGGAACCGGACGCGTCTGGCGACCAATCGACACTCGGAGCGAGCGAGTCGTCCGCGTCGTCCACGGCGTCTCCGTCCTCTTCGCCGTTGTCTACCACGTCCTCCAACTCGTTCTCGAACTCGCGCTTCTGCTTCCAGAACGCTCGCACGTCAGCGGCGTCCCACAACTCTGTTAGTTTGACGACTTTCAGCAATTTGCGAAGTTTCACCGCATCTCCCGGATTCCCCGACGAAATAGCGTCGGGGAGTTCGCCCTCCTCGATAACCTCGTGCAGTTCGCTCGGTTCGACTGCCTCCGGAAGGTCCGAGAGGTCCACGGTCTGAGCGATATCCTCGGCTTCGTCGGCGACCTCCCAGAGGTCGTGGACGTATTCGGCGGCTTCGGAGACCGACGCTTCGTCCTCAACTTGCTCGCGGAGGTCGGCGAGGTCCGACTCTGGGTCTTCGACGTACTCCTGTAACCCGTCGATGGATTCTTCGGCGCGCGTGACGAGTTCGTCTACGCGCTCGGTGACGCCAGAGTCGTCGTCTTTCGGGGATTCCGGCGTCGTCTCGCTCTCTTCGGTCTCTTCGGCGTCAGAATCGTCGCTCACGCTCGCTCGTCCTCCCGGTCGAGTCGAACCTCCAAGACACCGTTTCGAAGCGTGCTCTGCTCTGCCGTCGGGTCCGACCACGGGACGGTGACGCGCTCGACGACCCGTCCCTCGACTGCCACGACGAGTGTCTCACGCTCGTCGTCGAACCCGACGGTCAGTTCGTCTTCTTCGACGCCCGGAAGGTCGGCGGTCACGACGAACACGTCGTCTTCTCGTCGCGCCGTGACGTGATAGCGTTCGTTCGTCCGTCGCTTTCGCCGCTTGACCGACCCGCGAGTTCGACGTTTCGTCCGGTCGTCCGGAGCAGCGCCGACGCTCACGCCGTAATCGAGGGTCGTTCTGTCACTTTCGACGCGCCCCTTCTTCTCTCCCTCGACGGCGTCGTCCAGCACACGCAGGAGGTCCGTGAACGCGCGGAATCCGTCACGGAGACCGAAGGCCGATTTACCTCGGTCGGAAGGAGTCGTTTCGTCGTGCGGTTCGTGCGGGTCGTCGGGAGCGTGGCTCACTATCGTTTCACCTCTATCTTACCGCTCGTCAGTTCCTCGTGGACGCGTTCTGCGAACTCGAGTTCCTCGCGTAGTCTCTCGTCTCGTCGTTCGTACTCCGCTTCGCTCAACTCGCCGAGTTCGTACAGCAGTCTGTTCTCCTTGATGTTGTCTTTGATAGCCGCCGTGTCGTACTGCTCGTCCAGCGCCATCGTGTGCAGCACGTCGAGCAGACCGACGAAGGGCCGGACGAGCAGGTCATCGAGTACGAACATATCACTGTCTCGCGCCGATGTGGATGTCTACGAAGTTGTAGGGTGCCCACGGCCCAGTGTACTGTACCATCGCGTCACCGTCCAGTTCGTCTTCGAGGTCGGCGACCGCCTCGTCGAACTCCGTGCGCCGGTCACGCTCGACGAGGTAGGCCTCGTTGGCGAGCAGTCGGTCGCTGAACTGGTCGTTCTCGACGCGATTGACGCTCGGCTCTTCGAGGTGGTCGTCGATTACTTCTCTGACGGTCGATTCGGCTATCGACACGTCCTCCTCGTTGACGACCTTCACGCCGAGTTCGACGGTACCGGACACGTCTCGGAGCGCCTTCGTGAACGAGTGGCGGGTTCCTCTGAGGACGTTCTTCAGCGTCCGCGCGCTCTCGAACGCCATCCCGAACTGCATGGGAACGACGGTCGGTTCGTCCTCGTGCTCGAGGGCGGCCCGAAGCACGTCGTCGTGTGCCTGTGCGTTCTCGTCGGTCTGCTCGGGGTCGGTCGTGTCTATCTCCGACACCAGTGCCGAGAGGTTCCGAAACGAGACGGTCGTGACGTGCTCCGCGCCACCGACCCCATCGACATCTAACTCCAGTTCCGACTCGTCGGTTTCGTCGCTCTCGTAGACGCCGTAGACGTAGAGATTCGTTCCTGACACAGTCGTGCCTCGCTCCTATTCGATACGACGCGACACCATATAAGGGAAAGCCAGTATTAATCATGCCCGTAAAAAGGGGAAACGTCTATTTTCGGGCTTTTGAGGGCTTCTACTGCACTAACGGCCTCAAGATTATTACGTGCTCGACCTGTAGGTTGATAGGCTACTACAATGGCAACCAGACAGCAACCGAACGCGTCGAGTCTCGCGGAAGTTCTCGACCGGATCCTCGACAAAGGTGTCGTCGTGGACGTATGGGCGCGGATATCTGTGGTCGGCATCGAGTTGCTGACAGTCGAAGCGCGCGTCGTCGCCGCGTCTGTCGATACGTTCCTGCACTACGCAGAGGAGATAGCGAAGATAGAGCAAGCCAGTGCCTCCGGGGACATCGACGACCTCGAAGAGTTAGAGGTCGAAACGGAGGCGTAACTGACTTCGATGAGTGATTCCGGTCGCAAACGAAAGGTTCGCGGGACGAAGATACGGTCAGACCGCGAACAGAAGGAGACCCGAAACGTCGCCGAGGAGACGAGCGCCGAAACTGCGGCGAAAATTGGTGACCGAATGTCCCGGAGCGACGACGCTCCGTCACCCGACGTTGGCGGCGAACCGTTCGTGGAAACGGACGAGATAGCTCGCTACCGGGAACGGGTCCAGCGTTGGCTCGCGGCCGAGGAACCGGTTCACCTCGTCGGCCCGTCCGGGTGTGGGAAGACGGCGCTCGCACTCGAAGTCGCGCGTAATCGTGACCGACCGGTCGTCTGGATGAACGGCGACGCGGACCTCGACACCGAAGACCTCGTTGGCGCGTACGCGGGCAAGGAATCGTACACCGAACGTGACGGCTTCGTCAGCGACGTAGTGAAGAAAAAGGAGGTCGTCCGCGACCGATGGGTCGATAACCCGCTGACCGTCGCGGTACGAGAAGGTGCGACACTCGTCTACAACGAGTTCTCGCGGTCGAAACCCGCGGCGAACAACGTCCTGTTGTCGGTATTCGAGGAGGGCGTCCTCGAACTTCCGGGCCAACGCGGTGAAGACCGACAGGTCGAAGCCCACCCCGATTTTCGGACGATACTCACCTCGAACTCTGCGGAGTACGCGGGTGTCCACGAACCGCAGGACGCCCTGCTCGACCGTCTCGTCGCCGTCCATCTCGGTCGGTACAGCCCCGAGACCGAGACGGAAATCGTCGCGGCCCACACCGAACTGCCTCGCGAGCGAGTCGAGACGGTCGTGGAGGCGATGTGCGAACTCCGAGAGGACGACGAGATACCCGTCCCAGTCAGCATCCGCGCGACTATCACTGCCGCGAAGGGTCTCGACGCGTTTCCCGACGACGAATCGCTAGGCGACCTCTGTGCGGACGTGCTCGCCGCACACGCCACTACTACCGACGACGCAGCGTCGCTGCGCGATCAAATTACCGACCTGCTATGACGAACGGAGATACCACTATGGCCGATGCTGAAGACGGCTACGACGAGTTGGAAGACGTTCCCGGGGTCGGACCTGAAACTGCCGAGGCGCTGCGAGCGGCGGGTTTCGAGTCCGTCGAAGACCTCCGAACGGCGAGCGTCGAGGAACTCACCGACGCCGACGGTGTCGGCGAGGCGCGCGCTTCGGAACTGACAGACGAACTCCGACAGAAGGGACCTGACGATGTCGGAACCGACGGCGGCGTCACAGCGGACGTGTCGGCGACCGAAGCGACCCTTGACGAGGACGATTCCGGTGAATCGTTCGGACTCCTCGACGCTCGCGACACCGTCGAAGAAGTCGCTGACGCGCTCATCGACGACCCGCTCGACAGCATCATCGAACTCGAACGCGGAGACGACGGCTGGTTCGCCGTCGTAGAAGTGGTAGAACGAAGTGCGGTACCCGACACCCAAGACATCCTCGGTCGGTACGAAATCGACCTCGATACGTCGGGGTCGGTGACGGCCTATCGGTTGACGGACCGATACCGGCGGGGAGAAGTCTCGGGGTGACTATCCTTTCTTGAAGCCGACGAGGAAGCCGCCGGTGAACCCGGCCCCGATGGAGAGCGTAGAGAGAATGGTCATCATCCACGACGGCGGAGTGCCGTTCTGGGCCGATTCACCTATCTTGAGCATCCCAGCGGTCAACTTCTCCCAATCGACGGTGAGGATGCCGCGCGATTCGAGGAACTTGAACAGAGCCAACTCGATGCCGACGAGGACGGCGATGAGCTTCGCTACCTTCTTCGCCGCGAAGCCCATGATACCGCCGATGAGGGCACCCGAGCCGAATTCAAGCCCGAGTTGTTGAGGGTCAATGGGCGATGGCATAGAATTAACCGTACGTTGAAGCGTTAAGTACTTTCTGCAACCTTTTCCTGCGGGGTGGTCGCCACGGCGACCACCCGCTGGCAAAACGTTGATGAAAATCACCGGAAGACAAACCGCGTCTTCCGAGCCTTCCTTCACATCCGCTCAGGAAAACACGTCGTCACCGCTTACGGAGCGCGCAGAGCGCGCTCCTTCGACGGTTCCTCGGACGCGCTCGCTCGGTGCGGCGCGAGAAGCGCGCCTCCTTCGCTTCCGGTACAATCACTTGTACTCGACCGCAGGTGGAACGTGTCGTCTGCTGATAGTGCGTCCCTTATCGACTGTCGAAACTAGACCTAATTTCGCTCGGCCGAACTCCTGCGGTTGGATACTGTAATCTACCGCGAGCGAAGCGAGCGCGGGCGACGAACCCTCGAACGAGCGAGTGCGAGGCGGCGTAGCCGTCTCGCCGAGCGAGTGAGGGGGTGAGGAAGGCTTTTCATCAACGTTTTGCCAGTGGGCGGGCGCAGAGCGCCCGCCCCGCAGCAAAAGGTTGGGGGTAATGATAAAAACCCGGAGAGCGTACGGGCGCGTATGGGCATGGGTACGGTACTCGTGAGCGTGCGAATCGAGGTGCAGGTCCGGCGAGGCTGACGTCGTCGGCGTGGACATCAGTGGTCGCCACGAGGAGGCAGGTGAGTATCTGATGGTTGCCGCGGCCGTCCACGCCACGGTCGGCACGGCACGTCTCCAGAGCGTCGTGGGGATGGGCTTTGCTACCAGTCGCAACGAACCGACACTCGAACGGACCACGGCAGTCGTCGCGGAGGCGACGGACGAACTTCCCAACCCGCCAGACGGTCCCATCGTCGCCGAACGCGGCGAGTTTTACGAAGAACCAGAGTGGGAAGTCGAACAGTTCCTCGGCCACGATTTCAAGTACGTCGAGAGCATAGCCGAACGCGAGACAGTGCAAGCCGCACACCACGCAGCGTACGCCGCCCGAAAACTGCTCCTATGAAAGCGATAATCGTCAAACGAGTCGATTCAGGCACACCAGACACCGAAGAGATACAGGACCTCGCCCGCGCCGCAGGCTACGAAATCGTCGGCGAGTACACCCAGTCGCGCAAGGAAGACGCCGCCTTGCAGGTCGGAGAGGGGAAAGCCGACGAAATCGCCGCCGCAGCCGTCGAGTCGGGTGCTGGAATCGTCATCTTCGACAACGAACTCGGTCCGTACCAGACGTACAACCTCGGTCAGAAATTCCCCGAAGGGACGCGGGTCATCGACCGATTCCGGCTGATTCTCGAAATCTTCGGTCAGCGTGCACAGACGAGGAAGGCGCAACTACAGGTCGAACTCGCCGAACTGCGGTACGAACTGCCGCGTGCGGAGGCGAAGACGAGTCTCGCCAAGCGCGACGAGCGCCCTGGGTTCATGGGTCTCGGTGAGTACGACGAGAGCCGCGAACAGGACATCAAAGACCAGATTTCCAATATCAAGGACGAACTCGACAACATCGCTCTCACGGAGGCGAATCGCCGGGACCGACGCCGCGAGTCTGGCTTCGACCTCGTGGCGATGGCTGGCTACACGAACGCCGGGAAATCGACGCTGATGCAGAGTCTCGCGGCAGACCTCGAACTCGGCCAGAACGACGAGTTGCACCCGGACCTCGACAAGACGGCCGAAGCGCAGGACCGCCTCTTTACGACGCTCGGCACGACGACTCGCAAGATGGACATGGAGCGCCGCGACGTCCTCTTGACCGATACAGTCGGGTTCATCAGCGACCTGCCGCACTGGCTGGTCGAGTCGTTCCAATCGACGCTGGATGCGGTGTACTACGCCGACCTCGTCTTGCTCGTCGTGGACGTGAGCGAACCCATCGAAGAGATTCGAGACAAACTCGTCACCTGTCACGACACGCTCTACGAGCGCAACGAGGCACCCATCGTCACGGTGCTGAACAAGATAGACGCCGTCAGCGACGACGAACTCGCCGAGAAACAGGAGGCACTCTCCGCGCTCGCACCGAACCCACTCGCCGTCAGCGGCAAGGAGCAACTGAACTTGGAGGGCCTTCGGGCACGCATCGACGACGAACTCCCCGACTGGCAGCGCGAGCGACTGGTCCTCCCGATGACGGAAGACACCATGAGCGTCGTCTCGTGGCTCCACGACCACGCCCGAGTGGGCGACGTGAACTACGCCAACGACGAGGTCGTCGTGGACTTCGAAGCGCGACCATCTATCGTCCAACAGTCACGTGCGAAGGCGGGCGAACTGGCGGATGCAGACGCACCGTCGCCGTAATTCTTCACGTTCGCCGTCTGTAACTGTCGCGTAGCTATAATTAGGAGAACGGCGTAGCTACCGGTATGGGGGTAATCGAAACCGAGGGGTTGACGAAACGCTTCGGGCAGGACGTACTCGCGGTGAACTCGCTGGACCTCACCGTCGAGGAGGGCGAAGTGTTCGGCTTCCTCGGGCCGAACGGCGCGGGAAAGTCCACGACCATCGACATGTTGTTGGACTACGTCCGGCCGACGAGCGGTACCGCACGCGTCTTGGGCTACGACGCACAGGAGGAGCCGACCGAGATCCACCAGCGCATCGGCATCCTGCCAGACGGCTACGGGCTGTACGACCGACTGTCGGGGCGCAAGCACGTCGAGTTCATGCGGGATTCGAAGGGCGTCGAGGACGACCCAGCCGAAATTCTCGAACTGGTAGGTCTCGACGCCGACGATGCAGACAGAGCCGTCGGCGGGTATTCGAAAGGGATGGCCCAGCGTCTCGTCCTCGGAATGGCGCTGGTCGGCGACCCCGACTTGCTCATTCTGGACGAGCCATCGACGGGGCTCGACCCGAACGGCGCGCGAGAGATTCGGCGCATCGTCCGCGAACTCGCGGCGTCGGGGACGACCATCTTCTTCTCTAGCCACATCCTCGGGCAAGTCGAGGCAGTCTGCGACAGGGTCGCCATCCTGAACGACGGCCAACTGGTCGCCGTCGATACAATCGACGGACTGCGCGACTCGATAGGCACCGGTTCGACCATCGAACTCACAGTGGACAGGGTTCCGGCAGACTTCGAGACGCTCACAATCGAGGGTGTCGATGGTATCACCGTCGAAGACAGCGTGGTCCGAGCGACGTGTCTCGACCCGGCGGCGAAAATCGCGGTCATCGACCGGGTTCGGGAGGCGGGCGCGACCGTCCGGGACATCGAGACCAGAGAGTCCTCGCTGGAGGAGTTGTTCACGACGTACACGCTGGAGGAACCACAGGAGGTGCAGGCATGACGCAAGTGCCCTGTCCAGCGACGCAGGAGGTGCGGCGATGAGTTGGGCCGTCGTCGCCCGCAAGGACTTCGAGGACGCCGTGCGCTCGCGGATGCTGTGGGGAATCGTCGCGCTCTTCGCGGGTCTCATCGCGCTCTCGGTCTTCGTCCCGAGTCTGCTCTCGGACGACCTTTCGGTAATCACGGGATACGGCGTCGCCACCGAGTTCGCGAAGACGCTCGTGCCGATTACGGCGCTGGTGGCGGCGTACCTCGCCATCGCGGGCGAACGCGAGTCCGGTAGCATCAAGATTCTGCTGGGCGCGCCCCACTCGCGGTCGGACGTGACCCTCGGCAAGTTGGTCGGTCGCTCGGGCGTCGTCGTTGTCGGCGTCGTCGCCGGATTCCTCGTCGCCGGAGCGGTCGGCGCGCTCGTCTACGGCGAACTCCCAGTAATCAAGTTCCTCTCTGTGACTGCGCTCACTGCACTGCTCGGCGTCGCGTTCGTCGGTATCGCGGTCGGCATCTCCGCGGCGACGAGTACCCGCTCGCGGGCGATGGCGCTGGCCATCGGCGTCTTCTTCGTCTTCGCGCTCCTGTGGGACCTAGTCTCGCTCGGGTTGACGTACCTCCGAACTGGGAGCCTGCCGGTGCCGGGTGCGACGGTTCCGGCGTGGCAGTTGCTGGTCGAGCGACTCAACCCCTCGGCCGCGTTCGGGCAACTCGTCAACTCGGTGCTGGAGGCAGGTTCGAACGCCGCCACCGGCCAAGCAGGAGGACAGGCAGGCGGAATAGCGGCACAGGTCTCGGGACCGGTTCCGTTCTACCTCCAAGACTGGTTCATGTTCGTCCTCCTCGCCGCGTGGGTCGTCGTGCCGGTCGTTCTCGGCCACCTCCGGTTCCAGCGTACCGACCTCTGAGCGGTCGCTCAAGCGGTCCGCTAATCGGCCGGCTTTTGTTCACCCGTCTGAAATTCCGGTGCATGTCCGACGAGTTCGAAGACGACTCCGCCACCGAAGACCCCGCCGCGTGGTGGGACGAAGCGTACGAGGGCGACGTGTACGACGACGGCGTGCCGTGGGACACCGGCGAACCACAATCGGCGTTCGTCCGTCTCGCCGACGCAGGCCAAATCGAGGGCCGCGTCCTCGACGTGGGTTGTGGCACCGGCACGGAAGCCATCTACCTCGCCGAGCAGGGCTACGAAGTGGTGGGCGTCGATTTCTCGGCAGAAGCAATCGGGCGAGCGAACGAGAAAGCAACGTCCCGGGAGCGCGACCTCGACGTGACCTTCCGCGTCGGGGACGTACTCGACCTCCGAGACGAGGCGGGGTCGTTCGACACCGTCGTCGATTCCGGTCTCTTCCACGCCCTTCAGGACGACCAGCGAGAACGATACGCCGACGAACTCGCTCGCGTCCTCCGTTCCGGCGGGTCGGCGTTCGTCCTCTCGTTCGGCGAAGATGCGCCCGAAGGCGGGGGACCACGACCCGTCTCGGAGTCGGACGTCCGAGCGGCCTTCGGCGGGGAAGAATGGGCGATTCGAGAGATTCGGGAGACAACCTTCGAGGCTGTCGAAGCCGTTCCGGGCTGTTTGGCAATCGTCGAGCGGAAGACCGAGTAGGTTCGTTACTGCGGACTTAGCTGACGTCTGCGCGCTCGAAGGCGAGATAGCCGAGTGCGACGGGCACGACGAGCCAGATGGCTAGCACGACGAGGCCGAACCAGCTTTCGAGGTAGAACGGCACCTCGCCGATAACGCGGTCGGCCATCGTCATGCTTTGGCCGCCGTTCGCGGCCGCCATCGCGCCGCCCGTGAGGAAGAGGTCTGAGGCCGTCGTGTAGGCGTTCTTCGGATTGAGCGTCACGAGAAGGTAGTACCACGCCGGAAGTTTACCGACTCCCGGAATCGTCCCTTCGGCGACGTAGTAGATGGCCGCTGGAACGTAGTCCCAGAGTATCTGGAAGAGAACGAATACGCCGACAGCACTGGCCATGGCCCGGGAACGCGATGCCGACGTGGCCGAAATGCCCACCGCGATGCCGACGAACGTCGTTCCAAACAGGACGGTCAACAGTGTGAGCATGACGAACTGGCCGAACGAAACCGTCCCGTACAGTGCGGCGAGAACGACCCCCGTGACGGCGAAGGCGACGACCACGGCGGCCGCGACGACGCCTGCACGGCCGAGAAGCTTCCCGACCACGACGTCTCGACGGGTGTGCGGAAGTCCGAGGAGAATCTTGATACTCCCCGATTCGCGTTCGCCCGCGATGGCGAGGTACGCCGCCACCAGTGCCGATATCGGGATGATGAGGCCTGCAGGAAGGGTGAGCAGTTGGGTCGCACCGTCGGCGTCGAGTTCGAGCACTTGGTCGAGGGCGGCTATCGTCCCGGCAGTTGCCAGCACGAACAACAGTATTATCGACCAGAGCATCTTCGAGCGCACGGCGTCCTCGAAGTCCTTGCGGGCGACGACCAGCCAACTCATAGCGACACCTCCGATTCGACTCGCTGGTCGTCTGCACCGGTCGTGTAGGAGGTAAAGAGGTCCTCCAGCGACGACTCTTTCGAGGTGATGTCGGTGACGGTCGCGCCTGCGGCCTCGACGCGATTGATTAGCTTCGCCTTCGCGGTCGTGTCGGTAATCGTCGCGGAGACGAGATGACCATCGACGGTCGTCCCGCTCACGCCCTCGATGTCGGACAGGTCCAGTTCGGGCACGCGGTCCACGGTAAGCTCCAGCGTCGAACCGGTTTCGGCGGCCTCGCGGAGTCCCGCGATAGTGTCTACGGCGATGAGTCGTCCGCGGTTCATGATTCCCACGCGGTCACAGACCGCTTCGACTTGCGAGAGGATGTGGCTGGAGAAGAAGACGGTCGTGCCGTTCTCCGCTTCCGAGCGGATGATGTCGCGCATCTCGCGGATTCCGTGCGGGTCCAATCCCGAGGATGGTTCGTCGAGAATCAGGAGGTCGGGATCGCCGACCAGCGCCATCCCGAGCGCGAGACGTTGTCCCATCCCCTTCGAGTAGTCGCCAGCAGGTCTCTCGGCGTCCTCGGCGTCGAGTCCGACTCTGTCGAGGATTTCGTCGGCGTCGTCGTCGGTCGCCTTCGAGTCGATAGCGAACTGGACGTGTTTCCGGCCGTCGAGGCGGTCGTAGAGGTCGAAGGCGTCCGGCAGGATGCCGATGCGCTGGTGAATCGCCTGCGTCTCGTCTCGGGTGTCGTATCCCAGTACCGTCGCACTCCCTTCGGTCGGGCGAACGTAGTCGAGCAGGAGGTTGATGGTCGTGGACTTCCCTGACCCGTTCGGGCCGAGGAAGCCGAATATCTCTCCGCGTTCGACGGCCAGGTCGAGCGAGTCCACGGCGAGAACGTCGTCGCCGAACTGTTTTGTCAGGGCGTCAGTTTCGATAGCGGCCATACTGTCGTAACAGTCGGCACGGCCGTCCTCCGTATATTCCTTCCTATCTTTTTACATTTTGACGGTTCGACAACTAAAACGCGCTGTAGCTCCGCGTATAAACCCCTCGCGACTGCTTGCGGTTGCTCGCCTGACTCACCCTCGTCGCTTTAACTCATTCGAGAAAACAGTCTTACACTTCTGTCGAGTCGTGTCCTCACGATTGGCTGGCGTCCGGCGCAGACTCGAACGCGCTTGCTTCGACCGAGTGACTTTCGACCGTCTCGATGGCGTCGATTTCGAGGTCCGCGTCGAGTTCTGTCCGGAGTTCGTCGCCGTCGAGCGAGACGGTCACGCGGAACCGATAGGGGTCAGTCGAGAGACACTCCGTCTCCCAGCAGTCCACGTGGAACCGGGTGAACAGTCCCCAGAACGCCTCGTTCGTAACGTCTACGCCGCGCTCCCAGCAGAAGGAGATGACTGCGGGATGGTACGTCACCCGGGCCGCTATCGGGGCAGTGAGTTTGTGACCACATCGCTCGCACGTTGCGACTTCGAGGAAGACGTTCGGAAGCGGTTCTTTGCCCG
Organism: Halorussus halophilus; assembly: GCF_008831545.1. Classification (NCBI taxonomy): domain Archaea; kingdom Methanobacteriati; phylum Methanobacteriota; class Halobacteria; order Halobacteriales; family Haladaptataceae; genus Halorussus; species Halorussus halophilus. The sequence continues at coordinate 1,215,156 of NZ_CP044523.1, forward strand.
GCTGGACCTGCGAGTGCATTCGCCCGGAACACTCGAAACAGACGCCCTCGACAGCCATCGAGAATTCGTCACGGACGTGTCGCTGTGCACTCTCGACGACTTCCTCCGGCGTCCGATTCTCGGTCTGGCCGGGCGCGAGTTGATAAGAGAGGAGGCGAGTCTCACACTCGTCACACCGAATCGTGAGCAGTTCTTGTTCGTGTGCGACCACGAACGTCGTCGCCTCGCAGACCGGACAGACGCCGTCGAGTTCCACCGGTTCGAACTCCGGTCGCTCGTTGTACGTTCCCGCGAAGATGGCTCGCACGACTTTCTGGCCCGCGTGGGTCAGTCGGTAACCGTCGTCGGCCTGCCAGACGAACACGTCCTCTAACTGGCTCAGGTGGTAGGAAAACTGCGAGGTGTTGGGTGCGTCCACCTGCTCGTACAACTCCGAGAACGAGCGGCCGTGCGTGTCGCGGTGCGTGTCCTCCGGTTGCTCTGCCGCGCCGAGCGTCCGTAGTATCTCCACTCTGAGTTCGTTGCCGAGGAGTGCGAACGCTTCGTCTGGAGAGCGGTGGGCTTCGCTCGGCCCAGGCGTCGAGTTCATGCCCGGCCTATGCGGGCGGTAGCTAAAGGAGTTTCAGGTCGCGCCGGGGACTCTGTGGGACGTCCAATCTGGCGATTCTGCGTCGTGGGGCGTCAGACCACTTCCTTCGACTTCTCGACGACGCGCACTCGGTCGATGGAGGTGTCCGGATACTGGCCGTCGTCGTCCTTCTCGGCGGCCTTCACCATGTCCCAGACGACGTTCAGGCCGGTCGTCACGCCCTCAAGCGCCTCCATCTCACAGCCCGTCTTCCCGGTCGTCTCGACGGCGACTTCCACGGTCACGCGCTCGTCGTAGAGTTCGAAACTCGTCTCGACGTTCGAAATCGGAATCTGGTGGCACATCGGAATCGTCTCCCACGTGTGCTTGACCGCCTGTACTGCACCGACTCGCGCGGTGGCGAGTACGTCGCCCTTGCCGAGCGCGTTGTCGCGGATGGCTTCGATGGTCGATGGCTGAAGGTTGATTTCGCCCGCCGCGACCGCCCGCCGTCGAGAGTCGGGTTTGTCGCCTACGTCCACCATCTGGACTTCGCCCTCCTCGTCGGTGTGGGTGAGGTCGTTGGCGTCGTCTGTCTGGCCGTCGTCGCTTCCGTCACTCGTCATCGTTACCCCACAGTGCCCGCGGCAGGGTCTCAAGCATGTCGGAAGCGAGCAGTCCGTCCTTGTAGCAGTCGTCCAGCAGTTCGGCAGACCGGCCGTTCGCGTAGGCGGCCATGCACGCTGACTGGAAGGGGTCGTGGGCCGCGAGCAGTCCGGCGGTCGCGCCTGCGAGCAAGTCACCGGTTCCGCCGACGGCCATGCCGGGGGTCCCCGTTCGGCAGATTCGCGTCTCCTCGCCGTCGGTTATCACGTCGTCTTTCGCCTTGGCCAGCACGACATGGCCTAACTCGGCGGCAAGGGCTTCGATTTCGTCGGCGTAGTCGGCCATTTCCTCGCCGCTCTCGACTTCCGGGCCGCCCATCTTCGCCAACTCTCTCCGGTTCGGCGTACAGACCAGTGTCGCGTCTGTATCTACGTCGGCGACGACTGCGAGAGCGTCTGCATCGACTACAGCGCGACCGGAGAAATCGGAGAGAAACTGCGAAACTGCTTCGAGCGTCTCGTCGGCGCTCCCGAGTCCCGGACCCAACACGACCACGTCGTCGTAACTCTCTGCGGTATCGAGAATGTCGCTCACTCGCTCGGGCCGTAGTCGGTCGCTCTCGTACGGTTGGACGATGAGGTCTTCTGCGTAGCCCTGAATCTGGTCGGCGACCGTCTCGGGCGCGGCGACGAACGCGAGGTCTGCACCCGCTCGCATCGCCGACTGGGCGGCCAATGCGGGCGCACCGGTGAACGGCCCGCCACCGATGACGTAGGCGCGGGCGTCCTCGGACTTGCGTCCAGAGCGGATGGGGCGAAGGTCGCCCGGTCCGACCTGTCGTTCTGCGGCCGCGGGGATGCCGATGTCGGCGACGGTCACGTCGGCGTCGAGGCTCGACAGGCCGGGTTTCTCGTCGTGGAACGTGACGATTCGGTCTGCCTCGACGGCGACTCCCGGTGCTTCGCCGGTGTCTGCGTTGATTCCCGAGGGCACGTCCACGGCGACGACTGCCGCGTCGGCGTCGTTGATTCGTTCCGCGACGGTTGCCTCGGGTTCTCGGAGCGCGCCAGTGACGCCGGTACCGAGCATGGCGTCTACAACCACGTCACAGTCGGGCAACTCGAAGCTCCGGGAGTCGGTGACTGTTTGGCTGGCGTAGCGTGCCTGTTCGAGCGCGTCCCAGTTCTCGCGGGCGATATCTGTCGAGATGGTTCCGGGTCTCCCCAAGAGGTGGACCGACACGTCGTACTCGTCTAGGAAGCGAGCAGCGACGAAGGCGTCACCGCCGTTGTTGCCGCGGCCTGCGACGATAGCGACCCGTGCCCCGGGGTCGGCGACTGCGCGAACTTCGCGGGCGACGGCGTTCCCGCTCGACTCCATCAACTGCTTCTGAGGGACGCCGAGTGCGGCGGCGTTCTCGTCTACCTGCGCCATCCGGTCGGACGAAATCATGTCCGGGATTTCGTCGGGAACGCTCGTAAAGCCTGCCGCTACGAGGTGGGTCGGGTGGACTCTCAGCGGCGAACCTCGAACCCGTCCTCCCCCTCGGGGTCACCGTACTCGACTTCCACGTCGTCCACGCTCGCGGCGGGACTACCGGAGTGACACCACTCGACCATCTCGGAGACGGTCGATTCGGGGCCTTCGAAGACGGCTTCGACGCGGCCGTCCGAGAGGTTCTTCACCCAGCCGTCGATGCCCTTCTCGCGGGCCGTATCGCGCGTGTTCGCCCGGTAGAAGACGCCCTGAACGTTGCCGGAGACGAAGACGTGTGCGCGAGTTCTGTCGCCGTTATTTGGCATGGTTTTGGGTTCGTTCGGGAGCGGTAAATGCCGTGTGGCGACTAGTTGGTTCCGTCTGATGAAGTACTTCGGTGAGGATTGGTCGTGTCTCGGAGGTTGCTACTTACGACAGGATAGTATAAAAGCTAGCTACTGCCGGTGCTTAGAATACCGCAACCACACGCTTCCCCAGCCGACTGCGGTCCTCGGGTCCGAAAGACATGCTGTCGCGCCCGAGGGGTGCGACTAGCGCACGCCGCCCGGCTGTGAAAATGCGCGATACCTGTCCTTGGGTCATGGCGCGCGCTGGTGCGACCCAGGGTGGTCGCACCAAACTCCGCGCGAGGGATGACTGAACGAAGCGCCGCAGGTGCGAGTGAGAGAATCGGCTGGGGAGGTGTGTGGCTCTCGCGGTGCGGTACGGTCTCCTTGGTTTCGGCAGTAGCTAGCTTCACTGCGCCGTCCGATTTTCCGTTTGCTGACACCTCTCTTCGTGTGGTGACGACAGTAGCTACCCCTCTGTCTTCCGTGACTCGTTAGTTGTTTCAGTCCACCATTGCGATGCTCCGAAAGTACCTCAGAACAACTTCTACTACCGATTCCGCAGATAGTGGAACACGTACGTCTGGGCGTACCCGGCGTACTCCCCACCAAATTCTGCGCGAATCGCCCGCGAAGTTTCCGCATAGGACCCGCAGTCGCACTCTGGGTAGTACTCCGCAATCGCAGTCTGAATCCACGTGTCGAGCGGGACTGCCTCCAGATACCCCAGCGAGAACAGTAGCACGCAGTCGGCCACCTTGTCGCCGACGCCGACGAACGCCTGCATCGCGTCGCGGGCCGCTTCGTACTCCAGTCCGCGAACGTCGCTCTCCGTCGCCTCACCCGAAGCGACCAACTCTGCAGTTCGCTGGACGTACGGCGCACGATAGCCGAGTCCTAAGCCGCGTAGCTCCGACTCGCTCGCCGTCGCCAGTCGCTCCGGTGTCGGAAACTGGTGGTACGTCTTGCCGTCGAACTCGACCGCCTCGCCGTACTCCTCGGCGAGTGCGACCTGCATGTCGTAGATGCGACTCACGCGCATCTGAGCCGAGCAAATGAACGAAATCAGGCAGGGAAAGAAGGGGTCTTCGACGATTCGCATCCCGCGGTAGGCGTCGTACGCTTCGTCGAGCAGTTCGCCCCCCGGAGTCGCTTCGACGATGGCGTCTAAGTCGTCGTCCAGTCGCAGGAGGTCGAACAGTAGGTCTTCAGCATCAGTACTGGCTTCCCACTCCAACAGACCATCGCGCTGGCGCACCCAGAGGACTTCGTCGTCGAGGACCGTGTAGTACCACGCAGACCCGCCGTAGGCAGCAGCCGTTTCGTACATCTGACCGTCCTCGCGCCGCCAGAGGTAGCTCTGGCCACTCTCCAGCGTCGATTGGAGGTCTATCCCCCCGGACAGGTCCGCGACGGCTATCGAACCGGAATCCATCGCCGGTCAGAAAGGGCCGGGGTACTTGAAAACTTTCGGTTTAGGGCCAACGTTAATACTGGTGGCCGTACAAGTTTGATGCGACCATGAACTGCAGTGTTGTCGTGGAGGCCGCAGTCCCGGTCTACGACGTCGAGACCTCGGACGAGGCGGTACGAATCGCCATCTCGAAGACCGGAGAGTTGCTCAACCCCGACCTGAACTACGTCGAGATTAACATGGGCGAGCGGTCCTGTCCGCACTGTGGTGAGGAGTTGGACCCCGCGTTCATCGCCGCCGACGAGAGTCTGGTCGCGCTGGAACTAGAGATGACGGTCTTCAACGTCGAACGCGAGGAACACGCCTCGCGCATCGCTCGCAAGGAGATCGGTCAACGACTCGAAAACATCCCCCTGTCGATACTCGACGTCACCGTGCTGGAAGACGACGACGAGGACGATGAGGACGAGGAAGAAGAAGTCGAGGAGGCCGAAACAGCGTCCGACGGGACGGACGACGAGGTCCTCCCCGAATTCGAAGACCTCATCGAGTAAAGGAGTTCGACGACCGGGACTGGCCTGCGACGACCGGGTCGGGTTGTGACGACTGACCTGTTTGCAGATTATCTAGCGAATATCTGGCGAAGTCGAAATTCGTTCAGCGACGACTCCGCGTCGCATACGTTTCGAGGTCAATCGAGTACGTATCGAGACCAAACGCATCGTTACGCACCGCTAGTAGGGAGTTGCTACCGTAGTGAGGAATCGACTACCGCGACTGCGTTTCAGTCGGCCTTGGGAGCGACTTTCTCGCCGCTCTCGACTTCGGTCATCTCGGACGTAATTGATTTCGCCATCGCAAAAACAGCGGCCTTGTGGTCAGTTTTTGATTTGTGGATCGATGTCGGTCGTACACCGAGAGAGTCGTACTCGCTGAGGTCTACGTTCATGCCGTTCTCGTCTTCGTAGTAGCTTCCGACCTCTGCGAGCAGGCCGTGAAGGTGAATGAGTTCCTGCTTCTTCATGGACAACCAAGGCTAACGGTTGCAGGGTTATAGTATTATCTTGAGTCCCGTTAACACGGGTTACGGATTACTCCTCCGTTTGAGAACTGTTCACGAACGAAATAATCGATAACCTACCGTTGCCAAATCGTTCCATACCGTTCCGTTCGCTTCCAGAGAATACGGAATCTTGCAGCCTTCTCACGGTCTGATTCGACGGATATCGAAAATAGGTACTATCGAACGAATAATATCTCTGCTTGGAACGAAGTCCCCATACTCGACAGGAACTGCGTGTCATGAAACGTTTCCGCGCAGAAATCGGAGGAAAATGGGTCGGTTTTTCTCGCGCGCGCTCGTCGCGCGTCGGGCGCTCCCGTAGCAAGAACACGGTCTTCCTGTCGAAGCGACTCACGACAGTCGACGCTTCGCTTCGACGTACTCGGCCCGAGAAGAACGTGGACGTTGCGTTCGAAACGCGACGCACGTCCGGCGACTCACTACTTGAACTGCTTCAGCGTCTCCAAGTCACGCTCGGTTCGCGTGAACTCGGCCGTCCGACGTGACGCGTGACAGTTCGGGCAGTGGAACATCTCGTCGGTGGACGGGAGGGCGTCCGGGCCTTCCTCCCAATCCTTGCCACACTCTGGACACAACAGTCGCACGTACGTTTCGTTCATACACCTGAGTATGTGCGAGACTGGTAGAAAAAACTTGTCGCAGAAATGTGGGGTGGGCGATACGTGGAACCGCAAACTATAAATTTGGGTGTACTAAAATAACTTTTAGATATGTCTAATCTACTGTCGGACAGTCGGCTACCCCGTCTGGAGTGCGAATGAACGAAATAGTCGAGATATTCGTCGCGTCGGTGCGCGACGGTTACGTGCAAGTCAGCGCGTTCGTCGCGGTCACCGTCCTATTGTTCAGTTACGTGCAGTATCGAACCGGCGGCGCGCTGGTCGAACGACTCGAAGAAAACGAACGCTTCCAACCGTTCGCTGGTGCGGCGATGGGACTCACGCCCGGCTGTGGCGGCGCAATCGTGATGATGCCGCTGTACGTCCGTGGCTCTGTTAGCTTCGGGACCGTCGTGGCGACGCTCATCGCCACGGCTGGCGACTCGGCGTTCGTCATCTTCGCGCTCGCACCGGAGGCGGCGCTGTACGCTTACGGTATCGCGTTCGCTACGGCAGTCGTCTTCGGTTACGCCATCGACAAGTTCGGTCTCGGCGTCGGTCGCGTCGATGCCGCGGTCAGCAAACTCGACCGGAGGGCGGCCACCGACGGCGGCGTCGCCACTGGTGGCGTCAGTAGCGGTCCCCACGACTTCGACGCAAGCCGTGACTACGACCACGATGCAAGCTGTGACCACGACCACGAACCAGCGAGAGAGTCGGCCATCCTGACGCCCATCTCGCACGCCGCGCACGCCGCGTGGTGGGTAGCGGCCGGGTCCGCACTCGCCTTGGGGGTCATGTACCTCCTCGCAGGTGCCCCAGAAGTCGCGCTCGAACTCGGACCGACGTTCGACGGTGCGTTCACGGTGGTCGGTATCACCGGGACGACACTGTCCTTTTTCCTCTACTTCGTCGGTCGCCGCTATCTCGGTGACGGCGAAGTCGGACGCGCCCGCGAGTCGTTCGCCGACGCATACGACACACTGGTCCACGCCGCGATGGAGACCAGTTTCGTCACCGTCTGGGTGCTGACGGCGTACCTGCTCTACGAGTACGGCATCCTCCTCACCGGCATCGACATCGGTGCGGTCGCTGCGGCCGCTGGCCTGCTCGCACCCATCGCGGGTGCGCTAGTCGGCCTCATCCCGGGCTGTGGCCCGCAAATCGTCCTCGCTGGCGTCTACGCCGAGGGTGCGATTCCGTTCTCGGCACTGACGGCAAACGCCATCAGTCAGGACGGCGACGCGCTGTTCCCGCTCATCGCGGTGGACAAGACGGCCGCAATCGTCGCGTCCATCTACACCACGATACCGGCGCTCATCGTCGGCGTGCTTCTGCACGTCGTCTTCGGCCCGTTGTTCGGTTTCGGCGTGCTCGGGTAGCGGTTCGTAAGAATTAGTTTCGGGCTGGTTTCGGTGCTGACGACGAATTAGACGTGGCTGTGACCACCTCGAAAGCCCCCTTTCGTTTCCCCTGTCGGTTGGGTAGTCGGTTTTCGCGTTCGGTTGGGCCACCCCAATAGCTGGTGGTCTGCTCGTTTTCGGAAGAAGGGCCGAAGTATCCGGGACCAAGAAAAAGAGCCGCCGTGGTTCAGCCTTCGACGATGAACTGACTCGCTATCTCTATGACTTCCTCCATCGACTGCGCTGGGTCGAAGGCGTCGGGGAACGGCGAGTCCCCGTTGGCGAAGTTCAGGATGGAAGCGTGTCGGGCCTCGACGCTGTGAATCGACAGCGCAGCCGACAGAATCTCGTCGTTCTGGATAGCTGGTGCGGCACCGGCGTAGGCCGCGACACCTGTGTTCTCCAGTGCCTGTGCAATCGCCACGAACTCCGTCGCGTTGCTGTATCCGAAGTCGTACTCTGCTTCGCCGACCGGTTCGCCACCGAGGTCGGTCACGACTTCGGTCAGTGCATCGACGTGGGCCTTCTCGTGGTCGCGGACGACTTCTAGTAGGTCCGTCACCGAGTACTGCACACCCTTCGTGAGTCGTCGGATCGACTTCGACTGCGCGAGGTCGCCCTCGCTGAACTGTTCGAGGCCGTCGCGGTAGAAGGCGTACTCCAGATGTTCGAGCGTCAGCGCGTAGTTCAGGATGTCCACGTCGCTCGGGCCGTCCTCGGACTCTTGGCCGCCGGTAGCGGCGACCGCTCCCGCCCCGCCCAGCGACAGCGCGAGTGCCCCGCCGCCGACTTTCGCCGAACTTTCGAGAAACGCACGCCGAGTCGTCGGTGCGAGTTCTCGTAGTTGCTCCCCGGTTCCCCATTCGTCCCCCTCGTGGTCGCTCATGGTCGTTCTGTGCCTGTCCGGCACGATTCAAACGGAGTCTGTATTTTAAAAGAAGATTTTCCGAACTCTCACCCAAATTCGTCCCACAACCCGGGATAGCACGTTCGAACGTGGGCGCAGTGGTTGTCTCTGGCTGGCTCCGACCCTCTTTCTTGTGAACTACCGCCTCAAGACTTCACGATGAACTGGCTGGCTATCTCCTTGACCTTCTCCATCGACTTCGCCTCGTCGAACGCGTTGGGGAACGGCGAGGCGTCGTTGACGTAGTTGAGCGACGCCGCGTGACGCGCTTCGACGCTGTGAATCGACACTGCGGCCGCGAGCAGTTTGTCGCTCTCGATGGACGGCGCGGCACCGGCGTACGCCGCGACGCCCGTGTTTTCGAGGGCTTTCGCCACGCCGAGGAACTCGGCTGGTGACTCGTAGCCGAAGTCGTACTCGGCGGCCTCGACGGGGTCACCGCCGAGTTTCTCGATGACCTTCGTTATCTGCTCGACGTGGGCCGCTTCGTGTTCGCCGACAGTTTCGACCCACATCGGAATCTGTTCACGGGTCGCGTCGGGCACGTCACAGCCCAAGTTGGCGTCTCGGAACTCCTCGGCGTCGAACTCCTCTACGCCTTGTTGGTAGAACGTCGCTTCCAGGTGTTCGAGGGTCAGCGCGTAGTTGAGGATGTCTATGTCAGAGGTCTCGTCGCTCTTCTCCGCGCCGTCCTCGTCCTGTGCCGCGGGCGCTCCGGACTTGTCGGTCTGCCCACCAGCGAGTTGCCCCATGGCGGTGCCCGACACCCCGACCGCGCCGAGTGCAGTGGCCGAGCCTGCGAGGAAGCCGCGCCGGGAGGTCAACTGCTCCTGCGCGCTCTCGGTTATCGCCTCGATGCTCGCGGCCGCGTCGTCGTCGGATTGGGTTCGGTCTACCATCGGTGAATCCGTGCGCCGTAGCGCACAGGCAGAACGAGGCCGAAGACACCAAAGTGGATTTCCCGAACTCTCACCCAATTTCATCTCGAATTTTGTGTATTATATTGGAAATTGGCTAAAAACGTTATTTTTATTTGGAATATGTCTGCACTGCGTTCTCTCTCGGGAGTCGGCTATTTCGACTGATTCGACTTTCCACGCGCGAGAAGACACGACCCAAAATTTCGATTCTGGCTCGATTCCAGTTCAGTCCCACGTCACCCAGGTCAGAAACACCAGCGCGCCGAATTCGAGGATGTGGAGGATGAGCATCGCACGCCACGCGGGGGCCGGAACGGCGGTGCTGAACCACCCTGCGAGCAGTGGGTCCAGCATGTAGTAGTAGAACGCCAGTGCGTTCTCTGCGAGCAACAGGATAGAGAAGACGCTCAGTCCCAGCGTATGCTTCGAGCGGAACTGGAGGTAGTTGCGGGCCCAGACGTAGGTCAGCATAGCTAACAGCACCGTGTTCAGCGCCGTTGCCACGCGTGCGGCGTCGATTAGCAGGCCCATTCGTATCTCCGTTGTAAGTTCCGGCAGTTATACGCTTTCCCAAATTCACCCATAATCACTCTACCTCCTCGATAATTTGCTCGACCGTCTCCCAGTGGTGGCGCGCTTGGTCGGTGGGGAGATACACCGCGCCGTAGTCGTCGCCGCTATTCTGGACGATGTCGTTTTCCATCAACACGTCGAGATGATGGCGCACCGTCTTGTAGTCCAAGTCGAGGTCTTCCGCGAGTTGGTTGGCGTTCCGTGGACGCTCGTCTATGGCCCGCAGGAGACGCGCGCGGTTGGCACCGCCCCGCGTCCCGGTCAACACGTACCACAGAACGCTCTCCATCGATTACCCACTCACGTGCCCGGTTTGTAAGCGCATCGACACCGCTCGCAATTTTCCGGTTTTCTAACAGTCAGACGGTGAAGAGATGTCCCTCGCGTGGCACGTCGAACAGACCGACGCGTGCGCCCGCGTCGAGCCAAGCGTGACCGTACGAAAAGGAGGCCAGCGCGTTCACGAGGTCGTCTTCCTCGCGGAAGTGACGGCCGTCGTCCAGATACGACTGGGCCATCTCCAGACACTCGGCGGCGGCCTCGCCCATCGGCGTGTCCTCGGGCGGCGCGACTTCGGCGGCGTCGAGTGCCTCCGCGAGCAGGCCCTCGTAGCGGTCGGTCTTCTCTTCGAGGTCGGCGGCCATGTACGGTTCGTGGGGTGGACGGTAGGTAAGCGTTCGGAGTTATCACTCGGTGTTAGTCTGACTCCGATAGCGGAAAGTCGGGGGGACAACACAAGCTAAATAGCCCGGCCGAATCAATATTGCACTATGAGCGAACACCCGCACGTCGAGATTTACACAAAGGAGCAGTGTCCGTACTGCGAGAAGGCCAAGGACCTCTTCGACGCGAAAGGCGTCGAGTACGAGACGTACAACGTGACCGGCGACGACGACCTGTTCGAGGAGATGGTCGAGCGCGCCGACGGTCGGAAGACGGCACCCGAAGTGTTCATCGACGACGAACTAATCGGTGGCTTCGACCAGACCAAAGAACTGGACGAGGCTGGCGAACTGGACAAAAAACTCGGTACTGTCTGTGCCGACGGTGGTGAGGAGTCCGCCAATGCAGACGCCCCCACCGAACACCGCAAACTCATCGTCGCCGGGAGCGGCATCGCAGGATTGACCGCGGCCATCTACTCCGCGCGGTCGAACAACGACCCGCTGGTGTTGGAAGGTGACGAACCCGGGGGCCAACTCACCCTCACCACAGAGGTCGAGAATTACCCTGGCTTCCCGGAGGGCATCAGTGGCCCGGACCTCATCAACAACATGAAAGAGCAGGCCAAGCGGTTCGGTACCGAGGTCAAACACGGCGTCATCGAAGACGTAGACGACTCCCAGCGACCGTACCGCGTCGAGTTGTCCAGTGGCGACGTCTACACGACCGACGCATTCATCGCCGCGTCCGGTGCGAGCGCCCGCACGCTCGGCATTCCGGGCGAGGACAACCTGATGGGCTACGGCGTCTCGACCTGCGCGACCTGCGACGGCGCGTTCTTCCGCGGTGAGGAGATGGTGGTCGTCGGCGGCGGCGACGCCGCCTTCGAGGAGGCCAACTTCCTCACGAAGTTCGCCTCGAAGGTGTATCTGGTCCACCGCCGCGAGGAGTTCCGCGCCGAGGACTACTGGATCGACCGCGTGCAGGAGAAAGTCGATGAGGGCGAAATCGAGATTCTGCGCAACACAGAAGTCACGGAAATCCACGGCACTCCCGAAGAGGGCGTGGACTACCTCTCGATGGTCCGCCATCCCGAGGGTCGCCCGAGCGAGAAACTGGACGACTCCGAAACCGAGGAGTTCGAGATGGACGTCGGCGCGATGTTCGTCGCCATCGGCCACACGCCGAACACGGAGTACTTCGAAGACACAGCCGTCGAGATGGACGACGCGGGGTACATCCAGACCGAGGGCGGCAAGGGCGGCGGCCAGACGAAGACAGGCGTGCCCGGCATCTTCGGCGCTGGCGACGTAGTGGACTTCCACTATCAACAGGCTGTCACCGCCGCGGGTATGGGCTGTAAGGCCGCGCTCGACGCCGACGACTATCTCGAAACTGTGGAACTGGAAACCGAGGAACCGGCGGCGGAAGCGGCGGCAGGCGACGACTGAGGACTTTCTGACTACTCTCGCGGTTCAGCAACCGATAGTTTCGTCCGGTGACACCTGCCACTGGGAACGCTCGCTTGACCAATTGAAGGGTGGACTGAAAGGGGCCGACCGGTCGCGTCCGAAGGACGTGGTTACTCTGCGGGCCACTATTCGCGCCGTGCTGTGCGGTGAGGCCGAATATCCTGCAGAGCAACCGGGAGCGGTCGGGGGCTTTCTAAGCGGTAATACTGAGGATGTTGTCTGCGGTTGGTAGCAAATAGACTGTGAGATCCGGGACAGCAACTCTCTATCCCGACACCCGCACACCTTTACGTCCGCTCCTGAAACTACCACGCATGTCCGACGAAGTCGAGACGACGACGTACACCATCGAAAGCCCCGACGGAGACAGCGACGAACTGACGATTCCGACTGGCCTCGTGGAGATGCTCCAAGAAGAGGGCGAGACGGGTGCGGACGTCCTGGGCGACATGGCGATGCTCTCGCTCGCACAGCAGGCCCACGCCGTCGTTCACCACTCCCACGGCGAGACGGACCCACAAATCGAAGCCTACGAGGAGAAGGCGATGGACCTCTTCGAGGAACGCTTCGGCACGACGTTCGGCGAGATGACTGGTCACGACCACTAACCACCTTTTTTCTCGTCGGGTGCCGTCGCGATAGAGGCGCTCGGCACCGCTCTCTGCTCACGGCCAAAGGCCGTTCGCACGGTTCGAGGGCCGGAGTCTCTCGGCACTCGAAAAAATATGGATCAAAAAAGGGATACGAGAAATCAGCGCGCGACGCGCGCTGATTTCTCGAATCTTCTTTTTCTGGTGCCACTTCCGCACAGCACAGCACCGCGAGAGCCACACCCTCCCCAACCGACTCCTTCGCTTCGCTCAGTCGTCCCTCGCGCGGAGTTGGCGCGACTCCCTTGCGGGGTCGCGCCAGCGCGCGCCGTGACCAAACCCGGTATCGCGTGTATTCGCAGAAACGAACGTTCAAGTATCAGAACGAGACCAACCCATCTCGGACGTTCTGTATTGGTTCCGTATCTCCAAAATCTCCCCGGAACCACCAGTCCGACTAACCCGAAAGGGCCGAGCCAAAACACCAAGCCGACAGTTACGACTCGCCGCCGTCGATGAGGGTGCCGGGGTCTTGGCCACCCAAGAACTCCCGAATAGCATCAGGACCGAAAATCGTCGCGGGCGCACCCAAGTCCAGCAGGGCGCGCACCTTCCCGGCCATCCCACCAGTCACATCTGTAGACTCACTGCCACCCAAGAAATCGGCTACCTCGTCGTAGGAGCGAATCTCCGGAATCACCGCTTCCTCGTCGTCCAGCACGCCGGGCACCGTCGAGCAGAAGCCCACCCGGTCGGCACCCAGACCCTGAGCCACTGCTGTGACCACTTCGTCACCACTGAGGATGGTCACACCCTTCCCCTCGTGGGCCACAACGTCGCCGTGCAGTACCGGGACGAATCCCTCGTCGAGCATCGTCTCGACTTGCGTGGTCATCAACTCCAACGTTCCCGCTCCGTCTCGCTTCGCGGCCGAGAACGGATGCACCGGCACCGCTGGCACGTCGCGCTCGTGCAGACGCGAGAGGACGAAGTCGTTCAGCGTCTTCATCGCGCCGTGGATTTCGACCGCCGCAGCGGCATCTTTCGAGCCGTCGGTCTTCGAAACGCCGTGTTCGCTGGCGTTGTGGTGGCCGAAGCTTCCGCCGCCGTGGACGACCACGAGGTCCGAGACGGGCGACTCCGCAATCGCGTCCGCGGCGTCAGCCAACGCCGGGCCGTCCAGTGCTTCCGCGCGGTCCTTGTCGGTGATGACGCTTCCGCCGAGTTTCAGGATGGTAGTCATCTCTCAGACCTCCTCCACGCGCACGCCGTCGGTGTCTAACCCCGCTCGGAACGCGGCCTCACAACCGGGCGTGAACTTCAGCGCCGTCTCTGTCCCATCGCTCTCGTCCAGCGCGACGATACAGCCACCGCCGCCCGCGCCGGTCAGTTTCGCCCCGAGTGCGTCGGCGTCACGGGCCGCCCAGACCATGTTGTCGAGCGAGCGCGAGGAGACGCCCAGTGCTTCGAGCAGTCCGTGATTGAAGTTCATCAGTCGGCCCAACTCTTCGAGGTCACCGTCTGCGAGTGCCTCTTCGCCGGAGCGCACGATGTCGCCGATGCTTGCGACGGTATCGGCCGCGAAGTCGTACTCCTCGCGGAGTGCGCGGACGCCAGCGACGAGTTGTCCGGTGTCGCCCGCACCGCCGTCGAAGCCGATGACGAAGGGGAGGTCCGGTGCGTCGATACTCCGGCAGTCGTCGCCTTCGACGCGGACCGCGCCGCCTGTCGCCGAGCAGAAGGTGTCTGCGCGAGAGGCTTCGCCGTCCTGTACTTCGAGTTCGGCTCGGTACGCGCGCTCGGCGATTTCCTCGCTCGTCAACTCGACGCCCAACTCCCGGGTCGCCGCGTCGATGCCCGCACAGACGACTGCCGCCGAAGAGCCGAGACCCGCACCGAGGGGAATCTTGCTCTCGACGGTGATGTCGAAGCCCACCTCGGGCGCGTCTGCCGCGTCGCGGGCCTGTTCGACGGCGGCGTCGATGTACCCCACTCCTGCGGCGACCAACGATTCGGAGACGTTCACGTCGGGCGTCTCCTCGCTCTCGCTACTGTACTCGACCGTGAACCCGTCGAGGCTCAGGTCCTCGGCGTGGACTCGCAATCGGTCGTCGTCCCGCTTCTCCACCGTGACCCGTGCCCGTCGCTCGATGGCACAGGGGACCGCCGGTTCGCCGTAGACGACCGCGTGCTCCCCGAACAAGTAGACCTTGCCGGGAGCGCTCGAAACGACCATGCGGGGAGGTTCCGGTTCGGGGGGTTTCACTCTTTCCGAAGCGGTTCCTGCTTTCGAGACGGTTGCCTGCGCCCGAGAGACTTTGTAGCACGACTCACACTGGGAACCATGCCCGAACCTCCGGAGACCGAGCGACGCGAAGTCGTCGAAACCCTCCACGGCGAAGAGATACGCGACCCGTATCGCTGGTTAGAGGACGACACCGACGAGGTAACTGCGTGGGTCGAACGCCAGAACGAGTACGCCGACAAGTTTCTCGAAAACGACGCCCGCGAGTCCTTAGAGTCTCGATTCCGCTCGCTCGCCGACGTACCCAACCACGGCGTCGTCGTGCCGCGAAGCGCGGGCTACTTCCAGCGCGTCGAGCGCGCAGACGACGACCGAGCGCGACTGCTCGTTCGCCCGGAAATCGACGCGGAGCCTCGCGTCCTCGTGGACCCGAACGAGTGGGACGACGCGTCGTCGCTCGACTGGTTCTATCCTTCTCCAGATGGTTCGCTGGTCGCCTACGGTTTCGCGGAGGGCGGCCAGGAGCAGTACGACGTGCGGGTCCTAGACACCGAATCCGGCGACCTCGTAGACGAGCTACTCGACTGCGGACGCGCCGGACCGCGAGGACTGGCGTGGACCGAGGACGGATTCTACTACGTGACGACCGGGGCCGCAACCGACGGCGGTCAACTCGACAAGGAAATTCGCTACCACGAACTCGGTAGCGATTCCGACGAAGACCCGCTGTTGACCGACGACATCAGCGAGTACGCGTGGCCGGGTCTCGAAATCGACGACGGGACGTTAGTCGTCGCGTATCAGGAGGGATGGACGCGGAGCGACGTGTACCGCTGGGATGGCACACCGGCCGAGTTGGCAGATTCGGACGCTGGCGAACTCGTACCGATACTCACGGACGTAGACGCGTCGTTCCAACCGACGCTCACCGACGGGACGCTGTACTTCCTCTCGGACTACGACGCGTCGAAGCGACGGATACTAGCCTGCGACGTAGACAACCGTAACTTGGACCCCGAGGACCTCCGAGAAGTGATCCCCGAGTCCGACAGTCTCCTCGAAGAGTTCGTGGTCGCCGACGACTCGCTGGTGGTTCATCGTCAACAGGACGCCCACTCGTCGCTCGCGGTCTACGACTTAGATGGAACCCACCGCCACGACGTAGACTTGGTTGGGTTCACAGGCATGAACCGGGGCGAACTTTGCGGTCACCCGGACGACCCGGAGTGGTTCTTCCAAGCGCGACGGTTCGACCGGCCGCCGTGGGTCGCTCGTGGCGACACCGAGACAGGCGAGACAGTAGTCGTCAGCGAGCGGGAAGCCGCGCTCGACGCGAGCGGGAATGCGGACCTCGTCGTCAGCCAGAAGTTCTACGAGTCGGCCGACGGAACCGAAATCCCTGCGTTCGTCGTCCACCGTGAGGACGTGGAGCACGACGGCGACAATCCGACGGTTCTCTACGGCTACGGCGGCTTCCGAAAGAGCATGACGCCGGAGTTCGACCGGTTCAGAACGCCGTTCCTCGAAGACGGTGGCGTCTTCGTGCAGGCGAATTTGCGGGGCGGTGCTGAGTACGGCAAGGAGTGGAACCACGACGGACGGCGCGAACACAAACAGCACACCTTCGACGACTTCATCGCGGTCGCAGAGGGTCTCGTCGAGTCGGGTTACACCAACTCCGAGCGACTCGCGGCACTAGGGCGGTCGAACGGCGGGTTGACCGTCGGCGCGGCCCTGACACAGCGACCCGACCTGTTCGGCGCAGTCCTCTCGGAAGTGCCCCTGCTCGACATGCTCCGGTTCCACCGATTTCTGCTCGGCGAATCGTGGACTACCGAGTACGGCCATCCGGAAGACCCCGAAGCGTTCGAGTACATCCGCGAGTACTCGCCGTACCACAACGTCGAAGAGGGAGTTGAGTATCCGGCAGTCCTGTTCGGAACTGCGGCTGGCGACACGCGGGTCCACCCGTGTCACGCCCGAAAGATGACCGCGCGGATGCAGGAGGCAACGATGGGCGACGCCCCGATTGTGCTCCGCACGGAGAACGGAACCGGCCACGGCGTCGGCAAACCAACCTCGATGCAGGTCGCCGAAGAACTCGACCGCTGGGCATTCCTCTACGACCAGTTGGGCGTGCTGGACTGAAACCCGTTTCATACTTCTCTAAATATGTGATAAAAAGGGGTGGGCCGCCAACAAAAGCTAAATCTCTCCACGATGACTAGTCACGTATGAAGCTACGGAGGGCCATCACCGCGACAGTGGGCGGACTCGGCGCGGCCGCACTCGGCAACAAGCTACTCGCGTGGAAAGCGGGGAAACTCTCCCCGCCACTGGAAGGTGAGCAACGGACCTACCGCTGGCGCGGGTTCGACATCGCGTACACCGAGGCTGGCGACCCAGACGACCCCGACCTGTTACTCCTGCACGGCGTTCACGCCGCGGCGTCGAACAAGGAGTTCGACCAGATTTTCAGACAACTCAGCAAGACCCACCACGTCATCGCGCCCGACCTTCCAGGGTTCGGCCGCTCGGACCGGCCGCCGCTGACCTACTCGGCGTCGCTGTACACCGCCTTCGTCACCGACTTCGCGGAGGACCTGACTGACGACGCCGCCTGCGTCGCCTCCTCGCTAGCGGGGTCGTACGCCGCGCTCGCTCAGCAACAGTCCGAGGTGTTCTCCCGATTGGTTCTGGTCTGCCCGACGGCCGACACGGGCACGCGCCGACTCTGGCTTCGGTCGGTGATGCGTTCGCCGCTCGTCGGTCAGACGCTATTCAACCTTCTGACAAGCAAGCGGTCGCTCCACTGGTTCGACAATCGAGACGCCTACTCCGACGAAGCGGGCTACACCGAGCGCGACGTGGACTTCCAGTGGGAGACCAGCCATCAACCCGGCGCACGCTACGCACCTGCCTCGTTCGTCTCGGGCTATCTCGACCCAGACGTGGACCTCGGCGCGGAACTGGCCAGAGTGGACGTCCCCGTTACCATCGTCTGGGGTCGGGACGCCACCGTGACGCCGCTGGAAGAAGGAGAGAAATTGGCCGAGGCGGCCGACACGAAACTGGTGGTCTTCGACGAGGCGAGACTGCTCCCACACGCCGAGCATCCGGGTCCGTTCCTCGAAGTCCTGCTGGACGAGTTGACCGAGCGACCGGAGCGCGAGAGGGAAGCCGAACCGTAACGCTCCGAACTTCGGTGTCGCTTCTCAGAGTTTCACGGTCCACGAGAATCGGCAGGAGAACCTAGCCCACAGGACGCGAACGGCGGGCGCCGTTCGCGGGGAGGTTTGGGGACTGCGGTAGGTCTGGTGAGTGACGCGAACCAGACCGTCTGCGGAGTTTGCACGGCGTTGCACCGGCAGTAGCTAGCGTAGCGTCGTCCGACCTCGCACTACACTAGTCGCTCTCGAAGCGACGACAACTGCAACGACGACACGAAAAGCGATAATTTTCTAGCGCGGGTGGAAGACGAGAATCCGCTCGCCCGTCGTCTCCGTCTCGCCGATTCCTGCTTCGACTTCCATGCCGGTTTCGACCGCGTCTACCTCGACACCACGCATCTGTCCCGTCGCGCGAACGCCGCCGAAGTCTACGACAGCAGTCACGTAGGGCGTGTCGGCTTCGAACTCTGGCGCGGCTACCCGAACCACGGTGAACGTCTCGATTGTCCCTGTTTCAGGTAGCGCAACCTCCGCCAACTCGTCCGAACCGCAGTGCGGGCAGAGTCGTCGCGGCGGGAGCGACCCGTGGCCGTTCTCGCATTCGAGATAGAACCCTTCACCCGACTCGATTGCGTCGAGGAAGTCGTCGAAGCCGTCGTCGCGTGCGTCGTGTCGCTTCATTGGTTTACCTCCAGCACGTGAACCGTCGTACTCGCAACCGTGCCACCCGCGTTGTGCGCGACACCCACGTCGCCGTCCACGGCGTCGCTGTTGTGATGGTCGCCGCGGAGCAGGCGCGTGAGTTCGGTAATTTGGCTGGTGCCGGTTGCACCGACCGGGTGGCCCTTGGCTTTCAGTCCACCGGACAGATTTATCGGCAGGCCGCCGTCGCGGGTCGTCTCGCCGCGCGCCGCCGCACCGATGGCTTCGCCCTGCGCGTAGAAGTCGAGTGCTTCGAGTGCCAGCACTTCTGCGATGGTGAAGCAGTCGTGGACCTCTGCGACGGACACGTCCGTCGCGTCGATGCCCGCGTCGTCGTACGCTTCTTCGGCGGCCTTCTCGGCAGCTGGCGTGCGAGCCAGATACTCACGGTCCTGCAAGGCCATCTTGTCGCCGCCCTGTCCGGTGCCGGTAATCGAGACCGGCGCGTCGAGGTCGTGTTGCTCCGCAAATTCGTCGCTGACGAGGACGATTGCGCTCGCGCCGTCGGTGATTGGGCACGCGTCGTACAACCCGAGCGGGTCGGCGACCATCGGCGCGTCGAGGGCGTCTTCGACCGAAATCTCGCGCTGGAACTGCGCGAACTCGTTGCCGAGCGCGTTGTCGTGGTTCTTCACCGCGATTTCGGCGAGGTCCTCTCGAGAGCCACCGTACTGCTCGAAGTACGCTTGTGCCATCAGGGCGTACGCGGCCGGGAACGTCATCCCAGCCCGCACCTCGTAGAGGTCGTCGGCCGCGATTGCGAGCGCCTCGGTCGTCTTCGCAGTGCCGAGGTTGTTCATGCGCTCTGCGCCACCGACCAGAACGACGTCCGCCTCGCCGTTGCGCACGTCTTTGACGGCTTCGCGTACTGCGACGCCGCTAGAGGCACACGCACTCTCGTAGCGCGTCGCAGGCGCGTCTAATCCCGCTGCTTCGGCCATCAGCGGCCCTTGGTGGCCCTGATGCTCGCTCAGTTCGCCCATGAAGTTGCCGTAGTTCAACTGCTCGACCAGCGAGCGGTCGATGCCCGCGTCGTCGAGCGCAGTCGCGCTCGCTTCTGCGAAGAGGTCCCGGCCAGTCCGCTCGGGATGGCTCCCGAAGTGGGTCAGTCCGACCCCCGCAACTCGAACACCTGTCATAAATGGTCGTACGTGATGGACAGTTAAGAAAGCCACCGGTTTTCTAGCGTGTGATACGTCACCAAATTACCACACGGGACGTAGTTTTTCAAGGAACGAGTCGTATGGATTTCCTATGGGCGTGAGGCCACCAACATCGGACTCTGGGGGAACCGAGGCCATCGAGTTCGGTATCGCCGAACTCGCCGCGGAACTCGACCGGGCAGACGCGTCGTTTCCAGCGACCGGCGAGGAAATCGTCCGCGCGACGGAGAATCCGCGCATCGACTACGACGCGAACGGCCACGCCGTCGCACTCGCCGACGCGCTCGCGGAGGCCGACAGCGACCACTTCGAGAGTCAACGCCAGTTGCTGAACGAACTTCACCCCGTCTTCGAGGAGTATCGAACGACGCGCTCGCCGAGTCTCGTCGAGCGGATGCGCGCGATGTTGCCGTACTAATCCATCCGGCGCATCTGTTCGCGGTGCAGCGTCACTATCATGTCCGAGAGGACGCCAAACATCAGCAACTGCACGCCGAACAGGATGGCGAACGCGGCGACGACAGCGAGCACCTCGTGAGAGATGCGCTGCGTGACCCACTCGATGCCGACGTACGCACCGAGACCCACGCCGAACAGCGAACTCATCACGCCGATGCTCCCGAAGTAGAACAGTGGGTTGTTCGTCTTCGCCAGTTGGTAGAGGGTCAGCAGAATGACGCCGCCGTCGTGAATCGGGTGAAGGTTCGTGTCCGAGTCGTCCGGGCGTGCCTCGTAGCGAATCGGCACGACCGTGGTCGGGACGCCCTGCTTGACACACTCGACGGCCATCTCCGTCTCGACGCCGAAGCCGTCTGCGTCGAGATAGAAGTTCTCCACTGACTCGCGGGTAAACGCCCGATAGCCGCTGAGGATGTCCTGAAAGTTCTTGCCGTGGATGTGGCGAAACACCCAGTTGAACATCGCGTTGCCCCACTGGTTGAGCTTCGTCATCGCGCCGTCTTCCATGTCGGCGAACCGGTCGCCGATGACGTGTTCCGCACTCCCAGCTAACAGGGGTTCGAGCATCGCGTCTGCGTCTTCCGCCCGATACGTGCCGTCGCCGTCGAGCATCAACACGTACTCGGCGTCGATGTAGTCGAGGGCCTCACGAACCGCTTGTCCCTTGCCAGTCCCAGTTTGCGTGACGACGCGTGCGCCATGCTCTTTGGCGACTGCTTGCGTGTCGTCGGTGGAGTTACCGTCGGCGACGAGGACGTTGTCGAAGCCACGGCTCGTGAAGCCGTCTATCACCTCGCCGATAGTCTCGGCTTCGTTCAGCGTCGGGATGAGTACGCAGACGTCCTCGCGGTCGGCCATTGGATGGCAGTGGTCCCCACTTGCGCAAAAGCCTTACTTCTCGGGTGGCCCGTGGACGTTCCAATCGGGATGGTCACACATAGACACATTTAAATAACTAGTTTATATAGTCGTTCCAAGTTTTTCTGTACTGATTGTTCGAAGATTTCCCAGTTTGCTAGTACGAGGTCCGTCGCCGTCGAACTACTCGATCACCCCGTCCGCGCGCCACGAAAACCCGCGACGACGGCGAGTTATCAGCGATGAAAATAGACGAATGATATATATAATAGGGGTGGTACGTCATCGATGGGAAAGTTCCCGAACACAGAGACCATTCGAAAAATGACACGGAATTATCTCTCTCAGTTTAAACAACGGCTGACCGCCGACCGCGGTCAGGTGGGTATCGGCACCCTCATCGTCTTCATCGCGATGGTGCTCGTCGCAGCAATCGCGGCGGGGGTTCTCATCAACACGGCTGGCTTCCTGCAGACGAAGTCCGAACAGACCGGTCAAGAGTCGTCCGCACAGGTGTCCAACCGCGTGCAGGTCGTCTCCGGCTTCGGTAACGTCGCCAACGAGGAAGTCAACTACATCAACCTCACGGTCATGCGTGGCTCCGGTTCCGACGACATCAACCTCTCGTCAGCTACCATCGAGTGGCTTGGCCCGAACGAAGCCAAGACGCTCGTGAGCGGTAGTGAGGACGACATGAACGCATACAACCTCGGTGGAAATTCGAAATCTAACCCCGGCGAGACTGCCAACTTCACGGTCAAGTCCATCAAGGACCCGGACGACTCGGTTCCGGTCCTCGACGAGCAAGACGACCGCTTTAAGATTTCGCTGAACTCGACGGCGATTAGCGGCCAGCGTCTCTCCGAAGGCCAGACCGTCGAACTCAAGCTCACCACCCAGTACGGTGCAGTCACCATCTACCGCGCGAACATTCCGCAGTCGCTCTCCCAAGAGAGCGCGGTGACGGTCTAAACGTAGCGCCTACAAACTAACCTTCCTCTCAACGTTTTCGCCCTGTCCAACGGGGATTCGGGGCTTCATTTTTCAGTACTCGTGACACAGAGCCACTCGTTCGTGGCTCGCTAAGCAACACTAAATTATAACCCCTCTCCGTAGGCGTCTGTATGAATCCCTTCGTGGCCGCCGCAGGTGCCCTCGTGGCAGTGACGGCCCTGCCGTACATCGCCTACGTGGCTCTCTACGCGTTGGTCCGGCCAAGTGGCTCACCGGCTGACAAGCGCGACGCCGAGCCCACGACCAGCATCATCCTCCCGACGTACAACGAGTCGGGCATTATCGAGAAGAAACTAGACGACGTTCTCGCGCTCGACTACCCGATGGAGAAGGTCGAACTCGTCGTGGTCGATTCCTCCGAGGACGAGACGCCCGAGCTAATCGAGGAGTACTTCGCCGACCGCGAGTACCCCGAACTGAACCTCATCCGAGAGCAGGAACGCCGCGGACTCGCACCTGCGCTCAACGACGCCTACGCGGCCGCGAAAAACGAGATGGTCGTCAAGACCGACTGCGACTCTTACGTCGCCGAGGACGCCCTCCGGCAGGCCGCCGCGAACCTCGCAGACCCCGAAGTCGCGGCCGTCACGGGACAGAACGCGGAAGTCCTCGGTGGGAGCGAAGTCGAAGCGGGCTACCGCGGCGTGCAGGCACACATCCAGACGCTCGAATCGCATCTAGACTCGACGCTCATCTTCCACGGGCCGTTCTCCGCCTTCGAGAACGACGCCATCGTCCCTATCGACCCGAACTCGCTGGCCGACGACACGGAACTCGCGCTGAAGATTCGCCGGGGTGGCGACCGAGTCATCTTCGACCCCGCAGTTCGGTACAAGGAGGCCTCCCACTCGGACTTCGGAAAGCGTCGATTGCAGAAGGACCGACGCGGGATGGGACTGATTCGCCTGCTCGCTCAGCACCGCGACGCGCTGGGCAAGTACGGTAACTACGGCAAAGTGGTCCTCCCGTTCAACTGGTGGTTCATGGTGATTTCGCCGTGGTTGGTCGCGCTGGACGTGGTGGCAGTTACGGCGGCCGCGATAGCAGTTGCAGGACCGGTCGGCCTCGCCGCTCCCGTCGCATTCGGGGCGTTCGTCTGGCTCGGGCAGAAGGACCTTCTCGGTCCGCTGCAAGCCGTCTACGCAATCTTCGACTCGCAGGTGTCACTGCTCGCGGGTGCAATCGCACTCCTGCGCGGCGAGGGCGACGGCACGTGGGAAGTGGACGAGGAACTGCGCGAAGCGTTCGACTGAGGACCGAAGAGAGAACTTTCGACTGAAAATCCATTCATGCGAATTCTACAGGTTACACCGCGCTATCCGCCCCACACTGGTGGTGTCGAAACGCACGTGCAGGAACTCGCCGAACGGATGGTCGAACGCGGCCACGACGTGATGGTCGTCAGTGCCGACGCGGGCGAGGATGTCGAACGGCGGGAGACGCGAAACGGCGTGGTCGTCCGGCGATTCCGTGGCTTCGCACCGGGCGGAGCGTTTCACATCGCTCCCAGCATCGCGCGCGCAGTCCGCGGGGCAAATCCAGACGTAGTTCACGCCCACAACTACCACTCGCTTCCAGTCTTCTTCGCGGCACTGGGTCGGTCTTCTGACGCCCGATTCGTCGTAACCGCTCACTACCACGGCGCGAGTGCAGACGACTTCCGCGACAAATTGCTCTCGTTGTATCGCCCGCTCGGCGGATGGGCAGTCCGAAAGGCAGACGCCCGCATCGCGGTGAGCGAGTGGGAGCGCGACCAGTTGCAAGCCGACTTCGGCGTCGAAGCGACGGTGATTCCAAACGGGCTGGAAACAGAGCTATTTGCCGACGCAACTCCCGAAGAACGCGACAACCCCTATCTGCTCTGCGTCGGCCGACTGGAGGAGTACAAGGGCGTCCAGCACGCGATTCGGGCGCTCGCTGAACTGCCCAACTACGACCTGCTCGTCGCAGGCTCTGGCGACTACCGCGACCAGTTGGAGCGAACCGCCAAAGAAGCGGGCGTCGAGTCGCGCGTAGAGTTCCTCGGTTTCGTCGCCGACGAGCGCCTGCCCGGCCTGTACGCTGGCGCAGACGCCTACCTCACGCTCTCGGAGTTCGAATCCTACGGGATGACCGTCGCGGAGGCGCTCGCCGCTGGCACGCCCTGCGTCGTCCGCGAGGCGGGCGCCCTGGTGGATTGGGCCGACCGCGAGGATTGTGTGGGGGTCGAAGACGTCGCCCCCGAGACCGTCGCTCGTGGGGTCGCTGAAGCTGTCGAACTTGACGCACCTGCCACCGCGCTCCCGACGTGGGACGACGTTACGGAGCGTGTTTTGGAAGTGTACGAGTGAAGAGTTGGAGTCGGGCTCTGTGTCGTGAATTTTGACGAAGAACCGGCGCGCGCTGGTCGCGGGTGTCAGACCGCGACCAAATGTCGCGCGAGGGATGAGGACTGCAAGCCCGAAAGACGCGCAACTGCGCGTCTTTCGTCCTGAAGCCCGCAGTCGGGTGGGGAGGACGTGGTTCTCGCGGTGCGGTTGCGGTGTTGTCTCTCCTTGGTTTCGGAGAAAGTGCGGTTCGTCTCGACTCTGTTTGCTTGAGCAGAGTGCGGTTGGTCTCGATGGCAGGGACCTACCAATAATGCGGTTCGACTCGATCAGACCGTCAATTCCCTATCTTTCTCACCAGCAAGGCCCCACACCAGATACCATAGAACTTTGACCCAGAGTGCAAAACTTACCACCATGCCCTACAGCTATCAGCCGCACCACTTCGAGGACTTCGAGGAAGGCCAGACGTTCGAGAGCGTCGGTCGCACCGTCACCGAGTACGACTTCGTCCAGCACTCGGCGTTCACTGGCGACTGGACCGAACTCCACACCAACAAGGAGTACGCCGAAGACGAGTACTTCGGCGAGCGAGTCGCCCACGGCCCGATGACGTTCTCGCTGGCGACCGGGTTCGTCTACCGCTGTGGCTTCCTCGAACGCACCGTGCTGGCGTTCCTCGGCATGAACTACATGGACATCCCCGCTCCGGTCCACATGGACGACACCGTCTCACTGGACATGGAAGTCGTCGAGACGAAGGATCTGAGCAGTCGGGACGACGCCGGACTGGTCGTCATCGACACGACGATGACCAACCAGGAGGACACCATCGTCTTCGAAGGCGACATGAAGTTCATGATAAAGAAGAGCGAGTAGCAACCCCAATCGCCTCCACCGCCACGCGGTAGACGAACGAACGTGCCAACGTTCGGTCTCTGTGCTCCGAACGTCGAAGCGTCCTGATTCTCACTAGTGATACCGCCCGAAACACCAAAGGGGTGACTTTGACATCTATGTATCATGTCGATATTTCCGCACGACGAGGTACCGACCGTTCGAGTCGTCGGCGTCGGTGACCCCGACCCCGGTTCCGTGCAGGTCGTCGCAGAGACGTACGAAGCCGAATTCGAAGTCCCCGTCACCGTCGGGGAGACGATACCGCTAGACGACCAGTCCGGTCAGCGCGATAGTGCCGACGTACTCTTCGCGCTTGAAGAGACTCCAGAGCTGGACTTCGTAATCGGCGTCACGGACGAGAAACTCTACTACAGAGAGCGGAACTCTATCTTCGGACTCGTGTCGTGGGACGAAGGATACAGTCTTGTCTCGACGGGGGCGCTCCACGAGGACGGCCCAAGTGAGACGACCAAACGCGAACGCATCGAAAACGTCACGCGGCACTGTGCGGGTCAGTTGTTCGAGTTTCGAAGTCACAAACGCTGCGTTATGGATGGTGTGGACACGCTCGACGAACTCGACGACCGACCGAACGATTTCTGTCGGGACTGCGCCGACCGATTGCGGCGCGAGGAGACCGCACCGGAGCCTCCACAGTGGCAAGTCCTGACTCAGGGAGCAGAAGAGATGGAGACGGCGATTCGTTGGTCTAAGGGCGACATCCGTCTCACGGAGTACCCACTGTTCGCTCTCGGTATGGTCGTAGACGGCGTGTGGCGGCTATGGGACTGGCTACCGAGTTCGCCGAGCGTCTCGGTGCCGCGGTCGGTCCGTGCATTTGTCCACGAGTCGTACCGAACGATTAGTTTCTGGTGGCTGGTTCTCACCTACTTCGCCGTCTTCCTCGCAGTCGTCGGCGTCGGACTGACTGGCTACGAGAGTGCGACAGGTGGCGCGACCTCCGACGTTGCGATGTGGGCTATCGTCGTCGCGGGTCTTCCCATCGCGTACGTCGTTCACGCGATACTCACCGGTATCTTCGGTGGACTTCTCGCCGGGACGGTCACTGGTGTCCGCGACGGATTAGCCGCCGAGAAATAGCTGTGCGAATCCGGTCAGCCAGAGGACGCTACCAAGACCGAGCGTCGCCACGAGCGTGCCACTGACGACGGACTTCACGAGCGAGTATCGCCGCTCGCGTCGTAACTCGTCGCGGGACCTATCTGCGAGGAATCCGCGGCTACCAGACTGCAAGACGACTGTTTTCTCGTCTGTCTCACCATCGTGGTCGGCGTCCGGACGAACGTCACCGTAAGCATACACCTCGTCACCGCGTCGAAGATAGACGTATTCGATGGTCCGGTCCCGACGCAGTCCACGCTCGGGGAGGTCTCGGCTGTCGTGGAACGCCTCTGCGCGAGCCGGTACCTCGTCGTAGCTCTTGAACGAGAACGACTCCGTACGGGCTTCGGAAATGTCGAGTTCGAACTCAGTAGGGTCGATACGGACCCGACCGGTCCCGTCGTTGACGAAGAACGTGACGCTTTCACGCTCTTCGTGCACCGCCGTTGCATCCGTACTGTCGTTCACTGTGAGGTCGTAACAGACGCAACGCTCCGCTCCCACCGGGACAGTGGTCGGTGCGGACGTCTCGATGGATCCCGAGACTGCAGTTTCCCCGACGGAAACGGCACCGAGAGATGATATCGGGACGTCTACGAGGGCGTTGAACTCCTGCCATCGACGGAACCCGTCTGTTATCGAGAACAGACCGTACGCGACGGCGAGCAACGACCCGCCGATCAGTCCCAGATAGAGGACGTACCCGAACACCATCAGTCGTCGCCGGAGATGCCGAGGCGGTCACCGACGTCGATGCCATCCCGTGCGTCCGCCGTAGCGACGAACGGAACGCGCCGCTCGAATCCGCGTTGGTCTGCGACGTAGCGTTCCGGGACGCGGTCGAGACGTGCGTTGTAGGTACTTACCGCGTCGTTGTACTGCTCTCTGCGAGTTTCGATTCGCTGCTCGATGGTCCGAACGCTATCCGTCAACTCGTCGAACCGGTCACTGGAACGGAGTTCGGGAAACTCCTCGGAGAGTTCGTACACCTCCTCCAGGGTGTTCTGTAGTTCGACGTTGACGTCGGCCGCTTCGTTCGGTCGTTGGGCCTCGACGACGCGGTTTCGAGCGTCCATCACGTCCTGGAGGACCTCACGATCGTGCGCGACGTGTTCGCGGGTAACGTCTACGAGATTACCGACTTCCTCAGCACGTCGTTCTAACAGTACGTCGACGTCGCTCCAGGTCTTGTTGCACCGTTCACGGGCATCGACGAGGTTGTTGTGTGCTGCACCGAGGTAGCGAACGAGACTATACCCGACCAACAGGACCGCAAAGCCGGCTACCACTGCGGGAAATACGCTCATGTTTCGGACACATTTGACTCTCGATACTTGAATCCTCCCCGACGCCGACCGATTCGCAGGGACTTTTGTTGTCTCGTCTCGCAACCACTACTATGACACTCGACGTAGTCGCCGACCACGACGACGACTACCCCATCATCGACACGCACTGCCACCAGCCGACCGAAGAATTCCTCCATGACGCCGGTGGCCAGATGATGCAGGACGCCGCGAACAAGTTCGGCACCAGCATCGAAACCGACACCTACGAGTCGCTCATCGAGGAGTACCACGAGTGCGGTATCGGAACCGCCGTCTTGCTCGGGTGGGACGCCGAGACGAACACCGGCAACCCGCCGGTGCCCAACGACTACGTCGCGGAGGTGCGCGACGACTACGACGACTTCTTCGTCGGCTTCGGGAGTGTTGACCCCTTGAAAGACGATTGCGTCGAGGAGGCCATCCGCTGTGTCGAGGACCTCGACCTCTCCGGGTTCAAGTTCCAGCAGATTGCCCAAGGCTTCGACCCGAGCGACCCCGAACACGAGGCGCTGTTCGACACGCTCGAAGACCTCGGCAAGCCCGTCGTCTTCCACGGCGGCAACTCCACGCTCGGCGCGTGTGCCCCCGGCGGACGCGGCTTGAAAATCAAGTACGGCAACCCGATGCTCATCGACGACGTGGCGGCCGAACATCCTGAACTCCCGATTCTCATCGCGCACCCGGCGTTCCCGTGGGAGAAAGAGCAACTGGCCATCTGCCAGCAGAAGGGTAACGTCACGATGGACCTCTCGGGGTGGATGCCTCGTTACATCGACGACCAAGTGCTCCACTACGCGAAGAGTCTGCTCTCCGACACGGTGATGTTCGGCACCGACTACCCGATGCTGAAACCCGGCGTCTGGCTCGACCAGTTCGAAGAGTTGGGCTTCCCCGAGGACGTACAACGCAAGATCCTCTGGGAGAACGCCGAGGAGTTCCTCGGCCTGTGAAGACACTCGAACGCCTGCGCAAGTGGTTGCGAGAGCGGTTGCCCCAATCACGGGAGGGGTCGCCGGAGTGGCTACGAGAGCGAGTACCGGACCAGTTCCAGAACCCACTGTCGAATCCGCTCTGGGACTCCGGCGAAGTCGCAGGCCACCCCTACGTCGGAGTCAATACGACCGAGAGTGAGGACGGCGCGAGCGACAGCGAGCGCCGTCACCGACACCCACCGCTCGTCGTCGTGCCCGGGTTGAACGACCCCCTCGCTCGTGCAGGCGAACACTGGTGGTTCGACGCGCTCCTCGTGGCGTTCTGCCGCCGATTCGCCGAAGACCGTTCGGTGTACGCTATCAGCCGACCGCCCAGATTACCGAAAAAGCTGACGACGCGCGAGATGGCCACAGACTACGCCGACGTCCTCGATACGATTGCCCCAGACGAACCAGTAGACCTCCTCGGCCTCTCGATGGGTGGCTTCGTCGTCCAGCACCTCGCGGCCGACTCTCCCGAGCGCGTCAATCGCGCCGTCCTCGGCCTCGCCGCGCACGCGCTGGCCGACCGCGGCACGGCGCTCGTCCGGCGGTGGCAACGCTACGCAGACACCGGCCGGTGGCTGGCTATCGAGTTGGAAGCCGCCGACCTCGTGGCGACCGGCACCGTGCGCCGACTCGGCCGACTCGGCGCTCGCGGACACGTCGAACTCTCCGACGGTCCTCGTGCGCCAGCGGACTTTCGCGTCTCCGCAGAGGCCTGCCTCGACCACGACGGATGGGCACGACTGCCCGAGATGACAGTTCCGACGCTCGTCGTCGGCGGGACGGCCGACCCCTTCTTCGACGCCGAACAGTTCCGTAGCACCGCGGCACGACTCCCCGACGGGTCGCTCTCGCTCTTAGAGGGCGTCGGTCACGAAGCGGTCGTCAGCGACCACGAGGTTTTCGACGACTCGATTCGACGATTCCTCGCGCAGTAGTCGATGCTCGGCGTCTTCGCAGTAGCCAACGCTTAGCATCTTCGCGCTGACAGTGCGAGTATGACCGAACGCGCAATCGTGGTCGGTGCCTCGTCGGGCATCGGCGCGGCGCTGGCCCGCGAACTCGCAGACGAAGGCTACGAAGTCGGACTCGTCGCGCGACGACTGGACCGTCTAGAGACGCTCGGCGAGCAACTCTCGACGAAGAGCTACGTCGCCAAAATCGACGTGACCGAGACCGAACCGGCGATGGAGCGCCTCGGAAAACTCATCGACGCGATGGGCGGCGTAGACCTCGTCGTCCTCAACGCCGGAGTCGGCCTCGCAAACGAAGCCCTCGACTGGGAACCGGAACGCCAGACTATCGACGTGAACGTTCGCGGATTCGCCGCGATGGCGAACGTCGCCGTCCACCACTTCGAGGAACGCGGCGCAGGCCACCTCGTCGGCGTCTCGTCAGTCGCGGCGGCGTTCGGCAACGGCGCGGTCCCAGCCTACAGCGCGTCGAAGGCGTTCGTCTCGAACTATCTCGACGGACTGCGCTATCGGGCGGGCCGACTCGACGCCGACATAGCCGTTACCGACGTGCGACCGGGCTACGTGGACACCGAGATGGCGACCAACGAAGGCCGGTTCTGGGAAGTGTCGGCCGACGTTGCGGCACGCGGAATTCTGCGGGCGATTCGGAAGAAGCAACGCCACGCCTACGTTCCCCGGCGGTGGCGAGCGGTCGCGTTGCTATTGGATGCGATGCCAGACGTAGTCTTTCGGCGGATGTTCGACTGAGGGTCTCGACACGACGACGGCGAAAAATTGCGCGTCCCGAATTCAGCGGCCGACACGGAATGCAACGGCCGATACTGAACTATCGGTGTGTTTCGAAGGGCGATACGAGCGTCGCTACGCCGTGATTGGCGAGGCGGCCGTGATTGGCGAGTCCGCCGTAATCGGGGAACTGACCGTAATCGGTGCACTCGCGGTGATAGGCGCGTCGGCCGTAATTGGGGAGCTAACCGTAATCGGGGCGCTCGCCGTAATCGGAGCGTCGGCCGTAATCGGACTGTTCGTGATAGGCGCACTCGCAGTAATCGGAGCGTCAGCAGTGATTGGCCCGCTTACCGTAATTGGTTCGTCCGCAGTAATCGGGGCGTCGGCGGCCATTACTGGTGCCGTCGCGAGACCGAACCCTGCGAGCAGTACAGCCGTGGTGAACAGCAGTTTCGTTGTGACTTTCATGCGGAATTCTCTCTCGGTATTCAGTTTTCACACCGAACACCTGCATTCATATCTAATCTATAGTATTAAATAACTTTCCTACAATAAAATATAGCAGAAACATCTTTGTGAATTACTTCGTCGCGTCAGTTACTGGACGACGAATCGACGACGGTTACCTCGTCGCTACGGGCGTGTCGTATCTCGATACTGTGGCGCGTATGTCGAGCGTGGGTCTCCGCCCAGCGAGTGACGGCGTCTTGCGCGAGTCGCTCGACTTCTTCGGGGCAGTGCCGACAGGCCGCCCGCCACGTCGTAATGTCGTCGGGGAAGTGACCGGTGTGGCGATTGTGGTCGAGTGCGAACTGTTCGACGGCGTGGTTGCCGACGCCTAATTCCTCGAACTCCTTGCTGAGGTCCCACTCGCAGTCACAACGCGTGCAAGTAACGGTCGGTGCGTCGAAGTCCTCTGGCTCGGTGGGGTCGTCTACTCCGTCGAAAGAATCGGACACGACTGTGAATAGTCGCCCTGCCCTCTTGAGTGTAGTCCCATCGCTCGAAGGGCCATATCAGTTGAAGTCGGGGTCCCGTCCTTCCAGAAATGCATCGACGCCCTCCGCGTGTTCGGGCGTGTCGTACGCTTGCGATTGGACGACGTTCTCGTAGTCGGCCGCCTCGCGCCAACCCTTACCCATGTTCTGGTGGATAGCGCGCTTTGCGAGGCCGATAGTCGTTGTCGGGCGCTTCCGGAGCGTGTCGAGCAGGTCTTCGACCGTCTCGTCTAACTCGTCGGCGGGAACTGCCTCGTTGACCAAGTCCATCTCGGCGGCTTCGCGGGCACCGAAGAACTCGCCAGTGAACGCTAGTTGCTTCGCAGTCCGAAGGCCGACGAGTCTGGGCAGGAGGAAGGTGCCGCCCGTGTCCGGAATCAGGCCGACGCGGACGAACGCACACCCGAACGTCGCGTCCTCGACGGCGTATGCGAAGTCGCTGACCGCCGCGAGCGCGAGTCCCGCGCCGACGGCGTCGCCGTTGACCTTGGCGACGATTGGAACGCGCGCGGAGAGTGCTTCTTCGACGACGCGGCCGAACGTCTCGGTCACTCGCTCGTAGGCTTCGGCGGTGTTCTCCTCGCGCTGGGCCATCGACTGGATGTCGCCGCCCGCGCTGAAGGCGTCGCCGTCGCCTGTCAATACGACCGCGTCGTGGTCGTCGGGACTTACCTTGGCCAGTTCGTCGGCCAACTCTTCTGCCGTCTCGGTCGTGAAGGCGTTCATCACTTCGGGGCGGTCGAACGTAATCGTCCGAACGCCGTCGTCGTCGGTGACGTGCATATCTCGGACGTGGCTTCCTGCACATTTAATTGCTCGCTCGTGCGACATCAGGTATGGACCCGGAGAAGTTCTTCGAGGAGATGCCGTTCGCCGACTTGCTCGGCGTCGAGGTAACGGAAGTCGAAGACGGCCACGCGGAGGGCCGAATCGAGATGCGCGAGGAACTGTCGTGGAACGCCGACCGGATGATGGCCCACGGCGGCGTCACCTTCACGCTCGCCGATACCGTCGGCGGCGCGGCACTCGTCTCGCTGGCCGACCAGCCAGTTCCCACCATCGACATGCGAATCGACTATCTGGAAGCCGGAACCGGCGACCTCAACGCCGAGGCCGACGTAGTCCGGTACGGCGGCGACGTGGGCGTCGTAGACGTTGACGTGTTCGCCGAAGACGGCACCAAAGTCGCGGACGCCCGTGGCGTCTACAAAACCGGATAGCGAAACGTTTCCCGCCCTCCACCCATGCGACTACTGCACTACTCCGACGTAGAGAACGCCTACGACCGCCCGGAGCGCATCGGCCGCTTGGCTGGTCTTCTCCAGTCCGAGCGCGACGACAGTACCGTCGTCGTCGGAACCGGCGACAACGTCGGGCCGGGCGTGCTGGCGATGGAGACCGACGGCCGCCAGTCGTTGGACTTCTTCCGTGCCGTCGAACCGACTGTCGAGACGCTCGGCAACCACGACTTCGACTTCGAGTTGGAAGCGACGCGCCGGGTTGTCGCGGAGTCGCCCCAGACGTGGGTCAGCGCAAATATCGAGGATGGCGAGGAAGTAGCTCCTGACACAACCTCTACCGCCATCGTCGAGCGCGACGGAGAAACCGTCGGCTTCGTCGGCGTGACCGACCCAGGTTCGTCGGTTCCGGACTCACTCACCGTCTCGGACCCCAAACTGGCAGTTCGAGAAGCCACAGCGGAACTCCGTGAGGCGGGCGTTGACTGGGTCGTCGCGCTGGCACACGTCGGCGACGAACAGTTAGAAAGGCTCACCGAAACCGACGTAGACGTGATTTTGGCGGGGCACATCCACAGAGAGCAACGCGAGCGAAGCGACGGCACGCTCGTCGTCCGACCCGGCGCGAACGGCCGAATCGTCTGGGAAGTGGAATTAGGCGAGCAGATATCGGCCACGCGTCACGAAGTCCCCGACGCGCCGCTGGACGAGTCGGTCGCCGAGCAGTTGCGCGAGCGAATGGAACAGACCGGTCTCGCGGAAGTCGTCGGGCGCGCCCCCGAACCGCTTCCCCGCGACCGTGAGCAGAACTTCGCCGGAGAGACCCGAATCAAGAACTTCGTCGCCGACGCCTATCTGTGGGCGACCGACGCCGACCTGAGCTTCTTCGACACCGGTATGCTCAGAGAAGGCGACCCGTTCGTTGGCGAGATGACAGTGGCTGATTTGCGAGGATTGGCACCGTTCGAGGCCCACCTCCGCACAGCGTCCGTCTCGGGCGGAACGCTTCGGGAACTCATCGACCAGTCTATCGCGACCGACGAGCGCGCCGCACGCCACGATACGGAGGTGATGTGGTGGGGTCATTTCGCGGGACTGACCCTCGTCTGGGACCGCGACGAAAAAGAGATACGAGAGATTCGCATCGGCGGCGACCCGCTCGACTCGGAAGCGACCTACACACTGGCGACGACTGGCTACGTTCTCATCGCCGACGAGTTCCCGGCACTGAGTTGGGACGACCGCGAATCGAGTTGGGGCGTCCAGTACGACGCGCTGGTCGAGTACGCGAGAGAGGTCGGCGTGGTTGCGGAGTTGGACGGGAGAATCGTGGTCGAATCGTAACTCCAAGCGAGACGGATGTCTGAAGGGACTGACCACCGTGGATTCTGTCCGGTTTGTGGGTATCGAACCTTGCCCCGGTATCCACGCCAAACGCGCTTTTCGGTCTGTGACGTTTGCTGCTGGGAAGATGATTTGATCCAACTCGAAAATCCCCTCTCAGGGGACGGTGCAAATCCGGTCTCACTTCGAGAAGCCAGAGAGAACTTTCGGGAGTTCGGAGCCTGTCACCGGGAATTGATAGCGTCCACGCGTGAACCGACCGCAGAGGAGGGCCGCGACCCGAATTGGCCGTACGAACGATAGCACGCCAGATTCGATGACCCTCCTACCCGAACACCTGCTCGAACAGCACTGCTTGCCCGCGACGAAGGCGTTCCAGAAACGCTGACTTGCTGATGCCCAACTCCTCCGCAACCTCCGAAGCAGTCACTTTCTTCGGCACCGCGAAGTAGCCCATGTCCAGTGCTTTCCGAAGCGCCGACTCCTGTGCAGGCGTCACGTCCCACCGCTGAGCCACTGCCTCGTCGTCCTCGCTCCCGAGTGGGAAGACCCGTTCGAGGGAGACCCCGACGGTTTCGGCGGCCGCCGCGAGGACGCCCTGTAACACGTCGTGACCGACGACCGCGCCGGTGTGGCGCTCGACGCCTTCCCGGTACTGGAGCGTCTCGGCCATGAACCCAGCGTCGGTCAGTTCGTGGACGACGCAGGGGTGTTTCGAGAGACACCGGAAATTGGTCCGACTGTCGGTGCTGGAGGTGTGGAGGTACCGAATCCGGTCGTCTGTGTCGAGGGTTTCGGCGAGTTCTTCGGCTCCTTTGCTCGCGCTGAATCGGAGCAGGGCGTTGTCGTCGTGCCGAAGTTGTGGGGGGCGTGCGTCTACGGTGGTGTTTGTTTTTCTGGTGGCGTCTGCGAGCGGGCAGTCGTCTCCGGTGACGCTGAACTCGACGACGAGGCATTCGTCTATCATTTTCCACCTCTTCGAAGGTCCCCGGTCGCTCGCTCGAAGCGAACACCACTACTTCTGCTTCTTCGAAAGCCCCCGCCCGCTCGCGGTCGTTCAGCGACATATCCGCAAACCGCGCGGATAGAGGTCGCTGAACGACCACGTCCTCCGGACGCGAGCGACCGGCCCCTTTCAGTCCCGCCCGATAGTGAACGTCTCACCGGTCGTCGCTGATTAAAAGTTAGCCATCGATACCTCTCCATAGTTCATATTCGCGCGCATAGTATTTAAACCCAGTCTATAGGCGGGTCAATTAGTATGGTGGGCGGGATTCAAGGTTCTGGTATGGATATCGAGCAAGTCAAAGAGCGCGCCGGACCGCGCGAATTCAGTCCGCACGACGACATGCCGGAGGAGTACCGGAAGGCGGCCACGCGGATGATTCAGTTCCACGCGAACAGCGAAATCATGGGCGCGTACCTCGAACGCCCGTTCATCCGACAGGCCCCGAGCCTCGACCGAAAGCTGGCGTTCTCCGCGAAGGTACAGGACGAAATCGGCCACGGGCAACTGCTCTACCGCGCCGCAGAGTCGCTCGGCATCAAGACCCGCGAGCAGATGCTGGACGAGTTGGCCAACGGCGAAGGCAAGTTCCTCAACTGCTTCCACTACCCGATGGAGTCGTGGGCGGAAGTGCCGATGATCGCCTTCTTCGTAGACGGCGCGGCGATGCGCCGCCAAGCCACGCTGAAGCGCACGAGTTGGGAACCCTACGCCCACGCCATGGACAAAGTATGCTTCGAGGAGGGCTTCCACGTCAAACACGGCGAGGACATCATGCGTGAGTTGGCGACCGGTTCGAAGAAAGAACAGGAGATGCTCCAGGACGCCTTCGAGCAGTGGTGGCCCCGCATCATCCAGTTCTTCGGTCCGACCAACGACAAGTCCACGCACCACGACTTCTCGGCGGCCGTGGGGCTGAAGACGATGACCAACGACGAACTGCGAAACGCGTTCTTCAACGCTTACGTCCCGAAGGCCAAGAAGTACGGACTCGAAATCCCGGAGCATCCCCGCTTCGAGGAGAACGACGACGGCACGTACGAAGTCGTCGAAGAAGACCTCGACTGGGACGAGTTCTTCACCATCGCCAAGAACGACGCACCGGGCAGTCACGAGCAGATCGGCAAGCGCGAGCGCACTCAAGAAGCGGTCGAGTGGGTCCGCGAGAGTTTGGACGACTGGGAAGCGAAAGGCGCGGGTCAGACCCCGCAGGCGGCTGACTAACCATGATTTGGGAAGTGTTCCGACAGGAGGAAGCGGGCAAGTACCACACCCACTGCGGGAACGTCCACGCACCGGACCGCGAGATGGCAAAGCTGTTCGCCCAGATTCAGCACGGGCGGCGCAAGCCGACCAACAGCATCTGGGTCGTTCCGAAAGACGAAATCGGCGAAGTCGATACGGAAGACGCGAAGTTCGGCGGTACGACCGACAAGTC
Organism: Halorussus halophilus; assembly: GCF_008831545.1. NCBI lineage: Archaea > Methanobacteriati > Methanobacteriota > Halobacteria > Halobacteriales > Haladaptataceae > Halorussus > Halorussus halophilus. The sequence continues at coordinate 1,251,752 of NZ_CP044523.1, forward strand.
CTACCGCTGGGTCATGGGCTACAAGGACTTAGACGCCGCGTTCGCACAGGAGATTGCGGACTCCGAGAGTGAGCAGGAAGCAGACGCACGAACCAAGGCCGCACAGGAGAGTGACGACTGATGGCAGTCGAGCAATCACAGCTTGGTGGCCCGAACGAACTGGATGAAGAGGAACAGGAAGCGGTCGAGTACCTGCTCTACCGACTCGCCGACGACGAACTGGTCATCGGTGAGAGATACACCGAGTGGCAAGTTCGCGCACCCACGCTCGAATCCGACCTCGCGCTGGCGAACATCGCACAGGACGAGTACGGCCACGCACGACTCTGGTACGACCTGCTGGAGGACTTCGGCTACAGCGAGGCCGACCTCGTCTTCGAGCGCGACCCGGCGGACTTCCGCCACGCGAGCCTCGTCGAACTGCCCTTCGAGTCGGGTGACTGGGCCGACCCAATCGTCCGGTCGTACCTCTACGACATGGCCGAACACCTGCGATTGCAGGCACTCGAAGACACCTCCTACCCGCGCATCGCCGACCGCATCGGCAAGGTACTGGGCGAGGAGGACTACCACCGCGAACACGCCCAGAACTGGATGGAACGACTCGCCGACGACGAGGAGAGCCACGCCAAGCTGCAGGACGCCGTGGACCGCCTGCTCCCGGCCGCGTTGACGCTGTTCGAGGGCGACGACGAAATGGAAGAGCGAGTCGCGGACCTCGGAATCCGAACCGAATCGCTCGATGCGATGCGCGAACAGTGGCTCGACACCGTGATTCCGTTCCTGCGCACGCTCGACTTGGAGACGCCCGAGGGACTGCGTGAAGACTACGAGAGCTTCCTGCCCGAGAATCTCGGCCGGGACGGTGACCACACCGACGCGTGGTTCGACCTCTACGACGACATGACCCACACCTACCGCGAGTTGGGTCGCACCGAGGCGCACAAGATAATGCCCGACCCGGACGACGCGGCGTAATTAGAGGACTACATCCACCATGAGCTACGACACAGAATTTAACCCAGACCTCGACACAGCGGCCGACGACTGCGAGGACATCGAGGACATCGACCCGATGGACGAGCCGTCGGCCTGCGCGTACACCGACTACTCGAAAGCGGGGAAAGACCCCGAAGACCTCCCCGCGACTGGCGAGGGCTCGTCGGGCGTCGAGCGCCGCGTCTGGGACGCCCTCTACGACATCGACGACCCAGAGATGCCCGTCTCCATCGTGAACCTCGGGCTGATTTACGGCGTCGAAGTTGACCGAGAAGGCCACGCCGACGTGGAGATGACGCTCACCTACACTGGCTGTCCGGCCCGAAAGATGCTCACGGAAGAAATCGAGCAGGCAGTCGCCGACACCGAGGGCGTCGAGTCGGTGGACCTCCGACTCGTCTGGAGTCCCGAGTGGTCCATCGAGATGGTCACCGAACAGGGGAAAGACGACTTGCGAGAGTTCGGACTGAGCGTGTAACCATGCGACGAGGAAGCTTAGACCCCAGCGTCGATACGACCGGTGAAGACAGCGGCGCTGAGTGCCCCTACTGCGGTTCGACCGAGACCGAACGCGAACACCCGAAAGGGCCGTCGCTCTGCCGGTCGATGCACTACTGCAACGCGTGTGAACAGCCGTTCGAGAAGTTCGAGTGAGTGGTACTCGTTCGACCCGTCAGTCAGTGTACGAGAGCTGAAAGTGGAGGTAGGAACTCGACGGCCCGACGTGTGCGTCCGGATGAGACGCGAACGCCGAACTTCGAGGACCAACGGGCGGTACGTCAGTCATGGATGACGGCGCGGCGCAACCCGCAATTGACTCATGATATAGTAAGTAGATAATTTTTATGGCCGTAGTTTGAAAAGTATTACCTCAACCCTGTCTAGCCAGTGCGTTTCTTGCTGAATCGGTTGCGAAAGTTCCTATGTCAGACAACCGTCTGACGAGGGACAACTGTCGAAATCGAACGGACCGCTCAGTCGAGCGCGCCTTCGAACTGTAGCAATCGCTCTTTCAGTTCGAGACCGCCGTCGGCCGAGTACCCACACAGCGCGCCGTTTGCGCCGACGACGCGGTGACAGGGGACGACTAGCGGCACGGGATTCCGGCTACAGGCCTGTCCGACGGCGACGGCAGCGGTGTCGAGTTCGTCGGCCAGTTCGCCGTAGGTTCGGGTCTCGCCGTACGGAATCGCCGCCATCGCCTCCATCACGTCGCCGGAGAATCCTTCCAGCGGCGTAATCGTCAGGTCGAACGTGTCGCGCTCCCCACTTTCGTACTCACGGACTTGCCCGCGAACTTCCTCGGGTGACTCCGCGACGTGCGAGTCGGCTATCGAGAGTCCTTGGTCGAAGACGCTGAGTTCCATCGGTGGAGAGAGGCAGCGAGTCGGCTTTGCAGTTGCGGTCGTCGCCTTATTCTTTCGGCTCTACTCCACTTCCACGCGATGGCGATGCTCGCGCTTCGGCAGGGTAATCCGGAGCGCCCCGTCGAGGTACTCCGCGTTCGTTCGCTTCTCGTCGATCCACTCCGGGAGGCGAATGGTACGACTCACCGGCTGTTGTTCGCGCGCCCGCTGGGCAAATGGTCCTTCTCTGCGGGACTGCTCTCCCTCCTCTCCTCGCTCCTCGGGCGCGACGACTATCTGCACGCGATTCTTCTTCACTTTGACGTCGATGTCCTGCTTCCGGATCCCCGGCACGTCGGCAGTGACGACGTACTCTTCCGCCACCTCTCGCACGTCCACTGGAATCGCGGCCTGGTCTGGTGGTCCTCGGAACGGTAGTCTGCGTCGCTTCGGCGGTTTGTTTCTTCGTAGCATGCTCCCCCGGACGCCGTGACGACGCAAGCGAGCATAAACGCTCGGCCACGTTTCGAGCGACTTGCGTGGGTTTAAACGCGATGACGCGCAATCGTCGGGTATGACCGAGGACCGAGTTGCAGACCGCGACGCGGGGTGGTTCGAAGGCGTCGCACCCGACGACACCGCCGCAGGCGCGGCCCGCATCCGGGACGGGAGCGCAGACGCCCCCGACGACTGGCCACGACAGGCCATCGAGTCCGGATTCGCGGCGGACGAGGGCGACTACTACGCGAAGCTTCACGCCGCGGCAGTCGAGGCCGCACGGGAGGCCGCGGCCGAGCGCGAACGCGCTGACGACCAGCAACTCGTCCACGCCGTGCGGGCGATGGACGACCTCGCGGCAGAGGCGAACGAACTCGCCGAGCGAGTCGCCGAGTGGGCCGGAAGCCGGTATCCCGACGCCGGAACCGGTATCGACTACGCGCTCGAACTCGCCGAACGCGACCCCGAGTCGCCGGTAGACGAGCGACTCGTCTCGCTGGCCCAGCGAGTCGCCGACCTCGACGACGAGAGCGAGTCGATGCGGGCGTTCCTCGAACGTGAGACGTCGGAAGTCGCGCCCAATCTGTCTGCGATGGCCGGGCCGATTCTGGCCGCTCGACTCGTCTCGCTCGCTGGCGGACTCGAATCACTGGCGAAGAAGCCTGCGGGAACGGTGCAGGTCTTGGGTGCGGAGGACTCGCTGTTCGCTCACTTGCGCGGCCACGCACCCTCGCCGAAGCACGGCGTCATCTTCACCCACGAGTACGTCCGCGGCACGCGACCGGAAAAGCGCGGGTCGGCCGCCCGAACGCTCTCGGGCAAACTGGCAATCGCCGCTCGCGTCGATTACTACTCCGGCGAGCGCAAGCCCGAACTGGACGCGGAACTCGAAGCCCGAATCGACCAGATTCGAAGTGACAGTCCCGACGCAGACACGGACGACGAATCCCCAGAAACTCGTGGTGACGACGAATGACAGCGAACGAACAGTCGAGACTTCCGGCGGGCGTCGAACGCCGCCAATTCGACGGCCGTGACCGACTTGTGACCCAGGGTGAACCGGTGTACGGCGAACCGACCGACGAGGACTGGCGACTCTGGGACGCCGGACGGTCGAAACTCGGCGCGATGGTCGAACTTGGCATGGAAACCGGACTCGCTGGGGAGGACGCAGTTCTCTATCTCGGCGCGGCAAGCGGCACGACGGTTTCACACGTCGCGGACTTCGCGGGACCGACCTACGCCGTCGAGTTCGCGCCGCGACCGGTTCGAGATTTGGTCGGCGTCGCAGAGGGCCGTCCGAATCTCTTCCCGCTCCTCAAGGACGCCCGAAAACCCGACACGTACGCCCACGTCGTGGAGTCGAACGTGGACGCAATCGTGCAGGACGTTGCGACTCGTGGGCAAGCGCGAGTCGCAATCGAGAATCGAGAATTCCTCCGTGACGATGGGCAGGGGCGCTTGCTGGTGGCCATCAAGGCCCGGAGCGAAGACGTGACTCGGGACCCCAATTCGGTGTTCGAAGAGTCGTTAGACACGCTTCGTGCGGAGTACGAGATACTGGAGACCGAGCGCCTCGACCCGTATCACGACGACCATCTCGGTATCGTCGCACGGCCGCTCTGAGTTCTGTCTGACCCGTTCACCCGCGCTTCGACCTGATTGGCCGGTGCCGGAACTATTTATAATCCGCATCGTGAACTATCGAAGGATGGACTCCGGTTCGGCTGCAAATTTCGCAGAGATGGGTACGTTGGGAATCGAAGAGGAGTTCTTCGTCGTGGACGACGACGGCGTTCCGACGGCAGGAACTGACGAACTCGTCTACGAGCGCGACCCGCCCGAAATACTCGACGGGCGACTCGACCACGAACTGTTCAAGTGCGTCATCGAGACTCAAACGCCGAAAATCGACCGTCTCGAAGATGCCAGAGAGCCACTGCTCGACGTTCGGCAGGCGCTGGTGGACCACGCCGAAGCGGGCGGCTTCCGCATCGCGGCGGCGGGGCTCCATCCGGGCGCGAAGTGGCGCGAACTCCAACACGCCACGAAAGAACGCTATCGGGCGCAACTCGACCGTATCCAGTACCCCCAGCACAGAAACACGACCGCGGGCCTGCACATTCACGTCGGCGTGGACGACGCCGACAAAGCGGTCTGGGTCGCTAACGAGATTCGCTGGTACCTCCCGGTGATGCTCGCGCTGTCTGCGAACTCGCCGTATTGGAACGGCTACGACACCGGGCTTCAGTCGGCACGGGCGAAAATTTTCGAGGGGTTACCGAACACCGGAATGCCGACGGACTTCGGCTCCTACGAGGAGTTCGACGCCTTCGAGCGGACGATGCTTCGGTCGGACTCTATCAACGACCGCGGGGAACTCTGGTACGACGTGCGACCGCACACGGAACTGGGTACCGTCGAGGTTCGGACGCCCGACGGACAGGCCGACCCCGAGCGCGTACTGGCGTTCGTTGAGTACGCCCACGCGCTGGTCCTTGATTTGGCCGAGCGGTACGAAGACGGCGAGAGCGGTTATAGGCACCGCCGCGAACTACTGGACGAGAACAAGTGGCGCGCGCTCCGGTACGGCCACGACGCCTCGTTCATCCGGCGCGACTTAGAGGGTAAAATCGGCCTCGGCGAAGTCGTCGAGCGGGAGTGTGACCGCCTCGGCGTCTCCGGAATTGCAGACATCTACGACGAGGAGAGCGGCGCGACTCGCCAGCGCCGACTCCGCGACGAAGCGGGCGTCGAGGCGCTGTACGAGTCGCTCGTTCTGTAGGTAAGGTTTTTACTGGCCGGAGGCTTTTGTCCTCGTAGAAAGGACATGTCCGACGAAAACGAACGCGAGGACAACCCAGAGGAGTTTACGGACGAGGAGAACGCGAGCGGCGCGACCGAGGCAGACGACGCGAGCGACGAGATTCCAGTCGATACCGACGGCATCGAGGAGGGGAGCGCCGAGGGGGAAGACGCGCAGAAGCGACTGAGCAAGGGTCGCGACCGCCTCGAAGAGGAGGCCGACAAAGCAGTAGGCCAGTTCGACCAAGGCATCGTAGACCTGCTGTCGTGGGTCCTCGACACCGAGACGCGAGCGCGAATCTTCGTCTACCTCCGACAGCACCCCTACAGCACGAGCGAGGAAATCGCGGAGGGAACTGGTCTCTATCCGAGTACCGTCCGCGAATCGCTCGCGGAACTCCACACCGAGGAGAAAGTCGTCCGTCGCAAGCGCGAGAGCGAGGGCGCGGGCAACAACCCCTACGAGTACACCGCCATCGCGCCGAGCGAACTCGTCGGCGGTATCGTCGGACAGATTCAGGACGAACTGAACACAGTGTTCAACTTGGACGACCACCTCGAACGCGGCGACGCCGACACCGAAACCGAACCCAGTCGCCCCGTTAGCATTCAGGTCGAAGAGAGCGACTCAGACGAGTTGGAGAGCGACGACGAGTCGGCGGACACCGAGACGGTAGACGACACATCTGACGATTCGGACGAGTCGTAACACTCACGCTACCTTTTGACCGGACGTCCCACTAAATTACTCCGTTTTCGGCGCGTATTCCGAAGGTCCTAAGCCGCGGGGAACCTTCCGCGGGGGTATGAGGGTTGCCCTGGGCGGGACCTTCGACCCAGTCCACGACGGTCATCGCGCGCTGTTCGAGCGCGCGTTCGAACTCGGCGACGTGACGGTCGGCTTGACGAGCGACGAACTCGCGCCGAAGACGAGACACGTGGACCGGTACGTCCGCCCGTTCGAGGAGCGAAAACAGGACCTCGAAGCCGTGCTTTCGGACATCGCCGAGCAGTACGACCGCGAGTTCGAGGTCCGCACGCTAGACGAGCCGACGGGCATCGCGACCGAACCGGGCTTCGACGTGCTCATCGTCTCGCCGGAGACGAAAGACGGCGGCCGTCGCGTCAACGACATCCGCGAAGAGCGGGGACTCGACCCCCTGCAAATCGAAGTCGTGGACCACGTCATCGCCGAGGACGGCGACATCATCTCTAGCACTCGCATAGTCAACGGCGAGATAGACGAACACGGCAACCTCACCCCCGACAGAGACGGTCGCGCGCCGAAACGAGAGTAGTCTGCTACCACGACGGCGCTTCTAAGCCCGCCGATTCGAGCAGTTCCTTCCACCGTTGCTGAATCGTCAGTCGAGAGACGCCTGCGGCTTCTGCGACGACGCCTTGGGACCGCTGGTCGCCTTCGATGAGCGACCCAGCGTACAGACTCGCGGCGACGACTGCTTTCTTCGAGTCGGGACTGGTGTCGTCGTCCCACTCCGAGACCGTCGAGAGGAAGAGGTCGGTCGCCCGCGAGCGAGCGTCAGCGTCGAGCTCGAGGCGGTCTGCAGTCTGTTGGAGGTCGGCGAGCCACCGCTTGTTCTCGATTTGGTCGCGTGCCCGGTACACGAAATTCAATACGGCTCCATCCCACATAAACGCTCGCAGATAACGATACATTCTTGTCGCCCTCGCGGGAAAATGGGGATGCGAGCGCGGGTAGCCAAGCCAGGAAACGGCGCAGCGCTTAGGACGCTGTCTCGTAGGAGTCCGCCCGTTCAAATCGGGTCCCGCGCATCCACCTTTTTATTGCGAGCGTTTGCCTCCGGCAAACGCTCGATAAAAATCTGGACCAAAATCACGTCGTCACCCCCTACGGAGGCGGCTTCGCGGCCTCCTTCGAGGGTTCCTCGGACGCGCTCGGTTCGGCGAGATTCCTCCGGAACCTCGCCTCACTCGCGGTGAATCGCGGCGCTCGGGTTCTTCGAACCGCTCGCTTGCGAATGCTACCCTGGTCCTAGGAGAGGATGGGCGAAACAAGTTGGATTCGTGTCGGAATACGAACCCAACACCTTGCTAACAATTCACAAACTCGTGAGTCGGTTTGACGCACCTTTTTATACTCTCGACATGTTGGCGTTCGTATGTCAGGACTGGCGGACACATACGACACTGGCGGCCGCCAGTCCACCCTCTTGTGGGCATCTCTCCTCTTCGTCGGTGGCTTCGTCGCGGCCGCTGGACTCGCGGCCGCGGCCGCCAGCGTCGTCGCGGGATTCGGTACCTCGCCCGCCACAGCAGTCGATTCCGGAGTGCTATTCGCAGGAGCGACCCTGCTCGCACTTTACGCCACGCTCGCCGCACGGGCGGCGACTGGCCGACGTCGTGCCGTCGCGGCGCTCGGCGCTATCGTCGCCACCGGCGGCCTCGCACTCTTCTGGGCGGTAGAGGCGACGACGTTCGCGGCCGTTCCGCTCGGAGCCATCGCCGCCTACGTCGTCGGCGCAGTCGTCGTCCTCTGGGCTGTCGTCACCGCTGACGGCTCTGTCGCACCCGCTCGCGGCGCGTCGGCCGAGAACGACTCGACGGCCTCCGTCAGCGGCGTCGTCGGAACTCGTCCCGCTGAGCAGGCGGACACGGCGACTACCACACACGTCGGAACCGACGGCGGCGACGAGGACGACGACTTGGAGTTCTTCGACGAGTAAACGGCCTCAGGGGAGTATCCATTGACTGACCACGAGCGATAGCCTGCCGTCCTGCCGATACCTTACGAAATTGACGGGACGCAAATAACTCTCTCCACAAACCTTTTCTCCGGTCGCTGAGTCAGTGCGGGTAATGGCTGGTTTGAGCGAACTGTTGGGGGACCTCGTCGCCGACGCCGACGCCGCATTCTTGTTCTCCCCGAGCGGGTCCTACTACGACCAGTTCGAGGACTTAGACGGCGTCGAACTCGTCGTCGTCGGTCCCGAGAACTCGGTCGGCGCGGACGAGTTCGTCGAACTCCCCTTGGAGTTCGAGAACGTCCACGAACGGATTCGATTCGGAATCGAAGGCGGCATGGAACAGGGGTATCTCGAAGACGGCGACGTGGTCGTCTGCGCGGTGAGCATGTTCGAAGGTGGAACCGACACCGTCACGCGAGCGCGAGCGAGCGACTCGATGCGCTCTGGGGTCTACGACCTCTTCGCAAACTCGCGGGCGGACCCCGGTGTCATCCGCGACGTGTTCGAAGTCGCAATCGAACTCGGGAAGAAAGGCCAGAAGGGCAAACCCGTCGGCGCGCTGTTCGTCGTCGGCGACGCGGGCAAAGTGATGAACAAGTCCCGCCCGCTGAGTTACAACCCCTTCGAGAAGTCTCACGTCCACGTCGGCGACCCCATCGTCAACGTGATGCTGAAGGAGTTCTCCCGACTCGACGGCGCGTTCGTCATCAGCGACTCCGGGAAGATAGTCTCCGCATATCGCTACCTCGAACCTTCTGCGGAGGGCGTCGATATCCCGAAGGGCCTCGGTGCACGCCACATGGCGGCGGGTGCGGTCACCCGCGAGACGAACGCGACGGCCATCGTCCTCTCGGAGAGTGACGGGATGGTTCGAGCGTTCAAGAGCGGCGAGTTGATACTCGAACTGGACCCGGAGGAGTACTGATGCAAGTGGACTGGCAACTGCTCCTCCGAGAGGAGTTCCAGTACATCCTCGCGTTGCTCGTCCTCCTCGTTGGCGGACTCGGGGGCTACGTCATCGGCCGACTGAACAAGCGACTGCTCGACGCCGCCGGAGTGCCCGAAGCAGTCGAGCGCACGCCGTTCGAGCGAACGGCCCAGAGTCTCGGCACCGACACCGTCTCGCTCGTCGCGCGTCTGAGTTCGTGGTTCATCTACGGCGTCGTCATCCTCATCGCGCTGAACATCGCGGACCTGTTGAACGCCCGCCTCTTCTGGGAGGGCGTCCTCTCGTTCATCCCGGACCTGTTCGTCGCGGTGCTGGTGTTCATCATCGGCTTCGTCGTCGCCGACAAGGCCGAACTCATCGTCGGCGAGCGACTGCGCTCGGTCAAGTTGCCGGAGGTCGGCATCATCCCGAAGGTCGTCAAGTACACCATCGTCTATCTGGCGGCACTCATCGCGCTCGGACAGGTCGGCGTCGCCACGACGGCACTGCTCATCCTGCTCACCGTCTACGCCCTCGCCATCATCGTCTTTGGCGCGGTGGCGTTCTGGGACCTCCTGCGGTCGAGCGCGGCGGGCGTCTACCTCCTCCTCAATCAACCGTACGGCATCGGCGACAAAGTTCGCGTCGGCGACGAACGAGGCATCGTCCAAGAAGTGGACGTGTTCGTCACCCACATCGAGAGCGAGGGCGAAGAACACGTCATCCCGAACAGTCGCGTGTTCAAGCAAGGCTTCGTTCGGATTCGGGACTGAAAGCGAACGAGCTATTTTCGCCGCTACTCCGTGGATTCGTCGCCGCCGTCTGGTGACTCCTCGCTTCCCATCGGTTCCGCAGGCACGCCCGCCACCGTCGCGCCCGGTGGAACGTCCCTCGTCACCAGCGAGTTCGCGGCGACGCTCGCGCCCGCGCCGATTTCGACGCCGGGCAGGACGATGGCTCCCGCGCCTATCATCGCGCGCTCGCCGACGACAACTTCACCCGTGCGATACTCGTCCTGTAGGAATTCGTGGCAAAGGAGGGTTGCATCGTACCCAATTATCGCGTGGTCCTCGACGGTGACGAGTTCGGGCCAGAACACGTCGGGCGTCGATTCGAGGCCCCACGAGACGCCCTCGCCGACGGTGACGCCGATGGAACTGAGCAGGAGATTCTTGAGTTTGAGGCTCGGCGAGATACGCGCGAGGACGATGACGGCGTAGTTGATAGCGACGGTGAGGGGACTCTTCGCCTTGGGCCACGACTGCAGGGAGTTGAACGGGCCGGGCGTGGCGTGGTGGGTGATGCGGTCGTGGCGCGGCGTGTCGTCAGGTGGGGCTTGGGAGTCGGACTCGTCGCTCTCGTCGGTCACGAAAACGTGTTCACACTGCCGAGGCTTGAAAGTAGTCTATTCGCCCCGGAGTTCCGCCATGTGGTCGATGCGCCGCTGAACGAGGTCCGACTTCCCGATGTCGTGGCGAACGTCCAGTCCGTCCTCACCGGCAACCGCGAGGGCGTCCTCGGCAATCGTCTCGGCCTCAGAAATCGAGTCGGCGACACCCACGACGGCGAAGGCCCGCGAAGTCGTGGTGTAAATCCCATCCTCTCGGTCGTCCACGCTGGCGTAGAAGAGGATGGCGTCCCCCGCGCTCTCCTCGTCTACTTCCACCTTCGCGCCAGCTTTCGGGTTCTCGGGGTAGCCTTCCGGCACGGCGTACTTACAGACCGTCGCCTTTGGGGAGAAGGACAGTTCCGGCAGGGAGTCGCCCTCGCGGGCCCTCGTCAGCACGTCGAGGAAGTCGGTGTTCAGCACCGGAAGCGTGTTCATCGCCTCGGGGTCGCCGAAGCGCGCGTTGAACTCCACGACCTTGACGCCCTCGGTAGTGAGCATGAACTGGCCGTAGAGGACGCCCTTGTAGCCGTCGAGCGCCTCGACAGTCGCTTCGAGTACACTCACGGCGTCGTGGTAGTCCTCGTCGGTCATGAACGGCAGTGCGAGTCCGGCGTCGCTGTAGCTTCCCATGCCGCCCGTGTTAGGTCCCTCGTCGCCCTCGTAGGCACGCTTGTGGTCCTGCACGGCGGGCGTGACTCGCAGGTCGCCGTTGGCGACGAACGCCTGTACAGTAAACTCCTCGCCGACGAGTCGCTCTTCGAGGACGACTCGCTCGTAGTCGGCGTCTTGGAGGTACTCTTTCGCTTCCTCCTTGGTAATCTGGTCGCCGGTGACTCGCACACCTTTCCCGCCAGTCAACCCTGCTGGCTTCACCGCGAGGTCGCCGTCGTAGTCGTCGATGTACTCGCAGGCGGCCTCCATGTCGTCGAACGTCTCGAAATCCGGACAACCCGGTACGTCGTGCTGGCGCATGAACCGCCGCTGGAACGCCTTGTCGGTCTCGATGCGGGCCTCGTCGGCCTCCGGTCCGAAGGCGTAAATTCCGGCGTCGTCCAGCGCGTCGGCGACGCCTGCCGCGAGCGGTCCCTCGGGACCGACGACGGCGAGGGTCGCACCCACGTCCTCCGCGTAGGAGACGACCGCAGTGGGGTTCTCCGTGTCGAGCGTCTCGAAGCCTTCCGCGATGGCCGCGATACCCGGGTTTCGGTTGCCAGCGCAAGCGTAGAGGTCGGCCGAACTGTCGCTCAGCGCACGAGCGATGGCGTGTTCGCGCCCGCCGCCGCCGACTAACAGGACTGTCTCGCTCATATCTGGGAGAAGTGGGCAAAGGAGTGTAAAGGTTGCTCTTGTGCGCAGTGGAAGTATTCACGAATGTGAGTATTCATTTCCTATTTCTCGGCTTCGACGCGCTCGCGCTGGCCGCTCAGGACGAAGCCGAGACCGACGCCGATGCCGAGAAGCGTCAGTCCGGTTTCGCGGGAACTGTCCCGTTCTTCTCCTCGTTCGTACGCCTCGTTATCTGTGATGTGGGCTTCGACTCGGTACACCACGTAGTAGTCCCCGTTCTTCCGGACGAGTTCGTTCGCGCCGTCTACGGCATAGTGCGTCTTCGCCGACCCAGTTTCGATTGCTCGTCGAACCGGGTGACTGACCCGAGAGATGGGCGTCGAAGCGTATCGCATCGCTCGGCGAGCAGGCGCTCGGTTCAGCGTCAGCCGTACAGTTCCAGTGTCGTAGGCCACTTCTTCGGACTCGACTTCGTAGAACGAGCCATCGACGTAGGCGTACTGGTAGCTGTTCGGGCCGTAATTCTCGACGTGGCCTGCCCACGAGACGTTTGCTGTGAGGTTCCCTCGCTGATAAATAGCGTATTCGAGCGTACAACTGCGGGACGGGAGCGGGTTGCCGAGACAAGCGATGTCGCTGTCGATACCGCGAGCATGGATGTCGTAGTCGATGCCGTCCGACTGGTTGTACGTTACTTCCGTCGCCTCGTAGCGGTAGGAGTTGGGATGAGCCACACCGAAGGCATCGATGTAGAGGGGGTTGAGAAGCAGGAGGACGCCCAACGCGATTTTCAGCGTCGAGCGAGAGACGGGGAGGTCCATGCTCCGCTCGTGAGTACGAAATGACTTGTATGTTCCGCGACTACTTCGAAAAGAAGTATTTCGGCCACTCAGGTCGGTTCGTGGTCCGCGAGTTGCTTGCGGAGCGCGACGGCGAGTTCTTCGAACTCGGTGATGCGGAGTTCGTTGGTCGTCAGGAGGACGCCGTGGTCACCGACGATGACGCGATTGACGAACCCCTTCGAGAACACTCGAATGGTGAACTCGTACTCACCGATGTCGGGTTCGAAACCCGCCTTCGCTGTCTTGTTGTAGGTTTCAGCGGAGTCGAATCCGAGGCGCTCGTTCTCGACCAGCGTCTGCTTGGCTTCGCGCGCTCGCTCGTGGTCGCCCTCGTAGAGGTCGCTCCGGAGGTAGATGAGGTCGAACGCGTCGGGCGTGAAGTAGACGACGCTCCGCAGCGAGTCGCCGACTGCGGTTCGGCAGGTGCTGGCGAGTTGGTCCGCGAACTCCTCGGAGATGCCTGTCTCTGTCATGGCGGGTCTGATACGACTCGGAAGGGCTTCAATCTCGCTTGTGATTTCGGACACTATGTTGGAGTCGCCGAACTCTGTGCATCACTTCGGAAGCGAACGGCTCTGCAAACTCAACTGCGGCTATGAACAGCACTATCTGCAAACGCAATTGAGGCTATGAACCGCACTATCGCCGAAACCTAGGAGAGACCGCACCGCCACCGCAACGGCCACACCCTCCCCACCCGACTGCGGGCTTCAGTACGAAAGACGCGACGTGTCGCGTCTTTCGGGCTTGCAGTCCTCGTCTCTCACGCGGTTCGTTAGGTCAGTCGCGCACTTTGCGCGACTGCCCCGACCGCACGCGCCGGGTGGTTTGTGAAAATGCATTTGGAGTTACGGCGCGCGCTGGCGCGACCCTCGTGGTCGCGCCGACCGTCGCGCGAGGGATGAGTGAAGCGACTGTAAGGAGCGAAACGAATCGGTTGGGGAGGTGTGGGCCTTGGCGGTGCTGTGCGGTCTTCTATGTATCGGGAGTAGCTAGCTCTCTCGGTCTGAAATCTCTTCTCGGGGACTCTTCCTCACACTCCCTCTCACAGGCTTCTTTCGAAACTCCTTGTCGGAGACTCCTTCCGAAACTCCCTCTCGGAGACCCAAGCACTTCGAGTACGAACACGAAATCTCCAAAACCCCGCCTTTACCTCCAACGAACTCGTTTCTTCGTGTATGACCGACCCCACCGCGCGAAACCGTCTCGGAGAAGAGCAAAGCCCGTATCTCCGTCAGCACGCCGACAACCCGGTCAACTGGCAACCGTGGGACGACGCCGCGCTCGACGCCGCCGCAGAGCGCGAGGTCCCCATCTTCCTCTCTATCGGCTACTCCGCCTGCCACTGGTGTCACGTGATGGAGGAAGAGAGCTTCGAGGACGAGGAAGTCGCGGAAGTCCTCAACGAGAACTTCGTCCCAATCAAGGTGGACCGCGAGGAGCGTCCCGACATCGACAGCATCTACCAGACCATCTGTCAGGCCGTCACCGGTGGCGGCGGATGGCCACTCTCGGTGTGGCTTACGCCCGACGGCAGGCCCTTCTACGTGGGTACGTACTTCCCCAAGCACGCCAAGCGCAACCAACCCGGCTTCCTCGACTTGCTCGACAACATCCGCAACTCGTGGAGCGACGAGGAGGGTCGCCGCGAGATGAAACGCCGGGCAGACCAGTGGACCGACGCCATCGAAGGCGAACTCGAATCGGTGCCAGAACCGGGCGAAGAACCCGACGAAGACCTGCTCGAAACGGCTTCACGGGCCGCCAGTCGCTCGGCCGACGAGGAGCATGGCGGCTTCGGCACCGGTCAGAAGTTCCCCCAAGCGTCCCGCATCAATCTCCTCCTGCGCGCCTACCACCGCGTGGACGGCGAGAGCTACAAGCAAGTCGCCACTGACGCGCTCACCGCGATGGCGGAGGGCGGCCTCTTCGACCACGTCGGCGGCGGGTTCCACCGCTACACCGTGGACCGCGAGTGGGTCGTCCCGCACTTCGAGAAGATGCTGTACGACAACGCCGAAATCAGCAGGGCGATGCTCGCAGGCTATCAGGTCACGGGCGACGAGCGATACGAGACCGCAATCCGCCAGAGCTTCGAGTTCGTGGCGCGCGAGATGACTCACGAACGAGGAGGGTTCTTCAGCACGCTCGACGCCCAGAGCGACGGCGAAGAGGGCAAGTTCTACGTCTGGACGCCCGAGCAGATTCACGACGCTGTCGAGGACGAGACGGCCGCGGACCTCTTCTGCGACCGCTTCGGCGTGACCGAGAAGGGTAACTTCGAGGGCAAGACGGTCCTCACGATTTCAGAGTCCGTCGAATCGCTCGCCGAGGACTACCAGATGGACGAAGCGGTTGTCGAGGACACACTCGAAGACGCCCGCCAGCAAGTCTTCGAAGCGAGAGCAGAACGAGTCCGCCCGCGGCGTGACGAGAAAGTTCTAGCAGGCTGGAACGGCCTGATGATTTCCGCACTCGCGGAGGGCGCGCTGGTACTTGACGGCGGCGAGCAGTACGCCGAGATGGCGACCGACGCGCTCGAATTCGTGAAGGAGACGCTCTGGCGCGAAGACGAAGGGAAGCTGTTCCGTCGGTTCAAAGACGGAGACGTGGCAATCGAGGGCTACCTCGAAGACTACGCCTTCCTCGCTCGCGGCGCGCTGAACCTGTACGAGGCGACCGACCACGTCGAGCACCTCGCGTTCGCGCTGGACCTCGCGCGGGCCATCGAAGCCCAGTTCTGGGACCCAGAAGCTGGAACCATCTACTTCACGCCCGAGCGCGGCGAGGAACTGGTCGCGCGACCGCAGGAACCGTACGACCAGTCCACGCCGTCGAGTCTCGGCGTTGCGACGGAGACGCTCCTATCGCTCTCCCACTTTACCCCAGACGACGCCTTCCAAAACATCGCCGAGGCAGTCCTCTCCCGCCGGAGCCAACAGTGCGAGTCGAGTCCGTTGCAGTACACCTCCCTCGTGCTGGCGGCCGACCGCTACGCGAGTGGCTCGGTCGAACTGACCGTCGTCGCCGACGAACTCCCCGAGTCGTGGCGCGACCGACTCGCCGGGACGTACCTCCCGATGCGACTGCTGTCGCGGCGGCCATCAGATGACGACGAACTCGCGGACTGGCTGGACAAACTCTGCCTCGAAGACGCGCCACCGATCTGGGCCGACCGCGAACAGACCGACGGCGTTCCGACGCTGTACGTCTGTCGGAACTTCACCTGCTCGCCGCCCGTGACCGACGTGGACGAAGGACTGGACTGGCTGGAGAACTGAGGAGTCGTCGCGTTTCGACGAGACTGCTTACTCGTCGCTCGTCTGGTCGGCGAACCCCGCCACTATCGAGCGCAGTCGGTCCACTGGAAGCCGAGTGAGGAAGTCCAAGACCGACTCGCTCCGCTCGAAGAGGCGACGCAGTTGGCGGACGCGCTGTAGGTCCCGCTGGTTTCGCTCGGTGTCCGGCGCGGCTTCGAGCAGTTCTTCGGCGTCGGTCAGTGCCCGACCCATGATGTCCGCCTCGCGACGGACCTGCTGGCGGAGGAAGTCCTGGAGAATCCGCCAGAAGTCCCGCTCGGCCTCGAAGAACACGCGCTTTCCTTCGCCGGGTTTGCTCCGTCGGTGGACCATGTGCATCCCTTCGAGCGTGCTCATGGCGTTGCTGACCGTCGATTTCGCGTAGCCGCTCTCTGCTACGAGGTCGTCTAACGACAGTGCTTCGTCGGCGAAGTAGAGGACTCCGTAGAGCCGTCCGTAACTCCTGTTGAGACCGTACACCTCCGCGCTCCGCTCCATCGCTTCCATGACCCGCTCGCGGGCGCGGTCGCCTGCGTCCGTGGTCTCGTCTGAGCCGTCGGCCTCTTCCTCGCTCACGCTCGTTCCCCCCATTCGCTCCGCTCAATATTGCGCCTCGCCATCTTCGTGCCAGACACTCGGCAGGGAAAGCATTAAATCGTTGTGTTCAGAATATTCGGTAAATGCCGAATTTAGAAAATAGGCGGCAGTCGGCCGAGGAGTCCAGTCTCGTTCTGCGCGCTGAGGGCGTCGAGAAGACGTACGAATCGCGGCTTCCGTTCGGACGGTCCGTCGAAGTCCTGACGGACGCGAGCTTCACGCTGTCGAGCGGCGAAATCGTCGGCATCGTCGGCGAGAACGGGAGCGGGAAGTCCACGCTGATGAAGATTCTCGTCGGCGCGCTCGACGCGGACGCGGGCGGTGTGTCGCGGGAAGGCACAGTCGGCTGGTGCCCACAGGAACCACTGTTGTACGACCGGTTGACCGTCGAGGAGACGTTTCGACTGTTCGGGTCGGCGTACGGTCTCGCAGACGAGGAAATCGAGTCGGCGCTCGACAGACTGGCCGACCGACTCGATTTCGAGCGATTCCGCGACTACCGCGTCGAGAATCTGAGCGGCGGCAACCGACAGAAGGTCAATCTGGCCGTCGCGCTCCTCTGCGACCCGGACGTGCTGTTCTTGGACGAACCGTACACCGGCTTCGACTGGGAGACGTACCTCGCGTTCTGGGACCTCACCGAAGAGTTAGTCGAGCGCGGCACCGGAATCTGCATCATCTCGCACCTCATCAACGAGCGCGAGCGATTCGACCGCATCTACGAGTTGCGGGAGGGCGAACTGGTCGAAACCGAACCACCTGAAGGAGGAGACACGGAGCACAACCATGGAAGCGCGTAGGCTCGCCACCGGCGTCAAAGCGGGCACCCTGTCGTTCTTCCGCGAACCGCTGACCGTGGCGTTGCTCGTCGTCCTCCCGCTAGTCGCTATCGAACTGTACGGTGCGGCGATGGCGTCGTTTCCCACGCTCCCGTTCATGGAAGCCCCACCCGAGACGGCCGGACGCATCAGCGGTGCGCTGTTCGCCACCGCGTTCCTCGCGGGCCTACTCGGCCTGTTTCAGGTAATCAGCGCCAGAGACGCGGACAATCGATTGGCGATTTGTGGCTTCCCGCGTGCGACGCTGCTGGTGAGTCGATTAGCGACTGTCTTAGTCGTCGCCACGGTGGTCGCCGCGCTCGCGACGCTCGCGCTGACCTACAGCGTGGACGTCGCCGAACCGTTCGTCGCGTTCGGCGTCTTGGCGGCCGCGGGCGTCGTCTACAGTTTGGTCGGAGTTCTCGTCGGGACGCTGGTTCCCAAGGAACTCGAAGGCTCGCTAGTGCTGGTGTTCCTCGCCGACATGGACGACTTCCTGTCGAGCGGACTGTTAGACGCCGACGTCCCGGTGGCGAAGTTCTTCCCGCTGTACCATCCACACCACGCGCTCCAGTCGGCGGTCCTGGACGGTTCCGTGTCCAGTGGACACGTCAGAGGTATCTTCGCGACTGTCGCCGTCCTGCTCGTCATCGCGCTTGGTGCGTATCTGTGGACGACGGGAGGAGTCGGCGAATGAGTGGACGAACCGGCGGGCGGACGGACGGGCAAACGAGCGGGCGAGTGGGCGGCCGCGTGGGACTCGCCTTGCGGATGGGTATCCGCGAGTACGTTCGGACGCCGGTCCTGCTCGCACTCTTGGTCGTCCTGCCCGTGTACTTCGTCGGCGTCGTCGGCTACGCGACGCCGAGCGCGACGATTCCGGTCGAAGTCGGCGGCGAATCGGTTCGAATCGCGATGAACGACCTGTACGCGACGCTCGCGGCACCACTAGCGGCCGCGCTCGTCGGCGGCATCGCGGGGCTGTTCGTCATGCGCTCGACGCGCGAGGCCGACGCTCGACTCGTCCTCGCAGGCTACCGACCGACGGAGGTCGTGGGAGCCCGCATCGGACTTCTCGGCGTCGTCTGCGCCGTTCTTTCGGTGGTCGTCCTGAGCGTGCTGGCGGTCAGTTCCGTTCCGAATCACGTCGGCTGGTTCGCGGTCGCGACCGGACTCGCCGCGCTCACCTACGCACTCGTCGGTGCGCTCGTGGGCACCGTCCTCGGCCGCCTCGCTGGCGTCTACGCGATGCTATTCGGTCCGACGATAGACGTGTTCCTCTTCCAGAATCCGACGACGACCGACTCGGCGGCCGGAGCGACGTTCTTGCCGGGGCACTTTGCCACCATGGCTGCGATGGACGCCGCCCTCGGTTCGGGATTCGACGCGACGCCGCTCCTCTGGGGACTCGCGTACCTCGCGGTCGTTGCGGTGGTAGCTGTCGGGGCGTTCTACCGAGCAATCGTCGAGTAACTCTGGCAGCCGTCGTCGATGTCCGGACGACTATCCTTGGCGTCCGGACGACTGTCGATACTGTCGCTCGAACGTTTTCGAACTGTCCAGGACTGCCACACCCCTTAACGGCCTGAAAAAACTTTTATTGCGTCTTCCCGGGTGACGTACCCTAGAGAAAACGGGGCTCACGAACCACATGCAACCGCGATTCGACTCGCTGAATTCGGAACCGGGACTAGAGGTAGTAGACCCCATCGAGAACTCTCGGTTCGTCTTTCAGACCGACTGCCCCGTCTCGCCGACTGCCGCAGACACCGAGGAGTTTTACTTTCCTGTTTCGACGGCCTGCGAGGTAGTCGTCGAGGAGTTGTCGCTGCCTCGTATGGTCTGGTTCTCCGTCCGCGAGGCGACGGGTGACTACGTCGAAGAGGTGCAGTGGAACGACACACGAGAGCTAGAACCCGGAGCGTATCTACTCGACTTCAGTTCGCGCATCAAACTGTACGTTCGTGCGGACTCAGCCCTGACTATCGACGCCGACCCCGATTCGGCTCGAATCGCGTTCGACGGTCCGACTCGCGTTCGAATCGGTGCCCGGTCGAACCACAGTTCGCCGGGAGCGACGGTCACCGTCCCCGACGACCCGACGGCACTCATGGACGCCGTCTCGACGTTCGGGTCCGCTCTCAAGACCACCAGTTGCGAACGGTCGTGGCCCAGTCTCCGCGGCCATCCACCACAGGTCGAACGCGGCGACGAACTGCAGATTCCAGACGAGTTGGAACCGCCGGACACCGGTGTGACGATTCACGTTCCTCCTGCGTACGAATCTATCTTTGCCGTCGCGCCACTCGCGTACTACCTCGGTGCGACGGTCGTCCCCGGGGAATCGCCTCGGATAACGACCGACGATGGATTCGTCCATCGACTCGACAGCAAACGCGGCTTCGAGGACGAAGCGATTCGGACGCTGAAACAGACGTTCCTCCTCGACTGCGTCACTCGGACGGAAGGCTACTATCAGATGCGATTGAAGGCACGCAAAGCCCTCGAACCACGTCCCGAGGTGCCGCTCGACTTCGAGTCGCTGTACGAACTGTCGCTTGCCGAGCAGTTGCGGGAGTACCTCTCGGTGCCGTTCTCGGCGGTCGAATCGACAGTCCCGACGTGGAATCGCGTCGTCCACATGCGTCCCGACTTCGAGAGCGTCGAACTGCTCCCGTTCGTCGCTGACGACCTTTCGCTCGTCCGCGTCCACACTTCCGAGGCGAACGCGCTCTCCCCCGAACGCGAACAGAAGCAGCAGGCACTCGAATCGTTCAAACGCAGTTCCGAGCGCCAGACTGGCGTTCCCGGTCCGAACGAGTACATGCCGCTTCCGACAGACGACGACGCTATCGAGCGGGCGTGGGTCGGCGAGGAGACGCCAGACCGAGGGGCGAAACTGCTTCCTGCAGCGTTTCGCCACGAACAGCCGCAGCCGAGGGACGGCACCATCGAGGTGACTATCGTCTGTAACGACGAGGAGATGAACGAGGAGTTTGACGCCGTGTCTGCGGTCTACGGCTCACGCAAACACGTTCGGTTCGACGTAGAGTCACGATTCGGCGTCTCGACTGACGAAGTTCGCTCACTGCTCGCTGAGGACACCGACCTCTTTCACTTCATCGGCCACATCGACGGTCGTGGATTAGAGTGTCCCGATGGCGTCCTCGACGCCGAGACGGTATCTGAGACCGGGGCGACGACAGTGCTGCTGAACGCGTGTCGGTCTCACGACCAAGGCGTCGCACTCGTCGAAGCGGGTGCCAAGGCAGCCATCGTGAGCCTGAGCGACGTCGAGAACGAGGCTGCGGTCGAAGTCGGCGAAACGTTCGCTCGGTTGCTCGACTACGGATTCACAGTCGGCGGTGCGCTCGAAGTCGCGCGCGAGTACACCACAGTCGGTCGGCAGTACGTGGTCCTCGGGGACCCGAATACGGCGGCCACGGAACCCGAAGGCGGCGGTCCCTTCATCTCTGACTTAGAAGAAAACGCGCCGTGGCCACCCTCACGCGACGACGAGATAGACGTGCGGTCGAGCGTGTACTGCTCCCAATCGTTCGTCATGGGGTCGGTGGGTAAGACACCACTCGAACCGACCGAGACCCCTACGTACTACCTCGTTCCCGGTCACGTTGGTACCTTCACTTGGTCAGTTCGACAACTCGAACGAATCTACGAGGGGAACGAAATGCTGTACGCTATCGACGGTGAATTACGCTGGAGCGAAGGCTGGCCCTTCGGCGAGGCGGAACAACGGCAGTGACGATAGTTATAGGTGGTCAGTCAGACTCGAAGGAGTTCCCGTCTCACACCAGCACGTCGGCGTCTAGCAGTCGGTCGGCGACGTACGTCGCCACCGGAACGTCTTCGCTCTCTTCGAAGCGGAACAGTTCCTCGTCGTCTTGTTCGAGGACGATGGTCGGGATGAGCGTCACGTCGTACTCGTCGGTCAGTTCGCCGTCCTTGTTCTGGTCTACTTCGTACGTCTCGATTTCTTCGTCCGGAACGCCCGCCGCGTCGAGTGCGGCGAAGAAGTCCGGCATCACGGTCCGGCAGTCGCCACACCAGTCTGCACCCCAGATTTTGTAGGTGACTTCGCCCACGGCGGATTCGAGGGCACTCACGACTTCGCTGTGTGCGTCGGCGTCCCACGTCGGGTTCGGTTCGGTCGTCTCCATGCGCGAATATTGTCGTTCGGGGGCTTTAACCCCTAGGCTGCGGCGAAACTCCCGGTAGTCAGTCGGAGTCGGCACTACCTGCCGCCGCCCACCATGCGTTTATACGTGCACTTCGTAGATGGGAACAATGAAAGACTCCATCCTGGAGGCCGTGGGGTCTCCTCTCGTTCGCGTCTCCTCGCCCGAAGGCGCGACCGTCGCGGCCAAGTTGGAGGCGTTCAACCCCGGCGGGTCTGCGAAGGACCGCCCCGCGCGCTCGATGATAGCCGCCGCCGAGCGCGAGGGCGTCATCTCGCCCGGTGACCGACTCGTCGAACCGACGAGCGGCAACACCGGCATCGGGTTGGCCGTCGCGGCCGCCGCGCGCGGCTACGACCTCACCATCGTCATGCCTGCCTCGAAGTCGCCAGAGCGTCGAAAACTCCTCCGGGCCTACGGCGCGGACCTCGAACTCGTGGACGGGGACATGGAGGACGCCCGCGAGCGCGCCGACGAACTGACCGAGCAGGAGGGCGCGGTCCAGATGGGGCAGTTCGAGAACCCCGCGAACGCCGAGGCGCACTACCGAACCACCGCCGAGGAGATCATCGAACAGGTCGAGGGCCGCGAAATCGACGCCTTCGTCGCGGGCGTCGGCACCGGTGGGACGATTACCGGCACTGCGACGCGTCTGCTCGAAGAGTACCCCGACATGGAAGTCGTCGCGGTCGAACCCGAGGAGAACGCAGTTCTCTCGACCGGTGAATCTGGCGAGGACGACTATCAGGGCATGGGACCGGGCTTCGTCAGCGAACTGCTCGACACAGACCTGCTCGACAGCGTGGAGACGGTCGCGCTGGACGAGGCCGAGGTGGAAGCCCGCCGACTTGCCCGCGAAGAAGGTATTCTGGTCGGCCAGTCGAGCGGCGCGGCCAGCGTGGCCGCCAAGCGAGTCGCCGAGCGACTCGCGCAACCGGACCTGAACTGTCCGGAGGTTCCCGACGACTTGCAAGAGTTGGTGGCTTCGGATGGCGGAACGAAAGATGGTTACGACGACTGCCCGCTGGTCGTCACGGTGTTCCCCGACAGCGGGGAGCGATACCTCTCGACAGGGATGTTCGACTAAGCGGTTCCGAGGAACTCCCGAACGACCGAATTGAATCTTTCTGATTTCTCCCGCGGTGGCCAGTGTCCACAATCTCGAAGCACCTCCACGCTCGCGCTCGGTGCGAGCGTCCCCGCTCGAACTGCCCACCCGACGGGCACCAGCGCGTCGTCCTCGCCGTGAACCAGCAACGTCGGCACCGATAGCTCTGGGAGTCGCCTGCGATAGTTCGTCTTCAGGCCCGAGAACCCGACTTCGTTGCGCTGGAAGCGTTGCCACGCCTCGCCCGCGTTCGGTCGCTGAAGTTCGGCGAACACGTCGTCCACGAGTTCGTCGGTGAGGTTGCCCGCCCCGACGACGCCTGTGAGGACGAGTCTCGCCAATTCTCGACTCGACCCCATCACGTCCCAGATTCCTCCCGTAAGCCACGGAGTTCGGACGAATAGCGCGCCGAGGAGACTGCCGAGCGAACCGCCCGGTATCCTCTCGCCCAAGCCGTAGCTATCGACCAGCGCCAGTTTCTCGACGCGGTCGGGGTGGTTGAGCGCGAATCCCAACGCTGCACCGCCGCCCATCGAGATGCCGACGAGGCTAACCGATTCGAGGTCGAGCGAGTCGAGAAAGCGTCGGACGACATCGCCGTAGTACGGGATAGAAACCGCGCCGTCCGGCGGGTCGCTCTCTCCGTACCCCGGCCAGTCGAGCGCGTAGACGGTTCAGTTCTCGGCGAGCGTGGGAATGGTCTCTTTCCACGAGAGTGTCGCGCTGTCGAGGCCGCCACCGTGGAGCAGAACGACCGGTGGCCCCGACCCTTCGACGACGTAGTTCACGCGCAGGCCGCTCAGATTGACGGTGCGGTTTCGTTCGGGCATGGAGTTCTCTTCGTCGCCCACTCACCAGAAAGTACTTGACGTTTCTCGATTCGTCGTAGCCAGTGTGATAGTCTGGCAAACTGCGAAGCGATGGAAGTACAAGGGCCGAACCTGCGAAATCCAGCAATCGAGCGTCGGCGACGCGTCCCAACTCCGCGGTCTCGTGGAGGTCGAAACGGGCATCGAGGAGTGTCAACTGGACGCCTCACCGATTGCTGACCTCCAGCGCAAGCGGTGGCCAATGCGCCACGAGCGAGGCGAGTTCCGGACGTGGCTCTACTTCGGTTCGTCCGAGAGCGAGAAATCTGCGCTCCGCGAGGAGGTCAACGAACTCGCGGAGTTCGTCGGGGAGCGAGAACTCTAACCGCTGAACTCCGATTCGGTCACGCGCACGACGAGCGTGTCGGCTACCTCTCGCAGGTCGTACTCCGGAATCTCGCCGTCGCGACGGCTCAGATACATCGGCTCGACGAGTTCGTCCTCGTCGGTGACGCCGTACACCTTCAGGTACTCGTCGGTCTCGTCGGCCGAAATCTCACCGTCTCGTATCTTCGTTGCGATGTCGCGGGAGAGCCACTCCGTCTCGCTGACGCTCGGTTCCAACACGAGTTCGTCTTGGGAGAAGCGGACCAAATACCAGTTCAGGTCGTTCAACAGCGCGATGGCCGACCCGAGGCTGATGGTCTCGACTTCGAGCGAGTTGACGAACGGCTCTTGGGGGCTGTAGGTCGCCAACGCCTCGCGGGAGGTCTCCCGCGAACCCAACTCCAAGCGCAGGTCGATTCCGTCCGCCCCGACGAGACAGACCCGAGTCACATGGTTCCTTGGGCATCTATGCCGTAAAGCGATTTCGGTCGTCCGATTCGACACCCGTGCCTGCTTCGACGCCTTCGAGGGGTCGAATCTGGCCGCGTATTTCGCCGGACGGGTGGTCCGTCGTGTGGACGTTGACGTAGACGTTCTCGGTCGCCATCTGCTCGCGCAGGCTCGCGACGTCCGTCAGCGGCCAGACGAGGTCGTCCCCGCGTAGCGTTCCCGAACTCAACAATCCCGTGGTCGAGACTGGCTCTTCGACCGGACCGAACAGGTAGGCGACGACGTTGCCGTTCAGGTCCGGCGGTCCCTTGTGGATGTGCGATTCGCGCGCGTTCTCGACGTTCGCCACGAACAGCCAGTAGTCCGCGCGTTGCTGGTCGAAGTCCACTCGGAACAGCGCGGTCCCCAGAGCAGTCGTCTCAACTGGCGGGACCTGATTAGACCCTGTGAGAAACGCGCTGTACAGTTCGAACTGCTCGGCGTCGGTCGATTGCGTCGATTCGCCTGCCGCAGTCTCGGCGGTTCGCCCGGACGCAGTTCCCCCGACTGCGACGCTAGCGAGCGACGCGAGGACGCGCCGCCTCGAAACGGTCGTCATGTATCTCTCCCCCGACGGAGTGACGAGTACCGGCGAGTTAGTCGTTTGCACGGAGCAGTTCAGTCTGCTTCGCCGTCCGATCTCCAGTACTGCAAGCAAGCCATCGTTCCGAAGCTGGCGATAGCGGTGAGTGCGCCGAATCCGGGAACGTCTCCGCTGGTAGACGAGGCCGGGTCGGTCCTCGGTTTCGGTGTCGTCCCCCGCGAACTCGTTCCGGTTCGTCCCGTGCTCTCTCGCGGGACAGTAGTCGCTCCGGGTTCGGTCGCCGAACCTCGCGTCTGAGTCGTAGTCGTCGCCCGAGCAGTCGCTGGTGACGCTGTGGTCGTCGCTCGCAGGTCGGCGACGTAGTTCTGCCAACCGTCCCGTTCGAATCCGAGGCTGTCGGTTCGAGTGCCGTCCACGAGTACGTCGGCGGCGATACCGTTGGCGATGGGGACGCCTCGAACGCGGAGTTCGGTCGCCTCCTCGATTCGCTCTCGCCGGAAGTACAAGCGTGTCTGGGAAGTTGGTCCGCCCAACCACCGCGTGCTACGCGTGTCGTTCTGCGCAGTGTGGTACGCGCCCTCGGTAAACTGCGGTTCCGCCTCCCGCCGACCCACGTTGTACGCCGCGACACTGTCGCCGTCAGCGGTCAGTAGTTCCAACTCCGAACACCTGAACGCGAGGTCGCGACTCGCTTCCGGTGACGTATCCGGGTTCACTTCCGACTCCTCGACGGTTCGGTCGAACGAGAGCGTGACCGGGACGAACGATTCGATTCTGAATGGTGGCATCGTTCGAGTGGCGGCGTCCTTCACCACGTCGAGGTACGCAGTTCCGTAGTCGTGACCGTCGAACGTCCCCGGCTCTATCTGATGGCCTTCGGGCCACCCGTTCCACGTCGCGATGTACGTCCGGTCGGTGGTTCGGTACTTCAACGCGAGGTCGAACAGTTCGGCCAGATGCGACGGGGAGCGCGGGACGTGTCTGTCGTCGCCCCAGCAACTGTTCGGTTCGTCGTTGAACCCCGGAAACACCATCGGGACGAATTCGAGGTCGTTCTCCACCGCGAACCAGAACGACCGCCGGAAACTCTCTTCGACCTCCTCGCGGTGTTCGTCCCACGGATTGAGACCGGGGTCGGGACTGGCGACCCACGAGGTAATCGCGTCGAACTGGCGGCCGAGAGTTTCGATGTCGTTCGGGAAGCCACCTACTCCCCAGCCACCGATGTCGCCGACCAGAAACGGTTCGGTGCCATCGACGGTGAGTTCTGTTCGAATCGTCGAGAAGAGACCTTCGAGTCCACCCCACTCGTCTCGGATCTGCTCTTTCGCATCGTCGTTGGCGACGAGATAGCCGGGCGACCAGAAGGTGACGACGGGTCTACCGTCGATGGTTTTGTAGTTCGGGAGTGGAATCATCTCCTCGGCGACGAACTCCACGAAGCGGTCGAAATCGAGGTTCCGCTCGAAGATTCGGCCGATAGCCCAGAACGCTTCGACGTCGATGTTGGCAAATCGGTCGGCGTCTTTGAACGCGCGAAACCGGTCGAAGGTCCGCTCGTTCTCGCCGTAGTTGAACAACACTGTCGAGATGCCACACTGTTTCATCTGCGCTATCTGCGTATCGATGACGCCCGAGTCCTCGATGTCGTACTGCCCGACGGCGGGTTGGTGGTCGATGCACTCGTCCCACTTGGTGCCGAGAAACGGAATGTACACCGCGCCGAGGTCGAGATTCGAGTCTATCGCGCGCTCCCGTTCGTTCGGCGACTGCTCACCCCGAGTTCGCGGGTCCTGACCCTTGGGGGTGCCGAGTAACACCCCAGCACTCGCCGTCCCGAGAAAGCGTCGTCTGCTCGTCTCGAAACCTGCCATTACTATCGGCGATGGAACGGGCTCTTATAAGCTTTCAACAACTGATAGCCCAAGCGCGTCCTCACCACTCGACCAGTTCGACGTTTTCGGCGGCGTCCTTCGCGCGCTCGAAGATGTCGTCCGGGTCCGCGTTCTCTGCAATCTCCAGCGTGGCGTTCGTCTCGGGGAAGTCGGGTGCGATGCGGTTGCACCCGGCCGGAATCGTCGAATCGTGGAACGTGCCGATTCGGCGAGCGCGCTGGGTAATCTCGGACTTGTCCATCGTGAGCAGTGGCCGATGAATCGGCAAGTTCGTCGCTCGACTCGTCACGCCCAAATTCCGCGCGGTCTGAGAGGACTTCTGGCCGATGGCTTCGCCGGTGACGATGCCGTGGGCCTGCTCTTGCTCGGCGATATGTTCGGCGACGCGGTACATGAACCGCCGGTAAGAGAGCATTCTGGCGGGACCGACTTCGTCTTTGAGCGTCTGCATCATCTCGCCCGCCGGGACTTTCCGGACGCGCATGTCGTAGTTCGGCGCGAACTCGGCGAGTCGCCGCACCGTCTCGACGGCCCGCGCTTCGTGGTCCGGGCCGCCGAAATCGCCGAGTTCGAGATAGACTGGGACGACCGGCGCGCCGCGTTTCATGACTTCCCACGTCGCAACCGGTGAGTCGATGCCGCCGCTGACGAGCGCGACGACCTTCGCCTGACTGCCGAGCGGGAGGCCGCCGGGTCCCGCGCGCTTCTCGACGAAGACGAACGCCTCCTCTCTCCGACATTCGACGGAGAACGTCGTGTCGGGCTCCTCTAAATCGACCTCTGGGTCTTCGAGGGCTTCGAAGACGGCCGACCCGCCCTCGCGTTCCAAGTCCTCGCTGGAGAACGGGTGGGCGTCCGCGTTCCCTGCTCTTCGGGCGCGCACCGCGAACGTCTCGCCGAGGTCGTAGTTCGAATCGGGTGATTGGAGGTGTCGCGCAGTCTGAGAGAGCGCGTCTACGATGGCGTCTTTCTCCGCAGGGAGGACGATGGCGGGACTCGCCGACTGGACGCCGAAGGCGTCGGTGGCCGCGTCGGTGGCCGCCTCGACAGTGTCGCCGTCGGCGTGAATCAGGATGCGAGACCAGCGGCGTTCGACCTCCACGTCGATGTCTCTGTCTTCGAGGACGGCGACGATGTTCCGCCGAAGCCGTCGCTCCATCTCGGTCTGGACCTTCCCACTCTTGACACCGATGTCGGCGTGGCGCACGAGGACAGTGTCGGCTCCCGGCGGTCGCATAGCAGGTGGTAGTCACGAGGCGAATAAACGGGCTTCGGTTGCGAGATGCGCGGTTCGCCGAACGGAGTGAGGGGAACCGCGAGGCGAAGCGGCGAAGCCGCGGAGCACGCGGAACCCGCGCCGCATCTCGCAACAGCGAGCGGTGCAACCGTGAGCAATGCAGACGCGCCGAACGTACGTGAACCGAACCTCCGAAAAAGCGACTGCGGACCTGTCCCGCCGTCAGAACGTACTCAGTTCGCCGTCGATGACGCGTTGCGTGATGGAGGTCACGTCGGCGAGTTCGCGGTCTACGATGGCGACCATGTCTTCGCGCACGTCCGAGAGCAGGACGCCGTCCTCGGTGACGACCTGCGCGTCGGCGACGTGCGGTTGGTCGATTGGCTGGCCGATTTGGGAGAGCAGGCGAATCCGAAGGTCGCGGATGCCATCGACCTCGGCGACGACCCGCTCGGCGATTTCCGTGCTGAGCAGGTTGTAAATCTTCCCGATGTGGTTGACGGGGTTCTTGCCGGAGGTCGCTTCCATGCTCATCGAGCGGTTCGGCGTGATGAGGCCGTTCGAGCGGTTACCGCGGCCGACGGACCCGTCGTCGCCCATCTCCGCGCTCGTGCCGGTGGTGGTGAGGTAGACGTTCGACTCGCCCTCGCCGTCACCGTCTGCGGTGTTCACGTCCACGGACACCTTGCGGTCGGTGTACTCGGCGGCCACGTCGTAGACGAACTCCTCGACTGCTTCGAGTTCGGCCTCGTAGGCGTCGCGGTCCACGACGTACTGGTCGATGATGGCCGCCGCGACGGTGACGTGTATTCGGTCGCGCTCGCGCTTGCCCATGATTTTCACGTCGGTACCGAGTGCCGGGTGGTCCTCGGAGAACTCGCCGTTGAGTCGTCGCTCGGCGTTCAGGACGATTTGTTCGGTCTCGCTGAGTGGCGCGTGGCCGACGCCGAAACTCGTGTCGTTGGCCATCGGAACGGTCGCTCCGTCCTCGCCGAACACCTCTTGAAGGTCACCGCTGCCTTCGCCGAGTTTCACGTCCACGACGATGTCCGTGCCGAAGTCCAGTTCCGGGAAGTGTTCTGCCAGATAGTCGCGGGCGGCTTCGAGGGCGATGGTCTCGGTGGGGATGGTCTTGCCTTCGTACTCTTTGGTCGCGCGGCCGACGATGAGAAGGTAGATAGGTTCGAGCATCTCGCCGCCGCCAAACTGTGGGTCAGAGCGCCCGGCGACGAGTTGCGTCTCGTCGGTGTTGTAGTGGAGGACCTTACCGACGCGGTCGATGTACTCGCGAGCGAGCGCGCTGGAGACGCTCTCGGCGATGCCGTCGCAGATAGAGTCGGGGTGGCCGAGGCCTTTTCGCTCGACGATTTCGATCTCTTGGTCCTCTACTGCCGCGCGGTCGATAGGTTCGACTTGGATATTCCGTTCGGTCATTGCACATGAATATCCCGCGGCGTAATCTATAACTTGCGAAAACAAATCCGACTTTCGGGGATTACCTCCGGTAATCTGAGACTGTGACAAATTTTGCCGATACTTCTGGTCGTCACTCGTCGCTCGCCAGTAGGAGTCCGAGATACGAAGTCTGAATCTGGTCGTCGGGGTCGAGTCCGAGACTCCGGAGAAC
The DNA here is from genome assembly GCF_008831545.1 of Halorussus halophilus. Taxonomy (NCBI): domain Archaea; kingdom Methanobacteriati; phylum Methanobacteriota; class Halobacteria; order Halobacteriales; family Haladaptataceae; genus Halorussus; species Halorussus halophilus. Next base: position 1,281,579 of record NZ_CP044523.1, read on the forward strand.
GTCGAAGGCACCCTCGCGTGCGGGGTCGATGTCCTCTGCCTCTGTCTCGACTTCCACGAATTCGCCGAGTCCCTCCACGCTGTCGAGCGTGACTGTGTAGCCGTCGAGTGCGAATCGTTCGCGCTCCTTGCGGACCTCGGCGGCCGGCTCGAAGTCGAGTGCTTCGAGAATCGCCCCCATGTCGTCGGCGCATTCGACCACAGTCTCTATCTCGCGGCGCGTCTTCGACTTGGCGTCTGCGAGCGGGCCTTTGTAGGTGACCTCTGTGAACGAATTGCTCTCCCGGGGCGTCTCCTCGCGGATTCGCAGGGCTTCGTCCGTTTCTGCGAAGTCACGGTGGGGTGCGCTGTAGTAGGTGTCGATTTGGGTGACGTGGTCTACCGGGGTGGCGTTCTGGGCGTCGAGTTGCTCGCGGACCGCGGCGTGGTCAGCACGGACCTTTACCTCTACCTCGTACATTCTTAGTCGGTGATTCTGGTCGTGGGTTCTTGCTGATTTCGCTCTCGGGACATCGAGCGCAGAAATCGGTTTAGCGTAACACGAACACGACTACTGGTGGATGCCGGGTAGAAGTGAACGAGAAGCTAGCTACGCCCGGTACCTATGAAAGACCGTTCCGAAACGACCACGACCTCCCCGACCTATTCGATTCGCTCATCCCTCGCACGGTCGCTCCTGCCGGGAGCGACTTCGCGCGCCAAGTCGTCGGTGGAGATACGGGAACTAACCAACCACACGGCGCGCGCTGGTCGCGGACGCAAGACCGCGACCAAACTCCGCGCGAGGGACGAGTATCGCAGGCCCGGAAAACGCGCCGTGGCGCGTTTTCCGTACTGAGAAACGCAGTCGGTTGGGGAGGGACGCGAGGCGCGCGGGTTGTGCGGAGAGCGGGCCTCGGACGGTGAGCGGCCGAGCCGCGAACGTTTGGCTCTCGGGGTAGCGGTGCTGTTCGGTCTTTGCACGGCTTTGTATCGGGAGTAGCTAGCTTCACTCTCACTCCATCTCCACCAATTATCTCGAACCCACCGCCCGAGACCACTAAAAACCGAAGAAGACCGCAGAGAACTACGAAGAACCCAAAACCCTACTCTAGCTGAATCGCGCGCTGTTCGTCGTGCGAGCGATAAATCGCGTTGATAACGCGCTGAACCTCTAATGCCTGCTCGACGGTGTTCATGGACGGTGGGACGTTGTCCCGGACCGCCTCGAAGAAGACGCGCTGTTCGGCCTTGTGGGCGTCCTCGTGGCGGGTCTGGACCTCCGTGTCCGCGAAGTGGTCGGTGCCCTGCCGACCGGTCTCGTAGATAGTCAGCGAGTCGTCGGCCTTGTCGAAGCAGGCTCCTGCCTCGGTCCCGCGGACGATGAACTCCTCGTTGGGCGAGCGGTTGGCCGCCCACGCGACCTCTAGCGTGATAGTCTTGCCACCCTCACAGCGGAGCATCGCCGTCACCGAGTCGTCTACGGTGAACTCGCCCGACTGGGTGTCGTCGCCCCACATTTCGAGGTAGGCGTAGTCGTCGCGGGTGCCGAACTGCGAGCGAATCGTCCCCGAGACTTCCTGTACCTTCGGGAAGTCGTGGAAGTGCAGCGCGAGGTCGATGGCGTGGACGCCGATGTCGATGAGCGCGCCGCCGCCCGCGATGTCGCGGTTGGTGAACCACGAGCCACGGCCGGGAATGCCGCGCCGTCGGATGAAGTTCGCTTCGACGTGCCTGACCGTGCCGAGTCGCCCGTCGTCCTGATACCCCTTGACGACCTGCACCGGGTTCCGGAAGCGGTTGTGGAACCCGACCATGCAGAAGCCTTCGGCGTTCGCCGCCGCTTCCGCGATGCGCTCGGCACTCTCCAAGGAGTGGGCGAGCGGTTTTTCGAGCAGCACGTCGAGTCCCGACTGGAGTGCGGCCACCGCGTACTCCTCGTGGAACTTGTTCGGCGTGGTGACGATGACGCAGTCGATGTCAGCGTCGTACAACCGCTCGTAGCTCTCGAACGACTCCACTCCGTACTTCTCGGCGAATCGCGCTCGTGCATCGGGGTTGATGTCAACTCCGCCGACGATATCGACGTTCGAGATATCGACTATCTTGTCGGCGTGATAGTGACCGATGTTCCCCAACCCGACGAACCCGACACGAACCGGCTCATTCGTAGCAGACATAGGCACTAGTCTAGAGCAACCGTGAGGCGTTGTTAGGTCTTTCTGTTCGCTCGTTCGTCAACCTGTAAGCAGGTGACTCGTCCCGACACGTTCCGCCCGAAAATTTTGTCCGTTTCGTCATCGAACTCGCTCAGTACAGTTGCTGTTCTTTCTCTTCGCGCTCCTTGTCGCGCTCGGCTTTGGCTTTCTCCTCTCGCCGCGAGGCCAGCAGCTTTCGGCCCGCAGGAACGAACTTGTTCTTCGTGTCTCGGACGAACGAGACGATGCCGTAGGCCCAGAAGAAAAACAACACTGTCCCGCCGATGATGTAGAGCCAACCGAGCGAGGTCGGCATCAGCACTCACCTCCGAGGGGAGTCCGTGTCTTCTGTCCGGGCGCTACGAGCATCAGTCGTCGCCCTCCACTTCGGTCTCGGCCGTGCCAGGTTCGACGGCGGCGAACTCCAAGCCGTGTGTGATGGCGTCGCCGGTGTCCGTGTCGAAGAGGTGGACACGTTCGCGGTCCAAGATGACCTCTACCTCCTCCTCTTCGGTGATGTCCGAGGACGGGTCCACGCTCATCAGCAGTTGGTTCGTCGGCGCGTCGGGGTCTGCTTCCATTCGGGCCTCCTCGTCACCGGTCAGCAAGTAGACGAAGATTTCGTCGCCCATCGGTTCCAGCACGTCGGTTCGCGCCTGAATCGACTGGGTCGGGTTCGCGACGTTCTCGCTCTTCTCCCGAAGGTAGACGTCTTCGGGGCGCACCCCGAGCGTCACGGCGTCGCCCTCAGCGATGTCCGAGATTTGACCGGGGTCGAACTCCACGTCGAAGTCCGGCGTCGAGAGCCCCGCCGAGGTCACCTCGCCTTCGACGAAGTTCATCGACGGCGACCCGATGAAGCCCGCGACGAACAGGTTCTCCGGTTCGTTGTAACAGACCAGCGGCGGCGCAATCTGTTGGAGTTCGCCGTGGTCGATGATGGCGATGCGGTCGGACATCGTCATCGCCTCCGCTTGGTCGTGCGTAACGTAGATGATGGTCGTGTCCAGTTCCTTGTGCAGGCGCTGGAGCTCCGTGCGCATGTGGACCCGGAGCTTCGCGTCCAGGTTCGCCAGCGGCTCGTCCATCAGGAACACTTCGGGTTCGCGGACGATTGCTCGCGCGATGGCGACGCGCTGGCGCTGCCCGCCGGACATCTCGTCGGGCATGCGGTCGAGCATGCCTTCCAGTTGGACGATGTCGGACGCCCTATCGACGCGACGGTCGATTTCGTCTTTCTCGTAGTCGCGCAGACGCAAGCCGAAGCTGATGTTGTCGTACACGTCCATGTGCGGGAACAGCGCGATGTTCTGGAACACCATCGCAATCCCGCGGTCTTTCGGCGGGAGGTTCGTCACGTCCCGCCCCGCGATGGTGATGGTTCCCTCGGAGGGCTTGGTCAGCCCTGCAATCGTTTCGAGGGTCGTGGACTTCCCACACCCCGACGGGCCGACGAGCGTGACGAACTCGCCGTCCTTGATGTCGAGGTTCATGTCTTCGACTGCCGTTACGTCTGCGTAGCGTTTGTACACGCTGTCTAAGATTACTTCACCCATTGTGTATCACTCCTTGAGCGCTCCTGCGGTCAGTCCGCTGACGATCTTCTCCTGTGCGACGACGACGATGATTGCCACCGGCAGGACGCCGATGATGCTCGCGGCCGCCATCAGGTTGTACAGTTCCGAGTACTGGCCCTGATAGCTGAGGATGCCCCAGACGATAGGTGCCCACTGACTCGCCTCCCCGGTGGTCATCAGGAACGAGAAGAAGAACTCGTTGTACACCGAGATAAACGTTAGCACCCCCGCCGTCGCCACGCCGGGTGCCGACAGCGGCATGATGACTCGGAACAGCGCGCCGAGTCGGGTCGTCCCCTCGATTCGTGCGGCGTCCTCCAAGCCGTCCGGAATCTGGCCGTAGAACGTCGAGAGGATGAAGATGGACAGCGGCATGAACAGCGCGCTGAACGGTAGTATCATCCCGAACGGCGTGTTGAACAGTTCCGGACTCTGGATTCCCAACACCGTGACGTTCCCGGTGAACAACCGGAACAGCGGGATGATGAACGCCGCCGGTGGGAAGTACGAGATGGCGAGGATGATGAGCATCAGCGGTCCCTTGCCGGGGAACTCCAGTCGCCCGAACACGTAGCCCGCGAGACTCGCCAGTACCAACACGATGGCCGTCGTGGCGATGCCGAGCACGAAGCTGTTGAACATGTAGACGTGGAACGGTACCGTCGTGAACACCTCCACGAACGCGCCGGGGTTGAACCCCTTCGGCAGGAGTCCCATGTCCGAGATGGCCTGGTTCGGCGTCAGCGCCAGCACGAGCAACCAGTAGAACGGGAACAGCGTCGTTACCAGGAAGAAGATGGTGACGACGTAGAACATCGCTCGATACACCTTCTCCGGGTTCTCGATGGACGAGCTAACCCAACTGGAGAACGGTCCTTGGTCCGTATCTGTAGCCATCTTAGGCACCTCCCTCGGTGTCTGCGTACTTCACGATGTAGACGGAGACGACGATGCCGATGAGCGCCGCCGTGATGAACGCCACGGCGGCCGACGTCCCGTACATCCGGGAGTCGCGGAACGTCGAGACGACCAGACACGACAGCGACGGCACCGTCGAACAGCCCGCAACCGTCTCGATGATACCGTAGACGCGCATCGCGCCGATGGTGCGGAACAGCATCGCGACCAGCACCGACGGGAGCACGAGCGGGAGCGTAATCATGCGGAACTGCTGCCATCTCGTCGCGCCCGCGACCTTACCCACGTCGTAGAGGCTTCGGTCCACGCTCTGCAACCCGGCGAGGATGATGAGCGCCATGAACGCCGACGTCTTCCACACGTCGGCGACGATGATTATTATCATCGAGTCCACCGGGTTCGCCAGCGGTGTGGCGGTGAATACGCCGAGTGCTTGCATCCAATCGACGAGGAAGCCGATGCCGGGCTGGAACAGCAGGAAGAAGATCATCCCTTGGATGACGATGGGCACGGCCCACGGGATGATGATTGCCACTCGGACCCAGCGACGGAATCGGAAGTCCTGGTCCAGCACGAGCGCCTGTCCGAACCCGATGAGCGTCTCGAAGAAGACGCTCGCCACCGTGAAGATGAGCGTCACGGTGAGGGCGCTTCGGAACGGAGCCGACGGGTCGAAGAACGGCCGGACCAGCACCACGTCGCGTTGCCCCGTCAGCAAGGCCACGTAGTTCTGGAGACCGACGAACTCGCCGAGTGGCTCCGAACCGGTGATACTGTCTGCGAACAACGACATCCGGAACGTACTGAGCAGTGGCCAGAACGCTATGATGCCCAACAGCAACAGGACGGGCGTCAACAGCAGGTACGCGAACTGGGTGTCACTCAGGTTCTCCATCCAGCGGACCACCGCTACGTACGGTCCAGACCGGTCGGATTCCCGGATATCACCTTCCGTTGATGTAGCCATAAAAATCGTGTAGGATACGGAGTTCCTTATCTCTATGCTTGCTTCTCGATGGCTTCGAGCTGCTTTTTCAGCTCGTCCATCGCTTTCTTGGGGTTACCGCCCTGGCTGAGTGCGCCGTTGACCTGCTGGTAGATCTTCTGAGACTGACTCGGCCACACGGCGGTGACGGGCCGCGGAATGGCGTTCTCGCCAGCCACCTTGAGCGTCTCCATGTAGCGACCCATGATTGGCACTTCCTTGGCGCGGTCGGAGTTGAACAGTTTCGGACGGGGTGGCAGGAAGCCGAGTTCCTCGAAGAGGCCGAGCTGGAACTCCTCGCTCATCATCGCTTGGAGAACCTTCGCTGCGGCTTCCTTCTTCTCGGAGTTGGGGTTGATGGCGTTGTGCCAGCCACCGAGTGCCGCGACGGGACCACCGGTCCCTTTGTACTTCGCCTGTTGCTTCGTCTTCGCGTACGGAATCGGCATGACGCCGAGGTCCTTGCCCATCTCCTCCTCTGCACCGTTGATGTTGATGGAGTACGGCCAGTTGCGGTGCATCACCGCGTTGCCAGCGGTGAACGGTTTGCGCGACGGTTCCTCCGTCCACTGGAGGACGGCAGGCGGCGCGATGTTCTTGTAGCCGCTGAGGGCGTTGTTCGCGCTCGACCCGTGGATGAACGCGCGTACCATCTTGATGGAATCGACGACCTGCTTCTCGTTGACGGTGACGGGTCGGTCGCCGACCGGACCGAAGAGGTTCTTCTCCGGGTTGCCGAAGTACGCGCCGCCCCAACTGGTCATGAACTCGTTGAAGTCACAGCACGACAGGCCCTCGTAGGCGTTCGCTTGGAAGGTGTAGCCGTACTTGGTGCCAGCGGCGTCCATCGATTTCTTCGTGACTTCCGAGAACTTCTTCCACTTCATCGACTCGGTCGCCCACTTCTTGAAGTCCGACTCCCCGTAGCCACCCTCTTTCAGGTGCTTCTTGTTGTACTGCATCGTGGGGAAGTCGGGGAAGACCGGGACCGCGTGGAGGTCGCCGTTCGGCCCCTTCGCGGTCGAGACGCTCGCACTGAAGTAGTCGTTCTCGAGCGTCTTCTTGCTCTCGCTCGACAGCAGGTCGTTCAGGTTCGCCACTTGGTCACGGACGATGAACGGAATCGTCCACCCGCTGTCCATGTAGAGGATGTCGGGCTTGCTCCGTCCGGCGGAGAGCCACTGCTGGTACTGTGCGCGCCGGTCGTCGGTGACGTTGGACCCTGCCTGAATCTTCACTTCGATATCTTTCGACAGTCCGTTTTTGTACAGGATGTCCTGGAGTTTGCTCCAAGTCTCGCCTTTAAAGTCGGGGTCCGTTGCCCACTGGAGGGTGGTCTTCCCGCCTTGGTTATCGACGTTGCCGACGGTTCCGTTGTCCGAATTGTTGTTATTACCATCGCCGTTACCGCCCATGCAGCCGGCGAGTCCGGCCGCGGCCCCAGACGCACCGACGGCTTGGACGAAGTTACGACGCGAAACACCACTTTCGCTGTCGTCTGCTTCTTGCGAGTTATTGGCAACCATTTCGTTACCAAAGAGGCAGTATCACCATTTATATCTTGGTGCTAGTAACTACTCCCATTGTTGTAAATTCTAACACACTTAGAACTGACTCATTTGTTACTTAATCGCGCACATTCGGCTTTCATATGACGGCATTTCCGCCACCAAGGCGATTCTATCCTCTCGAAATGGAATTATACAGAAATGTATAATTTCTCGCGTCCGGCGAGCACGTCCACTCAGAGGTCACCTCGGGCGCGCGACCAAACCGGTTGTTTCGGTGCTTCGAGGCGTTCCATCTCGTCGGCCGACAGCGACACGTCGAGTGCGGCGAGGTTCTCTTCGAGGTGGTCGAGACTCCGTGGGCCGAGTATCGGCGAGTCCACCACGTCCTTGTGGAGCAACCACGCGAGACTCACCTGCGCGGGGGTCACGTCTTTCTCGTCTGCAATCGCTCGCACTTCGTCTAGCACCGCCCAGTTCTCCTCGGTGAACCGCTCGTGGGTGTGTTCGTCCGTCGCTGCGCGTCCCTCGTCTGGGTCGGTGTCTCGGTCGTACTTGCCCGTCAAGAACCCGCCCGCTAACGGACTCCACGGGATGACGCCGACGTTCTGGTCTGCACACACCGGCAGGACGTTCTCTTCTTCGTGGCGGTCCACGAGGTTGTACTCCGGTTGCATGGAGACGAACCTGCGGTAGTCGTTGATGTCGCTCTCGTAGAGGGCTTTCGTGAACTGCCACCCCATCATCGTGGAGGCTCCGACGTACCGAACTTTTCCGGTTTCGACGAGGTAGTCAAGCGCGTCGAGCGTCTCTTCGATGGGCGTCGTCTCGTCCCAGCGGTGAATCTGATACAAGTCGATGTAGTCGGTCCCGAGCCGGTCGAGACTCGCCTCGGCTTGGTCGATAATGTGCTTGCGAGAGAGTCCTTGCTTGTTCGGCCCCTCGCCCATCTGTCCAAATACTTTTGTCGCGATGACCAACTCTTCGCGGTCGTAGCTCTCGATAGCCCGGCCCACTATCTCCTCGCTCTCGCCCTGCGAGTAGACGTTCGCCGTGTCGAGGAAGTTGATACCGCTGTCGATGGCCCGGCCGATGAGTTCGACGCTCGCCTCCTCGTCTCCCATCATCCACTCGCGGTCGCTCCCGAAGTTCATACACCCGAGGCAGAGTCGGGATACCTCTAGACCTGTGTCGCCGAGTTTCGTGTACTCCATCTCAGTCATGCCACGAACTACCACGACGACAGTGAAAACGATGTGGGCGCGGGCAAGGGACTACGGGAAAACGAATCGATTCGAGTGTCGTCAGTTTCGTCGTCTAGAAAGTCCGGACGCTCGGTAGGAATTGCAAGAGTAGCAACGACTATGACGACCTCGAAAGCCCCCGGACGCTTGCGGCCGTTCAGCGACCAAGCAAGCGCGAGCGCCCGGCCCCTTTCATTCCCACCTGGCTCAAAGCGTCACCGGGCGTTTCCGGTTGACGGTGTCACCGGCCGATACCAGCGGCTGGTTGGCCCGCACGGACCCCGACTCCCACCTTCACGTACTCTGCTCTATCTGTTGTAGTTGCGCTTGCAGTTGCGTCATCGCCTGTTCGGGGTTGCCGTCCCGGCTGTACGCGCTGTTAACTTGCTGTGCGATACGCGTCGATTCCTGCGGCCAGACGACGGTCACGGGCCGCGGAATCGCGTTCTCGCCAGCCACTCTGAGCGTGTCGATGTACCTGCCGATGACGGGCACGTTCGCCGCTCGCTCGGAGTCGAACAGCGCCCGTTTCGGCGGCAGCCAGCCGATCTCCTCGAAGATGGTGAGTTGGACGTTGTCGTCTGTGAGCGCCCGCAGTACCTCGAACGCGGCCTCCTGATTCTGCGAGTTCGGGTTCACCGTGTTGTGCCATCCTCCGAGGGCCGCGGACGGCCCGCCGGTCCCCTCGTACTGTGCCTCGTTCGACGGCACCGCGTACGGAATCGGCATCACGCCGAGGTCCTGCCCGAAGTTGTCCTGGGTTCCGTTCTGGACGATTGCGTAGGGCCAGTTGCGGTGCATCACCGCGTTGTCGTTCGTGAACGGCGCGAGCGATGGGTTCTCGGTCCACTGAAGCACCGCTTGTGGTGAGATTCCGCCGCGGTAGCCGTCCAGCGCGTACTGGTCGTCCTCGCCGTGGATGAAGGTCCGAATCATCCGAATCGAGTCGATGACCTGCTGTTCGTTGACCGTCACGGGTCGGTCGCCAATCGGGCCGAACAGGTTGTCGAGGCCGCCGAAGTACGCGCCGCCGAACCCGGACATGAACTCGTTGAAGTCACAGCAGGACAGCCCCTCGTACACCGCCGCTTGGAAGGTGTACCCATAGTCGAGGTTCTGGTTCTGGTCCATCACCGTCCGGGTGACTTCCGAGAACTCCTGCCAGGTGATGGACTCGGTTGCCCAGTTGTTCCCCTCGGGGTCGAACCCTGCGTCCTCCACGAGGTCTTTGCGGTACTGCATCGTCGGGAAGTCTGGATACAACGGCACCCCGTAGAGGTCTCCGTCGTCGCCCTTCGCCGTGGAGACGCTCGCTTCGAAGTACTCGTTGTTGACGATGTCCAGCACTTCCTGTGGCAAGTTCTGGCTCAGATTCAACAACTGGTCGCGTGCGATGAACGGGATGGTCCACCCGCTGTCCATCCGCATGATGTCTGGTTTGTTGCGCCCGGCCGACAACCACTGTTGGAACTGCGCCCGAACGTCGTCGGTGACGTTGGACCCGGCGACGATGTCAAGTTGGATGTCGCCGGACAACCCGGCGTCCCGAAGTGCTTGGGTCACTACCTGCTGGTTGTCTTTGAGGTCTGAGTCGGCGACCCACTGGACAGTCGTTCCTTGTTGCGTTACTGCACCGACCGGTCCCGCCGTCAGTCCCGCCGCGACACCGCTCGCCCCGACTGCTTGGACGAACCTTCGTCGGGAGACGCCTCCGTCACCCGACTTCGCGTCACTCGCTCTCGAATCACCAACACTCTTTCTCGACGTACCCGCGCTCGTCTCGATACCGTTCGTCTCGGCCGCGTTCGTATCATCCGCCTTCGAAATAGTTTTCTCGGACATGTAACCCCCGACAGAACTGACGACGGACGCCCATTTTGTTATTGCCTGCCGCCACCTGCCGACGGCGTGTTCGTCTCTCGATACTGTCTAGAAATCAGGGAGTTCCGTTCACTTTTCGGAGTCGTCTCTCCGCAACTGCGCCGACCGTTCGCCGTAGAAACTGCTCGCTGCCTATCAGCTTCCCGGAACGCTGAAGGCCACACCTCCGTAACTGTCCGCCAATGCGTTCGGTATTCGACCGTCTCCGAGACTCGAGTCACACAGGCGAGAAGCGTTGCTGGCCGTGTACTGCCGTGAACGTCGCACTACTGTTCGTCGCCTGCGTGGGCGTGGCGTGGCGGCGGTCGCTCCGGTCGGCGCTCTTGCTCGCGGTCGGCGGCGCGAGTGCGATTCTATTTCGTGGCTATCTCGTGCCGTTCACGCCGCAGTTCGCGCCACAACTCGTCGCTCAGTTGCCGGGTGACCCGTTCCACGAGAACGACAACTCGGACGCGAACACCCCCGAAACCTCTGGCACGCTCGGCGGTGACCCCTCCGAAGAGACCGGCGAGCAAATCGTCGCCGCGCTCGCAGAGGATGGCGTCTTGGTCGCCGACGAAGAGACACTGTATCTCGCCGACCAGTTCCGCGAAGCGTGGCGAGCGGAGATGGATAAGTTACGAACGAACGACGACGCGGCGCTCGCCGACGCGCTTCGTGGGGCGACACCGAAAGGCAGTGTCGTGAACGTCGTCCACCCGGAAGGCGACACGTGGTTCGTCGTCTCAGACGGCAGTGGCGACCCAGCGAACGAAACGTGGTTGACGCGCCCGGTCGCGGTGGCAGAAGTTGGGGCAGTGAGCGTGCTCGCCGACGAGACGAGTCTCGACGCGACGTTTCAGGCACAGGCGGTCGGGCCGCTCAGAACCTTCCTTCAGTCGTGTCCAATCTGCGACGGGCCGGTCGAAGAGACGACTGCCGTGGAGTGTTGCGGTGGCCCGGGTCCCGGCGGCCCCGACGAAGTGTTGGCCTGTACGGACTGTAACGAGCGGTTGTACACGTTCCAGTGAGGGATAGCGAGAGAAGTCAGAACTCGGGCGGACTGTTCCGGCCGATGCGAATCTCGTGTGCTTCGATGTCTTCGAGCGCGGCGACTTGGCCACCGACCGTAACTTCCCCCTCTTCGGCTTCGACGGTCATCCCGGCGACGCGTTCGCCGCCTTCGAACGAGAATCCGACGACTTTGCCTTTGACGACCCGGGAGCTACCGGTCTCTATGTCTCGTCCCTCGATAGCCGCGTAGAAGTCGCCACTGAGTTCTTGTAGCTCTTTGACACAGCGACGAATCGAGGCGTACCGGCGGGGGAACGGCCGGTTCTCTCCGTCGGCGGCGAGTGTCTGTTCGGCAGTCGTCCACAGGACGGTGCCGAAGAAGCCAGAGACGAGGAACCCGAGCGCAGAGCGGTTGAAGATGACTCCGTAGCGGTCTTTGTCGTCGCGCAGGGCGTCTTGGGTGGCGTAGATAGAGTACTCGCCGTCGGCAACGGCGACGACCGGCGTCGTGATACCGCGGCGAGCGCGGGCGGTCGTCGCCACTTTGAGGTAGTCGTACTCGTCTGGGTCCGGAATTTCGGAAGCTGGAGTAACCAGCAGTTCGACGCTGACGCCCTCGTCGATGGCGTCGCTCAACTCCTCTTCGAACCGACCGAGGAGGTCCGGCGTCAGCGAGAGTGCGAGTTCGTACTCGGCGGCCTCGATGACGTCGGCGAAGTATCGGAGGATAGTCGAGCGAGATTTGACGAGCGAGACGGCCTCGGTGTCGCGGGCGGGTGCGGTGTAGCGCGCTTCGAGTTCGGAGACCATCTCTATCAGCGACGACTGAACCCCTGAGAAGGCTTCGTCGGGGTCTACCGCGATGACTTTCATCGGTCGAGATTCGCGCAGTTCCACGAGTCCGCGGTCGCTCAGACTGCGCACCGTGTCGTACACTCGCGGTTGCGGGATGTCCGTGCGGTCGGCGATTTGACTGGCGGTCAGTTGCCCATGTTCGAGGACGGTGAGATAGGCGTCGATTTCGTACTCCCCGAGGTCGAAGCGGTCCCCCACTTGCTCCATCGTGGAGTGTAAGTCGTCGGAAGCCATGTGTTGAGACATACTGTCGAGGGGGTAAATGATTTATCCGGTTTCGAGTAGCACGTGATTCCGTAAACTAGTTTCATTATCAGGGTTGCAGGGATATCGACGACTGTCTCTCAGTCAGAGCGACGTTTCGAGGAGGTTCGAGACGAGCCAGTACTCTGCCCGCCGCAATCGGTACTGGAGCGTCGAGCGCGACACGTCCAACTCCGTGGCCAACTCTCGAACTGTTGTCTCACGAGGCGTCTGGTAGTAGCCTCGTTTCAGTGCCGCTTCGAGTGCCACTCGCTGTTCGGCGGGCAAGTCTGCCACGCTTACCGCCGCCTCACCCCAACGCAGGGGTTCTTTGAGTTGTTCGAACTGAATCGTTCGACCGTCACCCAGTTCGCTCTTCACGCGGTCGAAGAACGGACTTATCTCGCGGTCGTCCGGGACGAGGAGTCGCCACTCGTAGCGGTGTTCACGACGCTGGGCCTCGAAGAGCAACCCGTCGCCGAGTTCGTCCAACGCGAGGTACGGAATCGAGCGACAGAATCCGAGTTCGTCCATGTACGAGTAGACCGTTCGCTCCGTGAGACCCGAGAGAATGACTTCGTGATTCCAGACGGTCTCACAACTCGCTGGTTCGCAGAGACAGTCGTTGCAGTAGTGGGGGTCCAGCAACGGCTCTCGAAGTGCTTCGAAGAACGATTCCGGCCCAGACAGTTTGTCCACTCGCCACATTCCGTTCGGCGAGACGGCAATCGAGAGCGAGTCGGCGACTGCCTTTGGATGGTCGATGAAGGCGTCCATGATGTGGTCGAAGCCAGCCTCGTAGTCGATAGTGAAGACGAACTCTTGCACGTCGGATGCTTTGGACATGTCCGAAATAATCGTTTCTACGGGGCGTCCGGATTGGTCAGATATGCAAGCCCAATCTGTAATCGGTGCTATCGGAAACACACCGTTAGTCGAACTCGAAAGTGTCCGCCCGGAAGGGGGTGCTCGTGTCTTCGCCAAGTGGGAAGGCGCGAATCCGACCGGGAGCATGAAAGACCGCATGGCCCTTTCAGCAATCGAGAACGCGGAACGCGACGGCGACCTCGAACCGGGCCAGCGAGTAGTCGAACTCACCGGGGGTTCCACCGGAGCAAGCCTCGCGTTGGTCTGTTCGGTGACTGACCATCCACTCTCCATCGTCTCGGCCGACTGCTTCGCCGAGGAGAAAATCCGGATGATGCGCGCGCTCGGTGCCGACGTGACCGTCATGGAGACGCCCGAAGGAAAAATCTATCCTGGTATCATCGACGACATGGAGCGTCTCGTCGAGGAAATCATCGAAGACACTGGCGCGTACTACCACGACCAGTTCAACAACCCGCACCTTCCGGCGGGCTACGCGGGTCTCGCCGAGGAGATTCTGGCCGACTGCCCCGATCTGACGGATTTCGTCATGGGCGTCGGTACGGGCGCGTGCTCGATGGGGACTGCGCGTGTCTTCCGCGAGAATTCCAGCAACGTAGACGTGACACTGGTCGAACCCGAGGAATCTCCGGTTTTGTCACGTGGCGAAACGGGTTCTCACAACGTCGAAGGCGTGGCTGTCGGGTTCGAACCACCGCATCTGGAAGAACACCTCTACGACGATGTCGTAGCCATTCCCGAGGCTGAGGGACGATGGATGACTCGGCAGATTGCCGCTGAAGACGGACTGTTCGCCGGGACGAGTACCGGACTAAACATCGCCGCTGCAAAGCGGGTTGCGGCCGGCCGCCCCGAAGATGCCGCCGTAGTTACTGTCGCCGTCGATACGGGACTCAAGTACCTCGACGGCGACCTCTACCGGGAGGAGTAATCGCTCTCTCGTGAAATTCGCCTCGCGGAAATTCGAGTGCAACGAACTCGGAGTGTGCGCGAGGTTATTCGGACTACCGGCGCGATGCCTGAACCGTCCACCTCGAGTTGGTCCCGGCTTTGGGTATAAATCTACGGCACACCTTCCACCTGCGGTGCTGTGCGGTAGCGGTAAGAAAACAAGCAACCCTACCGGGAGTGAAGGCGAGATTCCAGAGGAATCTCGCCGAACGAGCGCGTCCGAGGAACCACCGGAAGAGCGCGCCTTGCGCGCTCTGAAGGTGGTGACGAAGTGATTTTCATCGACGTTTTTATCGAGCAGGTCGCCTCGACGACCCGCTCGCAATAAAAAAGTCGTTCTACATGTACATCCTGTCGTCCGGGGTCTCGTGTTCTGCGCGCTGGTCGAGACGCTTTGCGAGTTCTTCGTAGTACTGCTGGACTTCCGCGGCGAACTCCTCCAGCGGTTCCGTCTCGATGTCGATGCCATAGGTCGATTCGACCGCTTCGAGGAGTCGGATAGCCGCCTCCACGTCGGGGGCTTGCGCGTGGACGGGCGTGAGAAACACACCTGTCCGAAGTTGTGACTCCATGCCCTGCCGGATGAGTTCGGCGTTGATGCCGTCCAGGAAGCCTCGACCCATCGCCGGAATCTCGCCGTCGGCGAGTCGGTGTTCGCGGTAGTCGTCCGTTGCGACGTAGAACACCTGATGTTCTTCGGGTGCGTGCGGAATCATCACACCGTGGAGGACGGTAATCTCTTGGACGCCGTTGCTTGCGGCCCACGAGAGAATAGCCTCGCTGAACGGGTCGGCGGCCGGAACCGGGACGAACAGTTCGCCGACGAGGACCGTCAACTCGTGTTCGGCGTGGGAGAACAGTCGCGTGTGGTGTCGCGGTTTCCCGTCTTCGAACGGCGTGATAGCGGGCAGTTGCTCGGTCGTGATGTGACCGACTTCCTCGAACTCGAACTGGTCCACGAGGTAATCGACGGCCGTCAGTCCTGCGAGCCCGAACTGCGAGAATCCGGCTATCAACGTCTCGTGCGGTTCGCCAGACGTGATTTCGAACGAGGCGGTTTGCGGCGGTGACTCCCCCATCATGGAACTGGCTACGACGACTCGGTGCTTATGTTTTTGTGGCCTCTGACTTCGAACCGGCCGACAGTCCGAGCAACAACACTGCACGACCGACGAGGAAGAACGCCCACGCGACCGAGAGCGCGACGCCGAGACCGACGATGGCTGATTCGACCGCGAACGGGGCTTCCACGCCGATAGCGTTACCGACGACGATACTCCCACCGTAAGTAACGACGAGTGGCAGTCCAAGTACGGGTCCCGCGAGTGCGGCGGCGCGGTCTATCCACTGCGGAAACACGAGAACCGAACTCCCGAAGACGTAGCCGAGAAACGCCAGTGCGAGTACTGCGAACGACGCGAGTGTCGCGTTCGAGGGACGCGCCAGCGGTCTCGCCCACGCGGGAACGGGTCGGTCTGCCGTCCGAAGAACCGTGGCAACTCCGTCCGAAGAACCGTGGCAACTCCGACTGCGAGGAAGTAGCTGAGGGCAATCGAAACTGTAGTGACCGCGAGTAGTTCCACCGCTTCTCCGGCCGTACCACCGCCGCCTGTGAGCTCTGCACTTCGGCGTCCGAACCAGAGAAACGACGTCGCCACAGCGACGAACGGAACTACGAGGGTCCGGCGAGGTTGCAGGTGGGCGCGGCGACCGGAAGACTGGGGCATACTCATCGAGTTCGTTCGGCACGACCTTCAATACTTAGACAGTTCCTCTTCGGGACCTCTCGTAAAGTGGCAGTGTGGCGCTATTGGCGGTCTAAACGGCTGAACGAGCGTACTAGACAAATCTCAGGACCTGTCGTGCAGTCCCACAACTGTTTTGCCAACCCCGAGAGAGAGTCACCGCATGGTGAACTGGCTGGACTGGCTCAGGGCGGAGTTGACGGACCTCCTCGATACCATCGCCAGCAACGCGGCCGAGTTCGTCGCAGCCTCGTTGATACTCGTCCTCGGATGGTACGCCAGTCAGCTAATCGTGCGACTCTTGGGTCGTCCCGTCGCTAGACGGTTCCAGCGGCCGAGTCTGACCAAGACTGTTCTGGGCGGGATTCGTGCGTTCGTGATGATTGGAGCGGCGTCGCTCGCGGCCCGAGCGATGGGCTTCCAGGCGAGCCAAATTCTGCTCTCGGTGACCGTCTTCTCTGCGGTGCTGGGTCTCGTCCTCGCGCCGATTATCGGGAGCGTCATCAACGGCCTGTTCGTGCTGGCCGACCAACCGTACGAAATCGGCGACATGATAGAGCTCGTGGACCGCGACACGAGAGGCTACGTCGAAGACATTACGCTCCGCTACACGAAGGTGTTCACGCTCGAAAACACCTTCCTCGTGATTCCCAACTCCAACATGCGCGACCGGGACATCATCAACTACTCCGCGGAGGACACTCGCTCGCGCCTCTCGATGGAACTGCTCGTCACCTACGAGGGCGACGTGGAACAGGCACGCGCCATCATGGAGCGTGCGGCCCGCGAGACGGAGGAAGTCGTGGAGGGCGGACCAGATATCCGCATCGGGAGCGCCCGCTACCCCTCGGCACCGGTCGCGTACATCAAGGAGTTCGCCGACCACGGCATCCTGCTGGACTTGCGCTACTGGGTGAAAGACCCCTACTACCTGCCCCGCGTGCAGTCGAAGATTCAAGAGCGCGTCTGGGACCAACTGGCCGACGCAGACGTGCAAATCGCGTACCCGCACAGCCACCTCGTCTTCGACGAGACGAGCGGCACTGCGAGAGTGTCGATGGAGGACGGAAAGACGGTGTCAGACGTCGAACGAGCCACCGACCGGCGCGAACGACCCGAGGGAGAACGAACTGAACGAGAGGAGTTCGACCGCGACGTGTGAGAATCGAACTTATCGGCCCACAGTAATCACTTCGGCTTCGAGCTTCTCGCGGAGGAAACTCTCTACGTCGGGGTCCGAGGTAAGTTTGCGAAGCATGCGCCGCCAGCGTCCGGCCTGCTTGTGCCCGATGACGACCACGTCGGCGTGTTCGGCCGCGACTTCCTCCAGAATCGTCTCTTCGACCAGAAAGCCCTCTCGGACGACGTAGCGCGTATTCGGGAGGTGGCCAAAGGACTGCTCGACCGCGCGCTTGAGTTCCGAGCGCGAGACGGTTCGGCCCTTGTGGTAGAGGTTGACGTGGAAGACCGTGAGTGCGGCGTCGCGCTCCTCGGCCACGCTGATGGCCTCTTCGAGCGTGCGGCGGGAGTGTTCGGTCAGCGGGTACCGAACGGGGACGACGATGCGCGTCATACAGGGGGAACGCCGCCGCTCCATTTTAGCCCTCGGTTCTGTGTGTCTCTTTGCCAGTAGTTCGCACGCCGTTCACGTCTCCTCGACGCGGCCGTCGAGCGTCGGGTCGATACCTGTCTCGCGGGCGTACTCGACCAACACTTCGTACTGGATGCCGCCGCGCGAGACGCGGTGGTCCTCGCGAAGACTCGGAAATTCGTCGTCGGTGTGGAGGACGTACTCCGAGAGCGCGACCGAGTACGTCCGGTCGTCTTCGACTGGTTCGCCGCCGACTTCGACGCGCTGAACTTCGCAGGCGTCGGGGTCCCACCGGACCGCCGCGCCGCTAATCTGGGCGTGCCACCAGTCGGGCTCTGCGAACCCGAGGTCGGGGCCTGCGGCCCACGCCAACGCCTTCCGGAGTTCTGTACCGGGCACCTCTGCGACCGCGATACGCTCTTCGAAGGGCGTGACACTTACGAGGTCGCCAGCCGACACCTCCCCGGCTAAGGGGTCACCGGTGCGAACACCGCCACTGTTCTGGAGGCCGACTTCCGCGCCGGTCGCCCATCGATACGCGTCGGCCACCATGTTGCCGAGTCGGCACTCGCCACCGAACAGGGTCGTCTCGCTCCGGTCGATAGGCTCCGAGACTTCTCCGACAATTTCGTTCAGCCCGGTTTCTGCGAGTCTGTCGCGCATCGCGTCGGCCACTTCGTCGTGAACCGGTGCGTCGGCGACTGTGTGGCGCGTAACTTCGCCGGACCCGAGGTCGATTTCGAGGACGACGCTGCCACCGTCGCCGGGGCGCGTGAGAAGGGTGCCCTCGATGAACTCTTCTCGTTCCGTCGGCACGTGCCCGCCGAGAATCGCGTCGGCATCGACGGCCCGCGCCAACTCTTCGTCACCCCGGCCGAGGTGCGAGAGGACGACCGTGTAGTCGGCGTCGAGCCCCGCCAACGCGTCGCGGGCCGACTCGATCGGGTCCGAAAAATCGAGGTCTGCGGCGAGCGGGTTCAGCGACGCAGTTCGCTCGGTCGTGACGCCGACGACGCCGACGGTCTCGTCGGCGACGCTCAGTGTGGTGGCTGGGACGACGCCCTCTTCGGCCGCAAATTCCGACCCATCTTCGTCACGGATGTTGGCGCTCACCCACGTCTGGGGCGACTCCGCGACCAATCGCTTCAGGGCTTCTCGACTGTGGTCGAACTCGTGGTTGCCGAACGTCTCCACGTCCGGTTCGACGGCCGAGAAGAAGTCCAGTGCCTGCTGGCCGTCTTCGACCAGCGAGAGGACGCCCGGCGAGGTGTTGTCCCCCGTCCCCGCGAGAAGTGTCTGCTCGTCGCGTCGTCGCGTGAGGAGTCCGGCGAGGCGACCGACTCGTTCGGGGGCGTCGTAGACGTTCTCTACGTCCGAGTAGTGGAGGAGACGAGGAGCCATCGGGCGAGGTGAGACGCGGGTCGCCGAAAAGGATTGCTACTCTAGCCGAATCCGCCCCTCGATTTCCGGCGCGACACCCGTCTCGCGGGCGTACTCCACGAACGCCTCGTAGTGACGGCCGTGGCTTCGAATCTCGTCGGCGGGACCGACCGCCGGGAGTAGGTGGTCAGTCTCGAAGAGATACGAGTCGGTGGCGAGCGTGTACGTGCGGTCTGCGGAGAGTGCTTCGCCGCCGACGCGGGCGTCTACTAAGTCCCCGTCCTGCCAGCGAAGGGTCGCGCCGCTGACGTGGCCGACGTAGTGGGCCGGAGCGTCCGCGTGCAACTCGCGAAGCCGCAACTGTTCGAACGTCTCGCGCAGTCGCTCGCCGTCGAGTTCGCCGACGACCAGTGCTTGGTCGAACGGCGCGATTGCCACGAGGTCGATGGCCGTCACGTCTCCGACGAGGGGGCCGCCGGTTCGCGCACCGCCCGCCGAACAGATTCCTACGTCCGCTCGTGCGGCCCATCGGTAGGCGTCGGCGACGAAGTTGCCGAAGCGCGACTCGCCGACGAAGCTGGCTTCCTCGGTGCGTTCGACCGGGTTTTCGACGGTAGCGACGATCTCGTCTAACCCCGAGGAAGAGACGCGCGCGGAGAGTGCGTCGGCGACCGACTGCTCGATGGGGGCATCTGCGACAGTGAGATGGGTGGCTCGTGCGTCCTCGCCGAGCGTGAGTTCGGAGACGTGCGCCCCGTTGACACCCGGTCGGACGATTGGCGTTCCATCGACGTACTCGACTTCCTGCTCGTGGGTGTGCCCCGAGAGGACGGCATCGACGCCGTCGAGTTCAGCCAGCGGTTCGGCGTCCGTGAGGTGAGCGAGGACGACAACGTAGTCCGCCTGCTCGGTCATCTCCGGCAGGTGTTCTTGGACTTCATCGACGGGATGTGTGAATTCGAGACCTGCCGCTTCGGGTGTCATCTCGGGCGTGTGGGGCGTCGTGACGCCGACGAAGGCGACTCGGTCTTCGACTGTTTCGGCGAGCGTCCACGGTTCGACGCCCTGTTCGGCCGCGAATCGGGTGCCTGATTCGTCTGCTCCACGGCTTCGCCGTTCCGCATCGAGGCCCTCACTTGCTTCGCTCGTTCGCGCCTCGCGGACATTCGCGCTCACCCACGTTTGGGGCGACGCTTCGACCAACTCGCGGGTCCGGTCGGGACCGTGGTCGAAGTCGTGGTTGCCGAACGTCTCGGCGTCGGGTCGGATCGCGTCGAAGAAGTCGAGTGCTTGCGCTCCGTCTTCGACCAGCGAGAGGACGCCGGGGCCGGTGTTGTCGCCGGAGCCGACGACGAGGGTGTTCTCGTCGCGCTCGGTTTCGAGGAGTCCGGCGAGGCGGCCGATTCGATCGGGGTCGTCGTATGCGTTCTCCACGTCCGAGTAGTGGAGAATGCGGAGGGTCATGGAGTACTGTAGCTAGTGAGAGGGGAAAAGTAGTTCGCCGAACCGTGAGTCTTGCAAATCGTATAAACCGCTCGGGTGACTACGCGGGGGTAATGGACGCTATCACGACGACCGACGGCGAGACGGTGTACGTCTCCCGTGACGAGGCACGGACCGGCTCGAAGGACCCGTTCTTCGTCGTCTACAGCGACGAAAGCGGCGAGACTCGGTACGGCTACTACTGTGAGTTCTGCGAGCGAATCGACAACGCGATGGATTCGATGGGGCGAATCGAGTGTAACGTCTGTGGGAACATTCGGAAGCCGACCGAGTGGGACGCCGCCCACGAGTAGTGCGAGGCACGAGAGAAACGCGAAGCGTTACGAGCGGGCCTCGATGTGGAGCGACGAAGTCACGGAACGCGAGGCCGGAGTGAAATGGAGGCCTCGATAACGCGAGCGGGGAGGCACGACCCGCGAGTAGCGAGGCGCGCGGAGCGACCCTCGAAGCGGAACGGCGGAACACACTCGACCAATCTACGTTGGCCACTCCCCTTTTCCAACTCTCGGCCGAACCTCCGACGATGGGAGATCCGAACGAACACGTCGTAGAGGAACTCGAATCGCACAGCGAGACGCTCGGGCTTGACGATTTCGTCCGAATCGTCGAGAAACACCACCGAACGGACGGACCGGGCGTCGAACGAGAACTACTGGCCGACTACGTCGAGCAAGTGTACTTCGACGTTGACCTCTCGGCCGTCGAGGACCGACTGACCGACAGCGAGGAGTGGACCGCGGGGGACCAACTCTACGCGGTCGGCGAGAACCGAATCAGCGCCTATCCGGCGAGTTGGCACGAGAGTATTTCGGACTCCGGAGACGTGCGCAAAGTCATCGAAGTGATTCAGTCTAGCGTCACCGAACCGGAGGGTGACGCCCGCGAGGCGGTCACTGACGAAGGAGTTCCAGAAGAGAAAGTCCTGCGAGTCGCCGAGACGGTCGCTGGAACGAGTCGCGAGGACGCTCGCGCCGGAATCGAAGAACTTCGAAAGGACGGCGAAATCGAGGAGTTCGCATCACAACACCGGAACCCTCGACTACGCCTAGCGTAGCCGCAAGAAAGTTTATTACCGAATCCAACATAGCCCCTAGTGGATGGCCCCTGTTAACACACCGCCAGTCGAACAGGCCCGGTCTATTTTCAGCGACTTAGGATACACCGTGTCGGGCGACGGCGACGAATTCCGGGCCGAACGGAAGTGGCGAGTCGTACGGGTGACGGCGGCGTCCGAATCTATCGAGACGCCAGATGACGGGGAGTTACGATGCTTCGTAACCTGGGAAGACTGCGCACCGAAGTTGCGACGACGGCTTCGACGGGCAGACCCGGACTACGAATGGGCAATCATCGAAATCCGGGACGGTGGCGACTACGAGGTGACTCGCGCACCGCCTAGCGTTCAGCAAGCGGTATAGGTTCTCGAATCGATTTCTTGGCGTTCGTTTTCTTTGAGGACGTGTAGGGTTGGTGAGTTGGTGCTGTGTATGCTGTTCGTAGGAATATGAGTGCAAATCCAAAAAGTGTGCGCTAGAGAACTCAAAACACAGTGAAGCTAGCTATTCCCGATACCAAGGAGAAACCGCACCGCACAGCACCGCCTGAGCCACACGCCTCCCCACCCGACTGTGTTTCTCAGTACGGACGACGCGACGAGTCGCGTCGTCCGGGCCTGCGATACTCGTCCCTCGCGCGGATGGTCGCACCACGAGGGTGCGACCGCACGCGCCGATAGTGAAAATTCAGTCTTCGAAACTGACCTACTGTTCGCCCAGTTTCGCCGCCGTCGCGGCTAATCCGGCCTCCACGTCAACGTCCGCGCCCTGCGAGTCCAGCGCATCGCCGAGCGCGCCCATCAGGTACGAGACGTTGCCCGGCCGCGCGGAGTAGCCCATACAGCCGATGCGGAAGATGTCGCCGTCCAAGTCGCCCAGCCCGGTTGCGATTTCGAGGTCGTATTGGTCGATGAGGTAGTCCGTCACGTCGGTGTCGGTGACGCCCGCCGGGACTTTCACCGCGTTCAGACTCGGGAGCCAGAACTCCTCGGGTGCGTTCATCTCGCCGCCCATGGCTTCGACGCCCGCTTTGAGGGCACCTGCCATCTCGTGGTGGCGCTCCCAGCGGTTCTCGATGCCCTCCTCCGCAACGAGTCTGAGCGCTTCCCGAAGCGCGTAGACGTTCGTAATCGGTGCCGTGTGGTGGTACGAGCGGTCGCTCCCCCAGTAGCCCTCCAGCAGGGAGAGGTCGAGGTACCACGAGCGGGCAGGTTCCTCGCGGGACAGTACTTTGTCCATCACGCGGTCCGAAAGCGTGAGCGGACTCGCTCCCGGCGGGCACGACAGGCACTTCTGCGGGCCAGAGTACGCCACGTCGATGTCCCACTCGTCCACTTTCAGTTCGACGCCACCCAGTGAGGTCACGGTGTCGGCAATCACGAACGCGTCGTGGTCGTGCGCGATGCTGGTGAGTTCCGGGACCTGCGGTTGCAGGACCCCGGTACTCGTCTCGGCGTGGACGAAGCCGAACACGTCTGGCTGATGCTCGTCGAAGGCGTCCTGTACGTCCGCGGGGTCCAGCGGTTCGCCCCACGGTGCGTCCACGTGGACGACTTCGCCGCCCGCGCGGGTCGCCATCTGCTCCATTCGCCCGCCGAAGTAGCCATTCGTCGGCACGAGCATCGTGTCGCCCGGTTCGACTACGTTGCCGATTGCGGCCTCCATCGCGGCGGAGCCAGTTCCTGAGACGGGAATCGTCCACTGGTTGTCCGTGCGGAACGTGTACCGCAGGAGGTCCTGCACGTCGTTCATGATGTCGATGAACGAGGGGTCCAAGTGTCCGACCAGCGGCGTACTCATCGCGCGCAGCACGCGGGGGTGGACCTCGCTCGGTCCTGGTCCCATCAGCGTCCGGTCGGGCGGCGTCAACTCGCCAACGTCTGGTTTCTCCGGCATGCGAATCGCTATCACCCGCGACGACTAAAAGACTTCTACGAGCGAACGTGTTGCCGCGAGGTGACCCGCAATCGCTGTGAACGTCGATTATTCCTGCGTTGCCGCTTCTAGGGCTAAGCGTAACCCTGCGATTGCTGGCGTTTCGAGCCTCGACGACGCGGAAACACAGCGTTTCCAGCCGCGAACGATAGCGAACGGTCTGGGTAGTTTATCCGGGATATCGTCGTACGGTTGTGTGCCCAGATGGACGTGTCAGGGCAGCACGTCTGACGGGCGAGAGTTACAAAACGGCACAGCGGTTCGGTTCCGGAGACCGACGCGACGGTGGGACCGAGATACCGTGCGAGACGGGCCACTTGGGGGAGATGGCCGCGTTCTCGCTGCAGTTGCCGCCGGTCCCCGTCCGTTACTGCCGGTTGCGCGTTCACGACGACGGCGGCCATCCTGGGGAGTATGGTCTGCCGTCCCGAGCCGTCACTTTTCGGAAGAACTCGTTTCGACCCGACTTGGAATTCGACCTGACTGGGAAGAGGCTTATATCGACTGAGCGCGAACTCACGACTCCATGATGGTCGGGCACGCGATGTTGGCGTTTGCCGTCGCAGCGACGCTTGGGACCCGATTGGGATACTCGAACGACCGAGCGCTCGCGCTCGGCGTCGTCGCCGGAGCGTTCGCGGCAGTGCCGGACGTGGACATGGTCTATGCGTTCGTCGGCGTCGCCAAGGTCGGATTCGGCGGCGTCTGGCAGATGACGAACGCCTTCTGGGGGAGTTCGACCGTGGTCCACCGCGCAGTGACCCATTCGCTGGTCGTGGGCGCAATCGCCGCCGTCGCGTTCGCGTTCAGTCCTGTCGAGCGCGGCCGCCCGATTGCCGCCATTCTCCTCGCCTCCCTGGTCGCCGTGGCGTTCTTCGAGAGCGGTCTGCTCGGCGCGACGGTGATGTTCGCGTTCGTCTTCGCGGGGGTCGTCGTCTCGCTTCTGGCCATCGAGTTCGCCGATGCCGGACCGCGTGCGATGCTCGCTACTGCGCTCGTCGGCCTGCTC
Source organism: Halorussus halophilus (assembly GCF_008831545.1). Lineage (NCBI taxonomy): Archaea > Methanobacteriati > Methanobacteriota > Halobacteria > Halobacteriales > Haladaptataceae > Halorussus > Halorussus halophilus. The sequence goes on from NZ_CP044523.1 coordinate 1,306,016, forward strand.
TCACACCCGTTCGGCGACCTCTTTACGGGCACGCCACCGCAGTTTTTCTATCCATTCGAGTGGGCGCTGTTCGCCGACCGACTCGCTCTGCTCGCCGACCCGACACTGAACTTGCTGGCGATTTTCCTGTTAGAACTGTCCACGATTTGGCTGGCAGGCTCCGTCTACCTCCGACTGACAGACCAGCGACTCGCGACCCACGTCGATACCCGCGCCGCCGGAGGAGTCGCCTACGCCATCGCGGCAGTCGTCCTGCCCGCGCCGACGCTCGACGTGTCGTACCACTTCGTCTTTTCAGTGCTTGCAGTCGGCGTCGTCGGCGTCGCCCCTCGGTTCCATCCCGCCGCGAGACCGGTTCTTTCCGCCGATTGGAACGACGCGCTCACGTGGTCGCTGACCGGCTTGGCGGCGGTGAGTTTCGCCACGGTGGCGTACACTGCTGTCTATCTACTGATGTGAATGTGGTCGCGTGAACTACCTGTCCGTCGAATAGTTCGTGGAATCGTAGCCTAAACTTTCTTACAGTGGGGTGCGTACGGCCGACTATGGCACGTCGAAGGGGGACGCTCGACCGAGTCGTCGAAGACGAGCGCGTCAACGCAGCCATCTCGTGGTTGCTCGTTTGGTTCCTCGCTGCAGTCGCCGTCGAGAGTCTGTTCGACGGCGACCTGCTGTGGGCTGGATTCGCGGCGTTCGTGGCCGCACTGGCGGTCGTCCCCGCCGTTTCGCACCGCGATACCTCGGTCATGCTTCCGTGGGAAGTGTTACTGCTCGCCTGCTTGCCCATCCTTGGGAGGGCACTGGCGACGATGGTTCTCACCTCGCGGGTGGCGACCTACTTCGCAGTGGCGGCGCTGGCGCTCATCGTCGCTGTCGAACTGCACGTGTTCACGCCCGTCCAGATGACTCACTGGTTCGCGGTGCTGTTCGTCGTCATCGCTACGATTGCCACAGCGGGCGTCTGGGCAGTACTCCAGTGGCTTTCGGACATCTATCTCGGCACGAACTTCATCCAGAGCGAGGTGCGACTGATGTGGGACTTCGTCGCCGCCACGGCAGTCGGGTTGCTGGCAGGCGTCGTCTTCGAACTGTACTTCCGGCGGTTCGCGCGCGTTAGCGAGCGACTGCCGGGCGACATCGGGGACGACGTGCTATGAAGATTCGGGAGCAGTTACACGTCTCCGAACACCGCCAAGAGCAACTCACGCGTGCGATGGAGTTGAGCCTCGTCGGCATCTTCTTCATCGGACTCGACAGAGGGAACGTCGGCATCGTGGTCAACTCCGGCATCGCGTTCCTCATCACGTTCCTGCCAGCAATCTTGGAGCGCGACTACGAGATTCCGATGGACGCCGGACTCTCGCTGTGGATTACGGCGGCGGTGTTCCTCCACGCAGTCGGGACGCTCGGGCCGTACAGCGACCAGACGTTCTGGTGGTGGGACCACATGACCCACATGCTGTCGTCCTCGCTGGTCGCGGCAATCGGCTACGCGACGACGAGGGCCATCGACCGCCACACCGAGGACATCTACCTGCCGCCGAACTTCATGTTCGTGTTCATCCTGCTGTTCACCATCGCGTTCGGCGTCATCTGGGAGGTCATCGAGTTCGCGCTCGGGGGCCTCTCCACAGTCGTCGGCACGAGTGTCCTCACGCAGTTCGGACTGGAAGACACGATGAAGGACCTGCTGTTCGACACGCTCGGCGGCGTCGTCGTCGCGACGTGGGGCGCGGCGTACCTCTCGGACGTGGTCGGCGCGCTCACTAGTCGGCTGGATGGCCGAAGCCGGAAAGCCGATTGAGCTACCCCCAAATTCACCCCGGCGAGTGGCTTTAAGCCGCTGTGCGACCAATCGAGAGATGCGATGGTATTCAAGAAGATTACCCTCATCGGAACGAGTAGCGAGAGCTTCGACGCGGCGGCGGACGACGCCATCGACCGGGCGGAGAAGACGCTGAACAACGTCAAGTGGATCGAAGTGGACGAACTCGGCGTCGAAATCGCAAGCGTCGAAGGCAGAGAGTATCAAGCCGAGGTGACGGTGGCGTTCGAGTTAGAGGAGTAGAACTAGGAACTCCGGCGCGTGCGGCCGAATCCACTCGGGGATTCGGCCACTTCGCGCGAGGGACGAGCATCACAGGCCGAAGCGTAGCGAAGGCCGAGCAGTGCAGTTGGCTGGGGAGGCGTGTGGCCGTCGCGGTGCCGTGGCGGTGCGGTTTCCTCGGTTTCGGGAGTAGCTAGCGAATGCACCGTTCGAGAAGTCACAGTAACTTCTGTAGACCTACTTCTGCGGGCCAATCGGTCACTACGTCACAGAAATTCCCAGTAGCAAACGGGAGAGGATACGACGAAAAGCCACTATCTACACTTAGGTCCGGAAACTCTCGCCACAGCCACACTCACTCACGACGTTGGGGTTCTCGACGTTGAAGCCCGCGCCTTGTAGGCCAGTCTCGAAGTCCACGATGCTCCCTTCGATGTAGTTCATGCTCGCGGGGTCCACGAACACGCGAAGCCCGTGATGTTCGTAGACCGTGTCGTCCTCTTCCGGTTCGTCGTCGAATCGCATGCCGTAGGAGAGACCGGCACAGCCTCCCTGCTGGACGAACAGTCGCAGTCCCGATTTGTCGGTGTCCATCCCTTCCTCGTCGAGGAGGCCGAGCGCGCGCTCGGCGGCGTCCTCGGTCACCTCGATTTGTGGGGTGGCGTCGCCAGACGCGCTATCAGTACTCATAGGAGTTCCTTTCGTCGGGAGGATGTTAACTGTGACGCCGGGCGAGAGGGAGTGGCACTGTCTGGAAAGTCCTTGAGTACGACGAGTCACGAAAGTCACTCCGACGATGACCGCCCAGAAAGCCCTCGCACGCTCGCGGCCCCTTTCATTCCCACCCTTTGGTTGATAGCCGAGCGTTTTTGGTGGAGGTGGCACCGGGCGGTATCGGTGGAAATTGACACCGAGCGTTATGGGTTTATTGTCTGCTGTCGTCCAAGGCAGTCAGGTCCGGTTTCGTTCGCTCAGTCCGACTCCTCTCGGATTCGCGGTGTCCCGGTCAGCACGCCTTGGAGGTTCTCCATCGGCTTGCCGACCTTCACGCCGTTTTCGGTAATGTGGAACTCCCGGAGCATGCGCTCGTAGTCACTGGTGCGCTTTTTCAGCACGCCGATGGCCTTCCGAATCTCGCCGCGCAGTTCGAGATGTTGGAGCAGGACGACGTTGTCCGCGAGGTAGCTTAGCCCCTCGCCGGTCGCCTGCACGTCGCCAGTCATCGAGTCGTGTTCGGAGATGATGATGACCGTGACGCCCATGTTCTGGAGGAAGCGAGTGAGTGCCTGAATCGTCTCCACGAGGTTCTGCCGGTCGTCCCGGAGTGAGACGTTGAAGCCGTCGATGCCGTCTATCATCACGATGTCGGTGTCGTTCTCCGTGACTTCCTTGCGAACCATGTCGGCGAACTCCACCGCCGAGCGTTTGACCGGTTCTATCTCTTCTAAGTGGAGCGCACCCTGTTCGACCATCTTCCCGACCGGGACGTTGATGCCCGCGTTGCGCTCGCGGAACGTCTCGGTCGATTCTTCGAACATGTAGATGACCGACCGCTCGCCGCGTCCGGCGGCCTCCTTCATGAACTGCGTGCCGAGGGTCGTCTTGCCGACGCCGGTCGGTCCGGCGACGACAGTGACCGCACCGCGCTCGATGCCGCCGCTGAGCAGTTTGTCGAGTTGCGGAATCCCCGACGAAATCGCTTCGGTATCGAAATCGCGCTCGTGAACTTCCGGTTCGAGTGCGGGGAACACCTCGAATCCGTCGTCGGAGATCCGCATCCCGTGGGTCCCGTCGCGGGCACCCGCCACGGCAGACTTGGGGACTTCGAGCGTCCGTTTGCGCGCACTCTCGTGGAGTTCGATGGTGCCATCAGAAAGCGGCGCGAGGTCGGTGTCGTGTTCGGCCGAGCGGTAGCTAAACAGGCTCGTCGTGCCCTCACGGCGGAGATGACGCGCGAGGCCGATGGCCTCCTCTCGGAACCGTTCGTCGGTCGAAAAGAGGTCCCGGAGTCGCGTGACGGGGTCTACGACGACGCGGTCGGGGTCGAGGTCCGAGAGTTTCTCGGAGAGTTCTCCGACCAGTTCGGCGTCGTCTACGGCGGGGGAGAACGATTCGACGCGTCCGTCGATTTCGGGCGCGTCGTGGCGCATGTCGAAGAACTCGATGCCGTCGGTGTCGATGTCGACCGCGGCGGCTTTCTGTTCGAGTTCTTCCTTCGTCTCTTTGAGGTGAACGCAGAGCGCAGTCTCGTCGTTTTCGACGCCAGTGGCGAGGAACTGCAAGCCCAGCAACGTCTTGCCCGCTCCGGCGTCGCCCCGGAGCAGATACGTCTTCTTCGATACGAGGCCGCCGTTCAGGACGATATCCAAGCCCCGAACGCCGGTCGAGGTCCGTTCGTCGGACATGTTCCAAGCATGATTATGCTTCCCGGAAAATCGTTTTGGCTCTCGGTCGATAGTCAGACGCACGTTCAAACCGTCAGACGTACTTTTAGTTCTCTCAGTCCTCGAACCGCTTGCGAACGCTCTCGGCGTGGCCTTCCAGGCCTTCGGCCTCCGCGAGCGTGGTGACTGTGTCGCTCAGTTCCGACAGCGCGTCCTCGTCCAGTCGCTGGACGGTCGTGGAGCGCAGGAAGGTATCGACCGAGAGGCCGCCTGTAATCTTCGCCAGTCCGTTCGTCGGCAGGACGTGGTTCGTCCCGCTGGCGTAGTCGCCCGCGGCGACCGGAGTGTAGGGACCGAGGAAGACGCTCCCCGCGCTATCGACTCTGTCCAGCACGGAATCGGGGTTCTCGGTCTGAATCGAGAGGTGTTCGGCGGCGTACTCCTCGGCGAACAGAATCGCCTCGCTGGGCGAGCGCGAGTAGAAGACGCCGCTTGCGTCGTTGTCCAGCGCCTCTTCGATGACTTCGGCTCGTTCGCGCGACTCGATTTGTGACTCGATTGCTTCGAGGATTTCTTCGGCAACCTCCTCGCTGTCGGCGACTGCCGCAACTGCCGCGTTCGGGTCGTGTTCTGCCTGCGCAAGCAGGTCGGCGGCGACGAATTTGGGGTTCGCGGTCTCGTCGGCGAGTACGAGCAACTCGCTCGGTCCCGCGAGGAAGTCGATTGCCACGTCGCCCTGCACCTCGGCCTTCGCCGCAGTGACCCACTTGTTGCCCGGCCCGACGATTTTCTGCACGCGGTCTACCTGTTCGGTGCCGTAGGCCAGCGCAGACACTGCCTGCGCGCCGCCGACGCTGTACACCTTGTCCGCGCCAGTGGCGTGAATCGCGGCGAGCGTGACGGGGTTGATTTCGTCCGCCGGGGGAGTCGCCACGGCGACCTGCTCGACGCCTGCGACCTTCGCGGGCACGACGCCCATGATGGCGCTGGATGGGTAGGCCGCCGCGCCGCCGGGGACGTAGACGCCGACGCGCTCGATTGGTCGGAACCGGCGGCCGAGTTCTCGGCCTTCGGAGAACTCCTCGGTCCAGTCGTCGGGCATCTGGGCTTCGTGGAACTCCCGGACGTTCTCCGCAGCAGTCTCGATTGCCTCGCGCGTTTCGTCGTCCAACTCTTCGTAGGCGCGCTCTGCGGCGTCAGAGATTTCGAGATTCCCGACAGAAACGCCGTCGAACTCCTTGCAGAACTCTCGGACGGCTACGTCGCCCTCTTGGCGTACCTTCGAGACGATTTCGGCCACGTCCTCGCGGACGCCCTCGATTCCGGCGTCGCGGTCGAACAGCGACCGCCGCCGGTCTGGCCCGAGGTCTGCGGTGGCTTGCACGTTCATGGAGGACCGTTCGGAGTGCGGGCGAAAAACGGTTTCCTTCGGCGGTCCGTATCGAAGTCACTTCTCACTGAGTGGAATCAGAGCGGTCCGTTCCTGATTCGCCTCCGAAACTGAGTGGTGTCCGTTACTCCAAAATTTCCGTACACTCGGCGACGAATGCGTTAAGCTCGTTCGTCACGGTCGTACTAACCGTGACGAGCGTCCCTGATTGGGGACTGTGTGGGAAGTGCAGTCCCGTTCGGTCCTGCCAGCAGTGAACTGTACATTGGAGTCCGGTGTCGAGTCCGAGTCGTTCACGTGCCTGTTGAATATCCTCGCGCTCCCGGAGGTACTCTATCAGGCCCTCTGCCTGTACACTCGAAATGTTTTCTTGGGCATCGTCCCGAAGGTAGATGACACGTTTTGTCTCTGCATCGTAGAAGACGATACTTCGAAGCGCGCTACCGACTCTCTCCTGTAAGTGCGAACGCAATCGGTGGTGTGCACTACGGTCCATGTCCTGACCGGTTATTTTAAGGCACTTAAAAGTACGGGGGCGAACAGTTCGCTCCCGACTGTACCGACTGTATTCGTCCTAGCAGGGGTTGTGAGAGTGCGGGTTTAACAGCTATCCACGATTTCGTAGTACCCCTCCGAAGTCTCCTTCAGCGTCGTCGTCTCGTAGGTGTTGTACAGTCCCATGTTCTCGTCCGAACCTTCAGCATACGCGTAACTGCCGTCGGTGTACGCGCGTCCCTGCTGAACGTGCGTGTAGTTGTCCGTCGTGCCACAGTAGCCTTCGAAGCTTCCGCCGCCGACCGAAATCGCTACTGAATCAGTATCTGTCGCGCCCGCGTCGTCGGTCACGGACACCGTCGCGGTGTAGTCGCCCGAGGAACTGTAACTGTGACTCACAGTCTGTCCAGTCGCAGTCGCGCCATCGCCGAAGTCCCACTCGTAGGAGGCAATCGAGCCATCTGAATCAGACGACCCCGAAGCGTCGAACGAGACCGTTTCGTCTACTGCGGGGTCTGTCGGTGACGCACTTGCGGAGGCAGTCGGCGCGGTGTTGCCATCACCGTCGTCACCGCCGCCGTCACCGGGACCCCCGTCGCGGGTGTATCGCGCGAAGAAGTCCCAGATGAGTTGGCTGGCATCGGGACCGCCCGGCGCGGTGTACGAACCACCGGAAGTACCGCCGGACCACGCGTGGCCCATACTATCGACTGTGTACTTCTCGACCCAGACGTTGCCCGAATCGTCGGCGTACTCGTAGTGGGTGTAGCTGAGACTGTCGCCCGACCCCGTATTCTGGCTCTCCGCCGTGTAGTCGATGTTGTCGTCGTCCGCGTCGTCCAGCGCGAGGTCGTTCGTCACGGTCGCTTGCTCGGCCGCTTCGTCGCCGTTGCAGGGGTAGACCGTGTAGTCGCTGGTGCCGTGGAAGACGACGGTCGGAATCGGTCTCGTGATGCCGAACTGCTCCATCCGGTCGTAGGCGTGCTGTCCCTCCGATTCGGGGGTCGGCGACCCACTGCAATCGCTCATCGCCATCGACCCCTCCGACTGGGACTCCGCCACGTCGTACATGAATCCAGAGTGGATGCCGCTCGCCGCGAACACGTCGGCGTACTCCACGACGAGGTTCGGGACGAATCCCGCGCCAGCGGAGAACCCGGCCGCGTACACTCGCTGGTCGTCGATGGCGTGGTCGCCTTTTACTTGGTCCACCATGCCTTTGATGAGCGCGGCCTCGCCGTTGCCACGGGTCGTGTTCGCGTCGTTGAACCACTGCCAGCACTCGTTGTAGTTCGCACTCGTCGTCTGGTCGGGGTAGATGACGACGAACGTCTCGGCTTCCGCGACGGCGTTCATCCCCGTCTCGTCCTTGAACGAGTCGGGACTCTGGGTACAGCCGTGGAGCATGACGACGAGCGGCACGTCCGTCGAACCGTCCGCGCCCGTCGGCACGTACTTCTTGTAGGTCCGACCGTCGTACGTTTCGCTGGTGTAGCTTCCGGCGGCGGCACTGCCGACGCTGGTAAGCTTCCCCACTCCGCCAAGTCCGAACGCGCCCGCGCCGACGCCTTTCAGCACGTCGCGTCTGTTCGGTCGCACGGTTATTCACCCCGCGTGAACTGCGAGCAGAAGTCCCACACTATCTGGCTGGCGTCCGGGCCGCCCGGCGCGGTGTACTCGCCGCCCGATTTCCCGCCGGACCACGCGTGGTCCATGCCGTCAACCATCCACTTCTCGACGACCGATTCGCCTGCTTCGTCGTGATACTCGTAGGTCGTGTAACTGTGACTCGCCGCTTGACCGCTCGACACCACGTCCGCATCGTAGTCGAGTCCGTCGTCGTCCGAATCGTCGGCCGCGAGGTCGTTGGTCTGGGTCGCCTGCTCGGCGGCTTGGTGCCCGTTGATGGGATACACCGTCGTGTCGTCGGTGCCGTGGAAGACGATGGTCGGAATCTCGCTCGTGATGCCGTACGACTCCATAGCGTCGTAGGCCTGCGTGCCCTGACTTTGGGGGTCCGGGCCGCCGTAGGTCATCGCGTACGTGCCGCCAGACGAACTCTCTGCGGCGTCGTACTCCAACCCGGAGTGGACGCCACCGGCGGCGTAGATATCGGCGTACTCCGCGAGCATATTCGGGACCATCGCCGCGCCTGCCGAGAGACCTGCGACGTAGACCCGCTCTGGATCGCAGTTCTCCGCGTCGATGGTCTCCTGTGTCATCCCCGCGATGACTGCCGCTTCCCCGTTGCCGCGAGTCGTGTTCGAGTCGTAGAACCAGTTCCAACACTCGTAGGAGTTTCGCGCGTTGTACTGGTCCGGATAGATGACGACGAATCCTTCTTGGTCCGCGATAGCGTTCATCTGGGTCTCTTCGCGGAACTGGTCGCCGTTTTGGCCGCATCCGTGGAGCATCACCATCAGCGGTGCGCCGTCGCCGACGCCATCGGGAACGTACTTCCAGTAATCGAAGCCGCTGTAGTAGTGGTTGGTGTAGGACCCCGACGCCGCGGCAGTGCCGACGCTGCCGAGAAGTGTCGCCCCACAGACTGTGCTACCGGCCGTCTTGAGGAGTGTGCGTCTTTCGCAGTTCATGACGTGCCATACCATACCACTACGCAGGACAAAATCTAATCACGGGTTAATATGTAAAATTTACCAACGGAGGGACGAGGATACTCTCGCGAGGACCCGACGCGTATTTTCACACGCTCTACATGAATCTGCTACGGGGAGGTTATTACTGGGTCGCCTTCGAACCGTCCGACCATGACCGACCACGAAATAACGCTGACCGTCGATGGAACCACAGAGGAGTTGACGGTCGAATCCCGGACCCTGCTCGTCCACGCGCTCCGGGACGAACTCGGCTACACCGGTCCCAACGTCGGGTGCGAGACCAGCAAGTGCGGGGCCTGCACCGTACGTCTCGACGGCGATGCAGTCAAGTCCTGCACCGTCCTCGCCGTGCAGGCGGACGGGAGCGAAGTCACGACAGCAGGCGGACTCGCGGACGGCACCGACCTCCATCCGATTCAGACGGCGTTCCACGAGGAACACGGACTACAGTGTGGCTACTGCACGCCCGGCATGGTGATGACTGCCTCCGAACTTCTCGAAAACGACCCTGACCCCGACCGCGAGGCGATTCGCACTGGACTCAAGGGGAACGTCTGTCGATGCACTGGCTACCAGAACATCGTAGACGCGATAGAGACGGCCGCTGACGACCTCGCGGAGTCGGGGACGACTACCCAGCAAACATGCGGAGGCGACCAGTCGTGATTCCGCCGGAGTTCGACTACTGTCGCGCGAGCAGTGTCGAGGATGCACTCGAACTGCTGGAAGTACACGCCGACGCGGACCCGGTCGTTCTCGCGGGTGGCCACGGCCTGCTCCCCGACATGAAGACGGGCGAGACGAGTCCAGGCGTTCTCATCGACGTCAGCGAAATCGATGGGCTTCGCGGCGTCGAGGGAGGAGACTCGAACCGCCCGTTCTCGATAGGCGCGCTCACGACCCACGCGACGCTCGCGGAGTCTGACGCGCTCTGGGAGCACGCGCCAGTCCTCGCGGAAGCCGCGAAGAACGTCGGCGACCTGCAGGTCCGCAACCGCGGAACCATCGGCGGGAATTTGGTAGAGGCTGACCCGGCCGCGGACCTCCCTGCCGCGGCAGTCGCCGCAGATGCGACCCTCGCGCTCCGCGACGACGACGGCGAGCGGACTGTGTCCGCCGACGAATTCTTCGGCGAGGACGGCACTACTTCGCTCGGCAACCGGGAACTGCTGACCGAGATTCGGATACCTAATTCGGAGCGGACCCACGGCGCGTACGCGAAGAAGACGCACCCCGCGACTGGCTACGCGCTGGTCGGGGTCGCCGTCTCGCTCACAGTCGAGGACGGAACCGTGACCCGCGCGCGCCTCGCGGCCAGCGGCGTGGCCGAGTCGCCGGTTAGACTGACTGTCGTCGAAGACGCTCTCGTCGGCAGTGAAGCGACTCAGCAAGGACTCTCCGCGGCCGCGGAGAACGCATCCGCGACACTCGACCCGTCCGACGCCCGCTCGGACCCGACGGCTTCCGGCGAGTTCAGGATTCATTTGCTCGAACCCTACGCCGAGCGCGCGCTGACGACTGCGTTGGACCGTACGATTGGCGACGGTGAGACTGCTGACGGGACCGACGCAGAGGTGACCACCGATGAGTGAGACGGCACAGAAGTCCGATGCACGATCTGCACCCGGGGACTCCGAGCAAGACGACAGCGAGGACGAACTCGTCGGCGAAGGCATGTCGCGCCGGGAGGACGCCCCGCTCCTCCGAGGCGAAGCGACGTACACCGACGACGCGAGCGCGCCAGACATGGTCCACCTCGCGTTCGTCAGGAGCGAGCAGGCCCACGCTCGCGTCACGAACATCGACACGAGCGCGGCGACCGACCGCGAAGGCGTCCTCGCCGCGTTCACGTGGGACGACGTGGCCGACTCCGACGCGCCGGGTCTCCTCCCGCTCAGTGCCGACCGACTCGACTGCGACCCGGATGCACATCCGATGCTCGCCCGCGAAAGGGTGCGCTATCAGGGCCAACCCGTCGTCGCAGTCGTCGCGGAGGACCGGTATCTCGCCGCGGACGCGACGAAAGCGGTCGAAGTCGAGTACGAACCACTCGACGCTGTCGTTGACCCCATCGACGCAACCGACGACGACGCACCCACCATCTTCGAGTCGGCCCCGAACAACGTCGCGGTGACGGGGGAGTTAGGCGACGAAGAAGCAACCGACGAGGCGTTCGCGGCCGCCGACCGAGTCGTCGAACTGGACTTGGAGAACAATCGGCTCATGCCGTCCGCGATGGAACCGCGGGCCGCTCTCGCAGAGTGGGACGCTGGCGACGAGCAGTTGCGCGTCGAGATGACGAGTCAGAACCCCCACGGTGCGCGCGGGAACCTGTCCCACGTCCTCGGACTCCCCGAGAAAGAGATTCGAGTCGTCGTGCCCCGCGTCGGCGGCGGGTTCGGCCACAAGAACACGCCGTATCCCGGCGAAGCCGTGACTGGTTGGGCCGCCCGGCAACTCGGCCGTCCGGTCAAGTGGACCGCCACGCGGCGGGGCAACTACCTCGCTGGCAACCACGGTCGGGACCACCGAACACACGCAGAGATGGCCGTTGACGACGACGGAACGATTCGCGGCATTCGCGTCGAGACGCACGCCAACACCGGTGGCTACGGACTGAGTGTCGGCCCGCTGATGGCGAGCGGCTACGGCAGTCTGCTGGCCAGTCAGTACGACGTGCCCGCCATCTTCTGTCGCTCGCACGCGGTGTTCACGAACACGGCACCGGTCCACTCCTACCGCGGGGCCGGACGACCAGAGTCGATTTACGTCCCGGAGCGACTGATGGACCTCGCCGGGCAGGAACTCGGCCTCGACGCCGCGGAGATTCGTCGCCGAAATTTCCTGGACTCCGAGACGTTCCCCCACGAGACCGCGGTCGGCGCGACCTACGACAGCGGCGACTACGAACTCGCACTGGACGAGACACTCGACGCCGTCGAGTACGGGGAACGCGGCACGAAGTCACGCTCCGAAGACGGCCGTTACCGAGGCGTCGGCGTCGCCTGCTACGTCGATTCCACTGGGTTCGGTTTCGAGAGCGCGGTCGTCCGCGTCCACCGGGACGGCGGCGTCGTAGTCTACGTCGGCACCCACTCCCACGGGCAGGGCCACGCGACGACCTACGCGCAACTCGTCGCCGACACGCTCGGCGTCGCCTACGACGACGTGACGGTGGTCGAAGGAGACACCGAGAAGATACCGCAGGGAACCGGAACGTTCGGGAGTCGAAGCACCATCGTCGGCGGGAACGCAGTCACCGAGAGCGCCCGAAAAATCCGCGAGAAGGCCTGTCGCGTCGCTGGTCATCTGCTCGACGCCGACCCGGAACTGGTGACCGTCGAAGCGGGCGAGTTCCGGACGCCGACCGGCAAGACTTGTTCGCTCGCGGACGTGGCCGGGGCGGCGTACGGACCGGGGCTCCCCGAGAGAATCGACCCCGGACTGGAGGCGACGACGTTCTACGAACCCGAGGCGACCTCCTACGCCTTCGGAACGCACGCCGTGGCAGTCGCCGTGGACCCCGAGACGGGCGAGATAGACATCGAGCGGTACGTCGCGGTGGACGACTGTGGCGAGCAAATCAACCCGACCATCGTCGAGGGGCAGGTCCACGGCGGGGTCGCCCAAGGCCTCGGACAGGCCCGCTACGAGCAGACCGTCTACGACGAGGAGGGAACCCTGAAAACCGACACGATGCAGGCGTACGCCGTCCCGCGGGCGTTCCAGGTACCGGAGATGGAGACCAGAGAGACGGTGACGCCATCACCGACGAACGACCTCGGGGTGAAGGGCGTCGGTGAAGCGGGGACGACTGCCGCGCCCCCTGCGCTCGTGAACGCTGTCGTGGACGCCCTCTCGCCGCTCGGTGTCGAACACCTCGACATGCCGCTGACCGACGAGACGGTGTGGCGGGCGATTCGCGATGCCGAGGAGTAGTCAGAAACGCCCGACATCATCGGATTTATTCACCCCTCACGGGAACTGACTGTCGTGGCGTCTGACTCTGCGGTGTCGGAAGACGAGATGCAGTCTGAGAGCGATACGTCTCTCTCGTCCGAGGGCGGCGACGCCGTGCAATCCGAAACTGACGCCGTCGAAGCACGTCTCGAAGACGCCCTCGAACGAGTCGCCCACGGCGCGACCGTCTCGGTCCCGAGCATCCTCCTTCAGCGCGGGCTGACACTCGCCTTCACTGCCGTCCTCACGAACGGGTTCGCGCCGAGCGCCTACGGGTTGTTCGCGCTCGCGCGGCGACTCCAACGGTTCCCGCTCTGGGTCACACTCGGCTTCCGGAGCGGACTGAGTCGGTTTTTGCCGAACGCCGAGTCGGACGCCGAGCGCAACGCGCTGGCGACGTTCGCGAGTCTGCTCCTCGTCGGCGTCGCCAGCCTGTTCGGCATCGCGCTCTTTACGGCGGCCCCGCTGGTGACCAGCGTTACCGACAAGGGGGCACAGTTCCGCCTCTTCTTGCGCATCTTCGCTGTCGGGCTTCCCGCCGCAGTGTGGCTGTTCACGGTCACGGAGATTTTTCGCGGTCTCGAAGCAGTCGGCCCGCTCAATCTCACGCTCCGGGTCGGCTTTCCGGTCGCGCAACTACTCGTCGGCGTCGTCGGCACCGTCGTCTTCCACGACCTCGCGCTCGTCGCGGCGAGCGTGCTGGTTTCGATGGGCCTCGTCGGCGTCGCGGCGGCAATCTGGTTGGTCCGGGAACGGGGCTTTCGGCCGCGACTTCGTGGCCCGGACGCGTCGAAGCTCCGGAAGAAGTATCTCCGATTCACCCTCCCGCTTTTCCTCGGCGGCTTCGCGACGACGACCCAACGGCTGGGGTTCTACCCGCTCATCGCGCTGTTCCTCTCGGACGTTGCCGGGGGCGTCTTCGCCATCGGCGTCCTGCTCGGGACGCTCGTCCGACTCCCGCTGATGGGCATCAACCAGTTCATCCCGCCAGTCGCGGCGGCGCTCAACGAGGAGAACCGCGACGAAGCACTGCGGCGTCTGTACCACGTAACGAGCAGGCTCGTCTTGGTCGGCGTCACCGCGCTGGCGATTCCGGTCGTTGTCTTCCGACAGACCGTGATGGGGTTGTTCGGCCCGACATTCGTCCAGTACGCACCGCTCCTGCCCGGATTCGTCGTCGCACAGTTCGCGGCCTGTGCGGCGGGGAGCGTCGGTATCCTGCTGACGATGACCGACAACCAGCGCGCGCTCCTCGTCGTCAACGTGGCCATCACGGCGTTTCTGACCGTAACCGCGATTCCGCTGACGCTGAACTTCGGACTGCCCGGACTCGTCGCCAGCTATCTGCTGATGCTCACGGTGAACAACGGACTCGAAGTCGCGGTGCTGTACTACCTCGAAGGGCTACAGCCGTTCACGAAACTGCACGCGAAACCGTTGCTGGCGGCAGTTCCGTCCTCGTTGGTCGCGCTCGGCGTTCGGGTATTCTTGTCGGGCGTTCTCGCGCTCGTCGTGGGGACCATCGTTGGACTGGTTGTGTATGCTGGTTGCCTGCGCTTGCTCGGCTTTACTCGGGTCGAACGTCGTCTGGTGACGACGCTCGTCGGACGGTATCGGGAGGTCGTCTCCGGCAAGTGGCGCGCGCTGGGCCAGTAGCCGAGAACGGAAAACTATCGAAGTCAGAGACGAAACGGAGCGGAAACAAAATGAAATAGCGCAATCCCGAATATATTCTTTCGGAAGTGGAAACAGTAGAGCTCGCCTCACCAATCTAAATATTGTTTACTGAAAAATATCATCGGTGGCTTTATAGACAATTGCCCGAATGAATAGGCTGTAGGAGATTCATCGAATGTCTGAGGACGATACATCGACGCACGGTATGGGAGGCTCCGACCACGAATGGTGGCCGGACAAGCTGAGCTTGAAGATTCTCGACCAGAACGCTCGCGAGAGCGACCCGATGGGCGAGGAGTTCGACTACGCCGATGAGTTCGAGTCACTCGACCTCGACGCCGTGAAGGAGGACATCGAAGCGGTGATGACCGATTCGCAGGATTGGTGGCCAGCCGACTACGGCCACTACGGCCCGCTGTTCATCCGGATGGCGTGGCACAGCGCCGGAACGTACCGCACCCGAGACGGCCGCGGCGGCGCGGCTGGCGGTAGACAACGGTTTGCCCCCCTCAACAGTTGGCCGGACAACGCGAACCTCGACAAGGCTCGCCGACTGCTCTGGCCGGTCAAACAGAAATACGGCCGCAAACTCTCGTGGGCCGACCTGATGATATTGGCCGGAAACGTCGCCATCGAGTCGATGGGAGCCAAGACGTTCGGCTTCGCTGGCGGTCGCGAGGACGCCTTCGAGCCCGACGAGGCCGTCTACTGGGGGCCCGAGGACGAGATGGAAGCGTCCGACCGCTTCGACGACGACGGAGAACTTCAGGACCCGCTCGGCGCTACCGTGATGGGTCTCATCTACGTGAATCCGGAGGGGCCGGACGGCCAGCCCGACCCGGAGGCGTCGGCGGAGAACATCCGAGAGTCGTTCAGCCGCATGGCGATGAACGACGAGGAGACGGTCGCGCTCATCGCCGGCGGACACACGTTCGGGAAAGTCCACGGTGCTGACGACCCCGAGAACCTCGGCCCCGAGCCCGAAGCGGCCCCAATCGAAAAGCAGGGCCTCGGCTGGGAGAGCGACTACGAGTCCGGCAAAGGTGCCGACACCATCACTAGCGGTATCGAGGGCCCGTGGACCCAAGCCCCCATCGACTGGGACTTGGGCTACATCGACAACCTGCTCGACTACGAGTGGGAGCCGGAGAAAGGACCCGGCGGTGCGTGGCAGTGGACGCCGACAGACGACGAGTTAGTGGACACCGTGCCCGACGCCCACGACTCGTCGAAGCAGCAAACCCCGATGATGCTCACGACGGACATCGCCCTGAAGAAGGACCCGGACTACCGGGAAATCGTCGAGCGGTTCCAAGACAATCCGATGGAGTTCGGGATGGCCTTCGCCAAAGCGTGGTACAAACTAACCCACCGTGACATGGGCCCGCCCGAGCGGTTCCTCGGTCCGGAGGTTCCCGACGAAGAGATGCTGTGGCAGGACCCGCTCCCCGACGCCGACTACGGGACGATTGGGGACGAGGAGGCCGCCGAACTCAAAGAAGAGATTCTCGATTCGGACCTCTCCGTCTCCCAACTGGTCAAGACCGCGTGGGCGTCCGCATCGACGTACCGAGACAGCGACAAGCGCGGTGGCGCGAACGGAGCCCGCATCCGCCTCGAACCGCAGCAGAGCTGGGAAGTGAACGAACCGGATCAACTGGCGACAGTACTGGAGACGCTGGAAGGAATTCAGGCGGAGTTCAACAGCTCTCGGTCCGACGGGACGAAGGTCTCGCTCGCCGACCTGATCGTGCTGGGCGGCAACGCAGCCGTCGAGCAGGCGGCGAAGGATGCAGGTTACGACGTGGACGTACCGTTCGAACCGGGACGCGTGGACGCCACGCAGAAACAGACCGACGTCGAGTCCTTCGAGGCACTCAAACCGGACGCGGACGGGTTCCGGAACTACCTCGGTGACGAGGCCGACCGACCGGCAGAGGAACTGCTGGTTGACAAGGCAGAACTGCTGAACCTGACCGCCGACGAGATGACGGTACTGGTCGGCGGCATGCGCGCACTGAACGCGAACTACGACGACTCCGACCTCGGCGTCTTCACCGACCGACCCGAGACGTTGACCAACGACTTCTTCGTGAACCTGCTCGGCATGGACACGGAGTGGGAACCGGTCTCGGACGCAGAAAACGTCTTCGAAGGCCACGACCGTGAGACGGGCGAACTCAAGTGGAAGGGGTCCCGCGTCGATCTGATCTTCGGCTCGCACTCCCGACTTCGAGCAATCGCGGAAGTGTACGGAACTGACGACGCAGAGGAGCGGTTCGTGCGTGACTTCGTGGACACGTGGAGCAAAGTCATGAAGCTCGACCGCTTCGACCTGGAGTAATCGCTCCGCTTCTCTCGGCCTTTCTTCGTTCCTGTTCTCTCTTCGCTCGTTCGTGCTTCGAGTTCGTTTTCCCCCGCTTACAGCGTGTTCCGACCCGCGGGTCGCATCGCAGTCGTCCCCGCCGCCGAACCCTGCGTCGGGAACAGTAACGTAATCGTCGTCCCCTCCGACTCCGAAGCAGTGACCGAAATCTCGCCGCCGGTCGTCGAAACCGTCCAGTAGGTGAGCCAGAGTCCGAGGCCACTGCTGTGTTGGAGCGGCGTCTCCGTGCGACTCTTCAGGACGTCTTGTTCCATCTCGGGGAGTCCAGCCCCGTCGTCGCTCACCCGAATCTGAGTCTGTCGTTCTTCTGTCGTCACCGTGACTTCGACCGACAAGTCCGCGGTATCGTTGTGTTCGAAGGCGTTCTCCAGCAGGTTCCTGAGTGCGATGGTCAGCGCCTGCTTCGAGACGGCTGTGACGGTCACGTCGTCCGGGCAATCGACCGCCACTGGTACTTCCGGATACTCTTCGCGAAACTCCGACGCGAGCGAGGCGAGCGTCGCGCAGACGTCTACTGCTTCGCCGTCTCCTTGAGCCGTCTGCTCGATGTCTACCATCTGGTGGGCCTTCTCGCTCACTGCGACGAGACCGTCGGACTTTCTGCGAATCACCTCGGCGAGTTCTTGCTGTTCGTCGGTGGAGGCGCGCTCTCTCAGTAGGTCTGCGTAGCCCGAGACGACGTTCATGTCGTTGCGCAGGTTGTGCCGGAGGACGCGGTTCGCGACCTCCAAGCGCTGTTCGTACGCCTCTCGGTCGGTCACGTCTCTGAGGACGATTGCCGACCCGGCGTGTAGCCCCGACTCGAAGGAGAGTTCGGACACGTAGAGTTCGTACACTCGTCGGGTCCCATCGATGATACTGGTCGTCGTCCCGTGGAGGTTCTGTAGGTCAGTTGTTCCGAGAACAGACGAAACCGGTGTCTCGCCTGCGCGGTCGATGTCGTATATTTGGCGAGCGACGTGGTTGCTATCGACGATTCGGCCGTCTCCATCGACGACTAGAAGGCCGTCGCCGGTCAGTTCGATAGCGCGCTGGTGGGCGACCGGCGTCCGTTCGAGCAAGTCGAAGTGGAAGAGAGCAAGTCCGTAGGTGACGCCGGTGAAGGTGAAGACGAACGGCGTGAAGTCGAGACCGGGGACCGGACTCGATTTCAGGGTGAACAGGTTATGAGAGACGAACGCTGGCACTGCACCGATGAGGAGCAACGCCGACTGTCGGCGATAAATCTGGGAGGACTTGAAGTAGACCGACAGAATCGTCCAGAGGCCGAGGGCGACGACGGCGTACGCGAACGCGATGTGGACGAAGTAGCCCGTAGCGAATTCGAGGTCGAGAGCGGGGGAGACGGTTCGGGGGTAGAGCGTCGCACGAGTCCAGACGAGGTGGTGAATCGGGTTCGTCAGCGCGAGGCAGGTAAATGCGGCCCACTCGCCGACTAACAACGCCTTGACTCTCCGAGTCAATAGCTCCTGTTTGCCAGCGTACTGGTACGCGAAGAATAGGAACAACGGTGGGACGCCCCCGCTGGTCGCGAGTGCCAGTCGTTGCCACGAGATTTGTTCTGGCTTCGTCGTGAACCCCAGTTGGACGCCGTAAATAGCAGTCCAGAACGCGATGACGAGCATCAGTGCCGCGAACGACTCGATTCCGTCCCGGCGTCGGTGCCACCCGACACCCACCACGGCGACGATGATTACGGCGGCCGCGAAGGCTAGCAAAGAAAGCGCGGGTGGGTTCCACGGCATTATTTTTTACACTTCCAATCCACCCAGTTAACAATATTTACATCGAGTTGATGTTTATGTAGTTTCTTTGCTTCGAGTCCGACCGACACGAGTCGTATTTCCGCTACTCGTCGATGGGACCCGCGGGCTACAGAAGGTACTCTGTGGGCGTTGGAAATGTCGCCCGGAACACTAACCTCCAGCATCATCCCGAGGCTGCGTGCCGCGTCTGCTGGCAAACCCTCGTGCCGGGCGGGGGCTGGGTAACAGCCCCAAGTGGCGAGTCGGCGAAGCCGACGAGCCTGTGCGTGGTGCGAAGCACCACGACTTTCTGTCACCTTTGGGCGTGACGAACCACTACAATGTCGCGTACCTGGGTTCTCCGCGCGGTCATCGCTCCCGAAGCGGGACTACTCGGGCGGGGACTTGTGGCACGCGTCTGACCCTAGGGAACCCCCATGGATAAGCCTTGCCAGACACCGAGCCTAATCGTTTAGGTAGTGGTCTTTTTGGGGCGGAGATAGCAGTACGAAGTGCATGATGGATGCGGATTCCCCGGACGCGTCCGAAGGCTACGTGGGTACGGAGAGGGACATCTCACCGACGCTCGACGCGACGCTCGACTTGCTGTCGAACCGTCGCCGTCGGTACGTCCTCTACTACCTCCGGAAACAGGGTGGTACGGTCTCGCTCGCCGAACTGGCCGAGCGAATTACAGAGTGGGACGACAGCGAGACCCAATCGACGGAGAAGGTCGTCGCCGACCTCTACCACAGCCACCTCCCACGGATGGACGACGCTGGCGTCGTCTCGTTCGACGAACGTTCGAACGCGGTGACGCTCACCGAGGACCGACAGTCACCGCTGTCGGAGTATCTCGACCTCGCTGCCCGCGAGGAGAATCTCGTCTAACACCGTTCCACTCGTCCGGTCGCTGCGACGAATCGCTTCGGCCCTCCGAAACACTGTCATCCACTTCTCTGTTTCGAGTAGGTTCGAAGTCGTCCGACTATTCGCCCGACAGTTGGAAATTTTCACGAAATTCTAGAAGAATCGAATATGTATCGGCGAGCGGCTTGTATCCTTTATATTCTTGTTCGTCGCTCTTCCCGCGACTATGGGAAACGAACCGAACGACCGAGCGAGAGACGACCCGTCGAAACGAGAATCCGCAGTGTCGCGCCGAGGCTTCGTAGGTAGCATGGGAGTTTTGGCCACTGGATTGCCTGCCGATAGAGCGCACGCTCGCGAGGAGTCTGAGAGCAATTCGGACGACGGAGATGCAGAATACGAGGAAGACGGGAGAGTTCGGGCCGCCTATCGCATGCGGAAGTACGTCGCGAAAGCACAACTTTACGACGGTTCACAGCCAGCGTACGAAACCAACGGGGACCGCGAGCGGTACGAAGACCAAATAGCGACGTTTTCGAAGGGACTTCCGCACGACGACACTGGAGAGGTCTCATCCGACGCGTATCAGGCGCTCGACCACGCGCTCGAGACTGGCGACCCCGACGACTTCGAGGCTGTGCCACTCGGCGACGGGACCCGGCAGCTGAAAGATCCACAGGCCGCGTTCGGGTTCGAACTCGTCGGTTGCGACCCACACGACACGGCGGTGCCGCCACCACCGGCGTTCGAGAGCGAGGCGGCCGCCGCCGAGATGGCAGGTCTGTACTGGCGCACCCACTGCTTGGACGTGCCCTTCTCGGAGTACGGCGAGAGCGACCGTGTCGCGGACGCGGCGGCCGACCTCCAGAAGTTTTCGGGGCGTGACCCGTCGGCGGAGACGCTGTTCGCCGACGTCGCGGGCGACCGACCCGGGCCACGAATCTCGCAGTTCCTCTGGCAGACGTACGCCCGCGGTGCCTTGCAGGTGGACCAGCGACTCCGGACCGGAGAACCGGGCATCTTCTACGTGACCGACTACGACGAGTGGCTCGCCAGTCAGCGCGGGGCCGCTCCGAGTACGACACAGTACTTCGACGACACGGAGCGGTACGTCCGGAGCGGTCGAGACCTCGCAGAGTTCGTCCACGAAGACGTGCCGATACAGCCGTTCGACAGCGCAGTGTTGTTCTTGCTCGGGAGAGAAGCGCCGGTCAACCCCACGCTACCGTTCGAGGGCGCGCCGCTCGACCCTTCGATTCCCTACGAGACGGGCGGCCCCTCGGTTCCGTTCGTCAACTTCGGGTTCTTCGACGCGATGGACGCCGTCGTCAGTTGTCTCGACTGTGCGCTGAGTGCCGCGTGGTTCCACAAGTGGCTCCTGCACCGCAGACTTCGCCCGGAGAAGTACGGCGGACGCATACACAACCAGTTGACCGACGAGGCAGATTACCCGATTCCCGACGAACTACTCGATTCACCGGTTCTCGACCGCATCTACGACCGTCACGACTCCTACCTCTTGCCGCAGGTGTATCCCGAGGGCGCACCGCTCCACCCCGCGTACCCGTCGGGACACGCCGCCGTCGCGGGAGCGTGCGCCACGGTCATCAAGGCGTACTTCGACGAGTCGTTCGTCTTCGACGACCCCGTTCGGGCCAGTGCCGACGGGACGCAACTGAGACGCGACGTAGAACAGGACCTCACGCTTCGAGACGAAGTCGATAAACTCGCGGCCAACGTGGCGTACGGCCGGGTTTGGGCGACGGTTCACTACGCCAGCGACGCCCGAGCGGGACTCCGTCTCGGCGAACAGGTAGCGCTCGACCTACTCTGGGGACGCAAGCACACGTCGCACCTCGCCGACCAGTTCGACGGCTGGCAACTGACGACGTTCGACGGCGAGCAGATTACGGTCTGAGCGGACGAGAACCGTGAGTCTTTCCCTCTCTCGGCTCTCACCGTCACTAATCAGCATGCGCGAGGAAGCCCACTCAGTCTTACGAGAAGACCCCGTGATGGCCGAACTACTCGACCGCTACGACCCCTACTCGGAACGAAACTGGAACGAGTTCGAACGCCTCTGCGTGTCCATCATCAACCAACAACTCTCGACAGCCAGTGCGGCGGCCGTGAGGGAACGAGTGTTCGACCTCCTCGACGGCGACGTGACGCCCGAGGCAATTCTGGCGGCGGACGACGAAGCACTCGGTGATGCCGGTCTCTCAGGGATGAAAATCGAGTACATGCGGAACGCCGCACGTGCGTTCCAGACCGACGACTACACGAAAGCAGGATTGGCCGACCACTCCGACGAGGAAGTAATCGAACTACTCACCGAAATCAAAGGAATCGGCGAGTGGACTGCCAACATGTATCTGCTCTTCGTCTTGGAGCGCGAAGACGTGCTTCCGCTCGGCGACCTCGCGGTTCGCAAGGGTATCGAGCAACTGTACGGGACAGATTCCGGGGAACTGACTCGCGCAGAGATGCGCGAAATCGCCGAACACTGGCGACCCTATCGGTCTGTGGCGACGAAGTACATCTGGGCGAGTTACGAGTCCGAAGACTGAGAGTTATGCCGTGTCGTCCGTGACGCTCGTTACTTCGATTCTTCCTCTTCTTCCTCTTCTAACGTCTCTTCTTTGTCGCTGTACTCTTCCTCGGTGCGGCGGCGCACGTCCACTTGGTAGTGTTTCAGGATGTCGCGGCCGAGCAGGACCGGATAGTCCATGTGACTGCGGTCTTCGATGCTCGCGGTGACGGTGTGACGGTTCCCGCCGACGCCGACCACCACGTCCACGACCGGCCGGGACTTGCTCCCCTTCCGACTGCCGGACTTGACGCGGGTCAGACTCTTGATGGGGCCCGCGCCGATTTTCGCCGCGAGTTTCGTGTCGATGCTCGTCCGGGTCGCGCCCGTGTCGGACTTCGCCGTCGCCATCTCCGAGCCACTGGTCCCGCTGACCAGCACCTCTTCGGTGTAGCCGATGACGATTGGTTCGCTGGAGGGTGCGTCCTTCGGCATCGGTTTGCAGGCGGGCACGGAGTCGTCCAGCGACGCCGAGAGGTCTTCGACTTTCGCTTCGTCCACTGAGCCGCCAGCCTCCTCGATGGCGAGTTGCGCGATGTACGGGGCGGCACTCCGTCCCGTCGCCTTGAACAGTCCCTTGAATCCTGCAGTAGGGTTCACTTCGAGGACGTACCAACCGTCGTGGCCTTCGATGAGGTCCACGCCCGCGTAGTCGAGTCCGATGGTGTTGGCCGCGTCGCGTGCAATGTCGGCGACGTCTCTCGGAATCTTGTCGGTCATGTCCTCTACGTCCCCGCCGAGCGCAACGTTCGTCCGCCAGTCGTTCTCGGGGGCGTAGCGGTTCATCGCGCCGACGATGCGGTCGCCGACGACGTAGACGCGCAGGTCCCGGTGTGCGGTGTCGTCGCGCTCGATGAGTTCCTGCAAGAAGGCCATCCGGTCGCCGACGCGCGGATTGACCAGTTCGTCAGCACCGACCTTCCACGTGCCGCCGCCGTGAGTGCCGATAGCAGTCTTGTAGACGGCTTCCTCGCCGAACTTGTCGCGGCCGTCGTTCAGTCGGTCGTTCGACAGCGCGAGCAGTGCGTCGGGCACGGGAATCCCGTCCTCGGCGAGCGCAGTCGCCGTCGAGAACTTGTGGATAGCCGTCATCACGGAACTCGGACTGTTCAACACTGGGAGCACTTCGTCGTAGATTTTGGCGAGACCGAGCGACTCTGAGGGCTGTTCAGTGTTCGACAAGAGCAGACGATTGGCGACGAGGTCCACGTCGGGTTCTAGTTCGACGGTTCCGTCTTCGATGTTGACGGCCGTATTCTCTTCCCGAAGCCAGTGAGGTTCGTGTCCGAGGTCCTCTATCGCGTTGAGAATGGCTTTCGTTTCCTTGCTGTTGTGGAGACTCAGTACACCGATGCGCACACCAGAACCGTCGTCGCTCATATACAACGAATATTGTTTCCGCTCCCATAAAAAGGGTCCACTGATGGTTCCGCGCTGAGCGGGGCGGCCCCGAGAAGCGTAATCGACGTTACTCTAGGTGAGTCGCTGCTTACTCCCTTCGTCGGAGAATCACCGCAGAGCGACCCGTCCGCCGAAACCCAACTGCCGCGCATTTATATACCCCGCCGCCCGAGGGGAACGTATGGCCGGGTCGGACGCTGAGGCGTTCACGTACAACGGCGGCATCGTCGAACCGGGCGAGACCCAGAACATCCGCTACGGTATCAGCGAGACGTATCTGGGCGACCCAGTTCGCATCCCCGTCACCATCGTCAACGGCGCGGAACCGGGTCCGACGGTGTTCCTCTCCGCGGCGGCCCACGGCGACGAACTGAACGGCATCGAAGTCGTCAGAGAAGTCGCCCACGAGTGGAACCACGACGACCTCTGTGGAACCTTAGTCTGCATGCCGGTGCTGAACGTCCCTGGATTTCTGGCCCAAGAACGCTACCTCCCCATCTACGACCGCGACCTGAACCGGTCGTTCCCCGGACGCGCGGGTTCGACCAGCGCCAAGCGCATGGCCCACCAGATATTCCGCAACTTCATCGCACCGTGTGACCTCGGACTGGACTTTCACACTTCGACGCGCGGCCGGACGAACATGCTCCACGTTCGTGGGGACACCTCCGACCCCGAAGTCTCTCGACTCGCCAAGGCATTCGGGTCGAACGTCATCATCTCCTCGTCGGGACCATCGGGAACCTTGCGTCGAGAAGCCAGCGATTACGGCGTCCCGACGATTACCATCGAGATGGGCGAAGCCCATCGCTTCCAGCGACAGTTCATCGACCGCGGCTTGGAGGGCGTCAAGAGCGTTCTCGCAGAGTACGGTGTCCACCGAACGAACGCGGTTCGTTGGCCGGGCTGGCGCACCATCATCGACGAGGACATGGAGAAGACGTGGCTCCGGGCGGACACCGGTGGACTGGTCGAGATGCACTACGACCGAGGCTCGCTCGTCTACGAGGGAGACACAATCTGTACCATCACGAACCCGTTCAAGACCGACAGCGACAGCGTGGAAGCACCCTTCACTGGACTTCTCGTCGGGGTGCTTGAGAACCCGGTCGTCTATCCGGGGAATCCACTCTGTCACATGGTCGAACTGGAGGCGGACACGCGGCGCGCACTCAAACGTGACCGGGCACAGAGCGACGACCCGAACGGGGACGCGGCACCGCCACCGGAGCATACGTTGCCGCCCGAGAGTCGGTGACGATTGAAAATATCTAGTTTTTCTACTTCCCGACTCTTTCTCCGTCGGAACCGGCGTCGTCTCTCACTGCGTTGACTTCATCGAGCGAACAGACGGACAGAGGTAGAAACTTCTATTTGCCCCGAGTCCAACCCTCCGAACGGACAAGTATGAGTCAATCGTATAATCGAGGCCTCATCGAAGATTTCGGCCGCTGGCGGGAGTTTACGGCCGGAATGTGGGCCTGGATACTTCACAAGTTCACCGGGTGGGTACTCATCGGCTACCTGTTCACTCATATCGCCGTACTGAGTACCGCTATGTCCGGGTCTGACGCGTACACGACGACGATTCAGGGGCTCGAAAGCCTGCTCGTCGTCCGCGTCATGGAGGTCGGACTGCTGGCCGTCGCCGTCTTCCACATTCTGAACGGCGTCCGCCTGCTGTTCGTAGACCTCGGCCTCGGACTGGAATCGCAAGACAAGAGCTTCTACGCGTCGCTCGTCGTCACCGCACTCATCGTGCTGGCGAGTATTCCGACGTTCATCGAGGGGGCCTTCTAAAATGGCAGAGCGCTACTCCTCGTTCAGCAGCGGGAGTCTCCCGTGGCTGCTCCAGCGCGTGACGGCGGCGTTCCTCGTCGCAGTGCTGGCGTTCCACTTCTTCCTGCTGCACTTCTACCACCACGCCTACGAGGTCACGTTCGCCGGAACGACGGCCCGCATGGAGCAGTGGGGCTACCTCCTCACAATGATACTGTTCCTGTTGACCGCAACGTTCCACGGTGTCAACGGCGTCTACGCCGCACTGTTGAATCAGGGCCTCACCGGGAGCACGAAGCGCGCAGTGCAACTCGTCCTCGGAATCGCGGGCCTCGCGCTGGCGTTCCAAGGCGTCCGACTCGCGCTGGTCATGTCGGGAGTGATAGCATGAGTACGCAAATCGAAGAATCAGAGACCGAAGCACAGGAGCAAGAGGCCGAAGCGGAAGAGGCCGAACTACCGGCCGAACAAGAACCGCAGACGCCGGGCGACCGACGTCGCGCCGAGAAGCGTGAGCGCCGCGAGCAGGAGACTGCCTCGGAACCGGTCGCAGAGACCGACGACACCTTCAAGATGAAGGTGTTCCGCTACGACCCCGAAGTCGAGGGGAAGATGGAACCGCGCTTCGACGACTTCTACGTCCCCAAGAAGAAGGGGATGACCGTCCTCGACGCGCTCATCTACGCTCGCGACCGTTTCGACACGACGCTCACCTTCCGCCACTCGTGCCGACAGGCCGTCTGTGGCTCCGACGCGCTGTTCATCAACGGTCGCCAGCGACTCGGCTGTCAGACTCAGATTTCGGACCTCGACACGCCGGTTCGCATCGAACCGTTGCCCCATCAGGACGTCGTCAAGGACCTGGTCGTGGACATGGAACACTTCTACGACCAGATGGAGGCGGTCGAGCCGTTCTTCCAACCCGACGAGACGCCGGGCGACGAACTCGAAGAGCAACGACAGAGCCGCGAGAACCGCGAGAAAGTGAAGATGTCCACGCGCTGCATCTGGTGTGGCGCGTGTATGTCCTCGTGTAACGTCGCGGCGGGCGACAACCAGTATCTCGGTCCGGCGGCCATCAACAAGGCGTATCGGTTCGCCATGGACGAGCGCGAAGGCGAGAACATGAAGGAACATCGCCTGAACGTGATGGACCAAGAACACGGCGTCTGGCGCTGCCAGACCCAGTTCTCCTGTACGAACGTCTGTCCGAAAGATATCCCGCTGACCGAACACATCCAGGAACTCAAGCGGGAAGCAGTGAAGCAAAACCTCAAATTCTGGTAATCCTAAGCCTCAATCATGCACGAACACGACGTACTCGTCGTCGGTGCTGGCGGCGCGGGACTTCGGGCGGCCATCGCCGCTCACGAGGAGGGCGCAGACGTAGCCCTCGTCACGAAGCTCCACCCCGTGCGAAGCCACACCGGCGCGGCAGAAGGCGGTATCAACGCGGCACTCCGCGACGGCGACGACTGGGAACTGCACGCCTACGACACGATGAAGGGGTCGGACTACCTCGGCGACGCCCCCGCAATCGAGACGCTGGCACAGGACAGTCCCAAAGAGACGGTGCAACTCGAACACTGGGGGATGCCGTTCTCCCGCGAAGACGACGGACGCGTCTCTCAGCGACCGTTCGGCGGCCTCTCGTTCCCAAGAACCACGTACGCCGGAGCAGAGACGGGACACCACCTGCTCCACACGATGTACGAACAGGTCGTCAAGCGCGGCATCAAGGTGTACGACGAGTGGTACGTGAGCCGACTCGCCGTCACCGACCACGACGACCCCGAGGAGCGAGAGTGTCACGGTGTCGTCGGCTACGACATCAAGACCGGCCAGATTCAGGGCTTCAAGGCCCGGAACGGCGTCATCCTCGCGACCGGTGGTCTCGGTCAGGTGTACGACCACACGACGAACGCCGTCGCCAACACAGGCGACGGAGCCGCGATGGCATATCGTGCGGGCGTCCCACTGGAGGACATGGAGTTCATCCAGTTCCACCCGACGACGCTCCCCTCCACGGGTGTCCTCATCTCCGAAGGCGTCCGTGGCGAAGGTGGCATCCTCTACAACAACGAGGGCGAGCGGTTCATGTTCGAGTACGGCTACGCGAACAACGACGGCGAACTCGCCTCTCGTGACGTGGTCGCCCGCGCGGAACTCACCGAGGTCAACAACGGTCGTGGCGTCGAGGACGAGTACGTCCACCTCGACATGCGCCACCTCGGCGAAGAGCGCATCACCGACCGCCTCGAAAACATCCTCCACCTCGCACGCGACTTCGAAGGTGTGGACGCGCTCGAAGAGCCGATGCCGGTCAAGCCCGGCCAGCACTACGCGATGGGTGGCGTCGAAACCGACGAGAACGGCGAGACCTGTATCTCCGGACTCTACGCCGCGGGCGAGTGTGCCTGCGTCTCGGTCCACGGGTCGAACCGCCTCGGCGGCAACGCGCTGCCGGAACTCATCGTCTTCGGTGCGCGCGCCGGACGCCACGCCGCGGGCACAGACCTCGGTGAAGCCGAGATTTCGACCGGCGAGACCGAGGAGACGGAGTTCGAAGACGGTCTCGACACGCCAGTCGAACCCGGTGCAGTGGCGACGAGCGACGAGGACGCGGTTGCCGACGGTGGGACCGCTATCACCAGTCCCGACGAGACCGTTCGCCACGCCGTCGAGAACGAGCGAACGCGCGTGGACCACCTCCTGGAAAAGGACGAGGGCGTCCAGCAGGCCGAACTCCGCGAGAAGCTCCAGAAGTCGATGACGGAGAACGTCAACGTCTTCCGGAACGAAGAGGGCCTGAAACAGGCGCTCGAAGACATCCGCGAAGTCCGCGAACGCTACGAGGACGTGTACGTCAACGACCCGTCTCGCACCTTCAACACGGACCTCATCCACACCATCGAGATGCAGAACCTGCTCGACCTCGCCGAATCCATCACGCTCGGTGCGCTCGCGCGCGACGAGTTCCGCGGCGCACACTGGCGACAGGAGCACCAAGAGCGCAAAGACGACGAGTGGCTCAAGCACACGCTGCTGTCGTGGAACGAGGGCACGCCGAAGCTCTGGTACAAGCCGACCATCTTGGACGGCGAAAAAGAGTACGAGCCGAAAGAACGTAGCTACTAACGACCGACGACCTTTTTTCTCGTCGGGTGACGACGGCGCGCTTCGCGCGCCTTGCCACCACTCTTTGCTCACGGCCGCAGGCCGTCTACTCGCGTCTGCGCCGTGCTGGTGCGTCTACCGCAGCCGCCGACCGTGCCACAGCACAGCTACAGCACGGCTACAGCACAGCACGACTCCGCCCCGCACCGCCAGCGCGCCGCAGGAGCGCGATTGTGGCGATTCTACCCTGCCAGCCCCAGCATCTTCAGCAGGTCCACGCTGTAGCCGAGGTAGCTGACGACTTTGAATCCGAGGTAGACGCCGACGATGCCCATCACGCCGGGGAGTTCCGGCGGGACCGGCGCGGGCAGTTGGAGCAACTCGAACAGTGCCCCAGTGACGAATCCCGTCAGGAGCGCGAGTATCGTGATTGTCGTGTTCATGTAGCCGTCTGCTGACCCAGACGACAAAAACAGTTTGCTATCCAGCGGAATCAGAAACTGATATAAAAATGTTTTGACTGTTTCACTAGATTCTATCGGGCTGTAGAGCCGCTATCAACCCCGATATTTGGGGAAACCCTGATCTATCGGTCGATTCGTCCCGTCCAGGGTGGTCGTAGCTTCCTCACGGCCACGACCGCACTGGACGACTGAAATACACGTTTCCGCAGTCGCATTTCCAACACATTCCAACTCGGGCAGGTGCCCGATGCGGCCCACGTTCCCCAACGTGGGACCGCGTTAGATGACGCAGTGCAGTTTCCCGTGCTGAATCGGCTCAGCGGGAGTCCGTCCGGCGTTCGCCGGTTATCGCCACTGCGAGAGGGTGTGTGACTCGTCGTACGGCATGGACATCCATGCCTCTTCGTTCGACACGTCCGCGATGACGGTCGTCTGTCCATCCTGGCTGTCGTCGATAGCCAGCATAACTTCGCCGTCTTCGAACGATTCGTCCAGGTCGTCAGTGGGGATGGTCCAACTCAAGGTAGGTCACCGTCTCTGCGTGATTCTTTCTTGCCCCGACTACCCCTTTAGTATGCGCCACTTTCCCGACCGTAACAGACCGTTACGCCCGTGAAATCGATAGTGGAACGATGTGAAACGATTACTCAAGCCGCCCGACGAGCCAACAGAGCGGCCGCGAGCAGGGCGACTACTGCAATTACCGGGGTGAAGCCCGGAATCGTTCCACTGTTCTCGTTTCCGTCGCCGGACGAGGTGTCGGTCGCGGCGTTCGCGTCTTGCTGTCCGACGTTCACCGTCAGTTCCTTGGTGACGCTCGCCCCGTACTCGTCAGTCACCACGACTGTAACCGTCTTGGTACCGGGCGTGCCGAAACTGTGCTCGACAGAGGTACCTGTCACTTCGCCGTCGCCGAACTGCCACGTTACGGTCACGTCACCGACTTCGTCCGTCACGTCCGCCGTGAAGGTCGCGGCTTTGCCGACCGACACGTCCTTCGGTGCGTCGATGCTCGCAGTCGGTTCGTCGTTGACTATCACCGTCGCCGTCGCGGAGTCGCGCAGTCCCGCGGCGTCGGTGACGGTCAGAGTCACGTTCGTCTCGCCGAGGTCCGAGAACGTGGCGCTCGCCGTCTCGCCGCTCTGGGTCGCACCCGCGATGGACCACTCGTAGCTTTCGAGGGTTCCGTTCTCGGCGCTTGACCCGCTCGCGTCGAGCGTAATCTCCTCGCCGACCAGCACGGATTGTGGTCCCGCGATGTTCGCTTCCGGCGCGGCGACGGCCGTCACCGCGAGCGTACCGGTCCCCATCACATCTGCCGAAAGCGTCGCAGTGCCGTTGGTCTCGGAGACGAGCGTCGTGTTTCGAAGCACCCAGCCGTCGTCGGTGCGCTGTGCGACGCGCAGGTCCGACAGTTCGGCGTCGAGTGCCTCGGTCGGCACCGAGAACTCGACAGTCGCCGAACCGTTTTCGAGCGCGTCGGGGCCACCGAGCGTCACCGCGTAGACGGGTCGGCCGGGCGGAGAGAGCGCGGAGACGTCCGCTTCTTCTGCAACGGTCAGCACGCCCGAGACGTTCGCGTCCGAGAGCGTGACCGAGCGGACGGGAGAACCTTCGAGCACCACCGTCGAACCGCTCGCGTTCGGTGCACTGTCTTCGATTGCAGCGACCGCAGGACCGCCGATGCGGACGAGCCACCCGTCGCGGTTGTCTCCGTAGCTGGTCGTCTCACCGACCGCGAGGTAGCCGCCACCGTTGCCGTGGATGACCGGCCAGAACTTGTCCCACGAACGCTGACCGTACGAGCGCTCCCACTGCTTCTTGCCGTCGGCGTCCACTTTCAGCATCCAGCCGTCCGCACCGTTCTGGCTCAACTTGTTCTTCGCGCCCGAGAGGACGAAGCCACCGTCGTCGTCGGCCAGCACGCCGTAGAAGGCGTCGTCTCGCGGGGTGCCGAAGGTCCGCTCCCACTCGACGGTACCGTCGCCCGCGATTTTCAGGGCCCACGCGTCCTGTTGGTCGTCGCCGTTGTCGATGCTCCGTCCGGCGAGGACGAACCCACCGTCGGCTTTCGTTGCGTCGTGAATCCGGTTGAGTTCGGCACCGCCGTAGGTGCGCTCCCATTCGAGTTCGCCCTCGCTATCGGTCTTCATGACCCACGCGTCGGAGGGGTCGGTGCCGTCGCCGCGAATCGTCCCGGTCAACAGCAGTTTGCCGGAGTTCGTGACGAACAGCGAGTTGATGTACTCGTCGGCGCTCGACCGAGGCGTGTCGTACTGCTCGCTCCAGACTTCCTCGCCGTTCCGGTCGAGTTCCATCAGCCACGCCTCGGTGTCGCCGTCTTTCTGCCAGCCACCGACGTAGATGGCGTTGCCCGACTGTTCGAGCGTCCAGAAGGCGTCCGGTCCGTCGTCGCCGTAGGTGCGTTCCCACTGGACCTCGCCGCTCTCGTCTATCTTCAGGACCCAGCCGTCCGAGTTCTCGCGACTGCCTTCACTCTCGAACCCAGAGAGGAGGTAGCCGCCATCGGTTGCCTGCACGTCGAACAGTCGGTCGGTCCCGGAACCGCCGTAGGTGCGCTCCCACTCCGTCCGACCGCTCTCGTCCACGAGCGCGACGTAGCCGTCGTGTCTGCCGTCGCTCGTGGACGCGTCGGTCCATCCGACGACGAGGTAACCGCCATCGACGCGGATACCTTTCGTCAGTTTGTCGTCGCCCTGTCCGCCGACTGCCACGCTCCACCGCTCGGTTAAGTCGGGCATGTCGGCGGCGTTCGCCGACGTACTCGTCACGTTCGTGTCCACGCTCGTCGTGTCGGTTGCGGCTACCGACCCACTGATCGGTGCGCCGACGACGAGTAGCGTCAGTAGGACGCTAACGAGCGCGCGTCTCATTGTCGATTCCCCCGTTCGTGTATCCCAGTCTGTAATTCCATGGTAACTTGCCGTTGTTCGGTAGTATTCCGACGTTAGCTCGTCGTCCGCTTCGCCTAGCGCCACGAACCGGACGTTACTCTCGATATATCCGTTTTCAGGGCTTTGTTATACGCCGATTGAATCGGGAGTAGGGCCGCTCTGAACCGCTGTTCGCTCGAAAGCATCGACCGACGCGGTACTCGTTTCAGTCAGCTGGAATTCGCCGGACGACACCGAACCTGCACGAGTAACGACTGACTACTGACCGACAGCCAGGGGATAACAAAGTGGCAACGACTCGATAGCGATTCGTAATGAGTTCTCGAAGCGGTGGCCAGCCCGACCGACAGCCCGTCTGCCGGTTCTCCGGCCGACGAGACGTACACCGGACACCACACCAACTATGAGTCACGAAACGGCAGACGACACGCTGTTAGAGCGTTTGACTCGCCCGACGGTTCCGCTCGACCTGCTCGTAGTCGTCGGCTACGTGGTCGTCGCGGCAGTCGTCGTCTTCCAGTCGGGCGTCTACGGCACGCCACTCGCAGTCGCACTTGGCGTCCCGCTGTTACTGTTCGCGCCCGGCTACGCGCTTGTGTCGCTCCTCTTCCCGGGGGCGACGCCAGACGACGCGAGGAGAATGGGCACAGGAGACTCGTCGTTCGGCGAGTCGGTCGCTCGCGCCCGAGAACACGGCATCAGCGGCACCGAACGCCTCGCACTGGGGCTCGGGGTGAGTCTCGCGCTCCTGCCGCCGCTCGGTATCGCACTGGCTGTCTCTCCGTGGGGAATCGGCCCGGCGTCGGTCCTCGGCAGCGTAGTCGCAATCGCGCTCGGTTGCTCGGTCGGTGCGGCGATTCGTCGCTTCAACCGTCCTACAGACCGGCGGTTCAGCGTTCCCGTCCGCCGATGGCTCACGGAAGCACGTGCGGGCCTCCGGAGCGGTCCGACCGACACCGCACTTAACGTCGGACTGGCAATCGCCGTCGTCCTCGCCGTCGCGGCAATCGGCTACGCGGTCGCCGCACCCGGTCCCGGCCAGCGCTCGACCGGTATCTCGCTGCTCACGCAGAACGAGACGGGCGAGTTCGTCGCCGAAGACTACCCCTCGCAGTTCACGCGCGGCGAGAGCAAGCCGATCGTCGTCGAACTCCAGAACCACGAGGGTCGCCAGACGAGTTACACCGTCGTGGTGGAACTCCAACGCGTCCGGAAGAACGCCGACCAGAGCGCCAGAGTCGTCCAAGAGAGGCAACTCGCTCGGTTCACTCCCACAGTCGAAGCTGGCGAGGAGTGGCGGACGCGCCACGACGTGACGCCGACGATGACCGGCGAGAACCTGCGACTGACCTACCTCCTCTACACGGGTGACCCGCCGAAAGACCCGACCACCGAGAACGCCGACGAACACGTCCACGTCTGGGTGAACGTCTCCGCCTGACGATGTGGCCGTGGGAACATCTCGCCGTCGGCTACCTCTGTTACTCGCTGTTCGCTCGGGTCAGATACGGGCGCGCGCCACGCGCAGTTCCGGTCGTTGCGCTCGCAGTCGGTACGCAGTTCCCCGACCTCGTGGACAAGCCACTGGCGTGGACCTTCGGCGTGCTTCCCAGCGGGCACTCGCTGGCACACTCTGCGCTCGTCGCGGTTCCGCTCGCGTTGCTCGCGGTGACACTCGGTCGGCGAGCGGCCGCCAGAAACCCGACCAGCGACTTTCGCGGGGCCGGAACCGCGTTCGCCGTCGGCTACCTCTCGCACCTGCCGGGTGACGTGTTCTACCCAGTCATCGTCGGCGGCAAGCCGAACGTCGGGTTTCTGCTCTGGCCGCTCGTGCCAGCCGCTGAGTCGCCGACGAGCGTGGGCTTCCTCGAAATCGTTCGACTGCTGTTTGCCCGGTTCGTCGGCGAACTGTTCTCGGGCGCGTTCTCGACCTACCTCGCGCTCGAACTCGGCCTGTTGCTCTGCGTGTTCGCACTCTGGCTCGCCGACGGGGTGCCACCGTTCGGTGCGCTGGTTAGTCGGCGAGAACGCCGCAGGGAAGAGACTACTTAGCGGCTCTCAGGTCGCGCATAACAATGAAATGACGACCCCACTTTCCTGACGTGTCTAGCGACGCCGACCCCACGACGAGACGTAGCTATCTCCGCCTCGTCGGGACCGCGACGCTCGCAGCACTCGCGGGCTGTGGCGACCGAGGGCCGAGCGAGGAGACCGAGACGGAGAGGAGAGAGACGACTGCCGACTCAGAAACCGAAACGACCGACGACACTCAGACGGAGTCGCCCGGCGACACTTCCACCGAGACGCCGCCCGACTCGGTGACCGAGGAGTCGGAGAAGAGTATCGAGGAGCTCCGAACCCAGTACGACACAGTCGTCAACGTCCGCGACGCCGGGGCGGACGCGTCCGGCGAACGGGTAGTAAATCCGGTTCTCGACGACAACCTCGACGACGACACACTGTTGTACTTCCCACCGGGTCGCTACCGACTCGAACCGTGGCAGGTCATCGACTACCGTAACCTCGGCGTGGTCGGAAAAGACGCCACCCTCGTCCCGCCCGAGGGCGAACAGGGCTACTGGCTGATGTGCGACGAACTCAGGCAGTTCCACTTCCAAGGGTTCGAACTCGACACGCGTGCGCGAGGGGTCGCCCCCGCAAACTTCCTCACCGTCACTGGCGGGACGAACGTCGTGCGGGACGTGAGCCTGCGCGGCCATCGCCGGATTCCCAGAGGCGGCTTCGAAATTTCGGTCGGCGACCCGAACGCCGAACTCCTGTTCGACCGCGTCTCGCTCCCCGACGGTTCGACCGCGGGCAACGCCATCTACA
The DNA here is from genome assembly GCF_008831545.1 of Halorussus halophilus. Classification (NCBI taxonomy): domain Archaea; kingdom Methanobacteriati; phylum Methanobacteriota; class Halobacteria; order Halobacteriales; family Haladaptataceae; genus Halorussus; species Halorussus halophilus. Next base: position 1,340,686 of record NZ_CP044523.1, read on the forward strand.
CCTTCCCATCGAGCGTCGGCAAACTGACGCTCAGAGACTGCTACGTCGAACACTGGGCGGAAGGGTTGTACGCATCGCCACACTCCGGGCCGCTGTCCGTCCTCGGTGGCTACTACGGCAACAACGGCATCGACCAAGTGCGAGTCGGCGGTGGACCGTCGGGCGCGCTCGTCCGTGGTGTCACGGTCCGCGTTGACCAGCCCAAACAACCGAGTCAGAAGCCCAACATGCGCGGCATCTGGATGGAGGAGGGTGCGACCGCCCGCATCGAGAACTGCGACGTCGCCATCACGAACCTGACCGGCACGTACAGCTCCGGCGGAATCGTCGTCGGACGACAGGCTGGCGCGGCGACCATCCGCAACACCCGAATCCGCGTGGACGAGGACGTTCCTGCCATCAACCTCCGGAATCCGGTCGAGGGCGCACAGGGGTCCTCGATGCCGAGCATGGGACGACTCCCGACCGACCGGCGAGTGACCTGCGAGGACGTCCGAATCGAGGGCGACGCAGCAGCTGGTCCCGCAATTTTGACGACTCGGCGTGACGACTGTCTCTTCGACCGCCTCTGTCTCCACCAGCCCAACGGGAAACGGGACGGCATCGCCATCATGCACGCCGACGGCTGTACAGTTCGAGATTCGACGATTGCAGTGGGCGGGCGCGCGATTACGACCGAAGGTGCGCGCGTACGGCAGTTGCGCGTTCGTCGGCAGGGGTCCTGTTCGTAGTTTCGGTCGGATATCGCGAATCGCGACTGTGGACCGTGGACTGATAAGACGAGCGACAGAAGAAGCTGACAGCGACGCGCCGACCCTCAGATGTAACCCAAGTCGCTCAGTCGCTCCTCGACCGAGCCGTCGTCGTCGCTGGTGTCAGTTTCGGTGCCGTAGGGCACGTCGCCGTAGTCGGCAATCGAGACGCTCTCCTTGAGAAGTCCCTCCGGCACCGTACCAGTCATGCGCGCGGGCACGTCGAGTCCGGCGGCGGCCATGGCGATTGGCGACACGTCGGTCAGCGAGAGGGCTTCGGGGTTTCGTCCCGAGAACGCCGGACCCGCGCCGACGAACGCGCCGTGGAGTTTGTGGTCGTGGTCCCGAATCGGCGCGAACCGCTGGCCGACCAGACTCGGACTGAGGACGTGGTTCATGTCCTTCGGCATGAAGAGTACGTCGCAGGCTCGCTCCGTGAAAGGACCGTCGTACACCGCTTCGCGCTTGCAGACCCAGTCGAAGGCCGGTTCGCCGTCGGGCGTTCGGACCGCCGAAAGCGTCTCGATGAGGTCTTCGCGCACGGTCTCGTACTCCTCGGGAGCGACGATGCCGTGTGGTTCCCGCCCTTCGAGATTGACTCGGACGCCGAGTTCGGCGGTGCGTCCGTACGCTTTCGAGTTCTCCCAGTCCACGCCGTCGCTGGCGGCCGAGAGTGCGGCGTCCGGAAGCACGCTGGTCAGGAAGTCGTCCACGCCGACGCGACAGGCGAGTGCGTAGGCGTCGCCGGGCGTGACGCCGACGCGACCGAGTGCAGACGTGGCTGCCGAGACTGCCCGGCCGGTCATCGTGGCTCCGGCCTCGGTCGTTCCGCCGTTACCTCCCGCCTCCGCTTCGCCCGTGAGTACCGCCTTCTCGCTCCCCAAACTGGGTTTGTTGGCCTCAGTCGTCGTCTCCACGAAGCCTGCCTGTCGGAGAATCTCGTTCAGGTAGACGGTGTAGCCATCGACCGGCCCGATGCCGTGGTCCGAACAGACGACGACGTTCGTGTCGTCGCCAGCTATCTCCATCACTCTCCCCAACACCTCGTCGGCGCGCTCGTACACCTGGCGGAACTCGTTTGCTTCGTCGAAGTTGTGGAACACCGCGTCGGTCTTCTGTATCTGGACGAACGCGACCGTCCAGTCGTGGGTTTCGAGCAGGTGTTCTGCGGCCTTGCCGCGAATCTCCACGAGGTCGAGGTAGCCCGCCAGTTTCTCGGCCTTGTCGTCGCTGGTCTCTCCTCGCGAGTAGATGGTGTACTCCTCGCCGATGGCTTCGGAAATCTCGTCTCGGATCTCCTCGGGGTAGCCCGCGTCGTCCTCGTGGGCGAGATACCCCGGCACGAGGACACCTTCGACAGGCTCGGCAGGATGTGTCACTGGCACGTTCAGCGTGACGGTCGGTTCGCCGCGCGCCGCAAGGTAGTTCCAGATGGCTGGCGAGCGGACTCGATTTCTGGTGACGAGTTCGTCTTGGTCCGGGTAGTCGTCGTCGTTGTGGAAGAAGCCGTAGACGCCGTGGTGGCTCGGGTCGGTCCCGGTGTACATCGACGGCCACGCGCTACCGGTCCACGGCGGAAACGTCGATTCGAGTGGGGCCTCGACCCCCTCGTCGCGGAGCGCCGAGAAGTTGGGTAGCGAGTCGGCGAACTCGTCTAGGTACTTGAAGTCTAACGCGTCGAATCCGACGATGACTGTGGCGTTTTCGTTGGTCATTGGAACTCAGAGATGTCGAACCGATGGTTCGACCGGGTTGCTGGTCAGGGTAACTACACCCTGCGCGTCCATTGTTTCCGGGTGCCTACTCGCCGGACAAAGAGCGTCTACCGTCGTCGAGTCGCGCCGCGAACGGCGCGACTCGGCCGTCAGGGGGTGCCTGAATCGACGAAAATCGCGAGAAACTCCGAACCGCGCGAAAAGCAGAGTTGTCGGGCGCGAACGCGGCCGACGACGAAACGCGAACGAAGATAAAACGCGAACGAGGACAATACGCGAACGCAAACGAGGACGACCGAGTGTAGGGAGCGCGGGCGACTGCGTGCAGTCGCTCGCAATCGACCGTCGCAACCTCGTTACTTGAACCGCTTGTAGACGCTCGACAGCGCGTTCGTCACACGCGTTCCGCGCCCCATGCTGTAGTACGACCGCAATTCCGGCCCGAACTTCGCTTTGTACTCACAGAGTCGGCGCTCGTTCGCGCCGACGAGGTCGTACGTCTCGACGCCGCGGTCCATCGCGTCCGTCATGATTTTCCAGTCCACGAGGTCGTTGACCGGGAGTTCGTGGCGGTGTTTCGCACCGCCCTGCCAGCGGTAGATGGTGTCGCCGAACTCTAGGGCGACCATCCCGCCAGCGATTTCGCCGTCGGCTTCGAGCGCGTAGGGCCGAACCGCGCCGTCCGGGAGGTGTTCGTAGAGGTCCGTGACGAACGCCGGAGTGACCCCGTAGTCTTTGTCCTGCTCGTCGTGGCGCGACTGCACCTGCGAGATGATGGCCTCGATTTCGTCCGTGCCGCCTTCGTAGACGCGGAAGTCTCCCTCCGTGCGGATGTTCCCGCGCGCGTCGCTGGAGAACGCCATCAGCACGTCCTCCTCGCCAGGGGTCAAATCGACCGCGTAGGTGTGTCGGACTTGGATGTCGAAGTCGTTCCACTCGAACGGTCGTACGTCGCGGAACGACGCGTCGGGGCGAATCTGGGTGTACTTCGGGCCGAGTTCGCGGTCTATCCAGTCGAGACAGCCCTCGACGAATCGCCACGCGCGACGCTCGGCCTTCCGGTGTTTGAGCTTCTCGCAGTTGACCATCGCCGGGCCGAGATACGACACCCACAGTTCAGGCGCGGGGGAGAACGCCATCGTCATCCCGCCCTTTCGCTTCTCGAAGACGGGGAAGATGCCGACCGGTTCCTGTCCCTTGTAGCCGATGAGCGGATGTAGTTTGGCGTCTGCGTGTTCGGCCTGTACCGCGAGCGACTCGCGGTAGTGGAAGACGTTCGTGTGCGGGGACTTCTCCACAAGGTCGTCCCACTTTTCTAAGTCGTCTTGGTCTGCGCGTGCGATACTGAGTCCTTTCTTTTCGATGGTAACGCTCATTGTTATTCGAGATATCCGAGGTCCGCGAGGCGTGCTTCGACGTCGCCGTCGTCCGTTGCTACTCGTGCGTCGGCGTCGAATCCGGGGTAGGCTTCCCGCCCGGTTTCGGCGACGGCGGGCAGTACTGACCCGTCCATCCGGTCGCCCGCGGGGAGACCGAACGTCGCCAGTATCGTCGGCGTCACGTCGAAGAGGTGGGCCGAAGCGAGTTCGGCGTCGGCATCGACGCCAGCGCCCGAGAGCGCGACCACCCCTTCCAACTTGTGGTTGTAGGGTTCACTCGGCGGGCCGAACTGCCCGTCGCCGACGCGCGTCGAGAGGAACTGGTCGTAGTCGGCGGGAATCGTCACCACGTCGGGAGCCTCATCGACGTACGGCCCGGAGAAAATCTCCTCGCGGCGGACGACTCGGTCGAACACCGGTCTCCCGTCAGGCGTCTCCACTTCGGAAAGATGTCCGATCAGGTCGTCCCTGACTCGTTCGTACTTCGATTCGGGAACGACGCCGTTCGGCTCCCGGCCCTGCAAATTGACGCGCACCCCGAGTTCGATTCGGTCGCGCATGTAGGCCGCCGAGTTCGGGAAATCGACTTGCTCGGTCGCCGCGCGAATCGCATCAGTCGGCACTCGCTCGGCCACGTAGTCGGCGAGTCCGACCGTGTCGAGTGCGGCCGCGATGCGCTGGCTCGTCAGGCCGACCTTCGCACCGGCGGCGAGTCCGCGCTCCAGCGCGGATGGTTTCCTCGCGCCCGTGTCGTCTACCTCGCCGGTCTTTCCCTCCTGCAACTGGTTGTTGGCGATGGTAGACCACGTCGGCATCCCCTCGCCGCCCTGCTTGGTCTGGACGAAGCCTTTCTTGCGGAGGAACTCGTTGACCCGGAACTCGTGGCCGGTGTACTCGCCCATGCCGTGGTCGCTGGCGACTACGATGGTGTCGGGGTCGCACTCCTCGATTATCTTCCCGATTTGCTCGTCCACTGCTTCGTAGACGCCCCGGACCTTCTCGTCGTCGCCGGGGAACTCGTGGAAGACGGTGTCGGTCTGCTGGAACTGGACGAAGCCGAAGTCCGGGTCGTGCTTCGCGGCGAGGTAGCGGAACGCCTCCCCGCGCATGCGTGAGAGTCGCCGATACCACTCGACTTTCTCGTCGCCGGTCGCGTCGCGGGGTGCGTACACCCGATACTCGCCGATTTCCGCTCGAATCTCGGCCAGTACGCCGTCTGGATGACAGTCGGGATTCTCGGGTGCGGTGTATCCGGGCACGAGTGCGCCGTCGAACTCGCGGGGCGGGTGTGTCACCGGCACGTTCACGACGACGCTCGAATAGCCGTGGTGGTCGAGCAGTTCCCAGAGCGTTCGCTCTCGGACGTGCGTGTCGTTCACGACGTCCCACTCGTAGCCGTCGAAGCGCAGAAACCCGAATACGCCGTGCTTACCGGGATTGACGCCGGTGTACAGCGACGGCCACGCGCTCGGCGTCCACGGCGGCGTCTGTGACTCTAGCGGGCCGTTGGTCCCCTCCTCGAACACCGACTGGAGGTTGGGGAGCCCGCCCGACTCGAACAACGGGTCGAGGACCGGGAGACAGCCAGCGTCGAGACCGACCAACAACGTCTGCATACTCGTCTGCGCGCGGTCAGCCATGTGTTGGAATTCACCGTCTGACAGTCCTTTGTTATGCACCGTTTGTCACCCGTCAGACGCCTCCTACCGGGGTATTGGTCTGTTATGTGCCGATTACCGAACGTTTGGTCGAGCGTACTCTCGGTTTCGTACTCTCCCGCTCGGCGCGTGACAAACCGTGATGGTTTAGCCAGCACACTTAAATCACAAACCTAGCATTGAACCAAAATCATAGCCTTTATCAATAGGTAAGCTCGCATTGAACAGTACATGGCACGCGACGATACGGCACGCGAGAACGAGAGCGAATCATCCCTTCTCGACCGACGGTCGTACCTCAAGCTGGCGGGTGCGGCGGCGGCGTCGGTCGCAGCGGCAGGCGTATCGAGTAACTCGGCGAAGGCGGCGTCCTACGAGACCATCGAGGTTTCGGCAGGCTCGACCGAGCGCATCGAAGTCGGTCCCGGCGAGACCTTCGAGAACAAACTCATCGACATCTCCGCCGACGGCGCGCACTTCCGACTGCTCACGCAGGGAAGCGACTGGACGATTCGAAACGTCGGCGTCAAGGGGACGAACGACGACCAGGACGGCACCAAAGCGACGATGTACCTCCGCTGCACCGACGGCGGAACGGCCGTCGCCGAGAACGTCTACATGGGCGACGGGTCGGAAGACCGCGTCGGTCACGCTGCCGTCTCCGACTGGGAGAACTCCGGCACCGTGAAGATTCGTAACTTCCACGTCGCTGGATGGGCCGCCGACGGGATGTACATGTCCCACGCGGGCGTCTCCGAGTCCCACGGGATGGGTGAGACACAGATAGAGAGTTCCTACCTGAAGAACAACAACATCGAGAACTGCCGACTCGGCACGCCTGGCAGTTACATTAAGGATAGTGTCATCCACGTCGAGGGCGAGAGCGCGGTCAGTTCGAACGAGTCGGGCCAGAAGAACCCCCGCGGTCTCTGGTTCAAAGAGCAGTCCGGCATGAAGGCCGTCAACTGTGACATCAAGGTCAACGGCTCGGCCGCAGTCATGGCCTCCGACAACGGTTCGGGAACGGTGAAAGACTGCCGCATCGACGGCGACATCAGTAGCTCCGTCGAGCAGGTGAACGTCTCGGGAAGTCCCGACGTGAGCGCGCCGAAGGGCGTCCCGATGACCGCCGAAGAGGCCGCTTCGGGTAAGGGTGGCACCTCGGGAAAAGATAGATCGTCGAGTGGCGAAAGCGACTCGACGGACACCACGACCGGTGACGCCGAGCAAGGCAAGGTCTTCCAGTTGATCGCCGACGAGGACGGCGTCGCCGACGAGTACCAGTTCACGGTCGATGGGTCGGTTTCGCCTCAGACAGACCCGAGCGCCAACATGGCCGAAGAAAGCGATTCCGTCGAGAAGAACGACGACGGGACGGTCACCGTCTCAGGTAGTGCGATGGGCGGGTTCGGCGACTCGTTCCTCGTGACGGGTGACTTCGTCTCGTTCGACCTGAACGAGGACAAGTGGACGCTCCGCTACGACGGCGAGGAAGTCTCCGTCTCGGACCTCGTCCTCCCGAACCTCCTGGTCATCGACGGAAGCACGCCGAACTCTCCGAGTAGCTACGAGTTCTCGGTCAGCGGCGAGGCCAACAAGAGCGCGGCACACGGCTCGGTGAACGCGAACGACTCGGCAAAAGACGGGTCGATTGCAGGGCAAGTCTACGCCGGAACGGACGCCTACCGTTTCTCCGGTGAGATTACGGCCTTCAGTCTCGACGGTCCGGCGAACGTCCGAGTCGAGGACAACGCCTAACGAAACCGCTGGCGCGACCCTCCACCCGGTCGCAAGTTCGACACGCCAGTTTTGGCGCGCCGAGACCATCGACGTGCGGTCACAGTTCGGTAGTGACATCTTTCAAGTCATTGTGAGATACCCGGTCTGACGCCGGGAAAGCTCGCCTTACCAGTCTATTTTTCGACGTAATGTACATATAGTTCGCCGTGGATACTCGTGATTACAGGTCGGTGTTTGGGTGTGTGAAACAATGCCAAGACAAGATGGGGCTTAAATTGTTAAGCATACATTGAAACGAAATCGGAGCACTTTTCAAGTGGTAAGCTCGCATTGACTATTGCATGGCACGCGACGATACGGCACGCGAACACGATTCCATACTCGACCGAGGATCGTCCGGCGCGTCCGCTGGCACGGCGCAGGACCCGTCGAACGTCGTCCACGCGGGACGAGACTACACCGTCCGCACTATCGGAGGCGAGGGGATGTTCCTGACCATCGTGGAGGGCCGCGATGTCTCGCAGTAACGTCTACTCAGAGGGCGAGCGCTGGCAGTCCGCACCGCGGGACCCCGAACCGGAAGACCTCGGCTACGACATCGCCGACTGGGAGGTCATCCGCGCGCGGAAGGACGACGACGGTCACCTGATGTTCCTCCCCGAAGACGAGGAGACGCTTCGGGAAGAGGCGTTCATCGTCGCCGAGTCGGGTGCCGTCTGCAACGTCGAGGAACGACTATAGCTGCTCGCTTCGGCCCTCCCTGCTGGGACGGCCGGTCCACTCACCCGAACCGACACAGCCCTCAATCGACCAGTCCACCAACGGTGCGACCTTTCAACGACACAGCCCTCCACCGCACAACTCTCCAACGGCGCAACCTTCGACGACACGCTCCTCCAACGAGTTCGAGAAGTTCGTCGATGCTTTTCTTCGACTCCCTTCGGCGCGCACACTCGTCAGTAGCCGAAATGCTGTCGAAAAATGGCGACTCGAATCCCGTGTCTCGAACGAGTCAGTGTTCTTGGCGCTCGACGCGTCGGAGTTCCGGCGGCGTGCCGACCTCGCCGCCGCGTCGGTACTTCACGTAGTGAACCACCGCCGACGCCCCGAACACCACCAAAATAATCGTCGCGAGCACCAGTCCCGGCAACAGGCCGAACGGCGGGACGTTCAACCAGACCGCCGCGACCAGCAACGCGCTCGCGCCCGCGAGCGCGAGGTAGTATCTGTCCCACGGGAACTCGTCGCGGGACACGTCGCCGAGATAGATGTCCAAGTCTGCGGCTCTGTCTCCGAGACGGACGACGCCGTCGTCTCGGTCGTACTCTACGATGTTCGCTTCGTCGAGTTTCGGGAGGTGCGTCTGATACAGCGAGATGTACACTCGCTTGCGTTGCTCGGTCGAGAGGGCCGCGGGAGTCGTTTCGTTCTCCCACGCAGCGACCTGTTCTGTGAGGTCTGACAGCTCTGCTCGTCCGCCCTCTCGCCGGAGGTAGTACAGTGCGTAACGACGGCGTGGACTCTTCAGGACTTCGAACACCTCGTCCTGCGTGAGTTGTTCACCGCGTTGCATGCTCCCCAGCCCATCGGCAGGTCGTCGGAGGCGATACACGTTCTGTGCCGGAGCCGGGTGGCACGGGTATCCGAGGGTAAGACCGCCGCATACGCTGGATATTGCCGTGTCGGCACTTTGTTACCACGGTGCTGTTCACGGGTAATCCGGTCGTACAGCGCGACCGATTTCGGGAACGGTTCGCTTATCGCCAAATTTCTGAGAGGCACTGCGTCGTTACCACTCCCCGCGAACTATCGCCCCGTATCTTGCGGTATATCGGCCGATAGGACCCCTCTACTCCCTGACCAAGTGGCGTATAACAAAGGCCGAACGAGGGCATGGTCACGATAACGTCCGGTCGCTCGCGATTCGACCGGGCAATCGACTACGTATGACACAGATTCGAACTGTCAATTCGACTTTCCAGTGGGGAGTGCGGGGTGGCCGACCGTGAGCCGTTCGAGCAACCCACCCGCCACAGACGCCCTCCTCGGCGAGAACTGTACGATAGCACCAGACGCGACCGTGGGCCACGTCCACCGCGACGGGGCCGCACCGCCTGCAATCGGCGACCGCGCGACGATTCGCTCGGGCACCATCGTCTACGCCGACACCGAAATCGGCGACGACTTCACGACAGGTCACGGTGTCCTCGTGCGCGAAGACACCACAATCGGCGACGGCGTGGTTCTGGGCACGAACACCGTCGTCGATGGCACGACGACCATCGGGTCGCACTGTAGCCTCCAGACGGGCGTCTACGTCCCGACGGACACCACTATCGGCAACGAGGTGTTCATCGGGCCGAACGCGGTGCTGACGAACGACCCGTACCCGATTCGCCAAGACGTAGAGCTAGAGGGACCGACGCTCGAAGACCACGTCTCCATCGGCGCGAACGCGACAATTCTGCCCGGCGTAACCGTCGGCGAAGGCGCGTTCGTCGCCGCTGGCGCGGTCGTCACGCAGGACGTACCGCCGCGGACGTTGGCACTCGGTGCGCCCGCGAAGTTCCGCGACCTGCCCGAGGAACTCGACGGAGGGAACCAGATAGCATGAGCGACATTCCTATCGCGGACCCGCAGATGGGCGAGCGAGAAATCGAGCGCGTCGTCGAGACGCTCGAATCGGGGATGCTCGCAGACGGTCCCGAGGTTCGAAAATTCGAAGACGAGTTCGCCGACTTCTGCGGTGCAGCGTACGGCGTCGCGACGAGCAACGGAACGACCGCGCTCCACGCCGCGTTCGAGGCGCTCGACATCGGCGAGGGCGACAAAGTCGTGACGACGCCGTTCTCGTTCGTCGCGAGCGCGAACACGGTTCGAATCGCTGGCGCGGAACCAGTGTTCGCCGACATCGACCCCGACACCTACAACCTCGACCCAACCGCGGTCGAGGAGGCGATTCGGAAACACGACGACGTGTCGGCGATTCTCGCCGTGCATCTCTACGGACTCCCCGCAGAGATGGACCGACTCCGGGAAATCGCCGACCGCCACGGCCTCGCGTTGGTCGAAGACGCCGCCCAAGCCCACGGTGCTGAGTTCCAAGGCGACCGAGTCGGGTCGCTCGGTGACGCGGCCTGCTTCTCGTTCTACCCCACGAAGAACATGACCACGGGCGAGGGCGGCATCGTCACGACGAACCGCGAAGACGTGGCCAAGCGCGCCGCGAGCTACGTCAACCACGGTCGCACCGAAGACGGCGGCTACGACCACGTGCGCGTCGGGAACAACTACCGACTCACTTCGATGGCCGCCGCCATCGGCCGCGTCCAGTTAGAGCGGCTTCCGGACTACAACGCGGCGCGCCGCCAGAACGCCGCCTACCTCACGGACGCGCTGTCGGAGTCCGGCGTCGTCACGCCGACAGAACCCGACGGTTACCGGCACGTCTACCACCAGTACACGATTCGGGCCGACGACCGGGACGAACTCAAGGAGTTCTTCGCCGAGCGCGGTGTCGGGGCGGGCGTCTACTACCCGACGCCAATTCACCAGCAACCGGCCTACGACGACGTGACCCACGCCGCACCGGTCACCGAGCGGGCCGCCAAGCAGGCGCTCTCGCTGCCGGTTCACCCGAACGTCACGGAAGACGACCTCCGAACGATTACGAACGCGATTTCAGCATACGAATCAGAATGAGCCACAGTCTCTCCCACCAAGTAAACGCCGCCGTCATCGGCGTCGGAAGTATGGGGCGTCACCACGCCCGCGTGTACAGCGAACTGCCCCGAGTGAACCTCGTCGGCGTCTTCGACGTGGACGAGGAGGCCGCCGAAGAAGTCGCCGACGACCACGGGACGGTCGCACTTGACTTAGACGCCCTCCTCGAAGCGACGGACGTCGCCTCCATCGCGGTCCCGACGCCGTTCCACGCCGAGATGGCCGAGAAGTGCATCGACGCGGGCGTCCACGTCCTCGTCGAGAAGCCGCTCGTAGACGACCCGGAGGTCGGCCGCGAACTGCTCGACAAAGCTGAGAAAGCGGGTGTCACCGTCCAAGTCGGCCACGTCGAGCGGTTCAACCCCGCGATTCGCGCGCTCGCCGACGTGGTGTCGGACCTCGACATCATCGCCATCGACGCGCGCCGACTCGGCCCGCCTCCGGAGGGTCGCGAACTGGACCAAAGCGCGGTGCTGGACCTGATGATTCACGACATCGACGTGGTCCTGTCGCTGATGGGTGAAGAACCCGTCTCGGTCACGGCCGCCGGTGTCAAGGCCAACCAGCACGCGACGGCGACGCTCGGCTTCGGTGACGGAACGGTCGCCACGCTGACCGCGAGCAGGGTGACCCAACAACGCGTACGCGAACTCTCGATTACTGCCGAGGACTGCCGCGTGAACGTCGATTACATCGACCGCTCGGTCGAGATCCACCGCCACTCGCTGCCCTCCTACATCGAGGACAACGGCGACCTGCGCTACCGCCACGAGAGCATCGTAGAGCGGCCCACAGTCGAGACTGGCGAACCGCTGAAGAACGAACTCTCGTCGTTCGTCGTCGCGGCCACCAAAGGTTCGGAGCCGGTCGTCTCGGGCGAGGACGGGCTCCGAGTGCTGGAAGTCGCGCGCGAAATCGACCGCGTGGCCAACGAACACGTCGCTGACTGCGTCGATTCGGTGGAGTCCGAGGAGGCCGAACGTCACACCGATTCCGAAGAGAGTGACCAGCGACCCGATTCCGAGGTGAGCGCCCAGTGAACGTCCGGGAGACGCTCAAACTCTACGGCAACGACGCCCACGACGCCGACCAGCGCGCGGCGTTCCGCGCCGGACAGATTCCGGTCGCCGTCTACGGTCTCGGCAAGATGGGTCTCCCGCTGGCCGCGGTGTACGCCGAGACCTGTGGCAACGTCGTCGGCGCGGACGTAGACGCCGAGGTAGTCCATACCATCAACGAAGGCGACTGTCACGTCAAGCGCGAACCTGGACTCGACGAACTCGTCGCCGAGACCGTCGAATCGGGTGCGCTGCGTGCGACAGATTCACCCCGGACCGCCGCCGAAACGTCGGCGATTCACGTCGTCATCGTGCCGACACCGATTACCGACGACGACGGCGCGGACCTCTCGATTCTGGAGTCAGTCGTGCGCGACATCGGCACCGGTCTCGACAGGGGCGACCTCGTGATCATCGAGTGTACCGTGCCGCCGCGAACCTGCGCGGACAGGGTCCAGCCGCTGCTCGAACACGAGGCGGGCCACGACGAGTTCGGACTGGCGTTCTGCCCGGAACGAACCTCCAGCGGGCGCGCGCTCGAAGACATTCGGGGCGCGTACCCGAAGGTCGTCGGCGGCGTCGATTCGGAGAGTACACGCGCCGCGAAGTTGGTCTACGACCACATCACCGATAACGAAGTGATGACGGTCTCGGACGCGACGACCGCTGAGGCCGTGAAGGTGTTCGAAGGTCTCTACCGGGACGTGAACATCGCCTTGGCGAACGAACTGGCGACGATGGCAGACGGGATGGCAATCGACGTGAACGAGGCCATCGAGACGGCCAACACCCAACCGTTCTGTGACATCCACAAGCCGGGTCCGGGCGTCGGGGGGCACTGCATTCCCTACTATCCGTACTTCGTCATCGGTCAGTTCGGTGTCGAGACGCCGCTGTTACGCACCGCACGCGAAGTCAACGACTCGATGCCGGAGTTCACGGTCGAGACGCTGGTCCGGGAACTCGACGCTGAAGGCGTCTCGCCGAACGACGCGACGGTTGCAGTACTCGGCCTGACCTACCGGCCGGGCGTCGAAGAGACTCGCGCCTCGCCCTCGATTGCGATTACGGAGTACCTCTCGGAACTCGGCGCGGAGGTGTTGGGCGTGGACCCGATGCTCGACAGCGCCGAGGAGTTCGCCTGCCGCCAGATTGCCCAAGAAGAACTGACCGACTACGACCTCGACGCCGTGGTTCTGGTGACGCCCCACGAGGATTTCGAGTCCATCGACTGGAACGCCTTCGACCCGCTGGTCGTCGTGGACGGCCGCGGAGCGCTCGACCTCGGGGACACCGACCATCGCGTCTACACCATCGGGAGCGGACTACAGCATGAGTGACTACGACACAGACGAAGCGACGAAGCGAGACGAGAACGACTCGAAGAAAATCCTGACCGTCGTCGGTGCGCGCCCGCAGTTCATCAAGGCCGCGCCGGTTTCGCGCGAGGTCCGCAAGCGCCACGAGGAGGTGTTGGTCCACACGGGCCAGCACTACGACGAGGAGATGTCCGACGTGTTCTTCGAGGAGTTAGGCATTCCAGAGCCGGACCACAATTTGGGAGTCGGCTCCGACGACCACGGTGCACAGACCGCCCGCATGCTGGTCGGTCTGGAAGAGTTGATTCTCGACGAAGACCCCGACGCGGTGCTGGTCTACGGCGACACCAACTCGACGCTCGCGGCTGCAATCGCGGCCTCGAAGTTGGACACCGCGCTGGCCCACGTCGAGGCCGGTCTGCGGAGCTACAACCGCGAGATGCCCGAGGAAACCAATCGAGTGCTGACCGACCACGCCTCGGACCTGCTGTTCGCGCCCTCCACGCGAGCAGTGGAGAATCTGGCCGCGGAAGGTATCGAACAAGGTGTCCACGACACCGGCGACGTAATGTGTGACGCCGTGCTGTTGGCGCGCGAGCAGGCCGCCGACCACTCGACAGTGCTGGACGAGGTGGGCGTCGAAGAAGGCGAGTTCGTCCTCGCCACGGTCCACCGCGCGGCCAACACCGACGACCCCGAGCGACTCGCGTCGATTCTGGACGCGTTGGCCGACGACCCCCGAGAGGTCGTCTTGCCAGCACATCCTCGGACAGTAAGTCGGATGGAAGAGTACGGTCTCTACGAAGAGGCCAAAGAACGACTCACTCTCACAGACCCGGTCGGCTACCTCGACTTCGTGCGCCTGCAGGACGCCGCGGAAGTCGTCGCTACCGACTCGGGCGGTGTCCAGAAGGAGGCTTTCTTCCTCGACACGCCTTGCGTGACGATGCGCGAAGAGACCGAGTGGCGCGAGACGGTCGAAGCAGGCTGGAACCGCTTGGTCGGCGCAGACGGCGAGGCGATACGGCGCGCACTCTCAACCGCCGAGGCTCCCGCCGAGAAGCCGACGCCCTACGGCGACGGCACTGCCGCGGCGAACATCGCGGGCTTGCTCGACGATGTCTGAGTTCGAGTCCGCCCAAGCGGACGCCAAGGCCGCGCTCGATACCGAAGACGCGGAGTTCGCGGTACTCCTTACTCACGACGTTGACCGGCCGTACAAGACCGGGCAATCGCTGTACTACGCGCTCGCCGAGCGCGACCCGCGACACCTGAAGGCGCTCCTCCCCGGTCAGAACCCGTGGTGGACCTTCGAGGACATCATGCAGTTGGAGGACGACCTCGGCGTTCGCTCGGCGTTCTACTTCCTGCGCGAACAGCACATCCTCGAACGGTCTCCGACGGACTGGCTCGACCCCTTCTACTGGGTGGAGTCGATGGGTCGCTACGAAGTCGAACGGACGGAACTAACCGAACTGCTCGCTCGCCTCGACGGCGGGGACTGGGAGGTCGGACTTCACGGTTCGTACGATTCGTTTTCGGACCCCAATCGACTCTTCATGGAGAAGACGACGCTCGAAGCCGCGCTCGGAAGTGAGGTGACGGGCGGTCGTCACCACCACTTGCGCCACGAACCGATGACGTGGGAGTACCACCGCGAGATGGGTCTGAAGTACGACGCAAGTCCGGGTTCGAGTAGCGAGTACGGCTTCGACCGTTATCACCCGTTTCGCCCCTTCGGCGACGAGTTCGTCGTCTTCCCGCTGACGCTGATGGAAATCGCGCTTCCAGACCCCGGCGAGCAGTTCGACGAAGCGTGGCGCGAGTGCGAACGACTGCTCGAAGAGGCCAGAGAGAACGGTGCCGTAATGTCAGTTCTGTGGCATCCGCGACTGTTCAACGACGACGACTTCCCGGGCTACCGGGAGTTGTACCGCAGACTCGTCGAGCGTGCGGTCGAGATGGGTGCGTGGGTCGGTCCGCCCGCCGACTTCTACGAGCGAATGGACCACCCCGACGGAGCTGGTGTGTCAGCACCTGACGCTGCCGACAAGCGGTCCCTACGCGCCGCGAAAGCGGAGAATAACAAAGTGCAAACCGACGCTACCACGGATTCAACAGGATGAGAGTCGAGCAACTCGAACTGTCGGAGTGGGAGTCTGCACTGCCGAGTGACGGCTTCGAAGTGTTTCATCTGCCCGAGGCACTCGAAGTGCTAGACCGACACGTCGATGCAGAGATGAAGCTGTTCGGAGGATTCAAAGGAGAACAACCGATCGCGCTGTTGCCGCTGTTCGTCCAGCGGCGCTCGGCGGCGATGGCGGTCACGTCGCCGCCGCCGGGGTACAACATCCCGCGCCTCGGTCCTATCATGATGCCAACCAGTCCGAAGCGCCGCAAGCAGGAGAAAGTCAACCGCGAGTTCACCCAGAAAGTCTTAGACCAGATCGGCCCGGACATCGGACTCGAACGGCGACTCGCGGACGTCGGCGTCCAGTCGCCGTTCGCCGACAAGGTGCTTGACCGGTTGGACGTGAACTCTCGGCTGATGCTGGTTCGCATCATCTGCAACACCGACTACGGCGACCCCCGGCCGTTCGTCTGGAGCGACATCGACGTGGTACCGAGGTTCACCTACTTCGTGGACCTCTCTGGCGGCGACACCGACGCCATCAAGCAGTCGTTCAGCAAGAGCCTCCGCCGGGACATCCGGGACGCCGAGGACCTCGACGTGACTATCGAGCGCGAGGGGTTGGATGGTGCCCGCGATATCTATCAAGCGACCAAGCAGCGCTACGACGAGCAGGACGAACCGTTCGACCCGACGTGGGCGTACGTCCGGGACCTCTTCGAGTCGCTCGGCGAGCGAGCGCGGGCCTACGTCGCCCGCGACCCGGATGGTGAGTATCTCACTGGTATCACGACGCTCTACTCCAACGACACCGCCTACTTCTGGCAGGGCGGCACCAAGGGCATCTACGACGGGACCTCCGTGAATGGACTCGTTCACTGGCGACTGATGGAGGACATCGTAGAGGGCCCGCCTGTCGAGTCGGTGACGAAGTACGACCTCATGGGTGCGAACACCGAGCGACTCTGTAGCTACAAGGCGAAGTTCAGCGCGGAACTCGTTCCGTACTACCTCGTCGAGTCTGGCGGCACGGCGATGGACGCCGCCAAGCACGCGTATCGGCTCACCCAACAGGGGTAGAGCGGTTCACTCAGCAGAATAGTGGTGGCCGCTCCGCTACTGAAGTGCTATGTTTCGGGGGAGATTCGAAACGGAGAGCCGAGCAATCAACGAGGCCGCTACGGGACCGAGTACCGCGCCCGCTACGCCATCGCGGCGAGTTCTACGTTGTCGTCGGACTGAATCCACGCGCTGTTGTTCTGCGTGTCGTAGATGACGACCGCTCCTTGCTCGTCGCTGAACGAGGCGTACCGTTCGTCGGTGGGGAACTTCTGCATTCGGTCACTGTTTTCGTATTTCGTGGTCATTGGTCTCGCCCACTTGGGGGGAAGCGGGTTTCTATCGGTAACTTACTACCGGACACTGATAAGCCTTCCCACACCGGAGAGATTCGTCGCTCTCACTCTCCCCTCACGGACTCTGCATCTATCGTTTCGCGTATCTACACCCACTCGCTGGCACGCTTGCAACAGTTGTCGCCTCCCCCTGCAACGGTTCTCCCGGACCCTACCCGCTCGCAGGCGGCGTATAACAAAGGCCGAATCTGGGGTACGAGACCAGTAACGTCCCTATGACTACGGACACGCACGTCTTCGAGAGAGGGGAGAAGGCCGCACTCCTCGTCGGGTTCGTTTCGCTCGCCGCCGCGGTGGTACTCGCACGCGGGTCGCCACCGGAGGGCTACGAGTTGTCGATTTACGGCGCGACGCCGCTCGCCTTTTGGGTCGGCGCAGGAGCCGCGCTGCTGGTGTCGGTCGTCGTCTCGCTCACCGGGAGCGGACGCGCCCGAAAGCTGGGGCTGTTCCTCGGCGGGACCGCGATGCTCGCCGTCGCCTCGCTTCCCGTAATTCGCTCGTACTACTTCTTCGGCGCGGGCGACTCGCTGACCCACCTCGGGTGGGCGAAAGATATCGCCGCAGGTCGGCTCTCGGTCCTCGACCTGCTCTACCCCGGCACGCACACCGTCGCGGTGTTCCTCGCGGATTTGACCGGGATGGAACTGCACCGCGCACTGTTGGTGATGGTGATGGTGTTCACCGCAGTGTTCTTGCTGTTCCTCCCGCTGGCGACGTGGACGATTACCCGCGACCGCCGCGCGACGACGCTCGCGGCGTTCAGCGGGTTCCTCTTCCTGCCGATAAACAACATCAGCGTCTTCGAGATGGCTCATCCGACTTCCCAAGCCATCCTCTTCCTGCCGTTCGTCCTCTACCTGCTCGCGAGATACGTCGTCGATACAGGCCGCGACGAGTTGCCGGTCGGGACGCCCGAGGGCGCACTGCTCGCGCTAGCGTCCGTGGCTATCGTCCTCGTCCACCCTCAGCAGGCCGCGAACGTCCTGCTCGTCTTCGGGGCAGTTCTCCTGCTCCAAATCGCCGCCAGATGGCTCGGGACCGCCGAGCGCGACCACCGGCTGCTCGCACTCCAGACGCTGTTCATCGGCGTCGTGTTCGCGCTGTGGGCACCGCGGCACGAGCGCACCTCGGGCGCGACGAGCGCGCTGGTGAACATGATACTGGAAGGGCCGAACGCCGCCAGCGACATCGGCGCACAAGCGGTGTCACTCTCAGCCATCGGTGGCAGTCTGGGGCTGATTTTCGCCAAACTGTTCCTCGTCAGTGTCGTCTTCTGTGCGCTCGCGGCACTGCTCGTGGTGGTCAGCGCACGTGGCCGCATCGAGGACCCCGACACGGCGGCGTTCGCGCGCTACTTCGGCCTCGGACTGGTGCCACTGCTCGGCCTGTTCAGTGCCTACCTGATAGTGAGCTACGAGCAACTGCACTTCCGGCAACTCGGTTTCGTCATGGTGCTGGTGACGATTCTCGGCGCGGTGGCACTCGCCCGCGGGATGGACACTCTCGGTCGGCGCGCCTCGTCGGGGACTGTTCACGCAGTCGTCGGGGTGGTCGTCGCCGTTCTGCTCGTCGCCTCGATACCGACAGTGTACGAGTCGCCGTACATGTACCAAGGGTCGAGCCACGTCACGGCCGCACAACTGAACGGCTACGACACTGCCTTCGACCACACCGGCCAGCTTCGCATCCTCGGCCTCCGTGGGTCAGGCGAACGCTACGCCGACGCCGTCTTCGGCTACGAGAAGAGTCGCACGGCACCAGCAACTGCACCGAGTCTCTACACGTCGAACCAGAGTCTGACGGCCGAGAACTTCACCGCTGACAGAGTACGAGACGCCTACGGCGGTCGGTATCTAGCGTACACCGACGCGGCAAGACAGGAGGAGGTACGCGTCTACAAGGAGCTACGGTTCCCCGAATCCGGCTTCCGGTCGCTCGACTCGACCCCCGGACTGAACCGCGTCCAAGCGAACGGGGGCTTCCAACTGTACCGCATCAACGGCACGAGGTAACTACATGGACCTGAAGAAAATCTCGAAGGGCCTCAAAGCGACCGTCGGCGCGCGCACGCTCCACATGGCGGCCAGCGGGTTGCTGACGTTCGTCCTCGCTCGGTTTCTGCTCGGCCAGACCGAGTACGGTCTGCTCGGCTCTGCACTGGCGGTGCTGGGCGTCGCCCAACTGTTCGGCGACCTCGGCGTCGGCAAGTCCGCCGCGAAGTTCGTCACCGAGTACAAGGAGAAAGACCCGGGACAAGTGCCCCACATCTTGCGCGCGGCAATCGGCTTCCGACTCGCCGCTGCCGCGCTCGTCGGCGGCGCGTTCGTC
The DNA here is from genome assembly GCF_008831545.1 of Halorussus halophilus. NCBI lineage: Archaea > Methanobacteriati > Methanobacteriota > Halobacteria > Halobacteriales > Haladaptataceae > Halorussus > Halorussus halophilus. The sequence continues at coordinate 1,359,904 of NZ_CP044523.1, forward strand.
CTGTTCGGCGGCCCAATCGCGCGCCTCGTGGGGCAGTCCGACATCGCGCCACTGCTGGCGCTCGGTGCCGGCTACGTCGCGGTCCACTCGCTGTTCACGTTCTCGATGGTCCTCTTCCAGGGCTACAACCGAGTCGATTACAGCGCGCTCATTCGGGCCGTCGGAACGGTGGGCAGACTCCTGCTCGCCGTCGTCGGAGTCGTCCTGCTCGGTGGTGCAGTGGGCGCGCTCGCGGGCTACATCGTCGGATACGGTGTCGGCGCACTCGTCGGTCTCTACCTGCTGTACCGACACTGCTACCGCGAAACCGAACCTGCCGAATCGATGGAGGACGGACTCGCACGCAGGGTCATCCGGTACAGCGTGCCGCTGACCGCGACTCGGGGGGCGAACGTCCTCGACAAGCGCGTGGACGTGATTCTCGTCGGCTACTTCATGAACCCGGTCGCAGTGGGGTACTACTACCTCGCCAAGCAGATCGTCGGGTTCATCCAGACGCCCGCGGCCGCGATGGGGTTCAGCATCTCGCCAACCTACGGCGAGGAGAAGGCCGCTGGCGACACCTCGCGGGCGGCTAGCCTCTACGAGACGACGCTTCGCCACACCTTGCTCCTCTACGTGCCCGCCGCGGCCGGGATGGTGCTGGTGGCAGAACCCGCGCTCCGACTCGTCTTCGGGCCCGAGTGGGCACCGGCGGCCCCCGTCCTGCAAGTGTTCTCGGCGTACGTCGTCCTCCAGGCAGTCTCGTACATCACGAGCGACGCGCTGGACTTCCTCGGCCGAGCGACCGAACGTGCCTACGCGAAAGGGATTACGTCGGTCGCCAACTTCCTGCTCAACCTGCTGTTGATTCCGACCTTCGGCGTGGCGGGCGCGGCGGCCGCGACGGTCGTCACGTTCGCGGGCTACACCGGCGTGAATCTCTGGGTCATCCACAGTGAACTTTCGCTCCCGCTCGGTCGCATCCTCCGGCACCTCGCCGCAGTCGTGACAGTGACGGCCGCGATGTCGGCCGCGGTGTGGATGGCACTCTCCGCGACCCCCGGGGCGATTGCGGTCGTCGTCGCCATCCCACTCGGTATCGCCGTGTGGGCTGGCCTCTCGATTCTCGGTGGCCTGCTCGACCCGAAGCGCGTCACCGCGTTCTTGGCGTGAAGTTCAACCCTTTATTCCGCCAGAAGGCTCGGCCTACACCTGCGAAAACGGGCCATAACAAAGGGATTTAGCGCCCTTTCAGTGGACAACGACGGGCGGCGTTCGCTGCTCGTTCTACTATCCATGACGAAGAAACCTACCGACGCGAACCGGGCGTTCGTTCTGGGACTCGACGGTGTACCGTGGTATCTCATCGAGGGGTGGGTCGAAGACGGGGAACTCCCGAACTTCGCGCGCCTCGTCGATGAGGGCGCGGCCGGACCGCTCGAAAGCACGATGCCCCCGACGACGGCGCTCGCGTGGCCCTCCATCGCCACCGGAACGTGGGCCGACAAGCACGGCGTCTACTCCTTCCGAGGCGTGCAGTCAGACTACACCCACAAGATGAGCACCAGCAACGACGTCGCTCGCCCGGAACTCTGGGACATGCTCGGTCCGTCCGTGGTCGCCAACGTGCCGATGACTTACCCGGCCGACGATATCGACGGGAAACTCGTGACGGGGATGATGACCCCTGAAATCGGCGAGGGGTTCACGCATCCACCTGAGCTACAGGACGAAATTCTCGAACGGATTCCGAACTACCAAATCGGCCTCTCGTGGGAGCAGTACCACGACAAGGAAGCGGAGTTCGTGGACGACCTCGCGGAACTGGTCACGTCCAGACGGAAACTCCTGCGACAACTGATGGAGACCGACGACTGGCGACTCTTCTTCTTCGTGTTCACCGCGCCGGACAGACTCCAGCACCTCATCTGGGACATGGACGTACTGCTCGGCCACTACCGCGAGATTGACGACGCGCTCGGCGAGGTACTCGACTACGTGGAGGAGAAGGACGCGAACCTCTTCGTCGTCTCCGACCACGGGTTCGGCCCGGTCGATACCTACGTCCACGTCAACACTTTCCTGGAACGCGAAGGCTACCTCACGCGGAAAGGCGGCTCCGGTCGCGGCACGCTCCAGAAACTCGGTCTCGACAAGGACCGCGTCCGAAACGTCATCAACGGCATCGGCATCGACGAGAAGACGCTGTACAATCACCTCCCGGACTCGTTGGTCGAGTCCGTCGCCTCGCAGGTGCCGGGCACCCACGAACTGTTCGACGTGGACTTCTCGGAGACGGTGGCGTTCACCCACGGCGCGGGCAACCTCTACATCAACCACGACGGGAAGTTCGACAACGGCGTCGTCTCGGCTTCGGAAGTTCCCGAAGTGAAGGCCGAGATACGCGCTCGCCTCGAAGGCCTCACCGACCCGCAGACCGGCGAGGCGATACTGAACGTCTACGACGGCGACGACCTCTTCGAGACCGACCCCAAGTCGCCGGACCTCGTGGTACGGGCCGAACACGGCTACCTCACCGCGAACTCGCTCACCCACAAGGTGTTCCGCGACAGCACCATGGACGCGACGCACCGAAGTGAGGGGGTGTTCCTCGCGTGGGGACCGTCCATCGACGCCGGAAGCACGCCGGAAGACGCCAACGTCACCGACGTGGCACCGACAGTTCTCCACAGCGTCGGCGAAGCAGTTCCGAACGGTGCCGACGGCCGGGTCCTCTCGGAAGTGTTCGACCCTAACTCCAGAGCGGCCAAGCGTGCCGTCTCGCGGCGCGACTACGCCGACTCGGGTCCACGTGACGCCGTCGAGGCCGACTTCGAGGACGTGGAAGCTCGACTGCAGGGTCTCGGCTACATGGATTAGTGGGGATGCTAGCCACCAATGTCGAACACGAAATCGCTGGTCGAACCGTCCTGATAACCGGCGGCGCGGGATTCATAGGGAGCCACCTCGCGGCCGCGCTCGTCGGCGACAACGAGGTGCGCGTACTGGACGACCTCTCGGGGGGCGCGCGCGAGTTCGTCCCCGATGGCGCGGAACTCTACGAGGGCGACGTGCGCGACCCCCAAGCAGTCGCCGAAGCCATGCGAGGAGCGGACCTCGTCTTCCACGAGGCGGCGCTGGTCTCCGTCGAGGAGTCGGTGACCGACCCCGAGCGGAGCCACCAGACGAACGCCACAGCGGCACTGACGGTTCTCGAACAGGCCCGCGAGGAAGACGCGCGCGTCGTGTTGGCGTCCTCGGCGGCCATCTACGGCCACCCCGAATCGGTGCCCGTCGAAGAGGGCGACCCCAAGACCCCTAGCTCGCCGTACGGCATCGACAAGCTCTCGCTGGACCACTACGCACGCGCCTACCACGACCTCTACGGTCTGGAGACGGTCCCCTTGAGATACTTCAACGTCTACGGCCCGCGCCAGAATCCGGAGTACAGCGCGGTCGTGTCGGTCTTCTTCCGGCAGGCCCGCGACGGTGGACCAGTCACCGTCCAAGGCGACGGCGAGCAGACCCGCGACTTCGTACACGTCAGCGACGTGGTCCGGGCGAACCTGCGCGCCGCCACGACCGACAACATCGGGGAACCGTTCAACGTCGCCACTGGTCGGAGCGTAACGGTTCGGGAACTAGCGGAGACGATTGTGGACGTGACTGGCTCGGACGCCGACATTACGCACGTCGAAGAGCGTCCGGGCGACATTCGACACAGCGAAGCCGACATCTCGAAGGCGCAAGAGGGACTGGGCTACGAGCCGACGGTTTCGCTGGAAGAGGGGTTGCGGGAACTGGCTGAGATGGACGAGTCGCGTTGAGCTTGTGATTTGATTTCTGGTTTTCTCGAATCTTCGCTAGACGGTGGCGCGCGCTGGTGCGACTCCGAAGGGGTCGCACCAACCTCGTGCGAGGGATGAGGACCGTAGCTCGGACGACGCGCTCCGTCGCGTCGTCCGGAATCGAGGACCACAATCGGCTGGGGAGGTATGTGGCTCGTGCAGTGCAGTGCTGTGCAGTGCGGACTTCTCGGCTTCAGGAGTAGCTAGCGTCCCTGCCACTTCTGCAACAGCTAGGACAATCGCAGTTTCTCGTTCGAAAGCCCCCGGACGCTAAACTCCCGCGGCTCGGTGCGGTCCTCGGACTTCGTCCTGCGGTCCTTCTCTCGCCGGGGTTCGTTTAGCGACCGGCCCCTTTCAGTCCCACCCTGTCGGTTGGTTCACCAGCAATAGTCCGTGGGTCGATTCACCGACAACAGCCCGTCGGCTGTCCTTCAATCACGAACTCACAACCCATCAAGAACAGCCCCACAAGAGACCCCAAAGCCCAAACGAGAGAACTCACATTCCCCGTGCGATTCACTCTCGTTTCTAGGTCACTTTTCGTTGATAGACTCGCTGGCGATGTTCCGCCCGCGAGTCTTCAAACTCACTTCGCGCCGCTTGCGCACTTCCTCAAGTACGTCTAACTCGATGAGTCGCTCGAAAATCTCTTCCACTCGGTCCACGTCCATGCCGAGGAAGTCCGGGATTTCGAACGACGAGACGCCCGAGTAGAGCGCCATCAGCACTTCTTTTTCGGTCTCTTCCAACTCGACCCCGCCCTCGTTTTTGCGTTCGCCCTTCCGGAGTAGCGACTCCAGTAGCGAGCATCGGCGGGTCTTACCCGAGATGTACGTCTGGACGCTCGTCTCGCCCTGCGTGTGTTCGACTTCCAGCACCGTTCGCTGTTCGCCCTGCACCGTCCGGGTGGCCCGTTCGACCGAGCCGATGTCGTCCAACTCGATGCCGACGAAGGTGCCGCTGGCGATGGCGACGTTTATCATGCCCTCGTCTATCTTCAGGCGGGCTTTCTCCCAGTCGGTGCTCTGGACCACGCCACCCTCCACTGCGGGGTGCTTGGTCAGCAGCATCTTCTGGTTGAGCAGTGCGCCGTACACGTCCGTCTCGAACTCGTCGATGTTGCTGCCAGCCGACAATAGGACGACGTCTTTTCCGAACTCCACGCTGAGGTAGTCCGAAACACTGGCGACCGCTTGGTTCACGTCGTAGCGGCCCTTCAGCGCGCTCACTTTCTGCAGCGGGATGGTCCGCTTCCCGTCGTTGCCCGCCAACACCAGTCGCTTGTTCGAGAGGAGGACGCGGCCGCTCGTCCAGTCGGGGTCGTTCAGTTTCCGTCCGTTCTTGACGACCTGCAGGAACTTCCCCTGTGTGTCGGTTATCTTGTATTCTCCTTCACTCATGCGTTGTGTTCGTCGCTCTCGGTCGCTCGACGGTAGCGACGGCGTCGAATTCGTCTTGTAGATACGCTCATGTCAGGGACCAGTCGAACGTGCTACGCGTTCCGCATCTCGTCCACGCGGTTGGCCAACTCGCCGATTGCGTCCGTCTGCTCGCGAGTCGCGTCCACGATGTCTTCGGTCGCGGTCTCGACCTCGCGGGTCTGGTCGCGCACGTCCTCGACGGTCGCCATCACTTGCTCGACGTTCGAAGCCTGTTCGTCGTTGGCCTGTGCGACTTCGGTCACGCCGGTCGCGGCCTCCTCGACCGCGTCGGCGATCTCCTCCAGCGCGACGAGGGCGTCTTCGATCTCTTCGCCCGCGTGCTTGACCTGCTCGTTGGACTCTTCGACTGCGACGACCGTCTCGTTGGCCTGCGACTGGATGTCTTCGATGCGCGTAGCGATTTCTTCGGTGTGTTCGCGGGTCTCGTTGGCCAACTGCTTGACCTCGTCCGCGACGACTTCGAAGCCACTGCCCGCCTCGCCAGCGCGCGCGGCCTCGATGTTGGCGTTCAGCGCGAGTAGGTTCGTCTGGTCTGCGACTTCCGCGATGACCTCGACCACTTCCTCGATTTCGTTCATCTGCGATTCGAGTTCGGTGACGGTACCGACGAGGTCTTCGCTCATCTCGATGACTTCGTCGGTGGCCTCGCGGGCACCTTCGCTGGAGTCGAGACCGCTGTCTGCTGACGCCTTCGCCTGTTCTGCGGCGGAGGCGACTTGGTCGGAACTCGCCGCGACCTCCTGCATGCTCGCAGAGAAGTTCTCCATCTGCGTCGCGACTTGCGAAAGCTGGTCGGTCTGTTCGTCAACGCGCTCTTCGATGATGCGCGCCGACTCGGTCGCGCCTTCGACGGACGATTCGAGTTCGTCGGTCTGCTCGCCGACGCGTTCGGTCAGCGTCTCGAACCGCTCGGCGATTGCGTTCACTTGGCTGACGACTTCGAGTAGCGAGTCGTCCACCGCGTCGTGTTCGTCGTGGAAGTCCGCACGCGCGGAGAGGTCGCCCATCTCCATCGCAGTCAGCGTACCGATTAGCTCCTCGACGAGCGAGGTGACGCCGCGTCGTCGCTGGCGCTCCTCCGTGCGGTCGTTGATAGTTTCGACCACGGCGATGAGTTCGCCGTCGTCGTCGTACAGCGGCATCGCGGTGAAGTCGATTTCGTGTTCTTCGCCCGCGCCGTTGACCATCGTACTCTCGTCGGAGTACAGCGTCCGGTCGGTCGGTTCTTTCGTGAGACCGAACTGCTGGTCGGCGGTCTCCGGTGCCTCGGCGACCTTGTCTGCCAGCGTCTTGACGCGGCGTCCGTCCGGGTAGAACGCCTCGCTAACGTGACTCTTGCCGATTGCCTCTTCGGCGGAAACGCCGGTCAGTTGTTCGAGCGCGGCGTTCCACGCCGCGACCTCGTCGCGCTTCACGTCGAGCATGAACACGGGAACGCCGACGCCGTCGAGTAGGTCGTCGTCGTCCACGTTGAGTTCGTCTTCCTCGTTCGCCTCGAACTCGAACTCGCTCTCGCCTGCGCCGTTCGCAGAGCCACCCTCGTAAGCATCGAGTCCGGCCTCCATGTCGCTGAACGTCGCGGAGAGCGACGACTGGAGTTCTTGCTCGGTCTGCTGTATCTCCGAGGAGACGGCTTCGTTGCCGTCACCCAGTCGGGCTTCGAGTTTGTCGAACGCTTCGGCGACGAGCGTCTCGACGCTCGCCTCGTAGGTCGCCGCGAACGTTCCGGTCGGAACGCCAGCCTCCGCGTGTCGGCGTCCGAGGTCGGCCGCGTCCCCCGCGGCCGACTCGGGGTCTTCGAGTGCTTGTCCGAGGTGGACTGCCTGTGCCTGCTGGAGTTCTTCTGCGACTTCTGTCCCCCGATACGTTTCGGCGAGTTGCGAGCGCGTTACGGTTCCACCCGAGGAGACGGAGACCTCGCTGGTCTGGACGCCGCCGTCGAACGTTACGTCTCGACGCTCGTCTGCGTCACTGACGTTCCGGTCGTCGGCGTCACTGCCGCTCCGTGTCCCGGTTAATATTTTTCGTAGCCGGTCCCTAACCATTTCGCCCAGAAAGAGACACTACCCTCTTATAAAGTTTTACGCAAATTTCAGACGCGATAACTTGGGGGATTGCTTTCTAATTCCGGCCACCGAGTTTCGAAAGTGCCGAGAACGCGCGTTTCCGAACTTGTTCGTCGTCCGTTCTGTCGATTATCGAATCTAATCTGTCTCGCGCGCGTTCGCCGCCGACCTTGCCGAGCGCGAACGCCGCCTTCGCGCGCGCGGCCGAACTCGCTTCCGTGTCGTCCAACAGATCGAGTAGTGCGTCCTCGGCAGCCTCGCCCCCAATGTTCGTGATGCTCGTCGCCGCGAACTGCGAGGTCATCCCGTCCTCGTCGTCCAGTACACCGGCTAAGGCTTCGATTGCGGCCTCTCGATTGCGGTCGCCGGTCACGCGCCCGAGTAGCCACGCGGCGTTTCGCCGCTGGTGTGCCTGTCGCCCTTCGTCCAGAATTTCGACCAGCGAGTCCACGACGCTCTTGTGGTCGGTCGCGCTTAGTTTCTCGACCATCGTCTCCCGGAGTTTGTGGCTCTGTTGGCCCGGCGCGTTCGAGAGCAGTTCGATGAGCGAGAACACCGCCGCGCGCCGCACTGCTTCGATGTCGTCCGAGAGGAGTGAGATGAGTGCGTCCAGCGGCTTCGCGCTCCCGAAGTTCCCCAGCGAGTTCGCCGCGATTCGCCGCACGGTCTCGCTTTCGTCGTCCAGCAGGCCCAGAAGTGCCGACAGTGCTTCCTCACCCCCTATTCGGCCGAGCGAATCGGCCGCTTCGCGGCGCACCTCGACATTGCTGTCGGCTAACACTTTTTCGAGTGCAGACACCGCTCGCGGGTCGCCGATGCGACCCAGCGCGCGCGCCGCTCGCGCTCTCACTCGTGGGTCGGGGTCACCAAGTCGCTGGACGAGCGGTTTCGTGCCTGCTTGACTCCCGATGCGGCCCAACGCGTTGGCCGAGGCCATCCGGAGTTCGGCTTGCTCGTCGGTCAGCGACTCGGCGAACGCCTCCGCGCGTGCCCACTCGGCTCCGTCAGAGGAAATCTCTTTGTCGGAAATCTCTCGGATGAGTCGCTCGACGGCGTGGCGCTGGTCGAGAGCGTCTATAGCCGCGGCCCGCACGGCGTCGTTCTCGTCGGACTTGGCCGCCTTGACCAGCGGGTCCAGAACTAACTTGTCGGGGGCGTCGATGTCGCCGAGGATTTCGGCGGCGCGACGGCGGACTGCCTCGCTGTTACTCCTCGTGAGTAGCGAGGTAATCTCGTCGGCGTCGCCGGTCTTTTCGAGTTCGAACAGCGAAGTCACTGCTACTCAATCGAAGTGGCCGTAGAAAAAACGTTGTGGTCGCTCGAAAGTAGTCTACTGCGTTAGACCGTCACCGCGCTCTCTTGGGAGAGCGACTGCGGGACGTTTGCGCGGTAGATGGTGACTGCACCGTACTGGGTGGTGAGCTTGAGTTCGACTTCCTCGCCCTCGCCGAGGTATGAACCACTGATTGCCGTCGTGTTCAGGGTGACCTTGAAGCGGTCATCCTGTTCGTCGAGGACTGGCACCGAGTCGGACGGATCCTTGATTGCGTTGACCGCGAAGTACGGGGTACTGCCGACGAGGTTCGTCTCGGACGACTCGACAGTGATGCTGTCTGTCGTGTTGCTCGTCAGCGTCTTGGCCGTATTCGGACCAATCCACTCGATAGTCGCAGTCGAGAGGTTGATGTCGTCGGAACCAGAGCCGCGCATCACGGTGAGGTTGATGTAATCCACCTGCTCGTTGGCGACGTTACCGAAGCCGGAGACGACCTGCACGCGGTTGGACACCTGTGCGGACGACTCTTGACCGGTCTGCTCGGACTTCGTCTGCAGGAAGCCTGCAGTGTTGATGAGGACGCCAGCGGCAATTGCGGCGACCAGAACCATTGCGATGAAGACGATGAGGGTACCGATACCCACCTGACCTCTGTCAGTTAGACGTTCCTTGAGTTTCTCTTTCATGTTTTCGCTCCTGTCCGAGTGGCAACGTGTAGTTGGCTCGGACGCTATCTGGACCGAAACAAACCGTAGTAATAAATGTACGGACGCAATTATCACGTCTGATATCAGAGCTCGATATAACTACAGAACGATACGTACGCTCTGTGGGGTTAGGAAATCAGTTTCGTGGTATATCTATTCGTTCGACCTATCCATCGATGATACTGTACATCACGAACAGATAGCCGATGGTCGTGATGAGGTAGTTGACCGACAGCAAGAGTCTCGTCCCCGTGAAGTCGGTGGCGAAGGCACTGACTGTCGTTGCGATAGCCGCGGCGACGATGAGCGTGAATCCGACCGAGAGGTGGAGCATCGCTCTGCGCGAGGTGCGTTGATAGGCACGTACCGCCATCGTCACCATCGCCAGTCCGGCCGTCGCCAATGTGACGCTAAACAGTGCGTACAGCAGTTCTATCGTTCGCATGGTTTGAAATTTGAGAGGCAGGTCGTTCGTAGCGTTGTCCGAACCTCGTAGGTTCGTGGCTTAAGTCTGTCCCCGACATCACTCGGATTTGAGGTCCCGCCACACGTCGGCGAGGGAGTTGTCCAGTTCCGGCCGGTTGTCCATCTCGACCTCGATGGTCTCCGGTTCGAAGTTGAGCGTCAGCGCCCCGACGTTCCGCCGGTAGACCTTCGTCCGACGACCTTCGTCGGAGAATTCTCTGCCCGACAGTTCGAGCAGGTCCGCTTCGGTGAGTTCCTCGATGCGTCGGTAGCTCGTCGCTATCGGAATTTCGAGTTGGTCGCTCAACTCCTGAGCAGACTTCGGGTCGCTAGTGGCCCGGAGTATCTCGGCGTTGTACTTGTTGCCGAGCACTCGCAGGAGTTCGACGGCCTCCATCAATTATCGCGTTTGATAACGGGGGGTTAAAAAGGTACCGCAGCAGACCCATCAGCGAGGGAGAAGTGCCGTTCGTCGGAACAGAATACTGTCGGCTGTAATTCTCTGAACGACGGAGCGTAGAATATGGAGGGAAACCAGTCAAACGGCCACTTTATCCAGTAATCCTCACATAGTTACAGCCGACAGTATAAAGTGCCCCCCACGGGAGAGACCAATCATGTCACAGACCGTTTCGGACGTGCAGGTCCTCGAATTTCGGCTGGAGGACCGGAAATACTGCATCGACATCGCACACGTCGATGAAATCGTGGACAAAGACGATTTGACACCGCTCCCGAACTCCGACCCGCGCGTCGAGGGCGTGATGGACCTCCGCGGGACGACGACGACCATCATCAATCCGAAGTACGTTCTCGACATCGACCAGTCGGAGACGGGCGAGCGGGTCGTCGTCTTGGAGACGGACGACGAAGAGGAAGGGGCCGTCGGATGGCTCATCGACTCCGTCCACCAAGTGTTCAGTATCGACGGCGACGCGGTAGACGAGTCCGTCGAGAGTGACTCCGTGCACGGAATCGTCCGTCGTGAGGACGGCTTCGTCGTCTGGGTGAAGCCCGAGAAGATAAACGCCTGAGAAACAGCACAACAGCGCATCTCTCTCTCTCTCTCTCGCCGCTGTCAGGTGTCACTGTTGGTCGCGCAGTAGTCACTACCTGTCGCGCAGAACTACCTCACCCGGCGCGACTCGTGAACCGGGCGAGAGTTTGACGCCAGCGTTCAGGCTACTGTTGATGCCGGTCTTCGTCCCATCACCCACGACCACGCCAAACTTCCGGCGACCCGTCGAGACGCGTTCGCCCTTGACCGTGAACTGCACCGATTGGTCGTCGTGGCGCAGATTGGCGACGTTCGTTCCCGCACCGAAGTTCACCTCACGCCCGAGTAGGCTGTCGCCGACGTAGCTGAGGTGACCCACGGTTGCGTCGCGCATGAAGACGCTATTTTTGACCTCCGCGCTGTGGCCGACTTTCGCGCCTTCGCCGAGGAGCGTCGCACCGCGAACGTAGGCGTTCGGCCCGACGCTCGCCCCCGACCGAATCAGTGCGGGGCCTTCGACCACGACGCCAGCGTCGATTGCCGCGCCCTCCTCGACGACGACTGGGCCGCGCAGGTCGGCAGTTTCGTGGACGCTTCCGCGCACGTCGCGCTCCAATTCGCCCAATTTCCACTCGTTGGCTTCCAGCAACTCCCATGGCCGACCCACGTCGAGCCAGCGGTCGAGTTCGACTGCGGTCACGTCGTACTCGTCTACGACGCGGGCGAGAACGTCCGTGATTTCGTACTCGCCGCGCTCGCTCTCGCCGACGTCGAGCCATTCGCTGGCCTCCGCTGGGAAGTGATACGCGCCGGTGTTGGCGAGGTCGGTCGGCGGGTCCGCAGGTTTCTCGACGATGTTCGTGACTGTCGCCGTCTCGGTCTGCGTCGAGAGGACGCCGTAGTTCGTGGGGTCGGAGACGCGGTACGCACCGACGGCCGGGCCAGCGTCGAACAGTTCTTCGACGCCGTCCGGGTCGTAGAGGTTGTCACCGTTCAGTACGACGAACGACCCGTCGAGGTACTCGCGGGCGGCCCGAACCGCGTCGGCAGTTCCAGCCTGTTCTTCTTGGACGGCGTACTCGACGGGGACCCCGGCGTACTCCGACCCGAAGTACTCGCGCACCACGTCGGCCTCGTAGCCGACGACGAAGACGAGTTCGGACGCTCCTGCTCGGACCGCGGCGTCCGCGGCGTGGGCAGCGAGTGGCCGGTCGGCGACCGGCAACATCGGTTTCGGCACTGACCCGGACAGTGGACGGATGCGAGTCCCCTCGCCCGCGGCGAGGACGACTGCTTGCGTTCGCGGAACTTCCATATCGAAACCACCCAGCGGCGGGACTTTGTTACCCCCCTCTTGACGACTCGTAAGTGTGAGATACCCGGGGAGTAGGGCGCGATGTGGGAACCGGAACGCCTCACGTGACGGTACGATAGGTGGGACCTACGCGGCCGGTATTCTCCCCTACCGCTCTCTCAGCAAGTGTATAACAAAGGGGAGCGCTGGCTATGGGAACAGTATCACTCGCAATCCGTCCGTAGCGGCGAACGGCGAAGCACAACGCGTGATGGAGATGACCGACGACAATGCTAAGCGAGGGTTATGCAACCGCCTGCTGGCCCCGCGATTCGGACGACGCGTATCGTGACGGTTCGAACGTAAAAATCCGACGTAACAACTCAGCTATGATATCGAACGAAATGGGGGTGCCCTACTGATGTGTGGAATCATTGCCCGTATCGGTGACGACGACAGTGCAGTAGACGAACTCATCACGGGACTCGAAAATCTGGAGTACCGTGGCTACGACTCCGCAGGAGTCGCAATCAAGAACGGCGGCGGCCCGGAGGTGTTCAAGCGCCAAGGGAAAATATCGCGACTCAAAGACGTTCTCGCGGGAGAGGTTCCGGATGGGGGTCTCGGAATCGGCCACACCCGTTGGAGTACCCATGGCCCGCCGACTGACGAGAACGCGCACCCACACACGGACTGCACGGGTGAAGTCGCAGTCGTTCACAACGGCATCATCGAAAACTACGACGAACTGCGCAGCGAACTCGCCTCTCGCGGCCACGAGTTCGAGAGCGACACTGACACAGAGGTCATCCCACACCTCGTGGAAGAAGAACTCGCCCGCGGTGCGTCCCCGGAACTGGCCTTCCGCCGTACCATCCGAAAGCTCTCGGGGAGCTACGCAGTCGCCATGATAACCGAGCGTGACCACGCAGTGTACGCCACGCGGCGCGGGTCACCGCTCGTCCTCGGCGTGAGCGACGGCGAGTACTTCCTCGCCAGCGACGTGCCCGCCTTCCTTGACTTCACCGAGGAAGTCATCTATCTGGACGACGGCGACGTAGTCGTCGTTCGCTCGGACGACTACGAGATCTCGACGCTGGACGGCCAGACTGTCGAGCGTTCTGTCTCGACGGTCGAATGGGACCCCGAAGACGCTGGCAAAGGTGGCTACGACCACTACATGCTCAAGGAGATTCACGAGCAACCGACCGCGCTCCGTCAGACGCTCCGCGGCCGCGCAGACGGCACGACTGGCGAGGTCCACCTCGAAGACTTCCCGGCAGGGAGCTTCGAGCAGGTCGAACGAGTTCAGTTCGTCGCGTGCGGTACGAGCTACCACGCCGGACTCGTCGGCGCGGGATTCCTCTCTGGAGGTGGCGTCCCAGCCCAAACCTTCCTCGCTAGCGAGTACGCTACCTCGCCCGCGCCAGTGGACGAGGACACGCTCGTCGTCGGCGTCACCCAGAGCGGCGAGACGGCAGACACCCTGTCTGCGCTCCGAAAAGCGAACGCCAGTGGTGCGCGGACGCTCGCGGTCACGAACGTCGTCGGTTCGACCGCGGCCCGCGAGTGCGACGACGCGCTGTTCATTCGCGCCGGTCCGGAAATCGGCGTCGCCGCGACGAAGACCTTCTCCTCGCAGGTCGTCTCGCTCTCGCTGCTCGCCGAGCGAATCGCCCGTGACGTCACGGGGAGTCCGACCGAGGAGTCTCGCGAACGACTAGCCGCCCTCGACGAACTGCCGGGACAGGTCCAGCAGATTCTGGACTACTCTAACGCCCAAAAGATAGCCAAGCAGTACCGCGACAGCGACGCGTACTTCTTCATCGGCCGCGGGACTGTCTTCCCCGTCGCGTTGGAAGGCGCGCTGAAGTTCAAAGAAATCTCTTACGAACACGCCGAAGGGTTCGCGGCCGGCGAACTGAAACACGGTCCGCTCGCGCTTGTCACGCCGAAGACGCCGATATTCGCCGTCTTCACCGGGGAAAACGACGAGAAGACGCTCGGCAACGTCAAGGAGGCCGAAGCCCGCGGTGCGCCCATCGTCGCCGTCGCCAGCGAGGACCACGAGGAAGTCGCACAGCACGCAGACCACGTGCTGACGATTCCGGAGACCCATCCGGACGTGGCAGGCGTCCTCGCAAACGTCCAGTTGCAACTGCTGTCCTACCACGCTGCCGACCTGCTGGGACGGCCTATCGACAAGCCTCGGAACCTCGCAAAGAGCGTCACAGTGGAGTAGAAACCGCCGATTACCGTGCAGAACGCATCTGAACGGTCGGCGCGATTTACTCGCCGACCCACCCGTAGTTACGATACGATGGGGTCTGTCGTCATCTCTCTGGACGCGGAGCTCGCGTGGGGCTACCACGACTTCGAGCAGGTGCCCGCCTGCATCGACACTGCCCGCGAGTCGTGGCTCCGCCTGTTGGAACTGTTCGATGAATTCGACCTGCCCGCGACGTGGGCCGTCGTCGGGCACCTGTTGCTCGACTCCTGCGACGGCGTCCACGAGGACCATCCGACTCCCGATGGCTGGTTCGAAAAGGACCCCGGAACGTGGGAAGGCCGCGACGAACTGTGGTACGGCGAGTCGCTGGTGGACGCCATCGAGGACGCAGACGCCGACCACGAAGTCGGCTGTCACACGTTCTCGCACGTGGAGTTCGGTCACACCAACCGTAAAATCGCCGCCGCAGAGATGCGAAAGTGCGTCGAAATCGCTGAAGAACGTGGTCTGTCGGTCGATTCGTTCGTCTTCCCGCGCAACTACGTGGGTCATCGAGACGTACTGGCGGCGTACGGCGTTTCCTGCTACAGGGGCAACCAGCCTCGTCGCTGGTACGACCGCGGGGTCACCGGGTCGGTAGCGAAGTTCCTCGGGTGGCCGACCCGAACTGTCGAACCGACGCTCGTCGAACCCGAGATAGACGAGTACGGGATGGTGAACCTCCCGGCCTCGCTGTTCCTCTTCGGATTCGAAGGGACCGCCCGCAGTATGGTCGAACCGCTCGCTGGCGACCCAGTGGTTCGGATGGCGAAACGCGGCATCGACAAAGCCGCTCGCGAGCAGGGCGTCTACCACATGTGGCTCCACCCGAACAATCTCACCGAGGAGCGTGACTTCGAGCGGATTCGAACCGTCCTCGCCCACCTCGACCACGTTCGGTCACAGACGCCACTGACCGTCGAGACGATGGGCGGCGTCGCAGGAAAGATAAAAAACGACGAACCGCTCCCGCGCGAACCTATCGGTCCGCGCTGAGAGTTATTAGTCTGTGTCGCTCCCGCTTCCTCGGTCGAACCGCGACGCACCGGCACCGTCGATGTACTTGACGAGGCCACGAATCGACGCTTTGAGGTCGGCTTTGTCCACCGGTTTTTCGAGCAGTGTGTGAACGCCGTGGCTCAGTGCCGCCTCTCGCATCGCGGGCGGAATCGACGCCGCGAGGACGAGCATCGGCGTCGAACGCTCGTGGAGTTGCCGACAGCGCTTCCAGATGTCCTCGGTGAACCCGTCCACGTCGAGGATGGCGAGCGCGATGTCGTCGCGGTGGTCGATGAACTCGTCGAATTCGTCCATGCTGCGAGCTATCTCGACCTCATACTCACTCCTGAGCAACTGCGCGAGTAGCTCCAAGTTCCGTTGCTGGCGACCCAGCGCGAGTATGAGGGCGGCTTCGCTCATCGGTCACCTTCGGAGACGACCCCGAGCTGGTCGTGGTCCGAGGCTCCGTTGGCCCACTCTGGCTTGCCGGTGAGAAGTCCGCGAAGTCCGGTCAGTGGTTCTCCGACTTCGACGCCGTGACTGCTTATGTTGAACTCCCGCAGGGTACGTTCGAAGTCGCTGGTGCGTTTTTTCAGCACACCGATGGCTTTGCGCATCTCGCCACTAAGTTCGAGATGGCGCAAGAAAAGGATGTTGTCCGCGAGATAGCTCACGCCGGTTTCGGTGGCTTTGAACTCGCCGGTCACGTTCTGGATTTCGTCCACGAGGATGACCGTGACGCCCATGTTCGTCAAGTACCGACAGAGCCGGTGAACCTTTCGCACGACCTCCTCCTGCTCGTGGTCGCGCAGCGAGAGTTCGTAGCCGTTGATGCCGTCTATCATCACGATGTCGGTCTCTCGCTCTTGCACGTCTTGCTGGACGTTGTTGGCGAACTCGACCGCGGATTGTTCGAGCGGTTCGACCTCTTGTACGTCGAGCGACCCTTCGTCCACCATCTCCTTGACCGGAATGCCGATGGACTCGCTTCGCTCGAAGAACGTCGCTTTCGACTCCTCGAACATGTAGATGACCGACCGTTCGCCGCGCCGGGCCGCCTCTTTCATGAACAGCGATCCGGCGGTGGTCTTGCCGACGCCCGTCGGACCGCTGATGACCGTGACTGTTCCACGTTCTAACCCACCGCACAGTAAGTCGTCCACTTCCGTGACGCCGGACGAAATAGTTTCGGACGGGAACTCGCGGTCGTGTTGTTTCGGTCGCAGTTCCGGATAGATAGCCATCCCCCGTCCGGGGGCGATTCGAACTGCGTGCTGTCCCGACAGCGTCGGCGACCCTCGGAACTTGGGCACGGTCAGCACTCGCGCGTCGGGCGTGTTGCGGAGGTCGATAGTCCCGTCGGTGATGTACTGGAGGTCGTCGTCGGGGTCGCGCTCGGTGTTCTGGGAGGTGAACAGCACGGTGGACCCGGCTTCTTTGAGAAACCGGGTGAGCGAGATGACCTGTTTTCGGAACTGGTACTCGTCGGGCGAGAGGTGTCGAAGCTTCGTCAGCGGGTCGATGAACACTCGGTCGGGCGAGAGTTTCTCGACCTCTTTGGTGATTCGACTGGTTATGGGGTCCTGCTCGACTTCGTTCGGTGCGAAGATGTCGTACGACTGGTCTTCTGCGAACACGTCGGAACTCGGACTCAAATCGAGGAAGTGGACGTCGTCCAGGTCGATGCCCAGCGTCGAGGCGTTCCGGCGAATGTCGTCTTCGGTCTCCTCGATGTTGACGAACAGCGACGTTTCTCCCTCGTCTATCCTGGCAGTGAGGTACTGCATCCCGAGAATGGTCTTTCCCGTTCCGGGGTCGCCCCGAATCAAGTAGCTCCGTTCGGTGATGAGACCACCGTGGAGGATAGTGTCTAAGCCTTCTGACCCCGTGGAGATACGATCCAATGAACCAGTCGTCATATCCGTTCTACTCGAACCTATCGGGATAGGCGCAATAAGCGTTATTGGCCAATAGTTGGAATATTTTGCCGATTCACTGTTCTCTAAACCAGTATTTTCCGGTGTTTCAGGCCCTGTAGCGTGTATTTATTGGTTTTTATACTATTCGGTCTCAGAGAGGGTTGCTTCACGACTCTCTGTTGCTCTGATTCTTGTGGTGCTGTCGCTCGGCGACGGGCGCCTCGCGGGAACTGCAAGAATACGGAAGAGTGGGAGTCGAACTCGACACCCTTCTGATTCCTCTCGTGTCTCACTCATTGGCGAGCGACTACAAAGTCGCTCGCCGGACGTTCGACACAGAGCGGAAGGGGCGGGAGTCGAACTGGGTCAGACGTTCCGGGCGTGCGGCCCTCCGGGCCGTTCCGGGACTGCGACTGACTTGCTCGACTCCCTTTTGATTCAGTTCGTCGTTCGTGTGTTGGCGAGCGCCGCTACGCTCCGCTCGCCGAGTACTCACGACGAACGGAAGGGGCGGGAGTCGAACCACGCGAAGCCTGTCAGGCTACCACCGACGACCGGCGGCACTCTACCACTGAGCTACCCTTCCAACCACTTCCGCTACCACCCGAAGAACCCTAATCGTTCCCCTCGCGGCAGTGCCCGCGGCTACCGTCCAACTGGTTGCTCGTGGACCGACACCTGCGTGAACACGAAGCGGGCACCGCCCGCAGCGTTCTCTTCGAGGCGGACTTCCCAGCCGTGAGCCTCCGCGATGCTTGAGACGATAGCGAGTCCGAAACCAGTGCCTTCGTCAGAGGTGGTGTACCCGTGGTCGAAGACCCGCTCGCGTAGCGACTCTGGGATACCCGGTCCGTCGTCTTGGACGTAGAACCCCGTGCCGTCGTCGAGCGCCCCCACCTCGATGGTCACGTCTTCGCTGCTGTGCCGGACCGAGTTGCGGAACAGGTTCTCCAACAACTCCCTGAAGCGCGCGTCGTCGGCGTCCACCACGAGGTCGCCGTCGAGTTCGAGCGTCGCGGTGTCTGTCTGGACCGTGGTCCACGCCGTGTTGGCCGCGTTGACGAGCGACACGCGCTCGGACTCGTCCACGAGTTGCCCGCGGCGAGCGAGTGCCAGCAAGTCTCCGACCAGTGCGTCCATCCGGTCTAGCGCCCGCGACAGCGGCGGGACGTGTTCGTTGTCGTCGTCTATCTCTTCGGCCAGCATCTCGAACCGACCGTGCGCGACGTTCAGCGGGTTGCGCAGGTCGTGAGAGACGACGCTGGCGAACTCCTCCAGTCGCTCGTTCTGGCTGGCGAGTTTGCGCTCGCGCTCTTTCTGCTCGGTGATATCGACGTAGATGGCGAACGCTTCGGTCCCGCCGTCCTCGGTCACTGGAGCCGTGTGCAACAGGAAGTCTCGAACGCCGTCGGTGGTGTTGCGGTGGACTTCCACGCCCTCGATTCGGTTGCCACGCTGGACTTCGTGGTTAAGCGAACGCCCCTCGTCGTGGCAGTCCTCGGGCAAGATGTACTCGTCCACGGAGTCGCCGACGATGTCGCTGTTGCTCCAACCGAACACTTCTTCGAACGCGGGGTTGAGCGACGCTGCGATCGGCTCACTGCCGCTCAAGTCGTAGCGCACGACGGCGTTCGGGAGGTTCTCGAACAGCGCGGCGAATCTGTCGCGCTCGGCGCGCAACTCTGTCTCCGATTGGAGTCGTGCCAGCGCTTCTTCCAGGTGTGCGGCGAGTATTTCGGCCAACTCCCGGTCGTCGTCGTCGAACGCGTTCGGTTCTTCCGAGACCGCTTGGAGGACGCCGTACTCGCCGATAGCGACCGTCAGTGCAGAGCGATACTCGCTCTCGGCAGGCACCACTGCTGTCTCCCTCACGTCGTGGACTAACGAGGAGTCGCCAGTCCGGTACGTCCGAGCGGCGAGTTTGTCGTCGGCGTCGATGTTCGTCGTGTCGTAGTAGCCGTCCGTTGGGACGCCTTTCGAGACCGCTTGCGGGACGAGTTCGCCTCCCTCGACCACATCGACCGCACAGAGGTCGAACGCCAAGGTCTCCTCTGCCGCCTCGACCGCGAGGTCGTAGATATCCTGTGCCGACGTGCAGGCCACCGCTTGGGTGGCAACGTCGTGGAGGGCTTCTATCTTCTGTTTGGTCTCGCGTACCTCGACCTGTGCGTGGTGTTGCGTGACAGCATTCTCGACGCGGTTGGCCAGCACTTCGTACTGTTCGGTCTCGGTTCCCTTCTGGAGGTAGTCGGTGACGCCTGCCGAGATAGCCTCGCTGGCTATCTCCTCGCTTCCCTTGCCCGTGAAGAGGATGAACGGGAGGTCGGGGTCTGACTGCCGGACGCCGTCGAGGAACTCCAATCCATTGGATTCGGGCATGTCGTAGTCGCTGACGACACAGTCGATCTGTTCGTCGCCAGTCACGCGGTCGAGCGCGCTAGTCGGTCCAGACTCGACTACCACCTCGATGCGGTCGTTAGCCCGCTTTAGGTACGTCGCCGCCATCTCCGCGACGACGGTGTCGTCGTCCACCAATAGAACGCGGATGGAGTTCCCCATTGGGTGGGTACGTTACCAATTCTATTATAAAAGGTCTTAGGAGTTTTACAATACCGATATCCGTGTAAAATAGGCTAAACCAGTTCTCGAACTGTAGTGTCTTAGGTGTTGACGGTTTCGATGCGGTCGCTGACGAGCAGTTGTCCCTGAGCCGTCAGCGACAAGCCCTTCTCACCCTCGTCTACGAGACCTTTGTCGTGGAGGTCGTTGAGTAGCATCGTCACGCGACTCGAATCGAAGCCGAGCATCCCTGCGAGGTCCCCACTCCCGGCACCGGAGTAGATAGCGACGAGTGCTTCGAGTTCTTCTTCGGACGCGCTCACGTCTTCGACGGACTTGGCGAGTTCGGAGTATTCCAAGCGGAGATACCGACCGAGCAAGTTCAGCTTCCGCGTGGTCTCGATGCCGAACTCGGAGGTCACAGTTTGGCCTTGGTGTGAGTGGCGAATCGCGACGACCGACCCGACTTCCCGTTCCTCTCGTTGGAAGTAAGTGACGTTGGCCAGGTGTACTTCCGTCGTACCACCCGAACCACCGAATCGGACGACGCCCGGCTTGATTCGCAACTTCGCAGTCTCGAACGACTCGTCGGTCACGCGTCCACCGATTCGTGCTGGATGTTTGATTTTCGCTCGCGTCCCGTTGAGTATCGCCTTGAACAGAATCGTCTTGAACCGACCGACCTCCTCCGAACCGGCCTCGATTACTGCGACCCGTTTCGTGCCGTCGTCTTCGTACGCGACCGAAATCGTGTCTTGGAAGAACTCTTCCATCTCACCGGGCACGTGGCCGACGGTAACGTCGAAGATGGCAGAGAGTGGGACTGTCTGTTTATCGTCTGCCATCGCTAAGACGAGGCGTTTCGGACTGAGGACGATTCGACCTCGGACGGGTTCGGGGTCGTCGAACGACCCGAGACTGAACCGTGCGACGAAGTCGGCGATTACCTTTTCGGACATGATTGTGCGGAACTCGGTGACGCCCGCGTAGCGTCCCGTCTTTCGAGAGAATTCTCGGAAGCCGTAAATATTTTTTCGGTCCGGTGAAGCTGACGGGCCAGACGATATAACTGGCTCACTGCCGTCGTTTTTGCCGAATGTCGGCAGAGTCACCCGGCGTGACGATCGACCGCCGGACGAAACTGAAAGCACTCGTGGGGTTCGTCGTCGCCGGAGTCCTCCTGTACCTCTTCGGGCGCGTCATCGGGTGGGACGAGATACTCCGAACGTTCCAAGAAGCACAGCCAGCGTGGCTTCTCGCGGCCTGCCTCTCGACGCTCGCCTCGCTGGTCATCTGGTCTAAGTCGTGGGACGTCATCCTCCACACCGTCGGCATCGACGTTCCGTTCCGGAAAATCGTCGTCACCTACCTGGCGGCAACGTTCGCCGACTACGCGACGCCGTTCGGAAAGGCCGGTGGCGGCCCGTTCATCGCGTACGTCCTCGCCGCCGACACGGACGCGAACTACCAGGACAGTCTCGCCAGCGTCGTCACTGCCGACCTACTCAATTTGCTTCCGTTCTTCACGTTCGCGGGTGTCGGCACGCTCGCGCTCCTGATTCGAGGAGAAGTTCCGCGACAGGCACGCACGCTCGTCGTCGGCCTCGGGGGCCTCGCTATCCTCGTTCCACTTTTCATCTACGCCGGATGGAAACGACGGACTCTCGTCACGCGTATCGTCGGCGGCGTCACCGAACCGCTCGCGCGCCGCACCGACCGCATCGACGCAGACGGCATCCGTGAGCGCACGGAAGAGTTCTACGGCCACGTGGACCACATCGCCGCCAGTCGCGGTCAACTCCTTCACACGCTCGTCTACGCCTACGTCGGGTGGCTCTGCTTCGCCGCGCCGCTCTACTTCGCAGCCCAGACGCTCGGCCAGAGCATCAGTCCGTTCATCGTGCTGTTCGTCGTCCCTGCCAGTTCGCTCGCGGGCATCGTCCCGACTCCCGGCGGCGTCGGTGGCGTCGAGTTCGCCTTGGTCGGCCTGCTCGTCGCGCTGACGAGTTTCTCGCCAGAACTAGCTGCGAGCGTCGCGCTGGTCTACCGTGTCGCAAGTTACTGGTTTACGCTCGCCGTCGGCGGTCTCGCCGCGTTCCCCGTGATTCGCCGGACCTGACTCTCAGACGTTCAGGAACGACCCGACGACGATGCGAGTGAACACCGCGATGCCGCTGGAAATCCACGTCAGCAGCACGAAGTGGAGGTAGGCGTTGACCTTGTGCCCACCGTCGGCGATGCGGACCATCAGCGACGACAGCACGGAGTTGAGCAGGACGATGATGATGAGCAGGTACTCGATGGTGTCGATGTCGTAGACGCTCGTGTGGATGATGGTATCGAAGTTGAACTGTCCGGTGTTCAGCCCGATGGACATGCTCGCAAGCACTGCGACGATTTCGAGACCGATGAAGAACGCGAACGTCGAAGCGGCCGTGATACCGTACAGGACACCGATGAGCGTGACCGTGGACTGCTCGCGCCGTTCGCGCAACTGGAGGACCTCGTTCATGTTGCTGGAGATGAGTTCGCCGAGTTTCTTCGGGTCGCCACCCATCTGGCGGCCCACGAGGTACATCTCGCTGAATTTCTGGATGAGGTACGACCGCGAGTCTGCCGTGAAGTGTCGCCACGCCATCGCCGGTTCGATGCGCATGTTCAGTCGCTTGTAGAGGTCGTCCACGTTCTGGGTCAGCGCACCGAACTCCTTGCCACGCAGGCTCTCTAGAACCTTCGAAGTCGTACTCTGCTTGGCCGTCTCGGTGGCTCCGAGCGCGCGGATGAAGTTAGTGAACTCGTCGTCGCGCTCTTTGATGTACTCTTCTTCTTTGCGCGCCGCGATAGCCGGGATGAGCAACGGTGTTGTCGGAATCGCGGCGTAGAACGGCATCGGAATGTCGTCGGGGTTGATGTGCGTCTGTCCCGTCAGAACGAGCAGACAGGCTATCATCGTGACGAACGTGAGAAACACGCCCAATCCCACGGAGAGGCGGACGCGCCACTCGCTCCCAGTCGTCTTCTGGGGATGGTACCACAGCGGGTCGTGTGGCGCGGTATTCCGAATCATCAACAGGAATCCCATCTGCACGAACGCGAACATCACGACGACGGCGCTGACCGTCATCGTCGGGTCGGTCCCGGTGAGAATCGGGAGGACGGTGGCGAACACGAGGGCGAACGTCGCGGAGAGAATCATCGAGAGGTAGAGGTCCTTCATCACTTCGAGGTTCTCCAGCGACCCCTCGTAGATGGTCACGTAGTTCTGAATGACCACGTCCTGCTCGCTGAGCAGGAAGTCCTGAATCTCCTGTCCGGCGTTGATGGTGTACGCGAGTCGGTCCAGGAAGTCGGCGAACGGCTTGCTCGGCGACTTGTTCGCGCGGATGCGGAGCGCGTCGTCGAGGCTCTGGTTCCACGTGTCCACCAGTTGGACGATGCGTCGCATCTCTTCGGCGAGCGCACCGTACTCCTCCTCTTCGCCGAGGGTGCGGAACACCTCGACGCGGTCGATGTTCGCCGTCGAGAGGATGGTCATGTGTGTGATGAACAGGTGGAGGTTGTCCTCTATCTCCTTGCGTTTCTGGTCGCGCAGGAGCTTCGGGTAGACGACGGCGACGACCAACGAGAGCGCCCCCAGCAGCGGAATCGGGAGCGAAATCATCAGCGGGAAGTCCGTGACGACGAAGACGACGACGGTAATCAGGAAGAACAGAATCGACGGTGCGACTACCATGCCGACGTATCGAGAGACCGGCGTCTCCATCTGCCGGTAGGACTCTATCGTCGAGGACGCGAACCCGCTGAGCAGGTCTTTCGCGCCTTGTGGTTGTTCTTGTGCCGCCATGGATTTCCCGTCGTCTGAAACGCCGACTCGCAGCCTACTCGCGGGGTTTACGTCCCACCTTCATAAATCTTGCAAGGCGGATATATTTTCAGCTCTGCTTTATTAAGAGGGGTCCTGGAAGAAAGCGTCTGTAGCTGATAACAGTACAGTTTCGCCAGTCCACTGTCACCGAATAACGTACAATAGATACGTTCGCTTCGCGACAACTATCAGACGGTGCGGGAAAACGCTCGCGTCTCGGTCAGAATCCGCGGTGGATGTCGAACGGCAACCCGTCGATGCCGTCGCGCTGGAACGAGGTGATGGTCTCGTTCACGTCGTGGTAACCCAGAATGTTCTCTTCTATCATCCGCTCCATGAGTTCGGCGCGGAACTCCAACTCGTCGTAGATGTCGCGAGTGTTCTCGTAACCCAGCAAGGTCGCAATCTGCTCTTCCAAGACGTAGGAGTTGTTCATGCCTTGGAAGACAATTTCGTCCTCCACGGGGTCCCAGTAGAACGACTGGCGGGTGACGACGCCGCCCATCTCCTTCGAGTAGCCCTCGATTTCCTGCACCGAAGTCACGCGACGAAGCACGTCGTCGCCTTGTTTGACCCGGTTCTGGAACAGCGCCACGTCGGCGTTGTCCATGAACGTCTCGGGGATATTGATGGGGTCGCCAGTGAAACGCTGAATCATCGAGACGATGTCGCTCGCGTGGAACGTCAGCATCACGGGGTGACCGGTCTGGGCCGCCTGGAACGCCATGCGACCCTCTTCGCCACGAACCTCACCCACGATGATGTAGTCGGGGCGCGAACGCAGTGCGGCCGCGACGAGGTCGAACATGTCCACGTCCGAAGAGTCTTCGCCGCCGCCCTCACGCGTGAGCAACTGCTGCCACGTGTCGTGGGGCGGTAGAACCTCGGCGGTGTCCTCTGCGGTGTAAATCTTCGCGTCCCGCGGGATGAACGACATGATACAGTTCAGCGTCGTCGTCTTCCCGGACGCCGTCTCTCCGACGACGAACACCGTCTGCTCGTTCTCTAGGCAGAGCCAGAGATACGCCGCCAGCTTGGGCGACAACGTCCCCCACTTCGTAATCTGGGCGACGGAGAGCGGCGTCCCCTCGCCCTGACGGATGGTGAGGCTCGGTCCCTTCAGGCTCACGTCGTCGGAGTAGATGATGTTGATACGCGACCCGTCCGGCAGAGTCGAGTCCACGATAGGGTCGGAGTCCGAAACGGGGTCGCCCATCCGCTCGCCCATGTTGCGTAGCCAGTTGTCGAACCGCTCGTTGGACTGGAAGTCAACGCTGGTGCCGAGCATGCCGTACGTGCCGTGGTCCACGTACGTCTCGTGGGGGCCGATGACGTGAATGTCCTCGTTCGCCGGGTCGCGCATGATGGGTTCCAGCGGCCCGAATCCGACGATGTCACGATTCAATCGGTACCGGATGTTCTCGTAGGTCTGCTCGGACACTTCGTAGGTACCGATGTTGGTGAAGTCTTTGACAATTTCCACGACTTGCTCGGCGGAGAACGTCTGCACCCCGGTCTTGAAATCGTTGTACGAGATGCTCTTGACCCACTGGAGTATCTGTTGGGGCGACATCGACGAGAGGTTTCTGTTACCACCGTCGTCGTCGTTGACCAGCACCGTCTCGTCCAGCAGTTCTTCGATTCGGTCGTCGTACTCTGACTCGTCCTGTGGCGCGGGCTTGTTGACGCTCCGTTCGAGAATCTGGCTCCGAACTTTGCCGAACAGTTCCTGCTCGGTGCCCGAGAGTTCGGGTTCGATGCAGTGCAACTCCGTCTCTTGGCCGATGTCACCGTAGACGTGACTGTAGATGGGACCACCCACCGGGTAGATGACGTTCGGCTTGTCGGCTTCCCAGTCGCTACTGGGTTCATCGACCAACCGTGGGAACTCCCCGGTGAACTGCTTGAACCGTTTCAGGTAGTCCCGCAAGTGCGGCCGCCGCATGGCTACTTCCCGCAGGTCGTCCTGTATCTGTGCGGTCCCGTGTTCTGTCATAGTTGATTATGCGACGCTACGACTCTCGATGACGATGCCCGCGTCCGCACGGACCGAGTATCCGATAGTGTCACCGACCTGTTCGCCCATCCCGGCGAATCGCTTGACTGAGATGTTGCGGCGCACGTCGTTGCCGACTTCGACCATCTGGAGTTCCATGAACACGTCGGCGATGGCACGGAACGGACCGATGGCTTCCTCGTCCACGGTGGAGGGGTCCACCGTGAGGACGATGACCTGCCCCTGCGAAACGAGGTCACGGAAGAACGAGATGATTTCGAGTGCCGCTTGGCGCTCCTCGTTCTGACGGATGAGTGCCTCGAACATGGGGTCGTTGCGGAGGATGGCGTCGAACGTGTCGATGACGATGACGTCGGCGTTCCACATCGCTTCCGCGTTCATCAGGCGGTTGAGCAGTTCCTTACGTGACCCCTCTTCGTCGTCGTTCGACGGCGCGGTCAGTCGGCCGCCGCCCGTGTCCACGTCCGCGTGGAGGAACAACAGGCGTTCGTCCAAGAGGTGGTCTTCGACGCCGTAAGACAACGAGTGCATCTGGTCGATGAACCCACCGATAGTGAGTTCCGTCGAGAGCAGCGTCACCGAGTGGCCCGTCTCACAGAGTCCGTAACTGAATCGCTGGCTCATCGCACTCTTGCCCGCGCCGTAGTCGCCTTCGATGAGGACGATGGACCCGCGCGGGATACCGCCGCCAAGTTCGTGGTTCAGTCGGTCGTGGTCGTCGAGGCCGAGCGAGTATAGGTTGTCTTGTGTCATGGTGTTCTGAATCTGAGCGTCTGCGTGTCTTCGTTGACTATCACGGTCACGCGGTGGTCACCGTTCGCCAGCGTCTGGGCGGGGTCGATTTCGACTTTGACGACGTTTCCGACGGTCCAGTACTGCCCATCGACCACCGTCAAAGTAACATCAACTTGATACTTCCCGTCTATTAGCACGTCGATCTTGTCGTTCTCAGCTTCGAGGTCCCGCCTTCCGGTGTTCTTTACCAACAGCGTGACGTTCCCTTCGCCGTCGCCGTCGTACACCGCACTGCTACCAGGGTCGCTGATTATCTCGACGTCCGTCCGCACGTCTTCCATCACGTCCACGCTTCTGTCACCGAGGGCCGACGAGAGCCGCTGGACCCCACTGGTGAACGTCCCGGCGACGCTCGCTGCGATGAGCAGACTGGCGATGAACAAGATGAGATGGGAAGTCGAGACGCTCGCCATTCAGAGTGCCTCCTTGGCTGCGGCCACACCAGACTCCGTGACGACCTTCACGCGTGGAGTGGTCGTCGAGACGGAGGTATTGAACTGGAGGGTTTCGCCGGGGAGCCACAGGTTCGTGTCCTTATTTCCGCTGACGTTGAGCGTCTCCATTTCCGTATGGGGCCTGTACACTCCTTCTATAAGAATGTCGGTGTCGTCAACCGACAACGTCGTGCTACCCGTGTTGTTGACTTCCACGGTAAGGTACGTCTCTCCACCGGCGTTGCCGACGCTGGTCGAGACGATGCTCAACGCTGTGTTCTGTTGTTCGAGGGCGTCGCCCTGACTCCCCTCGTACGCGTCGTTGACGCGCTCCATCCCGTTGTTCGCGGCTGTGTAGGCCATCCCGAAGCTGATGAAGATGCCGAGGAAGATGACGACGGTCGCCCCGCTAACGCTGAATCCCATCGCGCCCACCTCGAATCTGCGCACAGTGTTCGACGATCTTCCGTTGGACGGCGTCGCCGGTCAACTGGCTCAGGAAGGTCAGGCTCTGAATGTGGTCGTCGATTTCGAGCGCAGCGGGACCAGTCTCGCCAGGATCGACTTCGTTCACGTCGGCGAATCCACCGACGAACGACAGAAGCTCTTCCTCGACCGACTCGCTAATCCAGCCGATGTCACCGTAGTAGGTGATGGTTCGAACCGCGTCGTCTGCTCCGAACTCCGTGACGAGGAACTCCAACCACTCCATCACCACGAGGTCCGAGACGTAGCCGCTCGGAAGACGGGCGAGGTACGGTTTGCTGTCCAGTCCGGAACTGTTCGATTGAACTGGTGTCGCGGGCTCGGCTTCCGTCGGTTCCGTGTCGTCCGGTTCGTCGAACTCGAAGTCCCCGTCGGGCGACTCCGGTTCGGCCTCTACCTCGACGGTCGGTTCCTGTTCGGGGTCGGCGTCGGTCTCCTCGCCTTCCTCTTCTTCCGCCCAATCGGCGTCGCCCGACTCGTACTCCTCTTTTAGGTCTTGGAAGGTCGAACCACCGGCCTGCCCGCCGTCCGCGTCGTCTGCGTCGTCCGTGTCGGTTTCCATGTTCATGTCGTCCACTTCTCCCATTCCCTCGTCGGGGCTATCGAATCCGAGGTCGTCCCCGCCGAGGTCGTCGTCTTCGCCCTCGAAGTCGTCTTCTTCGTCCTCGAAGTCGTCGTCGAAGAAGCTCTCTGCTTCTGCGTCGGCGATGTCGGAGTCGAGGTCTTCTTCCTCCTCTTCCTCCTGCTCGCCGTCGAAGAGGCCGAAGCCACCTTCGTCGCCGCCGAGGGCACCGCCACCCATGCCGTCGCCCATCCCGCCGCCCTGCACGTCGTCCACGAAGGGGTTGACGCCGCGGGTGACCATCTCGTAGATTTCGAGTAGCTTGCGGACGTTCTCCTCGGCGTCGTCCACTTTGCCACTGATCTGTTCGTTCTCGCTCCGGACGGTCCCGACGGTCGAAGAGATTTCGGCGACTTCGTTCTCCAACTCGTCGATGCGGTTCTCCAACTCTTGGGTCGGGCCACCGCCGCCACCC
Organism: Halorussus halophilus; assembly: GCF_008831545.1. Classification (NCBI taxonomy): domain Archaea; kingdom Methanobacteriati; phylum Methanobacteriota; class Halobacteria; order Halobacteriales; family Haladaptataceae; genus Halorussus; species Halorussus halophilus. The sequence continues at coordinate 1,388,361 of NZ_CP044523.1, forward strand.
ATGCCGCCGAACTCGTCGTCGCCGCCGCCACCGTCGGCCCAATCGCCCATGCCGTCTTCCATTCCCATGTCGTCACCCATGTCGCCGAAGTCGTCGTCCATCCCGCCGTCCATCCCGCCGTTCATCCCGCCGTCCATGCCGTCGCCCATGCCGTCACCGAACAACTCGTCGTCGCCGCCGCCTTCGGCTTCGACGTTCTCGCCCTCCTCTTCGTCCATGAAATCCATGATACCCATGGCGACCATACTCGTCCCGACGAGGTGGACGAATTGGTCGCTGAGACCGATAAGTTTCATTACCGACAACAGCGAACTTCCGCCACATTAATCTTCCCCCTGAGTTATCAGCTATGATACTCCGGGACACCCGAGAGAAAAGGAGGTTTTGAGGGTCTATACGGTGGGATTTACGCCACTTACCCTCGCTTATCGGATGTGTCCATTTGTCTGTATATCCGCAGTCGGCGCTCCACAGACTCGAACTTTGGTTTCAGTGACTCCGGCAACGTCTCTGTTTTCCCGATAACTAAGAACCCACCGTCACGAAGCGACTCGGTCACCGTCCGGAGGATGGGCAGTTTGTGTTCGGTGTCGATGTAGATGAACAAGTTCCGACAGATGACGAAGTCGAAGTTCGACTTCGGTTCTCCGTTGATGAGGTCGTGACGCTGGAAGCTCACGCGCTCTTTCACGGCGTCGGTGACGGCGAACTGGTCGCCCTCTCGTTCGATGAACCGCTCGTAGTTCGACAGCGGCGCGAGCTGTTCGCCGATGTCGGTCGTGCGCGTACTCTCGTAGACGCCCTGTCGCGCGGCCGCGAGTATCTCGCGGTCGATGTCGGTCGCAGTTATCTCCACGCGCGACTCGTCTATCTCGGGGTCGTCCAACGCCAGCATCGAAAGCGAGTAGGGCTCCCGGCCGTCCGAGCAGGCAGCACTCCACAGTCTGACCCGTCGATTGTCGTCGGTCAGTTCGCGCAACACCGGACGCATCTCTTCCCAGACTTCCGGGTTACGGAAGAAGCTCGTCACGTTGACCGAGAACGCGTCGAGAAGTGCGTCACACTCCTCCTCGTCGTCACGTAGCAGGTCGTGGTACTCCTCGTAGGTGTCGGTATCGGTCCGACGCATCCGGGAGGAGACTCGCCGGTCGAGATACGAGTCGTCGTAGTAACTCGTCGCGAATCCGAGTTCTGCCTCGACGTACTCGGTGAGTCGGTCGAACGTCGGGTCCTCACTCATAGTTCGACGACCTCCTCGTGGGCGCTCTTGACGGTCAGCGTCCACGTAGCCGGGTGGAGTTCTAACGAGCGACCGTAGTCGCCACCGACGTCTTCGGCGACGAGTTCCACGTCGAATGAAGCCAACGTCTCGCGGGACTGCTCGACGTTCCGCTTGCCGACCGCCTCGCCGACGCCGGAGAATTCGAGCATCTGACTACCGCCCGTCAGTTTCGCTTCGATGCGGTCGCGGTCCGCACCACCGTCTTCGACGGCGGCCAACAGTTGCTCGACGGCCGTCGGAACTGCTTTCGCTGGCTTGGATTCGCGGGCGCTCTCGGTCGGTGCCGGGAGCATGACGTGTGCCAGTCCAGCAACCTTCGTGTCGGGGTCTCCGAGAGCGATACCGACACAGGAGCCGAGACCGCTGGTCGTAATCTTGGTGTCGCCGGTCGCGACGGCGTAGTCGGCCACGCCGACCTTCACTCGGTCTCTCACGTCACTCCCAGAGACAGAGTCTGTGTTCATAGTTCGAGCGACCCCGCCTTCGTCGTCCGCTCGGCAGTCGCACCGACTTCGAGTTGTGCGAGTGCTTCGCGGAGTTCTTCCTCGTCTGGGATGGCGTACACGCCGCAGTCGAACTCGCGGTCGTCAGCGTGGAGCGTCGCGTCGAAGAAGAACGCGAACTCCTGTCGCTGACCGAGACGCGCGACGAGCGAATCTGCGATGGCCGTCCCCATATCGTGGACGAACTGTGGCGTCGAGATTTCGATAGACGTTTCGAGGACGTTCGCCCACCCGTCGATGAAACTGGACGCCATCACGTTCCCCAACTCCTGCATCGCGCTCTGGGCCATGCCATCGAACGATTCGACCGTCTCGGTACCGGGAACCAAGGCCGCGGCGACTTCGCGCGCAGACGACTCGTCGAGTAGTATCATGACGTAGCCGCCCGGCATCCCCTCGAACGACAAGACGACTCCGACGTGACGCTGCTCGGAGAGTTCGGCTGGAACGTCTTCGACGGGGACGAAACTCAGCGTCGTGATGTCCACTTCGGTGTCGATACCCGTCATGGTCGAGACGCTCTGAGACGCGGTCGTCGCACCCGCGTGGGCCATCTCGCGGAGCGTTCCCAACTTTTCGAGCGGGATGTCGTCGCCGTCCGCGAGCATGGTGTCCATCGACTCGGGGTCGGGAAACATGTGGAAGGCGACGTCGAGTTCCTCGCCGACTGCGCCGACGTGACTGCGGAAGACGAACGCATGGTCCTGTTCGTCGTCGAGTCCGGCCGACAACAGGAGGTCGCCCTGTTCGCCTTCGACGTACTCCGGCGGCGTGATGTCGATGGTGGTACCTAACTCATCGGCCCACCCATCGACGAAGCCGCTGGTGACGACGTTCCCGAGTTCACAGACGGCGCTCTCGCTCAACGCTTCCCCAGGCATCAGTGCGTCCAACAGCGTCTCCGCGCTTTCTGGCGCGAACGAGAGCAACGTCCCGCCCCGGATGCCGCCGTCGAAGTCGATGGCGACGGCGACTCGCTCCTCGTCGTCTCGCGCGAGGTCTTCCGACGACGCCAACGTCATCTTCGTCACGTCGACTTCCGTTTCGATGCCGGTCATCCCCGAGAGGTTCTGGGCGGCGCGCTCCGCGCCTTCGTGGGCCGCTCGGCTGAAGGTGCCGAGCGATTCGACATTCACGTTCATGCTGGAGACCAACGAGTGAACGTCATATCTCTATCTGTTGCATCAGTTCGACCAATTCCGCGAGTTCGGGGAACGTGTACACTTTCACTTCCACGTCGGCGTTGCGGGCCCGAACTTGCGAGTCGAAGACGAGTGCCATCTCGTCGGGCCGAGACCCGACGAGGTTATCGACCATCCGACTCCCCGCACCGTAGGTGAACTTCGGCGTCGAGATGTCGATGGTCGTGTTCAGCACGTTCGCCCACCCGTCGATGAACCCACTGGTCATGATGTTCCCGATTTCCTGTACTGCTGACCGCTCCATGTCGCTGAATCCCTTCGAGTCGGAGGACTGTCCGCCCATCATTCCGGCCGCGAGGTTCTTCGCGCTCCGGGCACTGAACAGGAACAGAATGTATCCGTGGGGTGGTTCGACTAACTCGATGTGGATACCGACTTGCTTCTCGTGACCGACGTGCGTCTTGATGTCGTCGATTTCGAGGAAGTTAATCTTGGTAATCTCCATCTCGGTCTCCATCCCGGTCATCTGACTCAGGTGGTCGGCGACGGTGTTCGCCCCCTCCTTCGCCATCTGGTTGAAGAGATTCAGCTTTCGAATATCGACCTTCAAATCAGTAGTTTCTCCTCTGCTCATAATGATTCCACGTCCAATATCGTCACTACGTCGCCCTCGCCGAGGACTGCGGCACCCGAGAGGCCGGGGATGCCGGAGAGGATGCCCTCGAACGGCTTGACGACGACTTCTTCTTGTCTGCTCACGGCGTCACAGTGGATGGCGACCTGCCGCTCGGACTCTTTGACGCGAACGAGCATGCCGTCGCCGTTGCGCGTCTCGCCCGGCACGTCGAGTGCGTCGCCCAGTCGAATGAGCGGGTAGACGGTGTCGTCGTGCGTGACGACTTCCTCGCCCTCGACAGTTTTGACCGCACCCATGCGCCGGATTTCGTCCACGTTCTTGATGGGGATGCCGTACTCCTCCTCGCCGGACTGGACGAACAGCACCTTGACGATAGCGACGGTCACCGGAAGCGAGAGGCTGAACGTCGTCCCCTCGCCCGGCGTGCTGTCGATGTCGATGTGGCCGTCGAGGCGCGAGACGGTGTCCTGGACCACGTCCATCCCGACGCCGCGGCCGCTCACGTCGGTCACTTCCTCGTTGGTCGAGAAGCCAGCGTGGAAGACGAGTTTCTGGGCTTCTTCGTCTTCCAACTCGTCGGCCTCTTCGCGGGTCATGATGCCTTTCTCGACAGCCTTCGCCCGAATTCCGTCGGGGTCGATGCCGCCACCGTCGTCTTCGACGGTGATGGTCACGCGGTCGCGCTCGCGCGACCCGCGCAGGCGAATCGTCCCCTCGGTCGGCTTACCTGCTTCGTCGCGTTCGGCTGGCGGCTCGATGCCGTGGTCTACCGCGTTCCGAAGCAGGTGCATCAGCGGGTCGCTAATCTCGTCCAGGATGGTGCGGTCCAACTCGATGTCGGTGCCCTCCATCTCGAAGTTGATTTCTTTCTCTTGGGTGCGAGCGAGGTCCCGCACGAGTCGCGGGAACTTGTTGACGACCTTCTTCAGCGGCACCAGTCGCATGTCCATCACGGTGTCTTGCAGGCTGGACGTAATCTTGTCCAGTTCGTCGAGGTGGTCTTCGGCGCTGTCTAGCTGGGCCTGCTCGACCGACCGACGAAGCTTGATGCGACTCGTGACGAGTTGCTCGACCTGTCCGTGGATGTCGTCCAGTTGGTCCACGTCCACGCGAACCGACTGAATCTCCTCGATTTCGCCACCGGACTTGCTGGAACTGCTCTCTTTGGACTCGGACGAATCGTCGTCTTCGCCATCTGTGGCTTCAGCCTCCGCCTCCGCTTCGGCCTGCTTGCGCGCGGCGGCGGCGGCCTCGGTCGCAACGTCGATGGCGTCCGCCTCGATTGGCGTGACGGTGCCGTCGGTAATCTTGCTGACCGCTCCGACGACCGCCTCGACTTCGCCAGCGCTGTCTGCGCCGACGAACACGTCGAAGCCGTCCTCGTACTCGCCTTCGTTGATGGCGTCCACGTCGGGAACCGCACCGAGGATGTCGAGGTCGTCACTCAACCCCTGTAGCGCGAACATCCCGTCTACGGCTTTCATCTGCGCGTCGCTCATATCGACGGCCACGTGGAACGTTGGCGTCTCTACGGCGGCTAGCGTCGCGGGGTCGTCTAGTTTGGCGAGTGCTTCTTCGAGAGCCTCGTCGTCGCTGTCCGCGTCGTCGTCAGCATCGCCACTCGTCTCGTCGCCCGCATCAGCCGACTCGGTGTCTGGTTCGTCGGCCGACTGGCTGGCGATGCCACCTGCTTCGAGGACGCCGCGAATCTCGGCGATGGTCTCCTCGTGGTCGGCACTCGACTCGCCGTTCTCCTCGATTTCGTCGAGCGCGCGGTCGATTTCGTCAACGCCGTCGAAGACGAGGTCCATAATCTCCGGCGACACGTCCATCCGACCCTGCCGAATCTCGTCCAGTAGGTCTTCCAGCGCGTGTGCGAGGTCGCTCTCGCTCTGGTAGCCCATCGCGCCGAAGTTGCCTTTCAGCGTGTGTGCCGTCCGGAAAATCGAGTCCATCGCCTCCTCGTCACTGGGGTCGTCCTCCAGTTCGAGCAGCGAGTTGTTCAACTCCGTGATGTTCTCCTCGCTTTCGCGTATGAATTCTTGTAAGTAGTCTTCCATTCGTTCTCACCCGTTAGCCTGAATCGTCCGTAGTATTTCCTTGCTCACCTCGTCCGCGGGGAGGACGCTGTCCACGCACCCTGTCTCGATAGCGCGAGCGGGGATGCCGAACACCGAACACGTCTCTTCGTTCTGTGCGATGGTCGCGCCAGCGACGCCCTTGATTGCCTCGATGCCCACCGCACCGTCCTTGCCCATACCGGTCAGGACGACGCCCGTCAGTGGGTCCGAGACCTTCTTCGCGGCCGACTCCATCGTCACGTCGATTGCCGGGCGCACGCCGTGCATGGGTTCGTCTTCGTTCAGTCGAATCCGGATGCGACCGCCGCCGTAGCCCGCCACTTCCATGTGGTAGCCACCTTGTGCGACGACTGCTTCGCCGCCGCCGATTCGCATCCCGTCGTCGGCTTCCACCACGTCGTACTCGCTCCGGCGGTCCAGTCGAGCGGCGAACCGCTCGGTGAACCCGTCGGGCATGTGCTGAACGACCAGCACTCGCAAGTCCGCATCGCGCGGGAGGTCCGAGAGGACGCGCTCGACCACTCGGGGGCCGCCCGTGGAAGCGCCGATGACGACCGTCGGATTCTCGACGTAACCGTGGTCGGCGTCGATGGTCCCGGACTCTGGTTCCGGGTCCCTCGTCCCGACCGACGAGAGGTCCGCTCGCGTCGCGGACTCGACCTTCTCGACCAGCGCGTCACCGTGGGAGGATATCTCCGTCGAGACCTCTCCCCCGGGTTTCGCCAGAAAGTCCACGGCACCTTTCTCCAGTGCCTCGAACGTCGCGTCCGCGCCGTCTTCCGTGTGGGCGCTCAACATCAACACTGGCGTCGGGGTCGTCGCCATGATCTCCTCGACGGCCTCGATGCCGTTCATGCGAGGCATCTCCACGTCCATCGTCACGACGTCTGGGTCGTGTTCCGCGACCGCGTCCACGGCTTGCTTGCCGTCGCGGGCTTGCGCGGCGACTTCGACCCCGCCGTCTTCGAGGATGTCGGAGATGACGGTCCGCATGAAGTGAGAGTCATCGACGACGACTGCCCGTGTCATGCGACGACGTCGTTGATGGCGTCCATCACGCTCGGCTTCTGGAAGGGTTTCGTGATGTATCCGTCTGCACCGGCCTTGATGGCCTTCTTCATCTTTTCTTCCTGCCCGATACTCGTACACATGATGATGTTCGCACCGGGGCTCCCTTCCTTAATTTCGGAGGTCGCCTCGATGCCGTCACGGATCGGCATGACGATGTCCATCATCACGAGGTCCGGTTGTTTCTCGTTGTACAGTTCTACTGCCTCCACCCCGTTCTCCGCCTCGGCGGCGATTTCGAACTCTTCTTCGAGAATTTCCCGGAGGAGATTCCGCATAAATTCCGAGTCGTCAACGATTAGCACGTTCTTTGCCATACGCAGTCACCAAGCGCTTGGTTTGAAAGGGGGTCAAATAAATGCTCCCCTGCAATTATCAGCGTTGATGTTCGCCCGAAAGCGGACGCTTGGACCGTGATAGCTGAGAAAACCTCCAACGAGTGTCAGTATCAGCCGTCTAGACGCTCAGTTCAACTGGTCGATGATGACGTCGATGTCCACCCAGACGACCAAGTCGAGTTCGTCGTCGCCGTTGGGCTTGCGGATGATGCCCCGCGAGACTTTCTCTTCGATGCCCTGCGTGTCGAGGTTCGAGAGGTCTTGCTCGGTGTCGATTTGCGTGACCGGATACGTCGAGACTTCCCGGACTTCGTCCACCCGGATGCCTATCTTCTGCTTGTCGTCCGGTCGGTCTAGCACCAGTACGTTCTGCTCGGCCTGTTCCGGGGCGTCGCTCTCGATGCCGAGGTGGGTGCGCGGATTGAGTATCGCCGTCGTCTCCCCACGGAGGTCCATCACGCCGTCGATGGAGTCTGGCGTGCGAGGGATTCGCGTCACCTTCTTGATTTCGACGATGCTGTCTACTTCGCCGATGTCTATCGCACAGTAGTCCTCTCCGAGTCGGAACTCGACGACTTGGCGTGTCTCGACGTCCTGCAAGGTTTCAGCGTCCTCGTCGGACGACTGCTCCGATTCGGGGTCAGCCTGTTGCACTCCCATGACGTTCTCTGGTTCAAACATCGAAGCGGAGTACATAAAACCCGTGCCCCACTCTCGCACCTGATAATTTGACACTCTCTACAGTTTGACACACTCTACAAACGTCACTCACACGTCTTCCGGGGGAAACACCATGCCGTGACCGTCTTGGACGGCTTCGAAGAGGTCGGCGATGGAGTCGTCAGGTTCGAGGTCGTAGGACTCTAGAATCGCTTGCAAGCACGACGGCGAGTAACGAACGCGCACGTTCGACTCGGTCAGCAAGATGCCAAGCACGTCTTCGACGGCCGTGGAAGTAGTCAACTGCTGGGCGTACCACCGCATCAGACTGTCGAATACGGTCGTCACGTCGTCGGAGAACATCTGCTGGTGACTAATCGACTCTTCAGCTTTCGCCGTGACGTGGAAGCCGTACTGCGCGCTCGTTCCTTGCAGGTCGTTCTCCAACCACTGCTTGACCGACGCGGAGTCGGCGGCAGGCCGACCAGTGCTCGGAGCGCCAGTAGCCTCCTCGGCGTCGAGTGGATTCGGTTGCTGGGGTGGCTCCTCGCCAGCCTGCCCTGCTCCCGGTCCCGTGCCTGCGCTACTTCCGTCGCCGCTACCCGCGGCCTCCGACGGCACGTTCGGGCGTTCGTTGGCACCGATGACGTAGCGGCCTTCGTCCAACGAGACGACGTTCTCGTCTTCCTCGATGTCGAGTTCGTCGGGCGAGAGTGCCGACTTCTCGCGGGAATTCCGCTCGTCCTCGGGTGCCGGACTCATGCGGTGCGCTACCGCTCGACTTTACATAAACCCACCGGCCCACTGTCGTGTCGATACAGAACCATTTCCTGCCGGTCGATGGCTCAAATCTCATCGAAGCGGCCGCTGATTGACGACAAATTTTGCCGTACGGGCCTGATTTACCGTGAAGAACACGATGTTTTCGACAATCGTTGAAATGGGGATTTATTATCGTCGAACTACTTCCGTCGAATACTCGAATGAGCGTTCAACGACCGACGACATCGACCGAACCGCTGCCGAACGAACTCGACTCGCCGCGCGCGAAACTCGTCTACCTGTATCTCTCCACGGAGAGGACGGCGGCCACCGGAACCACCGCGTCCGATGCAGGTGGCGCTAGCATCGACGAACTGCAGTCGCAACTCGACTTGCAGAAGATCACTCTGTACAGTATTCTGCGGACGCTCCGCGAGCGAAACCTCGTCGAGAAACGCGGTGATTCGTTCGCAGTCGCCGAGTAGCTACTCGTCGTCTTCGCGTGCCGAGCGTCCGTCTGATTCTGGACACAGTTGGTCCGGCGTCCGTTCGTGACGCGGCATGGCCACGAACCGTTCGATTCGTTCGCGCTCTTCTTTCGAGAGGGACATGGCCATCCGAACTCTGTGAGAACGCAAAAAGACAGTGGCTACCGGTCGTCTCCCTGACTGTTTCCCCTCGTCTTCTCGCCTCGCTGACCGTACGTTCCTCTTACCAGAGCAACCAATTTAGCCGTCGCGCCCGTTGTCCATCTGGGGGAAAGTATGGCCGCAGAGGACGACAAGTATCCAGTAGAGTCAGGACGACGGCGTTTCGTGAAAGGTGTGGTCGGGAGTGCGGCACTCGTCGGTATCGGCACCGGCGCGGCCGCGAGCATCAACAGCGCGACTGCACCGACGGGAGCGGGTGGTGGTATCGTCCAGTACTTCGGCGTCGAGAACATCGACGGCCCGGCACCGCGTGGGATGCCCCAGATTCCCATCGAGATAGACGACGAAGGCTTCGTTAAAGGTGTTTGGCCCGAAGTGAGGGAGGTCCAAGAACAAGGACAGACGTTTACCGTCGCCGAGATGCAACTCGGCGGCATCACCTACTCCAGCGAGTGGTTCCAGTACTGCGGCGTCCAGACGTATCCCGGCGTCGCACCGGACGCCGACCAAGACAACTTCTTCCGATACGCCAACTCTTCGCCGTACGAGTGGCAACAGGAAGAAGTCGAGGCGGGCGCGCGAGTGAACGTTTCGGACTTCGAGGACTACGAGTCGTGGGGCAACGGCATCGGCGAGAGCGGACTCGGAAAACCGGCATTGGCGACGTGGCGCTCTCAGGACGTGCCGCCCGGTGGCACCATGCCGGTTCAGATAATCCGTAGCACCCGGTTCGAGCAGATGGCCGAGCAAGGCAACGAATGGATTTCCGCCAGTACGGCGCAGGGGTTCATGGCCAACCTGAACAAGTGTACGCACTTCTGTTGCGTGCCGGGGTTCAAGGCGCTCCCCGACAGTCGGAAGTTCGGTGCGGCGAACGACATCTACTGTCAGTGTCACCAGTCGGTGTACGACCCGTTCAGCATCGTCGAGTTGTCGTTCGTCGCGCTCCCGCGACCCGAGGACGAGTAAGTCCACAGAAAGCGGTGTCCGGTTACCATGGGGGAGTCCTTGACACAAACGTGACACGGTTTAGACGGCGTCTGGCCATCTGCAACCGATTGAGAACCGTCTCGGGAAGTGCAGACCTCACTCGCACGCCCGGACACGTCCATCCCGGAGGACGCAGTTAGAGTTACGATAGCACCGGTGATTATTATGGGTTTGTTAACGACCACTCGAACCACGACTACCAAAGTCGAAGGTAGTGGGACCGACTGATGGCCTCCCCGTGCCGGGCGGTAATCCGACAACAAAGACTTTGTACTCACAGTAAGCAATCACAATTATTGAGACGAATGCTCTCCGCAGCCGTCACCCGAGTAAAACAGGCGCTCGGGTCGTCGGCTTCCGGTCCCAAGGACACCGCGCCTGACGACGACGAGGAAGAGAGGAAAGGTCCCGACCTCTACGAATGCGAAGGATGCGGGTCGGTGTTCATCTCGAAACCCGACGAATGTTCGAGTTGCGGCACCGACGATTTTACGAACGTCGGTCAGTTCGAGCGATAAACTCCACGCCGACGGGTCAAATCTCTTCGTGAATCCAGTAATGTGCGATGTGAGTCGTATCGACCCAGTGAACCTCGTCGTCGGCCTCGATTCGCATGTACGGTTCGTCCTCGAACTCGACGTTGTGCCCGTGTAGTTCGAGTTCTTCGCCGCCCGCCGTCTTGACCATTATCTCGCCCTTTTCGTCTAGGTTGTCTCTCAACCGATGGTACATCGACTTCGCACTGCTATCTGGCGATGACATTGGTCGATGCCTCCGGTCGAAACTTGGATTTCGATAGTGAAATGGCTTGTTGCCACGTTCGAAAATAGGTGAACGAGCCGCGTGGATGCGACTCAGACGCAGGTTTCCCGACTGCCCAGTGACGAGGTTCGACCACTCTTAGACGATGAACGCGAATCCGAAGTTCGAAGCCAGGGGTGGGCTTCTAGGTGAAACCTTACAAGCCAATACATAAACCCCTACAGTATGACTGGCGCAGACCCACGCGGCCAAGTTGAAACCCTTCGCTCCCGACTCAGCGGCGACCACCCCGACAAAGACCCCGAAGTCCCCCTCGAAGCAGACCGCCATCATCTCCTCAAGATGGTCGAAAACATGCGACTCATGCAGAGCGAAGTCGGCGACCACCGGCAACTCAAACTCCTCCGGCACTGCCGGCGCATGGCCTTGCTCGTCGACTGGCCGAGCGTCCGTGACTTCCGAGAGAACGACGAAGCCGAAGCCGCTGGCATCGACACCGAAGACGACATCGAAGCCCTCCTCAAAGACGTCGGCCTCCTCGGAGCCACCCTCGAATACCGCACCGCTGCCGAGGCGATAGTCCGCTGGATCCACGACGAGTACACCAACGAGCATACGAATCAGGACTACCGGACTGCGATCCGTTCGTTCGGCCGCTATCGGTTGAAACGCGACGAGACTACGGACAGTCTCGCGTGGATTCCGACGACCACCAGCAACGACTTCAATCCCGTTCCGTCGGAGCGTGACCTCCTCAAGTGGGAGTACGACGTCGAGCCGATGGTCGATGCCGCGCATAACACACGGGACAAGGCGTTGTTCGCGGTGCAGTTCGAGGCTGGGCTGCGTGGGGGTGAACTCTTCGACTTGCGAGTGGGTGATATCTATGACTCCGAGCATACTGTTGGACTGCATGTGGACGGCAAGCGTGGTGAGCGAACGATTCATCTCGTGATGTCCGTGCCGTACCTTCAGCGCTGGCTGAACGACCATCCTGGCAGCGACAACGACCACCTTTGGTCGAAGCTCTCCAAGACAGAGCGGCCTTCCTACAACTCCTTCCTTGGGTACTTCAAGAACGCCGCCGGACGTGCTGACGTCTCGAAGGCGGTGACGCCGACGAATTTCAGGAAGTCGAATACGCGCTGGCTCGTCTTGCTCGGGATGAGCCAGGGTCGTATCGAGGACCGCCAAGGCCGCAAGCGCGGCAGCGATCATACGCGGCGGTATCTTGCTCGCTTTGGTGAGGAGTCGAACGAGCGGACGTATGCTCGCCTGCACGGCAAGGATGTTGAGGTCGAGGATCCGGAGGAAATCGGACCGATCGACTGCCCGCGATGTGACCGGGAGACGCCGCGCAATCGCGACCGGTGTATGTGGTGTCATTTCGCGCTGTCGCCCGATGCGGCGTCCGAGGCCGAGCAAAAGCGGAAGGCAGCGTTCACGGCGGTCTCTGACCTCACCGAGGACGGAGAGATTGATGCTGGTGAGGCGGCGGCGACGCTGAACGAGTTGATCAACGACCAGGTGCAGTCGGCGTTGGACGAGCAGCGTCATTCCTGACCCTCGAGCTGGTCGAGAATTTCGAGCGCGGTTTTCGCGTCGCTGCTGAGTTCGTTGTCGAGTTCGGAGAGCGCCTCGAGGACTTCGCGGTGGTTGCCGAGGCGCTCTTGGACGTGTTCTGCGTTGTTGCGATGGGGGTTGTTTTTCTGGATAGCCATCGAGCTATGTGGACTCAGATTGGCTCTGAGCAGGCCATTGACGGGCACGACACTGTAAGACCACAGTGTTGTGGGTGTGGAAGTGGCGCGCTGGTGCGTGTTCGGTGTGCGCGCACAGTGTGGGGCCCGTGGTTGCTGGGGCGTCGGTGACCGTCGAATGCCGGTGTGGCCGATGACGCCTGATCGATACCGGGCTGCGTTCAGTACAACGTGGTTGTGTTTGCGTGGGAGGCGAATCGAGACAGATTGTACACGCACCGTCACGGGAACACGGGGGCACTGGTACGTGGCCCCGGCATCGCGTATAAACCTACGCCCAACCCTCTGGATAGTCGTCCGACCTCTAGTGGTGGGCGAACGACGGGGTTGTGTACTGGTGGGCGTGAGCGTGTCGCTTCGGCTGGTGGTCATGCTGTGTCACCACTTCCTAGTGGGAGCGACAAACATCGCCTCGCGCGTGCGCGTGAAAAGTCATCGGTGCTGTGCTGGCCGCTGGTTCGGAACGGCTGCGTTCCTGGACGTTGCTCACCGGGCGACTGTCGGTAAGAGACCGATGCTGAGAGCGTCCGCTCGGTGATGGTCGGACAAGAGTTGATGCGCGTGTCTGTCGTGGGCATCGGCCTGTGCTGCGTCGGTACCAGTGGGAAGCACGAGGGCAGTGTCCGGTGGTTCTATGAATGCCCTCGGCTCCACACCTAGAGAGGGTCCGACACACCATAATACTTAGGGCCTAAGGGTAATAATATAATGACAATATGCTACAGCATTGTGCCTTAAGACGGAGACACACCAATAGTTGGTATACCACCAATGCTTGATGAAGACGATCTCGGCCCTGCAGATAAGATACTACTCGATTTGCTCACCGAAGGCCGCGTGACAGCTCCATTCGCTGCCGAAGAGACCGGGTACAGTCTTCAGTACGTCCGCGATAGACTTGGCCGATTCGTCGAGCACGATAACGCCCGAAAAATCCACGAAGGACTGTATGAACTCGTCGAAGATCCCCGCGAGAGTGGATAGAAAATCAGGTTCTGTTGATGATACAGGTTTTGTTAAGAATGTCGTGATAACGATGATAGTCAGGAGCTACTAATAGCTCCACTACCTCACCGCTCATACCGTTTTCAACTGCCCGACAACTTAGTCGAACTTAGTCGTTTTTTAAGCGAGATAGGCCGATACAGGCCCTCACGACCAATCCGCTGTTAAAATCATCCGGTGACTACATCGAAAAAGCCTGTATTTGCGAATCGGTTCCCAACTTTATATACAACATCCCGAAACCACCAGCTATGGTATACGAACTCGGAGTATTGGTCATTGTCGTCCTTATCACAGGTTCAGACGCACCGTCTCTGCTTCAAAACCTCACGAACGCTCTCGAAACACTCGCTACCTTTTCAGTAGTGACATTAGTCTCGGTCACTATTCACATACACCTACCCTCTCGACTTCCCTTCTTCTCAAATAAAAGTGGCGAGGACGATGACGAAGACGAGGGACCCAAGGGCGGTATGGAAGTTATTGACTGGGGGAGATTGCTCCGACTCGTCTAAATACCAGTCGGACGACTACCGTCGGACGGTTCACCGAAGGTCCGGGTGGAGCAACGAGTACAATCGGAAGCGGTAGAGGTGGCGATTATCGCCACTTAAATGCTCAGTCGGTAGATGTTGTTCCGATACAACTGCTCGATGTCCTCGTAGTCGGTTTGCAGATACGAATGAATCGGCTCGTTCATCGACCCATCCTACTGAGGACCGTCATATCTACTTGTAGATTCCGTATGTGGAACAGAGATCTTGCACTCATCGCCGCTTTAGCGATTCTCTCCTGACGAAATTGGTTCGATATAGCAACTCCTATGAGCTGTGGAATGATTTTTATCGAAGGAGTATTAAATTATATAAAAATTACAAAATTCGCCAGTGCGGCCGCCAAACTCCTTGAGATGAATGGCGGGGAGTACGAGAATGAAGGCGGGAACTGGGTTTCGATTAGAACCCTTCGCGGGTAACTTCTCGCATGCTTGATTTTGATTCAGCATTCACGAGTACCAAGTCCAGGAGCGTCAGAATTCCAATACCTTTATCAGAAGCGCGTTAGTCACGTGCAAGAGTGAATCCGAGCATAAATTCTACATATTTGCTCTGGGCCCCTATCTACTGGCATCTACATCGCCATCGGACAACAGTCAATTCCAATCGCGTTAATGTCACTCCCGTCCTCTTCTAGGAGCATGAGACGTGATTCTAACGAATATCGGTGCTTCGGAGATACTCGGGCAAAGAAACGATCGAGTTGTACCTCAACTCGATTACACCGCTAGCTACGGGTACACAATCTCAACCAATATATGCAGTCTACCAATAATGAGGCAATATGACCTCCAAGAAGACGTACAGTGAAGAGCGAGATTGCAACGAGTGTGGGGATACATATACTGCGTCAGTCTACATCGGTGTCGGTCGAGACTCTACTGATGGTTTGTGCTCTGACTGCTACAGTAACCAGAGACAGAAGCGGATTGACCGTGTGCTAAGTGAGTATCCCGAAAAGTGGTACCGACCTGATTCGGACAAATATGGTATTGCGGTGTACAAACCAGACGGCGAGCGACGATATTACAAGCACGACATCCACGCTATCCAAAGGATAGAGTCATGGTATTCTGAATAAGCGTTAGATAGTCCAACTTAGTGTAGTAGCGAAGAATGCCTCAAAATACGACACCGGTTCTGCTCACCTAATCTCTTAGTTTCTCATGACGCTCAATCATCTTGTCAGTCAAGAACTCCACCGCATCGTCGGCGGCCTCATATGCCGCTCTCGCCTCTTCTTCGGAAGGCACGTATCCTTCGTGAACAACCCGGTTCCGCATCTCCCTCGTTTTCTCGTCCCACGCCTCGAACTCATCAGTTGCCTCAAAGTCAAAGTGGAGCGTTTTAGGCACCGTTTCTTTCGCAAGCGTCGTAATGGAAGTGTAGTCTCCGTCATCTACAAACACTGACTCTATCTCGTCATCAGGTATACCTTGGGCCGTCATTAGGTCCTTTAGCCCGTCTTTGAGGAATGTTTCAAACATCGTCCCAGCGGTGATGACCGCGAGCCGATATTCGCCCAAGTCGAGCTTGTCCCTAGCGTCCAAACGAAGAGAAATCGTGATGGGGACTTTGTGTTCTGTGTCCAGTCGGGCTTCGATTGTATCGTGGGCCTCTTTGTCGATGGTTGAAGTTCCGGGCGTCAGTGCGCTCCCCGGATACATAGTGCCGTGGTCGTACGTATCTCCATTCTCGAACACCGTTGCCCGCATGAAGTAAACGACCTCTGAGGGGCTAACACCACGAATCCAGTAATACTCCAGAGAGGCACGATACACTTCCAAGAATTGATTCACGTGGTCTACTGCGGCGCGTATGATTCGCCCTTCTCGTCCGTCGAGGTTCTTCAGCCACTTGGTCGGGCTGCCCTCTTTCACGGCCTCAAAATCGTCATCAAGGTCGTCGGGTAGAGCGTCAAGCAACTGCCTGTCGAAACCGACCTTGACCTTCGTATAGGAGACATTCCCTAATCGGTCGCCCTCAACCTGTCCAAACATCATCCCCGGCCTTTCGCCCTCTGCACCCTCGCGAGCTTCCTTTTTAAATTGAAGCTCGGCTGGCACGCCTTCAATACTGGAACGAAATCGTGCGGCCTTGTTGCCCTCGAAAGAGTCCTCCACCTGTAGTATATACGGAATTTCGAATTGAACCCACTCAGCGGAAACTTCCATGAAGGATGACAGAATGGTGCTTGTTTTATATCTATCCCCGGCCGTCGAACCGCTGAAGGAGTGTCCCAACCACGAGCGCGGTACCAGAATATGACTGTGCCGAGACCTCTCGGGCGACGGTCGCGCGGCTCGTCGAAACAGGAATTAACCCAAGATGCGGCACTACAGCATCCGGTAGTCTATCGAGCCGTTCGGAGAGCGAAAGTGATACCAAAAACTAATTTCCGGTAATGAAGACAATCCAGCGAAATATTATTATTGTCATTGCTGGTTAAGGCTCTAGAGGGAAACCTTGACCGATTTAGACAAAGTCATTGACTTTGATTTAACACAATGGATTAAAGACGAGTTTTCGTTTGAAAGTCAGACTGCAGTTGAAACTACACAAGCCCGATACACTATTGTCCCTGTGTTAAGGACTCCAGAGGTCAATCCGGGAGAAACCGTACGTGTCTCTATTTACCTTTCTGGGTATGGAATTCCGGAACGGAACAAATTATCGATAGTTCATCCTCATCCTAATGTCCTTTCTCACAAAGGGGTAGGGGGGATAATAACTAGCATAAGTGAAGTGAAAAGACCACAAGGTAACAATATCATCGCAGGTAAACCAGCAACCCATAGCGGAATAGCGCCTAAACGGGTAGTAGACCCCTTCGGCACTAACCTTGGTATTCCACAAGCATATTTCGCCGACAAGCCAGAATGGCATAAAGTTAGTAAAAAATATCCTTTGCAACGAGGAGAACTGCTTCCACAAATCATGTCGGAGAGTGCTTCAGATGGAATAGCCCCAATTGAATTATTTTATAATATATCTGATACTTCCCCCTCCGGTGATTATAAAACCAACCTTATATTCACATATTTCGACGGGGATAATATGTCGCAATCAGAATCGACAGTATCCTTTCATGTGAATAATTGGCGGGAGCAAAGAGAACCGTTGCCCGCGATCGCCATAATTCTCGGTGCCATTATTGCCTTTCTTAGCCTATTAATCTCAGCCGGCATACCAACAATTATTCTGGACTATCTTCAAGGATTTCAGGCAACTATAGGAGTTTTTGGATTAGCCATGCTAATTACTATAACTATGGAGGTTATAGAACTATATACAATATCTAAGCTATAGACTCTATTACTGGCTGAAAGCAATATATACTGATAGGCTGAGGCAAAACCCATTCTTCCAGATGTGAATTCTCCGGTAGAGGCAGCAGGAAGACATAAGCATGACCCTTTCAAGGAGGTTGACTGCTAATGACAACGAATTGCAGGTCTGAATTGGACGACAAGGCCATCTCCTTGGCTACAGAGGGAAAATTTGGCAAGGCTGGAGACATGTTTGTCCAAGATGGCTTCGAAGAAGCAGGGCAGTGGTTCGGAGTATCCAGTTGGGGCCAAAGAATTGCGTATGATTTACAAGGCATATCTCTCTTATCGGCTGTCCGATCGAAAGTGTCAGTGTCAATCCACGGCTAACCTCGATATTTTCCTTGCAGAGGAGTACGCCGCCCGTTTTCAGAACAAATCAAAGTCATCCCATACACCTACGCAAGCAGAGCGCAGTGCGTGGTACGAATTTATTGGTGACTTCTATTTGTCGATGAAATAGTAATTCCTTCTGAGGCTAATGAGCAGGCTAAGGGCATATACGAAGAAGTAGATAACCTGTTCGCTCACTTCGCCGAGGGGCACTTATGGTTGTTCAAGCTGTCTTCAGCAGTACAATCCTCGTTGCGGGAGCAGACAACGATCTTATTATTGATTCAACTCAAGCTCATCTCACTGATTGAGTTTAAGAGCGACATCTCTCTGCCGAGTATTCCCGGCGTCGGAGGTGGCAGTGGGAATGGAGGCAGTGGAGGAGGTCCAGTCGTCCCCGGACTTTATTCAGGTGGTGTCGTCGAAAACGCTGAAATCGGTCAGGTCCACAAGGGCGAAGCCGTAATCCTGGAACATCTGGTCGATGGAATGAAGCAAGGTAATGGTGGGAAGACCGTGAGGATTGAGACTGGTCCGATTCAAGCAGATTCCTACGCCGGAGGGAAGGCAGCAGGTCGTGGACTCGCCGAGGAGCCACGTAGCCACAATTTTGACTGGTCTTTCTAGAATTCCGTTGGTTAAGTAAACACTCTTATTTCATTCGCTTGTTAACATTCGTATTAAGAATATGCCCGCACCCTATTCCTGTGAGTTCTGCACAGAGGAGTTGGATTCCTTAGACGAGATGGCTACTCATCTGCACGAAGAACATGATATTCCACAAGAAAATATTATTCTCAATTACCCGAACCTGCCTCAATTGCAAGGCCAGACCGCTCCAGAACCTTCAACAATCCAAAATCCGACTCCACAGACTAACCAACCTCAAGAAAATGCGATTCGACCGTTACTTGAGAATCCAGATGATGCAGAGAAGTTGATTGAAACAACATTTGATAAATGGAACACTGCGAAGGAACAAGGCCTAAAATACCAATGGAGAATGGTAATGGTAGTTGGTGGTTTATTTTCAGTAGTACTTCTTTCCGCTTCTTGGCTCACCTATACCGGCGTTCTACAGGGAAGTGCCTATACACTTCTCCTCGGTACCCTAATCGGCTACTTGCTTACTTTCTTGGAAGACTACTTGTAGAGCGTAGTCGTCAGCCGTGTGGAAGGATGGATTGATTCTTTCCTTTCGGATATAGCCCGAACGGCTGAGAGCGGGCGTTAGACTGGTTCACTGCGAGCTTAGGACGGCGTTCTTCAGCTGGATACGGCGTTTCTGACCCAACTGAAGGTGTTGGTGAACGAACCAGATGGCAGTGCAATCAGCGGGAGAATCATTGCTCCTGCTATGATGAGGTAGTACGGCAATATTCCCTGCGTCTTAGTTATCAAGATGATTGTGGCGACCAGCGCATTGGCTGATACGTAGGTGCAGTAGACAATGAACGGAAGCGTCGCTGACGGAGCATTATCGAACAGAGTCCGCCACTTTCGGTCCTGCTCAACTTCGGAGACTGAGTTCATATACTCGTTCAGTCGCTCCTGCTCTTCACTCGACAAGTCGGTGTACTGTTGCTCTTCGAGGACATTTGTCGGGACCTGTTCGTCGGGGTCGAGTTGGTCTGTGTTTTGACTCATGGAGGGATTGACTGTTCTTACTGAAGGATGCCAGTGACTGCTTGATACCCCGCTGCTGCGAGCATGGCTAGCAGAGTGACGTACACTCCAGTTTCGAACAGTGCTGTGAACAATTCCGTACTCATATGTTATGCGAATCTGATTAAGATATCCTATCACTTATGCTTTCCCCCTAAAACAAGTAATAGTTGGCTGAGTTCAGGTGAGATTGTTTTACTCGAACGCCACCATTCTTGTCAGAACAGTATCTCTTTATCTCTTAGGGCACTGTCTAGTTAGCGCGGTTTGAGAAGTGAGCAGGTTGTGCGGTTGGTTGGAATGAAACTCGCAAACCTGCTCAGAGAGACGTTAGACACGGCTACTCTTGAATGTTGGCAGCGGGAGCGGACGGCGACGCCCGTCAGGGCGTTCGCCGTCCGCCTCCACGCTGCCGGATGTTCGCTCAGAGAAACAGCAGCGATTCTTGGGCTCCTCGGCGTTGATCGGACGCATGGAGCGGTCTGGAGTTGGGTACATCGGTTAGCTGACAGCGTCGGCGACCCGCCGTCGGCGACGCCGACGCGGGTCGCGGTCGATGAGACCGCTGTCAGGATCGATGGTGAGTGGTCTTGGGTGTATGCTGCAATTGACCTCGACACAAAGCTGCTGCTCGATGCTGCCGTGTTTGGACGACGAGGCACTGATCCAGCGGCTGCGTTCCTCCACGGCCTCACCCAGAAACACGATTGTTCAGAAACTGTGTTTCTAGTCGATGGCTATGGATATCTGACTGCCCTCTCTCGATTAGAATTGAGCGGTCGGCTTGACTACACTGACCGAAACCAGATCGAAAAGTGGTTTCAGACCCTTAAGATGCGGATCGACCGCTTCCATTCGTCGTGGGTGGGCAGTCGGCGGAGCGTCCGCCAGTGGCTTGCGTCGTTCGTCCACTACTACAATGTTCAGCGACCGCACCAAGCACTCGATGAACGCACGCCAGCTGAGGAGGAAAACTAGACAGTGCCTCTCTTAGCATCCTATCTGAAAATGGAGTCGAGGAACGCAGAGATTCAGATTAGATTCAATTAGAAGTTGTCCGACTCCAAGCTTTCGCCCGAGTGTTGACTTTGGCGTGAGTGTTCTCAATGAAAGGTTAGAGGTCGGAGGAGTTCATTCCTCCAAATTCGCAATATCTTCTACGTCTGAGTACGACGGACGTACAGACAACTAAACTCGGTGTGTCGGTCCGACCGGCCACCGATTTCATGAACGGCGAACGCCGGTAGCATCTGCGCAAATCAACGACCGATTGTGAGAAAATATCTCCATTCGCCTTCGAACGTTACGTTTTTTGAGCAATTGTCGGAGAAGCTTTTTTAGTGTCGAGTCTAACTTCTAAGAAATGTTCGCAGAAATCCTCAACTGGTTCATGTCAGCATCAATCGGTACAATCGCAGCAATGGGAACCATCGTAGAATGGCTGTTATTGGGCCTAATTATGTTCTACGGGGGCGTTCAGAAGCTTCGAAAGAAACACCAACGTTGGAAGATGCGACAGGACTGCATTGACTACCTCGAACACTGGAACGAAAAAGGAGGCCTCTAATTTACGTACGCCACTTCTTCCCACAGTTACTTCTGTTCAACGGGAATTTGTACGGTGACATTTGACTGTTCGTCTTCGGAGTCGTTACTTGCTTCTGTTGGGTTATCAAATTCCATTCTACATCCTCTATCGCGTAATAAGGTTCCTACAATCAAAAATTATTCTGGTTTTTTAAGTAAGAACAGTATTGGCTTCTCATTCCTTGAGGAGGTTACTGAGTGACGTGGACTTCTGCATTTGCCGGGGCAAACGAAATGCCACATTCCGGTAGATATGTAAGTTCAATGCTAGTGACCTTGAGTTGGTCGCCAGGACTGAGATTACTTAGGTCAGTAATATCCGGGGGATGCGCAGAGAGACGCTCGTACGCGGCGAACCTATATGCGAGGTTCTGTGCGTCCGGAAGCGAGAGTTGAGCGCGGCCGAAGTCCTCTGCTGCTTTGGTGTGAAGTCCAAAATACGGGTTTGTGACCTCGACTTCTGGACCATGCGGACCGTCTGTCTGTTCAAGAGACTGGCAAACCCTTGCCTGAAGATTCTCGTTTGATGCAGGGATCGCGAACGTCCCTCTCCGGTCTTTCCACTCGTCTTTCTCAGCACTACCAACAAGCTCGCTTTCAGGCTTTTCTTGGTTAGTATAGAATGGCATATTGACCGTTCGAGTCGCTTCAGCGAGCCCCGAAGGCTGCTCAGCGGAAAGGAGGAAAGAGATGGTTGGCCGCCGTATCGACTCTCGAAGAGTCTTTCCATCGCCCGGTTGGTCAGAGGGATCACCAGCGAAAGTAACGGCCTCAACGCCTCGAAGACGGTCACCGACCGGTGCAATCCAGACAGCACTCCCGTTGTGGTGAGTGTTCTCGATATGGAAGTGCGATTTTGCAGGAACCTGGAATTGCTTCGCAAATGAGTGGAGTCCAGTCCCCCACCATGCGCCGTCGGTCTGATCTATACACCACCACCCAGAGTCACTATCGACACCCGGAAGATTAGTGAGACTCCCAAATACTTCTCCCGCGATATCGTGGGCGACAAAGCTGGAAGATTCTTCGTGCGCGTCGGCACTCCGAATATAATAAGACGCCCGCTCGAAGGTGTCGTGGAGTGGAGCGAATGTCAGGGGATTCCCCACGCCCCCTGAGCGACCGGAAGTCTTCGATCGATGGATGATTTGATCTCCAGCGTTAGACAAATGCTTCGTTATACCCGTTTCTCCCGATGTTTGCTTTTCCCCCATCGTACTTCGACTGTACCGAGAGCTACGAGATAAGGATTTAGTAATTTCGACCTTCGGCGTTGCATTACATAACTCGTCGCGCTCCCATGTGATAGTAGTCCGCCGCGACGACGAACACGTGGTCACAGTCCGACAGCACCGCCGGGTCAAGTGAACTGCTTGGTCGACGAACTGGAGTAGTCGCGACTTTGGGTGGGTCTCCATTCGGTCACACTACCGGGCGAACCTGTAGATACTCGATACCGTTGAACAGAACACAATTCCAACTTCTGTGTGGAGATTATCTGTCACTCTCAAACGAATTATCGGTGAATTGTGTAGCGATCAGTTCACCACAACTATCAGGTATTGTATTGAATCGGGTACCGATGAGAAACGGCAACGATCAGCTACGAACAGAACTTGATCGCAAATTCCAACCGCCGATCGATACGCTGCTTGACCCATCTTTACTCGTCGCCAACCGCTCTCTCGAACGGTTAGTCAACTCTGGGATTTTCACGTCTCAGACGCAGGCCACGCTCGGCCCGACACCAACTAAACCGCGTCTCGGAGACCTGTTCGTCCCCGCAACCTTTCACAAGCTTGTTTCGGACGAGAAACAGTCTACGGTGCGAAAGACAGCCGTATGGGATTTCTATCGGGGACAAGCCGAGGCAGCGTTTCGGGACGATATCATCGACCTTCTCGATGAGAATGATGTGGAGGTGTTTTCGGCCGAAACGACGCCGGCGTTCCTATCCCAGACGAATGTTATTGACGACCCTGATCGAGAAAACCGACGGTTGACTATTCTCACGGAGGAACTGTCCTTCTTGCAGTCTGGTGGGGTCGTTCTGTCGCGGACATCGACGGCCTTCGAAGCACTTCGCGACGCTGGAGTGGTGACAATCGACATCGGGAACGCCGAGTTGGATCCTGAGTTGCGAGAGACGCTGACCGGCATCGGGTACGGAAGTCCGGCAGAGATTTGTGCTTTCGGCGTTTCGACCGCCGAAACGACTGCCGATGCTCTTACGGCGAACGTTATTGACCGCAATTCTAATCTTCTACTCTATCAGTTGGGTGATTAGTTCCTCACTCGTCGCAGCAGGCACTTCCGATCGTTTGGTTTCCTTCCAAGGTGAGAGGATTCTCCACGGTTAGCGGCCGGCCACATCGTTCGCAGGTTACGTCCTCCATCACGCCAGTGCCGACGGCGTACCCATATGATCTCGTGACCGTAGTATCATCTACCCCCAGTGTGAGGTCGAGATCACCGCGCTCGTATGAGACCGAAGTTACAGAGACAGGACTCATTCGAACGGTGAGCGCGTGTCGCTCCCGGATGTCTCGACGTTTCTCGGGAAAGCCCGCCTCAATCTGAGACGTCACATCGTCTATTTCGGCACGCAGGTCGTCTAGCTCCGCTTGGAGTTCTTTTCGCTTCCGGAGTGCCTCGACGCGCTCATCCTGTGATGAAGCTTCATCGATTGTTTCGGTCGTCTCTTCGACACGCGTGGTCAGACGATTGATCTCGTCCTCCAACTCGTCACGGCGCTGGCGCACGAACTGTCGGTACTCGTCAAGTTCAACCTCGAATGCACGTGTCGCCCGTTCACGAGTTTCCTTCACGATGGAAGCCAATTCGTTCTTGAGGGTAGTCCGTGCCGTATCAAGTGCATCAGTCAGTACCGGTTCGTCAATAGGACTTCCATCGGCGAGTTCTCCTTGCTTGCCGTCAACCATCTCAAGATATGTCTCAGCGAGCCGGGGACGCTCCTCGTGATCGTTGAGGTCGATAGCTACGGCGTGAAGCTCCTCGCGCTGATACTCGCTGACGGTCTCAATCCCGACGTGGAAGAGCGCACAGACGGCCTGTCGATCGTAGTATGGCGTGAAGGAACTATCTACGGCCTCAGCCGGGCCGGAAGCAATCCACGGAGGGAGCTGAATATCGACGTGATCGCCTGTGAGCGACATCGAGCTGACCGGCGTTCTGTCGGCCGCCTCATCGAGCATCCGTTCCACGAACGGGCTCTCAGGGGCAATAACGAGGGAATCATCGCCGACGTCGTTCGGTTCGTCGACGATCTCCAATACAGCCCCATCTAATTCAAGGTCGGTGTCCGCGCCGTCGGGAAGTGTGATTGACCACCGTCCACCCTCCTTCGTGATCTCGGCGCCAAGCGAGGCCAGATAGCTCTCCGTGAACTGTTCGACCGTGCGTTGCGTAACTGGCAGAGTAGCGTCAGTCATCGTCAGCCCCCAAGTCGAAGCCCTCGAAAACGCCGGCGTTGAAATCCTCAAGTTTGTCGGCGAGGTCGCGCTGCTCCTGTAGATCGACAGCCATCGCGTCGAAGTCGTTCTCCAACTCGACCTCAGAATCCGCTTCGACTAATCGCTCGAACACGTCATCTTCAAAGTTGCGCCCAGTCTCCTCCAGCCGGGTTAGGATCTCGCTCAGTTCGCCGACAGACTGCTGGAACAGGTCGATCTTGTGGTAGAGTCGCTCCAGCACATATTCTTCAATAGTATCCTTCAGCGCGATATTGAACACGTAGACCTCACGATCCTGCCCGATGCGATGGATGCGGCCGATGCGTTGTTCGACCTTCATCGGGTTCCACGGGAGATCGTAGTTGACCATCACGTTGCAGAACTGGAGATTCCGCCCCTCATTCATCGCGTCCGTCGAGACGAGAACGCCGCCTTCATCCTCGAACCGTTCGACGATTTCCTCCTTCTCGTCGCTAGAGTGGCCGCCGTGGAACGCGTGGGTCGTGTAACCCTCCTCGGCGAGCGTCTCCAGAAGTTCCCGCTGTGTAGCACGGAATTGTGTGAAGACGATAACGCGTCCCTTGTCGACGCGCTCCTGCGCTTCTTGAGTGATTCGCTGGACGCGATCAAGTTTCGTCGGCGTCTCGACTGCGTCAATCCGCTCGAGAATCTCCTCGAGCTTGTCGGCGTGAGCGGGTCGGCTTCCCTCGCCGTCGAGCTGACGTTCAACCGTTCCCCTGAGCGCCGCTGGACTGCTGACAACCTCCTTCTGGAGCGTCATCAGGACGAGTTTCTGTCCCTGACTCTCTCGATATGCCCCACGAACGTACTCTGTGACCGCCTCGTAGAGATCGCGCTCCGCAGGCGACGGAGTGAAGGTACGGGTAGTGACGTTGCGTGGCGTGAAGTCGATGTCCGTTTCCCCGCGCCGGTTGCGGATCATCACCTCGCGAAGCCGGTTTTGGAGTTCGTTGCGGTTGACCAGCGTTTCTTGTGATTTGTTCACGAAGTAATGGTGAAACGCCTCACGCGTCCCAAACAGACCCGGCCGGAGCAGGGAGATGATATTATAGAGGTCGGTGACGTCGTTCTGAATCGGTGTCGCGGTGAGGAAGAACGCGTAGTCGTAAGAGAGCTTGTCAAGGAGTGCGTAGCGGTCTGTCTCCTCATTCTTCACATAATGAGCCTCGTCCAGCACGAAAACGTCCCAGTCGCGGGCGAGGACGGTTGAGCGGTGTCGGTCGCTCTTCGCGGTGTCGATGCTGGCAATGATATGGTCATGGGCGTCGAAGCCGGCGAAGTCATCGTCGTAGTTGCAGATGAACTTGAGGCCGAACTTCTCAAGCATCTCGGCCTGCCACTGTTGGGCGAGCTGTGCCGGCGTGAGAATCAGCACAGCGTCGTCGGTGCCGCGGTGGTGCATCTCCTTGAGGATCATCCCGACTTCGATTGTCTTCCCGAGGCCAACCTCGTCGGCGAGAAGTGCCTTCCCGTCCATCTCGAAGAGAGCACGGTGTGCAGCGTCTACTTGGTGTTCGAGGAGCTTGACGTCTTCCTCGTCAAGATGTGAGAGCGACCGGAGTTCTGAGTCCGGTTGCCCCGCCTGTAGACGGTTGGCCTGTATGGTGAGACGGTGATTCTCAAGTGAGGACGCGTCTCCAAACTCAGCCACTAGTTCAGTTCCTTCCTCGTGGCGGAACTCCACGTCCACGAGGTTATCTCTCGACATCTGCATCTATCATTTTATTCGAGGTGTTATTGTTTTTCGCTCTTCAGGAGATCGTGCTGAACGCAGTCCCAGTTTAGCGAGTTAGTATGCTTGCTCCAGCTTTTCAGCGACTCGTAACCTGTTGACGGCAACAGAATCCGTCGTATCAATAATTTTTTCGGCACTCTCACATGCGTCCGTGGGATATTCTAAGACTGCCGGGATCTGTTCTTCGTCGAAGGTTTCAATGAACCACTCAGCGAGTTCTGATGCAGACATTTCGGCTGGTGACGGCCGTATTTGCTCATCCAATATCTTGGAAATCGCCGCTCGGAGAGCGACGTTCTTGGTCGTCGGACTTCCTCGCTTGAACTGATCCGCGTCCCTGAGGAGGGCGTCGGCGATTTCTGGGGCGCTTAACGAGGGTTTTGAGTCCCATCTCACTCTTGTCGTTTGGTCCCATCCATCCTGCTTGGTAAATGCGTGAAGCGTTGCCTGCTTGCCAATAGACGGCTTCGGGGGATGAGAGTCGAAGAACGAATAGAGCAAATCACGAACCGCTACAGGGTCTTCCAATCCCGTACTTTCGACAAGCTCGTCGGCCATCGGTTCCAGAGATAATCGATGACCTGCTGTATCGTTGATCGGTGCATATTCCGCTAATAACCGATAGTGGTTATCGGTTGACACCGTGGCGACGAGTCTGTGTGCATCTAGAATTTCCACCCCGAGGTCGGAAGCAATTTCCTTCGCCTCGCTTGTGAATCTACTCGTGGTGACAATAAGAGCGAGATCGGCGTTCTCCTGTTTCCGCAGGGCAGAATACTGTTGAACGTCCGGGCTACTTACCGGATTCTCTTGGGCATATCGTTTGACTTGGATCACCTCCGTTCGGGGATAGGGGAACTCCCGAGACGCCCATACGTCAACGCCTCTGTCCTTCCCTGGGGGAGTGACCTCTGTCTGATAACCATATTGCGCCCAGACGTCAGCGACGAACTGCTCAAATTCATCAGGGGGAATTGATCGAAGCTTTTCCTTCAGAAACTCGGAGGTCATTTGTACTTTGATTCGGAGATTAGCTGTAGTTAGTAGTCGCTCAGCCGCGACTCCAGAATGTTCCGGTAGGTGTCGTCTCCAGTCGCATCGGCGAGTCCTTCACACAACTCGCGCAGGTCGTCGGTAATCTCCCACTTGCTGAGGTACTCGGAGACGGACTTGCCATGTTCCCAGCGGTAGCGAAGGAACTGCGCCTTGTCGAGGTCGGTGAGTTCTTCGTCGCTGTTTACGCGTGACTGGATGTAAACGATGCGCTTCTCGTCATCCCAAGTACCGAGCTTGAAGCCGTCGTCCATCTGGTAGAGGCGCATGTCCTCCATGCGCTCTGGTGTGGCGTTTGTCCCACGGGAGAGTTTATTGAGGTCGTCGTAGGACGCGTTTGGGGTCTCCAGCAGGTCAAGGAAGACGTCGATCTCACCGATGTCGCTCCCGTGCTGGATGACGCCATAAATCTCGTCGACGACCTCCTTCGCGGTCATCGTCTCGCCAGCCCGTTCGACCTTACCGTGGTGCTTCGAGTACTCATGGAAACAGCGTCCCATCTCGACGACGCCAATGTCGCCGCGTGAGAGGTCCCGGTTCTCTTCTAGACGTTGGCGGGTTTTCCGGGCAGTTCGGTAGATGTTCCGTCGGAGACTGTTCCAAGAAATTGGATTCCGTTCTGTTGCAGGACGGGCGACAATAA
This sequence comes from Halorussus halophilus, assembly GCF_008831545.1. Classification (NCBI taxonomy): domain Archaea; kingdom Methanobacteriati; phylum Methanobacteriota; class Halobacteria; order Halobacteriales; family Haladaptataceae; genus Halorussus; species Halorussus halophilus. Next base: position 1,416,397 of record NZ_CP044523.1, read on the forward strand.
TAATGTCAAACGAGACAGCTTCTCCCTCGAAGAACTTGTGGGTGTCCGCAGAAATGGGATAAGTCGCGGTGACCTCAAATCCTACATCACAGAGTGCAGATAGAAGTTCGCCCCAAGATTCAACGTCACTGTGATGGTATGTGAAGGTAAGGACACCATCTTGCTTGAGTGATTTTGAAATCGCATTAAATGCTTGTCTGATTTCATCTTCAAATTCGTTAGCACCCTTCTTAGCTGCAGGATTAGCTACAATACTTTCAGCTCTGGGTGTTTTTTCAGGTTCAAATACCTCATATTCATCTTCTAACAGTACACGCTGCCAAACATAAAAGAAGTCAGATAGCTCTGAGTAAATAACATTGTCATAATAGGGTGGGTCTGTAATTACTGCATCAAATTCGTTTTCACCATTTAATTCTCGCATGTCTCCACAATAAGTAGACGCTTCATCACCGATTTTTTGTCTGAATGGAGGTGACTCAATCGTATCATCCTCTTCGATATATCTCTCGGTTGGTTCGTGTGCATATTTAATTCCATTAATAACCATTTCCCAGATAGACTCAAACGTCCCCATCCCATATTTTGTTCCCCAGACATTACCTTCGACAGGCTGCTGAGGAGGATCGAATGAATTTGATTTGAAAATATGGTTTGATTTATTTGCAGATGATTGATATGGTGTCATAACTGTATTCGTTCTCAACGCATCAGAAAACGCTAGAAGAAGATACTCAGCAGCATTTTGGTTCTCAATTCCGTCAATAGATCTCAATATCTTCGATAATGCCAATAGCTGGCGGTCATTGAACATGTCCTTCCACTGTTTGAAACCGTGGCGAAGAACGTTATGCCCCCCACCAATACTCCCTTCAAACAGGGTGCTATCCGTTTTAATCCCGGGAGGAATCTCTTCATTGGGTACATACTCTTTCAGTTCATCTGAACTTGACCATTCTTCCGCTGCTTCCTCATAGAGTTGAATATCTTCTTCTTCAACTGCTTTGTACCCTTTCACTTCTGATTTTGATCGCCCGTTAGAATCACAGGTCGGACAATAATATTCAACTGCATAGAGTCGCTGGTCAAACCCTCCTTGTTCTTGAATACCGTCTAAGACTCCGTACTTTTGTCCACAGTCTTCGCAAATATACCCACGATCAATATTTCCTTCTGATGGGGTGAAGTAGTGACTACATTCAGAACAGGAGGATTCTTGTTGCCAATCATCTACCAGTACGACTGATTCACATTCTGGACAGAGAACATTATAACTACCCTGGTTTTCATACCGGCCTTTTCCAACTCGATAATCCTTATATAGAGGAACCGTTGACTCACAAGAAACGCAATCCAATTCCTTGACCCACATATAATACATTACATCTGCCTTATGATTCCCGTTTGGGCAAGAAGTTTGATAGAACCTGAGAATATCCTCAGAAACATCGTCTTTTACTTGCTCAAATGCTGATTCGATTTCGTCTAAATCAGACTGCCCGGCCTCAACCTCTTTCTTTGAAACAAACCACGCTACTGGGTTTAGATCGTATCCAACCGATTTGGCCCCAAATCGAGAGGCTTCAACAAGAGATGTTCCACCTCCCATGAACGGGTCAAGAATTTTTTTCCCATCTACACTGACATCTTTTGAATAAAGTTTCCATAGACTTTCTGGATTCGCAAGATCGACGCTTTCCAATAGATCCTGTATATTATTGCTATCGTCGCTGAAATCACTGAGAGAGCCGTTTATACCGGGTTCGTGAACCGTTACTTTCTCGTCATCATCCAATAACGTATAAAGACAGATAGCACGAAAGACGCAGCCGTGTCGCCTTGCCCACCATTTGTGCATCGTATAAATCGGACGATAATGTCGCTTAGCGCGTTCCTCTTTTTCAGCAATTTCGTTAACGCGTTCTATGGGAAATCCTTTTTCGATAGGAAGTGTCTCCCGCCCATCTTCGCCAGACTCTCCGATTTCCTGAGACATTGATCTATGCCTACTACGTTATGTTGGGGCCATGTATAGCTTTCCGATATGCGGCTTGAAAGTTGATTGAAGACTTCCTATGAGACGGAAAACTCACTATCGCTTTGCCGCCATTCGGGAACGATATTCTCTAGTTCCTCAGATTGAATCTCTCCGGGCCGGTTCCCGAACACCCACTCCACGTCGTCAAGGTTCAGGTACGGCTCCTCCAGCCGCATCCGAAGTAGTTCCTGCAGCACGTCGGCCTTGAGCAGGACGATGTTGTCGATATCGGTATTCGTCCGTAGATCACGCAACGTCGATTCCTCAGTGTCACGGAACGAACTCGAGACGATGGCGAAGTAGATGTGCCGCTTGCCCTGGTCACGGAGCCGACGCGTATGGGTCTCGATGTACTCCCGGATCGTCCGGTCGTCGCGGCCGATTCGATATCCTTCTTCTCGTTTCTTCGCGTCATAAATGACTGCGTAGTCGTTCCGAGCCGCCTCGGCGATTCCGTCTGGATTTCGACCAGAGCCCTGTCCCAAAACCTCGGTGTCGAACCCGAGCATCTCGAATAAGGTACCGCATTTTTGCTCGAAGATAATCGGGAGATCGGTATCGACCGGCGCGTACCGGTTCACGGCTTCGTCTGTGCCGGCCGCGACTTCGTCTAAGTCGGCGACGACCGGCGGAAGGTACGGCTTATCGACGTCGACGAATGTCTCCGTCTCTTCGATTCCACCACCTGCTTCTTCCTCCTCGATTTCGGAATCGTCCCAATCTTCGTGCCAGTAGGTTGCATTGTCTACGTCCCGATACTCGACCGGACTTTCTAACCACGGTTCAGCCTCCACTCGCAGTTCGTCCAGCGTCTCGACGAAGTTCACGTATCGCGTTCCGTACGGCGCATCGGTATCGAGTAGGCCCACATCGCCGAGATACTGCTCCGATGTCGGATAGAATATCGGCCACTCAGTAGGCCGTTGAATGTGCCAGAAGTAACTGAGGAAGAAGATCGTCGACTTCGGGAAAGGGTCGGAATCGATGTCGTTGTCCTTCAACCGCTGCGTGTACTCGGCGAACGAATCGATCTTTGCTCCAGCCTCGTCTACCGACTCGGGCGGCTGGATAGCCTCCCGGAGCCGGTCGCCGAAATCGACCTCGTCTGGGGCGGCATTGAACAGCTTGTTAAAATGCATCTGGCCGATGAAGCCGTCGAACCCCCAGAGCTGGTTTCGCTTGTTGAGACCGTCGATCCGGCTCTTGAACTCAACGATGTCGACGTCATCACTCTGGAAATCGTCGATAAGCGGTCGAATCTTCTCCTCGGCGACATCGTCTCGCTTGCTGTTGTGTTCTCTGTAGTACTCTTGGGCCTCTTCACTGTCTACGAACTCCTGGAAGATGTCCTCCGGAATGACCATTATTGTCTGCAGAGATACGCCGGGTTCTGTTTATGACTGTATATTTACGCCAACGGGAGACATCAACGTCGAGTGAATCAGCGGTGATTCTGTGATACCGTTGGACTCCTCGACTGTAGGTCTCCAAGGGCGGCAAGCCGAGGACAGTTACCGCAGTATTTAAGCTATTTACAGACACTTATCAGAATAACGAATGGCTAGTGCGGATTCTCTTACACGAACGATCGCGGACACGGTCACGATAAGCCGGGAACTCCGAGAGGAAGGCGAGATCGACGGGCAAGTCAAACTCTACAACGTCGTTGAGGAAGATGAGTTCGAGGCCGACGCGTCTACCTTCTTCGACCGGACGCTGATGACTCAGGGTCTTCGTGAGGGCTTCGTCGACCTTCGTGATACTCTTCGGGGTGACGCCAATTACGGCACGCACATCCTCTATGGGCCGTACGGGAGTGGGAAGTCTCACCAGATGGTGGCGATGTACCACTGTTTCGCCGATCCCGAGGCCGCCGGCGAGTTCGGCGATCATCACGTCGACGGCTTCAGTGACGCCTTGCCTGAAGAGGATAATTCAGAGGCAGTCACTGTCTCGCTCCAACAGCGTCAGCCTGACTACCTCTGGGAGCCACTCTTCGACGTTCTTGACTACGACGCGTCAGAGAGCGATCTCGACCCGTATCCAGATATGGAGACTATTCAGGAGGCCGCCGACGGGCGTACGGTCGCGTACCTGATGGACGAACTCGAAGACTGGTTCGAGCCGTTGAGTGGCGACCGGAAGAAGCGCAACCGCGGCTTCCTCCAAGCCTTCCTCGAAGCAGCCGACCTCAACGACAGTGGCGTCTTCGCCATCGTTTCCGTCCTTCGGAAGGGTTCTGACGTTCACCGAATCCTCGACAGGGAGAATGCATCTGAAGTCAATATGAGCAGCAAGGTCAGCAAGCAGGAGGTTATTCGCCACCGCCTTATCGACGACATCGACGAGGACGCTGTCGACGAGACTGTTTCGGGCTACGTGGACGCATACGCCGACAATGACCACGTGCCGGACTCTGACATCCCGAGTGACCTCGCGAATGAGATGCGCGAGACGTACCCGTTCCACCCTGTCCTCCTGAATGCCCTCGAAACACGATACTACGCTGACGAGGGCAACCAGAACACGCGGGGAATGATCTATCTCTTCTCGAAGATTCTGACGACCGCTGCTGATTCCAAGGCCGACCCAGACGACGAGGAAGCCTCCCTACTCATTGAAGAGACCGATCTCGTAACGCACGGCGACATCGATGCCGTCCTGTTCGACGATGAGCTTACTCGAATCAATATCGACCGTCCGGGTGTCTGTATCGACGACATCCGCAACCGTGTCGCCCCTGACGCGATTCCCTACGGCCGTCGCATCCTGAACACGATTCTCCTATACAGTCTCAAGCCCGACGAGGGCGAGGGCGCGGGCAAGGCCGAGATCGTAATGGGAACTTACCAGACGGGCGACCTCGTTTCAGACATCGTCCTGAATCTCGAGCAGCTCTACGGAGTCGCGTGGTACCTCCACAAGCTCAACGGCAAGTACGCCATCCGCGACCGGCAGAATCCTAACGCACTCATTCAAAACAAGGCCGAGGATGTTGACGAGCAAGTTGCATTAAGCCAAATTTCCGACACTGTCGGGCAAGTTTTCGGTAACAATGCGTACCCTGTCGGGTTCACAGATGGTGATTTGAAACAGGTTCCAAACACTCGCGAAATTAAGGTCGTCGTCAATGCCAGCGATTGGACGCAGGACAATATCGAAGCTGTAATCAAAAATTCTGATGGTAGTCGCGGTCGCGATTGGCGTAATACACTCGTGTTCGTTCAACCATCTGGAAGCAAGGCGATTGAATCAGGTACGGGATTCATCGAAAAATCCCGGTATATCAAAGGGGCTGAACGCGTGTTAGACGACGGTTCTCTTGATAGCGAGATACAGACTTCTGTAGAACGCCAAAAAGAGGATGAGCAGCGCGAACTACGAGATCGTGTCGAGCTAGCCTATGGAGAGGTTCTTGACGGAATTGATCTTCTCAACGGGTTTGAGCTCGCTGCGGAAATGGATCTCAACGTATTTGTCGGTGATGATAAAGAAGAACTTGATGCGTCGAACATCGTAGAAGAGGCAACTACATCGGGACTCGAGCTAAGAGAGAATATTTGGGAAATAGTGGAGGATCTAATTGATCGACGTGATGAAGCTACTTTCGAGGACATCTACGAACAATTCCTTTGCGAACCTAAATATCCGATTCCGGGTAGCCCGAACGATGTGCTGAATGCTGCTGTTGAGGCGCTTGAAGACAAATCGGTGATCACACACGGCTCCAATGGCTTCTCTGAATCGCTACAGGGCAGCTCCCTCGACACCACGATATTGAAAGAGAGCGACGTGCAACGGTGGACGGTCGACGACGTCGTAGAGGAACTCCGGCGGCGATTCGGTAGCGGAACGAAGGCGATCGACATCGGGAACTTCGAGCTCGAACTCTTCGAGGATACCGAAATCTGGCTGGAAGGCGATGGCCACGACACGGTGATGACAGCTACCGCCAGCCTCGCGCAGGACGATCAATACGTCCTCTACAGTGGCACAGAGATCGCTACGAAGGCCAAATCTGACGCGACGATCCGCGACATTTCGGACGCCGAGCGAATCGGCACTCCCGAGGTTCGCGAACGCATTGGCGACGCCTTGGAGGGGAGCGGTCGGTCGAACACCCACCGAATCCTCGAAGAAATCCGCCGCGACGAGACAGTCTACCTTCCGGGAGACGAGACCAAGCAAGCGTTCCGGGAGGCAGTAATCGACTTCCTCGTGGACGATTATCTCGTCGACATCGATCGCGAATACACGGACTCACTCGACAACTTCGACAACTGTGATTCGAGGGACGTGACGCTTGTCCCCGTAGTGCCGGACGACGTCGGCGAGCAGATCCTTGACTATATCGACGATCTCGACGGGGGCGACGAGTTCACGGTCGGAAGCGTGGCCGAACGATTCGACGAGTCTGTCTCCGAAGACGCCGTTCAGACATACCTCCTGCAGAACCTCGGACGCGAGGCCGAACCAGAGTACGTGATCGCGTCGGATGGCTCGGGCGATCCGACACGGTGGTCGCCGGGGTATCAGTTCCGAGTGCCGAGTGGCGGCTGGCGCTTCGTGTTCAACGGCGATGACGTGGCAGAACTTCGGCGGAAATGGCGTCAAGACGAGGACTCCGGGGAAGTCACCTATGGAGAGGTGAGATTCCAGCTGGACAACCGGATGGGCATTCCCGGGCCGCTCCAAGGCGCTGCGAGGATCAAAGAGACGATGACGAAGCTGACGCTCGAAGCGGGAGAGGACTTCACAAAGGTACGCGACCTCTTCGAGCAGATGCCGGACGAGGCGTCGAATATCTCCGTCGAAATCAACTTCGAGTAACAATGGTCGAACACGGTAAACTCCCCGGTGAGTACAACATCGTCGCCAAGGACGAGTACGACCTTTTTGACCATCAGGTGCCCGTTGAGGAGTTCGAGGAGATGCTTCGTGAGAACGATGTTCCGGACGAACTCTGTGTCGTTGGCCTCGACGATGTATTCGGCGACAACGATGCGGTAAACGAGTTGTCGGCAGTGATGGATCGTCGGGCGAACGGTCTTGAGAACCGCGATCCGCTACCAACGGTTCAATTCGCCGTCGAGGGGTCGTTTCAGCGTCGGCAACGGGACTTCGAGTTACAGGCCGGAAACGATTTCCATCGACTCAGTCGCATCTTCGGGCCACAGATTGACCGCCGGAGCAGCGAATGGCTCACTGCACCGTTCTGAGGAGGATTCAGAGAAGTCGGAAGTCGCCGACTACTGAAACGGTCGTGGGCGTTCCGTCCTCCCCACGCGTCACGAAGTATAAGTCGATTCGTTCGTCGCGTCCCTCTTTCCGGAAAACCGGGACACATGTCGTCGACCCCACCGAATAATCTCGGCAGTGCGTCTCAATCTGTCGTCGCGTCCATTTCCCACCTTGCTCGAGGTCGGAGCGTGACCGATACTGCGTCGACAGAGTGTCAGCGGCCGCGTTGACCACTCGAAGCGAGAATTCGTGGACATTACTGAAGTCGAACGGCCCATCAGGATCGGTCAGGCGTTCCAGCGCGGACGCGTCATGCTGGTCGAGACAAAGCGCATGTTCCTCTACTGCTCGGAAGACATCGAGGCCGGGGTAAACCTCGGCGATCGCCTCATGCAAGTAGTCGCGGATGCCGTCGTGGTAGCCGTCGAGCGAGAATCCATCGCTGTCAGGGGGGACGACTTGTAGCTCCGCATCCGTCTGTGAGACTGTCCGCGTCCGCGGCTCACCAAGCGGTGTCAGAAAACCCATTCGGGATGTGTCGAGCAAGTATGCGTAGCTGAACAGGCGCGATCGCGAGCCCCCACTCTTTACCGGATCTTTTCCCTCCGCGTAGTACTTCGAGTCGAGAACGGCCAGCGTCTCGTCACCTTCCTCAACCGCGTGATCCGGTTGGTGATACACCTGTGACTCGCTCTCGAATGGCTGGAGTGTCGGCGATCGAACGGCCGAAACGTTCTCGGTCTGTTCGATGCGGTCATACCCCTTGATCACATCTAGTTCGTCTTCGATAGCGACCTGCGAGTACTGCTCGAACAGCGACTCCATATTCAACACGTAGTCCACGACCAGTTCTCGGTCACCCTCCATCGCTGGCGTTCCGAGAGAGGAGGATACGACCGCCTTCGAAACCTCGACTGCCTGTCGGTAGTAGTGGCGTTGTTTCGGGAGATCGTGGAGCGAAAACTGACGATACTCAGGAATCCGTCGGCGATTACTCGTGACGTCGAGTTCCTTGAGGTTACATACCTCCTGATGCACCTGCGAGAAGACATGGTAGTACGCCTGATGGTCGTACTTGTCCTCATACTGTCTAAAGAGTCGCAGTAAATGTGTCCCCGCGTAGTGAAGCAATGAGTTGGCCGGGTTGTCGTAGTTGACCTCCTTCAACAGGCAGTGCTGCTGGGCACGTCCCTCCGCCTGATTGACTAACGACTGCTTGATGTCGATAACGCCTCGTGGCTGTTCGAGGTCGGCACGACGCGTCTCGAGTTGCCGGATGAATCCATTGCGATGGATGTCTTCGAGTCCGTTAAGGTAGTTGATCGCCAGAATCAGGAAGACATCCTCCAGATCGACGTCCTCAGTACGGAACTCATCGAGCGGGATTCCGTGGTACTCAACCGACCGCTTGCGACCGTGAACCGCCAGTAGCATATCGAAGATGTAGTCCCAATCGATCTTCGGCTCAATGCGGAGTTTTGATCTGGGCGTGAGACTAACTATACCCACATTGTCACGTGCGGTTACGTGCATCACCGGGCCATCGAGTCGAACCTTGACGACTCGATACTCCTTGTCGCTATCGTCGATCGACTCCTGTGTCTTTACGAAGACATTGTCGGCCTCTTGCTCGAATGAGGCTCGACGGAGCTGGTCATCGATTGAGGGCGGACATCCCTCAATCCGGATCTCACCTCGCTCGGGCACGCTGAACGTACCGGGTTGGTAGGTGTACGATGCATCCGGGTCGGAAACGCTCATTGCTCGTAGGATCCCATCCGACGGCGCTCTGCTTCGAGTTCTCGGCTGGCGAGGTCGGCCGCCGGCGCGAGATCGAACATCTCGAAGGACTTGTTGAGTGCCCGATAGTGTTCCTCGATTTGTTCAATTTGCGGGAAGGCGGCCGAGTTGAGTAGTCGCGGAACGATGAACGTTCGGAACGCCTGTCCGACCGCCTCTTCTGGGGCATCCATGTACAGGGACTCATCTTGAAGGGCTTCACGCAGGTAGATAGTCACGTCGCGGTAGTGCATCGGACCGAATCGCATGATTGGGCCTCGCGATGCCTGCTCGACTCCGTGGTTGATACCGTCGTAGTCGGCCTCAAAGAATTCGAGAAGGTCGTCGTTTCCGACGAGGGGAATGTCTCCAAGGTAGTCCTCAAGCCATCCCTCGAATAGTGCCCGGCGGTCATCGTCCTCGTACTCGTCGAGTTCAATCATCGCAAATCGGCGTGTGATGGCGTTATCCAACTCGTTGACTGTCCGATCGGACATGTTCATCGTACAGATGATGCTCACGTCCTCGTCCAATTCGATGGTCTCTCCATCGTCCGTCTCGATGAGCGTTTGATTACGGTTCTCGATGGCAGTGTACAGCGGGCCAAAAATCTGAGAGATGTCGGCACGTGTAATCTCGTCGAGAATAACTGCGTAGGGGATGTTGAAATCACGGGCTCTCTTGACTCCCGCAGAGACTGCTCCTAGTTCTGTCTCGTAATTTAGCGACCGATAGCCGGAGGACCCCGTGAGGTTGGGGCCGATACCCCCAATTATGTCCTTGGCAGTCCACGACGGTGTAGCAGTGTGAAGGGAGTAGCCGACGCAGTGACGAAGCGCAAGCTGCTTTGCGAACGTCGTCTTCCCTGTACCGGTCGGGCCATAGAGAACGACGGGCTTCCCAGTTCGAAGGGCAGTCCGCGCGTTTCGCTCGACGCTTTCCGGGACGAGTACCGTCTCCGGGGTATCGTCGCCACGCGTGATGACAGTTCGCTTCAAATCCTGTGATGCTTTCCCAGATTCGAGTACGGCGCGACGAATCTTGCCAACTCCTTGATTACCTTCGTGATGCAGATCAAGTTGTTGCTCGCGGATGAGGTACTCAAGTACATCAGTGTTCTCCGCACCCTCAATGGCTTCAACGACCTTCTCGTTGACGGCCCGAAGTACATCGAGATCAGCCTGCACGTCCTCAAGTGAAAAGGTCTCGTCCGAGGAACTACTCATTTGTTGAATGACTGTTTCTGCCGAGGGATTAAAAATATGGTCTTGACAGACACCGACTTAGGAGGAATAGCAGACAGAGGTTATGCGGAACATGTGAAAATCGATCCTCCAAGAGTGTCCGCTACCCACTTCCCGTAGAATCAACGGTCAAATACTGATCACTATGTAGGCTATCGTTTCCACGCAGTGGAAGCCTCTTTCTGGTATCCGTACCATCGCCGTCCTTCGGTTAAATATTCACGGTGTTTTCACGAGCAGAGACGACATCTAATATCACGTCCTTCAAAGTGTCGTAAACGGTCGAACCTTGGAGAGGGAGCGTCTTTTCCCACCGACTCCCCATAATGACGGACAAAACGGCCGCATCCGCTTCTTCAGAAGATTGATACAGCTCTGAACAAAACACCTCCTATCGAGAATCTCGCGGATGGCAATTGATCCCTGACTTCCGATTGTTATCGGTGTTTTAACACAGTCGCAACTAAATCGACACAGTAACCAGATGACTGACGGGCTTGAGCAGGCTGAGTTCGATATTGATAACATTCGCGCCCATAATGTTCTCCGCGCTCTGCAGGAGTTCGCCGCTGAAGCTAAGCGGCGTAAAGCGGTTAATGCTCTCAAGCAGGTGGTAAACAATTCGAACCGACAGTTCAAGGGAGGTTATGTCGATCAGGCACCAGAATACTTCACCGAACAGTATTTAATTGAGCCGATTCTCGCACAGTTGGCGCTGGAACCGTGGCCGCGGCCAGTCGATCTCGTGAAAGACGAGCGAAATCGACCCGACTACAGTCTTCGACAGGTCCCACCAAACTGCCTTGCAATCGCCGAGAGCAAAGCTCTGAATCGCGAACGCAAGCACGGCGATGCGACTGAGGATGTCCACAAGTACCTCCAAGATGAGACGTTTCTGAAGACACTGCGGCGAGAAGAGGTGCGCTACTCAGTTGGCATCGCAACAGACGGACTGGAGTGGCGGCTGATTGCTCGCGACATTAAACAAGAAGTACAGACCGAAGTTGAAGCGTGTTCCATTGCTGGCCCCGTGGAGCTGGTCTTAGAGAAAGCCCATTCCCAAGTGGATCCGGAGGAGAACTGGACGCCCAACGCTCGGCATCGGGTTGCCGACACGTTGATCGCCGCTTTCTCCCAAGAGAACATTGCTGAAGCCGCTATTGAGGGCTTACATTCCTGAGAGAACCTACATCATGGACAGTTGGACCAGAACGGATCAAACGGTGCAGACGAGTCTGTTCTGTCATCTCGTGAAGTGATAACTAAGTAATACAAACCTTAGATGGATAGTTCCGGGCAAGGCTGAAATTTTGAGTTTTATATCTTGAGGCGTCATTGAGCAATCGCCACAGGTTGGCTCAACCGCCCAGTACGACCTACCAGATGTAACCGCCTTTAACTCCAATCCGACCCAGGCCGCGGGGTGAGTCGGCTATCCGTAGTCATCTGGACATCACGACAGTTGAGCCACCAAACAAGCGTTCCTTTGCTCGACAGCTAGCCATCTAAGAGTCAGGATAGGGTGGAAATTCTTTCCTTTCGGCAGGGGAACTGATTTCACTCACGCTCTTGCATTCGCTGATCTTCAAGATGCTGGTCGACTCGGAGTTGTTGATTCCATTCGATTAGTGCTTCTTCGATTTCTTCAGCATCGAACTCCTGGTCAAGTTCCTGAGCATCCGCAAACAGATGAACAAGATTGACCGTTATCTCATTGCTCTCTTCCTCGATTTCCTCCAACTCATCCAACAATGTTTGAGCTCGATTTTCAGTCTTTTCGCGATGGGATTCGAATGGCCCAGAAAGCCACTCTGTTTGTTCTAAAACCCCTTCGAGGGTATTTTTCGTGATTTGGACCATCGTCTGTCTGGCATCAAGTTCTCGTTCCACTTCATGATACTCTTGAGTTTGTTCAATGAGCCATCCTTTCCACTCTGGGGCTCTTGTACGAAGATTCTTTAGGTTAGACTCAGGTGGGATTTCGTCATAATCGTGTGCGACGTTGTCTCGAAATGCCTTCAGTTGAGGGATTAGTGAACTATAACCTTCTGGAAGTGAATATTGATCTAGTGATTCAATTCGTACCCGTAGTTTCCCCCATTGGGTTTTGAGATTCATATCCCGAATCTCTTCACCTAATCCCAGATACTTTCGCCCAACATCTGCCATGGTCTTCCCATAGTACTCTTCGAGAACGTATACTCCAACTCTTCGTTCGGCACTATCTTCAAGATCTAAATTATCAAAAAGCGCTAATAGAGACTCGTTTTCTTGAAGTTCACCTTCAGGCATATCAAAAGCACCAGTTTCCTCAGGTATATCCTTTCTCCATCAGGCCAGTGCTGTTTAAACCACTCCGATAAGTTCCTCTTTATCAGACCATGGGATATAATTGTCAGAATACTTAAAAAGAAGTCGATCGACTTCCTCATCTGCCACTCTTTCGTCATCGAGGACGGAAATTCGCTTAATGCTCGGATCTTTATCGAAGATGTCGTCCCAAGCTAGTGCTGTTCTCCGCGCCTTCGTTCTCGCTTGAGACATACTGTCTGCAGAGACGGTTTGGATGTATATTGGATCGTCACCACGAATGCGGATGTCGATAATGTGCTTTCCAACATCGCCCATCACCTCATCATTCCTTTCGTGGTCAACCCCCCTTTTATCAAGAAATGCACTAACAATATCCGAGAACTCATTTTTGCTATAACTCTTTCGAGTGTAGGTAAGATAGGAGATTGCTTGGACAGCTTGAATAGCATCTCTGATACGAGTACCTAACTCCTTTTCATTGGCACGAAGTCGAATTTCGTACTTTGCCCTATCCAGGTCATAGAGCTCTTTGATGCTTTTCATTCTGCTCTTGCGGGTCTCTGCGCTAATATCTACATTGAGGACATAGAGCATACCAAAGGTCCTACCTTCGTCGGAGATAATATATCCATTCTCGCTTTGCGTAATCAGTAACGTAATAGAATCTAGATCTGGACGTTGGAATGGGAGCGTAACGAGGCATCCATTTTCGTCAGCTGATTCTATTTTCGCCTCTGTGGCAAAGGCTTCCTGCAGAGCCGGTCTTATGGCCTCGTCACATCCATTCATTGCTATTTAACACCTGTGGTCTGTGGTAACCGCCATCTCTTTCTATGTTACATTCGTCTAAGAAGTCTTCAAATGCTTGGTCGACGTCATCAGTTGCAACGTCATCGACTTCGTATACAAGTTTGTCCTCATGATCCTCTGTCCAACGGTGTTTATGCGGACCATCACACCGTTCGCCATCAGGTAAAGTATGCCTGGAATTATTATCCCACCGTCGTACAACTGTGGACCTCTCAAACATCAAGCTGAATTCGTATAAATCCGGTCGTTGAGGATTGCACCACCCATTGAGTGTGAGATCATAGTCCTCACCAATACACAAGACCTCAGCACTACCAACGAGGCATTCAGGACGCTCTTCCCATTCCCAGTCCTCTTGGATAATCTTATCTATGTCGTATATATGATCTATTAATGCGCGTGATGACATTGTATCTATACTATATGTTGGTCACAAATGTATTCCAGAATTATATAAAACCATCTATGACGATTGCTAATCGGGGCTAGTACGGGCCGGGGGTATGAAGATCATCAGGAGCACTACTGGGTGCGATGGTATTTTTTGTACGGTTCAGCTCGATTACACCTTTGCTAAGTAACTCCCCTAAGCAGTTTTCTTGTTCATATCGCAGCGCTGCAGACCACAAATGTTCCTCTTCTTGCTTCCCTATGAGATCCTCAAAAACAAGCCAAACATCAAGAGTGACTGCCTCGGGTTGGTTTAGTTGTAGGTATTTGCAGACGGAATTGAAGGGAACAACGATTCTTTCCTGTGGCTTGCCTCGAGTTTCTTCAGCGTATGCATTTTGAACGAATTTAACAGATCGCTCGTCTTCTTCTAATACATTAGAGTCAATTCCATTACCGGGATTTGTTTTCTCAAGTGACTTTCTTGCTTCCAAATTTGGGCTATTCTCCTCAAAGGAGTACGAATCAATCGCGGTCCGTTCAATATTAACGACTAAACCGACTTCTTCTGCTGTACCTTGACCTACATTTGACAAAATTATCTCTACTTCGTCTTTTCTCACATCCCACTCTTCGACAATAATGCTTGGCTTATAACTAGCTTCTAGGAATTCCTTTTGTTGCATTAGTATCTTCTTCTGTTGATTTTGTATTTCATTTCTTGTTGACTGGGTGCGGGTCATTCGAAAATAAAGATACGCTAAGATCGCAGAGAGGAATAAGGACCCAATTGTGTTTATCGCGGTAAGAGTAGAATTTGGGTTAAACCCAAAAATCAAAACGCCAGTAAAGGTAGTCACAACGACTGAGAGAACAATAGCTATGAAGAGAAGAACAATATCCCTTTGTGAGTTCTCGGATGACGGTGGCTCCGTGGTTCCAAATTCCCTCATTGCGAACAAATGAATTTCAGTATCTATTCAATATTTTGAATTACAAGAAGCAGAGTATCGTGCTGTGATTCAAATATTGCGGCCACCATGCTCCATAAAAAGTGATATTTCGGCCCATTTCGAGGATTAGTTCGTCTTGAGTTCAACAGTATGCTCGCCAAGTTGTTTATCGATTGAGGGGAGCAGAACCAAGAACTCTTCCGGGAGTTCATGAACAACAGCGATCACTATGAGATCATAACGGAACATCTCAGAAAGGAGGTGTACGAAGCCAGTATAGAGACTGGAAGGTTTAATTATATAGCTACAATAACGCTCACGGCTGTATGGATTCTAAAGCGGAAATACAATGTTCTGGGCGGATTCAAACTATTTCAGGAGCCAATAAGTCTCCACAGCAAAAATTTACTGGGAGCGTGGTAGAGCTATTGCTAATTTGCCACCTTAAACAGTGATTTTCTGACATCACTCAAAAATGCAAATATCTTAGAATTTGCAGAGTTCAATTCCTGCCGCAATTTGGTTGGTTCTTAGAGTGATAGCTACGCAGGACCTCGATAAAATCTCGGCAAATCTCCAGTATCATCAAGTTCGGTTCGGACGCGACCGCACGGGGTCGTACAACCACAGAAATCAATCCCCAGAATTGCACACATCTCGACCCGAGGCCGTTTGCAAATCAAGCGGTCGACGAAGACGAACCAACCCCCAGAATTCGTCAAATCCCCCCGGAATTCGCTCGTTTATATACTGGGGCGCTTCGAGTTAGTCGATAAAACTAGGATTCTGGGGGACGTGTGCAATTCTATGCGACTCCGAATGACCGATTCACGGGAACGACGGATGGACAACCTCCTTGAAGCGACCGGCGAGAACACCAAGAGCAAGGCACTTGACCGGGCCGCCGAGTTCTATCTCAAGATGCGCGGGAACAATGTGGCGGTCCCGACCGGCGCGTTCGTCGAACTCATGGAAAGAGCAGAAAAGCAGGGAAGCGTCACGGCACCAGAGATTGCTGAAATTCTCAACACGGATCAGTTGCCAGTTCAAGCCGAGATAAGCTGGGACGTTGGCAACAGGTAACATCTCCGGTATTCACTAGGTGCTTTTGGACGTCTCGGAATGACTCGTCAGCAATGATTGCTCCAGCGACTCTGTTAAAGTACTCCACAAGTGATACGAACAGCGTGCTGAATGGAGGGCGCGTATGTAGCATCAACTTCGAGTGTTTCGATTACAGGATATGATCGTCGCAGGTAGATTTGAGTATTCTAATGACCTCACGTCGTTGGTAAATGACTAAGGGTCTGGGATATTTCGCCATTAGTATGACTCAACTCGGACCTTGGGGCCCTTTTGATATTCCAAACCCCAGTCAGTTCTTCACTCTGTTCGGCACGCTTCTTTTTCTCATGCTTTTGACTACGGTTATTCTATGGTACTTCAAGTTCTTCCTCCCACCTTGGAACTCCATCCGGTCGAGGGCCACTATCGGGAATCTACTCAGCACAGGATGGATTTCATTTCGGAAAAGAGGAACCCGAGCCTATCTTTCGATATTCGGAAAAAATGGACTTCTGACAGGCCCTGCTTTTACTCTCCTCATCCTTGGCATATCCGTCTGGTTATTGCCAGAGAAAAATCTTGGAAAGAATGTTCCAAGTCAGTTATTGAGTCTTCAAATCGGGTTGACTGGTGCAGGAACTATTGTAATCGTCTTTCTAATTGAACGAATTGCGTCTCGTGACCTTGGAAAGAATATCCTCAATTTGTTCTTGGCGCGAAGTAAGGTTATTCCATTTGTCGGGTTTCTCCTTTCTGCTATTGGAGCGAATGCGGCGATTGTCCATATCGTAGACGCTTCACGACCTGTAGAAACTACGGGGGTCATTTTGCTGTCTGCTGCATCAATTTTGGCCATTGGAGTATTCTATTGGCTGACGATCTCGTTGTTGCTCGGTCATCCGTTTCGTGAACTATTGGCGTCAAGGTTGCAGTTACAGGTCAGACAAAGAATCCATAGAGAACGACTTCGTGCTGCAGCAGATGAACTCGTTACGTCTCTCTCTGGGATTGGAGTTGGTCAGTTTACGGGATCACGACGGTTTCTGGATAGCACTACAAGATTTACTGGAGCAGATATGGATGGTGGTAAATCAGACGGTTATTTGTCAGATATAAATTGCAATAATATTAAATCTCTTACAACTCAAGATAGGGTTGAGAATGGTGGACAAGGGGATGTCCAGGTCTCGGTCCAAATCGGAGACAGAATCAAGCCGAATACTACTTTGGTACAGATTGGTAACAGCGATGGAAAGCCCATCGACTCAGTCAAACTCTCTAAGATATTCAAGGTATCAAAAAATTCAGTCTGGGGGACTGATGACGAAAGCTTCGCCAATTCCCGCAGCCAACTTCGACAATTAGCTTTCGAAGCGATTCAAGAAGGGAACGAACCCCGATTTAAATCGGTTTGTGAAATATACGAGGAATTAGTGAAAACATATTACGAGGATGCCAGTGAAGAAGGGGACTGGAATTGGTCATTAAGTATAGATCCAATTGGTCCTCTTTATAATGATCTACAGGAAATCCATGACCAAACAATTGAATTAGAAAAACCCGACTTTCGAACAGTTGTCATTGATACAATCGCGGCGACCGGTTTTAGGTGGAGGGAAGCTCGTCTGTATTCTCCTGTGAGTAATGCGCTAACACGACTGCGTTCTTGTTACGTTCGCTCACCTAGCGAAATCCCTCACTTGGAGTACCCTCTCTTATCCTTCCGCGAAATATTACTTGGGACGGATGTTACTAACGCAGATTCGCTTACGGAGTTTAAACATCTTTATCGGTACAATCAGAGATCACTTGAGGAACTGGAATGGCTCCTGAAGAATTCGCTAGAAAAAGAAACAATATTAGGATTCAAGCGTTGTTGGAATTTGACTAAAGAATATTATTCTTCTGAGAGGGAGTCTGCCATTAGGAATGAAATCAACCGGATCAGGAGCAATGAAGACTCAGAGCAGGAGGATCCATCAGACAGTGTTCGAATTGACGTTCTAGAGGCTATCGAAGAACAATTTCCACAAGCGATTATCGATAGGCAACGGGTGCTGTTTACTGCAGCGTCTGCTCTTTTCCACTATTATACAGAAAGCAATCTCTCAGAGGACACACTCAATCATATAAGAGATAATGCCGTGATGGAGTATTTTGATTCAGTTGAGGTTGTAGTCGAAGGTTATAGCGCAATCTTTTCTGGGCCGAATGACCCGCTCAAATTAGAACGGTGGGGAGATATGTTCGGTCCCGACGATTTTGGCGGTGCGAAAGCAGTTCAAATGACAGTGGGAGACTGGATTTTAGATGGATACTGCTTACTCCTATTGGCAAATATCAAAGATGGCTGGGTAAAGGACAGTGGGAACTTACCTTCTGAGAATCCAATTCCAGCAGAAGGTCCTATCGTCCAGCGTGAGGAGGAGATTATAAACCGGCTGGAAGAGATTCCCGAGCAATATGACCTAGATGGGCTGTTTGAGGGAATGGATAATGTAAATGAGCGAATATTACTGGCACGTGCATTTCATGAACTAGCTGCAGAACAGGCTGAAGATGAAGAAAGGCAACGTATCGCCGATTCGAATCTATGTCAACAACACCTGAATACGTATAAATCCCAATTCAGAAATGGATTTGAAAACCGAGTATCTCTTCGGAGAGCGTGTATCGAAGCGGGAATAATTGAGGGAGCGAATTCTATTGGAGATGATTCTCAAATACGAATAATTCAGTGGAAAAATATTCTTTCAAAACAACCATTCGTTGATGGATTCGGCCAAATTCGGCAAGATAATGCCACACGAGATGGAACACATTTCGCCGAAAAAGTTCGCACACCTTTGGTTACAGCTCTCCGACCAACGTTTGATGAAGTTGACCTTGGAAGTGTTGAAGAAGTACTAACAGAAATTGAGTATCAAATTAGAAATAACGATGATATTATAGCAGTCGTCCTCGGTGATCTCGATATCGAGGGGGAACTTTGGCAACGAGACACGTTTGAAGGAGCTAGGGAAGGTGCAGTTGGGTACCTACTTGACATCCCAGTATATCGCGATTCATACGAGGAATTTGATGCCGCAATCATATCATCAGCAGAAACTCCTACGCTCTATGAACAATACGAAGACGATGGCGAAATACCGATTATTCACGTTCAGGAGATCGATCCAGCCACAGTCGCAGATCAAGCGAGTTTGAACCCTGAGCAAAGAGTTCTGTTAGAAGTAGATTACAGATACAAAGTCGAAGCAGAAACTCAAAATGGAATATTGTACCATCTCCGGTCATCTGAGAACGCAGAATAGCAATATAACTTGAAGCCCGATATTCGATTATATCATATGAATAGTAATTATGGGCTATTTCGCTGCTAGCGCCTCAAGGTTTAAATGTTATCTAAGTATTCCCTCCGCTGTTCCATCTTCTCACGTTCTGTGCGTCGGTCGTAGTGCTGTTCGATCACTCGTTGGCTGACGTTTGCCCGATCACTAACCACCTTGTCGGGCATTTCGCTGTTAAGCGGGTGCGTGATGCTTCCGCGGCGAATTGCGTGTGGACTTACGCTTGATGGGCAGCGGTAGGCAGTGTCGCGTTCTAGTGCCGAACACTCACCGATTTCTCGGTCGTGCGGGCACTCGGCGCTGTGGGTACAGGGTCGGGTCCATCGATAGACGTACTCTCGAAGCGTTGTCTTGCTCGTACGGCCCTCCCGCGACGCGAGTAGCGGCTCTCGTCCGTACTCGTCAGTGACTGATGGTCGTCTCTCGGCTAGCCAGTCGTCGAGTACGTCGCAGAGTTGATCTGAAAGCGCAACCATTCGCTCGCCCTTCCCCTGATTCTTAATCGGCGTCCCTGATTCTGGGCGATGACGAACCTTCACGCACTGATCGTCTGGATCATAGTCATCAACGTCAAGGGCATGCACGCCGCCGACACGCATCATCGTGTGCCACATAAGTGCGATTGCGACGTGCTCAATGCTGGCGTACTCGTACTTCTCCAAGTGTGCGAGTATTTCCGAAGCGCGGTCGCTTTCCAGCATCACGTCTCGGGAGTTCTCGTCAGGGATGATCGACGGAGACAGTACCTTCTGGCTGAGATATTGTTCTACGCCGTCGATGGACTCTAGCCACCTGATGAATACGCGGAGCGTGTCCATCTGAGTTTTCTCACTGGCCTTGTTGAGGTTGCCGTCATCCCGCCGCCAGAGCCGATACCGATGGAGCTGGCGACCGTTGAGCGTGTTGAGGTTCTCGATATCCTCAACCTCGTTGTACCAGCGGACGAAGTGACCGAGTCGGTACTTGTGACCCTTGAGCGAGGCATCCGAGAGTTCGTTCTCCTTGTCTGCGAGGTACAGTTCGAGTGCGGTTCCTGCGTCGATTGGTTCGAGACTCATAGTTAGTCTTCTCTGGTCAAGCGAACCCCAGAGTCCCGGTTACTGCCCGACCCGAACCAACGGCTACAACGCCCGAAATCGCCAAAAGGAAGGATTGTCACGCCGCGTGACCAAGGCCTGCAGATTTGATCACGATTCGGGTTAGTAGAGTATCAACGAAATTTCTGCTCCTCCAATTAAATTTTAAAGCGGATTGAAATCAGTAACGGTGTTCATTAGTGAATCTTCGTTAACAACATGGCGCTGAATACATCCTCTGTATTCAGCACGGTCGCTGTAATCTATCACCGCTTGAGGGTTTCACCAAGACCGCTCCAGAAAGGTGGCACGCTTCTAGGACCATCTCATTGGTGGCATTGACCTCATTCAACATGACGATTAGCAAGAACAGATCGGTCGGAGAGGTTGTGGCTGCGCGCGCAGCGAAGGGAGCACGGAGCGGTGGGTGGGGAGGCGGGCGTCGGGTGGACGGGAACAAAAAGAAGAGATTCCGGTTGTCTCGCTATCTGAATCTCTCCGCGTCGCGCTTGCGCGCGATCACATCTTTTGGAGTTGCTCGTCCATGCCTCGCTTTGTAGGCGTCGTGCAACTCCTGGGAGTACCGTGAAATCACGCTTTTCGAGGTTGGGCACACTCGACTTGCCGCCTCTGCCACCTCTGCTTGGGTCACGGTCTTTTCGTCGGTTAGCTTATCCGCCGCGTACAAAGTCGCCCCGGCCATGGCTACTCGTGACGTCCCCGGCCCGACTGGCTCGACGTCCGCCACACCGAGGAGATACCGCCCAACCCGTGCGAACTCCAACACCGTCTGCACGTCCAGTCCGTCGAACTCAGCCAGTACCGCGTCCAGGGCCTCGCCCTGCACTGGCGGGTACGCCTCCACGAGTTCACATTCGATCCGGATCTTCCGGGCTGCGGCGCACGCTCGCTCGTGCGTCGATTTCGCGTACTTCGCCACGACCTCTGTCTCCCGAGGGAATCCCCGCCGTTGGGCCGCCAACAAGACTGCGCCTGCCGCGAGTGACTCCCAGGCCATCCGTCCACCCGGCAGCCTGTTCTCAGCCGCTTGCTTGACCAGTAGGCCCGCATCCGCCGACACGTACGTTGGGAGGCCCACGTTCTCACCGATGCTTTGCACATCCCGAAGTGCCTCGTTCAGTCGCCTGTCTCGCGCCTCCATGCGCTTGTCCAGTCGTCGCATCCGCCCGAGTCGTCGTTTCTTCTCCGCCGAGAGTGGCCGACCACGGCCATCTTTTCCGAGGTTGAATCGTGATCCAAGTCCGTGATTCACTCGAAACACTGTCGTCGGCTCAACCGCCCATTCCACGGGACCGCCACGCCGCCGTGGCCCGTGCGCGCTCGGCGACACGCCCTGGTCGATGTTGTCCGTCCGAACCACTAGTCCACAGTCTCCACACACCGTCTCGATGCCTCTCGCGATGAGTCGCCCATCGCACTCCGGGCATTCACTCGTCTTACTCTGCTGGCTGTACGAACCTTCTTTACCGAAGCTGTTGCTAGTACTCATTGGAGTGCTAAGCTCCTAAAGGCGCGCTCCACCGCGTCTTCTCCGAGACTCACCTCCACGTGAGTCACATCTCTACATCGGCCAACCCCTCGTCTGCTACGTTCTCGCTCGCGCCTTCAGTGCGGTCTGGGCGCGAGCGAGAACGCCAGGTGAGAGTACACAAACAAGCACGCGCGCCGACCCGCCCGCCGCGAGCGACCAGCACGCAAGCCGGTTTCGCGTCCGTCGACCACCGGAAGACGCAACCGAAACTGCGCTTGGTGCTGGCGTCGAAACCACACGCCCGGACCGGCCCCGTGGGCCGCATGCCCGGACTGGTCGGTCGCGAGCGACGCGGCAGTCGGAAGCGGCGAGCGGGCGTGCCGGAGCGAGTAATTGATTTAGAGGGGCGTGATGCTCGCTGACCCAGCCGCCGTCCTGGTGGACTGAGAAAGAGCGAGGCCGCCTCAGTCGCCCCCGACCCGTAAGCACCGTAAGGACGAGGAGCGCAACGTGGGTCGTGGGATGCTGAGCGACCGAGGGCTTTCATCGCCGATCAACTTCTGTTCGATGAGTCGAGAATGGCTGTCGACTTAGTGAGTACGAGTTTAACCAACAAGTGCGACCGTTAGCCTGCAGTTGTTGGTTAACAGCTCGGTGCTTGTGGTTTCTTCAGGCGCACCTATCGAGTACTCAGGCCCGCGAAATTCGAGGGTGAAGGTCGATGGTACTACTCTAACAGGGTTGATAGCTCGGGGCTGACACGTATGGTAGGACGTGCAACTATCGCTCAATTCAGAGCGTCTACTGAACAGGATGAATCGGCGGTATACTGTTAAGTAGGACGGTCGTGTAAGAACATCGAGACAGAACAGATGTTGAGGGAACTCTCGGAGGGCGTCACCTTTCGGATACTCATAGCCATCGGGCTACTTATTGCAGTCGTCGGGTCTGCACTTCCTGACCTTCGTCACGGCCCCGCGAACATTTGGGAGCTTGTGGTCGATGTTGGAGCAATCATCGGCCTTGTGCTTATCCTGTTCTCGCTTTGGCCGCCCGGATATACGTCTCTCACTCGAATTTGGGAGAGATATCATCCGTATTTCGCAGTGGGCTTCGCCGTGTTCTTCCTTTCGTGGACGCTCTATTTACTCTCAACAGGGATAGACGACCTGAATATGTTCATCTTGGTTCTGGTCGTCGGACTGGTATACCTCATCGCATTCGTCCGATGGTATTCTTCAAAAGATACCGCCCCTTCAACGTAGAACGGTATCGGAATTGTCATCAAGAACTCCACTATTGACCGGTAAAACACGCGATAAGTTCGCATAGTACCGAGCAACCCTTACCACGGCACCGCGACCGCGCCAACGTCTACGAGTAATTGGACGTTCCCCCAGAAGAGCAGCCAGTTTGCGACGACCGCCGCGACGACGAACAGTAGGCGGTAGGGTTTCGGGAACGCTCGCCAGACGGCCGCGACGAGGCCGAGCATAACGAGTTTCTTCGGGAGGAGGCCCCACGGCCCGACTGTTTCGATTACCCACCGCGAGAGCGCGACTGACTCGTACAAGCCTTCGTACGGGCCACCGAAGACAGGCGTCACGCCGACGAGCGTCGTCAGTACATCGCCGAGTCCGAAGAGGATAGCGAGCGTCCAGAGACCGTATTCGAGGGTTCGGAACGTCTTCGAGTGGGTAGCTGTGTATCTGTACAGCGGGTCTTCAGACTGTTCGAGGAACAGAGCGTCCATAGAGAGACTATCTTTCAGGGACCGCATACTTTGAGAGAATAAGTCAATCAGTAAAAGTGTAGTGCCGTTGGGAACGGCGTAGATAGCTCTCCTCAGAGTGAGCAAAAACGAAAAACCGCAAAGTCAGTTAGTTGTCGAAGCTGTGAACGGAAGCGTTCGAGGCATCTCCGTCTTTGCTGTAGGCAACAACTGAATCAGTACCAGACGGACAAGTTAGTTCTGTCCCTACCTGTTCAGTGTACTTGTCGGTGTTTGTTCCATCGAACAAGTTGGAAACTCCAGAACACTTGATACCGTCAGTACTGGGTCCGAGCGAGTTCAACGTTACTGTATCACTATTTCCGGCTTCCGTGACGCCTGCGCTAGCGTTCGTCTGGACGTTCTTGCCGAGTCCGAGGACGAACGTCCCAATAATTGCGGCCAGAATTACAGTGATAGCAACCATGAGGATGACCCCGATGACGGGGGACACACCACGGTCTTCTGTCAGCTTCTGTTTGATGTTTTTGAGGTTCATGTGTTTGATTTCTCCGTTTTCACGCACGTTCTCATAGGAGAGAATTGGCCGTTGGGTTTATATTGAAAACACTCGACTGCATGAGTGTAGGTGCGTGCCTGTCAAGCCGCCCCAACCGCCGTTTTCTCGGATGATTCACGTGCTTATCCAGCCGTACAAAGGCATACTATATAAATACTGGCTTATGTGAAAGCGTAATTACTGAAACTGAGTATTCCATCCGCCTGAAACGATTGGTAACTGATAACACACCCACCGCCACACCGAGAAAGACCATCCTTTAAGAACACTGGCTTAGTAGCAAACGACAAGATGAGCCACCCGACGAGCGCAGACGAAGCGACACTCCGAACAAGCCTTCAGTCGCTCGCCGCGCAACTCGGCAAAACACCAACCGTCGTGGAAATGCACGAACAGGGCGACCACGACCCACACGACTACCTCGACGTGTTCGGCGGCTGGGACCACGCGCTCCAAGAAGCAGGTCTCGACCCAGACGAAGCGAAAGTCAAAATCACCGACCGCGAACTCCTCGTCGAACTCCAACGCCTCGAACAACAACTTGGACACACGCCGACACAAGAGGACGTGGCCGAACAGAGCGACCACTCCCATCAGACGTACAAAAACCGATTCGGAAGCTGGAACAACGCGATAGAGCAAGCGATGCTTCCAACGAACGATATTTCCGAGAAGGATCTGCGACAGGAACTCGAACGGGTCGCCGACGACCTCGGCCACCCACCGACCGCCGAGGAAATGAACCAGCACGGCGAGTACGCGGCCGTCACCTACCACCGCCGATTCGGGTCGTGGCTCGACGCACTCAACGAATGTGACTTCGACACAACCCAGACCCAGATTACAGACACAGAGCTACTCACGGAGATTGAACGCGTAGCGACAGAACTTGAGAAATCGCCATCTGAAACCGACTTTGAAGAACATGGCCGCTTCCATCCACAAACGTACACCAAACGATTTGGGTCGTGGAATCAAGCGCGAGAACTGGCCGGTGTGGCGGTCCCAACACAGAAAATCTCCGAACAGGAACTACTGGCCGACCTCGTTCGAATTGCCGAGAGTCTCGGGCACGAACCTGTACAAGCCGAGATAGATGAGCATAGCCAATTCGGGATTGCGACGTATCATCGTCACTTCAATTCGCTCGATGAAGCCCGACGCCGCGCGCTCGACTAACCTCTTCTTTTCACGCGAGAGCGTGTCTAAAGACGCCCCGGTCGATCACACTCCTTGAGATTGGCTTCCTGCTGTTCGAGTTCGGTTTCGAGATCGTCGATGCGGTCGTTCTTCCACTCAAGCAGCGTCTCCAGTTCTTCAACACGGTCGGTCAACAACCGATTCTTCTCGGACAGATACGCACGACTACGTCCAGCATCTTCGCCCTCGGAGTCAGCAGCCGACACGTCTTTCCTCGTGGACTCCGCCAGGACATTCTCCCTTACGTCGGGGTCATAGAACTCTGAGGTCCGACGTACTGCTCGTTCGACGGTCTTCTCGCCGTACGTAGACCCATCGGCGTAGTGGACCTCATCCCACTTCCCACGAAGTAGTCCTGATTGGCGGAACAACCGATCAATCTGCGTCTGATCGCCACCCGTCCAGAACGCCAGCAGACAACACAACGCCATGTCGGCCTCCGACTGACTCTCATACCCCACCGTGTTTCCAAGGTAGAGACGCTCGAACTTCTCCCCATTCGACGCCTCTCGAGCCTTCGCTACTAGCTCCTCGTCGTCGAGGCCTACGTCACTACCGCCCTTGGATGGACCACCACTCCCAGACTGCTCGCTCGGACCGCCACGCTCCCCGGACGTAGACGGATTCGCACCAACGGTGTCCTGAACGTACTCACGATGGATCGCCGCGAGCGCGTCCTGCCGCCGGGCAACACGCGTCGGTGTCCCCGCGACATGGTCACCCGTCACCGTGAAGAACCGAGCGTGCTCGTACAACTCAACACTCCCGCGACGATTCCCACCGTCTGGCAGCTCCCCCTCAACGAGTACATGGAACCCAGTCCCGGACGGCGACACCTCCGTGTAGGAGTCCAATCGCTCGATGATATCCGCCGCCACACCATCGACATCACCCGTTTCCGGGTTCCGGAAGTCATCTAGGTCAACCCCCACGAAGGGATCGTCTTCGGTGAACACGAAGCCCACACCATCCGCACCCCCGGTTTCAGCATAGTCGAGCGCGGCCTCGAACGTAGTCCATGTCTCCCGGTCCGTCGACGACGCAAACTCACCGCTTCCTGGTGTCACTGGAATCTTCGTTGCCTTCCCATTACGCTGCTCGGAACGCCAACACACCCACTGCTCACAATCCCGAAGACAACTCGGAACCACATCTCGTTCACCCTCTAGTATCGACCCCATCACAGACACCTCCACCACTCGAACCCCCGACCCACAACACCAGGAACACAGACCTGCCTCACTCCTCGAGAACCAAGCCATCGACCCAACCCCCGTCCACCCCATCCCACTGCGGATGCTCCCCTATCTATACTAGTTGGTTTCTGCGGGCGATTCTGCATGGACAGCACACCCGTCATGCGATTTTCAGTGGACACGGCCGACCGACAGTTGCGCTGTATGACCAGGCTCTGTGGACGGCCAGAGTACGACCGAGGTAGTGGGCGGAGAACCCCTGAGACTGGGCGTATATCGGGAACAGGTCGACGGAACTCGTGGGAGGCGTCGCTATCTCTCAAACTCTGCATCATTCTGGTTCGCCTCCTTGGTCGAGAAGTTCGTATCCTGTTTCCGTGAGGGCGAGATCGGTGTAGAATTGGACACGAGTGCCGTCCACTCTGCGCCGTTTGGTATCGAACTCGATTACGTCCCCTAATTTCCGGGTGAACCAGCTTTTGGTCGTTCCATCGATACCCTGTTGGTCCGCCCACTTCGTGTACGCTCGGTACACTTCGTCCTTCGGGACGCGGGTGTCCTCGGTCTGCGTGATGTACATCGCAGCGAACGCCTCGATACCGTTAGCAGTCACATCACCCTCCAACAAGGCGTCCGCCTCGGCAGATGCCGGGATATCCTCTACTCCAGCGTCAGACTCGATACCCCATGACTCATTCTCCCGGCGGGGTTCGTCAGTCGAGTCACCCGTAGTCGGCCAGAGAGTGCCGTCCTGAACGCATGTAGCGAGCGGGTAGGTGAGTCCGTGCTGAAAGAGGAGTGGAGCGTCGTCGCTGGGGAGAATCAGGATAAGGTACTGGTCGCGCGAGAGTGGTGGGTCCGGAAGTTCAACGTCGGGGACGAACGGTCGTTTGACTGGAACCCACGCTGCTTCGAAGTCGTCTTTCGAGTCGTAGACTGTGGTCTCCCCTGGTTCATGCACCGTGTACTGGCCGGTTTCACGGTCATGGCTGTAATAGGCTGGAACGCGGTCCTTCGACAGACTCTCGTGGTCGGGGATGCGGGCGAACTCCGTCTTACCGTCCGAGAGGACTCGCTCATCCTCGTCGCGGGTCCAGACTGTCCGGTTCGAGTCAGCAGTTCGTGGTCGAATGGCTGTCACGCCGCCGCGAGTCGTCGCGCCACCGCTGAAGGTCACGACCTCGTCGCAGTTGTAGAACTGCTCGGTTCCATCGGCGAGTTCTCGCCACGGTGGCGAACACATATTCTCGATTCGGTCAGCCCACTCTGTCGTCGTCTCGCCGGGGCGAACGACGAAGATGGGAATCCTGCCGTCCTCGTGGGCGCGGGCGAGATTTCGGAGGACTTTCGCCGGACGCTCTGGCGTCGTTGACTCAGCTTCGATAGTGAACGCAGTATCGTACTCGGGATGCGTAGCGGTGGCGTCGGGTTGCGTGCTTCCGTCCTGCTCAACGATTTGAACGCTAAATCCTTGCTCAGTGAGTACTCGTTCGGTGTCACTCAGGAGTGCATCGTGTTCTGAGCCTCCGGCCGACCGCACGTCGCCTGTATCGGGTTGGACGATGTCTTCGCCGTCCTCGGAAAGTCGCGTTACGACGGCGTCGTTCTGAAGGTCGATATCGACCTCAATGAGCCGTGATGTGTCGCGTACATCGGGGAACTCCAGCGGGTCAGTTTCGATGTCGAGGTGGTCGTGGTCGGTCTGGTCGAGGCGAACCAATAGTTCCTCGTCAACCGTGGGGGCGTCCACCCAGCCATTGGTCTCGCGCACACCCTCTCGGAGTTGGACGGCACGAATCGCTTCCGCCATCGTCTCGGCCAGCAACTTCTCCGGGTTCGCCGCGTCGTTTGAATCGCTGTACAGGAGGTTCTGGAGGATTTCACCGTCGGTGAGTCGGTCGGCTCCATACCGGTGGAGACTCTCTTCGATGACGCCCTCGACAGCGTTAGCTGATCGGAGCGGTGGGTATGGTGGGAACGACTGGATGCGGACTGGCTCGGAGTACTGACCTCCATCGAGTGGGAGTTTCGTCCACGCTTGATACTGGTCGGTCGAGATGAGGTCATCGGCCGTATACCCACGGAATCGCTTCATTAGGAGATGGGCGTCGTCCACGTCGTTCACCGAGAACGCGAGGAGGTTGTCGCAGTTGTTCAGCATTGCCTTGCGTGTCTCCTCGTCGAATTGCGAGGGAAACTGGGACGCAAGCGTCACCGAGAGCCGCATCGATCGGGCGCGGGCGAGCATTGATTTGATGCTGAGGTTGTCGCTTGCGATGTCGTCGAACTCGTCACACAATACGAAGTACGGGTCCGGCTTGGTGTCCTGTTCGTAGGACCGCTGCTGGATGGCGCTCCAGAGGTTCCGCATCACGCCGAGCGCGACCATCGTCTTGATGTCCGTGTTTTCCACGGGCGTGGACACGATGACGATCCGGTCGTTCTCGATGATATCCCGGAAGTCGATGGTGCTCTCGCGGTGGGCGATGATGCGTCGGATGACTGCGTTCTCGACCCACGACTTGATTCGTTTCAGGAGTGGCCGTACCGTCTCGTCGTCCATGCGGGCGATTTCGAGACAGAACTCCCGCACATAGGGGTCTTCTACGTCACGGGCGAATTCCTCGCGACGCTTGGCGTTCAGCAGCGTGAAGTACATATCGATCACCGAGAACGGCTTCTCGGACTGCAGCATCGCCCGGCCCATCGACTCGGTGATCGACTCCATGTTCACGCCCCAGTACTCGTCCGTGTCGAGGATTGCTTTCAGGTTCTCGATGCGGTTCTCGATCTCGTTCTCTCGCTCAGTTGTGGTGGCACAGTCGGGGAGTTTGAGGAAGTTCAGCCCAATCGTCTTGCCGTGGTCGGCCGCACCGGGTTCGATCCAGACCACGTCGTCAAGGCGGTGGGCGGGGAGTTTCCGCAAGAGTTCACGGGAGTCACGGGCTTTCGGGTCGATGTAGACGAAGCCATACCCGGCGTACGCCCACTGCACCATCATGTTCAGTAGCTCCGTGGTTTTGCCGTAGCCCGTCACGCCCGTAATCCAGTTATGCCGGAACAGGGAGTCGAACCGAAGTGGTGCTTCGCGGAACCCGCGACGAGCGTTCTGGTCGTAGCCAACCCAGAGCGGGCCACCCGGATTGTCGACCCCAGACTCGAACATCTCGCGGACGTATTCTCCTGCCACGGTGCCTTCATTCGCTGTTTCAGTTTTGATGGCTTTGCCACCGACTGCGACGGTGTCGAGAGCGGTGATGTCGTACGTCTCGTCAAGCCGCGAGCAGGGTACGGCGTCTGATTCGGGAACAGACGCCTCCTCGTCATTGGTCTCAGTACGGGCTGTTGTCTCTCCCGGTGGTGTAGCCGGGTCAGATTGAGACGACGGATCGGAGTCGGCATCATCTTGTCCGAAGAATCGATCAAGCACCGTCTTTCCCTCCGAGTCCGGTTCTGTCCTGTCGATTCTCGCTATCACGACTCGGTCTTGAGCCGTCAGTCGCTCGAACGTCAGTTGACAGTCTGTCGTGGTTGGTGCGGCTAGTTTGGGCGTTTTTGCTGAAATGGCTACGGTCAGCCTGAAACGATGATACAGAGTACGACTGGCTGTCGGCAGGGACGCCGACGCCAGCGGCCAGTCGCGACCAGTCGATATCAGAGTTCTCGATATCCTCGTTCGGGAAGTGGACGAGTCCGGCGAGTTCGTTCACCGTCAGGACGTTTGCTCGCCCCCAGAGCGTGCGTTTGAGCCAGCTTCTGGGCGTGAGCGTTCGCATTCCTGCGGCCTCAAGAACAGCGGGAAGGTGAGACGAACTCGCGTATCTTGGTTCGAAGCCTTGGCTCGTATGGTCGTGGTCGAAGACACGGACGGCGTCGGTAATGCGCTGCAGTCGGTGTGCTGCCGTTGGTCCATCAGGAGCAATCGAGAGAACGCGGATGGTAGTGGCGAACGCTGGGTGGCCCAGTTGGGCGGCGATATCGTCGGCAGCCTGTGTGTCGCGTTTCGACTGCACGACTTGCGGGTCAAGATACCCCTCGACGGTTCCTTGGCGGCGCGAGTGGGCGAGACGGGTGACGTCGCCGTGTCCGGATCGTCCGAGGAGTCCGCGTCGAGTCCATGTCTGGGTGACGGGCATGAACACGATTTGGAGGATGGTCGTTTCCTCATCAGCGCCGACGAGGCGTGACAGGAGCGTCCGATACGGGTCGTCGTCAAGTGGGGGCCGTGAGTCGAGGTGTTTTATCGGAAATGCGGTGTCCTGCTTGAGCTGGAGGTGACCGCCGGCAACGTGCTGGCCGGGGATGATATCCGGAAACCCGCTGTCATCGACTGTTTGCGTCTCGCTGTTCGGATAGTGGGCGTTAACGAGCGCGATTGCGTCCTGCTGGTCTGGTGCGCGAAGGTAGAATTGGAGTTGCCCATCTTCGAACCAGATTTCGGCGGCGTACACGGGCGCGCCACGACGACGGAATGTCCGGGCGGGCGTGGTGTGGAGTCCACGGAGAAAGCGAGGACCAGCTTGAATGCCGTCCGTATCGAGGAATGGGCGAACCTGTATGAGTGGCTCGTCGGCTGCGGCTTCACGTGTCTGGGCGACTAGCTCGGATGTTAGTTCGATGCTGTGTGGTGAGGTCGTAGTCGTTGAGGTGGTGAATCCCATGATGTTGGGGTGGAGTCGTGTGGTTGGTCGGTGTGTTACTTGCGGTGCTGGTCGTCTGTGAGTGCTGAGCGAAGCCACTGGGGAAACACGTCGAGGATGGCGTCACGGACGTTGGAGTCGTATGGCAGTCGTCGCGCGGTGAACGTGAGCGCGACGATGGCGGGAATCGCGGCGAGAATTCCAGTCGTGGTCGGTGCGAAGACGCCGGGGAACGGAACGCCGAAGGTGAGTGCGAGTAGGCCGGGGAGGATGCCGACTCGACCGGCAATCATCCACGGACCACGAGAGGGCTTCCAGATGCCGATAGCGAGGTCGTGACGGATGGCGAGGTCGATGTACCACGCGACACCGACGGCACCTATCGTCCAGATAGTACCGGCGAGCAGTTGTGTAAGCGGTGTTGTAGGGCCGACTCCCGTTGTGGTGCCCAAGAGACTGAGTGCGCCGATGCCAGCGGTCACACCAGCGGCGGTGAGTGGGACCCACGGATGGTGCGTTCGGGTGCGATACCCGCGTGGGTCGAAGTGCACGCGCTCAACGGCATGGGCCGTGTACGCGACACCGACGAATCCACCGACGAGCCATGGCCGTGCGACGAACTCAACACCAATTGTGCCCGCCGTCATGACGGTCGTGTAGGCCCAGTGACTGCCGTTGTTGGCATCCGCTGTGAGACTTCCGACAATGCCAGCCACGATGACGATGGCTGCGACGAGGGCGACAGCGCCGACGATGCTTGCGGCGACGCGGCGCGCGAACAGTGATGTTGCAGTCGGGTCGGACACCCAGTACGCGAGATACTCCAACCGAGTGGGTTCGTGCTCGCGTTCTTGGACCCGTTTGGCACAGACGTCAGCCCGCCATGCAGCGGTCGGCCGATTCACACATGATTCGCACAGCAGGACTTGGTTCTCGACGGTGTACACGTTCTCGACGAGTTCACGGAGAACGAACGGATCGCCCTCAGCTAAATCGCCAGCGGCAGGGAGGTAGACAGTCTCCTGGCATGCCTCACAGGTCGCGCTCTCCCGTCCGAGCACTTCCGCAATCACCGCTGGCAGGTCGTATTCGCGGGTGAGCGGTGACCATACGACGGCCGTCCGTCGTGTTTCCTCGATTGGAGTGTAGTCCTCGGGGTCCATGGCGGTGTTCGTCGAAGGAACGGTCTTGGCTCTCGTCTGGTTGGGGTCGTCGCTCGGTTTCGTGCTGGTGGAGATGACGCTAGTCACTGGACTGCCCCCTCTCCTCTGCCGGTGAAGTGTCTCGATCCGGTTGCGAATCTCGTGAGTCGTCGGCTTCGATGAGTGCTTCCTCTTCAGGGAGCGCAGTGACGCGAAGCGGGTAGGTGCCGTCTTCGTCGATGTCGAGGAGCGCGGTACTGAATCCAAGTCCCTCTTTCCCGACGACGGCGTCGCGGACGAATGCGGCCTGTGCGTCGGTGAGTCCGAGCGCGTCGGCGTGCGCTTGCGTGAGGTTGCCCTGGCGATGCAGGAGTTTAATCGAGGACTGGTTGATGAACGTCTCCGCGCCGTCGGTATCGTAGAAGTCCGCGAGTTCCTGCGTGACGAAATGCAGGGAGAGATCGAGATGACGCGAGTGGCGGGTCGTCCGCTTTAACCACTCGACGCTCCCTGGTGACTCGACGAGGTAGTGGCCCTCGTCAATCGCGACGATAGTGTTACCGGTTGCGCCCTTGAGGCGTTCGTAGACCGCATCGTACAGTGGCTGCATCACGAGGCCTGCGAGCGCGCCATCTGAACTGCCGCCAAACTGCTGTAAGTCGAGGTAGATGACGCGACTGTCCGTGAGATCAACTTCGGTCTGGCCGTTCAGGAACGCGAACTGGCCGCCAGTCGTGAACGGTTCGAAGTTCAGGCGGAGGTCTTCGGCGTGGTGTTGCCACGTGTCGAGTTCGCCCGACGAGTAGTCCTCGCCATTGAGGACCGTTCGCGGGTCGGTGGCGATGTCGCCGAGAACGACACGCACGTCCTCGATGATTGGACTGTCATGGTGATGGGTCGTGGGGTCGTCTGTAATGCCGTTTCGGGCGTAGGCTTCCCGGACGCATCGTTCGAGGACTTGCCGTCGGTCGCCGAGTGGCGCGCCGATGTACGCGAAGAACGATTCGAAGAACGCCATTACGGCGCTAGTTCGCTCGGTGAATGGGCTGCCGGATTCGTTCTCAAGGAGGTGGGCGGGCGTTGGCCGTATTTCGAGGGGGTTGACCGTCCGTGTGCCGCCGATGACGTAGTGTTCGGCGTCAAGACTCTCGGCGAGGCTGGCGAACCCACCGACAGGGTCGATCATGACGAGTCCAGTGTCGCGGTCTTTCGCCATTCGCCGAAGCAGAAGCCGCTTCGTGTCGTATGATTTCCCGGACCCAATCTCACCAGCGACCAAGACGTTGTAGCCGTTTTCACGGGCAAATCGGTCGAGATAGATTGGCGCGCCGGTCGTGGCGTGATACCCGTAGAGGACGCCGCTCTCCTCAATTGTCGTGCTCGCGGCGAACGGGAATAGCGCGCCTACTGCCTGCCCGAGCATCGGCGTCGTTTGTTTGAGTTCGTCTTTCGCGACCGGACTCCCTGTGACGAGCGCGTCGTCCTGCCGGTAGGCTGCTGTCTTCGTCGTCAATCGCTGGCGTTCGAGTTCCCCACGAATGCTCGTGGCCACGCTTTCGACTTGCTCCTCGGACGTGCCACGGATGGTCAGATAGACGCCGACGTTGAGGACGCGCTGGGCGTTCTCCTGCAGTTGTGCGTACACCGACTCGTGGTCACGGATCCGACGCTCTGTGACTGTCGTCTTTGCCGACCCCTGCTCTTGAGCCTCGATGTGGTCGACTTTGAGTGACTTAATCGCGCTCTCGAATTGAAGAAGTGACGACCGAGGGTCCTCTGGGTCAGCGTAGATTGTCACGTCCACGTCGGCACTTGGATGCGTGCAGACGCGGTCGAGCAGTCCCGGTGACGCAGACTCCGGAAATCCGGTGACGAACAGCGTCTTCACCCATCGATCCCCTGTCCGTGTGGTCCTTGATTCGAGACGTACGCCCGATGGGGCCACTTGAGTCGCATACGTTGCCCTGCGAGTCCCCTCCCGGCCATTGCCAGAAGACGAGTCATCGGTATCTTCGTCGGTGTCAGTAGGGGTGTGAGTAGCTGTCTCGGCGGTACGTCCGGGGATGAAGTCGGTGAGTCGGGAGAGGATGTTCATTGTCGGGGTTCCTCTGTGTCAGCGGGAGTCGTGGGGTTAGTCGGCGAACGGGGCGTTCCGGGGTCAGGGTCAGGTTCGGAAGTGTGGTCACTCAGGACGACGGGTGTGGTTCGGAGATGTGGGCCAGCGTCGGGGTACGCGGTTCGCTGCCCGGACCAGTATTCTTCGACGAGCGTGACGAGGTCGGCCGCTGGCACTGTTTGGACGCCGATATCCTCGACACTCCGCAATTGGTCTGAAAGATGGGAGCGTCGCTCATCGAGAAGCGCGCGCTGTCGTGCTTCGATGGCTTCCCGGCGGTCGTCCCGCAGGAGTACATCGGCGAACAGCGATGCGAGTGGGTCACCGACGAGTGGAATGGTCGCGAGGCGACTAACCCACGTATGCTCCTCAAGACTGACCGACTCGATTCCAACCGGGACGAGAACGTGGTATTGGCGAACACTCGTCCCACGCTCGCGGAATTCCTGTGGCCGACGCCGACGGTATACGTCGACGATTTCTGCGAGTGCCGGTGTTGACCTGACGTCAGGGTCGGTTCGTCGGTCGTCGTACGCGGCGGTCAGTTGCGCGGGGTTGACGCGACGCGCCGACGAATGAATCTGGACGGGATAGTCGAGTGTGTTCAAGACGGCTCCGAGTCCGCGTGCCGACCGCTCCCACTGGTCGCGGTCAGCGAGCGCGAGATTCGCTGGCTCGATGCGGACTGCACCGACGAGCGTCTCGTCCCGACGCCGAATCGCGTCGGCTTCCGGTTCGACTGTCTGAATCTGCGTTAGCTTCCGCGCGTCTGGCGGTGGGTCGGTGGCTGAATCGGTGGTTTCGTTGGTGAGTGTCATGGTGGTCTCGCGTCGATGATACGTGATGAACGACCGGAGGAGGCCAAGCGGCGTCCGGTGGTCCGGACAGATGTGGACGTATGCACCAGCAACGCCGAGGACGAGTACTGCGAGCGCGACGCCGACGAAGAAGCGGCCCGTCGCGATGACGACTACTTCGAGCGTCACCATCGCGGCGAGGAGTGCTGGGACGAGAAAGAGGAGGTCCGAATTGGAAATCTCTGCAAACGCGAGGAAGCCAGAGTCAGACCCCACGTCGTCGAGGATACGGCGCTCCGGGTCGTCGCCCTGTGGACCAAGGCGCGTCATCGTGGCCCACCGTCCTCACTGCGTGCGTCGAAGACAGCATCACGACTGATGCCTGTTTGTTCGGATGTACTCGTACCCCACTCCTCGCCCGCAACGGGTGTCGCGTCGTACAGGACGCCGTCGCTTTCACCACGGTGGTAGACACCCGGATGGTCGCCATCGGAGTCGTAGGCCGCCGCAAAGCGGTCGTGTTCTCGAACGACGAGTTCTCGGGTCTGTCCACTAGATTCGATTGGCTGGAATTCTCCATTAGAGACGTACCCCGGCTGGTAGCGCTGTCCATCCGGCATATCACGCTGGTTCTCAACCAGAACCTGATTCGTCTCATCAACGGCACCAGCAGCTGTACTCGTGCTTCTGTTTGTCGTCGCGCCCACGGCTGTGTTCGTGGTGCCGGGACGACCGCCGGTCGGCGTCCCAAGTGTAGCGATATCGCTGGATTGGCTGGTGTGGCCCTCTGTTTCAAGTGCGCCGACTGTGCTGGCAGTCCCACTACTCTTTACGCTACTGTGGGTAGACGCCATGCCACCAAATTGAGCAGATGGGCTGCGAGAGCCAACCGTCGCGCCGGTCGCTGAACCAGCACCGACGCTTGCTCCGCGACTCGACATGGAGGCTTTGCTGGCGAGAGTTCTTGCTCCCGATTTCGCCCGTGAGTACATCGCGGCACCGCCGAGTCCGGCCATGACACCACCGGCAGTCCTCGCTGCTCGCGACCCCAAAAGCATCCAGAGGGTCGCCACCAGTGCCGCGAGTTGTGTGACGAACGTGACGGCGGCAAACGCAAGCGTGCCAGCGACCTCCGCAAAGCCACCGACTGCGACTGCGCTCTCAACGAATCCCATTGTGCCGCCTGCGATGTAGCCACCGGCACCGAGGACAAGTGCTGCTGGGAGCGGGAAGAACGCGGCGCGAATGAAGATATCCCATCCGGTTTGGCCGAACTGTCCTATCGTCTGTAGGACGCCCCCAGTGTCGAACAGCATGAGCGCTGAGAACACTGGCAGAAACACCATGAACGTGAGACACAGGACGTAGGCCATGAGGGTCGTGACGAGCAGAATCGTCACGACGGCCGCCGTCGCAACCCACAGCAAGCCTGCGAGGAGTCCTGTACCGAGGAGCGTTCCAATGCCGGATTTCGGGCCTGCAATCAGCTGGTCGCCGCGTGGGGCGACGGCGAGAATCAACGCGTTCGCGAGGTGCAGGACGAACGCGCCCAGCCACCACGACCCGATGGTGAGCACGAGATTTCGTGCGAGGTTCTGCTCGATCTGGAAGCCATGGGTGGCGAACGTGGCGTCCGGTCGGAATCGGCTGGCGAGTGCGACGCCAACGCCGACCACCCACACGAGGAACCCAAGCGGCAGGCCAACTGTGGTCCACCCGTGGTATGCGCCTACCAGCGGCTGGTTCGTCGGTGGTCGGAAGACCACGATAACGCCATCGCTCTTCGGCACGGGTCGCCGGAGGATTAACTCGAGCGTACTGCGGGCGATGTCCTGTGTGGCGTCGAGGGCGCCACCGAGAATACTTCGTTTGGTGTTCTCGATGACGTTACAGAGTGCACCCCGAATCGGTCCTTTCCCAGCACACGAGGCATAGGAGTTAGTATCCTCCGACGAACTAGTCGAGATGAGGACGCTCGACGCGGGCAATCCCTGGAACGGCGTTGATTCAGGTGAGGCCGTTGGGTGAAGATTCGTGGTTGTAGTCGTCGTGTTCGCGCTAATCTCGTTTGGTGGTCTGCTGGCTGGGGCTGCAAGGGCAGGCGTCACGAGGCTGGTCGTGATGAGTACGAGAGTAGCAAATACGACTACCCGGTGCCGCGCTCGTACTGTCGGAGCGATGTCGAAGCCTGTCGTCGGGAGCATCAGATTGACTGGCGAAAATCTGGATTGTTGTACTTCCGTCCGATGAGGTGGGAGTACGTGGTTAGAACCATGGCGTGAGTTGCGCGCATTGGGCGGCGTTGAAGCCTGCGGCACCAGCGGCCTGTTCGCCGAGGACGATGACGAGGCCGAAGATCGGGCCAGCGACCATCGCCATCGTACCCGTTTGCCGGTGTTCACTCGACCGCTCCGGGTTCCGTGACATCCCGGCACGGGCGTGTTTGAAGCCACCGTAAAGTAAACCTCCAAGGAAGAGTACGCCAGCACCAGTCCGCGCTGCCCATTCGAACAGGTCGATAGCGGGCGTACCACAGAGGCCACTGCCACTTGTCTGGGCGGCTGCAACACTCGTCATCGCGACGAGAGTGAGTATCGCGGGACCCGCCGGCGTCAGAGCACGGCCAGCAGCTGTGAAACATTGAGTGACGGCTTCACTTACTTGGTCATGGACATGCGTCTCGGAGTCCTCGGTTGTTTGTCCAAAAGTCGACTTCTCACGGTGTAGGTTCCTGTTTTCCATTTCTCTACGATTCGTACTACGAATCGTAGAACGATATATCCTTCGTATAGTAGAATAGAGTTTACTATACATAGAGAAAAAGACCGTAGTACTAATGGCCTGAAGATATGTAGAATAAAATAGCGTGCGTGTCGAGATAGGAGCGAATGGAACTGACAGCTCTTGACGAAGCAATCCTTGACGAACTCGGCGAAGGAGCACGCACGCAAGGATTCCTTGTCGATGCGACTGGGGAACCACGGTACAAGGTTCACGAGCGGCTAAAGTTGCTCGTAGCGGCGGGGTATATCGAGAATATCCACGAGAATACCGCGCTCTACGAATTGCGAACTGATTCTAAAACCTCCGATGAGGATTCCGATTGATTTGCAGTCCAAGAGATGCTCGGTAGAGGGTCTGTAGAATAAGCGAATAGTGGATTATTGTATGTTAGTAGTTCACCGTAATTGAGCCCGAACCAGTGTCAACTACTGCGCTGTGGTCGAAATCTACAGCTGCTTTTCTTTGCAGACCTTGCATCAGGTTTGAGAATTGTTCTTCATCCGCAAGAACCAGTCCTGTTTCCGAAGGAAGAACATCTCTCCACTCTATATCGATCTGGTTTTTCTTCTCCAGATTTTCTAGCTCGTGAAGTCCAGTGAGGTATTTCTGGCTTGCTTGAAGGGACGCCCAGTATTCAAAGCTAGCTGGCAAAACGACTTTGAAACGGGACTCATACCGGGAGAGGTCAATTCTGTCGGCAAGGTCTCCTTCTTGAATCTTTTCTGGAGTCACCCCGTTCTCAATAGCGTTCAGAGAGGGAACGATTGCGACCTCTTTTTTCAGTCCGACTTGCTCACCACGACTGTATATTTCTCCTCGACGTTCAAGCCGGTCTATCTCCTCATTGATTGCCATCTCAGTGGCTAAATCCTCTTGAGGGACCCGACCAGGGTTCCAGAACATGTTTCTTTGAACAGAATCTTCTGAAACTCTCCTCTCTTGCATCTGCTGGTAGACCATCCTGATGAGCTCCGTTCTGGGAAGTTCTCCTCTTTGTTTCAGTGAATTCTTTATCAGCTGGTTCCATTGGGATAGCTCCTGCTTCAAGGGGTACGCGGTAACACCGGCTGCCTCCGCTAATTGCAAAAGAGTCTCGTCTGCAGAGCAAAGAGGTACTTCCCGTTTCTTAGCGATGCGCATCAATGCCTGATCCACCGATATGTTGTCTTCTGTGTCAACAGAGTCTTCAACGGGGACAACCTCGAAATCAAGAATTCCTTTCTCTGATAGCTCCCTCAACGCCGTCAGCTCTTCAAGACCAAGCTTTCCACGGGAAGTATCTTGGTCTACTTGCCGATGCACTTCCTCTAACACTACCTCGGGTACCACAATGGTTGTATCATACAGATCCCCTTCCGAGACTAGCCGAGTAATGATCTGTGCGTCAATAATACTGGTGTCTGCAACAAACTCCGAAAGGTCACTCGGAAAAAGCGGGGCATCAATACCCTCGACTTCTTCACTATTACTAGCAAATCCCCCGACGGCTTCGATAATTGCATCTTGATCCGGCGGTGCACGGGCTTCTTCTCTCATCTGATCTATAACCGTAGACTGTTGAATAGGGGTCTTTTGAACCCTCTCACCCCCAAACTCTCGCCAAGATACATCGCACCCCATTTCTGACTCTATTATATCGACAAGGGCCTCAACGTCTTCTTCGAATTCCCTCTTCTTTCTATATTTCTCTCCGTGAATCACCCAGTACTTGTGTGCGAAAAGCCGACGTCGAATCTCTCTCCTCCCATCCAGACTGTGGAAGGCAAATCCGTCATTCGCTGCACTCCACCCCGAGAACTGTTCATGATCCCTGTCCCAGTCCGCTGTTTCTTGGGCCACCTTATTGGTCAAGAAAGGTGCTTCTGGTACACGAAGAGCAGTATAGAAGTCATATACTAGAGAAATATCTGCTTCTGTGGAAACTCGAACGAAGCCGTGGTAGTCATCTTGGTCTTCATTGAGAACTATCTTTGTGACTGATCCGACTTGGGCGAGTAGTCCTCTCCCACTTGGGTCCCGGATTGTACAAGATTCGGCCCATCCGAGAACTCTTCCCCGAAGAGATGAAGCTATCTCGTTGGATGAGATTTGATACTCAGAAGCTACGACCCGTTTGTTCTGGTGGACATATACCTTCTTTACCTCAGGGAGGTCGTCATTCGAGAGTGGTTTTGCGCGGATAACCTTGTCAAACTCCACTTCATCCTCCTTCTCTTGTTTACCTTCCTGAAAGTTCCGGTACGTGAGGGAACACTCATATTGGAAGGCAAGAACTAGCGTCCGTAGAACATCGAAACTCACGATGACGTCGGGATCGTCCAAGGATAGAGATTGCTCTGCTGCCTTCGAAGCTAAAAGGGAATCACGTTCACTCCAAGCATTTCCAAAGGCATCGACGATACCCTGGTCCTCATGGCGCGCTATGATTTCCCTTAGGGTACTCGGCGGAGACGCAGAAGTATCCCCAAGTTCATGGAGTTCGACGACTGTACGCGCTAATACTTCTTCGTGCCCTTCTGATTCCTCTGGTGTGATGTTGCCTGGCTGATGACCAGGACCGACAGGAAAAATATCTGTCTTTATGTTCCCCGAATCATCCGCGTACTCTTCCGGAATCTGCTCGGAAATGCGACCAAGAACAGGAATTTCGATCAGCTCTGAGGAAGGACCATCTACAGCGACCATTCCAGATTGGCCAAAAGCGACCTTCCAATCTGGACTTTCAAGTTCAAAGCAGTCAGAAAGCCAGGTCTCCAAGTTCTCTAACGTAGTCCTTACTCCCTCCTCTATGGGTAAATAGCCCAGAGCTCCACTCATTAGTTAACGAAGAATCACCACTCAATACTCTTAAATGTCCTTCTCCGTATTCCATCTGCTCATCCAGTTCAGTGACCCGTGACATGCAACGGTCGTGAGTTCGCGGCGTCTGAACTGAGATGGCATACGGATTACTAAGACTTCGTACGGACGGAGCGCGCTCTACACTGCTTACTACCCAATTCACTCCCATCCGTAGAAGGAGAATACAGAAAGACCGAGCCGCGGTATACGCAGACTTTCAGAGTAGTGCTGCTCACAGAAATGCGCGAACAATCCGTTAAACGGTCGCTATTCTGGTGGTGGACCTTCCTGAAACGCAGCCAGTGACACTGTTCGTAGCCTAGGCGCGGGGGCACCAGGCCTTGCAAGTGTCACTTGCGGAGCTTCAACATCGTTGATCGCGAACCACCATGTAGAGGAATCCCGGCTGGGAGTGACTAGCAGTATGTTTTTGCAGTTGTAGGTGATGGTAGTAAACATGGCCGAGCGCGACACACGTCGGATTGCGCACGACATCATGGAAGAGCCACATATCCAGGGACGGCGAATCACCGTCCGCCAAGTGTACGCGCTCGTCGAGGAACGCGACGAAGCCCCAGAAGCGGTCGCCGACCGATACGACCTCGATGTCGCCGACGTCTATCACGCCCTCGCCTACTACCACGACCATCCGCGTGAAATGCGGACTGTGGAAGCAGAGCGAGCGGAGGACATGGAGGCGTTCCGCGAGACGATCGAGCGTCCTGAAGGAGTCGATCCGGACACGGCCTAAGATGAGTGAGTGGCGTTTTCTTCTCGACGAAAATATTGACCCGAAGACCGCAACCTATCTGCAGAAAGAGGAGGTACACGCAGAACATGTCCGCGACACCCTCTGGCAGGGCGCGGATGATGAAGACGATGTGCTGCCGTACGCGAAAAAACACGACCTCGTGGTCGTCACAAGCGACGTGAAAGACTTTGGCGATCTACCGGCTGCTGCCCACGCAGGTATCGTGCTGCTCTATGACGATACGATGCCCGCCTACCAAGTCGCATCAGCCCTTATTGCGATGGTCGATGCCTATCCGAGTCGCGATGCGTTTGCGGGGCGCGAAGAACTCGACCCGTGGGCATGAGGGCAGCCCTGCCGCTCACGACGGTGGGCGAACAAGCCGGTGAACAACCCTATTCTGGCGGCGGGCCGTCCTGAAACGCCGCGAGTGACACGGTTCGATACGTCGGTGCCGGATCTCCAGGCTTTGCGGGTGCCACCTGCGGAGGTTCCACCTCTGAAACCGCGAACGACCACGTACTAGAACTCCATACGCCCTTGTTAGTGATTTCTTCCGGCGTCAACTCAACCACACCGTCAGTCGGCTCTCCGTCGGCGTGGAACACGTCTGCGCCGTGTGCACCGACACCCTCATGACAGCGAACGAGGTCCTCGTCAAGGAGGCGTGCGAGTGTCTTGGCGACATGGCGTTTGGATACGTCCGTTTCCTCAGCGAGTTCGCGGGCCGTTGCAGATTGACGATCGCGGAGTGCTTTCATGATCGAGCGTTGTGCATCGGTTGCGACCCACTGGACGCCGGGAACTTGGTGGTCGGCGAAGCCTGCTGGGATGGCGCTAGTGTGGACGAAGACGGTGGCGTGGTTGTCTGGGTCGTCGGCGTTGCGTGCGTATCGGCCAGCGGATTGGGCGATATGGTTTTCACGGACTGACGCGAGGATTTCGTCGGCGATGTCGGCGTCGGGGCCGACGAAGCCACGACCGTGAGCGCGGCGTTCGTCACCGTCCTCGGTTTCGGTGGTTTCTGGTTGGGCGTGGAGGTCGCATTCGGCGAGAATGTTGAGGACGTAGTCGTCACCGGGGTCGATTGACCCGTGGACGAGTCCGACGGTTCGGTGGCCGAAGTCGTCGCGGGAGCGTTCTTCACCGAAGTGCATCGTCTCGGGCTTGCGGATACCGGCCTCACGCATGAGTTGCGTGACGTCATGTTCGACGCTTGCAGCGGTAATACAGGTGTTGAAGGCGTCGCCGAAGTGGTGGGAGAGGTGGTTGAGGAGGACGCGTGTCGTGTTTGGGTTGAAGTATTCGCCGCTGGCGAGCGGGCGAACCGCGTCACCAACCTGCACAACTCTGAGCCCGCGTTCGTAACGCCGCCAGAGCCGTCGCTCCTCAACGTCGAGAACGCGCTCTGGGAGAACATCGGTAGTAGTGTTGCGTTGCCAGAGTGGAAGACTCGGGTGGGCATCGAGGCCGACCATCGAGCGCGCGCCAGAGAAGTCGGGAACACTGCGGATGGTTTGGACGCGGTTGTCGTCGTCAACGACGACAGTGACCCACGTGCGCGACCACGAATCGTCGTCTCGGGCGTTGGTATCGAGACGTGGCGGATTGTGCGTCACAGTGCCGACGCCGCGGCCGTTCTCGTCGAAGCCTTGGGCGAGCGCGGACCACACCGCGCGGACGAGTGCGGGCGCAAGCGTGTGGGCACCCGAATGTTCGAGATACCATTCACGGGCTGGCTCGTAGTCGAACTTCGCAATCGTCGCGTTTGCTTCACGAAGGGCGTCACCGTGGACGTTCCGTCCGTAGGTCTGGCGTGCAAGTTGCACGAACGACTCCCATGTGCTGACGGGCGCGCCTGCTTCTTGGAGAAATGCTGCGACGGCGCGCTG
The DNA here is from genome assembly GCF_008831545.1 of Halorussus halophilus. Taxonomy (NCBI): domain Archaea; kingdom Methanobacteriati; phylum Methanobacteriota; class Halobacteria; order Halobacteriales; family Haladaptataceae; genus Halorussus; species Halorussus halophilus. The sequence goes on from NZ_CP044523.1 coordinate 1,459,798, forward strand.
GATGCGGTCGTTCGTGAGGTGTTCGCCACCGATACCGAAGTCCGGTCGCTCGTCGAAGATGACGTTGCATGACTGGGTGAGGCCGGGGACGTATGCGAACTGGTGGGTGGCGTGTATCACGTCAACCGCTGGGACGCCGTCTTCGTCTCGCGGCAGGCCCTCCCATTGGCCGACTGCCGGGCAGGGGTCCTCGCCACGGCAGCAGGGGAGTTCGAGGTCTTGGTCGTTGTGTTCGGCGAGGTAGGAGTGGGCTGTCGAGAACGGCACGCCGCGGCCGTCACAGACGGCATCGAACCACTCGGAGGCGGGCGTTCGGTTCATCGTGATCTCGGCAACGTCGCTGTCTTCGTCGTCCTTTGTCGGGTCGTGGATGCCGTGAGCGACTGGGCATCGTTCCTTTCGGCCACGCAGGACGGCATGGGTCACACCGTCGGCCTCGCGGCTGTGTTCGGCTGCTGCGTCCCGGGAGTCTCGCGTTGGGCTGAAGTGGATGATTGGTTGCTTGTCGGTGATGTCGGCGTGGGTCAGCCATGGTTCGGTCGCGACGGTGTAGCTTTTTCCGAGGCCGGTGGGAGCGTCGATCACGACCTCTTCTTGGTTCCTGACCGCGTCGAGCACGCGGTTTCGGAGGCGTTTGCGGGCTTCGGCTGTCGATGGCCACTCGATGTCGCGGGCCGCTGCCGCGCGCTCTCGCTCTCCGTCTGAAAGCGAATCGAGTTTCGCGAGCGGCAGCGCGCTCACTGGCTCGGAGGTATCGGGTTCGTACTTGGGGATGTGCGCGCCACGATTCCGGAGTGCGTCGACGGCGTCCCAGAACTCCTCGCCGCTGGGATACTCGGTTTCGGTGGTGATGATGCGTTCTTCGAGCGCGACGACTTGGAGCGCGTCCAGTCCCTGCATGCCTTTGCGGTAGACCCAGCCGTCGCCGACCTGTGCGAGTCGCGTCCCACTCTTGGACTGCGCCCAACTCGGATCGAGGTCCGTGCTGCCGTCACCGCGTTCATGAGTGACGGTCGACCGAAGCCGGATGTCTCGTGGGCCGGTGTGCTGGATGGCGTCGAAGACGTCCTGGATGTCGGATGTGGTCTCGATGTCTGCGAGTTCAGCTTTGGATGTTTCGGGTTCGCGATCCAGTTCGTCTGGGCGACCGGAGGGGTTCGTGGCGCGTGCGGCGTCGAGTGCGCCGGGGTGGGCGGCGATGATGTCCTCGAGGATGCCGTGAATGTCGTTCGTCTCGGTGGCGGTGCCGGGGATGTGGTCGCCGGTGACTGTGGTGTATCGGCGTCCGGGATAGATTTCGAGTTCGGCGTCCGGCCACTCGGGCGACGAGAGGTCGATGGTAAGTGTCTTCACGCTGTCGGGGAGACGGAAGCCACCGAGTGCGTGTGCGCCGGTGCCGGATGGTGACCACTCGCAGAACGTCCCGGAGAGGCGTTCGAGCAGGTCGGCAGCGGCGGGGGCGACGGCACCGGTGTCTGGGTCGCGGATGTCATCGAAATCGAGCAGGCCGACGTGTGGTTCGTCGGGGACGTCCTCGTCGGGGTCGACGTGATTGTATTTGCCGTCATTGTCCCAGTCGTCGCGGTCGGGGCTCGTGAGGTAGTATGCGAACCCGAGGTCGTCGTCGTGGTTGATCCAGCGAGCGGCGGCCTCGAAGTCGAACCAGGCTTCGGGGTCTTTTGCGCCGACGAATGCGTAGCCGACGCCGTGGTTGGTGTAGCCCCATGCTGGGTTGCGGGGGACTTTCCGGTCGTCGCTGTACTGCCAGAGAAGCCAGCGCGCGCCGTTCTCGACGAGGTCGGTGGGGAAGGTGTCGGGATTGACGCCTTGGAGGTCGAGCGTCTGTTCGCTCGATTCGGTGGAACGCTGCGCTTGGGCGTTGGCGGTGTCTATGTTGGGTGGCTGGTCGTCGTTGGTGAGTTCGCGTGCGTCGGCGTCTGCTTCGGTGCCCTTGGGGTCGATGTAGTGGGGTGGGCGTTTGGACGGGCGCTCGGTCACGCCGTCTCACCCTTGTTGTGCGCGGCCTGTCGAGGATAGAAAACGAGGTTTTCGGCTGCGCTATGGGAGTTTATTATTTGGCTTGTAAGGATATTGGTATAAGCCAGGGGTGGGATTTGAACCCACGAACTCCCGATTACAAGTCGGGTGCTTGAACCGCCCAAGCTCCCCTGGCGCTACTGCGACGTTCTGGCTACTCCTTTGTGAGCGTATCGTTTTCGGCCCGTTTTTCCAGTTCGATTCGGTGTGGACGATAGCCGTGCCGACGATAGAACCGCCGGGAGGCGTCGTTGTCGGCCATCACCTCCAGTGCGAGCGCGTCCACTCCTCGGTCTCGAAGTATCGCTTCCGCCGATTCGAGGAGTTCCGTGCCGACACCCGCGTCTCGATGCCCCGGTTCGACGTAGACGTTCGAAACGATGCCTCGCGTGACATCTTGTGCGTACGTTCCAGATTCGACGCTGAAGGTGATGAAGCCGACGAGTTCCGCATTCTTTCGAGCGACCAACACGTCGTCCGCCACGATGTGCCGGGCGAACATGTGCTGAACTTCAGTGCGGTTCTCTTCGGCGAACAGGTGCGAGCGGTAGGTTCGTTGCTCGGCGGCTAACTCGACCCAGAGATCTACGAGTCGGTCGAGTGCGTCGTTCGCCGCGGGTTCGATAGCGACCATCGAGTAGTACGACGACCGGTCAGGGCTTCAGGGCGTCGAGTGACTGGGAGTTTTCGAGTGCGTCTACCGCGGGGAGCGGTTCGCCGGTCAACATCCGCAGTGCGGCACCGCCGCCGGTGCTGACGTGGTCGAAACCGTCGAGGTCGAACTTGCGGATGGCCGCCGCCGTGTCGCCGCCGCCGACGATGCTGAACTCTGCCGTCGAGGCGTGCTCGAACAGGTTTTTCGTCCCGTCGGCGAATCGCTCGTCCTCGAAGACGCCTGCGGGGCCGTTCAGTACGACCGTTCCGGAGTCTGCGAGGACGTCGCCGTAGGTCGCCACCGTCTCCGAGCCGATGTCCATCGCGGCCTCGCCCGATTCCGGTGGGAGTTCGTCGAGCGAGAGTTCGTGGCGCTCGCCGTCGCGCTCGACTGCCAAGTCTTCGGGCAGTCGAATCTTCTCGTCGTACTCCGCGAGGAGTTCTCCGGCACGGTCGATTTCGGACTCGTAGCCTTGGTCGTAGACGAACTCGGTACTCGCTTTGCCGATGTCCACGTCGGCGGCGAGGAGGAAGACGTTAGCGACGACGCCTGTCGTCAGCACTTCGTCGGCGAGTCCGCGTTCGAGTACGCTTTCGGCGACTGCTATCGAGTCGGGCACTTTCGCGCCACCGACCACGTACGTTCGCGGTTCGGGAGTACTCTCGATGTCGCCCAACACGTCGAGTTCGCGTTCCATCACGCGGCCCGCGTAGCCCGAGAGTCGGGTGGGGAACCCGACGATAGAGGGCTGAGAGCGGTGTGCGGCCGCGAACGCGTCGTTGACGAAGGCGTCCAGTGACGGCGCGAGTTTGGCGACGAGGTTGGTGTCGCCGGCGCGGTCCGGTGGGAACTCCATGTACTCTTCGCTGTAGAAGCGAGTGTTTTCGAGGACGACAGCCTCGCCGTCGTCCAAATTTTCGACGGCGCGGCGCGCGTCTTCGGAGAACGTCGCGTCGCAGTACGAAACCGAGCTATCGAGTAGTTCGTTCAGACGGTCGGCGTGCGGTTCGAGGTCGCGGAACTCGTCGCCCCCGGGTCGTCCTTGGTGGGCGAGGACGGCGACGCGGCCGCCGCGGTCGAGCAACTCAGATAGAGTGTCTACGTGCGCGCGTAGCCGGGCGTCGTCTGCGAGTTCGCCGTCGTCGGCGAGCGGACTGTTGATGTCGATTCGCACCCCGAGCGTGGTCCCTTGGACGGGGAGGTCGTCCAGGGTTTCTATCGCCATACGTGAGGGGTCAACAGCTAAACGCATATATGTGTCGGGCGAACTTACAAATCTAGATTCGGAACTGAGTTAATTTCTCCGGATGTTAACTGCTGACGCATTGCAAATCTTTTTATACTCGGTGTGAGACCTTCTGGTAGAGTATGTCAGGCATGGATAAGTCGCGTCGCACGTATCTGAAAACGACTGGAGCAATCGGGGCAGCAGGACTGACCGGATTGTCGGGTTGTATCGGAAGCATCTCGGGCGGCGGCGGAGGCAGCGGCCCAATCAAGACCGGGTCGATTCTCCCCATTACCGGTGCGCTCAGTGCGTACGGGAGCGGCATGCAGGAGGCAGTCAACCTCGCAAAGAAGCACATCAACGACGCTGACGGTCCCTTGGGGCGCGAACTCCAAGTCATCAACAAGGACAGCGAGACGAAACCGGACAAGGCCAACCAGAAGTACGACGCTTTGGTCAACGAGGAGAACATCGTCGGCTTCGTCGGTGCCGCGTCGAGCGGTGTCTCGGTGCCGCTGGCGAAGAAGGTCGGTAGCGACCAAGTGATGCAGGTCAGTAACGCGAGCACGTCCCCTGCGCTCGCCCAACTCGGTTACAACGACGACCAGAGTTCGAAGTACTTCGGCCGGACGGCCCCGAACGACGGCCAACAGGGCATCGTCATGGGTCGCATCCTCAGCGAGAGCAAGTACATCGGCGCGGACAAAGCCGCGTTCCTCTACGTCAACAACGCGTACGGGAAAGGTCTCGCCGAGAAGGCGAAGGCGGCGTTCAAGGGCGAGACGACCGCGATGGTCCCGTACGACAAGAAGTCGAGCGACTACACCTCGACGCTCGACAAGGTGTTCGAAGGCGACCCCGGCGCAGTCGGGTTCGTCGGCTACCCCGGTAACGGTCAGACCATCCTCAAGCAGTGGCAGAACGGCGGCTACGGTGGTCAATGGGTGCTCAGCGAGGGTCTGAACTCCTCGGAGTTCTTCCAGAACCTCAAGGAGATCACCGACGGAATGTACCTCGCGTCGCCGAGTCCCGAAGGCACCGACGGTGCGTCGAAGTTCAACAACCAGATGAGTGCGAAGAATACCTTGTTCGCGGCCCACGCGTACGACGGCCTCTTCCTGCAAGCGCTCGCCATGCACAAGGCTGGCGAAGCGTCCGGAAAGGCCATCGCGAACAACATCCGCTCGGTCTCCCGGGGCGGCCAGAAGGTCACCGTCGGCGAGTTCCAGAAGGCCAAGGACCTACTGGACGACGGCAAAGACATCAACTTCGAAGGGGCGTCCAGTCCCGTGGACATGAACAAGTCGCTCGAACCGCTCAACCGCTTCGCCATCATGCAAGTCAAGAGTGGAAAGGCGAAGGAACTCGAAACCATCCCACGGTCGTACTTCGAGGGGAAACTGTAACGCCATTCGAACAGCGTGCTGCGTTTTTCGACGCAGCCTAACCGACCGCTCACGCGCAGATTCCGGTCCTTTTTTCGTCGAACCCACGTCCCACGAGCTTGAACTATCTATCTCACCTACAACAAAGTTACACAATCATTTATTAGGAACGTCGTAGTCCACTACCCCGGAGATGTCAGAGAAATATCGAACGACGCGACGAGCGTATCTAAAGGGCGCGACGGCCGCGGGGGTGGCCGGGTTGGTCGGTCTGTCAACGTCGGCGAGTGGACAGGGCGGTCCCATTCCGATGGGGTCGATTCTCCCGATTACGGGGAATCTGAGTGCGTACGGGAGCGGGATGCAAGCCGCTGTCAATCAAGCGGTACAAGACGTGAACGACGCTGGTGGGCCGCTCGGGCGGAACATCAACATGACGAACACCGACAGTCAGACCCAACCGTCTCGTGGGATTCAACAGTACAATTCGCTGGTCAACGAACAGAACATCGTCGGCTTCGTCGGTGCGGCGTCGAGCGGCGTGTCAGTGCCGCTCGCACAGAACGTCGCTGCCGACCAAGTAATGCAGATGAGCAACGCGAGTACGTCGCCCGCGCTCGCCGAAATCGGCTACAACGAAGACGAGAGTCTGAAGTTCTTCGGCCGGACGGCCCCGAACGACGGCCAGCAGGGCATCGTCATGGGTCAGATACTGAACGACGACCAGTTCATCGGCGCAAGCAACGCGGCGTTCCTGTACGTCAACAACCCCTACGGGCAGGGGTTGGCAGAGAAAGCCAGCGAGCAGTTCCAAGGGGAGACAGTCGGAATGGTCGGGTACGACGAGCAGGCGACTGACTACACGTCCACGCTCGACCAAGTGTACAGCAACGACCCCGACGCAGTCGGATTCATCGGTTACCCCGGTAACGGCCGCACTATCCTCAACCAGTGGCAAAACGGCGGCTACGGTGGCCAGTGGGTGCTCAGTGAGGGCCTGAACGACCCGCAGTTCCTCCAAGAACTGAGCAACATCACGTCCGGAATGTACGTCGCCTCGCCGAACCCCGAGCAGACGCAGGGGCGGACGACGTTCGAAGAGAAACTCGGCGAACAAGCGAGTACGCTGTTCGCACCACACGCCTACGACGGACTGTTCCTGATGGCACTCGCCATGGAGGCCGGCGGGGAAGCTACGGGGACGGCAATCGCACAGAACATCCGCTCGGTGTCGCGGCCAGAGGGCGGCGACGGGGGACAGACGACGACGGGCGACGGCGGAGAGAACATCGTCACCGTCGGCGAGTTCCAGAAGGGCAAGGACCTCATCGCCAACGGCGCGGACATCAACTATCAGGGTGCGTCTAGTCCGGTCAACCTCAACGAGTCGCTGGAACCACTGAACCAGTTCGCCATCCTGCAGGTGGCCGACGACGGGTCGCTCGAAACCTTGGAGACGATTCCACGGTCGTTCTTCGAGGGCAAACTGTAGGCCGACTACCGCTCCAATTTTTTGGGCCGAACGTTCAAATACGGAGCCGCGGCCACCTTCGGGTGGACGTTTCGCGTGGTTGCGATGGAGTGGTCGCAACCACCAGTCCGACTACCCCGAAAGGGCTGAGCTTCAGACGACAGCGTAGCGCAACAGGACGCCGTCGTCGATGCGCTCGACGGCTTCGAGGTCCAAGGCCGGGAACTCCGAGACGAATCCGTCTCCGTCGGCCAGCGTGGGCGCGTCTCGACCCCCGATGACCTTCGACCCGACGTAGACGCGCAACTCGTCTACCAGTGCCGCCTCGAACAGCGAGAAGATGAGTTCGCCCCCGCCTTCGACCATCAACTGCTCGACGCCTTCGCGTTCGAGTCGGGGGAGCGCGGCCGCCAAATCGACGCGCTCGTCTCCGGCCGTGATGAGCCGTGCGCCCGTCGATTCGAGTGCGTCGAGTCGTTCCTTCGGTGCGTCCTCCGAGACCAGCAGGTACGTCGTCGCGGCGTCGTCCAGAATCCGGGCGTCTGTCGGCGTTCGTGCCCGCGAATCGGCGACGACGCGTGCGGGATGAATAGACTCGTCTCTGTCGCGTCGCGCACTCTGTCGGTCGGTGTCGTCCAGCGTCAGGTGTGGGTCGTCTGCGAGGACCGTCCCGACGCCGACCATGACGGCGTCGCTGCCCGCGCGGAGCGCGTCCATCCGGTCGAAGTCGGCCTCTCCGCTGATGGCTATCTGTTCGCGCCGCCGCGAGGATAGCTTGCCGTCCGCACTCATCGCGGCGTTAACGACCACGCGCATACCACCTCGTATTCGCCCGCCGGGAAAACCGCTTTCGGTCGTCCGCACTCCGTCGGTTTCCACACGACTCCCGGCCGCCTTCCGGTCGTTTTATGTCGCTATCGGAAGAGTTCGAGACAATGGGCCGCCACCGCGTCGCGTTCGCCGCCCTCGTCGTCCTCTGTTCGGTCGTGCTCGCTCACAGCTACGTGACTTCGCCAGCGAGTGCCGCGATTTCGGAGTACGACCAGCAGGCGACACTCGACCCCACCGCGCGCGAAGAAGTCGTCCCCGACCGGAACGGCACCACCGTCGTCTCAGGGCACGGCATCGACGGGGACTCTGCGGCACTCGTCGCCTTCGGACCCGACGGGAGTGTTCGCTACTACAACGACACCTACCACGGCTACTTCGACGTAGACCCGGTCGAAGGCACGGAATCGACCGTCGAGTACGTCGCCGAACGCCCCTACGACAACGAGAGTTGCAACGCCAAGTGTACGCTCTCGGTCGTCGAGCGCGTCAACCTGACCACCGGCGAACTCACGCGAGTCTACCGACGAATCATCCCGCAGGACCGCGGGGCGAACTGGCACGACGTGGACCGCGTCGGAGACCACCGACTACTCGTAGGCGACATCCACCGCGACGAGATGTACGTCGTAGACACCAAAACGGGTCTCACTCGATGGGAGTGGGAAGTCCAGCACGACTTCCCAATCTCCGGCGGCGGCGAGTACCCGACTGACTGGGCGCACTTGAACGACGTAGAGAAACTCCCTGACGGCCGGTACATGACGAGTCTGCGCAACCAGGACCAGGTCGTCTTCGTAGACCCCGAGACGGGGATGCAGGACGACTGGACGCTCGGCGCAGACGACGAGTACAGCGTCCTCTACGAGCAGCACAACCCCGACTACATCCCCAAGTCAGAGGGCGGTCCCGCCGTCCTCGTCGCCGACTCGCTGAACCACCGCGTCGTTGAGTACCAGCGAACGAACGGGTCGTGGGAGCAGTCGTGGGTCTGGTCGGACGAGCGCATGCAGTGGTCGCGCGACGCGGACCGACTCCCGAACGGCAACACGCTCGTCGCGGACACCAACGGCAATCGAGTGGTGGAGGTGAACGAGTCAGGAGACGTCGTTTGGAGCATCGACTTCTACTCGCCGTACGAAGTCGAACGACTCGGCACGGGCGACGAGAGTGCAGGCGGGCCGTCCGCTGAGAGAGCAAATCTAACCTCCCAGCGCGTCTCCGGCGACTCCGGTGACACCGAGACCACCGTCGTCGCTGGCGTCAAACCCCAGAAACTGCTGAACGGCCTCTCGTACATGTTGCCCGTCTGGATGGGCGTTACCGACGCATTCGTGGCGGCTATGCTGGCACTTACGGCTATCGTCTGGGTGATAGTCGAGCTTCGCGCCCTCGTCCCGCCAATTTCTCTCCGCTCGCCGTTCGAGTTCGAGCGGTGACGAACACTTTTAATCCATCCGGGCAAAGTGAAAGTGATGAGTTTAGACGACCATGCTGAGGACCTCGCCTCCGACCTCGGCGTAGACAAAGAGGAGGTCAAAGCAGACCTGCAGAATCTCGTGGAGTACAGCGTCCCAATCGAGGAGGCCAAACAGAGCCTGCGCCGGAAGTACGGCGACGGCGGTGGCGGCGGTTCGAGTGGCCCCTCGCGCGCGGACATCGGCGACATCACCCCCGACGACGGAAACGTCACCGTCACGGGCAAAGTGCTGACGGTCGGCAAACGCTCGATTCGCTATCAGGGCAACGACCAGACCATCTTCGAGGGAGAAATCGCCGACGAGAGCGGGAAAATCTCCTACACCGCGTGGGACGACTTCGGACTCTCGGCGGGCGACACCATCACCGCGGGCAACGCTGGCGTCCGCGAGTGGGAGGGCAACCCCGAACTCAACCTCGGCGAGAGTACGAACGTCGCCTTCGAGGAGGACGTAGAGGTACCGTACCCCGTCGGCGGCGATGCGACTCTCTCTGAACTACACCCCGGCGACCGCGGCGTCAACTTGGAAGTGCAGGTCGTGGAAGTCGAACAGAAGACCATCGACGGCCGCGACGGCGAGACAGAAATCAAGAGCGGCGTCCTCGCCGACGAGAGCGCACGGCTCCCCTTCACCGACTGGGAGGCCCGCGAGGAAGTCGTCGAAGGCGCGAACCTTCGCGTCGAAGACACCTACGTCCGGGAGTTCCGAGGCGTCCCCTCGGTCAACCTCTCTGAGTTTACGACGGTTTCGCCGGTCGGCCACGAGTTGGACGTGAGCGACACCGCGACCAAGATGAGCGTGGACGAAGCAGTCGGCACCGGCGGGGCCTACGACGTGGAACTCGTCGGCAACGTCGTCGCAGTCCGCGACGGCTCTGGCCTCATCGAACGCTGTCCGGAGTGCGGGAGAGTCATCCAGAACGGTCAGTGTCGAAGCCACGGCGCAGTCGAAGGCGAAGACGATCTGCGCGTCAAGGCGATTCTGGACGACGGCACCGGCACCGTGACGGCAGTCCTCGACGCCGACCTCACCGCCGAGGTGTACGGCGGTGGCGTCGAGAAAGCCAAAGAGCAGGCCCGCGACGCGATGGACAAGGAAGTCGTTGCCGAGTCGATTCGCGACGTCATCGTCGGCCGGGAGTTCCGCGTGCGCGGCAACCTCTCGGTGGACGACTACGGAGCGAACGTCGAAGTGACAGATTTTGACGAGACGGAAGACGACCCCGCCGCGCGTGCGACGGACCTTCTCTCGGAGGTGGCCCAATGAGTTCGAACGGCAACGACGAGCAAAACGGCGACGAGAGCAACAACGACGGTTCCAGTCAAGGGGGCGCAGGCCGCCGCGAAGTCGCGTGGCGAGTCTTCGCCGCCGAGTACGACGACGCGACGCTCTCGCACTCCGAAAGCGACGAAGAACGCGCGCCGAACTACGTTATCACGCCGACCGGCGCGCGAATCAACCGCCTGTTCGTCGTCGGCGTGCTGACGCAGGTCGAGCAGGTCAGCGACGACGTGCTTCGCGGTCGCATCGTAGACCCGACTGGCGCGTTCGTCGTCTACGCTGGACAGTACCAACCAGACGAGATGGCGTTCTTGGAGAGTGCGGAACCGCCTGCGTTCGTCGCGGTGACGGGGAAGGCTCGGACCTTCCAACCGGACGATTCGGACCGCGTGTTCACCTCGGTTCGGCCGGAGTCCATCAACCACGTAGACGCCGAGACGCGCGACCGCTGGGTGGTCCAGACAGCCGAACAGACGCTCCGGCGCGTCTCCACGATGGCCGACGCGCTCGAACTGGACCAGCGTGGTGACGCTCTCCGCGACTTGCTCGACAGGCAAGGCGTAGACGATGGCCTTGCGGCGGGCATCCCGCTGGCAATCGACCACTACGGGACGACGCCCGGCTATCTCGCCGCGGTTTGGGGGCTTTCTCTCGACGCCGCGCGAGTCGTCGCGGGCGAAATTGCCGCCGACGAAGTCGGACCGCTCGACCTCGCTCCCGACGAGGGTGGCGACGTGGCGGGCGTGGAGTTCGACTACTCGCTCGTGGAAATCGAAGCGGATGCCGAGAGCGATGCCGTCGGCGCGGACGAAGTTGTCGCCGACGCCGAGGCGGGTCTCGAACCCGAGGCCCAGACCGAGACCGAGGGCGAAGTCGCCGACACCAGCGTCGGCGACTTCGATGCAGAAGAAGCGGAAACCGAGACGACTGCCGACGCACAGTCGGCCGACGAAACGGCGATAGAACCGGAGCAGAGCGCGGAGATGACGCCAGAGTCGGAGACGCCGCCCGCAGAGTCTCGGACCGAGGCGACCGAAACGGACGCCGCGAGCGAAGCGAGCGCGGACCCCGAACCCACCGAGGCAGTCGAGTCGGACTCGACCGACTCGGAACCAGACCTTGGCGACGCGCCGACGAGTTCGTTCGACGAGACGAGTAGCGACGAGTCCGAGTCTGAACCGGCGACGCCAGACGACTCGCCCGAATCGGAGTCTGAGACGGCAACGGAAGCCGACCTCGGTGACGCTGGCGACGAGATGTACGAGTTCGACGAGGGCGAACGCGAACAAATCGAAGAAGAACACGGTCTGGAGTTCTCCTCTGGGTCCGACGTGAGCGACCCCGGCGAAGCCGACATCGAGACGCCGGAACCCGAACCGGAGACGCCGGAATCCGAAGCCGAGACGGACGAACCGACGACTGGCGGCCTCGACGACTTCGAACCGTCCGCCGAGTCGCCGGAACCAGAGTCGGAAGCGGAGTCAGAATCTCCAAGCGACGAAGAAGGCGAGGCAGAACCAGAACCTGAGTCCGAGTCCGACGAGAGTGCCGCTCCGGAACCGGACGACCTCGAAGACGCCGTCATGGACGCGATGCGCGACCTGAACGACGACGATGGCGTCGGCCGCGAGGAACTGCTCGCGGCCGTCGTCCAGCAGTACGACGGTGTCGGCCCCGCGGACGTGGAAGACGCGCTGCAGGCCGCACTGCTCGACGGGCGGTGCTACGAGTCCGGCGAGGAGACGATGAAGCCAATCTGATGGCGCTGGTCGAGCCGATCCCTGGTGCCCCCGCTGCGGTCGCCGACTTCGAATCCGAGCGCGCGCTCGTCGTCGCCGATTTTCACGCGGGCGTCGAGCAAGCAATGCGCACAGACGGCGTGAGTATCGACAGCCGTGCGAGCGAACGCCGCGAGCGACTGCTCGACTTGCTCGACCGCACGGACGTCCAGCGCGTCGTCTTCCTCGGCGACCTGATGCACGCCATCGGCGGACCGGGCGGCGCGGAGCGCGGCGAAATCGAGGTCCTCGTGGAGGAAATCGAAGTCCGGGGCGTTTCTGTCACGCTGGTCAAGGGGAACCACGACGGCGCAATCGAGGAGTGGGTCGAGTGCGACGTGACCGACGGCAAGGGAGCCAGATTCGGCGACGTCGGCTTCGCGCACGGTCACACGTGGCCTGCACGCGAGGTCTTAGAAGCCGAGACGGTCTGTGTCGGCCACGAACACCCGACCGTGCGACTCGAAGATTCGGTCGGCGGAACGCGCATCGAGCGCGTCTGGTTGCGAGGGGAACTCGATTCCGAACCGTTCGAAGAGCGATTCGGTTCCGCGGTCGATACACGTGCCGAACTCGTCGTCTTCCCGGCGTTCAACGACTTGACGGGCGGCACGTGGGTCAACGTCGAAGGACAGGAGTTTCTGGCTCCGTTTCTGCCCGACGCGCTCCCCGACGGCGAGGCGTACCTACTCGACGGGACGCGGTTGGGGCGCTACGACGAGATTTAAGTTAGATTTCGGGGTCGGTCGCCTCCTGTACCGCGGCGACCAGTTCGTCCGGTCGGTCAGAGCCGACGTACAGCGACTTCCCGTTGGCGCGCTCGAACTGCACGCCGCTCCGCCCGCTAACTGTGTAGGCGAGTCTGCGCGGCGTCCACCGGAACCCCCAGCCACCGTACCGGAGTGGACTGTACCCCGCCGATTCGAACGACGAAATGTCGGCGAAGGGAATCCGTTCGAACGACCGATGGAACGGTTCGAACTTCACGTAGAGTCCGTCGTCGCGCACCTCCGTCACCAGTCGGGCAGAGCCGAGGAGAACCGCGACCGAGAGGGAAACGAACAGTTCACGGGCGGCGTCACCTCTCGTCTTCGTCCCGCGCGCAAGGCCGACGAGGGCGAGAACTGGCCGAATCGCGAGCAATCCCCACAGCCACCACTGGCGGAACTGCTGGACTTCCCGGAAGCGGACTTCTGCGTTCATCTGGCGAGTAACTACGACGGCCGCGAACAAATTCTATTCGCCCGTCACGACAACGGCGCGTCAGTCACGAACGTGAGGTGACTCACGACAGCGGCGCGTCGCAGTATTCGCAGTCGCTGCGGTCGGTCGAATTGCGCGCGCCACATTCCGGGCAGTTCGTCTTGTCCGGGGTCGTCGTATCCGAGTTCGACGAACTGCCGCGCACTAGCCACGCGACGATGATCAAGCCACCGACGAGCCACCCCAGAGGCCCCAGCGAAAAGAGAATAATCGCGCCGAAGAAGGCGGCTATCCCGACGAGCAGGTAGAGGAGGGCTTTCGAAGTGGTGTCCATGCCGTCGATACTCTCACTCACCGAAAAAAATCTATCCTCCTCTCGCATCCGCTGGTCGCTCGACGTTCGCTGCGCAATTGGCCGAAGCCAACGCGCTTATGCCCCTCTCCCCGCTAGAAACCGGCGATGAGCGACGGAGCGGCCGCGGGTTCTGCGGCCTTCGCGGAGTTGGGCCAGCAGGTGCGGGCCGCGCTCTCCGAGCGGGGCTTCTCGACGCCGACGGAGCCACAGCGCCGCGCAATTGGGCCGCTGGCCGCCGGGGAACACGCGCTGGTCGTCGCACCTACCGGAACCGGCAAGACCGAGACGGCGATGCTACCGGTGCTGGATGCGATAGCGCGAAACCAAGCCGAGAACGGACCTCGGTTCGGGATCTCTGCCTTGTACGTCACGCCGCTCCGGGCGCTGAACCGCGACATGCGCCAGCGACTCGACTGGTGGGGCGATCAGCTCGACTTGGACGTAGACGTGCGCCACGGCGACACCACCGACTACCAGCGTTCGAAGCAGGCCAACGACCCGCCGGACGTGCTGGTGACGACCCCCGAGACGCTGCAGGCGATGTTGACTGGTTCGAAACTTCGGACCGCACTCGAAGACGTACACCACGTCGTCGTGGACGAGGTCCACGAACTCGCCAGCGCGAAGCGCGGCGCGCAGTTGACCATCGGTTTGGAGCGCCTGCACGAACTTGCGGGCGAGTTCCAGCGAATCGGTCTCTCTGCGACCGTCGGGGACCCCGAGGAAGTCGGACGCTTCCTGACCGGAGATAGGGGGTGTGAAATCGTCGAAGTAGACGTGGGGAGCAAAGTCGAATTTTCTGTTCGAGAGCCAGAAATCCGCGAGGAGGACGAGCAACTGGCGGGCCAACTCATGACCGACGCCACCGTCGCCAGTCACGTCCGGGCCATGCTGGACATCGTCGAGGACCACGACTCGACGCTGCTTTTCGTGAATACGCGACAAACCGCCGAGGCGTTGGGGTCGAGATTCAAGGAACTCGACGCCAACGTCGGCGTCCACCACGGTTCGCTATCGAAGGAGGCCCGAATCGACGTAGAGGACCGATTCAAAGCGGGAGAGTTGGACGGTCTGCTCTGTACCTCCTCGATGGAACTCGGCATCGACGTGGGCCGCATCGACCACGTGGTGCAGTATTCGAGTCCTCGCGAAGTCGCGCGCCTGCTCCAGCGCGTCGGCCGCGCGGGCCACCGCTCGGAGGCTGTCTCGCACGGCACAATCATCACGAAGCGACCGGACGACACGCTCGAAGCCCTCGCCATCGCCCGGCGCGCGAAAGACGGCGAAGTCGAACCCGCCGAGATTCACGACGGGAGTCTCGACACGGTAGCCAATCAGGTCGCCGGACTCGTCATGGACTTCGGCGAGTTGTCGGCGATGAAAGCCTACGACGTGGTGACGCGGGCCTATCCGTTCCGAGACCTCTCCGAAGAGAACTTCAAATCGGTCCTCTCGGAGTTGAAGAGCAATCGAATCGTCTGGGTAGACGAAGAGGACGACGAGTTGTCGAAGGCGGGCCAGACGTGGCAGTACTTCTACGCCAACCTGTCGATGATTCCCGACGAAGAGAAGTTCGCCGTCGAGGACATCGCCAGCGGGTCCCAGATAGGAACCTTGGACGAGCGGTTCGTCGTCAACTTCGCCCAACCCGGCGAGGTGTTCATCCAGCGCGGCGAGATGTGGCGCATCAGTGAAGTCGATCCGGAGGACAAGACGGTCAAAGTCTCGCCCATCGAGGACCCCGGCGGCGAGATTCCCTCGTGGGTCGGCGAGGAGATTCCGGTGCCGTTCGCCGTCGCCCAAGAAGTCGGCGAGATGCGCGCTGTCGCCGGACCGCAGTTCGAGCGCGGTGCGCCCCGTGACGGTGTCGCGCGGGAGTTCACGAACCGCTATCCCGCCGACGAGTACACCGCGAGCGAAGCCCTCGACCAACTCGACAAGCACGCCGAGGCGGAGGCCCCAGTGCCGACTGCCGACCGAATCGTGGTCGAGCACGCCGCCCGAACCATCGTCGTCAACGCCTGTTTCGGGCACAAGGTCAACGAGACGCTCGGGCGCGTGATTTCCTCGCTCGTCGGCCAGCAGACCGGTTCGTCGGTCGGACTGGAGGTTGACCCCTACCGAATCGAGTTGGACGTGCCAGCGAAAGTTTCTGGGCAAGACGTGGAGGGCGTTCTCAGGAATACGGACCCCGACCACGTCGCGGCCATCATCGAGTTGAGCCTCAAGCACTCCGATACCCTCAAATTCAAACTCTCGCAGGTCGCCGCGAAGTTCGGCGCGCTCCGTCGCTGGCAGGGCGACTCCACTGACCGCGCGTCGATGAATCGACTTATGGCCGCGCTCGAAGACACGCCGATGTACGACGAAGCGGTCAGAGAGGTGTTCCACGACAAACTCGCCGTCGAGCAGGCGAGCGAGATTCTCGAAGACATCCAGTCGGGCGACACCGATGTCGTCCGCACCGGCGGTCGAACACCCGTCGGAAGCGGCGGCCGTTCTTCGGGGAGAGAACTTCTCGCGCCCGAGAACGCCGACGCTAGCGTCATCCAGACGGTGAAAGATCGGATTCAGGACGACGACGTGTTGCTGTGCTGTCTCCACTGCAAAGAGTGGCAGTACAAGAAACCGGTTCGGAGGGTCCGCGACCAACCGACGTGTCCCGAGTGCGATTCGACGCACGTCGCCGCGCTGAATCCGTGGGCCGACGAGGTGGTGAAGGCAGTTCGTGCAGACGAGAAAGACGACGAACAGGAGAAGATGACCCAGCGCGCCTACAAGGCCGGAAACCTCGTGCAGAGCCACGGCAAGCAAGCCGTCGTCGCGCTCGCGGCGCGGGGCGTCGGCCCGCGAAACGCCGCCCGAATCATCGGAAAGTTGCGGGAGGACGAGGACGATTTTTATAGGGATATTCTCACGCAGGAACGCCAGTACGCTCGCACGCAATCGTTCTGGGACTGATTTCCCGCGCAGCGACGTGACCGAACCCGTGCGTTGTCGCTCTGTATCGAGCGATTCGACACCCGACCAGCGATGAATCAGCCAATACGACTGCGACCAGACGACGAACAGTCTGAACGACCGCGATGGTATTTCTCCGTGGCCGGTGACTCGCGGTCGATGACGAGAGACAGCAACTTCGACCGACGCGAACTGCTCAAGACGGGGACCGCCGCTGGCGCACTCGCGATAAGCGGTTGGACGGTCGTCGGGGCCGCGGGACAGGAGACGACCACCGAAGCGCAGGCTGAGGGCGGTGCATTCAGCTTCAGTTTGCAGGACGGCGACCTGTTCAGAGTCCGGTTCCGGCCGCGAGACCCTGCGGGGAACCCGGCGACCGAGACCGTTCCGGCGGCCTGTCTCGGCACCGAAGAAGACGAGGAGTACCAACTCGTAATCGTCCGCGCGTTCAGGGGCGACCGAAATCTGGGCTTCCGTGGCCTGCTGATTCCCGTCGAGCGGTTCGTTCCCGAACCGACGCAGACTGAAACCCAAACTACCCCGGAGACGACGCCCGAGTCGGAGCGTGCCCGCATCGCCCTCGGTCGGTGGTTCCAAGTCACCGCCTCGGAACCGTGCGACGGTCTCAACCGCGTCACGCTCGAACGAACCGAACCACCGGAGACGACTGCCGTCGGAACCGAGACGACGACAGCGGTGGCAGGTGAGGAAACGATGACCGAAGCGGGGACGATGGGGAACGAAACGACGACGGAGATGTGAAAACGACGACGGAAATGTGAGGCTGAACGTGTGCGCGTCTCGAACGTACCGTCACACGAGGTAGCAACACTGCAAGACGAGCGACGAAAGTGTCGCCAGCACTGACGGCGGGTCCTCCCGAATGCCGTCGATTCTGCCCAACGCGTTATACGTTTTCCCGTGGAAATAACTGCATGGTCAGTACGACGACCGTCCGTCGAGTCGTCTCCGTCGCTCGGGATAGAAACCTCACGTTCTTGGCGGCAAGTGTCGCGTACTACGCGTTCGTCTCGCTCGTTCCGCTGGCGGTACTCGCCCTCGTCGTCGGCAGTCTCGTCGGTGGCGACGCGTTCGCCGACTCGATCATCTCCCAGTTCGAGAGTCTGTTGTCGTCTTCGGGCCAGCAGGTGCTTCACCGAGCGTTGACGAACACGACCGGTCGAACAGGTGCGGGTCTCGTCGGAATCGTCATGCTCGTCTGGAGCGCGACGAGACTGTTCCGCGGCCTCGACGTAGCGTTCTCGGAGGCGTACGGAACGACGACGGACCCCTCGTTTGTCCAACAGTTGCTCGACGGCGCCCTCACTGTCACGCTCGTCGTCGTCTCCGTCGGGGTGACGCTCGGTGCGGGTTACTTCCTGGGGAGTCCTGCGCTGGACGGCGTCGTTCCGTATCCCGGCGCGGTCAGCACGCTCTTTTTCTTCGCTACGCTGTCGGTCGTGTTTCTCCCGCTGTACTACGTCCTCCCGCCGGTCGAGATGACGGTTCCGCGCGCGATTCCGGGCGCAGTCGTCGCGGCGGTCGGGTGGCTACTCCTCCAGATTCTGTTCCGGTGGTACGCCAGCAGCGCCGACAAGTATCAGGCCTACGGGTTCCTCGGCGCGATTCTGTTGCTGGTGACGTGGCTCTACTTCGCGGGCGTCGTCGTCCTCTTCGGCGCAGTGGTAAACGCGGTGCTGTCCGGGCGGAGTGGGTGACGCGGAAAAAGGGCGGCGGTGCCGTCGTCGCAGCAGTCCGGTTCAGATTGGCTTCCGATGTCTCAATGTCTCGGTTCGCGTCCGACGGCGTGACGGAGTCGATGCGGGGGTCGGGTTCGGCAACTGCGGGGAATCGCGGCAACTGCGGGGGTCGGGAACGGCGGGGACCGATGTGAAACCGACGAGCGGGGCGTTACTCGCCCCGAGACTGCTTCGTCACTTCGACCGATTCGTCGTTGGACTCGTGGACGACCACGACGGTGCCGGGGAAGTCGTTCTCGAACGTGACCTCGGCTTCGTAGGGGACCTCGCCGACGCACTGCGTACCGGCGCCCGAGCTGGAGTCGGACTCTGACTGTTCGGCTTTCACCCGAACGGTCAACGTGTCGGCGTCTTTGTCGTAGCTCGCGTCGGCGAGCGTGATGGGCGTGCGGGGGTTCGGCGTCCGGACTGCACCGCGCAGAAGGACGCGGTCCTGGCTTCCGAAGGTGACGGACGCACTGTGCTCTTTCCCACACTGACCCTCTCCGGCTTGGAAACCGGTGTCTGCGACTTTCGGTCCGGGGCACGCCATCGCAGTCGAGACGGTCTGGGTCTCGACTGCCCCGTCGGTCATGACGCCGACGTGGGTCGTGGCACTGTTGCAGTCGAACGATGCTCGGGGGACCGAGAACGTCGAGGAACCGGCCGAGGAGTCACCGGAGACGCCGAGCGAGACGCGGTAGTCTGCGGGGTCGTTCAGCACGACGTTCAGG
Organism: Halorussus halophilus; assembly: GCF_008831545.1. Classification (NCBI taxonomy): domain Archaea; kingdom Methanobacteriati; phylum Methanobacteriota; class Halobacteria; order Halobacteriales; family Haladaptataceae; genus Halorussus; species Halorussus halophilus. The sequence continues at coordinate 1,478,934 of NZ_CP044523.1, forward strand.
TAGGCGTCGGCTTCGAACTCGATTCGCTCGTCGAACAGCGTCTCGCCCTTCTGGGCGACCGAGAGGCGAATCGTTCGCGCCGACTCGACGGCGTTCCAGACGAGGAGACCGCGAGGGCGGTTGTTCTCGGCGAACGCCGCGTCCTCGCGCTTGCCGAGTTCGACCGTCCGGAACGGGTTCTCGGCGTCGGATTCGACGCCGGAGAACGACGATTCGTCGCTCTTGGTCTTCTCCGACTCGGAACCGTCGGTCGTGGTCGTCGCTTCGGTCGCGGACTTCGTGCTGGTCTTCCCGGCCGCCGTCTGTTGGGCCGTGTTCTGGTCACCCGCTGGGGACGACCCGCCAGACGAACTACCGAGGCAACCGGCCAGTCCGGCGACCGTGGCCAATGCGCCTGTTCTGTGGAGGAGTTCGCGTCGGTTCACACTTCCACATTGCCACCCCTATTCAAAGGACCTTGCGTAAGCACAAATGGCGTTTTTACTTACCCGAGATGGCTGTGAACGAATTCTCTCACTCGAACATGTCGTCCCGGCTAAAAGTGGTTTCAGCCCCTCACGCGACTCGTCTGCCAGCGAATCGGCCTTTTTCGAGTCGTAGTTGGTAGTCCCCTCACATCTCGACTATCGGAACAGTTTCTGCGACTCGTCCGTCTTCGGAGAACTGATTGAAAATACAACATTACCGGCGCTTCCACCAACCGGAGCCGTTTTCTCATCTCCTTCCGACACGTCGCCTATGCCGGTCGAGAATCGGAGTCGGGCCTTGGCGGTCGTGTTCGGTATCGTCTTCTTGGACCTGCTGGGCTTCGGCATCCTCATCCCGGTCATCCCGCTGTACGCGCTGGAGTTCGGAGCGAGCGAGTTCGTCGGCAGTCTGCTCATCGCCTCCTACTCTGCGATGCAGTTCCTCTTCGCGCCGATTCTCGGCCGAATCTCCGACCGGAGAGGGAGACGACCCGTCCTCCTGCTCTCGCTGTCGGGAAGCGTCATCGCGTGGACGCTGTTCGGATTCGCCGGAAGCCTCGCCGTTCTCTTCCTCGCGCGAATGCTCGCAGGGGCGATGGGCGGCAACATCGCCACCGCACAAGCCTACATCGCCGACATCACGCCTCCGGAGGACCGCGCGAAGGGACTCGGACTGCTCGGCGCGGCGTTCGGCATCGGATTCATCTTCGGTCCCGCACTCGGTGGATTCGTCGCCAGCGCGCCCGTCGTCGCACTGGCTCGGGACGTGCTTCCCGCAATCGTTCCGGTCTCTGAGTTCACCTTGCCGAGTTTCGCCGCCGCGATTATCACCGCCGCGAACCTGCTCGTTGCGGTCGTCGTCCTCCCCGAGTCGCGGCCGCCCGAGGAACGAGACGAATCGGCGGACGCTGACGTAGAGAGCCAGTCGCGAATCGCCGTCCTCCTCGACGCACTCACGACGCGCGGCCTCGCCGCGCTCGTCGTCTCCTTCTTCCTCGTCTCGTTCGCGTTCTCCGCGCTCGAAAGCCAGTTCATCTTCCTCACGAACGACCAGTACGGCTACGGCACCACCGAGAACGCCTTCCTGCTCGCGTACTTCGGCGTGGTCCTCGCTATCGTGCAGGGCGGTCTCGTCGGCCCGCTGACCGACCGCTTCGGCGAACGCCGACTCGCAATCGGGGGAACAGGAATTCAAGTCGCCACGCTTGCGCTGGTACCGTTCGCACCTGAACTCGCAACGCTGATTCCGCGCGTCGGACCGCTCTCGGGTGCCCTGCCAACCGTACCCTCCGCCATCCTCGCGCTGTTCGTCGTCGTCACGCCACTCGCCGCCGGAAACGCCGTGACGAACGTCTCGCTGAACACGCTCGTCTCGCGCAGTTCGAGCGGCGACGACCAAGGCAGTGCGTTCGGCCTGACCCAGAGCGCGGGCAGTCTCGCCCGTACGTTCGGCCCGGCGCTCGCTGGCGCGCTCTACACCGGCATCGCCTACTGGGCACCGTTCGTCGTGGGGAGCATCCTACTGGTGCCGATTCTCGGACTGCTGACTCGGGTTCGTGGTCGCGGAACCGTCCGCACGACGGCCGATTGAGACACGACGGTCGAATCAGCGTTCGAAACCGTCGAATAGGCGACATATTCGGTCCACCGCGACCACAGCGACACCGATGACCAGCCAGAGAGTCGGAACTGCCACGAGCAGAACTACCCAGTGAGGCACCGGCACCGATGGCGTGGCTCCGTGTAACGGGCCCACCAGCAGTAGCAGTTCGATTGCCGACGATGCGTACAGTTTCACGATGGATTGTCCAGTTGGTGGCGTTTCGCTGACTGAGTCACGAGTCGGGTTCCGCTTCGGCATCTCGTTGTTGTACCCCTGCGCGGTAGACGTAGTACCCTGCGGCGACGAACAGGAGACTGACGACGAGCCAGTGAGGGTTGTATCGACCACCCAGCGACAGCGGTTGACCGCCCGCCCCCACGGGTTGGTGCAGGCCCAAGAGAGCGTGGTCGACTACGGCGTCGAACACGTCGAACACACCGAGACCGATTATCGCAGCACCGGCGAGTGGTTTCACGGCCAACGGCGCGTACGTTCGCCGTTTGGACTGCCAGAGGAGTCCCGCTCCCACGCTCATGATGGTCACCATTCCTATCGAGAATATACCGTCGGCGAGGATGTTCGTTCGGAGGCCGCTCAGGGTATCCATCGAGTAAATCCCCGAAACGAGATGGTGCCACTGGAGAACGTGGTGCAACACTAACACGTCGACAAGTCCGCTGAACCCGAATCCGAACACCCCCGCTGCGAGGAGGGCCCGTCGAGTTACCACGTGCTGGTCGTCACTGAATGCGGTGTTCGTCTCTTCGGTCATGGCCCCGGAAGTTCGCTGGCCTCACAGAAAGTTCTGCGTGTGAACGTTCTGTGTGTTCGTGCAGAATCCGTTCGATACGTCGACTGACGATTCACTGCGCCGAAAGAAAGCGGCTGATTGACGCGGAGTCGCTGTTTCTACCGCGGCGTCTCGGTGCCCCACTTGTCGAGGGCCGTCTGTAGCTCTGGGTGGTCGGCGGCGTACTCGTGGATGTCGATGCCCTCCGCAGTCGCGTCCACTGCCTGCCGGAATGCTTTCGCGCCCGCGTACGTTCCGTCGGGGTGGCCGTGGACGCCGCCACCGGCCTGCACGCCGATGTTGGTGCCGACGCGGTCCACGAGTTCCGGGACGAGACCGGGGTGAAGGCCCCCGGAGGCCATCGGCAGCACGTCGTTCATGCCGTAGAGGTCCGAGTACATCCACTCGTTGATGCCGACGGTGTCTTCGTTGGCGAGTTTACCCAGGTCGGCGGTGCCGGTGTGGAGCTGATCCACGCCGCAGAGCCGACAGATTTGGGCGATGACGCGCATGGAGACGCCGTGTTCCTCCACGCGGTCGAAGGCGGCGTGCATCGCGCGGTGGGCGTGGATGGCGAGTCCGAGGTCCTCACACAGTTCGCGGACCTGCTGGACGGCGGCCCATCCGGTCGTCACCACGTCCACCATGACGTACTCACAGCCCTCGTCGGCGACTAGTTCCGCACGCCGGAGCATCTCGTCGCCGTCGGCGGTGATGTTGATGAGGTAACTCTTCTTCTCGCCAGTCTCTTCTTCGGCTTTGTCGCGGGCCTCGATGCTGTCGTAGAGGCGCTTCTCGAAGGGGTTGAAATCCTGGTCGGTCAGATTTTCGTCGTCTTTCAGAAGGTCGAGACCGCCAGTCCACGCTTCGTAGCCGACCTGCACGTGTTGGTCCGTCGAGAGGCCGACCTTCGGCTTCGGGACGGTTGCAGTAATCGGTCGGTCGCCCGCGTCGAAGATTTCGTTCCGCACGGAGGAACCGAACTGCGGTCCCATGAAGGAAGTCGCAATCGCCTCGGGCCACTCGCAGTCGAGCAGTCGGATGTTGTCCACGGCCTTCATGCCCATGATGTTGCCCGCGATGCAGGAGAGAATCTGGGGCATGCTCCCCTTCTCGAACAGCGCGTCGGGGTACGCCACCGTGATGTGGTTGCCGTCGATGTCACAGGCCGTCGCGCTCAAGTCGGTGATAGAGCCGTCCACTTGGAGTTCGGCCCACGTGCCGTTCGAACTCTCAGAGGCGACGCGCGAGGCGGCCTCCTCCATGTTCATGTCGTGTGCTGGTTCGATGTAGAAGTCGCAGACGAGTTCCGAATCCGCCGGTTCGTAGCCCAGGTCGAGGAAGTCTTCGTATTTGATGCCAGTCATCGTTGTACCCCCGGAACTATCGCACCGCTAGACAATAATATTTGAGGCTGATTTTCGTGATGGTTCCTCGCCGCGACCCCTGCCAGTCCGTATATTTCGTTCGACCGAACGACCAGAAAACACTTGTCGTCTATCGGAATACTCTCTCGCATGGCCGTATCGGCACTCTACCGACGCCGTCCGATTCCTGTCCTACTCACGACGGCGTTCGCCGTGTCGCTAGCGGTAACTGCCGCCTTCTGGGCCGGTTTCGTTCCCGGCGTCCCGAAGACGCTCCCGACGTTCGCTAAACTACTGATGGCGACTATCGGACTCCTCGTCGGTACCGTGGCCGCGTGGGGCGTGTCGCTCCTCGTAGACTGAAGACTCGCTCGGCTACCCCAACGTCGGCCGCACTTTCTCGATTGCCGCCTCGAAGTGCTTCTCCTCGATTGCTATCTCGTCGGCTTTCCTATCTGCTTCCTCGACGCCCCACGCCTCTGCGGCCTCTCGAATCGCGCGCATCGAGGCGTCTCGGACGATGGCCTCCAAATCCGCGCCGGTGTAGTTCTCCAAGTCGGCCGCGAGTTCGTCCAGGTCTACGTCCTCCGAAATCGGCTTGTCGCCAGCGTGTACTTGGATGATTTTCTTGCGGCCCTCGGCGTCCGGCGCGGGCACCTCGACGTGTTCTTCGAGTCGTCCCGGTCGGAGCAAGGCCGGGTCCAACACCTCCAATCTGTTCGTCGCAGCGAGGACGACGAGGTTGGGGTTCTCCGCGAGGCCGTCCATCTCCGTCAGCAGTTGCGAGACGACCCGTTCGGTCACTTCGTGGCTGTTCTCGTCGCGTTTGCCCGCCAACGAGTCTATCTCGTCGAAGAAGATGATGGCCGGACTCGCCTGCCGCGCGCGCTCGAAGATTTCCCGCACGGACTTTTCGGACTCGCCGACGTAGCGGTCCAGCAGTTCCGGGCCGTCCACGTGGATGAAGTTCACGTCGCTCTGGCCCGCGAGTGCCCGTGCGAGCAGGGTCTTCCCCGTGCCTGGCGGCCCGTGCAGAAGGATGCCCGTCGGCGGTTCCGTGTTCGTCGCGTCGAAGAGGTTCCGGTACGCTAGCGGCCACTCGACCGCTTCGGTCAAGGTCTGCTTTGCGTCGTCGAGATTCCCGACGTCCTCGAAGTCGATTTCCGGAGCTTCGGCGACGAACTCCCGCATCGCGGAGGGGTCAACGGAAGTCATCGCCGTCTCGAAGTCGGTTCGAGTGACTTTCACGTCCATCAACTCCGCTTCGTCCGCGCCGTCGTCGCGCGCTCGCCGGAGGGCGGCCATCGCGGCCTCGGTGGCCAGCGTGTGGAGGTCTGCGCCGACGAAACCGTGGGTACTCCCCGCGAGTCTGTCTAAGTCAACGTCTTCCGCCAGCGGCATCCCCCGCGTGTGAACGTCCAGAATCTCCCTTCTTCCGCCCTCGTCGGGCGCGCCGATTTCGATTTCGCGGTCGAACCGGCCGCCTCGACGCAGGGCGGGGTCGATAGCATCGACGCGGTTCGTCGCACCGATGACGACTACTTCGCCGCGCGATTCGAGGCCGTCCATCAGCGAGAGCAGTTGCGCGACGATGCGGTTCTCCACGTCGCTCTCGTCGTCGCGCTTGCCTGCGATGGCGTCGATTTCGTCGAAGAAGATGATGGTCGGGGCGTTCTCGCGGGCGTTCTCGAAGATGTCGCGGATGCGCTCCTCGCTCTCGCCCTTGTACTTGCTCATGATTTGCGGGCCGGAGATGGTGACGAAGTTGGCGTCTACCTCGTTGGCGACTGCCTTCGCAATCATCGTCTTCCCCGTGCCTGGCGGCCCGTACAGCAGGACGCCCTTCGGCGGGTTGATGCCCAGTCGCTGGAACAGTCGGGGGTTCGACAGCGGGAGTTCTATCATCTCGCGCACGCGCCTGAGTTCCTCGTCGAGACCACCGATGTCCTCGTAGGTCGCACCAGTCGGCTTGTTAGGCGTGGAACTGTCTTTCTCGTCGGAGACCGTGATAGAGATTGCTTCGTCGCTCTGTCCGCGCGAACTTCTCGCGCTGCTGTTTCCGCCGCTATCGGGGAGCGTCACCGTCACGCGCGTGTCGCCGCTCACTCGAACCACGCCGTCGGGATTCGTCTCCGCGACGTGGAACGTACCGGAGTCGCCCAGTCGCTCGATGCGCACGCGCTCGCTCTGCTTGACCGGGCGGTCTCGAAGCGTGCGCTTGAGCGCGGTTTCGAGCGTGTCGCGGTCGTCGGGGTCGAATCTCGCAGTGGGAGTGAGCGTCACCGAGTTCGCGTCCTCGACTGCAATCTGGCGAATCGTCACGGTGTCGCCGATGCTGATGCCCGCGTTCGCGCGCGTCTCGCCATCGACTTGCACCACGCCGGTCTTCACGTCGCCGCTCGCGGGCCAGACCTTCACGACGGTGTCGCGCTCGCCTTCCACGACGACGGTGTCGCCGCTCAAGACGCTCAATGCCGAGCGGGCAGACTCGGGAATTCGAGCGATTCCGCGCCCGGCGTCTCGTTTCTCCGCGCCCTGCACGGTCAACTCGACCGCCGTGGAACCCTTCGCGTTCATGTCAGCGTCTCGTGGCTCTACGGTATTTAGCGTTCCCCCTCCACCTTTTTTCGCGCAGGGGTGCCGTCGCGCCGCAGGCGCTCAGCACCCCTGCGCAAAAAATCTGCACCGTCAGAGCGAAGCTCTGACGAGCCTTGCTTCGCTTCGCTCAGCAAGAGACCAAAAAAGAGATGCGGCGAAATCTGGCCGCTAAACGGCCAGATTTCGCGCGTCTGCTTCGTGCTGGTGCGACTACCGCTCAGCACCGCAACCGCTCAGCACAGCACCGCAACCACAATGTCCCGACAACCTCCATCTACCGTAGTTCGTCCATCCCAACCGTCGCGAGCGGAACCAGCATCTCCTCGGGAGTCAGCCCGCCGTGCATGCCGACGAGTTCCAACTCGTCCGGTTCCTCGTCGGCCCACCACACGCCCAGATTGCGATGCGTGACCACCACGTCGCCGAGTCGTCGCCGGAACGTCTCGCTCGCCTCGCTCCCACACAGTTCCATCTCCAGCACGTCGGCCTTGGTGAGTACCTTCGCGTCGAGTTCCTCGCGGAGCAGTCCAGCGATTCGCTCTGCGGACTCTTCGCCCTCCAGATGCAGATGCAAATTCCGTGGACTCCCCGAGAACTTCACCGGGGTGTCGTTCGCGTGACGTTTCAGAGCGGCCGTGACTGCCTCGAATTCACTGATATCTACGTTTCGCTCCGGGTCGGTGTTCACGTGGCCGTGGTCGGCCGTCACGACCAGCAGGGTCTCGTTCGCAGTCTCGTCGTCGATGCCAGAAACGGCTGCTTCGAGCATTTCGAACACGTCACCGACCGTCTGGCGATAGCCCTCGGAGTGGGTTCCGTACTCGTGTCCCGCGTGGTCTACCTGCGGCAGATAACAGTAGCAGTACGAGCGACTGTCGGCAGACGCATCCAGCGCCGCCTCGATTTTCTCCGGCACCTCCCCGAGCGAGTCGTAACTGTGCGCAGTCGCACCCGCCAGCGTCTCCGGGAACGGAATCACGTGGTGCGATTCGACGCCCGCATCGGCGAGTTCCGGATACAGCGGTTCCGCATCGAGCAACTCTTCCGGGGGGAGTTTCGGCGTTTCGCCGTCTTTCGTCTGGAACGGCAGCGCCTCGAACTCCTCGTCCGTGGTCGGTTCGTAGATGTTCCACCCGACGACGCCGTGTTCGGCGGGCAGTGCGCCGGTGTGGAAGGTCGGTATTGCCGCCGAAGTTTCGCTCGGGTAGATGGAAGTCAACGGCGTCACGCGACTGTCTGCAGTAAGTCTGTCGAGAAACGGGTGGTGGTCGCGCTCGCGCCGCCACTGCTCGTAGCCGAAACCATCGACCAGCACGACGAGGACGTTCTTGCTGTCAGTACTCTCCGCAGAAAGTACGTCCTCGGGGAGCGTCCGCCCGAAATCTGTGCCCAATACCGACGCTATCGTCTGGGGAACGCGCGCGAAGCAGTAGCCGCCGTAGTCGGGAAAGAGATACCCGTCTTCTTCGCACTCTTCTCGGAGGGACGCGGCGAGGTCGTCGCGGAGCATAGCGTTCGGTTCAGTCGGCCAGTAAAAAGCGATGGCGATGGTGCGGGTGGGTCTGTCAGACCCAGCGTCAAGGGTTACTGCCGTTCCACGGTCGCGCCGAGGTCGTACAGCACGTCGAAGAACTTCGGGAACGACACGTCTACGTGTTCGCCACCCGCAATCATCGTCGGACCGTCGCTGGCGAGTGCCGCGACGGCGAGCGCCATCACGATGCGGTGGTCGCCCCGGCCGTCCACCACGCCACCGGTCAACTGGCTGTCGTCGCCGTGGATAGTCAGCACGTCTGCTTCCTCCTCGGTCTTCGCCCCCATATTCGCCAGTTCTTCGGCCATCGCGCTCACCCGGTCGGTTTCCTTGTACCGAACGTGTTCGCAGTTGACGATGCGCGTCTCGCCGTCTGCGACCGCACCCAGTGCGGCGATGGTTGGGAGCAGGTCCGGTGTGTCGCCAACGTCTACTTCGACGCCGGAGAGGTCGGATTTCGTGACGGTGAGAATTCCGTCGTCGCGGTTCCAGTCTACGTCCGCGCCCATCCGTCCGAGGACGCCGACGATTTTGCTGTCGCCCTGCGCGCTCGGGTAGGCACCCTCGATGCGGACCTCTTCGCCGTCTTCAGCCGCGATGGCCCCCGAAGAGAGCAAATACGAGATAGAGGAGAAGTCACCGGGCACGTGGTACTCGCCGTCTTCCGGTTCGTAGAACTGTCCACCTTCGACGTGGTAACTATCTTTTCGCTTCCCAGCCTCGACGCCGAATTCGTCGAGCAGTTCGAGCGTGATATCGACGTACGGCGCGGATTTGAGTTCGGTTTCGAGTTCGACTTCGATGCCCTCGTCCGTAACCGCTCCGGCCATGAGAAGCGACGTGACGAACTGCGAAGACACGTCGCCGGGCATCGAGACGGTATCGCCCGAGATAGGTCCTTTGACGACCAGCGGGGCCTGTCCGTTGTTTCGCGTGCTCTCGGCGCGACCCCCGAGGTCGTCCACAGCGGAGAGGAGTGGGTCGTGCGGCCGCGAGCGCAAGGAGCTATCGCCGGTCAGCACAGTAATGCCGTCACCGAGTGCGGCCGTGCCGGTCACCAGACGCATGGTCGTCCCGCTGTTGCCGCAGTCGATGACGTCGCCCGGAATCTCGGGGCGACCGTCGAAGCCGTCCACGACGAGATGGTCCGACTCGATGGTCACGTCGCCGCCGAAGGCGTCCACTGCTCGCATCGTCGCTTTCGTGTCTGCGCTCACTAGCGGGTCGTACACTAGCGCGCCGCCCGCGTACCCGGCGGCCAGAATCGCCCGGTGGGTGTAACTCTTCGAGGAGGGTGCCCGCGCGACCCCCGAGAGCGTCGATGGCTCGATTTCTACGTCCATGTCCGACCCGACGACCGCATTCCGTATCAGGATACCGGAGGTGGCAGTGTTGTCGAGCCCAGAGAACTATCTTGTTACCGGCATCGTCACCTGACGACCGTCACCGGCACCGTGGCGCGCCCGACGACTTCCTTGGCGGTACTCCCGAGCAGTCCCTCGAATCGCTCGGAGAGGCCGCGGTGGCCGATGTAAATCACGTCTACGTCGTTGGCGTCTGCGTACTCCACGATGGCTTCGACTGGTTCGCCGTACAGTAGACCGGTTTCGAGGTCGATACCTGACTCCTCGGCGCGCTCTTGGGCACGTTCGAGAGTTCGCTGTCCGCGCTCTTCTGCGTCGGTGGCGTCGTCCAGCAGTTCTTCGGACGCCTCGGCGAAACTCGTGGGCGCTTCGTCGTCACCGATGAAGGTCAGTTCCGGGACGACGACGTGGAGAGCGACGACCGACGCACCGGTCGCTTCGGCGGTTTCGAGTGCGGTGGCGAGTGCGTCCATGCTCGACTCCGAACCATCGACTGCGACGAGGTATTTCATGATCGGAATTAGTTCGACTCGCACGAAGATTTCCGTTTCGGCTAGAGACTGCAACTTGTAGAACGCCCTTGTAAAACCTCAGGCAGTGTATACTTACTTTCAGATAGATTGTGGGAGAGGTATGTCAAGTGGTTCGGAACGTTACTCGAATTCGTTCGACGACGAAATACCGACAGCTGACTCCGAACGAGCCTATCGCCGGACTATCGAAGATTCGGGATGGTGGCGAGCCCACTTTCTCGTTTTGGCCACCGGCGTCTTTGTAATCACGCTCGGCGTCTTTCTGCTTGCTCTCGTCTGGCTTTCGTCATACGGTTCCACCCTCTACTGGACGAGCGCAAATCTTCTCGGATACGTCGTCTGGGGTTCGTTCGTGGTCTTCATGGGGAGTTCGTTCGCTTCGCTCTACGGCTACTACGCAGAAGCGAAGATCCTCCGGGAGTCGAACGCGGATTGGCAACCACACTGATGGCTCTACGTCGTCGCGACGCCGTTGTTGTCAATTTTCATCACCTCACTGATATATCTCGTCCAGCGAGGGAGACACGTCGGGATTCGATGGGAGCAGTTGGCCGTTTGGCGGTGAGTCGGCACTTCGATTCGACGTTTCGTTCGTCGTCAGAACTCTCGTTCTCGCTCGACTTCCTCCGAACCCACTCGACTACCAACCGAATCGTCTCCCTGCTCCATCGAATCTGCAATCCGTTCCAATGCGACCACGAACCGCTTGGCGATACCTAAAAACTGCCACGCGAGATACGCGAGGAACAGGAAGACGACGAAGAACACGCCCAGAAGCGGTTGCGTGGCGATGAGAATGCTGTACAGAAACACGACCGTGGCGAGGAAGACGAGGAACGCTCGAAGCATCTTCGAACGACGACTCTCCAATCCGTCAGTTGACATTATCGGCTCTTACGAACACCCGACGTAAATCCATTCCGCAACCCGTACCGTTTTGCCCTTCCGGGCGGTTCGGCCGTGTATGGAACCGGACCTCTCCCCACTCGCCGACGCACTCGAATCGGTAGGCGTAGACGGCTATCTCGTCTCCGCCGCCTCAGACGACTCCGACCAACTGTACCTCTCGGGCTTCGACGCTCCAGACTCGTTCGAGACGCTCTACACGCCCGAGGGAACCTACCTGCTCGTCTCCGGGTTGGAGTACGGCCGCGCGAAGAAGGAGAGTCGTGCCGACGAAGTCGCCAGACTCGGCGACTACGACTTCGCCGAGAAAGTCTCGAAGTACGGCCGCGAAGAGGCGATGAACCGGGTGGCCGCAGCGTTCCTCGACGACTACGGCGTCGAGTCCATCGCCGCGCCCGAACGCTTCCCGTTGGGTCTCGCCGACGGTCTGCGGGAGCAGGGCGTCTCCGTAGAGGTTCTCGACGGCGAAGTCGTGACCCAAATTCGCGCGGTGAAGACCGACGAGGAAATCGAACACGTTCGTGAGGCACAGAAAGCCAACGAAGCCTCGATGCGCGCCGCCGAACAACTCCTCGCCGAAGCGTCAGTGGAGGACGGCCAACTCTACTACGACGACGAGGTGCTGACCAGCGAGCGCGTCAAGGAGGAAATCGAAGTGACGCTCCTGCGCCACGGGTGCGCACTGGACGAGACCATCGTCGCCTGCGGGGCGGACGGCGCGGACCCGCACAACCGCGGGAGCGGACCACTCCAAGCAGACGAGCCAATCGTCGTGGACATCTTCCCGCGGAGCAAGGCCAGCAAGTACCACGCCGACATGACTCGAACGTTCTGCAAGGGCGAGGCCAGCGACGAAGTCAGAGCGCGCTACGAGGATACCTACGAGGCGTTCGAGGCGGCGATGGAGGTTGTCGAGGCTGGCGTCACTGGTGCGGACGTCCACGACGCGGTCTGTGACGTGTACGAAGAGAAGGGCTACGACACGCTTCGAAGCAACTCCGCGGCCGAAACCGGATTCATCCACAGCACGGGCCACGGCATCGGACTCGACGTGCACGAACTCCCGCGAATCGCGGGCGACGGCCAGCAACTCGAAGCGGGCCACGTCATCACCATCGAACCCGGCCTCTACGACCCCGACTTCGGCGGCGTCCGCATCGAAGACCTCGTGGTCGTGACCGAAGACGGCTACGAGAACTTGACCGACTACCCCAAGCACCTGTGCGTGGAGTAACACCAGACCAACTCGGTTTGCACCGCCGTAATGGCGAAGTGGTTCCCGGTGGTATCGCAGATGCATGTTTGGCCGCCAGCGAACGGACGAGCAGGACGAGGTAGCGCAGGCGTCGGGCAAAACGGGGGACGCGACGACGGGGACTCGGAGTCGAGGGTTGCTCCGGCGTGGTCTCCTCTTCGTCGGCGCGTTCGTCGCCGGATACGTGCTCGGACGACGCTCACGGAAGAGTAGTCGCTCGACAGAGATGGAGCACGAACGCGAAGGAGCGGGAACTTTCGAGGCGGTTTCGGAGACTGGTGAGCCCACGGAGGTGACGGAAGAACCTGAAGCGGAAGCCGAATCGGAACCGCCCTTCACGCCGCCAACCACGCACGGAATGCCGATGCTCGGTCTCGGAACCTACCAAATCGACGACTACGACGAGTGCGTCGATACCGTCACGAACGCGCTCGAAATGGGGTATCGACACATCGACACTGCACAGGGGTACGACAACGAAGAGGCAGTCGGTGACGCCATCGCCGAGAGCGACGTGCCACGGGAGGACCTGTTCGTGGCGACGAAAGTCAGCCCCGAGAACCTCGCCTACGACCACGTCATCGAGACGACCGAAGAGAGTCTGGAGCGACTCGGATTGGACTACGTCGATTTGCTGTACGTCCACTGGCCTACCGGTGAGTACGACCCCATGGACACGATGGACGCCTTCGGGGAACTCAAAGAGGAGGACAAGATTGGGGAAATCGGCGTGAGCAACTTCGAACCCGAGCAACTGGAGGAGGCGATGGAGTCGTCCGACGCACCCATCTTCGCCAACCAAATCGAGATGCACCCGTTGCTTCAGCAGTCGGAACTCCAGCAGGTCTGTGCCGAGGAAGACATCGAAATCGTCGCCTACTCACCGCTCGCTCGCACCGAAGTCGAGTCGGTCGAAGAACTCCAAGACATCGCCGAGAAACACGACACGACGCCCGAACAGGTCAGTCTCGCGTGGCTTCGCGCGAAGGACGTGACCGCGATTCCGAAGGCGACGACTGGCAAGCACCTCTGGGAGAACTGGGAGAGTTTGACCGTCGAACTGGACGAAGAAGACGTGGCGAAAATCGACGACGTCGAGCAGACTGACCGGCAGGTAGACCCGGACGTCGCGCCGTGGAACGAGTGAGTTGCAGTCAAATCCCGGTTTCTCTGTTGACGTAGCCACCGACTCCGCCGCCCACGGTGGCCCAGAACGCGACGTGGAGCGACTGGGTGAGAATTCGACCGAGGAACGTCAACCAGTGAGAGTTCCCGTGGCGGACGGTTTCGAGGGGGAACGAGAACAGCAGGAGACCGACGACGGCGACGAGAGCGACGCCTACGCCAGCGACGCCACTCTCGAACACGTCTCTCCCCTCAAGGTACCCCGCGAGTCCGCCACCGAGGAGCGCGCCGGGGACGCCTCCGAACCCGATTGCGACGAGTCCGCCAGCGATTGCGTTGACCTTCGTGCGGTAGTTCATATCGGGAGTCATCAATCGGCAATGAATAATTTGGCGCTTTCGAGGTGGACAGACGAACGAACTCCTTTTGACAGTACGTCGGCTATCACCTGCCAATGGAGATACTCGTCGTCGGCGCGGGCGCGATGGGTCGGTGGCTCGGCGGAGTAGTGGACGCCGACGTCGCGTTCGCTGATGCCGACCCCGCGGCCGCAGAGCGCGCGACCGAAGCCCTCGGCGAGCGTGCGCGCACCGTCTCACTCGACACCGACGAGCGATTCGCGGCGGTCTGCGTCGCCGTGCCGATTTCGGCCGCCGAGGACGCTATCGCCGACCACGCGCCGAAAGCTGAGCAGGCCGTCTTCGACGTGACCGGGACGATGGCTGGACCACTAGCGACGATGGGGGAGGAGGTCCCTGACCGCGAGCGGGCGAGTTTTCACCCGTTGTTCGCGCCGGAGAACGCGCCGGGGAACGTCGCAGTCGTGGTCGAGCAGTCCGGTCCCGTCATCGACGCCGTGCGCCAACAGATGCGAGCGCATGGCAACGAGTTGGTCGAGACGACGGCACAGGAACACGACGAGGCGATGGAGACCGTACAGGCCAGTACCCACGCCGCGGTCCTCGCGTTCGCGTTGGCGGCCGAAGACGTGCCCGACGGCCTGACGACGCCTGTCTACGACGAGTTAGCCAAACTTTCCGAACAGGTGACCGGCGGGACGCCGCGCGTCTACGCCGAAATTCAGGACGCCTTCGACGGTGCAGACCGGGTCGCGGAAGCGGCGACAGAACTGGCCGAGGCAGATTCGGAGACGTTCACAGATATCTATCGAGTGGCAGGAGAGGGCGAGCAGACGGAGACAGACGAATGACGAACGAGACTCTCAAGACGCGTCGAGAGGCGACAATGACGAACCAGAACCGAGGACGATGAACGACGAGCAACGAGAGCGAATTCGAGAGAACGCGAAGTATCTGCGCAACGTCCGGCCTATCGACCCCGAGGAGGTCAGTGACTACGTCGATGGACAACCGCACCCCGCCGTCGTTCGGCAGGTGTTGCGCGAGGAAGCAGTCTCGCTCGGACTGGTCGAGCGCGACGACCGCACCTTCGAACCGGTCGAGGAAGGGCAGATACAGTCCGTCTTCCACGGCGTCGAGGCGTTACCAGACGAGCACGCTCACCGCCTCGAAGACCTGCTGGTCGAGCAGTTCGGACTCGACTGGGCAGAGGGCGAGTCGGGCGACCGACTCCGCGAGACGATTCGTCGACTGAAGGCGGACTACTTCGAGAACAACCCCGTCGAGTACGACGAGACGGCGGCACTCGGCTACGCCATCTACCACCTCCCGGACAACTACGCGGTGGCGCAGTACGTGCTGGACGAACTGGGTGAACAGGGACTGCTCGACCACACCCTCAAAATTCTGGACGTGGGCGCTGGCGTCGGTGGCCCGGCACTCGGGATTGCGGATTACCTGCCAGACGACTCGCTGGTGCAGTACGACGCCGTCGAACCGAGCGCGGCCGCCGACGTGTTCGAACACATGCTCGCCGACTCGCGGCCGAACTTCCACTGGTCGCTCAGTAGGGAGACCGCCGAAGAGTACGATTTCGGCGACGAGACAGAGTACGACGTCGTCTTGTTCGCGAACGTCCTCAACGAGTTGGACGACCCACAAGCGGTCGCGCTTCGGTATCTCGACGCACTCGCCGACGACGGGTCGCTATTGCTCGTCGAACCCGCAGACAGAGAAACGAGCATCGGACTGCGGGACGTGGAGCGCGCGATTGCGGACGAAAAACGAGCAGCGACCGTCTACTCGCCGACGCTCCGGCTCTGGCCGGAAGAGCGCCCGACGGACCGCGGGTGGTCGTTCGACGTGAAACCGGACCTCGAAGTCCCGGCGTTCCAGCGAAAGTTGGACGAGGCCGCAGGCAAAGACGACCCCGACGACGAACACGAAGACGGCGAGTTCGTCAACGTGGACGTGCAGTACTCCCACGCGATTCTCCGACCCGACGGGAAGCGGAAGGTCGAGTTCACGGCCAACCGAGAACACGGTGCGAAGATGGCCGACATGGAGGACCACGTCACCCAACGACTCAACCTCGTGGCGGTGAAACTCAGCCACTCGCTGTCGGAGGGCGACGCGAACCCCCTGTTCAAAGTCAGCGACGGGAGCGAGTCGGTCGGCAACTTCGCCGTGCTGACCAGAGAGACGTCGCTGAACCGCGACCTCTCGACGGCCGACTACGGCGACTTGCTGTCGTTCGAGGGCGTCCTCGTCCTCTGGAACGACGACGAGGGGGCCTACAATCTGGTCGTGGACGAAGAGACCGTCGTGGACAGGATTCCGGTGTGACGTCGCAGTTCCACAACTAGTCGCGGCGCGAGACTCTTTACCACTCGAAGATAACCTACTCGAATGGAGCGAACACTCGACCTCTCGAACGTGGAGGTGCGTGACATCGAACTCCGGAAAGCCGATTTTCCGAACGCCATCGAACTCCGCGTCGAAGCAGTCGTCACCGAACTGAGCGACGAGGCGGTCGAAGCCTTCGTCGGCAAACAGTTCGAGCCGAAAGCACTGATTCTCGAGGAGGCCGAGGACGAAGGCGGAGAAGCGTCGTAAAAATACGCAGTGTCAGTCGTCCACGAGGGCTACGAGGACTTCTGCCGCGACGCTCTCCGGGAGACTCGTCTGGCGGCCGGTCTCCGAGACAGCGACGGTTATCAGTCCGACCGGGGTCTTCTCTTCGAGGACGAGAGACGCCGTGGGTTCGATGCCAGCGGAGACGAGGTAGTCGAGCGTCTCGTCGTCGTGAGAAAGGATGCGCGTGACTTCGACCTGCGACCCTTCGGGTGCCTCGACCAAGGAGAGTGTTGCTTCCTCGTCGTGAACGTCGAGGTTCGCGTCCGGAATCGGGTCTCCGTGGGGGTCCAATTCCGGCATCCCGAGGACGCGCTCGACTTCACGACAGAGGCGGTCGCTGACGTGATGTTCGAGTACGTCTGCCTCGGAATCGACTTCGCTGAGGTCGTACTCGAACACCTCGACGAGCAGTGCCTCGACGAGTCGGTGTTTGCGCACGACGTCGAGCGCGGTGGTTCTCCCTTCCTCGGTGAGTCGAACTGGCCGATATTTCTCCCGCTCGATGAGGTCTCGCTCGGCGAGTGCGTCGAACATGCTCGTCACGGTCGGTTTGCTGACGCCGAGTCGCTCTGCGAGGCGCGTGTTCGAGACCCAGCCATCTGCCTCCCGTTCGAGATTGTAGATGTGTCGCAGGTAGTTCTCCATCGACGGAGTCACTGCCGAGCGAGACCGCGAGGAACTCTGTTCTTCCATCTCGGAGAAGTCCATCTCAGTCGGAGGCAGGTTCGGCCTCGTCGGCGTCGATGCTCCCGACCTCCGGGGTCTTTTCCTCACCGATTGCAGTTTGCACTTTGCCGAGGACGACCGCGCCGGCGTAGATGGCGACTGCGATGAGGACGATGACGCCGCCCGCAGTCGCTTCGCCGTAGTAGGCGGTACCGATACCGAGCAGAACCGCGAGTTCGGCGAGGACGATGGAGACCAGCAACGATTCGTTGAAGCTTCGGGAGACCTGTGACGCCCCGGCAACCGGAACGACGAGCATCGCGGCGACGAGAATGACGCCCATAATCTGCATCGCGCCGACGACGACCAGTGCGGTCAGCATGACCATCACGCGGTTGTACCAACTGACCGGGAGGCCGGAGACGGCCGCGGCCGTCTCGTCGAACGTGACGTAGAGCAACTGGTTGCGAGTCAGTGCGACGGTCCCGACGATGATACCGAACAGCACGAGCAGTATCGCGGCGTTCTCGGCCGAAACCGTCGAGAGGTTCCCGAACAGGTACTGATTGACGCCGACCGCGAGACCGCCCGCGTTGATGCTGATGAGCGTCGTCCCCAAGGCGAACCCCGTCGAGAGGACGATAGCCATCGACACGTCGTTGTAGGCGTCGGTCGCCTCGGAGATGAGTTCGATGAGCAGTGCTGCAATCATAGCGACGACGACGGCTGTGAGGTACGGCGAGACGCCGAAGTCGAGGACAGCGTTGAGGAACAACCCGACCGCGACACCGGCGAAGGCAGTGTGAGCTAAGGCGTCCCCGATGAGCGCGAGTTGGCGATGAACGAGGAACGTGCCAATGAGCGGAGCCATCACGCCGATACAGAGACCGACTAGGATGGCCCGGTGCATGAACTGGTACTGGAGCAGTTCGAGACCGGTCGCTCGCCCGAGTGCGAACATGAGTTCCGACCACAGCGAGAGGAACCAGTACAGCGGTGCGAGGACCGAGTCGAGGGGACTCGACTGCAACGGACCGACGAGTAACTCCATCATTCTGTACCACCCACGAAGTTCGCGGCGGTGCCGAACGCGCGACCAAGTGCATCACTCTCGACGAACTCTCCGGTCGGGCCGTCGAAGTATATCTCTCGGTTGAGACAGACGACGCGCTCTGCGTGTTCGGTGACGGCACTCAGGTCGTGTTCGATGAGCAGAATCGTGATGCCCTCCTCGTTCAGTATCTCCAGCAGGTCGTAGAACGCCTCGACGGATTCGGCGTCCACGCCGACCGTCGGTTCGTCCAAGACGAGCAGGTCGGCTTCGCTGGCGAGTGCCCGCGCGATGAACGCTCGTTGACGCTGGCCACCTGAGAGTTGGGTCACGCGACGATTTGCGAACGAGGTCATACCGACTGTTTCGAGTGCCCGGTCTACGATGTCCCAGTCGTCCGCTGTGAGACGACCGAAGCCGACGTGCGGGAACCGGCCCATCTTCACTACTTCCCGCACCGTGATGGGCATCTCTTTCGAGGCACTCGCGTGCTGGGCGACGTAGCCGATTCGAGCGCCGTCGTCGAACTTGTGCGACGGTTCGCCGAAGATGCGGGCAGTGCCTTCGTCTGGCCGGAGCAGACCGAGCATGAGTTTCATCAGCGTCGATTTTCCCGACCCGTTCGGGCCGACGATGGCGACGTACTCTCCCGAGTCGATGCGGAGCGAGATGTCTTCGACGACCGGAGTCGCGGTGTAGCCGAAATCGACGTTCGACAGTTCAACTATCGACGGTTGGGGCGTCGTTTCGTCGGTCTGCTCCTCGCGCGTCTGGATACTCGAACTCATTCGAAGTTCCTCCACTCTTTCGCCCAACCGTCGGGACCGGCCTCTTCGGGCGTCTTGTTGCCGAGGACGACTTCGAAGGTGGGCATGTTGATCTTGTATGCGATTTCTTCGTAGCCCCAGTTGTTCTCGACCCAGTCCTCACGGACGCCAGCGTACGGTGTCACCGGGAAGTACGCCTTGACTTGCGTCTCGGCGAGGAGTTGCTTGGCTGGTTTTCGGGACTCGAAGACGCCGTTGCCGATGTACTTGATGTCGTTCTCCTCGATAACTTGCTTGGCTTCCTTGATGTCGGACGGCTTCACGTCGCCGCTGGCCGCGAGGTTCACGACGAGCGGGCGCATCTCGACGCCGTACCGAACGCCGATGTACTGGAAGGCGTTGTGGGCGGCGAGTTGGACGACCTTCCGCGATGCCGCGTCGAAGATTTTCTGGTAATCTTCGTCGATGCGCTGTAGCACGTCTGACTTGTACGTCTTCGCGTTCTCGCGGAGTTCGTCTTCGTGGTCGGGTGCGAGCTCTACCAACCCCTCGGTGATGTTCTCTACGGACTTCTTCGCGCGCTGCGGGTCGAGCCAGAAGTGCGGGTCTTTCCCGCGTCCCTCGCCGACGCCCTCCTCTTCGGGGTCGAGCGTCGCCGCGAGGTCAGCTAGTTCGACGCCCTTCCGGACGTTGATGAGTTGCGTATCGACGTTGTCGTCCTTGAGCGTCTGAATCGCGCGGTCAGCCCACGGTTGGAAATCCTTCCCGACGTGGATGAACGCGTCTGCTTCGATGATGTCCCTCGTAATGCTCGCGTTCGGTTCCCAACCGTGACCGTGGAGTCCGGTCGGGACGAGGTTCCGGACCTGAATCGGGGTGTCTTTGGCAATCTTGCGCCCGAAGTCGAAGAAGCTGAAGAAAGACGCGACGGCGACGGGACCGTCTCCGGAGTCGTCGTTCGAGTCCGGACTGTTCGACTGGTTCCCGCTTCCACCGGCGCTTGTGCCGCCGAGACAGCCTGCGAGACCGGCCGCGAGGAGCCCCGACCCAGCAGTGATAGCTCGTCTTCGTGACAACGTATCGCTCGTTTTCGAGCGACTATCGTCTTTCATGGTTACCGACCGATAGTACCGCCGAATATAATAATACTAGGGTTCTAAAGATAGGATTAGACGCATCTAATTCACTGCCGGGTCTTCCAACTCACCACTCGACGGTTTCGCCGTCACGCCACAACCGCCCGCTCGGACTTCCCGGCGCGAAGCGCGCCAGCCAGACCGGCGTCTCCGCGCCTTTTGCGACGCTTCGGGGCGCGCTCGCGCCGCCCATCTCCGTGCGGACCCACCCCGGACAGACGGCGTTGACTAGCAAGCCGGGGTATTGGGCGTCTAACGCGTCTGTAAAGGCGTTAAGCCCCGTCTTCGAGACACCGTAGGGTAGATGTCCGGTGTCGATACCGCCGGAGAACTGGCCCGACCCGCTGGAGACGTTGACGACGCGCGAGTCGCCCTGTTCTGTGAGCATCGAAATCGCCTCGCGCGTCAGGCGCACCGGGCCGTGGAGGTTGACCGCGAGCGTCGTCTCGATTTCCTCGGGGTCGAGCGTTCCGAACTTGCCCGCGGGACCGTAGACGGCCGCGTTGTTCACCAGTACGTCCAGCCGTCCTGCTTCGTCGGCGATTCGGTCGATGGCAGCAGTAATTTGGCGCTCGTCGGTCACGTCGAGTTCGAGCGGTCGCTGGTCGGGAGCCGTAATCTTCTCCGGGTCGCGCGCTCCGGCGTACACCGCCGCTCCAAGCTTCGTGAGTTCGCGGGCGATTGCTTCACCGATGCCCCGGTTCGCGCCGGTGACGAGCGCGACCTGTCCGTCGAGCGAGTCGAGTAGTTCGACGTTCATGGGTCGGGCACGACGGGGCAGGAGAAAACGCTACGGGGTCGATGCGACTCCGAATCAGTCGCTTTTGACGAAGTTCGCATCGACGCAGTTGTTCGTCTCGCCGTCGTCGGTCACCACGTCGAAGCTTCGCGCGTCGGGGTTCTTCACGACGTACGCGAGCAGACTGGTGAAGCCGTTGGGACCCGGATGCAGACCGAGACCGCTCCCGGCACCGACGAGTCCCGGCGGTTCGCGGTGGAGGTGTTCGCGCCACCAGTCGCCGTCGAAGAAGAGACTCGCGATT
The DNA here is from genome assembly GCF_008831545.1 of Halorussus halophilus. Classification (NCBI taxonomy): domain Archaea; kingdom Methanobacteriati; phylum Methanobacteriota; class Halobacteria; order Halobacteriales; family Haladaptataceae; genus Halorussus; species Halorussus halophilus. The sequence goes on from NZ_CP044523.1 coordinate 1,500,135, forward strand.
TCCATGTGCTTGGCTTCGTGCGTGAAGAGGAAACAGCCGTCTCCGAGGAGCGGCCACAACTCTTCGAGGCAGGTCTCTGCCGACGCGCGGAGGCCAACGTCGAGGAAGGCGGCCGCGACCGGTTCCTCGAACTCCGGCATGGTGTCTTCGAAGTAGCCGACGTGGAACCGGCAGACCGACCCCGCGCCGTATCGCTCGACGTTCGACTTCGCTTCTTCGAGGGTCGCGCTCCAACTGCCCGCTTCGTAGGTGTGGACCTGTTCGGAGGCGACGAGCGTGTGCGCCGCGTCGGTTTGGTCTGGTTCGGGCATGCCCTCGAAGCAGTCGAACACTTCGAGTTGCCGACCACAGAGGTCCGCGACCAGCGAGAGGTTCGCCGTGCTCCCTCCCTTGTAACAGCCACACTCCACGAAACAGCCCTCGATGTGGGCGGGGACGTTCAGCATCTTCGTGGCCATCACGAGATGTTCCACGAAGGTCGAACCGGTCTGAATTTCGCGGTTGTTGCGAAGCATCTTCGCCGCCAAGAGACACTTGTCGAAGAATCCGACGCCGTAGTCGCTCCCGGTACGTGGGTGGAGGTACTCCGCGAGGATGACGGGCGAGCAGAGACCGACGAGCGCAATCTTGTACAGTCTATGAATTGTTTGGATAATGTTTCTATTCGAATGCATCCATTGCAGTATGTTGCTGTGAGTGACATTGTTATACGGAGGGTAGAAGACGTTAGTTTCGGACTACCGTCGTCCGAATCGGCCTGAAGACGACGCAGTGGAAGGGTAAGCCGACAGAGATTGAGGATAGTCCCCGCGAAATCAACCAGTTTTCACGTCGTGTCGCGCTCCCCGTAGGACACGAGCCAGTTCGAAGGGTCGGTCAGCGAGACGCCGTCGATTCGCCACGACTCCGGGTCGAGGTCGTCTATCGGCCGGACAGCTATCGTCCGGTGGTAGGACTTGAGACGAGAGAGCGGCAACCGGTCGTTGGGCCGGAACCCGCGAGCGGTAAGGAACTCGTGGGGCAGGACGGACCCAGGAACAGTGACGATGTGCGACCGGCGATGGTCGGAGAGTAACTGGCCGAAGAGGCGCGCCAGCGCATCGAGCCATCTCCTGCCGCCGCCGAGTGGTACTACCTCGGCCACTTGCGTCCATCTGACTCCGTCCGTATTCGTTCGGGTGCGCACGATTACTGCGGCGACAATGTCGCCGTCCTCCTCGGCGAGGTACGTCTTTCGGTCCCAGACCGGACTGGCGAACCGCCAGCGGTAGAACGCCTCGTCGCGCACTGCGTGAATCTTCTCGGGAATCGCTCGCCGATACAGCGAGGCGAGCAGTTCGGCCGGAACGTCGTCGCGGCGGCGCACCGAGACGTGACTCCTGTCGTCTGCGAACCAGTCGTGGACGGCGTTGAACCCGCTGGCGAGCGTACTACCGACGCTGCCAGCGACGCCAGACGCGACGTCGGCGTAGCGGTCGAGTCGCTCGTCCACGAGCGACGAGACCAGTGGCTCGGGGTTCTGAATCCGGTAGTACGTCGTTCTCGTCCCCGCTTCCCGCCAACCGAGTTTCTCGTAACCGGGTTGGGCCTGCCGATTCGGGAAGTTGAAAAACAGCGTCGGTTCGCGGTCGGCGTACCGCTCGATCGCCTGCTCGGTCATGCGCGTGAACAATCCTCGGCCGCGGTGGTCCGGATGAACCATCGTGTCGGCCGGTTGGAGCGCGATTTGCGTCGAGTCGCCGACGCGCAGTCGGAAAGCCAACAGCGGTCTCGCACCGACGATTTCGCCCTCGTACTCTGCGACGTGTATCGGTAGGTCCGAGACGTAGGGGTTCTGTTCGTACTTCCACGCGAACCACTCCGGACTCCGCCGCCGAGACCAGACGATTCGGTCGAGTTTCAGCACGCCGTCTCGGTCGGCCCGCTCGTACGGTCGTATCTCGTAGGAATCCTTCGGGGTGGACTGTTCGTCCGCGACTGTCGAGTTACTCATTGCCGCCACTGCTATCGGTCGGACTTTCGTTATACGCAGAGTATCTTCTCGGTAGTACCACGATAAAATCCGTATTGGATCAATTCAGAATTTAACGTCGGAATAAGCGGGTTAAGCTGTTCGAACCGACGACACCGCACGCCAGCGAACGATTGCAGATAGCTTTTAGGCGGGTCAGTCGCATCTTTGGCACGTGAACGACTCCCGCGAAATCCTGCTGACGAACGACGACGGGATAGACAGCCCCGGCATTCGCGCCCTCTACGACGCGCTCTCGGAGGTCGGCAACGTGACGACCGTCGCACCCGCCGACGACCAGAGCGCCGTCGGGCGTGCGATGACCTACGAAGTGCCCGTCGAAGAACACGAACTCGGCTACGCCGTCGGCGGGACGCCCTCCGACTGCGTGGTCGCCGGACTCGCAGAACTCGGCCCGTACCCCGACATCGTCGTCTCCGGCTGTAACGAAGGTGCGAACATGGGTGCGTACGTCCTCGGGCGCTCGGGCACGGTCAGCGCCGCAGTCGAAGCCGCGTTCTTCGGCGTGCCCGCAATCGCCGCGTCGCTCCACATTCCCCAAGAGGAGTGGGGCAGAGACACCACCGTGCCGGAGTACGAGGAAGTCGCCAACGCGGTTCGGTACTTGGTCGAGAACGCGACGGAAGCAGGCGTCTTCGAACACGCCGAGTACCTCAACGTCAACGGCTCACTCCCCAGCGAGGAGCGTGCCCCGATGACCGTGACTCGCCCGTCACACGTCTACGACATGGACGCGACCCGCGACAATGGGGTCGTCACGCTCCACGACAACACCTGGGACCAGATGGAGAGCGAAACCCTACCGGACCCCGAAGGAACCGACCGGCGAGCGGTCCACGACGGAAAGATCAGCGTCTCGCCGCTGACCGCACCGCACACGACCGAGCATCACGACGAGTTGGACGAGTTAGCTGAACGGTTCTAATCGCTCTCTGTCACCCGGCGCGCACACACGTCGATTGGATACCGAGTTTCTGCGACCTCGAAGACGGACTCGCCGACAGTTTCGAACCCCCGATTCGCGTAGAATCGCTTCGCGCGCTCGTTGTTCGAGAGGACGCCGAGTTTGACGGTTTCGACAGACGCAGGCAAGCGGTCGAGACCCGCATCGAGCAGTTCGGTACCGACGCCTTCGGCCCAGTGGTCGGGGTCCACGTAGAGCGACTGCAGGAGGGCGTCACCCGGTTCGACGTACGATTCGAGCGTCGGGTCGTCCCACAGAAACTGTGCGAAGCCGACGACTGAGGCGTCGTGATCTGGGTCGTCGTCTCCGTGGAGCGCGACGAGATACGCCACCGTGTCGTCGAGTCCGGCGAGCCACGTCCGCAAGTCGTCGGCGAATCTCTCGTCTTCGACCGCGTCCATGAGCGCCGGGTCGTCCACGAGGTCGGCGTAGGCCGCGCGACACGAGCGGACGGCGACGTGCTGGATAGCGTCCGCGTCGTCCGGTGTGGCGTCTCGAATCTGCATCTGAGGGGTGTCTCGCGCCTCGGTACAAAAATGGTCGCGTTGACTGGGCGGAAACGTGTAGAATTATTGTCTCTCGACGTGAGTCGGGAACTGAATGGCGCTTCCTCGGTCGCGTTCTCCACGGTGGATTCTCACGTGGTCACTGCTCGTGACCGCCGCCGTGAGTACTCTCTTCGGAATTCTCGCGCTCGCTGACATACTCCTTGGAACGACGTTCTGGCTGGAAAACGTCGAGTACGGCCCGCAACTCGTCGTCGTGGGATGGCTGTTCCTCAAGTTGCGGTCCGAAAGCGAACAGGTCGAACGCTGGGAGTGGATTTCGGTTCCATGTTTCGTCGGATTCTTCTGGCTCGTACTCGCCGCGGCCTACACGAACCCAGAAGGCGTCCTGACGATACTCGCGCTGTTCCTCTTGTTCGTCGGACTCGCGTTCGGACTCGGTGGGAAGTACAAAGAGTGGTCGAAGGGGAAGACGCGCAGTTAGTTCAAGCCTCGACTTCCTCGTCGAGCGGGTCTTCTATCTCGCCCGCAATCGCCTCGAAGGCGTCGGTCGCAGTGACCAGTCCGAGCGTCTCCCCATCTTCGACGACGAGCGCCAGTTCCTGTTGTTCGTCTTGGTACGTGTCTATCAGGTCACTGACCGGGATGTCGGGAGCGACCGTGAGCAGCGGCGAGGCGACGTCTTCGAAGTCGTACTCACCACTGTCGAGTTTTTCCTCGTCTCTGACGAGTGCTGGCACGTAGATGGTGCCGATGGGGTCGTCGAGACCGGCACCGACGAGTGGGAACCGCGTGTGTGGCGTCTCGCGGATCGTCTCGAAGTTCTCCTCAGTGGTCGCTCTCGTACTGACGGGCACCACCTCGTCTCGCTGGACCATGATGTCCGCGGCTTCGATGCGGTCGATAGCGAGCGCGTTGATGACCTCGCGCCGTCGTTCTGCAGGCAGGTCCATGTTCCCCAGCACGTCTCCCATCTGGCTGAGCAGTTCGCCCCGTGTGTCTGCCTCGGGCGTCTCGTCTTCGAGTTCTTCTTCGGCCCACGAACGCGTGATGGTGACGCCGAACAGCGAGAGGAGTCGCTTGGCAACCCAGTCTGCAAGTCGGATGATGGGCGAGAGGATTCGGGTCCACCAGTAGAGAATCGGTGCGCCGTACTTGGTCACGAACTTCGTTCGCTCGATGCCGAGATACGTCGGTGCCTGCTCGCCAACCGTGAGGTGGAGGAGGTTGATGATACCGAGCGCGCTGACGGTAGCGAGCGCTGTGTGGCCGCCTTCGCTGCCACCGCCGAGGAGTCCGTCGAGTCCCAGCGCGGAAATCGCGGGGTCGAGTACCGCCGCGAGCGCGGGTTCGGCGACGACGCCGAGACCGACACTACAGACTGTGATGCCAAGTTGACACCCCGAGAGGTAGATTTCCAATCGCTCGGTCATCTCCCACGCTCTCTCCAAACCCCGAGAACCTTGGAACTCCTCTTCGGCGAACTGCCGGACGCGGGTCATGGCAAACTCGATAGTGACGAAGTATCCGTTTCCGAGCAGTAGCACCATTCCGGCGACCAACCGTCCTGCCGTAGCGATATCGACCATTTCGTATTCTGTACGTGTCGAACGACGGTATTAAAAGCTAGCTTCTCACCCAATAATTCGTCGGGAGAAACGCGACGATTGGGTGATTTCCACGAGTCATCGTCGGGATACCCGAACAATTCACCAGTCCGTTTCGCTTCGCCCGTCTGGTTTATTGCCGGTTAGCGCGTGTATTTGGCAATGTCTCGCGGACCGACGCCGGAAACTGGAGTCGCAACTGTAGGCGGCGGCAACCTGTACTACCGGGATGCGGGGAGCGGAGAGCCACTCGTACTCGTCCACGCAGGTATCGCAGACAATCGTATGTGGGACGCTCAGTTCGAGGCGCTCGCGCGACACTACCGCGTCGTCGCGTACGATTTACGTGGGTACGGCCGCTCAGATACACCGACGGCCCCATTCTACCACTACCGGGACCTCGCATCGTTGCTCGAATCCTTCGACATCGAATCTGCGCACCTCGTCGGCGCGTCCGCAGGCGGTGCGGTCGTTCGTGGAGGCCCATCCGTTCGCGCAATCTTCAGACGAGTAGCAGGCTCGCTCGCGGGGCTCCGAAGTCGCATCCACTCCGCACGCTAGACCGAAGAAAACTATCTGGGGGAGTGCGTTGGCTGAGTTATGCACCAGACGTTCGCCGAACTACTGGAGCGCAATTCGGAACACGCCGCGGAGTTCGACTCGCGATTCGACGACGTACAGGACTCCCAACACCCCGACGTGGTTACGGTCTGTTGCTCGGACTCGCGGGTCCTGCAAGACCGGATGTGGGGCAACGACCAGCCGGGTCACATCTTCACTTGTAGCAACATCGGCAACCGCGTCGTTCAGCGAACCGACTCCGGCGAAGCAGTCTCGGGAGACGTACTCTACCCGGTAGCACACACCGGCACGGAACTCGCCGTCGTGGTCGGCCACACTGGCTGTGGAGCCGTCACGGCGACCTACGACGCGCTGACCGACGGGGTTTCAGAGCCTGCGGGCATCGAACACTGCATCGACCTGCTGAAACCACGCCTCGAAGCGGGCGTCGAGGCACTTCCCGACGACGTGAGCAGAACCGACGCCATCAATCGGTTGGTCGAGTACAACGTCGATAGGCAGGTCGAGTTCCTCCGAGACAGCGAGGAAATTTCCGAGGAAGTCACCGTCGTCGGTGTCGTTTACGACTTCCAAGACGTGTACTCCGGAAAACGTGGCGAAGTTCACGTCATCAACGTCGATGGCGAGACAGGAGTCGAGGGACTGCGCGAGGAGCATCCGGAGGTCGAGTCTCGAATCGAGCGGCTCTGGGAGTACTGAACACCGAATCTCGAATCGTCACGACTCACTGCCGGCGTCGGAGGTCGAAGCCCTCGGTGGCGACTCTGAATCAGCGTTCGGGCTGAGAGACAGGAGCAACCGACCCAACAACGTCCCACTGACGAGCGTCAACGCTCCGAAGATGACGATTTGGGGCAACGGCACGGCACTCCCTGCACGAATCATGAAGTAAGCCATCGCCAGCACGGCCAATCCGAGCGTCGTGGCTTTCACGAGGAGGACGGCCGTGAAGACGTACCCCCACGCCCGGCGTCGCCAGAGCCAGTACGCAGAGAGTGCGAACGCCGGAAGGACGACACCGAGGTCGAGAGCGTAGATGACTGAGGTTGGCAGTCCCGCCTCGGCGACGCTGGGCGGCGTTGTCCCGTCGAAAATCGCCGGGAGGATTTCTGCCAGCCACAGGAGTGCGATCAACGCGACGAGCAGTCCTTGGAAGAGTACGTACGACCGTACCGGGAGGTCACCGAGTGACCGTTTCAACGCGACCGCGTCGAGTCGGACCAGTCCACCGACGAACGTGACCAACGTCAACCAGAGGAGTGTGGTGTAGACCAGGTACAGTTCGTTGAACGCGGTCATGAACGAGTAAGAGGCGTACGTGTAGAGGAGATAGCCGAGTACGCCGAGCCACACGACGTATCCTCGGAGCGACCCGCGAGTGGCGAAGTACAGTGACGCGGCTAGCATCGGGAGCGCGACGAGTAGCGTCAGTAGGTCCTGCCCGTACACCTGCGGGAGGAGTGCTGGGGCGTCGCGGTAGAACTCGGGGACGAACAGGCCGACACCAGTCGCCAGCGCCGCGAGCGCGAGAATCGCCAGCGACGAAAACACGTACGGACGGGGCACGGAAACGCGGGAGGAGGTCATACTCCGACTCCCCGCGCCGTCTCCGTTCGTTGGCCAACTGCGATTGCCCTCGACCCCGACAGGACGAAGGTCGCTGTGCGTCGGATTTCTCGGACGCAAATTGAACGAATCACTATAGGCATCTCGGAGAGAACGACGTCTTTGTAGAGGATAATGGTAGTTGTCGGTTCTCTGGTCGTGGGAACCGGTCGCCTCCCAGTAGTGTGGGTAGGCACCGACGCCGACCTTTATCGGTCAGAATAGACGACTCCCGGACTCGACAAAGTTAGTCCGACCCTCGCAGTTTCCGGTTCTCGCCGACAGAGAATCAGCACAATGGCTTTCCGCACAGCTGTTGGATGACGTTTCAGACAGATTACCACAGCCACTGAACGAAGTCGCGTCCAGTCGTGGATAGACCGCCACCGCCTCGCAAGTTTTCTCCTCGTCACCTACGCGTTCACGTGGAGTATTCAGGCAGTGTTGGCGTACTCGAACATGCAAGCCTCGTGGACGCTGTCGATACTCGTAGGCTTCAGTGCCTTCGGACCGCCGGTCGGTGCCGCAGTCGTGGTTTGGGCGACCGGTGGCGACCTGCGAGCGTGGCTCTCGCAGGTGTTTCGCTGGCGAATCGGACTGCGGTGGTGGGCAATCGCTATTCTGCTTCCGTTGGCCGTTCTTGCGGTCGGAAGCGGACTCTACGTACTCGGAGGTGGTCCTACCGACTTCGAGTCGATACCGTTCGTCGGCATCTACCTCTTCGCGATGATATGGGGCGTCCTCTGGGGCGGTGGTCAAGAAGAACTCGGTTGGCGAGGGTTCATGCTTCCGGTGTTGCAGGAACGGTACAGTGCCCTCACAGCTAGCCTCTTCGTCGGAGTCGCGTGGGCAGGGTGGCACCTCCCGCTGTTCCTCAACGCGAACACCACGCACGCCGGGTGGTCTCTCTCACAGCAACTCATTTGGGTCGGGACGATACTCGCCGGGTCTATTCTGTGGACGTGGATGTACAACAACACTGGCGGGAGCGTCCTCGCAGTCGCCGTCTTCCACGCCGGAATCAACGCGATGGGAATCTTCCACCCTGCAGACGAGGCTGCTCTCGCTCCGGGAGGCGTTCCGGACCCGTGGCTGAACTTACTCGCAGAGGGCACGACGGGCGTCGTCCTCGTCGGCATCGCAGTCGGAATCGTCCTCGTGTACGGTGGCGCTGACCTCTCGAACTCCCGGCGTCCCGGCACCGAACGCATCGGGTTGAAACCGTCCTCAGATTCGTCTGACACAGCGCGTAGCTACGGCGAGGATAGCCGTCACGAAGCGGGTGACTCCCGGTAGCGAGGACCCGAAGTAGCGCGTTTCACAATCACACAGTACGGGTTTCAGATTCGAACTGCAGACTTACACCTTCTCCACTTCCATGGAAAGTGGCTCTGCCGGTTGCAGTGTCAACGCCGCCGAGAACGACAGCTCCGGTAGTTGGAAATCGAATTCGAATCGCTGGAGAAGCGTCGCCACCACGAGTTTCGTCTCCATCAACCCGTAACGCATCCCGATGCAGTGGCGCTTGCCGCCACCGAACGGGAAGTACGCGTACTCGGGAAGCGACTCCTCGAACTCGTCGCTCCAGCGGTCCGGCCGGAACTCCTCCGGTGCGTCGAACCACCGTTCGTCGCGGTGGACGACCCATTGTGGAATCGTCAGTATCGCTCCCTTCGGAACGTCGTAGCCGTCGATTTCCACCTGTTGATTCGGCTCGCGGAACAGCGTGTACGCCGGTGGATAGAGGCGCATCGCTTCCTTGACTGCCGCGTCGAGCCGTGAGAGCGCTGGAAGGTCGGGTACCGTCGGGTCCTCGTCGCCCAGCACTGCGTCGAGTTCCTCCCTGACTTTCTCCTCGGCCGCTGGATGTCGAGACAGTGCGATGAGCGTGTACGTCATCGCCAGCGCCGCCGTGTCGTGGCCGCCCAGAATGACGGTCGCAATCTCGTCCCGCAGCGTCTCGTCAGTCAGGTCGGTCTCCGGGTCGTCGGACGCCGCGAGCAGCACCGACAGAAGGTCCTCCTGCGAATCCTCTTCCTCCGCCTCTCGCATCTCCGCTCGGCGCGAGTCGATGACGTCGTAGATGACCGTATCGAGGTTCTTCAGTGCGCTCCGGTAGCGACGATTTCGCGGCGTAGGTATCCACGGCGGGAGGTACGTCGAGACGTGCGAGAGGTTGAACCGTTCGCTGATGGTTCGGGCGGTGTCTGCGAACTGCCCGTCGGCGTCCTCGATGTCGAACCCGAACAGTGTCCTCGCCATGATGGCGAGCGTGAGGTTCTGGAGTTCGTCGTTCAGAACGACGGTGTCACCGGAACCCCAGTCCTCGGTGCGCGCACGGGTCTCTTCGACCATCGTCGTCGCGTACTGCTGGAGTCGCTCCCGGAAGAAAGAGGGCTGGAGTCGGTCGCGTTGCTCGCGCCACGCTTCGCCCTCGCTCAACAGCAGGCCATCGCCGACGATGTCGCCCAACTGGTCGCGCTGGAACGACCCCTTGCCGTAGTACTCTTGGTCGGTGACCAGCACGCGCTCGATTTGGTCTGGGTGCGCGACCATCACGAACGTCTGACCCGCGATGTCGGCGGCGACCACGTCCCCGTACTCGCTCGCCCACCGTTCGTAGGTCGAGAACGGGTCTCGCACGAACGAGACCGTGCTACCGACGAGGGGAAGTCCGCTCGGGCCGGGTGGCAACTCGCTCATCGTCTAATTGTAGTTTGAACTACCAGATGAAGTTGGTGGCAACTGAGTGAGGAGACAGTGTTCGGTGAAGCGTATGACTACCGCAACTGACTATGCGGCACTACCCTGCTCTGGAGGCGATGGCCGAAACACGTGTTCAGGAGTTACGGACCGAAGACGGAGCTTGAGCGGCTCTATTTCGGAGACCTGCCCGTCTTCTCGTTGGCAAAGGCCGTCGGTGACACTGCGTCGTCAGTGTCGTCCGCGTCGGACCCCTGCGACAGTACCGCGACTGGCGCCTCGTCTTGGTGTGGCTGTTCCTGTTCGTTGTCGGCTCCTAGTGTGCTCACATCTGCCTCAAGGACGGCCACAGTCAGTCGGATGACTACCCATGGGACGACGACGAGAAGGCTCACAATCGCGGCCCAAGCGAGCAACAGGAGCAACAGTTCGACTGGCATGCTGTCGGCTCTCTGGTGGTGATGAACTTCTGCTGTCCGTGCGCTCAGATGGTTGCGTAGCTGAGCAGGAATGTGATTGTCTCGAACGTTACGTCGAGGAACATCGGTGGTATGTGCATTGAACTCACCCCTGGATTCGACGACGTCCCCCGCGCCGATAAGTGTTATCTGAAAAACATTTAAGCCAGCTACGTGTCTGGACTTCGATTCAGCTAGACTCGTGTCTCAACCACGTTACAGCTAGAAAACCGAGGTTTGGGAGGGTATACGTACTTGTTTATCGTAGCTCCACGTATGACTGAGACGGGGGAACGAGGCGACCACACCGACTCACCGCTGGAGGCGGCTGCTGGCGACGATGGGTCCCGCGCGGCTGAGGCGTTCGCCATCTTGGGGAACGAGACGAGGCTGGCGATCTTGCTGGCTCTCTGGGACGCGTACGACCCGTTCGCAATCGAAAACGCCGTTTCGTTCACCGAGCTACGCGACCAGGTTAACATCCCGCAGGGTGGCCAGTTCAGCTATCACCTCAACCAGTTGGTCGGGCACTTCATCCGCAAAACCGACGCGGGGTACGAACTCCGGCGCGCCGGACTCCATCTCGTACAGACCGTCATCGCAGGCACGGGCATCCAAGACCCAGTTCTCGACCCGACCGAAATCGATCAGGACTGTTACCTCTGTGGCGCCCCCACCATAGTCACCTACAGGGACGAGATGCTCTTCTGGGCTTGCACCGAATGTGATGGCAAAAAAGGCCTCGCTGATGGACCCAAGGGACTGCTCGCGGCGGGGGAGTTCGACCCGGCTGGCTTTGCCGGCCGGAGTCCGAAAGAGATGCTCAATGCAGCCTGGACTGGTGGATTGTTGAACTTCGGGCTCGGCGGGGTGTGTGACGCGTGTTGGGGCCCGATGGACGGCTGGCTGCATCTCTGTGACGACCACGCCTCGGAGGGTCTGTGTCCCAGTTGCGGATTCCAGGAGTCCGTCGTCGCTCGCTTTCGCTGTTCCGTCTGCAAACGTCACCACCAGATGGTGCCGTGGTGGCTCGTCATCGACCATCCCGCGGTGGTCGCCTTCTATTACGACCACGGTGTCCCCCTCCAGTACGAGGATGGCATCCATTTCCAACCACGTATCGAGTTACATCTCCAGGCTCACCATTCTCAAGAACTCATCTCGACGGACCCTCCTCTGGTTCGCGTAAGGATTCAGTACGAGGGCGACGAACTCCGACTCACGCTCGACGAGGAGTTGAACGTCATCGACGTGAGTGAGAGGACTTGAGCCACAGCCGAATTCGGCTATCTGCTTTCGCGCTGCTCAACCTTGTTCAGTTCGATGAGCAACCGGAAAATCGCTTTCACCAGATTCGCGTCCACGTCGAATCGCTCGGCGTTCTCGCCCGCGCGGTCCATCACGCGCTGCTCTTGGCCCTCGTCGGTCGTGGGCATGTCCTTCTCTTCTTTGACCCGCGCCACCGTCTCGGCGACGTAGGTCCGTCTGGCGATTAGTTCGACCATCTCGCGGTCGATGCTCTCTATCTCTTCGCGGAGTTCCGCGAGGCTCATCTCGTCCGGCCGCCGTCGTTTCGTGTCGTCGTCTGCCATGTAGTACCCTCTCGTTCGTTCCATCGGCTCCGCACGTCTCGTAACCTGTCCTCCTCGCCGACCGCGACGAAACTGGGGCCGGTGCCCGACAGCGAGACCCCCGCTACGTCGGGGAGTGCTTCGACCATCGGGTCGGCCGAGAAGCCTAACGCGGCGCAGAACGCGAAGCCGTTGACAGTCATCGCGTCGGCGTAGCGCCTGTCGAGCGCGAGGTCCGCGACCAGTTCCGCGACCGGTGCGATTCGCTCGCAGCGACTCGCGTCGGCGTCCGCGCTGTAGGCGCGCTCGGGCGGCGTCCAGACCAGCACATCCCACGAAATCTCCTCTCGGGCGAGCAGTTCGTCGGTGCGGTTGTCCGTGACCGTGACGCCGCCGAGCATGCTGGCGCTGGCGTCGTCGAACGCCCCAGTGACTGTCACGCCCACGTCGCGAGCGGCGCGAACGCCGAGTCGGCACGCGTCTTCGCGCGAGACATCTCCTGTGACTCCAAGCGCGTCGAGTGTGGCCAGCACCGTCGCGTTCGCCGCCGCGCTGGAACTTTTGAGTCCCGCGGCCATCGGGACCTCGCTCTCGGTTCGGACGTGGCCACCGAACTGCTCGTTCACAGCGGTCTCGCCGTACTCAGCGACTGCGAGTTCGACGCACCGCTCGACGAGGCGCGTGTCGGCGTCCGGGTCCTCGGCGACTTCACCGGAGACGGTTCCAGAGTCGTCCAGCGTCACCTCGGCAGTCGTCTCGGCGTCGATGGCGAACGCCGAGCCTTTGCCGCAGGCTAGGGCGTTCAGTACCGTGCCCGCCGCGAGTGCCGATGCCCGGCCGTCCATGCAGGTGACTCTCTCGCGGCACGTATTGACGCTGGCGGTCGGTGCAAATGGCGGCGGTTTTGGTGGGGTCTCTTTCAGTGGTTACGTCTCGTCGGCATCTCCAAGTTGCCTGAGTTTTGGAAGGAATACGACCACTCCGCCGACTAGCGGTGCGATCATCACGGCGTCCATCCAGAGGCTCTCACCGAAGGGGAACCGAAACAGTGGGCTTCCGACCAGCAGTCCCACCGCGAGTAGCGAGAGGGCGACCGCAGGCCACGACGACTCCCGATGTTCGTACGTTCGGTGGCCGACGACGGCGAGCGTGAGACCGAAGAGTGCGAGGAGACCCTCGTAGAACCAATAGGTGAACGGGAACCCACCGCCTGCGTAGGTGCTGAATCGGTAGTAGTTACCCTGGTACTGGACGTAGTACAGACCCTTCCCGAGGTTGGAGTAGTCGCTGTAGAAGAACTCCTCTGGTACGTTGCTTTCGTAGTAGACGACGTAGTGACCCTCGTCGTCTTCGACGGCCTTGCGGAACGCGGTTTTTCCGTCCGGCGAGAAGTTCTGGTAGGCGAGTACGTCGGCTTCTTCGGGAACGCTGTCGGCAGTGACCTCCTCAGTCGAGTGATAATATTGGTCGTGCCAGAACGACAGATAGAGCGGGTTGGAAACCACGACGACCCCGATGAGGAGTGCAGCTACTCCGACGACTCGGCGGTACATGTCAGAAGGGATACTGCCGTTCGGTAAGTGTCTTGTCCCCGAGCGGAGCGAAGGAAACTGAGTTTCAGGCGAGGGCTGGAGCGCGTCGCTTTTGTCGCCAGCGAGTCAACGGTCGGGTATGAGCGCGCGCAACGACGTCGCCCCCGACACCCTCGGCGTGGAGTTGACCGAGGACGGCATCGTCGTCCAGTACAACGACGACCGAGAGACGTTCTACCACGGCGTCCCGAAGAAAGTCGAAGACACCCTGCGAACAGGTCCCGGCAAACTCGTCCAGATTCTCGTCACGGACCCGACGGAGACGGAGGGCGTCCTGATGTACGTCAACGACCGCAACACCCACGACAGCATCTTAGAGCAGAGCGGCGTCGGCCGACTGATGCTCGAACCGGACGAGGAAGAAGAGATGTTCCCCGGCGTCACGGTGCGCGCGGACGGGTACGCCATCGAAGTCGAGGCGGACCCTGAAGTCGCCCGCGGGCGCGTGTTCGTCTTCGAAGAGGACGAACTCGGGGAAGCGTCCTACGAGATAGTGAACGAAGCGGACGACTGAACGAGACCAAATCGTGAGCTTACCGAAACAGTGGAAGCCGTTGAAGCGCAAAACCATCGGGAGCGCGCCCGAACGCTACGGCGTCTACGAGTTGGGCGACGAAGACGGCGAGATTTTGGAGGTCGGCTGGGGCGTCCTGCGCGACGAGTTGAAAGACGCGCTGGCGTACGGTCGCGGCGAGCAGGTTCGCTGGGAGACCTGCCAGACGAAATCGCAGGCGGAGGAGTTAGCGACAGAACACCGAGAGCGCGCGGGGTTGTAGAGTTTTGTACTTGCGTGCCGATTTTCGTCCCAATGAGTCACTCGCTCGTCGGCGAGGATAGTCTCTCGGACCGACTGTTCTGGTCGTCGCACGCCAACCCGTGGAGCGTCTGGACGCTCGTGGTCGCGTATCCGACGCTCGTAATCGCGCTGTATCGACGACAGCGGTCGCTCCTGTTCGGGACGCTCGCCTTCGTGGCGCTGAACCCGCTCGTGTTTGGAGAACCGGCAGACGACTCGGCGTGGGCGACCAGAGTAGTGCTTGGGGAGAAAGTGTGGCTCGACGCGGGTATCCGCTCGTCGCCGCTGGACGCGCTGTTCGTGGCGCTTACCGCGCCGGTACATCTGGGGACGATTCGCTCGGCGATTCGGCGTCGGCCCGTTCGGACGACGGTCGGGACGGTGGTCTCGCTACTGTGTATGTTGCTGTTCTTCCATCGGATGGTCGAACTGTACGAGAGGTAATGTGAATCGTCTGTCGAGCGAGACGAGTTCTACTCGGCGTCGTTACTGGATGTACGAAGGGTCCTCGTGGTCGCAGTTCTGTTCGTGCTGTTCGGCGTCCTCTTGGCTGTCGAACATCATGCCACACCCCTCGCATCGATACCACGTCATGTCGTCGCGCTCAGTTTTGACGACCATGCTAGAAGATACACGGTCGCCCGACAAATCCTTTGCTCCACCACCTTTTTTCGAGTCGGGTGCCGTCGCGCCGTAGGCGCTCGGCACCACTCCTCGAAAAAATGTGGATCAAAAAAGGGACGCGAAGAATTCTGGCCGACCAGGGGCCAGAATTCTCGCGTCTTCTGCATGCTGTTGCGACTCCCGCACCGCAACCGCGCGCGCCGGGTCGGCCGTGAAGATTCGAGAACTTATTTATCAAGTATCAGCCACCATTGGCTACTTCGAAGGCCATCTCTTTATGCCACCTCACGCAACATTTCTCAGCATGAACTGGACGAAACTCCTCGCCGCGCTCGGCGTGGCCTCACTCGCCTTCGTCGTGGTAGGCGGACTGGTCGAACTTCTCACGGCGATTGCGGGCTACACCGCCGCACTGGCTGTCACCGCACTGCTCGTCGTCGTCGTCCTCGCCGCAGTTCGATGGGGCGCGCGGTCGAAGCGCTGGCGAGCGAACCCGTACTGGTAAGCAGACGACCCTGACGACGAAGCGAGGCGTGCCGGATTCTCGACTGAGCAGTGAGAAGAACTGTAGTTTCTACCGCCCTCGTCGCCCTTTCGTCTGCCGGTAGTCGCTGTCCATCAGCGACTCGAAGTGGTCCAGAAACGCCTCGCGCTCGCTCTCGTTCTGTTCGAGCGGGTCGGCCATCGGCACGAGTTCGAAGCCGCGGCCGCGAATCGTCGTCGCGTGGTGGTCCGTCATCTTGATTTCGTCCGCGGGCGTCGTCGTGTACTCTGTCGCGATTGCTTCGAGCGCGCGCTCGCCGACCGGTACGAGGATTTCGGGGTTTATCATCCGAATCTCGGCGTTCAGATAGGGTTCGCAGGTCGTAATCTCCTCGTCTGTCGGCGGACGCTCGGGGTGACGACAGCGCGTGAGGTAGGTGACGAAGACGTTCTCCAGTTCTGGCTCGTCGGAACTCGGCAGAGAGTTGTTCAGTCCGAGCAGGCCCAAAATGTGTTGGAGTGCCTCGCCGCGCTCGTCGCCGGTGAACGGCACACCTGTCTCGTCCGCGCCCGCGTCGGGCATCTCGCCGACGAAGAGGAAGTCCGCGCCCACGTCGCCGTAGCCGTGGACGAGCGACTTGCGGGTCTCGCAGAGTGCCGCGCAGTTCGTACACGCCTCGTCCATCCCGAAGGGGTTCGAACGAGTCTGCTGGTTCGCGTCCATCGTCCGTACCGTGGAACCGGAGCAGTAAAAGCGGGACGGGACGCCGACAGTGGTTCGGCAATCTCGGATACACGGGTTCAACGGGCTGTTTCCCGGCGAAAACGGTGTGCGAAGTTTATCGAACTCCTCGCGGTTCGTTCGGCGGGGGTTCGATGACAGCACGAAAGTCGAAGACGGAGAGAACAGAGACGACCGAAGCGTCGTCACGACGCCGATTTCTGAAAGCCACGGGTGCAATCGGCGCGGCCACAGTCGGCGTGTCGGGAACGCTCGGCGCGTTCAGCACGGACGTAGCCGCACAAGAGTCGCCGATTCAATTCGCGGGCCGCCGGGGAGGATGGCGGGGCGTCGCACCAGAGTCGATTCGCGGACGGACGAATCCGACGCTCTCGCTCGAACGCGGGACGACCTACACCGTGGTCTGGGTGAACCGCGACGGATTGCCACACACGTTCAGCATCGAGGACGCTGAGGGGAACAGGTTGGAAGTTCTGAAGCCAATCGACGCGAGCGAAGTCGATGTCGGCGGCATGAACCAGACCGTCACGAGGGTCGAAGAGACGACTGCGATGACGAACGAGACGACAACAGCAGAGGGGACGACAACGGCGGAGGAGACGGCGACGAACGAGACGACGGCAGCGACCGAGACGCCGACTGCCGAAGGCCGGGTGACGACGCTCGCTGGCGAACTCGTGGACGTGTCCCAAGAGTTGACTGAAGAGGGGGCCGTGCAGGCGGTGCAGTTCGTCGCCACAGTGGAGATGTCGCGCTACCGATGCACAGTTCACCCGGGGACGATGGTCGGAAACATCACGGTCGAGAGCGGCGGCCCGTAGCTACACCCTCGTTTTCACGACTCCGACTCTACGTCCGACTCCGGTTCTGACTCCGATTCCGACGTCGATTCGTCGGGCCGAAGATACGGCCGAATCTGGTCGAAGTGCGGGCCGCGCGTCACTCGCTCGTACTGTCGGTCGTGGGTCACGAACCCGTACTCGCTCAGTTTCGGGAGGTGGACCTGTAGGAGCGATATTCGGACCGACCGTCGTTCGGTCGGTTCCGCACCGGCGACCAGTCTGGTGAGTTCGTCCGTCGAGAGTCCACCGTCTGTTTCGCTGAGGGCGTCGAGGACGCGTCGGCGCAAAGATTTCCGGACGGCGGCGAAACAGTCGTCTACGGACGGTTCGGGGGATTCTCTGGACTCCGAACGGTCGAACTCGACCACCGTATCGAACAGTGCCCGAATCGTTCGGAGACCGTCACTGTCGTGTTCGCTCGGCGTCAGACAGAAGTAGGAGTCCGCATCGTGGGCCGCCAACGAACTGAGGAAGTCGTCGAGGAACGCACGCGCGTCGGCCGCACCGACGTGGTCTACGAGCACGTTCAGCGAGTCGAAGTATACGACCGTTCGGCCGTCAACTGGCCACGAGTCGAGATAGCCTTCGACTGCACGGTGTACCGCCGCCGGGTTCGAGGGGTCGGCCACACCACGAACGACGTTCTGCGGGCCGCCCGTCGCGGAACTGCCGCTCTTGGCGGCGCTCGTCGCACGCATCGCCGCGCCGACGCTGACTACGCCGACGTTTCGCGGTGGTCGTTTTGCGTGACTCCGCCACGTGTCGAGGAACCGACGCGGGCCGTCGTACGTAACTGCCAGAACGTCGTCGGTCGTTGGGTCGTCTACGAGCAACGACAGCGGTATCTCGTCGGGCGACTCCCGGAGTACGAGGGTTTGCCCGTCGCCGCCAACGCGCGTCCGAATTAGCGTCGTCTCGGTCACCGTTGTCACTCCTCTCGCGTGGACGACGGGGCGTTTCGAATCCGTACGTGACCGTCCGCGTAGGTGGCGACTTCCAGTCCACAGAGGTAGAAGACGACGCAGGAGTTCGGGTTGGCCTCCCGGTTCTCGAACAACGTGTCGAGTGAGTCGGGGTCTACAGCCTCCGCGAGTGGGATGAGCGTCGTGGTCGGGTCTACGTCCGCGATGTCGGCGATTGCCTCGATAACCGTCTCGCTCAACGTCGCGGAACCTGCCGGGTCGTGGTACGCGTGGTACGCTTCGTCCTGTCCCTCAACTTCGAGCAGTCTCGAAACAGTTTCGTCTTCGTATACATCTGGTTTTGACACAGTTCCCGGCCTCTGGAACTTATTATTCATTTGAGGCTAATAAACTTATTGCAGATTTTCTGATGTTTCTGCGGTGGCGATTCGAGTCGGCGACCCGGATGTAACGAGAGCCTACGATGAGGGAAACGACACATACCGAAGCGTAGGTTCGGTTTGTTCCAAGTTAGGCGGTGTATGTCCAAAAGGGTGGCTCTCGTTTGCCATGTCGGTGTTGCAAGCATGACCAAAACGCTACGCTCGCGGGTCGCCAAGCGACCCAGACTCGTCGGCGCGTTGTTCGCCCTGTTCGTACTACTCGCCTCCGTCGGAAACGCGGCCGCCGGGCGTTGTCTGGCAGTAATCTTCGGACCTTAAAGTTCGAGACCGTCGGACAGCCATCTCAGTACGCCGTCCTGTTTTACCGGTTGGTGTTCACGTTCGAGATACTCGCGTGCCGTCTCGGCCGTGACCCGGAACGGACCGATTGGTCCCGGCACGAGGAAGTGGCTGTCGTCGTCGCCGACGGTCGGCCGCGCGAGCGTGCCCATACCGCCTTCCCGCGGGGCGTACGTGTGGACCGTCAAGTCGTACTCGTCGGCACTAACTGCGTCGAGTTCGCAGAGCATGGGGAGACTCGTCTCCGACTGGACGACGGCGAATCGGCCGTCGCCGACGACTAAGTAGTGACCGCCGACGATGCTCTCGCCGCGCGCGACGGTGAGCGAGGCGTTTAGTGGGAACCCGAAGTTCAACAGTCGGGCCATCGTCGCGCCCACCCGCATCGCACCGCTGTCGATGACTTCGCTGAACGTGACGACGCCCCCGACGCTCCCTCCTTCGAGGAGTGCCATCCCCTGCCCGTAGGACGTGCAGGCGTTCAGCAGGAAGGCGTCCACTTCGACAGTTTCGAGCGTCCTCGCGTCCAGCGACCCGTCGGCGCAGTCGAAGCCGTCGTCGTCGATGTGGCCGATGTAGTGGAGGAAGTCGGTTTCGGACGTGAGAACGTCGCGTAACTCACTGCGCGTCAGGTCGTAGTGAAACGTCACCTCGAACGGAAGGTTGTCGCGGGTACCGTAGGCTTCGCTTACCGCGTCGTCTTCCGCGCGCATCGTCGCGTCGTTGCAGACGACGGTGATGTCGATGTCCTCCGCGTTCGGTTGCCTGTCCAACCAGTTGCGAAATGCGACTGTTGTGGCTTTGCTCGCGCCGAAGGGAATCCCGTCTCCGAACCACGCCGACTCGACGGAGTCCGCTTCTGGTGGACGCACCATCGCCGGAAGCGTGAACTCGTCTGTGTCGTCCTCACCTTCGCCAGTAGTGTCGTCCTCACCTCTGTCGGCAGTGTCCTCGGTGTTGCCGCTCTCACTATCGTCGCCACTGCCCTCGTTTCCACCACTCCGAGTCTGTCCGGACATGAAGTCGTCGAGGACGGACGACCGCAACTCATCGGTCGAAACGGGCGTTCCGTCTGCGGGTCGGACGACCGCGAGGTCGCCGACGACGAACGGAACGGCTTCGACGCCCGCCGGGTCGGGGTCTACGAACGCCGTCACGTTCCACCGCGGGAGGAACTCCTCGATAGTCTCGAACGGCACTTCGAGGTAGGCTTTCAGTCGCTCTGCCAGCGACGCGTCGTAGAGCGCCGGAAAGTCGAGGTCCACGAGCGGTTCGACCTCCGCTCGCTCGTGGAGGTCCACTTCGTAGTACCCCTCCGTCCGCGTGATGCAGTCGAAGAAGAACGTCTGCTTGAGGACGCGGGCGACCGACTGATCGAACGCCGTAGAGTCGTCTGTGTCGTCGCCGAGCGCGTGCGAGAAGCCGTTTTCGGCCTCGATACGTGGCTCCGTTCCCGGCACTAACTCTGCGCCGAGGTAGAACGCGAGCGGTGCGGCGACGACTGCCGCGCGGTGCGTCTGCGGAACCGAAATTTCGACTCCCGTGTCCGGTTTCGACAGCGGTTCGGGTACCGAAAATTCGTCGCCGAGTTCGACGAGTGGTGGGTGGCCTCGAAGCGTCGGATACGACCGCTCGACGCTCGTCGTCTTCAGCGCGGACCCGAGATAGGAGACGGCACGCAGGGCGTCTTCGGGGTCAGTCGTCGTGGTAATCGTCGCGGCTGGTTGCTCGTGGTACGACCGCGCGCCGACCAGCAGTCCGTCCGCGAACGAGACGGAGAGTCGTCCACCGTCGTTCGTCGCCTCCAGTGGTCCTACACCTCGCAAGTAGAGTTTCACGGGTGCGTTGACCTCGACTTCGTACTCACCGGCGGGGAGCGACACGGGCGACTCGGGACGAATCGCGGCGACCATCTCGCCGTCGCGGCGAACGTACGCGTCGGTGATGCCGTCTACGACGACAGAATCTGTAGCCACGGCTACCGCGGCATCGACCGGGAAGGCGAACCGACTCGGTGGAACTGTTTCCGGGCGCACGCGTCGCCCGACGGTGAGTTCGAATCGACGCCGTTCGATGGGGTCTACGACTTCGAGACCATCTGCGTGTGCATTGAACGAGACCACGCGAACACCTTGTGAACCCTTCGTTGGGCTATCTTTGTATTTCTCTTCGATGCAAAAAATCTACTGGATAGTTCGGCGTATCGTACAAATATCTCGCCAGACGCCTGGCCCCGCCGAGAGACCCGTGCAATCGTGTCGATTTAACGGACGATTTTGCGACAGAACGACTCGTTACCCGTCAGCCGAACTGTTCCACGCACAGAACAGTGCGGGCGTTTTACCCGAGTCGCCGACGTCGATGTGTCGGAGAAACATGACACGAAGACAATCTCGTCGCCGCTTCCTGAAAGCGGCGGCCGCGACCAGTGTGGTAGCAGGCCTCAATGCTGCGGTCCTCGCACGGGGGCAAGAAACCGACGAACAGACGATTCTGCTGGGAGGCAGGACGAGCGGTTGGCTCGGCTATCGAGTGCCTGGTGGAGAGCCAGACGCCGACTCGAACCCGACGCTGAACCTCCAGCCTGGGACGACCTACACGCTACTCTGGAAGAACGTAGACGCTCAACCGCACAACTTCGCCATCCAAGATTCGAACGGGAACAACCTCCAAGTTCTCCGGCCAATCTCCGTCAGCGCCGACCAGTTCGAATCGATGAATCAGAGCGCAGGAAATCAGACGGCTGGGAACGACTCGGGAATGATGGGCAACGATTCGGGGATGATGGGTGACAACGGAACCACGACCGCGGGCGGCGAACTCCTCGCACAGACCGAAATCATCTCCGAGCAGGGAGCGGTTCAAGGCGTCCAGTTCACCGCCACCGAGGAGATGGCGACGTACATCTGTTTGGTCCACCCGAACACGATGGTCGGCGAAGTATCGCTGTCAGGTGGCGATGGCGGAGCGGGGAACAACAGTTCGGCGTAACTGTTGATACCACACTCGAACTACGTTGGAGTTGCCAACCGAGATAGGTTGGAATTAAGTCGATCGACCTGAACGGATACGTATGAGTAGCGGAGCGACGACACCGCTCTTCCGTGGCTCGGGGGCCACTGCGGACGAAGAGCGGTTCGTCCAGCAGTTACAGGAACTGAAGCGGTCGGGGAGTAGCGTTCTCGTCACGGGGAAAGTCCAAGCAAACGTCGCTATGCGACACGGGCGACTGGCACTCGGCGACGAGACGAACGCGCAGGTCGTCGCGTCCGCACATTCGACGCCGGGGGCACTCCTCCCCGAGGGCGTGTCGGCACTTGACCCGACAGTGACGATGATACGTCGGACGAATCAACACCGGTCGGTCACGTTCGAGGACGCCTCCTCGGCGGCAAACGAGGCCGAGTTGAGCGAGCTTCGAGAGGACATCGGCGACGCGGTGGCCGCGTTCAACGCACAGTACGAACTGGGACCGAGCGCGCTCCGCGCGACGGTCGATTCGCTCGGTGAACTGCTGGACGAGTCCGACGTCGAGGACGCCGAGCACTTCCTCCGAGACGTATCCCGGTCCGTGAAACTCGTCAACGGCGGCTGTTACTTCTACCTGCGGCGGGCGGACGACAGCGACGTCGTCCAGCGATTGTCTTCCGTTGTCGATGCCCGCGTCGAACTCCGACAGACGAGACGCGAGGCCCAACAGCGGTGGCACATTCCCGGCGAGGGAATTACCACGGACTGGATTTCACTGTAGGTATTCGTCCGACCGTATCGCCACTCGCCGACGGCGCGGGTATCGTAATCCTCGGTCTCATCGAGACTGCCCGGTTCGTCGTTCGCAAGCAGGACACTGACGAGTATCGTCGCCACGCCGCCGTTCAGCGTACGATTGCTAAAACCGGTCGGTCGGTTGGAATACGGTTGTTCGTAAGTTTGTGACTGCGAGATAGAGAAGTCCTGAGTTCAGCCAAGTCCCCTCTGGTCTCGACCTCACGCGACCTTCGGCAGACGAAGATATTTAAGAGAGAACCGGGGTAACTTCGCCCGCAGAACGCTCGCAAGCCGAGATTCGTTACTCGGATAGTTACAGAACTATGGCAGTTAGCAACAGCTATCGAGAACGACGCACCGTCCGCGAACTCCGGCAGTGGTTCGCCCTCCCTGTTTTCCGCTCCGAAGACGACACGTGTTCTGGCGTGGCCGTCGAGCGCACACTGGAGACGGAACTGGGCTACGGAGGACTGGGACGTTCGTGGTCGTATCCCAACTTGGACACTCTCGGTACGAAGGGCCTCGTCGCTATCTCTCAGTTTCCGGGGACCAGCGATGACTCGAAGGAATAGCCATGAGTGACGACGATGTGAACCGTATCGACTGTCCGCGTTGCGACCGCCCGATTCGCGCCGTCTCCTCGACTGGTCCGGGAACCCATCGCGCCCACCCGTGTGGGCATCTGGTCTCGGTAGCGTTCGCCCGTTGGGCGTCGTCGAAATCCGACGACGAAACTGACACGCCCTGAATCTCTGTCGCTACTCGTTCTGTGGACTGCTCGGGTGGTACTCGGTGTCGTACTCGCCGGGCTTGCCGTCCATCCGGTCGGGGTTCACGCGTCCCGACAGCAGCATGAAATCGACCAGCGTCAGGGCCAGCATCGCTTCTACGACCGGCACGCCGCGCGGCGGTAGCACCGGGTCGTGACGCCCGATGACCTTCTCCTGTTTCTCCTCGCCGGTCTCCCAGTCTACGGTGGTCTGGGTCTTCGGAATCGACGTCGGCGCGTGGAGCGTCACCTCGCCGTAAATCGGTTCGCCCGAGGAGATGCCGCCCTGAATCCCGCCGTGGTCGTTCTCTTTGGGAACGGGGTCCGCATCTTCGCCTTCCCCAGCAAACTCCCAGTCGTCGTTTCGCTCTTTTCCTGTCCACTCGCGAGCCTCTCTGCCGAGTCCGAACTCGAAGGCGGTGGTGGCTGGCACGGACATCATAGCCTGTCCGAGTCGCGCGCTCAGCGAGTCGAATCGCGGCGCGCCGAGGCCTCTGGGGACGCCGCGCGCTTCGAAGTAAATCGATCCGCCGATGGAGTCGCCCTCCTCCTGATACTCGTCGATTCGTTCGCGCATCTGTTCGGCCGTCTCGGGGTGCGCGCATCTGACCTCGTTCTCTTCGCTGTGTTCCAGTATCTGCTCGAAACTGACTTCGGGCGCTTCGATGTCGCCGATTTGGTTGACGTGCGCTTTGAGTTCGACACCTTCGCTTTCGAGGATTTTCTTCGCAATCGCTCCCGCCGCGACCCAGTTCACTGTCTCGCGCGCGGACGAGCGGCCGCCACCGCCCCAATTGCGCGTGCCGAACTTCGCCGAGTAGGTAAAGTCGCCGTGGGAGGGCCGAGGTGCGGTGATGAACGGTTCGTACTTCTCCGAGCGGGCGTCCTTGTTGTCGATGACCATCCCGATTGGCGTCCCGGTCGTGTAGCCGTCCTGAAGGCCAGATTTTATCGAGACGTGGTCGGGTTCGCCGCGGCTAGTCGTTATCATCGACTGGCCGGGTTTGCGCCGGTCTAAGTCTGCCTGTACGTCCTCCTCGGAGAGTTCGAGACCGGCGGGGCATCCCGAGACGGTGACGCCCATCGCCTCCCCGTGACTCTCGCCGAACGTGGTGACTTGAAAGAGTCGCCCGAAACTGTTGCCGTTCATTGCAGGAGTGTTGGGGTGGGCTGGTATTTAGGGTTTTGAGAAGGTGCAAATACGCGTTCGAGGTGGTCGGAGAATAGCGTTCGAGCCGGTGAGATGAAGAGTCGCTGACCAAGAGTCGCTCGTTTCGTCACCTTTTCCAAAACATCGCTTTCAAGAGTGCAGCACCCCGACCTACAGCCATGACCGTACTCGCCGTCGTCACCGACCCACCGCGGGAGGGCCTCGTCCTCCCAGACCTCGCCGACTCGTCGCCGCTCACCGAGCGCGAAGCCGCCGACCTCTACGCCGCGATGGTCAAGGACACCATCCGGGCCGCCGAACGGAGCGGCGGCGACGTGTTGGTCAACTACCGGCCGGACGACCTGATTCCAGAGGAGTTCCACGGCGAGCAGAGCGCGGAGGCGGAGGTCCGCGCGCTCGCCAAGACCGCGCTCGAATCGTTCGAGGACGCGCGATTCGAGAAACAGGTCGGTTCGACGTTCTCTGCTCGCGTTGGCAACACCGTCACTCACCTACTCGAACAGGAGGAGGTACAGTCGGCCGCAGTCGTGGACGGCCTCGCACCGACGCTGACCCGCAAGGACATCGACAGTGCGGCGATGAAACTGCGGCGCAACGAAGTCGTCCTCGGTCCCAGCGAACGCGGCCGGGTCTTCTTCGCTGGCTTCACCGACACCATCGACTTCGAGGACGCATACCAAATCCCGGAACTGGAGACGCTGACCCATCGCGCTGTGGACGCGGGCCACGAGGTGGACTATCTGCCCCAGATGCCGACTGTCGAGACGGGTGACGACCTGCTGACGCTCGTCTCGCTACTCGAATCTCGCGTGACTGCCGGGCGCGTCGTGCCCGAACACACGGCGACCTTGCTAGACGAGTTGAATCTGCGGGTCAGAGCGGACGACGGAGAGCGGATGCTGGTCCGCGAGTAGACCGACACTTCTTAGACGCCCGCCCCTGAAATTAGGGGTGTGGTGGGATGGCAGAGCGGCCTATTGCGCCTGCCTTGAAAGCAGGTGGCGTCAAGCCTCTTGGGTTCAAATCCCAATCCCACCGTCTTCTGACGCGAGCAAACGGCGAACACCTCGTGTGTTCGCCACGCGCGAGCGTCGAATCGTGTTCGATTGGAATTTGAATTACGGAAGAGGCAGTCTCGCCGGAGGCGAGGAAGCGTCTTCAGGTGGTTCAAATCCCAATCCCACCGCTTCTCCGACGAACAAGAGGAGAGCGACCGCTGTGTCGCTCGCAACTCGCTCGCCGAAGTCACGATAGCCACTGTCGCTTGCGAACGAGGACGAACGAGACGAAGTATGCCATCGCGAACAGTACGGCGCGCGGGAGCGGGTCGCTCCCCGACAGTTCGATACCGAAGACGACGATACCGATAGCAGCGAGGAGGCCGATTCCGAGTGCCGAGGCAGTGAAGACGAAGATGTACTCCCCGAGAAGTCCGAGCGACCAATCGCCAGCGACGAAAGGATACGACCCGCCGAGGGCGAGAATCACGACGAACAGCGTCACCTCCGAGTCGGTGAGTGGCGTGCCCAGCATCGCGTTGGTAGTCAGCACGATTGGGTAGAAGAGCATCCCGAGACCGAACGTCGCGAGGAACACGTCGGTCGTCGCCCAGAACGTGTCCTCCAACTGCCGACGAATCGCTCCCATACTTCGAAGGTAGCCAACGACGATAGATAAGTGTTGGCGAGCGTTGATTTAATGCCCCGCAGTCAGCTTCAGTCCCGCGACTCCGGACACGATGAGCAAGATGAAGACCAGTCGCGCAGCGTTCCGCGGTTCGCCGAACAGCACGATACCTGCGATTGCAGTCCCCACCGCGCCGATGCCAGTCCAGACGGCGTAGGCAGTGCCGATGGGGAGCGTCTTCACTGCCTGCGCGAGCAAGCCCATGCTCAGAATCATCGCCCCGACGGTGCCGACGCTCGGCCAGAGTTCAGTGAAGCCCTCGGTGTACTCCAGTCCGACTGCCCACGCGACCTCGAAGACGGCGGCGAGAAACAGATAGGTCCACGACATGGCTCTTCGTCGGGGCGGTGGGGGTCTATGCGTTTCGAATGCATTCTTGCTCACGAGCCACCACCGACACGCCGTGGTTCACCACGACGCGTCAGTCACCACGACGCGTCAGTCGAGTCGCTCTGCGACCATTTTCGAAGTCCATCTCGCGGTCGTCCCGGCGACGAAGCCGACGACTGCGGAAGTCAGGCAAATCACGCCGTAGGCGAGGACGAGCGCCCACGCTGGCGAATCGCCCGGCGGAACCGCACCCCGGAGCCACGCCGCGAGGTCTACGGTTCCGAAGACGACGCCGACGACTGTCACTGGTGCGAGTCCGATTGCGAGGCTCAGAAGTAGACCGCCGTGGCGAAACGCTGCGACGGCCGAGACGAAGCCGGGTCCGTAGAAGAGCAGAATCGGAACCATTCGGGCGTAGAAGGCGTTCGCGAACCCGCCCGCACCGACGGCGCGGGCGACGAAGACCAGCGCGAACGCGGTAGCGACGACTGCCGTGAGGCCACCGACGAACCGCGTCCAGCGGCGGCGGCGGTTCCGCTCGCGGCCGAAGAGGAGTCGGCGGCCGAGCGTTCCCATGGGTAGAAGCTCTCGTTCGAGCGACAAAAATGAGCGGGTCGTAATCGAAAGTACTCCGACTTATGCGCGGTTCACGCCACCGCTAGCGCTCGGTCGAGCAGGTCCGCGTCGTAGTACTCGGTGGTCTGGGACTCGCGGGCGTCGTGGACTGCCCGAACCGTGGCTACCGTGTTCTCGAAGTTCTTTAGCGTCGCTTCGTCAACCATCTGGCCGTCGATGGCCACCGCGCCGGTGCCGGTGTCTTTCGCTTCGGTGAACCGCTCTATCTTCCGGACTGCCGTACGAAGTTCGTCCTCGGTCGGCAGGTGGATGCGGTTAGCTTGCGCAGTTTGGTTCGGGTGGAGCGACCAACTACCGTCGAGTCCGACACGGGCCTCGCGCACCACGTGGTCGGCGTAGCCGTCGCCGTTGTAGAAGGTCACGCCCGCTCGTTCGCGGAACAGACGGTCGAAGGGGCCGCCGACGGCGAGCAGGTCGCTCGCGCTCGCTTCGTTCGAGAGTGCTTCGTAGAGACCGGGCCACGTCGGGCGATTATCTGCCAAGGGGGTGTCAGACTCGCCGAGTTCCCGACCACCGAGTTCTGCGGTGTAGTCCACGGGACCGAACACGAGCGCAGTAAGGTGAGAACTCGCGCCGAACTTCGCTATCTCGCGCAAGTCCGAGCGAGCGCGGGCCGTTTCGACGATGACGGCGAGTTCGAGGTCCCGATTCGTCTCGCGAGAGGCCGCGGCGACGACCGACTCGGCGGCCTGCACGTCTTCGAGGCGGCCGACTTTCGGAACGACGACGCCGTCGAGGTGGTCGCCGACGCTCTCGGCGAGCGTTCGAATCTGTTCCTCGCCGCGCTTGCGCGTTGCTTCGTCGTCGTAGGCCCACTCGACGCGCGGCCAGATTTCTCCGGCGAATCCAGGCGCGTACTCCGGCAGGAGGTCTCGAACGTTGTCGAGCGCTTCGTCTTTCATGTCGGGCGCGGTGCCGTCTTCGAGATCTGGTACCAACCAATCGGGGGCCTGAAAACCCTCCGTGGTCAGGCCTGAGCGGAGGTACTTCGCGCTGTCGTCGCGGGGGACGCCAGCGGGTGCGGTCTGGAACGTTCGGCAGAGTCGTGTGTTCGTCATGGTGGTTAGGTTCGCTTGCGAATCAGTGCGGTTCGGGTGCCCGAGTAGACGGGGCGTCCGGTCTGGTCGAAGGCGTAGTGGCGGAAGGTGACTTCTCCCGATTGCGGGTGGCTGTGTCCCGGCTGGTCCGCTTCGTTCGCGTCGAGGACGCGCGTGAAGCCGTAAATCGTGTCGCCAGTCGTCACGAAGTCGTGGAACCGCTCGTCGTCACAGGTCACTTCGCAGACAGTCTCCTCGTCAGAGCGAGCGTGCGCGAGCGCGACCGACCGGGTCACGTCACCGTAGGCGACGATTTCGCCGGACGGCGAGTCGGCCATCACGTCGGCGTTGTGGTGCTGTTTCGCGGTGTTGAGCGTGGCAAGCGGGAGCGCGGCGACCGTGGTGTCGTCCATCGTCCGCCCGCGCTCGTGGCGGTAGGCGACTGCGGCGTCCCGGTCTGCCGCCCTGTCGAGTACTTCTCGGAAGTCTTCGAAGTAGCCGCCGTCTGGCGTGAGCAGTTCGTCCGGGAGGCCCGGTTCGGAACCGCCACTGGCCTCGGTTTCTCCACTTCCATCGCTCGCCATCGGTTCCCTGCGCGAAATCATGTTCGTTCGGTTGTACGACACCAGTCGGTCACCAGTGTCGGCGTCGTAGCCGGTGGTCTCCCACGTCACGATGCCGAACTCCGGGCGGGAACTCGACTCGCGCGTCGCTTCGACAGTTGACTCGACTCGCAGTTCCGTGCCCGGCGAGACAGCGGGGTCGTGGTACCGAAGGCCGTCGCGGCCGAGGAAGTAGCCGCCTTTCTCGCTCAGGTCCTCGACGCTCGCCCCCATCACGCAGGCAAGCAAGTAATCGGGGTGAACCGGCGGTTCGTCGTGACCCGCCGATTTCGCCACCGAGGGCCGCCAGTAGGTCGGGTCGTAGTTGAGCGTCTGGCCCATCCAGCACTCGCTGGCGCGCCGTGAGAGGACGAGTCCGGGGTCGTGCTCGATGGTGTCGCCCGCCGCGAAGTCCTCGAAGCAGTTGCCCTTCTCTTTCGTCTCGGCGCGGTCGAGCAACTGCGCGAAGGCCTCGGGGTCGGTCCACTCCGTCATTTGCGGCCTCCGTCGTGAGACTCGGACCCATCGACGGCGTCGGCCAGCGCGAGCGTTCGGCGCATCTCGTTTGCCATCACCATGTAGCCCTCGTCGAATCCCATGCCGGGCTTGGCCAGCACCTGCGCGGCGTCGGTGGCCAGTGCGACGTGCGCGCATGCCCTCGCCGATTCGACCGTCTCGTTGCACGTCCCGCCGAGGTACGCCCGCGTGTCTGTTCCGCGGCAGTACAGCACTGCTTCGGCGCTCCGCTGGATGCCGCCCAAGTCGGGCGTCTTCACTTGCACGAGGTCGGCCGCGCCTGCGTCTACGAAGGCCTGCACGTCTTCGAGCGTGTTGCACCACTCGTCGGCCACGACGTCCACGCCGACCCCCGCGTCCGCGAGGCCGTCGCGGAGTTCGGCCATCGAGTGAATCTGCTCTGCGCGGCCGCCCTCGTCCATCGGTCCCTCGACTTGCAGGGGGTACGGTCCTGTCGCGTCCCGAAGGTCCGCGAAGTAGTCCGTGACTTCCGGCCGGTCGTACGGCGGACTGAAAATCTCGCCGAGGACGCCGTACACGTCCACGTGGAAGCGCGGGTCGTATTCGGAAGGTCCGAGTTCGTCCGCGCGCGTAGCGAGCCAATCGAGATAGTCGCGCAATCGACTCCCGTCCTCACCGATCTTCTCGACGCTGTTGAACAGGCCGTGGGGCAGGACCGGGACGCCCTTCAGGACCATCTTCTCGGCGTTTCGGCGGCGGTCGTCGCCCGACTGGCCGAACACCGGAATCGGCTCCGTGGCTGGCTTCGTTCCGAACTCGTCAGTGAGGACGTCGGTCTTCGTCGTCCGCCGGGCCTTTCCAGCGGCGTCGAGCAGGGCCTGCGAGACGCCGTAGCGGATGGCCGTATGCAGTCGATTTCCATCGATTCGCGTCTCCTCGACGGCGGCCGCGTTCGCGCCGAACGCGGCCGCTTCGCGACCGAGCAGTTCCTCGGCGACTGGACCTTCCACCACCGGAACGAACGAATCGGCTTCGAACAATGGGTCGCGCCCGCCTGCACCGGAGTACTGCACGGCGGCGCAGTCGCCCATGGCGACGGTGCCATCGCTGAGTTCAAGCAGGACGCTAATTGCTTCGCCCGCCTGGCGAACGCGGTCGAAGTTCGGCGTGACTGGGTCGCCATGGTAGGCGAACCCGTCCTGTTCGGCTCCGGCCTTGATAGCGCGCTGGTCGTCGAAGAAGAATCCGGAGACGCCGGGAACGGCGCGCACGGATTCGATGACAGGGTCGCCGCCGACGCGGGCGTCGGCGACCCGCGTTTCCATCTCGTGCGTTCTCGTCTCGCTCTCTCGTGCTTCTCCATTCACGCCTGCTCACCTCCTCGGCGGCCGATGAGTCGCCCTTCGCTAATCGCGTCCACGTCGTCGGCGACCATCTGGAACGAACGGTCGCGGTTCTCCTTCCTGGCTCGGCGGTCCAGTCGCTCGGTGTGAACGTCCTTGAGGTCCGAATCGAGCGCGAGGTCGCCGAACTGGAGGATGCGGACCCGTCCGTCGTCGTCGCGGGCCGGAAGCACCGCGCTCTTGGCGCTCTGACTCGGCGCAAAGGGCACGTCGAGGTTGCCGGTCTCGAACGCTCGGACCGTCCCCTGCGCCACGTCCTCGTCGCCGAGTTCGAGGACGGTGTCCATCAGCGAGCGGGTCGATTTCTCGATGAACTGCTGTTCTCTGTCCACGCCGTCGAGTTCGATGGCTTGCTCTCGAATCATATCGATGAGCTGTCTGGTGGTTCGCAGGCCAGCGGCGTTTGCCTCTTTCGTGGGGACGCCGCCGAACTCCTGCGGAGACTTGGTGATGACTTTGTCGGGGCCAGCGATGGCGGCGGTGGCCGCACCGAGCGCGATGACACCGTTCGCGCGGGCCTCGTCAGGTGGGAACCCGCCCATCCACTCGTGGAAGACGGTGGTGACGGTGACTGCATCAGGCAGGTACTCCTCGCCGAGTGCGCGGAGCGCGCGAAGCGCGGCGATGTCCTGCACGAGATTGCCGACCTGTCCATAGCCGAGCGTGACGCTCTCGACGCCCTGCGTGGCCGCGAGCATCCCTTCGATGAGCCCGATGGCTATGGCGATGCTCGGCGGGACGAGCGTCCCGGTCAGCGGGCCGAACGGTTCCCGGTTGATGGTGATTCCACGTTCGGTGTACGCGCCCGCGAGTCGGTCCACGTACTGCCAGTGTTCGATGGTTTCGGCGAGGTCGCGCTCCTTGGTGTAGGGGATGTTGTACGAGATGGGGCCCCCCTCGAAGCTCTGGAAGCCACCCGCGAAGGTGACTGCCGCGAGCAAGCGGGCGTCGGGCGTTCCGTGGCGCACCTCGATTGGCGCATCGAGTGCTTCGATTAACTGGCGACAGCCCTCGACTCCATGATTCACCGCTGGAAAGCCGTTGAGGGTGTCTTCGCTTTTCTCTCGGGCTTCTTCGAGGCCTTGTTGGGCTTTTTCGTACTCGTTGTCGCGCGTGTAGGAGTCGATGGTCGTTGGGAGCAGGTCTGCCTTTCCGGCGTCTTCAAGGTGGCCGAGCAGTGCTATCTGGTCGTCCAGTAACGGCACGCCAGCGCGGGGCTGGAGCAGTGGACGGTCCGCGGACTCCAAGACGCGAGCGAACTGCTTTCCCGCAGGAAGCGATTCGTGGTACGCCACCGCTTCCTCGAAGTCGAGGTCTTCGACTGGCCAGTGCTGTCGTATTTCGTCGTCGATACTCGTCAGTGTCTCTGGGGAGAGTCGTTGGTCACGTAACATCGTGTAGGGGAGATTAGGACGTGAGTGTCACCCGTTCGGTGTCGGTTTCGGTGACGTTCAGGTCGGCTTGGAGCGCCGCGATAGCCTCCATCGGCTTGGTCTCGGAGTCGAAGACGCGGTCGAAGCCCATCTCGCGGAACTGCTCGCGAGTCTCCGCGAACTCGTCCTGACCGACCGAGAGATTGCCGCCGATGTAGGTGACCGGATCGAGTCCCGCCGCCTCGATGGCGTCGTGGAACCCCCGGCAGTCCTGCTCGGCGTGCCCGTAGAGCGAAGAGACGAGTACAGCCTCACCCCCGTGTGCCTGCGTGGCGTCGATGAACTCCTGCTGACTGGTCTGGACCCCGAGGTTGACGACTTCGAAGCCCGCCGCGTCCAGTGCCTGTTCGAGAATCGTGATACCGACGGCGTGTGCGTCGGACCCGATAACACCGAGGACGACTGTCGTTGACATCGCGTTCGTATCTCCAATTAACAATACTTAAAGATAATCATTGTTCATGATTAATTGGCCTTAAGGTCCTTTCAGGCCCCCTATGAGCCTTCTACACAAACCACATGATTTATTGGGAAGGTTTTTGTTACGCTCTCTCGACGGATGCGAACATGGCTGCGCTGGACGACGTGCGCGTTCTCGACTTGACGCAGGTGCTCGCTGGCCCGTACTGTACGATGTTGCTCGCAGACTTGGGCGCAGACGTAGTGAAGATAGAGCGCCCCGGCGGCGACCTCATTCGGCCCAATCCGCCGTTCGTCGGCGACGAGGACGCCTACGGGGGCTACTTCCAGAGCGTCAACCGGGGCAAGCGAAGTTTGGAGATGGACTTGACGGACGAAGAGGACCGTGAGGACTTCCTCGGTCTGGTCGAAGACGCTGACGTCGTCGTCGAGAACTTCCGCGCGGGCACGATGGAGAAGTTCGGTCTCGAATACGAGCGACTCCGCGAGCGGAACCCGCAACTCGTCTACGCCTCCATTCGTGGCTTCGGCGACCCCCGGACGGGAGAAACCAACCGACAGGGACAGCCGTCTTTCGACCTCATCGCCCAAGCCCTCGGCGGCGTGATGCAGATAACTGGTCAGGAGGACGGCCCGCCGACGAAGGTCGGGCCGGGCATCGGCGACCTGTTCACCGCTACGCTGAACGCCGTCGGAATTTTGGCCGCGCTCCACCACCGCGACCGGAGTCGGGAGGGTGACGAGAGCTGTGAAGATGGCGAAAGCGGAGAGGGTCAATACGTCGATACTGCGATGTACGATTCGATGATTTCGATGTGCGAGCGAACCATCTATCAGCACTCCTACACCGGCGAAGTGCCCGAGCGCCGGGGGAACTCCCACCCGACGCTGTTCCCCTACAACGCTTTCGAGGCCCGAGACGGCTACGTGGTGATTGCAGCTTTCGGGGACAACCACTGGAGCGCGCTCTGCGAAGCGATGGACCGACCGGACCTCGCCGCCGAGTTCCCAACTGCGGAGGACCGACTGAAAAATCGAAAGTCGCTCCGCGAGGAAATCGCCGACTGGACGAGTGAGCGAACTGCCGACGAACTCTGCAAATTACTCGAAGGCTCGGTTCCCAGCGCGCCCGTGCAGGACGCCAGCGACGTGTTCGCAGACCCGCACGTCCACGCTCGGGACATGCTCGTTGAAGTCGAACAACCGGGCACGGACGAGCAAGTCACGATTGCTGGCTCGCCAATCAAACTGAGCGAGACGCCGACGAAACCGGGCGAGCGCGCACCCCTGCTGGACGAGCATCGGGCGGAACTGCTCGGAGATCGGGCGGACCCCGCGGAAGCGAGCGACGACGACTGATGGACGACGGGACTAGCGACCGACCGCCGAACGATAAACTCTTTTTGTACCCGCTTCGACGTGCCACGTATGGACTGGCCGCACGACCCTGACGGCGAAGAAGGTAGCGAAGGCGGGCGTAAGTACGGCATGGCGATTCTCGCCAAGAAGGTAGACGAAGACGAGGACTTCCCGCTGGCGAAGTCCGACTTCGTGGACGAACACGCAGACGAACCGATTCGCATCAACTACAAGCGCGTCGTCAGCGTCGGCGATATCTTCGAACACGTCACCGAAGACGAGTACGAGGACATCGTCCACTTCCACAAGGCAGTCGGCAAAGGCATGCGCGCGGGGGGCTTCTGGGACTACCACCCGGTCGGGAGCGACCCCGAGAAGAAGAGCGCCTGAGGAACTGAATCGGTCGAATCAGTCGTCTAGCGGAAACTCGTCGTCTTTCTCTCTAACTGCGTCTTTCTCCGCGTCCTCCATTCGCTCTGCACCACCACCCGCGACAGCGTAGCGGTCGCGCTCGGGGTCCTCGCGCTCGACGCCCTCCTCGCCGAGCGTCCACGCCGACCCCGAATCGGTGTAGGTCTCCGCGCGGACTTTCTCTTCGAGCAAGTTGACTGCGACGGCGTTCGCGCCCTCGGGGATGATGAGGTCCGCACGTTTCTTGCAGGGTTCGACGAACTGCTCGTGCATCGGTTTGACCGTCGAGAGGTACTGGTCGATGACGCCCTCCAAGTCGCGTCCCCTATCGACCACGTCGCGCTCGATGCGCCGCAGAATCCGAACGTCGGCGTCCGTCTCGACGTAGACGTGCAGGTCGAGCATGTCGTTTACGTCCTCGTCGTACAGCGCGAAGATGCCCTCCAAGACGATGACGTCGGTCGGTTCGACCGTCTTCGTCTCGTCCTTGCGGTTGTGAATCTCGAAGTCGTACTGGGGCATCTCGATAGACTGGCCAGAGAGGAGGGCGTCCATGTGTTCACTCAGAAGGTCCCACTCGAACGCCGAGGGGTGGTCGTAGTTGACCTCCGCGCGCTCCTCGAACTCCATGTGGCTGAGGTCCTCGTAGTAGTTGTCCATCGGGATTCGCGTCACCGATTCTTCGGCCT
Organism: Halorussus halophilus; assembly: GCF_008831545.1. NCBI lineage: Archaea > Methanobacteriati > Methanobacteriota > Halobacteria > Halobacteriales > Haladaptataceae > Halorussus > Halorussus halophilus. The sequence continues at coordinate 1,535,078 of NZ_CP044523.1, forward strand.
CCTCGGTGATTTCGCGGGCGACCGTCGTCTTTCCGGCCCCGGTTCCCCCCGCGATGCCGATGACGAACGACGGGATTGTCATTGTCCCTGTTGAGGGAATATGGGGGTTTGAATCTCCCGGAATTGGAGCAGGCGGGTGTCGGAATTTGTTAACCGTTATCCATCACCCCCACTGAAGCAGATTGGAGTCCTCCAATCGTCCACGTTGGACTTTACGCGCATGCAAAATTCCACACAAAAGATTTAGGGCAGAATATGTAATTTACCCCGATGACAGGACCCTCCACCCGCCGTGGTGCGTTACGACTCTTCGCATCCATCGCCGCCGGGGGTGTTGCCGGGTGCGCTGGACGAACAGACCAAAAGCAGACTGAGAAATCGAGTTCGAGTACGACGACAACGACCGTGGCATCCGAACGAGACACTGCCACCACCACTACGCAACGGAAAACAACGGAGCAAATCGACCTACGAGGAGGGTCCGTACCGGCGAGTGGCGAGTGGCGCAATTACCGCCACGACAATCTGAATAGTTCGTACGCTCCCGAGGCGACCGGTGCTCCTGAATCGGGGACGCCCTACTGGCGGATTACGAATGGATACATGCCCGCTATCTCAAAGAAGACGATGTACCTCAGGAGTGGCACGGGCGGTGTTCTGGCACTCGACGCACGAACTGGTGACAGACGTTGGCGCACGGACGTAGATGCGAGTGGTCCCGCACCGGCAATCGCAAACGATGACGTGTTTTTCACTCATTCCGAGAGCATCACCTCGCTTGACGCGACTAGCGGCTCTGTCAACTGGACAACAGAGTTGAAGCGGGGAATCGTCTCTGCACCGACGGTCGTCGATGAAACGCTCTACTTCGCTCACAGCGAGTATTACGACAAACCCGTTTCGTTGTTCGCCATCGATGCGGCGACCGGGGAGGAAATCTGGAACGCGGAGGTCGGTGGAGAGTATAGCCCTAGCGACATCGTCGTGACCTCCGGGGAGATATTCGTAACGACGGAAAAATTGCACTCGATTGATAGAAAAACCGGAACCGAACGCTGGAGCGTTTCTGTGAGTGGTTCGGTCGATACGGTACCGGTTGTTCGGGATAGTCTCGTATTCGTCGGCGACCTCGACGGTGTCGTGTACGCCATCGATATAGAGTCTCAGCAGGTAATCTGGCGCGCGGAGACGGGGGCATCTAACGACAGTGGTGGAATTGCTGTAACCGATGAAATAGTGTTCTACAGCGGCACAGAAGCAGTCCATGCACTCGAATCTCGAACCGGCGAGCAGCGGTGGCGATTTTCGACGCAGTCCACGGCCGCACCAGCGACAGTCGCCGACGAGACCGTCTACTTCGGAACTGGCGTTCACGGGCGATATCTTCGGGCATTGGACACCACCACCGGAACCGAAAACTGGCGCTACCGATTTCCACGAATCGAGAAGGGTGACATGATCACCGGCGGCGTGCTAGATGCGCCGGTCGTCGTCGACGACGCGCTCTACGTGCGGACCGCTGGCGACTTCCTCTACGCATTCGGTAACGAGTGACTTGTGGACCAAGATGCCAGATCCTGAATCAACAGGGTCGAAGGCGCAAGCCTTTCTAACTCAAATCGATACACCCGAACCCAGAACGAACTCACCACTCCTCAAATAATGTCCAGAGAAAAGCGCAAATCTGACCGCCGTCAAACGGTCCGATAGCGTATTTAAAGTCGCGTCAGGTTCTGCGCGCGCGGCCCCTTCGGGGCGTCTTCGATACTAAACTCTACGTCGGTTCCCTCTTCGAGGTCCGGGCCGCCGATGTCTTCCATGTGGAAGAAAACGTCGTCGTCGGAGTCGTCCGTCGTAATGAAACCGTAACCGCCAGTGTCGTTGAAGAAGTCAACGTTGCCTTCTGCCATTGCGATTAGACGAATGACCGTCCAACGGATAAGTATTGGGTATTCGTTTTCTGTAAAACAATATTTTTGAACAGATGTTTTTATTATCCGGGTTCGAATAGACAAGCGCGACTGCACGGTCGGCTCTAGAGCAAATCGCAGTCGTTTCCACTATTCGGCCCGTGATTCCGTGCGTATCGGCAATTCGTATCGGAATCGTCCGCCGACCGCCTCGCCCTTCAACTCACTTCTGGAACGCCTACCACGATTAGGATGGCTTATAACCCAGAAGGCCGAACCCCGAACCAACTGTGACGAACGCGCAGGTCACTCTGATTCAGATCGACAACTACGGACCGTGGACCGTGACGCCCGAACCCCGCCGTGAAGTGGACCTCCAGACGCTGCAATCGCGGCTCTACGCCGACATCTCACAACTCGTCGGCAACCGGGAGGGGTACGTCTTCTTCACGCGCTTCGACAACATGATCGCCGTGACGAACGGCATCGACGAGGAGGCACACGCGCTCATGCAGGAGTCGGTGGCGAATCGGTACCCCGTCACCGTGAGTTTTGGCGTGGCGACCAGTCCCCGACCGGTCGAGGCGCTCGGGGAGGCGACCGAACTAATTCAAGACGCCGGGAGTGCCCAAGACGGCCAGCGAACCGAGATTCTACGCGGCCAGACGCTCCCGGACGACGAGCGAGCGGACGACGACGTGCAAATCGCACACTTCGACGTGAACGACGCGACGGGCAAGTACACCGACCAGATGAACGCCTTCGACTCGTTCATCCACATCGAACAGGGCTACGCCGAGTTGATGCAGTACATGCGCCGCGCGCACGACGCCCTCTCCTTCTTCGTCGGCGGCGACAACGTCATCGCGGTCTGTCCGGACTTAGACGAAACCGAGTACGAGGATGCCATCGAACACGTCCAAGAGGCCGCCGAAGTCGAACTGAAGGTCGGTGTCGGCACTGCGGCAACTGCACAGGGTGCGGGTATGAGCGCGAAACACGCACTCGAAGACTGCCGCGACGACGGTCATCGGGTCGTCTTCGATAGGTAGTCGGCCGTCTTCGACTGTTGATTCACGTCGGCTTCGACCGTCGAGTGACGTCGCCTTCGGTGAGTTACGTAGCAACTATTAACGTAGGTCGGTGACGGTGATAAAACTGCCGGGGATAGCTTTTAGGCCGACTGTGTGAATCTTTCTCATATGGAAGGCGAAGTCACCGTCCGAGACGTGATGACCCGCGACTACGTGGGGGTCAGCGAGTCGGACACGGTGCTGGGAGCAGTCCAGCTCATGCGCGAGGAGAGCGTCGGCAGCGTCGTCGTTCTCCGGGGCAGTGAACCGGTCGGCATCATGACTGAATCTGACGTTCTGGGGCTCGTCGCCGACGAAGGCGACCCCGCCGAGACGCCCGTCTCCGAAGTCATGTCGAACCCCGTCATCTCGATGCACGGCGAGCGTGCGCTCTCCGACGCCGCCGGGACCATGTCCAGAAACGACATCCGGCGCATCGTCGTCACCGACGACACCGACATGGTCGGCGTCCTCACCGAACGGGACGTGATTTCTGCGTCGGCCTCGCTATCAGGGGCACCGTCGGTGGCCGACGACTCGATGCCCCCGGTTGGTAGCGACATCGGCGACGAACTCGGCGGCAACGTGAGCGACAACGGTGACCGCGCGGAGTACTCCGACCGGAGTATCTGCGAGACCTGCGGCACCCTTAGCCGAGAACTCACTAACGTCAACGGGCAACTCATCTGTGCAGATTGTCGAGAAGTATAGCTAAGCCGAGAGCCGAAAACTGCCGAACGTGTCGCCTTTCTCGCAGTTATCTTTCAATTCGTAGACGTGCTAAAAAGCACAAGACACAAATAGGTTCCCCTTGCCAAGATACGTAACATGGTACGTTGTCACACGTCCCCACCTGAGGTGGTCGTCGATGCCACCTAGCACGGGACTTGCGAACGCCGTCGTCAACGGTTTAGTCACCGGAAGCATCGTCGCGCTGGGTGCCATCGGACTCGCACTCGTCTACAACATCGCCGAGGTACCGAACTTCGCGCACGGCGAGTTACTGATGATCGGCGCGTACATGGCGCTGTTCGTCAACCAACCGGGTACCGTCCCCATATTCGACGCGCTGACGAATGCGTCCCGAAGTCTCGGAACGTTGGGTTACGTGGTCCTATTCGTCCTCACCGCCGGAGCGGCGTTAGGGGCGGTGTATCTACTCGGGGGTGAAGCCGCGCTGAAAGGGTCGTGGTGGCCCGGCGACCCGAATCCGGGGCTGGCGGTCGGAGTGCAACTTATAGCCGCGTCGGCCCTCGGACTCGTGGTCGTCGTCGGCTTCCCGTCCATCTGGGCCGGGCTACTCCTCGCGGCGATCCTGCTCGCCGCAATCGCACCGCTGTTGGAGAAGGTCGTCTTCCAGAAGTTCCGGGCGAAAGACGCCTCGTTGGCGACGATGCTCATCGTCACCCTCGGACTCTCCTTCGTCCTTCGGTTCGGCACGCAGGCCGTCTACGGCGGTGAAGTCCGAACCTACAACGTCCCGCAGGTCGGTACCGTCTTCGGCTACGACGTCGGCCTGTCGGCGGCGAAGTTCTTCGACTTCTACGCCAGCGGGGCCGGACTCGTCCTGCGAGTCATCGACAGCGGCCCGAACCCCGACCAGACGATGTTCACGTGGGGGTACTCGTGGCTCGCCGTGGCGATAGTCGTCGTCGGCACGCTCGCCGTCACAATCGGCGCGTACCGCTGGCGGCGCGGCGACGACGCACTCGGAGCCTCCCAGACGATTGGCCCGAAGCTCACCGCGTCCGTCGCGGGTCTGTTGACCCTCTCCGTGCTACTCGTGGTTTTGAGTGGCGAAGGGACGGTCCCCAACTCGGGGTCCTCGACGCGCGTCAGGCTCTCGGTCATGCGAGCGTCCGTCATCTTCATCGCCGCCGGCATGATGGCGTTCCTGCACTTCCTGTTGCAGGAGACGAAACTCGGCAAGGCGATGCGCGCGTCCAGCGACAACATCGACTTGGCGAAGATTACTGGCATCAACACCGACCGGGTGATGATGGCGACGTGGATCATCGCGGGCGCGTTCGCCGCCGTCGGCGGTGTGATGCTCGGCGTGCTGTTCAACCAACTGACCGTCAACATGGGATTCTTCCTGCTACTACCGATGTTCGCAGGAGTCATCCTCGGCGGGCTTCAGTCGGTGTACGGCGCGATTCTCGGCAGTTACATTGTCGGGCTCTCGATGGACGTGGGCATCTTCGCCATCCCCGGCATCGGTTCGACGTATCGGATTCCAATCGCGTTCGTCATCCTGTTCGTCGTCTTACTTGTGAAGCCGGAAGGCATCACGGGAGGTGCCTAGCATGGCGCTTTCGAGCAGTCTCGTCTCGCTCGGCATCATCGTGGGAATCTACGCGATTCTCGCGCTCGGACTGAACATCAAGTTCGGCTACACCGGCCTGTTGGACATCGGGCACGTCGCGTTCTATCTGGTCGGTGCGTACGTCACTGCGCTGCTGGTACTCCCACCTGCCAGCACGCAGCAGTTCGCGACCTACATCCTCGGGTGGGAAGTGCCGTGGCTCGTCGCAATCCTCGTCGGGACGATTGTGGCTGCACTGCTAGGAATGCTGGTCGCCCTCCCGGCGATACGACTCCGGGAGGACTACCTCGCAATCGCGGTGCTGGGAATCTCGGTCATCCTCAAGCGCGTCGTCCAATCGGAAGGCTGGCTCGCCAACGGTCCCGGTTCGCTCCGTGGCTTCGAACAGCCGTTCCGGAGCTTCTTCCCGCTGCCGGGCGACACGCTCGGGGCCGCCGCACTGCTCGGGTTCGTAGTGTTCGTCCTCTGGACGGTCGCGACGTACGCGCTTTCGACGGTCGGAACGCGGCCAGACTCGGAACTCACGACTGATGGAGGGCAGCGCGCCGATGGCGGTGTCACCGCCGACCGAAGCACCATCGCAGGCACGGGCGTTCGCGGAAAACTCGTAGACGCCCTCCTCGCGCTGACGACGCTCGGCGTCGGCTACTTCGCCGCTCGGCGAGCGCGCGCGACGAAGAGCGAGACCGAACAACGGTACCTGCTCGGTATCGGCGTCGCCTTCGCGGCGGCCGCGGGCGTCGTCACGTGGCAGGCCTTCGAGTGGTGGTCCGGACTCTCGATTCTGTTCGGGGTCATCGTGTTCGCAGTCATCTCCGCGGCCTTCTACGGAGTCAACGAGCGATACATTCCGCTCGCTGGCATCGTAACCGCGGGAGTCGCGTTCGTCGCCGCGTTCGTCCTCGGCGAGTCGCCGATGGTGCCGTTCGTCTTCCTCGGCTTCGCGTCGCTGTTCACGTGGGTATTCGGCGGTGTCGCCGTCGCTCGCCGATACAGCGACCTCTCGCGCCGGGACTTCCTCGTCGCGCTCGTGTTGGCCATCGTCTTTGTCGCAACCTTCGTGCCACTCATCGTCCTCGGCGGCGGTGGCGACGCGAGTAGCAGTCTCGGCCTGTTCCTGACGATGGGCCTGCTCGCGGCGTTCCTGTACGGCGTCTACTACGTCGGTTCGAACTGGGAGCGCTTCGGCCAGTCTGACGTTGGCTTCGTCCGCATCGTCGGCGTCGGTGCAATCTGGTTGTTCCTGCTCCGGTACTTCGTGATGGCCAGCATCGAACCCTTCCGGTTCGGTGGTGTCGGTGCCGTCGTGTCGAACACCGTCCAGAACCTGCTGTGGCTGCTGAAGTTCCAAGGCGGCGGCTTGGAGTTCGACTACTCACGGTTCCTGCTGATACTGACGCTGGCGTCGCTCGCCGTCGTGTACTACCTCGTGGAAGTCACGGTCGAGTCTCCGTTCGGACGGGTCCTCAAGGCCATCCGCGAGGACGAGGACGTTGCGACCTCACTGGGCAAGAACACCTTCTCGTACAAGGTCCAGAGCATGATGCTCGGTTCCGCCCTCGCCGGATTCGCGGGTGGGCTGACCGCCATCTACTTCCAGAGTCTCGTCCACACGATGTTCGCACCGCGCGTGACGTTCATCGCGTTCCTCGCGCTCATCATCGGTGGGACCGCCAACAACAAGGGGATGATTCTCGGCGCGGCCATCTACTGGGCGTTCCAGAAGGCGACGGCCGACATCGCCGGGTTCTTCCCGACTGCGGCGGCCTCGCGGGTGCAGGCGCTTCGCCTCGCGTTCATCGGCGCACTGTTGATAATCATCCTGTACTACCGCCCCGAAGGGCTGTGGGGCGAGAAGCGAACCGTCGCGGATGTGACCGAAGAATGAGTGAGACGACAGACCAAACGGCCGAAAGAACGGCTCAGACGGACGAGGTGCACGACGTAGACAGAGACCACCAGACGCACGGCACTGGTGAGGCAATTCTCGAAGTCGAAAACCTCCGCAAGACCTTCGGCGGCATCACCGCCGTCGATGGCGCGACCTTCGAGGTCGAGGAGGGAACCGTCACCGGCCTCATCGGCCCGAACGGAGCCGGAAAGACGACGACGTTCAACCTCATCAGCGGGTTCTACAAACCCGACAGCGGGTCGGTCCGCTATCGGGGGCAAGAACTCCAAGACATCATGCGGCCGAGCGACACCGAGCAAGGCATCTGGATGGGTGCCTCCGGGCTGAGTTTCGGCGGTATCGGACTGGCGTCGGCCGCCGCGGCGGGCGCGTCTACCGTCGCGCTCGGCGGCGCGGCAGTCGTCGGTGCTGGCGTCGGTGCTGGCATCTACCAAGCCCAAGAGAAGGTGAAAGACGACGTACTCGACTACAAGCACACGCGGCCGTTCCGCGTCTCGCAGGCCGGACTCTCCCGGACGTTCCAGTTGACGAGAGAGCTTCAGGGACTGACCGTGCTGGAGAACCTCCTGCTCGCTCCGCAGGACCAGCGCGGCGAAAATCTGGGGAACGCGTGGTTCCGCCGCGGGTCGGTCGCCGAAGAAGAGGAAGAAATCCGCGAACGGGCGCTCGACATGCTCGACCTACTGGAACTCGACCACCTCACGAACGAGTACGCGGGGAACCTCTCGGGGGGTCAGCGGAAACTGCTCGAACTGGGTCGCGTGCTAATGACCGACCCAGACCTCATCCTGCTGGACGAACCAGTGGCTGGGGTGAACCCCGCGCTGACCCAAAAGCTGTTGGCACGAATCGAGACGTTGCGGGACGAAGGCTACACGTTCTGCATCGTCGAACACGACATGGAGGTCATCATGAACCTCTCGGACACGATTATCGTCATGGACCAAGGCAAGAAGCTGATGCAAGGCTCACCAGCGGAAGTACAGAGCGACCAACGAGTTATCGACGCCTATCTGGGGGGATAATCGATGGCACTACTCGAAGCCCACGACATCGTGTCTGGCTACGGCGACGCTCAAATCCTGCATGGCGTCTCGATGGACGTTCACGACGACGAAATCGTCTGCATCATCGGGCCGAACGGCGCGGGCAAATCGACGTTCATGAAGGCCGTCTTCGGCCTCATCGACTGCTGGGAAGGCTCCGTCGAGTTCGACGACAAGGAGATTACGGACCTCCGACCGGACGAAGTCACCCGCGAGGGGATGTGTTACGTCCCGCAGGTCGAGAACGTCTTCCCGACGCTCACCGTGCGAGAGAATCTGGAGATGGGCGCGTACATCTTGGACGAGATGCCCCAAGACGCCCTGCAAGAGGTGTTCGACCGGTTCCCGATTCTGGAAGAGCGCCAGAACCAGAAGGCCGGGACGATGTCCGGCGGGCAACAGCAGATGCTCGCCATGGGTCGCGGCCTGATGGTTGACCCAGACCTGATGCTGGTGGACGAGCCGTCGGCGGGTCTCGCGCCCGACCTCGTGGACGAGGTGTTCGAGAAGATAATCGAAATCAACGAGGCTGGCACGGCCATCCTGATGGTCGAGCAGAACGCCCGGAAGGCACTGCGCAACTCCGACCGCGGCTACGTGCTGGAGATGGGTGAGAACCGCTTCGAGGACACCGGAGACGCACTGCTCGACAACGAGGAAGTCACGGAACTCTACCTCGGTGGCGGCGGTGGCGACACGGGCGAGACGAGTGATTCGTCTGCTGAGAGTCAGGCATAAACGTCGCTGTTCGCGGTTGCCGTCGCGGTTTTATTTTTGAGCGCGGTCCTCTCAGACGTAGCCGGACTAGTGGTCGAAGACCCGACGAATTCCGACCGAGAGCGTCCGGCGCGAGTTGGTCACGGCTTCGTATTTGAACTTTGGCAAGCAGTTGGCGCGCGCTGGCGCAACCCGAAATGGTTGCGCCAAATCCCGTGCGAGGGACGAGTATCACAGCGTGGAAGACGCGACCACACCGGTCGCGTCTTCCAACCCCGAGAAACGGAGTCGGCTGGGGAGGGTGTGGCTGTCACGCGAGCGAAGCGAGGGTGACCTCGACGGACACGGTTTATCCGTCAGCGCTCGCGGTGGCGGTGCTATGCGGTCTCTCATCGGTTTCGGGAATAGCGAGCCTCACTGCGTTCGTCGTCGCCACGTAGCAGTGACTTACACCGCGGTTTCTTCCTCGAAAGCCCCCGCCCGGTCGCGATTGCTCTGCGGGATATTCGGCACTCTCAACACAGCCCGCGCCGAATAGTTGCCCACAGCGCAACCACGTCCTTGGGACGCGACCGGGCGGCCCCTTTCAGTCCCATCCAGTGTTTGTGTCACTGGGCGTTACGATAACCCCAAGCCGTCCATCCCCAAGCCCACAATGCGAACATTCAAATTCCAAGCCACGACCAACTCGTCTCCATGCTCGCAATCGCCGGGGGAAAGGGAGGCTGTGGCAAGACGACGAGCGCACTCGGTGTCGCCGCGGCGTTCGCGCGCCAACGCCGGTCCGTCCTCGTCGCCGACGCAGACGCCGAGATGCCTGACCTGCACCTCGTGGCGGGCGTCGAGCGCGAACCGGGACTGGACGCGGTGGCGGCGGGTCGGAACCCGAACGAAGTCGCGCAGGGTCATCCGACTGTCTCGGGACTGTCGATTCTTCCGGCGACAGAAGGCGGTGGACACAGCGGTTCGACGGGGCTGTTCGACCGTCTGTCCGGTGCCACCGACGCCATCCTACTCGATGCACCTGCGGGAGCGGGACCAGACGCCGTCGCGCCACTTCGCGCCGCCGACAACGTGGTGGTCGTGACGACGCTCGACCCCGCGTGTCTCCGCGACACGGCGAAAACTGCGGCGATGGCGCGGCAACTCGGAACGACAGTTGCAGGCGTGGTGGTCTCGCGCGCGAAAGCAGTCCCCGAAGCGGTGACAGAACTGTTGAACTGTCCGTCTCTCGGGGCGATTCCGCATACGGGCAGAAGCACCGACCCACTGGCCGACGAGCGGGTTCGGTCGGCGTACGACCAAGTCGTGTCAAGCCTACAGCCCAAATATTTATAATTTCTACCTGTGTGAACGAAAGACAGTGGCGCGGCGACTCTCGACTGGTATCGACGTGCTGGACAGAAAACTCGACGGCGGTCTCCCGAGCGGGTCTCTCGTCGCTCTCTCGGCACCTCCAGCGAGTCAGGCGGAGTTGCTACTCTACGAGTTTTCGTCCGCGCGCCAGACGCTGTATCTCACGACCGACCGCGACGAGGTGGCGGTCAGGGCAGGCTTCGAACGCGCGCCCGGACGGACGGAGACGCCGGACGTGCGGCGGGTTCCGAGCGACACGCCGCTGGACCAATGCCAACGACTCTTCCGGCGACTACCGGAGAACTCGAACCTCGTCGTGGACCCAATCGACCTGCTAGAGACACAGTCGGAGAGTCGCTACCGAAACTTCTTGAACGACTTGCAGAACCACCTGCACAACACGGGCAGCGTCGCGGTCCTGCACTGTCTGGACGGTCGGAGCGTGCCCGACGCCCGAGACCTGACCGAACACGTCTCGGACGTGGTGTTTCAGTTGCACACTGAGTACTCGAGCGACAGCGTGGAGACGCGGTTGGCGGTGCCGAAGTTCCGCGGTGGGCGAGCGCTCGGCGAGACCATCAAACTGGAACTGGGAGAGTCGGTCAGCATCGACACGAGTCGAGACATCGCCTGACTCAGTTGCTCACGCCTTTCGGCCGACGAGGACGCCAGCGCCGAGCGTGACGACCAGCGCGCCGACCGAAGCCGTGGACGTGTCGAGGCCGAGAGCGGACCCGCTGAGCGCGATAGTGAGGAACGCGACAGTGAACAGTATCGCTGCGACGAGTCCCCACGTAGCGGCCGCTCGGTAGCTCTGTCGTTCGTGCTGGCCGTTCTCGTGAGCGAGCGACGGACCGATTCCTGCGGTCGTCAACAGCGGAACCAACAAGTGTGGCTGGTCGGTGACGATGGCGACCAGAAACGCGGTCGGGAGCGCGACAGCTACCGACACCGCGGCAACGACCGTATCGGCCGAGTACAGCTCCGCTTTCCAGCGTCTGACTATTTCGGCGCGGAGGGAGTTCGATTGGTCTGCCACACCGACAATTGTAGCTTCGGAAATATAAATCGAGGGTGTCACTCAGCACCGAGATAGCGACCACTTATTGTCTCAGGCCGACACCACGCAGACGAATCTCGAATGAACTCCATCGACGAGGTCCACATCGCTCCGCTCGGCTACGAGTACGACCGCATCCTCGGTCCCGTCGAGAAGTACGGCGTAGACGTCGTCTACCTCCTCGAACACGAAGGCCCGAGCGACGCGCCGTATCACGACGACCTGCGCGAAGAGATCACCGACCTCGGCGTCGAAGTTCGCTCCCGGCCGGTGGACCTGATGGACATCTACGACGTTCTCGGAGAGGTGACGACGGTCGTCGCCGACCACGCCGACGACATCGTGCGCGTCAACGTCTCCAGTGGGTCGAAACTCTCGGCCGTCGGCGCGGCCATCGCCTGCATGGCGACGGAAGCGACGGCGTACTACGTTCACCCCGAAGGCTACCCCTACGCCGACGAGAAACAGCGTCAGAGTTACGGCTACGAGAGCGACGAGGTGCTTCCGACGTACCCTATCGAGTCGCCGACGCCCGACCAAGTCGCAGTCATGGAGTTTCTCTCGGAGGCCAACACCGAGACGTACACCGTCAAGAAGAAAGACGTCATCGAGTACGCAGAAGAGGCCGAACTCTCCTTCATCGCGGACAACCAACCGGCCAACGACAAAGCGAAGTTCGCGCTGTTGAACGCGAACGTCGTGGACCCACTGCTCGAAGACGGCTACGTGGACGTCGAACGCGTCGGCCGCCGCAAGCAGATCACGCTCACCGAAACTGGTGTCCACGCGCTCCGGGCGTTCCAACACAAGATTAGAGAGTCGTAGCGGTTCTCCTCCGAACTTTACTGGCTAATCAACCGACGTGAGTCGATAGTATAGGCAGTTTCTATACTATTTACTGTAGGAATAGTATCGATAGTACTTTGATAGTACTGAATATATACCCCGGAGTACGACTAAGTGGAGGTCGAAGACGACCTCCCCCAACTGGTCGCGCATGGCTCTCCACGACGGGCCGCCCCGGTCCGTCGTCTTCCAGTTACGTGCCTGCCTCTCGGCCCCCGTAGCACCGGACGGTGATTCGTCGCCCTCCCCAGACGGTCGCCTCCGGTTGCCCTCCCATTGGCCCTCCCAACGGTCGCTGTGCCGTCGCCGGTCCCCGCTGGCGCTTCACAGACTCGCCAGTTCCCCGCTGGCGCTCTTCGCCCGCCGACGCTCGTCGGCACCGTCAGTTCCCCGCTGACGCTACTCCCCCACGCTTCTGTCGCAGAGATGTGCTTGCTTCAGTCGTCCCGGAGCATTTTCTGTACGTTCACGACGCGCTCGGAGAGCGCGTCGCCTGCGATGGTAAACCGCGAGACGAACGGCCGGTCGGCTTCGTCGTTTGCCTGTGCTACGACCAGTTCCGGGAGGTCTCCGAACACTCGTTCGAGTCCCGCCAGCACCTCGTCGGGGTCGGAGACTCGGAGTTCGACTTCGGTGAGATGCCCGGAATCCCAGTCTCCCAACGACGACTCCAGGTCGCTTCCGTCTCGATGCACCTCCACGCGAAAGCCCCACGGCGTCATCACGAACGGTCGGCGGCCGTCGGTGTCGCGCACCGACCACCCAACGTCTTCGGCGCGCGCGACTACTCGGTCGAACTCACTCGTACAGACGCCGAGGTGGTCGAAGTGCGGTCGTGTTCCCGGCGCGAGTGTGACATCGACGTAGCCCCGTCTGTGACTTTGCAAACGAAGTCGGAAGTCTTCGGGAGCCTCGTCGTCAGGTGCGAGCACGACCGATTCGCCGGAGACGTGCCCGAACTTCTGACGAAGCGGGACGCCGTGGTCGGCCAGCGCGCGTCGTGCGCTGGCGACGGCGGGCGTGTTGAAGTGCAGATGGAAGAGTCGCGTCTGGTGGTGCATGCGGTTCCGTCACCGCACTAGGAGATAGTGATTCCGAACGCAGTCGCTGAAGGGTGAGAGAAATTGGGGGAATCGGGGGCGAGGCGACTTACTCTTCGGTTTCTTCGGCTTCGAGTTCTTCGACGATTTCGTCTTCGTCCACGTCGGCGTCTTCGAGCGCTTCTTCGAGGTCCACGTCGCCGCCGCCCATGCCGCCGCCCATCATGCCGCCCATGCCGGGCATGCCGCCGCCGTCGATGGTCTCCTGGACGATGACGCGGTCGAGACCGAGTTGGTCGATGACCTGCTGTGCGATCTGCTGCTTCTGGAACATCCACTGCTGGTTCATCGCCAACTGCGGCGTGCTCTCGATGTACAGCGTCTCCTTCTCGACGGTCTGGGTCTCCGTCTCGGGTTCGGCGTCCTCGTCGTCCTCGTCGGGTTCGACGACGGTCTCTTCTTCGACTTCGTCCGTCTCGATCCACATTTCGAGGTCCGCGTCGAGGAACATCGAGATGAGGCCCTGTGCCTTCTCCACGTCGTCTTCGACTTCACCGACAACTTCGTAGTCGTACTCGATGTCCTCGCCCGCGAGCGGGTGGTTGAAGTCCACGCGAGCGCGGCCGCCGATGATGGTCTCGACGTGGCCGTGTTCGCCATCGACGTTGACGTGCGCGCCAGGGTAGCGTTCGTCTTCCGGAATCTTGTCGGCGCTGACGGTCTTGACTTCCTCGTTGTTGTACTCGCCGAACGCTTCCTCGGCGGGGATGGTGACGTGACCTTCGTCGCCGACTTCCTTGCCCGTGATGTCGTCTTCGACGCTCTGGAAGATGTGGCCCTGACCGAGGACGATGGTGCGCGGTTCGAACTCGCGCTCCTCCTCGTCGAGTCCTTCTTCCTCGGCGACTTCGGGGTCGGTCGTGTCTACGACGTTGCCGTCCTCGATGGTGCGCGCGGTGTAGTCGAGGCGGATGAAGTCGCCCGACTGGAGTCCATCCTCCACTTCTTCGGTTGCTTCGTCTTCGGCTACTTCGGCCTCTTGTTCTTCACTCATACGTGGAACGTCGCCTGTTCGCCCCTTAAGAATCACGTTTCTGGTGCGCGAGCGATTCGGCGTGAATCCAACCGGTTCGACCCGAGGATCGATGCGCTCACGCCGTGAGCGACGACTTCATCCGAGTCGGGGCGTGCTATCGAACTCGTGGGTAGCGTCCGAGTACCGCGATTGCACCCTGCGAAGGAGGCGCACGCACCCGACCCCTTTCGAAACGATTTAAAGTCGCGGGCGGGAACTGAGTGGTATGAGTCAGTCCGAACAGAGACAGGCGCGCCGATGCGTCTCCTGTGGGATCAACATCTCCGGGAGCAACGCGGCGTCGTTCAAGTGCCCCGACTGTGGGCAACAGATTTACCGCTGCGCGAAGTGCCGCAAGCAGAGCAACCTCTACGAGTGCCCCGACTGTGGGTTCATGGGTCCGTAAACATGGGAAAAGTAGCAGCCAAAATCAAGGTCATGCCGCAGAGCCCGGAAATCGACCTCGACCAGCTTCAGGACCGACTCGAAGAGTCGCTCCCCGAGGGTGCGAAGATCAACGGCTTCGAACGCGACGACGTCGCGTTCGGTCTGGTCGCGCTCCTCCCGACGGTCATCGTCCCCGACGGCACGGGCGGGACGGAAGCCGTCGAAGAGGGCTTCGCCAGCGTCGAAGGCGTCGAGAGCGTCGAAGTCGAGAACGTCGGCCGGATTTAACGACCGTTTTTCTCGCGACGTTTTTCTGACATCGTGACCACGTAGCGGTTTGTAAGCGTGACTACGCAGGGGTTACGGTGACGAACGGGGCGATGGCCATGACGAGCAGTGCAGCCGTGAGGAATGCTCCGTACCGTATCTCTCGACCGACTTCGGTCGTCGTCTCGGGTGGGTTGGGTTTCCGGTAGAGGCGTCGAAAGCACAGTTCGTGTTCGATAGCTTGCTCTCTATTCTTCGCGATGTAGACCGTCTTCGCACCGTTCGAGAGGACGTAGACGAACAATCCGACTGCAAGTAGTATCCCGCCGAGGACGAACGCGTACTCGTTCAGCAAGAGGTACGCCAAACCCCAACACGGGAGCGCGATTAGGAGTCCAAGGAGTGGCAGCTTTTGGACGAACCAAGCGGCATTCTCATCGTTCATATAATAACGCAGACCTAAAACGGAAGTCACAAAAGTGTTTCTGGGAACTCCCCGGGTAGCTGTTCGATTGTTAATCTGCCAGGCCCGTTCACACACCCGACCCGGTCGGCGCGTCCGGCAGTTCGTGTTTGGTCGCGTCGAGTCCGAGTTCTTCGAGGGCTTGCTCCATGTGGCGCTCCTCGGCGAACTCGGAGCCATCTTCGACGCGGAGTTCGTGGGTTTTCGCCAGCACCTCGCCACGTCGGTCGTCCGGGATGTCGAACTTGTCAGTCGCGAGTTCGATGACCAGTCCGTTGTGGTCCTGCGTGTACAGCGAGTGGAAGATGCCGCGGTCGAATTCGTTGTAGCCGCGCCACTCCTCTTCGAGGGCTTCCCGGACCTCCACGAACCGCTCGGGGTCGATGCTAAAGGAGAGGTGATGCACCCCACCGACGCCTGCGCGTTGCGGCCCGCGGTGGGACGCCCGGTCGTCGCTCACGAAGAACGTGATGATGCGGCCGTCGCCCGTGTCGAAGAACAGATGCGTCGAAGTCGGGTCGTCCAGATTCGGTTGGCGAAGCACGAGCGGCATTCCCAGAATGTCTCGATAGAACTCCACCGTGTCCTCGGTGTTGGACCCGATGAGCGTGATGTGGTCGGTTCCGGTGGTATGGATGGGGCTATCTGGCAGTTCCGGAGTGATTTCGAACTCTTCGGCGGGTTTTCGCTCGTTGCTCATAGCGGTGCGTACGGGAGCGAAATCAATAGCTCTCAGGTAACATGGGTGTCACCGCGTTATCGGAATCAGAGAGTGAGATGGTCAGAAAAACCCGGCTCTCACGCAATTCAAGCGTTGCGCTCTGCTCGCCACTCTTCCATCTCCTAAACAATTCTGGGACGACAATTCCAGACTCAGTTCAGACTCTTCTCGAACGCCTGCTCTAAGTCCCGTTTCAAGTCGCTCACACTTTCAATCCCGATGCTCGCGCGAATCAGACCGTCACGAAGCCCCGCCGCGAGTCGCTCCTCTTTTGGAATCGCAGCGTGGGTCATCGTCGCCGGTTGCTCGATGAGACTCTCGACGCCGCCCAGACTCTCTGCGAGCGTGAAGACGTTCGTCTCGGATACGACATCCGCGGTCTCTTCGAGACTCGCGTCCATCTCGAAGCTGACCATGCCGCCGAAGTCGTCCATCTGCTCGCTGGCGAGGTCGTGGTCCGGGTGGCTCTCCAGTCCGGGGTAGTAGACGCGCGAAACATCGTCGTGGGCTTCCAGCCACTCGGCCAGTTCGGCGGCGTTCTCGCAGTGGCGGTCCATCCGAACTGGGAGCGTCTTCGTGCCGCGCAGGACGAGGAAACAGTCGTGCGGGCCGGGGGTCGCGCCGACGCTGTTCTGGTAGAAGCCGAACTGTTCGTCGAGTTCCTCGTCGTTCGTGACGAGCGCGCCGCCGACCACGTCGGAGTGGCCGCCCATGTACTTCGTCAGCGAGTGCGACACTGCGTCCGCGCCGAGTTCGAGCGGTCGCTGGAGGTACGGCGTGGCGAAGGTGTTGTCCACGACGCAGAGCGCGCCGTTGTCGTGGGCGATGTCGGTCGTCGCGTCGATATCGACGATGTTCAGGAGCGGATTCGTCGGCGTCTCGACCCACACCAACTCGGTCGAATCTTTCATCGCCGCTGCCGTCTCGTCGGTGTCGGTCATGTCCACGAAGTCGAATTCGAGGTCGTACTTGTCGTAGACCTGCGTGAAGATGCGGTGAGTGCCGCCGTATACGTCCTCGCTGGCGACGACGTGGTCGCCCGCTTCGAGCAGGTTCAGCACCGTGTTTATCGACCCCATCCCGCTGGAGAAACAGCGACCGTACTCCCCGCCTTCGAGGCTGGCGACGTTGGCCTCCAAGTCGGTTCGGGTCGGGTTGCCCGTCCGGGAGTACTCGTAGCCGCGGTGGTCGCCGGGGCCGTCCTGCACGTACGTGGAGTTGGCGTAAATCGGCGTCATCAGCGCGCCGGTCTCCTCGTCGGGTTCTTGGCCCGCGTGAATCGAGCGCGTCTCGAACTCGTAGTCCTCGTCGTCCATGGGCGAACGGACGCAGTGGCGGCAGGTTATTCTTGTCCTTTCGAATACCGAGCGGCGACGCAGAAACACCGGCAAGTCGCGCACCGACGCCAATCACTTTTGGCGTGCCTACCGCAGGGAGTTCCATGGAGCAACGCGAACTCGGCAGCACGGGCTACGATGTCACCGAAGTCGGACTCGGCACGTGGGAAATCGGCGGCGACTGGGGCGACATCTCCGAGTCGGAAGGCAAGCGAGCCATCGAGACGGCACTCGACGCCGGAATCGACTTTCTGGACACGGCAGACGTGTACGGCGACGGACGGAGCGAACAGATTATAGCCGACGTTCTGGCGGAGCGCGACGAGGAGCCAGTGGTCGCAACGAAGGCCGGGCGGCGACTCGACCCTCACGAGGCGGAGCGATACGACCGAGAAAACTTAGAGCGGTTCGTGGAGCGGAGCCGCGAGAATCTCGACACCGACACCCTCGACCTCGTGCAACTGCACTGCCCGCCGACGGACGCCTACTACCAGCCTGAGACGTTCGACGCGCTTGCGGACCTGAAACAGGACCGCAAGATTTCTCACTACGGCGTCAGCGTCGAGCGCGTCGAAGAGGGCCTGAAAGCCATCGAGTACCCCGGCGTCGAGACGGTCCAGATAATCTTCAACCCGTTCCGCCAGCGACCCGCCGAACTGTTCTTCGAACAAGCCGAGGAACGCGACGTGGGCGTCATCGTTCGCGTGCCGCTCGCGTCTGGCTTGCTGACCGGAAAACTGGACGAGACCAGCGAATTCCCGGAGAACGACCACCGCAACTTCAACCGCGAGGGAGAAGCGTTCGACGTGGGCGAGACGTTCGCCGGGGTTCCGTTCGGGGAAGGACTCGAAGCAGTGGAACAACTGCGCGAATTTGTCCCCGACGACGCGACGATGGCGCAGTTCGCGCTCCGCTGGATTCTGGACTTCGACGCGGTGAGCACTGTCATCCCGGGTTCGACCAGTCCCGAACACATCCGAGACAACGTGGCGGCTTCGGAACTGTCGTCGCTATCGGACGACCAGCTGGCTGGCGTACAGGACGTGTACGACGAGCGCATCCGCGAGTTCGTGCATCATCGCTGGTGAGCTACGTCGCAACCGAGTCTCCAGCATTCACGTCCTGCCCCTTCCAGTACCACAGTCCCGCGTTGAGCGCGATGCCAACGAACAACAGCGCCCACGTCGCCCAGAACGACTTGTACCAGAGCACGTCCACCGAGAAAAGTCCACCGTGAAAGAGCGGCCAGAATGGCTCGATGGGGGTCGAAACGTCGGGTGCCGACAGCATGTCTGCGAACAGGTGCGCGAGACCTGCAACCCAGACCCCGACGAAGCCGAGTGCGATGGCGTTCTCTTCGGCGCGCGCGGAGAACCACTCCGTCCGGCCGAACAGCTTTCGCATGGTCCACCCGAGCGCGGGACCGAGTACAGCGGCCAGTATCGTGACGACGAGAACCGTGTGGAAGATGCCGTGGTGGTGAATCGTCTCGACGTAGTTCGAGAGAACCAAGTCCACGTCCGGTAGCATCCCGAACCAGAACCCAGTGAAGACGAACGCGGCGGCCGACTTTCGGTGGTCGATGAAGTACCACGCTGGCGCGAGCCAGATGAGTGCCATTCCGAGGTGCCCGGTGACGTCAACCATGGAAGTGGCACTACGAACAGTTCCATAGGTGTGGTGGTGGACCATGCATGGGGGTTAAACGGACGACGGGACGACCGCAAGACGGCGCGTGCAGTGCGATCGTGGCTCGACACGGTGCCCTGTGGAAGTCCCACCAGTGCGAGCGAACGGGAGAATTTCGTGCGCTGTACGCGCGGAATTCGAGGGTCGTTTTTGATCCAGATTGTTCTCGGAGTGGTGCCGAGCGCCTGTGTCGCGTTGGCACCCGACGAGAAGATGTGGATACGGAACGTGCGTTTTATAAAGCCGACAGAACAAGAAGGTCGTACGACTATGCCGAGTTCGAACGGACCCAAACACAGTACTCGCAAGAAGCTCTCGAACGAACCCCGCGAGAGCGGAACTTCGCCGCCGCAGCGTGCCGTCCAGAAATACGAAGAGGGCCAGAAGGTCCACCTCAAAATCGACCCGAGCGTCGAGAAGGGTCGCTTCCACCCGCGCTTCAACGGTCTGACCGGCGAAATCGTGGGCAAGCAGGGAGCCGCCTACAAGGTCGCCATCAGCGACCGCGGCAAGGACAAGACCCTCATCGTCACGCCCGCACACCTGAAGGCACAGCAGTAGTATGACCATCTTCAAGGAGAAGGTCGACGAGGAGTATCTGACCACCTCGCAGGCCAAGGAGCTACTCTCGGAGGTCGAGCAAGAGCGTGCGCTCGACGAGGACCGAGAGATGCGCTACGAACTCGCTCGGGCCATCGAACACGTCAACCGCTTCGCGGTTCTCGACGCCGAGGAGTCACAGGAACTCGTCGACGAACTGCTCGAACTGGAGAAGGTCGACGAGCCGACGGCGTACAAGATCACCGACCTCCTCCCGAAGAACCGCGACGAACTTCGGTCGGTGTACGCCCAAGAGCGCTACACGCTTTCGGGTGACGAATTAGACGAGATTCTGAACGTCGTCACGAAGTACGACTGAATCCGGCCGATTCTTTAAGTATTTCGTCAGCGTAGCCAGTGACAATGAGTGAACAGAACGAAGACGCTGAGCAGGTGCCAGCGGTCGTCTTGGACTACCTTCCGAACGGTCGTCCGGAGGATGACCGACCACAGTACCAGAAACAGCCAGTGTCACAGGCGCTCGGAATCTCCGATTTCAGGCTGTTCGAAATCGTCCTCGAAGAGGACGCGAGCGTCGGTGTGACCGACAGAATCGACGCCGACAGGAGCAACGATCTGATAGCAGAAATCCGGGAAATCGAGTTCGACGACCTCCTCGGAGCGGCCCAGTCGGAACTCGAACCCGCCATCCGCGACATCGTGGAGAACGACCAACAGCGGTTCGTGGACTTCTACAACGACGCGCAACCGATTACGTTGCGCCTTCACCAGTTGAACCTGCTCCCCGGCATCGGCAAGAAACTGCGCAACAACATCTTGGAGGCGCGCAAGCGCAAGCCCTTCGAGAGCTTCGACGACATCGAAGACCGCGTCTCGGGGCTTCACAACCCCGAGGAAGTCCTCGTGGAGCGTATCCTCGAAGAACTCCGCGAAGACGACCTGAAGTATCGGACGTTCGTGCGGCGCGAAGAACAGTAGCTCTTCTGACTCGGTGGGTTTACCAGCGTTCGGTTGGTAGACCCCGACAACATGACCGATGCCGACGCCAACCGGCGTGACGCCGACGCCAGCGAGCGGCGGGACCCCGACGCGCTCATCCGGCGCGCGGGCCGCCGCGGCGACCCGAACCACGACCAGCACTTTCTGGTGGACGACCGCGTACTGGACCGGATTCCCGGCTACGCCGAGGAAACCGACGCCGACCTGAGCCACGTCCTCGAAGTCGGTGGCGGACCCGGCGCGCTGACCGACCGACTGCTCGGGGCCGCCGAGGAGGTCACGGTAATCGAGCGCGACCCCGACTTCGCGGCGTTCCTGCGCGAGGAGTTCGCCGACGAAGTCGAGGCTGGCCGTCTCCACGTCGAAGAGGGCGACGCGCTCGAACTCGACCTCCCCGACTTTACGACTTCTATCTCGAATCTCCCCTACGGCGTCTCCAGCGAAATCGCGTTCCGGCTACTTCCCCTGAAGAAACCGCTCGTGCTGATGTTCCAGCAGGAGTTCGCCGAGCGCATGGCCGCGGAAGCCGGAACCGACGAGTACGGGCGTCTCTCGGTGACGTCTCAGCACTACGCCGACGTGGAAGTCGTGGAACCTGTCCCGAAAGAAGCGTTCTCGCCAGCGCCGGAGGTTCAGAGCGCAATCGTCCGGACGACACCGCGCGACCCCGACTACGAAGTCGAGGACGAGGAGTTCTTCTTGCGGTTCGTCAAGGCAGTGTTCACCCAGCGGCGCAAGACGATTCGGAACGCGATTCGGAACACGCCTCACATCTCTGGTCTCGAAGACGCCGACGCGGCGGTCGATGCCATCGCAGACGGCGAGACCAACTTGGACCCCGACATTTTAAGCAAACGCGCGGGAAATCTCGCTCCCGAGACGTTCGCCGCGCTGGCCGTCGCTGCGGCCCGGCACGGTGGCTACGACGGGTGAGACACGTGAAACACAGAACAGGCGGAGGGATGAGACTGTGAGCCTCGTCGCGCTGAGTGTCGTCGCCAGCCTCATGTCGCTCATCGACGAGTTGGCGCAGTTTACGACGAACTCTGCCCGGGTCGCCATCTCGGTGGTCATCCTCTTCGGTGTCCTCGTCGGCGTGCTGGCAGTTCGGTACGTCCGACGAGAGATTCGCAAGAGGTTCACCAGTAACGTCGCAGACGTAATCCTCGTCAGTATTATCGGGACGATTCTGCTGGGAGCCGTCGTCTCCCTACTCGTCCTCTGGTCGAAAGTCGATTCCGCCGCGGAAGCACTTGAGCAAATCGGCGGTACACTCGGCGTCGGCGTTAGAATTCTCGTCGCACTCACGACCCTCGCGGGCGCGTACATTCTCTCAGGATTCGCCAAGCGTGCAATCGACCGCTTCTCGGAGGGCCACGAAGCAATCTCACGCCACCAGAGCGAGATATTCTACCGGGTCTCACAGCTCTCGGTGTACGTCGCCGCAGTGGCGGTCATTCTCGGCATGTGGGAAGTGGACTTGAGCGGACTGCTAGTCGGTGCCGGGTTCCTCGGCATCGTCGTCGGTATGGCCGCGCGCCAGACGCTCGGGGCACTGCTCGCTGGCTTCGTTCTGATGTTCTCCCGGCCGTTCGAAATCGGCGACTGGATACAGATAGACGAAGAGGAGGGCATCGTCACGGACATCTCCATCGTCAACACACGCATCCAGACGTTCGACGGCGAGTACGTGATGATTCCCAACGACATCGTCAGCGGCGACAAGATAGTGAACAAGAGTCGGAAGGGCCGCCTCCGCATCGAAGTCGAAGTCGGCGTCGATTACGAGGCGGACGTAGAGGAGGCGGCCGACATCGCGGAGGAGACGATGAAGGAGTTGGACGAGGTGCTGACCGTGCCGACCCCGAAGGTCGTGCTGAAGGAACTCGGCAGTTCGTCGGTCGTGCTGCTCCTTCGTGCGTGGATAGACAAACCAAGTGCGCGCCGACAGTGGCGCGCGCGCACCGCGGTCATCGAGAACGTCAAGTCCGCCTACGACGAGGCGGGCATCAAGATTCCGTTCCCCCAGCGCGAACTCACGGGCCGCGAAGAGTCGGGCGGCTTGCAGGTGTCCGGTGAGCAGGTCGGCGTGGAGTCTGTAGACCGAAACGAGACGAGAACTGACCGCGCCGAAGAGGCGACTGCCGACGGCGGCACCGACGAGTCAGACGACAGCACCGAAGACGCCGCGTCCGACGACGATACCGAGGTGAACGAGGAGTGACCGACCTCGCCGACAGACGCGGGATGGAGACGGAGGTCTACCAACCGGCAGAGGACTCCCGACTGCTCGCCGACGCCGTAGTGGCAGACTACAAAGAGCGAAGCGAAGACGCCAGTGACGACCTCCTGCTCGAAGTCGGGACCGGGTCTGGCTACGTCGCCGAACAGGTCGCAGCCCAGACTGGCGCTCGCGTCCTCGGGTCAGACCTGAATCCGCACGCGAGCAGACAAGCACGCGAACGCGGTGTCGAGACCCTCCGCGCAGACCTCCTGACGCCCTTTCGGGACAACACCTTCGACGCCGTGCTGTTCAATCCACCGTACCTCCCGACGGACCCCGACGACGAGCAGGACGACTGGATGGAAGTCGCGCTCTCTGGGGGCGAAGACGGACTGCAAGTAGTCGAACCCTTCTTGGCGGCCGTCGGGCGCGTCCTCGCACCCGACGGCGCGGTCTACCTGCTGGTTAGCAGTCTCGCGGGCGTAGAAGAGGTCGTAGAAATCGCCGAGAAAGCGGGATTCTCCGCAGTTGCTCTCCGAGACGAGTCGTTCCCGTTCGAGACGCTGACGATTCTCAAGCTAGTTCGCTGAGTCGCTCGCGTTGGCCGCTGACTCTCGTCCCTCGATTGGATTCGGTAGTTGGTGGAGGTCGGCAACTGTGCCGTCGTATTCGACTGTTCTGAGCGTCCGGCCGTTCATCGTGATTTCGAACGACTCGTAGTCGGTCGGCAGACTCGTAGCGAGTCTGAGTTCTGTCTCGGTGCAACCGACGGAAGCCGTGTCGTTCATCTTCTGCTGTGCCGCCTCCGAGCGGTCGCTCTGCACTGTCCGGAGGTCGATGCGGAAATACCCCGGCGAAACCTTGGTGACGCTCGCTTTCACCGTCTCTGTCGGGGCGTGCTGAACCGTCGCGTTCAGCGTCACGGCGAACGACTTGCCGACCGCTACGTCGTGGACCCATCCTGCGTCTGCCTTCGTTTCTCCGCAACTACCAGTTGCTTTGCCCAGCGAGAGCGGTGGCGAGTCGAAATCGCGCGAGGTATCGTCGGGAGCGGAACTAACAAATCCCGACCCGGCCCCACCGACCCCTCCGACGAGTACTCCGAGGAGGAAGACGAGGACGAACGCGGGGAGTAGTTTTCGCATTGTTTACAGCTCTTCCGGACGCGTGAAGTACTTTCTGCTGGGATAGCTTCAGATGCAGTAGCTGGCAGTTCCGCAGCCCAACACACCGAATATTGAGTCACTTGTTAACACCTATCTAATGCTCACGGGTTATTTTCCTAAGTGGAAAATATTAAGCGTCCGCATTCCGTACGTCGGGATACAATGACAGAGCGCGTCGCAACCACACCGGGAGTGTTCCCGCTCCCGGACTGGGCGAAAGACGATTTGGCCGACTTGAAAGGCCACCAGAAACACGACCTCGTCTCCGGCGACGAAGACGAGGAAGTCGTCGCCGTCTACGACCAAGCCCGCAAAGAAGTCATCGAACGCCAGCAGGACGCGACCCTCGACCGAGTGGTCGAAGGGCAACTCCGCTGGGACGACATGCTCGCGCATCCACTGGCGGTCCACGACAACGTCGAAACGCGGGGCATCGTCCGCTACTACGACAACAACAACTTCTACCGGGACCCCGTGGTGACGGACGAGTTGACCTTCGACGGCGACATCGCCAACGAACTGGAAGCAGCAAGCGGGTTCGCCTCCGCCGACGAACTGCAAGCCGTCGTACCGGGACCGTACTCGCTCGCGGACCTCGCCACCGACGAGTACTACGGCGACGAAGACGACTTCCTCGCCGCTGTCGCCGACTTCCTCGCCGGAGAAGTCGAAGCGTTCCCCGAAGTCGAGACGCTGTTCGTCCTCGAACCGTCGCTCGTGGAGAACGTCCCCGGTGACGGCGAGGACGAACGCGCGAGCGATGCTATCGACGCTGTCACGACTGCCGCTCCCGCTGACACCGACGTGGTCGTCCAGACCTACTGGGGCGCGCTCACCGAGAAAGTCCACGCCCACCTGCTCGACGCCGACTTCGACGCCCTAGGCTACGATTTTGTCTCGAACCACGAGGAGAACCTGTACAACATCAACGAGTACGGCACAAAAGGTAGCATCGCGGCGGGCGTCGTGGACGGCCAGAACACGCTGGTCGAGGACCCCGGAGCGATTGCGGAACGTGCCGACTGGCTCGAAGAGAACACGCCCGCGGCCGACTTCGAGACCATCTACCTGACGACCAACACCGAGACGTTCTACCTGCCGTACTCGACGTTCCAGGAGAAACTCGCCGCACTCGGCGAGGCCACCGAACTCACGGAGGTCACAGCATGAGCAACAACAGAGAGCAGTTCCGGCCGGAGGACCACCCGAACGACCACTTCCTGCTGACGAGCGTCGTCGGCAGCTATCCCAAGCCCAAGTGGGTAGACCGGGCCCGCGACTTGTACGAGGACGAAGAGGCGGACTTCGACGAGTCGGCGTGGCAAGAAGCCAAAGACGACGCCGCGCGACTCATCACCGAAGAACACGAACGCGCCGGACTCGACACTGTCGTAGACGGCGAGATGCGGCGCAACGAGATGGTGGAGTTCTTCGCCCACCGCATCGACGGCTACGAGTTCAACGGCCCAGTGAAAGTCTGGGGTCACAACACCTTCGACAAACCCTCCGTCGTCTCGGAGGTCGAGTACGACGAGTCGTGGCTCGTGGACGAATACGAGTTCACTGCCAGCGTCTCAGACAAGCCAGTCAAGGTGCCGATTACCGGTCCCTACACCCTCGCCAACTGGAGCTTCAACGAGGCGTACGACGACGAGGAGGAACTGGCCTACGCGCTCGCAGATTTGGTCAACACCGAAATCGAGAAACTGGTCGATGCTGGCGCGCGCTACATCCAGATAGACGAACCCGCGCTGGCGACGACGCCGGACGACCACGCCATCGTCGGCGAGTGTCTCGAACGCATCGCCGACGGCGTGCCTGACGAGGTGCGAGTCGGCCTGCACGTCTGCTACGGCGACTACTCGCGCATCTATCCGGAGATTCTTTCCTTCCCGGTGGACGAGTTCGACCTCGAACTCGCCAACGGCGACTACGACCAACTCGACGTGTTCAAAGAGCCGGAGTTCACCGCGGACCTCGCGCTCGGCGTGGTAGACGCCCACGACGCGACTGTCGAGTCAGTCGAAGAAATCAAGGAGAACGTCAAGAAAGGCC
Source organism: Halorussus halophilus (assembly GCF_008831545.1). Classification (NCBI taxonomy): domain Archaea; kingdom Methanobacteriati; phylum Methanobacteriota; class Halobacteria; order Halobacteriales; family Haladaptataceae; genus Halorussus; species Halorussus halophilus. The sequence continues at coordinate 1,561,308 of NZ_CP044523.1, forward strand.
TCGAAGTCGTGCCGCCCGAGCAACTGACGGTGAGTCCCGACTGCGGCGTGAAGCTGCTCCCGCGCGAAGTCGCGTACCAGAAGATGGAGAACCTCGTCACTGCCGCCCGAGAAGTGGAGACGGAACTCGACGCCGGAAAGATAGACGTCGAGCGAGAAGCCGTCCCCGCTGACGACTGATCGGTCTCCTGCTCTCGCTGCTTCTCTCGGTCGCTTACGAACAGGCGGCGCGCTTGCGGGGTCCCGAAACGCCGCGCGCCGCGCTCCCGCGGTTGCGCTCCGACCCGGTTCAGGTCACAGGACGGAGTGGCTTCGGCTTCGTATTTCAACGTTCGTCTCGCCGGTCAGACGACGCCTCGGGCCAGCGACCCGACTACTGACGCGGCGATTGGAATCGCCGCACTCACGGCCAGAATTTGGCCCATCGCGAAGTACTTCATCGTGATTCCCCCAGTCGCGAGGAACGCGACCCAGACCAGCCACGAGACGACGCCGACGGCGAATCCCGCGAGGAGTGCGCGCTTGAGATTCTTGGAGGCGAGTCCGGCGAGCGCGCCGCCGAGGACGAATCCGACCCAGTGAATCGTCGCCACCGCGACGGCGAGTAAGATTGCCAGCGCGAACGCAATCCAGCGCGCTCGGGAATTCGTTCGAAGTGTTTCGAGCGACTCAGTGGCGTTCATCGCTCTGCCTCCTCGAATTCGACAGCGAGGTCGCCTGTTGCATCGAGACCCATCGGTTTGTACTCGCCGCCTGCCCACAGTTTCAGTTGGTCGTCGTAGTGGTCCGAGAAGTAGTCGCCCGAGTTACCGCCCGGCAGGATTGCCTGCGAGTCGCCGTCCATCGGGCAGACCATGCGCCAACTGACGCCCGTCGCGCTCTCGACGGAGAAGTCGTTGACCGTGTGGTCGGTTCCGGCCTTCGGAATCTCTGGGTAGTTGAGGAATCCCAAGTCGAACGGATGAGTCAGCGCACCGGTGTGGCTGTAGTCGCCGTAGGTGGTCTCTCCTTCGACTTTTTCGAGCGTCTGTCGGAGCGCATCGACCAAGACCGATTTGCGGCCCTTCTCGCCGAACCACCGACTGTCCGCAGGGAGATTCGCCAGCACCCAGTCACTCGGGTAGTACGACTCGTCGAGACCGGCCTGTTCGAAGTCGTCTTTGAACGTGTCAGTGCGGAATTGATCGAACCAGCGTGCGAACAGCAGCGCCCCTCGTGAGTCGGTGTCCATCCGGTAGTCCCAGTCGGCGAGCGTCTGGACTGCTTCTCCGAGTGTCCCGCCCTTGCTTCCACTTCGGACAGCCTTCACCAGTTCGGGGACGAGCGTCGCCGCGCGGCCGTCGAGCGTGTCGAGTTGAATCTCGCGCATGAACTCGGCGTTCATGGGGTCGTCTGCGGCCACGCGTTCGTCCAGCATGTCGTAAATTCGCTTACCCCGATAGGGAGTCGAATAGGCTTCCGCGATGTAGTGTTCGGGGTCGTCTACGATTCGCTGGTTCGCAGTGGCGAGGTAGTCAGGGTTGCGGACGTGGGGCTTCTCCTCGAACGGGACGAACCCCTCCCACGAAGAGGTGCCAAAGGGTTCGAAGCCCTGCCATTCTCCCTCTCCCACAGAGCCGTCGAAGATGCGGTCGCCCGCGATTTCCTCGCCGTCTTTCCCGTCCCTCGCGCCGTTCGTCCGAATCGGTATCTTGCCGGTGAGATAGTAGAGCGTGTTGCCGTCTCTGTCGGCGTAGACGAGGTTCTGGGTCGGTACGTCGAACTTCTCGGTGGCCCCAATCGCGTCCGCCATGCCGTCGCTGTGGTTCAGTTCTCGGACCGCGAGCGTCGTCCGGGTGGCTGTGTGGCCGGTCCACGAGACGCCGACGCGCCGGTCTTCGCGTTCGACGAGGGGGCCGTGAACCGATTTTTTGACCGTCACCTCGCGATTTTTGGCGTCCGAGATCTCGATTTCGCGCGTCTCGGTGTCGAACTCTCGCCAGTTTCCGCGATACCGATAACGGTCACCGGACTCGTCGGTCTCGTAGGAGTAAAAGTCGATGACGTCCGCGCCGCCGTTGGTGAATCCCCACGCGCCAGCGTCGTTCTCGCCGATGACGACGAACGGGACCCCGGGAAAGGTGACGCCGCGGGCGTTCAACTCTTCGGTCTCGACGTGCATCTCGTACCAGACCGGCGGGGCCATCAGCCCGAGATGGGGGTCGTTGGCCAGCAGTGGCGTGCCGCTTTCGGTCATCTCCCCCGAGACTATCCAACTGTTGGACCCGATACCCGGGGGCGACTCGAAGCCGTCCAACCAGCCCACGAAGTCGGTGTCGATGTCGGCGGTCGGTTGGTCGCTGGCGGGTGCTGACGGGTGCTGAGAGGCCCGGCTACTGTTGCCGTCGCCCCCTTCGCGGATGATGGGATAATCGTGGTCGAGTCGCGCCGGATAGAGTTCTTCGACCGCCTGCTCACCGAGTTTGTCGGCGAGCAACGCTCTCCTGAGCGTGCGAAAGCTCCCGGTCAGGTTCCACGAGATTTGCTTCTCCATCAGCATCGTGTCGGCGGGCGTCCACTCGGCGGGTTCGTAGGAGAGCAGGGAGAACTCGATGGGAAGCGACTCGGTGTCGATGTAGTGGTTGACACCCTCCGAGAACGCTTCGACCAGTGGCTCTGTCTCGGTACCGCCGAGCATCTCCCAGTTGGCCTCGGCCGCGCCAGCGAAATCCATCTTCACGTGGAACTCGTCGGACTCGAAGGCCCGCTCGCCGACGACGGCCGAGAGTTGCCCGCGCATCAGTCTGCGCTGGAGGTCGAGTTGAAACAGTCTGTCCGCGGCCTGCGTGTATCCTACCGCGAAATAGAGCGCCTGCTCGTCGTCGGCCGAGAGATGCGGCACGCCGTAGTCGTCGTATCGCAGTTCCGCAGCGCCGTAGGGATTCTCGACGGTGCCGTCCGGGCGTTCGGTCGCGCCCGCCCACGCCGACCCGCTGTAGGGCGCGAACCGCTCGAGATAGCCCCGAACCGGCGAGAGTGACCCGGCGGCGACCCCGCCGCCGAGAATCGCCCCGAGGAGCGCCCGCCGCGTGTAGTTGCCGTCCATACCGGGAGGTACAGTTGGTGTTACAAGAACTTTGTCAGCACTTGACACACGTTTATTTGCGTGTACTGAGTCGAGCTACTTCCACGGATTCGACACGAGTTCTCTCTGCACGTCTACGCCGACTCGAATCCGGCAGTCTGCGCGCGGTTCGGCGATGCACAACAGCACGTAGCCGTCGTCGAGATGCCGGTCTTTCAGCGCCAGCGGTCGTCGCGCGTGTTCGAGGTCCCCCGTAAGCAGACGACCGGTACAGGACCCGCAGTGGCCGATTCGACAGCCGAACGGCAGGCCGAGGTCCGCGCGCTCGGCCGCTTCGAGGACTGTTTCGTCCTCGCGCGTGGCGATGTTCGCTTCCCGGTCGGCTTTCTCCGCACCCTCCCAGACCAGTTCCACTTCGTACTCTGTCACTGCCACACGTCGCTGGTGCAGTCGCCGTCCGGCCAGCGCATCTCGTGTGCGCGGGCCGGGCCGTTGGGCATCTCGCCGAAATCAACCATGAACTCCTCGTCCAGCGTCATCGTGCCCTTGCGTGGGTTCACGTCCGCCTTCAGCATCACCGACCCCTTCTCCGCCTCTTCCGGGAAGAAGGTGTTGTCCCACGTCGAGTACAGCGAGGTGGTCCAGTAGAGACGCTCGCCATCGAGACTCAACTGAATCATCTGTGGACCGCCCACGATGTCCCGGCCGCCCAACTCCTGCACGTCGCCGAAGAGGCCACCGACCGAGAGCGTGTCCGCGCGGCGCGGGTTCTTCGGGTCGCTAACGTCGTACATGTACAACTCGCCGTGAAGCCAGTTGCCGCCGAACAGGTAGCGGTCGTCCATCGAAAGCAGGATGTCCGTCGGCAGGGCGGGCACCGGCATGTCCCAGTCGGGATGTTCGCGGGCCTCGAAATCGACCACTTTCTCGGCGCGGTATTCGCCGCTCTCCCTATCCTCCCAGAAATGGAAGATGTTCGAGGAGAGCGCGGCGTTGACGAACCCGTGGGTCGATTCTGGCGTGTGTAGGAACCGAACTTCGAGCGGTATCATTCCCTCTTCGCCTAAATCGACGGTCTGGACGACCTCCCTGTTCTCCCAGTCCCAGAAGTGCAGTTGGTGGCCGTAGTTGCCCGCCTCCACGTCGGCCATATCGAACCCCGGTTGGTAGACCTTCGGCGCGGCCCACTCCGAGGAGACCATCACGTTCTGGCGAGGTTGGTACCAGAAGTCGTAGTTCTTCTCGATGTCGCCCGGCGCGTCCCAGCGGCCGACGACTTCGAAGTCGTCGTTCAACTCCAGAAAGCCGCCTGGTAGGTCGCCGTCGGCGTCCCCGAGCATCGAGACCAGAATCTCGCCGTCCGGGATGCAGTGGACCGTGTGCGGTGCCGAAAGGTCGTGGTCGTGGACCTCCTCGGGTTCGATGGTCTTCACCATCTCGGGATTTTCCCGGTTCTTCGTATCGACGACGTGCAATCGCGACGAGCGGTTGCCCGGTACGATGAGGTGCCGACGCTCTAACCCCTCGACGTGGCACGAAGACGAACAGGCGTTCCACCCGAAGTGGTGTAGTTCGTCGCCGACGTTCGGCATCTCCACGCGGTCGATGACTTCGGCGTAGGTGTCCGACTCTGGGTCAACGTCAACCACTGCGAGAAAGTCCGGGGCGTCTACGTCGGTGCCGACGTACAGGCTCATGACGTACGCAACTTTCTCGCGCTCAGATTGCTCAACGGCGGCCTGCGGCGTGGCGTATCCGGGGCCTTCTACGTCGTGGTGGTGTTCGTGGTGCTCGTGCGCGCTCGCTTCGCTCGGTGACTCGGTGTCGCTCATTGTTCTCCCCCGACCGAACTACGCTGTTGGGGTTGGTGACCGGGCGCGTACCGGCAACATTCTCTGGATAGTTTCAGACACGTCAGATAAAGAGATGTCTCGAATTTCAATTTCCGAACGCTTTTTCGGCCCCGCTGTCTCCGTTCCGGTAATGCAGCAGTACGACGACGTGTGTGCGCTCGTCCCGACCTACAACGAGGGGGCGACCATCGGCGACGTAGTCGATGGGTTACGAGCCAACGGCGTCGAAGACGTGCTCGTCGTAGACGGCGATTCGACCGACGAGACGGCCGCAATCGCCCGCGAACGCGGTGCGACTGTCGTCCAGCAGTCCGGCGACGGCAAGGGCCAAGCAGTCCGCGAAGGCGTCGAACACATCGACGCGGAGTACGTCCTCCTGCTCGACGGCGACGACACGAATCCGCCCGAGCAGGCCGACCGACTCTTGGAACCACTGGTAGCGGGGGAAGCAGACCACGTCGTCGGCGACCGCTTCGGCAACATGAAAGCGGGCGCGATGCCGAAACTGAACCAAGCCGGTAACCGACTGATAAATCGAGTATTCGCCCGCATCCACGGGGAGAACTTCGGGGACATCCTCAGCGGCTATCGCGCGTTCACCCGCGAGTCGTTCCAGCGCATGTCGCTCACCGCCGAGGGGTTCGGCATCGAGACGGAGATGGCTGTCGAGTGCGCACGCCGGGACGTTCCCGTCGAAGTCGTCCCGACGACCTATCGGCCGCGACCCGACGGGTCGGAGTCGAACCTCGACCCTGTCTCTGACGGGGGGAAGATCGTCTACATGCTGTACAGTCTGGCGAAAACCTCGAACCCGTTGTTCTACTTCGGCGCGCTCGGCTTCCTCTCGGGCGGCTTCGGCCTCGCACTCGCTGGTTGGGTCGGCTACGAGTGGTTCGGCCCGCCCCGCACCTCCCACGAAGTGCTGGCCGTCGTAGCCGCGTTCGGCGTCCTCTTCGGCGTCCAGTTGCTGATGTTCGGCGTCCTTTCGGACCTCATCGTCAGCGTTCACCGCGAGAAGATGCGGCGGTTGCGTGACTGAGTTCGTCGTGTTTTCACGGTCTGTGACGCCGATGCTTTCGCTCGCGTCCACGCTGTCCGTATCGTCGTTCGGAGTATCCCTGCTGGCGGTCGGACTGTCCTTGCTGTTGGGTTTGCGCTCGCTGGTGAGCCTGCGGTTCTGACTGCACGGGTGCGACGTATCGACCGGTCTTCGAGTTTCGCGGTTGCTGACCGCCTCGTTGGCTTCCCGCGAGGAACCGTCCAGTCTTCGGGTCTCGACGTCGTTGGCTGGCCGCTCGGGACTGTCGTCCGCCCCCCTCGTACCGTTCTGGCTCCCGTCGTTTGGTTTCCTCTCTCTCGGAAACCTCCTCGCGATGTTCCCCGCGCTGTGCGACGAATCGCCCGGTCTTCGGGTCGCGGCGTTGTTGCTGTGCCTGCGCTCGTCGGATTTCGGTTCGTCGGCGCTCGTCTCGTTGACTTCCGTATCTCTCGCTCATAGAGTCTCCCCTCGTCTCACGACGCGCGACGGCAAAAGGACGGCCGACTGTTCGGGACGCAACGAGGAGTTACGCGACAGCGTCGAGACCGGTTCTGCTCGGTGTCGAGACCGGCCGGTGTTCGGAGTGAGTACGCGATAAAGAGACGAACTGACGGAAAACGTCAGCTTACTCGTAGAGCCACGTCTCGTCGATGCGGGCGTAATCGACGAGTTCCGCTTCGTCGAAGAAGAGGTCGATTTCGCGCTCGTTGGCGCCCTCGTCTTCGTGGTCGGAACCGTGGATGACGTTGCGACCGAGGTCGAGTCCGAAGTCACCGCGGATGGTGCCCGGAGCGGACTCGGCCGGGTCGGTCTCGCCCATCATGGTGCGAACCTGTCGGGTCGCGTCCTGGCCTTCCCAGACCATCGCGAAGACGGGACCGGACGTGATGAAGTCCACGAGACCCTCGAAGAACGGCTTGCCTTCGTGCTCGCCGTAGTGTTCGTGGGCCAGTTCTTGGTCGATCTGCATGAACTTCCCGGCGACCATCTTCAGACCGCGGTCCTCGAAGCGGGAGACGATCTCGCCGATGAGGCCGCGCTGGACGCCGTCGGGCTTGACCATGACGAAGGTTCGTTCTTCGTCGCTCATTGCTCACCCTCTGCTTGGCCGTCCTCGGTCCATTCGAGGTCGCGCGGTTCGCGGCCGAGGTCGGCGTTCTTCTCGCACTTCGCAGAGCAGTAGTGGATAGTCGTTCCGTCGGTGCGGACGAACATCGTTCCCGTGCCGGGTTCGATGTCGTCGCCGCAGTAGTCACACTCTCGCGTCTGAGGCATGGTTACTGTCCTCCGATGGAGTCGGCTTCGCGGGCGGTTTCGCGCAGTTGCAGCACGTCGCCCTCGCGGACGGGACCGAGACAGTTGCGCGTGATGATGCGCCCCTGATTCTCGCCCTCACGGATGCGGCACTTGACCTGCATGGCCTCGCCGTGCATCCCCGTCTTGCCGACGATTTCGATAACTTCGGCGGGCGTGGAGCCTTCCTCTTCAGTCTCTTCTGCGCTCATGGTTTACTTACCGAAGGTCCTCGACCTTCTGGGCAATGTCTTCGACGTCGTCCTCCGCCTCACCGGAATCGACGATGGCGGCAGCCGCGCTGCCGACTTCGAGACCGGCGGCGTGACCGACGTCGTCCTGCGTCTCGACGAAGACGAAGGGGATTCCCTTCTCGTCGGCGAGTTCGGGCAGGTGCATGACGATCTCTTCCGGCGTGACGTCTTCGGCGACGTACACGAGGTCGGCGTTACCGCGCTCGATTGCCTTGGTCGTCTCGTTCGTTCCTTTCTTTACGCTACCTGTGTCTCGGGCGACCTCCAGCGCCTCGATGGCGCTGTCTTGGAGGTCGGCTGGGACGTCGAAGTTTACGTATACTGGCATTGGTTGTTCACCTCCTACGCGTCGGCTCAGGCTCCCCTGCCGGATGAGTCCTGTGCGGCTAGGAGCATCATCAACCGCGCGTAGGTTGTACGCATCAGTTGTTCTTGACCCCTTAAAAACGCTTTCAAATGGCTGGACGGCGTGGGAGAGGAAGACATGGAAACCGGGAGTGGATTTGTTGGCGGGATTTCTTTTTGTGAGTGTGAGTTGGGGAGGAGTGTTAGTCCGCAAATCCCGCTCGAATGATGGCGGGTGAAGATAAGCCGGTTTTTGACCACGGACACCAGTACCGCGATTTTTCACCAGCAACCGGGCGCGCGGGGTCGTGGTTGCGTGAGCGAAGCGAACGCAGGGTCGGCGGGCGCGGTTTGTCCGTCGGTGTCTCGTGCCGCGACCTGTTCGCGCGAGACCCTCGGGAACGAAGTGACCGAAGGCTCGTCAGAGTTTGCTCTGACGGTGGAGGAGGACCGGAGGCCCGGGCGGCGCGACCCGTCGCGCCGCCCGTACTGAGGACCGCAGTCGGTTGGGGAGGGTTGGCTGATGCGGTGCAGAGCAGTGCTGTCGCGGTCTTCTCGGTTTCGGGAGCAGTGCTGTTCTCTCCCATTTTCTCTCCGCTACGACCAGAAGCCGACCTACCTGGTTCACAATCCCCAAATCACACCGCATAAACCCCACAACGACCAACTCACACCCAAACAGATGCCGCTCCCCGACGTAGCAACCGAACTCCACACTGAATCCCAAGCCGTCGGCGAGCGTCGCCTGCTCGTCCTCACGGGGACCCAAGACGCCTGCTACGAGGCTGCCGAAACCGCGCTCGACGCCGCCGAAATCCCCCGAAAGGAGACGACCCTCCTCGCCAGAGAACGCCACCTCGACTGTGAACGCGTCGGTCCCAAAAAAGCCAAAGAACTACTCGGAACCACCCAGCAGTGCATAGTCCTCGACCTGCACGACGATTTCCGACCCAACGCCATCGGGCGAACCGTCGGCGCAGTCGATGGCGGTGGCTTGTACGTCCTGCTGATGCCCAACTTCGGGGAGTTCGCCGACCAGCGAACCGACTTCGATAGCTCGCTGGCCGTGCCGCCCGCGGACATCGACGCCGTGTCGGGGAACTTCCGTCGGCGTTTCTGCGAGACCCTACAAATGCATCGCGGCGTCGCCATCTGGAACACCGACACCGAGACACTCGAACAGTCGGGACTCACCCACCCGAAGCCTCGCTTCCCCACTGAACCGCCCGAACTTCCCGACTCACACACCTTCCCCCGCGAAGCCTACGACGCTTGCCTCACCGGGGACCAGATAGCGGTCGTGCAGAAGTTCGAGGTTCTTCGAGGCGGTCCAGAGAAAAACGCCGTCGTCGTGGAGGCAGACCGCGGCCGCGGGAAGTCCAGTGCCGCAGGAATCGCCGCCGGAAGCCTCGCCGCAGAGGGCGAAGACGTACTCGTGACCGCCCCCGAGTACCGAAGCGCACGCGAGGTGTTCGTCCGGGCCGCAGACCTCCTCCGCAAACTCGGTCACGACATCTCGACGGACCACGACCCGCCGCGGGAGATTGCTACCGATTCAGGCAAAATCAGATTCGCCAAGCCCACTGAAGCCGCCGAACTCCCCGACGCCCCGGACGTCCTGTTCGTAGATGAAGCGGCCGCCCTCTCCGTCGGTTTGCTCGAACGATTCCTGGCGGCCGACCGCGTGGCGTTCACGACTACGGTCCACGGCTACGAGGGCGCGGGCCGTGGATTCTCCGTGCGGTTCCGCGACCGACTCGCGGAGAGCGACCACGAAGTGACCGAAACGCGACTCGACCAGCCGATTCGCTACGCGGCGGGCGACCCCGTCGAAGTCTGGGCGTTCCGCGCGCTCTTGCTCGATGCTCGACCGCCCGTCGAGCAGGTGGTTAGAGACGCGAATCCGGAGTCCGACTCTGTCGAGTACCGAACGCTCTCACCCGGCGACTTGCTGGCCGACGAGAACTTGCTCCGGGAGGCGTTCGGCCTGCTCGTCCTCGCCCACTACCGCACCGAACCCGCGGACCTCGCGCGACTTCTCGACGCGCCGAATCTCTCGGTGCGCGCGCTCACTTTCGACGGTCACGTCGTCGGCGTCGCCCTGCTGGCCCGCGAAGGAAACCTCCCCGAAGACGTGCGCGAACACATGTACGACGGCGGGCGCGTGAAGGGCAACATGCTTCCGGACGTGCTGACGACCCAACTGCGCGACGAGTCGGCCGGAATTCCGAAAGGAATGCGAGTCGTCCGAATCGCGGTCCACGACGCCGTTCGTTCTGCGGGACTCGGGTCACGCTTGCTCGCCGAGATTCGTGCGGAGTTCGAAGACGAACTCGATTGGCTCGGCGTCGGCTACGGTGCGACGCCCCAACTCCTGCGGTTCTGGCACCGAAACGGCTACCGCACCGTTCAACTCTCGACCACGCGCAACGACACCAGCGGCGAACACTCTGCGCTCATGCTCGACCCGCTGAGCGGGGGCGGAAGGGCTCTCCACGACCGTCACGCCGACTGGTTCGCATCGCGAATCACGTCGATGCTCGGCGACTCGCTCCGGGGGGTCGATGCTGACGTAGTGCGTGCGCTTTTGCCAACTATCGACGCCCGTATCGAACTCGACCTCTCGCCGTGGGACTGGCGCGCCGTCGCGGCCAGCGCCTACGGACCCGGACTCTACGACGCCGCGCCCCGACCGTTCCGCCGCGTCGCGCTGAAGTACTTCGTGGAGAAGAGCGAGGCGAACGCCGAGCGTTCGCCGGACGCCGTCGCGAGTCGCTCGCCGGCGAGCGACTCGCTCACACTACAGCACGAGCGAGTACTCGTTCGGAAAGTCCTGCAAGGCCACGACTGGAAGACGGTCGCGGACGAACTCGGGTTTCATTCCACTGGCCAGTGCATGCGCGCGCTCGGCGACGCCTACGAACCGCTAGTCGATGCCTACGGCGACGAGGCAGCGATGGCGGAGAAAGAGCGTTACGAGTGAGTCACTCCTCTGGTATCGTATTCGGCCCAGTAGCGAGCACTCGCTGGCCGAGCGTCTGCTGTGCGCGCCGGAGTCGCTTCGAGACCGCCTGTGAGGAGATACCAATCTCGTCGGACAGTTCGCTCAGGTTGGTCTCTCGCGGCACCTCGAAGTAACCCGCTTCGAGCGCGACGTGGAACGCTTCGTACTGCTTCTCGGTGAGGACGAACTGGCCGCCAGTGGTCGGGAGTTCGGGCGTGTGGAGTCGTTTCAGTTCGGCATCGACGCTCGCCCGGTCGAGTTCCGTCTGGAGCTTCGAGAGGTCTTCGCGGTGCCGGAATCGCATCGTGAAGTCCCAACCGTCTCGGGTCGCACACCCTGTCAACACGACCGGGTCGCTCGACAGCAGTCGTTCGATAGCCTCCGAGACATGTTCGTTCCACTCGACGTGGTACAGCGTCGCGTTGTCGGTCTCGTTGAGTTTCGAGACTTCCGCGGTCGTCTCGTCGCTCCGAACTGCCTCGTCCACGGCGTCCGGACTGCCGCCACGAGTCCAGAGATACGGCAACAGTCGCCCGGTCGGGTGGGCGACGACACGCTCGGCCTCGACGCAGAGCTCTGGCACGGCTTCGAACGCGTCTTCGAGCGCGAATTCGGAGACTGGGAGCGTGAACTCCGCCACGAGGTTCATAGACTTGAACCGAAGTACTACGGAGGAAAGAGGGTAACGGGCGACCAGTCAGGTGTTTATAAGCCGTCGGCTACTTCCGTCCTGCACTGTCGATTATTCGTCGCACCGAACGACGACGCGGTCGTCGGCGAACACGACGACTTCACAGTCGCAGTAGTCGAACGAGACGTGGCCGTCACTTCGTTCTCCGTTCGTTCGCGTGTCCGCGAACAAGGCGTCGAGCGCGTTGGGGTCGATACGCTCGTGTAGCGATGGTAACAACATCGGTTCTCGGTTTCGAACGCTGGCGACGGCGTAGACGACCGCCCTGCTCGGTAATTCGTCGTCGCCGACGTGGTACGTGTGCTGGTGTTCGTCCTCAGCGAGACGACCTGCGTCTCCATCCATAACCAGCAAAAAATGCAGCAAGACCCCTTAGTACCCCGGTTGGATGTGAAATGCGTTTAAGTAGTGGTGGACGAAGGGCGCAACGGAATAGAGCGGTGACGAAAAACGCGGAGCGAACTACCGGAGGCGAAGGGAGGGGGAGTAACCTAGCGGAGGCGAAACGTGACGTACCTCCGATTCGTACGGTCGCGTATGCCCTGTGCGGAAGACGACTGCGAAAATCGGGCGGCAGTCCGCCTGCACGTCCCGTGGGCCGAGAACCGAGACGTTTGTGTGGGTCACGCCCGCGTCCTCGCGCAGCGAGACGGCGTGGTCGCAGAACCGCTGGCGGAGTCCGACGCGGAGTGGCCGTAGTTATTCGTGGGCGAAGTACGCGACGGATTCTTCTTGCTCGTGTCGGTCAACGCGCGCGAATCCGACGCGTTCGAACTGCACCATGTCGTCTACGTCGGTCGTCGCGAACCCGGGTTCTGCGTGGCCCGTCTGGTCGCCGTGCATCGTCCGCAGTCGGGTCGGAACCGCAGTTTCGGCCGGGACCCAGTGAATCACGTCTACGCCCTCCTCGCGCACGGCGTCGATGTCGTCGCCGGTGTAGTCGAGTTCGTCGGCCGTGTACCGGAAACAGCCGAGACCCTTCAGCCAGACTCGCTCGCCTTCGGCCGGTAAGTCGTCCAGTTCGAGCATGACGGCGTCCTCGACCGCGATGTCGCGGGTGCCTCTATCCTCGTGTTCGGGATGCACTGGCGGGTGTGCGGCGTCCGGGGCGTCTTCGGAGACCGGAAGCGACTCGCCGTCACGCACGAAGAAGAACCGGTTCGCGTCGTCGTCTATCAGGTCGCGGTTCTTCGAGTAGACCGTACTCATCGCCAAGTCCACGTTCGTCGTGGAGGTGCCGAGTTCGACCATCGACTCGGTGAGCGCCGCGCCGCGGATGCCCCGTCGTTGGACGCTGGGGATGGTCGGCGCGCGCGGGTCGTCCCAGCCGTCGAGTTCGCCGCCTTCGATGAGTTCCGAAATCGTGGAGGTGGACATCTTCACGTCGTACTCGTCCACCTGCACGTGGCCCCAGTGGATGACCTCGGGGTACTCCCAATCGAAGTAGTCGTAGACGAACTGCTGGCGCTTCGCCGAATCCTGCAAGTCGATGCCGCGGATGATGTGCGTGACGCCCGTCAAGTGGTCGTCCACGCCGGACTGGAAGTCGAGCATCGGCCAGCAACGATACTCTGCGGCGTCTTCGCGTGGGTGGGGCGTGTCGATGATTCGGAACGCGACCCAGTCCCGGAGCGCGGGGTTCTTGTGCTCGATGTCGGTCTTCACTCGAAGCACTTTCTCGCCGGAACTGTACTCGCCTTCGACCATCGCCTCGAACTCCGACAAGGTTGTTTCCTTGTCCTTGTCGCGGTGGGGACACGCCTCGCCGGAGTTTTTGAGGTTCGAGAACTCCTCGCCGGAACAGGAGCACGTGTACGCGGCGTCTTTCTCGATGAGGTCCCGCGCGTGGTCGTAGTAGATTTCGAGGCGGTCGCTGGCCCGGTAGACCTCGGCGGGTTCGAAGCCGAGATACTCGACCTCTTCCAGAATCTCGTCGTAGGCCGACAGAAGCGGCCGCTTCGTCTCTGGGTCGGTGTCGTCGAAGCGGACGATGAACTCGCCGTCGTAGAGGTCGGCGTAGGTGCCGATGACCGCGGGCATCCGCGCGTGGCCGATGTGCCACGGGCCGTTCGGATTCGGCGCACAGCGCATCCGGATTTCGTCGTAATCGTCTGTGTTCGGCAGGTCGGGCAGGACCTGTTCCTCGCCCTCGTCCTCGCTCTCCAACTCCTCGACCCACTCGGGGTCGAGTTCGACCAATCGCTCACGGCGCTCTTCGACGCTCAGTCCGTTGACTCGCGAGACGACGGGGCCGATGATGCCCGGAATCTCGTCGCCGTGTTGGCGGAAGTCCGGATTCTCGCCCATCAGCGGTCCCATGACCGCGCCCACGTCGGCCTCGCTCTCGTGTTTGACCGCGTTGACCAGCGCGTGTAACTCTGCCTCGCGCTCTATCTGCTCGCGTAGTTCGTCGTCCATTGTCGGCCAGTTCGGGCGTCCCGGGGAAAACTAAACCGGATTCCGTTCGACGGTAGACCAAGGGGCTTAGGTGCCTTGCCACGAACAGTGGCCAAGAGCGTGCCAGACAACCGCCCGACAGTCCCGTCCGTCCGAGTGCTCGCCGTAGACGAATCTGGGCCGCCAGCGCCGCTCGCGACGGACGACAAGTTCTCGGTCACGACCGTCGAGTCAGTCGAGTGTGCACTCGATTTGCTGGCCGACGATGCGGGCACTATCGACTGCGTGGTCAGCGAGTACGAACTCCCCGATTCGGACGGCATCGAGTTGTTGGAGAGTGTTCGCGACGACCAACCGAACCTCCCGTTCGTGTTTCTCACCGGTGCCGGAAACGAACGAGTTGCCAGCGAGGCCATCGGCAAAGGAGCGACCGACTACCTCCCGAAGTCAGTCGATGGAGAGGAACTTCGCAATCGGGTCCAGCGAGCGGTCGCGACGACGACCGTCGAGAGCGACTCGGGGTTGTCCGGCGACCGAATGCGAGAGTTGACCACCGCGTTTCCCGACCTGGCGTTCATCTTGGACGAGACCGGCCGATATCTGGAAGTCCTCTCTGGGCCCGGAACCGACAGCCTTCAGACGGTTGGCCAACAGGAGTTGGTCGGCCGGAACCTCCAGGACGTGTTTCCGGAGGAGCGGGCAGAGCAGTTCCTCGAACACATCGAACTGACGCTGGAAACGGGGTCAGTAGAGACCCTAGAGTACGATGCGGAGACGACCGCAGGCATCCGGTGGTACGAGGGGCGAACCGCGCCGCTCGGCGAACCGATAGACGGTCGCGACGTCGTCGTCTGGGTCGCCCGCGACGTCACCGACCGTCGAGCAGACGAGCGAAGACTAGCCGAACACCGCGACGAGTTGGCGACCCTGAGCCGGGTCAACGACCTGATAAACAACATCCTCCAGTCGCTCGTCGGTTCGACGTCGCGCGAAGAGATAGAAGCGACCGTCTGCGAGCGGTTGGCCAACTCCGGGTTCTACCAATTCGCGTGGGTCGGGACGCCGTGGACTGACACCGACGGAATCCGCTTGAACTGCGTCGCAGGTGCCGAGCGTGACCCAGTCGAGAGTCTCGTCGAGGCGACGACGGGCCGCGAGGAAGGCAATTCCATCTCGTACGTCGTCGAGGAGAACGACCCCGTCGTGGTCTCCAACGTCGAAGACGAACCGCGGATAAACGAGCGCGAACGCGAGTTGATGGTCGAACTCGGGATTGCCTCCGCAATCTTAGTTCCGGTCACGTACGGAAACACGAACTTCGGCGTCCTCGGCGTCGCCGGAACCCGGGCCGGAGCGTTTAGCGACCGGGAGCGGACCGCCTTCGAGGCGTTGGGCGAAATCGTCGGATTCGCTATCAACGCAGTGAAGAACCGTCAGTTGCTCCACACCGACACGTCCGTCGAACTGGAGTTTCTGGACACCACGTCCGACAAACCGCTGCGGCGACTGTCGGAGGAGTTTGACTGCCGTTTCGAACTGCAAGGGACAGTCCCCATCGCAGACGACTTGCTCATCGAGTACGTCTCTGTCGAAGGCGCATCGCCCGAAAAACTGGTCCAGCGAGCGAGTAGCGATTCGTCGGTCGAGGAGTCGCGGGTCGTCACCGACGACGGTGATTCCGGCCTCGTGGAACTCGTTCTCTCTTCTTCGGACGTGCACCGACTGATAGACCTCGGAACGGCAGTCAAGACTGCCGTCACGGACCACGGCGAGGTTCGACTCGTCGCAGAAGCCCCGCCCGACGCCGACGTGCGCGAAATCGTTGACGCGTACCGTTCTGCCTACCCAGACACCGAACTCGTCGGCAAGCGAGAGGTGACAGACACCGAGCGGACGAGTCGAGAGTACCACCGACCGTTGAGCGAGAAGTTGACCGACAAGCAACTGACCGCGCTTCGAGCGGCGTACTTCGCAGGCTACTACGAGTACCCCCGCGACAGCACCGCCCAAGAGGTCGCCGAATCGCTCGGCGTCTCGTCGCCGACAGTCCACCAGCACTTGCAGGCGGCCGAGCGAAAGATGTTGTCTTCCTACCTCGACCAGTAATTTACGGCTCGGTGAGACGTTGCCAAAAGCACTGATATTAGGCTCCTGACACTGTCTGCGGGCCGTACCTTGATATTGAGGTATAGGTTTGTAGTCCCTCCTATCGAAATGTGAGAGTGGAGGTCACCCGCAGAATGAGCGACAACCCGGTCCGAGAGAGTGCGAACGAGAGCGACCACGCCCTCCAGCAAGGTCGCGCAGTGACGACCCCCTCGTTCGACACGTTGTTCGACCTCCTCGCAGACCGTCGGCGTCGATACGCGCTCTACGCGCTGGTCGGTGCAGAAGAAGGTCTCACCGACCTCTCCGCGCTCGTGGACGAAGTAGCGATGCAAGAAGCGCGCAACGAGGAGCGGAAACTCACCGATTCTCTCTGCGCTGACATCGCTGACGAACTCCGCGAGGAGCATCTCCCCAAAATCGCCGAAGCGGACATCGTCGATTACGACGACCGGAGCGAAACCGTCCGCTACTGGCGACAGCCGACGTTAGAGGAGTATCTCGAACACACACACTTCAAAGAATTCGCGGACGCCTAACCCCCGCTGACGTCTTCTAATTTTTTGTCGTCTACGAGTAGCACGAGACCGAATAGACGAAGAGAACGACGACCCGTAGTCGTCAGTAGCCGCGCTCGATGAGGTAGTCCGCGATGCCCGCGAGCAGTTCGCGCGCCTCGTTCTCCGGCAGCACCGCCAGTCGGTCCTTACCGCGAGCGACGAGCGTCTCCGCTTTCTCCTTTGCGTAGTCGATGCTCCCGGCGTCTTCGAGGACGGCCACCGCCTCGGAGATTTCGGCTTCCGTCACCGCGTCTACGTCCTCGGTCTCGACCAGCGACTCCACGTCCACGCCCTGTTCGCGGGCGTGGAGCGTGATGATGGTCTGTTTGTTCTCGACGAGGTCGCTACCGCGCTGTTTGCCGAGTTCCTCGCTCGGCACCGTCAGGTCGAGTACGTCGTCCTGAATCTGGAACGCACAGCCCACGTCGATGCCGTACTGGTAGAGTTGCTCGACGGTCTCGTCGTCGGCACCCCAGAGGATAGCGGGCATGGCCGCCGCCGCGCCGTACAGCACGGCGGTCTTGTGCTCTATCATGTTCAGATACTCCTCCGGCAGCACGTTCGTTCGGTTCTCGAAGGCAACGTCGAGCGCTTGGCCTTCGCAGATGTTCGTGCAGGTCGAAGCCAGCACGTCCATCGCGCCGACGACGCGGTCGGACGGTGCTTCGGCGTCGAGCAGTATCTCGAACGCCTTCGAGTAGAGCGTGTCGCCCGCGAGAATCGCCGTCTCCGTGTCGTACTCCCGATGAACCGCCGGAACGCCCCGTCGCAGGTCGTCGTCGTCCATGATGTCGTCGTGGATGAGCGTGAACGACTGGATGACCTCTATGCTGACCGCCGCGGCCATCACGTCTACGGGGTCGCCGTTCACGTCCGGGAACGACCGATACGCCGCCGTCTCGGGTTCGACGTCGGCGAGCGCCTCGGCGACGAGCAACAGCACGGTCGGCCGGAGGCGCTTGCCACCGGCGTCCAAGATGTAGCGCGCGGCTTCGTAGAGCCGTTCGGGGTCGGTTATCGGGAGGTCCTCTCGGATAGCGTCGTTGACGAGTTCGCGTCGCTGTTCGACCACTCCCAACACCCGGTCCTCCAGTGATTCGGCGCTCGCGTCGGTCATATTATTCGACGAGTTGGATGAGGTTGCCGTTTCGGGTCACGTGCAGGTCTCTGCCCAGCGTGTAGCCCTGGCTCTCACAGAGGTCCACGTACGGCGCGAACCCTTTCATGTCTTGGTGAGCCGGGATGATGTGCTGGGGCTGGAGCGCGTCTAGCATCTCGTAGTGGCCTTCCTCGCGGAGGTGGCCCGAAACGTGGACGTCGTCGTAGATGCGCGCACCCTGCATCTTCAGGAGTCGCTCGGCCTGATACCGCTGGCCCTCGTTGGTCGGCTCCGGAATGACCCGTGCCGAGAAGATGACCTTGTCACCGTCGTTGAGTTCGTACGGCGTCTCGCCGCGAGCCATCCGGGTGAGCATCGCGCGCGGTTCGCCCTGGTGGCCAGTGACGATAGGCAGGTAGTTCTCCTTGCCCTCCTTCATGATTCGTTTGAACGTGCGGTCCACGCTCTTGCGGTGGCCGAACATGCCCATGTCTTCGGGAAAGTCCACGAAGTTCAGGCGCTCGGCGGTGCCGCTGTACTTCTCCATCGAGCGACCGAGGAGTACCGGCTGGCGACCGATGTCGTGGGCGAACTCCACGAGGCTCTTCACGCGGGCGATGTGGCTGGAGAACGTCGTCGCCACGATGCCGCCGTCGTAGTCCTGGACGGAGTACATCACGTCTTTCAGTTCCGCACGCGCGACGGACTCGCTGGCCGTGCGGCCTTTTCGGCCTGCGTTCGTACAGTCCTCGATGTACGCGAGGACGCCCTCGCCCTCGCGGCCGATCTCTCGGAACCGCTCCATGTCGATGGGGTCGCCCAGCACGGGCGTGTGGTCCATTCGCTTGTCCAGTCCGTAGACGACTGCGCCTTCCGGCGTATGCAGGACCGGGTTGATTGCGTCGATGATGGAGTGTGTGACGTTGACGAATTCGAGGTCTACGTTTCCGCTGTCCCCGATGGACATCGTCTCGCCGGGGTCCATCTTCACGAGGTCGTTTTCGACGCCGAACTTCTCCTCGCCCTGAATCTGCTGTTTCACCAGTTCGATGGTGAACGGCGTGGCGACGATGGGTGCGTTGTATCGGTGAGCCAGTTTGCTGATGGCACCGATGTGGTCCAAGTGACCGTGCGTCGGCACGATGGCCTGTACGTCGCCTTCGAGGTCCGACATCACGCGGTCGTCCGGAATCGCGCCCATGTCGATGAGGTCGAGGCTGTGTAGTTTCTCTGTCTCGACGTTGTCGTGCAGCAGCACCTTCGACAGGTTCAGCCCCATGTCGAAGATGACAACGTCTTCGCCTGCGCGGACGGCAGTACACTGCCGTCCGACTTCTTCGTAACCGCCAATTGTTGCGATTTCTATTTCCATAGTTTACTCCGTATGCAAAGCCACGTTCGGTGGCACCGATATGCACTCAAACCTCCCCGCGGCACGAGTCCCGGCCGCGGCGTCTTGCAGCCGTCGGTGGGAACCTCGCGGGTTTCCGCAACGCCGCGAGGGATGGGTCTATCGTGGCTTTACGCGCCGGGGTAATAAAAACTGCCGGGATGGCCGTGGTCGTCAGACGTATTACTCTGCTCTCGCCGAAACTGGAGCTATCCTGTCTACTCCTCGTCTGTCGGCACGACGGTTTTCCCGGTCGCTTCGGGGACGACGCGCCTGTCTGCGTCCTGCCACTCGCGCTCTAACTCTCGGCTCTCGAACAGGTGGTCCAGAAACACCGCGAGCCCCGCGACTTCCGAGTGTGGCTGGTTCGTCACGCCGACGTTCATATCTGCGGCCTCGTACACGTCGAACGAGACCTTCTGTGAACCGACGACCGCCAGAATCGGGTCACCGCCCCCGTGTGCGTCTCGAATCTCGTCTTCCACGTCTTGGACGCGCTCGCCGTACATCGTCAGGTGGACCACCAGTCCCGGCCAGTCGCGGATGACGGCCTTCGGACTGTCGGTCAACTCCACTTCGAAGGGACCGCCGAAGCGGTCGGTGATGTCTTCGACAGTGCCCAGCGACTTGCTCGCGTCGCCAGCGAGAATCGCACGGTCGGCCCCCAGTGCCCGCGCGGTCAGGCCGACGTGCGTCGTCATCCGCTCGTCGCGGCCCGGCCGATGGCCGAGTCGAAGCACCGCGACTTCGGGTTCGCCTTGCATACCCGAAGATGGACGACGGGCCGATTAGGGGGTTTCGGAACGATGCTGTGAGGACTCGTCCAGTCGCTCGAACCACGAACGAGCCTCCTGCCACCCCTCTTCTATCGGTCTCCAGTTCGTGAACTCCACGCGTTGGGCATCGAAATCGCACTCGACGACGTCTGCGTCGTCTAACTTCGGGAGATGCGTATGTTGGAGCGAGATGTGCATCCGCCGGACGTCTTCGTGAGAGGGGTCGTCCCACGTCTGCGAGGCGATTCGTTCGGCGAGCTGTTCGACTCCAATCGGGCGCTCTCGTCTTGCGAGGAGATGTATCGTCGCTCGGCGATGACTGTCTGAGAGCAGCTCGAACAGGTCGTCGATTCGGTTGCCTCGGGGACGATTCTCGGTCACGACTGCCTCCTAGGGAGCCACGGATAGATGGCTGTCTCTCGGTGACGAGTGGGTTTTTATGACCGGTTTCGGCTAAAAGCGGGGAGTTTGACGTGCCACCGGGTTTAAATAACGCTCGATATTTCCGCTCCGACCGACTCACCGGTCGGTGACGAGCGTCTCTCTGACCAGCGTCGAGATGCCACGTCGAATCCGCTGAGAGACCGAGTTGTCGCTGATGTCGAGTTCGGTCGCCAGTTCCGACAGCGTGGTGTCTCGTGGCACTTCCCAGTATCCTTCTTCGTACGCAGTGAGGATGGCTTCGGTCTGTTCGTCGGTGAGTATCCCATTTTCGTGGGGGAACTCCGGGTTGTAGAGGCGGAGTATCTCGACGTCGAGCGAGTGGTCTCGACACTCCTGGCGAAACGCCGCGACTCGGTCCCTGTCGTGGAAGCGAAGGCGGAACTCCCACTCCTCGGCGTTGCCCTCGGCTTCGAGGACGCGGCCGTCCGTCTGGACCAGCGGTTGGATGATGCTGTTTATCTCGGGTGCCCAGTCCAACTGATAGAGCGTTCGGTCGCCCTCCTCCGCGAGAATCGTCACGTCGTTGGTCAAGGGGTCGTCTCGGAGCGAGGCTTCGATCTGTTCGGGATCAGCCCCCGAAATCCAGAACAGCGGCATGATACCCTTCCCCAGTGGGACCACCTTTTCGAGTTCTACTTCCACGTCGGGTTGGTCCTCGAACACACGTCCGAGAGCGAACTGGTCGGCGGGTATCGACACGTCGAGGATGACGACCATACACCGCAAACAAGTTGTGTAAGTATCACTTTTGCCCATGCTCCGACGCCGTCTGCGGAAAAAAGAGTCGTAGGAACGATGCAACGAAGGCTACTCGAACAACTGAGCCACGCCGACCGAGTCCGTAGCTCCGACGAACTCCGAGAAGACGTAGGTCAGACCAGCGACAACGGTCCCTCCGACCAACAGGAGAACGCCGACTGGTATGTCAGTGTAGCCTGCCGCGAGGAACGAGAACGTCGCGACACCTGCCGCCAAGGCGGCGTAGGGAATCTGGGTGTTGACGTGGTCCACGTGGTCGCTCGCGGCGAACATGCTCGACAGCACCGTCGTGTCCGAAATCGGCGAACAGTGGTCGCCGAACAGTGACCCCGTCAGAATCGCACCGATTGCCGGGGCGATGGGCGCGCCGAGAGTGTGGGCCAGCGGCACCGCGACGGGGAACAGGATTCCCATCGTCCCCCACGACGTGCCGATAGAGAAGCTAATCAGCGCCGCCGAGAGGAAGATTACCGCGGGGAGCAGTTCCGGCGTGATGATTCCCTCCGAGATGCTGACGACGTACGGTCCGACGCCGAGCGACTGGCTAATCGCGCCGATGGACCACGCGAGCGTAAGGATGGCGACGGGGAACATCACCATCTTGAACCCCTCGAAGATGGAGTCGCTCACGTCGTCCAGCGAGATGCGAGCGTGACCGACGAGGATGGCGAGGATGGTCGCACATCCAGCGAACGCGGCCCACAGAATCGCGTCGGCTGTCGCCGCGTTCTTCATCGCGTCGTCGAAAGTGCCGAACACGGCACCGACCGATTCGGCGAGACCAGTCGCTTGTGCGAGCGCGGCACTCGTCTTCTCGATGCCGCCACCGGTGAACCAGAGGCTGAAGATGGTGACGACGACGAGCGAGACGATGGGCGCGGCGAAGTACCACCAACGTGGATCCACGTGGTCGGGCGTCTCGATGTCGCTCGCTTGCGTCTCCATCAGGGGGTTGGCGTCGTCTCGCAACACCTTCCCCTCCTCGCGGGCGCGCCGTTCGGCTTTCTTCATCGGGCCGAAGTTCCAGTCGCCGAGAACCACGGCGAACACGAGCAACAGCGCGAACAGGCTGTAGAACCGGAACGGAATCGACTGAACGAACACGACGAACGCGTTGCGCTCGATGCCCAACGCGTTGAACTGCTGTTGGATGAGTCCGACTTCGAAGCCGAGCCACGTCGAGACCACCGAGATGGAGGCCATCGGCGCAGTCGTCGAGTCGAGAATGTACGCCAACTTCTCTCTGCTGACGTTGAACCGGTCGGTGACCGGTCGCATGACCGACCCCGAAATCATTGTGGAGGCGTAGGAGTCGAAGAAGATGGTCATCCCCAGCAGGGAGGTTCCTATCTGGGCCTGCCGACTCGTCTTGACGCGCTTTACGATTGCGTCTGCGACCGAACGCATCCCGCCCGAGAGGAATATCATCCCGAGCATCGCGCCAGTCAGGAACGTAAACAGTAGCAACTTGACGTTGAACGACGCCGTCAACTGCGTGACGACGATGCCGAGTGACTTCGCCCCGCCAGCGATGGGGTTCCACCCGACGAGAATCGTCGCCCCGAGCCAGATGCCCGCGAACAGGGAGAGCAGTGCCTGTCGGGACGCCAGCGTAAGAGCGATGGCAAGTAATGCTGGTAGTAAACTTATCAGTCCGTACGTTTCAGTTGGCATCGAGTAACAATAGGACGAATCCCGCAGTAAAGTCTGTTGGCCTTAGCTAAATCCAATAGGAAATCCAATGTTCGCAAGTTAGAGTGTAGTTTAGTCTAATATTTGTGAATTGGTGGCAGTCTACGAGGGCGTCGAATCGGCACGAACTCAGACCGAGAACTCTGCTCGCGCTTCGACGTCTTCTTCTTGTACTTCCAACGTGGCGACCACCGTGTAGTCCCCGGGTCGAGCGTCGTCCCACGCGGCCGGATACACCTTCGTTTCCCCGGCGTCGAACGACTCGGTGCGGAGGGCTTGGGTGAACATCTGGCCGTCGCTGGCCCGCCAGATTTCCTCGCCGTCTTCCAGTACTGCGAAGTCGGCGCTCAGACCGCTCCGGAAGGTCAGGTTCGCTTCCGCTTCGCTCGCGTTCTCGACTTGGAGCGCGAACTCGACGTGGTCGTCGGACTGCTGGACTGCGACGGAACTCTCGAATGCCATACCGGTACTCCGACGGCCAGACGTGAAAACTTTTCTCCGAAAGACGGAGGGGCGAAAGGAGTGGTTAGTCGTCGCTCGAATCCAGACCGACTGCGGCGGCCGCATCGACCAGTCCGTAGCCCTGCTCGCGGGCGGAGAGGCCGAGGTCCTCGGCGGTGTTCTGCATGTGAGTTCGCGCGCCGGTGTTAGTGTAGCCCTCTGCGGCGAGCAGCGCGCCGACGCCAGAAACGTGCGCCGTGGCGAACGAAGTCCCCGAGAGCGTGGTGCAACCGCCATCCATGCCTATCGTCGTGATGTCTTGGCCCGGTGCGCACAGTTCGATTTCCGAACCTCTGCTGGAGAAAGACGCGAGTTCGTCGTCCTTGTTGGTCGCACTGACTGCGATGACCTCCGAGTAGGCGGCCGGATAGCCGACACAGCTATCCGAGCACGGACCGCTTCCGCCCGCGGCACCGACGAGCAGGACGCCGTTGTCGTAGGCGTACTGGCAGGCGTCCTTGATTGCTTGCGACCCAGAGCTACCGCCGATGCTCATGTTGGCCACGTCCCAGCCTTGGTCGGCGACGTACTCGATGCCAGTGGCGATGTCGGAGTACGACCCCGAACCCCAGTCGTTCAGCACCTTCACCGAGTGGAGCGTCGCGTCGGGTGCGACGCCAGTCGTACAGCTACAGGACTCACTCGCGCCGATGATTCCGGCGACCTGTGTGCCGTGGCCGTTGTCGTCGTCCCACGTGTAGTTGCACGAGGACCCCGAGCAGTCCACGACGGCGTACCCAGAACCGACGTTCGGCAGACACCCGTTGTCACTGTCGATGCCGGTGTCGAGGACCGCAACGTCCGCGCCGTCGCCCGTGTAGCCGTTGACGTTCGACACGTCGGCGTCGATTCGGTCGTAGTTCCACGGGAGCGCCAGTGCTTCCATCAGGCCGTTGGCTTCGACGTAGCGGACGTTCGGATTCCTATCGAGTGCCGTCGCGGCCTTCTTGGGCAGACGAAGCGTCGCGGCGTCGAAGACGAACTCACGAACGACTTCGTCGGCCGCGTCGAGTGCGGCCGCACGGCCCGCGCCACCGGAGAAACCGACGTTCACTTCGACGGTGTCGTCGGGGGCGGCGGAAGCGAGACCCGTCGCACCGAGTGCGAGCAGCGAACTACCGGTCGTTTGCAGGACAGTTCGGCGTGTGATGGATTGTCGTTCTGGCATCAATATTCGACACACGCCCAAATAACTAAAAGTTAACTATTGATACTATGGAATTTAATTGGTTCCGCCGTCGGTAGGTTCTGTGAAAGAAGGTAGGAGTCGCGTTCAGGGGCGGTCGTGGATGACAGACTGGCCCCGCAGATACCCCTCACGTACTGTTGCTCGAATCGAGGCCGAGCGCCGCGGCGGCGTCGAGCAGTCCGGAACCGGACTCGTTCGCACCAAGTCCGATGTCCTCGGCCGTGTTCTTCAGCCGACTCCGCGCTTCAGTGTTGGTGTATCCGTCGGCCATTAGTTGGCCACCAGCGCCGGAGACGTGCGGGCACGCCATCGAGGTGCCCGAGAGCGTGTCGTACGTCCCGGCGAGGTACGTCGAGTAGATGTTCGACCCGGGCGCGGCGAGTTCGACCTGTGGCCCCTGCGAAGAGAAACTCGACAGTTCATCGTTCTGGTTCGTCGAACTCACGGCGACGCACTCGTCGTACGCCGCGGGATATCCGACACAGTCCGTACACGGTCCGTCGTTGCCCGCCGCGGCGACGAGTAGGACGCCCTGTCCGTAAGCGTACTCGCAGGCGTCTTTCAGCGTCTGGGAGGCACCGCCGCCGAGGCTGAGGCTCCCGACGTCCCAGCCCTGGTCGCCGACGTATTCGATGCCGGCGGCGACGTCCGAGGTAGTGCCGGACCCCGACGCGGTCAGGACCTTCACGGCGTGGAGCGTCGCTTCCGTCGAGACGCCGACGACGCCCTGGCTGTTGTCGATGGCGTCGGCGATGCCGGCGCAGTGGGTACCGTGACCGTTGTCGTCTTCCCAGTTGGAAGACTCGATGCCGCCCGTGAACGCGCGGCCCTTCCCGATGTTGGCCTCCAGGTCCGGGTGGTTGCTGTCGATACCGGTGTCGATGATGGCGACGTCGGCACCAGCACCCGTCTCGCCGTTGCTGTGAGCGACTTCCGAATCGACGCGGTCCTGTCCCCACGGGAGCGTCTGGGCAAGTGCCTCGACGGTTTCGTTCGCTTCGACGTACCGGACATTGGGGTTGTTTTCGAGCCCTGCGACCGCTTTCTTCGCCGCGCGGAGCGTGACGACGTCGATAGAGCCGAACTCGCGGACGACGTGGTCGGCCGCGTCGAAGGCGGCCTGTCGGCCACGCTCGGCGGAAAAGCCGACGTTCACCTCGACGGTCTGGTCGTCTGCGGCCGCTCCGAGCGGACTCACAGCTGTCGTCGCAAGCGATGCACCGGCGACTTTCAGAACGGAACGACGCGAGATGCCATCGGGTTGGTGTACCATAGCAAGCTACCAGTCGCACGCCACCTTTATATTCTTTCTTTGCACATTTGATAAAAATTCACTGGAGAAAACATTCTCCGAGTATAAGTTCAGAATTTTCTGCTATCACGGGTTCGATTCTCGGGAGTTCGGGCGAAAAGGGGATGACGCGGCTTCGGGGTCTTCGAAGACGACGACTCCCAGCGCGGGAGTCGAGGTCGGTTCTACGTGCTGTCGCTCGAGTCGAGACCGAGTGCGGCCGCTGCGTCGAGGAGTCCAGCACCGGACTCGTTCGAACCCAGACCGATGTCTTCGGCCGTACTCGCCAACTGGTTGCGGGCTTCCGTGTTGGTGTACCCGTTGGCCATCAGTAGCCCGGCGACACCTGCGACGTGCGGGGTCGCCATCGAGGTGCCCGAGAAGGTGTCGTAGGTACCGTTCGCGACCGAGGAGTAGATGTCCGTCCCGGGCGCGGCGATGTCCACTTCCGGTCCCTGCGAGGAGAAACTCGACAGGCCGTCGCTGGAGTTCGTCGAAGAGACCGCCATGACTTCGGGGTAGGCCGCCGGGTAGCCGACACAGTCCGTACACGGCCCGGAGTTGCCAGCCGCACCGACGAGGAAGACGCCGTTGTTGACGGCGTACTGGCAGGCGTCTCGGAGCGCCGAGGAGCCCGAGGACGCACCGAGGGACATCGAGCCAACGTCCCAGCCCTGGTCGGCGACGTACTCGACACCGGCCGTGATGTCGGAGAACGACCCGCTGCCACACTTGTCGAGGACTTTCACGGCGTGGAGCGTCGCGTCCGTCGAAGCACCGACGACGCCCTGACTGTTATCTACTGCGTCGGCGATACCGGCACAGTGGGTGCCGTGGTCGTTGTCGTCGGTCCAACTGTAGTTACACGTGTTGTTCGCAGGCTTCGCACCGTAGCGACAGCCACCCTTCGTGGAACAGGCGACGAACGACTTGCCGGAGCCGATGTTTGCGCTGAGGTCGGGGTGGTCGTCGTCGATACCCGTGTCGATGATGGCGATGTCGGCACCTGCACCTGTCTCGCCGTTCGCGTGTGCGACTTCCGAGTCGATTCGGTCCTGTCCCCAGTCGAGAGTCTGAGCGAGCGCGTGCATCTGCCCGTTCTCCTCGACGTAGCGGATGTTCGGATTTTTGTCGAGCGCCGTGACGGCCTGCTTCGCCGCCCGAAGTGTGACGATGTTCAGCGAGTCGAAGTCACGGACGACGTGGTCGGCCGCGTCGAGCGCGAGCGAACGACCGCGCTCGGAGGAGAACCCGATGTTGACTTCGACCGTGTCACCGGGCTTGGCGGCCGCGAGACCACTGCCAGCGGCAGTTGCCACAGAGGCACCGGCCAGTTTCAGAATGTTACGTCGAGAGACACCATTGTCATTACCCAACATGCGTCTTGACGTTCCATGGCACACCTATAATACTTTCTGAAACGGTATTAAAATATCAGAGATAATTACTTCTATGCCTGATTCTTTTAGTAAAAGTAACTAAAAATAGTTTCGGAATGGGGGTTCAGCGCGACAAAATAACTGAATCTATGCACATCCTGCCGCTCGCCCGAAATCCTCGCTTCGCGTCGTTAGGTTGCGAGACCCGAATTGAGCGGGGGATGTAGACCAGGAGGAGCTTACGTGCTGTCGCTTGAGTCGAAACCGAGCGCGGCCGCAGTGTCGAGCAGTCCAGCACCAGACTCGTTGCTCGCCAGACCGATGTTTTCGGCCGTGGACTTGATCGTGCTACGGGTCTGGGAGTTGCTGCTGCCGTTGGCCATCAACTGACCACCAGTTCCGGCGACGTGCGGAGTCGCCATCGAGGTACCCGAGAAGGTGTCGTAGCCGCCGATGACCGTCGAGTAGATGTCCGTCCCGGGTGCGGCGATTTCGACTTCCGGACCGGTCGAGGAGAAACTCGACAGGCCGTCGCTGGAGTTCGTCGAGGAGACCGCCATGAACTCGTCGTATGCGGCCGGATAGCCGACACAGTCTGTACACGGGCCGGAGTTGCCCGCCGCGGCGACGAGGAACACGCCGTTGTTCTGTGCGTAGACGCCAGCGTCCTTGACGGCCTGACTACCACTGCTGGCTCCGAGGCTGAGAGAACCGACGTCCCAGCCTTGGTCGGCGACGTACTCGATACCTGCGGCAACGTCCGAGAACGACCCGCTCCCTCTGTTGTCCAGCACCTTCACTGCGTGGAGCGTCGCGTCCGTCGAGACGCCGACGACGCCCTGACTGTTGTCCACGGCGTCGGCGATACCGGCACAGTGGGTGCCGTGGTCGTTGTCGTCCGTCCACGCGTAGTTGCAGCTACCGCCGCGACAACTGACGAACGCTTCGCCTGCACCGACGTTCGCTTGCAGGTCCGGATGGTCGTCGTCGATACCCGTGTCGATGATAGCGATGTCGGCACCACTGCCAGTTTCGCCGTTGGCGTGTGCGACCTCCGCGTCCACGCGGTCGATGCCCCACGGCAGGGTCTGTGCGAGCGCGTGCATCTGCCCGTTCTCCTCGACGTAGCGGACGTTCGGGTTCTTGTCGAGCGCCGTGACGGCCTGCTTCGCCGCCCGAAGTGTGACGATGTCCAGCGAGTCGAAGTTCCGAACGACTTCGTCGGCCGCGTCGAGCGCGAGCGAACGACCGCGCTCGGATTTGACACCGACGTTTACCTCTACTGTGTCGTCTGGCTTCGCCGCCGCGAGTCCAGTTACACTGAGCGTCGCCGCAGACGCACCGGCCATTTGCAGCACCTTTCGCCGCGAAACACCATTGTCGTTGCGTGGCATGCGATAGAATAATTCACTATGTATCGCTATTAAAAATTTCTTCTAGAACAATTCATTAATTAAACTACTGCAACTATCGTAGTTACTTTTCAGCCCGATTTAATCGTGTTCCGCTCCTCGGTATTCGCCGCAGTACGCGTCGAAACTAGTCACACGATGCGCGAACCTCTCGACGGCACGCCCACGAACTGAGCATGACCGAGACAACTTGACCGAAACAGTGTGACCGAAACAACGCGATGAACGAGAAAAGACCGCCGTAACGGGGGTCAATCAGGTTAGTTGTCCGACGAGTCGTGGCCGAGCGCCGCTGCAACGTCGAGCAGACCCGACCCAGAGACGTTGTCCGAGAGACCGATGTCTTCGGCCGTACTCTTGAGCGTGCTGCGAGCGTCGCCGTTCGTCGCACCGTTCGACATTAGTTGGCCACCAGCGCCGGAGACGTGGGGGCACGCCATCGAGGTGCCCGAGAACGTGTCGTAGCCACCAGGCACCGTCGAGTAGATGTCCGAACCAGGTGCGGCGATGTCCACTTCTGGACCCTGCGAGGAGAAACTCGACTGCCCGTCGCTGTCGTTGGTGGACGCGACAGCCATGACTTCGGGGTAGGCCGCCGGGTAGCCGACACAGTCCGTACATTGACCGCTGTTGCCCGCAGCGGCGACGAGCAGGACGCCGTTGTCCTGTGCGTACTGACACGCGTCTCGGAGTGCCGAGGAGCCAGAGGAGCCACCGAGGCTCATCGAAGCCACGTCCCAGCCTTGGTCAGCGACGTACTCGATACCGGCCGCGATGTCCGAGAACGAACCGCTACCACCACAGTCCAGCACCTTCACGGCGTGGAGCGTCGCGTCGGATGCGACACCGACTACGCCCTGCGAGTTGTCGTCACCAGCCGCGATACCGGCACAGTGGGTGCCGTGGTCGTTGTCGTCGGACCACGCGTAGTTACAGGCGTTGCCGTTGCCTTGGTACGAACAGTCGCCGAAGTAGCCACCGGAGCCACACTCGGCGAACGCCCTACCCGCTCCGAGGTTGGCCTGGAGGTCAGGGTGGTCGTCGTCGATACCCGTATCGATGATAGCGATATCGGCCCCGCTACCGACTTCGCCGTTCGCGTTCGTAATGTCTGCGTCCACGCGGTCGATACCCCACGGCAGGTCCTGTGCGAGCGCGTGCATCGTGCCGTTCTCTTCGACGTAGCGGATGTTCGGGTTCCGCTCCAGTGCCGTCGCCGCCTTCTCCGGCAGGCGAAGCGTGAGCGCGTCGATAGAGTTGAAGTCGCGGACGACTTCGTTGGCTTGGCTCTTGGCCATCGAGCGGCCACGCGCAGAGTTGAAACCGACGTTCACTTCGACCGTGTCTCCGGGCTTCGCGGCCGCGAGACCACTGCCAGCGGCAGTTGCGACGGAGGCACCGGCCACTTTCAGTACGTTACGTCGGGAAATACCATTGTCGTTTTCTCGCATTGCATTTGTAACTATCTAGCATGGATGTTAAATTTTATCCACCCGGAAATTCATGTATGTTACTCTCTTGAAACATAATTACATTAAAAATTCTGTGAAAATAACTCGGCGGTCCCGAACGGTACGCCTATTATCGGGAAGTCCGTAGCCGCCGCCGTGCAAGTCGTCGGCTACGAAACGGGTGCAGGGAGTGAGGACCCACCAGCGCTGTTGCTATCCGACGGCGAAACGGTTCGAGTCGAACCACTCGAACGCGGTACCGACCTCGCCTACTCGCTGGGCGAGCGCCGCTGTGCGGGCGTCCTCGACGGCACGGACCACCGAAACTGTCCGCGTCCGAACGCCCCGTACTGCGACGTTCACACCCACACGTGGGTCTGCGCTCGCTGTACGGGCACCTGCCTGAAAGACGAGATGGACTGCTTCGAGGACCACGCCATCTACCTCGCGGCGTTCGCCCCCGCCACGTTCAAAGTCGGCGTCACCAAGGAGTGGCGACTCGACACTCGACTCCGCGAGCAGGGAGCCGACCGAGCGGCCCATCTTCGGACGGTCGAAGACGGCCGCATCGCCCGCCGAATCGAGGCCGAGATAGCCAAGGAGTTCACCGACCGGGTGCGCGTCCCCCAGAAGATGGACGGCCTCCACCGAGCGGTGAACACCGAGCAATGGGAAGAGGCCCTCGCCGAGTTCGAACCACTGGACACCTTCGACTTCGACTACGGCTTCGAACTCGACTCGCGGCCGGTCGTGGAGACGGTTTCGACCGGCGAGGTACTGGGGACGAAAGGCCGGGTGTTGGTCCTGAGTCGAGGCGGCACGAACTACGCGGTGGACATGCGCGATTTGGTGGGCTACGAACTTCGGGAGGAGGAGAGCGAGCGGGAGTTGCAATCTAGTTTGGGTGCTTTCTAGCAGTTGGGATGGGTGGAAATAGCTGCTACCCTCAGGACTGAAACTGATTACAGAGCGAAGAAAAAGCGGTGAGCGCGACGACGCTAGCTACTCCCGAAACCGATGAGAAACCGCACGGCACCGCAACCGCTCCGCGCGCCATGACCCAAGAACGATTTGGCGCGTGCGGTCGCACCCATGTGGTGCGACCATCCGCGCGAGGTCTGCGCGAGCGAAGCGAGTGCAGGCTCGGCAGACAAGCGAAGCGCAGTCGGCCGGTGGATGACTGAGTGACGTGCCCGAAGGGCACGAACGAAGGAATCGGCTGGGGAGGTGTGTGTCTATTGCGGTGCTGTACGGGGCGGTCTTCTAGGCACCGGGAATAGCTAACTGCTCGTGGTCCATCGCAGTAGTAGAGCCGTTCGAAACGAAATATAGCGTCCGAAAAACCCGACTCAAACCTCCGACTCGACACGAACGTTCAAATACCGAACCGAGACCGACTGCACACAGAACTCACAACTCTAATCCGCGAATCGCCACCGCATCGCCTTCGCGTACCTCGCCAATCACGCGCCCGTCCGTCTCAGAAACTAACTCCTCGGCGTCCCCCGCCGGAAGCGCAACGACGAACCCGGTGCCCATGTTGAACGTCCGGTGCATCTCCTCGTCGCTGACGTTCCCTTGCTCTTGCACGAACTCGAAGACGGGTTGCGGGTCGAACGCGTCGGTAATCTCGTACCGGAACGCGCCCATCCGCGAGAGGTTGGTCCACCCGCCGCCTGTGACGTGGGCCGCGGCGTGAACGTCCTGTTTCCGCAAGTGTTCGAGCAGATACGTGTAGAGCCGCGTCGGTTCGAGTAGTACCTCTCCCACCGATTTTGTAGCATCCAGCGGAAACACGTCTTCGTACTCGTGATTTCTCGTCGCGGCCTCCCTCGCAAGCGTCAGTCCGTTCGAGTGAATCCCCGAGGAGGGGAATCCGACCAGCGCGTCACCCTCCTCTGCCTCGCCGGGGAAGATGGCGTCCTTCGGTGCCAGTCCCGCGCACGCCCCCGCGAGGTCCAAGCCTTTGATGACGTCCGGCATTACGGCCGTCTCGCCACCGACGAGAGCAACGCCAGCTTCCTCGGCACCCGCGGCGAGTCCGTCGCCGACTTGCTCCGAAAATTCCTCGCTGGGTTCGTCCACCGCGAGGTAGTCCACGAACGCGACCGGTTCGACGCCCGACGCGACGAGGTCGTTTGCGTTCATCGCCATGCAGTCGATGCCCACCGTCGAGTAGTCGCCCAGCGCCTCCGCGACGAGCAGTTTCGTGCCGACGCCGTCTGTTGCGAGCGCCAAGTAGCGGTCGCCGATGTCGATGAGACCTGCGTACTCGCTCTCGTCGATGTCACCGACTGCGCCGACCAGTGCCGCCGTAGCCGCTTCGCTGGCATCGATGTCTACGCCCGCCTCTGCGTAGGTTAGTTCCTCCTCGTTCCCTCCGTCCTCCGCGCGATTCTCGTCGTTCGCGCCGTCCTCGCTCATGTGCGAGTAGGTGCGTCCGGCGGGTAAAATAGCTCCGCTCTGGGTTAGAAGCCCAGACCGAGGAACAACAGCGCCCACGCCGCGAGGCCGAAGCAGGGAATCGCGGCCCCGAGGAAGACGGTGAAACTCCAGTCCTTGACGGTGTTGCCGTCGAGCGGGCCGAACGGCAGCATGTTGAACCCTGCGAGCAGGAAGTTGATGCTGACGCCCGTCTGGGCGAGCGTGGCGAGCAACGAGTCGCCCGAAAACACGAGCAAGGCGGGAACGAACAGGGCGCCGAGCACGACGTTCGTCACCGGTCCGGCCAACGCGATGATGCCGTTCTCGCGCGCAGTCGAACGCCCGCGGTGGTACACCGCGCCCGGCGCGGCGAACAGGAAGCCAGCGAGTGCGCCGATGATGGCGAACAGGAGCATGCCGTAGTCGGCGCGGAACTCGGCGACCTGTCCGAATTGGATTGCCGTGACCTTGTGGGCCAACTCGTGCAGGAGGAAGCCGAGTCCCGCAGTCGCCATCGTAATCGGTAGGATGGCAGTGAGCAGTGCAGGCTGGTAGAACAACTGTTGGCCGCCACCGAACACCAGCGCGAACGCCACGCCGAGTGCCAACCATGCGAGCGCGAGGTCAAGTAGTTCACGACCGCTGAATCTGATTTTCATAGGAGAACTGTGAATGTGTCGATGATAAGGTCCGCACTGTTTTGCGCGCCTTCCATCATCAGTCGCGTAATCTCGTCCATGCCGCCGATTTGCGGAGCTAGGATGGGCAGGATGACGAACGGGAACAGGAAGCTCGCTATCATGCTCCCGACGTTCGTCATGGCGACGATGGCGATGAGTCGGAACAGCGGCACGTCGAGCAGACGCCCGAAGAGGTCACGAATCGGTAGCTCCTCGTTCTGGAGCAGTTCGTTCATCTTCCCGATGTCGCCGACGTTGACGGAGGTGTATTTGAGTTCGACGTAGCCTGCGAACCACCCCGGCGCGAGCAGCGGATTGACGCTGGTCAGCCACGCGATAGCGCCGCCGACGCCCGCGCTCGTCCAGCGCGCTCCGGCGAGTTTGGCGAGTCCGAACGCGAAGATGCCGTTGAACAGGAACCACGCAGCGAACACTTTGAACAAGAAGGCGTTCTCCACGCCAGCCATGAACAGCAGGACGAAGAAGGCGAAGAAGCCGACCATGATAGCGTAGCCGAAGAACTTGAACACCGAGAAGCGACTCCCCGACTCGATGCCGACGAGGTCCTCCATCGGCGGGAGCGTCTGGGGATTCAGCAAGTACTCCTCGATGCCAGCTTGGTGGCCTGCACCGACTACCGCGACGACGTTGTGGCCTGCTTCGCGGAGCGCGACGAGTTTGTGCGCGATGAAGGCGTCTCGTTCGTCGATGAGTGCTTCTGCGCCGCCGGGGGAGAACTGGCGGAACTCCTCCATCATCGCCGTCACCACGTCGCCGTCGGTCATCTGTTCGATAGTGGCTTGGTCTACCTCCTCGCCGCCGCCGAAGCCGAACATGGCGAGAAATAACTCCCAGACCATCCGTAACTTCTCGACGAAGGTGAGCCGTGCCCAGAACCGTTGAATCGTCGTCTGAATGTCGCGGTCTACGAGTGCGACGCCACAGCCGACGCGCTCGGCCACGTCCACGGCGGCCTTCATGTCTGCGCCGGGTTCGATGTCGAACTGGTCGCCCATCCGGGCCTGCACGTAGGATAGCATCCAGTAGGCGATAAATTGGAAGACGGTGTTGCCGTCCAACAGGTCTGAGGCTTCGAGGTCGTCGGCCACCTCGCCCTGCATCTGGCGATAGCGACCCTCGTCGAGTTCGACCGCGACCACGTCCGGTCGCTCGTCCTCGATGACCTCCTCGACCCGCTCGACGCTCTCCGCAGAGACGTGGGCGGTTCCGACGACTTGGACGCTTCCCTCGCCCCCGTCGTCGGCGTCTAAATCGACTCCATCGGTCATTAGTCGCGTTACACACCCTCGCTTTTTACCGTTGTCGGTGAGGAGATAATTATCATCTCTGTATTCGGTTGTTCTAAGGGATTGGGTAGTTCGTGGGGTGTATCATGAGTTCGGTGTCGGTGTACTTCGTGTGGGGTCTGGAAGGAATAAGACAGTTGCAGAGCAGTTAGCTACTCCCGTGCCGAGGAGGCCGCACCGCGACCGCAACTGCGAACGCCACGTCCCTCCCTAACCGATTCGCTCCACTCCTTCCAGTCGTTCCGCTCGTCCACCGAAAGACCAAGCTCTTTCGAGCCTTGGCTCACGTTCGTTCGCCAAAACCTCGCACGAATGGTCGCGGCCTCGTGCCCCGCCGCACGTGCCAGCTAGCTGGTGAAGATTCGACAGAAGGTCCTAGCTATTCCGGCGCGCGCCGTCGGCCTCTCGTGGGCCGACGAGTCGCGCGAGGTCTTTCTGAACGAAGTGAAGAAAGACTCGGCAGATGCGGTCTGTCTGCCGGTGGATGAGTGCTGAAGGCTGAAAGCCGAAGCGCGAATCGGTTGGGGAGGGTGTGGTCTGCGGAGGCGGTGTGGTCTCTTCTCGGTACTGGGAGTAGCTAGCTCGAAACCGATTTCACTGCTCTCAGCGGTCGGTTGTGCACTCGATTTAACTCCAACGTTGACGTCCAGCCTCTATCCAAAATTAGAAACACCATCCACGAGAATTTCCAGATATGACCGACGTAGAAGCCGCGACCCTGATGGATTCGTACACCGAGATGACCGAACTTCTCCTCCCGAACGACACCAACAACCTCGGGCGGGCACTCGGTGGCGCGGTTCTCCACTGGATGGACATCTGCGGGGCTATCGCGGCGATGCGGTTCTCGAACCACCAGTGTGTCACTGCTTCGATGGACCACGTAGACTTCATCAGCCCAATCGACCTCGGCGAAGTCGCCGTGGTCGAAGCGTACGTCTTCGCCACCGGCCGGACCAGCATCGACGTGAAGGTAGACGTGCGCGCGGAAGACCCACGGAGCGGCGAGGAACGCCAGACGACGACTTCCTTCTTCACGTTCGTCGCGCTGGACGAGGACGGCACGCCGACCCCGGTGCCGGAGTTGGAGTGTCCGACCGAGAATCAGGAAGCGCTCCGCGACGGTGCCCGAAAACAGCGACTCGAACAACTCTCGGACGTGGCCGAGCGAATCGACTAACTTCCTGCTCGGGTTTCCGCTCCGGCAGTCGTCTGGGTTTGGCCGGTCGTCTCAGTTTCGCCGGTCGTCTCAGTTTCGCCGGTCGTCTCGCTCTCCGTCGCTGTGCCGTTCTCAGTCGTCTCGCGCTCCACCGTCGTACCGTTCTCAGTCGTCTCGTTCCCGTCAACTTCCGACTCTTTCGCAACGTCCTCGGGCGGAATATCGACGACGGAACTCAGATTCAGCAGTTCGTCCGACGGACTGTCACCGACCGTGTCGTAGCCAGTCAGGAACGTCGAGTAGCCGCCAGTTCCGTCAAAACTGACCGCGAACTGCGCCAACACTGGTCCTTCGTTCTCCTCGGTAGCACGCCTGATTTCGAACTCGTAGTCGCCCGCAGGAAGGACACGGTAAGGCGTTCCCGTCCCGAACGTCGCGCCGTCGAACAGCACTCTACCAGTCTCGTTTATTGTCACGTCCACGGGGCCGATGTCTGGCGAAGCGTGGACGAACCGAACCGCTACCGAGTCGGCGTCGGGTGTCGCGGCGTCGTCACGGAGGACGAGCGGTCGAAGCGCTGTCGTCCCGTTGTCCGAGAACTCGCCGACCACCGCGACGGTGTAGTTTCGCTCGGCTTCGAACGAGACTGTATCGTTGCCTAAACTCACGTTGTTCGCCGCCCGGAGAACTGTAATCGTGTGGGAGCCGGGTTCGACTGGCAGGTACTCGCTCACGTTCTCGAACGCGATGTTTCGGGCGATTGCTCGGCCGTCTACGAGGACGTTCACTTCGGGGGCGTCTGGCGAGACGTGCGCGATGCGAACGTTCGCGTCGCCACCCTGCGAAACGTCGGTAGTCGTCGTCTCCCCGAAACGCATCGTCGTCGTCTCTTCCTGGCCCGTGGTCGTTTCCGCCGTCGTCTCCTGCGAAAGCGACGGAATAGCTGCAGACCCGCCGCCGACGACGAATGCGGCGACGACGAGAAACGCGAGTCCGACACCGGCGACTCGCGCGTTTCGGTCCTTGGCGGTCATGGACCGCCCTGCGACCGACGAGCCAATAAAGCGCGTAGTCGCTCCATCGTTGTAAGCCGACGTAGTCGGGCACGAACCACGGATTTCCCAGAGAATCGCCCGTGCGACGAGTCGCACGGGCAGTCGTCTATCAGACAGCCATCTCGCTCATCAGACAGTCGTCTCGTTCAGTTCGGTCGTCTCGGTGGCAACGACGGCGGTCGTTTCGGTCCCCGGCATGGCCGTCTCGGTTTCCGGCATCGCCGTCTCAGTCTCCGCAACGGTCGTGGTCTCGTTGCCCACGGTCGTCACGTTCTCCGATTCGGTCACGTCCAAGACGACGAACGGCCGGAAGGAGTTGTTCGTCGGCGCGTCCTCGGAGACGTATCCAGAGGCGAATCCTGAGTAGGCGCTCCGCTCTGCCAGACTGATGTTAAACGTCCCGACGACGGTGCCGTTGTCGTCCTCGGTCGCGTTCCGCACGTCGATTCTGTAGTCGCCAGCGGGAACGGTCACGTACTCGGTGTCGTCGCCGAACGCCACGTCGTCGAACAGCACGGCACCGGTCGAGTTGACGGTCACGTCCACGGCCGGAGCGTCGGGCGCGACGTGGACGAGTCGGACCGATGCTTCACCGGCACCCGGTGCCTCGGACGCGTCTTCTAAGACGATAGGCTCGAACGGTTGGGTCGCGTTCTCGGACACCTCGCCTGCGGCGGCGACGGTGTATCGGGTATCCGCCGAGAGCGAGACGTTCCCTTCGAAGACGACCGAGCCGTTCTCGGCCGTGAGGATGGTGACCGAATGCTCGCCTGCGGCAGTGGCGACGTAACTGCTCACCTCGCCGTAGCTGACGTTCTGGTACAGCGTCTGATTATCGACTCGAACTTCCACTGCTGGCGCGTCGGGCGACATGTGCGCGACGCGGATTTGTGCGTCGCCCTCCGCTCCTACGGCCGTCGTCTCTTCTCCTTCGACGGTCGTTTCTTCGCCTTCGACTGTGGTTTCCTCACCTTCGACTGTGGTCTCTTCGCCGACCGTCGTCTCTCCGTCTTCTGTCGTGTCTTGGGCCGTCGCCAACGTCGCAACCGACCCGCCGAAGCCAGCGAAACTGGCGACGACGAGGAGTGCGACGGCGAGCACCCCGATTTTTGCACGTGTATCTATTTTCACCATGCGGACCGTCTCTGCGACCGACCACTCTAAAAAGGCGCGCGACCGTCCACGAACGTAATCGGCCGCAGTACCTCACAAACCTGTTCTTTCAGGGGTTAGGCCGGGTCTCACGGAATCGAAACGCCCGTTACGCCACCGAACGAGGCGGTCTCGTCGTCGGTTTCAGAGCGAGTACCACGTTCGTCGCTCGCCACCGGTCGCTCGGTTCCAGCGAGCGCGAAAAAGTGCGTGGACTCCCAACGGCGACTCTAGCTCGAATTCACCGTCTCCGTGTCGTTGAAGAACCCGTCTTCGGTCGTGTCGTTGAATCGGCCGTCCGTCGTCCCGTCGAAGAAGCCGTCATCCGTGGTCGCCGTGTCGGTGAATCGGCCATCCGTCGTGTCGTTGAAGAAGCCATCCTCGGTCGTCGCGGTGAACCGGCCGTCCGTCGTTCCGTTGAAGAAGCCATCCTCGGTCGTGCCGCCGAAGAACCCGCCGTTCGTCGTCCCGTTGTAGAACCCGTCGACAGTCGTGCCGAACCGTCCGTCTCCACCGGAGCGGACGCCATCGACGTTGACGAACACGTCGAGTGAGTCTTCCGCGGTATTTGCGCCCTGCCCGCGTCCGGCGACGAACACCGTGTACACCGTGCCGCGTTCGAGCGACCGGTTGACGCTGGCGAAGACGATGCTCCTATCGCTCGCCTGCACTACGTCGATGGTGTAGAATCGAGCGGAGACGGACTGGTACTGTGAGGCCTGATTCGACGCGACTCGCCGAGCGACGATGCGACGAGACTGGTTCCCTTGTCGCTGGCCGTCCCGTGGACGGGTGACGCGGAGCGACACCGCGGGCGCGTTCTGCGCGAGGTTGACGACTCGAACTGACGCTTCGCCCGGGCCGGGTCGCACGATGCGGTCACGGAACGTTTGCAGTCGTAGGCCGTCGTTGGTCCGGCGAGTCGCCGCGAGCGTGAACCGGCCGTCGCGCGCGAACGTTATCGTCCCCCGGAACCGCCGGTCGCTCCGGTCGTTAGCGGCCGTGACGGTGACTCGATGTTCACCCGCAGGAACCCGGAGGTAACCGGTCACGTTACCGTAGCCGAGGTCCCCGAACAGCACGTTCGACTGGTTCAATCGCCGACCGTCCACGTACACGTCTACTGCCGAGGCGTTCTGAGCCATGTGCGCGAATCTGACGAGCGCCGTCCCGCGCTGTCGGCGTTGCTGTCGGTCGCTTCGATTTCGAGTTCGATTCTCCCGCACCGTATCGTTGAACGTCGTCTCTGTCGTGTCTACGAACGACGTCGTCCCTTGAGCATTTGCTCTGTTCGCCGGGTCACTCGGGGCGTTCGCTCCCACGAGTAGACTCCCGACGACCACCAGCACGAAAATCATCGCCGTCGTCCGCTTCAGAAACTCGTACTTCTCCCCCATGTCGTCTGCACTGACAGACGATTCGGTATTAAACACAGACGACCGTCCGGACCGGTAATCCGCGTTCCGACGATTCAATCGGTCGTAGTCGGAACGCGGGCGACGGGCCGCCGTTCGTAAACGTTACCCCACCACTCGACAACTATCGATTTTACCGATTAGGCGCGTTGTAACGCCGTCGAATCGTCGGTTACGAGTCCCGAGCACGCTCGAACGAGCCCCGAGTACGCTCGAAAAAGAACTGGCCACACAGCCTACGCGCGAACCACCGACTCCTACGCTCGGACCATCGACTCGTTCATCGCCTCGCTGTCCGAATCGACGGCGACGACGAGGTCGAACGCCTCGTCAGTCGGCGCTTCGTCCGGGTTCAGGTAGCCTGCCGCGAACGCCGAGTACGCCGTGTCACCGTCGAGCGACACGTCGAACGTCGCGACGACTTCACCGTCGTCGTCTTCGGTCGCGGGCCGAACTTCAAGTGTGTAGTTGCCAGCGGGCACCTCGGCGTAGTCGGTCGCGTTGCCGAAGCTCACGTTGTCGTAGAGGACCGCACCGCTCTCCTCGACGGTCACGTCAACGGCCGGAGCGTCCGGCGAGACGTGAATCAGCCGGACCGAGGCGTTCTCTTCGTCCGTCTCGAAGTCGTCTTCGAAGATGAGCGGTTCGAAGGTCTCTTCGGTGACCTCACCTGCCGCCGCGACGGTGTAGCGAGTGTCCGCTTCGAACGACACCGTGTCCTCGAAGACGACCGTCTCGTCCTCCGTCGTCTGGATGGTCACCTCGTGTTCGCCAGCGGATAGCTGGAGGTAGTCACTGACTGCACCGAACTCGACGCCTTCGAGGGCCGCTTCGCCGTCCACCAGCACGTCCACTGCTGGCGCGTCGGGCGACATGTGCGCGACCCGTACGTGTGCTGTGTCGCCGCTCCCGCTCCCACTGAACGCCGCTCCGAGTCCGCTGAATCCCACCAGCACGACTACTGCGAGTGCGATTGCGATACGCCCATTCGATTTTAGTTGTTTATTCCACATAACGCACGCGACTCTGAGGACGTTCGGTACATAAATCGAGACGACCGTCCACGCCGAAAGCGAGGATTTGACGGTTCGCAAGAGGTCAATACGCACGGTCCGGCGACCGAGACACCGCCTCATTCGCTCGCGGGCGGAGCGAAGGCTTATCCGACATCTCGGCGTACTCCTCGAACATGACACTCGACGTGGCGACCCCGGACCCGCCGGAGTTGGAGACCGGCAAGGACACCCAAGAGTACGACGACGTGGAGGTGCAGGGTGACACCGACTATCGGCGCGACGAACTCGAAACGTTCCTCCGAGACGGCGCGTGGGCGCAGGCGTTCGGTGAGTGGTCCGAACACACCGACCTGACCGAAGCTGAATTCACAATCGTCGAGGACCTCGGACTCCTGCGCGAGTT
Source organism: Halorussus halophilus (assembly GCF_008831545.1). NCBI lineage: Archaea > Methanobacteriati > Methanobacteriota > Halobacteria > Halobacteriales > Haladaptataceae > Halorussus > Halorussus halophilus. The sequence goes on from NZ_CP044523.1 coordinate 1,601,907, forward strand.
CGACTTCTTCTGGGACGACTTCGCCGACAGAGTGGGCTACCACGCGCCGGGCATCCCCGAGGACTGGAAGGTCAAGGAGTACCACGAAGAGTTGAACTCGTGGAACACCGTGTCTGGTATCAACGCCGCGATGACGGAACTCGGCCAAGTCGTCTGTGACGTACTCGAAACGGACTTCATCGACTGGGAAGCCGAGTACGAAGCCCCCGAGGACTTGCCGGACTTCGAAGTGTAGCGGTCCTCGAACTCAGATTTTCAGCGATTTCGGATACGACTCCGGAACGCCGAACCCCGCATCCTGTAGCGTCTCTCTTGTCTCGGTGACCGTAGATACCCATTGCTTGCCACGTTCGGTCCGCGCCAGCGCGCCGTATCGAATCGGCGCGCCCTGCACGGTTCTGTCCGATAGCTCGACGCTCGCGCTGGCGTAGTGGTCGGCCAGCGCGGGATTCGAAAAGTCGATTTCCTCCGGCAGTTCGAGGTACGGCAGGTCGTGTTCGACGGCCATGTTCCGGTAGGCGAACGCGGCGTCGATACCGCCTCCTTCGAGGGTGCGGAGCAGACTCGTCTCGGGGAATAGCTTCGTCTCCGAGAGCGCCGACTCGGCGTCGATTGCGTCGTCGAGACGGAGCGCCATCACCGTTCGATAGCCGAGTGGGTCGCGGTCGGGGTCGGTACGCCCGACGGTGAGGTTCGAATCGCGGACGACCGCGCGCCAGTCGCTCGTGCTCGACTCACTCCCTTCGTCGGCGAGTCCCGGCCGCAGGACCAGCACCACCGCGTTGGTAGCGAACGTCGTCACCTGCTTGGCGAGTCCCGAGAAGAGTGCAGGGTCGGCCAGCGCGACGGCGTCGGGGTCTCGCAGGCCGTCTTCGAGCAGGCGTCGGCAGGCGACGCTTCCGTGGGCCTCGACGGTCGCTTCGCCGACGTTCGTGGCGACCGACTGGAGGCTTCCGGCGACGAGAACGTCGGCGGACTTCCGCGGGTCGCTCCCGGTCTCGGCGACGGCGAGCGTGCCGAGACCGCCGACTGCCAGCACGCTCGCGCCTCGCCGAATGGTCTCCCGCCGGGTTGGCATGGACGTAACGATTATCCCCACCGTCAAAACGTTTCTGTAACCAAAATTGGTTACTCAGTGGTCGTGAGGCTCAAGAGGACCCGCGTCGTGCGGTAGCACATGACTTCCGAGGGAGAAATCGCGGTCGTCCACCTTACGGGGCGAATCGCAGCGGGGGAAGACGTGGGCGAAGTGTTCGAGACGACGGACGTGGACGTCGCACTCGACGAGGGCGTCTACCACGACCACCGCGACTACAAACCGCTAGAGTTCCGCGTCGGCGAGGGGAAGGTCGTTCCGGGGTTGGACGAAGCCGTCGAGACGATGCGCGTCGGCGAAGAGCGAACCGTCAGAGTCGGTCCCGAGAAGGCGTTCGGCGAGCGAAACGACGAGAAAGTCGTGGAGGTCTCGCGGGAAGAACTCGAAGCGCGGAGCGACGTGACTGCCGAACCGGGTGAACTCGTCAGGAGCGAGGCGGGCGACACTGGCTGGATTACCGACGTCGGCGAGGAGATGGTCACGGTGGACTTCAACCACGAACTCGCGGGCGTGCCGGTCGAGTTCGAGTTGAAACTGCTGGACGCCTATCAGGACGGCTGAACAACGGAGCGAGTACCAGCGAGTGCTGGCTACCAAAAGAGACGCGAACGCTACGACGACGAGTTGTCTGTCGTCGTCTCACTACCCGTAGTCGTCTCGCCACCTACCGTGGTGGTCTCGCCACCTGTCGTCGTGGTTTGTCCGCCCGTCGTCCCGCCAGCCGTAGTCGTCTCGCCGCCGGGCGTCTCCGTCTCGCCCTGCGACACCGTGACGGCAACGCCGAGCGGTTCGTATGCCGTCGCACCGTAGCCGTCCACGTTCCACGGGTACTTGTCGTCGGTAATCCGGACCAGTTTCTCGTCGGGTGCCGAGATGGTCGCCGGTTGTGTTCTCCCTCGGTCGTCGGTCGCCCGCGACATGACGGTGTAGTCGCCCGGCTCTGGCTCCCAGACGTAGCGGAACTGTCGCCACGAGGTCGCTCCGACGACGGGACCGAAGAACTCCGCTTCCGACCAACTCTCGCCGCCGTCGGTCGAAACTTCGACGCTGGCTACTTCGTCGTCGCCCGCCCACGCTACGCCGACCACTTCGATAGTCCCGGCTGGTCCGGGCGTCACCGTCGCGTCTTCCGGCGGATAGCCGACCAGCGACTTCACCATCTGGTCGTACATGTACGGGTAGCGGATGTCCGGGTCGTCCATCTGGTCCTGCGTGTCGAACACGTCGATTCGCGGTCGGGTGTTCACCTCCTCGTCTATCGGGATGAGACGGTAGGAGTACTGCTGCCAGTGGGTGTAGGTCTGCTGGTCTTCGGTCTCCCACTCAGGTCCGTACACCATCATGTCCATGAGGTGGAGCCGTTGGACCCATTTGACGTTGTTGTTGCCGAACCACCCAGGCACGAGCAGTCGTACCGGAAACCCGTGGTCGTCGTTCATCGGACTCCCGTTCATCTCGTAGGCGAGCAGACAGTCGTCCATGACCTTCGACATGGGAATCGAGCGCGTGAAGATGTCCTCACCCTCCGGGGCTTCCCCGCCCATCGCCGACAGCCACATGTTCTGGCTCGTGTCCGCACCGTACTCCTCCAAGATGTCGCTCAGCGGCGTGCCCGTCCAGACGGTGTTGCCGACCGCGCCGAACGTCCACTGGTTGCCACCGACCTGCGGTTCGAAGTACGACCGGCCGTTGCCCGAACACTGCATCGTGTGCGTGACCGTTTCCGTCGAGAAGTCGTTGCGAATCTCGTCCATCGTCAGTTCGACTTCCTCATCGAACGCGCCCGTCAACGAGACGGTCCACTCCTCGGCGTCGATGTCCGGCGTCGAGTAGTGGTTCCGGATGTAGTGTTCCTCTCTGGGCGTGATGAAGCTCTCGTAGGTCGTCCGCGAGGCTGCCTCCGCGTTCTGCGGGTCCGCCGAGAGGATTCGAAGGCCAGGATACTGTTCCTGTAAGCTCGGTTCTTCGGGCTGTTGTGTCGTCGTTCCGGACTCCGTGGTAGTCTCACCACCCGCTGTCGTCGTGCCGCCGTCTTGTCCCCCGACGTTCCCCGACAGCACGCCCACTCCTGCCAGCGTCCCCGTCGCCATCAGGAACCGTCGTCTGTCGAGATACCGTTGTCGCCCCGTTCGATGCTCCGCGTCGTTCTCCCCATTCTCCCCAGACATACACCCCGTCTACCGGTACCGACGAGCATAAAATTCCCTCTGGGGTCGCCCCCGATTCACCGTTAATCGAATCGTGTCGAGAGTCTAATTATTCTCGCCTACTCGCTCACCACGACGCGCCCGACCATCCCTTGGTCCTCGTGGGGCGCACAGACGTAGACGTAGGTTCCCGGCACGGTGAAGGTATGTTCGAACGTCTCGCCGACTTCGACTATCATGAACGAGCGATTCCCCTCGTAGGTCGCGAACGGTTCGGCACCCTCCGGTAGTTGGACTTTCGAGGACGCCTCAGACTTTGCAGTCACGTTGTGGCCCTCGCTCTCGAACGTCCAGCGCACGGTGTCACCCACCGAAATCTGGACTTCTTCGGGGACGAATCGGAGGTAGCTCCCCTCCGGGCCGACGGCGACATCGACCGTCTGGCCACCTTCGGCACCAGTAGTCGTCTCTCCATCCCTAGTAGTCTCTCCTTCTCCCGTCGTCGTCTCTCCGCCTTCGGTCGTCTCTTCTGCTGTCGTCTCGCTTCCGAATCCGTCGCCGAGTTCGAGACTTCCGCGCATCTGCTCGGGGTGGAACTCACACTGGTACTGGGCCATCGACTCGTTGGCGACGAAGGGCAGTGCCCGCTTCGCCCCGACTGCCTCGGAGAAGTCGCCCGTTTCGAGCGTCTCGCCGGAATCGTCGTTTATCAGAAGTCGGTGTCGCTCGCCGTCCAAGTTGACCCAGAGTAGCTGGTACTGCCCGTCAGCGCGGAGCGGAAGCGTCGGATTCTGGACTCCCTCAATCTCCTGCGGTGCGAGGCCGAGCCAGTAATCGGTCCGCGCGCCGAGCAATATCGTCGTCACGTCGCCCGTTACGCTGGTCGTTTCCTCGCCACTGGTCGTCGTCTCTTGCTCAGTCGTCGTCTCCTGCGCCCCGACAACACCTGCACCCCCGAGCGCACTGGCCGCCCCGACAGTCCGCAAGAAGGTCCGGCGCGATTCGCCCCCGCTCGACGCGTCGTCGTCCACACCCGTTTCAGTCCCGTCGTGTTCCCCCATGACGAAGCAACTGTCGGCATTGTCGCGCAAAAGCGTTCGGGTGGTTTTCTACTGGGTGTCGTCCAGTTGGACCGTCTCCTCGACGATTACTTGCGGGCCTTCTTCCATCTTGATGAACGACTCGGCGTCGGCCATCACTTCCTGCCCGATTTCGGAGTCGAACGCCGCCCCGAGTGCGGCCATGTCTTCGAAGTAGAGTTCGAGGACGCCGTCGAATTTGGACTGCTCGGGGTCGGTCGGCGTGGAGGTGACGTACTTTTGCAGGCCGGGCAACTGCTCGGCGAGTTCGGCGTGGTCGTTCAGCCAGTACTCGACGAACTCCTCGTGGGTGTAGTCGTCCTCGCGGACGAGCATGTTGACCATCTTAATCATTACAGTCGAACCCCCGCCCGGAACCGACTTGGAATTGTCGGTCTGCAGAACTGCTCTCAGTCGTTGTTTATCCACCCCCTCTCGCGTACTGCCCGACGAATCGCGCTCGCTCGATGGCTCGCGGGAACAGCGCGCGGAGCACTTCGCGGTACTCCGCGCCCGGTTCGAGTCCGAGCGGTTCATCCAGCGCGAAGAGGCTGAACAGGTAGGTGTGTCGCGGGTCGTCCTCCGGCGGGCACGGCCCCGCGTAGCCGACATCTCCAGCTCCGTTCGTTCCCTGCACCGCACCGAGCGACTCGACTCGCCTGCCCGGCGGAACGTTTCTCGGAATTTCCCGCGTGTCGGCCGGGATGTCCCACACGAGCCAGTGGATGAACGGCGGACTCGGCGCGTCCGGGTCGTCCATCACGAGCGCGAACGACTGGGTTCTCTCCGGCGGATTGGCGATGCGGAGCGGCGGCGAGACGTTTCGCCCGTCGCAGGTGAATCTGGTCGGGAACGTCCCGCCGTCCTCGAACGCCGGAGTCGAGAACGTGAACTGGCCGTCCCCGGCGGCAGTGGTCGTCGTTTCTCCCGTTGTCGTCCCTTCGGCAGTGGTGGTTGGCGTATCTCCTCCGGTCGTGGTCTCTTGCCCGCCACGGCCCCGACTCCCCGTCACGACGCCCATCCCCATCGTCGCAACCGCGATCGCGCGCAGCAGCGTGCGTCTACGCATAGCGGTCGGTGTACATCTCCATCGGTGAAGCGACTTTGGGCCGCAACGAGTCGTTTTCGCGCCGCAACCGGCGATACTGGCGAGCGAGTCCCGTCGAGACGGTCGCTCTAATCATCGCCGCGGCAGTTTCGTTTAAGTAGCCTCGCGTCGTCGTATCGACTGATGGCTCGACTGCACCCGCCCGAAAGCCGGGAATGTCAGCGCTGTGGACGCCGCGACGAATGGGACGCGGAGGTAGACAACTGGACGATTGCCAGCGAGGAGGAGTCTGGCAACGCCTTCTGCATCCACGAGTGGGACATCAACGGCTCCCACAATCCGATTCGGAACTAGCGGAGTTTAGATACCGATTTGTTGATTTTGACGTTGTGAATTTGGCGAGGGTAGCTACTGGTGAGTAGAAGTAAATTGAGTTGAAGTGGCTACTGCTGAGAACGTGATGGACTCGAACGAATTCGTAACTGCTGGACCACTGTGAACTCGTCAGAGCTAGCTATTCCCGATACTTAGAAGACCGCACAGCACTGCTCCGCATGAGCCACACGCTCGCGGCTTCGCCGCTCGCAATCCGAGGCCCGCTCTCCGCACTGCCCGCGCGCCTCGCGTTCCTCCCCACCCGACTGCGGTCCTCAGTACGGACGACGCGCCGGAGCGCGTCGTCCGGGCCTGTGGTCCTCATCCCTCGCGCGAACGTCGCGGCGGTCACGCGCTTCGAGTGACCGCCGCGACCGCACGCGCCGGTTCGGCAATGGAAATTCGAGAAACCATTCAACCACCCTCGGCGCGCGCGGTCGCGCTCAGCGTGAGCGAAGCGAACGCAGGCTCGACGGACGCGGTTGTCCGTCGGTGCCTCGTGGTGCGACCTGTTCGAGCGAGGTCTGCGCGAGCGAAGCGAGTGCAGGCTCGGCAGACAAGCGAAGCGCAGTCTGCCGGTGGATGACTGAGGGACGACCGGTCGGGAGGACCGAAGGAATCGGTTAGGGAGGCGTGTGGCCCAGGCGGTGCTGTGCGGAAGTCGTACCAATGCGAAGAAGACGCGAGAATTCTGGCTGTCTTGCGGCCAGAATTCTCCGCGTCCGTTTTTTGGTCCCGATGGTTTTAAACGGTCGAACGCCCCCATATACGATAATGGCTTTTGAGGACTTACTGGGCGACCCAGTAATTCAGAAATATCTTCACGAGTTGGTCGGTCCGAAAGGCATGCCCGTGGCGGCGGCCCCGCCGGACGGCGAAGTGACGGACGAGGAACTCGCCGAGGAGTTGGACCTCGAACTGAACGACGTGCGCCGCGCGTTGTTCATCCTCTACGAGAACGACCTCGCCACCTACCGTCGCCTGCGCGACGAGGACTCGGGGTGGCTCACCTACCTCTGGACGTTCCAGTACGACAACATCCCCGGTAACTTGGAAGAGGAGATGTACCGCCTGCTCGACGCGCTCGAACACCGCCGCGAGTACGAGTACCAACACGAGTTCTACCTCTGTGAGGTCTGCTCGATTCGCTTCGAGTTCGGCGAGGCGATGGACTTCGGCTTCGAGTGCCCCGAGTGTGGCTCCCCGCTCGAATCGATGGAGAACAGTCGCCTCGTCGATTCGATGGAGGAACGCATCGAGCAGTTGCGGTCGGAACTCAACGTCGAGCAACGCGAAGAGGCAGAGGCGTAGATGGTCGTACTCGCCACCAAGGTGTACGTCAGCGGTGACGCCTACGAACGCTCACGAGACGCGCTCCGGTCGCTCGTGGACAACGAAATCGGCGACTTAGACGTGGAGTACACCATCGGGGTGCGCGAAGACAACTTCGCAATCGTGACCATCGAGGGCGACGACGAAGTCGTCGCGCGAAACGTCCTCCGCGAGGCCTACGGCGAAGTTACGCCGAACTTCGAGGACGGCGAGACGTACCTCGGCACGCTTGAATCGTGGGGCGAGGACGGCATCGTCCTCGACGCAGGACGAGACATCGAGATTCCCGCCGACAACCTCGGACTCGGACAGGGGACGCCCATCCAAATCGTCGAGCGGTTCGGTCTCGTCCAGCACATGCCGCTCCGGTTCGTCTACCGCGAGGGCGACGGAAACGCCGGCGCATCCGAACTCGCAGACGAAGAGCGCGACCGACTGTACGACTGGACCCGTGGCACGGGTCGGGTGAACGTCAACAGCGCGACTCGCGGCGAAGTTCGCGCGACGGTCAACCGTGCAGGACACGCTAACGACATCGTCACCGTCGAACGACTCGGTCTGCTCGAACAGAGCATCGTCTGCAAGGAAGGGACGGACCCGCCGGGCCTGCTCGCGGCCATCGGCGAGTACCTCCCCGCTGAGATTCGCTGCGTCATCCCGTAACGATGAACTCACGACACCGCCTCCTCCTCGCGTTCGGTTCGCTCGCCCTCCTCGCGGTTACGGCGGGGTGTACCGGCGGTATCTTCGGACCGGGCGAAATCAGCGACGAGAAACTGAACCAGTCGGCTAGTTACGACTGGAACACTTCCTCGGACGTGACCATCAACATCAGCGGCGACCAGTATCAGGCCGTCTACAACGTCTCGAACCGGACCCAGTTGGGCGTCTACGAGTTCGAGTCGCTCGGCGGGAAGCGCCCCGTCGAAATCGCGGCCGTGCAGTTCCAGTATCCGAACGGCACCGTCGTGGGAGCCGAGAAGATAGAAGTCGAGAAGAAAGACTCTAGGACGATAGTACACACGCCCGCGAAGAACGGGAAGTTGGCCTACAGCGCCCCACACCGCGGCAAGTCGTTCAGCATGCCCGCCTACGTCGAAGGCTCCTACGAGGTCGTCTTGCCGCGCGGGATGCGCGTCGATAACTTCCTGCTGAGCCACGTCCGCCCGGACGACTACCAGACGACCGACCCGCCCGAACGGGTTCACATCACGTGGGACGACGTGAGTGCCAAGAGCATCAACGTGCAGTACTACCTCGCTCGCGACCTGACGATACTCGCGGGTATCGTCGGCGTCGGCGTCCTGCTTGCGCTGCTCGGACTCGGGTACTTCCGACTCCAGATTCGTGAACTCGAACGGAAGCGCGAGGAGATGGGCCTCAACGTCGATACGTCGGGCGACGAGTTCGACGACGGGCCGCCGCCGGGGATGGGCTGAGGAACTCACTCTTTTTGTCGCTGCCGGGACTACCGAGTCGTATGCAAGTAGCCCTCGTCTCCGTCGGCGACGAACTGCTGGTCGGCGACACCGTCAACACGAACGCCGCGTGGCTCGGTGAACGGTTGGCCGACCGCGGTGCGACCGTCGAGCGCGTGGTCGTCCTCCCCGACCGAATCGCAGACATCGCTCGCGTCGTCAACGAACTTCGCGCCGACTACGACGCCGTAATCGTCACGGGCGGTCTCGGTCCGACCCACGACGACCTGACGATGGAAGCCGTCGCGGCGGCCGTCGGCGTCCCGGTCGAAGAACATCCGGACGCCGCAGCGTGGATAGCCGACCACGACGACTACAGCCACGCAGACCTGGTCGATGGCACGACGCATCTCCCGAAAGGGTCGCGCCTGCTCGAAAACGAAGTTGGGGTCGCTCCGGGGTGTGTCGTCGAAAACATCTACGTGCTGCCCGGCGTTCCGGCAGAGATGAAGGCGATGTTCGAGTCGGTCGCCGAGGAGTTCTCGGGCGAGAAGCGACACAGCGTGAGCGTGGCCGTAGACGAGCCAGAGAGCGCCCTCATCGACAGGTTTGCAGAGCTACAGGAGCACTTCGACGTGACAGTCGGAAGCTACCCCGGCGACCACGTGCGGGTCAAACTCGAAAGTACGGACGAAGCGGAACTCGACCGGGCGACGGCGTGGCTCCGCGAACGAGTGACGGAAGTAGAAAACGAGTGAGCGAGACTACCGATAGAGATAGACGAACCAGCCGATTGTGAATGCGAGACCGATAGCAGTCGTGACGATGCCCGCCGCGTTGGCGGGAAGACTCGAACCGGATTGCGCGAGTGCGAACATACGCGACGGTTTTACTGCCGCCGTCTTAACGCTTGTCAAGGGCGATTACAGTTCCTGATTTGGAGTTAGCAGACGTTGATTCAGAGTTAAGACGCATAGTCACGCGTGACACGAACCGTGCGAGTGAGCTAGTCAGTACTCGCCCCACGACGAGTCGCGAGCCGTTCTACCGGAGATAATATTTATTTTGAAATGTCGATTACTCCACCGACCTAACCGTTGTGGCCCGGAATGGCGCGCTTCGTCCGAAAGGAGCCGTTGAAGCTGTCCGCCGAACAGAACGCTCGGAGAAATCGTCGCTTTCTGCACCGGTCACGTGGCGTTTTTTCGTGCTTCCACGAGAGAGAAACACAAGCTTGTCGGCGCTGAACGATTGGGAACGGTCGCAGTCGTTTATGCGGGAATCGACTGAATAGAAATTTGCTCGCAAGGGCGCTCGGCCGGATAAGACGTGCCTAAGCGAAGGGGAGTACCAATCATGACGCACCATCAGCAACACGCCGGGAGTGGGGAACAGACGCAGTACGGCCAGACCAGCCAGCAACCGCAGTTCGGCCAGCAGTCACAGATAGGCCAACAACAGCCACAGTTCAGTCAGCAGTCACAGATGGGCCAGCAACAACCGCAGTCGCTCGGCACACAGCAGATGGGCGGGAAGGTAAGTTCGATGGGCCAGCGCAAGCGAATCGGCCAGCAGTTCGAGTCGGAACTGTCGAACGAACTGCGCGAGTCGCTCGCACTGTTCGACGAGGTGTCGGACGTCGCCGAGTGGTGTGCGGACAAGTGCATCGAACACGGCCCGCAGATGGCCGAGTGTGCGCGACTCTGTGAGGACGTCGCCGACATCGCGGAACTGAACAAGAAGATGATAGCGCGCGACTCGGTCAACGGACCGGAACTCGCAGACGCCTTCCTGCGAGTCGCCCAGCAGGGCCGCCAGACACTCCAGCAACACCAGCAACAACCACACGTCCAGGAGACGCTGCAGGTGCTGGACCAAACTGTCGATGCGACGAACAAGTTGTTGTCCTCCATCGGCCAGCAGTCGGTGGGCCAACAGGGCACCCAGTGGCAGGGCCAGAGCCAGCAGTTCGGCCAGAGTAGCCAGCAGACGCCGCAGATCCAGCAGCACAGTCAGCAGAGTCCGCAGATGGGTCAGCAGAGTCCGCAGATGGGTCAGCAGAGTCCGCAGATGGGTCAGCAGACACCACAAATGGGTCAGCAGACTCAGCAGTCGCCACAGGTGCAGAGTCAGCAGATTCCGCAGACCCAGCAGTACGGCCCGACCCAGCAGACGCCGCAGTTTCAGCAGGGTTCGAGCTACTAAGCGCTACCGCATCAGCTCGTATTTTTCGGGGGAGAAGCCGCACTGGTTTCCTGTGACGGAGTCGCACTGATTACCTGCGACAGAGTCGCACTGATTACCTGCGACAGAGTCGCACTGATTACCTGCGACAGAGTCGCACCGTTTTTGCGACCGACGCCCGTAGCAACTGCCATGCGACGTATCGGCGTGGTCGTCAACCCAATCGCCGGGATGGGCGGCCGCGTGGGACTGAAGGGAACCGACGGGAAGGTCGTGGAGGCGCGCGAACGCGGTGCGGAACCGCGCGCATCCGAGCGAGCGAGCGCAGCGCTCGCGGCACTGCACGAGAGCACACCCGACACGGAAATCGTAACCTACGGCGGCGAGATGGGCGAGCGAGCGGCGCGAACGGCAGGCTTCGACCCGCTCGTCGTCGGCAAACCAGATAGTGAGGAAACCACCGCGAGCGACACCCGCGAGGCAGTTCGACGGTTCGTGGACGAGGGCGTAGAACTCGTGCTATTCGTCGGCGGCGACGGAACCGCAGTAGACGTCGCGCAGACACTGAAAGAATTGGATTCTGCAGTTCCTATCCTCGGAGTTCCGGCAGGCGTGAAAGTCTACTCGGCCGTGTTCGCGGTGACACCCGAGGCGGCCGGACGGGTGGCCGCTGACTTCGACGGCACCGAGACGCGCGAAGTCAACGACATCGACGAGGACGCGTACCGCGAAGGGGAAGTCCGTGCCGAACTGAAGGGACTCGCCGAAGTACCGGTCGCCGAGGACCTCCAGTCGAGCAAGCAACTCGGCGGCGGAAGCGTCGAAGGTGTAGCGGCGGGGTTCGCTGACGACGTGGAGGAGGGCGTCACCTACGTTCTCGGGCCAGGCGGAACCCTCGGCAAGATAAAAGCCGAGTTGGGATTCGAGGGATCACCCCTCGGCGTGGACGTGTGGCGGGATGGAGAACTCCTCGCCACCGACGCCAGCGAAGCAGAGATTCTGGAAAACCTTGCCGAGCGAAACGTGGTCGTCGTCTCGCCAATCGGCGGACAGGGGTTCGTCTTCGGCCGCGGCAACGACCAGATTTCGCCGGACGTGCTTCGCCAATCTGACGTGGAAGTCGTCGCCTCGAAGCGCAAACTCGACGGCATCGGTGTTCTGCGAGTCGATACCGGCGACGAGGACGTAGACGAGTCGCTTCGAGGTTGGCGGAAGGTTCGTGTCGGCCGGTTCGAGCGCCGGATGATGAAGGTGGTCTGAGCCAGTTATACCGTGGGCGTCTGACCGAAACGTGATGAAGGACGTTTGAAGATTCGAGCGACAATTATTGGCATCTAGGGAAGCTTAAGGTGACTCGAATGCAATGAACTGTACATGGATACGCGGAAGGTCCAGCGATTAGGTCCCTCGACGCTGGCGATGACCCTGCCCGCGGAGTGGGCCAAGGAGAACAACGTCGAGAAAGGTGACGAGGTGTCGCTCAGAATGGGCGGGAAGGGGACACTGACGGTCCTCCCCGAGTCGGCCCACACGGAGGAAGCCGAGGCGGTCATCCACGCGGAGAATCTGGACGCCGACGCCGTCGAGCGGGCTATCGTCGCCCAGTACGTCCTCGGACGGCGAATCATCTACGTCGAGAGCGAAGACGCCCTCTCCAGCGCGCACATCAACGCCGTCTACAAGGCCGAGACGCAGTTGATGGGACTCGGCGTGGTCGAAGAGACACCCGAGAGTATCGCCATCCGGTGTTCGGTTGACCCCGAGGATTTCAGCCTCGACAACCTGCTCGAACGACTGGAGAACACCGGTTCGACCATGCGTAGCGAGGCGGTGAAGGCACTCGCCCACGGCAACCCCGACTTGGCACAGCGTGCGCTGAACCGCGAGCGACAGGCGAACAAGATCTTCGTCTTGCTGCTGCGACTCATCTTCACGGCCTACCAGAATCCGACGCTCGCACGTGCGGTGGACTTGGACAGCGGGTTCCCGCTCATCGGCTACCGCTCCATCGCCAAGAACCTCGAACTCATCGCCGACAACGCGGAGGACATCGCCGAAATCGTCCTCGAAACCGAGGGCCACACCATCGACGTAGACCAGAAGACGATGCGACGCATCCGGGAGTTCACCGACCAAGTGGACGAGATTACAGCGCTCGCAGTCGAATCCGCCGTCGAGCGTGACTACGAGAAGACGCTGGAAGTGCGCGCGCTCTTCCACGAAATCGGCGACCGGGAGAGCGAGATTCTCGACGACCTCCCGGAGATGGACAACGACTCGCTACTGGCGATTCGAGAGGTGTTGGTGAGCCTCCAGCAGACTGCACAGTACGCCATGCGGAACGCCGAAATCGCGGCGAACTTGGCGCTCAACGAGGAGAGCGAGCACACGACTATCAACTGAATCCTCATTTTCTATACGTGAAAGCGGGCTACGGATGGAAATTCGTAGAAAATGGGACGCTGACGACGGGCTACATCAGTCGGCCGCCGATGGTTCGGGGGAGAAGAGGTCCTCCGGAACCGCCCCGACTTGCATGAGCATGTTCAGGAGATTCACTTCGGACCACGTTTCTGCGAGTTTGCCGTCCTCGAACCGGTTGATGTCGATTCCCGTGATAGTCACTTCCTCGTTCGTCGGTTCGATGTTACCCATCTTGCCGACGTGAGTGCCGGTCTGTGTCCACCGCGAGACGACCCAGTCGTCGGCAGCGATGAGTTGGTCTATCTCGATGCGGCCGTCTACGATGCTAGCTCCCATCTCGGCCATCTCTCGGTAGTCCTCGCGTCCACGAACCGGTTCGGGCATGGACGGGTCGTGGAGGACGAAGTCCTCTGCGACGAGTTCGTCGATGACGTCGTAGTTCTTCTGTTCGAAAACCTCTTCGGTGAGCCTGCGGCTGATTTGCTCGTTGTTCTCGGTTGTGGTCATGGTACTGGCCAGTCCGCCGTGACTGGCAGTGCTGAAAGACGATTCCGAGTGGCTTTGTTATTAGTAACGGTGCCGGGTGAAATCCGGTCTTACCTAGATTACGTTTTCGGCACGGGACGGTGACCACTCCCAGAAACGGGACCGGACTCGCCTCTAATCGGCTCCAGCCACCTCGACCTCTTCCATCGATTCCTCGATACCAGAACTGTTCTCCTCGACATCGACGCTAGTCTTCTCCGCAGTCAGCGGATTCCGCCGCGAAATCGTGCAGTCGAAGGTGGGATGCTCGGCGAAGTGGCGCACCAGCATGTGCCGACGCGAACCGGTAATGCCCGTCCGACCGACATCCTCCGCAGAGAACTCGGCTGGCAGGCGCTCGAACATCCGGCGCAGTGCGTCGAAACTCTCGAACACCTTCGAGTTGCCAGAGGAGTCCGCACCGCGGCGCGCGACTTCGTAGGTGCCGTCCTCGCGGTGGATTCCTGCCGTCCGGAAGAACTCGCGGCGCTCCGTCAGCGCAGACCCGACCGCGTCTTGCAACTCGGCGGCCTCGTCTCTGTTCAGTTCGTAGTCTGCGCCATCGACGGCCAGTACAATCGATTCGCCGTCTCTTCGTACCGATACAGCGTTCTCATCGCGGGAGAAGAACTCGATCAGGAGACTGGGTACTCCGTGTCATACAGTACACCCTCTCGTCGCTGGCGTAAAAAGGCTACCGGCGAGTGCAACACCTACCAAACGCTTCCCACTCAGTCGATCGAGACGCGCTCGACGGCGAGAATGCCGTCGTCGGTGGTCGTCCCCCCGGAACCAGAAGCGGAGGTCGTCTGCTCGCCATCGGACTCGGAAGTCGTGCTATCCGAATCGTCGCCCGCGGTCGTCCCGTCGGATGCAGTCGTCGCATCCGAACCGCCGTCCGCGGTCGTTTCTCCACTAACGGTCGTCCCAGCGCCTGCCGTGGCAGTGCCTCCTGCACCGACAGTCTGGTTCTTCGTGCCGAAGATGTCTGTCTCGATGGTCTTCGTGTAAGTCATCTCCCGCAGCGGGATGCGGAACGTCTCGCCCGCGACTCGCATCTTCGCGTAGAACTCGATGCGCATGTCGGTAACTTGGTCGTTCTTCAGGTGGGTGACCCACCAGTCGTCGAGTTTCTCGTTGCGGATAACTGTCTGGGCGGCGATGGTCTCCTGCGTGCGCCCCTCTACGACGTACTCGCGGTCGGTGGTTCCGTTCCCGACCGAGACGTTGTTCATGCTGATGTTGTAGCCGATTTCGGTGATTGCTAGCGGTGTCGTCTTGGGGTTGTAGACGACGAAGCGCATGTCGATGGGCGTCTCGGATTCGGTCACCTCGCCCCAGTGGGCGCTCGTCTCGTTGACGTAGGCGACGGGGTCCGAGACGAACGGTTGACTCGCGTTCATCGAGCGCGTCTCCGTGGAGTTGAACTGCGAGATGATGTCCGTCTCGACCTGTCGCTTGACGGGCGGTGCGGAGAACGTACGACCGAGCATCGAAGAAGAGGCAGTCGCATCGACGCGCACCGTCGTCTGCTCGCCGTTGCGGATGTGGCTGACCCACCACCGAGGCATCTTTTCGTTGTTCATCTGGGACTGGAAGTGGAGGTCGCCCGTTCCAGATTGCAGGGCGACGCCCTCCTTCGTGCCGTTGGCCATCGTCACGTCGTTCATCGCCACCTCGTACGAGACGGTGACGCCGCCGAGGTCGAGTCCGAGCGGATTCGGATTCTCGACGGTGAGGTTCGTGTGGATGACCGTCGTCTCGTTGGTGACGTCGCCGAAACTGTTCTGCGTGCCCGTGACGCTAGGCGTCCCGAGGAATCCGGCCCCGAACGCCGCACCGACGAGAACAACGAGCGCTAGCACTGTAGTTCCGAGTATTCGTATCTTACTGCCCAGTAAGAGAGACTTGACCCCGTCCATACGAGCAGTCGCGTATTCAAGACCCTAAGTTCTGCTGGGATTGCTCCGCGAGTAGAATGAACTAAGTTCCGCCCCCGGGAATCGAGGCGTATGGCCGAACATCAGTCTGTTGGAACGGACAAGGGTATCGGACTCGCCTCGCTGTTCACGCTGTTGGCTGGCGTGGGCGCGGCGGCAATGTTCCTCGCACCGGGGGAAGAAATCGCCGCGTGGGGCTTCGCGGGCGCAGTCGCTGCGGGCGTCTTCGCAGTCGCGGCAGTGCACCTCTTCTGGAAGTAGATTGTTCTGACACTGCCTCGGAGTTGAATTTCTAATTCGGTGCTTACCCACGGGAAATCGTTAAGAGTACGAATCACTTATCGGTGTGTGAGGATGACTGACTACTCCGACGAGGAACGGCGCATCGTCGCGTACCTCAGTGAAAGCGTCTCCCGCGGCGAGCGCTACTTCCGTGCCAAGAACATCGCCAAACAGCTCGGGTTGTCCGCGAAACAGGTGGGCGTGCGACTCCCGAAGCTCGCGGAGAAGACCGACGAGGTCGATATCGAGAAGTGGGGCCGGGCGAAGTCCACGACTTGGAAGGTAACGCCTAGCTAGGTCCGGCGGGTTTTTGAGAGTACAACCCGAAGTGCCGATATGACTGTCCGGGTGGAGCGGACGTTCGAGCTTAGCGTGCCGCCAGCAGAAGTGTGGGAGTTCATCGCGGACCCGGAGCGACGAGCTAGTACTATCAGCGTCGTCTCCGACTACGAACAGACGGGCGAACGAACGTCGGTGTGGCACATCAAGCTCCCAATTCCGTTTCTCGACCGGACCGTCCCCGTCAACACGGAGGACGTGGAGCGCGACGCGCCGCGGTACGTGAAGTTCGTCGGCCGCTCTTCGGCACTGCGCGTGACCGGCGAGCACGAAATCGAACCCACGGCGGACGGTGGTTCTCGACTCCACAATCGATTCGTCGTGGAGGGGAAGGTCCCTGGAATCGAGCGCTACTTCAAGCGAAATCTCGACGAAGAACTGGAGAATCTCGAAGCGACGCTTCGCGAGGAGGCGACCCTGTCGTGAGACTCGCACTCGCTCAGATGCAGGTCGAATCTGGCGCGGTCGTCGCGAATCGCAGGCGGGCCGAAGCGGCAATCGCCGACGCGGCCGCGAGGGGCGCAGACCTCGTTGCCCTCCCCGAAATCTTCAACGTCGGCTACTTCGCGTTCGACGCCTACCAACGGGCCGCCGAGTCCATCGACGGCGAGACGCTCACTGCGATTGCTGACTGCGCGAGCGAACACGACATCGGCGTCTTGGCAGGGAGCGTCGTCGAGGATTTGGCGACGACTGCGGAGCGAACGAACGTCGAGACACCCGCGAACGAAGGTCTCGCCAACACCTCGGTGCTGTTCGACCGGGACGGTGACCGACTCGCGGTGTATCGCAAGCACCACCTCTTCGGCTACGACTCTGCGGAGGCCGAGATGCTAGTTCCCGGCGAGAGCCTCGGCATCGCGGAGTTCGAGGAAGCGACCGTCGGGATGACGACTTGCTACGACCTCCGGTTTCCAGAACTCTACCGAGACATCGCCGAGGCTGGCGCGAACCTGATTCTCGTCCCGAGCGCGTGGCCATACCCGCGCGTCGAACACTGGCAGTTGCTCCCCAGAACGAGAGCCGTCGAAAATCAGCTGTTCGTCTGTGCTATCAACGGCTCCGGAGATTTCGAGGACGCCTCGTTGCTCGGCCGCTCGACGGTGTACGACCCGTGGGGGACGACGTTGGCGAGTACCGGCGACGACCCGGATTTGGTCGTGACCGATATCGACCTCGGGCGAGTCGAGCGTGTGCGCGAGGAGTTCCCGGCGTGGCGTGACAGACGGTTGTAAGTTCGGCGCGACTCGCCCGACATCTGTAACGTTCCCTGTCAATTCGAGAACGTCGGCGAGCAGCCGTGAAGAGCTTCGAAACTCCTGACCCAAACATTAATTACTCATACGTGTCATAGTACAAAAAGCGACAGATGGCAGAGATTCGTTCCCAAACGACTACTGGTGGGTCAGACGCCGCGCGGCCGTCGAGAGAGACTCTCTTCGACTTGCTGGGCAACGCCCGACGGCGTCGCGTCCTCCGACACCTTCTCGAAGAACCGACCATTACCCTCACGGACCTGAGCGCACGCATCGCCGCGTGGGAAAACGATACGCCCGTCGCGGACCTCTCTTCGCGACAACGAAAGCAGGTGTACTCCTCGCTGTATCAGACGCACGTCCCGCGACTGAGCGACAACGACGTCGTGGAGTACGACTCGACGGACCGCGTAGTACGTCTCACGAGCGACCCCGACCGACTGAATCGACTGCTGTTCGACGACGACTCGGACGCGACCGAGACGACCCATCGGTGGAGTCGATACTTCTTCTGGACTGCGACGGTGGGCAGTGCGGCTATCGGCGGCAACTGGCTCGGCACTATTCCGACCGGCGGCGTGACGACGGAGGGTCTCTACGGGCTACTGACTGTAACGTTCATGATGCTCAGCGTCTCGTTCGTGATGGCCGTGGAAGGCCCGCGAATACTGCGGTTTCTCGACTGAGTTTTGCGAAGGGGGTCTTTCCTAATTTCTCGGCTCGTTCGAGTCCGCTCTTCGACTTGCGTGAGAAGACCGTGACTTATACCACTCACCCGAGTACCTCCAGTATGAACAAACTCGCCGAAGCGGGCGAGAACCGCTGGAAGCTACCCCAGCACGCCCACGTGGTAGTCTACGACGAGCGCGAGTCCGAACTGCTGACCATCTACGACTGCGGTGCGGCCCAGAAACCGCCCTCCGCACAAGTCATCGGGAATCTGGTGCGCATCGACGCCGACCACGAGTTAGAGCGCAGCGTGACGGGATACATCGTGAAGATGCGCGAGCGGGCGACGTTGGAGAAGCAAGACGACGACCACTACGTGATTCGCTCCTAGAAAATTACGATTGTACAGATTCTATTTTTCAGGAGTCGAACGTTACTGTTCGCTCTTTACGGTTCACGAGAAACGCCGATACTGTGACTTCCTCGAAAGCCCTCGCCCGATCGCGGTCGCTGGCGCGACATATCTGCGCCTCTCAGCACCCCTCGGCGCAGATAGGGGTCGTGCAGACGACCACGCCCATTCGGGCGCGACCGGGCGACCCCTTTCAGACCCACCCGTGGTCTGATCTACCGAGCGTTGCCGTTGGAAAGCCTCACCGGGTGCTTCGAGTGGAAAGGCGATCTGCACGCGACTGAAAAAATCGAATCTCCAGTTACAACGGCGCGACCAAATCTTCGAGCGCCGCCTTCGGGTCGTCGGCTTTCGCCACGCCGCTGGCCAGCAGGACGCCCTTCGCGCCGAGTTCGCTGGCGGATGTGAGGTCTTCGCCCGTCGAAATACCCGCGCCACAGTACACGTCCACGGAGTCGTCCACTGCTTCGGCGGCCGCGACGGCGTCGGTCACGATTTCTGGGTCTGCCTTGCTGACCGGCGTTCCGGTGCCGATGAGTTCCGGCGGTTCGACGGCCACGGAGTCCGGGGCGAGCGCGGCGACTGCGCCGATTTGGGCGGGGTTGTTCGCGCAGACGCAGGTATCGAGGTCGGCACGCTCTGCCGCGTCAAGTGCGGCGTCGATGTCGGCGAGTTTGAGACGATTTTCCGAGTGGTTGAGCAGTGTGCCGGTCGCGCCCGCGTCGGCGGCCGCTTCGGCGAGCGTCGAACCGGTGTGACTGCCGTGTTCGACGCCGCTGACGTGCTGTGCCCACGTTTCGACGCCCGTCTCGGAGACGCGCTGGAGGTGGGCGGCCTGCGGTGCGACGGCGATGTCTGTCCCGGAGGCGTCGCTTACCTCGCGGGCGGCCGTTGCAATCTCGACTGGGTCACAAGGGTACGCTTTCAGGTTGACGAGAACGAACATACCGAATTCGACCGGCGGGCGCGACTAATAGGTTGCGAGATGACTCATCGCTCGTTCTCGAAGCCGACGAGTCAGTTTATCCGTCGTCTTCGTCGTCGGGGTCCGGTTCTAGCTTGCTCGTCAGATACTCGTCGATGACCTCGCGGTGGGCGCGGCGCAGTCGCTCAGAAGCGGCCTGTCGAGAGATGTCGAGTCTGTCGGCGACCGACTCTAAGGTCGTGTCGCGGGGCACGTCGTAGTGGCCCATCTCGTGGGCCGCTTGGAGAATCTCGTACTGTTCGTCGGTGAGTTCGTGGGGGCTCTCCGAGTCGGCGTCGAGACTGTGAATGTCGAGCAGTTCTGGTTCGAACTCGTACTCCCCAAGCATCTCGTAGGCATCAGCGAAGTCCTTTCGGTCCGGGAATCTGAGCAGTAACCGCCACGCCTCGTCGTGTCCTTGCACTTCGAGGATGGTCCCGTCCTTCTCGAAGACGATTTCGGCGAGAACGTGGAGTCCGTTGGTGAAGGCCAACTTGTAGAGGAAGGCATCTTCCTCTTCGTCTACTTTTCGCACCTCCCCCGCAGAGGAGTCGGCCTGCAAGGCGCGCTCTATCTCGTCTTCCGACGCGCCTGAAACCCAGACGAACGGCATCACCTCGCCTTGTTCCGTGCCGACGATGTGTTCCATTCGAATCTCCAATTCGGGAAGTGTCTCGAACGTCTCGTGGAGGGCGGTCTTCTCGGCGGGGACAGAAATTTCCGCGACCGTCGTCATAGTAGATACTACTTGCGAGTCCGACCGACAAAATTCTACCCCCCGCGGCAGTTCAGTCCTTGCGTTTTACCACGTCGCCGAGGGTCGTTCCATCCGTGGAACTACCGCCGTTCCACTCCTCGTCGTCCGAGGAACCACCCATCGTCAGCGAGATGTCGAGTTCGCTTTCGAGTTTCCGCTGTACGTCGTCGCTCGGCAGGATGTCGCCGCGCTCTATCTTGCGGATGAGACTCGCCTTCTCGTTGAGTTCGTTGGCGAGTTCTTCCTGACTCAACCCCGCGCTCTCGCGGGCGTTGCGGACCCGGTCGTCGTAGTCTTGGGCGATTTCGTCCATGTCGTCGAACATGTCCGACCGCCGCGAGCGCGACGAGGAACTGGACGAAGATGACGATGCGGACGACCCCGACGACTGACTCGACGACGAGGACGACGAAGTCGAGTACTTCGTGGAAGTCGAACTCGACTCCTGGGTCTTGACCTCGGTCCCGAAGTCGGCACAGTTGTCACACACGTCCAACTCGGCTCCTTCGACCTTGATGGTCTTCGGGGAACCCGTCTCGGCACCGCACATCTCACACTGAACCATACCCTTTCGTAGTCCTGGGGTGGCCTTAAACTCCACGCTGGTCTTTCACATTCACCCACGTCCGCTGGTTCCACCCACACGCAAAGTCACACACCCATCGTCGCACGGTTACGGCAGTAACTCCTCGTCTCGCTGGTCGCGGATGAATCCGAACCCGGACTTGACCTCGTCGTGGCGCTCGAAGAACTGAAGGAGTCGCCGACACTTCTCGCGTGGCAGTCGCGCCTCGCGACTCAACTCGAACAGCGAATCGACTTCCTCGGCGACTTCGAGGAACTCCTCGGCAGTAATGTGGCTGTTCTCCGGAAGTAGCTCTTCGAGTTCGACGTTGATTCCCGATTCGCCCGGTCGTTTGTCGGTCATGTTACTGCCTCTCGATTCGTTTCGACTACCTAACCGCTGAAAAACCTATCTACTAGTTAGTTAGGTATCAGGAACCGGGTGTCGGAAATCAGTTGGTCGGTCACGCTAGCGCGCGCCACGAGTAGTAGAACCGCTGGAGTGCGGTGACGTGGCCGACGACGGCGAAGACGACGAGCAACCACCCGACGACGGTGAAACCTGCAAGTTCGGTCGTCACGACTGCCGCGAGGACGCCGGTCACGCCGATGAGTGCTAATCTGTCGGCGCGCCCGAGCAGACCGCCGTACACCCTATCGAGTCCGACCGCTTGCGCCTGCGTCCCCAGATACGAGGTCATCAGCACGCCCGTCACTGCTGCCAATCCGAGCGCGTAGCGACCGATTCCGGCGGCGAGACCGGCGATGACGACGATGTCGGCGTAGCGGTCGAGTACGTGGTCCAGCAGGTCGCCCGCCTTCGAATCCGTGCCGAGTTCGCGCGCTAGCGCGCCGTCAAGCAGGTCGAGCCACCCGTTCAGAAAGACGAGCAGCGCACCCGCGAGGTAGCCGACGGGCGTGTTCAGGTAGAACGCACCGCCAGCGCCGCCCGCGAGGACGAACGCGACGACGCTCACGGCGTCCGGCGTCAGACCTAGTCGCGTCGAGAGCGAGACGAACGGTTCGAGCGCCCTGTCTGCGACCGGGCGCAGTTGGTCCAGCGTCATAGGTAGTCCAGGTACTCTACGTCGCCAGCACTCGGTTCTCGCTTGCCCGCGATTACGGCCGCGATTTCGTCGGCGACTGCCTCGGGCGTGCGGTCTGTCGTCTCGATTTCGTAGACGTTCTCGATACCGTGTTCGGCGACTGCTTCCGAGAGAATCACGTCGAGGGCTTCGCTCTCAGCGTTTTCTTTGGCTTTCGCCTCGTTCTCGCCGCGTTCGGTCAGCCTGCGTTCCAACTCCTCGGGGTGACAGCGCAGGACGACCACTTTGTCAGCTTCGAAGTTGTGCGCGAGGTGCGACTCCACGAGCAGGTTCTGGTCGTCCTCCTCGCCGTCTCGCCCGTCCAATCTCTCACGAATCGCGTCGAAGTCCGCGACCAAACTGTCTCGTTCGGTGTCGCGTTCTTCCCACAAATCCTCGTCCCGAATCAGGTCGTTGAGGTGGACGACTTCGAAGTCGGTGTCGAGTGCTTTGACCGCGCTCGTCTTACCTGTTCCGGGCGTGCCGGTGACGACGACTCGCATCAGTGTAGCACCTCGTTGACTTGTGCGACTGCTCGTTTCGTCTCTTCTTTCGTGCCGCAGGTGATTCGCACGCACTCGGGAAGCCCGAAACTCGAACAGTCACGGACGATGACGCCGCGGCGTTGGAGTTCGTCGGCGACCGCTTCGCCGTCACCGACTTCCGCGAGGACGAAGTTGCCGTGGCTCTCCCACGTCTGGGCGTCCAGAGTATCGTAGATGTACTCGCGCGCCCACGCCGCAGTTTCGACCGTCCGCTCTGCGTGTTCGTCGTCGTCCATCGCGGCGAGTCCGGCGCGACACGCGATTTCGCTCGCGGCGAAGGGCGTGTTCACGCGAGCGTAGGCGTCGGCCCACTCTTCGGGAACGATGCCGTAGCCGAGTCTGACCCCCGCGAGGCCGTACACCTTCGAGAAGGTTCGCAGGACCGCAACGTCGTCACGCGTTTCGAGGAGGGAGACCGCGCTCTCGCCGTCGGCGAACTCGCCGTAGGCTTCGTCCACGAGGACGAGCGTCTGGTCGTCGGTCTCGTCGGCGATTTCCGCCACGGCGTCGAGCGAGAAGCGACCGCCGGAGGGGTTGTGCGGACTCGTGAGGTAGACGATTCGCTCGCCCTCGTAGTCGCTCAGCACAGTTTCGGCGTCGAGTGCGAAATCTCGCGCTTTCGAGATGCCGTACCGCGCTACTTCGCCGTGGTGGAATCGCGCGCTCATTCCGTAGTAGGCGAACCCCGGTTCGGGCACCAGCACCGTGTCGCCGGGTTCGAGCATCGCGCGAGCGAGGTAGTCGAGGACGCCGTCGCCGCCGTTGCCGAGCCAGATTTGTTTAGGTGAGACCGACCAGCGGTCGGCCAGTTTCTCGGTCAAGTCGGCGTGGGACGCCTTCGGATACGAGTTGGCCGACCCGGCGGCGTCACGAATTGCCGTCACGGCGGCGGGACTCGGCCCGAATGGGTTCTCGTTCGAGGCGAGTTTCACGAGGTCGTCGGGGTCCAACCCGAGTTCGCGAGCGACCTCCTCGATGCCTCGTCCGGCCTGATACACCGTGTGCGCGGAGAGGTCCCGTGGTTCCATATCCGAGAGGTGTGGGCGGCGTACCTTAAGCGTGCTTACCTCCGGCAACGGGTGGTTCGTCGGAGTGCAGTCACGTGATTGTCCTGTCAAAACGAAGCCAGCAGGGCTAAGGAAAGTCGTGCCGACCCGATTGTCGGGGAAATCATGCCGCGCTACAATCGCAACCAGTGGGAGATGCAGGGGAGTCAGCAACCGCAACAGTCCGGTCAGCAGGACCCGAGCCAACAGCAGTGGAGCCAGCAGGACCCAAGCCAACAGCAGTGGAGACAGCAAGGGTCCCAGAAGCGATACCAGCAGGAACGACAGCAACGCCAACAGTCCCAGCAAATCGGTCAACAGCAGCCACAACGCGGAGTCGGGCAGCAACAGCCGCAGTACCAGCAAGGGCAACAACCGCAGTCGCAACACCAGCAGCCACAGCAGAGTCAGCAGGCACAACAGCGTCAGCAGCCACAGCAGTATCAACAGGGCCAGTCTCAACAGCACCAGCAGGGCCAACACGAACAGCAGCCACAGTACCAGCAGGGCGAGCGGGAGCAGTCACAGCAACGCCAGCAACCGCAGTATCAGCAACCACAACACCAGCAGAGCCAACACCAATCCGAGTACCAGCGGAGCCAACAGCAATCCGAATACCAACAGCCACAACGAGGACAGACCTCCCAGCAAAGCCAGTCCCATCGGCAGTCTCAGCAGGGCCAATCGTCTCGACAAAGTCGCTACCAGCGGCAACAGTCCTCGAAGTTCGGCGAGCAGGGACAGCGACACCAACAGTCCGGTTCTCGCGGGCAAGTCACCGAACAAGGGCCGGACCGCCAAGACCAATCGCGTGGGGAGCAGTACGAGTCCGAGAGCCACCAACAGAGCGACGAACAGCAGTTGTACGGCGGGCCTCGTGAAGAACGAGAACACCGGCAGACGCCGTTCTGACGCCGCAAGAGTAACACGTTTTCGAGCGAGCAACACCGGGTCGGCCAGCATTCTCTTGGTCGTGTCTGGCGTCCCCGTTCTATGGCCGAACTCGGCTACACGCTCTCCAGTGAAGAACACGGCCCGAACGCGCTCGTTGACCACGCCGTCCGCGCCGAGGAGACGGGATTCGACTTCGTCTCCGCGTCCGACCACTTCCACCCGTGGGTGAGCCAACAGGGCGAATCGCCGTTCGTCTGGACGACGCTCGGCGGGGTTGCCCGCGCGACCAGCGACGTGGGAGTCGGCGTCGGTGTGACGTGCCCGACGATGCGAATCCATCCTGCAATCGTCGCGCAGGCCAGTGCCACCGCCGCGACGATGCTGGAAGCCGACGACCGAGAGTTCTTCTTCGGCGTCGGAACCGGCGAGGCACTCAACGAACACATCTTGGGCGACCACTGGCCAGAACACTCGGTTCGCCTCGAAATGCTCGAAGAAGCAGTCGAAGTCATCCGGAAACTCTGGGATGGCGGCCAGACGAGTCACTACGGGGACCACTACACCGTCGAGGACGCCACACTGTTTACGCTCCCGGACGAACTACCGCCGATTTGCGTCTCCGCGTACGGGGAGAACGCCGCACAGGCCGCCGCCGAGTTCGGCGACGGGTTCTGGTCGGTCGGCCCGCAGGACGTGGTGGGGACGTTTGAGGAAGCGGGCGGTGAGGGCCCGAAGATTAGCCAGATGACCGTCTGCTACGCCGACGAGAAGGAGGACGCGGTCGAAACTGCACACGAGTGGTGGCCGAACAGCGCGCTCACCGGCGAACTGAGTTCCCTCTTGCCGACGCCGACCCACTTCGAGCAAGCCTGCCAGATGGTCACGAAAGACGACATCCGGGAAGGGTCCATCGTCACCGACCCCGACCCGCAGACCCACGTCGAGAACATCGAGAAGTTCGTCGGGGAGGGCTACGACCACGTCTACGTCCACCAAGTCGGTCCGAACCAAGACGAGTTCTTCGAGTTCTACGAAGACGAGGTACTTCCGGCTTTCTGACCCACCGAGTCCGTCACTGTTTTCCCCGTGGGAACTCACTCCTATCACGAATCGAGGCCACGAGTCCGGCCTTCGGGAGTACCGATGTCAGAGAACTCTCTACTGGAATCGCCCGACGACCCCGACGAGGAAGAACCGCCACTGAGTGAGTTGCTCGACGCGCTCGCCGACCGGCGACGACGGCGCGTGCTACGACTCGTGTCGGACCACCAGACGCCACTCGCCCTGAGTGACCTCGCCGACGAAGTCGCCGCCGCCGAACACGACTGTCTGTTTACCGATATTTCAGAACACACCGTCAAACGGACGTACACGTCGTTGTACCACTCACACGTGCCGAAACTGGCAGTAGTGGGGCTACTCGAATACGACCAAGACGTAGATGCCGTCGCGCCCGGCCACAACGTCGAGATGGCGCGACCGTACCTCGACCTCGCCGCCGAAATCGAGGACTAAATCGGACAGCCCCGAATCTCGCCGCCACGCATTCCCTCTGCGACCCAGTAAATCGAGAGTAGTAGCACGACCAGTGCCAACAACGAGAACTCGACGCCGTCGAGCGGGAGGAGCGTCCCAGCGCCTGCGACACCCACGAGCGAGAGGACGCCCGCGAGGATGGCCGACCCGCAGGCCGCACAGCCAGCACCGAGCGCGCCCAGCGCGAGACCGACCGCGCTCCCGCCGCTCTCGCTCATTCCGAAGCCATGCTCCTTGAAGTGATACACTACGAGTGCAGCGTCGATCCCTGCGAGTACCGCGACGGCGAGGAGTATCGTCGCCGAGAACGGGCCGTAGTTCGTCCCGAGGAAGGGGAACAGACCGGTCAGAATCGTCACTCTGTCGCCGAGAGCGAGCGGGCCAGTGAGCGCGAACCGCGCCAACTCGAAGTTCTGCGAGACGACGAACGCCGACAGCGAGACGACCGTCGCGAGCACCGCGAGCGCGGCGTAGACGGGCGACTCCAACACGAGTCGGGTCGTGCGACCCATCAGTCGCCAGTCGTCCGCGTGGGTCGGAAGCCTGACTCGGAGTCTACCGACGCTCATAGTCCGAGGGCGCTCTTCACCACGCTGTAGCTGATGCTCCCGTTCGCACTCGTCCGGAACTCCCCGTCGCGGAAGAGGAAGATGGTCGGCGTCCCCGACACGCCTGCCTCTTCGCCCGCCGAGAGGTCCGCCTGCACCGCGTCGTCGTACGTCTTCGATTCCGCGTCGGAGACGACGGCGTCGGCGTCGAGGTCGGTTTCGCTGTCGAGGAACTGGCGAGTCTTGTCCAGGACGTTGTCCGAGTTGAACGACGACTGCTTGGCGAAGTAGTGGTCAGCGAGCGCCCACGTGGCGACAGAGCCTTGGCGGCTTCCGGGGGCGTCACTGTCGGCCGAGTTTCCACTATCTGCCATCTCTATCTCGTGGGCGAACGCCGCTTCGACGGCCTGAGTCGCGGGCTTGCCCCACGGGTAGACGACCGGGTACGTCCGAAGCACGAACGAGACCTCCCCGCTCAGATTCTCCCGAATCTTCGGCACGGTGTTTCGTTCGAAGGCTGCACAGCGCGGACACGAGGGGTCCTCGAACGCGACGAGGACGCCCGTCGCCTCGCTCGGCGGCGGGCCGAACCGCGGCTGGTCGGCGAGTCCGACGGCCGAGGCGTGACCGTCGAGCGACCCCGCAGTGTTCGTTCCGCCCTCCATGGCCGTCCCGCCTTCTGTCGTCGATTGGTCACCCGACCCGCCGCCGCCGATACAGCCAGCCAGTCCAGTCACGACGGCGGCACCACCGACAGCCAACACGCGACGACGGGTCGTCCGAGGAGCTTCGTCCCGAATCATACTGCCTCGGACGCCATCGACCGACAAATGCGTTGTTCCAATTTCGGGGCAAAACCGGCCAGATTCCGGCAAGAATGGGTTCTCCTCTCCGTTCGCTCGTCTCGAATCACGCTCGATTTGACGACCGACCGAGATAAATCCCTTCGCCGGTCCTGCACGCGAGATTCACAGTCGCTTCGAGCGGTGGCCGATACAGTCGCTCGGAACCGTCGCCGATGACTGAACGAAAGTCTCCCATCCGTGGCTGAAACCACCGTTTTACCCTACGCCGACTTTATGTTGGTTTAGTTTGACGTGTCGAGTATGTCACGTTCGACGCGCAAACGCTGGCTCCTTGTCGCACTCGCCGTGCTTGTGGTCCTCGCGGGCTGTTCAGGCTCTAGCGGTGGCGACGCGGCGCAGGCGACGGTTAGCGACGGTGGGGGCGTTCAGACGGCGTCCGGAGACGAAGCGAGAGCGAGCGGGTCTGGCCCACCGACTGGGAGCAAAGCCGCCTCGATGCAGATACAGCAACGCGAATTGATACGGACCGGGAACGTCACGCTGACGGTCGCAAACTTCGACCGGTCGCGACAGAACATCAGCGCGGCCGTCGAGGCTCGCGGCGGGTTCGTCAGCGACACCGACCAGCGGGCCCACCACCGGGGTAACGAGACGTTCACGACCGGGAGAGTCGTCTATCGCGTGCCCAAGGAGAACTTCTCTTCGTTAGTGGCACAGGTGAAGGCCGAGGGCGAAGTCGAACGGTCCGGGACGAACACGAGAGACGTGACCGACCAACTCGTTGACATCGAAGCGCGACTGACGAACCTACGCGCCCAGCGCGAGAAGTTGCGGGACCTCTACGAGAACGCCAGCGACACCGAGAACGTCCTCGCCGTGCAGGAGCGACTCTCGGAGGTCCAGACCGAAATCGAACGCCTCGAAGCCAAACGCAAGTCGCTACGCCAGCGAGTCGCGTACTCGACGGTGACCGTCGAACTGCGCGAGGAACCGCCGGAGAATCCGAAACCCGAACGGACGAAGTGGTACGAGACGGGCCTGCTGGCCGCGTTCTCTGAGTCCGTTCACGGCGTCGCCGTGGTTGCCCGTGGAATCACGGTCGCGGCGGCCTACAGCGCGCCGTACGTCCTTGCCTTCGGGCTTCCGCTCGGCGGCGTCGCCGTGGCGTGGCGACGGTTCGGCTAATTATCGGCGCTCGACCACAATTAGAGACGTTCTCCCACGTGGTCGGCCGCCTTCAACGCGAGTGCGGCGATTGTCAGGGTCGGATTGAGTGCGCCGCTTGTGACGAAGACGCTACTCGACGCGACGGAGAGGTTTCGCAGGTCGTGGGTTCGCAGTTGGGGGTTGACCACGCTCTCCTCCGGGTTCGTTCCCATTCGGGTCGTCCCCATATGATGGAATGCGGGACCCGTCTTTTCCGGGCCGACCGTCCACGACACGTCCACGCCCAATTCGTCCAGAATCGCGCGCTGAATCTCGTTGGCGCGCCGCAGACTCGCCTTCGTTCGGTCGTCCACGTGCCACTCGATTTTAGGGACAGGGTTCCCGTGGTCGTCGGTCGTGTCGGGGTCGAGCGCGACGCGATTCTCCTTGCGAGGTCGCTGGCCGACCAATCCACCCATCGCAATCGAGTTTCCGTAGCCCTCTCTGAGCGTCTCCAGCAAGTCGTCACCGAACTCCTCGCCGGAGAGCGCCATCTCGACGGGAGACGGTCCCGCGTAGTTCAGAAATTCGAGCTTGATGGAATCGGGTTCTGGACCGTCGCCCGACCACGCCGGGATTTCGCCTTCGGTGCCCGTCGCGCCCTCCGTGGGTTCGTCGTAGAACTGGTGGCACTCGCTGGTGATGAACCCGACGTGGTTCTGGCGGGTCTGCTGGTCGAGCGTGCCGCCCATGCCGCCGAACAGGTGGTCCATGAAGTACCGGCCGACCGCGCCCGAGGAGTTTGCGAGTCCGTCGGGATAGGCTTCAGATTTCGATAGGAGAAGCAATCGTGGAATCTCGACGCCGCCCGCCGCCAGCACGAACTCGCGAGCCTCCTGTCGATGCTCCTCGCCGTCGGGTGTCGCGTACACTGCCGCTTCGACGCGCTCGCCCGCGTCGTCGTGTTCGAGTCGCTGAACTGGCGCTTGGTCGATGACACGCGCACCCTCGTTCTCGGCCTTTTCGACGTGGACCTTGCCGGTGTACTTCGCGCCGGAGGGACAGACTGGTTTACAGGTCCCGTATCCCACGCAGGCGCTCCGGTCGTCGTAATTCTCGGAGTTGCGCGCGTTCGGCACCGAGTGCATGGTCACACCGAGTCGCTCGCAGGCCTCGGCGAACAGCGAGTCGCTGTGGGAGGGGTCGAACGCGGGCAGGGGATGTGGTTGCTCGCGCGGAGGAGCGAAGGGGTTGTCCGTCGCGCCAGCGACGCCTAGTGCTTGCTCGGCCTCGGCGTAGTAGGGACGAAGGTCCGAATACTCGATTGGCCACTGCTCGAAGTCCGACTCGTGCAGGCGCATCACCATCCCCTGCCAGTGGAGCGTTGTGCCACCGACGCCCTTCACGCGGGCGGCGTTGAGCGGGTAGAACCACTCTCCCGAAGAAGTGAACTGGTCGCGCTCGCCCCTCATCTCCCAGACTGACAGCGGTCCGTGCGCGGGGCGAATCGACTGCTCCATCCGGCGTTTTCGGTCTTCGAAGTCGAACCGCTCACCTGCTTCGAGGACGACCACCTTCTTCCCGCGCTGCGCGAGTCGATGGGCGACCAACGCGCCCGCCGGGCCTGCGCCGACGACGCAGACGTCGGCGCGCTCCGAAGGTTTTCGCTGATCCGTCATCCTCGTGGGCCTCGCTGGTGACTCATTTCTGTGGTCCCCGCTGGTAACTGCTCGTCCCGCCGGGGTGGCCCTGCGGGTTCTCGATGCCGACGAGTTTCCCGCCGGTGGGCGAGGTGTAGAGCGCGTACAATAGTTCGTTGACGACGTAGTAGCGAACGCGGTTGAGATCGTCGCCCGCTGGGTCGGGGTCGGCCGTATCGACGCCCATCTCGTCCAAGACCGACGCGCGGGTGTCGGCGCTCAGGTTTCGGAAATCCGAGTCGTGCCACGTCTGCGCGTACTCGTCCAGCGTGTCGAGCGCTGCGACGATGCCGTCGCGGTACGTCTCCCGGTCTTCCACGCGGCCGAGTGCGTAGGTTCTGACGAACTCCTCGACCCCCGAGACCTCGGATGGATAGACTACCTCGGCGACCGAGAGCATCGTTTCGAGACGGTCTTCCGGTTCTTCGTCGTCGGCGAACGGATTGCCCTCCAGCACCGCCACGCCGCCGACAGTCGCCCCTGCGGCAGCGAGCGCGGCCAGTGCATCCCGACGAGTCAGTTCCATTTCGGACGGGGTTAGGTGAACCTAAAACTTAGGGGTTGCCATGTCGTTGTCGTGGTCACTGCCGAACGTGTCACTCGTCACGCCGCCGAACCATCCGGAAAGGTAGAAAAAATAACTTCTTAGCCCCGGTATGTCAGGGTCTTTTACCAGAGATTTATCAGTTCGTTCGTGTCACGTACGTGTGGAGGAATTCGCCTCGGTGGCACCATGAACGAGAATCCGACGGATTCAGGGAGAGAAACCTACAACGGCGGACGTTCGCTCTCGACCGACCAGTTGCTCACGACGATAGCCGACCACGACCGGCGCACGATACTCGCAGAGTTGCGCCGGCACAGAAGTCGGACGCTCGACCAACTGGTCGATGCGGTCGCTGCCACTCGGGAGACCGACGGTGCATCGGACTCCCGTGAACGACGTGAAATCCAGACAGTGTTGTTGCACGTCCACCTCCCGAAACTCGCCGACAGTGGACTCGTATCCTACGACAGCAGCGACGGCGTCGCCCGAATCGAATCCGCCCCCGAGGCGTTCGACGAGTGGTTAGACATCGCGCTCCGAGCGAACGGTCACGGCTACGCGACGGCGACCGCGGACCCTGACCAAACGTCGTTGTGCGTACTGTACGTAGACGACGACACCGAGTTCGGGGAGCGGTTCGCCGAACGTCTCGAAGCAGAAGACGACCACGTGAACGTCCGCACAGAGTCGGACCCTGACGCCGTTCTCTCCCGACTCGCCGAGGGACGAATCGACTGTGTCGTGAGCGAGTATCGCTTCCCCGAAACGGATGGATTGGCCCTCCTGAAGCGGGTCAGGGAGACGTTCTCCCGGGTTCCGTTTGTCCTCTTCACCGACGAGGGGAGCGAACGCCTCGCCAGCGAGGCGTTCGCCGCGGGCGCGACGGGATATCTCGGAAGAGACACGACCGAGTACAGCACGCTGGTAGACAGGGTTCGGGACGCCGTGGCCGCCTCCCGCGACGGCCGGACGTATCGCGCCATCTTCGAGCAGGCGAGCGACGGCATTCTCGTCCTCGACCCCGAGACGGCCGAGATTCGAGAGACGAACCGACGCGTTCGGGAACTACTCGAATACGACCGCGGGCCGTTGCACGGCCGAACGCTCGACAGTCTCTGTACGGAGGAAGTTCCGTACTCCCCTGCGGACGTCATCGCCGAGTCCGACGCTGGCGGCGAAGACGAGACGCACGTCCCGGAACTGTTCGAGTGTCTGGTCGAAACCGGGACGGGTGACCCCCTGTGGGTCGAACTGAGCGTGGCACACGCGGAACTCGACGGGCAAGACCGCGTCCTCGCGTTTCTCAGGGACACCTCCGCGCGCAGAGCGCGCGAGCGAGGCCTCTACGAGCAACAGGAGCGGTTCCGTCTCTTGGTCGAGGAAGTAGAAGACTACGGCATTTTCATGCTCGACCCGGACGGGCACGTCGTCAGTTGGAACGAAGGAGCCGAGCGGATGAACGGCTTCACCGAAGACGAAATTCTCGGCGAACACTTCTCTCTCTTCTACACCGAGGAAGACACCGACCACCGACCGGACGAACTGCTTCGACAGGCCGAAGAGAACGGCCGCGTCGAAGACGAAGGGTGGCGCGTTCGAAAAGACGGAGAGAAATTCTGGGTGAACGCCGTCATCACCGCACTCACGGACGACGGTGGGGACCTGCGCGGATTCGTCAAGGTGACCCGAGACATCACCGAGCGCAAAGAGCGAGAACGCCGCTTCGACGCGATATTCAACCAGACGTACCAGTTCACCGGGTTGATGGAACCGGACGGAACGTTGATAGAAGCAAACCAGACCGCGCTGGAGTTCGGCGGTCTGGACCGCGACGACGTGGTCGGCAAGCCTATCTGGGAGACGCGCTGGTGGTCGATTTCCGAGGACGCTCGGGACAGAGTCAGAGAAGCCGTCGCGGAGGCCGCGTCGGGCGAGTTCGTCCGCTACGAGGAGGAGGTCCTCGGTGCCGACGAGGACGAAGTCGTGACGATAGACTTCTCGATAAAACCGGTCACCGACGACGACGGCGACGTGGTGTTGCTCATCCCCGAGGGCCGGGACATCACCGAGCGCAAACGCTCCGAGGAGAAGTTGCGAGAGAACGAGCGGATGTTCTCGACGTTGCTTTCCAACCTCCCCGGCATGGCGTACCGTTGTGAGAACGACCCCGAGTGGCCGATGGAGTTCGTCAGCGACGGTTGCCGAGAACTGACGGGGTACGACCCCGACGAACTGGAGTCCGGCGAGGTGTCGTGGGGGGAAGACGTGGTCCATCCGGACGACAAGCGGAGTGGGTGGAACACCGTGCAGGCGGCCGTCGAACACCGCGAACCGTTCACGCTCACGTACCGCATCCGGACCCGGGACGGCGAGGACCGCTGGATATGGGAACAGGGTCGCGGCGTCTTCGGCGACGACGAACTGGAGGCGCTCGAAGGGTTCATCACGGACGTGACGGAGCGCAAACGTCGCGAAGAGCAACTGGCGGCACTGAACGAGGTCTCCCAGCGGTTGAGCGACGCCGAGACCGAAGACGAAGTGAGCGACGTTACCGTCGAGGCGGCCTGCGAGACGCTGGAGTTGTCGATTGCAGTCGTGAAGCTGTACGACGACAGCAGTGGCCGCCTTCGACTTTCGACGGCGACTTCCGAGGCCGAAGTGCTACGCGACGACGACTCGCTCTTTCCGACCGACTGGGACGCGACGTGGGAAGCGTTCTTGGAGAACGAACCGGTCGTCTACCGCGACTTGCACGCCCAAACCGACGCCTCGGAAGTGGAAACGTCGCTCCGGAGCGTCGTCGTCCTGCCGCTCGGAAAGTACGGCGTGTTCGTCACCGGTTCGACCACCGCCGACGCGTTCAGCGACGCCGACATCGACCTGACCCAGACGTTGGCGGCGAACGTCCGTGCGGCCCTCGACAGGGTAGACCGGGAACGAACGCTCCGCGAGCGGTCGGAGGTCTTGGCGGAGAAGAACGAGACCTTGGAGCGGATGAATCGCACGAACGAAGTCGTCCGCGAACTCACGCAGACGCTCACCCGCGCCACCTCGCGCGAGGAGATAGAGCAAGCAGTCTGTGATATCTTGACGGACTCCGACACGTACCGGTTCGCGTGGGTCGGCGACATCGATTCGGTCACCGGGGAGATAGTTTCGAGCGCCTGGGCAGGCGTCGAAGATGGCTATCTCGACAACGTCGTCGTGACGAAAGACGAGGACGACCCCTCCGGACAGGGACCAACCGGTGAGGCAGTTCGGACCAGAGAGGTGCAGGTCGTCGAAGACATCCACACCGACCCGCCGTACGACCCGTGGCGGAAGGAGGCTATCGCTCGGGGCTACCGGTCGAGCATCGCGGTGCCACTCGTCTACCGGGACACGCTGTACGGTGTGTTGAACCTCTACGCCGGAGAGCCAGACGCTCTCACCGGCACGGAGCGGGAAGTACTGACCGAACTCGGCGAGACTGTCGGCTACGCGTTCAACGCAATCGAGAACAAGAAGGCACTCGCCAGCGACCGAGTCGCGGAACTGGAGTTTTGCATCCGCGACCCCCGACTGGCGCTCGTCCAGTACGTGGACGAGACCGGGAGAACGGTCAGCGTCGAGAACGTGCTTCGCGGCGAGGACGAGATTCGCGTCTTCTTCACGGTCAGCGGTGCCCCGCCGGAAGTGACGGGAGACTACGCCAAGCAGTCGCCGACACTCAGCGAAATCAAGCACATTTCCGGCGACGAAGAGGAGAGTCTGTTCGAGTGTACTGTCACCGACGAGAGTCTCGTCGCCACGCTACTTGACCACGGGGCTATCCCGCGACAACTGACCGCCGAGTCGGGTGAAGTGACAGTCGTCGTCGATTTCCCGGAGACGGGCGACGTGCGGTCGTTCGTGGAGATGGTCGAGTCGAAGTACGACGACGCGGAACTGGTCGCCAGACGAGAACGCGACCAGTCGGTGCAGACCGACCAGCAGTTCCGCGAGACGCTCGAAGACAGACTCACGAACCGACAGTTGGAGATACTTCGGGCAGCGTACTACGGTGGGTTCTTCGAGTGGCCCCGCGAGAGTACCGGCCAAGAGATAGCCGAGTCCCTAGACGTCTCCCAACCGACGTTCAACCGCCATCTCCGACTGGTCGAGCGAGAGCTGTTTTCCTTGCTTCTGGACGACTGAGCGGACGAATCTAAATGTATAACCTCCTGCTCGAAGTGACACTACGTATGTAGTGGCTACCCCTTTGTTCGTGTAGCCCCAAGGTACCGGTAATGGACGAGAACAGACGAGTAAAGAAATCAATCGAGCGGAACGTCGAAGACGGTCGGTTGAACGAGACCGTCGTTACCGTGGTTCGGGCAGTCGCCGACGCGAAGGGCATCGACGAGCGGGAACTGACTACCGGGCTGTACGACGTGGTGAACCCAGAGGCACTGGAGCGACTGTTCGAAGACAAGGGCAACGGGATGCCGCGACGGGGCGGCCGCGTCGTCTTCATGATGGAAGGGTGTGAGGTCGTGGTTCACAGCTACGGTAAAGTCGTCGTGACGCCCCGGGCCACAGAGAGTGCCACGGAAACGACAGCACAGTCCACCGAATCGGAGTAGCTAGCAATGAAGTACAAACCACCGACAAAGTTCGCCGAGGAACCGCGAGACACCTACACCGAGTACACCGTCGGGTCCCGCGTGGTGGCGATGATAGAAGACACCGAAAACGAACACGCGTGGATTCAATCGACGGAGACGTGTCAGGTGCGGCGATAACGCTGACGTGGTGAATCCGGCATCCTCCGGTGCTGACGGCTCTCTGCAGTTCTCCCCTTCCCACGGCCGGCGACTATTTGCATCGCAAAATGGTGAGGCGGCCCGTTCGGTTCCTGCGTTCACTCAGTAGAGCCAACCGTGGTCTCGAACGTAGCTCTGGACTGGCCGCTGAGTCGGAGACGTGACGCCGGTGTCGGCCGCAGGTGGCGACGTTTCTAACGCGGGTGGCGACGTTTCCAGAGCGTCCGCCGAGGCGTCTCGGTCGTTCACATCTATTGGTGGACTCGTCGCGGGAGCGAGGTCCGGAGGACTAGTGTGGTATCCGTTCGTCGCTTCCGGTGCGTCGTAGGTCGCCGCGCTACCACCGACGAGCAGTGCGAGGACGATCATTACCGCGATTCCAACTGTTTCGATTTGCATGGTAAGTCGTTCGGCAGGTGAGCCGAATATTGTTATGTGTTGTCTAATAGCATATAAAATTTTCTCGTGATGAATGGTCATCGCTCTCTTCGGTGAAACTCTCCGGGACCTGCCGCCAACCTTTACGTCCCGAACCGTCGTATTTCGGGTTGCATCATGAAACTCACCTGGTACGGTCACTCCACGTGGCACGTCGAAGTAGAGGGAACGGAACTGCTCATCGACCCGTTCTTCGACAACCCCAAAACTGACACCGACCCGGAGGAACTCGACCCAGACTACCTCCTGCTCACACACGGCCACGCCGACCACATCGGCGACGTGGACCGCTACGAGGGGACGAAACTCGTCGCCTCCCCGGAAGTCGTCTCGTACTGCCGGGACGAGTTCGGCGACTACGAAGCCGTTGGCGGGATGGGGATGAACATCGGCGGCACCGTCGAAGTCGGCGACGCCTACGTGACGATGGTTCGGGCGGACCACACGAACGGTCTGGACACGTCCTACGGCGCGACTGGCGGGATGCCTGCTGGCTTCGTCGTCAGCGACACCAAGCCGACGCAGGTCTCCGACGAAGAGAGCCAGTCGTTCTACCACATGGGCGACACCGCGCTCCACACGGAGATGCGCGAAGTCGTCGGCCCGTACCTCGAACCGGACGCTGTGGCGGCACCTATCGGCGACCACTTCACCATGGGACCGTGGCAGGCCGCCGTCGCGGTCGATTGGGTTGACGCCGACTACGCGTTCCCACAGCACTACGACACCTTCCCACCAATCGAGCAGGACCCCGAGGACTTCCGGAAAGAGGTCAAGGCCGCTGGCAGCGACGCCGAAGTGAAAATTCTTTCCGGCGACGAGACGTTCGACCTCGCGGACGCGATAGGCTACTGACGACCGCTGGTCTTGCTACCAATCCTCACGATTTTTCGCCGTTCTCTGCCTGATGAGCAATACTTAGGGGCGTGGCGCAACTGTATCGAGACGTATGCCAGAAGTCACTACTACGTCCGACGAGGGATTCAGTGCCGAGAACCAGATTCGGGACTTCAACATCGACATCGACGCGACGGGCGAGGACGCCCCGGACACGCTCGAAGTCCTGCTGGCGACCTACGGGTCGTGTTACGTTCCGGCCCTCCGCGTCGGCGCGGAACAGCGTGACGTCGGCGACCTCGGCAAGATCGAAATCGACGTAGACGGCTCGCTCAACGACGACGACAAACTGAAATCGGTCTCGTTCACGGTCAAGACGGCCACGGAGATGACCGACGAGCAGGCCGAGAAAGTGGTTACTCGTGCGAATCAGCTCTGCAAGGTCCACGACGCGCTGAAGGCCGAACTCGAAGCGGACGTGTCGGTCGAGAGCGGCTCTCTGTAGATAGAGTTAGTCGGGTAGATTCGTACTTTCTTTTGTGGCGTCGATTTGGTGATGGCGAATGTGGAGATTGAAAAGTAGTCTACAGTACTGATTCTGTAGCCGCGAACAGGCTAGCTATTCCCGATACAAAGCCGTGCAAAGACCGCACTGCACCGTCACGGCACCGCGACCGCGCGCGCCAAGTTATCAGTGAAAATTCGAGAAATTACTTTTGGGTCACGGCGCGCGCTGGCGCTACCCTCGTGGTCACGCCGGCCGTCGCACGAAGGATGAATGATGTGACCGGAGGGAACGGAGCGAATCGGTCGGGGAGGGATGTGGTCCTCGCACTGCTGTGCGGTCACCTAACGGAGTCAGCAGATGCGAGAAATCTGGCCGTTTGACGGCCAGATCTCTCTGCATCCATTTTTTGGTCCAGATTTTTCGAGGAGTGGTTCCGAGCGCCTACGGCGCGAAGGAACCCGACGAGAAAAAAGGTGGTTGGAAAACCTCATACCCTTCCCAGTTAAACAATCCACGCATGAGCAGAGCGTGGCAAGACATGATAGTCGGTGACCGGATGGCAGTCGATAAGGAGTTCGCCCAGCGAGTGACTGACTCGCAGTTCTCCCGGCAGGAGTGGGGCCTCGTCATGACGGCCGTCGAGTTCGAAATCGAGAACCCCGAGGACGACGAGCAGGCGCGACTCGTTGCCGACACGTCGAAAATCGAGCAGGTGCTTCCGGAGATGGAGAACATCCGTTCCCAGATGGGTGCGATGGGCGGCGGTGCAGGCGGTGGCGGCAAGTCCAAGAGCGGTGGCGGCGTCTTCGACTCGATGAAGAACGCCCTCGGTCTCGGCGGCGGAAGCGACGGCGTAGACGACGAGGAACTCCAAAAAGCAGAGCGGCTCGCACAGGAGTACGCCGACGAACTGCAGGACCGACTCGAAGCGCAGGGCAAGTGGGACCGTATTCGAGACGCCGCGAGCGAAGCATGAACGGGCAAGCGACGACCAACGAACGAGCGACGACCGAATAATGAGCAGGTTCGCACCCGGCGGAGTGGATTACGCCGCCGTCTGTTTCGCGCTGTCGGTTCCGGCACTCTTACTGTCGCCGTTCGCCACCCTCGGCGCGCTCGCGCTCGGTCTCTTCGCGCTCCACTTCCATCGGGACCCCGACCGCTCGCCCCCAGAAGATGGGGTCCTCGCACCTGCCGATGGCAAGGTCTCGGTGATTCGGGAGGAAGGCGACCGGGTTCGCGTCGGCGTGTTCATGAACGTCACCGACGTGCACGTCAATCGCGCGCCGCTGGGCGGGCGGGTCGAAGCAGTCGAACACGAACCCGGCAAGCACCGGCCCGCGTTCTCGAAGGAGTCGGACAACAACGAGAAGTTGCACATCGAATTCCCGGACCACACAGTCACGCTCATCGCGGGCGCGTTCGCCCGCCGCATCCACCCCTACGTCGAAGCGGGCGACGAACTGGCGCGGGGCGAGCGCCTCGGTCACATCTCGTTCGGCAGTCGCGCCGACGTGCTACTCTCGGAGTCGGCCAACCTCGACGACCTCCGAGTTGAGCGCGGCGACCGGGTTCGTGCTGGCGAGACGCGACTGACCTGACGGTCTAAATCTCGTCGCCGCCGTGGAACAGCGTCAGTTCCTCGGCCTCGTAGATGTTGATGAGTTCGGTGATGAGCTCGTCGTACGACTCGTCTTCGGTTCGAAGGCTATCCAGACGGTCGATGGTCTCGTCGTCCACGTGGATTTTGGGCATCACGCAGAACTGACGGCAGCGGTCACCTTAAGCGAACTGGGGCATCTGTCGTCGCAGGAGAAATCGCGGCAAGCGGGCGAATCGTAACGACTCGTATCGACACTTCACGCTGGCCTAAGACCTTCACATTCTATGGGCTTAAATTACGAGGGTGCTCCGGGAATTAACCACCCAGCGCTACGGGCCGTAACACTCGGTTACGGCACCGGTAGCGGTTGATTACGGGGGTGTAGGTACTGGATAACAAAGTGGGTGGGATGGCGTGTAACAACCGCTGAGGAGGCAGGCATGACCCAAACCGACAACAAACTCACGACCAGCAGTGACACGATGGCAGAGAACCGATGTCAGAGCTGTGGCTCTTTCGTCACGCGCGACTTCGCCCGCGTCTTCGGGAACAACCGGAACCAAGTCTTCGGCTGTCTGGAGTGTATGACTGCCACAGAGGTCAAGAAGGGTGGCGCACGCGCCGAGACCGTCGATACGACGAACCTCATCGGCGGCCGAGAACCGCTCCGCTGAACGTTCAGGACCACTGAAGAGACGTACCGACACGAGGAGGCACGTACGGGGGACCGTCGTTCTGGCCGGAAACCAGAGCGCGACTGCGGACGACTTCTCTCTGTTACAACCGCTCTAGCACCGCGGCAGTCACGTCGCTGGTCGTCGCCCCGCCGCCGAGGTCGGGCGTGTGCGGACCTGCTTCGAGCGTCGATTCGACCGCCGAGCGAACGCGCTGGCCCGCCTCGTCGTAGTCGAAGTACTCCAACAGCATCGCGGCCGACAGCATCGCCGCGCTCGGGTTGGCGACGCCGTCGCCCGCGATGTCGGGCGCGGTACCGTGGACCGGTTCGAACAGCGCACGCTCGGGGCCAATGTTCGCGCTCGGGAGTAGGCCGAGACCGCCGACCAAGCCCGCCGCCAAGTCCGAGAGCATGTCCCCGGCCAAATTGGGGCAGATGACCACGTCGTAGTCTGCTGGCCGCTGGACGAGGTGCATCGCCAGCGCGTCCATCAGCGCGTCGTCGCTCGGCACGTCGTACTCCGACCCAACTGCTTGAGCAGTCTCCAAGAAGAGACCGTCCGTCTC
The DNA here is from genome assembly GCF_008831545.1 of Halorussus halophilus. Taxonomy (NCBI): domain Archaea; kingdom Methanobacteriati; phylum Methanobacteriota; class Halobacteria; order Halobacteriales; family Haladaptataceae; genus Halorussus; species Halorussus halophilus. The sequence goes on from NZ_CP044523.1 coordinate 1,641,983, forward strand.
GCGCATCACGTTCGCCTTGTGAGCGACTGTCACGCTCAAGTCGCGTTCGGCGGCGTATTCGAAGCCGTAACGGGCGATTTCGCGCGACGCGGATTCAGTAACGACCCGTGTAAGCGTGGTTACGCCCGGCGCAATCTCGGCTTCGTGTCCGGCGTAGACGCCCTCGGTGTTCTCCCGGACGAAGACGAGGTCGGTCTCGGGGTTGGGAGCCTCGACGCCGGGGTACGCCCGGACCGGTCGCACGTTGGCGAAGGAGCCGACTATCTGACGCAACGGGAGAATAACGTCGGCCGCCGTCTCGCCCGCCGCGCCGAACAGCGTGGCGTCAGCAGTCGCAGCGAGTTCGCGGGTCTCTTTGGGAAGTGCTGTGCCAGTGTCTTCTTTCACCGCGTCGCCTGCCTCGCCTTCGACGAACTCGAAGTCGGGTTCGACTGCCGCCAGCACTTCGCGCGCGGCGGGAACGACCTCGTTGCCGATGCCGTCGCCCGGAATCACGGCGATAGTCTTCGATTCGGTCATTCTGCGGCCTCCCCGTCGTCCTGCTCGCTATCGACGTACGGCAGGTCGCGCGCGGTCTGCGCGACCGACTCCGAGTTCGACTTGAGTAGGGCCGTCGTGTCCCAGACGCCCTCCACGAGCGCCTTTCGCTGGGCGTCGTCCACTGTCGCGGCGATTTGCTGGTCACCGTACCGAACTGTCTCGTCCGCTACGTCCACTTCTATCTGTGTGTCGGGGTTCGCTTCGACGTACGCTTGCAACGTCTCGATGCTTTCGCTGTCGGCCGTGACGGTCGGAATCCCGAGCGCGAGACAGTTGCCCGCGAAGATTTCGGCGAAGCTCTCGCCGACCACGGCGTCGATGCCCCAGCGTGCGAGCGCCTGCGGGGCGTGTTCCCGGGAGGAGCCACAGCCGAAGTTGGCGTTGACGACCAGCACAGAGGCGTCGTGGTACTGCTCTTCGTTGAAGGGGTGTTCTTTCTGATTGTCTTCCGAATCAAATCGCTGGTCGTAGAACGCGAACTGTCCCAGACCGTCGAAGGTGACGACCTTCATGAACCGCGCCGGGATTATTTGGTCGGTGTCGATGTCGTTGCCCCTGACCGGGATGGCAGTGCCTGCGACTCGCTCGACGGTTTCGATTTCGTCGCTCATGCGGTTTTTACCTCTTTCTCCTCCAGTTCGCGTGCATCCGTGACTTCGCCTTCGATTGCGGCCGCGGCGACCATTCTGGGGTTCATCAGGACGGTCCTGCCGTCCTTGCTCCCCTGTCGGCCGACGAAGTTGCGGTTCGACGAGGAGGCGCACGCTTCGTCGCCCTCCAGTTGGTCGTCGTTCATGCCGAGACACATCGAACAGCCAGCGCCGCGCCAGTCGAAGCCAACCTCCTCGAAGACCTCGTCGAGGCCTTCCTGCTCGGCGGCGCTCTTGACGCGCTGGCTTCCGGGGACGACCATCGCGCGCACGTCGTCGTGGACCTGCTTGCCTGCGACGAGTCGCGCGGCGCGCCGGAGGTCCGGCAGGCGTGCGTTCGTGCAGGACCCCAAGAACGCCACGTCGATTTGGTAGCCCTGCATGGTCTCGCCGGGTTCGACGCGCATGTGTTCTTGCGCTCTGCGGGCAGTCTCTCGGTCGGATTCGGGTAATTCGTCGGGGTCCGGAATCTCTTCGGTGACGCCGACGCCTTGACCGGGCGTGGTGCCCCACGTGACGACCGGTTCGAGCGACGACCCGTCGATGACGACTTCGTCGTCGTACTCGGCATCGGGGTCGGAGGAGATGGACTCCCAGTAGGGTATCAGTCGCTCGAACTTTTGGGGATTGTCTGCGAACTTGTCGGTCGTTTCGAGCCACTCGTAGGTCGTCTCGTCCGGGTTGACGTACCCCGCACGCGCGCCGCCCTCGATAGACATGTTGCAGATGCTCATCCGGCCTTCCATGCCCATGCTCTCGATGGCTTGGCCCGCGTACTCGTAGACGTGGCCGACGCCGCCGTCGGTGCCGAGTCGGCGGATGATTTCGAGAATCACGTCTTTGGCCTCGACACAGTCGCCGAGTTCGCCCGTGACTCGAATCTGACGGACCTTCTGTTTCTCCATCGCCACGGTGCCGGTCGCCAGCACGTCCCGAATCTGGGAGGTGCCGATGCCGAACGCCAAGGCTCCGAAGGCCCCGTGGGTCGCGGTGTGCGAGTCACCGCAGACGATAGTCGTACCGGGCTGAGTCAGACCCTGTTCCGGGCCGATGACGTGGACGATGCCCTGATTCCCGGTGTCGGGGTCCGAAAACTGGATACCCGCCTCGCGGACGTTCTCCTCCAGTTCGGCCATCATCTCCTCGGCCGCGCCGTCGTACGGTCGCTCGCGGTCTTCGGTCGGAACGATGTGGTCTACGGTGGCGTGCGTGTGCTCGGGAAAGGCGACAGCCAAGTCCCGCTCGCGAAGCATCCCGAACGCTTGGGGACTCGTCACTTCGTGGACGAGGTGGAGACCGACGAACAACTGGTCCTGTCCGGTCGGCAGGGTCGTGACCTTGTGTCGGTCCCACACCTTGTCGTACAGGGTTCGTTCGCTCACGTTCGACACCTCCCACTCGTCTTGCTACACCACGCTCTCTGCGCCGTTGCGTCGGAAAATACGTTGCCAGAAACCATGCTTACTCTTCGGTCTCTTCGTCTTCTTCGCCCTCGCCGCCACGCTCGAAGACGCGCTTCGCGCCCTCGCCGTGCGGCGGGGTGTGGTCTACGTCTTTCATTTGGTGCTTCTTCTCGTGGCCCGCATCTCTGCGCCCTCCGTCTGCGGCCACTACTGGCCCGCGTTCGAACGGCCGGTTGATGGCCCCGCGGGCGGTGTACGGATGGTTGTGGCTCACCTCTCCCATCGTGTTCGTGATTGGGTTTCGGTCGCCGGTCGAGTCTCGGTCGGTCGTGATTCGGGTCGCTGGTCGTCGGGTTCTGTTGTCAGTCATCTGCTGTCACTCGTTCTTTCTCGTCGTCGTTCTCGCTCGGTTCAGTCTCTTGTTCCTCTTCGGACCAGGCAAACAGTTCGCGCAGTCGCTCGCCCACGTCCTCTATCTCGTGGTTCTTCTCGGCGATGCGGCGCTGGCGGTAGGACGGCCGTCCCGCCTGATTCTCCGCAATCCATTCGCGGGCGAACTCGCCGTTCTGGACCTGTTCCAGAACCTCCTCCATGTTCTCGCGGGCCGTGTCGTCCACGATTGCCTCGCCGCGGGTCAGACCGCCGTACTCAGCGGTGTCCGAGACGGAGTCCCACATCGCGCCGAGTCCGCCTTCGTACATGAGGTCCACGATGAGTTTCATCTCGTTCATGCACTCGAAGTAGGCCATCTCGGGGCTGTAGCCCGCGTCCACGAGCGTCTCGTAGCCGATTTTGATGAGTTCGGAGATGCCGCCGCAGAGGACGGCCTGCTCGCCGAACAGGTCGGTCTCGGTCTCTTCGCGGAACGTGGTCTCGACCACGCCTGCGCGCGTACAGCCGATTGCTTTCCCGTAGGCCAGTGCTTCCTGCTTCGCTTCGCCTGTCGCGTCCTGATACACCGCGAGGAGACCGGGCGTCCCCTCGCCGTTCTCGTAGTTGCGGCGCACGAGGTGGCCGGGCGACTTCGGCGCAATCATCGTCACGTCCACGTCCTCAGCTGGTTCGATTTGGCCGTAGTGGACGTTGAAGCCGTGGGCGAACTGGAGCGTGTCGCCAGCGTCGAGTTCGCTCCGAACGTCTTCGTACACTGCTGGCTGAACCGTGTCGGGCACCAGCACCGACACGATGTCGGCCTCGCTGGCGGCTTCCTTCGGTGTCGCCACGGCCAGTCCGTCTGCTTCGGCGGCATCGCGCGAAGACGAGCCTTCGCGCAGGCCGACGATTACGTCTACCCCGCTTTCGTCGAGGTTCTGCGCGTGGGCGTGGCCTTGACTGCCGTAGCCGAGGACGGCTACGGTTTTGTTATCGATTTGCGAACTATCTGCGTCGTCGTCGTAGTATACGTCGGTGTCGAATTCGTCGGTCATTGTTCGTGAGTTGTGGAAGTTTGGTCGTCGGTTGCTTCGTCGCTCGACGTCGCGGGCGACTTGTCGTGGCCCGGTTCCTCGCCGGGCGTGGTCGGCGTGTCGCCCCGCGCCAGCGCGGTCTGGCCAGTGCGTGCGATTTCGATGATTCCGAACTGTGCGAAGGCGTCAACTGCGTCGTCTATCTTGTCTTGGTCGCCCGTGATTTGGACCGTGATAGTGCGCGGTCCCGCGTCCAAGGTCTGGCCGTCGTACATCTGCGTGATGGCGTGGACCTTGTCGGGTTCGTCACCCCGCACTTTCAGCAGGACGAGTTCGGCCTGTACCGCGTCGTCGTCGATTTCCCCGACCTGAATCACGGGTTTCAGCTTCGCCAGTTGCTTCTCTACTTGGTCGATGCCGGGGTCGGTCTCCTCGACCACGAGCGTGATGCGCGCGTGGCCTTCGACCGTCGTCGGCCCAACGGTCAGACTCTCGATGTTGAACTGCCGCCGGGAGAACAGCCCGGAGACTCGCGAGAGGACGCCCGGTTCGTGTTCGACCAGCGCGGAGACGACGGCGGTTCGGGAGTCCGGTTCGGCCTCCGCCTCGGGGTCGATGCGGATGCCCTGCGCGTTGCGTCGGCCATCCGGGTGCGGGCGCTCGTCTGGTGCCGGGCCGGGCATTCCCGCGGATGCGGAACTGTCGTCGCTCATAGTTGGTCCTCCGAGAGCGCGAACTTGCCGTTTGCACCGCCGCTGGCGACCATCGGGTAGACGTTTTCGGTGGGGTCGATGTGGAAGTCGATGACCGCCGGGCCGTCGTAGTTCAGTGCCTCCTCGACTGCGTCGGCGACTTCGTCGTAGTCGTCCACGCTGATGCCCAGCGCACCGAACGCCTCGGCGAGTTTGTCGAACTCGGGGCACCACTGGTAGTCGGCGGCCATCTGTCGGCCCTCGAAGAAGGCGTCCTGCCACTGGCGGACCATGCCGATGTACTCGTTGTTCAGCACCGCGACGGTGATGTCCAGATTCTCCCGAACTGCCACGGACAGTTCCTGCATCGTCATCAGGAACGACCCGTCGCCGTCGAAGCAGACGACCTGCTGGTCGTCGTCAGCGGCGAGTCGCGCACCGATCGCGGCGGGAACGCCGTAGCCCATCGTGCCGAGTCCGTGCGAGGAGACCCACGTTCTCGGCTCCGTGTAGGTCCAGAACTGCGCGGCCCACATCTGGTGTTGGCCGACGCCGGTCGTGACGATGGTGTCGTCCTCGGTCGCTTCGTCGAAGGCTTCAACGACGAACTGCGGCTTGAGCGGTTCGTCGTCGGGCGTCTCGTAGGTCAGCGGGTACTCCTCCTGCCACGATTCACACTGCTGTGCCCACTCGCGCGTGTCCGGTGAGCGCGACATTTCGGCGTCCACTTGTTCGATGGCCGTTCCAGCGTCCCCGACGACGGGGTAGTCCGCGTGGACGTTCTTCGAGATTTCGGCGGGGTCGATGTCTACGTGGACGACTTCGGCTTCCGGCGCGAAGGTATCGACGCCACCGGTCAGTCGGTCGTCGAAGCGCGTGCCGATGGCAATCAGGCAGTCGGTGTGCGTAATCGCCATGTTGGCGTAGCCAGTGCCGTGCATCCCGGCCCACGACAGACAGAGGTCGTGGTCCTCTGGGAACGACCCGATTGCGGGCATCGTCGTCGTGACCGGAATCCCGTGTTCGGTGGCGAAGTTTCGGGCCTCTTCGCAGGCCTCGCCCTTGACGACGCCGCCGCCGAACAGCAACAGCGGTTTCTCCGCGCGCTCGATTGCGCGGGCGGCAGATTCGACTTGCTCCGAGTTCGGTTCCTCCCGCACGGAGTACGTCTCCGGCGTCTCTGCGGGACCCGGCTCTCTATCGGTCTCGTCCAGCGTGGTGTCCTTCGGGAGGTCCACCAGCGTCGGTCCGGGTCGGCCAGCGGCGGCCAGCGCGAACGCCTCGCCGACTGTGTCGCCGACCGTCTCGGCGTCGCCAGCGAAGTAGTTGTGCTTCGTAATCGGGGCGGTGACGCCCGTCGTGTCAGTCTCTTGGAACGCGTCGGAGCCGACCATCGCCGAGGGGACTTGTCCGGTCAGCGCGAGCATGGCGTCCGAATCCATGTCGGCGTCCGCGATGCCGGTGACGAGGTTCGTCGCGCCGGGTCCCGAGGTAGCGAGACAGACGCCGGTTTCGCCGGAAACGACGCCGTAGGCGTCGGCGGCGTGGGCCGCGCCCTGCTCGTGGGCCATCGTGACGTGGCTGAGCGCGGAGTCGTACAGCGCGTCGTAGACGGGCATGATTGCGCCGCCTTGGACGCCGAACAGCGTCTTGGCTCCAGCCTGTTCGAGTGCCGTGACGACGGACTCTGCACCAGTTTCCGGCGTTGTTCGGTCTGCGGCTGTGGTCTCTTCTGCGGACTCGGCGGTCGGAGCCTCGGGCGAGTCGGCGTCGTCGGGGTCTGTGACCTCCGGCGGCGCGCGTTCGCTCACGTCCGACTCACCTCCGAGTCTCGCTGGCGATACTGTCTCTCTGGTCGTGCGTGTGTCGATGTGGCGTTCATCGGTCGAGCGCGTCTCTCACTGCTGTTCGAAGTCGATGCGGCAAACCGGCGGGTCGGAAAAGTAGTGTAGTAGGGGCTCAAGCCCCTACAATAATCTCGACGCGCTCGACAGCGACACCGCTCACGACGGATCGAAGTCGTCCAGCGGTGGTTCGCTGTCGCATCGTTACTGAAAGTGTACCGTCCCGCACGATTATAACGGTTACTCGAATGGCAACGCTTGCGATATATCGGAGTGTGGTGGCGTTCCACACGATTTTCGGCTCTAGTGTCTGTACGATTCGCGGCCCGGGTAATCGGGCCGGACGTAATCGGACCCTCCGTGATTGGAGACTGGCGACTCACCTGCCGCTGTCGAGCCACTGCGAATCGAGAGGTAGTCATTACGCTTTGACCTCCGTCTCCGGTTCTCCGTCTGCGTCCTCGTGGGCGACCCCGACCTCTCGGGCGAACCGTTCGAGGTCGGCGGCCGTGACCCGGTTCTTCTCTGCACCGAAGTCCTTCACTCGGCGAGTGACCTCGCGTACTTCCGAATCAGTCGGGGCGAAGTCGCGCTCTTCGAGGCGCTTGCGGACCGAGTGGGTGCCGGTGTGTTTGCCCAGCACGAACTCACGTTCGGCACCGACCATCTCTGGGGTCATACAGCCCGGTTCGAAGGTGTCGCTGTTCTCGATGACACCCGCGGCGTGGATACCGCTCTCGTGGGCGAACGCGTTGTCGCCGACGACCGGCTTGTTCGCCGGGACGGGCACGTCGCTGTACTCCTCGACTGCTTGGGCGAGGTCCGCGATGTACGTCGTGTCGATGTCGGTCTCGACGCCGTAAATCGACTCGACGGCCATGACGACCTCTTCGTAGGCAGCGTTGCCCGCACGCTCGCCGATGCCGTTGACCGAGACCTGCGCTTGGTCGGCCCCGGCCTCGAACCCGGCGATGGCGTTCGCCGACGCCATGCCGAAGTCGTCGTGCGTGTGCACGTCGATTCGCGCGTCGGTGTGGTCTCGAACTGTGGCGACCAACTCGGCGAATCGGCTCGGCGTGGCGACCCCGCAGGTGTCGGGGATGTTTATCCAATCGACGCCCGCCTCGGTGACGGCTTCGACCACCTCTATCAGGTAGTCGGTATCTGTTCTGGTGGCGTCCATCGGTGAAAACATCGCTGTCGCGCCAGACTCGACGACGCGCTCGACGGCCTCGACGGAGCGTTCGACGACTTCCTCGCGCGTGGCGTGCATCGAATCTTCGATTTGCACGTCGCTCGTGGAGGCGAACGTGTGGACCATCTCGACGCCGGAGTCGATGGCTGCTTCGACGTCCTTCTCTACGACGCGTGCCAGTCCACAAGTCGTCGTGGACGTACTCGCGGCGACATCGCTGACGGCTTCGAACTCGGCGTCCGAATTGACCGGGAACCCAGCCTCTATGACGTGGGTGCCCATCTCGTCTAGCGTCGCCGCGATGGCGCGCTTCTCGTCGTATGAGAAGGAAGTGCGCGGTGCTTGCTCGCCGTCGCGCAGGGTCGTGTCGAAGACCCGCGCGGACTCGAACTCAGTAGTAGTTGCGAGCGTTCCCTGGAAGAACTCGACCCGCCCGACTGGTATCGGACGAGGATGTGTCGTGAGACATCGTGTCTCCTTCTGGGCGCGAACTCCTATTTAAGCGTTTTGCTGAGACAGATTCCGCCAACGGTCGGAGTTTGACGAAGATTCGTGGAGGTTCGAAAAACCGCACGACTACAACGGCCTGAAATCGATTGGACGTGATAATACGTCCTTATACAATTGGTACGGTCGTGGCCTGAAGGGTGACGAGGACGATGTTTTTTAATTGCTAATGGCGGGGGAAATCTGTGGCGCGCGCTGGCGTCTTCGTGAACGGAGTGAACGAAGGCTCGTCAGAGCAAACTCTGACGGCGTGACCCTGTGTCACGCCGAACCCGTGCGAGGGGTAAGTAACGGAACGCGGGAAACGCGACCCAAGTGGTCGCGTCTCCCGTAACTGAGTAACGCAATCGGGTGGGGAGGGCTGTGGCTGGTGCGGTTGCTGTGCGGTCTCTCATCGGTTTCGGGAGTAGCTAGCTCCACTGCTATCTCTGCTACTAATGTGTGACCGCTAGCAGAACCATCGTTTCCTCGTAGAAAGTTCCTCGTCGGTTGTTCGCTCGGCTTTCGCTAGTTGAAGTCCAATCGATTCTCGCGTTCCCAAATCCTCCCTCATCTCCCCCAACCCACCCCGGTGGCACAGTAATAAGTGCAGCGAGAGCGTACAAACTGTGGCATGAGCAATCAAGAAGTCACCGACCTCCTGAAGAAGGCGTACGCCGACGAAATCGAGACAGTGATGAACTACCTGACCAACTCCATCGTCCTCGACGGCGTGAGCGCCGAAGAGGTCAAGGAAAGCCTCGAAGCCGACATCCAAGAGGAGTTGGGCCACGCGGAGATGATCGGCAACCGCCTCAAGCAACTGGACGAGCGCCCGCCCGCGTCCTACGACTTCGAGGCGCAGCAGGAAAGTCTCCAACCGCCGGAGGACAGCACGGACGTACTGTCGGTCATCGAGGGCGTCCTGGAAGCGGAAGAGGATGCGATTCAGACCTACCGACAGCTCATCGACGCCGCGGACGGCGACGACCCGGTCACCGAAGACCTCGCGGTCACGATTCTGACCGACGAAGAAGCACACCGCACGGAGTTCCGCGGGTTCAAGCGTGAGTACGAAAACGACTAATTCACGCTGAACCGCCGCTACTTCTCTAAATTTTTAATACAAAAATTTATCATCATTCACCCTGTCGTATGGTACGATATGGCATTACAGCGGGCGAAATTTCGCGGGGAGGACTCCCCCGACCGGTTCCGAGAGGTCCTACACCGTCTCAAGCGAGACGGCTGTAACCTCCTCGTGACGGGTGAAGTATCCCAGAGCGTGACCGCACGGGCCACTCGGACGCTTCTCGGCGCGGCCAACGTGGACCGGAAGCGGGTCCTCACGCTCGCGGACGGCGACCAATCCGTCCACGACCGACTCCCAAAGGGTGTCGCTCCGGACGCGTCGAGCGTGTGGGTCATCGGCCAGCAGGCAGACCACCGAGCGGTCCCGTCTCCCGTCGATGAACCGGCAGACGGCGACGAACCGACGCCCGACGAATATCGAACTCATCTCGCGGGCCTCCGCGAAGAAATCCTCTCGGCTATCGAGTACTTCGAGAAGGATGGACTCGACCCCGCCGAACTTCGACTGTCTGTCGATTCGCTCGACTACTTGGGACACGACCACGACGAGGCGAGTCTCGCGGAGTTCGTTCGGAGCGTTTCCGAGGAAGTGCGCGACGTGCGCGGGATGGCCCACTACCACCTCCGCCACCCGGACGACTCGGAGTTAGTCGAACGGCTGACGCCGGTAGTCGAGGCGCGCATCGAACTCCGGAAGCGCGAGGGCCTGCCGGCAGAGCAACGATGGCACGTCCCGGAGTACGGACAGGCGACCGAGTGGGTACAGCTATGAACTGACCATGGAACCTGAGTTCGCGCCACACCCCGACCGAACCGGCCTACAGATAGCCGACCCCATCGAGAACGCCCGCTTCGCGCTGTTCACGCCCGACGCCGTCGAACCGTCACAGACGGCGACCGAGGAGTTCTACTTCCCAGTCGATTCCGCGGTGAGCGTTCGGACCCCGGAGATAGAGATTCCGAAGTTGGCGAACGTCTTCGTCCGCACGCGGGACGGCGACCTCGTGGCCGACAACGCCGACCACTTCGACCGGTCGTTCGAGTCGGGGTCGTACGTGTTGGAACTGACCACTGCACCGATGAAGTTGTACCTCGCCGTAGAGAGCGGGTTCGACCTCCGACACGCTGAGACTGCGGTCACTATCGCCTTCGACGCCGAGACCGAGGTTCGAATCGGCGCGCGGTCGTTCCACGACAAGCCAGCGGCGACTATCACCACGACACCGGACCCGGAAGGAGCGATGAAAGCCATCTCCTATCTCGGGTCCGCGCTGAAGACGACGAGTCCCGAACGGAGTTTCCCGACACTTCGCGGCCATCCACCGCTGATAGAAGTCGGTGAGGAGTTTTCGGTCCCCGACGGATTAGAACGCCCCGAGACGGGCGTCCGAATCGAGGTTCCGGCGGCGTACGAGTACGTCTATCCGGCGAGTTCGCTTGCGTACTATCTCGGTGCGGAGGTGGTTCCGGGAGAAGAACCACGACTACTCGCCGGTGATGACTTCACGTACCTGCTCGACGGACCGCTCGGATACGAGCAGACGATTGGCCGCGTCCTCAAGCAGACGTTCTTCTTCGACTGTCTCACGCGGACCGAGGGCTACTACGAAGTCGAGTTGCACGAGCGACACGCGGTCGAATCGCTCGTTGACCTCGACTTCGCGGCACTCTACGACGTTCCGCTCGCCGAGCGACTCGAAGCGTACCTCTCGGTCCCGTTCGAGACCATCGAAGAACACGTTCCGGACTGGAACCTGACGACGGACGTGGTCCCGACCGCAGAGAACGCCGAAGTGCTTCCGTTCGTCGCGTCGGACCTCGCGCTCGTTCGGTGTCCGTCCGGCCTGACCGCGGGCGAAGTGTCGCCGACGCCGGAACCCATAGACGAGTTCTTCCGGTCCGCCGAGGACGAGTCCTCCCGGTCGCCAGACGACGAGGAGTTCACCCGGAGCGTCGCCGAAGGGAGCGAGACCGCCACGCCATCGGAAGACGTCTTCAACCCGAACCCCGCCGAGACGGTCGAACACGCGTGGGTCGGCGACGGCATCCCGATAGGTGCGAACAAGACGAGCGTCGAGTCCTATCGGCGACGCGTCGAGCGCACGGTGCCGGAGAAGTCGAACATCGAGATTCACGTCGTCTGCAACGACGAGCGCATGAAAGCCGAAGGTATCGTCGAGGAGTTCTACGGCATGCGGGAACTGCTCAAGTTCGACGTGTGCATCCACTACGACCTGACGACGGCAGCACTCGCGGATTTGCTGGCAACGGAAGCGGACTTCCTGCACTACATTGGCCACGCAGAAGCGGCCGGACTCCGCTGTCCGGACGGCCACCTCGACGTGCGAACTGTCGAGGACGTGAACGTCAAGGCGTTCCTGCTGAACGCCTGTAGCTCCTACGAGCAGGGCCAGGCGTTAGTCGAAGCCGGGAGTTACGGCGGCGTCGTGACGCTCTCGGAAGTCGCCAACAGCGTTGCGACCGAGACTGGCCAGACGCTCGGACGACTGTTGAACTGTGGGTTCTCGCTCAGGTCCGCCTTGTCGATTGTGAAAGACGACGTTGCGGCGGCGTATCAGTACGTGGCGGTGGGCGACGGCGGATTGACACTGTGTCAGAGTGAGAGTGGAACTCCTCTATACGCGGAACTGACGAGGTTGAGTGCAGAACGTTTCAGAATGACGCTCAAATCGTATCCTACCCGGAAGTTTCGGCTAGGGGCGACAAATTCTGTAAACGTCTCGGATTCTGCTAGTTGCTATCTTAGCTCTGGTGTTCTCGACACATTCAAATTAACCCGAGAGGACCTCAAATCGTTCTTGGGTCTCGAACTGATACCGGTCGAGACCGAGGAGGGTCTCTACTGGAGTGACCAGTTACCTGTATCAGCGATCTGATTTATGGGCCAGCATGTGCCGATGCCCCGTTCGCCGCCACGTTCCCTGCTTCCATCAACAGCAAGCAGGCCGAGAACAGGACGCCCATCGCTTTCGGATTCTCACGCAGGTACTCCGCAATCATGTTCTGGTTCATGGTAACGATAGACAGTACACGGTCGTGACAATTTAATCTATCTAATTCGTTTCAATATAAACATTATTAATGTAGCGGCGTGAAAGCAATTCAAGTATTGCGAGAATAACATCTTTTTGCAGACAAGGATTTTTGTCCAGGGAGTGTGAGCGACCCGATATGGGAAGCTTCGACCTCGACCTTCAGACGGTCGAGAAGGAGATAGATCGGGACGAGGAGGGCACTGAGGCGACCAACCGGCGCATTGCGCTCGGCGTCCTCGATGGAACGACCGACCACCGAGAGTGGTTCGACATCGTGGAGAGCGGCGACGTACTGGTCCTCGCGATTCAGGGCGACCTCCCAGAACTCGCGGGCGAACTCGCACCGATGGTCAAAGAACGCGGCGGCAACGTCGTCCACTTCCGAGACTTCCTCATCGTCTCGCCAGCGGACGTGAGCATCGACACGGAGCGACTGAAGTAGTCCCGAGGTTATCGTACAGGCCGGGACGAGTTACTCGTGGCTGCGTCCGGTCAGCACTCCTACCTGAAGGTCACATAGTGACCGTCTGGGTCGCGCACGCGCACGTCATCGCCTCGCTCTTCGACAGCGCACGCTTGCTCGGCCACAGCCTCGGCGGCCGCTGTGGGGTCCTCGGTCTCGAATCCGATATCGACGTGGAGTCCGCCACGAGCGTCGGCGATTCCCAGTTGGGGTTCCCAGAGTTCGAGCGCTACCGGCCCGTCGAGGCGCACACGCGGCCGGTCGTCCCCGCGGTCCACGACCTCGAACCCGAGCGTGCAGTAGAACGACTCCGCACGCGCGAGGTCCTCGACTTCGAGGGCGATTTCGAACACCGACGTGATGTCCCCCTCGCCCGCGCCACAACCACCGATTTCGACGCAGTTGCCGTCCGGGTCGTAGAAGTACAGCGAGCGCGACCCGCCGAAGTCGAACTCGGTCAACTCGAAGTCCTCGTCGAGTCGGTCGTACCACGCGTCGTACTTCGACGGCGGCGTCGCGAGCGCGTAGTGGGTGTGGACGCCACCGCGCGGCACCGACGCCGGTCGTCTGAGCAGTAGGTCTGTCTCTCCGGCCGCGAGAACTACCTCGTCGTCGGTTTCGCCGACGACTGGCAGGTCGAGAGTCGTGGTGTAGAACTCTCGCGCGCGGTCGAGATACTTCGCTTCGAGCGCCAGCCAACGCAACCCCGAGAGCATCGTGTCTACTTCGTGGGCCGTCCGCTTAAATTCTCGCGGGCCACTGGGGATTTTGTAGGCTCGGCCCGTAGTAACTGCTATGCCACTAAAACAGTCCCAACCGGCGACGGAGTTCGAGGAGATAGACCGCTGGGACCACGGCGTCGGTTGGCTAGCCCACCCCGACGAGACGATGCAACGAGCGAGCCACGCGCTCGAAGTAGACGGCAAGGTGTGGGTCGTAGACCCAGTAGACGCGCCGGAACTCGACGACCTGCTGGCGGAGTTCGGGACAGTCGAAGGTGTCGTCGTCCTGCTCAACCGCCACTTCCGCGACGCCGACGAAATCGCTCGTCGCCACGACGTCCCGGTGTACGTCCCCTCGTGGTTCGACCGCGTGCAGGAGATGCGCGCGCCGCTGAAACGCTTCGACGGAACGCTGCCCGAGACCGACTATCGCGTCGTCAAGGTCTTCGACTCGTTCGGGTGGGAAGAGGCCGCACTGTACGACGACGAGTCTGGAACGCTCGTGGTCCCCGAAGCCATCGGCAGTGCCCCGTACTTCACCACCGAAAGCGAACGCTTAGGCGTCCATCCGATGCTCAGACCGATACCACCGAAGGCACTGCGCGGCCTCCGACCGGAGCGCATCGTGGTCGGCCACGGTGCCGGCGTGGCTGATGACGCCGCATCGGTACTCACGGCGACGCTTCGCGGTGCGCGGCGACGAACACCGAAACTATTCGCTCGAAACATTCGGCTGTTCTTAACTGATTGATACACAGTCGAGTCAATTAATTAGCGATAAATTTTTATTTTTACTATCTTAACTATGGGTATGCGAGTTGCTCGACGAACAAACTCTGATAGCTGTTCGGGGGGTCTCCCGTGACGCTGTCGTTCCGTTCGACGGCCGAACCGACAGGTATCGAAATTCGCGATCACGTCGAGCAGCGGGTGTACGAACTCTCGACAGCGAGCGACGTCTCGCCGAGTTCCGTCTCCACCGAGCGGTTCCTGTTTCCCGTAGACGACGCCGTCTCGATTCGGACGGACGCGATTTCGCTCCCCCAAATCGTGGCGACGTATCTTCGCGACAGTGACGGCACCATGCGCGCGGAAATCCTGGATGGGACCCAAGAAGTGTTCCCCAACGGCAAGTACTACGTCGAACTGTGCGCCCCGATGAAACTCTATCTCGCCGTCGAAGGTCCCATCTCGGTGTCGGCGACTGCTGAGCGATTCCGATTCGAGTTCGATTCCGAAGCCGAAGTGCTAATCGGCGCACGCTCTCACCACGAGCGACCGGCCGCAACCGTCACGACCACGAGGGACCCGACGGACGTGATGACTGCTATCTCGGCGTTCTCGTCGGCACTGAAGACGACGAGTCCCGAGCGCAGTTTCCCGACGCTCCGGGGGCATCCGCCGCAGATAGAACTCGGCGAGGAACTCCACGTTCCCGACGAGTTGGAGATACCCGAGACGGACGTTCGAATCGAAGTTCCGCCGACGCTGAGTGCACTCTACGTCGTCGCTCCGCTCGCGTTCTACCTCGGGGCCGAACTCGCACCGGGACAGAGACCGCGAATCGTCACCGACAGCGGGTTCACGTACGACCTCGAAGGCCCACTCGGGTACGAGCAGACGGTAGAACGCGTCCTCAAACAGACGTTCTTCTTCGACTGTCTCGTCCGGACGGAGGGTCTCTACGAGGTCGACCTCCACGAACGGCGAGCGGTCGAACCGCTCGTGGACTTGGACTTCGAAGCGTTGTACGACTCGACCATCGGCGAGCAGTTGGAGGGGTACCTCTCCGTCGAGTTCGAAACTATCGAGGAGTACCTTCCGAAGTGGAAGTTGACGACGCACGTCGAACCGACGAGCGACAACGTCGAGTCGCTTCCGTTCGTGGTCAACGACCTCGCAGTCGTTCGGACGCCGAAAGCACACGAGCAATCCCCACAGGTGCAGGCACAACCTGCAACGACTGGCGAGTTCGTTCGGGACGGGGACTTCACCCGTAGTGCAGCGGAGTCGAGCGGCGAGATGCCACTCGTTCACCCTGAACGTACCGACTCGGTCGAACAGGCGTGGCTCGGTGACCACGCGCCCAAGGACGCGAGCAAGGTGACCGCCAAGGCGTTCCGAAATCGCATTTCGAGAGACGTTTCCGAGGGCACGACAGAAATCACGGTCGTCTGTAACGATACCGAGATGGGCGAAGAGAGCGACCTCGCCACCGAAGTGTACGGTTCTCGGGCGGAACTCCCGTTCGAGGTAACGGTCCATCGTAATCTTTCGACCGACGAGCTTCGAGAAGTCTTGCAATCGGAGACTGCGTTCCTGCACTACATCGGTCACATCGGCGAAGACGGTTTCGAATGTGCCGACGGCACGCTCGACGCGACGACGGTGGAGTCGGTCGGAGTCGAGGCGTTCCTGCTCAACGCGTGTAGCTCCTACGAACAAGGGCTTGCTCTCGTCGATGCAGGGAGTGTCGGTGGCGTCGTGACGCTGTCAGACGTCATCAACAGCGGCGCGGTTCGGGTTGGCAAGACGATGATTCGCTTGTTGAACCGTGGATTTCCGCTCCGTGCCGCATTGACGATTGCACGGGGCCGAAGCATCGTCGGTGACCAGTACATAGTAGTGGGCGACGGGAACGTAGACGTAGTGCAGACGGAGAGCGGTCTCGCCGCACTATACGAAATCGAGCGCGACGGAGAGGAGTTCTTAGTAACTCATCGAAGCTATACGCCGAGTACTGCGGGATTAGGTGGCTTCTTCTCACCAGAATTCGTGGAAAACAGGACGTGCTACCTGAACTCGGGAGTTCACGGTCCGTTTTCGCTCACGCGCGACGAATTGAGTATGATGCTCTTACTAGAGAATCTGCCGCTCGTAATCGATGGTCAGTTCACTTGGAGCGAGTCGCTTGACTTAGGTTCGCTGTAGCGCTAGACTTTCACGGTCCGTGAGTGACCAGAGCGTGAGCCGCAGTCGTGTTCCCTGCTTGTGTCAGTAGCAACAGCATCGTAAATAGCACGCCCATCATTCGCGGGTTCTCTCGGAGATACGTCGTGAGGTTGCCTTCTTGCATGACAACTGTTGCTTATGCCCACACAAATATAAAGTTTTTTACAATATTTTAGACATAATACTGTCAGAAACGGACTTACGGTCTGGTACGATCTCCTATATTATAATTCATTACGTAGTGGGATAGCTGTTTGACAGTCGAAGGGGCGATGACGTTAAAGCCAGACGGACCCAAGAACAGTCGTGGTCTACGTCACTCGCGGGCTCGTCGAGGCGTTGCTCGAACTCGCCGCAGAAGCAGAACCCGAGTCGTTGACTGTCTCGTTGGCTGTGACTTCTGCCGACGAGTTAGACGGCGACGTAGACGTTCCCGCTGGCGTGCCCGTGTTTACGCACTTCTACCCGCCGGACACTGGCGGTTCCATAACCGCGGTGTTCGGTATGGACCTCTCTATCCCTGCCAGACAAACGCAGGGACGGTTCATCACACATCCCGATGGTAATCTAGGTATCGACCGGACCGACGACCTCCACGAAGCGATGCTGGTAGCGGTGCCGCCGTGGGACGAGTCCTCTCTAGCGGCGTTCGACCGGTCAGGGCGTCGCCAATCGTTGGAAATCGTAGACGCGGAACCGCCGACAGAATCGCTGGTCTGAGCTATTCTAGATAGCCGAGTTCGCGCAACTGGCCCGTAATCTCGTCGAACTCCGCTTCGGTGAGCGTGCCTTCTTTCTGGTGTTGGATGACGATACTACGGAGCAGAAAGCGTACGAGGTCGCTCGTACTGGAGAAACTCGTTCCTTCGATGGTCTCGTCCACGCGGTCGGCGAGGTCCTTCGGAATCGACACCGTCGTGTACTCCGTCATAGTTGGAGATGGGACGCCCCACGGGATAGATGTTGTGCCCTCGCCGATACCAAGACGAGCGACCTATCGTTCGAACAGAAGCGCGTAGTGATACGGCGGTAACTCGACCTGTCGTTGCAAGGTAAAGTCCGCCGCTTCGAGGACTGCCGACTCGGTCTCCTCGGGAGTCATCCGGAGGTCAGTCGGTGGTCCTCGCGGACTTCCTGCGACGGTCGTAGCCTCGCGGGGCATATCGTGCCAGTTGACGACGGCGAATCGCCCGCCCGAATCGAGCGAGTCGAACGCTTGCTCTACGAGTCCGGCGGTGTTGCCGACGCCGTGGAACACGTTCGCCAACAGGACGAAATCGACCGTCTCCGGGAGGTGTCGAGCGAGCGACCGAGCGTCACCGACAATCGGTTCGACATTCTCGACGTCTTGTAGGTCCGCGAGAGACGTGAGTTCGTCGGCGAGCGTCTCGTCCAGTTCGAGTGCGTACACTGGTTCGGGGGCTGTAATCCGTGCCGCAGGAAGTGCGAAATAGCCGTTGCCACACCCGACTTCGGCGACGGTCGTTCCGGAACTGATTCCAAGTTCTCGGAGCGTTTCACTCGGGGCTGGCCACAGTTTTCCCCACCAGTCCCAGTCCGGCAAGCCAGTGTTTTGGAACTTTCCCATTACTCTAAACGAGTGAACTCTGCTGGAAGTACCTTTCCATCGTCCTACTGTCTTCCTGCACTACGCTTACATCCCCATGTCGGCCGCGTCGTCCGGCACGGGGAGGTCGTTCGGGGCGACCCCGAGCAGTTCGGCGGCGTGGTCGAGCGCCATGTCGAACCCGTAGTAGCGTTCGAGTTCGTCGGCGTCTGCGCTCGGTCGTACTTTCAGCATCGCGTAGCCCTCGACGTTCTGGGCGATGGCGGCCGTCGCGCCGCCGCTCTCGAATTCGAGGACGCGTTCGGTTTCGGTCTCGTGATAGCGGGCGGTGACTCCATTCGCGGTGGCCTCGCTGTCGGTCATGCGCGAGGCTTCGAGTCGGCGATAGTCGAAGCTACCGGTTTGCTCTCTCGGTCTGGCCTACCCTTCGGAGGGTTCCAGCAGGTCGAAGACGTTGCCGTAGCAGTCTTCGAACGTCACTTCGATACCCCACGGTACCTCCGACGGTTCGCCGTGGAACTCGACGCCGCGCTCGCGCAGGGTCTCGTACGTCTCGCGACAGTCGTCGGTCGTGAGGACGTACAGCACGTGGTCGCCGACCTGCGACCCGACTCGCTCGCGCTTCTCGTCGGTATCGGCCTCGACGAGCGCGAACTGTGGGAACTCCTCGTCGGCGGTCGGCGAGACGGTGACCCACCGGCCACCCTCGGGCATTTCTTCATCCTCCCGTTTCTCGAAGTCGAGCGTCTCGACGTAGAAGTCCAGTGCTTCGTCGTAGTCGTCTACCAATATGGTCGCGTGCGTGAGGCCCGTGAAACTCATGTTTCGAGTGGACGCGCGTGCGGAGAAGGTAAAAATCCGACCCACGTCCGGAGCGAAACTGAACCGGACCGAAAGAGACGACTTCCCTCCGAACTTCGCCACGACCATGACGAAGTGGCT
The DNA here is from genome assembly GCF_008831545.1 of Halorussus halophilus. Classification (NCBI taxonomy): domain Archaea; kingdom Methanobacteriati; phylum Methanobacteriota; class Halobacteria; order Halobacteriales; family Haladaptataceae; genus Halorussus; species Halorussus halophilus. The sequence goes on from NZ_CP044523.1 coordinate 1,660,993, forward strand.
CCAGAGCGGTCGTCGCCGCGACCTCTGTGCCCTGTTGTACGACAGTGGTCCGCTTCGGGGGCAGAAGTTGAAGACGACCCTCGAAGCACACTACGAGACGCATATCGACTCCCAGTCGTTCTACGCGGGGTTGGATTCGTTAGTGGAGAAAGGATTCGTGGAAAGGAGGACGGAAGGCATCTACGACGCCTACGCGCTGACGGAAGCGGGCGAGCGACGCGTCGAGGAGCATTTCGAGTGGTTGCGCGAGAAGATGGAGTGACAGGAAAGGACTCAGGGGGTAGTTCGACTATTCGAGTAACTCGTTCGCAATCGTGTTCCGCAGGACTTCGCTGGTGCCCTCGTAAATCTCGTTGAGCTTGGCGTCTCGGTAGTATCGTTCAGCGTCGAAGTCAGTGGTGTAACCGTAGCCGCCGTGAATCTGGATGCCTTCGTTGGCGACTTCTCGGGAGATTTCCGAAGCGTAGAGTTTGGCTTGGGCGGCGTTCTTGATGAAGTCCTCGCCGCGAATCTTCTTGTCGGCGGCGCGGTGCATCAGCATCTTCGCGGCTTGAACCTTGGTGTCCATGTCGGCGAGTTTGTGCTGGATGGTCTGGAACTCGCTGATAGGCTGGTCGAACTGCTCGCGGTCTTGGGAGTACTCCAGCGCGTCGTCCAGCGCGGCGCGCGCGAGGCCGATGGAGCGCGCGGCGATGGTGATGCGGCCGCCGTTGAGCGTCTTCAGCGCGTGGACGAAGCCACGCCCCTCGTTGCCGAGCAGACGGTCTTCGGGGATGCGCATGTCGTCGAAACGCAGTTCTGCGGTGGGACAGCCCTTGTCGCCGAGTTTCTTCTCCGTGCCTTCGACGTGGAAGCCGTCGTCCTCTTCGGGTCGGACGACGAACGAGGAGATACCCTTGTTGCCAGCGTCGGGGTCTGTCTTGGCGAAGACGGTCACCGTGTCCGCGACGGAGCCGTTCGAAATCCAGAGCTTGCCCCCATTGATGACGTACTCGTCGCCGTCTTTCTCCGCAGTCGTATCCATCGCCGGAACGTCGCTCCCTGCGCCCGGCTCAGAGAGCGCGAACGCGCCGATGTCGTCGCCCTGGTTGAGCGGCGTGAGGTACTCCTGCTTCTGCTCCTCGTCGCCAAACTCGTAGAGCATGTTGCCCGCGAGGCTGGTGTGGGCCGCGACGATGGTGCCGAGGCCGCCCGAACCGCGCGAAATCTCTTCGAGACCGATGGCGTAGGAGTGGTAGTCCAGTCCCGCACCGCCGTACTCTTCGGGGAACGGCATGCCCATCAGGCCGAGGTCGGCCATCTCGTCTACGAGGTCCGCAGGGAACTCGTCTGATTCGTCGATTTCGGCCGCTCGCGGCTTGATTTCCTCGTCGGTGAACTCCGCGACCATGTCGCGAATCTGTTTCTGCTCGGCGGAGAGGGTGAAGTCCATGCGCAAAACTTGCGCGAGTTGGGCCTTTAGTTTTCCCTTATTACGAGGGGCGGGAGAGACACGGAGTGTCTCGACTGGTCCTCGATGGAGAGCGACGAAGCCGCGGAGCATGGGCACTGAGTGATAGGGAAGCGGCCCTCAAAGCGGGGCGCGAGACGCGAGCGACGTAGCCGCCAGAGAGGTATAGGGAAACGAGAAATTTGTCTCACTACGTTCGACAAACCGCCGCCAGACCGGATTTCCGGCGAGGTTCGCAAACCTTCGGTTTGCTCACCACGGCGAGCGCAGATGCACGTGAAACAGCTTCTCGCAGTTCTCCGCACCGCAGACCGGACAAGTCTCCGTTTCTTCCGCCTCGGCGCTCGACCCCCGAGCGATTTCGGGGTCGGCCGCCGCGATGACTCGCGTTCCGGCGTGGCCGAGTTCGTAGCCACCCTTCGTCTCGCGGACGAAGTACGAACAGAGCTTCGTCAGGTGGTAGTTGAACTTTCCAGTGTCGCGGATGCCGACTGCTTCTCGAAGTTCCGTGAACGTGAGCGCATCGTCAGTCTCCGAGAGTTCCCGAAGGATGTCGGCGCGAATCTCGTTGCCGAGTACTTCGAGGGCGTCGGTCAACTCCTCCGACGAGTTCGACATACTACAGGTTCGTCCGGTCGGGACTATCAATCCCGCGGAATTTGTCGAGCAGATTAGAGAACTCCAGTTCGCCGAACGCTCAAGTCGCTCTCGGGAGTCGATTTCCGGTACGATGAGTTACGGGTTCGCAGACGCGGCGCGCAGTCGTGTGGCAGTGCTACGAAATCGCCAGTTTCGCCGACTGCTCGCGGGACGCGCCGTAAGCGTCCTCGGCGATGGACTGTACAGTGTCGCGGCGATGTGGTTAGTATACGAGATGACCGGTTCGACGGCGTACACGGGACTCGCTGGGTTTCTCTCCCGCGCACCCGGTATCCTGAAGGTCTTCGTCGGACCGCTCGTAGACCGCGCGCCGCTCGGTCGGACGCTCACGCTCTCGGAACTCGCACAAGCGTCGCTCGTCCTACTCGTCCCGATAGCGGCCGCGTTCGGCCACCTGAACGTCGTCGTCGTGTTGACGGTCATGCCACTGCTCGCGCTGGCGAACCTCTTCTCGGGGCCTGCGCAAAATGCGACCATCCCGCGAATCGTGCCGGACGAACGACTCGTACGGGCGAACTCGGTCGGGCAAGTCGTCACGAAAGCCAGCGACGCCACGGCACGCGGCGTCGCTGGCGTGTTGATTGCCGCAATCGGTGGGGTGGCGCTCTATCTCGTAGACGCCGCGACCTTCGTCCTCGCCGCGATTCTGCTGGGGTCGCTGTCGATTCCAGCGCGGGAGAGCGAGAAGAGTGGGAGTTCCGACGCCGACGCGTTCGACTTCGATGGCTACGTCGAGGATTTGCGAGAAGGTTTGGACCTCCTCGCAGACTCCGTCCTCGGCCGGATGCTCGTCGCGAGTCTGTTCGCCAACTTCCTGACCGGCGTCGCACTCGCGGTGCTCCCTGCCTTCGCCGAAGGCATTGGCGGTGCAGAGCTGTACGGCCTGCTCCTCGCGGGGATGACCGTCGGGACCGTCGCCGGGTCAGTCCTCGCGTCGTTCTTCGACCGGTACCCGCTCGGTCGGACGACTATCGCAGGGCTCGTCGTCTCCGGACTCGCGTGGGCCGGCGCAGTCGTCCTGCCGGGACGACTGCTTACCGTCGCCTTGTTCGCTGCCTCGCGGGTCCCGCTCGGCGTCTACAACGTCTCGGTGTCGGCTACGCTTCAGACGGGCGTTCCGGACGACTTGCTCGGTCGCGTGTCGGCAGTGGTCGGAAGCGCGACGAGTCTCGTCCTCCCGGCAGGCATGTTGCTCGGCGGTCTCGCAGGCACCCGTTTCGGAAGTAATTCGGTTATGTTCGCCAGCGCGCTCGGGTCGGTGTTGATGGCAGGCTACTGGCTGGCGATACCGTCGTTGCGGCGATTTGGACCGCCGACCGAAGTTGCGTCTGGAGAATTTTATCGGGCTTAGAACAGCTTTCGGCGCAGGTCGTCGGCCGCGAGCGCGCCTTGGAAGGCCCACGAGAGCTTCTTGTGCTTGTGCGCCACACTGGCCATGCCGAGCAGGAGGAACGCCCGCTTCGGTCGCCCTCTGTGCATGGCGAGACCTGCCTGCGCGAGCAGCGACAGGGAGTTGAGGCCGCCTTTCTGGAGATTTGCGGGTGCGCCGAACAGGACCTTCGCGGCGTCGAGCGGCGTCGGGGGTTTCGGTGGCATATCCGAACTGTGGAGAGCGGTCGGGATAAGCGTTCGGCCGGACGACACGAAGCGACGCGAACGCGTCGAGGGGAGTCGATAGTCGAGACAATGGGTCGTCAGACAGGAAACCCGTCGCCCCCGGAACGACGAAAAATACAGCGTGTTTGCTCAAGCTTTTCCGTCTCGGGTCCTTAGGTGCTAAAAATCAATGGACACGGAGCCTCCCAGCGAGCGAGACGCCGCCGAAGTCGAGTGGTGTTTTGATGCCGTAGAAGGCGTCTCGCGGACGTTTGCGATTACTATCGACGTACTGGAGGAGCCGATGGCGTCGGCGATCTGCGTCGGCTACCTCCTCTGTCGAGTCCCCGATACGGTCGAAGACGCTGGACACATCCCCGCCGACGAACAGGCGCGTCTCCTCGAAACGTACGACAAGGTTCTCGACCCCGACGACGAGACGGCCGCCCGAACGTTCGGCCGCGAGGTCGAGGAGTGGGTCCCAGACGACCGAACCGAGGACTGGGACGTGGTCGCCCAATCCGAGCGCGTCTTCCGCGCGTTCGAAGCCCAACCTCCCACTATTCGAGAGGCAGTCCGCGGACCGGTTCGAGAGATGGTAGACGGTATGGCGACGTTCGTAGACCGCTACGCAGACACCGAAGGGCTTCGCATCCAGACGCCCGCCGAGTTGGAGGAGTACTGCCACTACGTCGCGGGCACCGTCGGCGAACTCATCACGAATCTCGCCTGTCGCGGCGACGTGGACCCGGAGCGCGAGCGCATGCTGTACGACCACGCCGAGTCGTTCGGTCGCCTGCTCCAACTCGTCAACATCGCTAAGGACGTGTACGCAGACTACCACGAGGAGAACAACGTCTACCTTCCGGCGTCGTGGCTCCGCGCCGAAGGTGTCTCTCCCGAGGAAGTCTGTACGCCCGAAAACGAGTCCGAGACGGCTTCTGTCGTTTCCCGCACTGCCGACCGCGCTCGTAGCTACGCCGACGACGCCCAGACGTACCTCGAAACGGTGCCGCTCGCACACGGCAACACGCTCGCGGCGTGGGCGATTCCGTATCTGCTCGCGGTTGGCACGCTCCGCGAAGTCGCCAAGCGACCGGAGGACGCCCTTCGAGAGGCGGGCATCAAGATAACTCGGGAGGAAGTCCACGCAGTCATCGCGGCGTTCGCCGCAGAGGCAGACCGGGATGCAGTCGCGGAGATTCGGTCGATAATTTCTGAACAACCGTTTCACCGGGCGTAGAATCGCAATAGAAGGAAGACGACAAACTCGCTCGTTCAGTACTCGTAGAAGCCCTTCCCCGTCTTCTTTCCGAGGTCGCCCGCGTCAACTTTGCGCTTGAGCAGGTAGGCGGGCTTGTAGCGGTCGCCCAGTTCCTCGTGGAGCGTCTCGCTGGCGTCCAGACAGATGTCGAGGCCGATGTGGTCTGCGAGTTCGAGTGGTCCCATCGGGACGTTCGTACCGAGTTTCATGCCCTTGTCGATGTCCTCCTTCGTGGCGACGCCCTCGTCGAAGGCGCGGATGCCCTCGTTGAGCCACGGCATGAGGATGCGGTTCGTGACGAAGCCCGGCTTGTCGTCGGACTCCCACGTCTCTTTGCCGAGATCTTCGGCGAGTTCGTGGGCGAGCGCGGTCACGTCGTCGTCGGTCTTCTCGCCGACCACGACTTCGACGCCCTTCATCACAGGCACGGGATTCATGAAGTGGAGGCCGACGATTTGTGCTTCGCGCTCGGTGACGCTCGCGATGGTCGTGATGGAAAGGGTAGAGGTGTTCGTTGCGAGGACTACGTCTTCGGGGAGCGTCTCGTCCAAGTCAGCGAAGATGTCCTGCTTGATGTCCATGTCCTCGACTGCGGCCTCCACGACGATGTCGCAGTCCGTGAGGTCCGCGAGGTCCGTCGTTCCAGTGATTCGGCCGAGGGTGGCTTCGGCCTCTTCGTCGCTCATCTTGTCCTTGCCGACGAAGCGGTCGAGACTGCCTTCGATGGTGTCGAAGCCGTTCTGGACGAACTCCTCTTGGATGTCGCGCATCGTCACCTCGTAGCCCGCTTGGGCGGCGACCTGCGCGATGCCACTTCCCATCGTGCCTGCGCCGACTACGCCGATGCTGTCGATGTCCGAAAGCGTACGTACCATGACTCGCAATTCTTGCGCTCGGGTGGTAAGGGTACCGAAGCGAGTCAGGCTTCCAGAGCGTCTAGCAGGTCCCCGCTCTCGACAATCGTGGCGAACTCGCCCTGCAACTGCGCCAGCGCGACGCGGTGGTTCTGCTCGGCAGAAATAGTTTCACTCGGTTCGCTCGACTCCCCGGCGGGGACCTTCCGGTCGAACGTCGCCGTCGCGTCCGAGACGACCATAGGGTCGAATCCGAGATTTTCGGCCATCCGCGTCGTCGTGGAAACGCAGTGGTCTGTCGTCAATCCCGCGACGACGACAGTTTGGTAGTCGCGCTCGCGGAGCCACGACTCTAACTCGGTGCCGATGAAACCACTGTTGACGCGCTTGACGAACTCCGGTTCGTCGCCCGTGGGAGCGAGTTCGTCCACGAACGCGAATCCGGGTTCGTCGCCGCGAAGCGGCGAATTCGGTTCGGTCGAGTCGTGGCGGACGTGGACGACCGGTCGGTCGTCTTTCCGCCATGCGTCCAGCAGCTCGGCGGCGCGTGCCTCTGCGTCCGGGTTGGTCCGGTCGCCCCATCCTGCGTCCTCGAAGCCCTGCTGGAAGTCCACCAGCAGGAGGACCGCGTCGGCGGGTAGTTCGAGGCTCACGATTCCACCAGTAAGGTGCTTTTGGGGTGTTCTCTGGTCACGCGAATCGGACACGTCTCGGGGGCTTGCGATTCGTCTTCCGAGAAGAGGTACTGCTTCCACTCCCGGTCGCCTTCGACGCCCCAGTCGCCGAGGTCTGCGTGCGGACAGACGCCGTCGTAGCTCTCTAGTCGCCCTTGGATGATTTCGCGTGCGCGCTGACCCTTGTCGGTGTCGGCGGTGACGCCATCGAACACGTCCCGCGGTTGGAACGTGATTTCGAGACCGACCGGACAGTATCGACTCTTGCGGTCCTCGTAGAACGGTGCGCGACAGGTTGGAAACATTGGCGTGCCGCCGAAGCAGAACTCCCAGTGTTCGTCGTCCGGGTCGGTCGGAATCTCCTCGGGCCACGGCGATGGGTCGTGGACGTGCAGGAACTGGAGGACGTGCCACATCGATTCGTGGTACTCCGACTCTGTCAACTGCTCCTCCGGTGGTCGGAAGAAGACGGTCAGCGGCGCTCGCTCGCTGTGGTCCTGATACGTGTCGAGATACTCCCCGAGCGTCTCACCGAGCGCGAGCAGTGCGTCTTTGTCGGTCATCGACTCACAGAAGGTGTACAGTCCTAACCCTTCGCGCTCGGACTCGACGCCGAAGTAACACGGGAACGGCGTGTCGTTTCGCTCGCCGAGGATTCCCTCGTGGAAACTCTCGTAGTGAGCGACGGCCCAGGCGGGTAGCGTACCCGCCTCGACCCGCCGTTCGACGGCCGACTGGTCGAGGAGCGCGTCCAGACCCGGTTCGTTCATACAGGACGTTTCGGTTCGGTGCCTCTATCGCTTTCGTTGTCGGCGAAGTTCGTTCGTCGTCGTTTTTCTCTTCTTTTCGATACGTTCCTGGAAAATCACCAGACATGACGGGACCGAGACCTCTTTTTGTTGTTCCACCCCTTGCAAAACATTGAAGCCATGTTAGTGTGAGACCGAATTGAGCTGGTGAGGCCCGTGAACGAACACGAAGACGAAACAGAACCCAACGACCCTGAAGCACTGACAGACATCAAGTGGGTGGGTCCAGCGACCGCGGAGGTACTCGCGGACGCACCGTTCGACGCGGTCGGCATCACGAACAAGACCGTCTCCTACGAGATGCTGATCGAGGCCGGAGTGAACGCCGGAATCGCGACCAAAATTCGCAGGGAACACTCCCTGTCGTGGTCGTTCGAGAGTAGCGACGACACCCTCGAACGTCGCTCGACCAACGTCCGCGGCCTCCAAGACGGCGAGCGCGAGTGGGTCGCGGCAAGTGGTGGCGACTGGGAGGACGCAGAACCCGAGACCACCGAGACGACAGACGGTGACTGGACCCCGACCGGCAAAGCGACTACCGACGGGAGCGGAGCCGCCGAAGCGGCAGAGGCCGCGTGGCGCGAACGGAGCAAGCCCGACCCGATTACGGACGTCGAGTCCATCGACGAGAGCATCGCCGAGACGCTCGCGGAGGGCGGCATCACCTCCGTGCGAAGCCTCGCGACCGCCGACCCCGAACACGTCGCCGACTCGCTAGAGCTGGACGAGGAGCGCGTCACTCGCTGGTGGAACGCGGCCCGGGACATCGCCTGACTTTTTACTATCTGAGTAGTAATCCTTAGGGTTCGTTTACATTCCCTCACCGGGGTTCTTCACCGTAAAACACGTGCTAAACGTTTGGGTCTATTTCTCACAATGACCAGTAAACTCTTATGCGTGGTTATCCGATTTGGAAACGAATGATACCGCTTTCCGACTCACCGGTAACGCGCGACGGCAAGTCTCTCATCCTCGCTATGGACCACGGTCTGGAACACGGTCCCTCTGCGGACTTCAGTTCGGTTCCGGACTCGCTGAACCCCGAGAAAGTGTTCGAAACCGCGACGCACGACGCGGTCACTGCGCTGGCGGTTCAGAAGGGCGTCGCCGAGACATACTACCCCTCCTACGACGACTCGGTCAACCTCCTCGCGAAGCTGAACGGCACGAGCAACCTCTGGATGGGCGAACCGTACTCGCCGAAGAACTGGACGGTGGACTACGCCGCCGAACTCGGTGCCGACGCCGTCGGCTACACCGTCTACTCCGGGTCGAACCACGAACCGAAGATGTACGAGGACTTCCGCGACGTGCAGGAGAAGGCCCACCGCGACCACGACCTGCCGGTCGTCATGTGGTCGTATCCGCGCGGACAGGGTCTGAAGAACGACACGAAAGAGAGTACTATCGCCTACGCGACCCGAATCGCGCTGGAAATCGGCGCGGACATGGCGAAGGTCAAGTACCCAGGTAGCCGCGAGTCGATGGAGTGGGCCGTGAAGTCCGCGGCAGACATGCCGGTCGTCATGAGCGGCGGGTCGAAGGTCAGCGACTACGAGTTCCTCTCCAGCGTCGAGGCAGTCATGGACGCTGGCGGCAAAGGTCTCGCGGTCGGCCGTAACGTCTGGCAGCGCGACGACCCCGAGTCGCTCCTCGACGCGCTCGAAAAGGTCATCTTCGAAGACGCGACCGCAGACGAAGCCCTCGAATAACGAATGGGAGACACAGTCGCCGAAATTATCGACGTAGTCGCCAGCAGTGCCCCCGAGATTCGGGGCGGTCTCACGGGCCGTCGCCGTAAGGCTGACGAGCAGAACCCCAGCGGCGAGACCCAGATGGCCGCCGACGTGTGGGCCGACGAACTGCTCGAAGAGCGCCTCACGGCAATCGACGGCGTCGGCCAGTTCGCCAGCGAAGAGCGCGAAGGAGTCATCGACGCAGGGGAAGGGAACTACGCAGTCGCCGTGGACCCCCTCGACGGGTCGTCGAATCTCAAGTCGAACAACTCGATGGGCACTGTCCTCGGAATCTACGACGCCGAACTGCCCGCGAAGGGCACCGAGCAAGTCGCGGCGACCTACGTCCTCTACGGGCCGATTACGACGATGGTCGTCGCACGCGACGACGAAGTGACAGAATTCGTCATCGAAAACGACGGGACGCAGAGAACGGTCACCGAAGACCTCACGCTCCCCGACGAGCCGGTCGTCTACGGATTCGGCGGGCGCGTCCCCGACTGGACCGACCGATTCGCCGATTACGCGAGCGAAATCGAAGCCGAACTCAAGTTGCGCTACGGCGGCGCGATGATAGGCGACGTGAACCAGGTGCTGACTTACGGCGGCGTCTTCGGCTATCCCGAGTTGGAGTCGCGGCCCGAAGGAAAGCTTCGTCTTCAGTTCGAGGCTAATCCGATGGCCTACATCTTAGACGCCGCGGGCGGCGCGTCTTCGAACGGCACGCAGTCGATTTTGGAGGCAGAACCAGCAGGACTGCACGAACGGACGCCGCTGTATCTCGGCAACGAAGCCTTGATAGAACGGTTAGAATCGACGTTCGCGTAGGACCCGCTATTCACCTACTTCTGCGATTTTCCAGTCAGCGTCCGCCACTCGCTCGACGGCGAGTTCATCGCTCGCATCCCCGAGGAGTCGGAACTCAAAGGCACCCTCGGTCCGCCGAAGTTCCAGATTCAGCGTCGTCACGTCGGCACTGACCTGCGTTCGCCGCTCTTGTGGCTTCCAGTCGTCGCGTATCGCGGTGAGTCCGAACTCTTCGTATTCGAGACCGACGGACTCCTCGATGGTCCCCGACTCGTTGTACACCTCCCCGACGATACCCTCGTTGGCGTCCGTCTCAGAGACCACGAGCGTGTACGTCTGCATCGACATGCGACGAGGTTCGGTAGACACGAGTTTCAGTTTGTGGCAGGATATGTCAAAGTCGTAGGCAAGGGTGAGGGTATCGGGTAGTTCGAGAATGGTGGAAGCGGTCGTTCTCAGTTGACGGTACCGGACGATTCATCCCACGCCGCGATAAATCGAACCTGTGGCCGATGGAATCGCATTCGCCGTCTTCTCGGCGCTCGTCTGGGGTGGGTATCTCTTCGCGCTCAAGCGCTACTTCTCGGCGTATCCACCCTCCGTGGTCGTCGTTACTGCCAACACGGCGGCTGTCCTGTGGTACCTTCCCGTCGTACTGTTCGCCCCGGCCGAGGGGCCGCCCGTCGAGACGGTGAATCTCTCAGTGCTGGCGCTCACTGCGTTCGTCCTGCTCGCCAGCGCTGTGGCGTACGTCGCCCTCCTGCGCGCCATCTCGGTCGGCGACGTGTCGTACGTCGCGCCGCTCGGAAAGCTCGTTCCGGCGTTCACACTCCCGCTGGAGGTACTACTAGTCGGCGAGAACCTGACAATTCCACAGATTACGGGCGTCGGCTTCGCTACGCTCGCCGTCTACCTCGCCAACTACGAGGGCACCGAACTGCTCGCGCCTATTCGACGCGCGGCGACGTATCGCCCTGCGCAACTTGCACTCGGAAGCGCGGCGCTCTACGGCGGCGTAGACGTTGGCACGCGAGTACTCCTCCAAGGTGCGGGCTTCCGCCCAGACATCTGGGTCCTCGTCTACACTGGTGGGGTCGCGGCGGCGCTGGTTCCCCGCGCAATTCGGAAGTGGCCCGCCGACTTCGCCGGAGAACTCCCGAAGTTCGTCGTGGTGGGTGGTTTCGTGGCCGTCGGTACTCACACCATGTCCCAAGCGTTCGCCGTTCTCCCGGCGAGTGTCGTCTCGCCGATTCTCAACACACAGGCAATCGTCGCGGTCGTTCTCGGCGGGGTCCTGCTCGGAGAAGACCGCTTCGCGCTCCGCTTGGTCGCAGGCGCAGTCGCCATCGTCGGCATCTCGCTCATCGCGCTCGGCTAGGCACCTGCGGCAAATTCCACCAATCCCAAAGGGAAAACTGTTTGAAATCGCTGGCCGGATTCGAATACATGAAGGTCCGCATCAGCGACGGGGCGACCGACGAGGAAGCCTCGGCCATCGCGGAGGCACTCGCCCAACACGTCCACGACGAGGTCGAAGTGTACGTGGGCGACGGCGACGTACCGGCCGTCGTTCGAGAGGGTCCCGCTCCTGCCGCGGGAACAGAGTCGGCAAGCAAATCGGCCCCGGAGACCGAAGACGAGTACGGTCCCACGGAGCGCGAGGAGTCGCTCTGGGACGAAATCGAGGAAATCGAACTCGGTGGTCCCGAGAAGTACAAAGAGCGACTTGGCGAGAAGGGGAAACTGTTCGTCCGCGACCGACTCGACCTCTGGTTCGGGGAGGACGGCATGCTGTTCGAGGACGGCAAGTTCGCCAACTTCGACGAGTGGCACCCGGACAGTCCGGAAGTTTCCGAGGACAACGACGACCGACTGCCCGGCGACGGCCTCCTGACGGGTGCGGCAGAGTTCGAGGGCCGTGACCTCCACTTCATGGCGAACGACTTCACCGTGAAAGCTGGCTCGATGGCCGAGAAGGGCGTCGAGAAGTTCCTCCGGATGCAACAGCGCGCGCTCAAGTCGGGCAAGCCAGTCCTCTATCTGATGGACTCCTCCGGTGGCCGAATCGACCAGCAGACCGGCTTCTTCGCCAACCGCGAGGGCATCGGCAAGTACTACTACAACCACTCGATGCTCTCCGGAAGAGTCCCCCAGATTTGTGTCCTCTACGGGCCGTGTATCGCTGGCGCGGCGTACACCCCGGTGTTCGCCGACTTCACCATCATGGTCGAAGGCATGTCCGCGATGGCAATCGCCAGTCCGCGGATGGTCCAGATGGTCACCGGCGAGGACATCGACATGCAGGACCTCGGCGGTGCGCACGTCCACGCAGAGGAGTCCGGAAGCGCGGACCTCGTCGCCGAAGACGAGGAACACGCCCGTGAACTCGTGGCGAATCTGATCTCGTACCTGCCGGACAACGCCGACGAGAAACCGCCCGTCACGGACGGGAAAGCACCAGCGAAGTCGCCCGAGGGAATTGACGGCGTGATTCCGGAAGCTCCGAACAAGGGCTACGACATGAACGAAGTCATCGAGCGCGTGGTGGACGACGGCTCGCACTTCGAACTCAAGCCGAACTACGGTGGGGAGATCATCACGTCGTTCGCCCGCATCGACGGCCGTCCGGTCGGCATCGTCGCCAACCAGCCAGCACAGCGCGCGGGTGCCATCTTCCCAGACGCCGCAGAGAAGGCCGCAGAGTTCATCTGGACCTGCGACGCCTACGACGTGCCACTGCTCTACCTCTGTGACACGCCGGGCTTCATGGCCGGGTCGCAGGTCGAGAAGGACGCAATCTTGGAGAAAGGCAAGAAGTTCATCTACGCCACTTCCTCGGCGACGGTACCGAAACAGACCGTCGTCGTCCGGAAAGCCTACGGCGCGGGCATCTACGCGATGGGTGGTCCTGCCTACGACCCCGAGAGCGTCATCGGGCTTCCGTCGGGTGAAATCGGCATCATGGGTCCGGAGGCGGCTATCAACGCAGTTTACGCGCGAAAGCTCTCCGAAATCGAGGACGAAGACGAGCGCGCCGAACGCGAGGCCGAACTCCGCGAGGAGTACCGCGAGGACATCGACATCCACCGCATGGCGAGCGAAGTGGTCGTGGACGACGTGGTGCCGCCGAGTACGCTCCGCAAAGAACTGGAGAACCGATTCGAGTTCTACGCGGGCGTCGAGAAGGACCTGCCTGACAAGAAGCACGGGACGATTCTCTGAAGACCGTCAGGAACAGTCTGTTCCAGTTTACCGTCCCTGTAATCAGGTATTTCGGCCGATAGACGGGTCCTCTGTTCAGTTTTCACCCACTCCGCTACACGTTGGTGAAACGAACTAGCAGACCGATTAATCTCCCGCGTCGAAGGCTAAGGAGCCCTATAACAATACACCGAGCTATCCTCTGTGGAGACGTGACGAGGCGCAGTCGAGCGCCAGCACGGAACTCCATCATGAGCACGGACGGACAACCATCGCTGATTCGCAGTAAGGTAACGCACGCGTTCCCGGACACCGCCGGGACCCTCGGTAGCTGGGAGCGCGCCCTATGGGCACTCGTCGCCGTCGCACTCGTCGGGGACTTGGTGACGACCTACTACGGACTGAAAGTCGGACTGACAGAGTCGAACCCGGTCGCCCGCGCCGCAATGCACCAGTTCGGCTTCGCCGCGATGGGGGCACTGAAACTGTTCGCAATCGGCGTCGGACTGCTCTGTCGGCAACTGCTCCCCGAACGCTACGTCCTGCTCGTCCCTGCGGGACTCGCCGTGCCGTGGATGGCGGCCGTATTCATCAACCTCTCGCTGGTCACGATGGTTGTCTGAACCAACCGTTTTCTGCGTCGGGTGGCCAGCGCGCTTGCGTGCTCGGCCACCGCTCCTTGAAAAACGTCGATGAAAAAATGGACGCAGAGAAATCCGCACGCTTTGCGCGCGGATTTCTCGCGTCTTCTGATACTTGTGAGACTACCACAGTCGGCGCGCCAGCGGCGCCGAACCGCATGACCCCAACTCGACTGGCTACTGATTTTCCTGCTTCAGCGACAGCACCGTCCGCTCGAACTCGCAGACGAGGGTTTCGTCCTCGTCACCGCCGTTCACTTTGAACGCCTCGACTCTCATCGTCACGATGCCGCGCTCGCCGTCGCTGGTCTCGCGTTTGTCCGTGACCGTCGATTGGGCGCGGATGGTGTCGCCGTGGAACACCGGGTTCGGATGCTCTACGTCGTCGTAGCTGAGGTTGGCGACGATAGTGCCGTCCGTCGTGTCGGGAATCGAGACGCCGACGGCGAGGCTCATCGTGAGGAGTCCGTTGACCAGTCGCTCGCCGAACTGCGTGTCCTCGGCGAACGCCGCGTCGAGGTGGAGCGGTTGCTGGTTCATCGTCATGTCGCAGAACTGCTGGTTGTCCGACTCGCTGATAGTTCGGCGTTTCTCGTGTTCGATAGTCTGGCCGACTTCGAACTCCTCGTAGTAGAGGCCACTCATGGCCGAGACGACGTTCCGGGTGGCAAAAAACCCCGCCGATTCGGGGACGACAGGGACTGTTTGAGTTCGTTATCAGCGTTGAAATCCGGCGTTATGCCACCCATAACAAAGCGTATTTGCTGACTAACTGTGCTTGCAGTCAGACACAGTCGAGATTTACACATGTCTAAGGACGCAACCCGGTTCGAGTGGGCGACGCCACAGGGGGAATGTGAGCGCGCTGGCTCTGCCACCGGACACGAAGCGGTCGAGTCACCGTGGGGCGAGACGCCCTCGGCCGGAGGTCTGTCGAACGCCCGCGAAGAAGTATCGTCGCGGTCGCGTTCGACCACTGTCAGCGACGCCCACTCTGGGTCGTCCGAAGACGATAGAATCCGCTGGCGTTTCCGAGCCGACGGTCCTATCGAGACCGAACCGACGGTCGATTCGGGGACCCTGTACCTCGGCTGTGCGGACGGCTGCACGTACGCCCTCGACGCCGACGACGGAACGACTCGCTGGACGTTCCACTCGGGCGGCCGCGTGACCGCCCCGACCGTGGGGGACGAAGTCGCGTACGTCGGAACGAACGCCGGAACGCTGTTCGCAATCGATACCGGGACGGGAGACGAACGCTGGCGATACCACGCGCCCGACGCCATCGAGGCTTCGCCGGTCGCCGACGAGGAAGCCGTCTACGTGGCGGCCGACGACGGGCGGGTCGCTGCCCTCCACCCCGCAGACGGCGCGCCGCTACGGACCTTCCGCAACGCGGGGCGAGCGCCCTGCTCGCTCGCACTCGACGGTGAACGACTCCTGTTCGCCAGCCTCGACGGCGGCGCGTACGCCCGTGACCGCGCTGATGGACGCGAGCGATGGCGATTCAAGCCCGCCGTCGCAGTTCACGGGTCTCCGCTGGTCGCTTCGGGAACCGCCTACCTCGGGACGGTAGACGACGGCCGCCTCTACGCTATTTCCGCAGTGACGGGCCGCGAGCAGTGGCACGTCACGACGGACGCCGACATCTGGTCCTCGCCCGTGGTGGCCGATGGAACGGTGTACGTCGGCGGCGGCGACGGGAACCTCTACGCGTTCGACGCCGCGGACGGCACGGAACAGTGGCGCTTCGATACCGGGGAACGAGTCTGGTCGTCCCCGGCACTCGACGGCGACGTACTCTACGTCGGCAACGACGCAGGCGACCTCTACGCGGTCGGGAAGCAGACGGGAACAGTCGCGTGGCACGTACAGGTCGGGGACGCAATCGTCGCGTCTCCCGTCGTCGCAGGTGGGACGGTGTACGTCGCCGACTGTGGTGGGACGGTGTACGCCGTCGATTCGTGACGACGGCGCTTTTTCTGCGAGTCCGTTCCGGCCATCGTTAAACCGCCGGAGCGCGTCTGGCCGACCATGCCACGACGAAGTGTCATGTTCACGCCCGGCGACAGACCGGAGATGCTGCGGAAAGCACCCGGAGCGGGCGCGGACGTCATCGTCTTCGACTTGGAGAACGCAGTCGCTCCCGACCGGAAAGCCGAGGCACGCGCCGCGGTTAACGAAGTGCTCGCCGACCCCGAATTCGCCCCGGACTGCGAGGTCTGCGTGCGCGTCAATCCGACTGGTATCGCCGCAGACGACGACTTAGATGGATTCCTCGATGGGGGCGAGCGCGGCGACGCCAACGACACGCTCGACTCGGTGATGCTCCCGAAGACCGAATCGGCTGACGACGCCGAGACGTTGGCACGCTTGCTGGACGAGCATGATGCTGAAGTTCCGATTCTCGCGCTCGTTGAAACTGCCGCGGGAATCCTCAGTGCAGAGGAAATCGCAACCGTCCCCGAGGTAGATGCCCTCGTGTTCGGCGCTGAAGACCTCGCGGCCGACATCGGCGCAACCCGGACGAGAGAAGGAACGGAAGTCCTCCACGCGCGCGAACACGTCGTCCTCGCGGCCAGCGCGGCGGGCGTCGATGCAATCGACACGGTCTACACCGACATCGAAGACACCGAGGGATTAGCCGACGAAACGGAGTTCGCCATCGAGTTAGGATACGACGGTAAGATGGCGATTCACCCTGGACAGGTCGCGCCGATTAACGAGGCGTTCACGCCCGCCCAAACGCGTGTCGAGTGGGCCGAGCGCGTGCTGGACGCGAAAGAAGCGGCCGACAAAGAGGGCCGCGGCGTCTTCCGCGTGGACGGCGAGATGATAGACGCGCCGCTGATTGCGCAGGCGGAACGAGTCATGGAGTACGCGCGGGCGGCAGAAGAATAGCGGCGAAACTCACGGCTCTTCGACTACGTCGAGCGTCTCGTCGAAGGTGAACACGCGCCGCTCGTCCGCGATGGTGACCGGAACTTCGACGCGAAGCGGTCGCTCGTTCGCCACCGTCGCCATCGGCGGCCTGAGCCAATCGAGGTCCCACGGGGGCGTCTCCCGCAGGACGATGTCGTGTTCGTAGTGGAACGCAACGAGTGCGGGATGCGTGAGGACGACGATTGGAACGACGGTAGTCCAACTGTCTCCGCATCGTCTGCACCCGTAGGCGACGATAGCCTCGAAGTCGGTGCCACGGACCCACTCTGGCGCGTCGTCGTCCGTCGCCGCGTGGACCGACCGGTCGAAGCGGCCGTCGCAGTTCGGACAGAATCCCTTCTCCGCGCTCCAGTGCATCCTGTCGAGCCACCGGTCCACGACGCTCGGAATCTCCTCCCGAGGCCACGCTTCGAAGACGCCCGGCGGCACGTCGAAGTCCGTGTAATCCCCGCAGTCAGGGCAGGTAATTTTGACGCCGCCGTCCCGAAATCTGAGTTTCATCGGTTCTCCGCACTCTAAACAGGGCGCCGCTGTCGCCATCCCGTCGGCGTCGAACCGTTGTGAGTAGCTTCCAGAGAGAACGGCTCCGACGACTCGCTTCCCTGCGGCGGTGAGTTCGTACCCACTGTCGCCGACAGCCTCGTCGTTGTCGGTGCCGTCGTCACCGTCGCCGACACTGCGAACGAATTGACCGTCGATTTTCCCGAGATGGTAGTTGAACTGTCCGGCGTCGCGGACGCCGACCTGCCTTCGAAGTTCGCTGAACGCGAGCGGACTGTCGGCCGCCTCGTTCAGGGCTTCGAGGATACCGAATCGCGTCTCGTGTGCCAGCAGTTCGAACGCCTCCTCGGGCGACAGACGTTCGCTCGTCACGTCGTCGGCATCGGTCATGCGACCGCGTTCGCTCCCGACGCCTAAATAACAACTGCTAGGAAAGACAGTGGCGTTCTACGGCCAGAGGCCACGAACGCTCTTCGCTTCTGCGATACGCGAGAGCGCGACGGTGTACGCCGCGTCGCGCCAACTGAGGTCGTCGGCCTCGACTTCTTCGCGCACGTCGTCCCACGCCGAGAGCATCTTCTCCTCTAGCTCTTCGTTGACGCGGTCGAGCGACCACTTGCGGCGGTTGATGTCCTGCAACCACTCGAAGTACGAGACGGTGACGCCGCCCGCGTTCGCGAGGATGTCCGGAATGACCTCGACGCCCTTCTCTTCGAGGATGCTGTCTGCGGCGAACGTCGTCGGGCCGTTCGCGCCTTCTACGACGATATCAGCTTCCACGTCGTTGGCGTTCTCGGCCGTGATGACGTTCCCGATTGCCGCCGGGATGAGGATGTCAACGTCGAGTTCGAGAATCTTCTCGTTCGAGAGTTTCTCGGGCGCGTCGTGGCTCATGACGGCTTCTGGCTCTTCTTCGTGGGACGGAACCGCGTGGGTGTCCAAGCCGTCCGGGTCGTAAATCGCACCGTTCACGTCGCTGACCGAGACGACGTTCGCGCCCCAATCGTCGAGCAGTCGCGCGGCGTTCGCGCCGACGCTGCCGAACCCTTGGACGGCGACGGTCGTCTCTTCGAGGTCGTAGTCGTAGTACTCTGCGGCCTGGCGGGCGATGATGGCGACGCTCCGACCGGGCGACTCTTCACGGCCTTCGCTCCCACCGACGGCCGTCGGCTTCCCGGTAACGACGCCCGGAATCGTCTCGCCTTCCTGCATCGAGTAGGCGTCCATGAACCACGCCATCGTCTGGGAGTCGGTGCCCATGTCCGGCGCGGGGATGTCCTTCTTCGGGCCGATGAATTTTCGTAGCTCTTCAGCAAATCGACGAGTCAGTCGCTCTTTTTCGCCTTCGCTGAGGTCTTTCGGGTCCACGATGATACCTCCCTTGCCGCCGCCGAAGGGCAGGTCCATCACGGCACACTTCCACGTCATCCACATGCTGAGTCCGACACACTCCTGTTCGCTGACGTGCGGGTGGAATCGCAGGCCACCCTTGTACGGGCCGCGAACGTCGTCGTGCTGTGCGCGGTAGCCGGTGAACACTTCGACTTCGCCGCTGTCGCGCCGGAGCGGGACGGCGACTCGATGGACCGTCGTCGGGTGTTTCAATCGCTCGATGACGCCGTCCTCTACGTCGAGGTTGGCGGCCGCGTGTTCGAGTTGGCGACGCGCGGTTTCGAGCGCAGTCTCTGGCTCTTCGGTTTCACCGTCGCTCCCGTTCGACTCGTTGGCTTCGAGGCTTCCTGTAGACATAGTGTTGAGTGGGTTATCGCTCGGCCGACAGCAGTCGTCGCGGCGTCTGGGTCACCGATGGGCGCGTTCGCGCCACCGTCGAAACCCTAACTCGCGCCAGCACTGACTCGTCGCACTGCGTCATTCTGTACGAGAAACGATTTCGCTCGCGTATAAAATATTAATGCTATGGATTCGAATTAGGTCCTAATACACATATGCATACTCCGGGGCGACTTGGAGGTTGCTTAGTCAAAATCGCGTGACGTGAGGGCGTGTCACGTGGGAACGACCATCTCGTTTCCGGAAACTGTATGAGTCGTTACGAACAGTTTTGGAACGTAGGCAGAATTTACCATGTCCGACCAAGCGAATCCCTTCGAAAGTCTGCAAGAGCAGGTAGACGACGCGTCGGCGTATCTCGACGCGTCTGACGACGTAGTGAACCGCCTCAAACATCCCGAGCGCGTGCTCGAAACGAACCTCTCTGTCGAGATGGACGACGGGTCGGTAGAGGTCTTCAAGGCGTTCCGCTCGGAGTTCAACGGCGACCGAGGTCCGTACAAAGGCGGTATTCGATACCACCCGAACGTCTCCCGCGACGAAGTCAAGGCACTCTCCGGCTGGATGGTCTACAAGTGCGCGATCGTGGGTATCCCCTACGGCGGCGGCAAAGGCGGCATCATCATCGACCCCGACGACTACTCCGAGGGCGAACTCGAACGCATCACGCGGTCGTTCGCCAAGGAACTGCGCCCGTTCATCGGCGAGGACAAGGACATCCCCGCACCCGACGTGAACACGGGCCAGCGCGAGATGAACTGGATCAAAGACACCTACGAGACGCTCGAAAACACGACCGAACCCGGCGTCATCACGGGCAAGGCGCTCGACAGCGGCGGCAGTGAGGGTCGCGTCGAAGCGACCGGTCGCTCAACGATGCTCACCGCGCGCGAGGCGTTCGACTACCTCGGCCGCGACATGGAGGGCGCGTCTGTCGCCGTCCAAGGCTACGGGAACGCTGGTTGGATTGCTGCCAAACTCATCGACGAACTCGGCGCGAACGTCGTCTCCGTCAGCGACTCCAGCGGTGCCATCTACCGCGAAGACGGCTTCGACCCGCGCGACGTGAAAGACCACAAGAACGAGACCGGAAGCGTCTCCGGCTACCCCGGTGCCCAAGAGGAGTTCAGCAACCGCGACCTGCTGACCCTCGACGTGGACCTGCTCGTCCCTGCCGCGCTCGAAAACGCCATCGACGGCGACCTCGCGACGGACGTACAGGCAGACGTAATCGTCGAAGCGGCCAACGGCCCGCTCACGCCCGATGCCGACGACGTTTTCGCCGAGACGGACACCTACGTCTTCCCGGACATCCTCGCGAACGCGGGCGGCGTCACCGTCTCGTACTTCGAGTGGGTCCAGAACCGCCAGCGGTTCTACTGGTCCGAAGAGCGCGTCAACGACGAACTGGAGACCATCATCGTCTCCGCCTTCGACGACCTCATCGAAGCCTACGAGGAAAACGACGTGCCGACCATGCGACAGGCCGCTTACGTCGTCGCAATCCAACGCGTCGTCGATGCCTACGAAGAGAGCGGCAACTGGCCGTAACGGAAACGGGTAGACAGACCTTCGACAGACTACAGTGGGACTCCACTGACTCACACCACACCGGACTGGACCCAACTGGACCGACCCGAACCGGCTCGAACCGACTTGACCCGACTCGAACGTCGTTTCTTTTGCTGGTCCCCTCCGAAAACGTCTAGCTCGTTCGACTATTCTACGAATCATTCGAAATAATTATCAGCCCTATATGCCGAATAAACTGCTTTCAGGACTTCTGCGAAGAAAATAGCCAATTCCAACCTCAATTCTCGTATGTGATAACCGCGTTAGGGTTTTAAGGGGGTATGCTGCAAACAAGCGCTCAGGAGAGCGTAGCGAAACATGCTAGAAAATCGAGACACACCGTTTGCAGACCGCGGTCAGGTCGGTATCGGCACGCTCATCGTGTTCATCGCGATGGTGCTGGTCGCCGCGATTGCCGCGGGCGTCCTGATCAACACGGCGGGCTTCCTGCAGACGAAGTCCGAGCAAACGGGTCAGGAGAGTACCGCAGGCGTAACCAACCGCGTGAACGTCGTCAGTAGCGTCGGTGTCGTCGGCAACGACGAGACTGTCCATCTGGTGAATCTCACAGTGATGAAGAACTCCGGGTCCGGCGACATCAACCTCTCGACGGCTACCGTCGAGTGGCTTGGGCCAGACACCGGCACGATTCTGGAGAACGGGTCGGAGGCCGACGCCGACCACTTCAACACCACCGTCATCCGAGACAAACAGGGGTCGTTCCCGGTCCTGCACAATCAGGAAGACCGATTCCGCATTACGATCAATGCGAACAAAGTCGGTGACCCCGGTGGTCTCGATGGTGGCGACGAGTTCACTGTCAAAATCGTCACCTCTGCTGGGGCGATGACGTACCACCACAGCGTGCCGCCGTCACTGTCCGGCAAAGACGCGGTGCAGTTGTAAGCGACCTTTCTTCCTTTTTGCTCTCAGTGCAGTAGTCGCGTCTATGGAATCGCGTCGAGCGAATAGCTTCGACGAGACGTACTTCGATTACGATAGTCGTAGTCCAGAAGCAGTAAAATGAATCGGCGAGTTCGTTCTGAATTACAGTCCCAGTTCGCGGCCGATGACGAGGTGCTGAATCTCGCTCGTCCCTTCGCCGATTTCCATCAGCTTCGCGTCGCGGAGGAATCGCTGTGGCGAGAAGTCCTCGGTGTAGCCGTAGCCGCCGAGTACTTGGACGGCGTCCTCGGACACTTCGCGGGCGGATTCGCTGGCGTCGAGTTTCGCCAGCGCGCTCTCGTGGGAGACGGAGTGGCCTTCGTCGTACTTGCAGGCAGCTTTGTGGGTCAGTAGACGCGACCGTTCGATTTTGCGGTCCATCGAGACGACCTTGTTCCGGATGGCGTCGAACTTCGAGATGGCCTGTCCGAACTGCTCGCGTTCCTTGCTGTAGGACTTGGCGGCTTCGAACGCGCCCTGTGCGATGCCCGTCGAGAGCGCGGCGATGGAGATGCGACCGCCGTCGAGGGTTTTCTTCGTCTGGTCCCAGCCCTCGCCTTCCTCGCCGAGCAGACGGTCTTCGCCGACTCGAACGTCGGTCAACTGAATCTCACACGTCGGCGAGGCGTTCAGTCCCATCTTGTCCCAGAGGGTCGTGACCTCGAAGCCGTCGTCGTTCCGCGGGTCCACGATGAACGTCGAGATACCGTCGTAGCCAGCGTCGGGGTCGGTGACGGCCTTCACGAGGACGCTCCCGGCCTCGCTGGCGTTCGTGATGAACTGCTTGGTGCCGTTGAGAACCCACTCGTCGCCGTCTTTCTCCGCGGTGGTGTCCATGTCGCTGGCGTCCGAACCACTGCTCGGTTCCGTGAGTGCCCACGAACCGAGGTACTCACCCTCGGCGAGCGGCTTCAGCCACTGCTCTTTCTGCTCCTCGGTGCCGAACAGTTCGATAGGCTTCGAAGCCAGCGAGATGTGTGCCGCGTAGGAAAGACCGATAGACCCGGAGACTCGCCCGAGTTCCTCGGTGACGAGTGCGTACATCAACTGGTCGCCGCCGAGGCCGCCGTACTCCTCGCTGACGGGGACGCCCATCATGTCGAGGTCGGCGAGTTCGTCGAAGATTTCCTCGGGGAACCGGTGTTCCGTCTCGATGTCCTGCGCGATTGGCTCGATTTCCTCGTCGCAGAACTCCCGGACGGTGTCCCGAATCATCCGATGCTCGTCGGGAAGGTCGAAGTCCATGCGCAAAATTTGCGCGGGTCGGGCTATAAAGACTACGCAACGGCAGAGCCGTTGCGAGCCTTGGCTCACCTTCGTTCGCCAAGACACCGAAGCAACGAGTTGTTCGAGCCTTCGTTCACTGCTTTCACGAAGACTACGCAACGGTGATGCTGTCTAGAGTGGCCGAGGAGAAGTAGATGGCACGATTACTGGGTAGACACGAGACGACGCGAACTCGACTGAGCTAGCTACTGCCGAAACTGATGAGAAACCGCACAGCACCGTGAGGACCACATTCCTCCCCAACCGACTCACTTCGGTCGTCCACTGGAAGAGCAAGCTCTTCCAAGCCTTCGGTCTCTACGCTCCCGAAGACCTCGCGCGGACGGTCGAATCACCGTGGAGATTCGACCGCACGCGCCGGGAGGTTAGTGAAGAGACACGATTTTCGGGTGATGACGCGCACTGATAGCCGAATCCAAAAAGATGGCGGCGAGACTTTATGCATCGCCCCGACTAACGAAAAGTCGATGAGCATCCGACGGCTGGTCCGTGGCACTATCGAATGGGACCGCCTCGAAGTCGTCTTCCGGGAAATGGCAGAACGCTACGACCGGTCGGAACTCCGGGTGGAATTTCTGGACGCCGACAACTGGCTCTCGACGCCCTGCGTGGTCAACGACCAGTGGTTCGTCAAAATCGTGACCGGCCAGAACTCTCTGGTGCATGCGCTGTTCACAGGAGCGCGAAATCTCGGAGCCTTCACGTCCGGCACCGAGGGCTTCTTCGAACACTTCGCGGACCCGATGGAGATGTGCGAACACGAGTTGGAGGCGACCAAGCGCATGCGGGAAATCGGCCTGCACGTGCCCGCCCCAATCGAGTCGTTCGAAGTGGATGGCATGGGCGTCCTCGTCATGGAGTACCTGCCGGAGTTCGAGACGCTGGACGACATCGACGAGGAGCGCGTCGAACACTACGCGCCGGAGGTGTTCGAAGCACTGTCCGCGATGCACGACCACCAACTCGCGCACGGCGACTTCCGCGGCGAGAACGTCCTCATCTACGACGAGATTGTCTACTTCATCGACGCGACGAACGTCCGGGAAGACGGCATCGCCGAAGCCCGGTCGTACGACCTCGCGTGCGCGCTCGCGGCACTCGAACCACTCGTCGGTGCGCGAGACGCCGTCCAAGCCGCCGCCGAACACTACACGCCCGAGGAACTACTCGCGGCCCGTGAGTTTTTGGACTTCGTGAACATGCGGCCGGACCACGACTTCGACGCCGTGAGCGTGAAGGGGGAAATCGAGAAGTTAGCCGATTCGGAGGACGCGGACGGGGAGTGAGCGTCGTTCTATTCGTACGAATCCAGACGTGTGAATGCGTAACAATCCACTAGGCGGGAGTAACGTCTGCCGCTAATCGGGTGGCTTTTTTACTATGCCCGTCCCAATTTTTGCCAGAGCATGAGCCAGCAAGCCAGCGAGCAACCGTACAAGCACTACATCGGCGGCGAGTGGACAGAAGGCACCGGAGACGAGACCTTCGAGAGCGTCAACCCCGCGAACAAGGAGACGCTCGGCGAGTTCCAACGCGGCACCGAGCAGGACGTAGACGACGCCCTCGCGGCCGCGAAAGAAGCCGAAGACGAGTGGGCAGACCTCTCCTACATCGACCGCGCTGAGTACCTCTGGGACGTCTACCACGAACTCAAAGAGCGCACGGACGAGCTCGGCGAAGTCATCACGAAGGAGTGCGGCAAGGAGATTTCGGAAGGGAAAGCCGACGTGGTCGAGGCCGCGCACATGGTCGAGTGGGCCGCGGGCAACGCCCGACACCCGCACGGCGACGTAGTCCCGTCGGAAATCGGCAGCAAGGACGCCTACATGCGTCGGAAACCACGCGGCGTCATCGGCTGTATCACGCCGTGGAACTTCCCGGTCGCTATCCCGTTCTGGCACATGGCGCTCGCGCTGGTCGAGGGCAACACCGTCGTCTGGAAGCCCGCAGAGCAGACCCCGTGGTGTGGCCAAATCATCGCCGAGATGATGGTGGACGCGGGCATCCCGGACGGCGTCTTCAACATGGTCCAAGGCTTCGGCGACGCCGGAAACGCAATCGTGGAAGACGAACGCGTCGATACGGTCCTCTTCACCGGCTCGTCCGAAGTCGGTCACAAAATCGCGGGCAAGGTCGGCGGCGAACCCGGCAAACTCGCGGCCTGCGAGATGGGTGGCAAGAACGGCATCGTCATCACCGAGAACGCGGACCTCGACGTTGCGGTCCACTCCGCGCTGATGTCTTCGTTCAAGACGACCGGCCAGCGCTGTGTCTCCAGCGAGCGACTCATCGTTCACGAGGACGTGTACGACGAGTTCAAAGAGCGCTACGTCGAACTCTCTCAAGAAGTCTCCGTCGGCGACCCGCTCGACGAGGGCACCTTCATGGGACCGATGGTCAACGAAGAGCAGGTCGAGAAGTTCGGCAAGTACAACGACCTCGCTCGTAAGGAAGGCGCGAACGTCCTCGTGGACCGCGAAGAACTCGACGACGAGGAGATTCCGGACGGTCACGAAGACGGCTACTGGGTGGGTCCGTTCGTCTACGAAATCGACTACGACACGGACCTGCGCTGCATCAAAGAGGAAGTGTTCGGCCCGCACGTCGCCCTGCTGAAGTACAGCGGCGACATGGACCGCGCGATGGAGATCCACAACGACACGCCGTACGGACTCGCTGGCGCGGTCATCAGCGAGGACTACCGCCAAGTCAACCAGTTCCGTGACGAGGCGGAACTCGGTCTGGCCTACGGCAACCTGCCGTGCATTGGCGCGGAAGTTCAGCTTCCGTTCGGCGGCGTCAAGAAGTCCGGCAACGGCTACCCGAGCGCCCGTGAGGCAATCGAAGCCGTCACCGAGCGCACCGCGTGGACGCTCAACAACAGCAAGGACATCGAGATGGCCCAAGGTCTCTCCGCGGACATCAAGACCTCGAAGGACGACTAAGCGCGAGGAAGCGCGCAGAAACCCTTCGCGGTACTTCGTCCGACTCCTTTTTCGATTGCGTTCTCGACGGAAAACAGATCAGTCAGGAAATGCTACGAAACTACTCGCCGAGGTCCGGCAACTCTCCGGCGACCGTAGAAAGCGCCTCTTGTCTGTCCTCGTCGTCCATCTCGCCGTCTGTCAGCGCCGCGAGCAGGCTCGGCAGAGCGGCGACGTACTCGCCGCCGCCAGCGTGCTGGACGAAGCCACGCTGGCGAAGCGTGCGGTTGTGACTGTAGGCGATTTCCCGGTCGTCGGTGCCGCCGGTCGCGACGTGGGCGTCCTCAGGAGTCGCCGGGCCGTCACGGAGGTAGAAGGCCAGCATCCGGCGCTCGACCGGTTCGAGCGCGTCGAGTTGTTCCCGAATCGCGTCGAGTGGGGGTCGGTTTTCGGCGGTCTCTTCTGATTCGTTCGCTTCCGATTCCGACTCTTGGTTCGCTTCGCCTTCGGCCGTGTCGGTGCCTGTTTTTTTGGTGTCGGTTTCGATATCTGTGGGAGAGTCGATACGGCCACCGGAATTCGGGACTCCCTGTTGTTCGTACGCGCCGAGGTTCGCCTGCTCGCCGCCGTCGATGTACGGATTCGCGCGCCGATTTCTCGACTGGTCGAGCATCGCCTTCGCGAACTTGTCGGCGACTTCTTCCATCTCGCGGGCCTCCCGTAGTTGCCGTTCGAGGTCGGTGATGTGGTTCTCCTTCTCCTGCAACTCCTTGCGGAGTTCGTCTATCTTGTCCTCGCGCAAACTCTCTTCTTTGCTGATTTCTTTCAGGTCGGAGACGAGATCGTCGCTGACGGACTTGAGGTCGGGCCGCTCGAAGTCCTCCAGTCCAGGTGTCGCCCCGGCGTCGAAGGTCTGCTTGCGGTGGAACTGCACGCGTCGGGTCTGCTCGGACCAGTCGGTGACGAGGAACCCCTCGCCGTCGCCCATCTCCTCGATGGCTTCCGCGTAGTCGCTGCCGAGAATTCGGCCGACGACCTTGGTATCGTTGTTCCACGTGAGGCGGTGCCAGACTAGCCAGTCGCACTGCGTGATGAAGTCCTTCTTCACGTCGGCCGGTCGCTGGCTGATGCCCGCGATGCCGAGACCATGTTTGCGCCCACGCTTGCCCACCTTGATGAGCATGCGGCCACACTCGTCCAAGCCGCCGCCTTCGGGAATGTACTCGTGGACTTCCTCGACCACCATCAGGAACGGCTTCTTCAGCTTCTTCTCTTTGGCAAAGAGCTGTTTAGCAACTGCCGTGAGCAGTTCTTTGCCGTCCTCCTCGTTGAGATACCCCGACACGTCGAGGATGATGGGGACGTTGTCCTCCAGTGCCAACTTCGCCAGTTTCCCGGCGTGTTCGGGGTTGACTTGGATGTCACACTCGTCGTCGGCCCCAGCGTGGAGCAGTTCGTACTCCTCTTTGAGGCCGTAGTACTCGCCGTCCGTGTCTACCAGCATCACCGGATAGCCGCCGTCCAGCAGTTTCTCGGCGATGACGGACATAGTGTTCGACTTCCCGGACCCCGACTTGCCAGTGACGAATCCGCGACCAGTGAGCAACTCTACGACCGGCATCTCGACGGCGTCCCCCGGTTCGCCGTCTTCGCCCCCTTGGCCCTCGCTCACCTCTGCGACGTCGATTATCTCCTCGGGCATCGTTCTTGCTCGCTTCCTTTCGCCCGACCCTCATAACTGTCAGGGCTTCGGTACCGGTCGACCTCCCCAGTGAGCGTTCCGGTCGGCCCGTCACGCCTCGTCGTCTTCTGGACCGACAGTGTTGGCCACGAGCGTCTGGACGGCGCGTCTGAACCGCTCGGACGCGGCGTTCTGGGAAATGTCGAGGTCGTCCGCGAGGTCGTCGAGCGACTGTTCGCGCGGGATTTCGAGATACCCCGTTTTCAGTGCGTGTTGTAGCGTCTCCCGCTGGTCGGTGGTCAGCCCGTACTCGTCCTGCTCCTCGTCCGAAATCTCCGCGTAGACGTGGCGCATCTCGAAGTCGATGTCGCGTTCGCGACAGAACTGATAGAGTCTGTCCAGCGACGAGCGGCCCGGAAAGCTAACGCGAGAGGTCCACCCGTCGTGGGTCGCCGTCAGTTCGTGGACGACGCCACCTTCCTCGACGACCAGCGGATAGACGCTCGCCTCGAACCCGGAGTCGGCGAGGGCGGCTTTGTACAACCGGCGGGGATACACCTCGGCCACGAGGTCCACCGAATCGACGGTGGGGTCCGCAGACAGGGCGTCCTCGAAGCGAGCGAAATCACCGCCTTCCGCCCACACGAGGAGGTGACTAGTCCCACCGTCGGTGACGTCCGAGCGCTCCCACGTTATCTCCATCTCGGGGACCGCCGTCAGTGCGTGCTTGAATATCGGGTTGTCGATGCGAAGCTCTACGATTATCATCTGTATCGGGTGAAGAGAACCGAATCGGTTGATAGTCGAGCGGACTGTTCGTCCATCAACTAGAGATTGCGCTACTTAAACTGCGGGAGTTTTCCCGCCGCGTACTCTTGTCGATTGGGGTCTCCCGTTTGGATATGGTAGGTGGCAAAGATAGGGGAGCCGAACTCGATACCCTCTTCACCACGCTCGCCGACGAACAGCGCCGAATACTGGTCTCGTATCTGGCCGACGCGCCGACCGACACGTTCTCGCTGGACGAACTCGTCACGGCACTCGGTCGTCGGACGAAGGGGGAGCACGGGACGAGTGACCGCCGCAATATCGAAATCGACCTCCGTCACAAGCAACTTCCCAAACTCGCGGAAGCAGGTATCGTCGAATACGACGTGGACGAGCAAGTAGTCCAGTATCGACCGTCCGAGTCGTCTGTGGCTACTGCCGACCGAATCCTCTCGTCCGTGGCCGAGTTGCACGCGGACTGAGCCACTGCGCTACCAGTTCTCGGTCGCAAGGTTAACAGCGGAACCGCCCCGAACCGACTCAGAAGTCCTGTAGCGACGACTGGCCTTCGGGGTCCGTCTCGGCGTCTTCGGAGTCTGTGTCTGCGTTTGCGTTTGTTCCGGTCGCAGCGTCTGAGGCGTCGGCGTCAGCGTAGTCCTCCAACGTCGGATTTCCCTGTGTATCCCTCTCTGCGGTCCCCTCGGTGGGGTTCGACGGTTCGCCAACGTCTCCTAAACGCTCCCTATCGTCTTCCGAACGCTCCCCGCCGTCTCCGGACCCGCCCCCATCGACTCCCTCCCACCCCGAAAGGCTCGCTTGCTCCGCGTCGGCAAAGGAGAGATTCGACACGCGAACGCCGACCTTTCGAACCACGTCGTCCTCGAACTCCGCCAGCAGTTCGAGCGCGACTTCTTCCACGAGTTCGGGGTCGTCTACCGGCCCTGGGAGCGACTTCGCGCGAGTGTTCACGTCGTACGGCGGCGTCACGGCCTTGATGCCGATGGTTCGGTACATGACGCCCTTGCGACTCGCGCGGTCGGCGACTGCTTCTGCGAGCGTGCTGACTTGCTCGCGTTTTCGCTCGATGTCGTCCGTGGCTTCGGTGAACGCCGACTCTCGCGAGAAACTCTTCGGACGACCCCTCGGTGTCACCTCTCGTTCGTCGTCGCCGCGCGCTCGCCGGTACATCTCCGCGCCGCGCTCGCCGAAACGGTCTTCGAGCGCGCGCCGGTCGGCGTCCGCGAGGTCGCCCGCCGTTTCGATGCCCATCTCACGCAACTCGCGGGCCGTGACTGGGCCGACGCCGTGAATCTCGGCCACGTCGAGCGGTGCGAGGAACTCCCGCACTTGACCGGGTTCCACGACGACCAAGCCGTCTGGTTTGTCGTGGTCGCTGGCGATTTTCGCGGCCGACATGTTCGGGGCGACCCCGACGCTCGCGGCGACGCCGACCTCTCGGTCGATTCGATTTTTGACGTGCCGGGCGAATCCTTCCGCGACTTCCCACGCAGTACGGTCGGTCACGTCGAGATACGCCTCGTCGATGCTCACCTCACGGACGACGTCGGCCGAATCGTGAAGGATTTCTTTGACTTCGGCCGCGACCTCCTCGTAGTAGTCGATGTCCACCGGCCGGTAGTAGCCGGTGTCTTCGAGGTCCTCGGGGTCGGATCGCTCTTCATCACCGTCCTCCCCGTCTGCTTCCGCTCTTCTCGGAAGCCGCTCCAGCGCCGTGCTAATCGCTTGGGCACTCTCGACGCCGTACTCGCGGGCTTCGTAGCTCGCAGTGGCGACCGCGCCGTAGGTCTCGCCGCCTTCGTAGCCCATGCCGACGACGACTGGTTCGCCCCGTAACTCGGGTTCCCGCCGACGCTCGCAGGCCGCGTAGAAGCAGTCCATGTCCACGTGGAGGACGATTCGGTCGGCCCGCTCTTCGTCGCTCGTCCCCGGCAATCGCGGGCCACCGGACATGTTTGGAAGTAGTGAGGCAAGGGAGAATAAAGTTCGTGGAACGGAGGAAGACACTCAGGCAATGCCGCCGTCCCGCAGGAGGTCGGCCGTCACGTGGACGTAGAGGACGACTGCGGTGAACAGTCCGTACACTGGCGCGAGGAGCGTCGTCGCAACGACGAGGACGCCACCGACGAGCGCGTGACTGAGCAGTCGGTGGGTTTCGAGGGTGTTCGTGTCCACGCCGTCGAAGACCTGTTCCTGCTGGGTGAACGCGAAGACGGGGTCGGTGACGCATCGGCGCAGGTGCGACCAGTCTCCCGCGTGGAGGCGCGCCGCGACGAAGTGGTCCAAGTCGATGAAGACGCTCAGAAGGACGCCGTAGGCGACCAAAACCACTGCTTCGACTGGGAACGAGACGTCCGGGAGCGCGAAGACGAAGGAGACGGAGGCGACCGACCCGAGGACGGCGTGTTCGTGAGACTTCATCGCTAGCGACGACCGACGGGAGAAAGATTAGTGTGTGGGTTCGCGCGTCAGTAGGGCTTTTCAGTAGGACTTACTCGTGTGGAGGGTGCCGTCCGGTTCGTAGAGGTAGACGGTGTCTCCGCTGTTGTTCCAGATGTAGCTGGTGTCCCAATAGAGTTCGCCGTCGGTACTGGAGTCGGTGCCGCTATCGGTGTACAGACGGACCGTTCCTCCTGCAGTGAGGGTGTAGTTGTCCGGGAAGGTGTAGGTGTGGCCCGCTTCGTCTTCGACGGTCCAGCCAGTCATGTCTTGGTCGGTGGAGCCAGTGTTGTCGAACTCGACCCACTCGCTGCTGGTCGAAGAGCCGTCCGCGTCGATTTCGCCGACGACTATCTTCGAGCTACTGCCGCCACCGAGGTCCGCGGAGTTCTGCTTGTCTGCCAGCACTTCGTTGTCGTCGTAGACGTAGGCCGTGTCGCCGTCGTCGTTCCAGACGCCGATACCGTAGCCCCAGTAGAGGTCGGTGGCCGTGTCCGTTCCCTCGCCGGTGTGGACGCGAACGGTGTCGCCTGCACCGAGCGTGAACGAGTCGGGGAAGACGTAGTCGTACCCCGCCTCGTCTTCGAGGGAGAATCCGGACATGTCGAGGACCGACGACCCCTCGTTCGTGATGTCCACCCACTCGTCGTTGAGCGTCTCTTCGTCGAGGCTCATGTCGGTGACGGAGACGCTGTACGGTGCCGGGTAGGTTCGTTTCTGCACGAGGTTCCCGCTGGCGTCGTAGAGGTACGCCGTGTCGCCGTCGTTGTTCCAGACGTAGCTGCTGCCCCAGTAGAGGTCGGTGGACGAGTCGGTGCCGCTCCCGGTGTGGAGTCGCACCGTGTCGCCGGACGCGAGGCTGAAGCTGTCGGGGAAGTTGTAGGTGTTTCCAGCCTCGTCTTCGACGGACCAACCTGTCATGTCCACGCTGTCGTCGCTGACGTTCTCGAAGTCCACCCACTCGTTGTCCCCGTCGATGCCGGGGATGATGACGTCCTGGACGCTCCACGAGGAGTCCTGCGCGAGGTTGCCGTTGCCGTCGTAGATGGCGCATCTGTCGGCGTCGTTGTCCCAGCGGAACATCGAGGCACCCCAGTAGAGGTCGGTGGACGAGTCGGTGCCGCTGCCGGTGTGGACGCGGACGGTGTCGCCCGCCGCGAGCGAGAAACCGTCCGGGAAGGTGTAGCTCTCACCTTCCTCGTTGTCCATCGTCCACCCACTCAGGTCGAGCGAGGAGGCCCCATCGTTCGTCACGTCCACGTACTCCTCGTTCAGCGAGTCGGCGTTGCGCACGACTCGGTCGATGGAGAGGACGTACCCCGTGGAACTGCCGGAGTAGGCGCTCCACAGCGAGAAATCGGTCGTGTTGTGGTTCGCCGAGGTGATGAAGTCGCTGTCGTCGTTGACGTTGTTCGTACTGTCCGTGACCTCGTCCTCGTTGAGGCGCAGGTCCGACCCGACGCCGCTCGCCACGTCGTCGAGGTTCGACCGCTGGGACGCTGTGGACTTGTAGCTACCCATCAGAATGACCGCTCCGCCGTCGCTGATGAGGTTCTGCAACTCGGTTATCTCGGCGGACGTGAAGCTGTCCTCTGGACTGGTGACGATGACCGCTCTCGCGTCGGTGAGGTTCGGCCCAGTGGAGTCGCCGAAGCTGTTGATGCTCGCCAGTTCGATGCCCTGCCCTTCGAGGTACCGCTGGTAGAAGACGGTGTCTTCGGAGGAACAGGAGTGGTCGGCGTTGAACTGGTGGTGGCCACCGTCCACGAGGACCATCCCCGAACGGTCGCCATCCGTCAGCGAGTCGATGAGGTTCGTCACGAACACGAAGTGTTCGAGGTGGTCCGACATGTCTTCGTGGTCCTCCTGAATCGGCTGACTACCGAACAGCGCGAGGTTGTTCGCGGCATCGACGCCAACCAGCGGAATCGACCCGATCCCGTAATCGACCGCGCCGCTTTCGAGCGTCTGGGTCGCCTCCGATTCGGCCCAAATCGGGACGCGCGAATCCGCGATGGCACCACTGTTCGTCTTCACACTCGTCGTGTTCGGATGGAACGTCTGGGCCACGTCGTTGTCACGTACTTCCGAGGTGGTCGACGGGTCGCTCTGCTGCCAGACGCCAACGTCGTTCGCGCGGGCGTCGTTCTCGGCGTCCCAGTACTCGTCGGTGTTGCTCATGCTCGCACAGTAGACCCGCGCGTACCCCTGTTCGACCGCATACTTGTTGTACACGGTGTCCATCGACCCGTCGCCGGTCCGGTCGTACCGAATCTTCGCAAGTAGCCGGTCGTACTGGTCGATCTCTTCGGACTCGGAGTCCACCGCTATCTGGACATTCGTTCCGACCGGGAGTTCGTTCTTCGCGAAGTCAGAGGCGTTGTTCCCCCAGGTTTCGAGGTACGCCTCGTCCTCGATTCCTTCCCACCCCTCGACCTGCTCGTAGCGAGTGTTCCCCGACTTTTCGGGAGTGTCCATACCGAGCGTTCGGATGTTATACTGGGTGCCGTCGCTATCGAGTTCGACGTCTACCGTGTCACCGTCGATGTTGTCGGTGATGGTTGCGTCGTACCACGTGCCCGACTCGAGCTTCGAATCCGCTGCGAGAGTTGTTCCAGTGCTGACCGATGTGGTCGTCACCGCTCCGGCCAACAGCTTGAGATAACTTCGCCGTTGCATGACGTAAACCGACCAAACCGCTCTGCTCATAAATATTTACTTGAGAAACTACTAACATAAGTTCGATTATCGATGGTATTTCTGTCTATACCAATTATAGTTCTTAGTTTTTAAATCAGTAATAATATGCCCGCGCGTAGAAAAACGACGGCGGAAAACCAGTTCGACCTCGTGGTACACGAAGTTTCCCAACGGACCTCAAAGCATTTATTCACGACGCCGCAAACGAGAAGCGAGCAAAGATGTCACGCGACCGACTTTCGGCGGCGAAGACGAGCGACTCGGCCAGCATCGGGCGAAATTTCCTCGACGCGGTCGGTGCGGGAGTGCTGATGCTCGTCGTCGGGTTCGTAGTCATCAGCATCTTCGCTATCCTGCCGTCGTATCTCGGGATGACAGAACTGTTGGTCATCCTCGCCGTCGTCGGTTTCGGCGGCATGTACGCGATTCTGAAGCTCAACGACCTCCGGCGGTAGTGAAACCCGTCGAGTCGAGTAGTTTTTCCGGCGGCCGCTCTCTCCTTGAGGTATGGAAGACGACGGGAGCTATCGCGTGCTCGCTGCGCCGGAGGTCGGTGGACTTCGCCTGCTCGACCGGGAGACGTACGAACCGGTCGTCACTGCGGAGTCGGGTCACGACGCGTCGGTAGACGCACTCGAACCGGGCTATCTCGTGGATGTCAACTTGGATTGGTCTACGAGCGAGCCGACGATTCAGTCGTTTTCAGTTCGAAGAGAGACGCTGTACGTCTTCGCGGACGAAATCGACCCCGTGTTCGAGGTCGCCCAAGAGGCGTGGGCCGACGCACAGATGGCTGGCGACTCGATGAACAGTCGCGTGACTCGCAACACAGACAACGAGGTGAACGGCGTGCTGTACGTGTTCGGCGAGAGCGAGATGACCAGCATGTTCGAGTCGTTCCGAGACGGGTCGCGGCCACTGGAACCGCTTGTGGACAAGGTGAACGAACGTGAGGGAGATGAGGAGAGGGGGGTGTTCGTGCTTCGGCCAGCGATCGAGGAATTCGTCATCGTCGTGATTGCGTTGGCGAAAGGTGGGACGTATGCGAGGACGATTCGGGATACGTACGAGTTGTGAGGGTTAGAGAATTGGGCGGGGTCAGGAGCATACTAGCGGCTACTGTAACTGGGCGTATTGTTCGTCACAAGAAGCCGGGTGGAAAGAGTTTGAACTACGTCAAGAGGTTCCGGAGTGCTCGCTCCGCTGTCGTTCTAGAGAGTGTCGCGCCCCTATACTGGCTAAAATCAGGGTTTTAGGGCCTCACTTCCGAACATAGGTCTTGTAGCTCTATTCGTTTTACTGACAGAATTCACAGCTCACAAAGTGGCGAGCAGACAAACTGTTCGCCGAGTAGTTCGCGGAAAAGGTATGGGGTCGAAGGGATTTGAACCCCTGATCGACTGATATCTCCGGTGTGTGCGCCTCGGAACTCCAGAGGGTCGTCAACGCGACCGATGATCAGTCGGTCGCTCAGTATATCAGCTGGAGTTTCGTCGTCGGCGCGTTGCCTCTGGAGTCAGTCGCCATTCCGGGCTTGGCCACGACCCCGCATGATTTCGTTGGTCGATTCGCCCTAAAGGGGTTTCGATTCTCAGTCCTCGTCGGTCTCGGACCAATCGCACTCTTGGCACTTCCATCCGGTGACGAACGCCGTCACGCTCGGCATGTAGCCGACTTTCAGCACGTCACTGCCACATTCCGGACACTCTCGGTCGGCGTCTTCGATGGCTTCGGCGTCCATCACGTCGTCGCCTTCGATAATCTCGGCGAGTGCCTTCGGCGTCACCATGCGACCCTGCACGACGCGGTTGCCGGTCATGTTCGCAACGAAGAGACAAACAGTGATACGCCTTGTCCTCCGCGGTCGGAGTCCGTTTCAGCGACTCTCTACAGCTACGGTTCGCGCGCTGCGTCCGAATCTTCGCCGGGGTAGCCGTATCCGGCTTCTTCGGGGTCGGTCTGGGAGTCACCTGCACCGTCGGTGACCATCGCTTGCGCACCCGTTCCGGAACTACGTCGCGCACTCGTCCCGTCCGGCGTCGGCGACGGGTCAGACAGAGGTTGCACGTCGGAGAGTTCGTCGTCGTTCTCCTCCACGTCGAATTCGCCGTCCTCGACGCCTTCCACCTCGCTCTGGGAACTGGGGTCGTAGGCCAGTAGACTGGTCACGGCCAGCACGACCAGTGGGGCCTGTCCGAGCGGATGGCCGAGTATCGACAACGGGAGCAGTCCTAGCGCGACGGCGCTCCCGAAGCGGAAGCGGTCGATGTCCACGACGCCGCGGAGCCACGGACTCGTTAGGGCGACAGCCATTGCGAAGCCGACACCGACCCCAGCGGCCGCGGCCGCGTGTAGAATCCGCTCGGCGTTGGCCAGTCCGAGTTGGATTCCAGTGAGCCCACTTGGTTGGAAGCTCGCTATCATACCCAAGCCGACGATGACCGCCGGACGGGGTAGGTACTCGCCGATGGTCGAACTCGCGGTCTTCGCGGCGATGGCCGCCATCACGAGCGCGGCGAATCGCTTGAAGAGTTCGAGGTTCAGCACGCTCTCGATAGTCGGCGCGAAGGCGGCTTCGAGCGCCGCCAAGCCGATTATACCGACGCCGACGATACCGACCGAGAGTGCCTGCTCACGCGGCGAACCGTCCATCTCGGCGAGGATGACGGCGACCGTGGCACTCCCGCCGAAGACGAGCAGTCCGACTTGCAGGATGCCCGCGGGGCTGGAGAGCGCGCCAGCCAACACCAGCGCGGGGAAGATGCCATCGACCAGCGGCAGGCCCATGACCGTCGCGAGCAACTTCGTCGCGCCACCGACCTGCCGCTCCATGCGTAGGGCGACCGGATGTTGTGAGCTACTCATTCGTTCTAACTCGCGTGACCGTGACCTTCGGCCGAATGGTAGTGACGTTCGCGGTACCGGTGGTGGCGGTGGTCTGCACAGCCGAACTGCCGCCGTCGTCCCACGAATAGATTGTCTACCAGTGTAAGGTTCCCACCTGCGAAAATCGGTTTCCGAAAGCTGCCGGAGTCGCTGGTCGTCTGACCGGCAATGCGTGCGGTGGTGGGACTGGTAGCGTCCATACTCCAACAAAACGCAGTTTCGAGCATAAACGTTGCGTGAGAGGGAACCTCAATCAACAGCGATGAATCAGCTTTACTTAAGTACAATTTTGAAATATCGGTATTTTCGGCCCCTGGTTTCGTGAATTCGTAACCTCGTCTCCGAACCCGAAGCGACGAGAATGTATGCAAATACGTGAGTATCTTGGCTGAGAAGAGGCGACAAACCGGCAGTATCTCGCAACGCTTTTCACGCCCCTCGTCTTTTGGCTTATATGGCGAGAGATTCTCGACCCGAGGGCCAGTACACCGACAAGCTACGGGTCCCCGAGGCACTGACCTTCGACGACGTGTTGCTTCGACCGAAAGAGAGCCGCGTCGAACCCGACGAGGCCGACGTATCGACGCGCGTCTCTACCAACGTCGAGTTGAACGTCCCCGTCCTCTCGGCGGCGATGGACACCGTCACCGAAGGCGAGTTGGCAGTCGAGATGGCCCGACAGGGTGGTCTCGGCGTTCTTCACCGCAACATGGACCTCGACGAGGTCGTCTCTGAGGTCGAGTACGTCAAGCGTGCCGACGAACTCATCATCCGCGACGTGGTGACCGCGAGTCCCGACCAGACCGTTCGCGAAGTGGACGCGATGATGGAGAATGCTGGCGTCTCCGGCGCACCAGTCGTGGACGAAGACGACGAAGTTCTCGGTATCATCTCGGGGACGGACATCCGACCGTACCTCGAAGTCGGCGACGCCGACGAAGTTCGGGAGGCGATGACCGACGAAGTCATAACGGCCACCGAGGGCGTCACCGCTCGCGAGGCGCTCGAACTGATGTACGAACACAAGATAGAGCGCGTCCCCATCGTGGACGACGAGGACCGACTCACCGGTCTCGTCACGATGCAGAAGATTCTCCAGCGCCGCGAGTACGGCAACGCTGCCCGCGACGACGACGGAAGCCTACTCTGCGGCGTGGCCGTCGGTCCCTTCGAAACCGACCGAGCAGTCGCCGTGGACGATGCGGGCGCGGACGTACTCTTCATCGACTGTGCGCACGCGCACAACCTAAACGTCATCGACGGCGCACGAGACATCAAGGAATCCGTCGAGGCCGACGTGGTGGTCGGCAACATCGGGACAGCGGAAGCCGCCGAGGACATCGTTGGCTTCGCGGACGGTCTGAAGGTAGGCATCGGCCCCGGCTCCATCTGTACGACGCGCGTCGTCTCCGGGTCGGGAATGCCCCAGATTACGGCCGTCGCGCAGGTCGCAGACGTCGCCGCCGACCACGATGTGCCGGTCATCGCAGATGGTGGGATTCGATACTCCGGCGACGCTATCAAGGCCATCGCAGCCGGTGCGGACGCCGTGATGCTCGGCTCGTACTTCGCGGGCACCGACGAGGCACCTGGGCGAGTCATCACCATCGAGGGCAAGAAGTACAAGCAGTACCGCGGCATGGGGTCGGTCGGTGCGATGCAGTCGGGCGACGGGGACCGATACCTCAAGGACGAACCGGACGAGGAAGACGAGTACGTCCCGGAAGGCGTCGAGGCCGCCAAACCGTACAAGGGAAGTCTCGAAGGCGAACTCCACCAACTCGTCGGCGGGATGCAGTCCGGCATGGGGTACGTCGGTGCCGAGACGATTCCGGAGTTCAAAGAGCGCAGCGAATTCGTGCGCGTCTCTTCGGCCGGACAGCAGGAGAGCCACGCACACGACGTGATGATTACCGACGAAGCGCCGAACTACAGTCCCGGCGAATAGTCAGGCCGAGCGAGTTCTCGTTCTCTTCTGCAGTTCTCCCTATCGGGTGATTGGGCCGTTCAGCAACGGCAGCCACGATAATCGTTAACTTACGATACTAACTGGGTTGAAGCACAAATTAGGCACTATTTTAATTTATACTTGGTGGCACAAATATTATTAATTCTTCATTCGTTTAATAGTCCATGGTTCGCGACCAGACGACCGACGAAGAGCGCGCACGCGAGAATCACACAGTAAACCGCCGAAACTACCTGAAAGGCGTCTCGACAGCGGCCGCCGCCGCTACCGTCGGCGTCGGGTCGCTCACGGCCGCGACCGGAACCGCCGCGGCCGTCTCACGGTCGAGTTACACGATTCGGACGGACACGGCCGAAGAGACGACGGTCTACGTCATCGACGCCGACGAAGCAGGGCCGACCGTGATGGTCGTCGGTGGGATGCACGGCGACGAAGAAGCAGGGTACATGACCGCCAACAAAATCAAGGACTGGTCCATCGACCGCGGAAAACTGGTCGTCCTCCCCGAAGCGAACAAGAAAGCCATCAACAACAACAGTCGGAACGCCAATCTCGCTGGGAACGACGACGGCGTGGTCGACCTCAACGACCAGTTCCCCGAAGGCTCGTCTCCGGACGGCTACCTCCCCGAAGCAATCTGGGGCGTCGTCACCGACGAGAACATCGACTTCCTCTGGGACATGCACTCGGCGCGAGGGCGATACAAGAACGGTAGTGGTAGCAGCGTCGGACAGGCCCTCTTCTCGACGGTGGCTGGAGATGCCGAGCGCCACCGATACCACCTCCAGTCGTACCTCAACGACAACTACGTCCAGAACTCCGAGAACGACTTCACCGGTGCGACGAGCGGTTCGGTGAAACCGATGCTCAAGCACAAGGTCGGCGCCGACCTGAACACACCGGCGATGATCTTCGAGACGTACGAAGACTTGAACCTCGACCGCCAGATAATGTGGGGCACGACCGTCTTCCAAGAGTTCCTCCAAGACGAAGGCCTCCTCGACGAGAACCTCTCCTACGACGGCGACGGCCACGCGAAGAACACGCCGCAGGACAGCAACGACAAGAACTCCGGTCTCCAGTTCGGCGTCTCCAACGAATACGGCCAGAACGTCTCGATTACGGACCTCGAAATCCGGCCGGTGAACGGCGCGTCCGACCAACTGCGCGACCACACGCTCGAAGAGGGCAAGTGGAAGAGCGAACTGTTCATCGACGCCGACGTGCAGAACGGCCTCACCGACGTGAACAACGGCCTGTCACTGCCCGGTACCATCGACTTAGACGCCGACGGCCACAGCGACAGCGCCGACAAGGAAGCCATCCTGTCGAGTGGCAGTAGCTCGAAAGTGTCGCTCTACCAGTTCAAACTGAACGGGTCGCCGACCAACATGGGGGCCGAAGAGTGTGAGTTCACGCTCCACTACGAGATGGCCGACGGCACTCGTGGCTTCGATACCTTCACTGTCTCCGGGTTCCACCGTCTCGAATACACCGGTGACGCCAAGCCAATCAACGCGCCCGAGGACAGCAACAACCACAGCTCTGGCGTTCACTTCTCCGTCGGGAACAACACCCACTCGGAGATGACCATCGAGGAGATGACTATCGACCCCGCGAACTCCAATATCGACCAACTGCGCGACCACACCTACCAAGAGAGCAAGTGGAACAGCGAACTCGTCATCGAAGCTGACGTGCAGAACGGTCTCACCGACGTGAACAACGGACTCTCACTGCCCGGTACCATCGACTTGGACGCCGACGGCCACAGCGACAGCGCCGACAAGAACGCCGTCCTCTCGTCCGGGACGACTGCCGATGTCTTCCTCTACCAGTTCAAGGCCGGTGGCTCCCCGATAGACCTCGTGGGCGAAGACATCGACATCACCATCGACTACTCGCTCGCCAGCGGAAGCAGTGGCTCGGAGACGTTCACGCTCTCGCTATAACCGCCGAACCTTCCCCAACAACCACTCTTTTTGATGCCCTACGAGTTCGAGACGACGTACCGCGACCGGCAACCCCTCTTGAAAGCTGCGCAAATACAGCCGTTTGCTTTCGGAAATAGAGCCGTTACAGAAAGATGACGCGAGAGCGTCACAGACAGACCAGCAACTACAGCCGTTGTGACATCGTGACTCCGGCCACTCTCTCGCCGGGAGTTCCACGAAGGACTGCATCCGTCGCTACCGCTCCCGGTAGCGATTCCCTCCAACGATTGCACGCACGTTCCGAGCCAAGACGCACGGTAGGTGGGTGGGGTGGATGGTTTTCAGAAATTTTCTCCCGGTAGCGGTTGCTACGAGTCACTTCGCACCATCGTCTCGGCAATTGAAACTTCTCCCAGAGCTAGCATTCGAAAGCGAGCGGTTCGAAGAACCCGAGCATCGCGATTCACCGCGAACGAGATTCCGGAAGAATCTCGAAGTGGAGCGGCGTCTTGGCGAACGTAGTGAGCCAAGGCTCGGAAGCCGAGCGGAGCGAGTCTTCCGGCGAACGCCGCGGAACGCGAAGCGAGCGCGTCCGAGGAACCACCGGAGGTGGTGACGACGTGATTTTCATCAACGTTTTGCCAGCGAAGCAGCCAGAAGCCTCTGGCTTCTGGCAACTGAGCGCAGCAAAAGGTTGACGGGCCGGAAGGGATTTGAACCCCTGACCGTCTGATTAAGAGTCAGACGCTCTCCCTAACTGAGCTACCGGCCCAACGCATTCTGACGTAACGCCGGGTAACTGAAATACGTTTCCTTTCGCACCGACAACCAGCCGGAGTCGAGTACGGCGATTTCACCCGAAAAATACGAGCGAGCGTGCCGAGTTGTCCGTTCCAGAGAAAGACGCTCCGGGACTGTTAAGTGTGGCCCGGAGCAACGCGACACTATCATGAGCGCCGGGATTACTATCTCCTCGATGTCCGACTACGCTATCTTAGGGTGTGGTAGCGTCGGGCACGCTGTCGCCGAGGAACTC
The DNA here is from genome assembly GCF_008831545.1 of Halorussus halophilus. NCBI lineage: Archaea > Methanobacteriati > Methanobacteriota > Halobacteria > Halobacteriales > Haladaptataceae > Halorussus > Halorussus halophilus. The sequence continues at coordinate 1,702,079 of NZ_CP044523.1, forward strand.
GTCGAGCAGGGCAAAGACGTCCTCATCATCGACCGTGACGAGGACCGCGTCGAGGCACTGCGCGACCAAGACCTCAACGCCCAGACGGCCGATATCCGCGAGGAGGCGACCGTAGACACCGTCGCCGACAACGAAGCCGTTCTCATCCTCTCGTCGGACGTGGAGGCGAACAAGGAGGCCGTTCGAAACATCCGCGAGAACGGGAGCGAGCAGTTCATCGTGGTCCGAGCGAGCGACCCCGTCTCCGAAGACGAACTGACCGAACTGGGCGCGGACGTGGTCATCAACCCCTCGACGGTCATCGCCGACTCGGCACTGCGGGCACTCGAGACCGGCGAACTCGAACACAAGGCCCAGAAACTCGCCGACGTCATCGAGGAGTCGGACGGCAAACTCGCCATCATCACCCACGACAACCCGGACCCCGACTCCATCGCCAGCGCGACGGCCCTGCAGGCTATCGCCGACTCGCTCGGCGTGGAGGCCGACATCCTCTACATCGGCGACATCGGCCACCAAGAGAACCGCGCGTTCGTCAACCTGCTCGGCATCGAGTTGCTCTCCTACGACGAGACGGACATCTCTGGGTACGACAAAGTCGCGCTCGTAGACCACGCGAAGGCGACCGAATCTACCTTCGACAAGCCGGTCGATATCTTCATCGACCACTTCGAACCCGACGAGGAGTACGAAGCTGAGTTCGTGGACGTTCGCCCCGGCGTGAGTTCGACCTCGACGATTCTGACGAAGTACATCCAAGAGTTCGACATCAGCATCGGCGAGGAAGTCGCGACCGCACTGCTCTACGGTATTCGCGCGGAAACGTTGGACTTCAAACGCGACACTACCCCCGCAGACCTCACTGCCGCGGCGTTCCTCTACCCGTTCGCCAACCACGACACGCTCGAACAGGTCGAGTCGCCGTCGATGTCCCCCGAGACGCTGGACGTGCTCGCGGAGGCCATCACGAACCGCGAAGTACAGGGGAGTCACCTCGTCAGCAACGCGGGATTCATCCGCGACCGCGACGCCCTCACACAGGCCGCCTCGCACCTACTGAATCTGGAAGGCATCACGACGACTGCCGTCTTCGGTATCTCGGACGACACCATCTATCTCGCCGCTCGCTCGAAGGACATCCGCATGAACATCGGCAAGGTGCTCCAGGACGCCTTCGGCGAAATCGGCGAAGCCGCAGGCCACTCGACGCAGGCCAGCGTCGAGATTCCGCTCGGCATCTTCACCGGCATCGAGACGACCGACGACAACCGAGACACCCTGCTCTCGCTCACGGAAGAAGCGGTCAAGCGAAAACTGTTCGACGCGATGGGCGTCGAGAGCGGCGAAGGCGGAAACGGAAATTAACAGTCGATACTGTTAGGCTACTACTTCTGCGTCCTCTTCGTTCTCTGGCTGCTGCAGTCGTTCGATAATATCGTTGATGAGAACTACGTCGCCGACAGCGCGAACCCAACGGTAGGGAATCATCACGCCTTGGCCACCCTCTGTGACGTTCGTAAATAGTTCGCTGTTGAGTTCGCCCAGTGCAAGTCCGGTCACGGCGCACGCATCGACGTTCAGTCGTACGTCCTCGATTTCCCCCACGAACACGCCGTTGTTGGAGTACACCTCCCGTCCGACTAAGGTAGTTATCTCCTGCGGTGTTCCGTCCATGTTAAAACTGATTGTGCGGGGTGGGTATTAACTTTTGGTAGAACGCTCCAAAACGATGGTATTCGGTGTTCGGTTGGAAGCTCGCCGAAGCACGAACCCTTACGATTCTCCGTTCGCGGTCGGATACACCGTCTGTTCGATGAGCGACTTCACACCGCGCCGAAACAGTTGCGACGCGGAGTTCGGAGACACGTCGAGGTGGTCCCCGAGTTCCGAGAGCGACGCCTCGCGCGGAATCTTGAGATACCCCGTATCGATTGTCGCGACGAGTAGCTCTCGCTGACGGTCGGTGAGTCCGGGGAAGCCAGTCGAGTGCTCGCTGGTCGCTTCCGTCTGGAGTCGCCGCACTTCGATGTCGAAGTCGTGTTCGCGACAGAAGTCCCGGAACTGCTCGAACGACTGCCACTGCGGGAAGACGACGCGGAACTGCCACTTCGAGGCAGTCACGGTCAGCTTTCGAACGAGAGCATCTTCCTCGACCAGCAGTGGGTAGAGGTACGGTAGCTCATCGTCCTCGGCCAGTTGGAGCCGAAACAGGTCTCGTTCGTCCGTCTCGGTCAGCCGACGGCTCGTCGAGACAGTCGGGTCGTCGTCGAGCGCGGCTCCGAACGCGTCGATGTCGCCGTCGGCCCAGAGGAGTGTCTGTACTCGACCGTCGTCTACGACGTCGGAACGTTCCCACGTGAGTCGCGTCTCCGGAGTCTCTGCGAGTGTCCTCCGGAGCGCGGGATGGTTCACGTCGAACTCGGCGAGTATCATAGTCATGGTGGGCTATGGAGACCGGGACTCCGAGTTACTCCCGAGCGGGGGAGCCCCGTTTGTACTCTTACTGAGTCCTGAATAAGGAAACACGGCAGGGCTGTCTCTACAAGAGATTTAAGTCAGAATTGAAGGTTAGTTGTCATATGGTCTCCGAGAGAAGGACGTTGCGAAGCACTCGCTCGTTCCCGCGTCGGAGTCTGTCGGAGAACGCCTGCTGGGAAATGTCGAGTTCGCCGGCTAGCTCTTCCATCGACACGTCGCGTGGCGTGTCGAAGTATCCGCGCCTGAGTGCGAGGACGAGGGCTTCTCGTTGCTCCGAAGTGAGGTCGAACGATCGCCCCCGAATACTCTCTTCGGTGAGCGAGTAGACTCGCTCGATGTGGATGGAGATGTCGTGGTCGGTGCAGTAGTTGTAGAACTCTGCGACGCGCTCGTGGTCGAGGAATCGCACGTGGAACGTCCACTCGGAGTTACCGCTCGCCACGAGTACCGTCCCCTCGGTTTTGACGATGCCCTGTACCAAGTCCTCGTAGTTGCCGGTCCAATCGACGCGGTAGAGGACGCGCTCACCGACGCTGTCGAGCGCGGTGAGGTTCTCGATGTAGTCGCTGTCTCGGACCCCGCGTTCGAGCTGTTCGACGTCACCCCCCCGAACCCAGAAGAACGGCATGACCGATTTCGGCGTCGGAACGACGCGTTCGAGTTCGATGTACATCCCCTCTTGTTCACCCAGCGACCGGCCGAGTGCGAACGAATCCGCAGTCACAGTAAATTCGACGACGACGCTCATTCGTGTCGTCGTATGTGCTCCACCAAAGTATACTATCCGCTGTTACTTCGTCCGGCAAAGGGTTCGAATCACGGCTTCTCGGGTTGATTCAGTACGGATAGCCGACACGCGTATTATAAACGTCGGGACAGAACAGCCAGTTTGGGGGCAGTGATGTGGGATGCCAGCCCAGGATGACAACCATGCGCCAATGCGCATCATGATAATGGGGAACATACTACAAAAACCTGTCTGTGGCCGCGAATAATACGAGATTCAGGGCTGACATCTAGTCGAGTTCGTCGGCGACCGCTCCGAATCGACTCACAGCTTCCTGCATGTTCTGACTCTCCTGGCAGACGCCGACCCGGAATTTCTCGGGGTCGTCGAAGAAGCGACCGGGAGAGACGAGCGTGTCTGCCTCCCAAGCCGCCGCAGTGACTTCGTCGCCGTCGGCCGAGTCGTGGGCGAGGAACGCGAACGGACACGAGTCGGCGACGTAGCCCGAAACGTCCTCGCGAGTAGCGACGAGCTCCGCGAGCAGGTCGTGGTTCGCCCGAATTCGGTCCCGCGACTCTGCCGCCAACTCCGAGGCGTGAGCGAGCGCGCGACGCGCAAGTCGGCGACTCGGTTCCGCAACTGCGGGGACGTGATACTTGACCTGCTGGGCGCGCTCCACGAACTCCTCGTCGGCGATTAGCCAGCCGAGTCGCACGCCCCCGAAGCCGAAGAACTTCGTCAGGGAGTTCGTGACGACCGTGTACGGCAGACTCGCGGCCGTCGGTCCGCCAAACGCGCCTTCGACCGGTTTTGCACCGAACGGTGCGTACACCTCGTCCACGAGCAGTCGCGCGTCGGCGTCGGCGACGGTTCGGGCGACTTCCGACAGCGTCTCGCGACTCACTCGGCGACCCGAGGGATTGTGGCGGTTCGTCACCGTAACGCACGTCGTGTCGGCCGTCATCGCCCCTTCGACTCTCCCGGGGTCGAGTGCGTAGTCGTCTTCGGTGGGTCGCCGGAAGCGGTCCACAGTTGCGCCGAGTCCCGCGGGCGTCGCAGTCAGCGGTTCGTAGCCCGGTTTCTCGACCAGCACGCGGTCGGTGGCCGTTGCTGCGCTCTCTTCGTCACTGCCAGCAGTTGCGTCGCCTTCGTCCTCGGACGGGTCGCGGAGCGTCGCCGCCACCGCGAGGAAGTTCGCGTGCGTCGCCCCTGCGGTCACGAGGACGTTCTCGGGAGCTACGTCGTACGCGTCCGCGAGGAGGGCTTCCACCGTCACGTCTTCGGGCGGTGCCGGAAGGCCAGCCAGTGCCGGGGGAACGACTTCGTCGGGTCCGGGCGGCGTGCGACGGAGGTCGCTCGACCCTAAGTCGAACTCGGCGCGCTCCGGACGGCCGGTAATCCAGTCGAGATACTCGATGTCGGGGAACACGCCGGGGAGTACGGCGAGGAGGGAATTAATCTTCGGGAAGCGGACGCGAGTCGAAAACTAGTCCGAATCCTCGGCTACTGAAGCGCTTCGGTCGTGTTCCACGCGTTCGCCGCCAGTTCCTCGAACTCCGATTCTGCCCTCTCAGCCAGCGGGATGGTCCCGTGATAGGGGTCGGGATTGTCGTCCAGACCCGCGACCGTCCGAATCGCGTCGGCGAGCGACTCGTAGTTGTCGCCGACGACGTCCTGAACCAGCGTCGGCATGCCCGCCCGCTCACAGAGTTCGCGGGCGGCCTCGCGGCCGACCCAAACTTGCTGTTCGTCTCTGTCCACGAACACCATCGCAAACGGCGTCTCGCCGAACTGCGCGCGGAGGAAGTTTTGAGCAGACTCGTCTTCCCACGCGATTGCTCCGATTCCTTTCAGTCGTCGGAGCGCGGAGGCGGCCGCCGAGCAGAACGGACACTCCCCGTCGTAGACGAGGACAGCGTGGTAGTCGCTCATGGTCGGAAACTCGACTGCCGAAAAGTTAGGACTAGCGTTTCGACCGACCCGGTGGCTCGTCGTGTTCCGCGCGATGGTCCAACATTTCCTCGTACTGGCACGCTCGGATGTGGAGGTCCGAGCGTGGTTTGGCGGTACAGGGCAGAATCATGTCCTCTTCTTCGTCTACGTCGTAGTATCGCTTCGCGTGACTTTGGTCCACCTCGCCCGCCAGCAACTCTGCGGCGCAGGTCGTACACCAGCCTTGCTGGCAGTCGGCGGGCAGCCAGAGACCTGCCTCGCGGGCCGCCGCGAGGACGTACTCGTCGGCGGCGACTTCAATTTCCACTGTCTCGCCCGCTCGCTCCACGTCGCAGTCTTCGGGCACTTCGATGGTGACTGCGTAGCTACTCACGACTCGATTTCGGGACCGCGAAAGAATGAGGCTGTCGGCGGTCGAGTGGTCGAGAGACCGCCAGTTACGCGGAGTCGTTCATGCGGTTGTTCGTGGAGTACGGTGCCTCGCCGGGTTCGCCGCGGACGAAGTGGCCCGCCGGATTGGCCTCACCGTCGCGCTCTCTGCTGAGGAGTTCGATGAACCACGCTTCGTGGTCCACTTCCTCGTTGTAGATGCGCGCCGCCATGTCGTAGGTGCGTGGGTCGCAATCGCGGGTCATGTCGCAGACCTCCGCCCACGTCCGAATCGCACAGCGTTCGGCCTCCAACAGCGTTTCGAGGATGTTCTCCGGCGTCGGGTCGTCGGGCAGATACGCGTCCGGACAGGACGCCCGGTCGGCGAAGTCCCGGATGTCGTTCGGGAGCGACCCGCCGAGTTCGAAGACGCGCGGCATCACGAGTTCGAAGTGCGCGCGGTCCTCCAGTCGCGCGTCCTCCGTGATTTCCTTGTAATCTTCCTCCCCAGCGAGGAAGCAACGCAGGTTCGTGTAGTAGTAGTACGTCGTGAACTCCGCGCCGATGGCGTCGATGAGTTTCTCTCGAATCGCTTCCGGGTCCCCACCGCGCTCGCGGACGACTTCTGCGCCGACTCGCTTGCTGGTGTCTCCGGGCGCGACGCTACCGCTTCCGTGTGGCTTGTCACTAGACATTGTTTCCCCCGGGAGACGAACTACTTACGATACCATAAAAATTTCTTCCGAACGGAGACCATTCATTTTCGTAGCCAAAATGATTGGTGGTATTATCCGCTGGAAGAAGTCGTCTCGGACGCCACCTCGACGGTGAGTTCTCGGGCGTCGAGTGGTGACAGGAAGTTGAACGAGTACTGGTCTGTGTCACCACTTTCGTGGTCACCGCAAGGCTCACTCCACTCGCGCTGTTCTCCTGCTGGGACAGGAACTACCATCGGGTTCGGATAGTACGTCGGACGTGTCTGGTTCAGCACCCCGCGGAAGGTCGCGTCGGACTCGCCGACGTTCTCGACAGTGACCGAAACGTCGAACACCTCCTCGGCACCGACCGACTCGGGTGCGTCGAGCGAGACGAGTTCGAACTCCGGCGGGGCGTCTGCGAGTTTCGAGAGGGCGTCCGAAGACAGGGGCTTCGAGACCGACTCGCCTCCCGTTTCGTAGACCAGTTCGACGGAGTCTGCGTCGAGCGAATTCGGCACTTCGAAGGCTATCCACCCGGTTTCGCGCACGTCGGGGTCGTAGGGTGGATTCGGACTGTGGACCATCCGCGGCCCGGACACGGGACCGGGTTTCTGTGTTCCATCGACTCGTACGTCGTCCACGACTAGTTCGAAGGCGTCCACTGTCGGTGGGAGGGCGTCAGACGACGAAGGCGTCACGTCGGCGAAGACGAACTGTCTCTCGTCTGGCGAGGCCACCTTCATGGAGTCGGGCGTGTTGAGATAGAGCAGCGACGACTGGACGCGGACGCCTTCGACCGAGAGAGCTTGTCCGGCCGTGGTCGTCTCGGTGTCTGTCGGTCGCTGTTCGGTCTTCGGTTCGTCCGTCGTGGTCGAATCGGTCGTCGTATCGACCGTCGTGCCGCCGGGCGTGTCGGCACCCGACTGACCGAGACAGCCAGTGAAACCTGCGACTGCGAGCGCACTGCCGGTTCGCAGGAGGGAACGGCGACTTCGGGGACTCGTCATCATATTTTAATTTTCCGACAGGAGCAATAAGTTTTGTGTCCTCGTGGAGAGGTCAGCGGTCGCTCCGGTCTCGCGTTCCCGTCACTCGTTCACTTTCGCTCCGCGGCGAAAGTCGTTCAAGGACCCCGCCCTACCGAGCAGTCGTGGACGAGACTATCGAGTGGCTTCGGGGCAGAAGCTACTACGCTGGGCAGGTCGAGGCCCACGAGACGCTCGCCGGGCGGAACGGGACCTTCCGGGACGTTGACCTCGATCCTCGCTTGGAGAGCGCCTTCGAAGACCGGGGCATCGAGCGCCTCTACAGCCATCAGGCCGAGGCCATCGAGGCGGTGCGCGACGGCGAGAACGTGGTACTGGCGACGCCGACGGCGAGCGGGAAGAGTCTGGCGTACACCGTCCCCGCGGTCGAGCGCGCGATGGACCACGGCGGTCGCACCCTCTACGTCGCGCCGCAGAACGCACTCATCAACGACCAAGAGGAGACGCTGTCCGAACTCGAACGAGATTTGGGCTTCGGCAGTCGCGTCTCCGTCGCGCAGTACACCGGCCGACTCGACAAGGCCGAGAAGCGCGCAGTCCGCGACCGGCAACCGACAGTCGTCCTGACGAACCCGGAGATGCTCCACTACGCTCTCCTTCCCTACTCCTATCGACTCTGGGACTGGTTCTTCAAAGGTCTCGAAACGGTCGTACTGGACGAAGTTCACGAGTATCGAGGTGTCTTTGGGAGCCACGTCTCGCTGTTGTTGCGCAGATTGCGCCGCGTCTGCGAGCGATACGACGCGGACCCGGAGTTCGTCTGTTGCTCGGCGACCATCGGCAACCCCGTCGAACACGCCGCGAGCGTGACTGGCTGTACGGAGTCGTCGTTCCGCCTCGTGAGCGACGACCAGAGCGAGACGGGCGACACGCACTGGTTGCTGTGGAATCCGCCGGAGTACGAGGACCCCGAGGCTGGCGGCGCGCGCAGGCGCTCCAATCACAGCGAGGCCAAGCAGTTGTTCGCCGACCTCGTCTCGAAGGGGTACCAGACGCTGACCTTCACTCGCGCCCGACAGGCCGCGGAGCGATACGCGATGGAGAGCGCCGACAGACTCAGAGAGCGCGGGCAGAAGGACCTCGCGAACGAGGTGACCGCGTATCAAGCGTCACTGGGCGACGACCGGCGCGGCGAAATCGAGGACGGCCTGCACGACGGGAGCGTCAGCGGTGTGTGGTCCACGAACGCGCTGGAACTCGGCGTGGACATCGGTGGTTTGGATGCGGTCCTGCTCGACGGCTACCCCGGTACGCGAATGGCCGCCTTCCAGCAGGCCGGACGCGCGGGGCGCGGCGACGACGCCAGTTTGGTCGTCATGGTCGCCGGAGAAGACCAACTCGACCAGTATCTGATGGGGAATCCGGACGACTTCTTCGCCGGGAATCCGGAGCGTGCCGTCGTCAATCCCGAGAACGACCAACTCGTGCCCGACCACGTGCGCTCCGCGGCACAGGAAACGTGGCTCAAACCCGACGACGACCGCTTCTTCGGCGAGGAGTTCCCGGACCTCGTGGCAGACCTCGAATCTGCGGGCGAACTCGAACGCCGCGACACGGCCGAGGGCGTGCGCTGGACCTACGACGGCGGCGGAAGCCCCCAACACGAGATGAGTCTGCGGAGCATCGACGACCGCGAGGTGAATCTGGTAGACCGGCGCAACGGAGAGACTATTGCGACGCTCGCCTTCGACGACGCCCTCAAGGACGCCCATCCGGGCGCGATTTACTACCACCAAGGGCAGGCTTACGAAGTGGTCGATTTAGACCTCGGGAAGGAAATTGCGGAACTCTCGCCGACGTGGGCCGACTACTACACGAAGGTCCTCCACGAGAAGACGATTACAGTCGAGGAAGATTTGCGGGAAAAAGAACTGCTCGTCCGGCCGGACGTTCCGGTCAGATTCGCGGAGGTGACGATGCGCAAGCAAATTACGGGCTTCGAACGCATCGATAGAGCGAGCGGCGAGACGCTCGGGGAAGGAACAGTTGACCTCCCGGAGACCACGCTCACGACCAAGGCGCTCTACTTCACCGTCCCGAACGACGTGGAGCAGACGATGCGCGAGGACGGCGACTTCAACGGCGGCATCCACGCCGCCGAACACGGGATGATTTCGCTGTTCCCGCTCGAACTGCTCTGTGACCGGGGCGACATCGGCGGCCTCTCGACGCCGATGCACCCCCATACCGGGAAGAGTACCATCTTCATCTACGACGGGTATCCGGGCGGCGTCGGCCTGACGAGGGAAGGCTACGAGTCCGTCGAGGACCTCATGATGCAGACTGCCCGGATGATTGCGGCCTGCGACTGCGGGGCGGTCGGTGGTTGTCCGGCCTGCGTGCAGTCGCCCCACTGCGGCAACGCGAACGACCCGCTCGACAAGGTGCAGGCCCAATACTTGTTGGAGCAGTTGACTGGCATCGACGCTGAGGAGTGACGGAGAGGACGGTTGATTTTGGGGCTGTGACGGCCAACTGACTTTGGAACCGTGACAGCCAGTGAATCAAACACAGGTGGGAATGAAAGGGGCTGGACGCTCGCGTTTATGTAGTCGTCTCAGCGACCCCTATCGGTGTCGGGCGTTGCGGAGAGACACCGATATGTCGCTGAGCGACCGCGAGCGTCCGGGGGCTTTCGTAGAAGAAACGTTAGGTGTGTTAACTGCTACGGACCAACGACAAACGCAGTGACGGTAGCTACTCCCGAAACCAATGAGAAACCGCCCAGCACCGCGACCGCATCGCGACAGCCACACCCTCCCCAACCGACTGCGCTACTCGATTCGGAAAACCGCGGCATGCCGCTGTTTTCCAGCTGCATTGCTCGTCCCTCGCGCAGTTCGGTGCGACACGAGGTCGCACCAGCGCGCGCCGACTGTTTGATTCAGAATTACGAGACACCTCGGTTCCGTACCTAGAACTAAGTCCCCCGACCAGAAACCCCGCGACAAGATGAGCGACGGCGAGGACATCGACAAAGTGCGCGAACGCAAAAAGCGCGCGCTCATGCAGGAGAACGGACTCGGCGCGCCGCCCGCTCCCGTCTACGTAGATGGCTCACAGAACTTCAGGAAGACGGTCAACGCTCACGAAGTCGTGCTGATTCACTACTACGCGGGGCGCGGCGCAGGCCAGCGACTCCATCCAGTCGTCGAGTCCGTCGCACGCGAGACGTTCGCGGCAGTAGCGAAGGTGAACGTCGTTCGACTCCAGAAGTTGGCGCTCGAACAGGGCGTCGAGGGAACCCCGACGTTCGACCTGTTCGTGGACGGCGAGCGAGTCGAACGCGAAGAAGGTGCGCTCGATAAAGAAGAACTGACGGCTCTCGTCAGGGAATACGCCGAATAACCATCTGGTTCGTTCCGGAAATTCACCCTGCCGAGCGACGCTTACCGCAACACCTTTTAGGCCAGCCTAATTTGGATTAGGCAAGCCTAAATCATGGCCGCTACGCTCCCCACTCTCCGCGAGAAACTCGACAAATTGACCGCAGAAGACGGCGACTTCGCGGTCGCTTGCGCTGACACGGGCGACTCTCCGGTGCCACTGACCGGCACACGATTCGAAAGCGAGGACGACGCCCAGAAGGCGGCGGAACTCGCACACGCCTACCGCGAGCAACTCCGCGAGACCGACCCAGACCTCCCCGAGCGGAGCCTCACCGTCTACGAGACGGCGAGCGACCCCATCACGCTCGTCTCGACGCGGGAACCCGCCGACGGACGCCGCGAGAACGGACTGCCGCGCTCCTCGCGGTCGGTGACGCTGTCCGGCGACGACGAACACGAATGGCTTCGGATGGACAACGCACCGCTCGTCCACGTCAGCCACGACGGCGACCCACTGGACGACGCCGCTATCGAGCGGCAACTGGACGCCAAGCTATGAGCGTCGAACTTCGCACCCACGCGGCTATCGAGCGCGCGACGGCAGAGCGCGAACGCGTCGAGGAGAAGGCCGCGGCGTTTCGACAGTTCGACGAGCGAGTGCAGGCAGTGTCGGCGACTGGCGGGGCCTCGACTGGCGGAGTGAGCGCGAACGCGACCGTATCGAACGCAGTCACACCGAGCGGTGCTCAGCAGTCGCCGGTGGGCACTACGCTCTCGGTCGGGAGTAGTTCACGTTCGAGCACCGACGCGACCGACACCGTTCGGGAGGCGTTCGCGGCAACTATCCTCCCCTACGCCGAAGTCGAAACGACGCAGAACGCACTGGCAGACGAACTCTCGACGGACCTCGCTGCCGCGCTCTCGCCCGCGGCAGGCGGGTTCGCGCCCGGACTGAAGAAGCAACTGCTCGCGCGCGTCTCCGAGCGCCGACGCGAGTGTCAGTTGCTCTCGGACGCTATCGAGACCGAGCGCGAGCGACTGGAGCCGATAGCTGAGGAACTCGACGCGATTACGTCGTGGGTCGCCGAGGCGGACGAGACGCCGTTGCTCCAACTCGGGTTCGAAGAACTACGGAGTCGTCACGACCACCTCGACGCCCACCGCGAGACGTGCGAGGAACTAGCCCACGAGCGACAGACTGCGATTCGTGGCACGCGAAACGACGGCCTGACTGGTATCCGCCAGCGCGAACTGCTCGACTTGCTGTACGAGGACTTCGCGGACGACAACCCCGTACTGGCGGACATCGCGCGACTCGACGACCTGCTCGCTGAGTGCCAGCGGGCGGTGCGGCGGCACCTCTGCGCCCGCGTCTGATTTTCCCCCTCGCTGCCCACCGCGAACCTGTCCCCTACCTACTGCGAATCTTCCGACGCAGGTCCGGAATCAGGTCTAGCGAACTGTTCGCGTCGCCCAAGACGAGTAGCGAGTGGTAGCGAAGATACGTCTGCACCGGAACCAGCACGATAGCCAACACTGCCAGCAGCGTGACTACGTACCCGACCAACAGCAGTCCGGCAACTGCCAGCGCCAGCGAGTTCGAGAAGAGCGCTTCGATACCACCGACCGCAGGGAGGAACACGACGCCGAACACGGCGAGCGGTGCGAACAACACCGCGCCGACGACGCCCCCGACTATCGAAGCGAGCAGGCCGACCGCCATCGAGAGGACGAACCGGACCAAGACGTAGACGCCGAACTGTCGCCACTGCTCTCTCAGCGTCCGCCAGAACGTTCGCCACCCGTCGAGGACCCCGGCGTTCCGCTGAATCATCGTCGGCACGACGAAGTTCGTGGTGAACCCGTCTACGAGGGCGACGAAGAACCCGAGGAGGACTAACAGCGGGGCGAGTACAGCCAGTGTCAACAGTGACACGCGAAACGGGCCGCCGCCGGCAACCGACAGTACGGCCAGTACGACGCCGAGCGCAGGGATGCCGACCAGCAGTCCGAGCGCGACGCGAAAGCCGAACAGTTGGACGCCCCGCTCGAAGTGCTGGTCGGCGTCGCGTCGAATCTTGACGCGTCGCCGTCGCAACGACTCGACGAAGACGAACTCCAGCAGCGACCCGACGGCGAGATACAGGAGTCCGAGAACGAACGCGACAGCCGCGACGGCGAGAACGACTGGCACCAACTCTTCGGGCGAGACGAACGGCGGCACGTTCGCGGGGGTCGTGGAAGAGCTAGACGAACTGCTGAACGACGCCGACGGGCCGCCGGTCCCGCCAGTCCCGCCGAGGAAGAAGACGACCAGCGCGAGTTTGAGCCACTGGCGAGCGTCGAGCGGCGCGAGAAACTGTTTCGTCACGTCGTATGCGTCACCCACTGCATCGACGGCGTACCACGACATGTACTGGTGTACGCCGCCGACCTACGAAAAGGTTGGTAGCGGAAGATGTCGAGAAAAAGTAGCTACACGTCCAGCGAGTCGCCGAGACCGCCGTCGATGAGTTGGATGAGGACCGCCGCGATACCGGTCTGCGAGGACCAGATAGCGGTCTCCTCGTCCAAGTCCGCGGAGTCGCGGTCCCCGCGGACGCTCAGGAGGACTGTTTCGCCGTCCACGACGAGGACGCGACCAATCGGGTCGTCGCCGGGCGGTTTGTCCTCCGGCAGAGAGAAGACGACCACGTCGGACTCCTCGAACTGCGTTTCGATTGCGGGGTCGTCGGCGATGAGGACGACGCGAACGCCCGCTTCGGAGAGTTCGCGCAGTTGGTCGGCCATCTGGGCGGCGAGGTTCTCCCGCTCGCCGACGCCGAACAGGACGCGCTCTTCGGCCTCAGCCAGCAGTTGCTCGACGCGGCCGTCGATGCTCGTGTCGCCGTGGACCGTCCAGATGTCTTCTTGCTTCTCGTCGCCGTCGCCACGCTGTTTGCGGGCCGTTTCGAGATAGTCGAACGCCTTCTCTTGAGTGCGTTCGAACTCGCCGCGCAGATGCGACTGGGCGGCCTCCAGGCTGACCGGTCGGTACTGCATCGGCTTGGACTGCTGGACCTCCACGAGGCCGCGGTCCTGTAGTGACTCGGCGGCACCGTACACCTGCGAGCGCGGTACGTCGGTCACGCGATGCACGTCACGCGCGGTTCCGGTGCCGAGCTTCTGCAGGGCGGTGAACACCTTCGCTTCGTAGTTCGACAACCCCAGCGTTTCGAGGGCGTCGATGGCGTCGTTCTCTTCCATCAGTCCTCGTTCACCCCGCTGGCCGTGGTCGGCGGTTTCGTCGCCGAAATCTCGTCGGGGTCCGGCCCGAGGTAGCGCGTCCAGATGACCAGCAGACTCGGGAGTACGAGGACGCTGGCGAGGAACGCGTAGATGATGGTCAGGCCGGTGATGATACCGAACTGCTGGAGCGCGGGCAGGATGGCGAACGAGAGGACACCGAACCCGCCGACGGTCGTCGCCGCGCTCCCGAGGAGCGCGCCGCCGGTGCCGGTGACGGCCTTCTCCATGGCGTCCCAGATGGAGCCTTGCCGGTCCAGTTCGTCGTTGTAGCGCTCGCTCAGGTGGATGCTGTACGCGACGCCCAGTCCGACGGTGAGGCTCGTAATCATCCCCGTTAGGACGTTGAACGGCATGCCGAGCAGATACATCGTCCCGAGAATCCACGAGACGCTGAACCCGACCGGCATGAGCGTGATTGCTCCCAGCGTGGCGCTCCCGTGCGTGAATCGGTAGACGATCATCAGGAACGCGAAGGTGACGCCCAGCGTGATGAGCAGGCTCTGAATCACCGTGTCGAGCAACTGCTTCTGGACGATTTCGAAGACGATTGGTTGGCCCGTCGCGGTGGCTTCGAGACCCGACCCAAAGGTTCCAGCGATTTCGCGCATCTGCTCGGTCACCTTCGAGGAACTCGCGCCGCCCTTCACCGAGACGACCATGCGAGCGGCCTCGTAGTCGCCGCTCTCGGTGCGGTGGAGGACGCTTCCTGCCTGCTCGGGAGCGACCTCGAACAACTTGTCGTACACCTGCTCGACGTTCTTGTCGGGCAGACCGTCACCGTCGGTATCGGCAGCAGCGAGTGTCTGGTTGAACGACTCGTTCTGCGCGGCGACCTGCTCCACCGTGGAGATGGGACTCTGAATTCGCGGTTCGCCGTTCGAGAGGACGACTGCCACGTCCGTCTCGGCCGCGCTATCTTTCGCCGCCTCCATCTGCTGTATCGCCTGTGGCGTCGCCACGTCGCCCTCTATCAGAATCTGGGCTTGCGAGTCCTGTCGCAGGAAATTATCGTTGACGTAGTTCAGGTTCGCCTTCGCGTTGTACTCGCCCGGTTGCATCGGGCCAGGGAGACTCTCGGTCCACGCGGGCGGGTCTTCCGCGAGGAAGTCCTCTTGGGAGAAACTCGTATCCACCTTCGTCGCACCGTACCCACCTGCGGCGGTGACGACGAGCGTGAGCGCGACGACGACCCACGGAGCCTTCCGGGCGGCAGTCGCGCCGACCGAGAGGACCGAACCGAGCACGCCGCCGCCGGTACCGAACGCGCGCTTCTTGCGGTCGAAGCCCTTCGATTCGAGGAAGCCGTCGATTTCGACCTTCAGCGCGGGAATCAGCGCGCCGAAGACGAGCAGTGCCGACAGGATGCCGACCGAACTCACGATACCGAAGTCCTGAATCGGCGGCAGGGGACTGACGAGGTTCGACATGAAGCCGATGACCGTCGTCGCAGTCACCCAGACGAGCGCGACGCCGACGCTGGCGAGCGCGACTCGCATCGAACCGCGAACGTCAGAATCGGGGTGTGCTTCGCGCTCTTCGCGGTGACGCATGAAGACGTGAATCGCGTAGTCGATGGACAACCCGATGAGCAACACTGGCACTGCGATGAATATCTGGTTGAACGTGACGCCCGCCCAACCCATGAAGCCGAACGTCCAGACGAGGACGGCACCGATGCCGAAGACGCCCAGAACGATGTCGAGCAGGTCGCGGTACGCCACGAGGAGCGTCAGCACGACGAAGATGAGCGCGAGCGGCCCGACGATGGCGATGCTGTCTGCCATCGACTGGTTGGTCTCCTCGCTGATGATGCCGGACCCGAACACCAGCGCGTCGCTGTCCATCTCTTGCTTGGCGAGGTCCTGCATCGCCAGTTGGGAATCGACGATGCGGTCGTTGGCTTGTCCAGTCTGCATCGTCTGGCTCTGCTGGCTCTGGAAGACGACGAGCATCGTCGCTTCCGCTTCCGTCGAACCGGGTTCGTAGGAGGTCGGCATGAACGCGAACGCCTGATTCGACCCACCGTCTCCGCCCTCACCGAGGACGGTCGTGATGGTCTCGTCGATTTCGGACTCGTTCATCGACTGTATCTGGTCGATTTGAGCCTGCAAGGACGGCTGAGAGCCGTTCTGCAACGCGGTGCGCATCTCTTCGAGTTCCTTGCCCTGCTCTTGCAGTTGGGCGTACTCGTCGCGCAGAACGCCCGGCAGTCCGCGCGAGTACACTTGCTCGAAGCCCTGACTGACCTGTCCGGCGCGCTCTCGGTAGGTCGATTGGTTGATTTCGCCCGCCGCGTAGGAGGCGTTGAGTCTGTCGAGTTGCCCCTGCAGCGTGCGGGTCTGGCTAACGAGCGGTTCGAAGCGCGCGTCTTGTTCGCTCGTCAGGAGTTGGTCCGCGGACGAACGAACCTGCTGGAGTTGACTCTCCAACTCGTCGGCGCGCTGGCGGTACGTCGAGTTGTTGACGTTACCCTGCGCGCGCGACCGATTGAGTTGGTCGTACTCCCGCTGAATCTCGCGGGTCTGGTTGAGCAACGACGAGAGGTTCTTCGTCGTTGCGTTCAGACGGGCTTGCTTCTGCTTGAGTGCGCCCGCCTGCTGCTGTAGTTCTGCGGCCTGTTCCTGCTTGATGGCCGTAATTGCGACGATGTTCGAGACGCCAGTCGTCGGTGTCCCGTTCGCCAACGTCGGGCCTATCGTCTCGTTCTTCCGGAACGACTGCTGGAGTCGCAACGTCTCGACGAGCGTCCCCTTCGAGAGGACGTTGTCACCGCGGACGATGACCTGTACTGTCGTGCGATTCTCCTGACCAGACGAGAAGTTCGCGTTGATGTAGTCGAGTTTCTCGGCGGCCGTACTGTCGCTCTGGAACTGGTCGAGCGACGAGGACTGCTCGACCATCGGTGCGCCCGCCCCCACCAGTACGGTGAGTACCAGCAAGACGGCGATGGTCACGCGACTGTGCTTCGTGACGGCGGCGAAGAGGTCGTCTCCGTTCACGGAACGACCCTCCCCGCGACTGTTTGTAGGAACATACTATCAGTGCTGTTGTTAGAAGGTTACTAACAGCACGTGATAAATATCGGGGTTCCCGAATCGATTTGGTAACGATGACCACTATCTGGCGAGACCCGACGCTCCTCGCGGGTGAGGACCGCCGTCCAAGAAAAGAATTCGAATCCGTCTGTTACCGCGCTACTCTTGCAGTGCCGCGAGTGGGTTCAGCACGCCCGAGCCGTAGTACGCCCTGTCGAACTCCTCGGGCACGTCCGCCGTGTTCCGAAGCACGCTTCGAACGTTGTTCGCGCTGTACTCGGGGTTCTGGCTCTTGAGGAGCGCGGCGGCACCTGCAACTTGCGGCGCAGCCATCGAAGTTCCAGCGAGCCACGCGTAGCCGTACGTCGCTCCTTGGTAGTTGCCGTCGCTATCGAAGACGGGTTCCGCGATGGTGTTGAACACCAAGTCGTAGTACCAACCGGTCGGGAACTCGGGGTCGTAGTTGCCGCCGGGCGCGGCCACGTCGATGGCGCTTGTCCCGTAGTTGGTGTACTTCGCGGGCGTGTACGTCGGACTCTCCAGTCCGGCGTCGCCCCAGTTGAAGCCAATCGGGCCAGTCGCGCTGACAGACATGACGTTGGCCGCCTCGTTCGGGAGGCTGATGAGATTGGCGTCGTGCTGGAGGTCCGCGGCGTCGTTGCCCGCGGCGATGACCAGCACAGTTCCTTGGTTGTGAACGTAGCTCGTCGTCCGGTTCAGTACCTTGCCGTAGAACTGTCCGTTGGACTCACGCAGGACGGGGTACGCGCCGAGGCTGAGGTTCGCGGCGTCACAGCCGATGTTCGCGCTGTACACCATCGCGGCGAGTATGTCGGCGAACGACGCCAGCGAACTCGGGGAGAACACGCGGCAGTCCACGATTTCCGTCTCGGGAGCGGTGCCGACGACGCCTTCCTCGTTGTCGTCGTTGGCCGCGACGATGCCTGCGACGTGGGTGCCGTGGTAGCCGCCGTAGGGGCCGCCAGCACCGTAGCCGTCGCCGGTGAAGTCCTGCGAGAGGTCGGTGTTGACTGCGTGTGCGAGGTCCGGATGGCCCGCCGCGACGCCAGTGTCGATGACGGCGACGCGGGTGCCTTCACCTTGCGTAATTTCGTGGGCGTCCGGGACGTTCTGGGACTGCTTGTCCCACTGAATCGGGTAGTACGGCTCGTCTGTCGCAGACGCTTCTTCGGCCGTGATAGGTGCCGAAGTGTCCGGGAGGTCGAGCGAGTAGACGGTGTCAGGTGCGTACTTCGCACCGAGCGACTCGACGTCGGACTCGGCACCGCTCACGACGAGCAGGTCTACTTCGCTCAGGTCGTGAACGACTTCGAGGCCCGCCGCCGTTGCGTCGCTCTTCGATGTCTTCTTGCTATCCACGATGAACCGCTCTGTCGAGGTCGCTACTGCGACCGAGGAGCCGACTGCGATGCCACCCATTGCTGCGCCACTAACTTTGAGGAACGACCGCCTGGTATGACGAACCATGGTATCTTCCAACGTTCATCATAATATAATATCTTTGGTATTCGGTTGCATTACCCGCAAACGAAAGAAATAGACATCGGGGGTGCCTGCATAAGAAAGTAGTTTCTGCACGTGCAGTTGGAAACTTCGACACTTCCCGACCGATATCAGAACCTATCGCAGAACTTCGTGTCACTCGCTCCGTTCGCGCGCTCGAACACCGAGTGGCCGCTCGCTCTACGGATAGTCCGGAAGTTCGAGTGAGGGTATGCAACCGTTGAGAAAATCAGCTACTAACCGATGTCAGAATAGACTCGACGCTCACCCAGTGACCTTCGTAGCGGTCAGTTCAGAGAGTTTGCCCTCGATGGTGTACTCGGGTGTCTCGACGTTGACGACCGAGTTCGGACCGACGTCGTAGAACTTGAGGTGGAGTTCGTAACTTCCGTCGTCCTCGATGTCGGTCGATTCCATCTGTTCAGTCTCAAGGTGTCGTGCCCACGCGTTCTGACTGGCGTAGGAGGGGTCGGTCTCGCCGCGAATGACCCAGTTTTTCGGCATGTTGCTCACGTCGTTTCCAGCCATCGGGTAGCCACGCTGGTGCCACGGCCCGAACCCTTCGTCGATGACGTAGACGTTCTCGTAGCCTTCGTTGATAAGTTGCGAAGCGCGGATGGACGAGAGGTGGTGCGGACAGCCACAGTAGCAGACGATCAGGTCCTCTTTCGGCCAGTCTTTCACCGGGTCGTTCGACCCCCGCATGTTCTTCGGTGCTGGACTGAGAACCGCACCGAGGATGTGTGCCGCCTTGTACGACCGCTCTCCGCGTGCGTCGGCAAATCGTGCCTCGCCCCGCTGGTGCCAGTAGTACGCAACGTCGATAGGAGCCAACGGCACTTGGACGCCGTTCTCTTCGACGGTGTCGAACGAGGCGGTGTCGATTGACCGCTCGGTCGGCGTCTGGTCGGATTTCGGTGGATAGCCGTCGCCGTCACCGCTACTGCCGCCGCCGCCGAGGCAACCGGCAATCGCGGAGAGCGAAACCGCACCGGTCGCTAAAAACGTTCGTCGATTCATCTCTGGGTACCCTTAGCAATCGCGCGGCTATTAATTTTATTATGGTGTATTTCGCAGACATCCGGTGGAAAACTATCGTCAGGAGAGCGGAAACAATCCTGTCGTCTCACTCCTGCTGGACGGCAACGTCACAGAGACCGCTCAGTTGCGCGTACGTTTCGTCGGTGACGGCGTCGCGGACCAGACAGTACGCCCCGCGTGCTTTCTTCCCGCGAACGGTCGAGATAACCGAGTCGAGCAACCGGTAGACGCTCTTCTCTGCGGCGTACATCAACAGGACGTTGACGTTGTCGAAGACGACCCACCCCTCTTTCGTGACGTACTGCAACGCCTCCGAGAGGCGGATGCTGATGCCGGTCAGGTCGCTCGGGTCCACTGGGTCGGTCGTCCACAACGGCCCGTCGTACTCGCTCGGCGACCCCGTGACTGGGATGACCCCGACCGTCGCGGGGTTGCCGCCGCGACGGACGACGAGTTGCTCGACTTTCTTCGGCGACGTCGTCGCAGAGACGACGAGTAGGTTGTCGAACGCCTCGGCGGGCAACGCCGACAGCGGCGACTGCATCGACGGCACTGAGACGAGCGCCTGTTCGCCGGGCGAGAGCGCGAGCGAGCTGACGGAGTCAGTCGTCTCGCGCACTGTCGAACCCTCCTGTCGCCTCGGAGTTCGTCTCTTCAATCTTCTCTGGACTCGGTCGCGTCTCGAACGTCTCGTCGCCGAACCTGACGAACGGCCGCGCGAACTGCCAGATGCCCGCGGCGGTGACGACTGCCGCGAGCAAGTCGAGTGCGGACGAGAGGACGTTCATGTGGAAGATAGCCCAGACGACGTAGGAGACGGTAACGGTCAGGAAACTCGCCGCTAGCAGTAGTAGCCCACGAGTGTACGCGACGTTGCGAGCGTACGCGACCACCGGGTAGACGAGCAACAGGCTCGCGACGACCATCGCCGTCGTCTCGGCGAGGAAGAAGAACGACGCGAGGTCGGTCATAGCTTCCTCCGTTCGGTGAGCAGGACGAGGACGTGCGCGGCCGACACGAGCGTGCCCGCAGTCGCTACTGTCGAAGTGACGATGTAGTACGCGGGCGACGGTTCAACGTCGAGTACCCACGGTGCGTTGAGTGCGATGTACGCGAGCAACACGACCGGAATCGGTCGGAGTACCGACGCGAACGGCGCGCCGCGGAAGCCACGAACGGCGACGACGGACAGCGGAAACGTCGCCGAGAGAACGAGGACAGTCGCCAACGACAGCATCTGTTCGAGACCCATTCGTCCGCGGCGTTGTCACGCGGGTAGTATATAACCCCGCGGTATCTGTAGTGCGCCCTGCAGGTCACTGCTCCCACTCGTCTGCGAGCGCGCCGTAGAACACCACGTCCACGTACTCGCCGTTGGTGAACGCTGCCTCGCGGTGGAGGCCCTCCTGCTCGAAGCCGAGTTTCTCCCAGATGCACTTGGAACCCTCGTTGAAGGCGTACGCGCGGGCCATCACGCGGTGCATCCGCAGTTCGTCGAAGGCGTACGTCGTCAGCAGACGCGACGCCTCGGTTCCGTAGCCGTTGCCGTGGAACTCGGGCGCGATGGAGATGCCGATTTCGGCACTGCCGTGCCGGTCGTCCAGCGTCAGGCTAATCATGCCGACTGCTTCGTCGTCGGCACAGATGAGCAGGTGAACGTCGTCGTCGCCGGAGATACGCTCCTCGAAGTACTCCTGTTCCTGCTTGCCGTTGATGGGCATCGACATCGACAATCCTGCGCGCACGTCGGGGTCGTTGACGTAGTCTTGGACGAACTCGATGTCCTCTTGTTCGACCGTCTGAAGCGTCACGTCCGCACCGCGGAGAAAGACTGCACCGGGCATGGCAAGATGTACTCAGGACACGGTGATAAAGGAGACGGAAGTGTGAGAATTAGTAACAATGTCCGTCGAGACGCAGTAGTCGATTTACGTCTCGCCTCCCAATTCACAGCCATGCGCGTCGCAGTCCTGCAAGACCCCGGGCAACTCGCCGTCGAGGAGTGGCCACGACCCGACCCAGGCCCCGACGAAGTGCTGGTCAACATCCGCGAAGTCGGCATCTGTGGCTCTGACGTTCACTACTACGAACACGGCCGCATCGGCGACTACGTGGTCGAAAGTCCGCTCGTGTTGGGCCACGAGAGCGCAGGTGAAGTGGTCGAAGTCGGTGCAAACGTCGAAGGTTTCGAGGTGGGTGGCAGAGTCGCACTCGAACCGGGCGTCCCCTGCCGCCGATGCGACCACTGCAAGCGCGGCGAGTACAACCTCTGTCCCGACGTGACGTTCATGGCCACGCCGCCGGACGACGGCGCGTTCGCCGAGTTCGTCGCGTGGCCCGCCGACTACGCGTATCGACTCCCGAATTCAGTGTCACTGCGTGAGGGCGCGCTCTGCGAACCGCTGAGCGTCGGCATCCACGTCGCCCGGCGCGCGGAGGTTGGCGTCGGCGACTCCGTCCTCGTGACAGGGGCCGGACCAATCGGCCTGCTCGTCGCGGAGGCAGTTCGGGCGGCGGGTGCGACGGACGTACTCGTCTCGGACGTGGTCGAATCGAAACTCGCACTCGCCGCGGAGCGCGGTGCCGACACCACCATCGACCCGCGAGAAACCGACCTCGAAGACGCCGTCGCGGCGTACACCGACGGCGAGGGCGTCGATGTCGTCGTGGAAGCTTCCGGTGCAGAGTCGGCCATCGCTGGCTCTCTCGACGCTGTTCGGCGCGGCGGCACCGTTGTCTTCGTCGGGCTCGCCGATGAAGCGACCGTCCCACTGGACGTACTCGAAATCGTGGACAACGAACTGGACGTGCTGGGGTCGTTTCGGTATCGGAACACCTACCCCGCGGCCATCGAACTGCTCGCGGACGGCGCGGTGGACGTGGAAGGCATCGTAGACTTCGAAGGGGGCTTGGACGACATCGGGTCGGCGTTCGAGCGAGCACGCGAGCGCGAGACGGTGAAAGGGATGATTACCGTCGAGAACTAACCGAAGAGGTCACGCTTCTTCGTCGTCCGTTTCTTCGCCGTCCGTTTCTTCGCCGTCTCCCAGTATCCCTGCAACGTCCGCGTGGTCGTGGAGCAACTCGCCCATCAGTTCGACTGTCTCGGCGTCTCGCGTGCGCCCGCTCCGAACCACGTCCTCGGCACGCTCGATGGTCGTGAGCGTGTCAGACTGCACGAGCAAGATAGGAACGCCCTTCTGTTCGGCCTCGCCGACGATGGCACCCGGCGGGCGGAACCCGCCGGTCAGAATTAGACACTTCACGCCGGGCGCTTCCAGCGCGACCCGCTGAAGGTCCGGCCGGTCGCCCCCGGTAATCAGCGCGGCGTCCTTCGTCCGGCGGAGGTGGCGTAGCGCGGAATCTCCAGACATGGCACCGACGAGGAACCGTTCGACGAAGGCACTCCCGTCTGCGTCGGTCAGAATTTCCGCGGATAGTTCCGTCGCGAGGTCGGCCACCGTCACGCCCGCGAGGGTCTGCTGACGCGGTACGACGCCCAAGACTGGGATGTGCTTGCCTTCGAGGAACGGCACGACTTCGGTGTCGAGTTGGTCGAAACTCGCGTCCGGGACGGCGTTGAATAGCACCCCGAGCAGTCGGTCGCCGACGTCTTCGACGGCCGCGAGGACCTCGTCTACGTCGCGCGGTCGCTCGTAGTTCGAGAGCAACAGCACCTCCGCGTCGAGCAGTTCGGCTACGTCGGGGTCGGTCAGGCCAACGATGCCGCCCGTGGTGAGGTCGCCGCCGCCCTCGATTATCATGAGGTCCTTGTCCTCGGCGAGCGAGTCGAAGCTCTCTCGAACTTGCTCGCGGAGTTCGGTGGAATCTTCCTTGCCGCGCAGTGCCTGCTCGACGAACGTCGGGGAGTAGACGACTGGCTCCAAGTCGTGCATCTCGGCGTCCAAGTCGAGCAGTTCGCGGGCCAGCATCGGGTCTTCGTCCAGCGTCTTGCCGACGTTGCTCTGTAGTCGCGTGCCCTTCGGTTTCATGTAACCGACCGACAGTCCCCGTTCGGCGGCCAGTTTGGCCAGCGCGAGCGCGACGGCGGTCTTGCCTGTACTTTCTTCGGTTGCGGTGACGAGTATCGTGTTCATAGCTCGGTAATCGTTCACAGTTTGTCTGTATCGACGGTCAGTCTCACGTCCACGGCTTGCACGCCGTCCGGCCCAGCGACCAGCGGGTTCACGTCCAGTTCGAGTATCGCAGGGAAGTCGGTCACGAGTTGCGAGAGTCGCTGGATGGCCTCGGTGACGGCCGCCCTGTCTGCTGGTTCCCTCCCTCGCGCCCCCCGAAGGAGCGGCGCGGCGCGGATGCCGTCTACCATCTCGGTCGCTTCGCGCTCGCTCACGGGCGCGACTCGGGTCGTCGTGTCTTCCAGAATCTCCACGAAGATGCCCCCGAGCCCGAACAACAACAGCGGTCCGAACTGCGGGTCGCGGTTCACGCCCAGAATCGTTTCCGTCCCGGAGTCGAGGTCCACCATCTCCTGCACCTGTACCCCGAGAATCGTCGCGTCCGGCTGGTAGTTGCGCGCTCGGGTCACCAAGTCTTCGTAGGCGTCGTACACGTCCTCGTTCGGAACGCCGACTTTGACGCCGCCGATGTCGGACTTGTGGAGGATGTCCGGGCTGACGATTTTCATGACGACTTCGCCTTCGATGTCCTGTGAGACCGAGACAGCGTCCTCGGGAGTCTCGGCGATTGCGCCCTCGGGTGTCGGAATGCCGTACGCGTCCAGCAGGTCCATCGCTTCGACGCCGAGTCGGTTCTCACCGCGTGCTTCTGCACTTTCCAGTACTTCGCGAGCGCGCTCCTCGTCCACGTCGAACTGCTGAGGTGCTTCGTACTCCCGCTCCTGAATCTCTCGATACGTCGCCAGCGCCTCCAGACTCCGAACCGCGCGGGCTGGGTCGAAGTAGTTCGGAACGCCGCCCGTCCCGAGGACTTCCTTCGCCGATTCCGTTCGCTCGCCACCCATCAGAGTGGCGGCAACGGGTTTGCCGTGTTCGGCCTGCAACTCGACGATTACCTCTGCGAGGTCGCCGTAGTCGATGACCGCCGTCGGTGCTGATAGAACGACGGCACAGCCGACGTTCTCGTCGGCGAGTGCGATGTCGAGTGCCTCTTCGAATCGCTCTATATCGGCGTCCCCGATGGCGTCGATAGGGTTGTAGATGTTCGCCTCCTCCGGCATCGACTCGGAGAGCGCTTCGAGCGTCTCGTCGGTGAAGGAGGCCAGCGACAGCGACGAATCGCCGACCGCGTCGGTGGTCATCACACCCGGCCCGCCAGCGTTCGTCACGATAGCCACCTGCTCTGACTCCGGGAGTGGCTGGCCAGAGAGAATCTGGGCGAAGTCGAACAGTTCTTGGACGTTCTCGACACGGAGGACGCCTGCTTGTTCCAACCCGGCCTCGTAGGCCTCCTCGCTTCCGGCGAGTGTGCCGGTGTGCGAAGAGACGGCCTGCGCTCCGGCGTCGGTTCGTCCCGACTTGACCATCACGACGGGCGTCTCGGCGGTCGCCTCGCGTGCCGACTCGATGAACGCACCGCCGTCCTCGATGCCCTCCAGATAGGCTAGAATGACGTCCGTTTCGGGGTCGTCGCCCCACGCTTCCACGAAGTCCGACTCGTCCAAGACGGCTTTGTTGCCGAGCGACACAACGTCCTTGAAGCCGAGACCTTCATCGTTGGCCCAGTCGAGGACGGCCGTGATGAACGCGCCCGACTGGCTCATGAACGAGATAGAGCCTTCGAGCGCGTTCTCGGGGCCGAACGTCGCGTTCAGTCCCGTCGGCGTACTCAGCACGCCCAAGCTGTTCGGGCCGACCAAATTCAGGTCGTACTCCTCGGCGATTTCGGTCAGTTCGCGCTCCCGACTCGCGCCTTCGCTTCCGGTCTCGCCGAATCCGGCCGTGATGACGACCACGTTTCGGATTCCGGCCTCGCCGCACTGTCGGACCGCCTCGACGGCGATGCTCGGCGGGACGACCACGACGGCCATCTGCACCTCGCCCGGAATCGACGCGACGTCGGGGTAACACGCTGCCCCCAGCACTTCGTCGTAGTTCGGGTTCACCGGGACCGTCTCGCCCGCGAAGTCCGCTTGCAGATTTGCGGTGATAGCGCGGCCGATGGACCCCTCTGACGCGGTGGCACCCACGACGGCCACGCGCTCGGGGTCGAACAGTCCCGTCAAACCCCCGGTGTTTTCGTCCACACCGAGTCGTTGGACAGAAACGCGCTTAAAAGTAGTCACCAGTCTCGGATACCGGGAACACCCGGCGACCTTCGAAGTCGTTATCCCCTCCCCCGACGACCGACGAGTATGCTCGACCCACGCTTTACACAGCGAGACGGCCTCACGGTCGTCGGACTCCACTATCGCGGCACGAACGAGGACGACGAGATTTCGAACCTCTGGGAGCAGACCGACGCTCACGCGGACGAATTCGCGGACCTCGCGCGCTCCGAGGAGTGGTTCGGTCTCTGTTTCGACTTCGACCACGAGTCCGGAGCGTTCAGCTACGTCGCCGGGGTCGAAACCGAGTCGGAAGCAATCGCTCCCAGCGAGATGGAGCGCGTGGACGTTCCCGGCGGCGAGTACGCCGTGTTTACGACGACGCTCGACACCGTAGGCGAGACGACGGACGAAATCTACCGCGAGTGGCTCCCGAGTTCCGGGTACGAGCGCGCAGATGGCCCAGAAGTAGAGCGATACGGCGAGTCGTTCGACCCCGAAGATGCGAACTCGGAGTTCGAAATCTTCGTGCCCGTCGAGGAGTCGAACGACTGACTACACTACTCCTGCGCCGATTTCTGCGCGGTCTCGTGTGCCGACCGGACTGCTTGCTCTAACTCTGCTCTCGCCGACGCGTACGTGAGATGTGACTCACAGTCGCAGTCCGAACAGCCGACGCCTTCGATTTCGCCGGTATCGATTGCTCTGCTCACGGCACACTCCACATCCTCTCCTATCGACTTCACGACCTCCGCGATTCGAGTCGCTTCGTGGCCGAGCAGGTAATCGACGTGCCAGTGGCGCGCGTCGTTGTCACCTTGCGCCACGTCGCGGTGGCGCTCGACGCGCGAGAGTCCGCCTGGGCCGAACGCGCTTCCTGTGTAGGCGTACCAGCCTGCCGAGAGTGCGCGCTCTCCGAGCGCGCCGAACTCGATTGCCGCGTCTCTATCGAGTTCCACAAGCAGGGTGTAGGTGCCCGTCTCGGCCATCTGCTCGACCTACTCCGCTACGTCCGCGACTTCGCCGCCAGACAGTTCGACTAGCTCGTCCGGGTCGATGGGGAAGACGGCCTCCGGCGTCCCGGCCGCCGCCCAGACCGTATCGAACTCCGTGAGCGTCTCGTCTACGTACACCGGCACCGCCGAATCGTGGCAGAACGGCGGCACGCCGCCGATGGACCATCCGACTGTCTCCTTGATTTCTGCGGCGTCGGCCATCTCCACGTCGCCTGCGGGAACGTCGCGTAGCTCCGCCAACTTCGCTTCACTCACGCGGTTCGCGCCGCTCGTGACGACCACGACTATTTCGTCGCCCGCGCGCAGTGCGATGCTGCTGGCGATTTGCGCGACGTCACACCCGACTGCCTCGGCCGCGTCGGCGGCCGTCTTCGTCCCCTCTGGAAACTCCTTCACTCGGGGGTCGAAGTCGTACTCCTCGCGCGCCCGCTCGACGAACTCCCGCGCTCGCTGGTGCATGGCAAGCAGTTGGGCCGCCATCGCTCAAGAATGTACGGGTCGGGGTCCTTATTCGCCGGAGGACGCCTCACCTTTCTCGGCGATTCGACCCTCGTACTTTTCGAGGGCAGTGTCGAGCGCCTCGCTCGCGTCGTAGCCTTGCGAGTCGGCGAGTGCGAGTAGACAAAAGAGAGCGTCGCCCAGTTCGTCTTCTTCGATGGTCGCGTCGTCCGGGTTTGTACCGTAGTCGCTCGATTCGTTGACGTTCTTGGCGAGTTCACCGAGTTCGGAAAGGAGGTCGAGCAGTCGGAACTCGGCGGTCGTCTCCATGTCGTGTGCCGCGACGAAGTCGGCGACTCGCCGCTGGTCGGCGTTCGAACGCCGTTCGTCGTCCAATTCTCGTTGTTCGTCCATACTCCAGACTGTGCGGGAGTGACTGTTCAAAATTTCGACTGCTCGCCCTGGTGGAGTCGTCGTACGTCACGACCGGTCGCGCGCCGCGAACTCAGAGAGCCACGCCAGCAGACGACCGACGCCCTGCGGGTCAGGCACGCGGTAGTCGGCGGCGCTCTCGCGCTCCCTGCCGACGACGAACGACACGCCGCGGTCGATACTCTCGCCCCGGTCGATGGCTTCGAACGCCGCTTCGTCCGTCGTGTCGTCGCCGGCGTAGACGACCAGCGGATCCTCGGCGAGCGAGTCGGCCAGCCACTCGACGGCCCGGCCCTTGTCCCACTCGACGGTCGGTCGAACCTCTAAAATCTGCTTGCCGTCGGTGACTTCCAACGCCTCGACGCCTTCGACGCGGCTCTGCACGGTTCGCTCTATCTCGGCGACTCGCTCCTCGGCCGCGAGTCGGTAGTGGACCGTCGCCGTCACGCCTTTTCGCTCGACGAGCGCGCCGTCGATGGCTTCGAACTCGACGGCGAGGTCGTCTGCGACCGACTGGACTGTCGGCCGATGGCGGTCTGCCTCGGGATGAATCGTCGTCTCGTCCTCGTCCGCTTGCAGTTCCAAGCCGTGATTTCCAGCGTAGGCGAGACCGCCGACCGCCACGCGCTCCTGAACGTCGTCTAAGGCCCGGCCGCTGACGACTGCGGTACGGACGCCATCGGTGTCGTGCAGTTCCCGAACTGCCGCAGCGTTCTCGGGCAGGATTTCGGCGTCTTCGGGCCGTTCGACGATAGGGGCGAGCGTGCCGTCGAAGTCCAGACAGACGAGCAGTTCGTCGGTTTCGGATAGTTCGTCCGCGAGCGCGTCTAGCTCGTCGGTGGCGCGCGGTCGAAGACTCGCTAGGTCTGGGTCGGTCTCGGTCTCGATGTCAGTCTCGGCCTCCGCACCGGTCTCCGTATCGCTGTTCGCGCCCACCACTACTACCACTCGCTCTCGGCTCGGTCGCGTTTCTCGCGCCGTTCGCGTACTGTCTCGACAGTTCCGAGAAAGTCGTCCATCCACGCCGAGAGGTCGTAGACGGTCACGAGTTGTCGCTGGCGGCGCATTCGCTCGCGGCGTTTCGGTCCCGGCGTCGTCACCGCTTCGTGGATGGTGCTGGCGAACTCCTCCGGGTCGTAGGGGTTGATGCTGTAGGCGTACTCGCCCAAGTCCTCGTGTGCGCCCGCGAGGTCCGAGAGCAAGAGCGCGCCCTCAGACTCTAGTTGGGCCGAGACGAACTCTTTGGCGACGAGATTCATCCCGTCCCGAACGGGGCTGACGAGCGCGGCGTCGGAGTGGCGGAACAGCCCGTACAGTTCGGCTTCCGAGAGATACTCTGTGAGCGAGACGACCGGTTGCCAGTCGTCGGTCGCGAACCGGTCGTTGACCCGCGAGATGGCCGCCGACACGTCCGACTGCAGTTGCTGATACGCCGGTATCCGACTCCGACTCTCCGCGCCCTTCTGGACGTAGACGAAGTGCTCCCGATATTCGGGGTAGTTCTCCAGCAAGTACTCTATCGCCCGCAGTCGCTCTGGGATGCCCTTGGTGTAGTCGAGTCTATCGACGCCGACCGCGACGGTCGTGTCGCTGTCGATGTTCTGCTCGTCGCAGAACTTGCTCCAGTACTTCGCGGCTTCGGGACTCGCCGCGAGGCTCTCGATGCGACTCACGTCCACGCCCATCGGGAACGACTCCACGACGGTCGTTCTGCCCTCGTGGTGGACGCGGCCGCACTCCCAGTCGATGGTCGCGTCCAGAACCGACGCTTCGACGCACTGCAAGAAGTTCTGGCAGTAGCGGTCCACGTGGAACCCCAAGAGGTCGTTCGCGAGCAGTCCTTCGAGCAACGCGCCACTCTTCGGGCACGCTCGGAACGTGTCCCACGCGGGCCACGGGATGTGCCAGAACTGCGCCAGCGTCGTCTCCGTCGGGACCGAGTCCCGAACCATCTCGGGAGCGAGCGCGAAGTGATAGTCCTGAAACCAAATCGTCGAGTCAACCGCAGCCTGCTCGACCGTGGCGTCGGCGAACTTCCGATTGACGCGCTCGTACTGGTGCCAGTAGCGGGGTTCGTAGCTCATGTTTCCCATGGCTCCGTGGCAGAGCGGCCACAGCACGCGGTTGGCGAACCCGTAGTAGTAATCTTCGACCTCCTCTTCGTCGAGCCAGACGCGCTGGAGCGTGTAGGCGGGGTCCCCTGGCGGCACTTCGACCGCGCCGTCGGCGTCGGCGACGAGGCGGTCTGCGTCGCCGTCGCCCCACGCGACCCACGTTCCGCTCGCTCGCTGCATGACCGGGTCGAGTCCGGCTGTCAGTCCGCCTGCGGGTCGAGAGACCGCGACGTCACCGTTCTCGTAGCCGTGACTGTACGGTTGGCGATTCGAGACGACGACGAGCCCGTCGGTTCGAGTTGCATCAGACTCTCGGTCGTCTGCTTTCGATTTCGTTCCCATTACTACGAACTCAGCCTCCTCCCAGCAGTTGCTCCTGCCACGCCCCGTCTCGCTAGCGGTCGCTGTCGAACCGCGGCGATTGAACCAAAACCCATCTGTCTTTTTACAGTGTCAAGCCAGCGTCTTTCGTGTTGTGTTTTAATACTACACCGTATTTTAAGTAAGTGAGAAGTAGGTTAGGTTTTCACTCCAGGTCGCGGAACCGCCGCACCTCCTCACGGGTCGGGAGTGCGGTCATCGCACCCGCCGCAGTCGTCGTCACTGCTGCCACCGCGTTGGCGAACCCGAGAACCGACGAGAGTGTGTGGTCGTCGCTAATCTCGCTACCGCCGAGTTCGTCGTCTGCGAGTGCGGCCAGCGCGCCTGCAGTGAAGGCGTCACCGGCACCGGTCGTGTCTGTCGGTTCGACCGTGTACCCGCCGTGTGAGGCCGCATCTGCGCCCCACGGCGCTCGGTCGGTCGAGTAGGCGAACGACCCCGAGTCCCCGAGCGTCAACAGGACGGTGTGTGGCCCGGCGTCACAGACCGCTTGCGCGAGCGCCTCGGGATTCACTCCATCTTCCTCGCTTACTCCGTCGAATCCCGCGGCGTCGAGGTCTTCCGGCGTCGCCTTCACCACGTCGGCGTAGTCCAGCATCTCGCCGACTGCTTCGGCGAATTCCTCGTCGCTTGACCAGAGTTCGGGCCGCGCGTTCGGGTCGAAGACGACGGTGCAGTCGCGGTCTGTGGCGCGTTCTGCGAGGTCCAACGTGGCCGTTCGGCCCGGTTCCTCGGCGAGCATGACGCCACCGACGTAGACCCACGACACGCCGTCGAGTACGTCGTCGGGTACTGCACCGGGTTCGACGCGCGTGTCGGCGGTACCGTCGCGGTAGAAGGTGAACGCCCTATCCGCGTTCTCGTCGTGACTGACGAACGCGAGGGTGGTCTTCGCTTCCGGGTCGCGTTCGACGAATCGGTCGGAAAGCCCGTGGCCCTCCAGCGTGCGAACCAAAAAGTCGCCGAACGGGTCCGCGCCGACGCGCGTCCAGAACCACGGTAGTACGTCGAGGTGGGCCAACCCGACGGCGACGTTCGCCGGGGCACCGCCCGCGCGTTTCGAGAAGTTCTGTACGTCGGCGAGCGACCCGGTGCTGTCGGGGAGGAAATCGACCAGCGTCTCACCGGCGACGAGTACGTCGGGCGAGTAGTCCCCGTTCGAGGAAGCGTCTTCGTTCGACATGTGTCGGTCTCTGTCTCTCGTGTCGTCACCAATCGTGTTAGGGTTTTTCGGATGGTCTGGCGTTCGTTCGGGCCGAACTTTCTTGCGGGCGTCCGTCGAAGACGGGTCGGGGGAGACGATGGGGAACCAACAAGTTACGGGGGAGAAGCTAACCCGGCGGACGTTTCTGACCACCGCCGCGGCGGGTAGTCTCGCCACAGTGGGGAGCCAAACCGGGAGCGCACAGGCAGAGACGTTCCAGTTCGGCGGCGAGGTACAGGCGTGGCAGGGTCGCGCACCGGAGTCAATTTCGGGCCAATCGAATCCGACCATGCAACTGACCGCCGGACAGGAGTACCAAGTCGTCTGGGAGAACTTAGACGGGCAACCGCACAACTTCGCGCTCCAAGATGCGGAGGGGAACAACATCGTGAGCAGCAACATCATCTCCGAGCAGGGCGCGACCCAGACGGTGACGTTCACCGCCAGCGAGGCGATGGAACAGTACATCTGTGAAGTCCATCCGACGACCATGGTCGGCGACGTCGAAGTCACGGGCGGTGAGTCGGGAGGCCCCACTGGCCTCCAAATTCCGACCGGGGCGTATGCGATTGCCGTCGCTCTCGGTTTGGCGTTTCTCTCGCCGCTCGTGTTCGCATTCTTCCTGTTCTCACGAGGAGGACGCGAACGGGAGGCCGAACAAGTCGTTCGGTGAAGCGACCAGACGCGCCAGAGTATAGCCGGCCCTCAATTTCCGTTTCAGGGGTCGAACGGCCAGAATTCG
This sequence comes from Halorussus halophilus, assembly GCF_008831545.1. Classification (NCBI taxonomy): domain Archaea; kingdom Methanobacteriati; phylum Methanobacteriota; class Halobacteria; order Halobacteriales; family Haladaptataceae; genus Halorussus; species Halorussus halophilus. The sequence continues at coordinate 1,734,138 of NZ_CP044523.1, forward strand.
AAGACGATCCGATTCCCAAGCCGCCTTCAAAATGATATAGCTGAATTCAGTTTATATGGTCCGTTTGCGCCAGTGTGCGCCAGCGGAACGTGCGGGATGATAGCGCATCGAATCCCGGACGAAGACGAAAAATGGCCGCAAACCTGACTGCCCGCGACGCCGACTACCACATCGTCAGCGAGTCGTGTGCGAGGAAGTGGTCGATTTCGTGGGCGTAGTTCTCGATTTCGAGCAGTTGTTGGCGCAGGAGTTCGCCTGTCGCGTGGTCGCCCAAACTTTCCGCCAGTTCGATGTGACTGGAAACGGTCTCGATGATGTCGCCGTAGGCGGTGAGGTCGTTCTCCAGCGAACTGCGAACGTCGTACACGTCGTCGCCCTCGAACGGGACCGGACTGTGGCGTTCGATGGCCGCCGGACCGCTGACCGGGACGCCGCCGAGCGCCTGAATCCGCTCGGCGAGTTCGTCGGCGTTCTCCTCGGCGTCCTCGGCAGCCGTCCCGAGAAACAGATGCAACTCGCGATACTGCGGTCCCGCGACGTTCCAGTGATGTTTCTTCAGTTGGTGGTAGAGGACGTAGGTCGCCGCGAGGTCCGCGTTCAGTGCTTCGACCACCTGTTCGGCCTTCTCGGCGTCTAGACGAACGGGATTCGATTCGAGCGTGCCCGCCTGTTGCAGTACCTGCCGCTGTTGACTCATGCGTATTCTCCCCCGGGCACAGTAACGATTGCCGGTCGCTTAAACGTAGGGCAGGTGGCTATCGCTGAGGGTGCTATCGCTGTTCGTCGTAAATCGGGATGAATTCGCGGGTCTCGGACACCACTGCGGGGTCGAGTGCAGCGACGAGGTCTTTTTCTCCGCGGTTGAGTCCGGCCTTGACACTCCCGTCCGGGCGAACCACCCGCGAACGCCCGGCGTACTGCGTCGGGTCGCCGACGGTGCTCTCGCCCGTGCGTCCCGCGCCGACGACCCAGCGAACGCCGTCGAGTGCGCGGGCGCGCAAGAGCAGTTTCCAGTTCTGACTGTGAGCGGCGAACCACGCGCCTACCACGAACAGTGCGTCGATTTCCGGGCGGGCGAAGGCCGCGCTCTCCCCGACGAAATTCAGGTCGTAGCAGGTGAGCAAGCCAGTCGTGCCGACCGGCGTCTCGACGGTGACTCGTTCGTCGCCGGGGTCGAGGACTTCTCGTTCTCCCGCCCAGAGGTGTCGTTTTCGGTAGACGGTCGTGGCAGTGTCGGGGGTGTCGTCAGAACCAGTAGAATCGATGTACGCGGTAGCGTTGTAGTAGGCATCGCCGCCGTCCTCGACGAATCCGACGACGAGCGCGCAGTCGTGGTCGGTGGCGAGGGTTCGAAGCCTGTCGAGTTCCGGACCGTCTCGGGAGAGCGCGGCGTCCTCGGCGCGCTCGTCGGAGACGAACCCCGTCAGCGCGTACTCGGGAAACAACGCAACGTCGGTTTCGGGGGGAAGACCGGCCACGCGCGACTCCACGGCCGCCAGATTCCGCTCCGGTTCGAGGTCCGCGACGGTCATCTGGCAGGCCGCGACCGTCGGATTCGCTGGCATGTCTGAGTGCAGTTCGGGTCGGGGCAAAAAGGCGTCTATCGTTCGATGGGAGATGTCCATGGGTCGATTGAAGGGGTCCATCGGTCGGTGGACAGCGTCTGTCAGTCGATGGCCAAAAACGACTACTCGCCGGTGGATGATACCTATCTCCCAGTGAGCGATTACGCTTTCGCGCGGGAGCGCCAGCGACTCCGGTCCTCCTTGTAGCGACTCCGGACCCCGTTGTCAGCGAGTAGAGCGTTAATCCGATTTTGAGTAAATATTTTACCCGCGGAGTTCTAAGGGTGACCTATGTCACAACAACCACTCCATCGGCGCGAGCGCCTCTACATCGACGGCGAGTGGCGCGACGCCGACGACGCCCTCGAAGTCACCGACCTCGCGGACGGCGGGACGTTCGCGCAGGTCGCGGCGGCCAGCCCCGAACAGGCAGACGGCGCGCTCGCGGCGGCCCAACGCGCACAGGCCGAGATGCGCGAGACCACCATCCCCCAGCGCGCGGAGTGGATGGACCAGATTGCAGACGGCCTTCTAGAGCACAAGGAAGAACTCGCGGAGGTCATCGTCCGCGAAGCAGGCAAGCCAATCTCGTCCGCGCGCGGGGAAGTCGAGAGCGCGGCCGAACGGTTCCGCCGCGCGAAAGAAGAGATTCGCTCGATGAAGGGCGAGTTCCGCGAGGGCACCACCGACGGCCACGAGGGCTGGAACGCCATCGTCAAGCACGAGCCAATCGGCACCGTGCTGGCGATTACGCCGTACAACTACCCCCTCGCGACGACCGCTCTCGAAGTCGCACCTGCGCTGGCGGCGGGCAACTGCGTCGTCCAGAAACCCGCGAGCGACACTCCCGTGAGTGCCGCGATTCTCGCCGACGTGATTTCCGAGATTGGGCTTCCCGACGGCGCGTACAACTTCGTCTCGGGCCGCGGGAGCGCCATCGGCGACGTTCTCGCTGGCGACGACCGCATCAACATGGTTGCGATGACCGGGTCGTCGGCCGCTGGCAAGCACGTCGCCAAGGAGAGCGGCATGGTCGAACTCCACATGGAACTCGGCGGCAACGCGCCCGCCGTCGTCTTCCCGGACGCGGACTTGGACGAGGTCGCAGGCGCGTGCGCGAAAGGTTCGTTCAAGTACGCCGGACAGCGTTGCTCGGCAGTGAGTCGCGTGCTGGCACACGAGTCGGTCCACGACGAGGTAGTCGAGAAGATAGAGGCGGAGATGGATAGCTGGCAACCCGGCGACCTCTTCGACGAGGACACCGCGCTCGGGCCGCTCATCAACGAAGGACAGGCCGAGTGGGTCGAGGAACTGGTCGAGGACGCCGTCGAGAAAGGTGCGGAGGTCGTCCGCGGTGGCGAGCGCGACGGCACCACGTTCGAACCCACCCTCTTGGCGAACGTCCCCCACGACGCTCGCATCGTCCACGAAGAGCAGTTCGGCCCGGTCGCAGTCGTCACGACGTTCGAAGACCGCGAGGAAGCGATCGAAATCTCGAACCACGGCGAACTGGCTCTCGACGCCGCCGTCTTCACCAAGGACTACGACCGCGCGATGGAGCTAGCCGACAAATTGGACGCAGGTGCAGTTCGCATCAACGGCGCGCCGAGCCACGGACTCGGCGACGTGCCCTTCGGCGGGAACAAGGCCTCCGGCATCGGTCGCCAAGGGCTTCACGACACCATCGAAGAGATGGTCCGCGAGAAGAGTATCATCCTCTAATCCTGCGTTCGTCACGACGAATCTCATCGTTTTCCACGGACGTTCAGGACGTCGAGCAGTCGGCTTAGGAAGGACTCGCGCCGATTCAGGAACGACTCGCCCTCCGCTTCGGTCTCAGATTGTTCGTCCGAGTCGAGTTCCGTCATGGCGTTCGATTTGCCCTGCTGGGTCACGGCCCGGGAGCCGTCCGACTTCGATTGGTCGTTCGGTTCCGACGCGTCAGCAAATCCGAATTCGGTGGTAGGGTGTGCCGTTTCGGAGTCGTTCGTTCCGACCTTGGGGTAGGGAAACGGATGTGACTGCCACGACGACGGAAACGCGTGCCGCTCGGGAACGTCGAGTTCCGATAGTTCGTCCGCTGGCATGCCGCCACCGGTCCCCGACAGCGAAGCGATCTTCTCGGGTCCAGTCGCGTCGCCCGTCGCCACTGCCGCGGCGTCGGCCTTCGAGTAGACTGCGCCGTCCGCGTGGAACAGCCCGTTGACTCGCCCGCGTTCTCGTGGCGTCTTGAGGTACGCGGGTTTGAGCATCAGGCTCCAAAAGAAGTCACCGTCGATAGTTCCGTCGGCGGTTGCCCCCCGGACGGTCGGCCCGAGACTGGAGAGATTCGGAGCGAATCTCGACGGTGGCTCTTCGAGGGTGCGCTGCCACTCGGTACACCAGAGTGGCTTGTCGGTGTCCGTCCGGTCGGCGGCTGTGCGTTGTTTCTCTAAGTAGAACTTGGCCGCGGCCGGGTCCTTCGGGAGATTCATGTGGAACTGGTAGACGTCGAGGTCGTCGTCACGGTCGTACAGCCTCGCGTAGCGCACGTCTTTCGTCCCCATAGTCAGCGTAGCAGACGGGGCGGCGTCCCGAACCGCTCGGAGTGCGTCGAAGGCGAAGTCCCTGCGCGGGCGAACGTCGCCGGGTTCGTTCACGATTTCGGTGGCGAGCAACCGGTCGTCTTCGCCGAACGAAGTGGCCCACCAGCGGGAGAACTGAATCGGCGAACCGTCGCCCTCGTCCCAGTTTCGTCGTTGGAGGATTCGGGGTCTAGAGGGTGAGTGAACCCCGAACGCACTGGCAGGGTCGGTGTTCCGGAGGTTCGATTTCTTCGGGGGTTGCTTCGGCGGAGCTTCGAAGAGAACGATGAGTGGGCGGATGCCGTGGTCTCGGCACGTCGAGAGGAAGTGTTCGGTGCGGTCGAACAACTGCGATGCGCCCTCTCGCCAGTACTCGTATGACGACCAGACGCGAACGCTGTCGAGGCCCAATCGGGCCGCGTAGCCGAGGTCACGTTCGACGACGTCGCTCTCGTAGTTCGCCCAGAACTGATAGGCATTCCACGCGTCCTGTGGGAGATAGACCGCACCGCGAACGTTACTGAGTTCGGTCGGACGCCGACGACCTCGTGGGCTCGCCATGCTCGCCGTATGAAAGCCAGTAGTCGTCCAAAAAGCTTTCCCGAAATGTGTACAGAAATATTGTTCTAGCCATCGAACACGTCGTTTCGAATATTCCTTCTCATTTCTCTATTTAGTTCTCATAAATTCGGGGGTGCTCTCGGCAAGTCGAAATCCGACGCCCGCATCGAGTCCGTGTGATTCGTATGTGCGGCCGCGCCACGAGAAAGCCAGCCATACGACGAGTAACCATGATATCGCCAACCACCATTTCCGGTGTTTCATCTGTCCGATGGTGTTTATATGTACCCCCACCCCTCTGTTCCGCTGAATCTCGTGAAACTGGTGGGGTTGGGATTTCCGCGAGCAGAATTTCGGCGTTCATTCTACACTAATATAGACGAAATAGTCTTGATTGACTCTACTACGGATACTGTTTTCTCGTCTAGGACAAGAAGGTTCCCATTCTAAGTATCGCTACTGACCACTCCCCACCCCTACCCTCCCGCACCACATTCAGCGGAACGAAGGGGTGGGGGTGTCTTTTAAGCAAATCGTTCACATGAATCAGCGGAATCAACGGAACGGGTGGTTTCGATAACTACTTCACCCACCACCGACACCGACCTGCTAATGGGTTCTTTCGACTTCGTCCGCGAGTACTCTCCCTATACCAATCGGGAAGCCCTCTTGGACGATTACACTCCGCAAGTACTGGTCGGCCGCGACGACGAACTGGACGAGTACCACGGTGCGCTCCAACCTGCCATCTACGGTGAACAGCCAGACAACATCTTTCTCTACGGGAAGGCAGGCGTCGGCAAGACCGCGGCGACACGCTTCCTCCTGAACAAACTCGTCGAGAACGCAGAACAGTACGAAGACCTCACTATTCGTACCGAAATCATCAACTGCGACGGTCTCAACTCCAGTTACCGAGTCGCCAGCCACCTCGTTAACTCCATCCGAGACCCCTCGAACCACATCAGCGAGACGGGCTACTCCCGCTCGCAAGTGTACGACATCATGTGGGACGAGTTGGACGACTACGGTGGCATCATCCTCATCGTACTGGACGAAATCGACCACCTGAAAGACGACTCCATCCTCTACCAACTCTCGCGTGCCCGCGAGAACGAGAACCTAACCGAAGCTCGCATCGGCCTCATCGGCATCAGCAACGACCTCACGTTCCGAGATTCGCTGTCACCGAAAGTTCGTTCTTCCCTCTGTGAACGCGCCATCTCCTTCTCGACGTACGACGCCAACGAACTCCGGGCAGTCCTCGACCAGCGCCGCAAAGTCGCGTTCAAGCCGGACGTGCTTACAGATGATGTTGTTCCCCTGTGCGCCGCGTTCGGTGCCCAAGAGTCAGGTGACGCCCGAAAGGCGCTCGATCTCCTGCTCAAGGCTGGCGACTTAGCCCGCGAGGAGAACGACGAAGTCGTCACCGAACAGCACGTCCGACGCGGCCGCGAACTGCTCGAACGCGAGCAAGTCGCCCGCGGCATCGCTGACCTCAACGACCACGAGCGACTGGTCGTCTACGCGCTGGCCACGCTCGAAGCCGAAGACGACACGCCAGCACGCTCCCGTGAAATCTACACCCGCTACAAATCTCTCTCCGACGCCGCTGGAAAGGACTCGCTGACCGCGCGCTGGCTCCGGGAACATCTGGACGACCTCGCCATGCTCGGCATCCTCAACGTCACCGAAATCAACGAAGGCTCGGCGGGCGGGAAGTACAGAGAGTACGACCTCCAACAAGACCTCGCCGTCGTCTTGGACGCGCTCGAAGAGACGCTCGAATCGATGGGCGTCCACACCAGCGTGAAAGGCTACCTCTAACTTTCCCACGAAAAGCGACCGCCGAGACCTGTAGAACGGCGAACTAATACGCTCCCCTCTTTCGATTCTCATCGATGATAACGGGCTGGTAGTTTTATGAAAGAGAGGTTTCTCGTAAGGAACGTAGGCAGAAAGATGGTCTCGAAGGCGTTCTTCACGGGGTCGCGTTACCTCGTGGAAGACAACGACGGGCGGCAAGACTACCTCCGATACAACGGAGAGCGATTTCTCCAGTCGCTGGCCACCGCGGGCCAGTGGGTCGCCGACACGCCGATAGACGCGGACGAAGCGAAGACCGCGTACCTGAAAGCACTCGTGACGCTCAACGACGCGTACTTCGAGGCACGACAGTACGAGGACTCCGCGAAGGGGAACTTCTTCAAACACGACGAGACGGCCGAGCGACGGTTCCGCATCACGACCGCCGAACGTCTCACCGACGCTATCGAGAACTTGCGCACCCTTTTCAGTGCGCACGACGCACTGCTCTCAGCCATCGAGAACGCGAACGAGACGGCGGCGGACTCGATTGGCAGTGAACTACGCACGAGTCTGCTCGCCCACACCGACCAGGCAATCGCAGCGGGCTGGTTTCCCACCGTTCGGGCGTACTTCTACAGTCTCACCCCCGGAGAGAACATCTCGGAAGGGCGCGAGCGTCGAAAACAACGGGTCGTCGGTTCAGAGACGCTCCCCGGACTCGACGAACTGCTCGGCAAGTTCACCTTCGAGAAACTGACCGACCGCGACATGCGCCGCATCCGCACCACCAATCAGTCGTCGCCCGGTCCGGACACCGGCACGTGGCAACGACTCAAAGAGCGATACGCGTGGTTGGTCGAACGCGGTGCGCTTCGGTCCAGTCCGGACGACTGCGAAGACACGAACCCCCGTCCGCACACTGCGTCCGACCGGCAAACGCGAACCGACCATCAGACGCCGTCCGACCACCAGACGCAATCCGACCAGCGAACCCCCTCTAACTAGCGGCAATCGCTGAGTACCGCGGCAAGCCCTGACTATTGTGGCAACCGATGACTACAGCGGCAACCACTCGGTCGTGATGTCCTCGTCCACGAGGTGCCAACGTTGCTCTACCTGCTCGTCGTCCCGACGAACTTCGACGACTGCGTCGAACAGCGGTCGGAGCGAGCGGACGACTTCGGAGTCGAACGTTGCCGAGACGTGGTAGTGGGCCATCCCGTTGACCCCCGTCACCGTCTCGGAGAGTCTGAGCAGGAACCGACGGAGGTCTCGCCGTTCGTACTCGCCGACCAGCGGCGTCAGCGAGTCGAAACAGACGCGCAACTCTGCGGGCGATAGCGGGCCAGAATCCGCTTCGAACGTCTCGATAGCTTCCTCGACGGCGGTCTCCAAGGCATCCAAGTCAGCCTCGACAGGCGCGACGCGGACCGACGACTCGCCGGGTCCGTCGGCGGACGTACCACGGGACACGCCGTCCCAGTCGAGAATCGTCGCCGAATCCCTGGCCGTCCGCGCTCGAACCGCTTCGAGTCGAGCGCGAGCGGTCGTGGGCGTCGCGTCGGTCGTCACGAGAAGCCGACGCCGCGGCTTCGCGTCTGACTCGCCCAGCAAGCGTTCGCACGCCACCGGCAGTGCGTCGGTCCCGACGACCAAGATGTTGCTCCCGTTCTGCTTGAGCGTCGAGAGTCGATGCCGAAACCTCGCTGCCGCTTCGGGACTCCCCCTTCCTACCTCCCCACACATTGAATCACTAATGACGGTAATGTATACAATAAGTGTTTCGGGTTTGTGAAACACTACCACCCTAGTCTCGGCAAGAAACCGGGGGAAGCGAGGCCTTTCGAGTGTCGCCCGCCGAGTAGCCACCGATGAGCGAGGACCTGTTCGCGCCGTTGTCGATTCGAGAGACGACCGTCCGCAATCGAGTGATGGTCTCGCCGATGTGCCAGTACTCCTGTGACGAAGACGGCCTCGCAACCGACTGGCACGAGACACACCTCGGGAGTCGGGCAACGGGCGGGGCCGGAATCGTCATGACGGAAGCGACTGCCATCGAACCGCGCGGGCGCATCTCACCGAACGACCTCGGCATCTGGAGCGACGACCACGCCGACGCGCTCGCCCCGATTGCAGAGTTCGCCAAAGACCGAGGAGCAACCCCTGCTATCCAACTCGCCCACGCCGGACGCAAGGCGAGCAAGACGCCCCCGTGGGACGGCAGCGAACCACTGCAACCCGACGAGGGCGGGTGGGAGACACTCGCCCCGAGCGCGAAGCCGTACCCCTTCGAGGACGCGACGCCACCCCGAACCAGAAAGATGACCCGCAACGACATCGACGGCCTCAAGGAGGATTTCGTCGCCGCCGCCGAGCGCGCCCGAGACGCTGGCTTCGAAATCGCGGAGGTCCACGCCGCCCACGGCTACCTCCTCCACGAGTTCCTCTCGCCCGTGACGAACCAGCGCGACGACGAGTACGGCGGCGACTTCGAAGGCCGCACGAGACTCGTGCGCGAGATAACCGAGGAAGTTCGGGGCGTCTGGCCCGACGACAAACCAGTCTTCGTGCGCGTCTCCGCCACCGACTGGCTCCCGGACCGCGAGTCGTGGACCGTCGAGGACACCGCTGAACTCGCGCCACTGCTCGCCGAAGTCGGCGCGGACCTCGTGGACGTGAGCGCGGGGGGCATCCACCCCGACCAGCAGATTCCCAGTTCAGGGCCGAACTACCAAGTGCCCTACGCGGAGCGAGTTAGCGAGAACACCGACGCGCTGGTCGGCGCAGTCGGCGGCATCACCGAACCGAAGCAGGCCGACGCCCTGATTCGCAACGACCGCGCGGACCTCGCCATCGTCGGCCGCGAGCATCTTCGAGACCCGTACTTCACGCTCCACGCCGCCGAGGAACTGGACGCTGGCGACAGGGTAGAGTGGCCGATTCAGTACCGACGCGCAGTCGGGAAGTAAGGGGGACGACGAAGTCGCACCCCGCGTCTTCGCGCATCGCCACGACACGTCGTAACACACCGAAGCAACCTATTTGTCGGTCCACCGTGCCTCTCCGAGCATGGACTACCGCTCGCTTCCTGACGAGAGGACGAAGCAGTTTCAGGACTACCTCCAGTACGCTTTCAGCCCCGAAAAGGGCCCGCAGGACGACCACGACTGGGACCCAGACGAGCAACCGGGCGAGGCCCGCGCGCTCTTCTCGGGCGACGAGATGCTCTGTGTCTGTCGCCACTACTGGTTTCGCGTGCGACTGCGGGGCCGCTGGCACGAGATGCCCGGTCTCTCTGCCGTCGCCTCGCCGCCGGAGCATCGCCGGAAGGGACACATCGAACGACTGCTCGTAGAGTCGCTCGCGGAGTACCGCGAACGCGGCGACTACCTGACCGCGCTGTGGGCGTTCAAGCATCCGTTCTACGCGAAGTACGGGTGGGGACTCTGCCAGAAGTTCGTCGAGTACGACTGTTCGCCCGACGTGCTGACGTTCGCACGAGACTCGGCCAGCGGCGAGTTCCGCCGTCTCGAAGCCGACGACTACGAACAGTTGGAACCAGTGCTGGCGGCCCACGGCGAAGCGTACGAACTCGCCATGGAGTACTCCGAGCAGTGGTGGCGAAAGCGCGTCTTCGAAGCGCACAACGAAGACCCCTACGTCTACGCGTGGGCGGACGACGACGGGGAGGTACGCGGCTACCTCGTCTACTGGGTCAAAGAGGGCGACGACGGCAAGCGACTGTTCGTCCGAGACCACGCCTACGCCGACGAGGAGGCGTATCTGAACCTCCTGCGCTTCTGCGCCAACCACGACTCGCAGGTCGAGACCATCAAATTCTTCGAACCGAACGAGACGACGCTGTTCGACCGCGTCGACGACCCCGCCGAACTGAACTGCGAAGTCAAGCCGGGTCCGATGGTCCGACTCGTGGACGTTCCGGCGGCTATCGAAGCACTCGACTACTCAGACGTGACCGGCGAGTTCACGCTCTCTGTAACCGACCCGCTGGCGGAGTGGAACGACCGGACCTTCCGAGTCGTGGTGGAGAGCGGCCTAGCGACTTGCGAGCCAATCGACGCCAGCGTAACCACCGACGCAGATGCCGACCCAGAGCCAGAGCCAGACGCCGACGTTCGGACGAACGTCAGCACGCTCTCGCAACTGTACGTCGGCTACCACTCTGTCGCGGACGCAACGACGCTCGGCACGCTCGAAGTCGCCGACTCGACTGTCGAAGCACTCCTCGCGGCGATATTCCCCGCTCGCCCGGTCTTCCTCCGCGAAGGATTCTGACCGACTTCCGGCGACCGGACAAACTCTTTACCGTTCGACACCTACGCCCAAACATGAGCGACAGGCGCGACGACTGGGACGACGAAGACGACCCCGAGGAGTTAGACGAACGCGTCGCGGACCTCGAAGCGCGAATGCGCGACCTCAGGACGGAGATGACGCGCCCGCCGGAGGGACCGATGGGATTGCCGCGTCCGCCGACGCCCCGCGAAGTTCTCTCGTTTACTGGCGAGTACGCTATTCCGACCGTTATCGCCATTCTGGAGGCGAACATCCGCGCGCTGGAGATGCTCCAACAGGTCGTGAAAGTACTGGACCCGAACCACAGCGTGACCGAGGAGGGCCGCGACCGACTCGAATCACGAGCGGCAGACGCGAGTCGCGCCACTCTCGACAGACTCGAAAGCGCTCTCGGCGAAGTCGAGACGGCCATCAACGAGGGGAACCTGCCACGCGAAGGCGAAGCCCGCGACATCTTACAGGACGCTCGCCGCATCAACCGCGACATCCGCGACCGGGTGCGCGAGAGTCAGGAACGAGCGGACGAAGCGCGAGCGAACGAGCGCGAGGAACGCGACCGCGACAGCGCCCGCGCCCAGGACCGTGACGCTCCACCCACCGACATCGAGGACCGAGGAACGACTATCGAACTCGACGGTGACGACGGCGACGACGAGGAAGACGACCGCGGTCAAGTAGACGTAGACGCCGAACTGCGCTCTATCAAAGACGAAATCGACGGACCAGAGGCCGACGGCGACGACGAGGTTGACGACCAGGAGGATTTGAGCGAAGACGAATCGACTGACGCCGACACGAAAACGGACGCGGATGCGAGAACAGACGAAGACGCGGAAGCGGACAACGACGACTCGGACGACGAGTAGACTCCTATCGAGGACGGCGAACCGCTACTCCGAAGAGGCGGACTGTCCCCAAACTTTCTGATACAACCGCACCAGCGGTCGAGGCTGCGATATCGACGGATGCCCGGCCACCACTGCGGTGAGTGCGGCCAGTATTCCGACGACGAGCACCGCGTAGTTCGCGGCGTCGTTAGTCGCACGCACTACGTCAAGCGAGTACAATGCTGGCGTCAGCGGATACAGCGGCATGACGCCCCACGGGTTCAGCACGTCCGCGATTAGATGCGCGACGATAGCGAACCAGCCGAGGAAGAACGCCCACAGCGCGCCGACGGTCGCGTCACGGCGCGACCGACCGTAGAGTGACCCGGACAACGCGACGACGCAGAACGCGCCGACGGCGACCGCGAACCATAGCGTGTGAGTCACGCCGCGGTGGACGAGAAAGTCGAACTGACCGTCGATGTCGGGTAACAACGTAAGCGAGAGGACGACGCCGCCACCCGACAACGCGTCCCGTACGTACCCTCGTTTCAGTAAGACGTACCCCAAGAATGCGTACAACAGCAGTGCCATCCCATAATGCCCCGGCGGGAACATACCACGAAGCGTCCACTCCCGCCTTGTAAATCTATCCCTTGTTAAAGCATCTAGAAAAAGATAAGCGAATAATTGATAATTCGTGCTCACGTACTAGAATCGCTATGAATTTGCTACCACTGTTCGGCCCGATCCCCGGTGGGATGGAGATGATGGTCATCCTCCTCATCGTCATCTTGTTGTTCGGTGCGAACAAACTCCCGAAACTCGCCCGCTCGACGGGCGAAGCGATGGGCGAATTCAAGAAAGGCCGCGAAGACATCGAGCGCGAGATTCAGGAGGCCGCAAACGGCGTCGAACAGCGAGACGAAGAGTACGAGACGGAGCATACGGACGACGAGACGACGGCCTGAACCGCTCTTTCTGCGATGCGCTCACACAGGCGAACAGCGGAGCAGACAGTCTCGTGGATGCCCGTCTTTTACTTCCAAATCAGTCCCGACACGCTCCCACTCAAAACAACCTCGTCAGCCTCGTTCCGGCAGGTAATCGACGCGTCGAGGTCGTACCGGTCGTCGTGTTCTTCGACGCGGTCGCTGACCATCTCGCAGGTGATGGTCTGGCCGGTGTACACCGGTCGGCGAAACTCGAACTCGACCCACCGGGCGAGAACCTCGATTTCGCTCCCGAGTTTCGTGGGCATCGTCGCGGTGAGCAACCCCTGTACCATCAGTCGGCCGTCCTCGTCCGGTTCGAGGTGTCGCGGTTGCTCGTCACCGGACACTTCGGCGAACTCCCGCACTTCTTCTGTGGTGAACGTCCGCTCGAAGGTCCGTACCTCGCCTTCTTCGGGAACTTTCATAACTGCAATCTTCACGGCCACCCGTTAAGGAACCTTCGCGCTCCCGTCAGTCAGTGACGAACACATCAATCGGCGACGACGCCGTAGAACGATTCGGCGAGGCGCGGGAACGCTCCCACAGAGAGCGCACCGACCCCGAACGCGAATCCGACCGCCAGCAACGGCGACCACGCGGTCAGCGACGCCCCGCCGAAGGCGGCGAGAGCAAGGGTGGCGTTGTAGTAGACCACTCGAAAGAGAATAAGCCACGGCGTCATCGACACCCAGCCGCGAACCTCGGTCCAGAGCGGCGCGACCCAGCCACCGCGAATCAGTGCGCCACCGAGAACCATCGTCAGCCACGCGACGAACGTGGTCGCCTTGACGCCGAACCAGTCCAAATCAGCACTCGTCAGTGCCCACCAGAGCGTGGGCAGTGCCAGCAACGACACGTCGGCGAACACGTAGGCGATGTCGTCGAGAAAGACGCCGAAACTGTCTTTCTCCGAACTCGTCGCCTCTCCCATTCCGTGCCACGACTGTCGCCGCCGATTTTGGGCTGGGCGCGTCTGCCTGCTCGGCCGGTCTGCCATCTCCCGGCACTACTGCACCCGCTGGCAAAAATTTATGGTACAGTGATAGGACGAACGTTGAAATGCGAAGACGGAACCAACTCGGCCCGGACGTTTCAGGTCGCTCGCGTGCGAGCGACCGCCAGTCCGTGTAGCCAGAACGGCCACCGACGGCGGCCGTTCGGGCCGAGCTACAATGTCGCTTCAGGCCTGCTCGAACCTTCTCGTTTTGATTCCCGGCGGCCGCATAGACGCGGCCTTAGAGGGAATCAAACCTAACAGATTTGAATCTGAGCGCGCACACGAGAGTGCGCTTAGGCAGATTCAAATCTGTACCCATCCCAGTCCTGACTCTCGCGCTCCCGAATGCCAGCGTCGGGGTCGCGGAGTTCCTCGGCGTAAACCGGTCGAACCTCGTCGCCAATCTCCACCTCTGCATCCTCGACCAACTGGCCAATCGCGCGAACAGATTCGCCATCCACTTCGAACTCTACGATAGCGAGCGAGTTCGGTTGCCGGACGCCCGGTGGTGTCGCCGTGCTGGTCGTCCACGTCACGACTTCGCCGGTCTCGTCGCTCAAATCTACGCTTTCGACCTGCTCCTCGCCACAGTCGGGACAGAGTTCGTGGCCGGGATAGGTCAGGTGGCCGTTCGGACAGCGGTGTGCGTCGAGAGACATCTATGGTTCCTCCAGAATCGTCGTCGTCACGCAGTTGCCGAACCCGCCGACGTTGCAGGCCAGACCGACATCGGCCTCGACCTGTCGGTCTCCGGCGTCGCCGAGCAACTGCTGGTGTAGTTCGTACGCCTGTGCGACGCCGCTCGCGCCGAGCGGGTGACCCTTCGACTTGAGGCCGCCAGAGGTGTTGATGGGTAACTCACCGTCACGGTCGGTGACGCCCTCCTCGACGGCTTTCCAGCCTTCGCCCTGCTCGAAGAAGCCGACCGCTTCGCTCTGCAGGAATTCGAGGATGGTGAACATGTCGTGCAGTTCCGCCACGTCCACGTCTTCCGGACTCCGGTCGGCCATCTCGTAGGCCTGTTCGGAACTTTCGACCGCGCCGCCCATCACCGTCGGGTCGTCGCGCTCGTGGACGACGTGGGTGTCTGTCGCGCCGCCGATGCCGGAGACGACTGTGTAGTCGGTGGCGACTTCCTCGGCCACGGATTCCGGGCAGAACAGCAGTGCCGCGCTCCCGTCGGTAATCGGGCAGAAGTCGTACAGTCGAAGCGGGTCAGCCACGATTGGCGACTCCATGACCGTCTCCAAATCGACTTTCTTTCGGAACTGGGCGTGCGGGTTGTCCAGTCCATTCTCGTGGTTCTTTACGGCGACCTTCGCTAGACTCTCGCGCGGCGCGTCGTACTCGTGGAGGTACCGGCGCGCGGTCAGTCCCGCGAACGAGGGCAGGGTCACGCCGTGCTTGTATTCGACGGGATGGGTTAACGAGGCGATTACGTCCGTCGATTCCGCCGTCGTCCGGTGGGTCATCTTCTCGCCGCCCACGAGGAGTGTCATCTCTGACGCGCCGGAGGCGATAGACTGCCACGCGGCGTAGATGCCCGCGCCGCCGGACGCGGAGGTCTGGTCTACTCGTTGGGTGTACGCCGGCAACGCGCCGAGGTCGTGCGCCAAGGCGTTCGGTACGCCCGTCTGGCCCTCGAACTCGCCGCTCGCCATGTTCGAGACGTACAGATGCTCTACGTCGTCGGGGTCGATGTTCGCGTCGGCGAGGCACTCGCGGCCCGCTTGCGCGAGCAGTTCGCGTAGCCACGCGTCACGCTCGCCGAACTGCGTCATCGACGCGCCGATGATTGCGACACGGTCCATGTCCTCCACGAGTCACCCCGAGGATTTATAGCTTCGAGATGTGGGCAAGCGACGAATCCACGAGGAGACGGCAGACCGTGACGGCGGGAACAACCTAATACCCGTGCGTCCCAGAGCAGAGACCATGGGGGACGAAGACGACCTGAGTTCGATTTCGGGGTTGCCGGACGAGTTGGGAATCGACGAGGACCTCGGCCGCGCCGAGCAACGACTGCGCGTCCGCGTGGACGAGCGAACCTACGGCAAGTCGATGACCATCGTAGAGGGGTTCGACCCCTCCGGCGTGGACCTGAAGGACCTCGCCTCGGAACTCAAATCGAAACTCGCGACTGGGGGCACCGTAGACGACGACCGCATCGAGTTGCAGGGAGACCACCGCGACCGGGTAGTCGAACTCTTGGGCGAGCAGGGCTTCGAAGTGGAGACGTAAGCCCCGCTACCCAGAGTTATTTTAGATTCCAGTCCGCCTGTTAGCGTATGCTCCCGCGCGTTCACGTCGTCGCAACCGGCGGCACAATCGCCAGCACGCCCGGCGAGAACGGGGCCGCTCCGTCCATCTCCGGCGAAGACCTCCTCAACTCGGTGCCAGCACTCGAAGCGAAAGCCGACCTCTCCGTCGAGTCAGTCTCGCAAGTTCCCGGCTTCGACGTAGACTTCGAGGTCATGGCCGACGTCGGCGAGGCCGCCCGAGAGGCCGTCGAAGACGGCGCTGACGCTATCGTCGTCACCCACGGCACGGACACGCTGGCCGAGACGGCCTACTTCCTCGATTTGACCCTCTCGGTCCCGATTCCCGTCGTCGTCACGGGCGCACAACGACGACTGGACGAATCGAGTTCCGACGCGCCGGCGAATCTGCTCGCGGCGGTCAGGGCCGCAACGCACCCGCGCGTCAGCGAGGGCGTCTTCGTCGCGTTCGACGACGAACTCCACGCTGCGCGCGACGTTCGGAAGGTCCACACGCACAAACTCGCGGCGTTCGACTCGCCGAACGACGGCCCAGTGGCGACGCTGATGCGCGACGAGATAAGTTTCCACCGCGAACCGGACAGCGAGTCGGTGTACCTGCCCGCCGCTTCCACTGACGCGGACGTAGCAGTCGTCCTCTCTGGCGCGGGCGTCTCGGGTGCCCAATTCGAACGCGCTGTCGAATCCGGCGCGGATGGTCTCGTCGTCGCCGGAACGGGTCTCGGAAACGTCACGAGTGACCTCGGCGAAGCCATCTCTGACGCCGTCGAAGCGGGCGTCCCCGTCGTCGTCACGTCGCGCTGTCACGCAGGTCGGACGGGTGCAGTGTACGGCACTCCCGGCGGCGGCCAGACGCTACGAGTTGCGGGCGCGATTTCGGGCGGTGACCTGCCGTCGTGGAAGGCCCGCGTGAAGTTAGCACTGGCACTTCGAGCGGCCGACGACCCCGACGATGTCGAGTCGTTCTTCGACTCCTCGTGACACGGCGATGGAGTTCCACAGTTAGAGTGTTGTAATTAACAGCTGATTATCAGATTTGAACAACCGGGGCATACTTATTGCTTTTTAGATACGTATTGTATCTGAGAGACCGGAGTGGCGACCCCCGAAAGCTGTAGACGGGGTATTCGACGGTCGAAACGTGGTATCGGCCTTCGAGTAGTCTCGCTTGGAAACGCCACCCCACTGTCAGGATTCAACAATATGCACCGATGATGTGGCAATGGCAATGGACGCCGTACACAGTCCCGCTGTTACTGGCGACGGTCGTCACGGCCGGATTAGCAGGCTACGCCCTCACGCAGTGGCGACGACACTCCCACCGACCGAGTAGAGTGGCGTTCGGACTGCTCATGCTCTCGACGAGCGTTTGGGCGCTCGGCGACGCGCTCCAACTGGCTAGCGTCGGACTCGGACCGAAGTTCGTCTGGCGGGTCGTCGCGTACGTCGGGCACAACTTCGCACCGGCGACACTGCTCGTGTTCGCGCTCCTCTATGCGAACCGCGAGGAGGCGCTGACTCGCGGTAGAATAGGCGTACTGGCGGCCGAACCGCTCGTCGCGAGTGTCTTGGTAGCCCCGACGACGCCACTCCACGGATTCATTTGGACCGACCTCGACGTGACGACCGTCGAGTTGTTCTACGTCCTCGACCGGAGTTTCGGCCCGTGGTACTGGCTGAACACCGCGTACAACTACGTCCTCATCCTCATCGCAATCTACCTGCTGGTTCGGACGGTTCTGGACTCTCCGGAGCAGTACCGCGGCCAACTCGGCGCGCTCGGGGTGGCAATCGTCCCGCCGTTCGTCGCGAACGTCGCGTGGGTCGTCGGACTGACGAGCGTAGATTTCACCTCGATGTCGTTCGCCTTCACAGGGGCCGCGTTGGCGTTCGCCGTCTTCCGGTACCAGTTCCTCGAACTCGTGCCCATCGCGCGAGACACCGTGGTCGAGCGGATGCGCGACGGCTACATCGTCGCCGACGACGAGGGGCGAATCGTGGACCTGAACCCGGCAGCGTGCGACCTCCTCGGGGTGACACGAGACGCGGTCGGTCGTCCGTCCGACGAAGTCGTTCCGGAGTGTGCGGAGATTCTGGCCGACGAGCAGGTCGAACAGTCGGAACTCGTCTTCGAGGACGGCGACGACCGACGCTACGTCACCGTACGCGCTTCGACGCTCGACAGCGGCGGGCGGTTGTTGATACTCCACGACGTCACCGACCGGAAGAGTGCAGAACGACGCTTTCAGGCGCTCTTCGAACACTCCTCCGACCTCCTCACGGTGTTGGACCCCGACGGGACGATACAGTATCAGAGTCCGTCCATCGAGCGAATCATGGAGTACGAGACGACGGCGGTCGTCGGTCGTTCGATGCTCGACTTCGTCCATCCCGACGACCGAGAGACGGTCGCCGACGAACTCTTCAAAATCGCGCGAAACGACGACTATCGAGCGAACATCGAGTACCGATTCCGAAACGCCGACGGCGAGTGGCGAACCGTCGAGACGCGCGGGCGCAGTCTCCTCGACGACCCGGCGGTGGGCGGCATCGTCGCCAACACGCGTGACATCACCGACCGAAAGGAGCGCGAGCGGACACTCGAACGACAGAACGAACGACTCGACCAGTTCGCCAGCGTCGTCTCCCACGACCTGCGCAACCCGCTGAACGTCTCGAAGGGGTACGTCGAACTGGCGCGCGAAGAGGACGACACGAGCTATCTTCCGCGCGTGGAACAGGCGAACGAGCGCATGGAGCGCATCATCGGGGACGTGCTGACGCTCGCTCGGGAGGGCCAGAGCGTCAACGAGACCGCGCCGGTTTCGCTCCCGGAGGCAGTCGAGGAGTCGTGGACGACCGCCAAAACCGGGGATGCGACCCTGTGCGTCGAGACCGACGTGACGGTCTCGGCCGACCGCACACGACTGTTGCGACTGTTCGAGAACCTGTTTCGAAATTCGATCGAACACGGCGGTGAGCAAGATAGCGGCGAAGCGCTAACGGTTCGGGTCGGCGCGCTCGAAGACGACTCGGGCTTCTACGTCGCAGACGACGGCCCCGGCATCGCCCCCGAAAAGCGCGACCGCGTCTTCGAAGGGGGCTACACCACCGGCGATAACGGGACTGGCCTCGGCCTCTCCATCGTCGCAGACATCGCCAGTGCCCACGGCTGGGACGTGACCGTCGGCGAGGGAGAAGACGGGGGCGCGCGCTTCGAAGTTACTGGCGTCGAACTGCTCGACATCGACAAAAGCTAACCTGCTACGCGGTGTAGGAACAGTGGTGCGTACTCCGAAGTAACGTCGGAAAACACCGAGCGAAGACACGCCGAGTAGGCACTCCGGAGGGGAGGTATGGCAGCAACGTCCAGCACCGAGGAAAACAAGCGAATCGTCCGGCAAGCGACGGAAGCGTTCAACGAGCAGAACTTCGACTCCATGGCGGAAGTGTTCGCCGAAGACGTAATCGACCACACGCCGATGGGAGAGACGCGAGGCCGCCAAGCGGTCAGGGAGCTGTCCGAACATCTGCATTCGGCGTTCTCGGACTTCACAGTCAGCATCGAGGAACTGGTCGCCGAGGGAGATACGGTCGCATTGCGTGGGAAAGAGCACGGAACCCACGAAGGCGAGTTCATGGGTATCGACCCGACTGGCCGGCAGGTCGAACACGAACTGATGGAGTTCGCTCGCATAGAGGACGGGACCGTCGTCGAACGATGGGTTCAGCCCGACATGATCGACCTCATGCAACAGTTAGGCGCCGTCGAATTGCCCGAAAAGTAACGGCAGTCTCGCCGCTATTTGTCGTCGCTATTTCCCCGTAGCTACTCGCCGAACTGCTCGCGTTCTTGGCTCCGCAACTCGATGCGGCGAATCTTCCCGCTGGAGGTCTTGGGCAACTCCGCGACGAACTCGATTCGGCGCGGATACTTGTAGGGTGCCGTCTCGGACTTCATGTACTCTTGTAGCTCCGTGGCTAGTTCGTCGCTCCCCTCGCGCTCGTCGGCGAGGACGACGTACGCCTTCACGACGTTGCCGCGCTCGTCGTGCGGACTCGCAACCGCGGCGGCCTCCGCGACTGCTTCGTGGCCGATGAGCGCGTCCTCGACTTCGAACGGCCCGATGCGGTAGCCAGCGGAGATGATGATGTCGTCCGCACGACCTTCGAAGAAGAAGTAGCCGTCCTCGTCACGCGATGCGAGGTCACCCGTTCGATAGTAGTCGCCGGAGAAGGTCTTCTCGTCCAAGTCCGGCTTCTCGTAGTAGCCGTCGAAGATACCCGGGCAATTTGCTGGCACTGCGATTTCGCCGATGTCGCCCGCGTCCAGTTCCTCCTCTTCTTGGGTGTCGATGATTGTCGTCCCCAGTCCGGGCGTCGGTTTGCCCATGCTACCGGGCTTCACGTCGATACCGGGGTAGTTCGTGACGAGCGCGACCGTTTCGGTCTGGCCGTAGCCGTCTCTGGGGGTTACGCCGAAGGCGTCCTCGAAGGCCTGTATCGGCTCTCTGTTCAGGGGTTCGCCCGCCGAGACTGCTTCGCTGAGCGCGAGGTCGTACTCTTCGAGGCCTCCGTGCTGGGCGAACATCCGATACTGCGTCGGCACGGCACAGAGGCGCGTGACGTCCTCGTCTGCCATCACGTCGAGGAACGTCTCGGCGTCGAAGTCGCCCTCGTAGAGCAACTGCGGTGCGCCGGTGGTCAGTGCCACGCCGACCGGACTCCAGAACCACTTGGCCCACCCGGTGCCAGTCGTCGCCCAGAGTAACTCGTCCGAGAAGTCGGTGCCTTGCTCGACGCCCCACCAGTAGCGGCCGTTGACGAGTTCGAAACAGCGCATCCAGCGGTGGCGGTGGAGCACGGGCTTTGGCTGGCCGGTCGTCCCCGAGGTGTAGTTGATGGACATCGGGTCGTTCGCCTTGAGTTCGGGACCGTCGTGACTGGTGTCTCGGCCGTCGAGCAGTGCGTCGAAGGAGTGCCAATCTTCGCCTCCGTGACCCTGCTCGTCGCCGTCGAGAACGACGACTCGTTCGAGCGGCGTCTCCTCGATAATCGGCTCGACCATCTCGGTCAGGTCTGCGTGACAGACCACCGTCTCGGCCTCGCAGTCGTTCGCCCGAAACGCGAGGTCCTTCGGCTTCAGCATCGCCGAGCAGGGCACGAGGAGCGCACCGCGAGCGAGCGCGCCAAGTTGAATCGCAAAGGCGTCGGGATGGCGCGGCATCAAGTGCATCACCCGGTCGCCCTCGCCGACGCCCAACTCCGCGAGCGCGTTGGCGAATCGGTTCGCGTCGTCCCGGATGTCGCCGTAGGTTCGCTCGGCCTCCCAGCCGTCCTCGTCGCGGTATCGTACCGCGAGGCGGTCCCCGAAGGCGTCGGCGTGACCCTCGATGACCGCCGGGAGATTGTAGTTAGCCGGAATGTCCCACTCGAAGTTCGACAACTCCTGCTCGTAGTCGAGTGACATGGTATCATGACTGACGCTGGGCTACTTTGCTCTATCGCCGACTCTTGGTTTGTGGTGACGACGAAGCAATGATTTCGTTCCGACCAATCGGCGCGCGCTGGCGTGACCTCGTGTCACGCCGAACTGCGCGAGGGATGAGTATCGCAGGCTGGAGCGTAGCGGAAGCCGAGAAACGCAGTCGGGTGGGGAGGCGTGTGGCCCCCGCGGTGCGGTGCTGTGCAGTGCGGTCTCTCCTCGGTTTCGGGAGTAGCGAGCCTCACTGCGTTCGTCGGTGCAATGTAGCAGTTGAAGCGACCGACAATTCTTCCACGAAAGCCCCCGGACGTTCGCGGCCGTTCGGCGACATATCGACGCAAACCGCACGTCGATAGGGGTCGCTGAACGCCCAAGACGAGCGCGAACGCCCGGCCCCTTTCAGTCCCGCCGTATGGTTTCCTCAGTCAGCTTTCGCTGTCGGTTGAGTAGCCTGCAATAGCCTCTCCAACCCCGACTACACGAAAGACAAAAACCCAAACCCCGAAAATTCAGTACAGCAGGTCGCTGGTCAGCGTCGCACGCTCCTCCTCAGTAAACGTATATTTCTCCAATTCGGCCTCGAACTCTCCCAGTGCCTCCTTGCGCTCCTGATGCGCTTCGAGGAAGTCTGCGACCTTCTCCGCCGCTTTCAGCTTCATCTCGCCACTGAGCAACTCACCCGAGCGGTACTCTTCCGCGAGACGCTCGACGACTTCGTCGTCCTCTTCGAAGAAGTAGTACATCAGCTGATACGACACGTCCACGTCGGGGTCGCCGCCCTTCTCGCGGTGTTCGTCCAGACTCGTCTGACCACCGGAGTAAGCGTAGGTCTTGATCTTGTCCTCGACGGTCTCGCGGTCGTCGTCCAGATAGATGGTCGGGTCGTTGCCCGAACTGCTCATCTTACCGCCGTCGCCCTTCAGTTGCGGGAAGAAGCGACTCAGGATTGCGGAGGGCTTGGTCACGTCGAACTGCTCTTTGGCCGCCACGTCGCGGCACAGGCGGATGTGCGGGTCTTGGTCCACCGCGATGGGGACCAGCGTCTGGTGCTTGCCATGCACTAACTGGGGCAACAACAAGTGCGTCGCCTGCACCGCCGGGTAGAACGACAGGCCGATGTTGTCCGGATTGCCGTAGGTCGCGTCCACCGTCGATTGAGTGTACTTCTTGGCGAACTTCGCGGCGTGGGGGTAGACGACGTCGGCATCAGCAGTGTCCACGATGAAGCGGGTCTTCTCCGGGTCGAAGCCGACGGCCATCAGTTCCCGGATGTTGTTCTTCGCCCAGCCCTGAATGTCTTCGAACGACTGGTCCTTGGCGAAGTACTTCTCGTCGTCGGAGATGGGGATGTAGACGTGCGCGCCGGTCTGCTCCTGCAGATACTTGGCGAGGTAGAACGGGAAGGCGTGGCCGAGGTGCATCTTGCCCGAGGGGCCACGTCCCGTGACGATAGAGACCGTTTCGTCGCTCTCGACGCCGTCCAACCACTCGTCTACGTCACGGCCACCGTAGAAGATGCCGCGGCGGATGAGCGGGTGGAGCGGTTCAGGAAAGCGGTTGCGGTCCTCGTCGGTGAGTTCGTCCGCACCGAACTGTTCGAGGACCTTGTCGTAGTCCACGTCGCCCTCGACGGCGTAGGGCGTGACGGTGAAATCCTCGTCTGGCATTGTCGCGTTCTACTGACCGTGCGTACATTAACCCTTTCAAGACGGCGCGAAGAGCGCAAACGCACCGACGCCGCAGGTATCTGTACTGCAGGCATCTACACCGCTCGCCCCCGCCGAGAGAGGCCGACCAATAACGCTCCGGCGGCCGCACCCAGCACGCCAACTACGAGCAGTATCGTCGTGTACCGCCAGTTCAGCACGAGCGGTGCGAACAGTAGAACCCCGGCGAGGACGAGCAACACTGCCCCACCCCAGAGTTCGGCGTCGTCTCGGTTCATGACACACCGTCACGACGTGCGGGTACTTAGCTTCGGTTGCCGTCGGAGTGGCTAAACCAGTGGTTACCGAGTCGTGGTTGGTTTAGAGTTCGGCCACTTCTCAGGACTCGCTGAGAGCGGTATCTTCTTCTCGAAGAGCGCCCCCTCATCGCTCTCCTGAGTCTGAACCTTCGCAGTTCCACTCTCGGGCGTCGATTGGTCCGGGACGCGCGAGAGCACGAGGTAAGTGTACTCTACGTTCAGTCCCCCGGTGAAATTCTGCTGGCGAACGTGCACGGAGACGCCGGATGGCCCGTGTTCGACTGACTGGGGCCACGCGTGGTAGTTGTTGTTCGGCATCGTCGCCTGCACCGCAAGCACGTACGACGAGTCGAACTCCGTCTCGCGGACGAACGACGCGAACGACGCGTCCTCTGACACAAACTTAGTGGCTGTCTCCGAACTCGTTACGAGCGCCCCACCGGGGACCGGCATGCGCTCGGTGATTTGCTCGTACGACTGAGGGTGAACGTTCACGGACTGCAACAGCGACTGGTTCGGCGGTCGGAACGTCTCGACGGCGTGAAGCGAGTCGGAGAGACGAGCGCCAGCGTCGTCTACGAGGGTGACCGCAGGGTCCGGTGCGACCGAATCGGGCACCCGAGCGAGGAGTGTCGAAGTAACTTCGCTAGACTGAGATTCGGCCTCCCCATCACGGTGCCCGACGCTGACGACCACTTGTGGCGGTGACGCGGTCCGGTCCACGAACTCGAAACGGAGTTCGTACTCCTGCGACGGAAGTTCTGCCTGCACGACGTACAGCGAGTGGTCCGCAAAGTCGGTGTCGCCGACGAACTGCCGGAGCATTTCGAACTGCCGTTCGGTCATCTCGGCGCGGACCTTCGACACGTCGAAGGTCCTCACGCTACGCTCGCCGTCGAAGACGCGAGCGTAGTACCACGAGTCGGCGTCTGCGACGCCGGAGTCGAATATCGGACTCGAATGCGCGAACTCGACTGCTCGGCGGTCGGTCGTCGTGACGGACGTACTTGTAGTCGTACTCGAAGTCGTTCGAGCGATTTGGTCGGTCGTCTCAGTCGCGTTTTCTGTTCGATTCGTCGTCGGTTTCGGGCCTTCGGGGTCGGCCGGACAACCGGCGAGCGCGCCGAGCATGCAGAGTGAACTGCTGTGGAGGAAGATCCGACGAGTTGGGGACATACTCGGTTCATATTACACCACTGTCAAGTATTTTCTGTGAGTCCGACGCAGATAGATAGCCTTTTAGGTTTCCCTAAACCACAGTGTGGCAACGAATGAGCGCGAGCGAGGACATCTGTGTCGTCGTGCCGACGATACGAGAGTACGAGTGTATGCGAGCGTACTTCCAGAACGCCCGCGACCACGGCTTCGACTTGGACCGACTCCACGTCTTGCTGGTCACCGAAGACTTCTGTGACACCGAGGAGATGCGCGAGATGCTCGCCGACGAGGGCGTCTCCGGTGAAGTCTTCGACGGGAGTCGGCGCGAAGCGTGGTACGCCGAACAGGGCATCGAAGAGTACGGCCACGTCGTTCCCGCGGCGAGTCACGCCGAGACGAGTTTCGGCCTGCTCTACCTCTGGGCGAACGACTTCGAGTACGGCTTCTTCATCGACGACGACACGCTCCCCCACGACGACGCGGACTTCTTCGGCCAGCACATGGCGAACCTCGACTTCGAGGGCGAGATAACAGAAGTCTCCTCCGACGAGCAGTGGGTCAACGTCCTCTACCAGAACTACGACGACCACGGACTCTACCCCCGCGGCTACCCCTACTCCGCGATGGACGAGTCCGTCGAAACCGGTACTACCGAAATTTCGGAAGTCGTCGCCTCCCAAGGCCTCTGGACCAACGTCCCCGACCTCGACGCCGTCAGAATCCTGATGGACGGCGACCTGCGAGGACAGGCCCAGACCAGAACCACAGAAGACGACTACGGCGAGGACTTCGTCGCCGCGCGCGGCAACTACCTCACCGTCTGCTCGATGAACCTCGCGTTCCGCCGCGAAGTCGTCCCGGCGTTCTACCAACTCCCGATGGACGACAACCGCTGGGACGTGGGCCGATTCGACGACATCTGGTCGGGCGTCTTCCTCAAGCGCGCCTGCGACCTGCTGGGCAAGCGCATCTACAACGGCGGCCCGCTCTGTGAACACAACAAGGCCCCGCGCTCGACGTTCGACGACCTGAACAACGAAGTGCCGGGTCTCGAACTGAACGAGCATCTGTGGGAGGTAATCGACGGCGTCGGGGAGGACAGTGACACCTACGCAGCAGTCTTCGAATCCATGGCGATCGAACTCACGGAGGGCGAGTTCGAGGACTACAACAACGGCGAGTTCTTCAACTACGTCGGCGAGTACATGCTCGACTGGCTCGACGCGCTGGACGAACTCCGCGCGCTTCGAGCGACGCCGGCCCCTGCAGACGACTGATACCAACACGTTCAGTGGCTGATGGCTGTTGAGGGAGCGCGAAAATCGGCAGGTATAAGGGTTTTAGGGCGACCTAATTTAACGTATGAGCGAGCGTCGTACGTGGACGCGCCGTCGGTTCCTCGCAACGAGTACTGTCGGGGCGACGGCCGGACTCTCCGGTTGTATTTCGCAGTTTACGAACAGTGAAGAGAGCGGTACGACCGTTTCGATGGGCGACTTCCGCGGTTCCGGGCCGCTAGTCGAGAGTCGGCCCCAACCGGGCGGCACCTCGATGGACGACCTGCCGGACCTCGACGGCACCCTGAACGTCTACCTCGGTGGCGGCGAGGGTGGTCTCTACGAGAACCTCATCGACCTCCTCGAACAGAAGTACTCCAACTTCACCGCCAAGACGCGGATGAACTCCTCGACGCAACTCGCCAACGCCATCGTCGAGGCGAAGAAGGGCGGCCAGAGTCGCGCCGACGTGTTCTGGTCCATCGACTCCACGTCACTCGGCATCGTTGCCGACGCGAACGCGACGACGAAACTCCCCAATCGCGTCCAGAAACCTGTCCCCAAGGGCTTCCGCGACAGCGACGGGAAGTGGGTCGGTATCGCTGGCCGAGCGCGTTCGATTCCGTACAACACGAACAAACTTTCGGAGTCGGACATCCCCAACAAGGTCCAGCAGTTCACGCAAACTCCTGCCCTGAAAGGCGCGATGGGTTGGGCACCGACCTACGGCGCGTTCAAGTCGTTCGTGACGGCGATGCGTCTCAACGCCGGTCCCCAGAAAACCAAGCAGTGGCTGAAGGGAATGGTCAACCACGGCGTCTCGAAGTACCCCGACGAGTTCATCACCTCGAACGCGGTCGCCGACGGCGAAATCGCGGCCGGGTTCGCAAACCACTACTACGCACTGCGTGTCCAAGCCTCGCGTCCCGACGCACCAATCGACCTCGCGTTCACCAAGAACGACGCGGGCGCGCTGGTCAACGTCTCGGGCACGGAAATCATCGAAGGCACCGAGAAGAAAGAACTCGCCGCCGACTTCATTGCCCACCTGCTCTCGGCGGAGGCACAGGAGTTCTTCGCCACGAAGACCTTCGCCTACCCGATGATTCCGGAGGTCAAACCGGTCGGTGGCCTGCCGACGGTGGACGAACTCGCACCGCCGAAAGTTGACCTCTCGAAGCTGTCGAACCTCGAACCGACGCTGAAGCTGATGAAGGAAGCGGGCGTTCTCTGATGGCGACGAGCGACCGTCTCCAGCGACTCGCCGCGAAGGTGTCCGACGACGGCGACTCGCCGTCTGTCGGCCTGACACTTCTCGCCGGAGCAGTCGCCGCCGCAGTCTCGTTCCCCGTGACGTGGCTCGTCTTGCGGTCGCTCGAAATCGGCTTCGGACAGGCACTCGACTTATTCACCAGTCCCTCGACGTTCGACGTTGTCACCAACAGTATCCTCCTCGTCGCTGGCGTCACCGCGGGGTCGGTCCTCATCGGCGTCCCGCTTGCGGTACTCACGGTGCAGACGGACCTGCCGTTCAGACGATTCTGGACCGTCGTCGCCGCACTCCCGCTGGTCGTTCCCAGTTACATCGGCGCGTTCGCGTTCGTCTCGGCGTTCGGGCCGCGCGGGGTCCTCACGGACCTACTCGCGCCGCTCGGCGTCACCGAAATTCCGGCTATTTACGGCTTCGAAGGCGCGACGCTGGTCCTCACGCTGTTTACGTACCCTTACGTCTACTTGACGACGAGAGCGTCGCTCCTCTCGTTCGACGGGTCGCTGATGGAGGCCGCCCGGACGCTGAACCACGGCCGCTGGGCCGCGTTCCGAAAGGTGACCCTGCCCCAAATCGCGCCGGGCATCGCCGCCGGAAGTCTACTCGTCGCGCTGTACGCGCTCTCTGACTTCGGGACACCGTCCATCATGCACTTCGACGTGTTCACGCGAATCATCTACCAGAACATGTGGGACCGTAACTTGGCGGCGGTGCTCTCCCTGCAACTGCTCGGACTCGCCGCGGTCATCCTCGCGCTGGAGAAGCGCGTCGGGGCTGACGACGCGAACGCTTCGCGGGGCCACCGAGGCGCTGCTCGCTTCTCGCTCGGCGTCTGGAAGTGGCCCGCGCTCCTGTTCTGCACGCTCGTCGCAGTACTCTGTCTGGTCGTCCCCGTCGGTGTCCTGTTTATGTGGCTCACCCGCTCCGGGCCGGGCTACGCTGGCGGTGGCTTCGAATTCACGTGGAGTTTCGGATTCAACTCCATCTACGTCGCCGCACTGGCTGCCGGGGCCGCCACGCTCGCCGCGGTTCCCGTGGCGTACCTCTCGGGCCGCGACGACTCTCGTCTCGCTGCGCTGTTCGAGCGCGCGAGTTACGTCGGCTACGCGACACCGGGTGTCGTCCTCGGTCTCGCGCTGGTCTACTTCTCGTCGGCGAACACGCCCGAACTGGCTGGGTTCGAACTCAATCTCTCCCAGACGATTCCACTATTGACGTTCGCCTACGTGGTTCGCTTTCTCCCCCAATCGGTCGGCGCGATTCGGTCGTCAGTGTTGCAGGTGGACCCCAAGCTAACCGAGGCCGCCCGGACACTCGGGAAGACGCCCCGCGCTGCGTTCCGGAAGGTGACGCTCCCGCTCATCGCGCCCGGAGTCGTCGCTGGCGGGGCGCTCGTTTTCCTGACGACGATGAAAGAGCTTCCGGCGACGCTCATGCTTCGTCCGACAGGTTTTGAAACCCTCGTTACGTACATCTGGCGTGTACAGGACGCGGGCTACTACGGACAGGCGGCCGTGCCCGCGCTGGTGCTGGTCGGCGTCTCCGCGCTCTCGATGCTCGTCCTGCTCAGACAGGACGGCGGCGAGATGGAGTCGATAACGCAGGAGGAACACGATGGCTAAGGAACTGACGAACGACGGCTACGAACGACTCGACGCGAGTAGCGCGGTCGAACAGCGACAACGACGACGCAACTTAGAGGACTCCGAGCCAGTGTTGGAACTGGACGGCGTCGTCAAGGAGTACGGCCGCGAGACGGCCGTCGATTCGCTCTCGCTGTCCGTTCGGGAGGGCGAACTACTCACGCTGCTCGGCCCGTCTGGCTGTGGGAAAACGACGACGCTCCGAATGATGGCCGGACTCGAATCACCCGATGGCGGCGAAGTTCGTCTCGCCGACGAGACCGTCGCAGACGAGACGACTTTCGAGAAGCCGGAAGATCGCAACGTCGGACTCGTCTTCCAAGACTTCGCGCTGTTCCCGCATCTCACCGTCGCGGAGAACATCGCCTTCGGCTTGACAGACGCCAGTGAGGAGGAGAAAGACGAGCGCGTGACTCAACTGCTCGACCTCGTGAACCTCTCGGCCCACCGCGAAGCCAAACCGGAGGAACTCTCCGGCGGTCAGCAACAGCGGGTCGCGCTCGCTCGCTCGCTCGCGCCGGAACCGGACATCCTCCTGTTGGACGAACCGTTCTCGAATCTCGACGTGCGCCTGCGCGTCGAGATGCGCGAGGAGGTCCGAGCGATTCTCAAAGAAGCAGGCGTCACCGCCGTCTCGGTCACGCACGACCAAGAGGAAGCGCTCTCCATCTCCGACCGCGTGGCCGTGATGAACGACGGCAACGTCGAACAGGTCGGCGAACCCGAAGAGGTGTTCGAACACCCAGAATCGCGGTTCGTCGCCGCCTTCCTCGGCCAAGCGGGCTTCCTCTCGGCGTGGTACGAGGACGGTACCGTGGTGACGCCAATCGACACGTTCGCTCCCCAGCGACTCAACGGTCTCAGTGAGGAGTACGCGGGCACCGACCTCGACGTACTCGTTCGGCCGGACGACCTTCGTGCGACCGTCGTGGACGAACACGAAGCGGACGGCCACATCATCCACCGCCAGTACACCGGCCCGTCGTTCGTCTACCGCGTCGAACTGACCAACGGCGACGTGGTCCACTGCCAACACAACCACGTGAAAGAACTGGGCATCGGCAAGCCAGTCCGCGTAGACCTCGTCGCCGACCACACGCTGGCGTGGTACCCCCCGAACTCGGAGTAAATGAACCGCCGTCGGTTCCGCCTCTTTTCGGGTGCGCTCTCCGTACTCGCAGGCGTGACTGTCTTCCTCGTCGCGTTCGAACTGTTTCCGTACCACACGACCAACCACGACGAGGGCGTCTATCTCCAGCAGGCCGCGATGCTACTGGAGGGTCAGCTCTCTGTCTGGCCGCCTGTGCCGGAGGCGTTTCGCCCGTGGTTCTTCGTGCGTGACGGCGCACGACTGTATCCGAAGTACGCGCCCGTCCCGGCGGCGATGTTCGCGGTGGGCAAGGTATTGGGAGAATTTCGCCTCGCACTCGCGCTCGTCGCCGCAGGCAACGTGGCGTTGCTGTCTGCGGTCGTCACAGAGGCGTTCGACCGCAGAACCGGAATCGTTGCGGCCGTACTCTTCGCCGCCTCGCCGCTCTTTTTGATCAACTCCGCGGCGTTCCTGCCGTATGCGCCGACGACGTTCTGGAACCTGCTGTTCGCGTTCGCGTACCTTCGAGCGGCGAAGACGCAGAGCCGTCGCTACGCGGCGCTCGCCGGTATCGCCGTCGGCGTCGCCTTCTTCTCGCGGCCCTACACAGCAGTGCTGTTCGCCGCGCCGTTCATCGCCCACGCACTCTACTCGTTGGTGCGAGAGTTCTCTCGCGAGCGACTGACCCGACTCTCGGTCACGGCCGCGTTCGGACTCCTTGGCGTCGTCGCCGCACTGGCCTACAACGCCGCCGTGACGGGGTCGCCGTTTACCTTCCCCTACGAGGCGTTCGCACCCCAAGACGGTCTCGGCTTCGGACACCGCGAGATTCTGGGCTACAGTCGGAACTACACGCCGGAACTCGCACTCCGGGCGAACGCCGAAGTCGTCTCGCTGTTCTTTACGGAGTGGGTGGTCGGTGGTCCGCTCGGCACGCTCCTCGCGGCGGTCGGACTCGGTGTGTTCCTGCGGCGCGAGTGGGTTGGCGAGGTCGATTTCCGGGGCGCGTGGCGTTCGCTTCGAATCCCGCGCGGCTTGGTGGACGCCTCGAACTTCGAGTTCACCGAGACGCAAGCGAGAGCCATCCTCGCAGGGCTGTTCCTCTCTATCGTCGCGGGCAACGTCTACTTCTGGGGGAACTTGAACGTCCTCGGGAGTCTGGCGGACCCGAACGACGGCCTCGTAGACACGCTCGGACCGTACTACCACTTCGACCTGCTCGTGCCGACCGCGGTGTTCGCGGCCCACGGCGCGCTCGCGACGACCGACCGACTCTCGACTGCTCTTTCGCGTCGCTCGATTCGTCCCCGGACCGCGACCCTCGCAATCGCCTCCCTCGGCGTTCTCTTGCTCGCGACGTCCACCGGCGCAGTCCTCGCACCCACGGTGCAGGAGAACGCCGCCATCACCGACGAGTACGAGGCGGCCTACCAGCCGTTCGAACAGCGCGACCTCTCGAATTCGGTGGTGTTTCTCCCGACGCCGTACGGCGATTGGCTCAATCACCCGTTCCAACATCTCCGGAACGGTCCCGACTTCGATGGCGAGACGGTGTACGCGCTGGACGACGGCGGCGACAGTCTCGCAGTCGCCGAGGCGTACCCGAACCGTACCTACTATAGATACGTCTATCGAGGGCAGTGGGCACCGTACTCGGGCGAACCGGTCGAACCTGCGCTCCAGCGCGTTCACGTTGCCCGCGGCGACGCGCTCGCGCTTCGGACGACGGTTGGCGTGCCAGCGCACGCCGACCGCGTGTCTGCACGGGTCTCCACCGAATCGGGCACCGCCTACTACGCAGTAAACGGCACGCCAGCGAACCTCTCGACCCGCATCGTCGTCGAGAACGGGACCGCTCGTCTCGCCGGGTCGGCAGTCTTGCCAGTCGGCGGCAACGCGACGGTGCCGGTCGCCCGCGAAGACGAAGTGGTCGTCCAACTGTTCGTCAGCGACGCCACTGGCGGCGGGTTCACCTACCGGCTCGAACTCCCGGTCAGGCGCGCGAACGGGACTGTTTCGGCGCTCTCACCGTACCGCGAGGTCTGCTTCGACCCGGTCACCTGCAACGGCGAAGCCGCCTACGTCAAGGGTTCGGTCCCGGACGACGTTCGGATGGAGACGATTCTCCGTGCGGTTCGGAACGAGACTGCGTCGTGAGTTTGGCTCGGCCCGTGATACCTGTTTTCTACGGGCTACGCTGACTGGCGGTCGCTCGCTCGTGAGCGACCTGCAACGTCGGGGCGAGTTGGTCTCTGCTTCGTATTTGAAGTTTTGTGTGGCTCTCGCGGTGCTGTGCGGTTTCTCCTCGGTTTCCGGAGTAGCTAGCTTCTCTGCGCTCATCATCGATTCGTGAAATCCGATACAACAGTCCCCGTCTACTTCCGAAAGCCCCCGCACGCTCGCGGTCGCTTTCATTCCCGCGAGTAGTGCGGAGCGAAACTCCGCAGACCATTCGAACGGGCGAAGCCCGTGAGAAGACGAAGCGAGGGGGAAGTCGAAAGACGAGTGGAGCGAGTCTTTCGGTAGTCCCACCCATGTCGTTTGCAAAGCCGAGCGTTTGGTGGGATTGAGAGGTCTCGCTAGTCAATAGTCAGTCCGGTCTCCGTCGCTCTTCCAGACACACCTTCACGATGGACTTCGCGATCGCCGCGCCGCCCGCGATCGGGTCCAACTTAGTCTCGCCCGCGCGCTCGTCGTACTCGATAGGAACTTCGCGCACGTCGTAGCCGCGCATCAGCGGCCGAATCAGTAGTTCGGCGGAGAGTCCGGTGTTCTCGGTCCACTCGATGTCGTGGAGCAGGTCGCGGCGATACGCTCGCATACCCGTCGTCGTGTCGTGGACGAGTTGACCCATCAGGAGACTCGCCAGCGCGGCGAACGCACGATTCCCCCAGCGGTTCATGTCCGGCATGGCTTCGGCACCCCAGTAGAGTCGGTCGCCGCTGACCACGTCGTAGCCAGCGTTGATGGCGTCGAGGAACTGGGGGAGTTGTTCCATCGGATAGGTGTCGTCGCAGTCGGTCGTCACCACGACCGGCCGGTCGGGCGTCAGCACTGCCTCCTTGACGGCGACGCCGTACCCCTGTGGCTCTTGCCGAACGACTCGCGCACCGTGTTCGCGGGCGATTTCGGGGGTCCGGTCGGAGGAGCCATCGACGCAGACCACCTCGGCGCGGCCGTCGGTCACAGCTTCGATGTCTTCGAGCACCGTCGCTATCGCGGCTTCTTCGTTGTACGTCCCCATGACGACGCTCACGTCGTCGAAGGTGTACTCGTCGATACGCCCGTTTCGGTCGGCCCCGTCCGTCATCTCACTCGTTCGTAGTCACGGACTGTACTTGTGTTTTTAGGTTCGCCAAAAAGAATGTGATTCGATTGACTGCTCGTTGCTCGTTTCGGCGACGACGTGAGCGATTACTTTCACTCTCCTCGAACACCGAGAAACGAGCGTCTCTCGACGGTGTCACGTAGTGAATCCGCGTTCCGTTCCAGTTTCACTTTCACTCCGCAGATGGCTGAGGGTAAAACGACTCTCCAAGCTATCACCGACCGGAGAGGTACACATGACGGGAGGAGCAACCGACGGACCAGCGACGTTTCCCCGCTTGCAACCGGGACTGACCGTACCCGTACGACCGACGCGGCGCTCGCCGGCACTCCAACGACTCGTGTTGTCGGAAACTGGAGCGTGGCGAGATTCCGGAGGAATCTCGAAGCGGAGCAGTGGCGAGTTGCGCCGACCGCAG
Organism: Halorussus halophilus; assembly: GCF_008831545.1. NCBI lineage: Archaea > Methanobacteriati > Methanobacteriota > Halobacteria > Halobacteriales > Haladaptataceae > Halorussus > Halorussus halophilus. The sequence goes on from NZ_CP044523.1 coordinate 1,767,687, forward strand.
GGAGGCGGGTCTCGAATCGAAGGCGAGACGCTCTGGATAGACGCGCGAAACGAGGTCTCGACGTACGAATTCTACGAGCGCGCGTCCAGCAGACGCTGACTCTACGGCGTTCGGGTCGCTCCCAGCAAGTAACTTCTGGACCGTCACCTTCACCGCTCACCTCGAACGGAGAGACGCATCGATGAACCTGTACGCCGGTTCGTACACCGAGAACGACGAAAATAGCGCCGCTCACCCCTCAGACGAGTATGGAAATCGTCGCTATTTCCCCGCCCGCCACCGGTAAGTTTGGATATAGCGAAATACAATTTACGTGGGCGATGTCGGACGGTATCGAAGCGTCGATGTAGCTTATATAGTCGGAAGTGCCGCTCACGGCATCGCGTAGATGTGCTGTTCGTAGACTTCTCGAACCCTATCGCCCCAGTTGTGGGTGTAGGTGTCGATGATGTCTTCGGCGACGTCACCGCGGAGATACTTCACAATCCCTCTGTCGCCGGTCCTATCCCGTAGATGCGTCGTGAAGAAGTGTCGGAAGTAGTGTGGTGTCACGTTCTCTTCGGCACCGCCGCCGGTTCGGTACCAGCCGGCCTCGCGGGCGTGGGTCTCTACGACGTTACGCACCATCTGGGGCGTGAGTCGGTGGCCCCACTCTCTGCTCGTGCTGACGAACAACGGCTCTGCAGGCGAAATCGCGTCGGGTCGAACCGCTAGCCACCGCGTGAGGACGGCGGCTAACTCCTTGTCTACCGGCACCACGGTGTCGCGCTTGCGCTTGTTCGCCGCCGAACGCTCCTCGCCGTTGACGACTTCGCCGCGACCGACTTCGCTGGCGACGAATATCGAGTCACCGCGGCCGTCGAGGGCCACCCGCGTTCCCAACTCGTACTCCTCGGCGGCGTCTCCCGAAATTCGCAGGTCTCGCAGGTCGAGATTACAGAGTTCGCCGACACGCATCCCGGTCTTCAGGAGTGTGACGACGACGGCCCGCTCTAAGGGATGGGAGATGCCCGCGACGAACGACTGCATCTGCGGAATCGACAACTCTCGGCGCGTCGGGTCTTTGTCGATGGTTTCGGCCATCTCCTCGACGACCAGTGCCATCGGATTCGAGTCGAACGCGCCGACCTGGGTCATGTAGGCGTAGAACCGGTGGAGGTAGGAGGCGTACGTGGCGACGGTACTTTCCGCGAGGTCGCCGCGGAGGCCGTGAACCCACGCCATGCACTCTCGCTGACTGGCTTCCGCAGGAGAAAGTGAGACGCCGCCCGGATTCTGCTCGGGGTCGGAGATGAACGACTCGAATTCACGAAGGACACGCTCGTAGGCCTCGCGGGTGCGCTCGCTCTTCCCGTGGAACCGGAGGTCTTCGAGGAAGTAGCCCACGGGGTCGTCCGTCTCCACGTCGCCCGCCGGACGACTACTCGCCATCGGCGACCACCGTGTAGCCGCCACCCCGGCCGCTGTACTGGACGCGGTTCTCGTTCTGGAGTCGCTGGAGCGTCTCTTCTAACCTGTCTTCGAAGTCGCCAGCGAGTTCTTCGACTAGTTGGTCCCACGACAAATACTCGCCCGAGTCGAGGAGCGCGAGCAACCGTGTTTCGAGGCCGTCACCCCCAGGGTTCGAGGTGGAAGAACCACCTTCCTCGACATCCCCCGATTCGCCGACCTCGAACCCCCGTCTCCCGGCCTGTACCATCGCTCTGACGAACTCGCTCTGGGACATGTCGAGTTCGTCGGCGTGGCGCTTCCACTCTTCTTTCTGATATGTTGGCACGAACGTCTTCACGACCGCCCGTTCGGTGTCTAACTCCTCGCTCATCGCTCGTTTCGTGCCCTCTCACCGACGGTATATCAACCTGTCCCACTGAACTGGATAAGTAAGTTTATCTTCTCGTGTAGTGCCGAAATAGCGTGGAAAGATAGTACGACTAAGAGAGATTGGCGGATTAAAAGTGCTACTTAGGAAGATTCGAGATACGCTGGAGACGGTGCTACGAAGAGAGATTACCAAACTGAGCGTCGAGTTTCTCGCTCAGAATGGGCCGTCGTTCTACTGAGGAACTAGCTGATTTGGGTCTGCTGTGACCCCTTACCCTCCCGCAAACTACCAATTTTCATATACTTTTTGGAGGCGTGATTCGCCGGTTCGATTCGCCACGAACGTGGCGTGAGTAAAGGAGGGTTCGGCCCATCACAGTCTGGCCGCATCAGGAGTTTATCGAGGGAAGGGATAGTGTGGATTTTACTCGGGTCACGTAGTAGCTCTCTCTTGACTTTTCGTCGCCGACCGTGGTCGTCTGGTTCTCCTCGATGTCGATTGCAGTCGGTTCTCGGAACGAGTCGTACGAGAGGCACCCACCAGAATCCGTTGGCTGGGGGTCTGCCGCTGTTTCCGAGACGCTATTCGTTCAGACGTGCCATTCCACATCGCAGCCACGAAAGCCGGTGAGCGGCGGCTGAGCGCGTTTTGAGACAGCACGGACGACGAACTAGATAACGCTACGCGGAGACGCAATCTGCGCGACCAGATATAAATCCAATACCGCTATATCCTACTGTGGTCCTGAAGTCAGGCACGTCGAGAATAATTGCTTGGATTCGTCAAAAAGCGTCTACGATGAACACGATACGGAACAACCGATTTTGCGGTTTATCCTGAGATGACCATATCTTCGACAGTTATTTCGATTGCAAAGAGCGAACCCTCTCGTTTGAGGTACGCTGTCCGAAGATAGTCCGGTCTATCCTTCGGCTCGCCGCCGTATTCTTCCCACTGTCGATTAATCCGTTCTTCTGAGAGGTCAATCAGTGAGTCTAACCCCTCAGATTCTGGTGGACAGGCTTTGTACCGCCCCTCTTCGCTAGCTGACTCAATAATCCCCTGTTGTTCCTCTGGGATTTCGTTGAACAGAATTGGGAAGAGGTGAGATAACTGTTCATCTGTAAGTGTGACTTCTTTAACATCGATAGTTGTACTATGCATATCATCACATTCCTGAGTAAGAGATGCAAGTTGTGAACAGCCAGAGAGTGTAACGAGACCTCCGCTCATGCACTGGAGGAACGTGCGTCGGTTCATATAGAATAAATATCGGTACTTACCCAAGGGCTTTCTGTAAGAACAAAGGGTCATTTGAGTATAGTTGCAATCCGCTTCGTGCCACATCTCTGGTGGGTTGTATTTTTACTGTGTTTATCGTACTGGCTAGTAGATGTCTGCCACAGAGTACTCTGAACCAACCTACGACATTCAGTGGAGTACCTACTTCACCGTCGGTGAAGACGCTCCTGCTTATCACGTCGCTCTCAAATACAAGCGAACAGCGAGCGATGGGCCGGGTATTCACGGCCTCATCGGAGACCTCTACTTCGATGGTACACCCCCAGATACACGTGCCCGGTGGCATCACAACCACACACCTCTCCTCGCGTGGCTTCGCGCTCATATTCTCCGTTTAGCGTTGGATTGGGGGGAAACACACCTCGAACGCTACTTCGAGGAGAACCCAAGAATGGCGCTTGATTACGGGTTCTACAAATGTGACATCGGCGTAGACGGACGGCCTATCGGTGGGTCGCTTTGTCCACGCCCACCGAGGCAGTCTCGACTCTGGGAGATGTGGAACAAGAAATTCACCGACGACCACCGTGATTTCTGCAAGACTGTTGCGGTGGAACTCCTTGGACTTGCCCGTGACAACGGAATCCCAGCACCCGATGCCGTGTTTCAGCCCGAAGAGACAGAGGCGACCAGCGAGCGGTCAGAAATTCGCCTCATCGCAGAGAAGACCGAGGAGGTCTGGAGACAGGCGAAACCATTCGTGACCGACTGCTTCAGTCTCAAGCGCGGCCAGAATTGGCAGATACACGAGAATGCCTTCTGGGAACAGCATACGTACATGGGGATGCGTGAGGACATGTACGCCCGTGGTGGACATCGTTCGTTTATACACGATACGTCTCGCACCTATGATGAGACGCCCACCGGCTCAACTCACCGCTACCAGCTAGGCAAGCTCAGCGTCGAAGAAATCCGCTCGATGCTTCGGAATACGACCCGAATGCTCATCGCCCGTGCCCGGCACAACTCCGAACTGGTCGGCAAGCTCTGGGCGGCCATCGACGTGACCAAGGGATTCGAGTTCACGGGCGACCTCGATGGCTACGAGGATGAGATTCTCGGGTATTCCGATGGGAAACCGTACTACCAGTGGGCGGTCATCAAACTCGTCGGCTTCGACATCCCGCTCATCCTTGACGCCATTCCTCGCGTAAGAGGGCAGTCAAAGGACGAAATCGTAGACGAGTTACTGACTCACGCGACAGACATGGTGGACGACCTCGACCTCGTAATGATGGACAGGGAGTTCGATAGCGCGGGCGTCAAGGACACCTGTGAGACTCATGGCGTCCACTACCTCAATCCGACGCGCATCTTTAATGGGAGTGACGAGGCGGCCACTATCGACTGGATGCTCCGCAACGACGAATACTTCCACGTCACTGAGGAGGACACGCCAGACGGAGTGCCCTCTCGGAAGCAGATTTACCTTCCAAAGCGAACCGGCTCAGACGAGGATGTTTCGGAGGAGAGCGAAGCAGAGACCGAGGGAGAGGAGGTTTCAGATGTGCGGCAGGAGATGCTTGACGAGTGGGGTTTCGAGAACGATGATTTGGATGAGGGCACGGAATCCCCGTTTGCTCGGCTCCTCGCGGACATCCGTCGTGACGAAGAAACTCGCAAGCGCCTAGCGACTACCAAGGATGACAAAGCGAGGGAAGGCCCCGGCATCGTCGTGTTCGAGACGAATCACCCGTATGTGACAGCACAAGACGCCGACGGCCAGCGGATGGATGGGAAAGCGTTCATCCACATGGTTGAGCGGATGGTACGTCGTTATCGGCATCGCTGGGGTATCGAGAACGGTTTCAAGAAGCTCAAGCACTTCATGGTGCGGACGACCTCGAAGGAGCGCAACTATCGGTTCTTCAACTTCGCGTTCGCGTGCGTGCTGTACAACGTGTGGCGGTTGGTTGACTTACTGGTGAAGCTCGCACTCGAAGGCGAGAATAGTGCGTACAAACCGCGTGTTGACGCGAATCAGTTCCTCACAGTGGCGAAGAAATACTACGGACTCGACCCGCCTGACTAACCAAGAGTCGCTCCGTGACCGCCCGCTTGTGAGCGGCGGCACTGTCTTACGCCCTTTCATTTCGGTTCATTTCTGGGTGACTTTGAGATGACGACCCGAATCCGGTTACACCTCCATTTACCACGGTGGCTCAGAGTACAGAAGAAAGGGCTATCCTACCGATTATTTGGGCACCTAGCCGACCTCAGGTGGTCCGAATCGAACCGCTCGGTCAGTGAATCGCGATTTCCGTCTCGGAGTCGTCGGTGGCGAACAGTTCCTTCGCGTGCTCCGCTATCTCGCCCGATTCCTCGTAGTTCTCCATCAGCACCGTCTCGCTGGGGAACAGTTCCTCGCCGACGACCAGACCGTGTTCTCGGGCGGTCGAACCGGTCACGGTCAGGTAGACGCCGACGCCGTCCTCGGCGATAGCGGCCTCCTCTTCTTCGTCCTCGACGGGATACGAGAAGTCCAGCGATTCGGTGTTTCGCGTGCCGAGGACGGCCTCCACGAGTCGCTCGTAGCGCGGCGAGATACAGAGCGGGCCTTCGTAGTTAGCGAGAAAGTCACGCGTCGGCTGTTCGCCCTGCGGGAGCGACTCGGGTGTCGCCATCAGCGTGTGGTACACCGTATCGCCCATCCCGGCGACGACTCGAACGTCCGTGTCGTGGGGGTCGATACGGGCGTTCACGTCGGCAATTCTCGTCAGCGGGTCCGGACGGAGTCCGACGACCTCTTCCAGAACGAGGTCCGCACTGTCGAACCCGAGCGCGAACTCGTGCTTGCGGAGCGCACGAAACGGTTCCTCACGGCCGACGAGTCGAAGATTCACGTCGCCGACAGGCACCGTGACGCTGTCGAAGACGATACGCCGCGGTTTGCCCGCTCGGTCGTCACAGAGTACCGTGAAGTCGGGCTTGGTCTCCTCTTCCGGCGTGCTGTAGTCCGCGAGGCGTTCGTACGCGCCGTGCTCGGCCACCTGCGAGCCTTTCGTCACTGCCTTCTCGTAACGGAGCGTCGAGATGATTTCGTCGGCGACCTGCTGGGCGTCACCCTCGTCGGCGACGCGCTGGAGGACTGCCTCCAGTGGCCGCCCCTTGCGCGGGACTGCGACCGGAATCGTCTCTGTCATTGTTCGGTCTCATGGACGGCGGGAGTAAACGCGTTGCGCTTCATAGCAGCGTATGCAAGTTTCTACACACTGTTAGTTACCAACGGTCCTCTCAGGAGGCGAGACGCCGATTACTCGGGGCCGTGCGAAGACTTGCAAACGCTACTATCGAACAACGGTACGAGAAGTTACTCGTCGAAGCCGACGAACTCGAAGCGGGCACCGCCCGCTTGGCTCTCGTCCACGTAAATCCGCCAGTCGTGTGCGACCGCGATTCGCCGGACGATAGAGAGTCCGAACCCAGTGCCGTCCGGTTCGGTCGAGTAGCCGCCTTCGAAGATAATCTCGCGCTCTTCTGGCGGGATGCCCGGCCCGTCGTCCTCCACGACGAGTCGGCTGTCGCTCACGGTGACGACGACTTCGCCGCCAGACGGCGCGGTCGTCGCTCCGTCTTCGACAGTTTCGTTCGTCGCGCCGTGTTCCACTGAGTTCCGGAACAGGTTCTCGAACAGCGCGCGGAGTCGTCGCCCGTCGGCGACGACGGTTCGGTCGGTTTCGACCCGCAGGTCCATCGCACCCGTCTCGACCGTCCCCCACGCTTCGCGGGCGACCTGCCCGATATCGACTGGCTCTCGGTCCGCGACGGTGTCGCCGCCGCGCGAGAGCGCCAGAACTTCCTCGACCAGTCGCTCCATTCGGTCGTGGGCACCCTCGATAGCTTCGAAGTGGTCGTCGTCGCCCGTCTCGCGGGCGAGATTGAGATGACCCTGTGCGACGTTCAGCGGGTTGCGAAGGTCGTGGGAGACGATGCCTGCGAACTCGTCCAGTCGATTCCGTTGCTCGGCCAACTGCTCCGTTCGGTATCGAAGGTGGCTGTGATACACGCCGAGTAGGCCCCCACCGAGAACGCCGACCGAGATTTTCGTCAGCACGATAGACGCAGGCTGCAACATCGACTGGCCCTGTACGGACTGCAAGAGTGCGACCCAGCCGGTCAACAGTCCCATGACGATACCGCCCGCGAGACTCCAGAGGAAGACCACGTCGAGAAGTGCGCTCGGGAGTTCGGTCGTGCGGAGCCAGAGACCGAGTGCGACGACCAGCAGTGAGATTCCGATGGGAATGCTCGCGCCGACCAGGGCCGTCCACGAAAAGTCGCCACCGACGAACAGATAACTCGCAGAGACGACCAGTAGCCCCCCGCCGAGAGTCACGACTGACCACCCGCGGGCGGGTGCGTCTTCGCGTGTGACTCCGGTTGTGTTGGACCCTAGCGCCATCTGTCTCGAAGCCTTCAGTTACCGAATACGTCGCTGAGTTGGTCGCGCCACGCGTGGATTCGCTCGATTTCGTCGTAGATGTCGCTGATGTCGGCTTCCACGTCTTCGACCCGCGCTGTGAGGTTCGACTCTAGGGCGTCCACGTCGTCGGACAGCGAGGCGACTTCGTCGTGAATCGCTTCGATGTCCTCGCTCACGTCCTCGACGTTCTCCAACTCTTCGCGGACCGCTTCGAGTTCGGTGCGCACTTCGGACACGTCGGTCGTGTTCGCACCGACGAGGTCTTCTAGGTCGTTTAGCTGCGTCCGAACGTTCTCGACGTTCTCGCCGACGTCCTCCATCTCGTCGAGTTCCGACTGGACCGAGTCAATGCTCGCTCGAAGGTCGCCGACCGACCCGAGTTCGCTTTCGAGTTCAGAAACGTCTTCCTGCAACTCGCCGAGTTCGCCGACTTCTTCGCGGAGCGTCTCGACGCTGTCCAACTCGGATTCGGCTTCGCGCAGGTCGCTCTCCAGTCGGTCCACGCTGCTCTCGACGCCGCCGAGGTCCTCTTGGACCGCTTCGAGGTCCGATTCGAGCGTGTCGAGTTCCTCTTCGGGAGCCACGTCGGCCAGTTCGCCTTCGAGTCGTTCGAGGTCCTCCCGAACCGATTCGAGGGCGTCTACGTCCGACTCGACGGCCGCGAGGTCGCTTTGGAGGTCGTCCACGCGCTCGTCGGTCTCGCCCGTCTCGGTGCGCACTGCCTGCACTTCGTCTTCGAAGGCTTGGATGTCGGCCCGGACCTGTGCGACGTCGCTCTCGAAGTCGTCCAGAATCTCCGTCGCCACGCCGTTCTCGTCGATGAACTCTTCGAGTGCTTCGGTGTACGCCGAGAGGTCCTCGACGCGCGACTGGAGGTGGCGGATGCGAACGTTGGTACTCTCGGGGGTTGCGATGTCCAACTCGCGCTGGAGAACTTGGAGGTCGTCGTCAGAAACCTCGCCCGCGCGAATTTCCTCGGCGAGCGTGGACGCGACGGTGCCCGGCGTCGGCGGGGAAACTTCCGGCTCTTCGACGGACTCCGCCTCGGCGTCGATGTCGGATTCGAGCGTCGGTTCGTCGTCGGCGGCTGCGCTGTCTTCGTCTGCGTCCTCTTCGCTCTCTTCGGGAGCGAGGAAGCTCTCCTGCTCTTCGGCGCTCTCGTCTTCGTCTCCGAGCAGGTCGTCGTCTGCGGACACCTCTTCGGTCTCCTCCTCGGTGGCCTCTGCGAGCGGGTCTCCTTCCTCTTCTGGGCCGGCCAGCGGGTCGGCGGCTTCGGCCTCGGCGAGTGGGTCGTCGGTTTCTGCAAGTGGGTCGTTATCTCCCTCTGCCTCTGCGAGCGGGTCGTCGTCGGCTTCTGCCAACGGGTCGTCCGCTTCAGCGAGTGGGTCCTCCGAGTCGTCGCCCTCGTCGTCGATGCCGAGTCCCTGCTCACCCGTGACTACGTCCCGGACGCGCCGACTCTCCTCTTCGGAGACGATGTCGGTGATGGTTTTGCCCTCGTTGCCGGACGGGCCGGTGAGTTCGCCCGTGTCCGATTCCGAGTCGAACTCCGTGCTCGCTTCCGAGTCCAGTTCGGGTTCCGACTCTCCAGCGTTCATCGTGACCGGCGACACCTCGTCGATGGTCGGCGAGCCGAGGAAGCCGTCGGGCGCGTCGTCGTCGGTGAGACGGACGCCGTAGACAGTGACGAGTTCTTCTCCGGCTTCGAGCGTGCGCTCGAACTGTACGCGGTGGTCCTTGTAGGCGGTCCAGTTGTCGTTCTCGTAGTCGGGGTGGAACCCGACGTTGTCCATCGGGAACGACTCGGGGATGTTGTCAACGAGCCGGAAGTTCGTCTGCTCGTCTCGTTCCGAGCGGACGACGAATTTGATGGCTGGCACGGCGAACTCCTCACCCTCGAACGACTTCTCTACGACCACGTCGCTCTCCTCTGTGGTCACGACTTCGGTCAGATTGTCACTCATACGATTCACATCCCATAACTTCCATATAAATCACACGCCGATAGGACGAGGAACTGACGTGAAATGCGAGTGTGGACGTAAATTCCGCGTGTGAATAGTTATCGGGTAGGCATTTGGAACTGGAGGCCGTAGCTACCGCCATGACGCTCCTCGCTGGAACGTGGGACGGGGTGTATCGAACAACTGGGCCCCGGTTCGACGCGGCCGAACAGGTACTCGACTGCGGCCGGGTCCTCCGCGTCCGTCAGTTCGACGCCTTCGACGGCGTGTTCGCCGCGACAAAGTCGGGACTCTACCACTCGACGGACGACGGCGATTCGTGGACGGACCTCGACGTGCCGCGCGAAGAAGTGTACTCGGTGGTCGGCAGTCCCGACGGCGACCGACTCTACGCGGGCACGCATCCCGCGCACCTCTACGTCTCCGAGAGTGGCGAAGAGAGAGAAGATGACAGTCGCTCGTGGCGCGAGTTGGAGTCGTTCCAAGACCTCCCCTCGCGCGAGGAGTGGTACACGCCGCGCCACCGCAACGAGGCACACGTTCGGAGTCTGGGCGCGCACCTGGACGTACCAGAGCGCGTGATAGCAGGCGTGGAAGTCGGCGGTGTCCACGTGAGCGACGACAGGGGTGAGACGTGGGAAGAGCGCAAGGACGGAGTCCACGACGACGTACACCACGTACTCGTGCGCGGGCCGGACCACTACGTGGCTTCCTGTGGCGGTGGCCTCTATCGGACACGAGATGCTGGCGAGAGTTGGACGCGCCTCGACGACAGCCTCGACCAGACGTACTTCCGCGAAGCGTTCGCGCACGACGGCGTGCTGTACGCCGCGGCGGCGCGCTCCTCGCCGGGCACGTGGCGCGGCGAGCGCGGCGCGGACGCCGCGCTCTTCGAGTCTGTGGACGACGGGGATAGCTTTGACGTGGTCGAGTACCCCGGCCACCCCGAGGAAGTCGTGCTGTCGTGGACGGTCGGAGATGATACTATCGTCGCCGGGACAAACGACGGTGGCGTGATTCTCCGCGACGGTGGAGAGTGGGTCGAAGGCGGCCGGGTCGAGGCTGGGGTTGCGGCGCTCTGCGCGTTGTAGGTTCTGCGCGTTGTAGAGTTGTGATTGTGCGCGCGTAGCGTCGTGACTCGATTAGGGGGCACAGCCCTTTCAGGGTAGTCGGACTGGCGGATTACGAGGTCGAAGACACTGCTGACTGACTCGCCAGCTATCTGCTCGCAACCGCGCGAAACGTCCGGGGAGAGTTGGCTTTGGTTTCGTATTTGAATGTATGGGTGGAGTGCTGTAGCAGTGTTCTGCTCGGAGTACGGACCTGACTACAACGGACAGGCCTATCTATCTCCAAAACGCTCGATGCCTCCTTCCACCGATAACGCCCGGCTAAATATCCGACAGGTGGTCTTCCTGAGCGAAGCGAAGGAAGGCTCTTCGGACGCGGTTTGTCCGACGGCGGACTGACAGGGGCCGGGCGCTTTCGGAGAAACTGCGGTTGCTCTGCCTGTCACGGCAGTAACGAACGCGGTGAAGCTAGCTATTCCCGAAACCTGTGAGAAACCGCCCAGCACCGCGACCGCACCGCAAGACCCACGTCCTCCCCACCCGACTGCGCGACTCAGTACGAACGGCGCGACGAGTCGCGCCGTTCGGGCCTCCTTGCTCGTCCCTCGCGCAGGCCGGCGCGACTCAAACAACGAGTCGCGCCAGCGCGCGCCGGATGGGGTAGCCACTGGCTCGAAACCACTACTCACCAGTATCGAAACCCAAGAAATCCGTATTTCAGACCGCGAGAAACGGAACGACGAACGCGACGAGTACGCCGACGACCATCACCGCGAAGCCGATGCCGACTTGTGACATCGAAAAGTCCTGCATCGGGGAGGTCACGCGGTCGAGTCCCTCTACGTCGTGGCCGTGCTCGTCACCGCTGTGTGCGTCGTCGTGTGCGTCAGTGTGGTCGTCCATAGCAGAGCGTTGTAGCGGTGGTCACTTAATTTCGTCTGTCTTGGAATCTGCCGCAGTCGAAACCGTCAAACGGCGTTCGGACGAAGTTTCGCCCAACGAATGACCCTCACGAAGCGAATCATCCCTTGCATCGACGTGGACGTAGACGACGAGGGCAACCCCGCCGTCTACACCGGCGTCAACTTCGAGGACTTAGAGTACACCGGCGACCCCGTGGAGATGGCGCGGGCCTACAACGAGGCCGGGGCCGACGAGTTCGTCTTCCTCGACATCACCGCCTCCGCGGAAGGCCGCGAGACGATGCTCGACACCGTCTCGAAAGTCGCCGACGAGGTGTTCATCCCGCTGACCGTCGGTGGCGGCATCCGAACGACGGCAGACATCAAAGAAACGCTACGCGCAGGCGCGGACAAGGTCTCGATCAATTCCGGCGCGATTGCGAACCCCGACCTCATCGAGGAGGGCGCGGCGGCGTTCGGTAGCCAGTGCATCGTCATCTCCGTGGACGCGCGCCGCCGATTCGACGAGCAGGGCGAACACTACGCCGAGGTAGACGGCGAGTCCTGCTGGTTCGAGTGTACAGTCAAAGGGGGCCGCGAAGGCACCGGACTCGACGTGGTGGAGTGGTCGAAAGAAGCAGAGGAACGGGGCGCAGGCGAGTTGTTCGTCAACTCCATCGACGCCGACGGGACGAAAGACGGCTACGACATCCCGCTGACGAAGGCCGTCTGCGACGCGGTCAGTACGCCCGTCATTGCCTCTTCGGGATGCGGCGGCCCGGAGGACATGTACGAGGTGTTCACCGACGCAGGCGCAGACGCCGGACTCGCGGCCTCTATCTTCCACTTCGGCGAGTACTCGATTCGGGACGTGAAGGAGTATCTCGACCAGCGCGGCGTCCCAGTGCGACTCTGAAAGAGACGCGGACGATTCGGTCTCGCTTCGTTTGCTCTTCTTCGTATTCGCCTCTTGCGTTACCAGACTGGTGCGTCTCGTGCCGCCGACTCGTTGCTCGTGGTCGTCTCCTCGCCACTCGTCGTCTCCTCGCCACTCGTCGTCTCCTCGCCCATTCCGCCAGCCATGCCGACGGAAGCGTTCTCGATGCCCACCGATTCGGCTTCGATTTCGTCCAAGGAAACGAAGCCGGCGGTCATGTTCTCGGCTTCGATTGCGGGGTCACCTGCGTCCTCTGGCGGCACGCCGGGCGTGAGTGAGATGCCCGCACTGACGTTGTTCACCTCGGCGTCTTCGACGAGTCCGGTCTCGATTTGGATGGCCGAGACGTTGATGTCCTCGAACGACGCGTTCTCGACGGTGGCGGTGTCGTTCTCGGGCACGCCGTCAGGGAACAGCGCGTCGATAACCGTCTGGTTGCGAATCGTGACGTTCTCCAAGGTGACGTTCTCCAACGTCGCGTTGACGACCGTCATCTGTGACGCCGTGGCGGTCCCCAGCGATGTGGTGCCGTTCGTGCCGTTGAGCAGCGTCTCGTTCAGTCGCGCGAACTCGACGCCGACGTTGGTCATGTTGAGCCGTTCGATGGTCAAGTTCGACAGCGTCACCTCGGTCGCGTTCTCCTGCACTGCGACCGACGAGGACTCGGCGTTTATCGTGTCGGTGCTTATGGCGTCAGTGCTTGCGGTACGTGCGCTCGGTGCCGCCGACTCGGCCGCGACCAGTACCGAGGAGGCACCGGCCAGCAAGACGAGTGTAGCGACGACTACTGCGGTGATTCTCATACGAACCCAGACTCTCCGAGCGCGCGGATAAACCGACCCGACCGTTCGCAGGCGTTCGTCAGTTCAGTGGCCCGTTGTCTCTCGTTAGTTCCGACCTATTCGGGACGGGATATCGCCAGCCCGTACGCCAGTAGGACCAGCAAACATCAAGTAACGTAGCTTACCGAACGTGTCCGGGGCTACGATTCACGCGAAGCGTGAGTCCGCGCTCAGTCCACAGAAAGAGAATCTACGCGGCGTTCTGGTACTGCTCGCGGAAGTCGTCGGTCATGTCCCGCAGGTCGCCCGCGGCCCCTTCGAGTTCGTCGAGGGGGTCCGAGCCGTCTTCGGATTTGATGGTGAGAATCGGTTCCGTCTGGCCGCCGGACTGCTCGGGGTTCACGTCGTACGTCGCCGCGGCGACGCCGTCGCGTTCGAGGAGCGCGCCCTTCAGTACGTTCATGAAGGTGTGGTCCTCGCCGCCGATTTCGATGGAGAGTTCGTCGTCCTCCTTCTCGATGACCCGTAGTTCCATACCGCTCTGTTCTGGTTTCGCGCGTTTCAAGGTTGCGGAAACTGGTTCTGGTATTGTTCGAACGTTCCGTCCTTCGAATCGCCGTAAAAGCCCGAACCAAATTCAGCCGCCCATTTATACGTCTTGCGGCCAAGAGGCTGATATGGGCCAGTCCCTCACGTGGCTACCCTCGCCGGAACAAGTAGCCATCCCCCTCGCTTTTCTGCTGTCGGTCGTGCTGGTCTGGGTGCTCGATAGGCCGCGAGGACGCTGGGGACGGAAGGTTCGCTCGCGGTTCTTGCTGGGCGTGCCGTGGGGCACTGTGGTGTCTGTCGTCGCCGTCGTCTCGGTCTACCTGTTCGTTCAGCAAGGGTGGGACCACTGGTTCAATCCCGTCACGCTACCGTTCTCCTCGTGGTCGTATCTCTACCCGACTGGGTGGTTGCTCGCGCCGTTCTCGCACAACGGGGCCTCCCACCTCGTCGGCAACATGACCAGCACGCTCGCCGTCGCACCGCTCGCCGAGTACTACTTCAGTCACTACCCGACGAAGCGCGGTGAACGGAGCTTCGGGTCGTGGCGAACGAACCCGTGGATTCGTGCGTTCGTGCTCTTCCCGGTAGGCGTGTTCGTCGTCGGCCTCGCCACGAGCATCTTCGCGTGGGGTCCCATCATCGGCTTCTCGGGCGTCGTGTTCGCGTTCGCCGGATTCGCGGCGGTTCGATACCCCCTCGGCGCAGTCGTCGCGCTCTCGGTGCAGAGCCTCGTTCGAACGGTCTACCTCGCGATGCGCGACCCCGTCATCCTCGGGACCGCTCGGCCGGGATTCAACACGCCGTGGTGGTACGGTATCGCCGTACAGGGTCACGCACTCGGTCTCTTCCTCGGCATCGTCCTCGGCGTCGCGCTCCTCTACCAACGGCGGGAGCGCCCGAGCGCGCTCCGACTATGGACCGGTCTGACCGTTATGGGGACGTCCATGTCGCTGTGGGCGCTCTGGTGGTATCGCGGCGAGAGTACGTACGTCCTCTACCGCGGACTGGGCATCGTCTTCGTCGTTGTGGTCGCGCTGTTGGCCACGCTCGCGGCCCGCGCCAGCGACCGGTCGCTCCCCGCCGTGCCGACTCGCCGCCACGCGTCGGTCGGTCTCGCTTCGATTCTCGTCCTCGGGTGGGCGCTCTGGCGGACGCTCGGCGCGCCCGCCGCCTTCCTCCAGACGGTTCCCATCGCTGGCTACGAAATCAGCGCACTCAGTCTGTTGTTCGGGACCGTGTTCGTCGCTATCTCCGCCGTCGGCGTCGTCAGTTCCGAGAAACCGTTGCTCCCACAGACTGGCATCACGCGCAAGCAGACAGCGTACGTCGCGCTCATGCTCCCGTTGGCGGTGTTCGCCGGAGTCGCAATCCCGGTCAACATGACCGACGTTCAACCGAGCGCCGACGCGCCCGGCGAAGGACCGACTATCGACGTGAACGGCTACACCGTCACGTACGCCGAGAGCGTTCCCAACGAGAAGGTGTCCGTCATCGACGTGTCGCTGTTCGGCGAGACGACGGACGTCCAGACGAGCGGCGTCATCGTGGTCAACCCCGACCGCGAAATCTGGGCGCGGGCCGTCTCGAAGGGGCAACTCGCGTTCACCGGACGGACGGGAATCCGCGTCGGGGGCGTCGGGTGGTCCGAGGTCGTCCGCGTCAACCGAGCGGGGTGGAAGACGGTCCACGGCGAGACGGCGTACCAAGTCTGGCTGAAAGGCCCCGAGATGGAAGGCTGGCGACACACGTTCGCTTCAGACCCAGCGACTGCGGGCCCGACACTCGAACACAAGGACTTCGCGGTGGTCCCCCAGAACGGGAAGTTCTTCCTTCGTCTCTCGGAGAACAACTCCACCGTGGCGACTGCCCCCATGCCTGCCAAGGGCGAGAACGTGACCATCGAAGGCATCGAGTTCGAACGGAAGGGCAAGCAACTGTTCGCCGAGACGAACGGCACTCGGATCCGAGTCGCGGCGAAAGAGAGCTATCGCTGACCGCTCGACCCTGTCGTTTATTACTCGCCTGCCAGTCAGTTACCGCGAGATGCGAGGGCAGTCCGTTCGGGACCAGCACGTTCGGAGGCGACACTCGTGAGTCCATCAGCGAACGACGGCGACCGAGGACCGAGCGAGACGTCTGACCGCCGAGACGACGAGCGAGACGTCTGACCGCCGAGACGACGAGCGAGACGACGGCGAGTCACAGGACCGACGAGGCGACACCACGGCCGACGACCGACCGGACGGCGATCCGGCAGAGGCCTTCGGTGCGCTCAGCGACCCAGTCCGCGTCGAGATTTTGCAGGCGTTGGCGGCCGACTGGCGCGAGGCCCGAGAACCGAGACCGGTCGGCTTCGCGGACCTGCGCAGGCGCGTCGGCGTCCGCGACTCCGGGCGATTTCGCTACCACCTCCAGAAACTTCGGGGCCGGTTCGTGGAGAAGACCGAGGAGGGCTACGAGTTGACCCACGCTGGCATGGAAGTCGTGACGGCCATCCTCACCGGGACGTACACCGAGCGCGTGTCGAGGGGACCGACCGAACTCGACAGCGACTGCTTCGTCTGTGGCGAACCAGCACTGGCGAGCTACGAGGACAGCGTCTGCCACGTCACCTGTGCGAACGACCACGCGCTCTTCCAGTGGAGCGTCCCGCCGAACGCCGCCGAGGGTGCGACGCTGACAGAAATTGTGGAGTTGGGGGAACTACTGGCGTTCCAAGCCATCGAGTTGGCTCTCGAAGGCACTTGTCCGAACTGCTACGGGCCCATCGAGACGGAAGTGCTACTTCGAGAGGATGACCCTCGGCCGGGGTTCCGCGCGGAGTGTGACACCTGTGGCGGACAAGTCGTCGGACCGGTCGGCTTCTGTCTCCTCGTAGACCCAGAAGTCGCCGCGTTCTGTCGTCGTCACGGTCGGACGCTCCGAGACCGACACGTCTGGGAGCTACCGTTCGTGCAGGACGGTTCGACTGTCTCTGTTCTCGACAGCGACCCCGTTCGCGTCGAAGTCGGCGTGGCGTTCGACGCGGAGACGCTCCACGTGACCGTGGACGAGACGGGGGCTGTCGTCGCCACAGAAAAGTAAAATTCTAGATAGAAGAAACGTTCGCCAAGTGCTTATGCCGGGTCCGGTCATCTCTCCCGATAGCGATGACTGACACTTTGCGAAACGACCAACCGTCGGTCGAACAGTCCGACAGTCTGCTCCGTCGGCTTCCCGACCCGACGTACCTGAGTCTCCTGTTCTTGCTCGGGATTCCCGGCGTGTTCGTCCCCTCGCTGGAGTGGATGCAGCAGTTCTTCCTGTTCGGCCTGTTCGCACTCTGGCCGGTGGTTCGGGGGTTCCTACCGTCGCCGGGGAGCGACGAGAACCCAACCGACTGGATTCAGATGGGCACGCAGTCGGGCGTTCGCCCGCTCGTCTCGATGGTGTACATCCAGTTCAACCCCTTCGTCCAAGCGAAGGGACTGTTGCAGTTGCTCGGCCACGTTCCGATTCTCTTCCGTCACCGATTCCGGCTACCGAATCCGGAACGATTCGACCAACGAGTCGAGTACACCCTGCCGGTCGAAGGCGAGTGGACCGTCGTCAACGGCGGTCCGACGCGCGACGACTCCCACTCGTGGGGGATTCTCACCCAGCGATATGCCTACGACCTCGTGATGACAGACGAAGCGGGCAAGAGCTACGAGGGCGACGGCGACAGTCCAGAAGAGTACTACTGCTTCGGCGAACCAGTGGTCGCACCTGCCGACGGCGTCGTCGTGGAAGCCAGCGACGGCCACCGCGACTACCATCGCGCCGGTGGCTGGCTCGACCCGCGCCAGCGCGACCTGCGGGGCAACTGGGTCACCATCGAACACGCCGACGACGAGTACAGCGACCTCGCACACCTCCGAGAAGACAGCGTCGAAGTGTCCGAAGGCCAGCGCGTCGAGCGCGGACAGCGAATCGGCCGCTGTGGCAACTCCGGTAACTCCACCGAACCGCACCTCCACTTCCACGTCCAAGACCGCCCGAACTTCTTCCTCGGGATGGGCTTGCCCGTCTACTTCGGCGACGTGCGGACGAGCGGCCGAGACGGCCAAGAGACGACGCACGAACACGTCTACCTCGAACGCGGCCAGTGCGTCGAGCGCGCGAACTGACCGTGGCTCGCGCAACGAACGAACTGACCGCGACTCGCGCAACGGATTTGCTCATCGAGTCGAAATGACCACGACGATGATCAAAGTTGGCAACCACTACCGGCGAACTGACGAGGCGCGTGATTCGACCGTCTACAGAGTCGTCGGCGCGACTGAAGAAGTGACACTGCTCCGAGTCACGGACGCGAACGGTCGGCGCGCACACACGGGAGAGATACGCCACGTCTCGCGGGGCACGCTCGAAACCAAATTCGAGCCTGCAGAGAATCCGGACGCGGGCTTCTCTCCGATTTCGGTCGTCGAAAACATGCTCCAAGGAATCTACTGGCAATTCCACATGTACCTCTGGTCGCCACTCCTCCGCGTTTTCGAAGCGCTCACCACTCTATTCGAAAGACTTCGGCGTCGATGACTTCGCGCTCGCTCGTCTGGTGGTCGTACTGTTTGGCGAGGGCTAATTCTGCGCGAAACGCGTGGGTCACCTCACCGTCGTCGTCGTCGGCGAACGCCTCCACGAACTCCCGACTACCTTCGTTGTGAATCGAGTAGGAGACCGCCGCGATGTCCGCGACTGTTTCTAGAAACGCGCGGTCGGCGTGGACGTTACCGCGCTGTGCGCCGAACGGCGGGTTCATCAAAACGGTCACATCTGAGAGACAGAGCGGTGGGCGAGTCGCGTCCGCGAGGAGCCACTCGACCCCGACTTCGGGGGCGAATCGCGCCTCGTTCTCGCGGGCCAGTGAGAGTGCCTCTGGGTCGCGTTCGACGCCCAGAACGCGGGCCGGATTGCGAGTCGCCGCACCGAGCGCGAGTATGCCGGTTCCGGTCCCCAAATCGACGACTGTCTTGCCTGCGAGGTCCCCCTGCACGTCCGCGAGGTGGACCAGATGGGCCGCGAGGTCGGCGGGCGTCGGGTACTGCTCGTACTCGACCTTCGGGTCGGCGAAGCCCGAAACTTCCGAGAGACGGCGCTCCAGAGCGGCCTTCATGCGAATGGGAAGACGCCGGGAGAAAGAGAGTCTTCGGATTCAGTCCAAGCTGAGGGGTCCGTCCACATCGAGCGTCACGCCCTCGCGCTCGGCGCGCTCGGCCACTGCGGCGAGCGCTGGCCGGACTTTCGCGGGGTCGGCCACGCCGTCGAACTCGACGGTGACAGTGCCAGCGCCGAGGAAGCCAGCGGCGCGGACGTACTCCCGCACGCGGTCTGCCTCCTCCTGCGTCGCGAACGAGCAGTCCTCGTCGAAGCAGGTGTCCACGACGAGTCGCGCGGGAACGAGGTCGTCTGCGTCCAGTTCGGCTTTCACGTCACGCAGACGCTGTGGCGCGGTCGATGGCAGTGCCTCGGCGTCGAGCGTGACGGGAGTCGCGTCCTCGATTCGGCAGTGTTCGACGGCGGTTCGGGCGTCGGCGGAACGGGTCGTACTCATCTTGACAGCACATTCCGTTTGGTTATACTAAAAGGTTTGTGTATGCGCAATAGTAATCTCTCGGTGCTGGAAAGAGTGAAGCGGTTCTTTCAGCCATCTGAAGACACTTATCCAGAGGGCGAAAAGGAATCGCCATGAACCGCCGTCAAGCCCTCTCCCTCCTCGGAAGCGCAGCGTTCGGTGGCTGTCTCTCCGACACGTCGGGAAGTGGGACGACCAGCGAGACGCCGACGAACGAGACGACGACTGACCCGATTACCGAGACCCCATCCAGGACGACCACCGAACCGCCGGAACTCGGAGTGCAGAACCCAGAGGAGTGTCCGAAGTGGGGCGAAAACTACGTCGTCTGCTCACCAAGAGCAGATAGCCCGATGGTTCTCGACGGGTCCAGCGACTCCGAGACGCTCCCGAAAGCCAAACTGTCGTTCACGCTGGAGAACACGACGAACCTCGCGTTCGCCTCGAACTTCTACGGATGGAAACTCTGGAAGCGGGTCAAGGGAGCGTGGTACCACGTCACTCCATCGTACTGGCCAGCACCACTACATACCCTCGAATCAGGCGGTTCGCACACGTGGACCCTCACCGTCGATAACACCGACCTCGACCAGCCGATACCGACCGCGCAGGGGACTGAGGACATCTCGGTTCCCGGACTCGGCGCGGGCACCTACGCGCTCGGCGTCAGCGGCTGGTTCCGGGGCCAGAGCGACGAGCGTCAGATTGCGTTCGTCAGACGCTTCGAACTTACCGGGGACTCGCTCGAACTGACACCGGTCGGAATCGAGAGCGTCGAACGGAACGACGGCACCGTCGTCGTGACGACCACCAAGTCGAACTCGAAGAAGCGACTCACCGCAACGCGGGTCGGCGACCCACCGGAAGAGCCAAAGCGAGTCGTCACCGAGCAGGTGCTTCGAACTACTGCCGTGCGGAACGCGCTGGCGCACTTCGAGGCGGGCGTCGAGACAGTTCGCGTCGAGAACGCACGCGAGGAGATGGCGTCGGTGATTCTGGCTACGCAAGGCCCGACCTACGTCCGGTACGACGGCGACACGTACAAAGTCGAGACGAGTGAAGAGACTGCAGATGGATGAACGAAGACGGCGCTGACATCCTCGCCAAATTTCCCGGTGACCAAGCACGAGTCGTCTGGTCGGCAGATGTCGCCGCCGACGCGAAGACGCGACTCGATTCGTCTGCGACCAGCAGGTCGGTCCCCGAAGCGGAGTTCACGCTTCGGCTGGTGAACGACGGCGACACCGGCATAGAGACGAACTACTACGGCTGGAACCTCTTCGAGCGAACCGCAAACGGATGGCGACACGTCGCCCCGAAATTCACGCCAAAGCCCGCGATGTACCTCAAACCCCGACGGAGCCACGACTGGGTGCTGACTCTCGAACGCGATATCGACGAAACGTGCGAGCAGGAGTCCGACGGAAGCGGGACGTGGCGACTCCGCGTCGGACCCATCGAACCCGGCACGTACGCCTTCGCAGTTCCAGTCGAGCGAGACGGCGAGGGGGCCGTCTACGCGGTGGAGTTCGAACTGCACGGGTGAACTCCGGTACGAACTCCGCGAAACATCCGCTCCGGGGAGTTTTGATAGCGGAATGATAAACTACTGTAAAGTTCATATGCTGCGGAATAAAGTTAATAATCGTTAGTGCATGTCGTGGAATATGCGCTCACCAGACGATTCCAACGTAGACGCGACGCGACGACGATTCCTGAAAGCGACCGGCGTCACCGCAGTGGGGCTCGCCGGATTCACCGGCTCTGCCGCGGCGTTCGAGGGCGACGACGGCGACATCACCGGTCCCGCCGACTTCCCACGAGCGACCACGCGCGGACACTTCGACATCCACTGGTGGTACGGCGACCAGTTGACCGACGGCCACACCGCGTGGGACTACAGCACCGTCGGCGACATCCCCGGCTACGGCAGTAGCGCCGACCCGGACGAAGTGATGATTTCGATTCACGGCTGGCTGGTCGAGAAGTCGGCCGCCCCGGACCACTTCCAGACTATCAAGACCTCGCTTCGGAACAACGGCTACGACCAGCCGGTCATCGGCTTCAGCTACGACTCGGACACTAGCACGACCGACTGGTGGCCGGCGACTGACATCGCCGAACGCAACGGCAAGAAACTCGCCAACTTCATCCGGTACTACCGCTCTCAGACCGGTGCCGACGTGCGACTCATCGGCCACTCGCTCGGTGGCAGGGTGCTGGTCTCGACGCTGAAGGAACTCAACGGACTCGGCGAGCAGGACTCCATCGAGTCCGCCACGCTCCTCGGCGCGGCCGCGGACAACGACGCTGTGTCGGTCAGCGGCGAGTACGGTGACGACATCGCCGCCGTCGCCGGTCACGTGGACAACTACTGGAAGGACGAAGACGACGTGCTGAACTGGGCGTACTCGACCGGCGAGTTCGACTCGGCAGTCGGCGAGGAAGGCTGTGAGGGCACCCCGCCAGCGAACTACACCGACCACAACGTCAACTACGTGCCGGACCACTTCTCGTACCACGAACCCGGCGACGGCTGTATGTCGGAAGTCGTCTCGAACTTCTAATCTCGCGCTCGGCTATTCTCTTCGCGTGAGTCGCCGCGCAGTCTGCACGGCATACTTCGCGTGCCCCGCCCCGAGCAGGTAGTAACCACAGACCTGCGCACGCGGATACTCCTTGTCGTTCCAATCCAGCGCGTCGTCGCCAGTGTCGATGCGCTCTCGTGCGGTTTCGAGAAGCCGACGAATCACGGGCGCGCCTTCCGCGTGCTGGTACGCCGATTCGAATTCGCTGACCGCAGTTCGCTTCGCGTCGGCGACCGTACTCGCATCGACCGTCTCGGTCTCGCGGGTAATTTCGAGATGTGCAGTCCCGTACCGCCACGCGAGAAATTCCTGCAACGACTCGGCGGCGGTGACGGCGGCGTAGACTCTGTCGCCCAATTTGCGCTGTCGGGTCGCATCGCGCAAACGCGACTGGCCATAGTACCAGCCGTGAGAGGCGATTCGGTCGCGGGCCCGCAGGTAGGGACCGTCTTCGAGGTGGTCGAGCGCGTCCTCGTCGCGTGCTTCGTGCATCTGCGTCGCCTGCGAGTGCAGGTCCTCGTAGTTGCGCGCCAGTGCGTCTGCGAACGGGTCTCGAACGGGGTCGCGCGAGCGATAATCACGGTAGATTCGCTTGCCATCTTCCAAGTCCCGCTTCGCCGTCTCGACTGCCGAAACGAGGCTCGCGGCGGCCTCGATGGGATTCCCGTCGTCGCCCTTCTCCTCTTCGCCGTTTTGCGCGTCGTCCTCGACGTACCCGTCGAGGCGCATCCTCGTCTGGCGGGCGTTGTACTCTGCTCGTTCGACGTGAACGACGAACAGGTCGGTGTACCCGCAAGTGTAGTCGATACCGTCGCGGAACTGCTCAGCACCGCCGTACAGTCGCTCGGCGTCCTCTACGTGCTTCTCGCGGTCGAATCGGTCGTTCAGGTAGCGCGCCGCACCGAGCGTCTTGGCAGCCTCGCCAACCGCGTACTGGCACGCTTCGAGCGTTTGGAGCGTTGCCGTGGTCTCGTCTACGTCGGCCAGAAAACTTTCGGCCATCTCCAACTTGCTCTCGAACGAACTGTGCTGATGTCTGTCGAGTGCCGAGGTATCGGCGCGGTCCCACGCGGTTCGAGCATCTTTCAGAACTCGCTGGCCGTGTTTGCGGGCCGCTTCGGCGTGACTCGGAGTGACGGAAACCTGCGGTCGGAGTTCCGGCACCGACTCGCGTCTGGCGAGTTCTAGCGCGACGGCGTCGGGGACGCCGAGCGCGACGGCACCGATGGACCCGCCGCCGAGGACCGCTCCGGCGGCGAGAAAGTGGCGGCGGTTCACGGGCGACACCCCGTGGTGGTTGCACTTTCGAGTTGGAGGGACATACTCGTGACCAGATAGAGTATCGACAAAAATGTAGCGACGGCGGAGACACGAACCGGTGCCTCGCAGAATTAGGCCAGTAGTTTATCAACTATCACGTCGAGTGTTAGCACATGAACCGCACGCGTCGAGGTGCGCTCCTCGCCGCCGCCGCGGCAGTGATGCTCGTGGGGGGCATCTACCTCGTCTTTCGCCAGGATGCGGTACTGACGCTTGTGGGAATTCTGCTCGTCATCGGCAGTGCAATCGTCTTCCTCGTGGATACGACAGACTTGCTCGTGCTGGCGGAACGTCGCGCGAAAGAGTAGCGCGGAACGAGAGAAGCGAAGAGAAAAAAGCGGAGCGAACAACGAACCGCTTACCAAGTCCCGTGGAAGGTATCGAAGCTCAAGTCTTCGAGTGGCTTGTTGCCGACCGCAATCTCGTACTCGCCGGGCGTGAGCATCGGCTTGTGGAACTGCGGGCCGTCGTCGGTCGTGATGCGTGGGCACCCCGTATTCACGAACGCGTCCATGTCGAAGTTGCGCAGACGGTCAGGTGTCACCTCGTCCATGGTGATGAGGTAAGCGTCGTCGTTGTCGTCCAGAATTTCTTGGGCCTGCTCCCAGCGACCTTGGCCGATTTTCGTACAGAAGATCACGCCCCACTTTTCGGCGTCCATCGCCTTGTGGACCGAGGCGTAGCGTTGCTTGAGGAACTTTTCTGTATCTGCAATCGTCACGACGTTGTTCACGGGGTCGGCGATGACGACGTTCTTGTCGGGATGCTCCATTGCAAGGCCGAGCGGGTGGAACTTCCCGCCGCCGACGTACAGCACTTGGTCGGCGTCGATGTCGGCGCTGGCGTAGTTACAACCGAGGACCTGCCCCTCGTGGGTCAGGCGGTCGTCGCCCCGGCGAGTGTGGACTTCGTAGCCGCGCTCGTCCAGCCAGTCTTTCATCTCTTCGAAGCGGTTCATGTGCTGGGCGGTCGTCACGAGACCGACGTCGGGATTTTCGTCTGGGTCCGCGAGTTCCTCCAGCGACTCCTCCATGATGGGGAAGACGTCCACGTTCGAGAACAGCGGGACGTAGATGACCTTGTCCGTGTTCTTCATCGGCGAGTGGCCGAAGTGGACGAACACGTCGGTGCGCTTCATCAGGAAGGTGTCGAGGTCACAAGCCCCGTAACAGGGCTGGCCGGAAATCATCACGGTCACGTCGTCGGGGACGAGCGCGCGGATGTCGTCGGCGACTTTCGGGCCGCGACGCTTGAGACCCTCGGGGAACTGCAAGCCGACCTTGGTGGCGTCTCGCTCTTCGACTGCCTCGACAATCCTGTCGAGTTCGTAGTCCCACTCCCGGTCGTGCTTGAGCGACATGCCGGTCTTCCGGAGGTCGCCCTCGCTATACTCGCTCTCTTGGCTCATTGCAACGGGGTTGTCGTTGCGGGCGTTTAAGTGCGGTGTTCTGGAAGTGGGTGGGATGGTTGGAAAGAGTTAGTGAGTACGTCGGTGCTGCTTCTCGTTCCGGAGGAACGAATATACGAAGGATAACGGACACAGAGAAGCTTCCTGCTCACACGATACAAAGGAGAACCGCACAGCACCGCTCCGCGAGGGCACACACCTCCCCAACCGATTCCTTCGCTAACGCTCAGTCATCCCTCACGTGAACGGGCGAATCACCTCTGGGATTCGCCCGCACGCGCCGGTCGTCAGCGAAAATACGCGAAACTGAGTTCATGTCATCGGCGCGCGCTGGCGCGGCTCAATGCCGCGCCAAACCCGTGCGAGGGATGAGCAACGAAAGCCCGACAGACGCGACACGTCGCGCCGGTCGTACTGAGTCGCGCAGTCGGGTGGGGAGGTGTGTGGCCGGTGCGGTCGCGGTGCGGTGCTGTGCGGTCCCACCTTGGTTTCGGGAGTAGCTAGCTGCACTGCGTCACATAGTTCTAATAAGGCGAGACTGATTTCTCAGCGACAGCAACTAGCTCCGACAACCCAAGATAACGTCTCCATCCGGCACATCTAAAACGCCACAGGTCTAAGCCCGCGACATGAGCATCGAGACCGAAGCCGACGGCGAGACCACGAACCTGAGCCGACTCGAAGAACTCGGCAGCGAACTCGGCGAGCGCATCGCCGAGTCTACGGAGTACCAGCAGTTCGAGGAAGCGAAGGAGGCCGTCGAGAACGACGCCGAAGCGCAGGAGCGAGTCAAGGAGTTCGAGCAACTGCGACAGGAGTTCATGCTCGCGCGCCAGACCGGCGAGGCGACACAGGAGGACGTAGAGAAGGTCCGCGAAGCGCAGGAAGACCTCCACGAACTGCCGGTGATGGCCGAGTACATGGAAGCACAGGACGAACTCGAATCGACGCTCGAAGCCGTCAACGAGGCTATCTCGGAACCGCTCGCGGTGGACTTCGGCGAGCAGGGCGGCGGTTGCTGTCAGGAATAGACGACTCAGCTTTCTTTCTCACCTAAGCTGTCGGCGACGACGGAGCGGACGCCGCGGCGGATGCGCTCTGACACCGCTTGGTCCGAGACGTTCAACTCGTCGCCGAGCGCAGAGAGTGGCGTCTCTCGCGGCACTTCGAAGTAGCCGTGGTCAAGTGCTAGTCGGAGTGCTTCTCGCTGGCGGTCGGTCAACTCGTCGTCGGTTCCGCTCGTCGATGATTCCGGCCCGTACAGTCGCTTGAGCGAGAACTCGACGTCTTCGTCGAGACAGTGCTGGCGAAACTCCGATAGCGCGTCGCGGGAGGGGAACCGCATCTTCGCGTCCCACCTGTCGCCGGACCCGACCAGTTCGAGCATGGCGGCACCGAGACCCACGTAGACCGGGTACAGCGTGACGGGGTGGTCGGTCAACTGCGCGCGGTACAGGCGACACTCGCCGTCGCCACTGCCGTCGTATCGAGACAGTTCGACCGCCGACCCGTCTTCGACTACGTCGAGACGAACCACGTCGGTGACGCTCGGGTCGGCGTGCAACTCGGATTCGAAGCGGTCGAACCACCCGCCGTGGGCCCAGAAGAACAGAATCGGGCGTTCCGGGTCGGTTGCGAACTCTCGTTCGACCTCGACAGTTATCTCGGGGACTGTGCGGAGCGTCGGAGAGAGTACTAACTCTTCGGAGACTGTCCGAAATTCGGCGACTACACTCATGGAGAGGCCCTTGCCACTACGACGATTCGAACCCTTAAATTTGCGGCCACGAACACACCGGTATTTAGGGGGCGGCACGGCTAAGTGCGTCCTCGTAGAGAGTCGTCGTGGGTGGGAGAATGGACGACGACACAGACACGACTATCACGAGCGAGGAGACGAACATCACCACGACCCACGAGACGGTCCGGACGTGGGTCGAGAGCAACGGCGCGAAACCGGCACTCAGAACGGACGAGACGCAGG
The DNA here is from genome assembly GCF_008831545.1 of Halorussus halophilus. Lineage (NCBI taxonomy): Archaea > Methanobacteriati > Methanobacteriota > Halobacteria > Halobacteriales > Haladaptataceae > Halorussus > Halorussus halophilus. Next base: position 1,794,334 of record NZ_CP044523.1, read on the forward strand.
GTGAGCGAGAGCTTCCGTACATCTACTACCCCGGAACCGACGGCGACGACGACGAATCGGTCGAAGAGACGTCGTGGGAGGCGTTCTTCGAGCGCTTCGACGCCCACGAGTTGGCGCTCGTCCGTTACGGCGACCGGCCGAACGAGGGTCCCGGCCAACTCGAACTGGTAGACCGTACTGGCGCGTACGAGGAAGCAGAGCGAGACACCGACCCCAAATCCAAAGTGACCGAGACCACGGAAGCGCCTGCCGAAACGGCGGCCGAGGCAGCCGTTTCGGCCACGAACGAAGCCCCGTCACTGTCGCCAGACGACGGCGACGTCGGCAAGCGCGTCGTGAACGCCAGCGGCGAGAAGGTTGGGGTCGTCACCAAGGTAGACGAAGCCTCGTCGATGGTCTACGTAGACCCGAATCCGGGCATCGCCGACAGAATCAAGACTCGCCTCGGATGGAAAAGCCGCGACGAAGAGGCCTACTCCGTGTCGGCGGAGCGCATCGAAGCTATCGAGGACGACGAGGTCCGACTGAAGAGTCTGTGAAGACGTGAGACTCCGGGAGTTGTAAGCTCGCCGCGAACGCAAGGCTTACCGGCCTCGTCGTCAACTCCTCGCGTATGACGATTCACAGCGACTGGGGCGACTGGCTCCCGCGAGCAGTCGCCGAGGCAGCACCGGATGGCGTCGCAGTCTGGTATCTGGGCTGTAACGGCTTCGTCCTGAAGGCCGAGCAGACCACCATCTACATCGACCCGTACCTCGGCGTCGGTGACCCACCGCGAACCACGCGGATGATTCCGGTACCGTTCGACCCCGAAGACGTGACGGAGGCCGACGCCGTGCTGGCCACGCACGAACACACCGACCACGTTGACGGACCGAGTCAGGCTCCGATTCTGGCGAACACTGGCGCAAACTACTACGCGCCCGACGACAGCCTCGCAGTCGCTCGGGACGACGAGAACTGGACCGACGAGTGGAACGTGAGCGACGACCAGTTCGAGGAAATCGAGGAGGGCGACAGCTTCGAAGTCGGCGCGTTCACGATTCACGTCGAACCCGCCCACGACCCCGACGCGACCCATCCCGTGAGCTACGTCGTCGAGTACGAGGACGCGACCTTCTTCCACGGCGGCGACACCAAGCCCAGCGACGAGTTCGCACGAATCGGCGAGACGTACGACATCGACCTCGGCGTGCTGGCGTTCGGCACCGTGGGCAACATCCCGGACAAGCAGACCGGCGAACCGACGCGCACGCGCTGGTACAACGACGAGAATCAGGCCGTCGAGGCAGCCAGCGACCTGCAGTTCGACCGTTTCCTGCCGAGCCATTGGGACATGTGGAAGGGCATGACTTCGGACCCGAAGGTACTGCACCACCACGCGAAGAGCTTCGAGTATCCGGAGCGACTGGAACTCGTAGAAATCGGCGACAGAGTAGACCTCTAAGTTCGACCCGACCACCTTCCCGACAGTTATTTTACAGCTCGATACTGATACGTAGTCGATGCCTCGCTCTCCATCGCAGTCGCTCGGGTGGCACGACCGAATCGAGCAGTACACGCCGGACGGCGCGCTCGGCAGGACACTGTTCGGAGTGGTCTTCGGCCTCGGTCTCGGTTCGTTCCTGTTCTTCGCGGGTATCGTGCAGGTGACCGGCCCGGTCTCGCCGCTGTTCCTGAGCGAACTCGTCGGACTCGCCTCGGTGCCGGTCGGTTCGGCATTGCTGGCGATTTCGCTGGTTGTCCTCTGGCCGGTGTACCTCTCGTTGATTGGCAATCTTGAGTCGGTGAAAGAGTACGAAGTCGGGAGAAGTGAGCGTGTGAGTAGCGATGCGAGAGTGCGACGCGACGAAGACGACCCCGAAGAGATTCTGAAACGACGATACGCGGCCGGTGAACTCTCTCAGCACGAGTTCGAACGTAGGTTGGACGGGGTTCTGGGCGTGGATTCTGGACAGGGTCGGGAAACGCAAGTCGAACACGAAATCGAGTGAAGAGTCAACGCGTAGAGAAGGAACAGAGTAATCGCAGTGAAGCTATCTACTCCCGAAACCGGGAAGACCGCACCGCGACGGCCACACACCTCCCACCCGACTGCGTTTCTCGGGTTCGGAAGACGCGACCCGAATGGTCGCGTCTTCCGCGCTGTGATACTCGTCTCCCGGCAGACAAACCGCGTCTGCCGAGCTGCTCGAAAACCGAAGGTTTTCGGCATTGCAGGACCGGAGGTCCTGCAAGCTGTCAGACGTAGTCTGACAACATCACGAAAGGGCTTCGCCCTTTCGAACGACTTCGTTCACTGCGTTCACGAAGACCTCGCACGTGTCTGGCCGCGGCCTCAACGCCGCGGCCAGCGCGCGCCGTTCCCGAGGACAAAGGTCGTGAAAGAGACGCCCAACTTCCTATTCTGTCCTCACTTCCACAGTCGAGTCCGACCCTGAAGCCGAACTGTTCCGGACGAACGACTCGTCGCCAGCGAGCAAGACCACCGACTCGTCGCTGACCCTGACCACGCGAAATCGGAGCGGGCCGTCAAGCCAGATGTCGCCTGATTGCTCGCCACGGGCCGCGAGATACTCCGTTAGGGTGGTTTCGAACTCGTTGGCTTCCGCTGGGGAGTCCCAACGAGTCGCCCAGACGAAACTCCGGTTCGGGCCTTCGACTGGCACGACTTTGTCGTTGCCCCAGCCGTCGGCACCGCTCGACGCCCGCGAAGCGTTCAGTTCGGTCGCGAGGAAGATTCGCGTCATCAACTCGCCGTTGGTGTCGGCGAGTCCGACCGACCGGTCGTCTGTGAATGCCGTCGAGACCGAGAGTGGCTTCGGCGGTTCTGACCCCGGCGTCAGATTGTGAAGCAACTCCTCGGTCGTTCGCGGTGGGTCGTCGTACACTGTTTCGAGACCCGACGGGGAGTCGAGTCGGGCGTCGAGGTACCGGTAGCCGAAGTAGTAGCGCGCCAGCGAGTACTGGGCCGCCGAGGGGGCGTTTCGGTACTGCGCGTTCGAAATCGTCGGCGAACCACGCCCCCCGAGGTACTCGCGGTCGTAGGCGACCTCGGTGTAGACGCCCGCACCTTCGACGACGCCGAGGTAGACCAGATACGTGTCCCGAGAGTAGTCGTCTCGGAGCGAGAGCGCGCGCTGAAGTCGCGTGAACGCATCGCGCTGGAACTGCACCGTGTGGGTGTACTCGTGGGCAAGCGTCCGCTCTAGACTCCGTTCGTAGCGCGGCGCGGTCAGGCGCTCGTTCACGACGACTGAGTACGCCGACGGCACGTAGGCCGCGACGGTGATGCCAGTCGGTCGGGAGTCGTCGCCGTCGTCCGATTCTCCGTCGTCTCGTTCGCCACCACCCGAATCCTGTCCGACACCCATCACGCCGAGAAACGTCCGACTGGTCGTCGATTGCCCGCTCCCAGAACCACCGTTCGGACCGCTCGGCGAGGCCAACTCCTCGGGAGATTTAACGAGCAGAACCGTCGGCGGCGAAGCGTTCGCGCCGAGCAGTCCGATAGTTCTCCCAAACGTTCGCTCGTGGTCTATCGGGAGCGACCCGCCGCTGACGGGGATGTCGTAGCCGGATTCACCACTCTGTGTGGTCGCGTTCGAGTCGCTGGGAACGGTCGTCGTCTCGACGGGGTCGTTCGCGTCAGGCGGGGCACCGTTCCCAACGGCGTTCGTCGTCGGATTCGCAGCGGGGGCCGTACACCCCGCGAGCAAGAGACAGAAGACGCAGACGATAGCGGTCCGTGACACGTTTCACCACGGGGACCGCCGGAGCAAAGGAGTTGCGGTGACCGAAGTGAAAAGTCAGTCCAACTCGCGGGCGAGCGTCTCTCGAAGTCCGCCGATTTCGGCCGCGTCGTAGACTAGCGACTCGTCGCCGACCGAGAGTTCCAAGACGCCAGTGTCGTCGCTCTCGCCGAGTTCCGCGATTGGGGCGACGCCGTCGAACGCCGTGCGAACTGCTTCAGGGTCGGTGGTCTCCACCACTGCGCGCCCTGGCGTCTCTGCGAAGAGCACTTCGATGCTCGAAACGTCCACCGTCGCACCCGCCTCCTCGGTGACCATCTCGGCGAGCGTGACCCCGAGGCCACCGTTGCTCACGTCGTGAACTGCGAGCGACGAGTCGAGGTTTGCGACTTCCGCGAGTGCCGCCACGACTTCGCTCGCGTTTTCCGGGAGTTCGGGGAACTGGTCGCTCCCGCCCATCTGCGCGAGATACTCTGAACCGCCCAACTTCGCGCCGCCGTCGTCGCCGACGACGAGCAGGGTACCGTCACCTGAGAGCGCGGCGGGCGGCGCATCGTACCCTTCTTTCGTGCCGGTCATCGCCAGCGTCGGCGTCGGCGGAATCGGCCCCGACGGCGAGTCGTTGTACAGCGAGACGTTGCCACCGACGACGGGCACCGAGAGTTCCGAACACATGTCGGCCAGACCGTCTACGATTCCTTTGAAGCCGCCGTACACGTCGGGTTTTTCGGGGTTGCCGCCGTTCAGGCAGTCCACTGCCGCGAGGGGTGTCGCGCCCTTCGCCGCGATGTTCGTCGCGTTTTCGAGTGCGACGGCGCGAGCGCCGTCGTACGGCGCGGCAGTCGTCCAGTGCGGAATCGCGCCCGAAGAAAATGCGAGTCCGGTTTCAGCTTCTCTGAGCGCCAACACCGCCGAATCGTCACCCGGGCCAGTCGCCGTGCGGACCTGCACTTCGTGGTCGTACTGTCGGTAGACCCACCGCTTACTCGCGCAGTTTGGACTGGCGACGACTGCTTCGAACGCCTCCCTGAGGTCGGCGTCGGGCAGGTCCGTCTCTTGTTCCTCCGGGTTCTCAGACGCTAAGTCGTTCATCGGCGCGCCTTCCCCAAGGAAGTAGGCGTCTACGTCTACGACAGTTTCACGACCTCCCGAGTCGCTTCTCTCCTCGGTCGGCTTTTCCGAGTCGTTCGCCTCGCTATCGAAGGTGCAAGTGTAGTTGCCCTCAGTGACTTCGCCGATGACCGAACAGCCGAGGTCGTACTTCTCGGCGATTGCCTCGACTGCTTCGACGTTCTCCGGCGTGACCTCGTAGCACATGCGCTCCTGCGATTCGGCGAGCAGGATTTCGAGCGCGTTCATGTTGGGTTCGCGCTGGTGGACGTCCTCCAATCGAATCTCACAGCCGAGACCGCCTTTGGCTATCATCTCCGAGGACGCGCCGCCAAGTCCGGCCGCGCCGAGGTCGCGGGCCGCCTCGATGAGGTCCTCGTCCAACAGTTCCTCGTTGGCTTCGACGAGCAACTTCTCGGTGTAGGGGTCCCCAACCTGCACGGCGGGGCGGTCCTCCGTTTCGGCGTCTTCGCCCAAGTCCTCGCTAGCGAAACTCGCACCGCCGAGGCCATCGCGGCCCGTCGCGTTGCCCACGAGAACGAGTTTGTTGCCGACTTCCTTGGCGTCGGCAGTCACGAGGCGGTCTTCGGAGAGCAGTCCGACGCACGCGACGTTGACGAGCGGGTTACCCTCGTAGTCCGGGTGGAACTCCGTGCTGCCCGTGACCGTCGGGACGCCAATCGAGTTGCCGTAGTCCGAGATGCCCTCCACGACGCCGTCTAGCAGGTAGCGCGAATGCTCCCTCTCGAAGTCGCCGAAGTACAGCGAGTCAGCCAGGGCGATTGGGTAGGCACCCATCGAGAGCGTGTCGCGGACGATGCCGCCGACGCCTGTCGCCGCGCCGTCGTAGGGGTCCACGAACGAGGGGTGATTGTGGCTCTCGATGCCCATCGTGATGTAAGTGCCGTCCGCGACTTCCACGACTGCCGCGTCGTCGCCCGGCCCGACGACGACCTGCTCGCCCTCCGAATCGAAGGCAGAGAGCAGGGGTCGAGACGAGCGGTACGCACAGTGTTCGCTCCAGAGGTTTTCGAACAGCGCCGCCTCCGCCGGGGTCGGTTCCCGGTCGAGTTCGGCGACGACCAGTTCGCGGTCTTGCTCGGAGAGACTCATTCACTCTTCTGTACAGACAGGGCAGATTAATGCCTTTCCATGTGCAGGGACGTGCATACCAACGAGGAGTCGTCCGAGTTCGGACGTTCCCGCGAGCGAGACGGTTTTTCCGGCATATTCAGTTCTGGATTCTGACACTATCTCCTCAAATCTGACACTTACTCCGTCCGACCTCGAACTAATAAATCTCATGATGATATACAAAACTGGTGGCGAGGGAGTCTGCATCGGTGACGGGTAGCGCGCTGCTTAGACCGTACTATTTGCCAGAAGAAGCGCTCCGAACCGCAATTCGGTACGACTATCGGTTCCCAGTTGCGACGAGAACGAGACCGAAGACGACCCCGATTACGACGAGGACGAGACCGCTAATGCCGTAGAGTTCTGCTGGGCTGAGTCGAAACTGGTCGCCGTACTTAGCGATACCGGCGGAGAGGAGGAGCGTGACCCCGGAGCCAGTCAGTACTGTTGCGAGATCGAAGCCAGCCGGATTACCGAAATCGGACACGTCACGTGATATTCCGTGAAAACAAATAGCACTGACGGCTACAAACGAAAGTCCCCTTTCAAACGAGCCGTGACAGACGACACTGAGGATGCTTGCGGAGGTTGGACAAGCGCCAGCCACGCGCGTCCGGAACGGTTGTAGTCGCCGTGGAGCGCGTCCGGACCGTGGCGGACGGCGCTCGGCAATGGGTTCGTTGGCCATCCATTTCGTACCGAGTCGCTTTTGCCGCCGCCATGCCAACGTCCGCCTGTGCTATCGGTCGAGTTACACGCCCACTCGTCGCTCTCCTACGACGGTCGGGACCCCATAGACCTCCTGCTCCAGCAGGCGGAGGCCGTCGGGTTGGACGCCGTCGCGGTCACCGACCACGACGAGATAGACGCCAGCCTCGAAGCCGCAGAGAAGGCCCCGGAGTACGGGCTGGTCGGACTCCCCGGCATGGAAATCAGTACGACGGCGGGTCACGTCCTCGCGCTCGGTATCGAGGAACGCATCCCCGCCGGACTGTCCTTCGACGAGACGCTCGACCGAATCGCCGATGCGGGCGGCGTCGCAGTCGTTCCCCACCCGTTCCAGAAGTCCCGCAGTGGCGTGATGGCGAACATTACCGGATCGCAACTCGCCCAGGCAGACGCCATCGAGGTGTACAACTCGCGCCTACTCACGGGCCGCGGTAACCGGAAGGCAGAACAGTTCGCCGAGCGCCACGACCTGCCGAAGACGGCGGGCAGTGACGCCCACATCAGCGAGATGGTTGGGCAAGCAGTCACGCGAATCGACGCCGAGGAGCGAACGACGGAGGGGATTCTCGACGCGGTCCTCGACGGCCGGACGAGCGTCGAAGGAAAACGCACGCCGTGGCGAATCAGCTTCCGACAGGCGGCGGGCGGTGCGAAACGCCGGGTCAAGAATCGACTCGGCGACATGCTGTGATTCGCGGCGCGTCGGTCGAACACGTCGCCTCGGCCGTCGCCGACGGTGACGCGCTATCTGGAACTACTGGCTTCGCTGGCCGACTGCCCGACGGCCGACTCGTCCGGGACGTACTCGGCAGGCAACCGCTCTTCTACGACCGCGACGACGCAGCAGCGTGGAGTTTCGACCCGTCGGACCTCGATACTCCCGAGTCGGTTCCGGCGGGACACGTGTGCCCGGCGGGCGCTTCGGACGCGCCCGCCGAGGAGTTCGAGCAGATTTTCTCACTCCCAGACCCCGCTCTGTTCGAAGACGACCGTCGAGCAGTCACGGAACTCCGTGACGCACTCGCGGCGAGTTTAGATGTAACAGCAAGCGACTCGCTCGCGGTCGCGTTTTCTGGCGGTGTGGATTCGGCAGTCGTCGCCAGCGCGTTCGACGCACCGCTGTACGTCGTCGGCTTCCCGGAGAGTCACGACGTTGCGGCCGCGCGGCAGGCCGCACGACTGATGGACAGAGAGTTGGACGTTATCGAACTCTCGCTGTCGGACGTGGAAGACGCAGTTCCGGAAGTCGCGCGCGAGACGAATCGAACGAACGCGATGGACGTGAGCATCGCACTCCCGCTGTTCCTTGCCGGAAAGCGCGCGGCCGAAGACGGCTACGACCGACTCGCCGTCGGACAGGGCGCAGACGAGTTGTTCGGTGGCTACGCGAAGGTCGCTCGTGCGCCAGAAGACCCCCGCGTCGAAGCGGACACGGTTCGCGGTGCGGCCCGCGAAGTCGTCGGCACGCTCCCTGCCCAACTAGAGCGCGACGTGCTGGCACTGCGCGGCGCTGGCGTCGAACCGGTCGCACCATTGCTGGACGACCAGGTAGTGCGTGTGGCGCTCCGATTGCCGGGCGAGTTGCTGGTCGATTCCCGCGGTGAGAGAAAGAAGGCACTCCGACTGGCGGCCCGCGAGTTCGTCCCCGACCCCGTGGCGTTCCGCGAGAAGAAGGCTGTCCAGTACGGGAGTCTCGTGAGTCGGGAACTCGATAGATTGGCTCGGCAGGCCGGGTTCAAGCGTCGGATGGACGACCACGTCTCGCAGTACGTGGCCTCGCAGGTGGGTTCTGTCGATTCTTAATCGTCCGCGCCGGCGACGAGTTTCCGGAGTTCGGGAGCGACGTCCTCGGAGGTGACGAAAGTGAGTCGCTGGCGCTCGTTGTCGATGACGAGCGTCGTTTCGTAGTGGTCCGTGCCGAACGAGTCGCCGACCGTACTTCCGACGCCGAGGAGCATTAGCGAGAGGACGATAAGTCCGAGTCCATCGACGAAATCTCGCGTCGTGACGACGAGTCCGACGAACAGGCCGACAGCGCCCGACGCGCCGAACGCGAGGGTGAGTCCTGGCCCGCTCCCCGACCGCTCGCACTCGATGGCGCGGACGTGGTCGTACTCGACGGTCACCGTTCGAGACCCGTTCGAGAGGAGCAAGCGACGCTCCGTGGCGGCGAACTCGATGGGCGAGTCGCGGGGGTCCTCGCGCGTACCTGCCCACCGTACGTCGGAGGCTTCCCACGAGAGTGCCGATTGCTCGCCAGCACGCAGTACGTCCTCGAATCCGCCGAGGCTCATGTTGGTAACGTATTGACACCCGTGGATAATTAAGCTTCTCAGAGTATAAAATAGCGTGTTCAATTGAAAATCGTTCGTGGGTAGTCGTCAGTCGATACGGCCTCTTGCTCAGCGCGACTCGACGCGTTCGATAGCCTCTTTGCCGAGTTGGACGACTTCGGTCGCCAGTTCCTCGCGGGCGTCCAGTTCGTCGGCGGTGAGCCACCTCCACGCAGACGCACCTTTCTCGCCGTCTTCCGGGTCGATTGCTCGGTTCTCGGCTTCGGCGTAGTAGATGAAATCGATGTGCTGGTGGCCGACATCGCCGTCTGGGTACACGTCGATGTCGAACAGCATCGTGTGTTCGGCAGGCGGGAGTTCTCGTCCGGCGTCGGCGACTACGCTCGTCTCCGGTTCGAGCAGTTCTACGTCGAGACCAGTCTCTTCGCGAACTTCACGTTCGGCGGCTTCGCGGGGGAGTTCATCCCGGTCTACGTGCCCACCGGGCGCGAGCCACATGTCGAGTCGGTCGTGGTGGTGCAGGGCGAGCGCGCCGCTCTCGACGACGTACGTCGTCGCGGTGAAGTGGCGAGTGGTTTCCATGTGTGTCCACAGTCATTCGGTCGATTTTGGCGTTCCGACTTTAACTAGCGTCGCGCCAGAAACTAATCGCACATCCTCGATACCCGTATCGTCTGTTGACACCACCGGAAACGGCTGAAATCGGCGTTCTGTGAACCACAAGAATTTTGATACCCTCACACCGCGTATTGGACCTGACTATGAGCGCATCCGGGTCACTGACCGTCCAGCGGGTCTCCGAACTCGTGATGGCGAACCGAACAATCAGAGCACCCTACTACCAAGCCGACCACGACGAGGGAGTTCGTTTCACGGACTTGGAGAAGGGACTCCAATGGGGTGCCGACGCTATTCCAGCCCTGTTGGGTCTCTTTCGAGTCGAGCGAGACACCCGTGACGACCATCCCGACGGCTGGGTAGGCTTCGCTCGTCACTGGCGAGGAGATACGTTGCGGGTGGACTTCGACCTGTTTTCTGGACCCGAAGAGCCAGACTCAGTCTTGGTCGTGACCGCGATTTCAGGCCGAGCGGGCGAGGAGACCATCGTGGACGAGGACTTCGGGGAAATCGAGTTGACCGACGAGGTTCCGACGCAGGAGGAGTGGGAAGTACGGAGCAAACGGTACCAAGCGGCACGGAGGAAGGACGACACCGATGGCTCGACGGCGGTGAAGGCGTACGTTGCGGCGTTACCGGGTTGGAAGAGTGAGGTTGCGACACAGTTCGACGAGATTATTCAACGAGAAGTGCCCGACGTGCGCCGCGCCGTGAAGTATCACCAGCCGTTCTATGGCGTCGAAGACGGAGGCTGGTTCGCGTCGTTCAGTGCGTTCAAGAACCACGTGAAACTGTCCTTCGTGTGTGACGCCTACCTCGAACCCGAACCGCCGAGCGGGACTGGACCGGAGAGACAAGCCTTGGACGTGAAAGAGACGGACACGCTGGACGAGGAGCAGGTCGCTTCCTGGGTCCGACAGGCCGCCGATAATCCCGGGATGGGCTGGTGAGGAAATCCGAGACGTTCGGATGACCTCCAGCCAGTCACACGTCAATCGATACGCCGTATCGCAACTGTCGCGGCCGCGATAGAGAGAACCGTCATCAGCGCCAGCGCGCCCATCGCAAGCCACGCGTCTTCGGCGGTTCCCGTCACTCGCCAGTCGAGACCGTCTCTTCATCATTAGCCGTCGCTGTCGGTTCCGACGTATCCCCCCGTTGGAATTTCGTCAGTGGGAGGAAACTCGACACGAAGATTGTCACCAAGACGAACAGCACGAGGATTACCAGCACGCTCTTCTGGGCCGTCAACATCGCGTTCTGAACGGCTTCGGTAATCTGGCGTTGGGTCGCAGGTGGAAGCCCGTTCACGAACGCCTCCTGTTGTGCTTGGGTCGTCGTCTCCGTCGCATCTTGGAGACGAACGGCGAGTTGTCGCCGAGCGTCCGCCGCGAGCGTCGTACCACTCGTGAGGCGGGTGACGCTAGCGACGACGCTCCCGTAGAACCGCGACAGCAGGACAGAACCGGCCACTGCCGTCCCGAACGCGTAGCCCAGTTGACTCAGTGAGTTGATGACGCCCGACGAGACGGCCGATTCGGACTCGGGCACGGCCGACATCGATAAATCGACCACTTGCCCGGTGAACAGTCCGAGACCGATGCCGATGACCGACATCGGCAGGACCAGTTTAGAGACAGTCAAGTCGAGTCCGATACGGCCGGTCAGCAGTAGCATTCCGACGCCGATGAGTACGAGTCCCAACTGGATGATGTGCTTCTGAGCGACGTACTGCCGCCAACCGGTCGAGACCACTGCCAATACGAGCGTGGTCACGGAGAACGGCAGTAGTGCGACACCGCTTTCGAACGCCGAAAACTCCAGTGCTGACTGGAGAAACACTGGAACCGTGAACATGAACCCGGCGAGGAACAACGACTCGCTGGCGAACGTCGAGATGCCCGCCGCGAACGTTCGATTCTGCAAGACTGTTGGAGGGACTAGCACAGGTCGGTCGGCACGCTCCTGTCGGAGTTCCCACTGCACGAACGCGAAGAGGACTACGATTCCGACCCCGATGCACCAAATCGCTGGCGAGAGGCCGAGCGGCTGAATTTGGGTCCCGCCGACGACGAACGGCCGAAGCGGGCGAATCCACCCGTAGTGCCCGGCGAGCAACGACCCGCCGATGATGCCGACGACTCCGAGAATCGACAGTATCGTCCCGCCAGCGTCGAACGCGATGGTCTCGTCGTTCGGCTTCGATTCCAGATACCGGAGCGCCAATACGACGATTACGAACACGACGAGGAGTTCGCCGAGCAAGCCCCAGCGCCAGCTTCCGTAGGTCGTGAGGGTTCCACCGACCATCGGTCCGACGGCGACCCCGACGGCCGTCACGCCCCCGATGGCCCCGAAGGCTTTCGCCCGGTTGGTTCCAGCGTAGTTCTCCACGACGATAGAGTAGGTAATCGGCAACAGGAGAGCGGCCGCGACGCCTTCGATGAGTGACCAACCGAGAAAGAGGACAGCGAAGTTCCAGCTGATGCCTGCCAGAAAGGTCCCGACGCTGTAGACGGCGAGCGTGACGAGGAGGAGTCGCCTGGAATCGAGGGCCGCTCTGAGGCTTCCGCCGGGAATGATGAGTGCGGCCATCACCATCGAATACACGGCGATAGCTCCTTGCAGCGAACTGACCGTGGTGTTCAAGTCCTCGACGATGGACGGCACGGCGACGTTCATCATCGACGAGTCGAGTACCCCGAGGAACATGCTCATCGACGCGATGACTGCGGGTCCCCAGAACCGAACGCTCGACTGCGTTCGCGTGTCTCCCGGTTGCGTTTCCCCCGACTCCGGGTTACTCATGAACCGGAGGTTCTACGACACGGAACCACTAATACGTATCTTCGGTGGCTCTTCCGTAATCAGCGATACTCTCGGCGAGCGACCTCGCCGGTTCGAGAGTTTGCCGAGCAATTCGGAGGCGCGGTAGCGACGGAAAATTAGAGCGCGACGGTGTCTTCTTCCGCTTCGAGCAGTTCGTGATAGCGGTTGCGAATGGTGACCTCGCTGATGTCCGAAACGTCGCTGACCTCGGCTTGGGTCACTTTCTCGTTGCTGAGGAGAGCACCGGCGTAGACGGCCGCAGCGGCGAGACCGACCGGCGACTTGCCGCTGTGGATGCCCTTCTCGGTGGCGTTGTCGAGGAGTTCCCGGGCACGCCGTTCGACTTCCTCGCTCACGCCGAGGTCCGAGACGAACCGCGGGACGTAGCTCTTGGGGTCTGCGGGCTGGATTTCGAGGCCGAGTTCTCGGACGACGTAGCGATACGTGCGAGCGATTTCGTCCTTCTCGACCCGCGAGACGTTCGCTATCTCGTCCAGACTTCGCGGGGTTCCCGCTTGGCGGGCGGCCGCGTAGAGCGCGCTCGTAGCGACACCTTCGATGGAGCGGCCCGGTAGGAGGTCCTCGTTCAGTGCGCGCCGATAGATGACCGACGCCGTCTCCCGGACGTTGTCGGGGAGACCAGACGCACTCGCCATCCGGTCGATTTCGCCGAGCGCCTGCTTGAGGTTGCGCTCCTTGCTGTCTCGTGTTCGGAACCGCTCGTTCCACTTACGCAGGCGCTGCATCTTCTGGCGTTGGCGCGACCCCAGTGAGTTGCCGTAGGCGTCCTTGTCCTGCCAGCCGATGTTGGTCGAGAGACCCTTGTCGTGCATCGTGTTGGTGGTGGGCGCGCCGACCCTGCTCTTCTCGTCTTTCTCACTGGCGTCGAAGGCACGCCACTCCGGGCCGGGGTCGATTTGGTCTTCGTCCACGACTAGTCCGCACTCCGCACAGACGGTCTCACCGCGCTCGTCGTCGGCGACGAGGTTGCCGCCACATTCGGGGCAGACCTGCTCGTCCTCCCGTTCACGCTCCGTTTCGTCCGCCGCTCGCTCGTTCGTTCGGTTGCGAATTTGTGTGTTAGTCATGGTCAGAATCATAGGTGCGTCGTTCGACGGGACAACCGAAGGTAGAGGGGTCGCTGTCGCAGAGGTCAGAATACGTTCTTCAGTTGCGGTCGTATCTACTTAAAGACTGTGGCGGTTCGATGCAACGTTTTCTTCAGTTCATCAATATCTGACTTTCTCGGTCCCGAAAACCCCGGAATCTCTATGTTGTGTGTTCGGCGCAATTCCCTATCTTTTTAATATGGTTGTTGCGAGCGGTTCAGCGTCGAATCGAGACCCCGTATCGAAACCCTTACCGCTGGCCCACGAAACCCTACAGGTATGAGCGAATCGTCTCCCGGACCCGAGGAGGTCCGCAACATCGCCCGCCTCGCGCGCGTCGATCTCGACGACGAGGAGGTCGAGCGGTTCACCGAGCAGTTCGCGGACATCCTCGACTACTTCGAAACGCTGGACGAAGTACCAGAGGTCGAACGTGACGCCGACCTCGTGAACGTGATGCGCGAAGACGAGGCCCGCGAGTGCCTGAGCCAAGAGGACGCACTCGCCAACGCACCAGAGACCGAAGACGGCTACTTCAAAGGACCGAACGTCTCGTAACTATGAGTTCCGACGCGAACATCTTCATCACGGAAACGACCATCGAGGGCGAGGAGGACGGCCCGCTCGCGGGCAAGTCCGTCGCCGTCAAGGACAACATCAGCACCGAGGGCGTGCGCACGACCTGCGCCTCCGAGATGCTGGACGACTACGTGCCGCCGTACGACGCCACGGTCGTCCAGAAGTTGAAGGACGCTGGCGCGACCATCGTCGGTAAGACGAACATGGACGAGTTCGGCATGGGTTCGACCACCGAAACGTCGGCGTATGGCGCGACGGTGAATCCTGTCGCGACCGACCGGGTTCCCGGTGGTTCTTCCGGCGGCAGTGCGGCCGCCGTCGCGGCAGGAAAAGCAGACCTCGCGCTCGGGTCCGACACGGGTGGCTCGATTCGGAACCCGGCGGCGTTCTGCGGCGTCGTCGGCATCAAGCCGACCTACGGACTCGTCTCGCGCTACGGACTCGTGGCCTACGCGAACAGTCTCGAACAGATCGGCCCGCTCGCGCCGACTGTCGAGGAGGCCGCAGGCCTGCTGGACGTGATTAGTGGTCCTGACGAACACGACGGTACCTCCCGAGAAGAAGGTGCAGACTCCGACTACGCCAGCGCGGCGGACGGCGATGTCGAGGGGCTAACGATTGGTGTTCCAACCGAACTCATCGAGGGTGCGGACGAAGGCGTCGTGGAGCGCTTCGAGGAGACGCTGGACGACCTCCGAGAGCAGGGCGCGACCGTCGAAGAGGTCACGCTCCCCTCGGTCGAACACGCGGTGGAAGCCTACTACGTCATCGCCATGTCGGAAGCCTCCTCGAACCTCGCGCGCTTCGACGGCGTGCGCTACGGGAAATCGGGCGGTTTCGACGGTAACTGGAACGAGACGTTCAGCGAGGCTCGCGAAGAGGCCTTCGGCGAAGAGGTCAAGCGCCGCATCCTGCTCGGCACGTACGCGCTTTCGGCGGGGTACCACGACAAGTACTACAAGCAGGCACAGGACGCTCGCGCGTGGATCAAGCAGGACTTCGACGAGACCTTCGAACAGGTTGACGTCGTGGCGAGTCCGACGATGCCGACCCCGCCGTTCGAAGTCGGCGAGAGTCTGGACGACCCGCTCAAGATGTACCTCGCGGACGCGAACACCGTCCCCGCGAATCTGGCCGACCTGCCCGCTATTTCGGTGCCTGCTGGTGAGGTTGACGGATTGCCGGTTGGGATTCAGTTCATGGGTCCGGCGTTCGGCGAGGAGACGATTGTTCGGGCGGGCAGTGCTGTGGAGAACTGACCGTTTCGTTCGATTTTCGCTTTTTGGTGAGCTATTCTGTTCGACGTAGCGACGGAAGAATCTGCAAGAGAAGTCGTCTGTATCGGATTATTCGTACGCCAAGTTCATGATCCACTGCGAGAAGGCGTCGCTCTCGGCGTCGATTTCCTCTTCACCGATGAACGGCGAGAGCATGTCGCCTGCCATCAACAGCGAGAAGTCCAAGTCGCGTGGCGCGGGCGTGATGAGATAGGTGTTGTGTCCGTTGTACACCGTCTCCTCGCGCTGGACGAGGCCCTTCTCGAACAGGGAGTCCACGATGCGACTCCCCTTGCGGGAGTCAACGTCGAGTTCCTTCCAGAAGTCGCTCTGGTGGATGCCGCCGGTCTCCCTGACGAGTTCGAGGCCCGCGAGCTCCGCTTCGCTGAGGTCCTCTTCGGATACAGCCATACCACAACGTGAGAACGGGAGCGGTTTAAAATTGATTGTCTTCGATTTCGACCCGCTCGTAGTCGGTCTCGCAGGGCTTGCCGTCGGCGAACCAGTAGCGTCCCGTTCCGTCTTCGTCGAGCGTGACCAGCGACGAGGACTTCGTCCCGTAGCCCTCCGCGTGGACGCAGGCTTTCAGGTCGTGGTCGCGCAGGACGCCTTTCACGTGGTCGAACCACGCGTCGGCCGTCTCGTGATACTCGGGATGTGCGGCTTCGCGGATGCGCTTGGCTTTCGGGGCCGCGCCGTTGTGCCCTTCGTTGACGACGACGTGAACGCCGGGTCCAAGATGCGAGGTTCGAAGGACCCCGTCCCACTCTAACAGGGTCGCCTCCTCGGCGTCGGCGACGACGAGGTTGAAGCCAGCGTACTCTCGCCCCGCGAGTTCCGTTCGGACGAACGAAACGGCGTCTGCGGCCGACTCGCTGGCGAGGGCGTCCCGGACGAGTAGACCACGCGAGCGTTCGCCGTCGATGTCCGACCGTCGATTCGTGATGGCGACGAACAAGCCCTCGTCGTTGTAGCCGAGCCACGTCCCGCCCGCTTCGGCGTCCTGTGGCGCGACGACCGTGGGGTCGCTGTCGAGGACGCCGGGCGGCCGAGAGGGGCGACCCAGTGCTTCGTCACGGTTCGCGGCGGCGGCTATCGGCGTCCCGTCGAACACCCGCCACGCGAGGATGAGCGTGCACACGGGCACTACTACGGTCGTTACCGGCTAAAAGGTCGCGGCCCCGGCAGGAAGCGGGGGCTGCCCGTCTCGTGGTCGAATACCGCTATCTTGTCAGGTAGACAAGGACTTATGCTCGTTCGGGTCGAGAGAGGGCCGGGGTTCGAGAATGATAGAGCGGATAGAGAGACGCGAACTCATCAAATTGGGAGTCGCTCTCACCGGAATCGGCGTCGTGGAGTCGGCGGGCGCGCAAGAAACGACTACCGAACAGGAGACTACCACGCAGGGCGAGGCGACGACGCTATTCGTCGCCGCCCTCTCGGGAGTCGAGCAGAACCCGCCAGTCGAGACGCCTGCGACGGGCCTCGCCATCTTCGCTGTCGGCGAAGACGGCGTGGACTACTCGCTGGCGGTGGCGAACGTCGAGAACGTCATCATGGCGCACGTCCACCTCGGCGGCCCGGACGAGAACGGCCCGGTGGGCGTCTGGCTCTATCCCAGCGTGGACGCGCGCGAGCCAGAATTACGACAGGGAGAATCGAACGGAGTCATAGCACAGGGGACCATCACGAGTGACGAGTTCGTAGGGCCGCTCGACGGCGAATCGCTGTCGGTACTGCTCGACGCCATGCGCTCGGAGGAAGCGTACGTCAACGTCCACACCCAGCAGAACGAGGCAGGCGAAATCCGCGGACAGACGCGTCCCGTCGAGACACTACTGTAGCTGACTACTCGTCGCAATCGTCACCCTCGTCGTGCTCGTCGCGCTCGTCGCGCTCGTCGCGCTCATCTCCGCGCTCGTCACACTCGCCGTCCGCTAGCAGACGCTCGCGGACGGCCTCGCGCTCGACGGTTCCGGACGCGGTCCGCGGCAGTTCGTCGGCGAACGCGATTGTCTTCGGACATTTGTAGCCCGCCAATCTATCGCGGCAGTGAGCGTCGAGGGCGTCTTCTGTGAGCGATGCGTCCCGGTCAGTCGCGTCCTCCTCCGGCACCACGAGTGCGGCGACGCGCTCGCCCCACTCGTCGTCTGCGAGGCCGACGACAGCGGCTTCGCGGATTTTCGGATGCGAGCGCAGGACCTCGACTACCTCGCCGGGGTGGACGTTCTCGCCGCCGGTGACGATGCGGTCCTCGCGCCGATTCAGAATCCAGAGTCGCCCACCGTCGTCGCGGTAGCCCACGTCGCCGGTATGGAATCCGTGGGTACCGAACGCTTCTTCCGTTGCCTCCGAATCGCCGTAGTAGCCAGTCATCACGGTCGGTCCCGAAACGACGAGTTCACCCGCTTCACCGGACGGCAGAGGAGTACCGTCGTCGTCCACCACGGTCACGTCGGTGCCGAGTAGGGGACGGCCGACCGTACCGTCGTAGTCGAACGCCTCTCGGGGGGACGCGGTGGCAATCTGAGAAGTCGTCTCGGTCATGCCGTAGGTCGGGTGGACTGGCACGCCGCGCGTCTCACAGCGCGCGAGAAGTTCGTCCGAGGCAGGTGCGCCACCGAGTAGGACGAACCGGAGCGAGTCGGCTAGGTCGGAAGCACCGAGCATCCGCCGGAGCATCGTCGGCACGAGCGAGACGCCGGTGACCTCGTACTCAGCAATCGCGGTCGTCGCGGCAGTCGCGTCGAAGCCCTCCTGCAAGACGACGGCCGTCCCGTACAGCGCCGACCGGAGGACGACCGAGAGGCCGCCCATGTGGTACATCGAGAGGCAGAGCAACCAGCGGTCCTCGGGGAGGACGCCGAGGCGGAACGCCGAGGCAGTCGCGCTGGCGAAGAAGTTCCCCATCGAGAGGGAGACTGCTTTCGGGTCGCCGGTCGTGCCGGAGGTGAACAGCATCGCCATCGTGTCTGTGGGGGACCACTCGACTGGTTCGAATTGCTGTGTTCCCTGTTCGCGCAGGGCGACCGCTCCTTTCTCCTCGGGCGAATCGACGCTTGCCACTGGAATCGTCGCGGCGCGCTCTGACGTGCTACGACGCTGCGCGACGGCGATGGCATCGGCTTCCGTCTGGCGCTCGCAGACGAGTGCCGTCACGTCTGCCGTCTCGGCCTGCCGCTCCAACTCTGGCCGAGCGAGTCTCGCGTTCAGCGGCACCAGCACCGCACCGAGTCGCATCGCCGCGTGAACGACCCTGACGAACGCCACGCGAGTCTCCATCAGCACGCCGAGGTGGTCGCCTTCTTCGACACCCCGCGCGGCGAGTTGACCAGCGGTCTCCGCGACCGCGTCGTCTAGTTCTGCGTAGCTCCATTCGGTCCCGTCGTCGGCTTCCACGAGCGCCGTCTTTTCGGGAGACGCGCGCGCTCTGTGGGTCAACCAGTCGCGCGTTGGCGGTTCCTCACGCATCGCTCTCGCCTCCGTTCTCCCCGTCGATTCCCTCGCCTCCGCTATTATTGGCACCCCACGTATCCGCGGTGCCGTTGCCGTCGCCCTGCGGGACCAGCACGTGGCCGTCTGCGACCGGGGCGATGTCCGGCCCCAAATCCGAGTCGAGCATCGTCGCGGTAGCGAGACCGCAGGCCGACACGTCCGGAATCGCGGCCGCGACGTGGACTGCCGCGGTGCGAGCGACTGCGCCGTCGATAGTCGTGGTCACGACCGGTTCGACGCCGGATTCGCGTGCGTTTCTCGCTAACTCGACCGTTCTGCTCGGGCCACCGAGTGCCATCGGCTTCAAAATCACCGCTTCGGGATTCGCGTCGAGGGCGTCTTCGAGTGGGACTTCGGCGAGCGTCTCGTCTAGTGCGACCGGTCCGTCGAGCGCGGCGAGACCCGCGATGTCGGTCGCGTCGAGCGGTTGCTCGACGTATTCGATACTCTCGCCGACCGCACCTAAGAAAGTCTGGGCCTGCCCGCGATTCCACGCGGCGTTGGCGTCGGCGCGGAGTTCGGCGTCTGGACAGGCGTCCCGGACTGCTTCGACGCGTGCGATATCAGCTGAGAGGTCTCGCGCGCCGACCTTCAGCTTCAAGCAATCGAAGCCTTCGGTGGTCGCTCGCTCTGCATCCGCTACGGTCTCCTCGACTCCGGAGTCCCCGATGGTCGCATTGGCGGGAACTCGTTCGACGACGCGGTCGGTCGATTCGTCGCCGTCGGCACGCCAGAGAGCGTCGAGATACTGGTAAAGCGGGACGCCTTCGTTGGTCGCTTCGCGGTCGGCGAGCGCGAGGTCGAGGGCGTGGCGCGCGGCGGGAGTTTCGTCCATGCCCGCGATAACGCCTTTCGAAGCCGGATTTTCCGGCTCTGCGTCGAGTCGCTCTATCGCAGTTTCGAGTGCCTGTTCGCAGTCGTCTCTCGATTCGGTCCATCCCGGAAGCGGAGTGGCTTCGCCGACGCCGACGACTCCCGCGGACTCCACTCGGAACAGGAAGCCGTCCCGTCGCTCGATTGGACCGCGAGCAGTGTCGAGCGGCGAAGCGAGCGGCAACGAGAACGGTCGAATTTCGGCGTTCATCGTGTTCAAACTAACATCCCGAGCGCGAACAGCACGGAATGACCCGCAAGCAGTTTACCGGTCTGTTCGAGCGCAGGGTTCAGCGCTTCTCCCGACGTATCGGAGAGGACGGTCTGGGTAATCTTGGCGGCGTAGGGAAGTGTCACCAGCGGCAGGAGAACGGCGGGACTGTACCCCGCTTCCAGCCAGAACCAGAAGGGGGCGAGATACGCGAGTGCGAGCATCCCGACGTACTCGGCTCTGCTGGCACCGTAGCCGATGATCACCGCGAGCGTCTGCTTGCCCGCCTCTTTGTCGGTTTCGAGGTCTCGGATATTGTTCACGACGAGGATGTTCGTAGAGATAGCCGCGACAGGCAGACTTGCCACGAACGCCGCGAGTGTGACGGTTCCTTCGGGAATCCCCATCGGGAACGGTGCGGCGGCGACCACAGCGGCGGCCTGCACGTAGAAGGTACCCATCACGGCGATGACGCCGAAGAAGAGGAAGACGAAAAGGTCGCCGAGGCCGTTCGACCCTAAGGGGAATGGGCCGCCCGCGTAGGCGATACCGGAGACGACGCTGGCGAGGCCGATGAGCAGGATGGGAAGCCCACCGACGTAGACCAGATAGACGCCGACGAGAATTGCGATTGCGAAGGTGAGATACATCGCGCGCTTGACTTCGGCGGGCGCGATGAGACCCGACTGCGTGACGCGGGTGAATCCCTTGCGTTCGTCGGTATCGACGCCCTTCACGGCGTCGTAGTAGTCGTTGGCGAAGTTCGTCCCGATTTGGATGAGGGCCGCGCCGACGAACGCGGCGAGTGCCGGGAGTGCGGCGAACTTAGACTCGTGGACTGCGAGGCCGACGCCGACGAAGATGGGCGCGGCGGCCGCCGGGAGGGTGTGTGGCCGGGCGGCCATCCACCACGCCTCGCGGCGGGAGTGTTCGGTAGCTACGTCGCTCATTATTTGGGGATTATGCCGAACGGGTCATAGCGTCTGTGGTTTGGGAGGTCGGAGGAATTTTGGCTTCACATCAACGAAGCAAGATATGAACGTCCGTGAGACGACGGCCGACGACGCCGAGGCGGTCCAGCGAGTCGCTCGCGCGTCATGGCACGCGGCCTACGACGAGATACTCGGGGAGGGAACAGTTACGGATAAAGTCGATTCGTGGTTCAACCTCGAGAACGTGACCGCAGACGTAAACCGCGAGGAACGACCGTTCTTCGTCGCAACCACCGAGGGTCGGGTCGTCGGGTTCGCCATTGGTGCGCCGGACGACGACCGCGACGCGACCTACCACCTGTATCGAATCTACGTCCAGCCCAACGATTGGGGGCGAGGAGTCGGAACGAAACTGCTCGAACGATTGGAGGCGGAACTGCAAAGTCGTGGCGTGGAACGGCTCCGACTGTCGGTGTTTCAGGAGAACGAGGATGCAATCGGATTCTACGAGTCGTCTGGTTTCGAGCGAGTCGAAGAGGGTGGTGCGGGTAACTTCGACTTGCCGCGACTCACATATGCCAAGGATTTGGGGTAGAAGGCGTCAAGACAGGACTGACCACCGGCGGAAACGAGAGGACGAATCAACCACCTCCAGCGTCTGCGCGAACGCAGTGAGCGCGGTTCTGCGCGCCTGCGGCGCGCTTGCGGTCCAGTGGCAGAAGACGTGAGAAATCCGTGCGCTCGGCGCACGGATTTCGAGCGTCCCTTTTTTCATCGACGTTTTTTGCGCGAGCGGTGGCAGGGCCGCGAAGCGGCCCGTTGCCACCCGAGCGGAAAAAAGGCCGGTCCTAGTAGTGCCAATCGAACTCGTCGAAGTCAGGCTCTCTGCCTTCCACGAACGCGTCTCGACCCTCTTTCGCTTCGTCGGTCATGTACCCCAGTCGAGTCGCTTCGCCCGCGAACACCTGCTGGCCGACCATGCCGTCGTCGGTCATGTTGAAGGCGTACTTGAGCATCCGCATCGCAGTCGGACTCTTCTCGTTCATCGTCTCGGCCCAGTCGAGCGCGACTTCTTCGAGTTTCTCGTGCGGGACTGCCTCGTTGACCATGCCCATCTCGGCGGCTTCTTCGGCGTCGTAGTTCTTCCCGAGGAAGAAGATTTCGCGGGCCTTCTTCTGGCCGACCTGCTTGGCGAGATACGCCGAGCCGAATCCGGCGTCGAAAGAGGCTACGTCGGGGTCGGTCTGCTTGAACAGCGCGTGGTCCTCACTGGCGATGGTCATGTCGCAGACGACGTGGAGGCTGTGGCCGCCGCCCACGGCCCAGCCGGGAACGACGCAGAGGACTGGTTTGGGGATGTGGCGGATGAGTCGCTGGACTTCCAGGATGTGCAGGCGGCCGCCCTTGGATGCTCGCTCGCTCTGTCCGTCTTCGCCGCGGTACTCGTAGCCCTCGTCGCCGCGTACCCGCTGGTCGCCGCCCGAACAGAACGCCCACCCGCCGTCTTTGGGCGACGGGCCGTTGCCGGTGAGGAGGACACAGCCCACGTCAGTCTGGCGCTTCGCGTGGTCAAGCGCGTCGTACAGTTCGTCTACAGTTTTGGGTCGGAAGGCGTTTCGAACCTCCGGCCGGTCGAACGCGATCCGGACGGTGCCCGACTCGACTGCTCGATGGTAGGTGATGTCGTCGAATTCAGGACCCGCAGACTCCCATGCGTCGGGGTCGAAGATTTCTGAGACCATGTGTCGGGGTCCGGACGGAGCGCGCAAAAAGATTCCTCGTTCACGACGAGGAGGAATTTCTATCGAGAACGTAGCTGTCTCGAAAGTCGTGATTGGTTCACCACGGTCGATAGATTCCATCACCACTACTGTGACTACTTCGAAAGCCCCGGCCCGCTCGCGGTCTCCCGACGACATATTCGACGCTCTCAGCAACGCCCGCGCCGAATAGAGGTCGCCGAACCGACCACGCAAACGCGAGCGGGCCGCCCCTTTCAGTCCCACCCGTAGTGAAATCCAGAGAGGCGATACTGGTAGTTTGAGTAGCCACCGAGACCATCAGGTCGCTTCCCTTCCGGGGCGAAAACTTACTTGCGGGCACGTTCCGTGGGTATCGGCATGACAGAGACTACCGAGACTGCCCGGCGACTCGCCGACCGGGTGGACAACCTCGAACGCTCGACGATTCGGGTGATGTTCGGTCTCGCCGAGAAAGCGGAGGGTGATATCGTCCGACTCGAAGTGGGCGAACCGGACTTCGACACGCCCGGCCACGTCATCGACGCCGCCGCGGAGGCCGCTCGCGCAGGCGAGACCCACTACACCGCGAACGCCGGTATCCCAGAACTTCGGGAAGCCATCGCCGAGACGATGGCCCGCGAGAGCGGCGTCGAGGTCGGTCCCGAGCAGGTGACTGTGACGAACGGCGCGATGGAAGCATTGTCGCTGGCGACCCTCGCGCTTGCAGGGCCGGGCGACGAAGTGGTCGTTCCCACGCCCGCGTGGCCGAACTACGTCAACCAAGCACGAATCGCTGGGGCGACTCCAGTGACGGTTCCGCTGGCCTCCGAAACGGGGTTCGACCTCGACCCCGAACGCGTGGTGGACGCTATCGGCGAGGAGACTGCGATGGTCATTCTGACGAGTCCGTCGAATCCAACCGGTCGGGTCTACGAGGAGGACGCAATCGAGGAAGTCGTCGCGGCCGCTGCGGCACACGACGCCTACGTCGTCGCCGACGAGGTGTACGGCCGACTGGTCTACGACCGCGACTTTCGGGGGGTCGCAAGCTACACGGGGTACCCCGAAAACGTGCTAACCGTCGATTCCTGCTCGAAGACGTATGCGATGACTGGCTGGCGACTCGGATGGCTGGCCGGGCCACAGGAAGTCGTTGACGCGGTGAGCCACATCGGCGAGAGTACGACCGCCTGTACGTCGAGCGTGAGCCAATACGCCGCGCTGGCCGCACTGACTGGTCCGCAGGAACCGGTCGCGGAGATGAAGTCCGCGTTCGAAGCACGTCGCGATTTGGTAGTCGAGCGAATCGCGGAGATTCCCGGTGTCTCCTGTGCGAACCCGGAGGGTGCCTTCTACGCCTTCCTCGACGTGGGCGACCTCCCCGGAACGAGTTTCGAAGTTGCCAAGAAACTGCTCGAAGAGTACGGCGTCGTCACAGTTCCCGGAGAGGGCTTCGGCGACGCGGGAGCAGGCTATCTTCGAATCAGTTTCGCGAACAGCGAGAAGCGCATCGAGACCGGAATAGGCCGCCTCGAAGAGATGGCGCGCGCAGTTCAGTAAGGGAAACAGAGACGCAGACGTAGTTCCGGTCTGTCACTCTTCCATCGCTTCGAGACACTTGCCGATGAAGGTGTTGTGGATGGCGAACACCTCGCCGTCTAGCGCGACTGCGGTTCCGCTCGTCTCGTCGTGGGCAAAGTGCATCTCGACTGCGTCCTCGAAACACCGAACCGTGCAGTTCAGCGGCCCGTGTTCGTAGAGGTCCTCTTGATGGGGCTTCTCGAACGCTTCGAGGCGCACGTCTTGAAGGACTTTCTCCCGTTCGCTGTCGTCGTACTGCTCGGCAACGTCGTCACGGAGATACAGCACGTTCCCCCCGTCGCTATCGTAGTAGAGAACGCTCCGCAGGTGGTCGCCGACGCGCTGTTTCAGAAAATCGGCCAGTGCTTCGGAGGCGACTTCGCTCATTGGGACTCCCTGATATTATACTTCCGCTATAATTAATCTTGATGATCTGACCAGAATATTAAATAATCTAAGGGAACGATTAGAATTCGAGAGGTGACTACTCGCCGTCTGTCAGTTCTGCACCGAGTCGCTCGGTCAACTGCTCGCGGAATCGATGGCTCGCTTCGGCGTCGGTGACGACTTCGATGATTTGTGTCCCCTCGCTGGACACCGACTGGACGAACGCATCGCGGAAGCCGTCTATCGTCTCGACGCGCTCGAACTCCACGTCGTACAGGTCGCCCGTGGCGTCGAAGTCGAGGCCGTGGGGCGTTCGGAACTGCTCGGTGAACGGCGGGTCGAACTCCTCTATCGGGAGCATGTGAAAGATGCCGCCGCCGTCGTTGTTGATTTCCACGATGGTCGCGTCCACGCCGCATCGCGCGACTGCGAGCAGGCCGTTCATGTCGTGGTAGTACGCAACGTCGCCAGTCACGAGGACGAGCGGGTCGTCCGTGGCGCTTCCGGCACCCAATGCGGTGCTGGTGATTCCGTCGATGCCGCTCGCCCCGCGGTTGCCAAGCACCGTCACGTCCGCCGCGCGTGGCGCGCCGAACCGGTCGAGGTCCCGAACCGGCATGCTGTTCGAGACCATCACGGTCGCCGGGTCGGGCGTCTCGTCGGCGACGAGCGAGAGGACGCCACCTTCGAACAGTCGTTCCTCCCGCCCGTCGGCGACGGCCTCCCAGTAGCGCCCTTCGGCGCGCTCGAAGTGCTCGCGCCACGCCGAGTTTTCGGGGCTCTCCACGCCATCGAATTCGGACGCGACTCGCTCGGCGAATCGCGTCGGGTCCACAACAAGCAAGTCCGTCGTCGTGTAGGTCGCCTCGCGCCACTCGCCAGCGGGGTCAACGAGGAACTGCCGGGCATCGCTCGCTTCGAGGTAGTTGCGCAGAACTTTCGAAGTCGGCGACGCCCCGAATCGGACGACGACCTCCGGGTCGGGCCACGCCTCGGAAACCGCGTCGAGGTAGCCGTCGTAGCCGCCGACGATAGTCGGCCCTGCTTTCTCACCGCTTTGGGGGTGGCCGAACCGATGGCCCGACAGCGGGTCGGCGAGAATCGGGAATCCGGTGGCGTCCGCGAGGTCCGCGAGTGCGTCTCTATCGGGCGTCGGTGTGTCGGCAGGCCCGACGACGAGGAGTCCGCGCCCGCCCTCCACCGATTCGAGTGCTTGGCCAACTTCCGAAACGTCGGCCTCCGAGAGTTCGGGAACTCCCTGCGTGGTTCGGACGAACGGGCCGTCTCGCCCCTCAGCAGCGAGCGGATTCGCAGACTCGAAGCCCTCCGCTACGTCGTCGGGCACCTCGACCGGTTCCAGCGGTTTGCGGAACGGGACGTTGAGATGAACGGGGCCTGGCGGATTTCCTGTTGCTTGCACCATCGCTCGCGCCGCGGTGGTCCGGAGATACCGCAGTTTCCGGCCGGTCGCTTCTGGCTCCGCGAGGTCCTTGTACCACCTGACCGAGTCGCCGTACAACTTCTCTTGGTCGATGGTCTGGTTCGCCCCGCTGTCGCGCAGTTCCGGGGGTCGGTCGGCCGTCAGGACGACCATCGGGACGCGGGCCTGATTGGCCTCGATTATTGCGGGGTGGAAGTTCGCGGCGGCAGTTCCCGAGGTGCAGACGAGAGGTGTGGGTTTCCCGGTACGCTTCGCTCGGCCGAGCGCAAAGAAGGCGGCCGAGCGCTCGTCTAAGTGCGAGAAAATCTCGATTTCGGGGTGCTGCGCGAAGGCGACTGTGAGCGGTGTCGAACGACTACCGGGTGCGATACAGACCGCATCGACGCCCTGCTCTGCGAGTTCCGAGACGAGCGTCTCGGCCCAGAGCGTATTTCGATTTGGCGCAGTGTCGCGGTTCGAGGGAGTGTCGCGGTTGTCGTCCGTCATCGCTCCAACTCGTCTAGAATCGGCCGGTATTTCAACTGTACCTCCTCGTACTCCTCGTCTGGGTCGCTGTCGGCGACGATGCCGTTGCCCGCGAACAGCGTGACGCGCTCGTCGGCCGCGACGCCAGACCGGATACCGACCGCGAAGGTGCCGTCGCCATCGGCGTCGAACCAGCCGACCGGGGCGGCGTACCAGCCACGGTCGAAGGTCTCGGTGTCACGAATCGCGCGCAGTGCGTCTTCGGGCGGGAGGCCACCAACTGCCGGGGTCGGGTGGAGTGCCTCCACGATGGACAGCACGTGGTCCGACGATTCGAGGTCGGCTTCGATGGGCGTCCAGAGGTGCTGGATGTTCGCCAACTTCCGTACGCGACGGTCGGCGATTCGGAGGCCGTCGGCTCCTGTGAGGGGAGATAGCTGGTCGCGGATGGCGTCCACGACCAACTCGTGTTCGTGTGCTATCTTCTCGCTGTCGAGGAGACTGTGTTCCAGTTCGGCGTCCTCCTCCGGAGTTTCGCCGCGGCCGACCGACCCTGCGAGTCCGTCTGCTTCGACGGTCTGGCCGCGAAGCGTGGCGAGTCGTTCCGGCGTCGCACCGAAGAAGCCCGCGTCGGCAGTCGGTTCGAAGAAGAACCGGAAACAGTCGGGGTACGACTCACCGAGGCGTTCCAGCACGTCAGGAACGGCGGTTTCCCCGTCTAAATCGACGGCCAGCGCTTGCGCGAGGACGACTTTTTGCAAGTCGTCGTCTTCGATTTTCCTGACTGCCGCCTCGACCTGTTCGGCCCACTCCTCGCGGCTCGTGGTCGGTTCCGTGCCGACGACGCCCGGTGGGTCGGTGAATTCGGGGTCGGAGTTCGCAACCAGTTCGTCACGAACAGTTGCGAGTACGTCCTCGACGACTTCGGGACTCTCGTCGCGTGCCGAAACCGTGAGCCACGTCTCGCCGTCGGCGCGGATGAGTTGTGTTTGGGGAAGGACGAACTGCGCGCCCGGGAAGCCGACCCAAGGTGCGCTCGCGCGGTGCTGGTCGTGGAACGCGAAGCCGCCGAACAGTCGCGGGCGAGCGAGTTCGGGACCGTCGTAGCCGAGGTTCGAGAAGAGATTCTGTGCCCCGTCTCTGACGGCGTCGAACCGGTCGGGACCGTCGGCCGTGATTCGGGCGGCCGTGCCGCTACCGGCGAGTTCCGGGCCGTACGGACTCGACCAGTAGACGCGCGGGGCGTCTCGGCCGACGAGGAACGCTCGGGCGGTGCGGTCCGGTAGTTTCGTGGTCCGGCTGACGAGGGTGGAGCCGGTCGCTTCGGCCGACACCTGTCCGTCGCGGGGCGGTGACTCCATTCGTTCGCACTCAGGACCCAGTGACTTTCAGTTTAACTATATCGCTCTTCTTCCCACGGGTTCGCCGTGTTGGAGTAGCCGCGCTTTTCCCAATAGCCTCGTTCCGGTTCGGTGAGGAATTCGACGCCGTCTACCCACTTCGCGCCCTTGTAAGCGTACTTGTGGGGCGTGACGACCCGGAGCGGGCCACCGTGTTCGGCGGGAAGCGAGTCGCCGTCGAAGTCGTAGACGAACATGACTTCCTCGCGCATGCAGTCAGAAAGGGGGAGATTCGTCGTGTAGCCGTCGAGCGCAGAGAACATGACGTGGACGGCGTCGTCTTCGACGCCTGCGGCCTCGGCGAGCGTGGGGAACGTGACGCCGGTGAACTCGCAGTCGAACTTGCTCCAGCCCGTGACGCAGTGGAAGTCCTGCGTTTGCGTCTCGCTGGGGAGGTCGGTGAACTCCGTCCACGAGAGGTCGAGTTCGTCCTCGACAGCGCCGCCGACTGTGAAGTTCCACGACTCGGGGTCCCAGTCGGGCGTCGAACCCTTCGAAAGGACCGGGAACTTGCTCGTCTCGCGCTGGCCCGGCGGGAGTCGTTCGCCGTCGAACTCCTCGTGGAGGTCGGTCACGTCCGTAGTCATGGTCGTGAATCGGCTATCGAGCGTGGTATGTCTATCGACTGCGGTCGCTGCTGCCGAACTAACCCTGCGTTTCCCCGACGGTAATCTCTCACATCGTTCGGCAATGTAGGGTACCACCAAGTACCGACTGAATAACAAAGGACGCCGTGGGCTAACCTACGGGTCGCATGTCCACGCAAAAACGACGGACGATGGAAGGTGAGACGAAGGTGGAGGCCGCCGAGGAGACGGCGACCGACCTGACAGTACTGGCCGCCGCCACCTCCGTCGCGCTCGCGCTACATCAGTTCTTCGTCCGGGGGAACAAAGAACAGGGAATCTTCATCGGTCTCTGGCCGCCGACTATACTCGCGTTCGCCAGTTACTACAATCAAAAACGTATCGAAGAAGCCGTGAAGTCGGTCGGTCCGAGTCGGATTCGAAAGTCTCTCGAACAGATGCTGAGCTAAATCGAGAGACTATCGCCGTTTTTCACTGTCTTACGGCCAGTAATCACAGGTTTCGCCGGTTCTGCCCTGCGGCCCTGATTGTCACTCCAGTATAATTAGTTCCAAAAATGAGAACTTATCTTCGGTTGAGAAGCCAAAATATTCGCGGGCAGGAATAATCTACCCGTCAGACTTAAGAACACCCCTCCCGAACCCTCGAATGTTCCAATGCCGAAGGTAGAGATAACTATCCCGGAGCATCTCGAAATGCAGATCGCGCAGATGGTGGAGCAGGGGGAGTTCGTCAACCGAGAGGAGGCGATAGAAGACCTCCTCTCGACCGGTCTGAAAGCCTACAAGACGAGCGGCCCCATGGACGACGACGACCGAGACCCCGGACTTGAAGACGAAGGGATGATGGGTCACGAAGACGAGTACGTCTTCTAATCTCCACTGCGTGCCAACCGTTCTCAGAAATCCTTAAACCGGACAGTTCCGTAGCCACAGACATGCACAAAGACGAACTTCTCGAACTCCACGAGGAGATGGTTCTCATCATGGAGTACTTCCAGCGTCAGGAGAGCGTGAAAGACGGCCTGTTCGACGAGTACGAACAACTCGACGTGGACCCCTCGCACGTCCACAAGTCCAAGAGCGAACACAAACACGCCGTGTTCGTGCTGGGCAACAAACTCGCCGTGGCGATGAGTGAAGACGAGTTCAGCGAAGCGGGCCGCATCGGCAAGCGCATGGAAGAACTTGCTGATGATGCTGAGCAGAAGATCTAATTCGACCTTTTACTGCGCTCGGTCGGTGGAAGCCGTTGGCTTCCACACGACCTCGCTGGCAAAACGTCGATGAAAAGCACGGCGTTACCGCCTCAGTCGCTTGCGAGTCGGAGGAGCCGACTCGCTGACGCTCCTTCGACGGTTCCTTGGCCCGCTCGCTACGCTCACGGTAGGTTACGGTGTTCAACCGCACAAGGTTAGCCGAGCGGAACTGGGGGTGGTTTCGGCAAGTGATTTGTGAACTATATCGACATGCGACACTTTCTACCTGCGGTCGAACACAAGTGTCTGTACCGCGAGAGAAGCCAGACGCGCAGAGCGCGTCTGGCTGAACGAGCGCGTCCGAGGAACCGTCGGAGACGCGGCGAAGCCGCGTCGTAGGCGGTGACGACGTGCTTTTCATCGACGTTTTGCCAGCGCAGCGTCGCCTTAGGCGACGCAAGCGCAGCAAAAGGTTGAGTAGAAAAGTTGGGGGTTGGCCCGAAAAATATATGGGTGGCTTGTGGTTTCACCGTAATATGGAAACGCGCACGGTCGAACAAGTGGAGGGCTGGGACTCCCGGTCGTTCTCCGGTGGGTACGACGGGTTGCGACAGCTCTCTGACAGGGAATTTTCGGGGGCCATCAACGCCCGTGGTGCGTGGCTGTTCATGCTCAACGGGCGCATCATTGGTATCTACGAGGGGTCACTCGAAAGCTTCGAGGACGCGAGCGGAACCGCCTACAGTGCTCCCCATCCCTCTCTCCCACTGCTGTTTAGCATGCGAGAGAAGGGTGGCGAGACGCAGGCGAAGTACTACACCAACGACACGGCCCTCTCGGAGGCCGACTCGACGCTGAAGAGTGGGAACTTCACCGGTTTCATCGAACTCAGCGAGAACGTTCTGAGCGGGGACTACTACGTCGCCTACTACGGAGGGCGGTCGATGAGTGTGGCCTTCGTCGGCGCGAGCGAGCAGGTCGTCACCGGCGACGACGCCTTCCAGCGGGCTAACGACGAAGTCGGCATCTACGAAGTCCGGAACGTGGACTTAGACGTCATCGACGTTCCCGAATCCGAGACGGACGAAGAGCCAGCGGCCTCCGGGTCCGCAGGTGCTGGTGCTGCAACTGGGGCCGGTGCAACCGGAGCAGCGGCTGGTGCCGCCGGAGCAGGACAGGCCACTGGAAGCAGTGGGGCGAGCGAATCGAACAAGTCAACGGCGACTGAATCGACGACCGAAGCGACGGGCGACTACGAGTCCTTCGACCCGAGTGGCGGGAAAACGGCCGATTCCGACCCGAGTCCAGAAGCAGGGAGTACGGCCGGGTCTTCTGATGCGCACGAACAGACTGGTGAATCGAATGCCCAATCGACTGACTCGGCGACGGAGACGGCCGAGCAGTCACGAACTGAGCGCAGCGAGCGCACTGCTGCAGAATCTGACGCCGCCAGCCAAGCCAGCACGAACCAGTCGGGCAGTCAGAGTGCGTCGCAATCGGCCAGTGAGTCGCCAGCGCAGTCGTCAGAAGCCTCGGCTTCGACTCCAGCGTCGAAGGCGTCCGATCCGGAGACACCTGCCGAACCGAACACAGAAGCGAGTTCGAGCGAGAAAGCGGCAGCCGCAAGTTCTGGTGCTGGCGCCGAAACGGACGCCGACGGGGCTGCGTTCGACGACGAAGAGGAGTGGCGCGAGACGACGACGATTCCCTCGCTGAACCCCGACCGGAGCAAGTCCCAATCGAAGTCGAAGGCTGCGGGCGCAGGTGCGTCGAACGCTGCGAGCGCGGCGGCAGGGACCACCGAAAGAGCGACGAGTACGTCGAGTCAGTCCGCCAGTGGAGCGGGGTCGTCCAGCGACCAGAGTACGCCGTCGGAACAGTCTGCTCGTAGTTCGTCCGCGCAGTCGAGTTCGCGTAGCTCCGGTAGTTCCGCCGAGCGACAGTCGAACAGTACTGCGCAGTCCGCACAAGCTTCGAGTACAGAACAACACTCCCAGTCGAACGAACGCACCGAGCAGTTACGCTCGAAGCTCAAGCAGAGCCAACAGCAGGTCGAGCAGTTAGAACAGCGCGTTT
The DNA here is from genome assembly GCF_008831545.1 of Halorussus halophilus. Lineage (NCBI taxonomy): Archaea > Methanobacteriati > Methanobacteriota > Halobacteria > Halobacteriales > Haladaptataceae > Halorussus > Halorussus halophilus. Next base: position 1,826,153 of record NZ_CP044523.1, read on the forward strand.
CGACGGTCGAGTCCGAGCGCGACGAACTGAAGCGCGAACGCGACACCCTCCGCCAAGAGGTCGAACGACTAGAATCGAAGCTCTCGGCGGCCCAGCAGGGCGGCGGGACGAGCGCCGGAACACAGCTCACCGTCGCACAGGCGTTCGAGGGAACGAACCTGTTCGTCCGCTATCAGTCGAAGGGGAAGGCGACCTTAGACGAAGCCGCGCAAGGTAACGCGGACCCGGACGACGTGAACGCGAACCTCCAACTCGAACACCACACGCAGTTCGACGCCGACGACGTGGCCGTCGATGGAGAGGAGTTCGACGCCTTCCTGACCGACTCCTTCGAGTACCGGTTCGCGTCGTGGGTCGTCGAGAACCTCCTGTACGAAATCCGCGACACTGGCCATCGTGGCAGTCTGAAGGACCTCTACGACGCCATCCCGAAGGTGGACCGCGTGGACTTCCACGGTTCGGTCAGCGCAGGCGAGGACGAGGACGGCACGCGCCAAGAGTCGTTCGACGTCATCATGCGCGACCGGATGGGCAACCCGCTCGTGGCGGCAGACCTCAACGCCTCGCGTGACCCGACGACCGGCGAGATGATGGGGTCGCTGGTGGACGCCTCGACGGGCGTCGCAGAGGCCCACGAGGAACTCGCTGGCGCGTTCCAAGTCACTGCGAGCTTCTTCGAACCGGCCGCGCTCGAAACTGCCGAGAACGCGACTAGCGGCGGGTTCCTGAGCCGCGAAAAGAGAGAGAGCTTCGTCAAGCTCTCTCGAAAGCGGGGGTTCCACCTCTGCTTGGTGGAGTCACGTAGTGGCGGTTTCCACCTGAACGTCCCCGAACTGTAGTATCGCCTCGTTTTCGCGTTTTGTCTCGTTTGCAACCGCAGTTACAGAAGTGACACAGCGAATAGCTGGGGGACACTTCACAGGGCGTGCAAACGAGACAGTAGGTAGTTAGTTACTCTGCTTCGGCGGTTTCGCCGATCTTCATGCCTTCGAGTTTGTCGTTGATCTCGTTGATCTTGTCGTCGAGTTCGGCGACGAACTCCGAGGTGCGCTCGGTCGTGATGGCACCTTGGCTCGATGGCTCGATGAGGTTCTCTTCTTCGAGGACGCGCAGGGAGTAGCGCACCTTGTGGTGCGGGTAGCCCGTCTCGTTCGACATCTTCACGATGCCGATAGGCTCGCTCTCGATTACCATCTTCAGAACCTGCAGGTGACGTTCCAACATATCGACTTCCTTCTCAAGTCGGTCTATCATGGCATGTGTTAACTTGTCTTAGAGGCTTTTAAAAGTTGTTGTCGAAGACCGCAGAATCGCAGGACGTTGTTCGAATATTTCTGGTGCTAGTAGTTAACAGTTCTGGCCTCGGCTGGTGACAGATATCCTCGAAAGTGCGTTATGATGTGCTGACAGCCACTGTTTTATGCACGTTCGTGTATTTTCGGATGAGAAAGACCGTAATCGGTTTAGGAAGTGCGCGAGAACCATTCGGCGTAATGACCGTAACCATCGTCGGTTCACAACTCGGCGACGAGGGAAAAGGCGGCATCGTGGACGTTTGGGGCGACGCCGCCGACGTAGTCGCCCGCTATCAGGGCGGGGACAACGCAGGCCACACCGTCGTCGAGGACGGCACTGAGTACAAACTCTCGCTCGTGCCGAGCGGCGCGGTGCGAGGGAAAGTCGGCGTTCTCGGCAACGGCTGTGTCATCAACCCCGAGACGCTGTTCGAGGAGATAGACGCACTTCGAGAACGCGGACTGGACCCCGACGTTCGCGTGGCGCGGCGCGCACACGTCATCCTCCCCTATCACCGAGTGCTGGACGGCATCGAAGAAGAGGTCAAGAGCGACTCGGACGTGAAGGTGGGAACGACCGGTCGCGGAATCGGCCCGACCTACGAGGACAAGATGGGCCGCCGAGGCATCCGCGTCGGCGACCTGCTCGACCCCGACGTCCTCCGCGAGAAACTGGAGTACGTCGTCCCGCAGAAGCGCGCGCTCGCCGAAGACGTGTTCGGCGTCGAAGTCGGCGAAGAGTTCGACATCGCCGCGCTCTACGACCAGTACAAACGCTACGGGGAGCGTCTCGAAGAGAACGACATGACCGTCGCCGCGGGCGAGTTCCTCGCCGACCGGATGGACGACGGCGAGGAAGTCATGTTCGAGGGTGCGCAGGGAACCATCATCGACATCGACCACGGCAACTACCCGTACGTCACTTCCTCGAATCCGACCGCTGGCGGCGCGGCGACAGGCACCGGTCTCAGCCCCGGCGTCGTCGGCGGTGGCGAAATCGTCGGCATCGTCAAAGCGTACCTCACGCGCGTCGGGAGCGGTCCACTACCGACGGAACTCGGTGGCGTCGAAGGCGACACCCCCGGCTACGACGAACAGGGCGCAGGCGAAAACGAGGAACTCGCCACGTACATTCGCGAAGAAGGTGGCGAGTACGGCACAGTCACCGGCCGCCCGCGCCGCGTCGGCTGGCTCGACATGCCGATGCTTCGGCACTCCACGCGAGCGAATGGCTTCACTGGTCTCGCAGTCAACCACATCGACGTGCTGTCCGGACTCGACGAAGTGAAAGTCGGCCACAGCTACGACCTCCGCGGCGAGGAGCGTTTCACCATCCCCGCGACCACGGAGATGTGGAGCGAGTGCGAACCGAACTTCAAGAGTTTCGAGGGCTGGGAGTCCGTCGATTGGGGCGAGGTCGCCGAGACCGGATACGACGCCATCCCGGCGAACGCACGGACCTACCTCGAATACGTTAGCGACGAACTCGACACGGACATCTACGCGGTTGGCGTCGGTCCCGGCCGAGAAGAGACCGTCGTCGTAGAGGACCCCTTCGCGTAGTTGGGCCTCTCGTCGCGTAGTCGAACCTCCTGTCCTCTCTACGCGGACGTTTTCTCTTTCGGACCTGTCGGTGTCAGACGAACATATTTTAAGGAATTTTAGTCACACTCTATTAGCGGGTTGGTCGGGGAGGCGTGACGCGACTGTCGAGGAGCGTCGTCTGTGTCAGTCAGCCTCGACGCCCGAGAGAAGCATGCGGAAGGTCGAACTCATCTATCTCCACGCGCTGTTCGCACAGTTGTACGAGCACGTGGCGAGACGACGGGACCTCCAATCGGACGCGTTCGAGGAGTACGAGACGAGCGCAGTCGGCCCGTATCAGGTCCAACGCCGGAAAGCAGACCACGAGGCGGCGGTGCAGTTGCTGTCGAAGGGATTGGGCGCGTCATTGCTGGAAGTCGAACGGTCGAGCGAATCGGCGGAGTCGGTCAGGTCCGCCGACACAACGGAAGCGACCGAATCGCACGAACGTAGCCGCGAACCGACGAAGAACGGGTGTAAGCCCGCGCGGCAGTAGGTTTGCGCTCGCAGTCGAAGCAGGTGCGACGGTTCCCGATTCGTCGCCACGCCGCGCCGCGGAACAGTTTCTTCGAGAGGTGACGACGAGTAGCTACGCTCGGCCCACCGAACCCGTCACGCTTTTGCCCCGTCCGCTCACACCCACCTGTATGAAGCAGTCGCTGATGGACATCATCTGTTGCCCGCTGGACAAACAGGAGCTCGAACTTGACGCCGAGCGGGAGGAGGGCGAGGAGGTTCTCGAAGGAACCCTGACCTGCACGGAGTGTGGCGAAACCTACCCCATCGAGGACGGGATTCCGAACCTCCTGCCGCCGGACATGCGCGACATCGAGGCCTGACGATACTTTTTTCTATTAGCCGTTTGAGGTTGGACTACTGTGTCCGAGAGTCTCTCCGTCAGCCTCAACGACGACCGCCTGCACGAGATTCGCACCGCGACAGCGTTCGAGGCGACGGGGTCGTTCCCGCTCCTGTTGAAGAACGGTGACGCCCCCGTCCACGTCCACCTGCACTTGGACGACGCACTCTCGGAAGTCGCGACGATTCCGGCGAACAACCACTACGTCGATGCCGACTCGACTCGACAAGTGACCGTCGAAGTTCGGGACGGCGCTTACCCCGTCGAAGGCCGACTCAAGATAGTCACTGGCCACGGGGCGGAGACGGAGTACATCGACATCTCCATCGTCGAACCCGAAGACCGCGAAGACGCGGTCGATATCGACGGCACGCTCGCTACACCCGCCGCCCAATTCAAGCAACGCGCGAACGCCGAGGACACGAACGAGGGCGACGCTGGTGGACTCGTATCTTCCATCGATACCGTACGCGAAAGCGCCCCAGTCCTCGCGTTCGCGGTGTTCGCAGTTCTCGTGGCCGGAGGGTCGGCCGTGCTTTCCCACAGCGGCGTGGTCTTCGTCGGTGCGCTGGTCGTCGTCGGAAGCGTCCTCGTCGCCGGATACCTACTGGTCGGGTAGGTCGGTAATCGCATCGTTTTTCGCACTCGGGTTCGACCAGTCGCGCATGTCACTTGCGGAAGACGCACGCGCCGCCGTTCGCCGCCGTCCGTTCCTCCTCGACGCGCTCCGGGCAGGCGTCCTGAACTACACTGCGGCCGCCCGATTTCTGGCCGAGGAACTGGACCGCGACGCGGACGTAGACGCTGTCGCGACCGCACTTCGCCGGTTCTCTGAATCGCTGGACGACTACGAAACTACCGACCGACGCGCACGCGTGAGCATGAAGAGTGGGCTTGGGGAATTAAAAGATAGCAACGCCGGGGACGAACTCCTCGCAGTCGGCGACAGTGGGTTCGTTCCGGGAGAAGGTTCGCTGACCGGGATTCTCGCCACTGGAGCGGTCGATACGACGGCACTGACCGCGGTTCTCGCGCGACTCGCCGCCGAAGAGGTCGAGATTCTCGCGGCAGGCGTCTCCGAAGCGGCGCTTCTCGTAGTGGTCGAGCGCCGCGACGGTCCGGATGCGGTGCGACTCGTCGAAGACGCACTCGACGTGGTGCCGCGTCACGGCTCTGCGTAGATTTCCCGAAAAATAGGCGCGTAATGTTGTTACCGACGCTTTAAAACGGCCGCTACGGATACTATTGTGCAATGACGCTCCACGTGACGAACACGCTGACTGGCGAGCGTGAGACGTTCGAACCGCAGGACCCCGAATCTGTACTGCTGTACTACTGCGGGTTGACCGTCTCGGACTTCGCCCACCTTGGCCACGCGCGGTCGTGGGTCCACGTAGACGTAATGCACCGCTGGCTCGAACACTCCGGCTACGACGTGCGCCACGTCGAGAACTTCACCGACGTGAACGAGAAAATCGTCGCCAGAATCGGCGAGGACGAGTTAGGCGACAGCGAGGGCGAAATCGCACAGAAGTTCATCTCGGAAGTCATCGAGGACATGCGCTCGCTGAACCTCCTTCGGGCGGAGGTCTACCCCCGTGTCAGCGAGCACATTCCGGAAATCATCGACCTCGTGGAGACGCTCATCGAGAAAGGCTACGCCTACGAGTCGAACGGCTCTGTCTACTTCGACGTGACGAAGTTCGAAGAGTACGGTAAGCTCTCGAACCAGCAAGTCGAGGAGATGGAGGCCCAAGGCGAGGAAGACGAACTTGCCGACAAGCGCCACGCTGCGGACTTCGCGCTCTGGAAAGCTGGGGAAGCACACCCGGACGACGCCTCTTCCGGGGGCCAAACGTGGGAGTCTCCGTGGAGCGAGGGCCGCCCCGGTTGGCACATCGAATGCTCGGCGATGAGTCAGACCCATCTGGGCGACACCATCGACATCCACGTCGGCGGCCAGGACCTCGTGTTCCCGCACCACGAGAACGAAATCGCTCAGAGCGAGGCCGCCACAGGGAAGCAGTTCGTCAACTACTGGCTTCACGTGCGCCTGCTCGAAACCGGCGGCGAGAAGATGTCGTCGAGTCTCCAGAACTACTTCACGGTGCGCAACGCGGTCGCGGAGTTCGGCGGCGACGCCATCCGGATGTTCCTGCTCTCGACGGCGTACAACAACCGCCAGACCTACAGCGAGGAAGTTCTCGAAGAGGCCGTCGAACGCTGGGAGCGACTCGAACGCGGCTACGAACGGGCCGTCGAAGCGGTCGATAGCCCCACCGCGCGAACGAAAGTCGAAGACGACGCGCTTCGCGCCGCAGTCGCCGAGACTCGCGACACCTTCGCGGAAGCGATGAACGACGACTTCAACACCCGCGAAGCCATCACCGCCCTGCTCGAACTCGTGAGTGCGGTGAACAAACACCTCGACAGCAACGAGGAATACGACTATCGGGCGCTCTGCGACGCCGTCGAGACGTTCGAAGAACTCGGCGAAGACGTACTCGGCTTCGCACTCGTCGGCGACGGCGAAGGCGACGTCCACCTGCTCGAAGAGGTGGTCGAACTCGTCCTCGACCTGCGCGAGCAGGAACGGGACTCCGGCAACTACGAGCGCGCCGACGAGTTGCGCGACGACTTGGAAGCGCTCGGCGTCGAAGTGCAGGACACCGACGAGGGACCGACGTTCCGCCTCGGCGACACGTAGAACCCCATATACACCAGTTCTCGGTCGCCGGATTGATTACCTCCCCCTGTATTGGCCGTTTACATGACACGGAGCGCAGTTGCTGGCGTCGCATTGGCGTTGCTACTCGTCACGAGCGGTTGCGTCGGGATGCTATCGGGACCGGTCACGTTCACGGCCTCCGAGGCGACCGTCGAGGATGCGGCCTTGCAAGACACCGGCTACGAGAAGAATCGCACGACAGAGATGACCGTGAGTCGGACGTTCTCCGCGGCGGGCCAGAGCAAGGAAGTGAAAGTGACTAACTGGGTCTCCGAGTACCACCAGAGCGTCGGCATTCCCGGCATCGCCGAACAGCGCACGGCAGTCTTCGCTACCTTCTCCAGTCCGCAGGTCGAAGTCGTCGGGAAGTCGTTCAACCCGCTCGACAAGTACAACAATCGCAAACTCGCGGAGCAGTTCACGGCCAAGTTCGAGAACGTCGATATCCAGAAGGAGGTTAGCACGCGGCAGGTCACGATGCTCGGCAACGAGACGACCGTCTCGAAGTACGAAGCGACCGTGACGACGGTCGCTGGTATCCAGTTCGACGCGTACCTGCACGTCACCAAAGTCAAACACGGCAACGACCACGTCGTCGCGTTAGCCGTCTACCCCAAGCAACTCAGCGACCACGACCAGAAAGTAGACCGTCTCATCGAAGGCATCGAACACGAAGCGTAGCGTCTCGGCTTCCCTTCGACCTCGTCTGGATTTCTCCGATAACACTTTGCGTGCCGACGTATCAGCGAACCACATGAACACCGCGATGGCCGCCGGTCTCGGGTTCACCCTCGCCGGACTGGTCGGCTACCTCGTCGGACTCACCACCGCCTATCCCGGCCGGGCGTTTTCCGTGACTAGCGTGATGGTCGGGATTGCGCTTCTCGTCGTCGGTGCGGATGGAGGTGCAGAGACGTGACCGTCGAAGCCGTCGTCTACACCGAAGCGGGCGCGACCGACCACACCGACTTGCAGACCGCACGTGACGCCGACGGCACGACGTGGGTTCGGGCCTCCGACGCTTCGACCGGGGAACTGAACCGCGTCGCCGAGACGTTCGATATCCACCCACTCTCGGTCGAAGACCTTCGAAACGGCGTTCGCCCGAAGACCGAGGAGTTCGAGGACCACACGTTCGTGTTGGTCAAATCGGCGACGCTACGCCGCGGCGAGACGACGTTCCGCGACGAAATCGGCACCCAATCGGTGGGACTGTTCGTCGGCGACGACTGGTTGGTCTCGCTGTCACAGGACCGACTCGGTTCCGTCCAACGAGTCTGGGAACTGGTCTCCCGAGAGGAGGGGCGAATACTCAGTCGCGGCCCCGACTTCGCGACGTACCGCATCGTGGACGGTATCACGGACGACTACTTCGAGGTACTCGACAGAATCGAAGACCAAATCGAAGCCGTCGAAGAGGAAGTCACGACTTCGACCGACGTGGAGACGCTCGAAGTCATCAACAACGTCCGCCGGGAACTGCTCTCGTTCCGGAAACTACTGTGGCCGACGCGGGAAGCCGTCGGCTACCTCGCACGGGGCGACCCCGACCAGATTCAGGAGCAAACCGAGAAGTACTTCCGCGACGTGTACGACCACCTCGTCCAACTGGTGGACCTGACCGAGACGTACCGCGACTTGGCCAGCGGTGCGCGCGACATCTACCTCAACACGCTCTCGCTCTCGACCAACGAGGTGATGAAGAAACTGACCGTCGTGGCGACCATCGTCCTTCCCCTAACGTTCGTCGCTGGCGTCTACGGCATGAACTTCACGACGATGCCCGAACTCGGCTGGACGTACGGCTATCCCGCGGTGATGCTCGGAATGGGCATGGTGACTGTGATTCTGGTGGCGTACTTCCGCGAAGCAGGGTACATCTGACGCTCGTTCGCCCGAGAAGATGCGACGGCCCCACGACTCGTCCTGCCGGAACGGACCAGTTACTCCTCGTTCTGTTCGACGTGGTCTGCCAACCCGAGGTTCAGTTCCGCGACCCCGTCGAGAACCAGTTCGGCCATCCGGCGAGCCCCGCGCTCGCTGAAGTGCGTGTCGTCGGCCACACCTTCGGGATAGTTGGGGTGTTCGCCGGGCGACTGATGGTTGTAGAGGGCTTTCGACTCTTCCAGCCCCAGTTCGCGTAGGAGCGACCGACTCCGCTCGTCCGCGTCGATGAGCGGTACGCTACGTGCCCGTGCTACCTCGCGTGTCAACTCCGAATAGACTCGATGGGTGTCTTTCGGGTCGCCATCCTCGTCGAAGTGACGGCGCGCGATGGGCGTGAGAAGAACCGCCGCTGCCCCGTGTTCGCGCGTCTCTTCGACGAACTTCTCGAGGTTGGCGACGAACGCCGCCTCGGTCGTGTGCTGTTCCTTCGAGGGTACCTCGTCGTTGTGGCCGAACTGGACGAACACGTAGTGGGTCTCGGCTAAGCTACGGACGACGGGGTCCCAGCGACCCTCCTCCAAGAAGGTGCGGGTGCTGCGCCCGTTGCGAGCGTGGTTCTGCACCGTCACCGAGTCGTCGAGGCGTTCGGCGAACGGCGTCCCCCAGCCCGTCTCGGGGCGTTCGGCCGCCGCCTTCTCGGCCATGGTGGAATCTCCAATCAGGTGGACGGTAATCGACTCGGACGACATTTCGATAACGGTAGCCCGGACACTGCATATACGCACCGGTACCGTCTATTTTGCCCGTCGAATCTGCGGAGGGCGTGGGAGTGCAGTCTCCGCGCAGGTTCACTAGCGACCACTACTCCGCGCCGGTCTGCACGAGCAACACGCCCGCAAGAACCAGTCCGGCCCCGACGACTGTCGCGCCGGTAATCGGTTCGTCCAAAATGACCGCGCCGAGCAACAGCGTCACCACGGGTTCCGCGGTGCTGACGATGCTCGCGCGACTCGCGCCGATTCGGCGCAGTCCAGCGAAGAACGTGAAGATGGGAATCGCCGTCGCCACCGCCGCGATAGCGACGACTATCGCCCACTGGTAGTCTGTCGCTGGAACGCCCAAATTTCCCGAAACCGTGCCGAAGACCAGATACGCCACCGCCGCGGCAGGAAGGACGTGCGCGGTCAACACCGGCGGTTCCACCGTGTCGAGCGCCGCGCGACTGGCCGTGATGTAGGAGGCGTACACCACCGCCGCCAGCAAGACGATGCCGATTCCGCGGGGGTCTGCACCGGCGGTGTCTGCGCCCGTGACCAGCGCGACGCCAGCGAGTGCGGCGACTAGCGCCACGACCTTTCGGCGCGTCACCGACTCGCCGAGTCGCATCGCCGCGAATCCGACGACGAAGACGGGGTACGTGTACAGAACCACGCCGACCAGTCCGGCGGTCATGAACTCCAAGCCCCAGAAGAACAGGCCGCTCATGACCGCGTAGCCGAGCGCGCCGAGTCCGAAACCGACTGCCAGCGCGCGCCCACGAAGCAGTTTCAACTGACCACGAGTGGCCAGTACTACCCAGACGATTGCGGAAGCAAGCAGAAACCGAAACGCCAGCACGGTCGGAATCGACAACCCCGCCGCCGTCGCTAGCTTGCCGAGGACTCCCAACGTGGCGAATCCGGCGGCCGAAATCAACACCAACGCGACGCCGACACGGTCCATGGTCGGCGTTCGGAGAGGAGTCACTAAACCGGTTCGACTAAACGTCTCCCCCCTAATTTCGGGCACGATGGAACCGCTGGTCTCGCTCGAAGATCGAACACCGCCGATGGCGGCCTTAGCCGTCGCTATCGTCGCGGTGAGTACCAGCGCGATTCTGATTCGGTTCAGCGACGCCCCGAGCGTCGTGAAGGCGTTCTACCGCGTCGTACTGACGACGCTCCTGCTCGCGCCGGTCGCGGTGACGCGCTACCGCGACGACCTCGCGGCCCTATCTGGCCGCGATTTGACCGTGGCCGTCGTGACTGGTGTGGCGCTCGCGGCGCACTTCGCGACGTGGTTCGAGAGTCTGAATTGGACGAGCGTCGCCGCGAGCGTGACGCTCGTGCAGGCCCAACCCATCTTCGTCGCGATGGGCGCGGCGGCGCTGTTAGACGAGCGAATCTCGCGCCGGATGGTGTTCGGAATACTGGTAGCGGTCGCCGGAACCGTCGAGATGTCTCTCGGCGGGTTCTTGTCCGGTGCGGCACTCGCTGGTGCCCGACCACTCTACGGCAACGGACTCGCACTCGTCGGTGCGGTGATGGCCGCCGGGTACGTCCTCGCCGGTCGGTCGCTCCGCCAGCGCGTCGCGCTCGTCCCCTACGTGACGGTGGTCTACACTGTCTGTGCGGTGGTACTGCTCGGGGTCGCAGTCGCTGAGGGAGCGGTAGTCGCGCCGACTGCGTACCCACCCCACGAGTGGCTTCTCTTCCTCGGGATGGCAGTCGGACCCGGCATCTTCGGACACACAGTCATCAACTGGGCGCTGAAGTACGTCGAGTCGAGCGTCGTCAGTGTCACGCTACTCGGGGAACCGGTCGGTTCGACGTTGCTCGCGCTCGCGCTTCTCGGCGAGGTCCCCGACGCGTTCACCGTGGTCGGCGGTGTCGTCGTCCTCCTCGGAATCTACGTCACTGCGACGGGCCGAGAATCGGCGGCGTAGGAACGGCGAAGGGGCCGTGTAGGCACCGCTTGTCGATAGTAGATGCTCCTTGCTAGCGAACAGCCACTGCTTCTCGATTCGGAATACGCCGCCTGCCAGTTCTACAGTCGGACGATAACAAAGGGTGGTCCTGTTGGATGCTCTGGATAACGATGCCGTGATACTCGTCTCGGACGTTAAGACCGCCGAAATGGACTGAAAACGCGAACTTACCCACTGAAACCGAACCGACGATGCCCGGAACGAATACCCCCAATAGACCGCCCGAATCGTCCGATACTCGGCTGTACTCTCGGACTATCCCCGACGGGCGACCCAGACAGTATCGGCCTATAACTACGGCGTGGTGCGCGCCGCGAAGCGTACCGACGGGAGCGACTGCGTGACCCGCCAGCGACTTCGGAGTCTGTTGCTCGTCGCCATGCTGTTGCTCTCGCCGCTGACAGCAGTCGGCGTCGGGACCGCACCCGCGAGTGCCGCGACGTCGCCGACGTTCCACGTCACGCAAGCGGGCCAGTGTTACGAGGTGACCCCAATCGGTGACGGCACCGTCAGTGCCGAGGAGTTCTACGACTACCGCGCCGGAGCGGGAACGAAGTACGGCTCCTACGGTGCTGGCTCCCAAGCAATTCAGGAGAACCAAGTCAGCCATCTCTTCCTCTACAGCGGCTCGGAGGGCCTCAGCTTGGTCATGCTCCACGACGACCTCAATCAGTCGGAGGGCGGCGCGATTACGTTCGACATCGCGGGCCTCCCGAGCGACCGCGAGTGGTTGGTCGAGGACGACGACTATCAGAACCGCGACGACAACTTCGACCACGCCGCGACCAGTTCCTCCATCGACTGGATGTGGTCGAACGGCCGCACCGACGGTGCAATCGTCCGTGGGATGAGTGCCGACTTCGACGCGATCACCATCGACCCCGCCTTCGGCGAGCAGTCGTGGGCATATCAGGAGCGAAGCCCCCAGTGGCCCGACGCGACCGACGACCTCAGTTGGGAACTCCAATCGGGCGACGGTACCGAGATTCCGCTCGATAAGGGCCAGCAGGTGAGCATCTCGAAGGGTAGCTGTCCGGACACGACCGACCCGAGCGCGGCCCTCTCGGCCTCGCCTTCGACAGTTGAGACCGGAGAGAGCGTCACCTTCGACGCCAGCGGGTCCGACGGTACCGGCACGGCTATCAGCGAGTACCGCTGGGACTTCGACGGCGACGGGAACGTCGATGAGACGACCACCGCCGCAACCGTCACGCATAGCTACGCCAACGCGAGTTCCTACGACGCGACGGTGACCGTCGTGGACGGCGGCGGCAACACTGACTCGGCGACTGCGAGCGTGACGGTCGAAGAGACTGTTGACGACACGCCGCCAGACGCGAAGGCGAGCGTCTCGCCCGACACCGTTTCAGTCGGCGAGTCCGCCACCTTCGACGGCAGTGGCTCGTCTGACGACACCGGTATCGTCAGCTACGAGTGGTCCTTCGACGACGGCGACACCGCGACCGGCGAGACGGTCACGCACGCGTTCGACTCCGCGGGCGACCACACCGCGACGCTGACCGTCATCGATGCCGCTGGAAACAACAACTCTACGACGGTGACGGTCACCGTCGAAGAAACCGAGACCGACACGCCGCCGACGGCCCGAATCGAAGCGCCCGACTGGGCCTTCATGAACGAAGGTGCCTCGTTCAGCGCGAGCGGTTCCACTGACGACGACGCCATCGTCAGCTACCACTGGCAGTTCGACGACGGCGACACCGCGACCGGCGAAGAAGTCACGCACGCGTTCGACTCGACCGGTGAACACACGGTGACGCTGACCGTGACCGACACGGCAGGCAAGACCGACAGCACGACGGCGACCGTCGAGATTCGGGAGGAAGACCTGAACTCGCCGACCGCCGACCTGACAGCGTCGAAAACCACCGTCGAGGTCGGAGAATCCGTCGGATTCGACGCCTCGAATAGCTCCGACGAAGAGAGCGGCATCGAGTTCTATCACTGGAACTTCGACGGCGACAACCAGTTCGAGGAGACCACCGAATCGCCGACGAACACCCACGCGTTCTCGGCCCCCGGTGAGTATCAGGTCGAAGTGATGGTCGAGGACAACGGGACGAACGGCCTCACCGACACCGCGTCGGTCGATATCACGGTGCAGGAAGCCGACGACGAACCGACTATCGAGTACATCAACGCGACGGCAGTCCGCATCGACGGCGACTTCGAGACGGTGTTCGTGGATTCGACGTTCTTCGACTCTAGCGGCGTCGGCACCTCGAACTACGACCTCGGTCCGGTCAGCGGGACGACGGTCGTCAACGCTCGTGAAGAGGGCGTCTGGGGACCGGTCATCTCCCACGTGGCGGTTCACGAGGGCGACCTCGACTCGCCCCAAGAGGCAGCGAAGGACAACCCGAACTTCGACGCGCAACTCGACGCAGTCCGACCGGACCGACCGAGTACGTTCGTCGAGAACGCGACGAAGGTCAGCGACGGCACCTACGAGGTGACGTTCGGCTACGTCAACCCGAACGACGAGATGATGGTGGGCGGCAGCGAGTTCACCAGCGGGTCGGCTACCCCGGCACCCCCGACGGAATTCGAACCCGGTCGCCACACGTTCACGGTGACGTGGGAACCCGCCAGCAACGACTCGAACCTCGTCTGGGAGACTGACTTCTCCACCTTCGGCTACGGTGCGACGACGGCGACGAGTCCGACGCCCGAGCAAATCGGCGAGGAGCCGACCGAAACCGCGCCGCCGACCGCCGTAATCGACGTGCCCGCGACCGTGACCGTCGGCGAACAGTTCACCGCGAGCGGAAGCGACTCGACCGACGACAACGGCATCGTCAGCTACCACTGGCAGTTCGACGACGGCACGACGAAGACCGGCGAGACAGTGACTCACACCTACGACAGCGCGAGCCTACACACCGTCACCCTGACCGTGACCGACGCAGCCGGGAAGACGGACACGACGACAGCGACGTTCATGGTCGAGGAATCGGAACCGCCGAGTAACGACCCGCCGGAGAACGTCCCGCCTAAGGCGGATTTCTCGATTCCTGAATCGTCGCCGCTGAGCGAGAAGTTCCACCTCGACGCGAGCGGTTCTGAAGACGACAAAGGCATCGCGGCCTACAAGTGGGACTTCGACAGCGACGGCACGTACGAACACACGTTCACGGACCAGTCGGGTGTGTGGGTCGTTCCGTGGAAGGACGCCATCTACGGACAGGCTGGCACCTACGACGTGACGCTGACCGTCGTTGACGAGGAAGGCGAGACCGACAGCGTGACCAAGACGGTCACTATCGAGCAGAAAGACCACACGAAACCGACGGCGACCATCGACGCGCCGAACACCGTCACCGTCGGCGAGCAGTTCGAACTCCGAGCAACGGAGTTCAGCGAGGGGAACCTCGCACACATCTGCTGGGTGTTCTCCGCCAACGGCCACGGCGAGGAACACGGCCCCGAAGGAAAGACGGCCACGTGGTCGTTCGACTCGACCGGTGAGAAGACCGTGCAGGTCGTTCTCCGAGACCGTGCGGGCAACCAGCACACCGTCGAGACGACCATAACCGTGGTCGCCGACTCGGGTAGCGACCCGAAGGACCCGACTCCGAGCGACCCCGGCCCGAGTGACCCTGAGAACCCCGACGAAGGCGGATTGGGCGACGAACCGCCGAAAGGTTCGACCGGTGGCTCGGTCCCCGCCGCGAACCCGCCGAGCAACTCGAACGGCGACTCGGCCGCGAAGACAGCGCCGATTACCGAGAGCTTCGGCGACGACCTCGGAACGATTTCGCTGAAGACCGGTTCGGGCGACGCGTCCGTCGCGACGAACGCGACGGTTCCGCAGAACGTTCGCGAACCCGCGTTCGAGGATGGCTTCGCCGCGCTCTCGTATCTCCAGATTACGGGGGACGCGAAGCGAATGACGTTCACGGTCGATCAAGACCGACTCGCGAACGAGAGCGCGACAGTGGACGAGGTGAACCTCTTCCGCTTCGAGAACGGTAGCTGGTCCGCGGTCGAAGTCGAGCAACTGGAGACGAAGGGAGACGCCTACCGGTTCCGAACTATCGAGTCGGTAAGCGGCACCTACGCGGTCGGTCTCGACCAGCCTTCGATTTCGGTCGCCGACCTCTCGCTGGCCGAGACGCGCATCGACGCCGACGGTTCGACGGAACTGACCGTCACGCTCTCGAACGACGGCCGTGCGAACGGCACCTTCGAGGCGATACTGACCGTCGGCGGCAACGCCGTCGTCGCGAAACCGGTCGAAGTGGCCGCGGGCGAGACCCGCGAAGTGACCTTCGACGTGAGTGCCGACGCGCCCGGCATCTACACGGTCGGCGTCGGTGACGCGACGACTTCGCTGACCATCGCTGGCATCGAGACGGAGACGACGACCGAGACGACGACGGGAACCGCGACGACGGTGCCCGACGTGACGGAGACGAACGACGAATCGACGGGGACCGTCCCCGGCTTCGGCGTCGCGGCCGCGCTACTCGCGCTGGCACTCGCCGCGTTCGTCGCCACGCGGAAGCGATGACGCGATAGTCTCCGGTTCCTCTCTTCTCTGTCACCTTTCGTTGCGGTCGCTGTTTTCCCCGCTTCGTTCCGCGAGACCGGGACGTTACTCTCGCCCTTCCGAGTCGCTACGCGCACACTAGCTCCAGTTCGACCGACTCGGAGTTGATACCGACAGTTCGGTCAGTTCTGGTGGTTCGTTCGGCGGTCGCAGACGCTCGGTTAAGCTACGCCGTCGTCTCAGGCCCCGTGTGTCCGGTTCACGTACAGCTGACACATAACAAAGGGCGAATCACAGGAACGTCGGGGTATCCCGCCAACTCGGCGGCGGTGACACAACGCGGCCCCCTGACGACGTGGTTCGATGTCGCCCACGACTCACGTCGTCTGCCTCGGGCCGTCATCCGCGAACACACGAACATATGACTCGGATACGAACCCCACTCGTCGTCTGTATCGTTCTCCTGTTGGTCGTGGCGGCGGTCCCGCCCGTGCCGCCCTCCGTCGGCACCGCTAGCGCGGCCACCCACAGTTTCGCTATCGAGCAAGGCTCTCGCTGTGTCGAGGTGACGCCACTCCGTGGAAGTCAGAACGCGGTGAACTTCTACGACTATCGGAGTACCGACAACTACGACGGCCGAACTGCGACGACGTACAGTTCGTACATGCCGAACCACCTCCAAGCCGACGACACCAGTCGGCTGTTTCTCTACGACGGCCCGGACGGCGTGAGCCTCGTCGTCGTCCACAACAGGTTGCGAAACGGCGGCCGAAGTACCAGCGGCGGCAGCGCCGCGACGTTCCGGTTCAGCGGCCTCCCCAGCGGCGGCGACTGGGTGGTCGTGGACGACACCTACAGCGACCAAGACGACCGCTTCTCGCGCAACCGAATCGACTGGACGTGGTACGGCGAGCGAACCGACGGCGGCGTGTTCCGTGGCTTGGACCGCGACGGCACGAGCGTCACCATTCGCCCGCAGTTCGACGAGGACGCTGCGCTCTACGACGACCTGAACCGAGACGGCAACGTCCGCGCGTGGCAGTTCCTCACTGGAAGCATCAACGACTACCAGACGGTCGGGTTGAACATGAACCGGCCAGTCACGATTCGGACCGGGACGTGCGGTCCCGACGTGACGCCGCCGAGCGCGTCACTCGCGGGCGTCGATGGCGTCGAGGGCCACCCCGTCACGCTGAACGCCGCCGGGTCCACCGACGACGAAGGCATCGAGCAGTACCGCTGGGACTTCGACGGCGACGGCGAAATCGACCGAACGACCACCGGGCCGCGGACGAGTTTCACCTACCAATCGACCGGCGAGTACGAAGCTAGCGTCACCGTGGTCGATGGCGGTGACAACACTGCGAGCGCAACGGCCACAGTCACTATCGACACGGACGACCCGCCGGACGCGGCCTTCGGCACTAACGCTGGCGAGTTCGTCGTCAGCAACGACACCATCGTCTTCGACGCTTCGAACAGCTCTGACGACCTCGCCATCAGCGAATACCGCTGGACGTTCGGCGACGACGCCACCGCGACCGGTCAGCGAGTGACCTACCAGTTCCCCGACGAGGGGACCTACACAGTGACGCTCGAAACGACCGACAACAGCGGTCAGAACACGACCGTCAGCCGAACCTTCGACGTGTTGGCTCCCGACGAGTCGCCGCCCGACGCCAGAGCGAGCGCGAACCGGACGCGCGTCGAGGCAGGCGCACCCATCGGTTTCGACGCCACCGACTCGACGGACAACCGGCAACTCGCCGAGTTCCGTTGGGACTTCGGCGACGGGAGTAGTGGGTCCGGAGCGAACGCTGCGCACCGCTACACGAGTCCGGGTACGTACACCGCGACTGTGACGGTCACCGACGGTAACGACAACGCCGACTCGGTGAACGTGACCGTCGAAGTGACCAACCGGAGCGCGCCGGAGGCCAGTATCGAACTCCCCGACCAAGTGTCGGCAGGCGCGTCGGTCACCGCCGAAGCGACGGCCTCCGACGACAGCGGCGTCGCGAGCTACGAGTGGGACTTCGACGGCGACGGTCAGTTCGACGACGCGACCGGCGAGCGAGCATCCTACACCTACGCTCCGGCCGGAAACGAGTCGCGGAACGTGACGGTGACGCTCCGAGTCACGGACGCCGTCGGGGAGACGACCACGACGAGCGCGCAAATCGAGGTGCTAGGTCCGGACACCACGCCGCCGGACGTCTCGGCCGCGATAAACGACGACACGGTTCGCGTCGGGGAATCTGTCTCCTTCGAGGCGACGGGTGCCGACGACAGGGGGTCGGTCACCTACGAATGGGACTTCAGCAACGGCACGACGAAAACCGGCGAGACGGTGACTCACAGCTACGAAGCGACCGGCAACTACACCGCGACGGTGACTGCGACCGACGAGGCAGGCAATACGAACACGGCCACCGTCGCCTTCGAAGTGAAACCGAAGCGGAGCAACTTCGGCGGCGGTGGCGGCGGAGGCGGTGGCGGTGGCGGCGGAGCGTCCAGTGTCGGCCCGCCGCCGGTCGCGTTGGACGTGCAATCGCAGGGCGACGGCAGCGCGCTCGTAGACGTGCAGAACGGCCGCGACGACAAGACGATTCGGGCGACGTTGCCCGAGACGGCGGCCGACGACGAAACCGGCGTGCGGTTCTACAGTCTCGCGGTGGACCTCGCGGACGACGAACCGCACTTCGCGGTGGAAACTGACCGGAACGTGGAGCTTTCGCCGATTCCAGCCGACGTGACCCTCGGATCGCTCTCGACCACACCAAAGTATCTCGACGGTGGGGCAGTCTCCGAAGTTCGGTACGTCGTGGACGTTCAGAAGAGCAAACTCGCCGACCTCGGCGTCACCGAGGAGGACCTAAGAGCGTACGGACAACTGGACGGGGAGTGGACCGAACTGAACACCACAGTAGACGACCGCGGCGACTCCGTGCGCGTCAAAGCTCGCGCGGACAAGTTCACTGCCGTCGCAGTCGGTGTAGACCGCCCGGCGCAGGTGACTGGTGTGAGTCTCGATGCGGAGCGAGTCGGGCCGGACGAGCCGGTCGTCGTGACGGCGACGGTCGAGAACCCGGGTGGAGACGCCGAATCGCTCGCCCTGAATCTCACCACAGACGGTAAAGTCGTCGCCAGCGAGGAGGTCGAGGTGGAGGGCGGCGAAACCAAGAACGTCTCGCTCGAAGCGACGCTCTCGGTCGGCACCCACGAACTCGCCGTCGGTGGCGAAAACGTCAGTATCGACGGCGAGCGCGTCGGGTCGGTGACCGTGGCCCAGAATCCTGCCGACCTACGAGTGACGAATCTGTCGCTCAATAGTTCCACCGTGACCGCGGGCGACTCTGTCGAGATAACGGCGACCGTCGAAAACCTCGGCGGGGCGTCGGGGTCCCGGTCGGTCGCACTCTCGCTATTCGGCGAGCAGATAGCGACCGAGAACGTGACAGTAGCCGCTGGTGAGCAGAAGCAGGTGACGTTCGTCCAGCAGGTTGACGCGCCGGGCGACTACGACGTGCAGGTTGGCGAGCAGACGGTCGAGTTGTCGGTGAAGGCCCAAGAGAAGAAGAGCGGAACCGGCGGAATTGGAATGATTCCCGGATTCGGGGTTGGAATTTCGCTGGTCGCGCTGGTGGTTGCGGTGCTGTTGGCGCGACGGCGAGCGTGACAGGAGGACGTATCCGACGCTGGGTCACGCTTCACAACAACAGGCCGAGAACCACGAACGTCAGTCCGAAAAGGACGAAGAAAATCGCTGACCGCCGAGCACGACGCTCGTGCAGTCGTTCGGCGTAGTTCGGACGCTGAGCCCACGTTCGGGCACTGACGAAACTCCGCGTTCGCTCCGGATACCTGTACGCGTAGTATCCCAACGATACGAAGGAGACGCCTAAGACGAGTGCCATCGGCTCCATGTCCAGGGTTCAGTCCTTCCGCTGGGTACTATCGACCAGAGTAAAGGATTTTCGACGATTGGAGGGGCACTTCCGAACTACGCTTCGCTGTACTCCGGCCGCTCTTCGTACTCGATGGGGTCCCGAACGCCGATATTCTGGAACGCCTGCAAGCGGAACGCACAGGCGTCGCAGGTACCACAGGCCGGTGCCTCGGCGCGGTAGCAACTCCACGTGTGTTCGTACGGCACTCCCAACTCGGTGCCGCGTTCCGCGATGTCGGTCTTCGACCACTCCACGAAGGGTGCTTCGAGGTCGATTTGCGTGTCGTCTTTCGTGCCCACGTCCACGACCTGTTGGAATGCGTCGAAGAACGCCGGACGGCAGTCGGGATACCCCGAGAAGTCCTCGCTGTGCGCGCCGATGAACACGGCGTCACAGTCGTTCGCTTCGGCGTAGGAAACCGCCATCGAGAGCAGGTTGGCGTTCCGAAACGGGACGTAGGAGGTCGGAATCTCC
Source organism: Halorussus halophilus (assembly GCF_008831545.1). NCBI lineage: Archaea > Methanobacteriati > Methanobacteriota > Halobacteria > Halobacteriales > Haladaptataceae > Halorussus > Halorussus halophilus. The sequence goes on from NZ_CP044523.1 coordinate 1,846,189, forward strand.
TCGCTCTCCATGTCGGCGTCGTCTACGTCCATCTCGTCGTCCGTGAGACTTGACCCGCCGATTTTGGCGAGGTGGCTCGTCTCGACGTGGAGGAAGTCCTCGGCGTCGGTCTCCTCCGCGAGTCGTTCCGCACAGTCGAACTCCTTGTTCTCGGTTTCCTGTCCGTAGGAAGTGTGGAGCAGGTAAAGGTCGTACCCCTGTTCCGCGGCGTGATAGGCCGCCGTCGCGCTGTCCATGCCGCCGGACGCGAGGACGACGGCACGTTTCGAATCGTCGCTCATGGACGACAGAAGGGGAGAACGCGACATGAGTCGTGCGGTATCGGCAGCCCCAATTCGCATAATTGCTGAATAGGTAATATTTGAGCCGAGACGAGAAGTCAGGTTTACCAACAACATTATCAATTCACAAAATAACACGTCAGTATGAGTGTCACTTCCTCCGTTTCGACGGCTCTCAGTACGTTGAAACAAAATCCAGTGCTGTTCGTCGCAGCGTTCTTCGTATCGCTCGTCAGTTCCGTCGTACTCGGCGTCCAATCGGCCGTAGCCGAGGTGTCGCCGTTTCTCGTCTCGGGACTGTCGTTCGTCGTGCAGTTCGTTTCGCTGTTCTTCGTCGCCGGAGCGTACGCGATGGCCGACGAAGCACTCGACGGCCGGACGAGTCTCGGCACGCTCTTCACGGGTGGCAAGGAGAACTACGTCTCGATGCTCGGAGCGACGCTGCTCCTCGTCGGCGTGATGATTGCGACGTTCATCCCCATCTTCATCGTCGGCTTCATCGTGATATTCGGTGCCGCGGCAGCAGGTGGTGGTGGTTCGATGATGGTTCTCGGAATCGTCCTCATCTACTTGCTTGCACTGCTGCCGGTGTTCTTCCTGCAGTTCTACGGCCCGGCAGTCGTCGTCTCCGACACTGGCGCGGTCGGGTCGCTCAAGAAGAGTTTCGGCCTGGTTCGTCGGAACGTTCTCGCCACGCTCGGATTCGACGTCGTCGTCTTCGTCATCGGCGTCCTGAGTAGTCTTCCGACCGTTTGGCTCTACGTCTCGCAGTTCGAACAACTCATGGAGAACCCCCAGACGTTCACGCTCTACACGGGCCTCAGCACGGCGACTATCGCAGGCTACCTCGTCTCGACCCTCCTGATGACTGCGCTGTTCGGCGGGTTCATGTACACCTACCAGGTGGCGTTCTACGGCGAACTCGTGGAGCGAACCGACGACCCCGGCAAGTCCGAAGACGCTGGCGTCGCCATGGGCGCTGACTAACTACACTTCTTTTCGTTCACTTACGTTTCCGGCGCGTCGTTCCAGAGGTTGACGTGCAGTCGTGGGGTGTATCGGAACCCGTACTCGCGCGCCAACTCGGCGGTCACGGGGCGCGTCTCTTCCAATTGCTCGCGGGTCGCACCCTCGGGCATGAGAAGAACGTCCGTGTCCAGAATCGAGACGCTCGTAGCGTCTCGAATCTGTGCGAGGAGGTCCGTTATCTCTGGCATGTCGTCGGAATCGCTGACGACAAACTTCAGTTGCGAGTCGTACTCTTCGACCAGTCGAACGAGCGAGTCGAGGTCGATGCGTCGCTCCTCGTGACGGTCGGCCCACTCGCCGTCGCCTTTGGGGTCCTTTTCTGGTGTGGGCGTGCTGGACGCCAACTTGGGACTGACACTAGCGAGGTCAATGGGCGCATCGCGGTAGATGGTCCCGTTGGTCTCGACGGTAGTGTGGTACCCGCGGTCGGCCAGCCGTTCGAGCAGGTCCACCACGCCGTCGTGGACCAGCGGTTCGCCACCCGTGACGACGACGTGGTCGGCGTCGTAGCCGTCGATTTTCGTCAGAATCTCTTCGACGCGCATCGACGCGTGGGTCGGTTCCCACGATGTGTGATAGGAGTCACAGAACCAACAGCGGAGGTTGCACCCGGAGGTCCGAACGAAGACGCTCGGGACGCCTGCGAGTCGGCCCTCGCCCTGTAGCGACTCGAACAGTTCGTTGATAGGGAGCGAGGGAGAGTCCCCTGCGGTGGTCGCCTCGTCGTCCGTCGCATCGGTTTCCCCATCGTCTACGTCGCTCGTGACTGGCATGGTCAGAACCCGCCAGCACAGAGTTCGGTCGTCTCGCGAACTTGCACCGCGACCGACTCGACGTTGTCGGGCAGTGCGGCGAGCAGTCGCCGTTCTAACACCACGCTCATCACTTCGGCGGTCGGCGGGGCGTCTAGCACGACTGTCGCATCCTCGTCACCACTCGCTTCGAAGGCTTCCACGAGCGGGTCTCCTGCTTCCAAGATGAACCTGTGGTCCCACTGGTCGATTACCGTGGTAATATCACCCTTGTCTACGACCCACCCTTCCTCGGTGAGTTCGCCGACGACTTTCACGGTTATCTCGTAGTTGTGCCCGTGCGGGCGGCTACATTTCCCGTCGTGGTGGAGCAGTCGATGCCCGGCACTGATGCGAATCGGCCGGTCCCGTCCCACGTAGAGGGTGCGCAATCTGTCGGTGTCTTCGTCATCCCAGAGCGCGCCACTAGTCATATCTGGAGATTATTTGGAGAATACTTAAGCCTGCGCAAACCGCCTCGGCTCCCCGCGTCAAGTGTAGACGTCTCGTACGTCACTGATTATCACGTTCGATACTCTCGCTAATGAAAATTCGAATATATATCGTTAGATTAAGGATGTTCGGATTCGTATCCTGTTTCAGTACGGCGATTGTAGTGTCAATGAGGATTTGAATATCAAATTTGGTAATTCGAGAAATGTATTAGAGCGACGTAGCGAAATCGGGTGGCATGCCAGTAACGAAGGTGTCACGACTGGCTGTAACGCATCCGAGACTCGTACTCACGGTGACGCTGTTCGCCGTGCTGGTACTGCTCGCAGCAGACCCCGCTTCGGCCATGTCTCATGGCAGGTTCGAACCACTAATCAGGTTGGACTTGGTCGGCGGAATGGACCCGAACGGCGCGTACATCGACGGCGGCCCATAAGCAAGACCCCTCGAAAACACCATTTCAGTACACCACATAGCAGATGACCCTCGACATCACGACGGACGACCGAAAGCGGTGGACGATTACGGACACGGCCGAACGACGACAGCTCTCGCTATTGTTCCCCAGTACGGTGTCGCCGACTGCGGAATCCGTAGACGAGTTCATCTATCCGGTAGACGATGCTTTTTCGGTCGAGGCCCGTAACGTCGTCGTCGAGGACGGTGCATCTGCCACCGTGTTAGACGCCGACGGCGAGGTTTGGGCGAAAGTCGGAACCGAGTCGTGGACCAACGACGTTCCGCCCGGGACGTACTACCTACAGGTCGCCAACCACATCAAGACCTACCTCCGCGTAACCGCACCCGAAGGCATCGAAATCGAAGCCGACCCGAAAGCCTCGACTGTCGAGGTCGATTTTCACGAACCGGTCGAAATCTCCGTCGGCGCGCGTTCGGTCCACGACCGACCGACGGAGACTATCACGACGACTGCCGCACCGGAAGACGTGATGACGGCGGTGTCGTACCTCGGGTCCGCACTCAAAGACTTCGGGGCGATGCGGTCGTTCCCCTCGCTGAGAGGCCACCCACCGGAGGTCGAACTCGGCGACGAACTCCACGTTCCCGAGTCACTTTCGAAACCCGACACGGGAGTCGTCGTAGAACTCCCGCCGACGTACGACCACGTGTTCGCGGTCGCACCGCTCGCGTACTACCTCGGTGCCGAAGTCGTTCCGGGCGACAGACCCACGCTTCGGGCCGGGGAGTTCGAGTTCCCGCTCGACGGCGCAGACGGATTCGAGCAGACGGTCAACGACGTGCTTCAGCACGTGTTCGTCTGCGACTGCTTCGTCCGAACGGCAGGCCCGTACTCGTTCGGCTTGGGAAGACAAGCCGACTTCGAGCGCGAAACCGGACTCGACCCCGAGGAGGTGTTCGGGCAACCGCTCGCTCGCCAAGTCGAGACCTACCTCTCGGTCCCGTTCGAGGCAGTCGAACCGTTCCGTCCCCACTGGGGCCTCGGCGCACACCTCGAACCGGTACCCGAGAACGTCGAGTACCTCCCGTTCCTCGCGCGGGACCTCGCCGTCGTTCGGTCGCCTTCTACTCGCAAGCAGTGGCCGTCCGTAGACGCGGTCACGGGAGCCGAAGCGACGCCCGCCGACGGTGAATTCAACCGGAGTGCGGCGGCAGTCTCCGACGACGCGGGCGACGCGTTCGGTCCCGAGACGCCGTCCGTATCCGGTGGTCCGACCGACGGAGAGACGGAGTCACCAGATTCGCTCTCGCATCTCTCTTGGGCGTCCGAAACGCCGTCCGTGGTCGTTCCCGAACCGCTGGAGACCCAGGAGCAACAGTGGATGAGCGATGGCGTCCCTCTCGGTGCGGACAAGCCACTGTTGGAGTCGTACCGGAACGAACTCGACAGAGACCCCGTCGAGGGCGACATCGAGATACTCGTCGTCTGCAACGACGACCGGATGGCCGCAGAGGACGACGCAGTTCGGAACCTCCTCAGTGCGGACACGCCGTTCGACGTCCACATTCGACCGTACCGAAACCTCACGACCGAGGAGCTTCGCACGTTGCTCGAACGCGGTGGCGAGTACCTCCACTACATCGGCCACATCGACGAGAATGGATTCGTCTGTGCCGACGGGTCGCTCGACGTGGCAACGATAGACACCGTCAACGTGGACGCGTTCTTCTTGAACGCCTGCCAGTCCTACGAACAGGGACGGGCGCTGGTCGATGCAGGTGCCCTCGCTGGCGTCGTCACGCTGACGGACGTGTTGAACGACAACGCCGGACGAACCGGCGAATCGATGGCTCGACTGTTGAACAACGGCTTCCCACTCAACACGTCGCTCCGACTGACCTGCGACGAACACGACGCCTCCGAGAAGTACACGGTCATCGGCGACGGCAGTCTCCAAATCGCACAGGCCAAGAGCATCTCGTACACCGTGGACACGGCGCTAACGGGCACCGACGAAGTGGCCTACGAGTTCCGCTCGTTCGTCTCACCACAGTTCCGCTTGGGTGCGATTCAGACGCCCGCCATCGACGACATCGAGGGCTGGTTCCTCTCGGGAACGACGGTCGAAGCGCACGTCGATAGTCGGCAACTGACCGAGAGTTTCACCCACGCAGACGCCCCGGTTCACTTCCACGGTGGCTTCCACTGGACGACGGACCTCGTGGACCGAATCGCCAGCCTCGTCGAGTTCGACAAGCGACTGGAGACGTCAGCCGCGTTAGCGACCGACGAGGAGCGTTCGACGGCCGCAGACGACTCTTCCGGGGCGAGTCAGTTCGCAGCCATCCAAAAAGAACTCGACCAACTTCTCGACACCTTCGACACCGAAGACTTCCAGCTCGCGTTCCACACACTCGACTGAACTGTGACTTTCTCACCGATTTCGAACTTCGACCGACGTACCTCTCGGACCGGTGGTCACGACTGCGTCGAACAGATGCTCGAACGTGGCGACGGTCGTCTGGTCGTGAGCGGCAGGGTCTAAGCGATACCATCCGATGCCGTTGCTGTGCTCGACGCGACCGCTCACGAGATGCAGGAAAGAGAACGCGTCCTCGACGGTCACGTGGTCGAGGAGCGCGGTGAGAGAATCGAAGACGACCACTATCGACTCGTCGCCGCCGTGCCACCGCGTCAGCGCTTCGTTTATCTGGAGGCCGATGCCCGACAGGTCGTCCGGTGCTTCTCGCCGGACTTGTCCACGGGAGTGTTCGGTCGCCGGGGTGTCCTTCGTCGCTTCGACGACACGTACTTCGCTGGGGTCTACCGCCCGGAATCGGTCTCGAATAGCGTCGGTGTTGGTGTCGGCGTCGGTGTCTGCGTCAGCGTCGGTGTCGGCATAGCTAACGACGAGTAGGCGTGGTGACTCGGGAACTCGTTCGAGACAGAGTTCCTGCGTCTCGTCCGAGACGAGGGCCAGAACGCTCGTCCCGTTCGGTAGCGGTCTAGAATTCATATCTCCCTGTATCGAGAACGACTACTGAAACAGGTCATATTAACTTCTCGTTTTGCTGGCAAGAAGTTCCGACGAACCGCCCGCCGACTTCTACGGTCAGTCCGACGACGGGTCTGTGTCGGTCTCGTCTTCGTCGTCGTTCTCGTCGCGTTGGTCCAAACTTTCCTCGTGCTGGTCCGCGCGCGTTCCGTCGCCCTCGTTCGGTCGTCGCGCGAGTCGGTCGAACCGCGACTGAGCATCGGAAACGCGCCGCTCGGTCTCCTCGGCGTCGTACTCGATTTCGACGACGGTGCCGTCCCCCACTCGCAACTCGCAGACCGCGTCCTGCCGACGTGCCTCTTCGGGGAGTTCCGACGCCGACAGTAGCTTCTCGGCGACTACTCCGTCGTCGCCCTCCAACAGGAAGACGGCGACCCTGTTGTCGTCTCCGTCGTCTTCCTGCGTGTCCTCGAACCGGTCGAGTACTGCGGTGTAGGTGCCGTCAGCGACCATGTTGGGACGCTCCATTAGCCATCATACTGTTCCTCCAACACGAGTGTCCCTTCGGCAGTGTGGACGAAAACCGTGTCGCCGTCGTTGTTCCAGACTGGACTGTCGGCGTTCCAGTAGTAGTCCGGCGGTGCGTCTTCGCCGGTGCCGGTGTGGAGTGTGAGCGTTTCGCCCGGTTTCAGCGTCGTTCCTTGGGGGAAGGTGTACTCGTGGTCCGCCTCGTCGGAGACTGTCCATCCCGAGAGGTCGAGCGACTCTTGGCCGTCGTTTCGAAGGACGACGTACTCGTCGTTCAAATTCGACTGTTCTTCGCCCGCCGCGTCGGGGTGTGCCTCTGCGAGCGAGAGGGTTGCGTCTGCTTTGGCCCCAGTCGTACCACCATCTGTTGCAACGGTTTCGCCACTGGCCGTCCCCGACAGCGACTGCCCGCCACCGATTCGGAAGCGCCCGCGTTCTTCGAGCGGGTCGTCCGCACCCGGCGAGACGCCGGACACAGACCGAATTTTCGCGGGGTCTGTCGGGGCCGCACGCTGAGTTTTCACGACCACTCGGTCGCCGTCCGTCTCGAAGACGACGTCGCCGTGGACGCCGGTCCAGTAGGTCGGAATTTGGCGCTCGGCGAGTCGTTCGAGAACTTCGTCGTGTGGGTGCCCGTACGGTGAGTCGTACGCGCTCTGGATAGCGACGACGCGGGGCGTCGTCGCCGCGAGGAATCCGGGCGAACTGCTCGAATTACTACCGTGGTGCCCTGCCGAGAGGAGGGTCGAATCGAGTCGCTTCTGCTGGCTGTCTTGCAGATACCCTTCACCGTCGCGCTCGACGTCGCCGGGGAGTAGGACGCTGGCGTTCTCGTAGCCGACCCGAAGCACGAGGCTGTTCTCGTTGCGGTCCTTCCTGTCGAGGTAGCCCTTCGGTGGACTGAGAACTCGCACTGACGCGCCTTCCATCGGAATCACGTCGCCCGCTCGGGACTGATAGAGCGTGACGTTGTGTTCCTCCACGGCGTCGAGGTAGCGGTCGTAGGTATCTGTCGAAGCGGCGATTCCGGGGTCGTAGATTGCGCCGACACCGTCTGCTTGAGTCTCGTAGTAGTCGATGACCGCGGCGTGGCCGCCGATGTGGTCTGCGTCGGCGTGGGAGGTCACGAGATAGTCGATGCGAGAGATGTCGTGCTCCCGGAGGTAGTCGAGGACGTACTCGCCGTCGTCGTCCCAGTTGCCGGTGTCGTACAACAGCGTCTCACCCGACGGGCCGACGACGAGGATGCTCGTTCCCTGCCCGACGTGGATGAAGTGAACCGAAAGCGTCCCGTCGTCGGCGAGCGACCCGACAGTGGCGTCTCCCGTCCCTGTGTCTCCTCCGGTCGTCTCCGTTGGCCCGGACGCACCGAGACACCCGGCGAAGACGAGCAGGAGCGCGACGGAGAGGGCAGCGAGACTGGTGTGGGACAGAACGGCGTCTGCCGAAGATGACATGCGACTCGCTACGCACGGATACGGTAACACTTCTTTTCATCTACGTTGACAGGTCTGTCCGAGAACTCACGCGCTCCGGCCGGGCACAAGCGTTTAGCGGCGGGTTGTACTACTCTCACGCATGGTAGACGTGGCAGGTCACTTCGCGATGGCGTTGTTGTTCGTGCTACCGGCGTGGTATCTGGCCGACGACACCGGGACCGCTAGCCGGTTCGTCGGACTCGCCATGGTGACTGCGATGCTGCCCGACAGCGACCTCTTCTTGGGACAACTCTTGTTCCTCAACATCAACCACCACGGTATCACTCACTCGTTGACGTTCGTCGTCCCCGCGAGCATCGTCTTCGGGGCGATTGCGACGGGACTGGTCGTCTGGTACCCCCGACGAACGACACCGCGTGCAGTGAAGTCGGTCGAACCGCTCTCGGCGTTCAAGTTCACGACGGCGGCGTTTCTCGTCGGCGGGGTGAGCCACCTCTTCGCGGATATCCTTTCGGCACCGGACATCGCGCCGCCCATCAAGCCCCTGATGCCGTTCTCCTACGCGACGTTGGGCATCGACGTGGTCTACTACGACGGCGTCTTCGTGAATTTCGGGTTGCTCGTCGTAGCGCTCGTCGCGCACGGACTGGCGTATCGCTCGGCGAAAGCAGAATGACTGTTACTACTTCGCTTTCAGATTGTGAACCGCGTCGAGCCACTCGATTATCTCGGCGGTCGGTTCGATGGCGTCGGCGATAGCCTCAGCAGACTTGTACGCCATCGGCGCTTCGTCTACGACCGACTCGACGACGGACTCCGAGTAGACGCCCTCCATGGCTTCGCTGAACTCCGTCAGCGAGATGGTCTCGTGGGCGGCGCGGCGACTCATCACGCGGCCCGCGCCGTGCGGCGCGGTCTGGTGGTACGCCTCGTTCCCCTTTCCGCGGGCCAAAATCGACCCCTCGGCCATGTTGAACGGGACGACGAGTCGTTGGCCTTCGCGGGCGGGCGTCGCCCCCTTCCGGATGGTCATGTCTTCGAAGTCGATGAAGTTGTGCGTCGATTGGAACTGCTCTGCTGGTTCGACGCCGAGCGCGTCGCAGATTGCCTCGCTCATCAGTTCGCGGTTCCAGCGGGCGTACTGCTGGGCGAACAGCATGTCCACGTAGTAACCGTGGGCTTCGCGGCCCTCCAGCCAGTCGAGGTCTTCGTTTCGACTCGATTCTGCGTCGTGGGCGGGACGAAGACTCGCCAGTAGGTCGAAGGCGTCCTCGATGTCGCCGCCGTCGAAGTCTTGCCGGACTCGGTCCTTGCGGATGTGGGACTCGCCTTTGCCGCCCGTGACCCACTCGAAGAGGTCGCCACCTTCGACCGTCTCCGGGTCGAACTTGAGATAGTCGCCGTATCCCTCCGGGATCGCGTCTCGAATTTCATCCGCGCCGCGGTAGTCGGTCGCTTTCTCTTGCCAGTGCTGGGCCACCGACATGCCGAGATAGCGCGACCCGCTGTGGACGACGAGCCAATACTCGCCGGACTCGCGGCCGCGAGCGAACTCCACGAAGTGGTTCCCACCGCCGAGCGTTCCTGCACTCTGGATGACGTGGCCCATGCCTTGATTCTGGCTGGCTAGCACGCGCCGACAGAGCGACTTGAAGTACTCGCCGTCGTAGCCGTCGAAGTCGAACGTCAGCGGGTCGATTTCGCGGCCGAACTGCTCGCGGTACGCCGCGTCGAACTGTTCGAACACCTCGTTCGCTCGCTCGAAGGGGAACTCCTCGACGAGATGGGGCGCGTCGTCGTACTCGTGGACGTTTCTGCCCATCGGGACTGCCTGTCGGACGCGTCGTTCGCGCTCGTCGTCTTCGAGGGGTAGTTCGTCGCCGAGGTTGGTCGTGCACATGCCACAGCCGACGTCCACGCCGACGACGTTCGGAACGATGCGGTCGCCCAGCGGCATCGTGAACCCGATTGGCGCACCGGCACCCCAGTGGGTGTCGGCCATCACGCGAACCGGTTCGGTGAACGCGGGGTGGTCGATGAGTTCTTGAATCTGCGCTCGACACTGCTCCTCCACGAGGCTCTCGTCCTCGACCATCACGCGGGCGTCGGTGTGCGCCCCAGTCATCTCGATAGGCATCGCTACTACTCGATTCGAGCGGTTGCTGAGACAAGAAAGTGTCTGAATCGTGGTAGCACGCACCCCTCGAAACCGAACCGCCAATCGACGGGCCTCGTCGGAAACCGCGAAGTCCGGCACTTCATGGAAAGATACATTGCGGAATCTGGTGAACAGTTCGACATGGAAATCGAGGACGCTACGGTCGCTATCACCGGAGCAGGCGGACTAATCGGCTCGGCTATGTGTCGCCGACTCTCCGCCCCCGACATCGTCGCCATCGACAACTTCTCGAAGGGGAGACGGGAGTGGATTCCGGACGGTCCCGAGGTACGAGAGGCCGACCTCACCGACCCCGAAGACGTGGAAGCGGTCATCACCGACGACATCGACCTCGTCGTCCACCTCGCCGCGCGCTCGGACGCCAACGACGCGGACCCGCGCGGCCAGTACGAGGACAACGTGGCGATGGTGTACAACCTCCTCGAACGACTCGACGAAATCGACGTCGATAACTTCGCGTTCGCCTCCTCGTCTGCGGTCTACGGCGAGGCACCGCGACCGACGCCCGAGGACTACGCACCGCTTGAACCGACCAGCGAGTACGGCGCGAGCAAACTGGCTTGCGAAGGCGTCCTCTCGACGTACGCCCACTCGTACGGCCTGAACGTCTGGCAGTTCCGATTCGCGAACGTCATCGGCCTCCACCAGCGCGGCAACGTCGTCCCCGACTTCGTCGAGAAGCTACTGGACGACGGGTCACAACTCCACATCCTCGGCAACGGCCGACAGGAGAAGTCCTACGTCCACGTAGACGACTGCGTAGACGCGATGCTCCACGTCGTCCAGCACACCGACCCGTCACCGCTCACGACGTTCAACATCGGCACGGCGACCACGACGACGGTGACCCAAATCGCAGAAGTCGTCTCCGACGTGATGGGACTCGACCCCGAGTTCGTCTACGAAGGCGGCGAGCGCGGTTGGACGGGCGACGTACCGCGGATGAAACTCTCCACCTCGAAAATCGGCCAGACGGGGTGGTCGCCAGCGCACAGTAGCGAGGAAGCGATTCGCCGAGCGGCCGAAGAGTTGTACGAAGAACTGCGCTGAGCGGACTGATTCCAGCGCTACTTCTTCTCGAACGTCACCAGGTTGTTTCGGGGGACGCCGTACTGGGCGCTACTCGGATTGCCACGCGTCCCGGCAGTCTTCGTCACAGAACAGGTACACAACGACGTTCTCGTCGTCGAAGGACGTTCGCGTCGGAAGCCACTCCGTGCTATCGAGAAGGGTGCCACAGTCGGCACACACTTTCTCGACTGACTCGCTCTCTTTACTCTCTCTGCGAGAGGCGTCTGCAATCGTCTCGTCGCTCTCTCGGTCGGTCACTATCCCTCCTCCATCCGGTGCGGTCTCGTACAGTCCGAGGGGCGATTGGGTGAGTCTGTCGTGACGGGCGTCCGAATGTCGTGCTGTTTAGCTAGCATCGTCTGGTTTCGGTCTACGGTGTCTGTCGTCGGTCGAGCCTTCGATTAGGCGGTGTCTGCTTCCTCGGCGAGCGAGAGGGTCTCCGCGAGCGTCCCGTCGCCGTCTACCTTCGTGACTGTAATCGTGTTCTGACTGGTGACTGCCACCAGACAGTCGGCCATCTCGAAGACGACGACTCCCCGCCGTTTCTGTGGCACCGTCGGTCGGTCGAACAACTGGTCGAGTGCCCCCGCGTCGATACTCTCGTCGAGCGGCGGGAGTTCCGTCGCTGGTGTTCCGGTGACCTCCGAAACGGCGTCTACGATAGCGGTACTGGCCGATTCACCGTCTCGAAGCGTCTGTCGTGCTCTCTCGCTCATTATCTAATTATTTAGACTATCTCTCGGCGCGGCCATAGTCCTACGTCGTATATGTGTAGCCGTCACGGGAAACGCCCCGGTATAGATATAGGAACCGTGTAACCCGACGAGAGACGACGCTCGCGGAAGTCGTCGAGAGTTCGAAGAACGAAGGCTACGGATTTCGAAACGACTACTCGGTAACTGGATACGTGACCGACGAGTCGATCCAGGCGTGGTCGTTCTCGCTGTCCTGTAACACGACTCGCGGCTTCTCGTTTCGGTCGGTCTCGTACTTCGTCATTTCGTATCGGTCGAGCGCGTCCCACCGGGGGACGAACTGTCGCGCCATTACACCCACACCTCGGCGGCAGACGGACACACCGGGACCACATCTGACTGCGTTCGGGGTATTCGAAGGTCGGTGGCGGTCACGGCCGGTGTGTGCACTGATTCGGTGTCCGAAAACTGGACCATCTCTTGCATTGGCTTACTCCAGTCCAGTTGTTTCGGACAGAGTGGGATAGATTTGAATCGTATATGTGTAGGCACACAGCACCCCCCGCTAGTATACGTATTCGGTCGGCCGACGTCCGACTACTCGCGTCCGTCTCTCGCACCGGACGTGTCCGCCACTGACTCGCCGACTTGCGACGCCTGAATCGGGACCGCCGAACCAGGATTGGCGGACCGAAACTGACGAACCGGGACTACCGAACCGAGCTACCCGGTCGAGACTACTGAACCAATCCTCGTGAGCGCAGGTGTTTGTGTATTCGGGCGCGGGTGACCACGGGGGAATACACATACGAGGAACCCCTATTGGGGGACAGCAGTCTAGACTGTTGTATGTTCGTGCAAAACTGCGAGTTTTGTCAGACGACACTCAAAGCGGACTCCCTCCCTGAAATCAAGCAACGTGGAAAGGAACATCTCGCGAGTAACCACCACGAGAGCTTCGCAGAACTGTTCGCGGAGAAGTACGCTGGCAGACGATGCGGTAACGAGTGTGGCTACACGTTCCCCGATGACGTATCGAGAGTCGCTAACTCGGCATTTGTCTGCCCAAACTGTGACCACGACCACCTCAACCCGCTCGTCACGCAGTACGTGTTCTGGCGAATCAAACGCCAGTAAGTGGTCATGACCGCTCTCCGTCACTGCTCTCCGTTTGTCTCCGGATCTCCCTCGAAGATGAGGTCGAACAGTTTGCGCTCACCTTTGCGGAGATGCCGATTTACCGTTGGTTGGGACACATCGAGGATTTCGGCCACTTCACTCCCGGAACTGTCCCGCGGGAAGTTGAAGAAGCCCGCGTAGTAGGCCGTCCGCAACACTTCTTCCTCGCGTTCGGTCAGTCGCTCTTCGTAGAGCGCTTGGAACTCCTGTTCGGTCCGAATCGGCCGGTCGAGTTCGCGGCGTGCGGTGAGTTCTGCACCGTCGTACGTCTGGAGGAACATCTCCAGAAACGCTTTGATGTCGCCGGTACTCGGGAGTTCGACCGTCAGTTGCGCGCCGTCCCCGGTGGCCGTGAGTTCGGTCGGGTGGGCACCCGCTTGCAGACAGGACGCGAGGAAACTCGACTCACTCACGGTCGCCTCGTAGAGGTATCCTTCTTCGCGCTCAGCGATGAGGTTGAGGTCGTTGATGACGGTGGACCGACGGCTGTACTCCTCGACTCGTTCGGGCGGGCTTCCCGAGACGGTGAAGAACGCCCGCAGCGAACTGTCGGCCTGTTCGACCAACGCCTCGAACTCGAACAGACTGTCTTCGTCTCTGGCGAACTGCACGGCTGCGATGTCGGCGTTCGAAATCTGGAACTGCAGTTCGACTGCTCTGTCGCTCACCAACGCCTTCTTGCGCTCCAGCGCGTTGATGGCGTAGCCGATCATCTGCCCTAACTCTTCCAACACCGTCATCTCTAACTCGTCGAAGACGCCCGGCGTCGCTGCGTACAAGTTCAAGACGCCGTACAGCGTCCCCATGTAGACCAGCGGCACGGAGATACTCGACCGGTATCCTCGCTGGAGCGCTTCGGCTCGCCACGGGTCGAACGGCGGGTCGCGATGTAGGTTGTTCTGGACTTGAGGTTCGTGGGTTTCGACAGCGCGCCCAGCCGGGCCGTTTCCGGTCGGCGATTCGTCTGCCGTGATCGTGATAGCGTCCAGATACCCCTGTTCGACGCCAGCGGACTCTCGGGAGACTATCTCTCCCCCGATAGCGTTCTGTTCGCCGATCCAGACGAACCGGTACGGGTCGGAGTTCGCCAGCAGCGTACAGACGGACTGCTCGATTTCCTCTCGACTGGAAGCCTGGGTCAACAACTGTGTGAGGTCTCGAATCACCGAATTGATTCGGTTGACTCGTTCGAGCGTCGTCGTCCGGTCTTCCAACTCCTCAGTGCGCTCTCTGAGTTGTGCTTCACGCTCGACGCGGTCGAGGGCGGCTTCGACGTTCGCCACGAAGATGTTCGCAAGCGTGGCGTCCTGTTCACTGAACGCATCGGGAGTCGTCGCACCACTGATGAACACGCCGTAGCTCCCGATAGGGAGGACGATGACGCTCTCTAGGGGCGTTTCGGCATCGGCTAGTTCTGCGTCCGATTCGATGTCGTTGACGACTCGCTCTCGTTGTTCGGTGTACACGCGCCACGGAAGGTCGCGCTCGGCTTCGAACAGCAATTCGTCGCCCACGAGTTCGGTCACCTCGGACGTCCTCGCAATCGGTGCCAACCGGCCGGTCTGGTCGTCGTAGCGTTCGATGGCCGTCATAGGCAGTTCGAGCGCCTCGTGAGCCGTCTCGACGGCCATCTCACACACTTCCTGTGCGGTCTCGGCAGTCGTGAGGGCTTGCGCGAGTTCGTTGAGTTGTTTCAGTTGCTCCTCTCGGCGCTTGCGGGCACTGATGTCTCGAACGACGCCCACCCTGCCGTTGCGCCCGTCCCCGAGTGGGAGCAGCGAGATTCGAGCCTCGATAGGTAACGGATTCCCGCCCGCAGTCTGGAGGACCGCTTCGTACGTCATCACGTCTTGGTCCGTTTCGGCGAGTTCGGCCTGAATCTCCTCGACGTCGGCACTGATTTGTTCGGACGTAATCATCGTCGCTGGCTGGCCGAGAATCTCTTCGCGAGGGTAGCCGACCATGTCCGCGTAGGCCTGATTCACGCCGATGAATCGGCCCTCCTCGTCGAGTGCGTAGACGCCGTCGCGGGCGGTCTCCAGCATCGCGTTGGCCTGTTCGAGTTCTCGCTCTCGTTCTTTGCGCTCGGTGACGTCCTCGAACGCGAAGACCGTCTTCGTGACCGCCCCAGTCTCGTCTTCGAGTGGCGCACCGTTGACGGACAGCCAACGGGGTTCCCCTCCCGGACGCCGAACTTGCACTTCCTGCTGGAGAGATTCGCCGGTCTCCAAGACTTTCCGATACGGTCGTTGCGGGTCCTCGATTGGGTCGCCGCGCTCGTCCATTGTCTGGAGTTCGAGGTCGTCGTAGGTCAAGTCAGAATCGTCGTCTAGCGACACGTCGAGTATCGACTCCGCGGCGTCGTTCACGTACTCGAACTGCCCCTGTGCGTCTATGATGACGATACCGAGCGGACTGGTTTCGAGGATACGAGTCTTGAGATTACGCTCCTCGCGGAGTGCCTGTTCCGCCTGTTTGCGGAGCATGAGGCGTCCGAGACTCGCCGCAACTCCCGCGGTCGCCTGTATCATACCGTCGTCGGACTCACGATGCTCGGGCATCGCGAAGACGACTACCGCGACGACCTTGCCACCGGCCGTAATCGGAACCCCGAGTGCGGCCTGTAGTCCGACTCGCGCTGCCTCGTCGGCCCGAACGAACTGCGCTTCGGGTTCGCTGGACACGTCGGACATCCACTCCGGTTCGGCCGACTCCCAGACGCGTCCAGGGAGGCCTTCGTTACGCTTGAACGTCATCGACTCGGACGCCTCGTAGAAGCGCAGGTAGTCGTTCGATTCGACGTACTTCGAGGTGTGACGCGCGAGGTGCGTCCCTTCTTCGTCAGGCACCCACGCTTCACCGTACGCCCAGTTCATCGCCTCACCCACGTCGCTCAACGCGATTTCTACGCCCTCTTCGAACGTGCTCGCCTCCGCGATTTCGCGGGTGACCTCGTGGAGGAGTTCGCGTTCGGCCCGCAGTTCTTTCTTCTCGCTGACGTCCCGGAGGATGCCGGTGAAGAAGTGTTCCCCGTCGTACGTGAGTTCGCTAAAGGAGATGCTCAGCGGGACTTCGCTCCCGTCTTTGTGCTGGGCCGGAAGTTCGATGTTCTCCCAATCGAGTTGCTGCTCACCGGTATCCAGATACCGCTGGAACGCCGACTCGTGTCTCTCGGCGAGAGGGTCGCTCATGAGTTGCGTCAGCGGTTCACCGATTATTTCCTCCGGTTCGTACCCCAAGATGTCTTCGATGGCCGGGTTCGCGAAGTGAATCACGCTCTCCGTGTCGATGGTGACGATCGAGTCCGGCGTGGTTCGAGCGAGCGATTCGAGTTGGCGTGCTGGTTTCTCCAATCCGGGGCGCTCGACCGCAAACCCCTCCGAACCCGAGGACTCCTCCGGCCCGTCTGCTTTGGCCTGACGTGCGGTATCGAACTGATTGTGCAGTCGGTTAGTGAGCGCCGAAACATCCGCCGAATCGTCGTCAATGGGCACGATTTCGTCGATGCCCGACGAGTACGCGTCTCGGAGAAGACTCGCCGTGACGTCGTCGGTGAGGAGAATTGTGGTCATAGACGGTCGGTCGGCCAACACGGACGTGAGAAACGAAATGCCGTCCGTCGAATCGAGGTCGTAGCGACTGACGATAGCGTCGTACGCAGTCCGTTCGCACCGCTGGACGGCACGCTCCGTAGTCTGGACAGTATCGACGAGAAACTCCGAGGCAGTTGCTTCCAGGGCATTGGAACGCGACGTGCTGACCGCTTCGTTCGGTTCGACGTAGAGGATGTGAATTGTAGCGGTACTCATTTTGGACCTGTCCCATCACCCGCCCAGTTACTGTGTCTTTCTAGCTAGACGGTCGTAGACTGAAAAAACGTGTGGCCGTCTGGCGACCGGCTTTCTCGGTCCGAACGGCTATCTTTAGTCAAACGACCTTAGTTGGGCTCTGGTTCCCATTAGTCGTCGATTGGCAGTCGATGCCCGTCAGAAAAACGCGTTCAAATTACCGCTCGGAGGAAGCAACACCGTCTAGAAACACAGATTCACAGTTATGCTGCTCGACGCCGTTCGAGGGTGGCATGAGTGACCAACTCAGCGACCAAGTCGCCGTCGTAACGGGTGGCGCGAGCGGAATCGGCCGAGCAATCGCACGAATCTTCGCCGAAAACGGTGCCGACGTGGTGGTCGCCGACGTTCGAGACACCCCACGCGAAGGCGGGACGCCGACGCACGAACTCATCGAGGACGAAACAGACAATCGAGCTGCGTTCGTTGAGTGCGACGTCTCCGACACTGACGACCTCGAAGCCACAGTCGCGACCGCCGACGAGTTCGGCGGCGTCACCGTGTGGGTGAACAACGCCGGCATCTTCCGGACCGAGGAGTTTTTCGACGTGACACCCGAGGAGTACGACCAATTGCTGAACGTCAACGTCAAAGGCGCGTTCTTCGGCGCACAGTACGCCGCCGAAGCGATGGTCGAACGCTGCGGCGGAAGCATCATCAACGTCTCCAGTGTCGCCGGTATCCTCGGCAACGGCGGCTACGTCAGTTACTGCACCTCGAAAGGTGCCCTCCGACTACTGACCTACGCACTCGCGCATCGACTCGGCCCCGACGGCGTGCGAGTGAACGCGATTCACCCCGGTGGCGTCGAAACCGCGATGCTGGGGGACGCCCACCTCGACGACCAAGCCCGTGACGCGTTCGTGCAAGCCATTCCGTCCCGTCGGATGGGCGAACCGAACGACATCGCCGACGCCGCCCTCTTCCTGGCGAGCGACCGCTCGTCGTACGTCAACGGCGAATCGCTACTCGTGGATGGTGGCTACACCAACACTGGGTAGACGACGGCGTGGAAATCACATTGTCCCTCTACTCCGCGGCGTGCAAGAACCACCGCTCGTTACGTGCCTCAGCGTGGAATACTGTCACGAAGCAGACGTGCACGTACAGGGACCACACTTCACAAGACAACTCCATTTCGGAAGGATACCCGACGAAGCCAATCCTTACACGATTAGAACCCACAAGCGAGATTCTAGCGTGAAGAACACGGCCCGATAGGGAGTCACCCCTCCCGAAAGAGACACACCAATAAGGGGCGAGTAGTGGGTAGTGAAGGAGTGGAAAAATGGTTTCTGGGTTTTCGCTTCGGCGAACGTAAAACTGGTAGATAGCAGCGTGAACACGCTGTATTCTGGGTGTACGTTCTCAGCGCACCCCCTACCTCAAACTATTCTGACAGCCCGATACCCATTCCGAATCACCAGATAGCATCTGGGTATCGAACTTCTCGGGGAGTTCCTCCCCAGAAAGACGCATATGATGCGAGGCACCCCTCGTTGGGAATTCTCTCTACACCACCGCAGTCCCGTGGTTTCTACCATTCGATCATCCCCACGCAGCTAGTCTCCACTACCCTCTCACCCTCGATACCCCTCCTCAGCACGACCCCATCGAAGTACTTTCGGGGACTACGCAGACGTATCGAACCCGACTCTGCACTCGAACGCCCCGCTCCTGCCCGCAGTACCCGTGAATCCGTCATCCACTCACTAGTGAGAGCAGTCGAAGTCCGCATCTCCATCTTGGCTTTCGAAACGACAGGGATGGTGCCATGCCCAACATTGCGTCTAGTGTATCGCCAAACGTACACCCCCTCAACATCGATCTCAACTTCTAAGATTCATCGAGACGCCCGCTACCGCCAGCAGCAATCACGTACATCCCTCTATTCATCCGGGAGAACACTTCTGAAGGGCGTCTGTTCGATATTTATATCATACGCTGTAGCTGATTCCAGTAGTAGCTGAGAGCCACGATTCTATACAGGCAGTAGAGTGGTCCTATGGGGTGTTTCCAGAATGAGCGCATTCTGGCCCCCAATTCAATTCCGTGGATTTGAAGTTCAAAACCGGGTGTACACGCCTGTTTTTCCATATCTCGACGCCTGACTTCCAGATCATACGCTTCGCACCCAGAGTATCGAATCCAGTGATTTCTCTGGATAGCAGCCATCTCACAAGGATACACGTCCTTCGTCTAGCCAACTCTCTTGGGGAGGACAAGAATCTGAAACCGCCGAATGCAAGTTCAAAACCGGGGATGTACCGTGAAATTCGATATTCGGGCGTCGAACGCTTCCCTAGACCGTTACCCCAGCACTATCCTGGATTCCATCTTGCTTCTCTCATCACCGGATAGAAGCTATGTCTACGTCGAAATCACCAAACAGGGGTTCGATAGCAGTCAACTAGAACTCAGTGCTCGTTGGCTACTGAATTTGAGGGTGTACACCCCCTAACGCAAGTCTACTCCCGGGAATCCCCCGGTTTGTACTCTGCTCTCAGTCCGGCGTAGCGCAATCCTCGAAAGAGAACACTCACTTCAACGGGGTGGACAATTCGTAGCGCCCCCTCTCGATTGCACCCGTCCGACCACACGACGACAACAACCACGATTATGACCACGAACGCTCTGCTCGCGCTCGGGGGATTCTATCTGGCCCTGACAGGCGAGGGCCATGTCAACACCAGAGCCACTCCCCGAGAGCACCACGTGTCCAACCTGCAACCGCGAATTCAATACTGAAAGAGGGATGCGCGTCCACCACACCACCGTCCACGACGAACAACTCCCCAACCAACACTGCTCGGACTGTGACACCGCATTCTACGCGCCATACACTGATCGAGTCCGGTGTGAGGACTGCAACCGGCCACACCAAACAGGACCACGCGATACGACACGCGGCGACACCACCGGAATCTGCCTTACCTGTGATTCGACGTTCACGTACTACTCCTCAGAGAAAGAAGGCCACTACTGTCCAGAATGTGTCGCTGACGACAATATCGATTGCACCGTTCACGTCCAAACCACAGCGCAGGTGTCGGTCTCCTGTGCGAACTGTGACGAACCACAGTCGGTGTTTCCCTCAGAAGCCATCGAACAAACTAATCACTTCTGCGACCGTGCCTGTTATCGCGAGTGGCTATCCACGACGCAACAAGCCGAAGGAAAGTGGAGTAAGGCAGATAATCCCAACTGGAACGGCGGCATAGCTCTAGATGAACCGTACGGCGAGGGCTGGCCGCAAGCACGTCAACGAACCCTCGAACGTGACGACCATACCTGCCAGCGCTGTGGAGACACCAACAACGAACTCGGCCAAAACCCAGACGTCCACCACATCCACCCCGTGAGAACATTCGACGATCCGCGTAACGCGCACACGCTCGACAACCTCATCTGCCTCTGCCGAACATGTCATCTTGCCGTTGAACAAACTGATGCGACGCTCAAGCACAACTGCAACCGAGAGAAACCATACATAAAGACAAATAACTAACCCATACACGAACCCCACCAAAAACTAAGAAACACATAGAAAACCCATTCTTCCACTTAGAATCTAAGGAAAATTGGAGTGCTCCGTCAGGGATTCGAACCCTGGTCCTTGCCGTGAGAGGGCAAGATGATTGGCCGGACTACACCAACAGAGCACGTCGGCGTTTCTTCGCAATTCACGGTAGTGCCAGAATAGGTTTAAGAGTTGCGTTTCGGCCGTTGCGTGGCGGGAATTCTCATGACACAGACGCCGAACGAGCGACGGTTACGAACGGTTCACGGATGGACAATCCAGAATTTCTCACTCGTTCAGGGTGACAGCTACGAATAGAAGTAACCCATCCGACTGTTTATCGGCACGCGAAATCGTTCAGCCGCTGTCTTCCAGCGGTGACCCTGCGGCGTCGGGTTCGTGGCCTTCGAGGCTGATGATGTTCTCGCGGCCGACGCGGAGTTTGCTGATGTCGCCTTCCTCTTCCATTTCGGAGAGGAGCATGCTCACTTTCGACTTCGACCAGCCAGTCTCGTCTACGATGTTGACCTGCTTCATGCGTCCGCCGTTCTCGTCCAAGAGCTTTCGGACGCGGGCTTCGTCGGTGAGTAGTTCTTCGTCACTGACCGACGGTTCCGAGGACGCCGACTCGTCGCGACGACGAGTCGTGGCGGTAGCGCCACCGGGACTACCACCGCTTCCGGGGTTGTTGTCGTTGCCACCGGTTAGTGACCCGAAGTCGCCCTGTCGCCACGCGAACGCGGCGGCGAGTCCCAACAGGAGGACGACTGCTGCGACGAACAGCATGAGTGGCGACCCACCGTCTCCGTTGCCGTCACCTCCCGGTGGTTGGCTCGCGTTCCCGTCTTGGGTCGTGTTGTTCGACGGGCCCGACCCGTTGTCGCCCGTCGTCGTCGTGGTCTCTTGTTTGACTTCCTTGAACGTCACGCGTGGCCGACGGTCGGTGAAGTCTCGTTCACCCTTCCACGTTATCGACTCACTGCTCGCCAAGTTATCTCCGGACGGTGACCAGCCATCTGGCGAAGCAGACGCGAATTTGAGTCCCGACCCAGTGTGAACGACTAACGATTGGTTCGGTCCGATGTAGAGTCCACCTTCGAATACGTCACCAATGAATGGTTGTCCGCTGTCTTCCGTCGCGCCCACGAACGCAGACCACTGGAACGACATGGTCACGACCCCACGGTTTTTGCTGGCGAGGCCGTCGAGTTTTGCCTGCTTGGAGAATTCTTCGGCTTTCATCGTCCGTCCAGTCGCGTTCTGTCCGGCGCTCGCTAGTTGGCGCGCCTGCTGTTTGAAGTTGGAGTAGAGTTTCGTGGAGTTGTTGTTGAACTCCTTAGCGAACTGTCTGAACTGTTGGCGTTCGGACTCGTTGTTCAGCGTTCGCTGGTAGACGAACGTCCACTTCGCGCTTCCGTTGTCGTAGACCGTAATGTGAAACTCGACGCTGTCGAAGTCGTCCGCAGCACCCAAGCTCTTCGGAGTCGCGGACACGTCTCGCGTAGGCTGGGCCTCTGTAATCGCCCCTACAGGGATTGCCCCGACGAGTAAGGCGGCCACGAGGCCGACAACCACCAGCCGTCTCATGTACGTTATTGCTCCATTGCCCGGTATAAAAGACCTTTTGACGTAGGACTGTCACCGAACCATGGTACCAGATGACATGACTCGTGCCGTCGATTGCCACGCTGTCACGTCCTCCAGTGGGTTCGAATCTAACACCAAGAGGTCTGCTCTGTAGCCTTCAGACACTTTTCCGGAGTCGGAGAGTCCCAGCAAGTTGGCGGCGTTGACCGTCGCGGCCTCCAACGCGTGCCGTTCGGAGAGTCCGTACTCGACCAGTAGTTCCAGTTCTTCGGGACTGTCGCCGTGGAAGTTGAACGGCGTCCCGGCGTCGGTTCCCATGGCGATGGGGACGCCGGCGTCGAGCGCGTGGTCGAACGCGTCTTCGAACGCGTCGGACGCTTCCTCGGCTTTACGAACTGCGTACTCTGGGATTCCTGCCGTTGTTCCGGCCTCCTCGATGCCGTGGAGGGCTTTGGCTGTCGGCACCCAGTACGTCCCTCGGTCGGCCATCAATTCGGCCGCCTCGCGGTCCATGAACGTCGCGTGTTCGACGCTGGAGACGCCCGCGCGGACGGCGTTCTTGATGCCCGCCGTGCCGTGGGCGTGGGCCGCGGTCGGAACACGCTTCGCGGCGGCCACTTCTATCAGCGCGGTCAACTCCGCTTCGTCGAGTTCGGGCGCGCCGACCATCGCGCCTTCCGTCAGGACACCCCCAGTCGCCATGCACTTGACCACGTCAGCGCCGCGCTTGAGTTGCTCTCGGGCTGCTTTCTTGACCTCCGGGACGCCGTCGGCCTCCCTGCCGAACCAGTGGCCGTGACCGCCGGTCATGATGACGTTCTGTCCGCACGCCAGCACTCGCGGGCCGTCGAGAACGCCTGCCTCGACCGCCTTGCGGGCGTCGAGTGCGAGCGAACCGGGTGCGCCGAGGTCACGAACAGTCGTCACGCCTGCGTCGAGTGCGGCTTCGAGGTTCGCCGCGGCACGGTACGCCAGCGTCGCTTCGCTGTCGTCTTTTGTCGAACTCAGGTCGGCCCGCCCGTCTGCCATCAGGTGAACGTGTGCGTCTATCAGTCCGGGGACGACGTACTGTCCGTCTGCATCCACGACATCGGCCGACTCGGGAGCCGTCGAGTCACCGCGTGCGGTCACCTTGGTAACCATTCCATCTTCGACGACCACGTCGGCGGCCCGCGCACCATCTGCGTCTACGACCGTTCCACCACGGAGTACCAGCATCGTCCCCTCTATTCGCGCGCTGGCCCCTAAATTACTAGGTACCGGCGAAAGAGCCAACAGACCGGGTGCCGCACGATTGGTATGGCAGACACATCTCTCGACCGCGAGGCACCACTCGACGGCAAGACCGCGCTCGTCACCGGCGCGAGTTCGGGAATCGGCGAGGCGACCGCGCACGCACTGGCCCGCGAAGGCGCGAGCGTGGCACTCGCCGCCCGCCGCGAGAAGGTGCTGGAAGACATCGGCGAGAAAATCGAGAGCGAACACGGCGCGGAGACCCTCACCGTCCCGACGAACGTACGGGACGAAGGCAACGTCGAGGAGATGGTCGAGACGACAGTCGAGCAGTTCGGCCAACTCGACGTACTGGTCTGTAACGCCGGACTCGCTCGCGGAGAGTCCGTAGAGAAACTGTCCACCGACGACTACGAGACGATGATGGAGACGAACGTCGATGGCGTCTTCTACGCGACGCGGGCGGCGTTACCGCATCTCCGAGAACAACGAGGCAACCTGATTTTCGTGGGAAGTTTCGCCGGACAGTACCCGCGGCCGTTCAACCCGGTGTACGCCGCGAGCAAGTGGTGGGTCCGAGGCTTCGCCCACAGCGTCGAAGGTAACGTCGGTTCGGATGGCGTCGCGGTCACCGTCGTCAACCCCACGGAGGTCCGCTCGGAGTTCGGCGACAGCTACGGCCAGTCGTTCGCCGAGCGGTTCGAAGAAGGCGAGGTGACCGAACCGGAGGAAGTCGCGGAGGCGATTCTCTTCGCCGCGAAACAGGAGGGCTCGACGGTCAGCGAACTCGACATCTACCGGCGCGACAAGTTCAGTGGGTTCTAGGATTCAATCGAGCGCCTGCGCCACTTTCTCGATTGGGTGCGGTGGTTCGTCCCCCATCTCCTTGCCCTCCCAATCGCCCAACTGAGTCCGACACGAGGCTCCCGGCGCGACGACGGTGTCGCTCTCGCTCTGTTCGACTTGCTCGAACAGAATCTCACCGATTGCCTGACTCATCGAGTAGTGTTCGGCCTCGTAGCCGAAGCTTCCGGCCATTCCACAGCATCCCGAGTCGAGGTCGTCAACCTCGTAGCCCGCCGCTCGCAGGACGCTCGCGGCGTGGCCGTCCTTCTTCGTCGCCTTCTGGTGGCAGTGGCCGTGATAGGTCAGCGTTTCGGCGGGGGCGTCGAAGTCGAGGTCGAAGTCGAACGAGTCGAGGTACTCACAGACGCCGTAGGTGTTCGCGGCGACTCGTTCGACGGACTCGTCCGAGAGCAAGTCCAGATAGTCCGACTGTAGCATCACTGCGTCGGATGGTTCGACTACCACTACGTCCCAGCCGTCCCTGACGCGGGGTGCGAGCGCAGCGACGTTCTGTTCAGCTTGCTCGCGGGACTTGTCGAGGAACCCCTTCGAGTGTGCCGGACGACCGCTCGCCGTCACGTCATCGGGAATTTCGACGCGGACGCCCGCGCCTTCGAGGACACTCACCGCGGCTTTGCCCGCGTCGGGATGGTTGTAGTTCGTGTAGGTGTCGGGGAACAGCAGGACCTTCCGAGTCGCGTCGTCGGTCCGAATCCGTGGCCCGCCACGATTCTCGAACCAGTCGGTGAGGCTCTCCCGGTGGAATTGAGGGAGACTCCGTTCGCTGGCGATGCCGACTGTCTCTTCGAGCAGTGCTCTTGCGCCCGGCATCTTGCTGGCCAGATTCGAGAGCGGAGCCAATTTACTCCCCAACTCCGAGAGGCGGTCGATGTTGGCGAAGATGCGTTCCCGTAGTTCCACGCCGTGGCGCTCGTGGTACTCGTGTTCGACTTCGGCTTTGAGTTTCGCCATATCGACCTCGCTCGGACAGTCGCGGGCACAGCCCTTACAGCCGATACAGAGGTCCATCACCTCGGCCATGAACTCCACGTCGAACTGCTCGTCTTCAGGCAAGTCACCACTCATCGCCTGTCGGAGCATGTTCGCGCGCCCTCGCGTCGCGGTGACCTCCTCGTCCGCCGCGCGGTAGGTCGGACACATTACGCCACCGGTCGTCTCTTGGCCGCCGCGACAGCCACCACAGCCGTGACAGAGTTCGACCATCCCCTGAAAGCCGTTCTCGTTGTCCCAGTTCAACTCGGGCGCGAAGCCCGCGCTGAACTCGTAATCGGGGTCGAACCGCAGGTTCTCGGTCATGTCCACGTCACCGCAAACTTGGCCGGGATTCAGCAACCAGTTGGGGTCGAACGCCGATTTGAGGTCCCGAAACACGCCCCAGACGTGGTCGCCGTACAGCTTGTGGTTCCACTGCGTTCGGGCCCGGCCGTCGCCGTGTTCGCCAGAGACGGAGCCGTCGTACTCGACCACGAGGTCCGTCGCGGCGTCGGCGATGGCTTCCATCTGGTTGACTCCGGCCGGACTCTTCGTGTTCACGAGCGGCCGGATGTGCAGACACCCCGGCCCGGCGTGGGCGTAGAAACTGGCGAAGGTGTCGTTGTCCTCCAAGACCTGCTGGAAGTCCGCAACGTATTCCGGGAGGTTCTCCGGCGGCACCGCGGCGTCTTCGATGAACGAGATGTGTTTGGCGTCGGAAGTCCGCGAGAGCAGAATCGGCAGTCCGGACTTCCGGAGCTTCCAGAATCGCGCGCGTTCGGCTTCGTCGTGAGCTTCGAGGAAGCCGAAGGCGTTCGCGTCCTCGCTCTGGCCTCTGTCTTTCCTCAGTTCCTCGACCTTCTCCTTGCCGTCCGCGTCGTCCTCGGCGTAGAACTCCACGAGCAGGACCGAGTTCGTCCCCTCGGGGAGCATCTCGACCACGTCGCGAAACTCCTCTGTCTCGCGCGCGAGGTCGATGAGCACGTCGTCCAGCACCTCGACGGCGGAGGGGTCGTGGTCCACAATCGGAGCCACGTCCGCCATCGCGGTGAGCAGGTCGTCGTACGCCAGCAACGCCATCGACTTCGTTTCAGGCACTGGTTCGAGACCGACTTTCGCCTCCGTGACGATTGCCAGCGTGCCCTCACTTCCGGCGAGCAAGCGCGCGAGGTTTACGGTGCCCGATTCTGAGTTCGACTCTTCGACGAGTCTATCCAGATTGTACCCCGAGACGTTGCGCTTCAAATCGGGGTACGCCTCCTCGATGGCTTCGCTCTCTTCGTCCACGACGCGCGCAACTTCGGCGTAGATTCGCGCCTCGATGTCGCCTTCGGGGTCGCCCTCCGCACGGAGTTCGGCTAGCGTCACCTCGCCGAAGGTCGTCACGGTCCCGTCTGCGAGGACGACTTCACATTCCTCGATGTAAGCGTCGGTCTTGCCGTACTTCAGCGAGTGCGAGCCAGTCGAGTTGTTGCCGATGGCTCCGCCGAGCGCCGACTTATCGCCCCACGCGGGGTCCGGCGCGAACTTGAGGTCGTGTGGCGCGAGTTCCTGATTCAGTTCCCCCAGTATCGCGCCGGGTTGCGCGCGAGCGGTCTGTTTCTCCGGGTCCACGTCCAGCACGGTCCCCATGTGCCGCGTGAAGTCCAGTACGACTGCTTCGTTGACGGACTGCCCGGCGAGGCTCGTTCCCCCTCCTCTCGGGAGGACCGGAACCTCTCGGTCGGCGCAGTACTCCATCACCGCCGCCACGTCCGCCGTCTTCGTCGGGAAGACGACGCCGATTGGCGTCACCTCGTACGCACTGGCATCCGTCGCGTAGAGTTGTCGAGAGTAGCTGTCGAATCGCACCTCGCCGTCCACAAGCGACTGGAGGTCCGCGACGAGTCCGGGGCGCTGTACGTCGGCCGACTGGTAGTCGTAGTCGGCCCGTTCGTCGTCTGCGGGGTTGCTGTTGTCCGGTGGGTCGCCAGCGTCGCTTGTGTCGCTAGCGTCACGTGTGGCCATAGGTCGCCGTAGGGCGGGGTTGCCGAAAAGTGGTTGGCTTCGGGCAGGGCTCGTCACGACAGCCCGACACTTAATTAGCGCGAGGACTTACACTCCCGGGAGATGGACGAACGCGACGTGACTATCCTGAAAGCTATCTCGGACTTGGGGACCGGCAGTCCCGAGAAGTTGAGCGAGGAGACGGACATCCCCGTCTCGACGATACACTACCGACTGAAGAATCTCCGCGAGGCTGGCGTCATCGAGAACGACCTCTACGACATCGACCTCGAAAAGGCCGGACTGGGCGTCACCGTCGTCGCGGAGGTGCTGGCGGACTACACCGGTCCGTACGAGACCGTCGGCGACAAGATTCGTGAGGTCGAGGGGGTCACGCAGGCGTTCTTCACGATGGGCGAGACCGACTTCATCGTCATCGCTCGCTTGCCAGATAGCGACGCGGTCGAGCGCCTCATCAGTGATTTCGAGGCGATTCCGGAAGTCGAGCGCACGAACTCGACGTTCGTCATCTCGACGCTTCGGGACACAGAGCGACCGTTCCAGAGCTACAGTCTGGAGACGCTGATTTCGGAATTGGCGGAAGAATAGAGTTCTACTCTTGGTTTCGTAGCGACGGCCATTTGTATTCGAATCCGGGTAGTGGTGACCCTATCCAGTCCAGAAATCCCTCAGTTTGGTTGGTTGTAAACTGGAGTTCTGTTCGGGTGAAATGCGGTTCCAACCCTTGTTCCGAAAATAAATTTTTCAGATATTCTGCTCGGTC
Source organism: Halorussus halophilus (assembly GCF_008831545.1). Lineage (NCBI taxonomy): Archaea > Methanobacteriati > Methanobacteriota > Halobacteria > Halobacteriales > Haladaptataceae > Halorussus > Halorussus halophilus. The sequence goes on from NZ_CP044523.1 coordinate 1,874,047, forward strand.
AGCTTCGTTTGTTGCCTTTATCATCACACACGGTCGGTGATCTTTCTCCTGTGCAAGCCAACCGTCACAGACATACCACATTTTCGCTATCGTCGGCGTAATCGTAAGATCGCTAGGAAACCTTTTCTCCCCAGATCTGTACCACTGCTTAAGTTCGTGAAGTTGTGGATGTGATCGTGTCCGTAATCCGTGTAGGTCATTGTATTCTTCCCTGTTCGTTACTGTAAATTTCTCATGCTCCGATTCTGCGGCCTGTCTGTACTGGTAATCTGCATCACGATCTAAAAAGACACCCGTAGAAAGAACGCCAAAGCAGTCGTCCAAGTAGGAGAGAAATGCAGGATTCGTCATTCGAATACGAAAATGAGGGTTAGGGTCGCTTCGACCATGTATATCTCCATCCCCCATAAGTAGGCCAACAAGAATTTCAATTTGGTGTTCTGAAAACGACGGCCTTTCACACTCAGACCTAGCCCAGTGAGTTCCAAGTCGCTTGAAATTACGCCTGCAGGATGGACAAGTATCTGCCACAACCTAAATTTAGTCTATATTGACTAAATAGTTATCGGCATGCTATGGTGCTAGTCTGTTCTTTCGGTTTTTCATGTTCTCCTCGTAGTACGCGAACGTGATGGGACACCATTCCTTCGCCAAATCAAGAACTCTCTCAGTCATTTCACGAATTTCCCATTGACTGTCTGCCGCCGCGCGCATGTCTGCGACGTGCATCAACATCCGGGCGTTCATCGACATGACCATGTTCACCTCTGTCCCGATAGGGAGGACGAATCGGGCGTCCTCGGGGGGCATTCCCAAGTCGAGGAGTTCCTGGTACTCCTCGACGGACCGCTTGACCGATTCTTGGAATATCTCCTCGCGCTTCTCGATGGTTTCGTCGTCCACTGCACCGCCTTTCTGGTTACGTCCGATCCAGTCCGGGTCGCTCGCGGAGGGCGGCGTGACGACCATCTCGCCCTCGCCCACAGCCTCGGGGTCTACGTCGTCGAACGCGACGTACCTCATACTCTGGACGTCGAAACTGACGTGGCGGTGGCGTGTTATCTGTGCCATGCAGGACCGACTGATGCCTTTCACTGCGAACGTCGCTTGGACGTGTTCGAACGGGCCATAGTGACCGTGGCTGAGGAGGTGGCCGATGAGCGTTCGCTTCTTCTCCTCGATGTCGTCGCCTTCGATGGACGCCATCCGCTCCTCGAACGTCTGGTCGCCGACGAAGTCGCTCATGTAGTCGTTGCGCGCGCCGGTACAGATGACCTCCTCGGGGTCGTCGGTGGCTTCCAGCAGTGTAACCTCCATGTGTCTCTGGTCGGTTCTCTCGTCGGTGCCATCAAAAACGTTCTGTCGTCACCTCGTCCACCCCTCAACGATAGGCACAAACCCCCCGCGTCCCTACCGGCGAACATGATAACGAATCTTGCGCGCGGTGCGCAGGCGTTCACGAGCAACGCCTTCCTCGTGGAGGGCGAGCGGACGGTACTGGTCGATACGGGAGCGAACTTCGACATCGTGGCAAAACTCGAAGAACGCGACATCGACCTCGACGCAGTCGTGCTGACCCACACTCACCCGGACCATGTCGGCAACCTCCAAGCGGTCAAGGACGCCTTCGGCGTGGACGCGTGGGGCTACGACACCGACCAACCAGGTGTGGACCACGCCATCGCAGACGAGGAGTCGGTCACTCTCGGCGACGACGAGTACGTAGCTTACCACACGCCGGGACACAAGAACGACCATCTCTGTTTCTACTCGACGGCCGCGGGCGTGTTGTTCGCGGGCGACCTCGTCTTCCAGAACGGGAGTTTCGGCCGCACCGACTTGGAGGAGGGCGACCGCGAACAATTAATCGAGAGCATCGACCGCATGCGTGCGGCGGTGGACGACCTCGGCGCGATGCACACCGGTCACGGGCCGAGCGTCGAGATGAATCCGAGCCAAGACATCGAGTTGGCGGCGCGCGCCGCTCGGATGAACTAGGCCGAGTCGAGCAGGATTAGGTCAGGTCGAGCAACGCGTCGTAAGCCTCGGCGTACGCCTCGTCCACTCGTTCTGGGGCTGTTCGTTCTTCGCCACCGAGTGCCGGAAGCGAGACGACCGCTTCGGGGTCGATGGGGTCTGTCACGTCGGAGACGTGCGCTTCGAGTCGGCCGTCGCGGGCGCTCCCGGAGGCGACGCTCCGCGCTCGCAAAAACCGGTCACCGCGATAGGCGGTCATCCGACCGGGTTCCACGACTGCGACGGCGTCGAACTCCACGTCGCTGGTAGGAACCGCGATGTCGCCGTAAGACTCGACGACCGCACGCTTCGTCTCTCGAATCTGTTCGGCCAGTCGCTCGAACGCCGGGAGGTGACGGCTTCGAGTCACGGCGTCTAACTCGTCTACGGTCGTGACGCGGTCGGCGTCGGCGAGCGAGAGGTTCGCCCGCGCAGACTCGGGCACGTCGGCGTTGGCGTTCACGACGAACGAGTCGCCGACGCGGTCGCAGACGAACTCGCGGCGAGCCGTCCCGACGAGTCCGGTGTCGGGACCTGGTGAGGGTCGCCAGAGTCGATGGACGGGGTTGAGCGATTCCGGTTTCCAATCGCCGCGACTCGCGGCCGCGAGTCGCTTGGCGTCCTTACCGTAGAGTCGGCCTGCCTCGACCGCGCGGCGGTAGTCGTCGTGGTCGAACCAGTAGTCGTTGCCCGCACGCGGTTTGAACCCGACGCCGTCGATGCGGGCGAGCAGGCCGGTCGTGAACGTCGTCTTCCCGGCGTCTACTCGCGCACTGCCGACGACCAGTATCGTCATGTGTCGGTCTTCAGTCCGTAGTAGCCCGGTTCGTCGTCGCTCTCGGGTTCGCCGACGACGAGGTCCTCCGCGTTGACGATGACCCACGGAATCGCCCAGTCCAGTAGTATCTCCTCGGTCTCCACGTCGATTTCGGCGTTCGGGTCGAGACCCTGCATGAGTCGGGCGATTTCGTAGACGGTGTACATCTTCTCGGGTTCCAGTAGTTCGTCGGCCTCGTAGAAGTCACAGGGGTGGAGTTGGTCGAACTCGTCCTTGGATTTCGGCATGTGTCGGGCTACGGGGGTGTGGTGCGTAAAACGTTCGAAGCGAGACGTGAACGAGCGAAGCGAGTGAAGGTCTCGAAGTGGAGCGGTGAAACCGCGAAACAGGAAGCGAGGCGCGCGGAGCGGGCCTCGTACCGGAACGGCGAAGCCGTGGAGGAGAGCGAGACGTGAACGAGCGAAGCGAGTGAAGGTCTCGAAGTGAAGCGGTGAAACCGCGAAACAGGAGGCGAGGCCGCGGAGCGGGCCACCACCCGGAACCGTGACGCCGTAGGCATCGAACCACAAATACGTCTGAAACGTCAAACCGAATATTTATACTACGTCCCTCGGACGTTGGGCAGTATATGGGCGATGGTATCGAGGAGCAGTTTCCGGACGGCAAAACTGAACTGGTCGATGCGTTCTCTTCGTTCGGGGGCGATGCACTCCGCGACGTTTGGTTGTTCGACCAATCCGGCCACGAGTCGTTGTTCCTCCGCGACGACGTGGCCGAGAAGATAGCGGACCTCGACGTCGCTACGTTCGTGGACAACGAGCGGTACGGCTACGTCACGCGCGAGACGTACTCCGACCTCCACTACACGTCCTACGAGTACACCGTCAGAGGATTCGACGAGTACGAACAGTTCCGAACGTTCCTCGCCGAAGACGAGCGGAAAATCGGTCTCTTCGCCAGTTTCGACCGTCGCTCGGAGGGGTACAACTTCGGCGACCTCAGCGAGAGCGTGCAGCAACTCGTCGAAGCGTATCCGCCGGAGGCGTTCGACCCCGAGTGAGCAGACTTACTTCGTCGTCTCGGGCAACTTCTGTTTCTCTTCTTTGCGGCGCTCGGCAGTCAGTTTCGCGTAGCCCTGCGTCTCGACGTACTTCTGCTGACCGAACTCACTGACTATCATGCGCAGGAAGGCGGCTTCCTTCTTCGAGGTGCCATCGTAGGTGTAGCAATGGAGGTCACGCGAGAGCGGGTAACTCTTCTCGGCGAGGTTCTTGCCCGGTTCGTACACCTTACCGTCGAAGGAGAGTTTCACGGCGGGCACGTCGGGGGTGACGAACGCGAGCGCCATGTAGGCGATGGCGTTGTTGGACTTCTGGACCAGCGTCTTGACCTGCTGATTTTGGCCCTTGCGTACGTCTACGCCCGGCATCTTCGCGTCCGGAGAGCCGAGCATGTTCGCGCGGAACGCAGTGTCGGTCCCAGACCCGACCGAACGACCGACGGCCTGAATCTCCTTCTCTTCGCCACTGTACGACGAAATCTCGCTCCAGTTCTCGATTTCGCCCGTGTAGATTTGCTTGACTTCTTCCGCAGTGAGTTTCGTGACGCCTGCTTCTTTTATTTCGCTACTGACGACGATAGGCTGGGCGTCCACGCCGACGACGTGATTCTTGAACTTGTTCAACTCTTCTTCACTGGCGTCGGGGAGTTCCGCATCGACCGGCGCACTCGCGTTGCCGATGTCCACGAGTCCCTTCTTCAGTTTCTCCAGTCCGGTCCCAGAGTGACTAAGCCCGACCGAGACGCGGAACGGCGGGTTGCCGCTGTCGCCGCCCTCGAAACCGTAGAGACCCGCCCAGTAGTCGGCGAGACTCTCGTCTGTGTCGATGCCGTACTGGCTCGGGCCCCAGTACTCCTTGTCGTCTGCTGGCGGGTTCGACGACCAGACCGACCCCGCCGTGTTGGCGATGGGGAACACCGTCGAGGAACCGCCCGCCTTCAGCGTCCCCGAACTGTTTCCGTCCGAGGTTCCACTGCCACTTTCCGTTCCGGAGTCGCCGCCTTTTCCTTCCGGTTGACCACTGTTCGCGTAGCTTCCCACGCAACCAGCGAGTGCGAGCGTGCTTCCAGCACCAGCAGCCTGTAGGAACGTCCGTCGTGACGTTTGGTCTGTCATCACCCGAATCGAGCCGCGTCTACTGCTTAAACCCTCCGAAGAAAATATATATTTTATCCATATCTAATTATTTCTCTCTATTGGAAGTGATTCACATGGGTAACCTATAGTTTGTGAATTTGTGGCAGGGATACTACTCCGTACGTAGATATATCAGCATTCGAAATTAGGACGGAGTGGAGAGTCAGTTACCGAGCGCCCGACTCCGAGTCTTGCAGCGATTCTTCGACGCTTCGGACGAGTCGTGACTGCAAGAGGGCGTTCACCGGAATCAGAAGCAACCACGTGAGAATCGCTAGTTCGAAGTCGAACACCGCGACGACTATCGAGAGGACAAACACCAGTGGCGAACTGAGAAAACGTGCCGATTGAATCCTGACGGTCCGGGAAGCGAGACCCTCCTCGACGAGGTTCTTCCACGACGCGTACAGCCACAGTACGAAGAGTGTGAACCCGGTGAGTGCCAGCACGCCGGAATACACCATGACACCGAACTGGTTCGGATAGGTCGTGAACATGCTAGTAGCGAAGGGAACGAACGCGACCATAAGCAAGAAGAGCAGATTGAGCCACAACACTCCTCTATCGTGTTTTTCGAAGTGAACGAAGATTCGCCGGTGGAGTATCCAGTACATACCGATGACCAGAAAACTCAGGACGAAACCGAGGAACTCGTGCCACTGCTCGAACACGTGGTTCGGGAGGGACGACACCGGAACCCCTTCTGGAATAGCTGGAACCGTGATGTCCAGCACCAACAGCGTGATTGCGATGGCGATGACCCCGTCACTCAACGCCGGGAGTCTGTCCGTCTCCTCTGATTCTCTCCGAAACGGAACGGCCATAGATCCTCTGCGCTAGCAATACACAACCGCTTTGTGCCGCTTCCCAGTTTTCCGAGTGGTCCACTCACGGACTACTTCGACCGCCGCAAAAAACGAGGTGAGTCTGCCGACTTACTCGAAGGTGCCGACGACTTCGTCGTAGTTCTCCGCGACGTCGTCCCAGTCGATGACCTCGAAGAAGTTGCTCACGAAGTCACCACGGTCCGGGCCGTAGTCGTAGTAGTAGGAGTGCTCCCAGACGTCGAGCGCGAGGATGGGGTGACTGCCCCAGAGTGCGCCCTGGTCGTGCTTGTCTACCTTGACGTTGCGGAGTTGGCCTGCGACCGAGTCGTAAACGAGCAGTGCCCAGCCACCTGCGGCGCTCGCAGCGGCCTCGAACTCGCCCTTCCAGCCTTCGTAGGAACCGAAGTCCTCTTCGATGCGGGCGAGCAGGTCGCCTTCGGGTTCGCCGCCGCCGTTCGGGTCCATGTTCTCCCAGAACAGCGTGTGCAGGTAGTGACCACAGCCGTTGTGGGTCACGCCACCGAGCGCGCCCCCGGTGCTACCGAAGTCGCCGCTCTCGCGGTTCTCGGCCAGCGTCTCTTCCGCACCGGCAAGGCCGTTGACGTAGCCCTGATGGTGGGTGTCGTGATGCCACGTGAGCACCTGTTCGCTGATGTGCGGTTCGAGCGCGTCGTAGTCGTACGGAAGCGGTGGCAGTTCGGGGTTGGATTGCTCGGACATGTGTATCTCCTCCGGCGTAATTTTGTCACTTATCGGTGTTAAACCTTGAGAAGTCGTTTGGTAGCACGTATCTAGGTCGGGAATTTTCTCCGCGAAGAAGACGGCAGGACCCGAATCGAGTGCCTGGGCGCGTCGGCCGAAAGACGAAGAAATCGAATCGTTCGTCGCGTCGCTACCGAGTGTGTGCCGGAATCGTGTCGGCCTTCCGTGCGTTGTCGTACCGGTCGCTCACGTCGTCCCAGTTGACGATGTCCCAGAAGTTGTCCACGTAGTCGCCGCGGTTGTTCTCGTACTGTAAGTAGTACGCGTGCTCCCACACGTCGAGGACGAGCAGTGGCGTCGCACCCTGCGGATGCTGGTTCTGGTGGTTCTCCGCCGCGACGACGAGTGGTTCGTCGCTGATGTGGTCGTAGACCAGCATCCCCCATCCGGAGCCTTCGACGTTCTTCGCGGCCGCCGAGAAGTCGGCTTTGAACTGGTCGAAACTCCCGAAGTGGTCGTCGATAGCGTCCGACAGCGGGCCATCCGGTTGTCCACCGCCGTTCGGGTCCATGTTCTGCCAGAAGACGGTGTGGTTGACGTGGCCCGAGAGGTTGAACGCGAGGCTTCGCTTGACCGCGCGCGTGTCGCCCCACTCGTCGGAGTCTCGCATGCTCTCTAACTTGTCGAGAGCGGCGTTCGCGCCGTCTACGTAGCCCTGATGGTGCTTGTCGTGGTGCAGTTCCATGATGCGCTCGTCGATGACCGGTTCGAGCGCGTCATTGTCGTACGGTAGGTCCGGTAGTGTGTAGGTCGCCATTGGTCTCCCCCGATGCTCGCACGACGGGGGCGTTGTTAAACGATGTGCAAGCCCTCGAAACCCCGATATGCGGCTTTTCGGACACTCGACTTCGCGTCCAAATCGGACGCTCGGAGCGCCATCAGAGCGAACACTCTCGGGGGTCGCCAGCACGCGCAAGGAATCCCAGGAGTAGGACGATACCACCCACTCGTAGTAAGTCGCCGTGGAACGGGAGCGCCGCCAGCGCGCCAGCGAACCCGAGGAACCCGAGCAGGCCCGCGCCACAACTCGCACAGCCAGAGGCCACCATGCCGGGAAGGACGCCGAACAGGTCCGACCCGCTGGAGACACCCGTCGTCCTGATCTGCCCAGCGGTGTGGACGACAGCGATACCGGTCAACAGCGCGTACAGCACTATCATGCCAAGGCCAGTCGCGCCGTTCGTGGCGTAGGTGTTCTGAGTCAGCAACACAAGCGTCTCGTCGAACCAGTGGACGCCCGCACCCAGCATCTGCATCGACATTCCGGGGAACGTACTCAGTACGAGCAAGACGTACGTGAGGACGGTGACGACTGCGACTGCGGCGACTCGCCGTCCAGTCTCGAACGGATAGGACAGCGCGTCTCGCAGTTGGCGTCCTAACCGCGAAGCTGTGTCGGTCGTGGTCATGCGTTTCGAACTTTCTCGATGGCACTCTGGAATCGCTCGTAGGGCTGTGCGCCGACTATCTTCCCGGCCTTGTCCGACTTCGGATTGTAGAGGACGAACCCTGGGGTCGCGGAAATCCCGCTCTTTCGTGCGGTCTGTACGTCGGCGTCGATTTCCGAACTCGCCCACTGTCTGTTCTCTCGCAGGCACTTTCGAAGCCGGTCGAGTTTCACGCCGTTTACCTTCCGCGTGATAGCGTAAAGATTTTCCTTGGAGGCCCACCCAGAGTTCGGCTTCTTCTGGGCGTCGAAGACGGCGGCGTGCCACCGTTTGTACGCGGCGGGGTTCGACTCTCGAACCTGTCGCCAGACGCACTTGGACATCCGCGCGGCGGTCGTAGACGCGTCGCCGATGTTCGGGAATTCGAGGAAGACGAGGCGGACCTCTCCACTGCGAACTTCGTTCTCCGTCAACTTCGGGAGGGCGTTCTGTTCGAATTTCTCGCAGAACGGACACTGGAAGTCGCTCCAGTAGTAGATGTCGACGGGCGCGTCTTTCGCCCCCATCACGGGGTTGGCCTGCATCTGAACACCGTAGTTCGTCGTGCCGTCCGTCGCGTACAGCAGGGAGTCTCCAGCGTTGCCCGCACCACCGGTCGTCGCGGTCCCACTTGCTTGCGTCCTCGCGACCGTCGTGGTCGCGGGTCCGGCCTCGGAGTTCGTCGTTTCCTGACTGGGTGACCCCGTGAGGCTCGAACAGCCAGCGAGTCCAGCGAGGGCGGCGGCGGTTCCACTCAGCATCGTCCGTCTAGTCGTCTGTCCGGTCATGGTTGTCGGGCGGCCCGGATACGGCCACAACCGGGAGTGAATCGACACGGCCACTTAACCCCGGATGGGCAGTCTCAGCGCGTGAAGTAGCCCGGTAGGTTTTAAAATCCGCGACGGGAAACAGGGAACGTGAGTGAGGACTGCACTTCCGCGGACCTGTTGGGCCTACTCGACGACGAGTGTGCGCGGACTATCCTCACCAAAACGAGCCGTGAACCGATGTCTGCACAGACACTCGACGCGGAGTGTGAGGCCTCCCGGCCAACCATCTACCGCCGACTCAACGACCTACTCGATTGCGACCTCGTGGAGAAACGTACCGAACCAGCACCCGACGGCAACCACTACGCCCGCTACGCGGCGACCGTCGAACGAATCGAAGTGTTCGTCGAAGAGAACGGCATCGAGGTCGAACTCGGCGACGACGAGGGCCACGCCGCCGACCGCTTCACGGACGTGTGGCACGGAATTCGGGGTGAGGAGTGATGGAAGGCATGCTCTTCGTCGGTAAACTCTTGACCATGGGACTCGGCCTCCTCATCGCGCTACGGGGCTTTCAGGGGTATCGCCGCAACGAGAGCGAACCGATGCTGTTCGTCGGCGTCGGGTTCGTCTTCCTCACCTTCGGCGGTATCATGGGCTGTTCGTTCATCCGAGCCTCGGGGATGGCACCGGGAACGCTCGGCGTCGTCCAGACCGGTCTCGTCGCCACCGGCATGGGGTTCGTCCTCTACTCACTGTACGGGTAGCGAACCTACGTGACTGCTCCGACTTCCACTCAGTCCTCCTCGCCGCGCGCTTTCTTGAACATCTCGATGGCTTGCTCGCGGCGCTCGCTGTGGTCTACGATTGGTGCGGAATACTCCGGCGCGAGTTCCTCGCGTCGGTCGTCGCTCAGTTCGGTCCATTCGTGAATCTCGTCGGCCGGAACGCTCTCTAGTTCGGGAACGAACTTCCGGATGTACTCGGCGTCTTCGTCGTAGCGTTCGCCCTGCGTCGTGGGATTGAAGATGCGGAAGTACGGTTGGGCGTCGGTTCCCGTCGAGGCGGCCCACTGCCAGCCACCGTTGTCGTTGCCGGTGTCGTGGTCGGCCAGTTTCTCGCGGAACCAATCGTAGCCCGCGCGCCAGTCGAGCATCAGGTCCTTCGTGAGGAAGGAGGCAACTATCATCCGTAGGCGGTTGTGCATGTACGCTTCCTGTCTGAGTTGGCGCATTCCGGCATCGACGATTGGATACCCAGTCTCGCCGTCTTTCCACGCCTGAAGCGCCTCAGAATCGTCACGCCATTCGATGGGATTCTCGTAGCCCTTGTAGTTGTTCGACACTACGTCCGGCCGGGCCGACAGCACGTGCGCGTAGAACTCTCGCCACGCGAGTTGCGACTGGAACTCCCGAACGGAGGCGGCTTCGCTCTCCTCGTCGTCCGGGTCGCCGTCGGCCTTCGACATCGCGCTCTCAGTCGCTTCCCAGACCTCTCGAATACCGATGGTGCCCCACTTGAGATGGGCCGAGAGCCGAGAAGTCGCGTTCCGCGTCGGATAGTCGCGGTCTTCCTCGTAGCGGAAGACGGCGTCGTCGCAGAACTCGGCAAGTAGTTCGCGCGCCTCGTCGGTTCCAGCAGGAGGCACGTCTGCGTCTGGCTCTTCGAAGCCGAGTTCTGAGAGCGTCGGGAGTTTCCCGACCGCTCCCGACACTTCGGCGATTCGTCCGGCGTCTGGCACGTCAAGGGCGTCGTCTTTTCCCCGGTCGCGCCACTTCTTCCAGAAGTAGGTGTAGACGGAGTAGTGTTCGCCCTCGTTCGTCCGAATCGTGCCAGGTTCGTGGAGCAGTTCGTCGTGGTAGGCGGCCCGCGAAACCGCGGCTTCGTCGAGCGAAAGTCTCACCTCAGAGTCGCGTTGGCGGGCGATACCGGAGTAGTCCCGGTTCCAGTAGATAGCGTCTGCGTCGTACTTGTCGGCGAGTCGCGGCAGTTCCTCGCGTGGGTCACCGTGCGCGACAACCAAGTCGCCGCCGAGTTCGCGGTACGACTCCCGGAGAGCTTCGAGCGCGTCGAGCATGAACGCGACTCGGGACGGCGACCCGTGCCTCAAAATTTCGGGGTCGAAGACGAACACCGGAAGAATCTGGTCGTCTCCGGCGGCCAGCGCACGGTTGTCGGCGACTCGGAGGTCCCGACGATGCCAGTGAAGATGCACGGAAGAATCTTCGGCGTAGACGAACGTCAAACGACCGGCTTACTCTGGCAGTTCGAGGACGACTTCGGTCGCCTCAAAATCCTCGACGAAGGCGTTCTGTCCGCCGATAGTGTACGTCCCAGACCGCGTCTCGACGACGAGCGCGTTCTCGACGGGGAACGAGTTGTTGATAGGTCTGACCAGTCCCTGACGAACCTCGACGACACGTCCGTCGAGTTCACCCGACTCCTCTCCGGGGGTGATTTTCTGCCCGCGGACGGTCGCACGAAGTTCGGTGCCGGATCGCAAGTGGAGCGTCGCCTGTAGCACGGCGTGGCGGAAGTCGGTGTACGACCCGAGTGAGTCGCTGGGGGTCGTGACGTAGACCTCCTCGGCGCTCGGCCAGTAGTTGCCGAAGAACGACCCGATGATGACGGGAGCGAGGTACTCTTGGGTGAACGCGATGGCCCGCTCGCCCGACCCCGACCGAGAACTCATCTCTGTCGGCGCGAGGAGACTCGACACGCGGTCTGCGACAACCATCGTCGGCATTGGTTCACGCCACATGCGAGCGACGCTGGCCAACCCGTCGAGGTCGGGGTGGTCCGCCGGGTCGCTGCCGGGGAGTATCAGCACCACGAGGACGCCGCGGTCGATGGCGGCCCGGAGTTCGTCGGCCACGTCGGCGAGGAGGGCGTGCGGAATCGAGGCGATTATCTCCTCGTCGGCCTCGCTCACGAGGTCCCTGACCCGCTTCTCGACGGTGACGTAGGACTTGATTATCTCGAAGCCCTCGGACTGGGGCGCGGTCTGGGAGTAGCGAGACTCCAACTCGGGCCGCATCGCTTCGAGGTTCCGAGAGAGCGTGTCGATGACCTCCGCTGGTGGGTTCGCCCGGATAGTCGTCGGCACCGCGTGGTCGTTCACCGAGACGAAGCCTCGTTCTTCGAGCTTCTCGCTGATGCTGTAGACGTAGCGTTTCGACACACCTGCGTCGTCGGCGATGGTACTCGCCTTCGCCTCTCCGTGTTCGAGTATCGTCAGGTAGGTGTCGGTCTCCTTGTCCGAAAGCCCGAACTGGCGGAGTTCGTCGGCCAGTGGGGAGTCGCTCATACTGCCTTCTTCTAGAGGAATCCACTTACCTTACTCGGTCGGTGCAAGGAAGAGTATCCGAATTTCTCTCCGCTTCGTTCCGAGAACCTCGCTACTCGCTACCCCTCCAAAACGACAACGTCCTCCACGAGCACTTCTTCGCCGTCGTTCACGTCCTCGCCGGTCAGCAGGTCCGTCGTGTCGGCCACGTCAACGTCTACTGCTCGCGGTTCCGCGTCGAAGTTCAACACGACCACGAGTCGTTCGTCCTCGTCCTCGCGGGCGTACGCCGTCACGCCGTCGCTGTCGGCGTCGTACGCGACCGGTTCGACGCCCTCCGCACGGAGCGCGGGATGCTCGTTGCGGGCGTGGACGAGTCGGCGGTGGAACTCGGTGAGGTCGGCGTCGCCGTCGTGCCAGCGCATCGTGCCGCGGTACTCCTTCATGCCGCGCTCCTGTCCGTAGTAAATCATCGGAACGCCGGGCATCGTCAGGGTCGCGGCGGCGGCCGCGCGGAGCGCGTCCTCGCCACACTCGCCGACGTAGCGGTCTTCGTCGTGGTTCTCGACGTATCGCAGGTGGAGCGCCGAGTCGGGGAACCCGTGTCGCTTGGCGTCTTCGAGCGCGTCGAAGACGGCGTCGGCGGGTCGCTCGCCCTGTCCGATTTCCCGGAGCGTACCGTACAGCGTCGTGTCGTAGTGTACGTCGAACTCGTTCTCGTGGAAGTCGGGGTCGCGCGGGATGGTCTCGTCCATCAGCAAGAAGTCGTCGCCTTCGTCGTCGCTAACTCGCTCCCGAACTTCCTTCCAGAAGCCGTGCGGGACGCCCCACGCCACGTCACAGCGGAACCCGTCCACGACCGAAGCCCACTCCTCGACTACGTTTAGCATCCACTGACGAACCGCCAGCGAGTCGTAGTTCACGTTCGGAATGCGCGTCCAGTTGAAGTAGTAGCCCGGCGCGTTCTCGCCCGCCCAGTCCACGTCCGAGGTCTCCTTCTCGGCGGGTTTCTGCTCGTAGTGGTCGGCGTACGACTCGACGCCCGCTCTGTGCATCTGGAAGGCTGGATGGTCGCGGGAGGTGTGGTTGATGACGAGGTCGAAGACCACCCGGATGTCGGCGTCGTGGCACCGTTCGACCAGCGACAGGAACTCCTCGCGCGTGCCGAGGTCCGTCGCGGTGTCGAAGAAGTCAGTGATGTGATAGCCGTGCTTGGTCGGACTTTCGAGAACCGGCGTCAGCCAGACCACGTCCACGCCGAGCGATTCGAGGTACTCGACGCGCCGCTCTATCTCTTCGAAGGTCGTCTCGACCGTCTCACCCGCGAACGAACGAACGAAGATTTCGTACATCGTCGCGTCTTCGGCCCACTCCGGCGGGTCGTTCGGTCGCGTGACGGCCACGTCGCTCCCAGACGTTTCGAGCAGTACCGTGTCACCGACACTGTGTCGCTCAGCGAACGAAACCGCGTGAACCCGCGCGAGCGAGGGGAGCGAGTCGATAGGCGCGCGCAGTTTATTGGCCTCAATGCTGACGGCGTCTGCCGAGAGGTCGTCGCGGTCGTCCAGATAAAATTCGACGTTCGGCGCGTCACCGCTCGGTGCGGCCGCTTCCGTCGCGGTCACGACTACCTCGTCGCCTTCGACTGTGGCATCCAACTCCACGCGGGGACGACCGGGCCCCTCGACGGTCGCATCGACAGTGGTCGAGAGTTCGAAGTCGTCGTTGACGACGAAGATGGCTTCGTGGTCGCCCGGCGGGAGGTCGAACTCCGCGACGTAACCGCCGTCTTGGCGCGCGGGTCGGTCACGCCCGAGCGTGTAGTCGTTGAACGGCGCGGCGACCGAAATCTTCTCGACCTCGTCTTGGGGAATCGGTAACTCCGAGTCGGAGAGTTCGAACCGAACGGTCGTCCGCGGGTCAGGAAAGGCGCGCACGGTCTGGGAGTGCGTCCCGTCGGGTGCGTCGAGTTCGAGTCGATAGACGCCCGGTTCGTCGGGGGCGAACTGGACGACCGGACCGTCACCGACCGATGCGGTGCTGTCTGTCGGGCGGTCGCCGACCGACCATCGGAACGTCGCGTCCGTCGTCGGATTACGGGGGGCGAGTTCGACCGTCTCCCCGACGTGCGTGAACCGCGGCGGGCCGGGATGGTGCGTTGGCATATTCGTGGCAAGTTAATCGAGTTGCTTCACTGTTGCGCTATCGGAAAATGTGTGAACTACAATTTCACCAAATATTATTACGGCCGATTCTCATTACTGATTCGAATGACGCTCCGCGATGCCCTCGACGACTACAAGCTCGATGACGCCGAGTCGCCGATTTTTCCCGGCGAGCGGCGTTCTACGTCTGGCTGCTTCTCCGGGCGCGACGGCCGACTCGTCCACGTCGCCCGGGACGGGTCGCTCAGAGACTACGGCTACCCGCTCACCGGCCTGAACGGACTCGTCCGTTCTCGGTTCGGGGTCCGACTCGGCGACGACGTTACGTGGTTCGACGACTGTCCGACTCGCTCGCAACGCTATCACGACGACACTGCGCTCGTCGTGACCGAACACACGGTTCCGACAGATTGCGCCGACACCCTCGCCACTGGCGACCAGCGCGTCGTGACCCAGTACGACCTCACGGTCGGCGACGGCCACGTGACCCACTTCGAAGTCGGTGACGACGCCGAACTCGTCGCGTTCCTCGGGTTCGCGCCCGAAGCGCGCGAGACGCGAATCGGGCAACTCAGCCACGAGGGCGCAGTCGAACTGTTCCACGCCGACGAACACGACTTCGTCGGCAGTGACGCAGACGGGGCGGAGTTCTGCGGCGAAGTCCCCGCGAGCTTCGAAGAACTCCTCTCCGAGGAACCGGTCGAGTTCCCCCGGAACGCGACGGGCGGCCGGTACGAGGAGAGTCAACTCAGTGGGAATCTCGTCTGCAACCTTCCCGCGGCAGACGGAACGACGACGCTCGTCACGCTCTTGACCGACCGCGACGACCGGTCTCGGAGCGAGGCACTGACTCGCGTCGCCGAACTGACGGAGACTCACTCGACGGTTTCCGACCTCGAACGTACTGCCGAGGCCCAGACACCCGACGTAATCGACGCGTCGGTACCGTACGAAGCGGCCGCGACGGCCGACCTCCGAGTGCTCGACCTGCTCTCGGCGGAGACTGGTCTCCGCATGGCCGCGCCCGACTTCGACCCATTCTACGCGTACTCCGGCGGGTACGGCTACACGTGGTTCCGAGACGACGCCGAAATCTCGGCGTTCTGCTTCGAGGCCGACCAGCGATTCGACCTCGAACTCGACGACCGCCACGCGAAGGTCGCGAAGATGTACTGCGAGATTCAGCGGTCGGACGGCACGTGGCCCCACCGCGTCTGGCCCCGAGACGGGACGCTCGCCCCCGGTTGGGCGAACGGCCGCCTCGAAGCGGGCGACGACCTCGACTATCAGGCGGACCAGACCGCCAGCGTCGTCACGTTCCTCGGCACGTACTTCCCCGCCGTCGAGGACGAGAATCTCGGTTCACGAATCAGGCGCGCACTCGACCGGGCGATGGACGGACTCGACGACACGCTCGCCGACGACGGGCGTCCAATCGCCTGCCAGAACGCGTGGGAGGACATGAACGGTCGGTTCACGCACACCGCCGCGACGTTCCTCGAAGCCTACGCGACGCTGGCACAGCACGGACCGAGTGCCGCCGTCCGCGAACGCGCGGGAGAGCGAGCAGAGCGCGTCTACGACGCACTCGATGACCTCTGGGTACCCGAACGCGGCATCTACGCACTCCGAGAAACCGACGGCGAACTCGACGACAGATGCGACTCTGCGACGTTCGCACTCGCCAGCGCTCACCGTGCGTACGCCGAGTACGGCGAACTCGACGACCAGCGAGTCGAACGCCTCTGTTCGCACGTCCGCACAGTCGCCAACGCACTCGACCGCAACGTCGGCACCGTGCGGGGACTGGTCCGCTACGAGGGCGACGACTGGCGACAGAACGGACAGGACGGCGAGAAAATCTGGACCGTCTCGACCGCGTGGGGTGCGAACGCGGCGGCGAACGTGGCAGTGATTCTCGCCGACCGCGACGACGACGCCGCAGAGTTCGAGACGCTCGCCCGAGACCTGCTCTCGCTGGTTCTTCCCGGTGGCGACCTCTGTGAATCGAGTAGCTATCTGCCAGAGCAGTTCTTCGACGACGGCACGCCGGACAGCGCGACGCCGCTCGGGTGGCCCCACGCGCTTCGATTGGCGACCGTCGCGCTGCTGGAGGAGTACGAGATGTTGCAGACGCCCGTCACCGAGAAGCAGTAGTTCGAACGGTCGTTCGAAATCTCAGTTCAACGCCGCCGCTTGTTTTTCCCGCTCGGACAGCGAGTCGCCGGTCTCCGCGTCGAACAGATGCACGTCCGATTCGGCGAAGTCTACGACCACCGAGTCGCCGGGAGCGGGTTCGGTGTCGGAGTCCACCCGTGCCACGAAGTCCGGGCCGAGGTCGAGATAGAGGTAGTTGTCGCTCCCGATTGGCTCGACGACTTCCACGTTCGCGCGCAGGTCGCCGTTCTGGGCGACAGTCACGTCTTCCGGCCGGATGCCGAATCTGACGCGGTCGGGTTCCGCTTGGCGCAGGTCGTCTCCGAGCGCACCCGTGAGGCTGTACTCGAATCCGTCGTCGTTCACCAGCGTCACCTCGCTTCCCAACTCGACGACTTCGGCGTCGATGAAGTTCATGCTGGGCGACCCCACGAAGCCACCGACGAACTCGTTGACCGGTTCGTCGTACACGTCGGTCGGGTCGCCGACCTGCTGGAGTTGCCCGTCGTTGAGGATGACGATGCGGTCGCCCATCGTCATCGCCTCCTCTTGGTCGTGGGTGACGTAGATAGCCGTGATGCCGAGTTCGTTCTGGATGCGCTGAATCTCGGTCCGCATCGTCGTCCTGAGCTTCGCGTCGAGGTTGCTCAGTGGTTCGTCGAAGAGGAACACGTCGGGTTCGCGGACGATGGCGCGGCCGAGCGCCACGCGCTGTTTCTGCCCGCCGGACAGTTCGTCGGGCTTGTCGTCGAGCAAGTCTTCGATGCCCATCATCTCCGCGGCATCTAACACTTTCTCCGCTCGTTCGTCCTTCGTGAGGTCGGTACTCATCCGGAGGCCGAACGCCATGTTCTGTTCGACCGTCTTGTGGGGGTAGAGTGCGTAGTTCTGGAACACCATCGCTACGTCGCGCTTGCGGGCGTGAACGTCCGTAACGTCCTGCCCGTCGATGTAGACGCGTCCCGAGGTCGGCGTTTCGAGTCCGGCCAACATGCGGAGCGTCGTGGACTTCCCGCATCCCGATGGGCCGACGACGGTGACGAACTCGCCGTCGTCGATTTCGACCGAGACGTCGTCTACGGCGACGATTCTGCTGTTGTCGAACTCTTTTCTGAGGTCGTCGAGCGTGACAGTCGCCATTATCTGCATGGGTGGGAGTGACACTGTATAACTCTTCCCCTCTCAGCCTAATCTATGATGTAGTATTTCGTCATTTGTTTCGTTTCGCCAGTTACGTGCGAGGTATTTCGCGCTGATTGAAACCGGGGGTACGCAGTGGTCCGGTCGAAATCGGGGCAGACACCAACTGACCGACAAGAGAGGAATAGACCATACAGGCTATCTATTGCTGTTTTGGATTCGAACGACCGGGAGAATCCGAAGATTTAAGGCGTGAACAAGTTATTCATCCTTTATTCCCCCATGTCAATGAATCGCAGAACAGCACTGAAGTACTTCGGCACTGGAGCGCTCGTCGCGTCGGCGGGTTGCGCCAGCGTTCAGGAGCAGAGCGGAACGACTAGTAGCGACGGCGGCAGTGCAGGCGACGAGACGAGCGGCGATTCCACCGGAACGACCGAATCGTCCGGTCCTGCCGGAGAGGCGAAAATCTGGTACTCGCTCCCCGAGAGCGAGGTCGACGCCCGGAAGAAGGCCGTCGAGAACTTCAACGGGTCGTCCAAACACACCATCAAGGGGTCGGACATCTCGGACATGCGCAAGAAGACGACGAGCGCAATCCCGGCCGGTCAGGGTCCCCAGACGTTCGAGTGGGCACACGACTGGGTCGGCGACTACTACCAGCGGGGCTTCGTCGTGGACCAGAGCGACAACCTCTCGGTCAGCCTCGACAAGTTCACCGAGGCCGCCGCCCAAGCGGTCCAGTTCGAAGGCAACGTCGTCGGACTCCCCCACGACGCCGAGACGGTGGCACTCGTCTACAACAAGGACGTCGTGGACGAACCGCCGGAGACGGTCAGCGAGATGAAGTCGGTGATGGAGGACCACCACGACCCCGACAACGGAAAGTACGGGATGAGTTCCCCCGTGGACCCGTACTTCTGTAGCGGTTGGGCACAAGCATTCGGCGGCTACTACTTCGACCCGAAGAAGGACCCGATGCTCGGCCTCTCGAAGTCCGAGACGGTCAAAGGGTTCGAGTTCTTCATCGATAACTTCAAACAGTACATGCCGAAAGACCCCGGGTACGAGGCCCAAGCCGCCGCGTTCGCGGAAGGCAACGCCGCGTTCGCCGTCAACGGGCCGTGGTACCTCGCTACGCTCAACAAGAAGGGCGTGGACGTGGGTGTCACCACGCTCCCGAAACCCGAAGGTGGCGAACCCAACCCGTACACCGGCATCACGATGTGGTACTTCACCAAGCCGATGAGCGAGGGCGGCGCGGACGCCGCCGCCGCGCGTTCGTTCATCGAGTGGTACACGACGAACGAGGACATTGCGCTGAAGGGCGCGAAACAGCAAGGCTCCATCCCGGTGCTGAAGAGTCTCGCCGGTAGCGACGAACTCCCGCCGAAGGTCAAGGGCTTCTCGGAATCCGTCCAGATGGGGACGCCGATGCCGACTCACCCCAAGATGAACAAGGTCTGGGGGCCGCTCGGCACCGCCCTGACGAAGGCGTTCAACGGCGACGCGAGCGTGAAGAAAGCGATGCAACAGGCAGAAAAATCGATTCGTAGCAACTGGGACTGATCATGAGTACCGCTTCGCGCGTCGCACAGCGGTTCGAAGAAGTTCCGTTTTTGGAGAAGGACGACGCCTCGTTACTGCTAGTGCTACCGGGACTGTTCGTCTTCTCGGCGTTCATGTTCTTCCCGGTGCTGTACCTCGTCGGCATCTCGTTCACGGACGCTCGACCCGCGACGCTGTTCGCAGGCGAAGGGGTCGTGTCGATACTGACGTTCGGCGAGGCGGCGTTCGTCGGCATCAAGAACTACGTCGCGGTGCTGACGGACCCGCAGTTCTGGACCTCGTTCACAACTACGTGGCTGTACGTCGCCACGAGCGTCGTCCTGAAGGTCGGACTCAGCATCGGCGTCGCACTCGTCGTCACGGGCGACCGAGTGCGCGGCAAGCGCGTGATGCGCTCGCTCATCATCGTGCCGATGGGCCTGCCCGCTATCTTCACCGTCACGGTGTGGCGCGGCATCTTCAGTTCGGCGGAGTTCGGACTGGCGAACCAACTGCTCGGCATGCTCGGCTTCGAATCCGTGTCGTGGCTCAGCGAACGCTGGATGGCGTTTCTGGCCTACAACGTCACCGAAGCGTGGTTGGCTTACCCGTTCATGGTTATCATCACTGTGAGTGCGTTGCAGGACGTGCCCGAGGAACTTCACGAGGCGGCAAAGGTAGACGGCGCAGGCTACTTCGCGCGATTCCTGCACGTCACACTCCCCTCGATAAAGCGACCGGTACTGTTCGCGTCCATCCTCACGGCGGCCGCGTCGTTCCAGTCGTTCCTCGTCCCGTACGTCATCAACGAGGGCGGCCCGGCGAGGCAGAACGAACTCATGGTCGTCTACGGCTACAAGGAGGCGTTCAGTTTCGGCCAGTACGGAGAGGGAGCGGCGATTAGCCTCGTCGCGCTCGTCTTCATCGGCGCGTTCATGTGGATAAACGTCAAGAAGGGACGACTCGCTGACGGGGTGAACGAACAGTGAGTCTGCTTCGCTCCATCGCCGAGAGTCTGAAAGAGGACGCTCGAAACGTCGCCACGACGCCGGTCGAGTCCTACCGAGACGCACGACACACGTTGCGAGAGGTTCGAGCGGGACGGGTCTCGCCACTCGAACCGTTGAAGACGCTCGGGCTGACGCTCGGCGCGCTCGTCGTCGTCCTCGCGCTGTTGTTCCCGATTTACTGGATACTCATCTCCGCGCTATCGGGAACCGGTGGGTCGATTTACTCGTCGAACGGGCTTCGACTGCTTCCCCAAGAGCCATCGCTCCAGCCGTTCCTCTGGGTCGTCGGCGACCTCATCGTGCCGTCGTATCGCATCGGGCTCGGGATTCCGTTCAGCAACTCCGCACTCGTGTTCAACACGCCGGAGTTGGTGTTCCTCGACGTGTCGAACTACGGCGTGACCGACCCATCGGAGTTCAAGCACTTCCTCTGGAACAGCATGTGGGTCGCCGTCCCGACGGTCATCCTCTCGATGTGTCTCATCGTCCCGGCGTCGTACGCACTCTCGCGCCGGGAGTTCATCGGTCGCGAGAAGATTCTGTTCGGCTACGTCCTGATGACGCAGGTCGGTAGCGGCCTCGGCATCGCACTGCTCATCGCGCTGTACGCCGCGTACGTGCAAGTCGGACTCAACAACAACAAACTCGCGCTCTCGGTGTACTACGCCGCGACGGCCGTGCCGTTCAACACGTGGCTGTTGAAGACGTACATGGACGGCATCCCGGTCTCCTACGAGGAGGCCGCGATAGTGGACGGCGCGCCGCCGTGGCGGGTCGTGACCGAGGTCATCCTGCCGCTGTCTGCGGCCGGGCTTGCGACGGTGTTCATCTTCACCTTCCTCACCGGTTGGACGGAGTTCGTCGTCGCTCAGACACTGCTCGGCACCGAGAACTACACGCTCCCGGTCGGGTTGTTCTCGCTCGTCAGCGAGTACTCCGTGCCGTGGGCGCGGTTCTCGGCGTTCGCACTGACGTTCGCGTCGCCAATCGTCCTCGTGTATCTGTTCGCACAGCGGTACATCGAGGGCGGCCTGTCGTTCAGCGGCATGGAAGGATAATCGACCCTCGACCGATTCGTTTTCTTTTGAACGGCTCTGGTATACACGCCCTCAGTAGAAAAATCTAGCTTGCAAAATATTCAATTTATCTACAGCTGTCAAGATTTATTATCCGTGATGTAATTGTTTTTCATGGATCGTCCATGAGAACTAATCGCAGGGATTTGCTCAAAGCACTGGGCTTCGGTTCCGTCGGATTGGCCGGTAGTCACGCCGCTGGCGAGTACGATTTGTCGTTCGTCACCCAAGCCTCGGCGGCTACTGGGACTGGTAGCAAAGTCAATTTCGCGGACGACGTCATATACCAAATCGTCACCGACCGGTTCCACGACGGGAACTCGGGGAACAACCCGAGCGGCGAACTGTACAGTAGCGACTGTTCGAACCTCCGCAAGTACTGCGGGGGCGACTGGCAGGGCGTCATCGACAAGATTCAGGACGGCTACCTCACCGAGATGGGCATCACGGCCGTCTGGGTCTCTCCGCCGTTCGAGAACATCACCGAAGTAGACTCCGACAGCGGCGCGTCCTACCACGGCTACTGGGCGCGGGACTTCAAAGACCCCAACCCGTTCTTCGGCGACATGGCGAAGTTCGAGGAGCTGATTTCGGTCGCGCACAACAACGACATCAAAGTCGTCATCGACTTCGTGCCGAACCACACCTCGCCCTCGACCTCCGACGGCCAACTGGAGGATGGCGCGCTGTACGACGACGGGAGCTACGTCACGTCCTACAGCGACGACCCGAACAGCTACTTCCACCACAACGGCGGCACCGACTACTCCAGTTACGAGGGGCAAATCTACCGCAACCTGTACAATCTCGCGGACTTCGACCACCACGAGACGTACATCGACCAGTACCTGAAAGACGCCATCAAGCAGTGGCTCGACAAGGGCATCGACGGTATCCGCGTGGACGCCGTCGCACACATGCCGCCGCTTTGGCAGAAGACGCTGATGGACACCATCTACGACCACCAACCGGTGTTCACCTTCGGCGAGTGGTTCCTCGGCGCGGACCAGTACAGCCAGAAGTACTACGACTTCTCGAACGACAGCGGGATGAGTCTGCTCGACTTCCGCTTCGGGCAGGAAATTCGGCAAGTGCTTCGGGACTTCTCGGACGACTGGCACGGCTTCTGGGACGTGTTGCAGGAGACCCAGAACCAACACGACCAGGTCATCGACCAAGTGCCGTTCATCGACAACCACGACATGCCGCGGTTCACCGTCGATAGCGGTGGCGAGGTCAACACCGACATGGCGCTGGCAGTCCTGTTGACCTCGCGCGGTGCGCCGACCATCTACTACGGCACCGAACAGTACCTCCAAGGCGGCAACGACCCGGACAACCGCAAGCCGATGCCGGGCTTCGACCGGACGACGACGGCGTACAACGTCATCAAGAAACTCGCGCCGCTTCGCCAGTCGAACGCCGCGCTCGCCTACGGTGACACCGAGCAACGCTGGATAAACAGCGACGTGTTCTTCTACGAGCGCGAGTTCGGCGACAACGTCGTGCTGGTCGGCATCAACCGGAGTCAGACGTGGTACGATGTGGATGGTCTGTTCACGGCACTCCCGCAGGGAAGCTACAGTGACCAACTCGACGGGATACTCGACGGATTCAGCACCTCGGTCAACAGCGACGGCTCCATCGACACGTTCTCGATGGGTCCGCGCACGGTCTGCGTCTGGGAGTACACCGGCGACACGACCAGTCCCGCGCTCGGTCACGTCGGCCCGACGATGGGCACCCCCGGCCACACCGTCACCATCGATGGCGAAGGCTTCGGCAGTTCGACCGGGTCGGTGCAGTTCGGTTCGACGGACGCGACCGTCGTCTCGTGGTCCGACACGCAGGTCCAAGCCGAAGTGCCCGCGGTCGCTGGCGGCTACTACGACGTGACGGTCACCGACGCCGGGGGCACGTCGAGCAGTGCCTACACTGACTTCGAGATTCTCTCCGGCGACCAAGTGTCGGTCCGGTTCGTCGTCAACGACGCGACGACCGAGACTGGCGAGAACGTCTACGTCGTCGGCAACGTCCACGAACTGGGCAACTGGGACACCGCTCGCGCCGTGGGGCCGTTCTTCAATCAGGTCGTCCACGAGTACCCCAACTGGTACTACGACGTGAACCTCCCCGCCGGACGGGACATCGAGTTCAAGTTCATCAAGAAAGACGGCAGTGGCAACGTGACGTGGGAGTCCGGGTCGAACCGCACGTACACGACGCCGTCCAGTGGCACCGGCGAGTACACCGATACCTGGAAGTAGAGTACACAGTTACCAGGAAGTAGACTACAGGAGAAACCGAACCATCTCGGGGAAGCGCCGTGCCCACGCCGACTCGTGATGGTTCGCCCCTTCTTCGAGAACGAACCGAAGTGCCGATTCGCCGTACCCTTTCTCCCGTAGCAGTTCGACCATCCGTTCTGCGTCTGCACGGTACTCCCGCGACCGCTCGGGGTCGTCGGGTCTCTCGTCGCCGCCGACATCGACGTAGAGTTTGCCCGAAACGCGCTCCTGCGCCCGAACGTAGTCGAATATCTCTCCGTCCGTCCACCAGAACGCCGGACTCATCACCCCCGCGAAGCCGAACGTCTCGGGGTACTCGAAGAAGCCGTAGAGACTGACCAACCCGCCGAGCGACGACCCGGCGATGCCGGTCGAGTCACGTCCCTCCCGGGTCCGAAACCGCTCGTCCACGAGCGGTTTCACGCGCTCGACCAGAAACGAGAGGTAACTGTCCGCGTTCCCGCCCTCGCGCTCGTCGTGTTGGTATGGAACGTACTCCGTCGCCCGCGAGTCGTCGGCGTTCGGAACGCCGACGACGATTGCTTCGATGCCCTCGTCGCTCAGTCGCTCCATCGTCTCGTCCACCTGCCACTCGCCGGAGTAGCTGGTCCGCTCGTCGAAGAGGTTCAAGCCGTCGTGCATGTAGAGGACGGGATAGCACTCGTCGGAACTGCCGTACGACGGCGGGAGGGAGGCGAGCAGTCGTCGCGGCGATTCGAGTCGCTCGTCTGAGAGTCGGTCAGAGACGCGCACGTCGCCCACGACGGTAGGGTCGTCGCTCAAGTCGTACGGTCGCCACGAAACCGCTTCGTTCATTGTAATCTCAGGCTCAGTTCGTCGCTTCGGTATCTATCACCACCGATTCGTCCAACTCCGTGACCGAATCCTGCCCACTCAGCGCCAGCGTCAGGTCCAAGTCCGCGAGGAAGTTCTCACAGACCTCTCGAACGCCTTGCTCGCCATCTATCGCGAGTCCATAGACGTAGGGCCTCCCAAGTAGTACTGCGTCGGCACCCAACGCGAGCGCCTTTATCGCGTCGGCACCGCGGCGTATCCCGCTGTCGAACAGCACCGCGAACCCGTCGGCCGCTGTGCCACCAGATTCGCCTACATCGTCCACTACGTCCACTATCCTCGGCAGTGCCTCGACGGCCGAAATCGCGCCATCGACCTGTCTGCCGCCGTGGTTCGAGACGACCACGCCATCGACGCCCCGCTCGACGGCCTCGCGGGCGTCCGCTGGGTGCAAGATGCCCTTCAGAATCACGGGGAGGTCGGTCTGCTCGCGCACGAACTCGATAGTGTCCCAGTCCATCGAGAGGTCGCCGAACTGTTCGATAAACTGCCAGAGGGCGGCGCGCTCATCTTCCTCCGGTGGCGCGTCGAGCGACTCGCGGAACGCCGGGTCAGAGAGGTAGTTCGCCACGCCTTCCCCATCCAAAAACGGCAGGTAAGCGTTCTCCACGTCGCGTTCGCGCCAGCCCATCGTGGGCGTGTCGAGCGTGACGACGACGGCCTCGTAGCCTGCCTCCTCGGCGCGGTGCAGAAAGCTCGCGGTCACGTCGCGGTCGGCACTGGGATACAGTTGAAACCAGCCAGTCGTGTCGCCCAACTCGTCGGCTACGTCCTCCATTCGCGTCGAAGCGGCGGAACTGGAGACGAACGGAACGCCGAGGTCCTGCGCCGCTCGTGCCGTTGCCATCTCGCCGTCCTCGTGGATGATGGACTGGACGCCGATGGGTGCGAGCAGAACGGGCACCGAAAGCTCTTGGTCGAGCAGTTCCACCGAGAGGTCTCGCTCGGCTACGTCCTGCAACATCCGCGGGACGATTCGCCAGCGTGCGAACGCCTCGCGGTTGCGAGCTTTGGTGTCTTCACCGCCCGCGCTCCCGGCGACGTAGGCGTAGGCTTCCTCCGAGAGCGACTGCATCGCTTCTTCGCGCAGTTCGTCGGGTGAAATCGGGAGGTCCGGTTGCAGGTCTGCCAGCATGCCGCTGGCGTACACCTCGCGCTGGCGATTCGGGCCGAACGCCTCCGAGGGGTCGTCAGTGGGGGTGTTCGAAGAATCGTCGGTCATGGTTCGGGACGCGCCCGCGACCGACTTATAGCTTCGCCGAGAGGATTCCCACGGACGCAACTATTTATCGGCTTCGCCCCGAACTCCGGCTATGACAGATATTTCGGTCCCAGCAGACCGCTTCTCCGTCGCAGGCCAGACCGCCATCGTCACGGGTGCGAGTTCTGGCATCGGCCGCGCCATCGCCGAACTGTTCGCGGACGACGGTGCAGACGTGGTCGTCTGCTCGCGCGAGCAGGCAAACGTAGACCCCGTTGCGGAGGGCATCGAAGCGAGCGACGCGAGCGGCGACGCCCTCGCCGTCGAATGTGACGTGACCGACCGGCAAGCGGTCGAGTCTTTGGTCGAAGCAACTGTCGAGGAGTTCGGTGGACTCGACGTGCTGGTCAACAACGCAGGAGCGAGCTTCATGGCGAACTTCGAAGACATCACCCCGAACGGCTGGCGGAAGATTCTCGACATCAACCTCGGTGGCACCTACAACTGCACGCAGGCGGCTGGCGAGCATCTGAAAGAAAGCGGCGGGAACGGAGAGAACAGCGGTAGTATCGTCAATATCGCCAGCGTCGCGGGCCAACAGGGCGCGCCCTACATGAGCCACTACGGCGCGGCCAAAGCCGCAGTCGTCAACTTCACGCGCTCGCTGGCCTACGAGTGGGCGGGCGACGGCGTGCGGGTCAACTGCATCGCGCCGGGGTTCGTCGCGACGCCGGGCTTGGCGAGCCAGATGGGCATCAGCGCCGACGACGTAGAACGTGAGGAAGTCGAGCGACGCGTCGGCATCAGCGAGGAAATCGCGGACGTGGCGCGATTCCTCGCCAGTCCAGCCGCCTCGTTCGTCGTCGGCGAAACCGTCACGGCGGCGGGCGTGCCCGACGTGCTCGAATCGCCGAACGTGTAATCTACCGTTTAAACCTCGTTCCCGGTGCCACGCGTTGACATGGGAACTATGGTTGCCGGGCACCTCGACTCGCTCATGCCCGACCGAACCGTCCACCTACCGGTGGCCGCTCAACCTAGCATCGACTCGCTCGTCTCGTTGACCCAGCGCGCGGAGGACCGTGGCTACGAACGTGCGTGGCTCCCCGAGACGTGGGGCAGAGACGCCGTGACTGCGCTCTCGATTATGGCCGAGCGCACCGAGACCATTGGTCTCGGTCCCTCCGTTCTCAACGTCTACTCGCGCTCGCCCGCGCTGGTCGGCCAGACCGCCGCCACGCTACAGGAACTCTCGGAGGGTCGCATGCGCGTCGCGCTGGGGCCGTCCGGTCCCGCAGTCGTTCAGGGCTGGCACGGAGTGGACTTCGACCGGCCGCTCCGCCGAACACGGGAGTACCTCGACATCGTTCGAGCAGTCTGCTCCGGCGAGACTGTCAACTACGACGGCGACATCTTCACCCTCGGTGGGTTCCGACTGCGCTGTGACCCGCCGGAGAAAGAAGTGCCTATCGACGCCGCAGGGATGGGTCCGAAATCGGTCGAGTTGGCGGGAAGATTCGCCGACGGCTGGCACGCGCTCATGCTCACGCCAGAGGGCCTCCAAGACCGACTCGAAGACCTCCGGCGCGGGATGGAACTGGGCGACCGGGACCCCGCAGACGTGCGGACCACGCTCTCGCTGAACTGCTGTGCGCTCGACGACGGCGAGCGCGCCCGCGAACTTGCTCGCGGTCATCTGGCGTTCTACGTCGGCGCGATGGGCACCTTCTACCGAGACTGCCTCTCCCGACAGGGGTACGAAGACACCGCGCTCGAAATCGCCTCGGCGTGGGGCAATGGCGACAAAGAAGGGGCACTCGCGGCTATCGGCGACGACCTGCTGGACGACCTCGGCGCAGTCGGCACTCCAGCGAAAGCCCGTGAAGAGATTCGGAAATTCGAGGAAATCGACGGCGTGGATAGAGTCGCCGTCTCGTTCCCGCGCGGCGCGGAGCAGGACGAAATCGAGGCGACTATCGACGCGCTCGCGCCGAACTAAGTCGGCAAACACCTTTCTCACTCGACGTTCGACAGGTACCATGACCCAGATGCCCGAAGTCCGGGTAGACCACGTCGGCATCGCCGTGCAGTCCGTCGCGGACGCCGAACCCTTGCTCGAACTGCTCGGCGCGGAGAAACTGGTCCACGAGACTGACCCTACCGGAGCATTTCGGTGGGCGTACTACCTGCTCGGGGACGCCTCGCGGGTCGAACTTATAGAGCCGATTGAAGGGAACGACGAGTCCTCTTTTCTCACGAAGTTCCTCGACGCGAACGGACCGGGATTGCACCATGTCACGCTCGAAGTCGCTGACATCGACGCGACAATCGAGGTGCTGGAAGTCGAGGGCGTGCGCGTCGTGGACCGTACCGACTACGACGGTTGGTCGGAAGCGTTCGTCTCGCCGGGAAATCCGACCGGCGTTCTCTTTCAACTGATGGAGTACCACGAACCGTTCGCTGGAGAGCGTCCCGGTCCCGAGCGACTGGAGCCTAAAACGTTGTACCTCGGCGGCCAACGGTTGAGCGAAGCAAGAGAGTAGTACAGGCGACGTCGAAGTTACTCCACGTCCTTGTAGTACGCGTTTCCTTCGACCATCACCGCACCGCCGTTCGAGGCTTGTGACTCCGACCCCCTCCGTTCTGGCCTCGGTACCGCAGTCCGGTGAACGGTCCGCCACTTGACAGCGACGAATCCCGCGAGGATGACCAGAAAGCCGATTGCCGTCGCCGTCGAGATGCCGTAGCCGAACGCGACCAGTTCGCTCCCGGCGGCGAACATCGGCACTGCGTAGTTGACCAGCGTGACCTCGTTCGGGCCGACTTGCTCCAGTAGGTGGAAGTACGCCAGCAGACCCCCGATGCTCGCGGCGATGGCGAGATACAGCATCGACACGACTGCCTCGGGCGTGAACGTCGCGGCCGCGACCGACTCGCCGGGGAGTACGGCGACCATCGCGTGGAGGACGCCCGCGCCGACGAGCATCATCCACGCCTGCATCGGAACCACCGAGAGGTCGGTGTCGAACTTGCGGGTCAGCACCGAACCGAGCGCGAAACTCGCCGCAGAGAGTAGGAGCAGGAGGATACCGAGGAGTGCCTGACCACCGGAGCCGTCGGGTTGCGCGACGACGACCACGCCGAGTAGGCCGAGAACGACGCCGACGACGCCCGTCTTGTCGAGTCGTTCGTCGGGAAGGAGAACGAGCGCGAACAGCGGCGTCAGCACGGGCGTGAGGCTCATGATGACCGACGCGATGCCACCCGTGACGTACCGCTGGCCAGCGAACAGGAGTGCGAAGTGAACCCCGATGAGAAGGAAGCCGCCGACACCGACCAGTTGCCACTCGTCTCGACCCCGTGGTCGCCATCGCTTGTCGCTCCTGAACGCCACGACTCCGGCATAGCCCAACAGCAGAATTCCGGCGATATCGTACCGCAACGCAGCGAACGTGACCGGCGGAATCGTCTCTAAGCCGACTTCGATGGCGAGGAACGACGTTCCCCAGACCGCGGCGAGAGCGACGAACAACCCAAATTCTCGATACTCCGATAGGGTAGATGAGTACAACATATCTGCGTAATTCTCGTATGAGATTCGTAATAACGCGATGTTCTTGAATCTTCTCGGGAAGACGTTACCGCGTCACACGTCTTCGAGGCTCAGGCTGAACCGCGAGCGAGTCGGCGCGCTCTGCCGGGGAACTGGCCCTTATCCGCACGCCAGGCGTACCGGCAGGTATGCGAGCAATCGAGGTCCAAGCGTTCGGCGACAGCGACGCCTTGGAAGTAGTCGAGACGGAGAAACCGGACCCCGGTGCGGGCGAGGTTCGAATCGCCGTGGAGGCCGCGGGCATCAACTTCGCAGACATCATGCAACGCCGCGGCCACTATCAGGGCGGCCCAGAGCCGTCCTACGTCCCCGGTATGGAAGCCGCGGGGACCATCGACGCAGTGGGCGAGGGCGTAGATCGCGAGGTGGGCGAGCGCGTCGTCGCCATGACCGGAACCGGAGCCTACGCCGAGTACGCGCTCGCGGACGCGGACTCACTGTTCGACGTGCCCGAACCGATGTCGTTCGAGGAGGCGGCCGGGTTCCCCGTCCAGTTCCTGACCGCTCACTGCGTCCTCCACGAGTGGGGCGAACTCGAAGCGGGCGAGCGCGTCCTCGTCCACGCCGCGGCGGGCGGCGTAGGGACCGCGGCTGTGCAACTCGCCGACGCCGCAGACGCGGAAGTCTTCGGCACGGCCAGCACCGCGGAGAAACTGTCGCTCGCCGAACGACTCGGCTGTGACCATCCCATCAACTACGAGGAGACGGACTTCCGGGAGGTCGTCGAGCAAGAGACCGACGGAGAAGGTGTAAACCTCGTTCTCGACGGCATCGGTGGCGACACCTTCACGAAGAGTCTCGACGCACTGTCGCACTTCGGCCGCGTCGTGGCCTACGGGGCTGCCAGCGGCGAACCCGGCGAAGTCGATACGTCTCGACTGCTCTTCGAGAACAAGTCCGTCATCGGCTTCCACCTCGGTGATGCGCTCGGCCGTGACCCCCAGCGCGTTCTCGCGGCAGTGCCGGAACTCCAAGAGATGCTGCTGAGCGGCGAGTTAGAAATCGTGGTCGGCGAGACGTTCGCACTGGAAGACGCCGCCGAGGCCCACGCGGCAATCGAGAACCGCGAGACGACCGGCAAAGTCGTGTTGACGCCCTGAGAAACGGTTATCTATTCGGCGTCAGAGTGTTCGCGCGTGCCCGCAACTCGACTCGTAATGCTACGACCACTACGGCAGGCGCGCCTTCGGGGAAGAACGGTCCGTGCAGGTCGAACCCGGCGACGAGTTTGACGCCTTCCGTGGTCGCCACGGGAGCTACGACCACGCGTTCCCCGAGGAAACGAGTTACTTTCACGCCCACGACGTCGATGTCACTGTCGAAGGCGTCTACGTCGTGCAGTCAGACGACTCCGAGACGGAAACGACCGGTTAGTCGCTATCGCCGCTCAGCGACGATTCGAGCGCCAGACTCACACTCGACAGCAACAGTAGTCCGTGCCCGAAGAGCGTCCGACTCCCGGTCGGGTCGGGTTGCGAGGCGATAGTCACGCCTGCGCGGCCGGACAGCACTCCGAACTCGGAGAGTTTGTGCGTTCCCCACATCGTGGTACCCCTGTTGGGAAATCAATTAGCGGCGGGAACAACTTGAACGTTGTTCAGTCGTGGTAGCACGCCACACGGTTTCAGGTCGGGAACTCGCTCACGTCGATTCCCTCCCGGCGCCCATCCAGAATCGAGAACTGCTCGCAGCGTCGGATTTCGAGCCAGCGAAGGAGGCGCTCGGCCCACCGCAGTTTCTTCGCTTTCATCTCGTCTACGGCCGAGTCGTCGAAGTCCCAGCCCAAGAACACCAGTTCGTTCGCGCCGAGATGGTCCGCGAGGAACGCCGCCCTGTCGCCGTCGGTGAACCCGCCGAAGTTGCGAACGTGCGCGACCGGTTCGGCCTGTGTCGTCGCGAGGACGTTCGCTGTGTCGAATTTCGGCACCCACTCTTCGACCAGTTCGACGTTGTCGCCGTGGGCGTGGGCCGCGACGGGCGTTCCCTGCTCTGTCAGTTGGCGGGCTGTCTCGGGGTTCTTGTCGATATCCGTCACCATGCAGTCGATTTCCACGTCGGCGTCTTCCAGCACGTCGGCGGCCGTCGAAGCCGCGAAGACGGTATCCGCATGTCGAGCGGTTTCCACCTCTCCCTTGAGCGACGGGCCAGCACCCGCGACTGCGACAGTCTCGCCCGAACAGTCGAGTCGCTGGAGGTTGAACGGCTCGGTCACCTCGGCAAGTACGTCGCGGGCGCGCTCGTCGCCCTCGCGGGGAAAGCCGAAGTCCGCCAGAATCTCGCTATAGACGGGACTCCACGTCTCGTAGTTCATGGCCAGAATCGCTTGAGACCGGAAGTACACCACCAAGTACCCCTACCCGGCGAGGTGCCCTTCCGGCTTCTCAATCCCGAGTTGTTTCTCACCCGGCATAAGCTTTCTCTTAGCATTTTGAACCAGTAATATCCGCGAATATCTGGCTGAGACGGTCGCTATTTCCAGAAATTCGCCTCCGAATCTCCGAAACTGACTTCGGCGACCCAGCGAGTAGCGACGCGTCGTCACCGACTGCGAAGACGGCTCGCTCTGACTCGACCGCGTGGGAGAGTGTCTCGCGCTCCTCGGGCGAGAGTCCCGAGAGTTCGAACACCCGACCGGTCGTCGCTTGGGCGACCGATTCGTCGGCACCGATGCGTTCGAGGTGGCGACCGACTTCTTCCGGCGTGGTCGCGTCGAGTTCTTCGACGCGGATGGTGGAATCGGGCGTGGTACACGTACCTCGCACCCGCTCGCGGGCGAACGCCGCGCCAATCGCCGCGGCGTCCTTCGTCTCGGCTACGTCGTGGGTCCGAATCACGTGCGCCCCACGCTCGACGGCCATCGAGGTGGCGGCCAGCGACACCGGCAATGCTTCGTCTGTACTCCGTCCCGCGAGGTCGCGGAGGAAGTTCTTGCGGTTGATAGACACCAAAATTGGCTGTCCCAATCCGCGGAACTCGCGCAGACGGCGGAACGTCTCGCGGTCGTCTTCGAGAGTCTTCTCCTCGGACCACCCGCCGAACGCGGGGTCCACGATGGTCTTGTCGGTCAAGCCACCACGTTGCAGCGCGTCGTAGATGTCGTCGGGTTTCTCGACCGCTCCCGGTCGTTTCAGGTCGGGCGGACTCGCCATCTTCACGACGGCGGCGTCGTGGTCGCGGCACACGTCGGCCATCGCGGGGTCGGCGAAGCCACAGATGTCGTTGACCATGTCGAAGCCCCGCGAGAGCGCGGCGTCGGCGACTTCGGCGTAGCGAGTTTCGATGGAGAAGACTGCGTCGCCGGAGACGCGTTCGATAGTTTCGACGGCAGTGTCGAGACGGTCGAGTTCTTGTTCGGCCGAGAGGACGTCGAATCGCTTGTTCGCAGATTCGAGACCGACGTCCACGATGTCCGCGCCTTCGCCGACGAGTTCGTCATCGACGTACTGCGCGGCCTCGTCCGGGTCGTCGTAGACGCTGGGGTCGTAGGGGGACTCCTCGCTGACGTTCAGGACCCCCATGATTCGCGGGGGGTAATCGTCGCCGATGCCCAACCCCGCGGCGGTGACGTTCTGCATACCTGGGATGCGGGACGGGAGGGGTAAAAATGGGTCCGTTCCGGCGAGTCACGTCGCGACGTCGCGCCCGCTCTCTTTCGTCGGGAGTCGGATGGCGATTTCGCTCCCCGACACGTCGTTTCTGACGAAGTCTAGCTCGCCGTCCGAATACGCGACTATCCACTTCACGAGCCACAGGCCCATTCCACTGCTGTGTTCGAGTCTCGACTCGTCGCCGGACTCGAACACCGACACTTCCGCGTCGGGGATGCCCGCGCCGTCGTCGGCAATCGTGACGACGACTTCGTCGCCGTCGTCGCCCTCATCACGAGCGACCGACATCCGAACTTCAGGTTGCTCGCCGGGGTGGTGTTCTATCGCGTTTTCGAGCAGATTCTCGAACGCCGAGTCGATGAGGTCGTGGGCACAGACCATCATCCGGTCCGGGAAATCGGTCACGACCCGAGCGTCGGGATACTCCTCCAAAATATCGCTACGAATTGCGGTGAGTCGCTCCACGAGGTCTATCGACTCGACGCCCGCACCTCGCTGGGAGACGAGTCGCTCTATTTCGCGGGCGTACTCCGCGAGGCTGACGATTCTGGCCGTGTGTTCGTGGATCGTTTCGACGTGTTCGGGGTCGGCGTCCTCTGCGGCGACTAAGTCCACGTACCCTTCGACGATGTTCACGTTGTTCCGGATGTCGTGACGGAGGACGCGATTCAGGACGGTCTGAGCCTCAGCGAGTTGTTCGGCCTGTCGTCGTGCACGCTCGGTCTGGGCTCGTTGGGTGCGGAGGCGCGCGCTGTACAGTCCAACGGTCGCCCCCACGACGAATCCACCGCAAGCCCACGAGAACACTGGGGCGGGCGTCAGTTCAAGTAGGACGCCTTGAGCGTGCTGGAGGAGTTGTTCGGCCAAGCCGCTGAGTCCGAAGACGACGGTTCCCGCCGTGGCCCACAACGAGACGTGACCAAGCGACTGCTCGTAGCCGCTCTGATGACTCCACCAGACCGCGAATACAGTAATTAAGACAACCGACCCCGGTGCGAGGAGTTTGGCGAGTGTTACGAACAATCGGTCGCCGTAGGCGAGGACCAACCAGAGATTCACCGCGACCAGACAGAGCGCGATGGCGAGTAGCGAGACGAGTCCGGCGTCTACGACCGACTCGCTCTCTGACCCACCGACGATGGTACTCTTCTGGGCCGAACTAGACGTATCGTCCCCGTCGGTGGTCAGCTCCATTTCTCTCGACCGGAACGTACAAACGAAAACATATCATCCCTTCGGCTCTTCGCGGCGATAGACAAGCGGGAGGTACTGCGCCTCCCACTCCAGTTGAACTGATTTGTGGGTGGACCAAACAGGTATCAGTTCGGTGTGGGTTCGGTCGTCGAGAGAGACAGTGGCAGTCACGGATTCCGGAGTCGCGGAGAGGAGTTCGTCGTGGTCCACGGTGGGTTCCGAGACCACCGACCCGTCTCGTCCAAGAGTCGTCTGATACACTATCTCGATTCGCTTCTCTCCGTCTTCTCCGGGCAGGTCCGATTCGAGCGTGATGGGGTCGGCGCGCCCGCGGTCAGCCATGCGATTGCTACGTCCTCCGCGAACAACGTATCGACCCTGCGGAGTGTCGCCAATGCCGTAGTCCCTTCTCAAATTCAAATTCTTAGTTCTAATTGATAAGAAAGGGCTTAATCGTAGCCGCACCGAGCGGGAAGAACGCGCTCTTTTTCACCACCGAACCACTACCCACGGTCAAATGGGCAAGGTCAGCATCGGGCTTCGTGGCTGGCGATTCGAGGAGGGCGACGTGTTCACCGACGACGGTGACTTCCGACCGATGGACGAGATGCCGGACGACACGCGCAAGCGAGTCGTCCGCCTCTCCGCGCTGGTCGGGTCGCCGTGCAACGCTTGCTGGTTGATTCACGGCGACGACGACCTCCCGAAGTGCAACGTCGCGGAAGTCGTCTACGGCGAACCGCTCGGCGAGGTGGTCCTGTGTGCGGAACACGAGGCGGACTTCCTCTACTGGTTCGCCGAAGCGGGCGGGAGCGAGTACAAGGGCCAACAAGAGCTACAGGACGAGTTCCACGAGTGGTTCGCAGACGGTGGGCGCGCGCCCGAAGGCTACGGCGGCGTCGAACACGTAGACACCGACCCGGACGACCTCCCCGAACCGCCCGAACCGGACATGGAAGCCCAGAACGTCGAGATTCCCGAGGACGAACAGAAGCGCATCGACCTCCGGAACATGGAATCGAGCGAGGGGAGGGAGTCTGACGACGGGACCGAATCGAAGGACGCCGAACTGGACGACTCCGACCTCGACTTGAGCCAGGACTACCCGAAGAAATGAGCGAGAACCCCGCCGTCGCCATCGTCGAACCGAAGACGCCCGGCAACATCGGCACCATCGCCCGCGCGATGAAGAACTTCGAGATGGACGACCTGAAACTCGTGAACCCGCCGGAGTTCGGCCGCGACTCAGACGCCTACGGCTTCGCCGGACAGGCCCGCGAAGACGTGCTGCCGAACTACGACGAAGTCACCTTCGACCACCTCGTGGAGAACTACCACACCGTCGGCTGTACCGCGACGACGAACGAAGACGCGCGGAAACACCGTCGGTTCCCGTTCAAGACGCCCGCAGAGTTGGCAGACAGTCTCCGCGACGTAGACGCGCCGACGTGCCTGATTTTCGGCCGTGAAGACAACGGCCTGAACAACGACGAGATGGCCAAAGTAGACGAGGTGTGTTCCATTCCGGCCAGCGAGGACTACTCCTCGCTCAACCTCGGGCAGGCCGCGACGGTGACGCTGTACGAACTACGGGAGTTGACCGTTTCGGAGACCCAACATCCCGACGTAGAACGCGAACGAGCGCCGGAGAACGAAATCGAAGGCTTCTACGAGCACTTCGCGGAGTTCTTGGATACCATCGACCACCCCGCCGAGAAGCGCGAGAAGACGACCAGATTGATGCGGAGACTGCTCGGGCGCGCGCATCCGACGGTGCGAGAGGTCCGGACGCTTCGGGGTGTGTTGCGGCGCGCGAGCTATCACGCCGCCGACGAGTCGCGCCGCGGTGGGGAGTAGCGTCCGCAGAACTGCTGGCGCTTCGACAAGTCGCCAGAACCGTTATACCCGGCGGCGGAGAACTGTTAGTCGAGCAGTACAGTAGCGACGACTGAACGGGTTTCACGACGAACGAAGACGGATTCAGAAGCTTTGCCCGGCGACCGATTCCGAACGCACGTTCGAACAGATAGTCAACTCATTTAAAGAAAGACGGAGAAAGTACGTACGAGTATGTTCCCCTCCCTGGAGTTGGGTACCCAGTTCACCCTCATCGTCGCTATCCCGAGCATCGCTGCCCTGCTCGTCGGGAAGCGACTCTTCCTCCCCGACGAGCGGTTCCGAACCTTGCTTCGAGACTTCCTGCGCACCGACTGGAAGTACCTCGGCGTCGCGTGGGTCGTCACGGAAATCGTCAACACCCTCGCGTTTCACTTCCACGTCTCCCGGACGTTCACCGGCGCGATTTACGCCGTCGAAGGCGGAACGGTCGCCGCGTTTCAGGCGATTACCTCGACGCCACTGACCGTGCTCGCCACGGGCGTCTACCTCGTCGGGTTCCCGTTCATCGTCTTGTTCACGTACTTCAAACTGAAAGCCCACGACGAAGAGGAGGCCCAACGGTACGCGCTGGCGTACGTCGTCCTCGTCATCTCGGCAGTGCCGTTCTTCCTCCTGTTCCCCGTGAAGGTGTCGTCGCTGTACCTCTCGGACGTAGAGGCGCTGATGTACGAACTCTCCCCGGCCATCCAGTACGGCATCTACTCGACGGACACGCTCGTCAAGGCGTTCCCGAGTCTCCACACCGGCCTCTCGGTACTGGCGGCGCTGTACGCCCGCAAGGCCGACCAGCAGTACGCCTACACGACCGGCGTCTTGGCCGTCTCCATCGTGTTCTCGACACTGTATCTGGGCGTCCACTGGATAACCGACGCCGCGTTCGCGGTCCTGCTGGTGCTGCTCGCGTACCACCTCTCGCGGCGGGTCAGCGAACCTCGCTGGTCGGTCGTCACGAGAGAGGCACTCGCAGGCGTCCGGTCCAGCGTGCGCCGGGCCGCCAACCGCTGAGAGCGTTTCTCAATCTCCGCGCTTCGGCTTCGAGACGAACGTCGTCGGAAGCCAGTCGTAGTCGGGCGACACCTCGTTCGCCAGCACTGCGTTCAGCACGACGCCGACCAACAACACGAGTGCCGCGACGTAGAACCACGCCAACACCAGCAAGACAGCACCGATGACACCGTACAACTGCACGCTCTGGGAAGTCGTCGCGTAGAGTCGAAACCCGACGCCGGAGAGCGTCCACGTGGCGGCAGTGAACACCGTCCCCGGAAGCGACTCCCGGACGGTGGTGTCGAGCGGGAAGACGTAGTACAGCGGAAAGAACACTACGACGAGCGCGACGAACAAGACGACTGGGCCGAGATACGGCCACGCGGCGTGGGTTACGACGAACGAGAGCGCGACGCCGACGACTGCGAGCAGCGCGAACGCGGCGGCCACGACTAGCAGGCCGAGTGCGACGTTGATGAGTCGTTCGAGTGCCGACGCCTCCTTGCGCTCGCCGTACAGTTCGGCGAAACTGCCGTGGAGCGACTCGAACATTCGCACTGCGTTCCACAGCAGGAGAACCGCGGCGATGACTGCCGCGCGTCGTCTGCCCGCGCCGTTGCCGACGTTCCGACGGAGGAACCGAGTCGCGCCCGACCCTGCGACCGCTTCGAGACCCGGGACGAGCGCGTCGGTCGAACCGGTCAGCGAGAGGCCGAGGAACGCGAGCAGAAAGAGCGGAATCGCCGCACTGAACATGTGGTAGGCGAGACCCGCCGCAGTGACGGAGAGATGTCGCTCGCGGGAGACGGCCAGAACCGACTTGCACACTCTCAGCACGTTCACCTTCTGAAGTTTGCAATCAGGATACAATAACACGGTGGCCGACTGGTCGCCGGAGAGCGGCGTCGTACTCCGAGCGGTGGGCGTCCGTTCACCGATTCCGACGCGTCTGCCCTCCGTCAGACAAATGATTGATTTCGGAGAGACTGAAAGATAAACACACTACTGGTTGTAAATTTCTCGTTCGGGCGTGGTCTATCATCAACGTAGTTATGAGAAATGAGTCAACTTCACAGAACTTTTTGACTGAGACGAAAAGCAGGTACGGTGTCTCAGTCGGCTACTTTCGGGAGATGGGCCGCTCCCATCGAATCTATTTCTAGTTTGATACTAAAATAGAAAAGTTGGATAATTACCAGAATTTCGCTTAACCTTCTATAGTATCTTGATATTTTATAATCTATCCACGAGTAATTTAGAGTGAACGCTTGGTCCGGACGACGCGCTCGTGTGGTGCGCGGATGACCTCCTGGCCCGAACAGCGTGACGCTTCTCGTTGTCCAACCTACTATGAAAGGGGAATATGCATTCTGTCCGAAAAGTGGTGCACGGCTCTCCGAGGAAATACACTACGACGAGTTCGGAAGGGGGTCGCGAACGCCGGTGAGAGACGCCCATACGGGCGGCACGAAACCGGAAGGAGAACTGACGAACGGGTCGCTTCGGTCGTCACGCGTCGCCTTGTTCAACCACTTCCGTCGGTGTCACGAACAACACGCCGATTCGTCGTGCAAGATGTACTCCCAGACTGCGCTCGCGTTCACTCGCCTGAAGCGGGCGGCGCGAGGCCGTCAGTCGTGGGACATGTACGTCTGGTTCGCGCTCGGCCAACGACTCTATGACCTCGGGTACGAGGTGCAGTGGATGAACAGTCACGTCGAACCGCGGTGTCCCGACTGTGCGGGGCGACTCAAGTACGACGCAACGGTCGAGCAGCAACTCAGAGCCCGGTGTGGGACCGACTGCACGGGTAACGACGGTGACAAACTCGAAGAGATACGGGAGACGGTCGCAGACCTCTACGTCCGCGCGTTCGAGGACGCGACCAGACCCGACGAGTTCGCGTTGCTGTAGCCCCGGCCAGTTTCGAATCGCGCCGCGAACGACCTCGCCGATTTTCAAGCATGGTTAGAGAAGACATGCGGCTAGTGGAGATCATGGTGCAGACCGAACCTGCACAGGAGCGGATTCTGTCCTTGCTCGACGACGAGCAACTCGATTACACCGTGACAGATTCGGCGGACAAGGCTGGCTCTTCGGCCATCGTCACGCTGCCGCTCCCGACTCACACCGTCGAAACCGTCCAATCGCAACTGGACGAACTCGACGTGAACCACGACGCGTACACCGTCGTCGTCAACACCGAAGCCGTGGTCTCAGACGAGTCCGTGGACTCGTGGCCAGAAAACGACGAAGAGACGATTACCCGGCGGCGTATCGCACGCGACGAACTCCACTCGAAAGCGGCGAACTTGCTCCCCGAACGGGTGACCTACCTGCTGATGACCGCGCTGAGTGCAGTGGTCGCCACTGCTGGCGTCTTGCTGGGGTCGATGCCGGTGATGGTCGGGTCGATGGTCATCGCCCCGTTGCTTGGCCCGTCGATGGCGACCAGCGCGGCGACGGTCATCTCCGACAACGAACTGTTCGTTCGGAGCGCGAAGTATCAGGCGCTCGGAAGCGTTGTCGGACTCGTCAGTGCGTTGGGCTTCGCGCTCCTCGCGAAGACGATAGCCGTCCCGTCCGCCGAGATGGACCTCCAGACCAGTCTCCAACTGAGCCATCACACGTCGCCGACGTTCCTGCTCGTGTCCGTCGCACTCTGTGCGGGCATCGCAGGAGCGATTAGCCTCTCGACCAGCGGGATGACCTCGCTCGTCGGCGTGATGATAGCCGCGGCGGTCATGCCACCTATCGGCGTCGTCGGCGTCGGCATCGCGTGGTTTCGCCCGACGGTCGTCCTCGGCTCTGGGGCGGTGGTTCTGGTGAACATGTTCTCCATCAACCTCGCGGCCATCGTCGGCCTGTGGTACTTCGGCTACCATCCCGAAGACTGGACGACCTTACGGGAGACGCGGAGTCGCATCCTCAAACGAATCCTCGTCCTCGCTGCACTCGTCGGCGCGTTGGCGCTGTTCCTCTCGAACGTAGAACACAGTCTGCCGGTGCTTCATCTCCCATGACCACGGAACGCTCAGACACGACCGACGCTG
Source organism: Halorussus halophilus (assembly GCF_008831545.1). Taxonomy (NCBI): domain Archaea; kingdom Methanobacteriati; phylum Methanobacteriota; class Halobacteria; order Halobacteriales; family Haladaptataceae; genus Halorussus; species Halorussus halophilus. The sequence continues at coordinate 1,913,904 of NZ_CP044523.1, forward strand.
ACGGTATCGGCTCCGAAACAGATTCGGGCGACGCACGAACCGAGTCGTTCGTCCGAGTCCTGGTGTACGCGCTGGGCGTCCTCGCGAAGTTCGTCTCGCTCGTTGCGTCCATCGCGGCGGTCACGATACGACTCGTCCTCGCAGTCGTCACGAACGACGACAACCAGCGGCGCGCGCGCCGTTGGTTCCTCCTCGAAGGCAACCGCTGGATAATCATCGGTGCGCTCGTCGTGCTGATATTCGTCGGCTCGGTGACGCTCGGCTTGAGCAACGTCATCGGTGTCCGCGAGAGCAGTTTCGTGACGACGATGTTCTCGACCATCATCGCGGGCCTGTTCTCGTTCGTCCCGCTGGTCATCGCAGTGAACCAGTTGACGATTTCGCGGCTGTTCGGCACGCCCGACAGACTTCGCCAACGAATCGACGGCGTCGAGGAGTTCCGCCGCAGCGTAGAGTCGCTCGCGACCGACACCGTCGTCAGTCCGACCGACCCCGCGGCGTTCCTCGCCATCGTCGCCGAGACGATGCGCGACCGGGCCGAGAAGTTGGACGAGACCAGCGACGTCGCCGACGAGGAAGTTCGCGCGGAACTGACGCAACTGGTCGAGGCAGTCACCGAGCAGAGCGAACAGATAGAAGCCGTGGTCGTTGGCGACCCCGAGTTGTTCGTCGCCCTACTCCCGACGATAGACGACGACTACTCGGGACAAGCGACTCGCATTCGAAGACTCCTCACTGTCTACGGCGACGACCTCTCCGTCGAGTCCATCGAGTTGCTCGAAGAAATGCGGGAGACGTACCTCTCGGTGGACGTCGCGCGCCAGTACTTCAAGGTCATCTACCTCCAGCAGGAGTTGGCGACGCTCTCGCGCCTGCTGGCTTACAGCGGGACGACCGCGTTCCTGACCTCGACGCTGGTCATCATGATTTACGCGAGCGGCTACCCGCCAGCGGTCAGCGAGTTCGTGTTGCTGGTACTCGTGGCGCTCTCGCTGGGCGTCGCGTTCGCGCCACTCGCCATCCTCTTTGCGTTCGTCATCCGCATCGCAACCGTCGTCAAGCGAACGTCCGCGCCCGGCGCGTTCACGCCGAAGGGCGAGCGCCCTGCGCACGCGAGGTGACCCATGACGAACGACGACCACTCCCGAACCACCCGTCGCAGGTTCCTCGAACTCGGTGCAGGAGCCGCGAACGTCGCACTCGCGGGCTGTTTCGGCGGCGATGAATCGTCGCCGCCGACCGGCGAGACCACCAACCTCCCGAACCTCGACGAGGACGACGACCGCTGGCACGTCGCCGATTCGCCGACCCAGATGACGCTCTACGACGCGGTGCGGACCCGTGCCGGACCCTACGCGGTCGGCGAGGGCGGCCGCGTCCTCGGGCGACTCGACGGCGAGTGGCAGGTCGAACTGGAGAGTGGCCCCCGGGGCGAACACAACGGACTCCACGGCGCGGACGCCACCGCGAACGGTCGCCACCTCTGGTTCTGCGGTGACAGCGGCGTCGTCGGGCGGTACGCGGTGGGCGACGGCGAACTGACGGACTTCTCGGCTCCGAAAGGTAAGACTTCGACGTGGGAGGACCTCGCCGTCGCCGGTCTCGCCGGACAGGAGTGGCTCTACCTCGTGAACGGCTCCGGCGAACTCCTGCGTGGCAAACACGACGGCGACGACGTGACGTGGGAGTCGGTCGTCAAACCGGGGTCGGGGTCGAGCGCGGCCGCAGTGGCCTTCGTCAATCGCGGCACGGGCTACGTCTGTGACACCTCAGGTAACGTCTTCCAGACCATCGACGCTGGCAGCGAGTGGCGACGCATCGGCATCGACCACGCAGGCGCGAACTTCCACGACGTGGCCGCCCAAGGCGCAGACGACGTGTCGGTCGCGGCCGATTCCGGCGGGATGTTCCAGTACAACGGCTTCACGTGGACGCGGCTCTCGGCGGGCGAGAACGCGATTCGTACCGTCGAGCGCAACAAGCACATCGGACTGGCCGCCGACTCGACAGGCGTCGTCTACGAACTCTCTCGCGGTGGCTGGCAGGCCGTCGGCGTCGGCGACGGTAACGGACTCCACGGGGTCGTTCTCGGGACCACCGACGTGCCGGACGTGGCCGTCGGCGCGAGTGGGACGATTCTCGAACATCCACGATGAGCGACCGCTACTGTGTAAGCAACTACAGTAAGTTTCTGGTTTTTATGTGTTGAAATCATATCTCTATACGAACCCGGCCCGGCCGACGCCCCCTTCGGGGCGGATGACGCTCGGCTTTCCAGCCGGGACTCTGGCACTCGTTTTCGACCTGTACCGGCTTCGACCACTACCACTCGCTCGAACGCGGGGCGTTCGAGCGACGAGTTGCGCAATCGGCACACCCAGACAGACATGATAGGAACACTATTCGACGGTCTCGGTCTCGCGGCCGAGATGGCGTGGGAGACGTGGTGGGCGCTCGTCCTCGGGTTTACCATCACGGGCGCGGTCGAACAGTTCGTCAGCGACGAGCAGATGACGAGCTATCTCGGCGACGACGGCTGGCGAGAGGTCGGTCTCGGGACGCTGTTCGGGGCGGTCTCCTCCAGTTGTTCGTTCTCGGCCGTCGCCACCGCGAAAGCACTGTTCAAGAAAGGAGCCTCGGGCGTCGCCGCGCTCGCGGCGTTCATGTTCGCCGCGACGGACCTCGTGGCCGAACTCGGACTCGTGATGTGGATTCTGCTCGGGTGGGAGTTCGTCCTCGCGGACTTCGTTGGGGGCGTCGTCGCCGTCGTCGTCATGGCGTACGTCTACCGCGAGTACGTGCCCGACGAGTGGTTCGAGACCGCCCGCGAACACGCGCTCGCGCTCGACGAAGTGACCTGCCCGGCCTGCGAGATGGCGGCCGACCCCGAGGACGAGGAGACCGTCAAGAGCGAAGTCGGCGGCACCACCGAGTACTTCTGCTGTGGCGGCTGTCTCCGGGCGTATCGGAATCGAACAGACACCGACGCGGACGACGCCGAAGCGTCGTCCGTGAGCGCGAACGGCGACTGGGCAGACGACCTCACGTCGCTCTCCGGATGGAAGAAAGCCGCGACCAACAGCGTCCGCGAGTGGGACATGCTCTGGGACGACATCGCCATCGGCTTCCTGCTCGCCGGTCTCATCGCCGCGTTCGTCCCGCGAGCGTGGTGGACCTCGCTGTTCGGCTTCGGCGCGCAGGGCAGCCTGACGTGGGTCTTCGCCGGCGCGATTTTGGGGGTCGTCGTGGGTGTCGTCACGTTCATCTGCTCGGTCGGTAACGTCCCGTTCGCGCTCGTGCTGTGGACGAACGGGATTCCCTTCGGCGCGGTGTTGTCGTTCATCTACGCCGACCTCATCATCCCGCCAATCGTGAACGCCTACCGGCGCTACTACGGCAAGCGAATGGCCGCGGTCATCTTCGCCGTGACGGCGTTCGGCGCTGTCGTCGCTGGTGTGTTCGTCCACTTCGCGTTCGACCTGACTGGATTGATTCCCGCCCAAGGCACTACAGGCGGCACCGCGCCACACGGCTACACGCTCGTCCTCAACCTGCTGTTCACGCCGATTTTCCTCGCGCAAGTCGTCGCGACCTACGGCCACGAGGATCTCGGCGAGTGGCTGGTCGCCTTGCCGGGCGTCGTCGGCCCGTATCTCTACGGACTGGAGAAGGCGTCTGGTCACCTCGCTACAGCAGGCCGCGCGCTCACTCACGGCGCGAAAGAACTCGGGGAGGCCCTGTGGCGAGCAAGCCAACTCACCGCGAAACTGCTCCGTGCGCTCGCCAGAGCCGTGAGCGCAATCGGTGCGGCAGTCGCGACGGCCGTGGTACAACTGCTCGAAGCCTACCGGGATTTCCGCGACGCATGAGCCTCGAAGAGTCTCGCGGCCTCGTTGGCTTTCGAGACGTGCTGGAACGCGAACCCGGGTTGTTCACGCTCGCAGTCCTCACGCTCGGCGTCAACCTCTCCGTCGGCGTCCTCGCGCGCTACGTCCCGGCGTATCTCCGGGCGTTCGGTGTCGGACCGATTCTCGTCGGCGTCGTCTGGAGCGGTTGGTTGCTCGCGCGGGCCGCACTCCCGTACGTCGGCCACGAGGCGCTCGCCGACCTACACCCGCGCGCCCTGCTCGCTGGCTTCGGCACGCTGGCGATGCTCGGCCTGTTCGTCTGGCTCGCGGCCCCGCACGCCGAGTCGTTCGATCCGTGGCTCTGGGTTCTCGCGGGCGGGGTCGTCTTGGAGACGTGGCGCTCGCACGGCCCCGGCGTCACCTTCACCGTCGAAGGTCGGAACCTCTCGACCGACCGTTTCGCTCGGAGCCTTGCGACGACACGGACGTTCCGCCGCGTCGGCGTTCTGTTAGGCCTCAGTCTGCTCGTCGTGCTGTTCGCCATGGTGGGCGAGTTCAGGCCGGGGTTCCAACTCGTCGTCGCAGTCGTCGCATGCGTCGGCGCGGCCGCCACGGTCGGACGCATCGTTCTCGGCGAGACGGACCTCGAAGTGCCCCTCCGGTCGCCGCCGAGTAGCGAGCGAGTTCGCTCGGACTTGACGGAGTTGGCGACACAACGTCGGTCGCTGTTGCTCGGCGATACGCTGTTCCGGTTCGCACGCGGCATGTTCTACCCGTTCCTGATTCTCGTCGTCGCAGACAGAGCAGTGCCGGCACAGGTCGCAGGCTTCTCGCTGTCGCCGATCGCCATCTTCACCGTCGCACTCGTCGCCGAGACGCTACTCGCGCTCGTCGCCTCGATGCCCGCGACTAGACTCGCAGACGAACTCGGCTCCCTGCCGGTCGCAATCGGTGGGGTACTCGTCGTCGCGTTCGTCCCGCTGGGTCTGGCCAGTGTGCCGCCGACTCTCCTCGGTATCTCGGTACTGTTCGCGTGTTTCGGTCTCGGCGTGGCGACTCGCCCGGTTCGTCGTTCGCTGGTCGCTCGCGCGACCCGCGAAGTCGGTAGAGACGCGGCGGAGTTGTACCGCCTCGTTCGCCGCCTGCTCGTCGTGCCGAGCGCCATCGTCGGCGGACTGCTGTACGCGAACTCGCCGACGATGGCGCTCGGGCTGGCGACGTCGGTTGCACTGCTCGGTTGCTGGGAACTCCTGCGGCATTCGACCCAATGACTCACGCGCACAAACCTGCCGGACCCACGCGGTGGCTCACGACGCTCGACCACCGCGACATCGGCCTGCTGTACGTCGCTTTCGGCCTTCTCGCGGGGTTCCTCGGCGGGTTCGACGCGCTGATGCTCAGGACCGACCTGCTCACGTCGCACGCCGACTTCTGGGGCCAGCGCACCTACGACGCGCTCTTTACGACCCACGGACTCACCATGCTGTTCCTGTTCGCGGGGCCGGTCATCTTCGGCGTGGGTAACTACGTCGTCCCCCTGCTTGTCGGGGCGGACGACATGGCGTTTCCGCGCGTGAACGCCGTCGCCTTCTGGATGCTCCCACCCGCCGCGATGCTCCTCCGCGCGGGCATCGTGACGGACGTTCTCGGCTTCGAGTCGATTCGGCCGCCCGCAGTCGGGTGGACGCTGTACACCCCGATGACCGCCGAGATGCCGAACCCGGAAGTCGATTTGCTGTTGCTCGGCCTGCACCTTTCAGGGGTCAGCACCATCATGAGCGGAATCAACTTCGTCGTGACCATCGTCGAAGAACGCGACGACGAACGAGTCCCGTGGGCGGACCTCGACATCTTCTCGTGGACGATGCTGACCACGGGCGGACTGGTCGTCTTCGCGTTCCCGATGCTCGGCAGTGCCCTGCTCATGCTGCTGCTCGACCGAAACGTCGGCACGACGTTCTTCACGGTCGAAGGCGGCGGACCACTGCTCTGGCAACACCTGTTCTGGTTCTTCGGACACCCCGAGGTGTACATCCTCGTCCTACCGCCGATGGGGCTGGTGAGCCTGATTCTGCCGCGATTTTCGGGCCGGAAACTGTTCGGCAAGACCGCCGTGGTCTACTCGACGCTCGGCATCGGCGTCCTCGCGTTCGGTGTCTGGGCACACCACATGTTCGTTGCGGGTCTCGACCCCAGAATTCAGGCGAGTTTCATGGCCGTGACGCTCGCCATCGCGGTGCCGAGCGCCGTCAAGACGTTTAACTGGATTGCGACGATGTGGAACGGCAGAGTGCGACTCACCGCGCCGATGCTGTTCTGCGTGGGAGCCATCGCAAACTTTGTCGTCGGTGGCGTCACGGGCGTCTTTCTGGCGGCGATTCCCGTCGATGTACTGCTCCACGACACCTACTACGTGGTCGGACACTTCCACTTCATGCTCGTCGGCATGAGCGTCTACGGCCTGTTCGCGGGCGTCTACTACTGGTTCCCGCTGGTGACCGGCCGGATGTACGACGAGGGACTCGCGAAGTTGCACTTCTGGCTGACGCAAGTTGGCCTGCTGGTCGCCTTTTTCGTCATGCTGTTGCTCGGGATGGACGGTCTTCCACGGAGAATGGCGACGTATCCCTCACAGTTCGTGCCGCTCCAGCAGGTGGCGACGATTGGTGCGTACCTCATCGGACTCGCGCAGGTCTTCTGGGTCGGCAACGTCGTCTGGGGCCTGCTCGTCGGTCCCGAAGCAGCGACGGACCCGTGGGAGTTGGAGCGCGACGGACTGCTCACGACCGAATGGGAGGAAGAACGATGATTCGTCGTCTACAAACCGGGATTCCACCGCCACCAGGACCTCCCGGCCCCTCGACCCGCTGACCGCTCGCACGACGACCGACCAACGTACTCACTCACAATGCCATTTCCCGCAGAGTCGATACCAGACGGTGCCCTGTTCGCGCCACACCACTTCCTGTACGGGCTGTATCTGGTCCTGTTCAGATGCGCCCGGAAGTGGGACAATTACCCCAGGACGGAACCGCTCGTGGTCGCCGGAAGCGCCCTGTTCGCCCTGTTCGGTTGGGCGCACCTCTGGCGGTACTACCCAGTGGCGGGGGCGACAGTGTGCGTCGTCGGCACGCTCGGCACAGTCGTCGGCGGACTCGTCACGACCAAATACGGCCGCCGCTGGCAGTTGTTCGTCGTCTGGAGCGCGCTCGTCGCGCTGGACGACGCGATTTCCCACGCCTTCGGCGTCTGGACGCCGCTCGACTGGCTCTGGAACTTCGCGTGGCGACTCGGCGACAGTGCGGCACTGCTCGCCTGAACCGCTCCTGCGGGCTACGTGAGGACGGCGCGCGATGTCGCGCACCGCTCTGCCCACAGTGAACTGCGTCTTCGATTCCCGATTTTACGACTCCCGACCATGACTGTGTACGAGACCACTATCCCCGGTGTCGGACGGAAGTACGAACTCGAAATCAGCGGCGACGAGCGACTCGCCGTCGTCGTCCACAACGACAGCAGACGCGACGTGTATCGGCGCTCGAAGCGCGGAGAAAACGAGAAGCTGTTCGGTCTCTCTGGCGCGGAAGCGCGCCGACTCGGGTCGATTCTGGAGGGCGCGTACTTCCAGCCAGTCGAACTCGACGCGCTGGACGTGCCGCTCGGCGACGCCATCATCGAGTGGTACGAACTGCCCGAAGACGCCACTCTCGTCGGCTCGTCGCTCGCCGAAGCAGACGTGTGGGGCGAGACCGGCGCGACCGTCATCGCGGTTCAGCGCGGGTCGGAGACGCATCCGAGTCCGAACCCGGAGTTCGACCTGCGCGCTGGCGACGTGCTAGTCGCGGTCGGCTCTCGGGAAGAACAAGCGGCGCTGAGCGAACTCGTCCGGGGCGAGTAGCGTGTCACTTCCAATCAGCGTCGTCCTCGGCGTCGTGTTGTTCGCGCTGGCACTGGCGGGCGCGCTCGCCGACAAACTCGGCCAGCCGGTTATCCCCGCGTACATCCTCGCCGGAATCGTCCTCGGGCCGAGCGCGCCGTCGCTCGTTCCCGGCGTCGTCGTGACGAGCGAGGGATTCGTCCACGCGTTCGCGGAACTGGGACTCGTCGCACTACTCTTCTTCCTCGGGGTCCACGTCGAACTCGACCGATTGCTATCGAACTACCGACTCATCCTCGTGAACGGCCTGCTCGACTTCGTCGTCAACGTGGCTGTCGGCGTCGGCATCGGTCTGCTATTTGGCTTCGGTCTCGTCGAGACGCTGTTCGTCGCGGGGATGGTGTACATCTCCTCCAGCGCAATCGTCGGCAAGACACTGGTCGAGCGCGGGTGGGTCCTCGAAGCCGAGAGCGAGGCCATCTTCGGGACGCTCATCTTCGAAGACCTGGTCATCGCGCTCTACATCGCAGTCCTCTCGACGGTCGTCGTCCACGACGGCTCCGTGGTCGGCGCGCTCGCCTCTGTGTCGAAAGGTATCGCGTTCCTCGCCGTCGTCGCGCTCGTCGGTTGGTACGGTTCGAGCTACGTCGAGCGACTGCTCGACACCGCGGACGACGAGCAGTTCCTCCTGCGCGTCCTCGCCGTCGCCACGCTCGTCGCCAGTGCCGCGACGTTCGTCGGCGTCAGCGTCGGCGTGACTGCCTTCTTCGTCGGCGCGACAGTCGGCCGTACCGACCTCGTCGAGCGCGTCGAGAAGCGACTGGACCCCGTTCGCGACCTCTTCGCCGCGGTGTTCTTCTTCTCCATCGGGTTGACGACGGAACTCTCCGCAGTGTTCGACGTGGCTGGACTGCTCGCGGTCGCAGTCGTCGCAACGACCGCCAGCAAGCTACTCAGCGGGACGCTCGGTGGCCACCTCTACGGACTCGACGCCCGCGGGTCGTTGCGGGTGGGCGTCGGCATGGTCGCGCGCGGCGAGTTCTCGCTGGTGCTGGCCGCGCTCGCTCGAACCGCCGGAACCGGGCGACTCGGCCGCATCGTTCCGGAGTTCGGCGTCGGCTACGTCCTCGTGATGAGCGTCTTCGGTACGCTGTTGCTCCGCCACGAAGGCCGACTCGCGGCCCTCAGCGGGGTCGCAGAACGGGGCACTGGTGTGGGCACGTTGACACGAGGCGAGCAATCGACCCGAACGCCGGAACCTAAACGACAGTGAGCCGACCTTTGCAGCGGTTGTGACGACCATACCGTCGAAAACAGTCCCGTAATTTTAGGCGGCCGCCTCGTTGAACACATTCCGAGGTGGTCATCGGTGAAAGAACAGTCACGGTTGAACGAATCGTCACTAGTGAACGAAGCATCGGTACTGAGTGAACGTCCCATGACAGCAACTGAATCCACCGACGTAGACTCCGAGCAGTGCATCGACCCCGAGACCGACCACAGGCCAGACGAGTCGGTCGAGGGAACCGAGAGCGACACCCAATCGACCCGAGTCAGGTTCTGGCTGACCAACGACCTGCTGGCGTTCGCGATGAACGTCTCGCTGGCCATCGTCGTCGTCGCTGGCGGCGCAGGATTCCTCGACCTCGCGGCAGTTCCACTGGAGATGCGGTTGACCTACCTCACCATCGCGGGAGGGTCGGCCGTCTGGACGTTCGGACAACCGGCGTTCGAGACGTGGCGAGAGAACGGGCGCGGCGGTGCCTGACCGCAGGTTCCGACCGCCACGCCCGGTAGACAGGCCGGAAGTCGGGTTCGACCCCCGCGCGTGGTCTCGGCGGCAGACGCCGCCGGTGTTTGAGATGGGTGTGAGAGAACAACCAATCGACGGCGCGGAATCGACTACTGAACAGCCAGCCTCGGCGCGCCCGCTTACAGAAATGACCGGGTTTCAGCGGAATCTGCTGCTCGCCATCGCGTCGCTCGAAGGCACGAACCCGAACGGCGTCGAGGTCAAGCGAACGTTGGAGCAACACTACGACGAAGAACTCAACGAAGGGCGACTCTACCAGAATCTCCGAGAGCTGCTGGCGAGTGGTGACGTCGAAAAGCTCCCGCTCGACGGGCGGACGAACGCGTACTATCTGACCGACAAAGGCCGCGAGCGACTGCTCGCACACAGACAGTGGGCCGACGACTGCTTGACCGAAGAGACGAGCGCAGACGAGTAAGCGGTGGCGGTACTGTTCGAACGATGGTACTCAAAGACATTTTTTCGACGATAGATCGGATGACAGACGGAAAACCCGACGACTCACAGACAGCCGGGGACAGTGCGACAGACGACGCCGAACCGACGAGCGACCCCGAAGCGACGAACGATCCCGAAGCGACCGAAGACGGTACGACGAGCGGTAGCGAGGCGAGTTCCAGCGAGGACCAAGCGGAGAGTGAAGTGCAGACAACGAGCGAGTGGTCGGCCGCGGAGTCGCCGACGACCAAGAGCCTATTCGGCGTCGTCCAGACCGCGAACGGACCGTACGCCGTCGGAACCGGCGGGAACGTCCTCACTCGGAACGACGGTGCGTGGCACTTCGCAATCCAGGATGGTCCGGCCACGCGCAAGAACACGCTGACCGACGTGGCCGTCACCGACGACGGGAAACGCATCTGGTTCGCCGGGTCCAGCGGCGCGCTCGGCGCGTACGACGTGACCGTCGGCAAGAAGTACGACTACTCCGCGCCCATGGAGAAGACGAGTACGTGGGAAGCCATCGCAGTCACCGGCAAGCGAGGCTCCGAAGAACTCCGAGTCGCCAACGGGTCGGGCGAGGTGCTGACCGTCACCACCGACGAAAACGGCTGTCCGCAGTGGGGCGAGGTCGTCAAGCCCGGCAGTGGTTCGACTGTTCCGGCACTGGACTACGGCGGCGGCAACTTCTACGCGGTAGACACCAGCGGCAACGCCTTCGTGGAGCGAGAGAAGGGTTGGAAAGACATCGGCGTCAGGAACGCGCAGGTGAACTTCTTCGACGTGTACGCGACCGAGAAGACGGTTCTCATCGCGGGCGGCGGCGGGAGAATCTACCGCTACGACAGCGTCTGCAAGAACTGGACGCCCGTCAGCGCGGGAGAGGTCGCGCTCCACGCGATTGCGGGGACCGACGGCGCAGACGGCACCGTCACTACCGTCGGCGCAGGCGGGCACGTCTACGAGCGGGGCGGCAAGCGCGGGTGGGTCGAGAGCGAGACGCCCGTCGAAGACAACCTCAACTCCGTGACACTCGGCGAGACTGACGTCGCAGTCGGTGCGGGCGGCGTCATCGTCGAGCGATAACTGCGACAATTTTTCCGGACGCAACGCGGCTTTCCGGCGGTTTTCCGTACTACGTCGCTGTTTCGATACCTTCGTCAGTGTTGGCCACACTAGCCCAACATCTATGGTGTTGGCCCGAGTACGCCAACATACGATGACAGATTCCCTCTCCGAATCCAAATCTCAATCCGATTCCCCAACAGACACCGCCGAAGTACTCGACACGCTCACCGACCGCGGGGAGTTCGAGATAGACGTGAATCCGCCCGACGCAGAGATAGCTTCCGACGCGGTACGCGTTGAGACGCCCGCTGGCTGGCTCGCGTTCGAGATGCCAGTAATGGAGAACTACGGCGCGGAACACGACCGCCACGACCCGGACGCGGGCGTCTACGTCGATATGTGGTTCGTGGAAGGCTACACCGTCGTCCACGTCAGAACGAAAATGGACGGCGAATCCACCCACACCGTCGAGGTCCACGAACAGCGACCAGCGGAGCGCGCGATGGAGTTGAAAGCCCACGGAGTCCCCGAAAGACGCGCGGAAATCGTCGTCCTCCGCGAGCAGGGGCTGAGCTACAGCGAAATCGTCGAAGAGACGGGGACTCACGGACCGAACCACCGCGGCGACGTCTCGACGCACCTCCAGAAGTTCAACAGACAACTGGCCGACGCCCGCTGGCTCGCGGAGAACGCCTCGAAGGTGCGCGTGGGTCGGAGTGGGGGCACCTGAACGATGGTGGACGCCCGCGAGTACCACGAGCAGACGAAACACGCTCCGGGAAGCATCGGTGGCGACGGCAATCGAATGAATCCCGACATCAAGCCGCGGCCGTACAAACGCTACGCAGACCTCCCACGAGAGTCGATTTCCGCTCTCGGAGCGGTCGCGGAACCCGCGCTGTCCGCCATCACCGCGTCGAATGCCGAGCCGGACCTCGGAGTCGCGGCCACCGAAATCGACGCCGAGACCTTGCACACGCTCTGTCACTACGCGACGGGCGTCACGAAGGAACTGAAGAAAGGAGGCCGACTCCAGCAGTATCGCGCCGCCTCTTGCACCGGAAAACTGTACCACATCGACCTCTACGCCGTCACGGGCGACCTCGGAGGGTTCGGACCGGGCGTCTACCACTTCGACCCCAGTTCCGACTCGTTCGACGTACTCCGAGAGGGGGACTACCGCGGCGTTCTCGCACAGGCCTCGGGCGACTCGGAGCGAGTCGCCGACGCACCCGTGACGTTCGTCGCGACCTCCGAGTGGTGGCGCAATGCCTGGAAGTACGCGGACCGAACCTACCGCCACGCGTTCTGGGACTCCGGGACGATTCTCGCCAACCTGCTCGCCGCCGCCCACGGACGCGGCCACTCGGCCGCGGTCGAACTTGGATTCGCCGACAGTCCCGTCACGAAATTGCTCGGTCTCGACCCCGAAGACGAGGCACCGCTGGAACTCCTCAGTGTCGGCAGTGGCGACACGGCTTCGGACGCCTCGTCTCTCGACTCCCTCGATTCAATCGACCCCGAAGAGGACCCCGTCTCGGATAGTCGCGTCGAGTATCCCCTCGTTCCGGACGCGTGGCGACAGAGTACGCTGGACGACGGCGCCGACGCGCGAGCGTGGCGCGAGAAACTCGCTAATGCAGGCGACAACGCGTTCGGAACGCACGGAATCGGCGACGGAAAACTCATCGACCTCGACCCCGTGGACGTGGAAACGGCTTCGGGGAGACCTGTGGACAACACCATCGAGCGACGCGGGTCGCTCCGGGAGTTCAGCCACGAGGCTATCAGCGCCCGGAAGTTCGCCACGATTCTCGACCGGGCGCTCGGCGGTGTTCCGGTGACGGCAGGCGCATCTGGTTCCGGTATCGCTCCGAACGTGCTAGACTACTACTGTCTCGTCAACGCCGTCGAAGGAATCCCGAGCGGAGCCTACCAGTACCACCCCGAATCGAATGCCTTGGAGCGCCTCGGCGACAGCGACCGGGAGACGGCCGGACATATCGCACTCGACCAGTCGGTCGTCGGTGACACCGTGGTGAACGTCTATCTCGTGGCCGACGTGGACGCGCTCGTAGACCGACTCGGCAATCGCGGCTACCGACTTGCGCAGTTGCTCGGCGGCGTTCAACTCGGGCGACTGTACCTCGCCACGTACGCCCACCGGACGCTCGGCGGTCGCGGGTTCACGTTCTACGATGACCTCGTGACCGAACAGTTCTCTCCGCGGGCCGCGAACCAGACGCCGATGACCATGTTCGCGTTTGGAAAGCCGGAGAAGTAGATTCAGGACGGCAGGCCGACGTGTCGGTGTCGATTGTACAGATACACCGCACACGTCTCGAAGGTGCCGACGACGAGCGAAATCGCCGCGACGAACACCGCGACTTTCGGCCCGCCGGCGTGGTTCACCACGAGAAACGCCAGAACCGGCCCGCCGAGGACGAACGCGACGTACTTCCGCCAGTCCGGGTTCCACTCGGCGTCCCTGCGGTCGAGCGCGTTCGCGTCCCGATACAGCGCGGGCACCGTCGCCACGCTCGCCAACGCGAGGACGACCAGCGTCACGAGGATTTCGATGCCAGCCATCACCGCCGAGGAGCGACCGGCGAGCAGTACCAGTCCCAAGCCGCCACCGACGCTCAAAACGACGTAGCCCGCGAGGAACTGCCAGTAGCGACCGGAGGAAGCGGAGTCAGTTTCGAGTACCATGGCCACTCGAACGTAGGGGTTCGACGGCCGTATAACGGGGCGAAAGCGCAGAAAACTACAGATTCGCGCGCCGAGTTTTCACTCCTCGCCGACCGCCGTGTCCTCCACCTCGCCCGAAAGTGCGGCGTGGCCGTAGTTCAGTAGCGCGACGAACACCGACCCGCCGACGGCGTTGCCGAGCGTCGTCCACGTGAGAAAGTGGGCGTAGTCGGCGAGCGTGACGCCCTGTCCCAGAAACATTGCCGACAGTACCTCGGTCGTTCCCAACAGCGAGTGATGAAACGGCGCGAACCCGATGCCAGCGGTGACGACGAGCGTGAGCAGGACGCGACTCACCGTGTCTCGACTCGCGGCGACCAGCCACGTCACCAACCCCATCAACCATCCGGCGACGACGCCGCTCAGCAGTACGACCCACCACGGGAGCGGGAGTAGTGCCTCCGCGAGCGTGCCGAACGCAGATGGCTCTGCGACGTTCATCTGCGGGCCGAGGACAGCTATCAGTCCGGCGAACGCCCCACAACCCACCAGGTTCGAGACGTAGACGACCCCCCAGAGTTCGAGCATCTCCCAGAGGGACGCCCGGCCGTCTAACACCGGAAGCACTGCCATCGTCGTGTGGGCAGTGAACAGTTCGGTCTGACCGAGGATGACGAAGAGGAATCCGACGGCAGAGACGCTGGCGAGTACTATTTGCTGTGTCAACTTCGACTCGAACCCACCGGAGAAGGTGAGTGCCATCCCCATGAACAACGCGCCGAAACTGACAGTCAGTCCGGCGGCCAGTCCCGACACGAAGAGTCCGCGGTTTGGCCGACGAATCTCCTTGAGCGCGCTCTGCATCTCGCGTTCCAGGATGTTGCCGTACGACAGCGACGCGCCCGAGGGTGTCACGTCTTCGTCGCCATCGCTACTCATGACTCTGGGTCCCCTGCGTTGCGCACTCTCGATACGTCACCGACCAGAAATAAAGTCGTTCTGCCCGATTTTAACGCGCTCTTTCGTTTCTCGTTTACGCGCGCTTCTGAATCTCTTCGCGAAGCAGTTCGCTCACTTGGTCGCCGTCGGCCTTGCCGCCGAGTGCGCCCATCGCTTCGCCCATTAGGCCGGAGAACGCCTGCATGCCCTCTTCCTCAACCTGTTCCGAATTGCGCTCGACGACTTCCACGATTGCCTCCCGAACTTCGTCCTCGCCAGCACTGCCGAGGTCCTCCTGTTCGACTGCCTCCTCGGCGGACAGTCCGGGGTCCTCTGCGAGCGCAGTCAGCAGGTCTCCAACGTTCCCCTTCGCGACTTCGCCGTCCTCGACGAGTTCGAACGTCCGGAGGAAGTGGTCGGCTTCGAGGTTCTCGACCGGGACGTCGTCGCGGCGCAGTTCCGTGACCGTACTCTCGACGGTCTGGGCCGCGAGCGTGGCGTCCACGCCCATCTCGACGGCGCGCTCGAACAGCGTCATCCGACGACCGTACGCAACCTGCTCGGCGAGACCCGCGTCGAGTCCGTACTCGTCCTGATAGCGCTCGACCTTCTCCGTGAGGAGTTCGGGCGTCTCGACTTCGCTCGGGTCCGGTTCGACGGGCGGCACGTCCGTCTCGGGGTACATCCGGGCCGCGCCGGGGAGCGGTCGGAGATACCGCGAGGTGCCGTCCTCGTTCGCACCGCGGGTCTCCTCTGGGACGCCTTCGAGCGCGGTTTCGGCGCGTTCGACTGCCGCCTTTATCGCGCCGTCTGCGACTTCCTCGCTGGCGGCGACGATGGCGACCGCGTCGTCCTCGCCTGCGCCCACCGTCTCGCGGAGGTCGGCCACCTCGTCCTCGGTCACGCCGTACGCTGGGAGTTCGTCGGTGTGGAAGATGCCCCCAGCACCGTGGCGCTTGGCGTGGTCCGAAAGCTCTGTGCCGAGGCGGCGGTCTGGCTGAAGTTCCGCGCCGACGATGCCGTCGAAGCCGTGTAGCGCGACAGCAGTGACTTTACCCCCCGAATCGAGTGCGCCGCGAATGACGCTACTATCGGTGTCCGCGAACACGTCCGTCACGTCCTGCACTGCGCCGACTTCCGCGCCTCGCTCGTGCAGTTCGTCTTTGATTTCGAGTAGGCGAACCTGTCGATGGACCTCGTTGCGCACGAGGTCGTCGATGTCGTCCAGACTCTGGACGCCCTTCATCTCGACGCGAGCGCCTTCCTCGATGGAGATGTTCACGTCCTGGCGAATCGTACCGAGGCCGCGCTTGACGTGGCCCGTCGAGCGCAGCAGCATCCCGATTCGTTCGGCCGCTTCTCGGGCCTGTTCGGGCGAACGGATGTCGGGCTTGGTGCCGATTTCGACCAGCGGGATGCCGAGTCGGTCGAGACTGTAGAGGACGCCGTCCTCGCGCTCTTCGACGCGCTGGGCGCTCTCCTCTTCGAGCATTAGGTCTTCGACGCCGACCGGTCCCTCGCTGGTCGAAATCTCGCCGTCGTGAGCGAGTAGCGTCGAACGCTGGAACCCGGAGGTGTTCGACCCGTCCACGACGAGTTTCCGCATGACGTGGGCTTGGTCTATCACGTCCATGTCCAGCAGTTGCGCGATTTCGAGGACGACCTCCTGTGCTTGCTCGTCCAGTCTGTGGGGCGGTTCGTCGTCCTCCTCGACCAGACACGTCGAGTCGTAGGCGAGATACTCGAACTCCCTATCGACTTGACTCTCTTCGAGGGCCGCTTCGTCTATCTCGCCGAGTTCGCTCTTGGTCGGGTGCAAGTAGCGCGTAAATTCGCGCTCTGCGTCCTCGGGTTCCCGAAGTTCCGTCGGACAGCCACAGAACAGTTTGGTGTCGGTGTCGAGTTGCTGGTGGATTTCGAGACCAGCGACGAGACCCAACTCCTCGTAATCGTGGTCGGTCATTGCTCGATGGTGTGACGCGGAAGGGTAAAAAACCGTTCAGTCTGGGTTCGCAGACGTGGCAACGATTGCCCGAACTCGCGCGGACATCGTCAACTCGGTCTGACTCCTCGGCCAATACGGATTAATCCCGGAACCAGCCTCTATCCGAACGTGCGAACGCTGGACGAACCGCTCGGCGAACTCAAACTCGCAGACCTCGCAGACGACCTCACGCTCGCGGACCTGCTCGGCAACGCCGTCCAGAACGTCGGTCGCGTCGAGTGACTCGTGACGGCTGGCGTTCTTCGACCCCTGACTTGTCGTGCGAAATTTGCAGTATGTGAGACTGTCACGAACCTCAAAAATTTAGTGCGATGGGGTTAAATGTCGAGGTATGGCTACGGCGTCGGATGCCAGTTTGGAATCGGAACCACCGGTTACGGTTCTCCACGTAGACGACGACCCCCAGCGGACGAAACTCACCGCGACGCTCCTCGAACAGAAGATGCCGGACGCGACAGTGCTCAGCGAGACGGAGCCCGACGGCGGGTTGACGCGACTCGATGCCGAACGACGAATCGACTGCGTCGTCAGCGACTACGACATGGGGTCGGTCAACGGTCTCGACTTCCTCGAACTGGTGCGTGAGGAGTACCCCGACCTCCCGTTCATCCTCTTCACCGGCAAGGGGAGCGAGGAGATTGCGAGCGAGGCCATCTCGGCGGGCGTCACCGACTACCTCCAGAAGAAGGGTGGCGCAGAACAGTACGAAGTCCTCGCCAATCGCGTCGAGAACGTAGTGTCCCAACACCGCGCAGAACGCGAAGCGGAACGGTCGCGCAAGCGAATGCAGACCGTCTACGAGCGGGTCACGGACGCGTTCTTCGCGCTCGACACCGACTGGCGCTTTACGTACGTCAACGGCAAAGGCGAACAGTTGATACAGCGCGAGGAATCGGAACTCATCGGCAACACGGTGTGGGAGGAGTTCCCCGAGGCGGTCGATTCGAAGTTCGAGCGGGAGTACCGCCGGGCGATGGAGACCCAAGAAGCGACCTCGTTCGAGTCGTACTTCGACCCGCTCTCGACGCTGTTCGAGGTCCACGCGTACCCCTCCGAAGAGGGATTGTCGGTCTACTTCCGCGACGTGACCGACCAACGGGAGGTCCGTCGCGAACTCGACCGGGAGAAGGAACTGCTCGAACAGATGCTCGAAACCAGTCCCGTCGGTATCCTCGTCATGGACCCCGAGGGCGGCATCACCCGAGCGAACGAACGGGCGGCAGAACTGCTCGAACTGAGCGGTTCGGAACTGACTGGCCGACGCTACGACTCCTCGGAGTTCACCGTCACCGACCTCGACGGCAACCAGCTCCGGGACGACCAGAAGATGTTCGCGCGGGTGATGGACGACGGCGAGAAGATACTCGGCGAGCGAATCGGCTACGAGCCGCCCGACGGGAACCGTAAGATTCTGTCGGTCAGCGGCGCGCCCATCTACGGCGAGACGGAGGTGGAGCGAGTCGTCATCGCCATCGAGGACGTGACCGACGTTCGAGAGCGAGAACGCGAACTCGAACGGAAGAACGACCGCTTGGAGAAGTTCGCCAGCGTCATCTCCCACGACCTGCGGAATCCGCTCGACATCGCCCAGACGCGGACCGAACTCGCTCGCGCCGAGCACGCGGACGACGAGCATCTCCGCGAGGCCGAGCGCGCACTCGACCGGATGGACGACCTCATCGACGACGTGTTGGCCCTCTCCAGAGAAGGTGAGGTCGTAGACGAGCGAACGCCCGTTCAAGTCGAACACGTAGTCACGGCGGCCGCTTCGACGGTCGACCTCTCCGACGTTGACCTCGGAGTGGAAGACGACCTCCCGACGATAACGGCCGACTCCGAACGACTCCGAACGATGTTCGAGAACTTGCTTTCGAACGTTGGCGAACACGCGGGCGAAGGGTCCTCCGTTCGAGTCGGCCCGCTGACCGACCGGGACGGGTTCTACGTCGCAGACGACGGTCCCGGCGTCCCCGAAGACGAACGCGGCAAGGTGTTCGAACACGGATTCACGACCGACCCCGACGGAACTGGCTTCGGACTGGCTATCGTCCACTCCATCGTGGAAGCCCACGGCTGGACTATCGAAGTCACCCACAGCCAGAGCGGCGGTGCCCGGTTCGAAATCGCTGGCGTCGAGGAAGTCTAACTGTTCGCGTTTCGGGTCTCGTCCGACGGTTCCGTACGCTTCGTCTCGCGGCGCGCTCGCAAACTCTCTTGGAGCTTCTCCCCCACGAACTCTCGCAACTCCGCCGCGTCCGCTTCGTCTAAATCTGCGGCTTTCGCGACGCCACCGCCGAAGCTCGCCGAACTCGCCGTGTCGATAACGACGTCCGCCAACCGCCACCGTCGCCGCCGCTGGAAGATGGTCCGGCTCTGGATGACCGTCTGCACGCGGTAGTACGGCACTATCTTCGTGGTCCGCCGCCAGAAGCCGTTCTGGGTCACGACGTGGGTCTCGCCTGCGTCGTAGCCGCGATTGACCCACGTCAGGTGGGCCGCGAGCGGAACGAGGACGACGAACGCGAGCGGGACGAACGGCGCGTACCAGACGACCGGCCGCCCGGCAAGCGACCAGACTGCGTACAGCAGGGCGACGATAGCACCGAGTCCGAGCAGATACCGAATCGCGTACCGCGTCCTCGCGCGCGTCGGTGGCCGCTGGAACGTTGGCGTCTCGAACGGTTCGACCTCGTTTGCGAGTTCGAAGACGCGCTCTCGACTCGCGAGCGGGACCGCGGCTTCCGACCCGCCGGAGGGCGACTGACCGGGACCGTAGCCCGCCGTCTCCACCGCGAGGGTAGCGTAGCCGAACCGCCGCATCAGCACGTTCTCGCTCATCGTGACCGTTTGGACTTTCGCCAGCGGAATCGACCCGTCGAATCGTTGGAACAGGCCGCGCTCGTAGCGGAGTTCGTCGTCCACGCGCGTCAGTCGGAAGCCGTAGTAGCGCGCGAACGTCAGGGACGCGCTGACGACCCACAGGCCGACACCGATGATGGCGTACAGCAACAGTCCGCCGAAGACGGCGAGTTCCGCGAGGCCGGGAACGAAGGGCAACACGGCGGGACCGAACGCGAGCAACGAGAAGTACCGCAGGTCGAACGAGAGGACGCTCAGTAGTGCGAGTTCTCCTTCCGCAAGTTCGAAGAGGACCTGTTCGCGCTCTTCGATTGGTTCGGTCGGCGCTTCCGTCTCTTCTCCGGCCTCCCGCTGGCGCTTTCGCCGCTGAATTTCCCGCTGGAGTCGCTTCGCTTCCTCGTAGCCGACGTAGCGCAGACTCGCTTCCGTGTCGCCGCCCCCCGCTGTTTCGAGGTCGAGGGCGGCGATGCCGAGCAGTCGTTGGAGGACGTTGCGCGAGATGTCCACGTTCTGAACTCGGTGGAGCGGAATTTCGCGCTGGCGGCGCGAGACCACGCCGGAGGCGATTTCGAGACCGTCGTCCGTGAGTTCGTAGTCGAACCGTCGGTAGTACGCCACCTGCCAGAGCGCCGTGAGGAGGACGCCGACGGCGACCACCAGCGGGACCGCCAGTCCGGCGAGCGGCGGGGGCAAGACGCCGGACCCCGAGAGCGCGCTCCCGACGAAGAAGAAGGAGACGCCGACGCTCGCGCCGCGCGAGAGCATCCGATAGGGCACGGAGAGTGGATGCAGTTTCATACGGCGTCGTACTCGTCCTCGCTCTCGGTTGCGAGTCTCCGCAGTTGCTCTTGCAGGTCGTCTGCACGTTCGGGAGTGAGTCCGGGAATCGTCACGTCAGCACCCCGGGACCCAGCGGTGTAGACGACGATGCTCGCCAGACCGACCGCGCGCTCGACGGGGCCGCGCTGGGTATCGACGTGCTGGACGCGGACGAACGGAACGACGGTGTTGACCCGCGTGAGGACGCCGCGTTCGAGGTAGAGTTCGTCCTCGCGCACCTCGAACTGCCAGACGCGATACTTCAGCGCGACGTAGACGACGCCGACGAGGAGTCCGAGGAGTGCGACGGCGAGGCCGACCCAGAGGCCGACGCCGAGCGTAAATCGGTCGGCGACGGCCACCACGACGGCGAGGATGGTCACGGTGACGAGCGTGCCGACGCCCCAGACCAGTCGCACCCGTGGGTGCAGTGTCTCCATGCGAAGCCAATCTATCCGGAACCCGAAAAGTCCATCTGTCACAGCCACCCGTCGCGTCGCCCGCTCGGTCGAACACCGGCATCCCAGAGTTTTTATCACGCGTCTGTGAAGAGCGCCGCATGACTGGGGAGTACGGTCGGGACGGCGCGACACCGACCGAAAAAGTTCACGTCCGGCAACTGGGAGTGGGGGACACACTTCGCTGGTCGTGGGACGTCGTCCGAAACCACAGGGAGTTAGTCGGTCTCGCGTTCGTCGTCGGCCTCCTGAGTATCGTCCCGCTGTTCGGGGTCACGCCTGCGTCAACGCCGTCCGACGACCCGTCGGTCGCACCGTGGGTCGGGCCGTTCTATCTCGCGTACGCGCTCACCGTCGGCGTCCTCTTCGGGAGCTTCTTCCTCACTGCCGACGACGCGGTGAGCGAACGACCCCGACCGCTGAAAGCGCGACTCTCGGCCGCACTTCGGCGGATTCCTGCTCTCGTCCTCGCGGGTCTCGTCGCGGTGGGTCTCTCCATCGTCGGTCTCGTGGTCCTCGTGCTTCCGGGCATCTACCTCTTCCACCGGTTTCTCCCCACGTTTCCCGCCATCGTCATCGACGGCAAAGGGCCGTTCGCCGGTCTGAGCGCGGGGTGGAACGCCTCCGGCGGGAACGTCACGAAACTGTTCTTCGTCACCGTCGGCTACGTGGGTGCCTGTCTCGTGCTCGTGCTGGTGTGGTACTCGCTCGGTCTCGTCGGCCCACTCCTCAGCGCCGGACTCGCGGCCGGACTGCTCCCCCTGTTCGGACTCGCGCTCGGCCACCTCTATCTCGAACAGGACCGAAATCAGTAGTCGAACGCGCCCACGAAGCGCTCGCGCACGTCTTCGGCAGTGTCTGCGTTCTCTTCTCTCCCTTTCGTGTCCTCCTTGGCAGTCTCCGATTCGAAGTCGTCGAGCGCGTCGGTCACCGCCTCGGCCTCCGAGCGAGACAGTTCGACCTCCTCGGTGTCGTCCGGGTCGTCGTCCTCGAAGACGGCGTCGTTGTCTAGCCAGCCTCCGTCGTCCTCGGCCGCCATCTCTCCCTCTCTCGTCCCGCGGTGTTCGTCGAAGTCGAACTCGCGTGCGAGGTACTCCTGTAGGTCCCTGACGCGGCGTTCGCGCTGGCCGGAGGCAGTCACTTCCTCGTCGGCCAGTGCGGCGATGAGGACTCTCGCTTCGCTTCTGGACACGTCGATGGTCGCAGTCTCTCGGTCGGTCATGCCACGAGAATTACGGGAGTCGCTCGGAAATCGATGGCTGTTGGGTTCGGACAGACGGTCGAAAAATCAACGGACGATTCGTCGGTCGGGCCCTTATTCGTCGCCCAGAATGCCGCGGTGGGTCATCTTCTCGGGGTCGATGACTTCGTCTGCCTCTTCCTCGCTCAGGTAGCCCTTCTCGACGACGACTTGCTTGACTGTCTTGCCCTCTTTCAGCGCAGTCTTCGCGGCCTTGCTTGCCTTGTCGTAGCCGATGTGTGGGTTCAGCGCCGTCGCGAGCGCCATGCTCTGTTCGACCTGCTCCTCGCAGTGTTCCTCGTTGGCTTCGAGTTTGGCGACGAACTTCTCAGCGAACACTTCGCTGGCGTTCGACAGCATCTCAGAGGATTCGAGGAAGTTGTGCGCCAGCACGGGCTTGTAGAGGTTCAGGTCGATTTGACCCTCCGCCGCGCCAGCACTGACTGCGGCGTCGTTGCCGACCACTTGTTTGTGGACCTGATTGACCGCCTCGGCGACGACCGGATTGATTTTGCCGGGCATGATGGAACTGCCGGGCTGGTTCTCCGGCTGTTCGAGTTCGCCGAGTCCGTTCCGGGGACCAGAGGCCAGCAGGCGCAGGTCGTTGGCGATCTTGTTCAGCGAGCCAGCGACGGTGCGGAGCGCGCCGTGGGCCTCCGACATGGCGTCGTGGGCGGCCTGCGCTTCGAAGTGGTTGTCGGCCTCGCGGAACGCGACGCCAGTCTCTTCGGAGATGTACTCGGCGGCCTTCTCGGGGAACTCTGGATGCGTGTTCAGTCCCGTCCCGACTGCGGTGCCGCCGAGCGCCAACTCCGAGAGGTGGTCGCGGACGTGGTCCACGCGCGAGAGACCTTTCTCGACCTGCGAGCGGTAGCCCGAGAACTCCTGACCGAGCCGAATCGGCGTGGCGTCCTGTAAGTGGGTCCGGCCGGTCTTGACGACGCCGTCGAACTCTGCCTCTTTGGCTTCCAGCGACTCCCGGAGCGTGTCGAGTGCCGGAATCAGGTCCTTCTCGACGGCTTCCAGCGACGCGACGTGCATCGCAGTCGGTATCACGTCGTTGGAAGACTGGCCGAAGTTGACGTGGTCGTTCGGGTGAATCTCGCGCGTGCCGACTTCGCCGCCGTAAATCTCGGTCGCGCGGTTCGAGATGACCTCGTTGGCGTTCATGTTCGAGGACGTGCCGGAACCGGTCTGGAACACGTCCACCGGGAACTGGTCGTCGTGGTCGCCCTCGATGACCTCGTCAGCGGCCTCCACGATGGCGTCTGCCTTGTCCCCGGGAATCATGCCGAGGTCTTTGTTCGCCTGTGCGGCGGCCTTCTTGACGACGCCGAGTGCGCGGACGAACCGCCGGCCGAACGTGATGCCACTGATGGGGAAGTTCTGGAGCGCGCGCTGGGTCTGTGCGCCCCAGTAGGCGTCGGACGGGACGCGCATCTCTCCGAGGCTGTCCTCCTCGATTCGGTAATCCTCGTCGCTCATGTGTGGAGGGAGTAGACCCGCGGATAAATATCATGCTCAATCGTCGTCGGGGAGTTCGATAGCGAGAGACACAGCCTGATTGACAAGTTTCCGGAATCCATCCTATTTGGAGACGTTCGGACAAAAAACTAACCACTTCGTCCAAGAGATTTTCTCAGACCACCCGCATTCGAAATTCGTACCTGGGGACCTGTACGGCCGATAATCGGCGCACCGTGGTAATGGACAACAATTTACTCGGAGCTGCGTTAATATCAACAATACTTAAGTGGTTGGTCCGAGATTGTCTCTGCTAGGTCTCATAGTATGACAGGTGCCAACGAAGGTTCCGACGTTTCGCGACGCGGCTATCTCAAAGTAGCAGGAGCGAGTACACTCGGCGTCACCGGCCTGGCTGGCTGTATGGGTGGCGACAGTGGCGGCAGTGACGAAGGGACGACGTCGGGCGGCGAAGGTACCTCCTCGGACGGCGAGGACACCTCGTCTGGCGACGACTCCGGCAGTGGGAACACGCTCGAAGTCCAGCACTGGTGGACTGGTGGTGACGGTGCGGCGGCAGTCGAGGCACTGTTCGAGGGCTTCAAGAAGGAGTACCCGGACGTGAAAGTCAACCAGAACCCCGTCTCGGGTGGCGCTGGCCAGAACCTCAAGACGGTCATCAAGAAGCGCGTCCTGAACAACAACCCGCCGAGTTCGTGGCAGGCGTGGCCGGGCGCGAACCTCACCCCGTACGTCGAAGCGGACAAGCTGAAAGACATCAGTAGCTCCGTCTGGGGCAAGAACGGCATGAAGGACGCCTACAAACAGGGTCCGAAAGACGCCGCCAAACCGAACGGGACGTTCGTCACGGTCCCGCTGAACATCCACCGACTCAACAACCTCTTCTACAACAAGAAGGTCGTCGAAGACGCTGGCGTAGACCCTGCGTCTATCAAGAAACCCAGCGACCTCACGGCCGCGATGAAGAAGGTCGAGAACAACACCGACGCAGTCGGGATGGCCCACCAGACGAAGTCCGCGTGGTCCACCGGCCAAATGTGGGCGCAGGTCCTGCTCGGCGAACACGGCAAGAGCACGTACGAAGCGTTCACGAAGGGCAAGGTCAGCGCGAACAAGAAGGCCATCAAGAACTCCCTCAGCATCGTCAAGGAGTACACGCAGTACTTCAACGACGACGCCGGTTCGCTCGGCTGGACCGAAGCGAACAAGAAGATCATCAACGGCGAAGCGGCGTTCTTCCACCAAGGCGACTGGGCCGCGGGCATGTACCGCGGTGCCGACAGCTTCGAGTTCGACAAGCAGTGGGGCCACGTCCCGTTCCCCGGTTCGAAGGGCGTCTACGCGCTGAACATGGACTCGTTCCCGATGCCGAAGAACAACCCGTCGCCGGAGGCCGCGAAGAAGTTCCTCCGCTACGTCGGCAGCAAGGACGCCCAAAAGCGGTTCAACCCGAAGAAGGGGTCGATTCCGCCGCGCACCGACGTGTCCAAGGACGCCTTCGGACCGTTCCTCAGCAGTCAGATGGACGACTTCGCCAACTCGAAGTCGCAGGTCCAGTCCATCCAGCACGGACTCGCGCTCCCGCCGGAACAGCTCAGTAGCTTCGGTGAAGCGATGTCCACCTTCATCTCGAACTGGAACGTCGAGAAGACGTACAGCCAAATCGAGAGCGCCTTCAACTGAACGCAGTCACTACACGGTTCTTTTTCACATGCAACGCATCCGAGATACACTGAAACGGCTAACCCCCGGCAAAGAAGCGGGAGAGAGCGAGGTGGAAGGCCAATCGACCGTCAGAACCGACGGCGGCGTCGTGAGCGAGACGGAGACCGAACGAGGACAGTCGCTCGTGTCGAGGGACTTCCTCCAGTCGATTCCGTTCTGGCTCCCGCCGTTCCTGCTGATGGGCTTTTTCGTCTACGGCGCCATCGGCTGGAACTTCGTCATCTCGCTGACGGACTTCAGCGGGCTACTCCTGCCGGAGTACAAGATTTCGGCGTTCGACTTCGAGATGTATCGCCAAGCCCTGAACGACCCGACGTTCTGGACGGCGGCCCGAAACACGCTCGTCCTACTGGTCGCGTTCACCGGCCTCTGTCTGGTGTTCGGGATGGGGCTGGCGATTCTGGTAGACCAAGAGATTCGGTTCGAGAACACGTTCCGAACCATCTACCTGCTCCCGATGAGCCTCTCGTTCGTCGTGACGGCGAAGTTCTGGGCGTGGATGTACAACTTCAAGATCGGGATGATAAACGTCACGCTCCGTCAGTTCGGGTTGGACTTCCTGGCGATGCAGTGGATTTCGAACCCGGACACGAAGTTGGCGGCGGTCATCTTCGCGCTCATCTGGCAGTTCAGCGGCTACGCGATGGTCGTCTATCTGGCAGGTCTGCGCGCAATTCCCGACGCACACTACGAGGCGGCCCGCGTAGACGGCGCGAGTACGCTGAAGATGTACTGGCGAGTCATCCTCCCCCAACTGCGAGCATCGACCATGAGCGCGGCCGTCGTGCTGATGGTGTTCGCACTGAAGGCGTTCGACTTCCTCTACGTCATGTTCGGCAACAACCCCGGCCCGGCGGCGGACATTCTGGCGACGATGATGTTCCGCGAGGCGTTCGGGTCGAACAACTGGGCGTACGGCTCCGCCATTGCCATCGTGCTGTTCCTGATGGCGCTGGCAGTCGTCGCGCCGTATCTCTACGCCGAGTACCGACGAGGTGAACTATGAGTTCCGCACCAGCGAGTCCGACACCGGAGAACCAATCGCGGCGCGAGCAGGTAGAGAACGCCGTCCGAAACGCCGACCGTAGTCGCGTGGCGCTGTACGGGGTGCTGGTCGCGCTCGTCGGCTTCTATCTCGCGCCGCTCGAAGCAGGGCTGATGACCGCGTTCAAGACGACCAACGCGTTCAACACGACGAGTCCGTTCTTGCCCGCGATTTGGCCGTTCGCTTCCGGCGGCTTCACCACCGGCCCGTGGCAGACCGCCTTCGACACGCTGTGGAACGGCCTGGTCAACAGCATGTTACTGGCGGTTCCGGCGACGATTCTGTCGGCGGGACTCGGGAGCATCGCGGCCTACGGTGTGACGACCATCGACTGGAAGTACCAGACGCTAATCGTCGCGCTGTTCGTTGCGGGCATCTTCATCCCGTACCAGGCAGTTCTGGTGCCGCTGTCGCGGCTGTTCGCTATCGTGAACACCCAAGAGCTACTGGGATTCCTGTGGGGGCTACCGCTGATGCACGAACACTACGCCTCGATTATCAACCTCATCGTGGCCCACGTCGCGTACGGGATTCCCATCACGTTCCTACTCTTCCGAGGCTACTACCAGACGCTTTCGGGCGAGATGATAGAGGCCGCGCGACTGGACGGCGCGAGCGTGTTCAGCATCTACCGCAACGTCGTGTTGCCGCTGTCGAAGCCGATGTTCGCGGTGACGCTCATCTACCAGTTCACCCAGATTTGGAACGACCTGCTGTTCGCGCTGGTCATCCTGCCCTCCGGCGGCGGGGCGGCCGCACCGGTCACGATTGCGCTCAACAGTCTCTCTGGCGGCATCATCACCTCGTTCAACACGCAGATGGCGGGTGCGTTCGTCGCGGCACTGCCGACGCTCGTCGTCTACGTGCTGTTCGGCGAACAGTTCGCGAAAGGAGTCGCAGGATAACTATGCAGTCTCAACGGAGGACACAACAATGGCAGAACTGACCCTCGACGGCGTAACGAAGTGGTTCGACGACGACGGCGACCGTATCGTCGCGGTAGACGACGCACACGTCGAAATCGAAGACGGGGAGTTCCTCGTCCTCGTCGGCCCCTCGGGGTGTGGAAAATCCACGACCCTGCGAATGATTGCGGGCCTCGAAACGATTTCGAAGGGCGACATTCGCCTCGGGAACCGCTCTATCGCGGACGAACCGCCGACGACGCGGGACATCGCGATGGTGTTCCAGAGCTACGCGCTCTACCCCCACATGAGCGTGCGGGAGAACATGAGCTTCGGCCTCGAAGAATCGACCGACATGCCCGACAGCGAGATTCAGGCGCAGGTGGACGACACCGCCGATATGCTCGGTATCCCCGACCTGCTCGACCGGAAACCCGGCGAACTGTCGGGCGGTCAGCAACAGCGGGTCGCGCTCGGCCGGGCTATCGTCCGGGAGCCAGAGGTGTTCCTGATGGACGAACCGCTGGCGAATCTGGACGCGAAGTTGCGCTCCCAGATGCGCACGGAACTCCAACGTCTACAGGAGGACCTCGGCGTGACGACGGTGTACGTCACCCACGACCAGACGGAAGCGATGACGATGTCCGACCGCATCGCCATCCTGAACGACGGCGAACTCCAGCAGGTCGCCACGCCGCTGGAAGCCTACCACGAACCGACGAACCGGTTCGTCGCTGGCTTCATCGGCGACCCGTCGATGAACTTCCTGCCGATGGAATTACAGGGTGACACGCTCGTCGGTGACGACATCGAGTACCCGCTTTCGGGTGACGCCCTCGACGCGGTTTCGGGCCACGACCGACTCACCCTCGGCATCCGCCCGGAGGACATCGAACTCGTCGCGGCGGAAGACGCCCACAGTTTCCCAGCGACCGTTGACGTGGTCGAGCCGATGGGCAGCGAGAACAACGTCTACATCGTCTTCGGCGACCAAGCCGACGAAGCGACCGATGGCCTCGGCGGCACGGACGCCGCCGCAGACGACACGCTGACCGTGACTATCTCTGGAATGCGGAACGTCGAGGCGGGCCAGAACGTCGTCGCGCACATCCCCGAGGACGCAGTTCACATCTTCGACGCCGACACGGGCGAGGCAGTCAAGAATCGGAATATGGAGACCGCCGAACAGGAACTGCCGAACGTCTGAGTTCGAGGTCGCTTCGATTCGCCGCATTCTCGTTTTCCGGCAGTCCGTGTGGATGACCGTCCAAGCTATGTGTTTTCGCGTGCCACACTGTTCCGATGCCCACCGACTCCGACCCCAACGCGCCCGCCGAATCGTTCACCGTCGCGGCCGCACAGGTCGAACCAGTTTTCCACGACAAGGAGGCGACCCTCAACAAGACATGCGAGTGGATAGAACGCGCCGGAGAACAGGACGTAGACCTGCTCGTCTTCCCCGAGACGTACTTTCCCGGCTACCCCTACTGGCGGCGCAAGGTGTCGATTCCGCGCTGGACCGAGTTGATGGTCGAGTTGCAGAAGAACAGCCTCTCGGTTGGCGACGACGCGCTCGACGTTCTCGGTAACGCGATTCGGGAAGCCGACTGCCACGTTGCGTTGGGGACGAACGAACTGGACGAGAGGAAGGGAAGCGAGACCGTCTACAACTCCATCTTCTACTTCGACCGCGAGGGAGAACTCGTTCGTCGCCACCGAAAACTGATGCCGACCCACGGCGAGCGGTCGATTTGGGGGCGCGGCGACCCGTCGAGTCTGGCGACCCACGAGACGGACATCGGAACACTGGGTGGTCTCGTCTGCTACGAGAATCACATGACTCTCTCGAAGGCCGCGCTGACGACCATGGGTGAGGAGATTCACACTGCTTGCTGGCCGGGGTTCTGGACCCAGAACGGCCATCCCGGCGACAAGGCGCGGGCCGAAACTGTGGAAGACCGCGACACCTGTGACATCTACCCTGCGATGCGCGAGTACGCCTTCGAGACCCAATCGTTCGTCGTCTCCTGCTCGGCGTACATAGGCGACCCGCCAGAGGAGTACGAGGACGAACTCGGCTACGACCTCGGCGCAGGAGGGAGCATGCTGGTGAATCCGGCAGGCGTCGTGAAGGCCGGTCCTGTACTCGGTGAGGAGACGCTCCTCACCGCGGAGTTCGACCGCGACGAGCGTCGGGCGACCAAGGCGTACTTCGACGCGATGGGCCACTACGCGCGCTGGGACGCGGTCAATCTCGAAGTGAACGACGAAACCCTAGACCCGGTTCACTCGCACGGACACGACGGCGCGAGAGGGACGAACTGGAACGCGCGCGAGAGTAGGACCGACAACGAGCGAGAGAACGGCCGACTCTCGCCCCACGACGCGGAAGCAATCGCCGACGCTCACGGCGTGCCGATATCGGCGGTGGAGGCAGTCGCGGACGCGCTTGACCAGTAGCGCCTATCGCCGGGGGACACTTTTCTCACTGCCCGGTGTACGACGTTGGATGACCAGATTCACCGGCACGTGGTCCGGCGACGAAGTCGAGTCGTTCCTACAGGACGTGACGATTCCGATTCGTCTCGCTTGCCACAGGCCAGACGCATCCCTGTGGATGGTCGCGCTCTGGTATCGCTACCGCGACGGCGGGTTCGACTGTGCGACGTGGACGAACGCCGACGTAGTGCGGTACCTCCGCAACGACTCGGAACTCGCGTTCGAAATTTCGACCAACGACCCGCCGTATCGCGGAGTCCGAGGCAACGGCACCGCGAGTCTCTCGCCCGACGAGGACAAGGAAGTCCTTCGCCACCTCATCGAGCGGTATCTCGACTCGACGGACTCCCCGCTGGCGGAGTGGTTGCTCGCGGACGAACGCGAGGAGATTCACGTCCGGATTCGACCGCGAGTCGTCTACAGCTGGGACTACAGCGAGCGGATGGCTGGCGAAGAATAGCACTTTTCTGTCGTTACTGCCGTCGAAATGGTAACGGTCAGCCCCGGATTTATCCTCGAAAACCATTAAGTACCACCTCGGTGAGTGTGCGATGGGGGAAACCAAATGACCGGGGGTAGTGCGGACGACATCGAGAGACGTCAGTTTATGAAATACGCGGCGCTCGTCGGGGGTGCCAGTACAGTACCGTTCACGGGCTATCTGCAAGACCAGCAGTGGTCGAATACGCTGGAAGTGATGCACGGGTGGACCGGCGGGGACGGCGCAGAGGCAATCGACGCGCTCGCGTCGGCGTTCGGCGAGGCCCAACCGAACATGGAGACGAACTTCCGGGCCATCGGCGGCACCGGAAACGTCAACTTAGACCAAGCAGTCGCACAGCGACTGCGGGCGGGCGACCCGCCGAGTTCGTTCGCCGGATGGCCGGGGAAGAACCTCCAGCAGTACGAGGGCGTGCTTGGCAACATCGAACAGGACGTGTGGAACCAAGCCGGACTGAAGGAGGCTCACGCACAGGAAGTGGTCGAGGCGTGCCGCTTCGGAGATGGATTCTCCGCAGTGCCCATCGGTTCCCACCGCATGAACGACCTCTTCTACAACGTGAGCGTCCTCGAATCTGCGGGCGTGGACCCGAGTGGCATCGATAGCTTCGACGCGTGGGTCGATGCTCTCGACGCCGTCGCCAGCGAGACCGACGCCCAACCGTACGTCAACTCGCTCTCGACGTGGACAGTCTTGCAGTTCTGGGCGGTCAACATGCTCGGCTCGCAGGGCTTCGACGCGTACACGAACTTCATCGAGGGCAACGGCGACGAGGCGGCGGTTCGGGGGGCGTTCCAGAACGCCCAGACCGTGCTGTCGCAGTACCTCAACGACGACGCGCCGGAGATAGACTTCACCGAGGCGAACCAGCGAATCATGTCCGGCGACGCGGCGTTCATCCACCAAGGCAACTGGGTGGCTGGCGCGTACGTCAACGAGGGGTTGACCTACGACGAGGATTGGGGACGCATCCAGTTCCCCGGTACCGAGAACATGTACGGGTTCCACCTCGATTCGTTCATCTATCCGGGCGGCGACCTCGACAACCCGAGTCCGCCCGAATCGAAGGCGTTCCTGCGGTTCGCTGGCTCGGAAGCCGCACACGTGGCGTTCAACCAGTACAAGGGGTCGATTCCGACCAGAGAGGTGCCGACCGACCAGTTCAACCCGTATCTGACCGAGACCATCGAGGACTTCAACAGCGTCGAGCAACGACCGCCGACCATCGCACACGGGTTGGCCGTCACCCAAGACGTGCAGTCTGACTTGGAGGACGCGATTGCGAATAACTTCGCCGACCCGTACAACGTCGATTCAGTCACGAGTCGGTTCATGCAAATCGTGTAGCGCGGTCTCACTTTCCAACTCGTTTATCCACCACTCATGAGTGACAAACTGGAGACCGGCGCCGACAGGCGACGCGAACAGGGCGTCGAAACGGAACGAGCGGTCGCTACCGAACGGTCTGCACTACGGCGACTGCTCGACCACGACGTCGTCCAGTCCGCGCCGTTCTGGCTCCCGCCGTTCCTGCTGATGGGCTTTTTCGTCTACGCGGCCATCGGCTGGAACTTCGTGATTTCGCTGACCGACTACGAGGGGTTCGGCGACATCGAGTACTCGCCGCTCGATTTGGCCAACTACTGGCAGATGTTCGACGACCCCGGCATGTGGGCGGCGACACGGAACACGTTCGTCCTGCTGGTCTCGTTCACCGTCGTCTGTCTCGTCGTCGGACTCGTCCTCGCCATCTTGCTCGACCGCGAGGTCCGATTCGGGCGCACGCTCCGGACCATCTACCTGCTCCCGATGAGCCTCTCGTTCATCGTCACCGCGCAGTTCTGGATGTGGATGTACAACTACAACTTCGGCATCGTGAACCAGTTGGTGGGTCTCGTCGGACTCGGGCCGTACAGTTGGCTCGGCGACCCTCAGTTGGTTCTGGGGTCTGTCGTCTTTGCGCTCGTCTGGCAGTTCAGCGGCTACACGATGATAGTGTATCTCGCGGCGCTCCGGGCGATTCCCGACGACCAGTACGAGGCCGCGAGAGTAGACGGAGCGAGTACCTATCGCATGTATCGGCGCGTCATCGTGCCGCAACTCAAGCCAGCGATGGTGAGCGCCTCCGTCGTCCTCGTGCTGTTCGCACTCAAGGCGTTCGACTTCCTCTACGCGATTTGGGGGTATCGGCCGCGACGCGGCGCGGACATCCTCTCGACCAAGATGGTCCGGGAGGCGTTCAACAAGGGCGAGTGGGCGTACGCCGCGGCAATCGCAATCCTACTGTTCGCGCTCTCGCTTGCGGTCATCGCGCCGTATCTCTACCAACAACACAGACAGGGGAACCTATGAGACAGCGGAGGACTGAACGATGAGCCAAGAAACGATTACGAGCGACTCCGGGGACGAACGAACGGCGAGCGGCGCGACGATTGGCGGTGTGGGACTCCCCCGAGTCGCTCTGTACGCGACACTGGTCGCACTCGTCGCGTTCTACCTCACACCAATCGAGACGGGACTCGTGACCTCGGTCAAGACGAGCGAAGCAGTGCGCAACACCTTGCCGTTTCTCCCGCCGAGTCTCGGCGAACTCACGTTCGAAAAGTGGCGCTTCGCCTTCGACGCGCTGTCGCACGGACTGGTCAACAGCATCCTGTTCACGATTCCTTCGACGATTCTCTGCGGCATCTTCGGGAGCATGGCGGCCTACGGCCTGACGCTAGTCGATTGGCGGGGACAAGTGGCAATTCTCTCGCTGTTCATCGCGGGCATCTTCATCCCGTACCAGGCGGTCATCATCCCACTGTCGGAGTTCTGGTCCATCTACGTGCAACTCGACCAGCGACTGGCGTTTCTGTGGGCGCTCCCGTTGATGGAACCGCACTACGCGACGATTCTCGAACTGATAATCACGCACACTGCCTACGGCATTCCCATCTGCACCATCCTGTTTCGGGCGCAGTACAAGACCATGTCGTGGGAGATGATAGAGTCCGCGCGTCTCGACGGCGCGTCGCTCTGGCGGGTGTACCGGCGAATAGTCCTGCCGCTCTCGAAGCCGATGTTCGCCGTCGTCTTCATCTTCCAGTTCACCCAAATCTGGAACGAGTTCCTCTTCTCGCTGACTATCATCCGGAGCGTGAGCGACCCGGCGGCTTCGGTCACGCTAATTCTGTCGGGTCTCGGGACGGCGCTCGAAGGCATCGACTTCCCGCTCCGGATGGCCGGAGCGTTCCTCGCGGCGCTCCCCACCCTAATCGTCTACGTCCTGTTCGCCGACCAGTTCGCAGAAGGAGTGAGAGTGTAGTATGGCACGAACCGAACTCGACCACGTAACGAAGCGATTCGCAGAGAAAGGCGGGGGCGAAGTTATCGCGGTAGACGACCTCTCGCTGGACATCGAGAACGGGGAGTTTCTCGTCCTCGTCGGTCCCTCTGGCTGTGGCAAATCGACCACGCTCAGAATGATCGCGGGTCTCGAAACGATATCTGAAGGCGAGATACGCCTTGACGGACAGGTCATCAACGACCTGCCAGCGATGGACCGAAACATCGCGATGGTGTTCCAGAGCTACGCGCTCTACCCCCACATGACCGTCCGAGAGAACATGAGCTTCGGCCTCGAAGAATCGACCGACATGCCCAACAGCGAGATTCGACAGCGCGTCGAGGAGACAGCAGAGATGATGGGCATCGGCAACCTGCTGGACCGCCGACCGGCCGACCTCTCGGGTGGCCAGCAACAGCGGGTCGCGCTCGGCCGGGCCATCGTCAGAGACCCCATGGTCTTCCTGCTGGACGAACCACTCAGCAACTTGGACGCGAAACTGCGCTCCCAGATGCGCACGGAACTCCAGCGGTTGCAGGAGGACCTCGAAACGACGACGGTGTACGTCACCCACGACCAGACCGAGGCGATGACCATGGGCGACCGCATCGCCATCTTGAACGACGGCGAACTCCAGCAAGTCGCGACGCCACTGGAGTGTTACCACGAACCGGCGAACCAGTTCGTCGCGGGGTTCGTCGGCGACCCGGCGATGAACTTCTTCGAGGTGGCGTTGACGGACGAGACGCTGGTCGGCGAGTACTTCGAGTACCCACTCTCCGAGGAGGTCCGCGCCGACGTGGAGGGCCACGAAGCACTCGTTCTCGGAATCCGTCCCGAGGACGTGCAACTGGCACCCGAGGCCGAAACTGACCACGACTTCAGAACGACCGTGGACGTGGTCGAACCGATGGGCAACGAGAACCAGGTTCACTTAGCGTTCGATGCGGAGGCAGCGAACGGGACGTTCGTGGCGACCGTTTCGGGCATGCGCATGGTCGAAACCGGCCGAGGCGTCGCGGCGCGAATGCCCGAGGACGCGATTCACCTCTTCGACCGCAAGACGGGCGAAGCACTCCACAACCGCAAACTGGAGACCGCAGAGTCGCTCCCCAACCTCTAATTCTGGCTACTCTGCTTGCTCGTACTCCTCGGGTGTGTACGTCTTCAGTTCGAGCGCGTGGATGTCGGTCGTCATGTGGTCGCCGAGCGCGTCGTACACCAGTTGGTGCTGGGCGACCAGCGTCTCGCCCTCGAAGGCGGGCGAGACCACTGTCGCCGCGAGGTGGTCTTCGTCGTGTTCGCCCCGTGGATGGGTCACCGTCGCTTCTGCGTCCTCGACGTTCTCCTCGATGAGTCGCTTCACGTCGTCTGCGTTCATGGCCCGGAGTAGACGGTCCGCAGTGAAATGCGTGTGGATGGCGCTTCGTTCGGTTCGCCGGTTGCTCGCCTACTCGTCGCGCTCGCTTGCTCGTTTTGCGCTCCGTTCACTACGTCGCTCCGGCGCGCAAAACCTCGTCGAGTCGGCCGACCGTCTCCGTTTCTGGGTCGTCCTCTTTCGACTCTTCGCCGCCGAACCCGGTGACGCGCTCGACCGGTGGGTCGCGGTACTCCGTGTAGACGTTAAGTATCTCGTCGTCTGCCTCGACTGTGAACTGCCTAACCGACCCGTCGTCGCGCCAAATCTGGGTGACTTCACCGTCGGCGCTGTTGCCCGCTCCGACCGCCCCTTTCGGGGACCACGCGAGTCGGACGTGCAGGCCTTCTTCGAGGTCGTCCGGGTGGAGTTCGTCGCTCACGATAGTGGGCGACGACGCCGACGGCCGTCAAAACTGTGGCCACGGCGGAACAGTCTCCCGAACTTCCGGCCTCGTCTCTCACACCTTGCCGCTACCTCCGGTCCTCCTAGTTAAGTTTGGGCGTTCTTTCACACCAATATTACGCTGTATCGTCCGATTAACTAACTCCGATTGGCCTAATTCTGAGCCGGAGATACTCATGAGTGAACGACCAGACGATTCGAACCGCCGTCCCGAAAGCACCGACGACCTCCTCTCGATGGAACGACGCCGACTCCTCCAGACCGCTGGCGTCGGACTCGGTAGCCTTCCACTGGTGAATCTCGGCAGCGGCGTCGCAACGGCCCAGAGCGACTGCGCCGACGGCCCGTTCGAGCGAACGTACGAGGGCGGCACGATCAATATGGGCGAGATTCGCGCCGAAGAGGCACGCGGCGAACTCCCCGGCGACGTAGGCGCGGCCACGCCGAGGGGGCAGACGGACGGCACGGGCAGACAACCGCCGCGAAAAGCCGCACAGGAGTCGAACGTCGGCGAGGACGGCCCGCTAACCCTCCGCACCGAGTACGACGGCTTGGGGGCCGACGACACTCGCGGGGGCGTCCCTTCCGACTCGCAGGTCGCCGCCGGAGACGGTACTCTGATCCACGCCGTCAACCAGCAGGTCGGCATCTACAGCAAACAGGGAGGCACCCTCCAACAGAAGGTCCCGCTCGAACGCATCTGGGACCCCGTTATCACCGAACCCGAAGGCGGCTTCGCGTACGGCATTCCGTTCGTCTTCGACCCGCGAGCGCGCTACGACCGCGAGGCGGACCGGTTCGTCCTCGCCGCCGTGCAGTACGAACCCGGCATCACGACCGACGGCGAAATCGTGGGCCGCGAGGAGTTAGAGGAAGGCGCGGAACCCGGTGAGGGCGAAGAGGAGGAAGACGCAGACTCCGCCGCCGAGACGGAGTTCAGTCGCCCGCCGCGTGGCTGGTGGATGGTCGCCGTCTCCGCGACGAACAACCCCAACGGCGACTGGTACGTCTACCGCGTCCCGCCGCTGGACAACGAGGGTCTGGTGGACTACCCCGGCCTCGGTCTCGACCGAGACGCCATCTATCTGACGCAGAACTTCTTCGGCGAGCAGTTCGAAGTGACGATGGCCACCCTCGACAAAGCCGCGATGTACTCGGGCCAACCCGTCACGGCAAACCACTTCACCGGCCTGAACGACCCCAATCCAGACGCGCCGTTCACCTTCACCGTCCAACCCGCGCTCCAGCCGTTCACGGGCGGGAGTGACGGAACGTACTATCTGGTCAACGCTGGCTTCGACTCGGACGCGTTGACGCTCTGGGAATTGACCGACCCCGTGAACGACCCGATTCTCTCCTGCCAGACAGTCGAAGTCGGGCCGTACAGCTATCCCCCGGCTGCCCGGCAACCGAACACCGACGCGTACGTCGATACGCTCGGCACGCGACTGATGAACGCCGACTACGACGACGGGGCGCTCTGGACAGCCCACACGGTGGCCTACGACTGGAACGGCGACGGCAGACCGGTCGCCGCGATTCGCTGGTACGAACTCAACCTCGAAACGGGTACGCTCGCCCAGAGCGGCGTCTACGGTGCCCCCGGCGCGTCGTACTTCATTCCGACCGTCGGCGCAGAGGACGGACGGACGATTCTCACCCACAACGTCTCCGGGCCGGACACCTTCCCGCGGATGGACGTGGCAGGTCGCACCGCAGACTTCCCGCAGAACAGCCTGGAAGACTCGCTCGTCGCGCAGGACGGCGAATCGAGCTACGACTACGGCGAAGGCTCCAACGTGATGCGCTGGGGCGACTACAACGGCGTCTCCGTAGACCCCTCCTCGGGGACCTTCTGGACGGTCAGCCAGTACTCCCCGGCGGTCGAGATTCCGCCGAGCGCAGAAGAGCGCGACCCCTACGCGACTCGCATCGCAGAAGTAACGTTCGAAGACTAACGTAGCGCAGGTCCACCGGTCGTGAAACGTCGGTCCGACTGGTCCGGACTGGTCAGGTCCACTGGTCGAGTCCGGTCTGCACGACCGACTCCTCGATGCGCTCGAAGCCTCGCTCGACCTCTTCTTCGTGAATCTTCCACTCTTCGACGACGTACTCGCGGGCCGCCTCTACGTCGGGGTCCATCTCGATGTCGAACTCGTAGTCGTCGGTGACGTTCGGATTGAGGAACAACTCGCGGATGATGTCCACGTCTTTGTCGATGTGCTCGCCACGGGCTTCCAGCACGGCCCAGATGTCGCCGTGTTCTTTGACCTCCTTGAGCGCAGTTTTGGGACCGACGCCGGAGATGCCCTCGTTGAAGTCCGTGCCACAGAGGATGCCGATGTCCACCAACTGCTCCCACGTGATGTCGTGCTTCTCTAAGGTGGCGTCGAAGTCCATCAACTCCGGGTCGCCCTTGCTGGTCAACTGCCGCAAAGTCAGCGGTGCGCCGAGCAGGAGCGCGTCGTAGTCCTCGGTGCCACAGTAGTCAACCGCATCGGTGCGGTTCATGTGCGCGGCCTGCGCTTCGCCTTCGGCGGGCGCTTCGATGTAGGGCACGTCCAGCAGGTCGAACAACTCGCGGGTGGTCTCCTGAATCGTGTCGGTCAGTCGCTGTGTGTGAGCGTCGAGTCGCGCGATTTCGACTTCGTCGCCCTCCTCGCGAGCTTGCTCCAACTGCTCCTCGCGCTTCTCGCGCTCCTCGCGGCGCTTCTCGATTTCGGCGGCCTTGTGTTCCGTGACCGGCCCGTCGAAGACGAACACCGGCGTTAGGTCGTTCTCGAAGAACTTGGGCAGACCTTGGACGACGCCGATGAGGTTGGCGACTTCGGTGCCGTCCTCGGTGGTGTACTTCCCGCTACTCGTCCACTTGACGGTGGTCGTGAGGTACTTGTAGAGCCAGTTGTGCGCGTCCACGGCCACGGTGTCGCCGTCGAGTTCGTCGAAGGGGACCTCCTCGATGACGGCGAGTTGGCGCATGTCGGTGTTTCCCATTAACGTGTGTTTTGGGAATACGTGGATTTGAAAGCTTCTAGGTGGGTCGGGTGGAGGGGAATCTGGTGAGGGCAGGTGACGCGAGCGACTGAAAAAAAGCTGGTGACACTAACCACCGAAAACGGCCGGTGACACGGACTATCGGGTGGGACTGAAAGGGGCCGGGCGCTTTCGAGGAAGTTACGTCGGTTGTGGTGACTGTGAGAATGAAATTGAGAAGAAGCGGGCTACTCCCGATACCGAGAAGACCGCTCCGCACAGCACCGCGACTGCCACACCCTCCCCAACCGACTGCGGTCCTCAGTACGAACGACGCGCAGTAACGCGTTTTCCGCGTTCCGGTCCTCGTCCACCGGAAGAGCAAGCTCTCCCGAGCCTACGCTCGCTTCGCTCACGCAGACCTCGTGCGAACGGGTCGCACCACGAAGGTGCGACCAGCGCGCGCCGATACTGAACGCGAAGATTCGAAACGTCTCAAATCATCTCCTCTCGCGTCTCCACCTCCTCGACACCCTCACCACCCTCGTCGTCCAGAATCTCCACTGTCCCTTGCGTGCCGTCGATGCGAACCCGGTCGCCAGTCTGGATTTTCCGAGTCGCCTCGGGCACCGACACCACCGCCGGAAGGCCGTACTCGCGGGCGACCAGCGCGCCGTGGCTCACCGGGCCACCCACCTCCGAGACGAGTCCGGCGGCGTTCAGAAACATGGGCGTCCACCCGGGGTCCGTGGAGGGCGCGACCAGAATCTCGCCGCGCTCGACGGTCGCTTCGTTGGGATTCCGAACCACGCGTGCGGTGGCTTCCACGACGCCACCCGAGACGCCGGTTCCGACGAGCGTCCCTTCCGGAATCCCCGCGACCGGTTTCCCTTCCGGAATCTCGCCCTCGCTGGTCACGAGTGGGGGCGCGTCCATCTCCGCGTGGCGCTCGAACTCCGCGCGTCGGGCCGGAATATCGACCGCCGACTCCTCGCCGTCGAGCGCCGCGAACAGTTCTTCTTTGCGCAGGAACCACACGTCGTCCGGAGTTTCGATTGTTCCTCTCTCGGCCAGCACCTCGCCCGCCGCTTCGAGCGCGTCGTGCCACGCCGCCAGCGCGTGGGCGAACCCCTGCTTCGGGTACTCGCGCATCTGGACGTGGGCGCGGTAACTCCGAATCAGCTTCCGAACGACGCGCCGCCGAACCGGGCCGAGCAGTCCCTCGTCGGCGCGGCGTTCCAGTCGCTCGGCGGCCGTCTCGGCGTCTGCGGTGACGCGCCGAAGTCGCTCGCGGTGGTCGCCCGGAGCGCCGTGAGCCAAATTTGCGCGAATCGTCGCCAACAATCCGGACGGGTCCTCGCGCCAGCGCGGCCGACTCACGTCGAGTTCGCCGGTCGCTCGGTGGCCGAACTCCGCGAGGTAGTCGTCGAACGCGCCGACGAACTCTTCGCCGCCCGCGACCGACTCGATTTCGGCGAGCGACTTCCCATCTCGAATCGCGTCGGCGACTTCGGGGTGTTTCCGAGCGACGTCCGCGAGGTCACCCAGTCCGAGATTGATTCGGGTGACGAGTTCCCGTTCGAAACCTTGCCCGACCGCGTTGACCTCCGCTGGAGCCTCCGGGAATCTGCGCTTGAGCCAGCCACCGATGGCGAACGCCGCGACCAGCGGCCCTATTTCGGGATAGATGTCCTTGAGGACTCTCGGGAAGTCGAGCGAGTCGAAGACGGCACGGGCGCGTGCTTCCGGCGTATCGTGGCAGCGGACATTCGCAGCAGTTCGCTCGCCCCACCGCTCGAAGAATACCTCGACGCGCTCGGGGTCTTGCGGTCGTCCGAAAATGGAACCGATCGCCTTCCAGAGCATCGCCGGAACCACCGAGAGCAGGAGTTTCGAGAACCGCCACGATGCGCTAGCGGCCTTCGGGAGGTCGGTCAGTTTGACCCGCCACGCGGGGAATTCGTCGCCACGTCGGTCGAGTAGGTCGTTCAGGCCGCGTGCTGCCGGTTCGTTCAGTAGTGCTAATCGCCACGGGAGGTGGCGTCGAGCGACCCCGAGACCGAGCAAGGCAGTGACGTCGAGGTAGACGCGACCACCGGCTTCTGCGCCGGGACTCGACCAGAACGATTCGACGCCGAACATCTCGGGATACTTGTCGAGGAGTTCCCGCCACACGTCGCAGGCCAGCGGTGGAAACGCCTCTGGAATCGCTTGCAGGTGGCCGAGACTGACGTAGACGTGTAGCCGGTCGTCGTCGGGCGCAGGCGTCGGCAGTGGAAACAGCGACGTGATGGGCCGCGACTGCAGGAGGACGAAGCCATCGTCGCCGAGCGCCCACTCCACGTCTTGGGGACTGCCCAGCAACCCTTCGGCCCGGTCACCAAGCCGAACGAGCGTCCGAAGTTGTTCGTCCGAGAGCGT
Source organism: Halorussus halophilus (assembly GCF_008831545.1). Lineage (NCBI taxonomy): Archaea > Methanobacteriati > Methanobacteriota > Halobacteria > Halobacteriales > Haladaptataceae > Halorussus > Halorussus halophilus. The sequence continues at coordinate 1,954,664 of NZ_CP044523.1, forward strand.
TCTGGCCGCCTCGTTGACCGTGTACTCCAACACCTCGCCCGTCTCGCGGTCGATGCGAGCGTGGTCTGGCGTCGTCTCCCCCGCTACGAGTGCTTGCCCGAGTCCGAACGTCGCATCGACCGTCGCCACTCGCCGACTGTTGGTTGCCGGGTCGGCAGTAAAGAGGACGCCCGCAGCGACCGCATCGACCATCGGTTGCACCACGACGGCCATCGAAACGTCGGCGTGGGAGATGCCGTTGCGCGCCCGGTACGCGACGGCGCGGTCTGTGAACAGACTCGCCACGCAGTCGAGCAGTCGGTCGGGGACCTCGGCGGGAGAGACTTCGAGGAACGTCTCGTGTTGCCCAGCGAAGGAGGCGTCCGGTAGGTCCTCGGCAGTCGCGGACGACCGGACTGCGAAGGACTGGTCGTCCGCGTCGAGCGCACCGAGCGCGTCTTCGACTGCTTCGCTAACCGCGTCCGGAAGCTTGCGCTCTCGTAGTTCTGCTCGTATCTCGCTGGCGTTCGCCGAGAGCGTCTCGGTGTCGGTCGCGTCGAGATCGTCCAACTCCGCGATAGCGCGACGGAGGTCGTCGTCGAGCAGTGTTCGGTACGCTGCGGTCGTCACGCAGAACCCGCCGGGAACCGGCAGTCCGGCGTCGAACAGTCGTGCGATATTCGCCCCCTTTCCCCCGACGAGCGCGAGGTCCCTGGCGTCCTCGTCGCGGAACGAGACGACGACCGGGTCCCCGTCAGATCTGGTTCCTTGTTCCCCCATAGCGACTGGGCTACGCGAGGAAACGACAAAACTGAATGGGACAACAGCGGACGCTCGTTTTCGTGGGAGACGCTACGGGGAGGCGACGATTTCGGGAGGTCGCTCGCCGTCTTTCGCGACCAGAAAGTTGCGTTCCTCCGCAGAGAGGTCACGCTTTCGGTACACGTCCAACCCCGACTGATAGCGCTCGCGTGACCGGGAACCTTCTTCGGTGTCTGCCGACTGCGCCAGCACCAATTCCGCGATTCCGGTCTGGTCGCCGGTGTAGCCGAATCCGGCCTTGTAGAGGGCGTGATAGGCGAATGGGTTGTTCACGGCGATTTTCACCCGGTCGTAGCCACGCGAGAGCAATTGGTCGGCGGTAAATCTGGTCAGTTCCGCGCCGACGCCCTCGCCGCGCCGAGACTTACGCACGGTCACGTAGCGAAGCCACGCGGTCGCTGGGTCCGTGCGGTCCTCGTTGAACGCGACTGCGGCGACCAACTCGTCGTCGTTGCCCTCCGTCACCTCGCGCGCGACTGCTTTCCCGGTGTTGCTCATCACGAACTTCCCGGCGTAGCTGAACTCCCGGTAGTCGAGGCGCAACTGGGGTTCGTCCTCGGGCCACCCGAGTACCGCGTACTCCATGGGTGGGTTTCGGGTGGGAGGGTCAACTGACCTTCGCTCCTAGGTGCGTCACGAGCTACTGAAAGCACCGAAACGGGGACCACTTCGAAAGCCCCTGCCCGGTCGCGGTCGCTCGCCGACATATCCGCGCATTCCCACACCGCGCGACGCGGATAGGGGTCGCCGAGACGACCACGCGATGCGCGACCGGGCGGCCCCTTTCAATCCCACCCATGGTGAATACGTCCTTAGCTATCGCGGTTACAAGTCCAGTCTCACGAAACCACCGCTGACCTCTTGGCGCTGGGCGTCGTCCCTGTTCCCATGACCGACTCCGTTGGCGACGTGGCGTTCTTCGACCGCTTCGCGCGCTACTTCGACTGGTTCAATCCTCAGTCGGGGGCCGAGAAGATTCGAGCGGGCCTCGCGTTCGCCGAGCGCGATGTCGAACGCGTGCTGGACGTAGGTGGTGGTACCGGCCGCGGAGCGAGCGCCGTCGGCGCGAGCGAGCGACTCGTCGCCGACGCCGCTCCCGGCATGCTCCGCGAGGCGAGAAAGAAAGGCATGGAGGCGGTTCGCGCCGACGGCGCGAACCTGCCGTTCGCCGACGAGAGCGTGGACGCCGTCCTCGTCGTGGACGCGCTCCACCACTTCGGCGACCCCGAGGGCGCTGTCTCGGAGATGGCCCGCGTGCTTCGTCCTGGCGGCGTCCTCGTCGTGCGCGAGTTCGACCCGACCGTCCTCGTCGGCAAACTCGTCGTCGCCAGCGAGCACCTGTTCGGTTTCGACTCGACGTTCTTCGCGCCGGACGACCTCACCCGAAAAGTCAGGGCGACGGGACTCGACGCCCGCTACCGCACCGACGGCTACGAGTACACCGTCGCCGGAGTCAAGTAAGGCCGAGTGAGTAGCGCTCAGTCGAGAAGCGTCTCCCGAGAGCGACGAGCGGGGTCTTCGTCCTCGGGGCGAACGCGCTCTGAACCGCCCACGAGGACGCGCCAGAGGCCCGGAAGGAATCGAATCCAGGCCACGGCAACAAGTGTGAACCCGCCGAGAGTGAGCAGTTCGGCGACATCTGCGAGGGTCGGGACTGCGGTGAGCCAGATAGCGAGCATCCCGACGTTCACGGTGACGACGCCGGTCCACGACGGTCGGTGGGGACTCGACGCGACGGCTTTCGGAATCGCCACGGGTCCGTCGTCGTGGAAAGCTGTGGCGACGCTCGGTAGCAAACCCATCGCCAACTGGAGCATCCACCCGAACACCAGTCCGTCTATCGCGGCCGTCTCGATGGCAACCGCAGGAACTACGTCCGGAAACAGCAGGACGAGCGGTGCCCACGGAACGGGGAAGACCAACCAGAGGTACGCCCCGAGCACGTGTGCGAATCTGCTGTCCGGTTCGCAACCGTTCGAACGGCGGGTGGCGACGACGTTCACGAGCAACGCGACGGTGCCGACGACGTACACTGCGAGACCAGTGAACGTGAGCGCGTGAACCGCTAGCCACGGCCCGGCGACGAGTCCGGCGGCGCCTACGACCAACCCCCAGAACGTGACGCGCGTGAGTCGGGGATACCGAAGCGTGACACCCGCCACTTCCGGTGTGATGGCCAGCAGTGTCCCCGCCACGACTAGCGCGAGGAACCCCCAAACGTTCGCGTGGACGTGTGCCTCGATAGTCCCGAAGTATCCGCCGGGACCGTGGACGTTCAGCAACAACCCGAACGCCGCGAAGATGCCGACGACGAGGAACGAGGGTGCGACTACGTAGTATCGGCCGAGGAGTCCGCTGGACGACTCCCCGAGAACCGTCCTCGTCGCAGACGCGAGGAGGAGGACCAACGCGGTCAGGATGGCCGTTCCACCGGTGACGGCAGTCGTCGTCGAACTAGTGGCCATCCCGACGAGGAGCAGTGGGAACCCTGCGTTCAGTGCCAACCACTGTAGCCAGCGTCCACGCGAAGGGAACGTTGTTTCGGTATCGGTCACCGACGCCAGTAGGTTCGGGAGCGCGCCGAACAACGCCTGGGTCATCGCACCGATGGTGACGAAGTGGACGAGCAACCACCGAAGTCGGGGGAGCGTCTCTATCGCGCCGACTTCGACGGCGAGTTTTCCGAACAGTGCGAGCAGTCCGACGGTCAAGTAGAGTCCCGCCATCAAGACGAACGGGTTCGTGCGAGTTCGCATCGTGGAATCTCCGTGGTCGTCGGTCAGACCGCACGTCAGGTAGGCGTTCACACGAAGCAGTCGGTGTAACGCGAACATGTTCGACCCCGCCCTTACAGTTCGGTGGTCCGTCGGTAGACTACAGAGCACATGCCGAAGGCGAAACTCACGGTGTCAATCCCCGAACGGACGTGGATTCACGGCGTGTCGACGAGCCATCCCGACGCCACGTTTCGGGTCGTCACCACGTTGATGGGCGAGTCGTCGGGCGTCGCGTTGGTCGAACTGGTGACCGACGACCCCGTCTCGATACTCGCGGACGTAGAGCGCCAATCGGCCGTCACGGAACTCGACCTTCTCTGGAAGCACGACGAGGAGGCACTACTCCAGATAGAGACCGACGAACCGCTGTTGCTCGTCCCAGTCTGGCAAGCGGGCGTCCCGCTACGTACGCCCTTCGAGATACGCGACGGGCAGACGACCTGGGAGACGACCACCTCTGCCGACCGTCTGTCGGAGTTCGGCGACCGACTCGCGGACCTCGGCATCGGTTTCGACATCGAGTTCGTCCAGAGCGTCGATGCGACCGAGTCCGACCGCCTACTGACCGACAGACAGCTAGAAGTGCTGGTCGCCGCCGCCGAACAGGGGTACTACGGGAGACCGCGAACGGCGACGCTCACCGAAGTCGCGGCGACGGTGGGCATCTCGAAGTCCACGTGCAGCGACATCCTCCAACGAGCAGAAGGGAAGATAATCGACTGGTTCCTCGCCGAACACACCGGTGGCGAGTACTGATAAGCCGCCGGTCTACGCCGTTGCCCGTTCGGTCAGGACGAGTAGTGCTTCGGCGTCTTCGACCGCGTGCGGTGAGACGTCTTGGTCACCGTCGAATCGAATCACGTCACCGGTTGTCAACGAGTGCGTAGTCTCGCCGAGTCGAAGTTCGAGAGCGCCCTTCAAGAGATGCAAGACGATGCGCTCGTCGGGATGGCGGTGGGCGGGGAGTTCGTCGCCAGTGCCGAGTCGAAGACGGACGACTCGGGGGTCGGCGTCGAAAACTACGGCGTGCGGCGTCGAAGTGAGGTCTGGAAGGTGTACCTTCTCGGTCATCCCCTAACGCTTTCCGGTCGAGTTTCAATTCTATTGTCCCGAACACGTTCGCCCACACGAACACCGGAAGGCACGTAACGAACCGGCCCGAACGCGCGGGTATGAGCAACGCCGACTCGGTACTGGGGTCTCGCATCGATAGTTCGCCGGGAACCGGCCGACTCGCACTCGGCGACCTGCTGGTGCTGGTCGGTCTCCTCGTCGCCGGGTCGCTCCGGCACAACACGACCGGAATTCTGCAAATCGCCGACACCATCGCACCGTTCTTCGTCGGCTGGGTCGTCGCCGCGCTGGCGGTCGGCGCGTACGCACCCGGCGCGACGAAGGGCCCGAAGACGGCGGCGATTCGAGCAGGTGGCACGTGGCTCGTGGCTGCCGCTATCGGACTCGCACTACGTGCGACCTCCTTCTTCCACGGGGACTCGCCGTTGCCCTTCGTGTTGGTCATTGCGGGAACCGGACTCGTCGCGTTCGTCGGGTGGCGCGTCGCAGTTTCCGTACTCGGAAGATAGCCGATTTTCAGGATTCAGGCAGTGACACGCCGATACTCGACGTACGAGTAGACCGTCGTGTACAGCGAGATAGCCACGACCGGACCGATGACCAGCAGGAAGGCGTACGAGGGCACGAACACGCCCAGTACGGCCAACACGCCCGCGAGTTTGAACAGCGGGGCGGCCCGTTCGTGCGTGTGGTTCCAGACTTCTTCGTTCGTGAGTGTCCACGGCGTTCGGATGCCGATGAACCAGTTCTGCTCAGCGTGTTCGAGCAGTGTGCCGACGAAGTAGAACAGCGCGCCGAGCGCGGGCGCGAGGCCCTGCAACATCTCGAAGCGATAGCCCACGTTCCACGCCAGCACGAGTAGGTGGACGTAGACGAGGAACGCCACGAGCAACACGACGAACTGGTCGTACTGCTCGCGGAACTGCGCGACGTTCTCGCGGAGCGGGTCGAGTCGCGGGAGGTTCGTCAACAGCGCGAGCATCCCGAGCGAGAGGGCGGGGAACAGCGCGAGCGCGACGTTCTTGGCCATGTAGCCGTCTGGCTCACCGGCACCGTTCCAGTGGGTCGCCATCCGAGCGGGCAGTTCTGGATACGCCAGAATGCTCGCTATCGCCGATGCGGCGACGAGGACGAGACCCACGGTGGAGGAGCGTCGGGGACTCATATTCTAATATTGGCACGTTCGAAATATAAACCTACGGACGACTACTCGCCGCCTTCCGCAAGCGCAACGCTGATTGGACCGCGACGGGACTTCCGAGTAATGACAGCGTCGTCGCAGTCGGAGACCGACTACGCCGCACGGGCGCGGGACGTACTCGGATTCTCGCGGTGGTGGCAGGTCGCGGCCGCCGCGGTGATGATGGGCCTCATCAGTCCGTACCAGTACGTCTGGTCGTCCATCGAGAACCCGCTCGCCGAGAATCTCGCGCTCGAACCCACCGCGCTCGGCTTCGTCTTCACGCTCTTCGTCATCTTTCAGGCCGGGTCGCAGTTCCCGGTCGGCGTGTATCGGGACCGCCACGGACCCCGAGGGCTGACCCTGCTGGCTGGCGTACTGGCGGGTGGTGGCTACGTCGGCCTCGCGTACGCCACGGAACTGTGGCAACTGTACGTCCTCTACTCGCTCGGAGCGGTCGGCGTCGGCATCGTCTACACCGTCGCGGTCAACACTGCGCTGAAGTGGTTCCCCGACCGACGAGGACTGACAACCGGCTTCGGCACCATGGCGTTCGCCGCAGGGAGTGCGTTGTTCGTTCCGTACGTGCGCGCGAACGCGACGGCAACTGGCTACCCCGAAGTCCTTCGGAACATGGGTCTACTCATCGGTGTCGGCATCCTCGTCGGTGCGGTCGTCCTTCGAGACCCGCCAGCGGGATGGGCCGGCGGAAGCACGGGGACACAGAAAGCAGATTCGGAGGGCCAAAGCGAAGCAAACGACGAAAGCGCGGGCGAAGCCACCGACGGCGGAGCTGCCGTCTCCGGCAAGCAGTACACGTGGAAGGAGATGGCCCGAACGTGGCAGTTCTGGCTGATGTACGTGATGTTCGTCTGCGTCAGCGGGGCCGGACTGATGTTGACCGCGAAAGTCGTCTCGTTCGCCCAGAACGTCGGTCTGAACGCGGTGACGGCCACCGCGTCTGCGACGGTCCTCCCTATTGCGGGTGGCGTCGGCCGCCTCGTCGTCGGCGACCTCTCGGACCGCGTAGACCGCGAACGGGCGATGGCCGTCGCGTTCACGCTCTGCGGTCTCGGGCTGTTCGCCGTCGTCTGGTTCGGCGAATCCAACTCCTCGCTCGGCTTCCTCGCGGCCGTCGTGATAGCGACGTTCTTCTGGAGTCCCCAGTACACGCTGTTCCCGAGCGTCGTCGGCGACTACTACGGCCAGCGACACTCCTCGGCGAACTACGCCCTGCTGTACTCCGGGAAGATGTGGGGCGGCATCTTCGGCGGTGGGGTCGCCGGGTGGCTCGTAACCGTGACGAGTTGGACGACGGCGTTCGCCCTCGGCGGGGGCCTCGCCGTGGTGGCTGGACTCGCCGCGCTCGCGCTCCGCGAACCGTCTCCCGAATCGAGCTAAGCTTCGGAAATCGCGCGACTTTTCTTCCGACTGCTTTCGTTCTGACCGACGAACGTTCTCTGCCAGCGATTTCTCCTCGGACTGCGAAGTGCGAGCGACCAGACCGATTTCATCCCCGATTCTACGATTACTAGTGCGAATACGAGACGGTCGCTGAGACCCGCGATAGGACTCGTTTCAGACTCTTTATTCCAGAAAACAGATTTATAACCACCTCATAAGTTATGAGAATCCTATTCGTATACTACTTTTCGCCTATCGGTATTGACCATCTCTACTATGGGAAACAATTATATACCCACACCGCATACTTTGTAATAGATTATGACGGGGTACTACGACTTCATCCTTGGACTGATTCCGCTTTCACTGATAGGTATCACCGCTGTACTGAGCGTCGCGGGCTTCTCGATAACGTCGGCAGTACCCTTCGCTGCGAGCGTTCCCGTTCTCCTCATCGGTCACGCGTTGTTCGTCAACGGTCCCGTGGACGACGCCTCGCCTCAGACCACCGAGAGCGTCGAGTCGCCCGGCTTCGAGGCCGCCGACTAAGCTTTCTTTCTTCTACCTGTTTCTACTCCGTTCTCTCCGATTTTCACCGAACTCACACCGAACAGCCCACTCGTAGTCCCGTCTCTGCGTTCGTCCCGTCGTTCCCGTTCAGCCTCACCGATTCCGTTCCGCCTCAACGATTTTGTTGCTGGCCTGTGTTGTCACGCGCATGACCGACACGCTGTTCCTGACCAGCGACCAACTCGCGGGACTAGCCGAACCAAGCGAGTACGTCGAAGCGGTACGAGATGGCTACCGCCAGCGCGGCGAGGGCGCGCCCGCGGAACCCAGAACTAAACTGACCAACGCCGACCCGCCGGGGATGCTGACGGGGTACTCTGCGGTCCTCCCCGACACCGGCGCGATGGGTGGTTACATGTATTCGGCAGGTTTCGGCAAAGAGGACGCGTGGTTCGTGACCCCGCTGTTCGACGCCGAGAGCGGCGAACCGCTCGCACTCCTCGACGGCGCGCGGATGAACCCGTTCAAGACCGGTGCGGCGGGAGCGGTCGGCATCGACGCGCTGGCCCGCGAGGACGCCAAGACGCTCGCGCTCATCGGCAGTGGCTCGCAGGCCCGCGGCCAACTCAAGGCCGCCGCCACGGTCAGAGACCTCGAAAGCGTCTGGGTGTACTCGCCGACGAAAGAGAACCGCGAGTCGTTCGCGGCGGAGATGAACGAGCAACTCGACGCCGCCGTCGCGGCCGTCGCGTCCAGCGGCGCGGCCGTCGAGGAAGCGGACATCGTAATCACGGCGACGACGGCCAGTGACCCAGTGTTCGACGACGATTTGCTCGCCGACGGCGCGCACGTCACGGCGATGGGCCAGTACCACCCGAGCAAGCGCGAACTCCCCGCCGAAACCATCGAGCGCGCGAAGTACGTCCCGGACCTCCGCGAGCGAGCGACGCAGGACGCCGGGTCGTTCATCTCCGCGTTGGAAGAAGGCCTCGTTACGGAGGACCACATCCACGCGGAACTCGGCGAAGTCGTGGCTGGCGAAGCACCGGGCCGCGAGTCCGAGGAGGAAATCACCGTCTTCGACAGCGGTGGCACGGGTATCGAGACCGTCGCCGCCGCTCACATGTTGTACGAGAAAGCCAGTGAGAAAGACCTCGGGCAGACGATATCATTCGCGCCCGCCAGCGAAGCCATGACTGGAAGGTAATTACGCTGCGAGCAACATCGCCGCGATGAACGACGAGTTGGTGCCGGAGCGTGACTCTTGTTTCTTGTGCTGTGCGTTGGGCATGTTACGGGAGTGTTCCCAGTTCATATTCCAACTAAATATTTACTCGTACTTGAGTATGTCGCCTCGGTAACGCGTTGTGAGCGGCTCGCAAATCATTTGTGATGGCATATCACGCCCGGTATCGCCCCTGTAATTCGCACGCTCTGCGAGAAGTATTTGAACCTCGACAATCGTGCGGAGCGAAGCAACCGCGACACTCAGTCGAGTGCCGCGTGCAGTTCCAGAACGTTCTCCAACAATTCCGAACTGTCGCTCCCCAGCAGTCGGACCATCGGCTCTTTCCCGACCGCGCCGCCGTCGTACACGGCGTCGGGGGCGGCGCTTCTGGCAGCCATCGCTTCGCTCGCCGCCCAGTCCATCGTGCCCGAAGCGTCCTCGGGTTCGTTCCTTCGGTCGATTTCGACCGCTTCAAAGTTGTCTCGGACGGCTTGGGCAACCTGCTCGCTGGCTCTGACGTTACACGCCGCGGTCACACCGTCGTCGGCCTCGCGCACGCCGAGCAGGAAGCGCGCGATGTGGCTCGACGCGCCTGCGCGACTCCCACCGGTCGCGGCCACGCCGTCGGGAACGCGGTGGATTCGTCCCTCGATAGCAACCACGTCCGCAGGCGAAATCGCACAGTCGGGCGCGACGGCGACGTTCGTCCCGACCTCTGGGACCAGTTTTCGGAGGTTCTCGCGCTCGAATGTTCGGACGAACTCGCGCACGTCGGCGCGGGCAGCGGTTTTGCCAGCTTCCGCTCGGAGCGGTGCGAGCTGTTCGACGGGACCAGTTCCTGCACCGACGGCGCGTCCACAGCGAATCGCGCGGTCGAGGTGCGTCTCGGCGGACCCGACCGCTTCGGGCAGCGACGCTCCCTTTGCGAGTTCCGCCGCGATAGCCGCCGAGAGTGTACAGCCACTGCCGTGTGTGTTCGCGTTCGGCACTCTGTCGCTTCGGTACTCCTCGACGGTGCCGAATTCGGCGACCAGCACGTCCACGGGGTCGCCGTCGAGGTGGCCGCCAGTGACGAGCGCGGCGTCGGCACCGAACTCGCAGAGTCGTCGTCCTGCTCGCTCGGCGTCTGCGGCGTTCTCGATAGTCGTGTCGGCCAGCAGTTCGGCCTCCGGCACGTTCGGCGTGACGAGGGTCGCGGCGGGAAACAGTTCGTCCCGCACCGTCTCGACACCCGATTTGGAGAGCAGTCGGTCGCAGCTCTCGGCGACGGTGACGGGGTCCACGACGACAGGACCGTCGATTCGCTCGGCGCGCTCGGCGACTGTCGCCGCGACGGCGGCGTCGCCAAGCATGCCCGTCTTGACCGCGCCGACGTCGAAGTCGTCGAGGACTGCATCGATTTGAGCGGTGACGAACTCGGGGTCGAGCACCTCGCTGGCAGTCACGCCGGTCGTGTTCTGCGCGGTGACTGCCGTGAGAGCGCTCGTTCCGTGAACGTCTCTCGCCGCCATCGTCGCGATGTCGGCCTGTATGCCCGCGCCACCGCCGCTGTCCGACCCCGCGATAGAGAGGGCGACCGGAAGGGTTCGACTCGACCCGAGAGTCGGCGTCATCTCAGTCGTCTGCGGAGGCCGTCGGGTTCGTCAGCGGGACTTCCCGAGCGTCCGTGCCGAGGTCGTCCAACGCGCTCTGGGCGGCGCGCTTTCCAGAGAGGAGCATCGCGCCGAAGGTGGGACCCATGCGGGGCAGGCCGTGAGTCGTCGCGGTTGCGAGTCCCGCCGCAATCACGCCCTCGTGGACCTTGCCGGTCTCTTCGACCACGGCGTCCTCGCTCTCTTTGACCCACATCGAGTCGTGGCCGGGCGAGTCGTGACCGGGCGCGCCGTACTCGCCGTCGCCGGTTTTGTCCATGCCCGTGTTGTTCTCGTTGGCGTGTTCGATGCCCGGCGCGTCGAGGACCCCGCGCTCCTGTAGCTTCGAGACCACGACGGCGTCGTGACCCGTCGCGTCGATGACGAGGTCCGACTCGACGCAGATGGGGTCCACGCAGGTGAGTTCGCGCGGCAGCGCGTGGACGGGCGACCAGTTCATCACGATGCCCGCGACGCGGTGGTTCTCCCGGACGACCACGTCAGTGAACTCGGTCATGTTCTGCACCCGCGCCCCGGCGTCGCAGGCGGCCTTGATGAGCGCCGAGCAGGCGTGGGGACCGTCGGCGACGTAGAGGCCCTCTGCCTCCTCGCTCTCCTCGTAGGGAACGTCGAGTTCGTCCAGCACTTCGTGGGCTGGCGCGCGAACGGTCAGCTTGTTCATCAGGAAGCCGCCGAGCCAGAACCCACCACCGAGGTAATTGTTCTTCTCTACGATAGTGACTTCGACGCCGCGCTCGGCGAGTTCCTTCGCGGCCATCAGCCCCGAGGGGCCGCCGCCGACGATGATTACGTCGGTGTCGGTGCTGCCGAGGAACTCCTCGCTCCACGACTCCGCGATTGCGTTCGTGACCTGTGCTTCGTCCACGTCGCTGAATCCGTCGAACGGCATACCACCTAGTGATATTACTTGGTAGTTAAGCGTTGCGTAGTCGCATCGAGTTGCGAGACTCGTCACTGTGAGTCGGTAGAAGTCGAGAAACGGAGCTAAAACAGCAACAATCGAGAGTTACAGGCCGAACGCCGTCACCAGCGAAATCCCACTTGCCAGCGCGCCGACCAGATACCCTCCAATCGCGCCGCCGTTCAACAAGGGCAGTCCGGCGTGTGCGCGGCCCTTCATGACCATCCAGAGGAGGACGAGCAGGCCCGCCATGGTGCCGATCATCGAAGTCAGTGCGGGCAGGTTCATCGCGAATCCGGAGACGAGCGGGTCCGCGGGCGCGAAGAAGGCCGCGCTGGCGACCATCACGGTCGGCATCACGGCGTCGCCGAGGCCGATGAAGAACACGTCGCGCTCACCGAGTTCGGGGCGTTCACCCGCGTCGGATTCTGCTTCGCTCTCCTCGCCGCCCACTTCCTCGTCCGCTCCATCGCCTGCCAGTCCCTCGTCGTTGAGGAACGAGTAGCCGAGCGTCATCGGAATCACGAGGATGACCGGAATTTTGAGGTCCATCACGCCGGAGGCCAGCGTCAGCATGTGTTCGGTACCGTAGACAGAAATGGCGTCGTAGATTGCGAGGACGGAGAGGAGCAAGATAGCTGGCAGAAGCCCGAAACTGATGCCGAACAGTCCGGCCGCGCCAGCACCCATCACCACGCCCGAGGCGTCGATAACGTACCACTCGGGGTGGACCGCGAGCGCGAGCGAGACGCCAGCGGCCGCGACGACTGCGAGGACGTTGAGTTGCGCGCCGTCGAACGGCACCGTCACGACTGCCGGAATCACGACCGAGAAGACGTACCACGAGAGCAGTCCGCTCGTGAAGATAATCATCGCCCGGAGCAACCACTGCACTTCGAATTTGATGATGGCGAGCATCACGCCGGTCAGGACCAGCACCGCGGCGACGTAGACCAGACTGTTTGTCGGGTCGGAGGGGTCTTGGGTCTGCTGGAGTCCGGCCTCCTTGAACGGTTCGACCAACGCCAGCGCGCCGAGTTGCACCAAGAGGAACAGAGCGACGGTGAACCCGGCGGCGGCGAACACGCGCGTTCGATTCTCCATGTGCGGAGGGTTGCAGGCCCCCGTCTTTGCGGTTGTGGATTCGAGTTGCTATCTCGCGTACAACTTCTGGCCCAACAGCATCGCTAGGGAAGCCTCGTCGTCGGGCGTGATCGCGACGTACGGCCGCGAAACCGGGCCGAACACGTCAACGACGCGCCCCACGTCGTTCAACTGCTCGTCTACGGCTTCGGTGCCGATTCGGGGGTGGTCCTCGCCGGGACAGCGCACGATGGCGAGTCCTTGGGCGGTCCGGACAACCTCGCCGAGTCTCTGCATGGCCATTACTCGCGCAGGGCTCCGACGTACGCCGCGACTGCCTGAATCAAGTCGTTCTTCGACGAATCGTCGGCGTTCTTCACCAGCACCCGGCCACGCTCTTCCCAGTTCTCGCGTGAATAGGCTTTGTCCCGCTCGATGACGGCGTTGTAGCCGACCTGCTGGACGGCTTGGGCTATCTCGTCTACCGTCGGTTCCTCGACGGCCAATGCTTCGGACACCCGGCGTCCCTCGCTTCGGGTCTTGGCCGCGTCGAAGTACGCGGGCCACAGCACCTTCTCGACCATACGACACGCTCGTACCCGATACGTTAAACACCTTTTCAGTTAGCGAGGACGAGACGCGTTCGAGCGGAGTGAGAACGGGTCTCGAAGTGGAGCGGCGAATGCCGCGGAACGCGAGACTCCGAAGGAGTCTCGACTGCGAACGGCGAAGCCGTGAGCGAGGCGCGCGGAGCGCGCCGCTGGTGCGAGCGGTGTTACCGCGAGCGAGACGTGAGCGACCGCAGGGAGTGAAGCCCTCGAAAAGATGAACCGCAAAGAAGCGAGATTACCGACGCGACGCGAGCAGTGCCACCGTAGCGAACGCGACGAGCGCCGCAGACGCACCGAAACCGGGCACGGTCCCGGAGGACGACTCGCCAGTCGTGGTCGTCGCAGTATCGTCGGCCATCGCCTCTTCAGTTGTTCCGCTATCGCTCGTCGTCTCCATCGCAGACGTTTCTGTCCCCTGCGTCGTCGTCTCGACAGACGCGTTCGCCTCGGCGTAGGCCTCCGGGTGGAACGTCTTGGCCATCTTCGTCAGCGGATAGACAACCTGCGGTGCGGGTTGACTGACGAAGTTCCCGTTCACGGTGAAGACGTTGCCGTTCTTCACCGCGGCCGTGTTGTTGTAGGCGGCCGTCTTCGGGTACGCGCCGAACTGGCCGAGTTGGACGATGTACTGGGGATTCTGCTCGACCACGACCTCGTCGCTGAGTTTCGCGTAGCCGGAGACGTTCGCCGTGACGGCGACGTTCTCTCCACCCGCCAGTTCGACGAGGTTGTTGATGAAGGTGCCTTCGCCAGCGGTCCACCCGCCGCCCTGCGAGACGAGGACGCTCGGGGAGTCTTCACCTTCGACGGCCTGCCGAACCGTCTCGACGCGGTCTTTCATCCACGAGACCGTCTCGGCGGCACCCTCGCAGTTGCCGGTGAGTTCGCCGGTCAGTTCGGTCTTCGCGTAGATGTCTTCGACCGACGTTGCCGGGCCGAATCGGTAGACTGTCAGGCCCGCTTCGCGGAGTTTCGTGACCGTCTCGTTCGTGATGACGTTCGGCGCGAGGACGAGGTCCGGGTCCTCGGCGACGACTTTCTCGACCACGACTGCGGTCCTGCCCGCGCCCGAGACGTTCGCACGCGAGTCCGCACCGTCGAGGTACGCCGAGAACTTCGAGACGCCGACGACCTGCGATTTGCCGCCGATTTCCCACATCGTCTGGGCCGCGCTCGGAGAGAGCGTGACGACTCGTTCTGGTTTCTCTTCGACCGTCACCTCTGTTCCCGTGGCGTCGGAGGCCGTGAACGGGAACGAACAATCTGCCTGCGATACTCCTCCGGTCGCGTCTGTCGCGTCCGTTGGACCCATCGTGGCCGTCGCTGACCCGACGGGACCGACGACACTTCCGACCAACAACAGTGCCGCGAAGAGCGCGGCGAACCTCTGATTCATGCGTCTGCTTCTCCGGGCGTATCCAATAAGTATTTACCTAAAGCAAGCTGGCTTGTAAATGTGCGAGTGAGGGCACGCGTTGCAGGTTGGTCGGCGGGATTAGCGGCGGCACTGTTGGTCGTCGTGGTCGTGAGTGCAGCTATCGGCCCTGTGGCGCTCGACTATTCGGTCGTCGCCAAAGTGCTCTTGAACGCGCTCTCGATACCCGTCGGCATCGATTTCGCCGACTGGACGCTCCGTCTCGCTGGAACCGCCGTCTCGGTTCCTGTGCCCTCGCTCACCTTCGCTCCGCTGTTCGATTTCGCGGTGCCGGACACCGCGACGGTCATCGTCACGAAACTCCGCCTGCCCCGCATCGCGCTCGGTGCAGTCGTCGGATTCGGCCTCGCCAGCGCGGGCGTCGTGATGCAGGGATTCTTCCGCAATCCGATGGCAGACCCCTCTATCATCGGCGTCTCGTCGGGCGCGGCCGTCGGTGCGGTCGCGACGATTGCGATCCCGTTCGCGATTCCGTTCAGCCTCCCCGTAGCGGCGTTCCTCGGCGCGATGCTGGCGGCCTTCGGTGTCTACCTGCTCGCCACCGAGAACGGCCGAACTCCCGTCGCCACGCTCCTGCTCGCTGGCGTCGCCATCCAGACGTTCTTGGGTGCGGTCGTCTCGTACCTCCTACTCCAGAGCGGCAAGAGCCTGCAACGAGCAGTGTACTGGCTGATGGGCCACCTTCACCTCGCGTCGTGGGACGACGTAACTCTCGCCCTGCCGGTGGTCCTCCTCGGTTTCGGAGTTCTGCTCGCTTACGCGCGAGACCTGAACGTCCTCCTGCTCGGTGAGGAGGACGCCCACACGCTCGGCGTCGAAGTCGAGCGAACCAAGCGACTCCTGCTCGCCGTCGCCAGCGTCATGACGGGCGCGGCAGTCGCCGTCTCGGGCGTCATCGGCTTCGTCGGACTGGTCGTCCCGCACGTCATGCGACTACTCGTCGGGCCGGACCACCGAATTCTGCTCCCGACCTCTGCGCTCGCAGGCGCGACGTTCCTCGTGGCTACGGACACAGTGGCCCGGTCCGGCCCAGCGGAACTGCCGGTCGGCATCGTCACCGCCTTCCTCGGCGCGCCGTTCTTCCTCTACCTGCTCAGGACGCGGGAGGTGCATTCGTTGTGAGCGAGAGTGTGAAACCAGCGAGAATAGACTGCCTCTCCCCTCGTTTCGCCAGACTAAGCAACCGACTCTGGGCGGTGCTGAAAGGGGCCGGTCGCTCGCGCACTGCTTGGTCGTCTGGGCGACCGCTATTCGGCACGGGCCGTGCGGAGGGTGCCGAATATGTCGGCCAGCGACCGCGAGCGACCGGGGGCTTTCTGGGAATTCGTTGCGATTCCCGCAGAACGGACAACGCAAAGCGAGCGGGCCGGGGCTTTCGAAGTAGCCCCAGTCTCGTTTGTAGTGGTCACGGTGACGAGTACAGCACCACCAACACAACCACGGAGGCCATCAAGCAATGATACAGGTCGAAGAGTTAGTCGTCGAACTCGGTGGCCAGCGCATCCTTGACCAGATAACTACTCAAATCAACGACGGCCAGTTCGTCGGACTCGTCGGCCCGAACGGCGCGGGCAAGACCACCCTCTTGCGAGCGATGAGCGGCGTCCTCACGCCCGCCAGTGGCACCGTCGAACTCACCGGTGACTCAGTCACCTCGCTCTCCTCGAAGGCTACCAGCAGGCGAGTCGCGGTCGTCCCCCAAGATACCACGCTCTCGTTCGACTTCGACGTGCGAGAGGTGGTGGCGATGGGTCGTCACCCGTACAAGTCGAGGTTCGGGGGTGCGAACGTCGGCGGGTCCGAGAGCGACGACGCTGACCCCACCAGTTCTACCAGCGACTCCGAACACGTCGAGGCCGCACTCGCCCGCACCGAAACGGAGGAGTTCGCCGACCGCTCGATTACCGCGGTCAGCGGCGGCGAGCGCCAGCGCGTCCTGCTCGCTCGCGCGCTCGCACAGGACACATCGATTCTCCTGCTGGACGAACCGACCGCCAGTCTCGACATCAACCACCAAGTCCAGACGCTGGAACTCGTCCGGGAACTCGCAGACGAGGGCAAGACCGTCGTCGCGGCCATCCACGACCTGAATCTGGCGGCCCACTACTGCGACGAACTCCGCTTACTGGCGGGGGGCGAACTCCGAGCGAGCGGCGACCCCGAGCAAGTCCTCGCCGAAGAGACGCTCGAATCGGCCTTCGACACGCGTGCGGTCGTGACAAGTCATCCAGTGACTGGTTCGACGTACGTCACCGCACTCCCGGAGCGACCGGCCTCGCGCGAGGGGCGCGTCCACGTCGTCGGCGGCGGCGGGACCGTCTCTCGACTGCTCTACTTACTGTCGGCGGCAGGCTACGAGGTATCCGTGGGCGTGCTGAACGAAGGCGACTCGGACCTCGACACGGCCCGGTCGCTCGGTCTCGACACCGTGACCGAAGAACCGTTCGCGCCGGTCGGCGAGTCCGCTCGAAAGGAGGTCGAGGCGCGAATTAGCGAGGCCGACGCGACGGTGTTCGCGGACGTGGAAGTCGGCGACGGGAATCTAGCGAATCTGCGAGCAGTCCGGCAGGCAGAGAGACCAGTCGTCGTCGAAGAGCGACCGTTCGAAGCGCGAAACTACGCCGGGAGCGAGGCCGCGGCCGTCTACGCCGACCTTTGCGAGCGCGGCGTCGTCGTCGGTCCCGACGAGTTGCTATCGGCGGTCACCGAAGTAGTCCAACGAGAAGTGTAGGTCGGGGAGGTGTCCAGACGGTTATCTGGAACTCAGATAGTCGTGTGCTGTCGTTGTTGGACGAGTTCGAACAGCATCAGCGCTGCGAAGGTACTCGCCGCGAGCAACACGATACCGGCGACGCCGGACTCGACGGAGGGCGCGGCCTGCGTCGCAGTTCCGAGCGCGACGCCGAACACGACCGCGAGTACGCCTTGAACGGGGCGGGAGAAATCGGCGCATCGCTGGGCGAGCGTCGGGTCGAGACCGACGATTCGCGTCCAGACGACGTACAGCGAGAGGACGAAGAGGAAAGAAAGCAGGCCGACTCCGAGAATGAGGGAAAACTTGACGACGTTCATCCAATCTCGTTTACGACCAGTCGTATAATTTATTATAAATGTATCGGTGCGGTTGGGTCGTTCGCGGAAACAGGGAAGACGACGGTTTCGACCGTCGTTGGTCGGGTCTCTGAGGCGGGCCGCGTTAGTGGCACCGCGACGTGACGATTCTCGGAGGTGAACGCGAACGACCAGGTGACCGAGCGTCGGCGTCGTTGCCACCACGACCGAGAGCGGACTGCGGCAAGCGTCACAGGCACCCGGCAAGACTCGCTGCGAACCGGTCAGTCGTTTTATGTCAGTCGCGCCCTCAGAACGGCACATGCAACTCGGGGACGGAACCGTGGTGGTCGTCGGGAGCGGATTCGGGGGGTTATCGAGCGCCTGCTACTTGGCAGACACGGGTGCCGACGTACTCGTCGTCGAGAAGAACGAGCAGTTAGGCGGCCGGGCGAGCGTCCTCGAAGCCGACGGGTTCCGCTTCGACATGGGGCCGTCGTGGTATCTGATGCCGGACGTGTTCGAGCGATTCTTCGGCCACTTCGACCGGACGCCGAGCGACTACTACGAACTGGAGCATCTGGACCCGCACTATCGCATCTTTACGAAGGGCGAGGCGCGAACGAGCGAAGCGAGTGAGGGCCTCGAAGCGGAACGGCGTAGCCGTGGAGCCAGTGAGGGCCTCGAAGCGGAGCGGCGAAGCCGTGGACCGGGCGATGAGATCACCATCACCGCCGACCGCGAGGAGACGAAAGCCACCTTCGAGCAGTACGAAGAGGGCGCTGGTGAAGCCTTGGACGACTACCTCGCTGAGTCCGAGGAGACCTACGAAATCGGCATGGAACACTTCGTCTACGAAGACCGGCCACGATTCCGGGACTACGTGGACTTGGACGTGGCGCGCCACGCTCGCGGCCTGACGTTCCTCGGGTCGATGCAGGACCACGTGGAAGAGTACTTCGACCACCCGACACTCCAGCAGATAATGCAGTACACGCTGGTGTTCTTGGGTGGCTCTCCGAAAAATACGCCCGCACTCTACAACCTGATGAGTCACGTCGATTTCAACTTGGGCGTCTTCTATCCGGAAGGCGGGATGGGCGCGGTCGTGGACGGCCTCGTCGAACTGGGCCGCGAACTCGGCGTCGAGTACCGAACAGACATGGAGGTCACTGCTATCACCGGGAGCGCGGAGGACTTCTTCGTCCACGTCGGCGACGAGCGACTCGACGCCGATTTGGTTGTGAGTGACGCCGACTACGCACACACCGAGCAGGAACTCCTACCCCCAGAAAGTCGAAAGTACGACGCCGACTATTGGGAATCCCGCACCTACGCACCCTCGGCGTTCCTGCTCTACCTCGGCGTCGAGGGCGACGTAGAACCCCTCGCCCATCACACGCTCGTCCTGCCGCCCGATTGGAACCAGCACTTCGACGAGATTTTCGAGGACCCGACGTGGCCCGAGGACCCGGCGTACTACCTCTGCGTGCCGAGCAAGACGGACGATTCGGTCGCCCCCGAGGGCCACAGCAACCTCTTCGCGCTGGTGCCAATCGCACCCGGCCTAGAGGACGACGCAGAAACCCGTGAGTGGTACCGCGACCTCGTGCTTTCGGACATCGCCGAAAATACTGGCGTCGATTTGCGCGACCGAATCGTCTTCGAAGAGACGTTCTGTGTCTCGGAGTTCGCCGACCGCTACAACAGCATGCGGGGAAGCGCGCTCGGACTGGCCCACACGCTCCGCCAGACCGGGCCGCTCCGCCCGCCACATCGGTCGCCGAAGGTGGACGGTCTCTACTTCACGGGGTCGTATACGACGCCCGGCATCGGCGTGCCGATGTGTCTCATCGGCGGCGAACACACCGCGAACGCAGTGATAGAGGACTACGGCCAGTAGCATGCTCCGCTATCTGTTGACCCTCTCTCGACCGCGCTTCTGGTTGTATCTCGCGGGGCCGGTGCTGGTCGGAGTTGCCTACGGAGCGACCGAGATTAGCGACCTCTTCTCCCCACTCGCCGTCGTCCTCTTCGCGTACTTCCTCGTGCCAGCGAACGTCTTTCTCTACGGCGTCAACGACGTGTTCGACAGAAACGTTGACGCCGAGAATCCGAAGAAGCAGGGACAGCGAGAGGCGCGCTATCGAGGCGGCAAGACGGTCGTCTTCCTCGTCGCCCTCTGCGGAGTCGCAGGAGCGGCGCTCGCACTGCTCTCGCCGCCAGTCGCCGCCCCGTGGCTGGCCGGATTCCTCTTTCTGGGCTACGCCTACAGCGCCCCGCCGTTCCGCCTGAAGACGAAACCACCGCTCGACTCGCTGTCGAACGGACTCTACGTCCTGCCGGGTGCGGCCGCGTTCGCGGCGGTCGCGGGGAGACAGCCGCCGATTTTGGCGGTTCTGGCGGGGTGGCTCTGGGCGATGGCGATGCACACGTTCTCAGCGATTCCGGACATCGAACCGGATAGGCGCGCCGGAATTCGAACGACTGCGACGGTGCTGGGCGAACGGCCGACGCTGGCGTACTGTGGAGTCTGCTGGCTCCTCGCGGCGGGCGTCTTCGCACTGTTGGACTGGCGCGCTGGTCTGCTCCTCGGCCTGTACCCACTGTTCGCCGCGGGGGTTGCAGAGACAGAAGTAGAGGTGGCACGAGCCTACTGGTGGTTCCCGGCCATCAACACCGTCGTCGGGATGGTGCTGACGCTCGGCGGCCTGTGGGGTGTCTTGCGTGGTTGAGCGAGAGGTGCCGAAAAGCAGGGCCGACTTCGAAGCCGCGCTGGACCGCCTCGTCCGCGAGAACCGGTTCACGATTGCCGTCGTGTTCCCGCTCGTGGGGGCCGCACTGTTCGTCGCCAGCCACCAGCGGTGGAACTGGATTCCTCCGTGGTTGCTGATGAATCCCCTACTGGTGCTTTTCGGAACCCTCGTGATGCGCCTGCCGCTCGTCGCCGGGTTCGCTCCGCTGGTGAACAAGCGGGCGGCCGGGGCACTGTTCGCTGTATTCGGTTACGCCTACGCCGTCGAGTTCGTCGGCGTCCACTACGGCGTGCCGTACGGCGACTTCAGCTATCAAATCGAGTTGGGACCGATGCTTGCGGGCGTACCGGTCGGCTTGCCCGTCTTCTTTGTCCCCTTGGTACTGAACAGCTACCTGCTCACGTTGCTGTTGTTTGGACCGCAAGCGTCAGGGACCTCGCTTCGGAGTCGCGCCGTGCGCGTCCTCGCCTCGCTCGCGCTCGTGCTGGTCGTGGACCTCGTGTTAGACCCGGCCGCGGTCGGCCTCGGTTTCTGGGTGTACGACGGCGGTGGAGGCTACTACGGTGTCCCGTGGACGAACTACGCGGGCTGGGTGTTGAGTGGTCTCGTGGCTGTACTCCTCATCGAATTCGGGTTCGACAGTTCGCGGCTGACCCGCCGACTCGACCGCTGTCCGTTCATGCTGGACGACTTCGTGAGCTTCGTCCTGCTGTGGGGTGCGATGAACGTCTACTTCCAAAACTGGGTTCCGGTCGCGCTCGCTGTCGCTCTGTTAGGAGGGTTGGTTCGGGCCGACCGCTTCGACTTCGTGAGCGTCGGTCGGAAACACCCCGAGCAAGGGTAATCACCCGGAACGAACCCCACTTCTCACGCCGAATACTGCAGTAACGTCACGTCGTTGTCGTACGTCTTCGTCCGCGTCAGGTCCAACTCGACGCGATGTTCGATGTCTTCGAACAGTAGTTTCCCCTCGCCTAGGATGACCGGGTGGACCCAGAGCCAGTACTCGTCGAGTAATCCGAGATTCGTGCAAGTCTGGACGATGCTGGCGCTTCCGATAATCAACGAATCGCCGTCTTGCTGTTTCAGGTTCTCCACTTCCGTTTCGAGGTCGTCGCTTACGATTCGCGTGTTGTTCCAGTCGGCTTCCTCCAGCGTCTCCGAGAAGACGACTTTCGGGCGCGTGTTCAGTCGCTGGGCCATGACGCCTTCCTCCTCCTCGCTCGCAGTCGGCCAGTAGCCCGCCAGAATCCCGTAGGTCGTGCGTCCGAAGACGAACGTGCTTACGTCGTGTACGTCGTCGATGTCTTCGCCCATCTCGTCGTCGAAGTTATCGGTCACCCAATCCATCTCTTCGTTCGGCCCGACCATCCGGTCGTCGAGCGTCACGAACGTCGTTGCTATCAGTTTCCCCATTGCTTCCTCCGGTGTCCGAGGGGGTCCTCGAACCGAAGACTGCGTACGCTTCGCTGTTCAATAAAACTATCTCGAAGTCCGAGGTCGGAGCGACCCCGACGCCGTTTACTCGGCGTGGGGCGTCCGGCCCGGATGGTCTCGCTCGACGCGGTCGGTGTCGTTGTCCGGAACCGCACTGACCTTTCGGAACACCGTCACCGGGTCTTTGCTCCACTGCCAGTACCAGCGCGTCTTCGCGTAGAGCCACACCGCCCGTGGCGCGCTCAGTTCCGGTGTCGCGGAGAGCGTGTCGTACTCGCGGTTGCGGATGAGTCGGTGGTACTCCGCGTACAGTACCGCGGCGTACAGCACCGCGAACTGGCAGTCCGCCGGCAGGTACTGGATGCCAGCGACGCCCTCTCGGTAGAGGTCGTCGGCCCGGCGAAGTTCGTCGGCCACGGCGGCCCGAAACCCGTCCGTCGGTTCGCACGACTCGATGTCTGCCTCGGTGACGCCGTGGCGCTCACGAGTCGTCTTCGGCAGGTAGATTCGGTCGTGGTCGCGGATGTCCTCGCGCACGTCGCGCAGGAAGTTGGTCAGTTGGAACGCTTCGCCCAGCGCGATTGCGTGGGGAGTGGCCTTCTCCGGCCGGTCTACGTCCATGATGGACTGCATCATGACGCCGACCGCCGCGGCCGACCCGCGCATGTACGCTCGTAACTCCTCGTAGGTGTCGTAGCGGTCTTTTTCCACGTCCGCGAGCATCGCGTCGATGAACTGTGCTATCTCGTCTTCGGGGATGTCGTACGTTGCTTGTACCTCCTGAAATGCTGCCAGTACTTCGTCGTCCGTGTCGTCCTGCCCAAGTGCCTCGGCGCGCAACTGCTCGAGGCGCTCGCGCTGTTCGGTCGGTCCGAGGTCGGTCGCTCCATCGACCACCTCGTCGGCGACTCGAAAGAACGCGTACAGGACGTACGTCGGATGACGGACCCGCTCGGGAAGAAGCCGCGTTGCGAAGTGAAAGGTTCTACCCGTCCGCTGCTGAATCGTCTTACTCCGTCGTAGCTGTCGGTCTGTTACCATCGAGGGTGTCTCCTGTGAGAGTCCGGCCAAACGCGGCTCCGCGGGGTACTACGATTACGGGAACCAGAGTGTTAATTGTTAGCGTCGGCGAACGTGCCGCGCTCGGACACGAAACGTGCGAGTAGCTTTTTGCCCGCGGAGCGTGTAGTGTGATAGCAGGTGGCGCGAAAGGCCGACAGATATGACAGGAAACGACTCCGACACTCCCGACGTGGACGCGGTTTCAGAACGTACCGACTCCCAAACACCAGCGGACTCGGAGTTGAACGCTACTCCAGACGGAGACGCGGCCGACAGAATCGCCGAACTCGAAGCGACCATCGACGAACTGACGATGCAACTCGCGCAACTGGAGCGAAACGTCACGTGGATGGCCCGCCAGCAGGCGGCCGAAACCGGCAACGGCGTCTGCCCGTACTGCAACAAGGGCGGCGCGCTCGTCGCCGACCGAACCCCGACCGGCAAGACGCAGGTGCGGTGTACCAACTGCGAGCAAGATATCAACTAGCTACCGCCGGGTGACCGACGCCAGATACGCCGGGCGATACCGTGGCTGGCCACGCGTCTCGAAGACGGCGTCCCTGACGTAGTTCACCTGCCAGTCGTCGTCGAACAGCGCGTACAGTTCGGGGCGGGACACCCAGCCGGGTTCGCCCACGGCCCGATCGGGTGCCTGCGCACAGAGTGCGAAGAAAGTTCCGCCGGGTTTCAGTGTGGCGTGCAGTGCGTCGGCGTACTGGCGACGTTCGTCGCCGTCGAGACAGTGCATCAGTGCCGAGTCTATCGCGCTGTCGAAGTTCATTCCGAGTTCGTCCAGTCGCAGGGCGTCCCAGACGAGGAAGTACGCCTCGACGTCTCGCCAGTAGGCCTTCGTGCGCGCCGTACGAACGGCCCGCGGCGCGAAATCGACGCCGAGTACGTCGTGGCCTCGTCTGGCGAGATAGAGGGCATTTTCGCCCGTGCCACAGCCCACGTCCAGAACGCGCTGGCCGAGTTCGCCCCGCGTTTCGAGGCCGACGAACTCTCGTTGCGGGCGGCCGATGTCCCAGCCAGGCGTTCCGGCGTAGGCGACGTCGAATCCGTACGCTCGCGAGTCGCGTGGCCGCGGTCCACCGAGCGGAAACGGAGCCGCACTCATCGTCCGCCTCGCGGAGTGCTGTCGCGCTCGTTCACCTGACTCGCCGACTCGGTAGTCCGTCGAACTCTCGAAGCCATACCGGCCCCACGACGAGCGCCGACAAAACGTCCGTGACCACTCAGAGGTCGTAGTAGTCGTCTACCACGGTTACGGTCGCCTTGAACACGGCCAGTAGGACGGGCCCGAGAAAGAGCCCCAGCGCGCCCATGAAGTAGATGCCACCGACGACGCCGACGAGGACGACTGCGGGGTGGAGTCCTGCCTGAAAATCGACGGCGTACGCCCGGAGGTAATTGTCCACCCAACTTACGACCGTCGCGCCGTAGACCAGTAGCGCGACGCCGGGGACCACCTGTCCGGTCGCGACGAGGTAGAGACCGCCGGGCACCCAGACCGCACCGACGCCGACGACGGGGACGAACGCGAACAGCACCATCACCATCGTCCAGAACAGCACGTTGGGAAGTCCGACGAGGAAGAACCCGACGCCGCCCAAGACGCCCTGCACGACGCCGACGAAGACGTGACCCTTCAGCACCGCCCACGTCACCTGGTTCGTCTCGGTGTACAACTCCTCCTGTATCTCGGCGTCGAGCGGCGTCACGTCACGCACCCAGCGAATCAGCGACTGGCCGTCCACGAGCAGGTAGTAGAGGACGAACACCAACAGTGAGAGTCCGAGTACGAGTTTCACGGTGGTCGTCAGTAGCTCCGAGACGTTGCCGACCAGCAGGTCTACGAGTTGGCGCGAGACAGCGTCGGCGTCACCGAACTCGACCGGGACGCCGACCGACTGCAACACTCGCTCTGCCCTGTCGAGAACCGGGCGATGGGCGACCTCTTCGGCAGTCTTGGCCGCCTCTGGCAGGACGCTCACCGACAGCAGGACTATCGGCACTGTCGTCATCAACACCGCTAGAACGACGAGCGCCAACGCCGCTGGGCGCGTCCCGATTCTCGGCGAGAGTCGCCGCTGTGCGGGGTGGAGGACGAACGCCAACAATCCAGCCGCGAGGATGTACGCGAGAAACGGGCGCACGACGAGCACCGCGAGGACGAACAACGCGCCGAGGAGGAGGGCGAAAAATACGTCTCGGACATCCATACCGTGACTACACCGTCTAACTACTTAGGCTTCGGACTGTGTAGACAATGCGTATCTCGCGTTAGCACGCGTTTACTTCGGCTCGGAGAGAGGCAAGCGGTCCGCTCATCGGCAAGGCTGTTCGGGGTGAGTTCGCGGAAAAGTAAGCCGGTGGAGGGGATTGTGAACTACCTGAAGACGCTCCCTGCTCGCGGTTTCACCGCTCGCGTTTCGAGACACTTCGTGCCTCGCTTCGCCTGCGGCGAGACTGCCTCTTCCGTCGTTCAAATCCTCCACGAAACTCGACAGACGCTCACGAGTTGGCGAGCAAACGCTAAGCGTTGCTCGCCATGTTGTTCGCATCAGAAAGAGCCGGTGGAGGGATTTGAACCCTCGGCCTATTCCTTACGAAGGAATCGCTCTAGCCAGTCTGAGCTACACCGGCACTGCGTCAGTGACACTCCTGTCACATTCACGTCGCACACGTCGCGTGGCGACTGTATCGTCGTACCGTCCTACGCATTCAATTATAGCCACCACTACTTGCTTAAGGGTTGCGAAAGCCGCCGCCGTTAGCGAACGAGTCGCACCCGGAACCGAGTGCGACACGGAACTCCAGTCGTTCAATCCGAGTTCAGTTCGAACTTCTTGACCTTCCCGCTCGTCGTCCGGGGGAGCGTCTTCACCAACTCGATTTCTCTGGGATGCTTGTACGCTGCGAGTTGGTCCAGACAGTGCGCTCGAAGTTCCTCTTCCGTGGTCGCAATCTCGGACTCCGGAACGACGAACGCCTTCACCGTCTCGTTACGTCGCTCATCTGGCACCCCGACTACCGCGGCGTCCACCACCGCAGGATGGTCGTAGAGGACGTTCTCGACCTCCGCCGGGTAGACGTTGTAGCCGCCGGTCACGATGACGCTCGACTTGCGGTCGAGTATCTCGTAGTAGTTGTCCTCGTCGCAACGCACTACGTCACCCGTTCGGAGATAGCCGGTCTCGGTGAACGCTTCGTCAGTCGCGTCGGGCTTGTCGTGGTAGCCTTGCATCACGTTGGGGCCGCGAATCAGCAGTTCTCCCGTCTGGCCCGGCGGGAGTTCGTTCCCGTCGTCGTCTACGACTTTGCAACTCGTCGCGCGGTGGGGTTGGCCGATGGTCCCCAACTTCGGGCCAGCCATCGCGTCGAACCCGAAGTGGGTCGCCCCGGCCGCTTCGGTCAGCCCGTAGGCTTCGTACATCCCGACACCGGTCGCGTCTTCGAACTGCTCTTGGACTGCAGTCGGCATCTTGGTGCCACCTTCCATCGCCTCTTCGAGACTCGACAGGTCGTAGTCGCCGAACGACTCGTGATTGACGATATCGACGTACATCGCGGTCACGGCACCGAACTTGGTGATGTCGTGTTCCTCGATGTCGGCCATCGCCGATTCGGGGTCCCACTCGGCGGGGTCCCGGAGGTAGACCGACCCGCCGCGCACGAGCGGTTGCCACGTCCGGTTGACGAACCCCGAGATGTGCGACAGTGGAAGCACCGACAGGAACCGCTCTCTCTCGGCCGGGAGATTGGTCTTCTCGAAGCCCATCAGCGACTGTGCGCGGAGGTTCTCGTGCGTCAGCAGGACGCCCTTCGGGTCGCCCGTCGTCCCGGAGGTGTACGGTTGCATCGCAACGTCCTCGTCGCACCGGGTGGCGACGAGAGGTCTGCTGTCCACTTCCGCGAACGAGACGTCCCCAGTCACTGCGTCCGAATCTGTCTCCCGGTCTGCTCCAATAGTAACGACCTGCAACTCCGTATTCATCGTCTCCAACGCGTCGCCCAGTCGCTCTCGGAGGTCCGCGTGAGTCACGACTGCTCGGGCGTCGCTGTCACGAAGCTGGTACCGTATCTCGCGTGGTTGGTACTTCGGGTCCATCGGCGTGAACGGCGTTCCAGCTTTCAGCGCACCGAGTGCTCCAATCAGGTACTCCGAACTGTTCGGTGCGTACAGTGCGAGTCGGTCGCCGGGGTCGAGTCCGAGTTCGCGAAGTCCTCCAGCGAAACGACTTGCGTGCGCGTCGTATTCGGCGTGGGTCAACGAACGGCCACCCATCTCCACGGCGAGTCGGTCGGGATGCGTTCTCGCGGTTTCTGCGTAGAGACGCGCGACGTTTCCCGACCGGACCGAGGCGGGGAATGAACTGACGTGCATGCACATCAACACTTCGACCCCGGGAATAAAGCCGGAGAACTGTTCGTGTAGTCAGGATTCACCTTTCGACGACTGTGTCGTTAAGCGCCGCTTGTCCGTCGTTTTTGGCAATACTACTCGCGCACCCGCCAAGTGTCGGTCAGGCCGACAGTGCTGGCTTACTCCGTGAGGGCGAGCCTGACACTCTGTCAGCCAGCGATTTATCACCGTATATTATTGATCGAATTAATAGTCACTCCCGAAAGTACAGCTATCGGCACCGTGCGATTATCAACGGAACACCCCATTTATACTATGTCTTGCCGGGGTCTTACGCCGAGACTTCTGCCCTCGAAGAAACTATGGCGAAGACAACAACTCGCAAGAACCAACCCGGCGGCGAGTATCGAATTCGGAAGTACAGACCCGGAGACTGCGAGGAGGTGTTCGAACTGTATCGCTCCCTGCTCGTCGTCCACGCCGACCCCGAAGACTGGTTCCAGTGGAAATTCTTCGACAACCCCTACGTCGAAGAGGTTCCGGTGTTCGTCGTCGAACACGACGGCCGAGTCGTCGGGATGCGGGCCGCGCTCCCGCTCCGCTTCGACGTGGGTGGCGACCCCGAAACGGGAATCCTGACCGTCGCGTCGATGATTCACGAAGACCACCAGCGACAGGGCTTGTTCTCGTGGCTGGTCGCCGAGATGTACGACTACTACGCCGAGCGAGCGCCGGTGATGTCTATCGGGTTCCCGACCGCCTACTCCGAAGACGCGATACTGAGTTCGCCGGAACTGCGTTCGAAACTCAGCATCGAACACAGCGTCGTCTCACAGTATCCGCGCTACGTTCGGATTCAGCGACCGGAGACGATGGCTCGGCGGAAGACGGAAACGCCAGTCGTCCACCACGCCGCCCGCTTTGGCGGTCCCGTCTACCGCGGGTATCGCAGGTTCCGAGACGCGCGCGTCTCGGACGCGGACGGTGTGACGGTTCGGCGGCACCAACAGGTCCCCGCCAAGCAGTTGGCTACACTGGCTTCCCGAAACAAACCGCCGTGGGTCCACGCGCGGCGCGACGAGCAGTTCTACGAATGGCGGTTCACCTATCCCGACTTCGACTACACCACGTACACTGCGCACCGAAACGGGTCGCTTGTCGCCAGCGTCGTCGCGGGAACGCGGACGCGCGGGCCGACAACGGCGACCCACGTCTCGGACGTACTCCCGCTCGGTGCGAACGCCGACCGAACCCCAGCACTGGCGAATCTGCTTCGTGCCGTCGTCGCCGACGCAACCGATTCGGACCTCGTCATGGCGGCCGGTTCGACCATGCCGTCGGCGTTGCTTCGGCAGTTCGGCTTCTTCCCCGACTACTCGTTTCCGCTCGCGCACGTCGAGACCCAGCGAACACTGCTCGCGCGACCGATGACCAACGACCCCATCGATACGTGGACGATAAACGGTATGGAGTTGTCAGACCGCTCGAACTGGGGTCTCTCGTTCGGCACGCAGGAGATAGCCTAAACATGACGGAGCAGACGACTCTCGAATCGGCTATTGACGCTGCTGTCGAGGACGGCCAGTCACTCTATCTCGCTGGCTTCTCCCACCTCATCCCGTTCGCGTCGGGCCACGAAATCATCCGGCAGGGGTACACCGACCTCGAACTCGTCAGGGCCACGCCGGACTTGATTTACGACCGGATGATAGCCGCAGGCTGTGCCTCGAAAGCGACGTTTTCGTGGGCCGGTAACCCTGGTGTCGGCTGTCTACGGGCGTTTCGCCGAGCGGTCGAGGAAGGCGTCCCCAACCCACTCGAAATCGAGGAGTACACGCACTTCGGGATGGTCGCGCGCCTGAAAGCTGGCGCACAGAAGCTTCCATTCGTTCCGCTGCGCACGTTCGCCGGGTCGGACCTACCGGAGTACAACGACAAGATTCGCACTGTGGCCGACCCCTTCAGTGACGATGGTGAGAACGAGGGCGAGGACGTTCACGTCGTGCCACCGCTCGAACCGGACACCGCAGTCGTGCGCGCACAGCGTGCCGACGCCGACGGGAACGCCCAGTTGTGGGGCATCGTCGGCGAGACGGTTGACGCGGCACTCGCCGCGGAGACGGTCGTCCTGAGCGTGGAGCAAGTCGTAGACGAATCGGTGATTCGGAGCGACCCGAACCGTACGATGATTCCGGGAACGGCCGTCGATTACGTGGTCGAAATTCCGTACGGTTCTCATCCGTCGTACGTGCAGGGCTACTACGACAGGGACAACCCCAGCTACGTCGAGTGGGACGAGGTGTCCGAGACGCACGAATCGACGCTCGATTGGCTCGACGAGTGGGTGTACGAAGTCACCGACCATCGGGAGTATCTCGAAAAACTCGACGCTGAGAGACTACTCGACCTACAGCCACAGCCAGACTACGCAGAACCAATCGACATGGGGGACTACTCGTGAACACAAATTTCACCCGGACCGAACTCATGATAACGCGAGCGGCGAGCGAACTTCGCAACGACGACACCGTGCTGGTCGGCGTGGGCGTCCCGAACTTGGCGTGTAACCTCGCAAAGCGGACCCACGCCCCCGACTTGGAGATGGTGTACGAGTCCGGCACTATCGACTCCGAGCCCGATTCGCTCCCACTCTCAATCGGTGACCCGGTACTCGCGTCGGGTGCCCGGAGCATCGTCCCGATGTACGAAGGCTTCAGTTCGTACCTCCAAGCGGGACGCATCGACGTGGGGTTCCTGAGCGGTGCGCAGATAGACCGCCGGGGAAACATCAACTCGACCGTCATCGGCGACTACGACGACCCGACCGTCCGGCTTCCGGGAAGCGGCGGTGCCTGCGAGATAGCGAGCAACAGCCATCGGACGCTCGTCGTCGTGCCCCAGACCAAGCGGCGGTTCCCCGCCGAGGTGGACTTCGTGACGAGTCCGGGCTACGTCGGCGGCCGAGAGGGTCGAGCCGAGAAGAATCTCCGTGGTGGGCCGGAAGCAGTCATCACGGACAAGGCAGTCATGCGGTTCGACGAAGCAGGTGAGTTGTACGTCGAGTCGATTCATCCCGGATTGACGAAGGACGCCGTGCAGACCGCGACCGGTTGGGAGCTTCGATTTTCCGACGATCTCTCGGAGACGCCTGCGCCCGACCCGGAAGAGATTCGACTCATCCGAGAAGAACTCGACCCCGAGGGCGTCTACGTCGAGCAGCAGGACTGAAGCTAGTCAGCGAGTGAGTCGCACGTCCAGACAGACGTTCAACTCGTGTGGTGCGTACGACCGGACGACGTGGCGCGTCTCGACTTCGACCTCGTACTCCGGTTCCGCGGCCGCCCGAATCACGGCCTCGCCGGGTCCGAACGGGTCGTCCTCGTGCTGGATGTCGTAGTAGTGCAGCACGCAGTCGTCGCCCGCGATGGTGACGGCAGCGTCTACGAACTCGTCGGCGCTGTGGGGTAGGTTCATGATGACGCGGTCGGCCCAGTCTTCGTACTCCGGTGCGACTTCCCCTACGTCCCCCTGAATCGCGGTGACTCGGTCCTCGACGCCGTTCCGCCGAGCGTTCTCCCGAAGGTACTCGACTGCGCGCTCGTTCAGGTCTACGCCGACGACGTCCGCACCGCGCTTGGCGCAGGGGACGACGAACGGCCCGACACCCGCGAACATGTCGAAGACGCGCTCCTCACTCTCGACCTGTTCGGCAACACGATGACGTTCGGTCGCCAGTCGGGGCGAGAAGTACACCTCGGCCACGTCCAGCAGGAACTCACAGCCGTACTCGCGGTGAACCGTCTCCGTCCCGGACGACGCGTCTTCCGACCCCCGGCTCGCTCCGCTCGCCTCAGTTTCATTCCCAGCCAGTACGTCCCAGTCCCGCACGCGCAGTTCGCCCTTGACCTTCGAAGCGCGATTGAGGACCGTTTCGACGGGCAGGTCCGACTCCATGATGGCGTCGGCGATTCGTTGGGCACGGTCGGGGTCGTCTTCGTCGAGGATGACGATGTCGCCCAGGCGCTCGTACGTCGGTTCGAAGCCCAACAAGTCGGCGGGCATGTCTTGGGTGTTCCGCTTGGCGATGTCGTGTTCCACGACGGTCAAGTCGTCTGGAACCGCCCCGGCGTCGGTGACGGGAACGTAGAGCCACCCGTCTTCGACCGTTATCTGCAACTCGTCGGCGACGAGGTCCCGCTCGGCCAGTCGGCGACGGGTCTCCTCGCCCTGTTCGCGCTCGACGCGAACGCACGCCACTTCCATGCCGAGACCTTTCCCGGGGGCAGCGTTAACGGTGACGCTTCGCCGGTCCCAGAGAGCGATGGTGGTTCGCTGTACCGAAGTCCGTCCGCTGTCGTCCTCACTCCGAGACAGGTCGAACCAGCGGGAGTTACGTTCGTGCAATCGGTGGTTGACCTAACGGCGTGGTGTGCTACTTGTGTACGGCACTCCCGCGAAATCGCGTGCTGTTTCTACTGAACGGTTCTCAACGATAGATTGCCAAATACAGGGATGTATGTCCTCTTCGAGCGATTTCCCGAGAAAGCGTCGGAAGAAAGTCCAAAACGATCCTGAACGAGGGGGGCCGTATATTACGGATTTCGCCTTACGAGCAATCGGTTCCGCGCCGGGCGGAGCCGAGGTGAAAACAATGTCACAGCTATACCAGCCACCGCAAGGACAGCAGCAGTCTCGATTCGGCCAGCAGACCAGCCAGCAGGGCCAACAGCAGCCGAGCCAACAGGGTACACAGCAACCGAGTCAGCAAGGCCAACAGCAGTTCGGCCAGCAATACCCGATAGCGGGCCAGATGGCCCAGCGCGCGGGCCAACGATTCGATCAAGAGGTTCCGCAGGAAGTCCAGCAGACGCTCCAGCAACTCGAACGCGTCGAGTCCGTCGCAGAGTGGACGAAGACGAAGGCGGCCGAGCGCGGGATGCCTCGCGTCGTGCGAGTCTGTGACGACCTGCAGGACATCGCACACCTCCAGCAGAAGCTCATCATCCGAGGGTCTCCGTTCGCCCAGCCGCTCGGGCAGGCGACGAAACAGACCATCCAGCAGGGACTGCAGGAACTCCAGCAGTACGCGAGCGAGCCGGAAGTGCAGGAAGTCATCGAGAACACTCGCCAGTCACTCCAGACCATCGACCAAGGCCTGCAGAAGGCCCAGCAGATCGGTCAGCAGACCCAGCAGGGCCAGCAGATCGGCCAGCAGCCGTCCCAGCAAGTCGGTCAGCACTCTGGCCAGCAGGTTGGCCAACAGCCCCAACAGTTCAGCCAGCAGCCCCAGCAGTTCGGCGGCCAAATGGGCCAACAACAGTACTGAGCTGCCGAGCGAGTCCTTTTTCGTGGACGATAATATTTGTCACAGTTCGTGAGCGGGAGCGACGGAGCCAGCGGCCGAACTCGAAACGCTATAACGCGTTCGACCACCTACTGGTGGTATGCTCACCTTCGTTGGACTCGGTCTCTACGACGAGCGGTCGGTGACGGTCGAAGGCCAGCACGCCCTTCGAACGGCCGACCGCGTCTTCGCGGAGTTCTACACCAGCAAGCTACTCGGTGCGACCGTCGAAGACATCGAAGCCGCCCACGACACCGAAATCGAGGTTCGTGACCGCGCTGGCGTCGAACAGGACCCAGAAGACATTCTCCAAGCTGCCGAGGAGGGCGAAGCCGTGTTCGCCACCGCAGGCGACACGATGATTTCGACCACCCACGTGGACCTCCGCCTCCGCGCCGAGGAGCGCGGCATCGACACGCGCGTCGTCCACGCACCGACAGCAGAGTCGGCGGCGAGCGGCCTCACCGGACTCCAGAACTATCGGTTCGGCAAGGCGACGACGCTCCCCTTCGACTACGCCCACGGCGCTGACGGCGTGCCCGCGAGCGTTACGAACGCCATCGACGAGAACCGCGAGCGCGGCCTGCACACGCTCGTCTACCTCGACATCAAGGTCCGCAACGACGAGTACATGACCGCAAGCCACGCCGCCGACCTGCTCGCCGAGGAGTACGGTGACGTACTGGCGGTCGTCGTTGCACGCGCGGGCAGTCCAAACCCGCTGGTCGCCGCCGACGCGCTCTCGGAACTCGCCGAGCGAGCGTTCGGCGACCCGCTTCATCTACTGGTGATTCCGGGCGACCTCCACCACATAGAAGCAGACGCGCTCTCGACGCTGGCTGGCGCGCCCGACGAACTGCTCAACGTGGAGTGAAGTACCTCGGGGACAAGCACCGAGGCACTCGCCTTGCTTATCTGTAGAAGAGATTCAACGACCGTCGCCGTCTGCGCGAACTGTTTTTTCGGCTCCGACTGCGTCGTGGAGGTCGTACTCATCGCCCGTGACGATGTACATCACGTCCTCGGCGACGGTGAGCAACTCGGGCAGTACGCGGGCGACTGCCCACGCGATACCGACGAGTGCGACCACCGAGAGGCTCTGGGCGATGATTCGGTCGGAGATGAAGTACGACACCATGTTGGGGTTCTCGTAGCCGACCAGCGAACTGATAGGCCCGACGCCGACCTGCAACCACTGGTAGCTGAACGCCATCGTGATGAACACGACCCGCGCGAGGTTGAGCGTCCAGATAACCGGGATGGCGATAGCTAGTGCCTTCAGTTTGCGACGGAGCGGCGCGCGCACCGCACCGATGAGACCGCTGAATATCGCCATGCTTCCGAGACCGGTACACGCCAGCAGGACGCTCGTCCGGAACGGCCCTTTCTCCGGGTGCATGTAGTAGTACTGCCCCATGAAACCGTTGTCACGCTCGATGAGTCGAATTTGGTCTTGGCCCAGCAGGTCCAGCACGAAGTGGCCTTGTGCGGCCACCGTCTCGATGAGCAACTCCTTGCCCGGCGCGTACATCGTGAACGGGAGGTAGACGACGCCCATGATTGCGACTGCACGCGTCAGCAAGAACAGCGTCTCGCGGCCTTGCAGGAGGAGGTAGGCGGCGTACAGACTGGCCGGAAGTGCGGCGAGGCTGAGCAGGCCTTCGATCGCGCTCCGCTGTTCGAACGCGAAGTGAGGGAACAACACCAGCCAGAAGACGCCGAAGACGCCCCATGCAATCGCCGCGACATAGCGCGCGAGGTCGCGGTCGTACCAGTCCAGGAGGACGCTGCCCGCGAAGAGGGCGATGGAGAGCCACGCGAGGGTGTCCGATTGGGCGGCCAGCCACGCGAGCGGGTCGGTCAGTAGACTCACAGTTAGCGGGTATCAAGCGCCCACCGTACAAAGAGTTGACGACTGCGGTCGTCTCCGTTATCCGTCGCTTACTACTGCGGAAATGCGGCGTTTCTCGGGTATGAACTACGCGAACGACGTGGCTGTCGCTCGCCGGGTAGCGTACTGAAAAATGGAAACCGCGAAAACCGGAGTACTCCGGTAGTTAGTTAGCTATCTAGTTGCTGCGGCGGAAGGCCAGCAGCGCGGCTGCGACGAGTGCGACGAGTGCGACGCTGATGCCGAAGCCGGGGATGGTACCACTGCCACCGTCACTGCTGGTGGTCGTGGTCGTTTCACCGGGGGCTTCGGTCGTGTCGCCAGGCGTCGTCGTCGTGTCGCCAGGCGTCGTCGTGGTCTCGTCCGGAGTCGTCGTGGTCTCGTCCGGAGTCGTCGTGGTCTCGTCCGGAGTCGTCGTGTTGTCCGAGCCGTCGTCCGGCTGGAAGTCCTCGTCGACGACTGCGCTGACACCGGAGTCGGAGTAGCCGCGAGCTTCGACGGTGAACTCCGTGCCGTTGTCAACGTCGCTGAAGTCGTAGGCTGCCTCGAAGTTGCCCTCGGGGCCGACTTCGACGGATGCCGTCTTCAGGAACGTACCGCCTGCACGCGACTCGACGGTGAGCGTCGTGCCGGGTGCGAGGTTGGTCGAACCGCTGACGTTGTACTCGCCCTGCGGGACGGTGAGGTCCTCGCCATCGTTGATGGTGACCTCAGGATTCTCGACCGTGAAGGTGGTCGAGACGGACTCGTTGCTCTTGCCCGCGAGCTTGTAGGCGGAGTCCGAGCCGGAGGTTGCACCGTTACTACCAACGACGGTGAACGTTGCGTTCCACTCGCCGGTGGCCAGACCAGCACTGTCAGCGTTGGTCGGCGTAACTTCGTCCGTGTTGATCAGGACGTAGAGCGTGTTGTTCTCTGCGTCCGTGACCGTCTGGACGTTCGAACTGCTGCTGTCGAAGTACTGCGGCTGGGCGTTCACACCGGGGTTCTCTTGTCGAACCTGGAACATGAGGCCCTGGTCGTTCTCGTCGACATTCGCGTTGTCGCCGAGAGCACCGTAGATACCGGATGCTTCGACCTGAACGACAGCCCAGTCGCCGCTTGCGACGGTGTCGCTCTGGCTGACGATGTCAGTAACGTCGCTCGGGGCAGCGTCGGGCGCCACCGAAGCGCTTTCCGGAGCAACCCAGCTCTGGGCTGCGTCGGTGGAGCGCTGTGCGAGCGAGAGCGTGGAGACGTCAAGCTCGGTCGCCGAGCTCGGCTCGCTCGGGGTAGTGACGTTCAGCGCGTAGTTGCCGTCTGCGAGAGCGCCGACATTGTCACCGATCGAACCGTCCCAGCTGACGATGCTTGCGCTGTCTTCGCTGTCAACGGGACTGACCGAGCCACCGTCCTGGTAGCTGTTGAAGTTGAAGGCAACTTGGCCGTCGTTGTTACCGTCCGTGACTTCGATGCGCTGGAGGTAGTTGACGTCCGAGGAACCGACGTAGACGTACGCCGAGTCCGTCGCGGTGAGGTTGACAGTCACTTCGACGTTGTCACCGCGCTGGTTGCGGAAGACGCCCTCGGTGAACGTTGCGTCAACGTCGTCAGGCTGGTTCACCGTAACGTCGATGGACTCCGATGCGGTGGTGTCCGCGACATCGATGTTGACGGTGTCGTTGCCCGTCTCTGCGTTGGACTTAATCGGGATGTTGAGTTCGTCACCCTCCTCGACAGAGACGACATAGCCGGGCGCGCCGTCGTTCAGGTCGTCTGCAAACTCGGAGGCCTTCGACGCGTTGTCGATGTCGTTCATGACCGCGCTCGACGTAACGTTGATGTCGAACTCGTTAGCGCGGTTCGTGTCGTCGATGCTAATCGACAGGTTACCGGCCTGAACAACACTCGCGCTGTCCGGGCTAACGGAGAGACTCTGCTCGACGACCTGGAACGTCTGGTACGTATCCTGGTCGACGGTGGCGTTGTACTTGCCGTTCAGGTTTGCGGTGTTGAACGTGACGTGACCAGACTCGTCAGCAGAGTACTGGTCCACGTAGTTACCGTCTTGGTCGTAGAGCGTTACTGTGGTGTCGCTGTTGCCGCCAGTATCCCAGGCAGCGGTCTGACCCTGGAAGAGGACTGACTCTGAGCTGATGTCCTCACCAGCGCCATCGTGGTTTGCAGCGGCCGTTCCTGCGAATGCGGCAGTGCCCGCGAAGACGGACATAACCAGCATCGCAGTCATGAACACACTGCGTAGTTTGTCATTTGTCATGGTTGGATTGGTTGGTTATTCGGTCGGCGACAGAGCCTTTCGTGGGGTCCTTTTAACGTAACCCGGCGTTTCCGGGTGCGGACCACGTGTACTCAGAGCTGCCACCATGGGTAGGGGTACATCACATTGGTTAGTCCCCGATTATAAGTGCTTTGTGGTCCACTATGAGGCTCGGTAAACATTCTCACTCCCGAATACGGCCGGTAGAATCGGTTTCGCGGTTTTCGCCTGGTCGGGTAAGGTGCGAATAACCCTTATCAACAAATCGTTGCAAATCAAGCGATACGTCAAACGTATTGGTCAGCGAGATATATCGTCGTAATCGAAGATTTCCACGCTCGGCGACGCTACGCGCGAGTTTTCAGATAGTTGTTCGTTCGCCAGCGACACCAGAACTGTTCGTTGACACGAAAAATTGGATGACTGTCGTTTCGGCTCGATTCGGCGGTTCGCCGGAGCGCGCGTCTCGCGCGCGGGAGAGAGGCATTCACACGGTGCGAGTGAGACGGTACGAGTCTACTCGCTCGGTTCCAGCACTTCGATTTCGTGGCCGTCCATATCCTTCGTGAACGCGTAGCGGTTGTCGCAGGACTCGGGGTCGCGGTAGTCCTCAGCGTCGCGTTCCAGCAGCGTCTTCCACGCCTCGGACAAGTCGTCGGCGCGGATGCAGAGGTGGCCCCACGCGTCACCGAGGTCGTACGTGCGCCCGTCGTAGTTGTAGGTCAACTCCACTGCCATCGCTTCGTCGGCCGCGCCTTCGGGCTTCATGAAGTAGTTCGCGAAGGTGTCGGACTCCCAGCGGCCGGTGTGTTCGTATTCCAGCTTGCGGGTGTACCAGCCGAGGGCCTCGTCTGCGTCCTCGACGCGAATCATCGTG
Source organism: Halorussus halophilus (assembly GCF_008831545.1). Lineage (NCBI taxonomy): Archaea > Methanobacteriati > Methanobacteriota > Halobacteria > Halobacteriales > Haladaptataceae > Halorussus > Halorussus halophilus. Next base: position 1,992,361 of record NZ_CP044523.1, read on the forward strand.
TGGTCGAGGCTCCACGGCGCGCCGTAGTCCCGTTCGACGATTTCGACCTCGTGTCCGTCGGGGTCTGTGACGAACGCGTAGCTGCCGCCACAGGAGTCGGGGTCGCGGTAGTCTTCGACGCCTTCGTCCATCAGTTGCTCGTAGGCGTCGTACACGTCGTCTACGCGCACGGCGATGTGGCCCCAGCCGTCGCCCATCTCGTAGCTCCGGTCGTCGTGATTGTAGGTGATTTCGAGGAGCGCGCCCTCCTCGTGTACGTCCTCCGGGCCGAGATAGACGTTGGTGAAAGTGTCTGCCTCCCAGCGTCCCTTCTCCTCGTAGCCGAGGTGGCCCTGATACCAGTCGAGCGTCGCGTCGAGGTCTTCGACGCGAATCATCACGTGGTCGAGCGTAGCGTTCATGCATTCGAAGCGTGGGTTTCACGAGAGGAAAAGCTACTGTTCGCGGAAAGAAGACCAGTGGAATTCAGCGACACAACGTAGTACCGACCGGACGTACACTCGACCAATACTCCGGGAGATACTGTGTTTCACCCGGTGTACACGCTTGATACGGACTTGAAGTTGTAGGTGTGTTGGCCGCCGCCATCACTACGTGCGAAAACTGGATGTATTGCTCCGTGCAGCGCCTCAACGGCGTTGTATCCAAATCCTAGATTTGCTTCCGTAAGCGGTGCTCCAAAACTGTCGCTGCCAAACAACCCCTCGATTAGCGTAAAACCGCGTACACCCCGGGTGAGCTATTTCAAATCGCGGAGTACGCGCTCACCCAGGCACACTTCCTTGAAATCACTAATACCGCTTAGCTGGAGGCTTTCCGGGCCGCTTCCCGCGGATTTCGATTGCCGAGTCAGAAGCGTCCATCTTACGAACACCATCGAACTATTACGAGACAGATGGAATTTCGACCGTACACCCACCTCTATCTTTCAATATCACTAATTCACCGTCAGTACGTTTCGGCGAGCCCCCAGACAGAAATCGGCGATAGAAGGCTTGGAACGCTGGTCTACGAGACGACCGCCGTCCGCTCGACCAGAGCAGTTACAGCAACCCGCTATCGTTTTTGTACACACCGTAATGTTAGGCCTTCTTTCGGCTGAATTCCGGAGTGTACGTCGTTTCGCTTAAAGCTGTATTGGCGGAGTTGCGGTATTCTAGGGTGTCACGGCTTCAAACTCGGGTGTACGATTTGTGAAGTTCCATCCGAGTCTCTCGATACTCGCGCGATTCGTACACCCCGGCACGGAAGGTATATGCAGTGTCTCGACACGGGGATGTCATGGTCGGTACCGCGAGTTCGGCCATCGAACGTTACACGATCCGTCGAATATCCGGCCAGTGGAACCACCACGCCGCGCCCCACAGCAACACTACTCCGAGCGGAATCACGGTCAACCGTGAGCGGTTCGCCATTCCGACTGCGAATAATAGATGATTCGCGCCCGCGAGCGCGAGGAGGCCACCGGTCAGTCGCCTGTCCTCGTACCCCTCTCCCACCAACACCCCGACACCAGCACTCAGAACCGCCAACAGGTACAGCAGCGACCCTATCGGCCATGCGAGCAGTCGGCGCGGAAGCCCAGCGGTGTAGACGAACACGTAGTCCCAGACGGTGGTCACGTGCAAGGAATCGACGATTGCCAACCCCCACGGGAAGACGAGACTGCCGTCGCCGAGAATCGTCCACGGAACGACGGTGAGCGCAAGAAGAGCCACCAGTCTAACGCTGTCGCCGTCGTCGCCCATCGTCACTTGCGCACGACGAGACGAAGCACGTCTTCGTCGGCGAGTTCGTGGCCCATGCCGACCTGCTGTTCGTCGTGTTTTGCGCTCGGACCGGAGACGCGTGCGAAGCGGAACCGCTGTTCTAGGTCGCCGCCGAGGTGGTGGCAGGCGTCTTCGATTGTCGAACCGCGGGGCAACACGAGCGGTTCGTCGTAGTCCACGCCGCGGCCCGGTTTGTCCATGTAGATTCGCATCAGGCCGAGCGCCTCCCAGATGTGTTCTTTGAGCGATTCGAGACCCTTCTCCTCCTCCGCGGAGATGAAGATGGCTTCTTCGGGGTCGATGTCGTGGTCGCGCAGGTCGTCTTTGACCGTCTCGATGTAGTCCGGTTCGATGAGGTCCACCTTGTTCACCGAGACGATGGAGGGCAGGTACTCCCGGTTGTCCATCACGCCGTCCACGAGGCGGTCGATGTCCAACTGCTCGCGGATGGTCACGTCGGCGTTGACGTAGCCCTGCTCGCGCAAGACTTCCTTCACGACGTTCTCGGACATTTCCAAGTCCACGCTGGAGGTGACCCGGATGCCACCCTTCCCTTTCTTCGCGATCTTGACGCTCGGTGGCCCTTGGTCGAGTCGAATCTTGTTCGCGTACAACTCCTGTTTGAGCTTGTCGTACTGCTCGATTTCGAACACCGAGAGGACGAACACCACGAGGTCTGCGGCCCGCACGACCGAGAGGACTTCTTGGCCGCCGCCGCGTCCGTGGGCCGCGCCTTCGATGAGGCCCGGCACGTCTAACAGTTGGATGTTTGCGCCGTTGTACTGGAGCATCCCCGGATTCACGTTCAGCGTGGTGAACTCGTACTCGCCGGTCTCGCTCTCGGCGGCGGTGAGCGAGTTCAGCAGTGTGGACTTCCCGACGCTGGGGAATCCGACGAACGCGACGGTGGCGTCGCCAGTCTTCTCGACGGCGTAGCCTTCCCCGCCGCCCGCGGAGGACTGGTTTCGTAGCTTCTCTTTCTTCTCCGCGAGTTTCGACTTCAGCCGACCGATGTGCGCCTCGGTAGACTTGTTGTACGGCGTCTCCGCTATCTCTTCGCGGAGGTCTTCGATTTCCTCCTCCAGTCCCATTACCAGAGAGTGGGCTACGCTCGCCGAAAAACCCTTTCGTTCGGCGGGGCGACTCTCCGCGACACAGGACTTCGGTACGTTAATCAATACCTAGCAATCACGCCCAAACGATGCCCGGCCCCTCCACGTTTCGGGACAGCACACAGATAGTTCTCCCCGCCGACGAGTTGGAGGGGCTCGAAGCGGAGTTGCAAGCGCAGTTTACAGTTAGCATCTTCAAGCCAGCGGAGGATTGGGCTCGCATCATCGGCAGTCCGGTCGAAATCGAGGAAGCGACCGAGTTCCTCTCCCGTCACGGCGTCAGTCTGCCTTGAGGACCGGATTGGTGGTCTGCTCGGGGGAGAGAACTTCCCAAGCCGCAGACGGAAAGATAACTCTTAAAACCGCCGCGCGGGTTCGTACAGACATGGCTGATACAATCGAAGTACTCGTACCCGGTGGTCAGGCCGACCCCGGCCCGCCGCTCGGCCCGGAACTCGGCCCGACCGCGGTCAACGTGCAGGACGTCGTCAACGACATCAACGAACAGACCGAAGCCTTCGACGGCACCGAGGTCCCCGTGACCATCACCGTCGAAGACGACGGGAGCTACGAGATCGAAGTCGGTGTCCCGCCGACGGCCGCGCTCATCAAGGACGAGGCCGGATTCGACACCGGTAGCGGCGAGCCCCAGAAGGACTTCGTCGCGGACATCTCCATCGAACAAGTCAAGACCATTGCCGAGCAGAAGTCCCCGGACCTGCTCGCCTACGACACGAAGAACGCCGCGAAGGAAGTCGTCGGCACCTGCGCCTCGCTCGGCGTCACCATCGAGGGCGACGACGCACGAGAGTTCAAAGAGAAGGTCGACGCCGGCGAGTACGACGACGTGCTGGTCGAAGCGTAATTGACGACGCCGATTTTCTTCGATTCTCCGAGTCAAGAGTCACGACGCCCGTGATAGCTCGTGATAACATCTTCGCGCGCACGCAGGCGAGACCCTCGCCAACGACTCTCGTGCCGAAACCAGTTCTTTCGGCCCGCTCGCCCACGTGAACGGTCGCCAGACTGCCACTGCTTCGACGGGTTTAAGTTTCGGATGGCCTTCCGTTCCGAGTGAGACAGGCTTAGCCTGTTTCACTGACCCGTAGGAGCATCCTGCGTACTACGGAGGTGAACAATGGCAGATCAGGAAATAGAGCAAGCAGTTGCAAGCGCACTCGAGGACCGACCTGAGCGGAACTTCCGCGAGACGGTGGACCTCGCTATCAACTTGCGTGACCTAGACCTTAACGAACCGTCGAACCGTGTAGACGAGAGTATCGTCCTCCCTGCCGGGACTGGACAAGAGACGAAGATCGTCGTGTTCGCGGAAGGCGAGACGGCACTTCGTGCGGAAGACGTTGCAGACGAAGTCTTCGACAGCGACGAACTCGAAGACCTCGGAGGCGACGACGACCGCGCGAAGGACCTCGCCGACGAAACCGACTTCTTCATCGCCGAGGCGGCACTGATGCAAGACATCGGTCGCTACCTCGGTACCATTCTCGGCCCCCGAGGGAAGATGCCCGAACCACTCCAACCCGACGACGACGTCGTCGAGACTGTCAACCGTATGAAGAATACGGTGCAGCTTCGGAGTGGCGACCGGCGCACCTTCCACACCCGCGTTGGCGCGGAGGACATGGACGCGGAGGAAATCGCCGACAACATCGACGTCATCCTTCGCCGACTTCACTCCGACCTGGAGAAGGGTCCACTCAACATCGACAGCGTCTTCGTGAAGACGACGATGGGGCCCGCCAAGGAGGTAGCCTAACATGTCGGCCGAAGCCGAACGCAAGACCGAGACCATTCCCGAGTGGAAGCGCGAAGAGGTCGACGACCTCGTGGACCTCATCGACGGCTACAGCAGCGTCGGCATCGTCAACGTCGCTGGCATCCCGTCTCGCCAGCTTCAGACGATGCGCCGCAACCTGCACGGGAGTGCAGAGCTTCGCATCAGCCGGAACACGCTCCTCTCGCGCGCGCTCGACGAAGTCGATGCGGGCGTCGAAGAGCTGAACGAGTACGTCGCTGGCGAGGTGGGTCTCATCGGCACGAACGACAACCCCTTCGGACTGTACAAACAGCTCGAAGAGTCGAAGAGTCCGGCACCCATCGGTGCTGGCGAAGTCGCGCCGAACGACATCATGATTCCGGAAGGCGACACTGGTGTCGATCCGGGTCCGTTCGTGGGCGAACTCCAGAGCATCGGTGCGGCGGCACGCATCATGGACGGTTCCATCCAAGTCACCGAGGACAGCCTCGTCGTCGAAGAAGGCGAAGAGGTCTCCGCGGACGTCGCGAACGTCCTCGCGGAACTCGGCATGGAACCCAAAGAGGTCGGACTCGACCTCAGCGGCGTCTACTCCGACGGCGTCCTCTTCGAGGCCGACGAACTGGCCATCGACGTCGAGGAGTACCGCGCAGACGTCGAGGCTGCCGCGGCCCGCGCTCGGAACCTCTCGGTCAACGCGGTCTACCCGACCGCCCAGACCACGCCGACGCTCATCCAGAAGGCAGAAGGCGAGGCCAAGAGCCTCGGTCTGTCGGCGTCCGTCGAGAGCCCGGACCTCGCGGACGACCTCGTGAGCAAGGCCGACGGCCAAGTGCGCGCACTTGCTGCTCAGATTGACGACGAAGAAGCACTGCCCGAGGAGCTTCGTGACATCGACGCTCCCGCCGCTGGCAGTGGTTCAACGGAAGACGAATCGACCGACGAAGAAACTGAATCCGAAGCCGAGGAAGACGACACCGACGAGGACGAAGACGACGACGGGTCCGACGGTGGCGAAGGTCTCGGTGCGATGTTCGGATAACAACCTTACACACTACTAACAATGGAATACGTTTACGCTGCGCTCATCCTGAACGAATCGGGCGAAGAGATCAACGAAGAGAACCTCACCAACGTGCTCGACGCTGCTGGCGTCGATGTCGAGGAATCCCGCGTCAAGGCGCTCGTCGCCGCGCTGGAGGACGTCGATATCGACGAGGCAGTCGAGCAGGCCGCGGCAGTTCCCGCTGGCGGTGCCGCAGCAGGCGGCGCAGTCGAGGGCAGTGCCGACGAAGGCGGCGACGACGAAGCCGAAGAGGAAGAGGCCGAAGCAGAGGAAGAAGAGGACGACGGCGACGACGAGGCAGACGGCGAAGGTCTCGGCGAACTCTTCGGGTAACTCCGCAACTCGAAACTCGATTTCTTTCGCGCGCAAGTCGGTCAGCGGCGGCGCTCGCGCGCAACTAGTATAAAAACTTACTCCTCGTTTTCCGGGTCGGTGACCGCTCGGGAGGTATAACCTACTTCCGACCGACGTGTTAGATATGACGAACAAACTCACTCGTCGCAGTCTACTCGGTGCGGGCGTAGTTGGAGTGTCGGCCGTGTTCGCGGGCGTTCTCGGCCTCGGGACGTCCGGTCGTAAACGCGACCAAGTCACGCGCGAAGTCGAGTTCGACGGCGACACGTTGAGTGCTGAAACCGACAACGGCGACGTGACTGTCAATCGTACAGATGGCGACGCGGTGCAGGTGCGCGCGGTCAAGACCGCAACGGGGTTGGCCAAACTCAGCGCGGCGGCACTCGACGTGAGTCGCAACGATGGACATCTCCGTATCGCCGGGAAGACGAAGAACGTGCTGTTCGGGAGCGTCTCCATCTCGCTCGAAATCGACGTTCCGGAGGACGTCGAAGTCGATACTGCCGAATCGAAGAACGGCGACGCAATCGTCCAAAACGTCGAGGGCTACGTCTCGGTTCGCTCGATGAACGGCGACGTGCGTGCCTACGGAGTGACTGGTGTCGAGTCCGCGGAGACCGAGAACGGCGACGTGGACGTCGCAGTTGCCAACGTCCGGAGCGACGTTTCGATTCGCTCGAAGAACGGTGACGTTTCGGCCGCACTCGCTACGGACGTAGACGCGACTGTCCTCGCACGGACGACCAACGGCGACGTGACGAACAACGGTCTTCCGCTCGAATCGGTCGAAGCGGGAGAGAATCGAATCCGTGGGACGCTCGGCGACGGTATCCACGACGTGACAGTCGAGACGACGAACGGCGACGTCTCGCTACGCGCGCTGAACTGACACGAACGTTTAAATCCGAACCCGGGACCAACTCCCGGCGATGCAGGCGTTCGGCACGCAACTGGCCTTCTCCCTCGACGCGTCGGCGATGGCGGTCGCGTTCGTCGTCGGTGGCATCTGTCTCGGAACGCTGAGCGGACTCGTACCGGGACTGCACGTCAACAACCTCGCGTTGCTCCTCGTCGCCGCGGCACCTGCGATTCCCGGTCCGCCGGGACTCGTCGGCGCGGCGATGCTCGCGGCGGGCGTCGTCCACTCGTTTCTGGACGTGGTCCCGGCGCTCGCGCTCGGCGTCCCCGACGCCGCGATGGCCGCGACGGCACTGCCCGCGCATCGACTCGTCATCGCTGGCCGGGGGAGAGAAGCAGTCAGACTCTCCGCGATGGGGAGCGGACTCGCGGTCTGTTTCGCGGTACCACTCGCAGTTCCGGTCACGATGGTGATGACGACTGCGTATCCCGTCGTCAAAGCCCACCTCTCGCTCGTCTTGGGTGGGGTAACTGCGTTCCTCCTCCTCACCGAAGGGTCGCTCCGGGCGGGAGTCGGCGGCGCGGCCGGTTTCGCCGGAAGCGCCGCGCTCGGATACGCCACTCTCGACATCGTGCCGACCGCGCCGCTCGACGCAGGGAGCATGCTCACACCCCTCTTTGCCGGACTGTTCGGCGCGCCGATATTGCTTGAAGCCATCTCCGGCGCTGGCGTGCCACGACAGGACGACGCTGTCGTCGCCTCGACGCCGAAGACAGTCGTTATCACGGCGTTCGCGGGCGCGTTCGCCGGTGCCATCGTCGGCTACCTTCCGGGCGTCTCGGGTGCCATCGCGGCGGTCGTCGCGCTGGCGCTCGTCCCCGGTTCGACCGAAGCGCGCGGATTCGTCGTGGCGACGAGCGGGGTGAACACGGCAAACACGATTTTCGCGCTGTTCGCTCTCGCCGCGCTCGGAACGCCACGAACCGGAGTCATGGTCGCGCTCGAAGACACCGGCGCGCCGGTCAACCTGCCACTTCTGCTCGCCAGCGCGTTACTCGCCGGAATAGCTGGCTTCGCGCTCGTCTTGCTGGTCGGCGACCGATACCTGCGGGTGGTCGGGTCGATAGACTACACGAAACTGTCGGTCGCTATTCTCCTCCTGCTCGGCACGCTGAGTTGGCTCTTCGCGGGACTGCTCGGCGTCGTCGTTCTCGTCGTGGCGACGCTCGTCGGTCTCGTCCCCGCCCAGTTCGGCGCGCGTCGCGTCCACCTGATGGGGGTGTTACTCGGGCCGTTGCTCCTCGGCGTGTGAGTCGGAGTGCGACGGGCCACTTTCGCTCTCGCTCTCCAGAATCCGCTTGGTGCGCTTGTGCCGCTCCCGAAACATGGGTTCGAAGCCGACCCATCCGAGCGAGCCGAGTTTTCCCCCTACCAAGGGGAGTTCGTACTCGACGGTGTCCCAGACGACCGTTCCACCGTCTTCAGCGTAGAAGCGGTGGGTATGGGTCCACGACGGGAACGGGCCGTCCGCCATCTCGTCTTCGAAGACGGCGTGGTCGTCCTCGCGTTCGCGCTTCGTGACGTGTGACACCCACGACTGGCGCGGACCGACGCCGAACGGTTGGAGCGACATGTGTGCCTCCGCACCTTCTTCGAGAAGTTCGGGGTCCCGCTCGCCGTCTGGACCGTACACCGTCTCGACCCGGAGGTTCATCCAACTGGGCGTGAGTGCCTCCAACCCTTCGACGCGGGAGTGAAACTCCCACACCTCGTCTAGTGGGGCGTCTACCCAGACGTGGCGCTGGTAGGTGGGCATACGTAACTGTAGTGACAGCGACGACAAAACTCCGGTGGCAGTGGCAGTCCGACTGCTCGCCAGCGGCCAGTCGTCGTCGGGGCGACACGCGACGGCAACTATTGCCTGTCACATCGAGCGTTTATATGCCCGGAACCGCGTACTGAATGCACATGGTATCGGAGCGCGCGAAGCGAACGACCCCGTTCACCGCGATGGAAGTGCTCGAACGGGCCAACCGCATGGACGACGTTGTACACCTCGAAGTAGGCGAACCGGACTTCGACACACCGGCAGCAGTCACCGATGCGGCAATCGCAGCGCTCCAAGCAGGCGAGACGGGCTATACGTCTTCGAAAGGGAAGCCAGAACTCCGGCGCGCGATTTCGGCGTACTACGACCGCCAGTACGGCGTGGACGTAGACCCCAGTCGAATCATCGTGACCTCCGGGTCGTCGCCCGCGCTACTGTTGGCGTTCAACACGCTGGTTGACCCCGGCGACGAAGTGGTCCTCACGGACCCCTACTACGCCTGCTATCCGAACTTCGTCCGACAGGCGGGCGGTCGAATCTCGACTGTCTCGCTCTCGGCCGCGGACGGGTTCCGCCCGGACGTGAACGAGTTCGCCCGGACGGTTTCGACCGAGACAGAAGCCCTGCTTCTGAACTCGCCCGCCAACCCGACGGGCGCGGTGCTAGACGGCTCGACGCTCGAAGAATTGGTCTCGCTCGCCGACGCCGCGGACGCGACGGTCATCTCCGACGAGGTGTACCACGGACTGACCTACGAGGGCGAAGACCACACGATACTGGAGTACACCGACGACGCGTTCGTCTTGGACGGGTTCTCCAAGCGATTCGCCATGACCGGCTGGCGACTCGGCTGGATGGTCGCGCCACCGGAGTACGTCGAACACGTCAACCGAATCGCCCAGAACGTCCTCATCTGCGCGCCGAACTTCGTCCAGTCGGCAGGGGTCGCCGCGCTCGAATCCGCGGCGAACGGACTGGACGACGTGCGCGACACGTACCGAGAGCGACGAGATTACCTCGTGGACGCCGTCGAAGAGTGGGGACTGAGCATGGACTACACGCCGGGCGGCGCGTACTACCTGCTCATCGACGTGAGCAACCTACCGGGGGATGCTTTCGATGCGGCGGACTTCTTCCTCGAAGAAGCAGGTGTCGCGATGACCCCCGGACCGGACTTCGGGACCAACGCCGAGGACTGTCTCCGCGTCTCGTACGCCAACAGCGCCGAACGGCTGGAAACGGCGTCCGAGCGCATCCAACAGGCGCTCAGTACGATAGAGACCCCACTGGCGGACTGAACTAGCGTTCCCTTCCGCGGAGTCGCCGCACGAAGACGAAGGCACCGAACCCGACGAGTTGGAGGAGAAATATTTCGGCCCACTGCCCCGGCGTTCCGAGTCCGCTCCCGGCGAACATTCCAGCCGGATTCACTGCCAGAATGACGTAGATGGCGGTACCGAGGAAGAAGACCAACCCACCGAGGAGCCATTCTGACTGCGTCAGTTCGAGCAATACTACCGCATATTCCCTTCGGGTCGATAAACGCCTCGGTCACAGACTGGACGAACGGCTACTGCTACTTCAATCGCTCCTGCAGGAAGGATGGATGGGCAGCGGTGACGCCCTCTATGTCCATGATACGCTCGCTGATGACCTCACCGACGGCGTCGCCGTCGGCCGCCCGAACTTCCGCCATCAGCATGTGGTCACCGCTAGAGGTGTACAGCGTCTCGATTTCGTCCAGTTCTTTCAGTTCGCGGGTCGCCTCGACGTACTCCTCGCTGGCGACGTCGATGCCCACGAGTGCGATGCTCTTGCTAGAGAGTTTCTTCGGATCGATTTCGGCAGAGTACCCGACGATGACGCCCTCGCTTTCGAGTCTGTCGATGTACTTCCGCACCGTGGGCTTCGAGACGTTCGCCCGCTCGGCGATTTCGGCGTACGAAGCCTGCGCGTCGTCCTCGAGAACCGACAGAATCCGGTCCTCGGTCGATTGCGTACTCATTACTGGATTATTTACGGTACAGTAAAAAATACCTTGCGAATGAGAAAATGGTTTCAGTTCCGACTGAACACCAGTGAATCCTGCGTTTTGGTGGCAGTATGCAGTCCTGGGCAGTGTGGCCCGTGGCTTTTCCTGCGTTCTCGACGTAGCCTTCGGTATGTCGAACCAGCACTCGCGCCGCAGAATGATGCAAGCGATGGGGACGGTCGGAACGGTCACGCTCGCAGGATGCGGGCTACCCGGTGGCGAAGGTGCAGGTGAAGAGGGCGGTGACGATGGAGAAGAAGGCGGGGAAAGTGGAGGAGAAGAGGGTGGGGAAAGTGGAGGAGGAGAAGGCGGAGAGGGTGAAGGTGAGATGGGTGGCGAGGAGGGAGAAGACGGGGAAAACGGAGGCGACGAAGAAGGCGAGTAACGTAGCCACTCGTCGAACGAGAAAATCGGAAAATCGGCCCGAATGCGGTCGGGTTACTTGTGACGGTCGAGCAAGTCGTACGAGCGTTCCCACTCGTAGTCGTCGTCGAAGTACCGCTCGGCGAGCGGTTCCTCGGGCATGTCGCCCGTCTGCTGTTTCTCCTGCTGGTAGGACGGCCGCTCGTCGTCCACGTAGAACCGACCCGTCAGAACTTCACCCTCGTAGAGGGCGTCCTCGGCTTCGCGCATCATCTCTGCGGCTTCGCCGCGGTTGTGGATGTCGAAGTCGTAGTCGTCGCTGTCCTGCACGTCGATGTAGGGCACGTACTGCTTGGCGTCCTTGTTCCACGTCGGACACTGGGTCAGGAAGTCAATGTGCGCGAACCCGTCGTGCTCCATCGCCTCCGTGAGGATTTCCTTCGCCTGATTCGGGTTGACTGCGGCCGTGCGGGCCACGTAGGTCGCACCCGAGGTCAGTCCGAGCGACAGCGGTCGAATCGGACTCTTCGCACTGCCGTGAGGCTGAGTCTTCGACTTGTGTCCCTTCGGACTGGTCGGGGAGGTCTGTCCCTTCGTCAGCCCGAAGATCTCGTTGTCGAAGACGATGTAGGTCATGTCGTGGTTCTCACGGGCGGTGTGCATGAAGTGGTTCCCGCCGATGCCGTAGCCGTCGCCGTCGCCACCGGCCGCGACGACTTCGAGGCCGGGGTTGGCGAGCTTCGCGGCGCGAGCCACGGGCAGCGAACGGCCGTGAATGGAGTGGAAGCCGTAGCTACGGAAGTAGCTCGACAGCTTCCCCGAACAGCCGATACCCGTGACGAGCAGGGTCTCCTCTGGGTTGCGCCCAACTTCGGGCATGGCCTGTTTCAGTGCCTTCAGGACACCGAAGTCACCACAGCCCGGACACCACGTCGCCTGCGGTTCGATTTCGGGCGTGAACTCGTCGCGGTCTATCTCGCGTTCTTCGCCGATTGCGTTGAATGCACTCATGATTAGTCTCCCGTTGCAGATTCGATTCGGACGTTGTACTCGCCCAAGTCGGCACTCCCTTCGATACGGGACTCGAACCCGGAGACGACCTCCTCAGGTTCGAACGGGTTGCCGTCGTATTTGAGCAGACTGTACAACTTCTCGCCGAAGCGACCGAGTTGGCCCTGGATGTGGCGGCGGAACTGCGCCGTCGCCGTCATCTCGACGACCAGTGCTTCGTCCACGTCTTCGAGGAAGTCAGTAACCTCGCCCTTCGGGAACGGCATGAGGTCGCTGACGTTCATCGCCTTGACCGAGTGGCCGTCGTCGTTGAGACGGTCCACGGTCTCCTCGACGACGCCCTTCGTGGAACCGAAGCTGAGAATGCCGTACTGGGCGTCCTCCGGCCCGTAGACGGGCTGGTGGTCCGTATTCTCGTTCAACTCCTCGCGGATGGAGTCGAGCTTCGCCATCCGTCGGTCCATCTGGATGACGCGGTTGTCGGGGTCCTCGCTGATGTGACCGACTTCGTTGTGTTCGTTACCGGACGCGAGGAAGTTGCCACCCTTCTGACCGGGAATCGAGCGCTTGCTGACGCCGTCGTCGGAGTCGTACATGTAGCGCTTGAACCGACCGGCTTCCTTGGCAGCTTCTTCAAGGTCGTCCTCAGTCACGATGCTACCGAGGTCCGGGTTCGGCTCCTCGTCGAAGACGCTCTCGTCGGTGGACTGGTGTCCGCCGGAGAGCTTCTGGTCGTAGAGGACGATTGCCGGAATCTGGTAGTTGTAGGCGATTTCGAACGCCTTTCGGGTCTGTTCGTAACACTCCGCGGCGTCGCCCGGTGCGAACACGACGCGGTTGGAGTCGCCCTGACTCGTGTATAGGACGTGCTCCAAGTCACCCTGCTCGGGCTTGGTCGGCATCCCGGTCGAAGGACCGGCACGCATGGACTCGACCAAAACCAACGGTGTCTCCGTAATCTCGGCGAGTCCGAGCGGTTCGGACATCAACGCGAAGCCACCACCAGACGAACCGGACATCGCCTTCGCGCCCGCGTGACTCGCACCGATGGCGAGCGACGCGGCGGCGATTTCGTCCTCGACCTGCTCGGAGATGCCGCCCATGTCCGGCAGGTTCTGAGTCATGATTGTGAACACGTCGGTCCACGGCGTCATCGGGTAGCCGCTGATGAACCGACAGCCTTCGTCTATGGCACCGTAGGCGATGCCGTGCGACCCAGAGATGAGGACTTGGTCTTCCTCGTGTTCGCCCGTCGGAATCTGCAAGTCGTGAGTGAACTCGTAGTCCGACTGCACGGACTCGTAGGCGTCTTCGAGGACGTCGAGGTTCGCTTCGAGGATGTCGCCACTCATGGCGTTCTGCATGAGTTCCTCGATTTTGTCGAGTTCCATTCCGAGGAGCGCAGCGGTAGCGCCGACGCCAGCGGTGTTGCGCATGATTTCGCGACCGTGCTCTTTGGCGAGGCCGCGCAAGTCGAGGTCGTAGACGTTCCAGTTGTTCTCCTCGACGCGCTCGTCGAAGTTCTCGACTTCCTCGGTGTCGAGCAGTCCGGAGTCGTAGACGATGACCCCGCCCTCGCGGAGTTCGTCTAAGTTCTCCGTGAGCGGTTTGATCTCTTCGTTTCCGTAGTAGGCTTCCTCTTGGGGGTTGCGAGCGAAGCTGTCACCGAGCGCCAGCAGGAAGTTGTAGCCGTCCCCTCGCGACTTGACCTCGTGGTCGCTGGCACGGATTTCTACGTACGTGTGGCCGCCGCGGATACGCGACGGATAGTGGCGATGCGTGAAGACGTTCAGCCCTGACCGCATGAGGGCCTTTGCGAAGTTCTGACTCGTCGAGTCGATTCCGTCACCGGAACCGCCTGCGATTCGCCAGATGAGTTCGTCATCCGTCATATGTGAGTTTCACGGCCGTTAGGCCTAGTGTTCGTGAGTTCGGCAGGCACGCAGTAAAGCCTTTGCTATAGATTAGCAAGCAACTTTCGTGATAGATGGCCGATAACGACGGGTTTCGGCGAGTAATCCGAAAAATCGACTCCTACATATCCCGTCTCTCACGGACGAATTTTGCACGCAAAATCCCGTATCATTCCGTCTATAATTTATGTAATTTTATAAGGGAAAGCGTGACAAATTCAGGCCAGAGATGTGGACACGGATTCCAGTTGCGGTTCTCACCCTTCTCGTCGTAACGACTGCGGTCAGCGGACTCACCGCTCCAACAGGAGAGCGTCCCCTCGCGGACGCAGGTCTCGACCAAAGCGTCTCGAAGGGGGCGACGGTACTACTCGACGGGACTGGGTCACTCGACCCGGACGGAGCTATCGAAGCGTATCGCTGGACGATTCGAACGCCAAACGACGTGACCATCTCGCCAGACTGCGCCGACTGTGCGAGGACGTCGTTCGAACCGAGCGAAGTCGGCACCTATCGAGTGACGCTGACCGTCACCGACGACGACGGAAACCGTCGTTCGGACCACCTCTTCGTCGAGGTTTCACCGGGAGAACGACCAAGTATCGAACTTTCTGGCCCCACACAATCGACTGCGGGCGACACTGAGACGTACACTGTGGACCTCGATGCCGGGTCAGCATCGCTCGACTACATCGTTTGGACGATAGGCGGGGTCGAAGTTGCAAACCACTCGCTCGCTGCGACTCAGCCGACAGACACAGTAGACAAACTGTTTCCGACACCGGGGGAGCGTACCGTCACTGCGACGGTGTACGACGTAGACGGCCAATTCAAAACCGATTCGGTGCAGGTGTCTGTGCAATCCTCGCAGCCGGTGCCGAGTCCCGACCCGACCCCAAGTCCGAGTCCACGGACCATCGCAAGTCGAAACTCACCCACCGTGAGCGGTGAGAGAACAATTACAGGTAGTAGGCCACTCCGAGGGACGTACTCGCTCGATACCGATACAGGTTCGGGGCGTATTAGAACAATCGACTGGCGGAACGCCGCTGGAACCGTTGGCGGAGGTACGCAACTGACACGCGCCTGGTCGCCCGGTGACCACGAACTTTACGCCGTGGTTACCTACACCGACGGCTCACAGAACATCGCAACGTTCCCAGACGGCGAAACCTCCGTCGTCGCAGACCCGCGTCCGAACGTCTCGTTCACCTCGCTGGACCGATACGGAGCCATTTCGGGTGCCGTTTCCGCTCTCGACGAGTACGAGAATTTGCGAGAAGTTCGCGTGCTGGTCGATGGCCGAGTCGTCGAAACCTCGTTCGGTGGTCTTCGCGGCCGACACCGATTGGACATGGACCGACGACAGAACGTCGAGTTCTCGATGGTCGATTTCCTGCCGGGCGAAGAGTACCGTGTCACGGTAGTTGCTACCGACAGCCGTGGTCAAACGACTCGAACGAGTCGGAAGATTGTACCCGTCAAGAAACCGGAAATCGTCAAGTCTGAGTTCGTAAACGGACCAATGGACTCGTATCACCCACGCATCGATGCTGAGCGGTATGCTGCACATCACGTGTTGAAGATCGAGTTGAATGGTGTGGATAGGGAGAAAGTGGTGGCTAGAGTGAAATCTCAACATCCAGATAGTAAAAAGATAAACTCCGCACCCCATTACAGCGGGAAGGAATATAACAAAGTTAGTGATACGCTCACAATCGATAGCTATTGGGCCGGGAAATTCCCTGGAGAATACGATGTTGAGTCTGCCATATCCTATGAATTCGAAAATAAACGAGTATCGTCTTCGGCTTGGGATATTCTTAAAGTCACACCTAGCAAGCCAGAAATTAGAATGGAGATAGTCAACGATGGGACCAATAACATAATCACCCGCGAACACGGGATGGTCGTCAACGTCAGCGACTCATTCGACCCGGATGGAACTGATCTGAAATTCATCTGGACCGACGAAGTAACTCCACTTCGCTCGGACAACTCGACGGCGAAGTTCTCTGCATACGAGAATGCAAGTCTAGTCGTCGAAGACGGTCACAACCGCTCTGCGACGGATCATCTAGATTTCCTCGCCTATCTACCACCCCGCATCGTGTCGAAGTCTGTGATTTCGGAGGGTCCTCACTACCCGAACGAGACTGTCAAGGTTCGAGTACGGACGATTCCATTTGATTTCTCGAAGAAGACGTATGAGAAGGACTTCAAACTGGGAATCTCTGTTTCGAATCCTCAAGCGGAAGTCGTCTCTTGGGGAAAAGTAGACACGACGAGTCGAGGACACTCCGGCGCTACCGAAAGTCCGCGTAGATACGTGGGTATCATCGAAATTCCGGCATCGGAACTATCTCCGGGCAGTAAACTACCGTCGATTACAGTCACCAACAAGAAAAACGAGCGGAAGAAAACGACAATCGACTTCCCAGAACCCGACGTTCTGGTGGAGGATGGCGAGTACTGGACGAACGTCACAGTCGAGAATCTGACCTACACCATAGAAGAGCCACAACTGGACGAGGTCGTGGCGAAATCTCCACAGACGCGGATACAATACCTTCGACAAGGGTATCAAGTCAAAGAAGAACGAGAGGAGACAGAATACGTCCTCGAAAAGCGTGTGAAGGTTAGCGACGCAGAATATCGACCCGAGACGAAGAACTTCCGGAACGAGAGGATGAAGAACGCATTCCTCGAATCGGCCTCGGATTGGTACGATAAAGGAACTGCCCAAGTACAGAAAACGCGGACACGAACGAGTTCAGACTGGTTCGGTCCAGAGCAACAGATGAAATCTGCGTGGCGCGACGGAAGCGTCTGGAACGGTGAAGCCACTGGTCAAACGAAACGCGTAGTCGTTGACCCGGCAGAGTACCAGACTGAACGAAAGTACGAGTACGATTACCGAGTCGAAAAGACGGGAACGAGAACCGTAACTCACACCCGGAGTTACAGAGTCAAACACACGGGCACTCGCACGATAGAACACTGTAGTCTCAGATTCGGGTGTTACACCACGACAGAAGAGTACACCTACTACACGGTAGAATCGTACACGTACACGACGACTGAATCGTACACGTACTACGTTACTAAGACAAACACGTACTGGGCGCTCTCGAAGTTCGATTCGAGTCACGACTACACTGGGCAGTCGCGGCGTGTCAAGACCGAGAACGCAGAATACGAATCGAGATACGAAGTTGAGTGGAAGACCAGTTACACTGAAACCGTCACTCGTCATCAGGTTGGACGTGACGTATTAGTCCAACCAGCGCAGTACGAGTGGCAAGCAAGACAGCAGGCCGGGCGGAAAATGATGGCGAGAAAGCAGGCCAGTCTTTCCGACGAGTGGCGGATGGGTGAGACCGTTACTTCGACAAAATGGATTCTGGTCAAGAGTAATGGAACAAGGCGGTACAAAGCATCGTACTACGAAAACGCGAGCGATGTGGTGGAAACCTCTGCGACGATTCGCGGTGATTTCGTCAAGCGCTACTACAGTGCAAAGCAGGATACGACAGTGCGTCGTGTCGAATCAAATACCGAACGGTACTCATCAGGAGATGCTGTGAGAAGAGGCGAGATTCGCAGCAAACTCACGCAGGAGGATGAGGAAAGTCAGTGTCCACAAAATCTTCGTTGTAGGAAGTAGAATCAAAGGAAATAAACAAGGTAAATAAATATCTACTATATCATGAATTCGAGTATATCGACGACAGGGACTATTGCAATACTACTGCTTACGTCTATGACTATAGGAGCAACTGCAGATTTTGGCACATCGGGAGGAAATATGGCGAATTCAGTCAAAGTGACTAGTAGCGATAATATCGTCTATCACGTGAAGCACTACGAAAATAGGTCAAATATTGTGATTCAATATCAAAGCAACAGTCAATACGAAAATGTGGCGACAGGCTACTCTATCGAAGTAGATGGTGAAACAATCTATCAGCCAAGACTCAGATTAGACCAGGGTGAAACGGGGAAAAAGACAATCAACATCACGTCCGGTATCAACGTCAATCAAGACAAGCACACAATTAGATTCTCGACCTACGGGAACACCACGTACCTCAACTTCACTCGAGACATCAACACGAGTAACACCGGTAACGTCCCCGTCACTCACATAGAAAATGTCACCCTTCGAAACGGAACGACCCGCGGTGAGCCAGCGACGGTCGCAGACATCACACTCGTCAATCCATCCGACCAAATCTACAGCACGAAGCTGTTCGTCCACACGACGGAAACGGACGGTAGACACAGAGCCGCTTCGGTTCGCCCGGGAGACACGCGAACAATCACGGTCAAGCTCAACGAAAAGCCTGGCACGAAGGTAGCAGGCGAGGCACGGCTCTTCACTGGCAACCTCACTTCCAAGGACGGCGCACTCGACCAAGTCGAATTCGTAGGGCAGGCAGGAAAGGACACTTCCACGTGGGACCGGTCGTACGACCCGGTTCGGCCGACCTGGATGGACGACCACTACCAATACGAAAACGATAGCGTCAGGCAAAGCTTCGGGGAAAAGGTGAGTGGCGGGTACGAGATTCAGAACATCCCGATAGCCTATCTTGCTGTCGCCTTCGTCGGGGCCGCACTCGTCGTTCTGAAACTCCGCTAAGCTACGACTCTCTCGTCCGGATAATCTCGCGCATATTCAGATAGATGTCGCGCGGCGACGTTTCTTCTTTTGGGTCGTACAAATCACTGATACGATACAGAATCGCGGCGACCATCTTGCTCTCGGAACTCTCGCCGCGGATGTCGTCGCCGATTTCTCTGAGTGTCTGCACGCGGTCTACGTCTGGTTCGAACGCGTCCGCATTTCCGTCATCCGACATGGCTACTGTTGCTCGCGGCGCTTGACCACGCCTGTGTTGTTCGCGACGTTCTCTGTCAGTACACGGAAGGCGTTCCCTGTGTCGCTGTCCTCGTCCAGGACGATGGGTTTGCCCTCGTCGCCGCCGGTGCGGACGCTGGGGTCGATAGGAATCGAACCGAGGAACGGCATGCCGTTCTCCTCGGCGAACTGTGCGCCCCCGCCGCGGCCGAAGATGTCGTGTTCGGAGCCACAGTCGGGGCATTTGAACGTCGCCATGTTTTCGGCGATGCCGAGGACGTTGGTGTCGTGGCGGCCGAACATCCGCAGTCCCTTGCGGGCGTCGTCGATGGCGACCTCTTGGGGAGTCGTGACGACGACTGCGCCCGTGACGGGGACGCTCTGGAGGAGCGTGAGTTGCGCGTCGCCAGTTCCCGGTGGGAGGTCTACGACCATGTAGTCGAGGCTTCCCCACTCCACGTCTTCCCAGAGTTGGGTCAGGACTTTGTGGACCATCGGGCCGCGCCAGATGACGGGGTCGTCTTCGCCGACGAGGAAGGCCATGCTCATCAGTTTCACGCCGAACTTCTCGGGCGGAATCATCGTCTCGTCCTTCGTCGCCTTCGGTACTTCGTCGGCGTCTACCATCCGCGGGACGTTCGGGCCGTACACGTCGGCGTCGAAGAGACCGACGCGGGCACCGAGTTGCGAGAGTCCCGCGGCGATGTTGACCGCGACGGTCGATTTGCCGACGCCGCCCTTTCCGGACGCAACGGCGATGATGTTCTTGACGTTCGGGAGTACCTCTTCGTCGTCCGAGCGGTCGCTCGGGACGCGAGCGGAGAGGTCGGCTTCGAGGCCGTGTTCGGAGAGAACTTCGCGCACTTGGTTGGCAATCTGCGTTTCGTGCGGCGAGTACGGTGCGCCGAGTGCCAGCGAGATAGAAGCGGTTTCGTCCTCGACAGCGATGCTGTTGACGAGGTTCAGCGAGACGATGTCCTCGCCGAGGTCGGGGTCCTCGACCTCTCGGAGTAGGTCGCGTACCTCTGATTCGTTCATGTTGGCGAGTAGGGTCGGACGTGTCGATAAGACTTGTGAAGGGTGGAGTGGCCGGTGCGTAGCCGGAACTTGTCGGCTACCTAGGCAGACGTAACCGTATTTGGTTACGTGAGCGTGCTATGCTCCCACGAGTTTAAGAAGTCGTAGGTGAAAGTTTGGTCCATGCTGGAGGACGATTTCGGGCGCGAAGTCACCGGCGTTCGGGTCTCGCTCACCGACCGGTGTAACTTCGACTGCGTCTACTGCCACAACGAGGGGTTGGGGGACACGCGGGGACCGATGGACCCGCAGGACGATGAGATGACTGCCGACGAAGTCGTCCGCTTCTTGGAAGTCGCCCGCGAGTTCGGCGTCGAGAAGGTGAAATTCACCGGAGGTGAGCCGATGCTTCGGGGCGACTTGGAGGAGATTATTCGCCGGACGCCCGACGAGATGGAGGTCTCGTTGACGACGAATGGGACGTTCTTGCCGGGAAGAGCCGAGGAGTTGGTCGAGGCGGGCCTATCACGGGTGAACGTCTCCCAAGACGCACTCGACCCGAAGGCGTTCGCCGAGGTGACGAAGACGGGCGCGTACGACAAGGTGATAGAGGGCGTCGAAGCCGCTTTGGACGCTGGACTCGACCCCGTGAAGCTGAACATGGTCGTCTTCGAGAAGACGGCGGGCTACGTCCCACAGATGGTCGACCACGTCGCGGAAAACGACGGGCTTCAACTCCAACTCATCGAGTACATGCCCGAACTAACCGGCAAGCCCGAGTGGGCCATCGACATCGAGCGCGTCCACGACTGGCTCGAAGAGCAAGCCGACCGCATCGAGCGACGCGAGATGCACGGTCGGCGTCGATATTGGATTAGCGAGACGCAAACGAGCGAAGCGAGTGAGGGCCTCGAAGCGGAACGGCATGGCCATGGAGCGGATGACACCTCGGAGAGTGGCATGGTCGAAATCGTAGATCCGGTCGAGAACGAAAGCTTCTGTGCGAACTGCCATCGCGTGCGCGTCACGCACGAGGGATACCTCAAGGGCTGTCTGAACCGTAACGACGACCTCCGCTCGATGGGCGAAATGACGAAAGACGAGATTCGCGAAACGTTCCGCGAGACGGTCGCAAACCGGGTTCCGTACTACGGCGAGTACATGATTCGCGGCGACGACGGCGAGTGGGAAATCAACGACAAGTACATCGAAGCCTGAATCTGCGTTTTCCCTCGTCGCTGGGTGGCACTAAATCACGCGCAGGCTACCGTTTCGTGACGTTTAAATACTACCCGCGGGTACGTTGAGTTGCACACCTGTAGGGACGCCGTGTCCCGAGTCCGGGAGGGCGACAGTAAATGCAAGCATGTCGAGGTAGCCTAGTCTGGCCCACGGCGCAGGGTTGCTAACTCTGTGGCGTCAAGCCTCGAGGGTTCGAATCCCTCCCTCGACGCTTTCAACCACGTAGCAAAACATGAGTTCGGAACAACCACAGGAGGACGACGAAGACCTTCGATACTTCGTCCGCATCGGGCAAACTGACCTCGATGGGACGAAGTCGGTCGAACGGTCCCTCTCCGAGATGAACGGGATCGGTCGCCGAGCGGCCCGCATCGTCGCCGAGAAGGCCGGTGTAGACCGCACGGCAACGTTCGGTCGGCTCGAAGACGACGAAATCGACTCGGTTGTCGAGGCCGTCGAAACCTTCGCCGACGAGGTCCCAGAATGGCTTACTAACCACCGCAACGACTACTTCTCCGGCGAGTCCACGCACGAGACCGGCAACGACCTGAACATGTCTCGTCGCCAGGACATCAACCGGATGAAGATGATCGACTCCTACAAGGGAGTCCGTCACAAGCGCGGTCAGAAGGTCCGCGGTCAGCGTACCCGTTCGACGGGTCGTACCGAGGGCACCATCGGCGTCAACGTCGAGGAAATCAAAGAAGAGCAGGCCGCAGAAGCGGCCGCGGAAGAGGAGGATGACGAATAATGGCACTTGGTGAAAACACGAAGGCATACGAGACGCCGAATCACCCGTTCCAGGGCGAGCGTATCTCCGAGGAAGCCAGCCTCCTTGACCGCTACGGTCTGAAGAACAAAGAGGAACTCTGGCGCGCCCAGAGTGAGCTTCGTGACTACCGTCGTGAAGCCCGAAACATCCTCGCACAGCGAGCACAAGGCGACGCCGAGGAAACCGAAGCAGAGGGCGAGGAGTTCGTTTCCCGTCTGAAGCGCATCGGCGTCCTCAACGACGGCGACAGTCTCGACGACGTGCTGCTGCTCGACGTGACCGACGTGCTGGAGCGTCGTCTCCAGACGGTCGCGTACCGCAACGGCATCGGCAACACGCCACAGCAGGCTCGACAGTTCGTCACGCACGGACACGTCACGGTCGATGGTCGCCGCGTGCAGGCACCGTCTGCCAAAATCGACGTCGCCGAGCAGGACACCGTCCAGTTCGCCGAGAACAGTCCACTCGCGGACGAACTACATCCGGAACGCGCGGAGGGTAACGAATGAGCGACAACAACGAAGAAATCTGGGGCATCGCCCACGTTCACGCATCGTTCAACAACACCATCATCACGGTCACCGACCAGACCGGTGCCGAGACCATCGCGAAGTCTAGCGGTGGGACCGTCGTCAAGCAGAACCGCGACGAGTCCTCGCCGTACGCGGCCATGCAGATGGCCGAGACGGTCGCGGAAGAGGTCAAGGCCGCTGGCGTCGAGGGCGTCCACGTTCGCGTGCGAGGTCCCGGCGGCAATCTCCAGCAGAACCCCGGTCCGGGTGCGCAGGCGACGATTCGCGCACTCGCTCGCGCCGGACTCGAAATCGGCCGCATCGAAGACGTGACCCCCATCCCGCACGACGGCACTCGCGCGCCCAAGGGCAAGAGCGGATTCTAACACATCACCATGACCGAACAGTTCGACGTCGAGTTCATCGAACGCGGGGACCGAGAGTCTCGGTTCCTCGTGCAGGGCGTAACCCCGGCGTTCGCCAACGGCATCCGCCGAGCCATCATCGCCGACGTACCGACGCTCTCGGTCGACACCATTCGTGTCGTCGAGAATTCGTCGGTCATGTTCGACGAGCAGATCGGCCTGCGACTCGGCCTGGTGCCGTTGACGACCCCACTCGACGAGTTCGAGGAGGGCGACACGGTGACGCTCAGCCTCGACGTGGAGGGACCGGGAACGGCCTACTCGGGCGACCTCGTCAGTTCCGACGAGATGGTCCAGCCGGCCGACGACAACGTCCCCATCATCGACTTGAAGGACGACCAGCGCATCGAGTTGGAAGCTGACGCCGTTCTCTCGAACGGCAAAGACCACGCCAAACACCAGGGCGGCGTGGCCGTCAGTTACCGACACCTCCAGCAGGTGGAGGTCGTCGGGGACCGCGACGAGTACGACGAGGAGGAGACCGAAATCCTCCGCGGCGTCATCGAGGACGACGGCGAACTCGTCCCCACGGAGGAGTTCGACCACGACCTCACCAACCGCTTCCCCGACAAGGAACTGGAAGTCCACGACGTTTCGAACGCGTTCGTGTTCCACGTCGAAACCGACGGCTCGCTGTCGGTAGACGAACTGGTCACGGAAGCGGTCGATTCGCTCGGTGACCGCGCCTTCGAACTCGAAGAAGCAGTACAGCTATAGAACCATGCAGGGCACTTCGAACCACTTCACGGCGCTCGCCTCCCCCGAAGAGTCGCCAGACTCCGCGGGAATTCGACAGACGGAGGCATGGCAGACCGAAAGTGGTTTCAAGTGCCACCCACAACACACAGTTGCCCAGACGGGGCGAAGTGCCCACGACTGGACGCACGTGTGTTCTACGTGCAGGGATAGCCAAGTTTGGCCAACGGCGCAGCGTTCAGGGCGCTGTCTCGTAGGAGTCCGCAGGTTCAAATCCTGCTCCCTGCACTGCAATTTCAATTCTCATCAGGAGGAAGTACTATGAGCAAGACGAATCCGAGGCTCAACAGTCTCATCGCTGACTTGAAGTCGGAGTCCCGCAGTTCGGACGCCGACGTTTGGAGTACTGTCGCGGACCGCCTCGAAAAGCCTCGCAGCACGTACGCGGAGGTCAACCTCGGTCGCATCGAGCGATACGCAGAGGAAGACGAGACCGTCGTCGTGCCCGGCAAGGTACTCGGGAGCGGAATCCTGCAAAAGAACGTTACCGTCGCCGCAGTCGATTTCTCTTCGACCGCGGAGACGAAGATCGAACAAGCGGACGGCGAAGTCCTCGACCTCGAACAGATTCTCGAAGAGAATCCCGAGGGGTCCAACGTGAGGGTGATTCGATGAGTCTCGCAGAATTCGAAGTAGACGTAGTCGTGGACGCCCGTGACTGTATCCTCGGTCGCGTGGCCAGCAACGTCGCACAGCGCGCGATGGACGGCGAACGTATCGCAGTCGTCAACGCCGAAGATGCCATCATCACCGGCGACGAGGACGACGTGTTCGAGAAGTTCGAGACGCGAGCCAACCTCGGCTCCGACAGCGGACCGTACTATCCGAAACGCCCGGACGGCATCTTCAAGCGATCCATCCGTGGCATGGTCCCCTACAAGGAGACCGACGGCCGCGAGGCGTTCGAGAACGTCCGCGTCTACGTCGGCAACCCGTACGACGAGGACGGCGAAGTCCTCGACGGGACGTCGCTGGACCGACTTTCGAACATCCGCTTCGTCCAACTGGGCGAAGTGAGCGAAAAACTGGGTGCTAACGTCACATGGTAACGAACACCAGCGGTAAGAAGAAGACGGCCATCGCCCGCGCGACCGTGTCCGAGGGCGAGGGTCGCGTACGAATCAACTCCCAACCAGTCGAACTCGTCGAACCGGAAGTCTCACGTCTGAAGATGCTTGAACCGTTCCGCATCGCTGGCGACGACCGCCGCGACGCGGTGGACGTGGACGTTTCGGTCGAAGGTGGCGGCATCAGCGGACAGGCAGACGCCGTCCGAACCGCCATCGCACGAGGACTCGTCCAGCACACGAACGACGCCGAACTCCGTGACTCGTTCATCGAGTTCGACCGTTCGCTGCTGGTCAACGACTCGCGGCGTTCCGAACCCAAGAAGTGGGGCGGCCCCGGTGCTCGCGCCCGCTACCAGAAGTCTTACCGGTGATTCACATGGCAGGAAACCCGCTTTCGGAGGTGCGCTGAACCATGATGGTACCCGTCCGCTGTTTCACGTGCGGTAACGTCGTCGGGGAGTACTGGGAAGAGTTCAAGGCACGTGCCGAGACGAAGGAGGGCGACGAGGACCCGGAGAAGGTCCTCGACGAACTCGGCGTCGAACGGCAGTGCTGTCGCCGGATGCTCGTCTCGCACAAAGACCTCGTCGACATCGTCTCCCCATACCAGTAATGGCTCAGAAACGCTACTCACGGTACGAGAAGGCACGCATTCTGGGGGCACGCGCGCTCCAGATTTCGTACGGAGCGCCCGTGCTGGTCGAGACCGACCAGTCCGAACCCATCCTCATCGCGGCCGAGGAGTACGACGCAGAAGTGCTCCCGTTCACGGTGCGTCGAGGTGAGCAATGACGCTGGTCGAAGCCGTTCGACTCCGGCAGGTACTCGACTCGCGCGGTAACCGGACCGTCGAGGCCGACGTACTCACCGAGAGCGGCGGCTTCGGTCGTGCGGCCGCACCGAGCGGTGCTTCGACCGGCGAGTACGAAGCCATCGAACTCGACCCCGACGAGGCAATCGCTAGCGCTCGCGAACACGCAGTCCCCCGACTTGAGGGGCAGGTGTTCGTCGGCGACCAGCGAGACGTGGACCGCGCGCTTCGCGCGGCCGACGGTACGGACGACTTCTCGGAAATCGGCGCAAACAGCGCCGTCGCCATCAGCATGGCCGCATCGAAGGCCGCTGCGGACGTTCTGGGCGCACCCCTCTATCAGCACCTCGGCGGTGCGTTCCGAGGGGACTCGTTCCCGACGCCGCTGGGCAACGTCATCGGTGGCGGCGAACACGCCGCCGACGCCACGGCGATTCAGGAGTTCCTCGCCGCGCCTATCGGCGCGCCGAGCGTCCAAGAAGCGGTCTTTGCCAACGCCGCGGTCCACCAGAAGGTCCACAACCTGCTGGACGAGCGCGGAGTCGCCGCAGGCAAAGGCGACGAGGGCGCGTGGGCACCATCCATCGACGACGCGGAAGCGTTCGAACTGATGGAGGAAGCCACCGACGCCGTCTCCGACGAGTTCGGCTTCGAGATTCGGTTCGGCCTCGACATGGCCGGTGCCGAGTTGTTCGAGGACGGCGAGTACGTCTATCAGGACACGACCCGCGACACCGACGAGCAAGTCGAGTACGTCGCGGACCTCGTGGACGAGTACGACCTCGTCTACGTCGAGGACCCGCTGGACGAAGACGACTACGCTGGCTTCGCCGACCTCACGGAGAAGGTCGGCGAGAAGACCTTGATTTGCGGTGACGACCTGTTCGTCACCAACGTCGAGCGACTCCAGACGGGCATCGACGACGGTGCCGCAAACAGCATCCTCGTCAAACCCAACCAGATAGGCACGCTCTCAGACGCCTTCGACGCCGTCGAACTGGCCGTCGAGAACGGCTACGAGCCGGTTATCTCCCACCGCAGTGGAGAGACCGAGGACACGACCATCGCACACCTCGCCGTCGCCACCGACGCGCCCTACATCAAGACGGGCGCGGTCGGCGGTGAGCGAACCGCCAAACTAAACGAGCTCATCCGAATCGAGCAGAACGTATCCCGACTATGAGCGACAACGAAAGCGAACAGGTAGAAGAGGAAGGCCTCGACGCCGCCGAATCGGAGATCGACCCCGAGCCGGACGCAGGCGAGGCTGGCGCGGAACCGTCGGTCGATCCCGACGAGGACGTGGCAGACGAGGCTGACGACACAGCAACCGAAGACGAGGGACCGAACCTCGACGAAGACGTGATGGAGAACCAGGAGGAGGCCGACCTCCTCATTCCCGTCGAGGACTACCTCGGCGCTGGTGTCCACATCGGTACCCAGCAGAAGACCCAGGACATGGAGCGGTTCATCCACCGCGTCCGCACCGACGGTCTGTACGTCCTCGACGTTTCGAAGACCGACGAGCGAATCCGCACCGCCGCGGACTTCCTCGCCAACTACAGTCCCGAGCAGATTCTGGTCACGTCTTCGCGCCAGTACGGTCGGTTCCCGGCCGAGAAGTTCGCCGACGCCGTGGGCGCACGCGCCCGCACCGGCCGCTTCATCCCTGGCACGCTGACCAACCCCAAGTACGAAGGCTACATCGAGCCGGACGTGCTGGTCGTCACCGACCCCATCGGTGACGCACAGGCAGTGAAGGAAGCCATCACGGTGGGCATCCCGGTCATCGCGATGTGTGACTCCAACAACTCCACGAGCAACGTGGACCTCGTCGTCCCGACGAACAACAAGGGTCGAAAAGCGCTGTCGGTCGTCTACTGGCTGCTGGCCAACGAGACGCTCGACCGCCGCGGTGCGGAACCGGCCTACTCGCTCGACGACTTCGAGAGCGGGCTGTAATCGGATTTTCGAGTTTCGAATCGTTTTGCGGTGTGTTTTCTTCGGCATCTCGGCTCAGCAGCGACAAGTGACGCTCCCGATAGGTGCCGGGCCTCACGACGCCGCGACTGGACCCACCCGATTTACCCGTGAAATTTACATTGTAAAGGAGTACCATCAAGGACCTTGAGTCTCAAGAAATTGCCGTGGCTGTACGGAAACGCGTTTCCACGACCGAGGCGTTCGTCGAGGTCGAGTTCGCGCTTTCGAACCCGGAGTATCCGTTCGTGGGGGCGTCTGCGCTCGAAGCGTGTCGGATGTCGCTCGAAGAGATTATCCCGCGCGGCGAAGACGGTTACGCAGAGTTCTTCAACGTCGAGGACGCCAACCCCGAGAGCATCCTCGAAGCGGCGGACGAACACGGAAGCGTCGATGCCGAACTCCTCCACGAAGGCGACGAGAGGCTGACCTTCGAGTTCGTGGTCGGCGACAACTGTCCCGCCGTGTTTTTGGGAGAGCAGGGGGCGCTCTGTCGAACTATCGAGAGCGAGAACGGCGAAGGCCGCATCGTCGCCGAGATTCCTCCGCATACGGACGCCGACGCGATCGTCGAGCAGTTCCTCGACGAACACCCGGAAGCCGAACTCGTCTCGAAGACCGAACAGCAGTATCGGACGCAACTGTTCAGTCACCGAGACCACGAGGAAGTCGTCAGTGACGAACTGAACGACGCCGAACAGGACGTACTCGACGCGGCGGACTCCTCAGGCTACTACGAGTGGCCACAAGAGGCGACGGAAGCAGAAGTCGCCGAACAGGTAGAGTTGTCACCGACGGAGACGCGCGAGCACATCGAGTCCGCCGAGCAAAAGTTAGTCTCGGAGACGCCAGAACGACTGGACGGAAGCGACGAAGAGACGCTCGAACTGGTGTAATCCGCGGTTACTGTTCTTCCAGACAGTCCCGAAGCGGTTTCAGCACATCGTCTGCGACAGAGTAGGGGTCAGTTTCCCGCTCCAATACGCGGTCGGCCATCTTCTCGATGCCGCCCTGCGCTTCGATTTCGTCTTCCATCAGTGCGCTCACGTCGTTGCGCAGGAGCGTCCGAATCTCCTCGGCATAGCGCGTCTGGGCGCGAGTCTCCAACAGTCCAGACTCCTCCA
Source organism: Halorussus halophilus (assembly GCF_008831545.1). Lineage (NCBI taxonomy): Archaea > Methanobacteriati > Methanobacteriota > Halobacteria > Halobacteriales > Haladaptataceae > Halorussus > Halorussus halophilus. The sequence goes on from NZ_CP044523.1 coordinate 2,021,018, forward strand.
GATATTCGTAGTGGTCTGCGAGCACTCCGAGGAATTCTTCGACGCCTTCGCCCTCCTTCGCAATCGTCTCCACGACCTGCGGTTCCCAGTCGTATTCGTCTTCGCCGTCCTCGCCGTCGCCCTCGTCACCGGCTCCACCTTTCATCCGGTCACTGCCACCTGCGTTGCCGTGATGACCTGAACTCGCCATCCCGCTTCCTGCGGTCCCGCGCATGTGAATCATCTCGCGGAGTTCTTGGACGGTCTGGTCTGCGCCGTCCAGGTCGGCTTTGTTCACCGCGAACACGTCGCCGATTTCGAGGATGCCCGCCTTGAGCATCTGGACGTTGTCACCGCTCCCCGGCGGAACCAGCACTGCGACCGTGTCGGCGGTCTTCACGATGTCTATCTCGTTCTGGCCAGCGCCCACGGTCTCGATGATGATTTTGTCCTTGCCGAAGGCGTCGAGGGCTTTCACCGCGTCGGTCGTCGCCGTCGAGAGACCGCCGAGGTGGCCACGCGCGCTCATCGACCGGAAGAACACGTCCATGTCGCCAACGTTGCTCGCCATGCGGATGCGGTCGCCCAGCACTGCACCACCGGTAAACGGCGAGGAGGGGTCTACCGCGATGACACCCACCGTCTCGCCGCGCTCGCGGTAGCGATTCGCCATCTTGTCCACCAAGGTCGATTTTCCGGCACCGGGACTGCCAGTGATGCCGATGACCTCTGCGTCGCCCGTGTGCTGGTGGAGTTGCGAGACCAGTTCTCGATAGCCCGGCGCGCGGTTCTCGATTTTAGTGATGACCCGCGCCAGTGCGCGGTGCTTGCCCGCCAGTAACTCTTCGACCAAGTCAGCGTGTGCGCCGTCGGCGTTCATCGCTCGGGAGCGTTCTCGCGGACGAACTCGATGGTCTCTTCCATCGGCGTGCCGGGCCCGAACACCTCGGCGACGCCCATCTCCTTGAGTTCCTCCTTGTCGTCGTCGGGGACGACGCCGCCGACGAGGACGAGCGTGTCCTCGAACGCGTCGTACTCTTTGAGACCGTCGATGATCTTCGGAACCAGCGTATTGTGGGCACCGGAGAGGATAGAGATGCCGAGCACGTTCACGTCCTCTTGGACGGCGGCTTGGACGATTTCGTCCGGCGCGTTGTGAAGCCCAGAGTAGACGACTTCGAACCCTGCGTCGCGGAACGCCCGTGCGATGACGTGGGCACCTCGGTCGTGGCCGTCGAGTCCGACCTTGGCGACGAGACAGCGAATCGACTGCTGCTGTGAATCTGCGCTCATGTCTCCCACTTTGATGGGTTCGGATTTCACTCTAACGGAAATCATGCTGAAAGTTAATTTGGGTTCGGGCAAATGAGTTTGGATACGTTCGTCTAGACAGGAACGCAGTTGCTCACCATTCATCATCTTGGACCGGCGCGCGCGAGGGACGAGACTTGCGAGACGCTTCGCGTCTCGCTGATCTGCGGATTGCATCCGCAGAGACCAAAGCTCGAAAGACGCGACGTGTCGCGTCTTTCGAAATCGAGGACCGCAGTCGGGTGGGGAGGCGTGTGGTAGTCACGCGAACGAAGTGAGGGTGACCGACCCCTTTCAGTCCCGCTCGTAATAGTTGTCCGGCCATCAATAGCTCCGGTTGTCCAGCCAGCGATTCACCCCTCACCCCGCGACTCTACCGCGCAATCACGTCACTGCCAGAATGATACCCATAGAGAACATCAGAAGCGCAAGTCCGCCCAAGATGAGCGCGAGGAGGTCTTTCTCGGTCATAGTGGACCTAGGAATAGCCGGATGAAAAGGCTAATCCTTGGCGTCTCCCAACCACCGACTGTGACGGAAACGCTTCGCGGGCGGTCGCTCGTCGTCGGCCTCTACGCGCTCATCGTCGCGTTCGCGGGGACGGCTGGCGCACTGTTCGGCGCGTTCGGTCCCGAGGACATGACGACCGTGAAACTGCTCGGCGTCGTCGAGCTTCAGCCGACCGCACTCAACTTGGCCGTCTACGGGATGGTGACCATCGGTCTCGGACTCGGCGTCCTACTCGGACTCGTCGTCTACGTCTCTCGAAACCTCGATTCCGAGGAAGTGGGAAACAGGGAGAACAGCTAAGGCGGATTCTATCCATCGTACTGGCATGTACCACGTCGTCGTGGCCGTAGACGAGGATACAGAGCGCGCTCGAAGACAAGCACAAGCCATCGAGAACCTGCCACACGCCGCAGAGGACGTGGCGGTGACGTTGGTTCACGTGTTCACCGACAACCCCGACGGAGCCTCTGCGACCCAAATCGGCGCGGTCAGACGCGCACAGGAGCGACTGGAGGAGGCCGGAATCGAGACGAAACTCGAAGAGCAGAGCGGCGAACCGGCCGCGTCCATCCTCCAACTCGCAGAATCGACCGACGCCGACTGCATCTGCGTGGGTGGCCGTCGCCGCTCGCCCGCCGGAAAGGCCATCTTCGGGAGCGTCTCCCAGTCGGTCATCCTGCAGGCAGACCGCCCGGTACTCGTGACCGGCGGCTTAGAGGGCGTCGGCGAGTAGACCCGAACTACGATATTTTGTCGAGTCGTCGTCGCATCTCCGTTCGAAGCCACGCCTTCAGCTCCGCGGTTGAGGCGTCGGCGTACTCCTTCCAGTTGTCGAGATACGTGGACTTGCTGAGGAACACGACGGCGTCGTAGACGGGTAGCCGGTCGTCGTAGCCGTCCGGAAGTCCACCAGCGCGCTCACGGTAGCCGTCGCGGAAGGCGTCGGCAACATCTTCGTACGTCTCCGCATCCAGCGGTTCGGCCAAGTAGCTCCGCGTGCGCCGGAGTTCCCGAACTGGGTCGCCGACGTGCGCTATCTCCCAGTCGAGGAAGCCGACGCGCGGGTCTGCGCGGCCGGCGTCCTTGCTAACGGTCTCCTGAAAACAGTTCGGGCGTGCCGGGTCGCCGTGGAGCAACGTGGCTGGTGCTTCGTCCAGCAGTTCGCGGTTAGCTTCGACCGCTTCTCTGACCTCGTCGAAGTGGTGTTCGAAGTGGTTCGCGGGCGCGAGTTCTCGCTTGTCTTCGAGTTTGTCGAGGAGAATCTCTGTCCACGTGCCAGTGTCGAGTTCGAGGCCCTTCTCGTCGCCACCGAACACGTGTCCGTGCTGTTCGAAGCGAAGCGAGTGCAGTTCCGCGAGTGCGCGCCCGACCTGCCGAGCGACGGCGGGCGTGGCGGTCCAGCCAGAGCCGACTTCCAGCAAGTTCTTTCCATCGACGGGTGCGGTGGCGAGGTAGGGAATCGCCCCTTCGACTTCGCTCGCCAGAATCGTCGGTACCGGCACGTCGGAGTTTTCGCCGACGTACGAAATCGTGGCCGTCTCGCGGGCGACTCGGGAGCCGTCGCCGTCGGTCGCTATCTTCAGATAGATGCTCGTCTCGTCCTCGAAATCGACTCTTACCGTCCGATTTTTCTCGTTCCACGAGGGACCGGTCTCCCCGACCTCTTCTACTTCGCGTTCGGGGAACGCGGCTTCGAGGACCGACGCGATTCGGTCGTCCATACGTAGACGTGACCGCTGTCCGGCAAGGGGTTTGCGGTGCTGTGAGAATCGTTCGCAAGAAAAGTAGTGGTAAATGGGGTCCGGACTTACGAATACACCGCACGCAGTGCCGACCGAATCTCCTCACGGTCGCTCCCCGTCACGGTCCGAATCGCCTCGCCGTCTTCGAACAGTACGAAGCCGGGCGCGGCGTCCACCGTGAACTCCTCGCAGAACTCGACGGCGACTTCGCCGTCGATGCCTGCGACCGCCACCGACTCTGGAGCGCCATCGAGCAACGCGTCCAAGTCGTCTTTGATTCGCTCGCAGGGGTCACAGAAGCGTTTCCACACTGTGACGACTGCGCGGTCGTTCACCGTGACGAACCAGTCGGGGTCGTCGCTGACGTCCGGTAAGTCTGCCGGAACCGGCGTCTTCGGCACGATTTCGCCGACCATCCCGGCCGCGACGGCGAGTTCGTTCGCGGTCAAGTCGTCGCAGTGCGAGCGGACCGACAGCGCGACGGCGAGGTCGGTCCGAGTGAGTCCCCGTTCGACTATCGCGTCCGCGGCGGTCTCTGAGTCCGGCAGTCCGAACGTCGCCGCGACCGACTCGTGGAACTCCTCGTCGGGAACGCCGACGTACGAGTCGTGGTACACCGCGTGGGTGTCGTCGAACTCGTCGGTGGTTCTGACGCCCGCCTCGCCCTCGACCAGCACGTCGGCGGCGAGGAGTTCGTCGAACAGTTCGGACGCCACGTCCTCGGTCGGGTCGGACGCCGCAGTCTCGTTCGGTTCAGACGCCGAGGTATCGTTCTCTGGTTTCGCCATCGTTTCGGAGTGTTTCTGCGCTTCCTTCGAAGACGATGCTCCCTTGGTCTACGACGTAACAGCGGTCGGCCAAATCCATCGCGGCGACGGCGTTCTGCTCGACCAGCAGAATTGTCGTGCCCGTCTCGCTGATTCGGCGAATCGCGTCCTCCACGTCGGCGATGATTTGGGGTGCCAGTCCCTCGTAGGGTTCGTCCAGCAACAGCAGGTCGGTGTTCTGCTTGAGCGCGCGGGCGATGGCGAGCATCTGCTGTTCGCCACCGGACAGCGTGCCTGCCTTCTGGGTCCGGCGCTCGCGGAGTCGTTGGAACTCCTCGTACACCTGCTCGGTGGTCATCCCGGTGTGTTCGGCGCGAACCTGCTCCAGTTGCCGACCGATGGTGTTCGAGCGGTTGCCCGACACCTCGGCCAGATGGAGGTTCTCCTCGACGGTGAGGTTCGGGAAGACCCGCCGTTCCTCCGGAACGAGCGAGATGCCCCGCGCCGAGATGTCTTCGGGAGCCATCTCGGTGATGTCCTCGCCTTTGAACGAAATCGTGCCGTCGTGGACGTTCGGCGGTCGCGCGCCCGAAATCGAGCGCAGCGTCGTCGTCTTCCCCGCGCCGTTGCGGCCGAGGAGCGAACAGACTTCGCCCTCCTCGACGCTCATCGACACGTCACGCAGGATGTGACTCTCGCCGTAGTAGCCGTCCACGGCGTCCAGTTCGAGCAAGGAACTCACGCTTCCGACCCTCCGAGGTACGCCTCTTGGACGTCGGGGTCGCCCTGCACTTCCTCGGGGGTCCCCTTGGCGATGACGCGGCCACGATTCAGTACGACGATGCGGTCGGACACGTCGAAGACGATTTCCATGTCGTGTTCGACCAAGAGGATGGTCAGTCCGAGTTCTTCTTGGACCTCCTTGATGAGTTCGACCGTCGAGGCCGTCTCTTCGGGTGACATGCCTGCGGTCGGTTCGTCCATCAACAGCAGGTCGGGTTCGCTGGCGAGCGCGATGCCGATTTCCAGTCGTCGCTTGTCTCCGTACGGCAGGTCTTCGGCGGTCACGTCCCGTTGGCCGAGCAGACCCACCGCGTCGAGCATTCGACTCGCGAGTTCGTCCACCTCGCCGTAGTTGTTCCGGTGACGTAGGAAGTTGAAGCGGAACGCCCCGTGCTCGGCACCGAGCGCCGCGATTTGGGCGTTCTCCTCCACGGTGAGCTCCGGGAAGATAGAGGCGGTCTGGAACGACCGACTGACGCCCTTCTGGACGACTTCGTGCGGTTCGTGGTGGACTATCGACTCGCCCTTGAACGAGATGTCCCCGTCCGTCGGGTCGAGCATCCGCGTGATGAGGTTGATGAGCGTCGATTTGCCAGCGCCGTTCGGACCGATGACGCTGATGCTCTCGCCCTCTTCGACGTCCACGGTGACGCCATCGACGGCGGTGAGACCGCCGAAGGACTTCGTAAGATCTCGGGTTTCGAGCAGTGCCATCAGCGGTCACCTCCCGTGCTTCGCACCCGCGCAACGATGTCTTCGAGTAGCCCCCAGATGCCGCGTGGGAACAGCACGATGACGGCGACGAAGACGAGTCCGAGGATGAGGTGCCAGTACGCACCGAACCCTTCGATGAGGACGACGGGTTCCGAGGTCAGCTGAATCCACTCGTTCGGCCCCGTGAACGGGAGCGTGAGCTTCTGGACCCCGCTGATGATGTTCTCGACGTACAGGTAGAGTCCAGCACCGAGGAGCGGGCCGAACAGCGACCCGACGCCGCCCAGCACCGCCATGATGACGACTTCCCCACTGGCGGTCCAGTAGAGCGACTGCAGGGGCACGTACGCGCCGTGAATCGTGAACAGACTCCCGGCGATGCCCGCGAACGCGCCAGAGATGATGAACGCCATCAGCTTGTAGCGCCAGACGTTCAGACCGACGAACTCCGCGCGCTGTTCGTTCTCCCGAATCGCCCGGAACACCATGCCGTACGGCGAGAGCAGGATTCGGTAGGCTGCGGCGACACAGAGGATGGTCATCACGCCGACCAGCACGTACTTCCACGTCCCAAGCAGGCCGTCGAGGACCGGCACGGGGTACCGCAGGTCGAACGTGCCGAGCAGTGGACCGATTTCGACGGCAGTGAATCCGTTCTCCCCGTTCGTAATCTCGGAGAGCGGCGACAACGCGAGGTAGTACGCCATCTGGCCGAACGCCAGCGTGAGGATGGCGAAGTAGATGCCACCCCGGCGCAGCGAGATGAAGCCGAGAATCCACGCCAACAGTGCGGCGAACACCGTCCCCGCGAGGATGATGAGCAGCGGACTCGACGACACCTGCGAACTGAACACGCCCGCGGCGTAGGCCGCACCGCCCCAGAAGGCGGCATGACCGAACGATAGTAGGCCGGTGTAGCCCAGCAGGAGGTTGAACCCCATGGCGAAGATGCCCCAGATGAGCATCAGCGTCGCGAGGTCCCGATAACCGTTCAGGACGCCACTGATGACCGGAGCGTCCGCGAACACCCACGGGAAGATGGCGACGACCAGCGTCGTCACGCCGATGACGAACAACTCGCTCTCCTTGATTCGCTCCCACGAGGGGAACTCGCGTTCGGTTCGTTCGACGACCGCGCCACTCTCCTCTGCGTGTTCCGTTCCTTCGTCCATTACGGCACCACCTCCTCGTCGCCGAGCAGGCCCTGCGGTCGCGTGAGCAAGACGATTGCCGCCAGCACGTAGATGCCGACTTGCGACCACTGGGGCGCGACGGCGACCAGAATCGCCAGCACCTCACCGATGAGGATGCCGCCGAGTACCGCGCCGGTAATCGACCCGACGCCGCCGATGACGACGACGAGGAACGCCGGGACGAGTATCTCGGTGCCGATGTTGGGGTTGACCGCGTACAGCGGCCCGCCGACGACGCCCGCGACGCCCGCCAGCGCGGCACCGACGCCGAACACCATGAGGTACGGCCGCGTTATCTTGATGCCGAGCAACTGGACCATCTCGGCGTCACGAGTCCCCGCGCGGACGACGAGTCCGAAGTCGGTGTACTCGATGAGCAAGTAGACGCCGATGACGAGCGCCGTCGTGATGCCGAGGACGTACAGTCGCCACTGCGGGAAACTCCCGATAATCGGGACGGCGACCGGTCCGCTCGCCCACGCGGGGCGCGCGAAGTTGTAGCTCTGGCCGCCGAACAGTATCTTGAACGCCTCTTGAATCACGATTGCTAACCCGAAGGTCAGCAGAATCTGGTCGGTGTCCGGCCTATCGTAGAACGGTCGTGCGACGAACCGCTCCATCACGATGCCGACCCCGAACACGAGTATCGGGACCAGAATCAGCGCGGGGAGGAATCCCCACCCGAGACCGAGTTCGGTGTACCCCCAGTCCATCAGTTTGCCGCCGGTCAGTTGGACGTTCAGCGTGATGAGCATCCCAGCGTACGTCCCGATGAGGTACAGCGCGCCGTGCGCGAAGTTGACGAACTTCAGCGTCCCGAGGATGATGGACAGTCCAATTGCCACCAGCACGTAAATCGCGCCCTGCTGAAGTCCGTTCACGAGGACTCGCGTTACTTCTGCAACGAGGCTCATCGGCGTTCCCCTCGCTGCCCAATTTGCTCTTCGTCGATGCGTATTCGTCTGTTATCTTCAACCATATGTGAGAGACCCTCTATCGAATCTACCATGTGTTAGCAACCCTCTATCAGACATAAATATTGGTGATAAACTACGGCGCGTCTATCACTCGTAGGAACCGAGTTTACACTCGGCGGCTGGTCCTTCGCTGCACCCGTAGCCGAGGTCGTCTCGCGAGGTGAGGTTCACGATTTCGTAGAACGTTCCGGAGTCCTGTTCGGACTCGGGGAGTCCCTTCACGACGGGGACCGCGCGCTGTGCTTGGTGGTCGCACTTGCGCATCGTCTCCTCGCCCATCCCGAGACTGCTGTAACTGTAGTCTTCGAGTTGCTTGATGACTTCCGGCGGGTAGAACGTCCCTGCACGCTCCGCCGCGGCCGCGTACTGGAGCGTCTGGGCGTACGCCAACTGTGCCGGACCGGACGGCGTCCGACCGTTGTACTCGCTGCCGAACGTGGAACTGAACTTGTTCGAGGGGCCGTTGTCGATTTGGGCGTCCCACGCGACGGTGCCGTAGATGCCCTCGATGGCTCCGCCTGCCGCTTGGGCCATCGGCCGGTTGTACAGCGGCATCACGATTTCCATGTCTTGGTCCATCCCAGCGTCGATGGCACCCTTCAGGGAGTTCGCGCCGTCGAGACCGTAGTGGTTCAGGAACAGCGCGTCTGCGCCGGAGTTCGCCGCTTCCGACAGATACGACTGGTAGTCCTTCGTGCCGAGCGGCGTGGCGACGCTGTCCACCTGCGACCAGCCAGCCTCTTCGAAGAACTTCTTCATCGACGCCTGTTGGGTCTTGCCCCAGCTGTAGTCGGCGTACAGCTGGTAGAAGTCGAGGTCGTCGCCGTACTCTTCTGTGACGACCGGTGCGAGCGCTTGGCCGGTCATGTAGGCGTTGAACATCTCCCGGAAGGAGTACCGCACGCAGTTCTTGCCCGTCGTGTCGTTCGAGTGCGTGAGACAGCACATGAACGTCACTTTCTCGCGCTGACAGAGTTCCTGCACCGCAATCGCCACCGCCGAGGACGACCCGCCGGAGACCATCAATGCGTTGTCCCGTTGAATCATCCGCCGAGCAGACTTCTGTGCTTGGTCGGCGTCCGTCGCCGTGTCGCCGGTTACGTAATCGACCTGCTTGCCGAGGACGCCGTCGCCGGAGAGGTCGTCCCAGTCGTCTACCCAGCCGCCGCCGTTGTTGAGATGCTTGACAGCCATCTCGTAGCCGCGGAGTTCGTCTTTCCCTTCCGAAGCGTACGGGCCAGATTGGGGGACGTTGAATCCCAAGATGACCTTGCTTCCTTGTACCGGGAAGTTACCAAGTGGGGGATAGTCTTCGGACTGCTGGTCGTTGGAACCGTCGTTGGTTCCATCCGACATTTCGGTGTCTGTCTGTTCGTTATCGTCACCACTACTGTCGCCGCCGAGACAACCGGCGAGACCTGCGAGTCCCGTCGCGCCTGCGACCTTGACAACGTCACGTCTCGTCGGGCCACCATCGCCATGTGACATGGTGACTAGCTGCAACCAATGGATAATAATAGTTATTGATGTATTACTGACAGAACTTCCACAAAATCACTATAAGGCCATTGGATGTCCTTTAACACCTACTAGTCACTTATACGAAATTCGACAAAATATCCGGCGTGGCCGAACGGCTCCGTAGTTCGACTGCGACGGTGCTACTCGTACGGTCCGAGTTCGCACTCCGCCGCCGGTCCCTCTCCGCAGGGGTACCCCAACTGGTCGCGCGGCGTGAGGTTGACTATCTCGAAGAACGACCCCTGTTGCTGTTCGCCCTCGGGCAGTCCTTGCACCACCGGTACCGCGCGCTGCGCTTGGTGGTCGCACTGGCGCATCGTCTCTTCGCCCATTCCGAGGTTGTTGTAACTGTAGCCTTCCAGTTGCCTGATGACCTCCGGCGGGTAGAACGTCCCCGCGCGTTCGACTGCCGCCGCGTACTGGAGCGTCTGAGCGTACGCCAACTGCGCCGGGCCAGACGGCACGCGCTCGTACCTGTCTTGGAACGCCTGCGTGAACTGGTTCGACGGCGGGTTGTCGATTTGGGCGTCCCACGCGGCGGTGCCGTACACGCCCTCGATGGCTCCGCCCGCGGCTTGGGCCATCGGCCGGTTGTACAGCGGGACGACGATTTCCATGTCTTGGTCGAGCCCCATGTCCTTCGCTTGAGTCAGCGAGTTCGCGCCGTCCAGTCCGTAGTGGTTCAGGAACAGCACGTCCGTCTGGTCTCGCGGTACCTGCGAGAGGTACGACGAGTAATCTTTGGTGCCCAGCGGCGTCGCCACGCTCTGCATCTGTGACCACCCTGCTTCCGTGAAGAACTGCTGCATCGACGCCTGTTGGGTCTGGCCCCAACTGTAGTCGGCGTACAGCTGGTAGAAGTTCTGGTTCTGACCGTACTCTTCTGTGACGACCGGTGCGAGCGCCTGTGCGGACATCCAAGCGTTGAACATCTCCCGGAAGGAGTACCGCACGCAGTTCTTGCCTGTCGTGTCGTTCGAGTGGGTCAGACAGCACATGAACGCCACTTTCTCGCGCTGACAGAGTTCCTGTACCGCGATAGCGACTGCACTCGACGACCCGCCAGTAATCATGATGGCTTGGTCGCGCTGAATCATCCGCCGCGCGGACTGGCGCGCTTGGTCGGCGTCGGTCGCCGTGTCACCTGTGACGAAGCCAATTTGCTTGTCGAGGACCCCGTCGCCCGAGAGGTCCTCCCAGTTGTTTACCCAGCCACCGCCGTTGTTCAGGTGTTCGACCGCCATCCGGTACGCTCGGAGTTCGTCTTGGCCCTCCGATGAGTACGGTCCCGACTGCGGGACGTTGAAGCCGAAGATGGCCTCGTCCCCCTGAATCGGAAAGTTCCCCAGCGGCGGATACTCCTGTGCGCTCACACTCCCCGTTACCCCGGCAACCCCCGCGAGACCGGTCGCTCCGGCCATCTTCACGACATCTCTGCGCGACACGTCCGTTTTTTCTCCCCGTGCCATGCTACCACGGGACGACAACGAACTTAATAATTATACGGGAAGATTACGCCCCCGGATGTGTAAAATATCGTGCGAGAGGAGCCATACCGAAGCGACGGCGCGAAATCGCCACGGCGTTCGCCCGCGCAGAACGAATGTTAGAAAACGCCCACTTTTCGCGCCGATAGCTGTTGTTTGCCCGAGGAATCCGTAGAGAGACGACCCACTACGACAACTCGTCGGCGAGTTCCGCGAGCGTCGAGACAGTCTGGTCGGGCGCGCCGCCGACCGTCTCCATCGGTTCGCGTGCGCGGTTCACCCACGCGGTGGCCATGCCTGCCCGACTCGCGCCCGCCACGTCCCACGCGTTCGAGGAGACCAGTTTGCACGACGAGAGGTCTCGGTCAACCTGCTCGGCGGCGTTCTCGTACACCGCCGGATTCGGTTTGAACGTCTGCACCTCGTCGGCGCTGACGATGCCGTCGAGGTGCGACGCGAGGCCAGCGTTTTCCGCGAGCGTTTCGAGCATCTCGGGGTTGCCGTTCGAGAGGACGACGACGGTGTGGTCCTCGCCGAGTCGTTCGAGAGCCTCGACAGTATCGTCGAACGGGTCGAGGTGGGCGTACGCCGCGACGACGCGATTGCGTGAGGCCTCGCTCGGGTCGAGGTCGTAGAACGACAGCGCGTACTCGAACGCCCGCTCGGTAACTTCACTGAACGGAATGTAGGCGTCCATCAACGCGGTCTGATAGGAGTACTGGAGTTGCTTCTGTCGCCAGAGGTCGGTGACGTCTCCTGCGAACGACTCTGTGAGGTCGAGTTCCTCGCCGAGAGTCGCTCCGACGCTACTCGTGTCACAGAGCGTTCCGTACATGTCGAAACAGAGTGCTTTTCGCTCGGGCATTGGTACTGTGTTGCATGGAATGGTTATTGAGTGTTGGTCTCTCGGCGACTCACGCGGAGATGGGACTATTCCAGGACTTCTGAGAACAGAGGGCTCGCGCTGGTGTGACCTCGTGACGGTGCGGTCTCTCCTCGGTTTCGGGAGTAGCTAGCTTCTGCGTTCGTCGTTGTTATACAGCAGTGACTTACACCACAACTTCCTCGTAGAAAGTCCCACCCTGTGGTTTGGTTCATCGACTGCTTCTGGGTGGATGCTCCACCGGCCGTTTTCAGACGAACGCTCCATTCGTCCGATACGCCACAATGTCTTGCCTCTCTCGATTACCCCTGCCCCACCATCCTATCCTCGTCGCCCCACTCCTGCTCGCGGAGTTCGTACTTCTGGATTTTGCCGGTCGCAGTCGCGGGCAGTTCCTCGACGAACTCGACCCGGCCGACTGCCTTGTAGGAGGCCATGTGCTCCTTCGTGAACTCCCGAATCTCGTCCTCCGTCACTCCTGGTTCGTCCGGATTGCCGCTCGCGGGGACGACGAAGGCCTTCGGCGTCTCGCCCCACTCGTCGCTCGGGGCGGGGATGACCGCCACGTCGGCCACCGCGTCGTGGTCGAACAGCGTGTCCTCGATTTCGATGCTGGAGATGTTCTCCCCGCCGGAGATGATGATGTCTTTCTTGCGGTCCTGAATCGACACCATGCCGTTCTCGTCCACGACCGCGAGGTCGCCCGTGTGGTACCAGCCCTCGCGGCGCTCGTTGAAGGTCTCCTCGGTCGCCTCCGGTTTGTTCCAGTAGCCCTCCATCACCTGGTTGCCGCGAACGACGATTTCGCCGATGCTCTGGTCGTCTCGGGGCACGTCCTCGCCGTCTTCGTCCACGACCGCGACCTCCGTGCCGAGGTAGGGGATGCCTTGGCGCTTCTTCAGTGAGAAGCGTTCCTCGCCGTCGCCCAAGAGTCGGCGCGCGTCGGAAGTCGTGATGAGCGGGCCGGTTTCGGTCGCGCCGTAGACGTGCTTGAGGTACCAACCGAACTCGTCCTCGACGGTGCGGATGGTGGCCTCCGGCGGGGCCGACCCCGCCGTCGCAACGCGCACGTCGTTCGTCCCTGTCGTCTGCGGTGAAGTGGACTCGTACTGCTCGACGAGCAGGTTCAGCACCGTCGGCGCGGCACAGAAGTACGACACGTCCTCCGCGACTATCGCGTCGAATATTTCGCCCGCATCGACGCCGCGCGTGCAGACGTGCTTCGCTCCCATCCCCGTCACGGCGTAGATGTGCCCCCAGCCGTTGACGTGGAACATCGGCAGCGTCCAGAGGTACACGTCGTCGTCCCGGAGTTCCTGATGGATCGTGATGAGGTAGGCGTGCAACGTCTCGGTTCGATGAGTGCGCATCACGCCCTTCGGGTCGCCAGTCGTCCCGGAGGTGTAGTTGATAGTGATTACCTCGTCCTCTGCCATCTCTGGCCGCTGGTAGTCGTCGGGGTCAGCGTCGGCAATCACGTCGTCAAAGTCCTCCCAGTCACCATCCGTCGAACCCCCGTCGTTCGAGATGAACACTTCCGTCGGTATCTCGTCGCGTACTGCCTCTATCTTCTCGGCGTACTCGTAGTCCGCAACGACGGCTTTCACCTCGGCGTCGTCCAGAATGTACGCGAAGTCGTCGGGCGTCAGCCGGTAGTTCAACGGCGTGTGGACCGCGCCCAACTGCATGATTCCGTAGGCCGCTTCGAGGTGGTAGTGGGTGTTCGGGTCCAGAACGGCCACTCGGTCGCCTTTCTCGATGCCACGCTCCGCGAGTGCGGCCGACACGCGGTCTGCTCTGTCGCCCAGTTCGTCGTAACTGTAGCGCTCGCCAGTCGTCGCCACGACGGCTTCCTGGTCGCCGTAGTAGTCGCGCGCTCGGTCGAGGAAGTCGGTCACGAGCAGTGGTTTCTGCATAGCTGTAAGTTAGCAACTTTCATGATATACGTTGCGGTGGGCCGGATTCTTGCACGTACCACGACCAGCAAACAGTTATCCAGTCCCACGCCGTCGGTCGTACCATGGGCGTGCAGGGGGCACTCAGACGAATCGACGACGCGGTGGAAGAATCGCTAGATGCACGCGAACGGTACGAAGAGCGCCAGACGGGTAAGTCACGACGGACAGTCTACGAGAAATCGATACGCGAAGTCCAGCGCATCGCCGGGGAGACCGCAGGCCAGCAACTCGGAACGTGGATAGCGTCCCGAATTCGAGAAGACGGCCGACTCCCCTCGGGGAAGGCCACGCGCAAGCGCGGCGCGGACATCTGCCGAGAGAACGGCCACGAAGTCTCGTCGGGGTCGTGGTTGGGGACGTGACGACCGACCCCGAGCGGGCGACACGGAGTCGTCGCTGAAACGCTCGTTTCAGTCTATAGAAAGCTTATCCCTGCAGGCACGAAACGTCGAGCTATGCCGCCACTATCCCGCCGGTCGGTCCTCCTCGCGCTCGGAGCGACGGTCTCGACTTCGGGGTGTCTCTCTGGAACCGGAAACGAAAAACCCTCCGAGGAGACGACGAGCGAGTCGCCGACGACCACCGATACTTCGACGACTACCGAATCCACTGAAATCACCGAGACGACTACAGCGTCACCGACGGAAACCGAGACGTACTCCACTGCGTACGCGTCGGAGTCGCCGGAACCGGACCACGAGATTACGGCGACGAACCAGAGCAACGAGACTCGAACGGTCCACGCCTGGATCGTTCGGGACGCGACGGGAGAGCGCGTCTTCGAGGCGACGAAGGAACTCCCGCCGGGAACCGAAGCCGAACTGTACAATCTCGAACAGGCCGACCCGGACGGTATCGAGTCGTTCACGATTTGCGGGAAGCCGAAAGGCGGCGACGCCCAGTCGGAAGACTGCGTGACGATGAAGACGAGTGCCTGCTACGGTAACGCCCACGTGACGGCCCAAGACGACGGGTCGGTCGAAATCATCTACTCGATTTGCTGACCCGGCAGAAAAACAGTTGCAGTCGATTTTCCGACCCGTACCGACTCAGTCGCCGCCGACCTTCGACTGGATGTCTTCGACGATGTCCGGGTTCCGCAGGGTCGAGGTGTCGCCCAGTTCCTCCTCGTTGGCGATGTCTTCGAGCAATCTGCGCATAATCTTGCCCGAGCGAGTTTTGGGGAGTTCGGGCGTGAAGACGACGGACTCGGGGCGTGCGATTGGCCCGATGGCGCCCTCGACGCCCTCGATGATTCGGCCCTCCATCTCGTCGTCGCCGTCGTAGCCGTCTTCGGTGATGACGTAGGCGTAGACGGCCTCGCCTTTCACCTCGTGGTCGCCGCCGACGACGGCGGCCTCTGCGACGCCTTCGACACCGACGATGGCACTCTCGATTTCCATGGTGCCGAGACGGTGGCCCGAGACGTTGAGAACGTCGTCTACGCGGCCGAGGACGGTGATGTAGCCGTCGTCGTCTATCTTCGCGCCGTCTTCTGGGAAGTACACCCAGTCGTCCATGTCGTCCGAATCGGTGTCGGAGTACTCGCGCCAGTACTCGTCGATGTAGCGCTCGTCGTTCTTGTACAGGGTCCGGAGCATCCCCGGCCACGGCTTCTGCACCGTGAGGTAGCCCGCGCGCCCTGCTTCGACTTGCTCGCCGTTCGTGTCTACGACCTGTGCATCGACACCCGGCAAGGGCGGTCCCGCACTGCCGGGTTTCATGGTTTTGACGCCGGGGAGTGTCGTAACCATCATGCCACCGGTTTCGGTCTGCCACCAGGTGTCCACGATGGGGCAGGACTCGTCGCCGATGTGTTTGTAGTACCACTTCCACGCGCGTGGATTGATGGGTTCACCGACGGTCCCCAGCAGGCGGAGCGAGGAGAGGTCGTGTTTCTCGGGGTACTCACTGCCCCACTTCATGAACGCTCGGATTGCCGTGGGAGCGGTGTACAACTGGTTCGCCTCGTACTCTTCGACGATTTCCCAGAGGCGGTCACGTTCGGGGTAGTCAGGCGTCCCCTCGTACATCATCGAAGTGGTACCGAGCGCGAGCGGCCCGTAGACGATGTAGGAGTGGCCCGTAATCCAACCGATGTCCGCCGCACAGAAGTACGTATCTTCGGGTTTCACGTCCAGAACAGCTTGGCTGGTCCATGCGGCCCAGGAGAGGTAGCCACCAGTCGTATGTTTGACGCCCTTGGGTTGTCCAGTGGTCCCCGAAGTGTACATCAAAAAGAGCATGTCCTCGGCGTCGCGCTGGACTGGCTCAACAGTCTCGCCCTCCTGTTCGGCGACGAGGTCGGCGTAGGAACTCTGGTTGTCGGCAAGGTCGTGGCCGAAGCCGTCGCCGTCGCGGAGTCGCTCGACTACGACTGCGTCGGACACGTCGTGTTCGACGCCCGCGAGACCCTCGTTGGCCTTGTCGAGATGGTCGAGGGGGTCGCCGCGGCGGTAGTAACCGTCGCAGGTGACCAGATACTCTGAGTCGGCGGCGTTCATCCGCGTGGCGAGTGCGTCCGCCGAGAAGCCAGCGAAGACGACGCTGTGGGGCGCGCCGATGCGGGCGCAGGCGAGCATGGCGATGGGGAGTTCGGGAATCATCGGCATGTACATCGTCACGACGTCGTCTTCGCCGACGCCCCTGTCGCGGAGTGCGGCGGCGAACTCGTTGACCTCCCGATGCAGGTCTTCGTAAGTGTAGGTACGATTCTCTTCCTCGACTGGTTCACCGACCCACTCGATAGCGGCCTCGTCACCGCGCTCGTCGAGGTGGCGGTCCAAGCAGTTCGCTGAGGCGTTCAGTTTGCCGTCGGTGAACCACTCGTAGAACGGCGGGTTCGAGGCGTCCAGGACCTCGTCGTAGTCGTCGTCCCAGTCGAGCAACTCGGCCGCTTGTTCCCAGCACTCTGGCCAGTTCTGTTCGAACTCGTCGTAGATGGACTCGTCGGAGACGTTCGCTTGCTGGACGAATTGCTCCGGTGGCTCGAACGCTTCCTGTTCTTCGAGCCGTGCTTCGAGTTCTACGTTGTCCGTATCGTCCGGCATAGGTTCGTGCTAATGCTCACTAAGGAGAGCAATAAAGCTTGCCGCGTGGTAACACGTAGGAACCGCTGGATTACTTGGTGGTCTAACGATTTACTGTCCGAAATCGCGTGATAATCTACCAGCAGGAAACTACGTCTCAGTTCAACGTGTCCACTTCGTTGGTGAGGTCGCTCGGTTCGTCTACCGGGCCGTTGACGAACAGTCCGTGGCCGATGAGCGCCGCCGCGACGAACCCGGCACCTGTCACTGCCGTCGGTATCGCCACCGTGGTGGCGTAGCCGATTCCCACACCGCTCACCATCGTGAGCAGGATGGCACCCAACACGAGGTCGTAGTACTGCCACGTGTAGCCCATAGCTCTCGTTTCGAGCGCAAAACAGGAAGAAGTTACGGCGCGAGCGGGTCGGTCCCGCTCGAACGTTCATAGACCGTGCAATCGTTCGTCGCTCAATACGAGTTGACGAGGTCGATGAAGTAGTTCCAGTTCCAGTTGTCGCCGGGGTCGGTGTGGCTGCTACCGGGGACCTGCTCGTGGCCGATGATGCCACCCGTCTCGTTGTCCCCTGCATCACTGGGCACGTAGGTGGCACGCTCCTTCGGGATGCCGTACTGCTCACAGAGGTAGGCGACGAGGTCGGCCGTCTTGCGGTACTGGGCGTCCTCGTAGGTGCCGCTGACGTAACCACCGTGTTCGATGCCGATGGAGGCCTCGTTGTAGCTCCAGTTCCCAGCGTGCCAGCCGATGTTGAGTTCGGAGAGGCTCTGGTAGAGGTAGCCGTCCTCGGCGGTGGTGAAGTGCGCGCTCACGTCGGCGTCGGGGTCTTGGAACCAGTTGACCGCACTGCTGGCCGACCCTTGGACCGTGTGGATGATTATCCAGTCGATCGTGGCTGCACCGCGGTTCGCACTCGTGTAGTTGCTGGAGTCGGCGGGTTCCCAGTCGACCGCTGGCATGTCCGCCGCCGCGGAACCTGAGAGCGCCGCTGTTCCGGCGATTCCTGCTGTACTTGCTGCACCGAGTTTCTTGAGTACGTCTCTTCTGGAATTCATACGCATTTATTCTACTATTCTATATCTTAATATAACTTTTCTAGTATTGTCTATAAGTTGCTGTAGAGTGGCACTTCCACCGCTGGTCGTCCGGGCGGGGCGAACTTGAGAGCCGTGACAGTTCAGACGGCTAGCGTTTCGAGAACACAGCGCGGTAGTGCTGGCCGTGACCGTCCGGGCCGCGTTTGATTTCCGGGACTTCCCAGTCGGTGCCGACGGTCGCCTCGCGAACTCGGTCAGGGCTGAACAACCGAAACAGGAGTGGTTCACTCACGTCGTCCTCGTACTCGAAGTGGTAGACGCGGTAGGCGAGACCCGGCGTCGGGTCTGGCTTGTAGCCCAAGATTTCGGGCGCGTTCTCGTGGTCGGGGTCGTTGCCGTCGAGGACCGCCGTCGCCTCGTCGTCGGTCACGTACGCCAAGTCCGTGAGGAACTGACGAAGTCCGTCCATCGACCCCGCGAGTCCCAACTGCGTGCCGTGGGCGAACGCCGACCGGAAGCGGTCGCGCTCGAACGATTCACGGAGCGCGAACATGTCGGCCTTCCGGGCGTCCTCGACACCGCGCTCGCGCATCGTCTGCACGAGGTGGTCGCTAACTTCGATGGCGACCGTCTCGAACCGCTCTTGGAAGTACAGCGCGTGCTGACCGACGCCTGCACCCACGTCGAGCAGTGGCCCCTCCAACCACGATTCGAGCCAGTCGTCGCCGGAATACTCGCCGAAGTAGAACCGCTCGATGGGATGCTCGCGGGTCTCTTCGCCACAAATGTCCAACAGTGGTTCGGTCTGTTCTCCGACGTGAAAGTCGCGGATGGCGCGACCGTAGGGGTTCGAACCCGTCACAATCTGTGACACACTGGCACGATTGATAAATCCCCGATGAGAGTCGGTACCATCTAGCGAGTGATTTCGTGGTCGCTGAGACGGCTCGTGTTGTCACTCCCCACTGAACTTCCGAAATCGAATGAAACGACCACATAAGAGACAACTTCTGCTACTTACGACGACTTATGCCAGTCCGATGGTCTCCTGATAGCTGCCGTGTTCGGCCTCGAACACGTCCATGATTTCGCCCATCGTCGCGTAGGCTTTCACGGCGTCTACGATGTACGGCATGACGTTCTCGTCGTTCTGGATGGCGTCGTCGAGGTCGTCCAGCGCGGCCTCGACTGCCTCGTCGTCGCGCTCTGCTTTGACCTCGGCGAGGCGGTTCAGTTGCTTCTCTTGGGTCTCCTCGTCTACGTGGAGGATTTCTGGCTTCGTGTCCTCGTCGGTCTCGTACTTGTTGACGCCGACGACGACTTCCTCGCCGTCTTCGACGCGCTCTTGGTACTCGTAGGAGGCGTCCTGAATCTCGCGGTGGAAGTAGCCCTGCTCGATGCCTTCGAGGACGCCGTCCCGCACCGAACCGTCGCCCATCTCCTTGATTTCCTCGATGTAGGCCATTGTCTCCTCTTCGACCTCGTCGGTGAGACTCTCGACGGCGAAACTGCCGCCGAGCGGGTCGATGATGTCCGCCGCGCCAGATTCCTCAGCGATAATCTGCTGGGTGCGGAGCGCGACTCTCACGGACTCCTCGCTCGGCAGTGCGAGCGCCTCGTCGTAGCTGTTGGTGTGGAGGCTCTGAGTGCCACCGAGAACACCTGCAAGTGCCTGAATCGTCACGCGGACGATGTTGTTCAGGGGTTGCTGGGCGGTGAGACTCTGACCCGCCGTCTGGGTGTGGAACTTGAGTTGCTTGGACTTCTCGTCCTCAGCGCCGTACCACTCGTCCATGACGTTCGCGTAGATGCGACGGGCGGCGCGGAACTTGGCGACTTCCTCGAAGATGGAGTTGTGCGAGTTGAAGAAGAAGGATAGCTGTGGCGCGAACTCGTCTACGTCCAGTCCACGTTCCATAGCGTCCTCGACGTAGGCGAACCCATCGGCGAGCGTGAAGGCGAGTTCCTGCACTGCGGTCGAACCGGCCTCGCGGATGTGGTAGCCAGAGATGGAAATCGGTTTGATGTTCGGCGTCTCCTCGACGGCGAACTCCACGGTGTCGGTGACGACGTCGAGACTCGGTTGCGGAGGCACGACCCACTCCTTCTGGGCGATGAACTCTTTGAGCATGTCGTTCTGGAAGGTGCCCCGAATCTCGTCTCTCTCGACGCCCTGCTGGTCGGCCAGCGCGACGTACATCGCGTAGATAACGGGCGCGCTCGGGTTGATGGTGAAGGAAGTAGAGACCTCGTCCAAGTCGATGCCGTCGAACAGAATCTCCATGTCGCGCAATGTGTCTACGGCGACGCCCTCCTTGCCGACTTCGCCGTCAGAGAGCGGGTCGTCGCTGTCCTTGCCCATCAGGCTCGGCATGTCGAACGCCGTCGAGAGACCGGTCTGGCCGTTCTCGATGAGGTAGTGGAACCGCTCGTTGGTCTCCTCGGCGGTGCCGAAGCCAGCGAACTGGCGCATCGTCCACGTCCGGCCGCGATACATCGTCGGATAGACGCCGCGCGTGTAGGGGTCCTCGCCGGGCATGCCGAGGTCCTCCTCGTAGTCGTCGTCGCCTACGTCGTCGGGGGTGTAGAGCCGGTCTACTTCGAGATTCGAGACGGTGGCGAAGCGGTCTTTCCGCTCGCCGTAGGCGTCGAGGACGGGACCCAAGGTGTCGTCTTCCCACTCCTCCTTGGCGTCGCGTATCTCCGCGAGGTCGTCGTCGTCGTACATGCGAGTAATTTTTGCCAGAGAATCCATTAAGCTTCCCCTCGACTTTTTCCGCCTCGGGTGCCGTGGCGTGCCGTTGGCGCGCTTCGGCACCGGAAGACAAACCGTGTCTTCCAAGCCTACATCCCCCACACCCCATCCCCTACACCCGCTTCACTTGCACACCCGCTTCACTTGCGTATGCACCGCTCGGCGCAAAAACCACGACTAAAAAGAACTGCGAGCGCCATTTCGGTTCGCAAATCGAACCTCTCAGCGTTCGCAGTGAGTGACGGGTCCGCATCCTTCGAACCGCCTCCGGAACCGACAGTACCGCACCGGCCGCGACCGCAAGTACCGCACCGGCCGCGACCGCACCGCAACCGACCGTCGCCGCAAACCGCCGCGTGAGCCGTCGGCTCGCTGGAAATTTACCCGTCCAAGAAATACGATTAGGCCGAAAGTTCGTCGGGCAGGAGTCCGAGTTGCGAGAGCATCGCAAACGCGTCCCAGTTCGACCACGACTCGGCGATTTTTCCGTCGTCGAGGCGGAAGAGAGCCATCCCCGGAACCGTCACTTTCCGGCCGGTTCCGTCGATGCCCATGAACTCGCCGTCGTGGGTCCCCGTCCCGATGTAGCGCACGAAGACCTCGTCACCCTCCGCGAGGATGTCTTCGATCTCGAAGTGAACGTCCGGGAACCCCGCGTGGACGCCACGGACGAACGCCTCGAACTCGTCGCGGTCCATGTCGCCAGCCATCGGTTCGTGGGCCGCGTAGGCGTCGGTACATATCTCCTCGATGAGTCCGTACTCGCCCTCGTTCCAGAGCTGCTCGAAGTTCGAACGGACGAGCTTCTTGTTCGATTCGTACTGTTGTAACTCAGTGGCCATTGTATTTCACCAACTATAGTGTACAACTCGCGAGGCGATATAGACATATGGACGTATGATAGCACGTGGCCGAAGCACGAACGTGCGTTAGCACGTGTTTGGAAACTCCCGCTCCACACAGCACCGCAAACCGCTGGCCTCTCCCGTCCCAATTAGCCTCTCCCGTCCCAATTAGCCTCTCCCGTCCCGACGCCCGAAGGTCCGCACGCTTCGTGCGCTATCCGGCACGATTTGGTATCGCCGGAACGTTCACCCTATTCGACACATGTTTCAATGTCTGCCACACGGTTTTTGTAGGTAGCGGTGGTATCGGTGATGGGGAGTACGATGGAGAGACAAGACAGACCGACAGGACCCGGAGAAGGAGGCATGGGAGAGCAGGCGCAGGCCACGCAACCGGCGGACATCGCAGAGATGGACATCACCGAACCGACGGTGACGTGGCTGGAAGTATCGCATCCACAACAGCCGATACCCATCGGCGAGAACGACCGGGTGCTGAACAGCCACTTCAACGAGCAGTACGACGTGTGGGAAGTCCTGCTGGTCGCACTGCCGGACGAGGACGAGGAAGAAGAAGACGAGTAGTCAGAGCATATCTTTCTGTTCGAGGCCCGTCATCACGTCGTCGACGAAGGTATCGACGTCGTCGTACGGGAAGTCCTGTGCGTCCGAGAGCTTCGTCGCCAGTTCCATGGCGGTGAAGCTCACGTCGCCGGCCTCGAAGCGCGTTCCCGGTCCGTTCGGGAGCGCGGGGACGAGGTCCATCGGGTTGCTGATAGGGTAGTCGGCACCTTCGAACGCGTCGTGGAACTGCTGGCGGAGTTCTGCCTTGGTTTCTTCGTCTGCCATAGTCGGGGTGTGAATCGTTGTCAGCAAAAACGTTCCGGAACCACGGAAAACCAGTTGTCAGTTTATTGGTAGCCGTCGTAGCGAGGATTCTGCTGTGAGAGCGTCGCTCGAATCCGGATTCCCGAAGAGCTCGAAGTCGAAGACGAGATGGCGAAGTTTATACGGACGCGATTGTCACGGAATCACATGGACTTCGACTTCGAGTTGTTGCAAGAGTTGACCGAGACGAGTGGGGTGCCCGGCTACGAGGACCGAGTTCGAGAACTCGTGCGCAGGGAGTTCGACGGGGTGGTCGATTCGGTACGCACAGATTCGATGGGGAACGTCGTCGGAACCATCGAGGGCGAGAGCGACTTATCGGTCGCCGTCGCGGCACACATGGACGAAATCGGCTTCATGGTTCGCCACATTCACGAGGACGGCTTCCTCGCGCTCGACGCCCTCGGCGGGTGGGACCCCGACGTCCTTCGCGCCCAGCGCGTGACCGTCCACGCAGCGGACGGGGACCTCACAGGTGTCATCGGGTCCATCCCGACGCACGTGCAGGACGAAGACGACGAGGAGTTCTCGGTCCACGACGTCCACGTCGATTTGGGCCGTCCCGTCGAGGAAGTCGAGCAGTTGGTCTCCGTGGGGGACTTGGTGAGCATGGAACAGCGTACAGAGCGGGTCGGCAACAACGTCACCGGGAAGGCGCTGGACGACCGAATCTGTCTGTTCGCCATGCTCGAAGCCGCACGGCGCGTGGAGGACCCGAGGGTGACGATTCACTTCTGTGCGACCGTGCAGGAAGAACTCGGCGTCCGGGGCGCACCCGCAGTCAGCGTAGACGTGGACCCGGACCTCGCGGTGGCGCTCGACGTCACGGTCGCCAACGACATTCCGGCCGTCGAAAAGGAAGAAGACTACGGCACCGAACTCGGTAGGGGGACCGCCATCAAGCTTAAAGATTCGAGCGTCGTGACGACCCCGAAGGTTCACCGTCGGATGCGTTCGGTCGCCGAGGAGCGCGACATCGACCACCAACTCGAAGTGCTTCCCTCGGGCGCGACGGACACGGCAGGCTTCCAGAACACCCACGGCGCGAAACCCGTGGGAGCTATCTCCATCCCGACCAGATATCTCCACACCGTGACGGAGTGTGCGAACGCCGAGGACGTGAGCGCGACCATCGACCTCCTGACGGCGTTCTTGGAGACCGAGACCGGCGAGTACGACTACTCACTCTGAGAAACCGACGCGAATTTTCACGACCGACCGGCGCGCGCGGTTGCGACCGGTTGCTCGGGCCGCAACCATCCCGCGCGAGGGATGAGGACTGGAAGACGTGACCGAAGGGAGCGTCTGAAGCCCGCAGTCGGTTGGGGAGGTGTGTGGCTCTCGCGGTGCGGTGCTGTGCAGTGCGGCAGTCGTACCACTGCACCGAAGACGCGAGAATTCTGGCTGCTGAGCGGCCAGAATTCTCCACGTCGGTTTTTTGGTCCAGATTTTTTGGAGGAGGGTGGTAGGCGCGCGGAGCGCGCCGTTGCCACCCGACGAGAAAAAGGTGGTAGCGAAAGGGTGGATTCTTGTACCACCCGCCGTAAGCCTCTGGTATGACAAAGACGGAAGCCAGCGAGTCTGTTTCGCGGCGCGGCTTCATGCGGGCGGCCACGGGCACAGCGGCGACTGCGGCCGCGGCAGGGACCGCGGCGGGCCAGGAGAATAACTCCAGTAGCAGTGGTGGCGGCGGTGGCGGAACTGAAACCGTCGCGGTCGGTCCTGGCGGGAGCCTCAAGTTCGACCCCGCAGAACTCGAAGTCAAACCCGGTACCACGGTCAAGTGGGTCTGGGAAGGCGACAACCACAACGTCGTCCCCGAGAGCCAACCCGACGGCGCGGGCTGGGAAGGGACGAAAGGCGGGTCGAGCAAGACGTACAACACGGGCCACGAGTACTCCTACACCTTCAACACTGAGGGCACCTTCGAGTACTTCTGCCAGCCCCACAAGACGGCGGGCATGACCGGTTCGATTACGGTCTCGCAGGACGCTGGCGGTGGCGGTTCCAGCGGCCCCGCGATTCCCAGCAGTGCGAAGACGCTCGGCATCGCCACGACCGCTGCTCTCGTGTTCACGCTCGGCCTCGCGTACTTCTTCCTGAAGTACGGCGGCGACTACGGCGAGATGGACCAGTAACGCGGTCGAGCAACCTGTTTCTGTTCGCTCTTCGTTGGGAGTGGACGCTTGCTTACAACTGTCGGTGTCCCTTAAAAATGACTTTTCAATTCATGCGACCGGCATAACTTGGGGAAGTCGCAAGGCTCGGACCCTCAATGGACGAGTGGCCCAACTCCCAACGCGAGCAACGCGTTAGCTTCCGCGAGCGAGACGAATCGCGCGTCGCGTGGGTGAACGGGGACCTCATCGAGTGGCTCCTAGACGAGGTCGGCGACTCGCTCTGCGCGATGGCGGTGTACCAGCGCAACAAGTTGGAGTTCGAGTACATCCGCGACGACGTTCGGGACCGCTACTCGCACGGCGACTTCGAAGCGATGGCCGAGGAGTTCGGGTTGGACGGCGCGCTCGGCGACGAACACAAAGAGCGACTGTACTGCGCCGGGGAACTGAACTTCGTCGTCCAGGGGTTCGACGACGGCACCTTCGTCCGAGTACCGCTCACAGAGTACGGCGGATTGTTCGTGGCGCTCGACAGGGATGCCGAGGTTTCACTGCCGGAGTTCGCCGAGCGACTGCGCTCGGTCCAAAGCATCGAGTTCCTCTGAGTCAGACCGAGTCCGGCGCGTCGTGTATCGTCAACTCGACCGGACGGCGTTCGCCTTCGAGGTCTTCGACGATGCGCTCGACCACGCGCTCTGCTTCCTCTAAGACGAGCGGTTCGACTTTGTCTACCACCCAACCCAGCGAGACGAGTCGCGGGAGGTTGAGCATGTCAGAACTCGCCGAGTCGGCGTCGAACTTGATGACGAGTCGGACCCGCGATGCGGTCTCCTCGTCGTCCGGCGCTTCCTCGGGGGCGGCTTCGACCAGCCAACTGCCGTGGGCGCGGACGTCCTTAATTATCTTCCAGTCGATGCGGGTCGGCCGGTCGAGTTCCGTCACCTCCGAACGGACGGTGTAGTTGAGCTTCCACCACTTGAGGTGGATGTCGTACTCCGTGCCGACGCCGCCCTCGCCGTGGCGGTCTACGCCGGTCAGATGCTTCGAGTAGTTCGCGTAGCCCTGAAAGTCGATGAGGAACTCGTAGGCCTCCTCGGGCGGCACGTAGACGACGGTGCTGACTTCGACGTTGTCCACGCCGGTGGTTTCGGGTGAGTACTGCCTAAAACTTCCGGCGAGTGAAAGGTGCGGAACGAAGTCGTGGAGACGGACCTGACGCGGCCCAAACCGGGTGGTTTGTATCGACGGGGTCGAAACCTTCGACCATGACGACCGACTACGACGTCATCGTCGTCGGCGGCGGAGTTGCCGGACTCTCCGCGGGCGTCTTCACCGCCCGCGCGGAACTGGACACGCTCGTGCTGAACCACGGGGTCTCGATTCTCCAGCGAAACGCGCACCTGGAGAACTACCTCGGGTTCCCGCTCGGCATCGACTCGCGGTTGTTCGGCCTGGTGGCCGAAGAGCAAGCCGAGGAAGCGGGATGCGAAATCCGCGAGCAGAAAGTTACGCACGTGACTCCCCGTGACGCCGAGGAAGGTGCAAACGCAGGATTCGACGTGGAGACCGATAGTCCGAACGACGACGGCGTGCTCACAGCACGCCGCGTCGTCGCGGCCTCGTGGAAGGACAGCGACTACCTCGGGGACCTCGACGTAGAGCGAATCGAAGACGGAAGCAAGCAGTACGTCTCGGTAGACGACGCCGGTCGAACTGGCGTCGAAGGCCTGTACGCCGCTGGCCGACTCGCAGAGCAGTACCACCAAGCAATCGTCGCGGCAGGTCACGGCGCGCAGGTCGGCCTGACGCTCGTCCACGACGCCGACCCCGAGTTCTATCACGACTGGGTCGTTCCGGAGGGCTACTTCACCGGACGGGACCGCGACGTGCCGAAGGGCTGTGAGGAGATTTCCGAGACCGAGCGCAAGCGCCGCGCCGAGGAGTCCCACGCGCGACTCGCGGAGTACCTCGACACGTGGGACGATCAGACGCCAGTGCCGCATCCGAGTTTCCGCGAGGACTTCTGAGCTTTCGGGACGACTTCTGAACGGCCTGCCGGAACACGACTCCTTTTCAGTGCCGCGGGACAACTCCGCAATCCGATGAGTGGCGCGCCCGACGACGAGACGCTCGAAGCTTTGCGAGACGACATCGACCACCCGATGTATCGGCTGTTCGCCGACTACGGCGACGGCCAGCGGCGCTGGTTCGCCCTCGGTGTGTTCACGAGCACGCTCGCGCGGACGCTCGCACTCGTGCCGCCAGTCGTCTTGGGCGTCGCCATCGACTCCGTGTTTCGCGACGACGCGCCGTTCGAACTGCCGCTCGTCCCCGCCTCGTGGATTCCGAGTTCGGAGATGGGGCAGTTCCGAATCGCGGCGATTCTCATGGCGGTCGCACTCGTTCTCGGGGCGGTCTGTAACTTCGTGCGCCAGACCAGCCTGAATCTGTTCTCACACAGAGTAAAGCACGAAGTTCGAACCGCCTCGTATCGCAAGCTACAGCGCCTCGACATGGCCTTCTTCGACGACAAGCGTACGGGCGAGTTGATGTCGATTCTGAACAACGACGCGAATCGTCTCGAACTGTTCTTGGACGACATGATGTCGAGCGCCATCCAGTTGGGCGTCCTCCTGCTCGGCATCGGCGGCGTGTTGC
Source organism: Halorussus halophilus (assembly GCF_008831545.1). Lineage (NCBI taxonomy): Archaea > Methanobacteriati > Methanobacteriota > Halobacteria > Halobacteriales > Haladaptataceae > Halorussus > Halorussus halophilus. Next base: position 2,048,191 of record NZ_CP044523.1, read on the forward strand.
TGTGGCTCAACTGGCAACTCGCGCTCATCACGCTCGCCGCGATTCCGGTCGCGGGCGTGTTCACCTACTGGTTCATGCGAACCGTCGAAGAAGCCTACTCGGACGTGCGGTCGTCCGTCGGCGACCTGAACTCCCGACTGGAGAACAACCTCGCTGGCATGCAGGTCATCAAGACCGCGAACACGGAAGACTACGAGGACGAACGTATCACCGACGCCTCCTACGAGTACTTCAAGCGCGACTGGAAGTCGCTCCGTCTGAACTTCGTCTATCGACCGGGCATGCAGTTGCTCACCTCTATCGCGTTCGTCGCCACGTTCGTCGCCGGTGGCCTGTGGATTCTGGGTGAACCGCCACTGGCGTTCTCGGGAGAATTTTCCGTCGGCGCGCTCGTGACGTTCCTCTTGCTCGTCCAGCGCATGGTCGAACCGCTGACCCAGATGAGCCAAATCGTGGACCGCTACGAAGACGCCAAGGCCTCTGCGACCCGGATTCTGGCGTTGATGGCGGTTCCGGCGACGGTCACCGACGCCCCGGACGCCATCGAACTGGACGACGTAGAAGGCCGCGTCGAATACGACCACGTGGACTTTGCGTACGGCGGCGGAGACGACCCCGAACACTGGGAGTACGCTGACCTCGTCCTCGAAGACATCGACTTCACCGCGGAACCGGGCGAGACCGTGGGACTCGTCGGACCGACCGGCGCAGGCAAGACCACGCTCCTGAAACTGCTCGTGCGACTCTACGACGCGACCGACGGCGAGATTCGACTCGACGGCCACGACGTGCGCGACGTGACCCTCTCCAGTCTGCGCGACTCGGTGGGCTACGTCAGCCAAGACACCTTCCTCTTCGACGGCACCGTCGCGGAGAACATCGCGTACGGCACGTTCGACGCCTCGCAGGAAGAAATCGAGCAAGCGGCCAAAGCCGCCGAGGCCCACGAGTTCGTGACGAATCTAGCGGAGGGCTACGACACGGAAGTCGGCGAGCGCGGCGTCAAACTCTCGGGCGGTCAGAAACAGCGCGTCTCCATCGCCCGGACGATTCTGGGCGACCCCGCAGTGCTGGTGTTCGACGAAGCGACCAGCGCGGTCGATACCGAGACCGAACTGCTCATCCAGCGCAGTCTCGACCGACTCACCGAGGACCGGACGACGTTCGTCATCGCACACCGTCTCTCGACGATTCGGGACGCAGACACCATCCTCGTGGTCGAAGACGGCCGTATCGTCGAGAGCGGCACGCACGAATCCCTGCTGGACGACAACGGACTCTACGCGAACCTCTGGCGCGTGCAGGCGGGCGAAATCGAAGAGTTGCCGGAGGAGTTCGTCGCGGACGCGCGCCAGAGGGTGGCGAACGAATGAGACCTGAATTTGAGCGGTTCTCCGTCTAGACGGGGTTGAGGAAGTACGTGGTGCAGTATGAGTTGTCGCCCTGCGTGAACCCTCCGAGCGGGACGGCACCGTCCGGCATCGAGAGGCAGCAGTCGTTCCAGTAGACGTCTGTCTTCCGGTCGACCTCGTACTCGACGCTAGAGTTGCTTTGGTCGGCGGCGTACCAGAACGCGACACTGTACTCGTCGCCATTATTGACGAAGTTGGGGCAAAAACCACCGTCCGGGAATGTGACTCTCTCGCCGAGGTCTTTGGCGTTCGCCCCGACGAACTTGTAGCACTGGTAAGTGGATGAGTCATCGGTGTGGGCAGACGTCGGCTCCGACCCCATCGCCATCGCCGCTCCGCCAGCGCCGACTGTGGCTGCGGCACCCGCCGCTGTCTTCAGCACTTCACGCCGAGACCCGCTCGGGCCTTCCTCTTCGACCCATTCGAGTTCCTCGACTTCGTCCTCAACCTCGCTGTCTGTCGTCTTCGATTCATCTTTCTCCGAGAATAGGTTCATTCCGAACATGCTCTTTGTCTCCAGACCGGAGCAACGGGCGGCGATGGCACCGTTCGAACATCCTACCGAGAATTGTGGCCAGGATTATTCTCACACACATTCTCGGTTAAATGTTCAGACTTGGCTCCGGTGATTCAAGGGTGTAATCAGAAGACGATAATTGTTTCGGTCAATACAATATTTAATTTTACCAATTAATCTGTTTCAGGAGTCGGACGTTCGTTCTGGGAGTTTTCGAGGCGGACTCGCGGGGTACTCCGACTAGTGACGAGCGGGCAAGCACCTTCGAGATGATTCGGCCATCCACTGGAGTCTGTCTGTCAACTCTCACAAATACGACTCTCCGACTTCGACCCGTACCCTTTTAAACCAGTACGCCTCCAAAATTCGACAATGCTCTCGGGCGTCAACGTCGCGCTGGGCGTAACTGGCAGTATCGCGGCCGTGAAAGTAGTCGAGTTGGCCCACGAACTGCGCCGCCGGGGCGCGTCGGTCCGGGCCGTGATGAGCGACAGCGCCAGCGGCATCGTCCACCCGTGGGCCGTCGAGTTCGCCACGGACAACCCCGTCGTCACCGAGATTACGGGCGAGGTCGAACACGTCGAACTCTGTGGCCGCGACGGCTGGGCCGACGTGTTCCTCGTCGCACCCGCCACCGCGAACACCGTCGGCAAGATGGCCGCGGCCATCGACGACACGCCTGTCACGACGACTGCGACGACTGCACTCGGCGCGGGAGTCCCCGTCGTCGTCGCGCCCGCGATGCACGAACCGATGTACGACCACCCCGGCGTGCTGGACGCCATCGACCGAGTCGAATCGTGGGGCGTCGAGTTCGCAGACCCCAGAGTCGAGGAGGGAAAAGCCAAAATCGCCACCGAGGACGCCATCGCGCTCGACGTGGCGCGCGCGGTCTTGCCGGACAAATTCGAGGGCCGAAACGTCGTCGTTACCAGCGGCGCGACCAGCGAGCCAATCGACCCCGTACGTCTGCTGACCAACCGTGCATCGGGGAAAACTGGCCGTGCTGTCGCGCGTACCTGCTACGCACTCGGCGCGGACGTGACGCTCGTCCATGATGGCGAGGACGTGCCCTACGCCGAAGTCGCGCAGGTCGAAACTGCCGAGGAGATGTTGGAAGAGGTTTCGGCGCGCGTGGCCGCTGGCGCGGCGGACGCGCTCGTCTCCGCGGCCGCGATTTCTGATTACACTGTGGAACCGAGCGACTCGAAGATTCGTTCTGGGGAAGCACTCACTCTCGAACTCGAACCGACGCCGAAACTCATCGACACGATTCGGGCCGACTCGGACATCCCCATCGTCGGGTTCAAAGCCGAGACGAGCGGCGACGACAGAGCGATGGTCGAGCAGGCGCGCGAGACGCTTTCGCGCGCAAAACTGTCGTTCGTCGTCGCCAACGACGCGAGCGTCATGGGCGACGATTCGACTCGGACGTTGTTCGTGCGCGAAAATAGCGTGCGTAAGTACGAAGGCACGAAAGCCGAGTTAGGTGAGAAAGTCGCCGACGAGTTGGCGCGCGAGTTCGAATAATTCGGTGTGTTTGCTCTCGGTCGAGTTTCTACCACGTGTACCGTCCGGTTTCGGTTCCGCACTCCTCACAGTGGTATCTCACTTCGTTGTCGCTCTCCGAGACGACGACTGGCGTTCGACTCTCACAGGTCGGGCACTCCCGACGGAGGTCGGTCGCCCCCGTTTCTTTGGGCGCTCCCAGTGCAAGCACTCGTAATCTTTCGGACTCTCTGTTCCGGCCTCGTTGCCACTCGCCGGGTGCAAATCGAATCGCTTCTCCCGTCTCGACACGGATATCACCGTCCTCTGTATCGAACGTCGCGGTCCCGTCGAGAACGACGAAGACCTCTTCTTGCTCGTGGTGGCGGTGATAGCAGTCGCCGATACTCTCACCAGCGCTGCGTTCGAAGTAGTTGATTGCGACGCCTTCCGTTCCGAGTTCCGCGGAGAGTGCGTTGAAGTAGCGAGCTTGCGTTTCGGCAGTCGAATCCGAAACGGTGGTTTTTCTCATCGAGTCGGTCAGACGCGTCGCACGTCGATAAATCAGACCGAGGTCAAGAGAAAGTCCGCAGAACGGTCGTCAGTTGCTACCCGGTTCGTCTTTCTCCTCGGGCCACGACGTGTCGTCGCCGAAGAACGGCACGCCCATCTTCTGGGCCGACCGGGAGATGAGGTGTGCGCCGGTCGGCGCGGTGATGAACAGGAAGGCGACCCCGACGATGGAGGTCAGGCCTGCGCCCTGCGGGCCGTAGTAGACGAACCCGGCGACGAACATCGACGCCGCGCCGATGGTGGTCGCCTTGCTGGTGGCGTGCATTCGGTTGTACACGTCGGGCAACCTGAGCAGGCCGATGGTGCCGACCAGCAGGAAGAAACTCCCGACGACGACGAGCGCTACGACGACGGCTTGCTGAATCACGTTCATTCGATGATGTCACCCTCGATTACGTACTGACTGACCGCGATGGTGCTGATGAACCCGATGATGGCGAGGACGAGGCTCACCGTGACGAACAGGCCCTCGCCGGTCACGAGTGCGAACAACACCGCGATGGCGACGACGTTCGTCCCGATGGTGTCGAGCGCGACCACGCGGTCCGGGACCGTCGGTCCCTCGATGACTCGATAGCTCGCCAGCAGCGTGAGCGCGCTGGCGATTACGAGGCCTGCGTTGACGATGAGAGCGAAGACGCCCGTGAGTTCACTCGCCATCGGTGTCACCTCCCTCGGTGTTTGCGTCTCCATTCGTCGGGTCTCCGTCGGGCGCGTCTCCGCTCCCGTCGGCGCGCTTCTCCCCGGCGGTGACCGGAACCTCCGGCACCGGGTCGCCGGGTTTCATCTCCTCGTCGAAGATGACCAGCGCGTAGTCCTCCCACGTTCGGATGGGGTCCAGAACCGCTTCGCGGTTCTTTCCCGTGATGCCGTGGACGTACAGCGTGTTCGTCTCGTCGTCGTAATCCATAGTCAGGGTGCCGGGTGTCAGCGTGATGCTGTTTGCGATGGTCGTAATCGCGAGGTCCGATTGGACGCGGAGCGGGACGACGACCACATCAGGTTCGATGGGCATGCTCGGCGAGAGCACGCGATAGGCCACGTCAACGTTCGCGGTCAGCAGTTCCCGGAGGAACACCGCGACGTACAGCGCGGCGTAGGGGAGCGCGCGAACGTCACGCGTGAGATTCAGTTCGTCGCCGTAGAACCGACGGAAGGCGAACGCGACGCCGAGACCGAACGCGAGACCGATGAGGAACTCACCGACGACAGTCTCGGGCGTCGCGCCGCGAACGAACAGCCAGAGGAACGCCAGCATGACGCCGACCACGGGCCACTCTCGGACCTTCATGCGTGTTCACCTCCCTGTAGGACCGAATCGATGTACGCCTGTCGGTCCAGTGCGGCGTTCGCACCCGCTTCCGCGGCGCGGTACACCACGTCGAAGCCGATGCCGAGGACCACGATGGCGACTGCGAGCAACAGGACGACCGCGACGAGCGAGACGCGCGAGTCGCCGTGCTGGACGAGGAGGCTGGGTTCGCCCCAGAAGCCGCGGTTCCACGCCCGCGAGAAGTACGCGATAGTTAGGATGGCCCCGACCAGCGCGACGGCGAGCGCGAGGTTCGACCCGGCGCGACCCGCCGCGTCGAAGACGAGCAACTTGCCGAAGAAGCCCGACAGCGGTGGGATGCCGATGAGTGCGAGCGCGCCGACGAAGAAACTCCCCGAGAGGACCGGAGCCTTCTCGCTCAGTCCACCGAGGTCCGGAAACTCCGTGGTGCCGACGGTGTCGTACACCGCGCCGCTCGCCAAGAAGAGCAGTCCCTTAGCGAACCCGTGGTTGAGCGCGTAGACGAGCGCCGCGGCGACGCCGAGCGTCTGGATGGTCGAATCGCCGCTCGTCGCCGCGATAGCCAACGGCAGGACGATGAACCCGACCTGTCCGATGGAGGAGTACGCGAGCAGTCCGTCGATGTCGTCGCGACCGACCGCGCCGAAGCCGCCGACGAGGATGCTCGCTGTCGCCATGGCGAACAGAATCGGGCCGTAGAACGCAAGTAAGGAGTCTCCCGAGAAGCCCGGCAGTGCGAGTTCGCCGATGGTCGCCGCACTGAATATCGTGAAGTAGAGCCGAACGATGGCGTAGACACCGACCTTCTTCACGACGCCCGCAAGCATCGCCGACACTGGTGCCGGAGCGGCGCGGTACGCGGCGGGCACCCAGAACTGGAACGGCACGAGTCCGGCCTTCAGCGCGAACACCGCAAACAGGAGTGCCGAGAGACCGAGTACTGGCGCAGGTGCCGTGCCACCCGACTGTAGCAGTTGGGCGAGGTCGGCCATGTTCAGCGTCCCCGTCGTCGAGTAGAGACCGCCGATTGCCAACAGCATGACCGCACTCCCGACTAGGTTGAGGACCACGTACTGGAGCGCGGCGCGGGTGTGTTGTGGCCCGCTGTAGAAGACCACGAGGACGTAGCTCGACATGAGCATCACTTCGAACCAGACGAAGAGGTTGAAGATGTCGCCCGTGAGGAACGACCCCGTGACGCCGACCATCATGAAGTGGTACAGCGGGTGGTAGGAGACGCGCTGGCCGAACGCATCGACGTAGACCGTCGAGTAGGCGAGCGCGCCGAGCGAGATGAGAGCCGAGAACGACAGCATGAACGCCGACAGGGAGTCGGCGACCAGCGTGATGCCGTACGGCGCGACCCAGCCGGAGAGTTGGTAGCTGAACGTGTTCGCCGCGCCGAGCGGGTCTACGTCGGCCACGAGCGCGTACACTGCCGCGACGTAGCCGAGGCCGCCAGCGAGGCTCAGAGCGACCTGCACTCTGTTGAACCGGCGAGTGAGCAGTGTCGCGATCGCCGTGACGAGCGCGACGAGCAGGGGTGCGATGACCATCTGATTCATGCTCTATCACCCAGTTCGAACAGGTCGATAGTGCCGTGTTCTTCGTAGACGCGGTAGGTCAGCACGAGCGCGAACGCCGTCGTCCCGAAGCCGATGACGATGGCCGTGAGGACGAGCGCCTGCACGAGCGGGTCCGTGACGGCCGCTTCGCCGCCGTGGCCACCACCGTGTCCGAGAATGGGAACGCTCCCGGCGAACCCGCCCATCGTGACGAGGTACATGTTCGCCGCTTGGCTGATGATGGAGACGCCCCAGACGACCCGCACGATGTCGCGGCGCAGGACGAGGAACGTCCCCAGTGCGAACAGCGAGGCGATGACCGCCGCGAGGACGAACTGCGGTTGCGTCGCGGTCATTCGCTTCCCACCACCGCGAGAATCGTCAGCAGGCTCCCGACCACGACGAAGTAGACGCCGAGATCGAACGCCAGCGCGCTGGCGACGTGGAGTTCGCCGTAGATGGGCAGGTGGTGGAGAACCCAGAAGTCCTGATAGAGGAAGTTCTCATCGAACACGACGGGAACCAGTCCCGACACTGCCGCGACGGCGAGTCCGATGCCGAACGCCAACTGGTAGTTCTCCACGATGCCGTGTCGCATCGATTCGAGGAGGGGTTGGCGGTTCTGGTGGAGCAATTCCTCTTCGAGGTAGTCGAGTCCGAAGATGATGTAGATGAGCGCGAAGGCCGTCGTCGTCAGGACGCCCGCGATGAAGCCGCCGCCCGGCAGGTTGTGACCCTGCAACAACAAGGCGACAGCCGTCACGAGGATTATCGGTACGACTGCGCGTGTAACCGTGCGTGCGATAACTGTCGTCATTGAGTCTCACCTCGTTCGCGCATGGCGATGAGGGTCAGTACGGAGAGGGCAGCCATGGCGACGACCGAAATCTCGCCCATGGTGTCGAACGCCCGGAAGTCCACGAGGATGACGTTCACGATGTTGTGGCCGCCTGCTTCCTCCACGGTGACTGCGTAGTCCCTGAAGTAGTTGGCAATGCTCTCTTGGCTGGGGTCCGCGGCCGTCGAGACGAGGACGGTGACGAACACCGTCGCGCCGACGACCACCGAGAGGACGCCGTCGCGTATCATCTTCGCGCCGCCGACGTTGCCGTAGAACGCGGGCAATCTGTCGAGGACGAGCAGGAAGATGACGAGCGCGAGCGTCTCGACCACGAGTTGGGTCAGCGCGAGGTCCGGCGCGTCCGCGAGGACGTAGAACACCGCGACCATGAACCCGAGAATCGAGAGGGTCAACACGCCCGAGATGTGCGAGGGCGCGATGCTCACCGCAATCGCGCCGACGACGGCGACCAGCAGGACGAGTAGCATCGGGAGCGTGACTTCGAACCCGCCGAGGCTTCCCGGAACTGCCGGAATCGCGACGCCCGCCGCGAGGTAGCCACCGAGTGCCAGCGCGGAGATGGACGCCAGCGCCCACGTCGCGTACGTTCGGAGCAGGCCGTTCTGGACGGTGCCAGCCACGGTGTCGCTGAAGTCGTTCAGACCCTCGGTTGCGCCGTCGTAGTACCAGTTAGCAGTCAAGGGCGGCACCGACGTAATCGAGTTGACGCCGTCGTGCAGTCGGTCGTAGAACGGATAGGCCGCCGCGCCGACCGCGATGGTAATCGCGCTCATCGTGAGCGCAGGCGTGATGTGGTCGGGGATGTAGTAACTGAACCCGTGGAACTCCGCGCCCGGCGGCAACGCCGACTGGGTCACTTCGGCGACGAAGTGGTCGAACGCCGAGAGGTGAATTCCAAAGGTTCCGAGGATGCCGCCGATGCCGATGATGCCCGCGACGACTGCGAGCAGGAGCGGCGGCGCGAGCATCGTCTTCGGCGGCGAGTGAACCGTGTGGAGTCCGCGTGGCTTCTCGCCGTAGAACAGCATCATGAACTTGATGGAGTAGAGGAACGTGAAGACGCTCCCGAACACCGCGACGGCGGGGTAGAGCCACGCCAGACTACCGAGCGCGGCGAGTTCGTGGTGCGTCGCAGCGTGGTAGGACGCTTCGAAGAGTAGTTCCTTAGAGTAGAAGCCATTGAACGGCGGGACGCCTGCCATCCCGAGTGCGGCAATCGTCGCGATTGCCGCCGTTATCGGGAGGTCCTCTCTGAGACCGCTCAGCTTGTCGATTTTTCTCGTTCCGGCTTCGTGGGCGACGATGCCCGCCACGAGGAAGAGTGCGGCCTTGAACGTCGCATGGTTGATGATGTGGAACGCGCCGGTCTCCGCGCCGTAGATGGACGCGAAACCGAACCCGGCGACGATGAGACCGAGGTGGCTGGCGGTCGAGTACGCCAGCAGTTCCTTGATGTCGGTCGCACCGACCGCGAGAATCGCGGTTATCGTCATCGTCAACAAGCCGAGCGTGGCCAGAATCAGCGTCCACTCCTCGCCGACGAAGACGGGACGGAACCGGCCGATGAGGTAGACGCCCGCCTTCACCATCGTCGCGGAGTGCAGGAACGCCGAAACGGGCGTGGGGGCTTCCATCGCGTTCGGAAGCCAGATGTGAAGCGGCACCTGCGCGGACTTCGCCGCCGCGCCGACCACGAGCAGGGCGAGTGCAGGCAGGAAGACGCCTGCGCCTCGTAGCGTTTCGACCGTCTGCTCGGGGTTCGAGATGATGCCGTCCGCGCCGAACATGGCGAACGTGCCAGTCGCGTCGTGGACGAGCAAGAACCCGACGAGCATGAACAGGCCACCCGCGACGGTGATGAGCATCGACTTGCGGGCGGCGTACTGCGAACTCCCAGTCCGTTGGTAGTGACCGATGAGTACGAACGACGAGAGGCTAGTCAACTCCCAAAACACGAAGAGGGCGATGAGGTCCGCCGCGAAGGCGACGCCCAACATCGACCCCATAAACGCGAGTAGCGCGGCGTAGTACTTCGCCTGTCCCGGTTCGCCGTGCATGTACCCGCCGGAGTAGGTGAGGATGAGCACGCCCACGCCGCTGGCCAGGAACCCGATGAGCAGGGAAAGACCATCGACGTAGAAACTGAGCGCTACTCCGCCTCCGTACGAGGGTATCCACGGGACCGAGACAGTGCCGTGCGTGCCGTACTGGCTGGCGACGAGTCCGAAACACGCCAGCGCGACGGCCGCCGCGAAGTAGGCTGTCCGCTCGCCCAACGCGCGATAGACCAGCGGCGTCACCGCCGCGGCTACGAACGGCAGAAACACGACGGCGAGGACCGCCGCGGCTACTGGGTCCGTTGTCGGTTGCACGTGCGTGAGTCACCCCGGACTCGACTTAACAGTTCTCAAACCGTGTGGGGTCGCCGGGAGTGAGGGTTTGACGGTCGTCCAGTTCGTCGCGCTCTCACGCTACACACGAGTGGTTTTGGTCACTCCTCGGCCGGTCAGGAGTCGTCGGCGAAGGTCTGTTCGTCGGTCGCTTCGTCGTCCAACGCCTGCGCGCGGGCCGCCAGAAACGACCCGAATCGCTCGGCGTACTCACGCACGGAGTAAGCACCACGTGCCTGAACGTCGTCGGCACTCGGCGAGCGGCCGAGTTCGTCGGCGAGTCGGCGCACGTCCGCGAGCAGTTCTGTCTCGGACACGTCGCTCTTTGTTCGATTCGTGGCGAAGTCAACCTCCGCGAGCGCGGCCCGCCACGACCCGAATCGACGGTGGTACGTCACGGGCGCGTATTCGCCGTACTCCTCCATCTCCTCGGCAGTCGGTGGTTGGTCCAGTTCGTCGGCCAGTCGCGTCAGTTCTTGACGGAGGTCCTTCTCGGAAATCTCGTTGGTCGAGAGCATCGCCTGTTCGATGGCTGCGTTCCAACTCCCGAACCGCGTCTGGTACGTGCGCGTGGAGTACTCGCCGTGGTCGGCCATGTCCCGCTGGGTGGGCGTCTTCCCCAACTCGGTGTGGAGTCGCTGTAACTCCGCCAGCAACTCGCGGTCGGGAATCGATTTCCCCATGTCGCCGGGGTCGAGTCCGGCCGCTTCGAGGGCTTCGTCCCACCCGTCGAACACCTCGAAGTACCGCTGTGGGTCACAGTCGCCCTGCTCGTGCATCTCGACTACCGTCGGTGTCTTCCCGAGTCGCGCGGCCAGCGACTGAAGCGCCGACCGCAGTGTCGTCTCGTCCGCGCGACTCGCTCGACTCATTGGTGGTCACTTTTGCGAGAGATACCTTAAAACTGCGCGTTGTTTGTAGTGAATGTTAGCCTCTGTGACGTGCGTGCGATGTTCTCACATTCCGGAAAGTATCATGTTGTATAATTCTATTTTCAGGTAAGCAAGTATTTATATAGGTGGCCTCTCAAGAGGATTTGTAAGCACGAATTAACGCCGAGAAAATGCCGGTCTGGGGCGGCTTGACAACCCTTCCGACGATTCAAACGAGGATTGTTGGACTTATAAAGGACACGGCCAATTCTCGGACGTGAGAACGTGCGTGAAAACGGAGAAATCAAAACACATGAGCCTCAAACAAGAACTCAAAGAGAAGCTGTCGGAAACACGAGCTGTGAGCCCGGTCATCGGAGTAATCTTGATGGTCGCCATCACAGTTATTCTTGCTGCAATTATAGGGACATTTGTCCTTGGACTCGGTGAGAATGTACAGTCGAACGCGTCTGCGGGTGTCGTGGAATCCGCTGCGAACGACAAAGCAGTGACATTGAATTCACTAGGTCCGAATACGGACGGTGTCAAGTGTGCAGGCGCAAGCTATCCGAACCTGGCCACACAATCTGTTGAACAAGTCGGTCAGACTCTTGACTGTACTGGAACGGGTGCCGATTCCATTGTCGCCTACAGCACGAATGGAGACGCTTCAAACGCGTCGGTATTCACGTTCGACAACTAAACCGATTAACATTTTTTTCGGTGAGAAGTACGACGTCACAACTTCGATAGAGAACGGTATCGACTACGAAGCGTCTGGGCAGATTCTACCAACAACGAAGACCTAACGTTGCTCTATCGATCCGATTCCAACCCCGCCGCTTCCAACGCCGCGCCCCACGAGTCGAACGCGCGGTAGTAGGGTCGTTGGGAGAAGTCGCCCAACTCGTTCATGTCCTGCTGGGTAGGCGTCCGCCCGATTTCGTCGCGGAGGGCCCAGAGAGCGGCGACCAGCGCGCACTCGGGAATCCGTCTGCTCGTTCTGGTCTCTCCGGCCAGCCCCGCTTGCTCCTTCGCCGCTGCCCACGACCCGAAGCGTCGGGTGTAGGTGTGCGGCGAGAACTCGCCGTGGTCGTCCATGTCCTCGAAGCGGGGGAGTCGGTCCAACTCGTTGCGCACTCGCCGCAATTCCTCGCACAACTCCTCGTCGCTGATGTCGGTGCGGTGGTTCGTCGTCAGTCCAGCGGCGGCCAGTGCGTCGTTCCAACTGCCCCATTCGGAGTAGTAGGGGGTCGACGAGTACGGACCGTTCTCGTTCATCTGGGCGCGGGTCGGCGTCTCTCCCAACGCTACGGCGAAGTTCTGCAACGCCTCGACCAACTTCTCTCGCGGAATCTCGCTCGCCATCGTAGTCACAAATGACTATTTCGTCACCGTATATGTATTTTCGGCCGTGAGGCGTGGAACGAACTCGCGCTGTACGAGTGGGGACGACACCCATGGCAACGACTCTGTGAGGCGACCAGATACCGTCACCTTTTATTAGCGCATCGAGTACACCCAACATGGATAAGCTGAAGCAGTCGCTGCTCGACGCTCCCATCATCGAGAAGGACGGTTACCACTACTTCGTACATCCCATCAGCGACGGGATTCCCGTCCTCGAACCCAGTCTCCTGCGCGAAATCGTCATCCGAATCATTCGGAAAGCCGAACTGGAGGACGTGGACAAAATCGTCACCCCCGCGGCGATGGGCATCCACATCTCGACTGCGGTGTCGCTAATGACCGACATCCCGTTGGTGGTCATCCGTAAGCGCGAGTACGGACTGGAGGGTGAAGTCGCGCTCTCCCAGCAGACGGGCTACTCCGAGAACGAGATGTACGTCAACAACGTCCACGAGGGCGACCGCGTCCTCCTGTTGGACGACGTTCTCAGCACCGGCGGTACGATGAAGGCCATCACCGAGGCGCTCGACCACATCGGCGCTGACGTGGCTGACGTGGTCGCAGTCATCAAGAAAGTCGGCCCGAACGAGTTGGACGACACCAACTACGACGTGAAGACGCTCATCAACGTGGACGTACAGGACGGACAAGTCGTCATCGACGACGAACACGGCGACGGATAGACGGGAGTTTCGTTTTCTGGGGTTTCGACGTGACGAGCGACGAGCCACCGACTCGTCGCTTGCGGTCGAATTGGGGGTTAGGAGTGTGTCGAGAGACGGAACTGTGACTTGCGGGGTTCGAACCCGCACGCTTTCGTCATCGGTCCTCGCGTTCGCTCGGACACGATGACGGGCGTGGCGGAGGTGAGCAGACCGAAGGTCTGCGAGCCTCGTCAGAGCTTGCTCTGACGGTGGTGAGCAAACGCGGTTTGTTTGCGAACGTCGTCACGCCCGCGAACGGAATGAACGGGCGTGACGGGACTGAGCAAACGCGGTTTGTTTGCGAGGCTCGCCACGCTCGTTGGGCGAAGCCTCACGAGCGTGGCGGGGTTCGAACCCGCGATCAGAGGGTTAGGAACCTTCTGCCCTATCCACTAGGCCACACGCCCCAAAGGAAAAGTACGAGTTATTCGCTGCTGGCGTCGCCGCTGGAACTACTGGTACTCGTCTCAGTTTCGGTCTGGGTCTCCGTACCGTAGTCGTCGTCGTCGTTGAGGTCGGTGCTGCTGGAGCCACCACTCTGCATCTCCTGCAGTTCGTCTTCGACTTCTTGGCGACCTTTCTTAAATTCGCCCATTGCCTCACCGGTCGAGCGTGCGAGTTTCGGGATCTTGTTCGCGCCGAACAGCAGGACGGCGATGAGGAGGATGACCATCATCTCCATCCCGCCGGGAACGGGTCCGAACAGTGGAATCGTCTGTACCATCTCTACTACTGAGTTGCTGTCTCGTATTTATAGGCTTTTTGCTCGTTTCGCGGCCGAGTCGGAAGGGTCTTTGAACAGACGTGAATATGCCCGAAGGCAATGATAGACGTAGGTGACGACGCCCCAGACTTCACTGCACCGCTCGCTGATGGCGAGATAGCACCGTTCACGCTCTCGGAGAACCTCGACGACGCGCCCCTCGTACTGGCGTTCTTCCCCGGCGCGTTTACGAGCGTCTGTACCGAGGAGTTGTGTACGTTCGAGTCCGAGATGGCCGCGTTCGAGGATGTGGGCGCGACCATCTACGGCGTCAGCGTGGACACGCCGTTCGCACTCGACGAGTTCCGCGACCAGAACGACCTGAGCTTCGGTTTGGTCAGCGACACGAACAAGGAACTCGTCGAGGCCTACGACGTGGAGATGGACTTCGCGGACATGGGCTACTACGGCGTCGCCAAGCGCGCCGTCTTCGTCGTCGATAGCGACGGCGAGGTCACGTACTCGTGGGTCAGCGACGACCCCGGCGTCGAACCGGACTATCAAGAAGTCGAAGGTGCTGCCGCAGAAGCCGCCGAGTAACCGCTGGACTGCCCGCCGAGTAGTCGGCCCGACTGCCCGCGGACTCGTCTCCGACGAACTCTTCCCGTGGCCGAGGGCTTTTTCTTTTGGGACTCCTCGTAGGTGGTATGAGCGAACAGAAAGAGACTGGCGACCGTCATCGGGAGTACAACCCCGAGGACGAACACTCGTTCCCCGACGAGCGATTGAACGAGATGCTGGAGTTCATGGCGAACGACGACGAGATTCAGGCGTATCTCGACGCTCAGAACATCAACCCCGTGACGCGAAAGGGGTACAACGACCACGGCCGCAAACACATCGAAATCGTCCGCAACCGTGCCTTGGCGCTGTACGACCTCCTGAAAGCTGGCGGCGTGGAGTTCAACGGTGCGGCCCAGCAAGGACTGGACGAGGAAGACGAGGGCGTCATCGTCGCGTTGGCGGCGACCATCCACGACATCGGTCACGTCGTCCACCGTGACGACCACGCCTACTGGTCGATTCCGCTCGCGGCAGACCTGCTCGACCGCATACTGCCGAACTTCTACGACACTGGCGACGTGGTGCGCGTGAAGGGCGAGGTGCTGCACGCCATCCTCTGTCACCACACCGAGGAAGACCCGCTCACCACGGAAGCGGGCGTCGTCCGCGTCGCGGACGCCCTCGACATGGAGAAGGGTCGCTCGCGCATCCCCTACGAGAAGGGTGGCCGCGGCATCAACACCGTCTCCAGTCAGGCGATTCAGCGCGTCTCGCTGATGCAAGGCGACACCGTGCCCGTGCTGGTCGAAATCGAGATGCTGAACGCCGCGGGCGTCTATCAGGTGGACAACTTGCTGAAGGCCAAACTACAGGATTCGGGGCTCGAACAAGACATCCGAATCGTCGCGGTCAATATCAGGGACGACGCCGACCAACTGGTCGAGCGAGTCGAACTCTAAGTTCGAACGTCAAACTTGGCTCCTTCTGCGCCGCTGTCTACCGATACCGTCCAGTCGTGAGCCTCCACGACTTGCTGGACGATAGCGAGTCCGAGCCCAGTTCCCTCCGAGGAGGTAGTGTATCCATGGTCGAACACCGTTTCGCGTTCGTCTTCCGGGATGCCGGGCCCGTCGTCGGCCACGAAGAACCCTGACTCGTTATCGAGTAAGCCGACAGTGACGGTCACGCCCGACCCGGCGTGGTCTATCGCGTTACGAAAGAGATTCTCGAACACGTGTCCGAGCAGGTCCGAGTCCGCTTCGAAGGTGAACGAGTCGGCGACGACGAGACTGGCGTCGTCAGTCTCGACGTGTTCCCACGCTCGTTCGGCTTGGTCGCGCAACTCGACCGGGCCACAGTTCGTCGCGTCTTCGTCGCGGGCGAGGACGAGTGCGTCCGCGACGATGTCCTCCATGCGTTCGAGCGACCGAACGACCGCTTCACCGTGTTCGGATTCCATCATCCGTGCCCGGCCGAGCGCGACGTTCAGTGGATTTCGAAGGTCGTGGCTGAGAACGCTGGCGACGGTCTCCAGTCGGTCGTTCTGTTCGCGGACGGCTTGCTCTGAGAGCTTTCGCTCGGTGATATCGACGTGCGTGACCAGCAGATACGTCTCGTTGGCGTGGTCGAACTTCGTCGCTCGCATGGTGAACCACCGTTCTCGGTCGGGCGCGTGACACGGATACTCGACTGCCACAACCTGCTCGTCGTCGTCGAGGAGCGACCGAATGCGGTCGGCGACGACCGTCGCGTTGTCGTCCTCCGTCGCCTCACAGACCGAGAGATAGTTCTCCCCGACCGATTCTCCCGACCCGCCGTTGTTCGCTCCGAACTCCCGCCACGAGCGGTTCGTGTAGACGATTCGACCGGTCGCGTCGAGTATCGCAACTTGGCTCGGGAACGCGTCGAATCCGGCACCTATCGCCGCGTCTGAAATAGACACTATCCGTTGGATTCACCGAGAGGACTTATACTAACGGGTCAGCCACGACCGGAGTCGTCGCGACCGGTTACGTCGTCTCTGCGGACACCCGTTCGTACACGTCGCCCAACCGCTCGACGGCGTGTTCGACGCTGAACTCCTCACGCCGGTCGAGACAGGTTTCCCGCAGCGTCTCGCACTCGCCGAGCGTCCGGCGAATCGCCGTTCGGAAGTCGTCTACGTCGCCGCTCTCGTAGTGATAGCCCGTCTCGCCGTCCGCGATGGTGTTTTCGAGCGCGCCCGCGTTCGCGCCGACGACCGGCGTGCCACAGGCGTTCGCTTCCAGCGCGACCAGCCCCTGCGTCTCGACGGGACTCGGGAACGCGAACACGTCGAGCGCGGAGTAGAACGCTGGCATCTCCTCGCGGTCCAGAAAGCCGAGGAATCGCGCGTCTGCACCGCGGTCGGTGGCCCGCCGCTCTAACTCTCTGCGGGCCGGTCCGTCGCCGCCGAAGACGACGGTAACGTCCATCTCTGCGGCCGCATCGATCAGTTCGAAGAGTCGCTTCTCGTAGCCGTGGCGGCCGGTGTAGCCGACGAGGGGTCGGTCGCCACGGAGGTCGTGGCGGTCGAGGAAGTCGTCGGTCTCGACTGGGCGGAACCGTTCGGTGTCGATGCCGTTGGGGACGACTTCGACCGGCGTGTCTACGCCGACCTCCTCGCGGATGTGGTCGCGAGTCGCCTCGCTCGGCGCGAGGACGGCGTCGGCGCGCCCGAAGAACCAGCGCTCGTACGCTTCGCTGACCTTGCTGACGACCGACGCGACCGAATCGGTCGGCGACACGTAGTCGGCGTACTCGCTGGTCGGCGTGTGGTAGGAGGCCACGAACGGGATGTCGCGGTCGCGCGCGAGTCGAAGGCCACCGAGACCGATGGAGAACGGGGTGTGTGCGTGGACGAGTTCCGCGTTTCGGACCGCCTTTGGGATTCGGGGCGTTCCGAGGCGGTAGCCGTCGTAGAACGGAAACGGAAGACTTCGGATGGGGTGTTCGCCCGACTCTGGGCGGTGGCCGTCGGAACTCGGGTAGACGACGTCCATCTTACTCCCCGACCGCTCCCACCACTCTCGCCACGATTTGATGGTGTAGGTGACACCGTTGACCGTCGGCAGGTAGGTGTCCGTGAACGCGGCGACCCGATAACTCATCGTCCCGACCTTTGCACAGTGGATGTTAAGGGTTTGTGTCTTCGTCTTGTCGCCAGTAGAACGGGCGACCAAAGAATAATTCTATAGTATTACAGCCAAAAGTAATTTTTATCCATAATTAAATATATTAGTTGAGATGACGAAAGAAGAGGACAATTCAGGAGACACGGACGAAACGGTCTCTCGCCGAGACGTGATGGCACTGACGGGTCTGGCTGGACTCGGTTTCGGGTTGGCAGGACCGAGTACTGGAACCGCGAGTGCGTCTGACGGATCACTCCACATCGACGGCTCGAACGCGATGGCCGCGAGTCTCGACGCGGGCGGCTACGACATCGTCAATACCGACGACATCTACCTCGGCGACGACATCCACGCCGAGAACAAGTACGCCTCGTTCATCACCAACGGAAGTGGCGACGGCAAGGTCCAGTTCTGGGACGAGAAGAACCAAGACTACCTCGTTCGCGGCCACGAGGGTGGTCCCGTCCAAGTTGGCACGGACACCTCCATCGAAGGTGGTCTTTCCGTGGACGGGTGGAACGTCGTGGACGTGAGCGCGGACCTCGGAGTTTCGCCCGGTTCCGGCACCGACGTGGCCGCCGAAATCGACTCGTTCGTCGGCAACGACTCCTCGGCGAACTACCTGTTCACGTTCCCGAACGGCACCTACACGTGGAATACGACGCTGAACAAGACCGACTTCGAAGCGCTCGGATTCGTCGGGAAACCGCACGCCACGCTGAACGTGACCGACCCCGACATGAATCTGCTCTTCCAACTCGGCGGCGAGTACACGCCGCCCGAACGGTTGGTCGTCAAGAACTTCACCGTGGACATCACTGACGACGGCGACACCACCATCGACGCCGGGACCATCGAGTCGGTCATCGGCGAGTACACACTCGTCGAGAACGTCACTGTCTCGGGGTCGCGTTCGAAGTACCAAGACCGGAACGGCGACGGGAGCGTGGACCACGACACGAACCAGCGGTTCTCGTTCAAGGTCCAGATGGCCAACGAGACGGGCGTCTGTTTCATGCGGAACGTCAAACAGCCGGATGGCGGCACCAAATGGAGTTCGAAAGACGAAGTCGGCCACGCGATTCCCTTCAGTTCCGACCCGAAACACCACGGCACGAAAATCTACGACCAGTGTTACGTGGAGGGCTTCATCGACAACGGCTTCTACGTGATGAACTCGCCGGGTCGCAACGTCCTGCACGGTTGCACCGCGAAGAACAACGGCGGCGCGAACGTCAGATTGGGCGTCAACGACGTCTGTCACGATTCCGAAATCGTCATCGACAACGCCAACTCCGTCGGCTACGGCAGTACCGGGCTCTGGCTTGCCGGGTCGTCCGACGACTACGAGGGGTTCCAGCCGTTCGCGGAGAACGTCCGCATCGACGGACAGGAAGCCCAAAACGACCTGCTACGAATTAACTCCGACGCCAACGGTGCCGCCGCGAAGAGCATCGACATCTACGTCGGACCGAACTCCTTCACGGAGGACGGCCACGCCATCGAGGTGACCGAGGGGTCGAGTACGCCAGACAGACCGGTGGTCCTCGAAGACGTCACGATTCGTGACGACGCTGGCGATGAAGCACCCCGATTCTCCGTCGAAATCAACCGCGACGAGACGACGATTCGAGACTTGGACCTCATTTGCTCGTACGACGGCTCTGGCTACCGCGAAGGCGTCGCCATCGACGCCTCGCACGTGACGATGGAGAGCAGTCGAATCCGCGTCTCGTGTGGCACCCACATCGTCGAACTCCGACAGTCGGACAACACGTTCGTCAACACGCGCTTCGAAGGCACGTCTGACAAGACTGCACGGTTCAGCACGAACAACTACGACAGCGCGGAGAACGGCCTGTACATGACTGGCTGTCGGTTCGTCAACGCGGAACTGTGGGGACTTAGTAACTCGGACATCACGACCAGCGGGAACTTCGGCGTCTGAGGGAGATGCTCGCAGGAGGAGTTCAGACAGTAGATTCAGACGAGTTCCCGATACGTCGCCGCGAGTCGTTCGCCGACCGCGTCCAGACTGTGTTCGGCGGCGGTCTCCTCGGCGTTTTTCCCCAATCGCTCCCGCAACCCGGGGTCGCGTTCGAGCAACTCCAGCGCCCGCCCGAACTCCGCGAAACTATCGCACTTGAGACAGTCCTCGCCGTGCGTGAAGAACTCCTCGAAGACAGGGATGTCGCGCAGGACGACAGCCTTTCCGGTGGCCATCGCTTCCAGCACCGCGATGCCCTGATTCTCGTTCTTCGTCGGGAAGCAGAACACGTCGCCCGCCGCGAACGCGCCGCGCTTGTCGTCTATCCACCCCGTGAACGTGACGTTCTCGGGTGGGTTCTGGGTCCACTTGCGCACGGTCGAACTCGCCTGCGGTCCCTCGTCGTAGGGACCGAACCACGCGAAGTCGTAGCTCGTTGCCTTCGCCAACTCACAGAACGTCGTCAGTCCCTTGCGCTCGAAGACGTTACCCATGGCGAAGACGACCATCCCTTCCAAGTCGTACTTCTCGCGGTACTCTTCGCGGAGCGTTTCGAACCCCGACAAGGAGTCGGCGTCTACGCCGTTCGTCATCGGCCGAATCGGCGCGTCTACGGGATACGACTGGAGAATCGACTTCGTGTACTCGCTCGGACAGAGCACGAGGTCCGCCTGCGAGTAGAACCACTTCAGATAGCGACCGAGCGGTTTCGCGAGCAGGTTCGACCCCCGAAAGCTCTCGGCGAAGTCCTCGCGGGTTACGTGCGAGTGGAGGACGAGCGGAATGTCGTTGCGCTTGGCGTGGCGCGCGACGGCGATCGAACCGGGACCGATGAGGTTGCAGTGGGCCACGTCGTACTCTCGGAACGGTGACCCAGAGAGCGCGGTGGCGGCGCTCGTCCACGGCGTCGTGACGACTTCCACGTCGGTCGATTCGAGTGCCTTCCGCTGGTGGTCGGCGGCGGTGCCGATGCCGCTCCGGTCGAGTTGCGACTCCAGTTCGAGATAGTTGAGCGCGCGCACTGTTCGCTCGGAGACGCGCGCGGAGGAAAACTGTACCGAAACGCGGGAACTGTTCCGAGAGCGTCGTTTCCGACGCGTTCACCACTACTCACCCCCGTAGATGACCGAAACCAAAAGTTATTTTACCTATTCGTGGTATTGCCCCCAATGGGGCTACACAGGATTCCTTCTATCCTTATCCTGTCTCGCCCCGGAAACCCCCACCCCCCATTCCCACATGACGATAGCCGAAGAACGCATCGAGCGCCTCGCATCGCTCGCGCGTGACGCCGCCGCTGATTGTAACGACGACCGCGCCCGAGAGTACGTCCGCCTCGCACGCCGACTCGCCGAGCGCAATCGCGTCTCCCTCCCGCGAGAGTTCAAACGATTTACGTGTGATAGCTGTGACCGGTATCTGCGCCCCGGCAAGAATGCGCGTGTTCGGCTACAAGACGGACACGTCGTGATTACGTGTGACTGTGGCTCGCAGGCGCGGTATCCATACGAGTCGTAGCTTTGGACAGTGAGCGACAGTTACTGTTCGTCGCCGTGATTCGGCATTCGAGACGTACTCACGTCCATTGGAATCGTACTGTTCGAAGAACGAGTGGGCGCTACAGGATTTGAACCCGTGACAGCTTGGTCCGAAGCCAAGTACTCTGTCCAGACTGAGCTAAGCGCCCGCACTCTTGCGTAATCCGGCGCGCAATTTAAACACAGTGGTTTCACTCCGGGCGTGCCCCGTCGTGACAAAACTCACTCGGCGAGAACAGAGTCCCACTCGATGCGGTCGATGGTACAACCGCCGCAGTCGGGACAGGTCTGGCGGTCGAGGACGAACCGCGACTCACAGTTTACGCACTCGTACGTCTCCTCCGATTGGGTGTCACGGACCACGCTCGAAAGTTTGTCTGCGAGACTCACCTGAATCACTATTCGTTCCAACGTGACCTATCCAGTTTACTATAGCTCGGCTAAACATCGTTTTGATTCGTTTCACCGAGAGCCACTTCACTGTCCTATCGCAGACGCTCGCTGCCCCACTGTTTCACACCCGCTAAAACAGTAATTACGGTGAGAATAACGACGCTACGACAGCGACAACCCGAGGTGGGTTCTGGTGGCCTCGAATCCCGCCACGTCGGTGTGTTCTGCGAGTAGGGCGAGCAGGCCACGCCGGACCAGTTCGGTGTCGCCAGCGTCGAGGTCACTCGTGGCGTCTGGGAGCACCGACGTTTCGCCTGCTCGAAGTGTCCGTCGAAGCTCAGTTTCGCTCGTCGCTTCGTTCTCGTCGGCTACGGCGTGCAAGTCGAGCCACGTCTGCACTGTCGCCACGAGATACTGCTGGGCGACGGATTCGGGGTCGGTAACGGAGGGAATCGTCGAAAGGTACGAGGCCGCGGCCGAGTCGCCGATTTCGACCGTTTCGGCGACCCACTCGCGGACGGATTCGCCGTCGGTGTTGTTCCCCAAGTCGTCCAACGCCCGTGAACAGAGTTCTACCTCTTCGTCGGCGACGCGGTGGAACACGTCGCCCACGACGACGGCGTCCGCGCCCGCGTCCAGCATCGCCGTTGCCGACTCTCGTGAGTCGATGCCGCCGCCGTACCAGAGCCGCGACCACGAGGTGCCCGCGGAGATGGCGTCGAGGATTTCGGTGGCTTCCTCGCCGCCGTAGGTGCCGGAGTATTCGAGGTAGACGAGTTCGCTTCCGAGGTGACACTCCGCGGCCATCGCGTGACGCTTCGCTTCGGCGGGCGACAGCAGGTCCGACTCCTCGACGTTCGCCTCTCTGGCGGCCGCGCTGTCCGGGTTCTGGATGATGTACGCCTCGAAGATGGCTTCCGAGAGGAGCCACGAGGTCAGGAACTCGGCGAGTTTGTCTTCGACGCTCTCGGGGAGTATCGGCACCTTCTCGCGGAGCAGTTCGGGGGCTAGCTCCTCGCGGATGTGTTCGACGCCCGCGCCGAGTTGCCCGACGAGCGACTCTGAGTCGCCGTTCAGCACCTCGGGGATAGCGAGGAACTCCGCCTGCTCGCGCGAGGCGCGCGTGACGTGTCTCGGCCCGCTCGGTTCGTGAAACACCGGTACCGACGCCGGTTCGAGGAGCGAGAACGTCTGTTTAGTGTTCTTGACAGTCACGTCCGCAGAACCGCCAACAGAGACGGCACTGGAGTGGCGAAGGTAGAGCGGATAGAGTAGTGGCAGTTTCTTCGCGTCTTCCGGGTCCACCTTCGTGACGTGGGTCCAGTCGGCCGGAACCGGATTCGTGTCCAACGACAGGAGCGTCCGAGCGGCGAGCTTTCCGGCCTGTGCGACTCGACCGACCGACCTCGCAGTGTCGTCCGCGCGAGTCAGTCTGGCTTGGAGCCGACTCAGCCAGTTATCGCCAGCGTCCGCGTCTCTCATTACGCTGAACAGCCGACGTGAGATACATAAAAAGCTCGTTTGCGGCTCGTTTCGGCGTCGTCCGCTGCGTTCGGGCGCTCCGACAGCGATTACACAATCCTCAAATAGCGCGACGGGCGACTCTCCGACAAGATGGGTAGCGTTCGGTCCCGGATACCGGCGACAGCGCGGGCACTCTACACGACCCTCGCGGAGTCACGCGACCCGCGGGTGCTGTCGATGGTACTGCTCCGCCAAGAAGTCGAGTCGGAGATAGCGTCGATAACCGAGCGACTCTTTCTGAGCGTCGAGCGGGACCTCCAGCAAGCCCGCGAGGACGGCGAGCTGAATCCCGTTCCCGGCGCGGAAAACGAGCAGGCACGGTTCGACTACGACACGCGACTAGTCCTGCCTGCGATGCTGACGCTCGCGCGAATCCACGTCGTCGCGGGGGACGTACCGGTCTCACGAGCCGTTGGCGACGTGAACCGCGACCTCGTGGCGCAGGGCCGCGAGACGACGCGGAACATCGTCCGCGCGCTCCTCGACGGCGACATGCGCGACGCCATAAACGACGAGGAGTACGAGGACTTCCAGACGAACCTCCAACCGCGACCGCAGGTCGCCGAACTCGCCCAAGAGAGCTTGCAGGACGACGTCGAATCGTGGTTCGACCACGAGGACACGCCCGAGACGGTGCGGACGTACTACGAACACGCGGTCGAACTCTCCGAGCGCCATCAGGAGGAAGACCAGACGTTCCGAGAACTGCTCGACAACTACCGAGAAGCCTCCGCCGACGAGCGGACCGACGCGGCCGAAGACATCCGCGAGCAGTACAAGTTCGCCGATGCCGAAAGCGGGGAAGCACTGTTCGGCGACGAGTTCGAGATTCCGTACTTCGCCACGCAGTACGCCCGGGTCGGTATCCTCTACGAGGACATGCTGAACATGTACGAAGCCGACCTCGGACTCGACTTGGGCGACGGGTTCAAGCGGGCTATCGTCTTGATGGTCATCGGAGCTCAAATCGGACTGGACGACACCGACGACTATCCGGAAGACAAGGGAACGCAACTGACGCCCGTCACCGCGGAACTGAACATCGCAGACAGTCGTGCCGAAGGCGTCGAGACGCTCCGTCGCATCGTCGAAGCCTACCTCGACCGGGCGGCCGCCGCGGTGGACGACCATCTCACACGCATCGCCATCGAGTACATCCGGGAGCAGTCGCTCGACAGAATCGACGGGCTTCGGGCGTGAGTGGACCCGCACGAGACGACCTGAATTCGACAGTAATTCCGCGGGATTCGTCGCGTCTGCCGTGTCTCAGTAAGCAATCAAAAAGAATATAAGTGACACGAGGTATCTTACTGCCAGACGAAACTGTGGTAGCGTCTGCCGGTCCACGCGCCCAGTGTCACTCTGTTGCGAGGAACCGCCATGTACGGATTGGGTGAGGCCTGTCAGGGGGTCGAAGTCGAACCAGGGACGAACCTCCTGATTACCGGGCCACCGATGACGGGAAAACGAACGCTCGCGCTCGACGTTCTCGCTCACGGCAGTCGTCAGGGCGACGGTGCGATAATCGTCACCACGAAGGACGGCGGCGAGAGTATGCGTGACGCACTGAGCGACAAGCTTGGCCAACGCGAGAGCGGTCCAATCGGCATCGTGGACTGCGTCTCTAAGCAGCAGGGAATGAACCCCTCCTCGGACAGTTCGATTCAGTACGCCTCTTCTCCAGTGGACATGACCGGCATCGGGATTCAGCTCTCGGAATTCTTACAGGAGTTCTACAAGAAGCGCAGCGTCCAGCGGAACCGAATCCTGCTTCACTCGCTTTCGACGCTGTTGATGTACTCGGACCTCCAAACCGTCTTCCGATTCTTGCACGTGTTCACCGGCCGCGTCCAGAGCGCGGACGCCCTCGGCGTGTTCGTCATCGACTCGACGGCCCACGACGACCAGACGATGAGTACGCTCAAGCAACTGTTCGACGGCCAAATCGAGCTCCGCGAGGGCGAGGACCGCCAGACTGAACTTCGACTCACCGGCGTCGGCGGCGGTTCGGAGTGGCGACCCGTTCCGTAAAAGCGCCAACTATCGGCCAGTTTCGCACCCTGCCCGCAACCTTTTGCAGGTCGGCGTCGTCGGTTCGGCTATGCCAGTCGATAGCGACGCCGAACTGCGCGAGATTCTGGGAATGGAGACTGTCGCAGTGGTCGGTTGTTCGAGTACCGAAGGGAAAGACGCCCACGAGATTCCGAAGTACCTGCGCGACCACGGCTACGACGTGATTCCGGTCAACCCCTACGCCGACGAGATTTTCGGCCGCGAAGTGTCCGATTCGCTTTCGGACGTGGCCGAAGACATCGACATCGTGGACGTGTTCCGCCCGAGTGAGGAAGTCGCGGGCATCGTAGACCAAGCAATCGAGCGCGAGGACGTGAAGGTCATCTGGACGCAACTGGGAATTCGGGACGACGCGGCCGCGGAGAAGGCAGAGGATGCAGGCAAGCGCGTGGTCCAAGACAAGTGCATGAAAGTCGAACATCAGCGGCTAGTGGCTTGAAACGAGGGTCTGAGGGATTTTGGTGCGGTAACTCACCAGTTGATTTTCGAAGCCAGTTGCTGGCAGACGAGTTTGGTGATAGAGAGCCAACTAGCGACGAGAACAGCACTGTTGCCGTCACAAGTGAGACCGCAACGTCCACACGCCTCCCCAACCGACTGCGATTCTCGGGTTCGAGCGACGCGACACGTTGCGCCGCTCGCGCTGTGATTCTCATCTCTCGCACCAAGTTGGGGCGGCCCCTCCGGTACCGCCCGCGCTCGCAGTCGCGGTGGTCACGCGCTTTGCACGACCACAGTGACTGTTCGTGCGAGGGATGACTGAGTGAAGCACCGGAGGTGCGAACGAAGGAATCATCTGGGGAGGATGTGGCTCAGGCGGTGCGGTTCTCATTTGTGACGTGTGAGCAGGACGCTTCTATGACTCACAACCTTCTACGGAACTACCACCGAAATTCAAGAAGTAACGCAACTACACTCAAATGTCGTTCTCGCGCTACCCTTCCCATTCCTCGAACGAGCGATAGATGCCTTTCGAGAGGTACCGCTCGCTCGAATCGGGGAAGATGGTCGCCACCGAGTCGTACGGAACGTCTATCTCACCGTCTCGAATTCGCTCGGCGACGTTGCGCGCCGCCACGCTCGCCGCGCCGGAACTCGACGCTACGAGGTGACCCTCTTCACTCGCCAGTCGCTTCAGTTCGTCGTGGGCGCGCCGGTCGGGGACCTGAATGATTTCGTCCACCAACTCCGGTTCGAACAGTTCGTTGGTGTCCGTGTCGTGGGTGCCGATGCCCTCGATTTTGTACTCGTCTTCTTCGGCGTCCGCGCCCTTCGTCGTGGAGTACAGCGACCCCTCGGGTTCGACCGCCACGACGTGCGTGTCGGGGTGTTGGTCGAGCGCGTACTTGGCGATGCCCATCAGCGTGCCTGCGGTGCCACACCCCGCGACGACTGCACCGACCTCCCCATCCAGCGCGTCGAAAATCTCCGGCCCGGTGGTCTCGTAGTGGGCTTCGACGTTCAGCGGATTCGAGAACTGTTGGGGGACGACCGCGCCGTCGATTTCCTCGGCGAGTTCGTGCGCCCGGTCGATTGCGCCGCCCATGCCGTCCTCGGTGGGCGTGTTGACGACGCGCGCGCCGAGTGCGTCCATGAGTTGCTGTTTCTCGACGCTGAATCGCTCGGGGACGACGAAGACGGCGTTCACGTCCAACTGTCCCGCGGCGATAGCGAAGCCGATGCCCGTGTTTCCGGCGGTCGGTTCGATGACCGTACCGCCGGGTTCGAGGTCCCCACGTTCGAGCAGTTGTTCGACGATGTACAGGCCGATGCGGTCCTTGACGCTCGCGCCGGGGTTGAACGACTCCAACTTCGCGTACACTGGCACCGCTTCGGGGGCCGACTGCACGCGGACGAGCGGCGTCTCCCCGACTGTGTCGAGGACCGACGAAAGCGGCGTCCCGTGGGCTGTCATATTCGGGGCAAATGTTGCGGGGTCGGTTAACGGTTGCTGTATCTCGAAGGAGAATCGAACCAGTCGTCGCCCAACTTAGTCGTCCGCCGCCGTCGCGTCCGATTCTTCGGCGTCCGACTCTTCGACTTCCGGCACTTCCACGTCCTCTACCACGTCGTCTACGTCGATGCCCTCCTCCTTGGCGAGTGCCTCGATGAGCGCACGTTGCTCGGCGTTCTCCGCTTCCAGTGCCTCGACGCGGTCGCTCGTCGTCTCCAGCGTGTCGCGCATCTCAGCGACCTGCTCGCGCAGTTCGTTGAGTTTCGCGTAGAGTTTCTCTGCGGTGTCGGCCAATTTCTGGACCTTCTTCGCGGTGCTGCCAAATCCCATGTTGAAAAGTTGTGTCGCCCGCTACGTCACTTTTCCGACTCGATTTCCGAGCCATGCCGTCGGCCTTTTTACCCGGACGCCCAGATGTATCACACATGACGCAGGAACTGGAGACGCGCGCGCCGACGCTCGGCATCGTCGCCGCAGTAGTCGTCCTCGCAGTGGTCGCCGTCCCGTACTTCTATCTCTCCGGGCCGAACGTGGCCGTCTACTACGGGTCGCCGACGCCGGTCCCGGTGCATCTCGTCGTCGGTCTGTTCGCCATGGTGTCGGTCATCGTCTTCGCCGCGGGGCGCAACGGTCGGACCGACCCACCGACAGCGGCAGGCGCGGCGGTCGTTTTGGGTGGGTTCATGGCCGTCCTCACGCTCTGGTGGGCACTCGCGGCGGGCGAACTCGTCGGTAGTTTCCCCGTCGAAGCGACGTTCGACTACCACCGATGGCTCCTTCTCGCGGCGACGCTACTGGTCGCGGCGAGCGGTGGGTGGTACGCGAACGAGGTGCTGTGACCGGCACAGTGACGTTCTATCACCGTGTAACAACCCCTTAATCTCCGTTCAGTAACTCCATAACAAAGCCCCGTACCGTCGTAGTACAGTCTGTGTCGAACCGAGACGCACGTCGCGACCAACCGAGGACCTCCTCGCCCACAGAACGCGAGTGGATGCTCCGCGACGACCGATTTCTCGACGGGGAGGACCGCGAGTACGTCGTCCGCGACTCGCGGCGGTGGCGCGACTACGTCTCGCCGCTCGTGTTCGGACTGCTCCTCGTTGTCCTCGTCGGCGACGCGCTGACCATCGGGATGAGCGTCGCGCTCGGCCAGCAGGTCAATCCAGTCGTTGCGGCCGTCGTCGCCGAAGTCGGACTCGCTGGACTCGTCCTTGTGAAAGGGTTCGCCGCGGCGATGCTCGTGCTGGTCCCCGGCGTGACGACGAACCTGCGCCAGACGATTCGCGTCGGCGGAGCAGTCTGTCTGTGTCTCGGCCTGTTCGTCCTCCTCTCGAACCTGCTCGTTCACTTTTTCGTCGTCTGATGGGTCTCGTTCACCGCCTCGTCTTCCCGCGATTCTGAGACGAAAGGTCCTTAAGTCCGAGGGGGATAGTATGAGGTGGACTAGGCCGGGCAGTTAGGCCCTGCTCGTCACCCGCCTATGGTCTTCAGCGGGGGCCGAAATCCGGAGGCGTCCGGTCAGACCGTACCGGGCCCCGGAAGCCGACACAGAAGCCTCGTCCTACGGGGACAGCGGTCTCCGACGGACGCTCGCAGGAGCGTTACAGTCGGAGTTTGCCGGTGGCAATCCGTCAGGCACGGAAGTGAGCAGCGGACCACTGGACAGCTGCCGCTCGTAGGGTTGCGGGGTGGAGGACGCGACCGGGATTCCCCAGTACGGAACGCCGGGCAAGTCCGACCGTCCACCCATTCATACCCTACAACCTTTTTATTGCGAGCGGTCGCTGTGGCGACCGCTCGATAAAAACGTTGATGAAAATCACTTCGTCACCGCCTCCAGCGAGCCGTAGGCTCGCTTCCGACGGTTCCTCGGACGCGCTCGCTCGGCGAGATTCCGAAGGAATCTCGAAGTGGAGCGGCGAATGCCGCGAAACGCGGCGCGCAGAGCGCGCCGCCTGCGCTCGCGGTGGGAACGCTGGTGCTAGCGTGGAAAGTGAAGATGCACGAAAGTGGAGTTTGTCCGGGGAGTCACTGCTTGAGTTGTTCGTCTACAATGTTCGATGCGTAAATCTATGCGAGGTGTGCTGTGGTCTCGTCAGTGACATCTTTGGCAACGAACGTCGTCGTTAGACCGCAGATGGCTCCAGTTGAGTGGCTGACTCCCGACCGAGTGATGAAATCGTGGAGCGTAACTATTGGACTGGCGTTCCTCGTCATCGGCCTCGCCAACCTCTGGCTCGGGCTCAGCTACGGCTCGGATTTCCTCCTGTTCGGCGTGGACGGATTCCTATTATCTGGCGCGTTCCAAATCGTTGCGGGGGCCTTCTTCTTGCTCAACGAGTACAAATTCCGCCCCGAAATCACCTCAGGAAAATCAGAGTGACGCTCAATCGTCGCTGGTCGCCTGTACCACGCCGTCCACGTTGCTCATCTCGATAGCGCCGCTGAGCGTGCGGTTCGGGAACGGGATGGTGATGTCTTCGGCGTCGAAGCGTTCCTTGACGTTCTGGACGTACGTGCCACGAATCTTCACGTAGTCGCTCCGAGAGGGGTCGGCTATCCAGATGCGCGATTTCAGGCCGACGAAGGAGTCGCCGAGTTCGGTCAGTCGGACGCTCGGTGCGGGGTCGTCCATGATTCCGGGATGGTTCTCGGCTTCCTCCACGATGATGTCGCGCGCTCGCCCGATGTCGTCGTCGTAGCTGATGCCGAACAGAAACTGGAGTCTGAGTTTCTGGTTGGCGACTGGGTTCTTGATGACGCTCTCGGTGAGTTGGGAGTTCGGCACCGTGAGCAGTTCGTTGTCGAAGGTTCGAACTCGCGTCACGCGCAGGCCGATGTCGTCCACGATGCCCTCGTACGTGCCGTTGTTCCACTCTATCCAGTCGCCGATGCGGAACGGCTTGTCGGTGTAGATGAACACACCCGAGACGAAGTTCTTGAGTACGTCCTGCATCGCGAAACCGATGGCGAGCGTGGCGGCCGCCGCGACAGTCGCAATCGAGGTCACGATGTTGCCGAACCCGGCGAGCGCGAACGCGACGCCGACGGCGGCGAAGCCGACGAGGATGTGGGTGACCTTCAGCAGGGGCTTGCGAGCGTGCTCGTCCATCTCCCTGCTGTAGAGGAACTTCCGGACGAGCGGCATGACTGCGATTCGTCCGAGCAGGTAGAGACCAGCGAACGCGACGACGAAGTAGATTGCTTGCGTCGCTATTTGGGAGTATTCGGGACCGAGAAATTCGAGAAACGGGAGCGGCTGGACGTCTGCCATGCCTTAGTGCAGGACCGCGGTGTTCCCGCGCGTCTCCACGAGGTCGGCGTCCACGCGCTCGGCGAGGTCCTCGGCCAGCTCTTCGGTCGTCGTTCCGCCGCGGGCCGCGCGCAAGAACTTCACCTTCACGAGTTCGCGGTCTTTCAGTTGGTCTGCCAGTTCGTCGGTGACGGAGCTGATTCCGGCCTTGCCGACCCAGACGGTCACGTCGAGGTCGTGGGCCTTCTTGCGTAGCTCTTGGTCAGTCATGCCCGATTCTGGGCGGTGAACGACCTTAAAAGGCTTGAAGTCCCGATTACCTCCTTCGAGGAGTCCGCCACCGGAACGCCAACAGTGTCGGAAGTGCGAACCCGAAGGCGTTGACGCTTCCGTGGCGCAGAATCATCTCGTTCAGCGTGAGCAGTTCGGGCGTCCCCGGATACGCCGAGTAGCCGTAGGCGAGCGCAAGCGCCATCGTCCAGACGATAGACAGCGCCGCAATCGAAAGCAAGACTCGTCGTCCGCGGCCGACTCGCGGGCCGACGCCGAAGAGGATGCAAAGTGCAAAAATCGCTACGGCCACCGTAAAGAAGGCGACGGCGACCACCTCGACCAGCGGCGAGAACGTGATGCCGACTGCGATGAGCGCGAGGTTGACGACGACCACGAGAGTCGTCGCGGCCATCGCGCGGCCGAGCAGCGTCTCACCGAAGTGACCCTGCTCGTCGGCGACGATTCGTCCTGCCATGCCAGCGACGAGCGGGAGGACGAAGCCCGCGTAGTGGTAGTGAACGACGGTCAGGAGGATGATTATCGGTTTGAAGTGGAACGTGACGTCGGCGGTGTGCAGAACGAGTGCGACGGCACCGACCGGCACGTACAGCAGTGCGGCGTCGGCGGCGAGTTCTGGGAGCGGCCCTGCTGTGACTCCACGTGAGAATAGACGGTGAACGCCGACGAGCGCGACACAGCCAGTGACGGCGAGCCACGGGAGCGCGAGTGCGACTGCCGACATCGTCCCGACTGGGAGCGCGAGCGCGCCGACGGCCGCGAGCGCGGCCGGAAGTTGTCCCGAGACGGCGAGGCGGTAAGCGAGCGGAGTTTGTTCGTACTGGAAGCCAGCCCCGACGATTCCGAGTCCGAGTGGAACGAGGACGAGGACGGCGAGCGAGACGAACAGTTCGGGTAACGAGAGCCACGCGAAACCAGACCAGACGGTCAGCACGGCGAGCGCAACCCAGACCAGTGTGCCTGTTATCCCACTCACGTCGGTCACTCTGATGCCAGTGATTCGCGGGTGCAGGTCGGCCGTCGCGTCAGTTGTCTCGCTGACGCGCTGCTCAATGTGGCTCCCAGTCATCGCCTTGCCCCTGGCAGTCGAACCTCGCGGAGCGTGGGGTCTGTCACGCGCTCGGCGTCTAGGCTCGCTTCCCCCCAACTGTTCTGGAAACTGCCTTGATAGCCGAAGACGTGGCCCGCGATGGGATTCGTCACTGCCGCGCCGACCCGAAAGCAGTCGGCGTAGTCGTCGTACCAGTCCCGCAGGGACGCCTCGGCGCTGAACAGGTCCGGAATCGGAACGTATCGCTCCCCGACGCGAAGCCACTGGTCGCCGAGTTCGAGCGCGAGACCACCGGACTCTACGGCGATGTGGAGGTCCGAGACGAGTCGGCCGTCGGTGCCGAGGAAATCGGTGATGCAGTCGCGCTCGGGGTTCCATCGCATCGTGTCGTCGAACCGCCGTACCGGGTCGGTCTCGAAGCGTCGGCGGAGGGTGAGTGCTTCGAATCCCCGAGCATCTGTAAACGCCTCTGACCGAATTTCGAAGGCGACGTTCTTGCCATCCTCGGGGAACAGGAGGTTTCGCGTGGTACCCAAGTAGAGTATCGGCAAGGCGAGCGCACCGCGAGTCAGCCGCGTCATCGTTCCGCGCCCGACTGCTGTGCGGTCGTCGTCGGCGACGAGGCCGTATCGCTCGCGGAGTTTTGGGTGGAGGTTGCTCCAGTCGTCGCCGACCGCGCGTTCGAAGAGACTGGTCACGGTCGGACCTCCCGGCGTACCGAAAGCCTTCGGCGTCCGGGATTCTTCTGACGCGCTGGCGTCTCTCGGTCTCTGCGCGCCGAACTGAACATATTTCAGACTATTCGTGACTGTCGTATCAGTGTATTGGCCTCCGTGCGTTCCGCGGCTGTGGGGCAACAAACACCGACGCCTGCTGTGACCCACACACTGAAGGTACCCCCGTAGAGAGTGACCAACATCTCGAATGCTCGAAGTAGACGACTTGCGAAAAGAGTACGGCGGGTTCACCGCCGTCGAAGGGAGTAGTTTCGCCGTCGAAGAGGGCGAAGTGTTCGGCGTCATCGGCCCGAATGGCGCGGGGAAGACGACGACCCTGAAGATGCTCGCCGGTCTCGTAGAACCGACCAGCGGCAGTGCTGAAGTCGCTGGCTACGACGCGCAAGACCCAGAGATGCGCACGCATCTGGGCTTCCTCCCCGAGGAGTCGCCGCTGTACGAAGACATGACGCCGCTCTCGTATCTCAAATTCTTCGCGGACCTCTACGACGTGCCCGCAGACACTGCCGAAGAGCGAATCCATCGCACCCTCGACCGACTCGAACTCGACCACCGCGAGCGACGACTCGGAGACATGTCGAAGGGGATGCGCCGGAAGGTCGCTATCGCGCGCTCGCTGGTCAACGACCCGGACGTGCTCATCTACGACGAACCGGCGAGCGGACTGGACCCCCTGACGACGAACTACATCATCGAGTTCACGCGTGACCTCGCCGAATCGGGCAAGACCATCATCTTCAGCGCGCACAACCTCTTCCACGTCGAGAGCATCTGCGACCGACTGGTCGTGATGAACGAGGGTCGAATCGTCGCGCGCGGGAGCGTCGAGGGAATCCGAGAGGAGTACGGTCAGACGACGTACCACGTGACGACGACGGTGGCAGTCGAAGGTGCCGAACCAGTGGAAGCTACCGAACCAGTCGAGGATGGGGAACCAGTTGAAAGCGAAGGAGACGAAGCAGACGACCACTACCGTCGGACCGTCCAGAGCATGGACGGCGTCGAGGAGACCCGCGAGTTGGCGACTGCCGCGGGCGGCGAAGTGGTCGATATCCAGACCGAGACCCCGAGCCTCGAAGACATCTTCCTCGAACTGGCCGAGGAGAAACCGGCGGTGGAGGGCCGACCGTGAAGCTACGGAAGACGCTCCGCATCGCCCGCTGGGAAGTCACCAAGAACAGCGGCCAAATCGACCGTCGGACGCTGGTCGCCGTCGGAGTCCTGCTCGCAATCGTGGCGGGACTCGTGCCCTTGGTCGCTAGTCAGGGCGTCACGCTGGACGACGGCATCTACAAAGTCGCGGTCTCCGAGGAGAGTCCGTACTACGACCCGGTCAGGGCCGACGGCACGTTCGTCGCCGTGGAACCGAGCGTGGACGCGCTCAGGTCCGACCAAGTCGATATCTTCGTCTGCCCAGAGCGGATGGGGAACTGTCCGCCCGGTCGCGTCAGTTGGGACGACGACCCGAAGGGCAGGGCCGCCCTCTCCGAGTTCCGCAAGACCGTCGAGTGGTACAACGACGAGTTGATGCGTCACGAAGCCGACGAGGCCGCGGCGTTCCCCGTGAACGTCAGTCTGCGTTACGTCGAACAGAACGCGAGCGCGTTCTCGGGTGCGAGCGGCGGTAGCGGCGCTGGCGACCCTTCGCAGGTCACGACCCGTACTCCGGGAGAGGGCGAGACCGGTCTGGGCGGTGGGTCGGGCGACGATGGAACCAACAACGGCGACGGCAGGCAAACGCAGTCCGGCACAGGAACTGGTGGCAATGGCGACAGCGAAAACCCGCCGCCGACGGTCGGTAGTGAGAGCGCGTCCATCTTCGGCGACGACAGCAAGTCGAACACGCCCTCTTCCATCTCGCCGCCGTTCCCCTTCGAGTCGCTCGTGCTGGCGTTCGCGTTCGTGTTGCCGATGAACTTCGTCATTCAGGCCTACGCGAGTAGCGTCATCGACGAGCGAATCAACGACCGCGGGGAACTCCTGCTGGTCTCGCCCGTCTCGCGTGGCGACATCATCGCTGGGAAGACCCTGCCGTACTTCGTGGGAATGGTCGGTATTGCGACTGTGACGGCGGTCGGCGTGACGATGCTGACGCCGGTTGCAGACGGCGGCGCGCTGGCGGTTGCCTCCACGGCGTTCCTCTCCGTCTCTGCCGTCGTCCCAATCGCGCTCGTCTTCCTCGCCTGCGCGTTCGTCGGTGCGATGTTCGCCCGGTCGTTCAAGGAACTCACCTTCGTCACGGTGTCGCTGTCGGTGTTCCTCACCGCCTACGCGTTCATCCCGGCGATTTTCACGGACGTCCATCCCATCGCGGCTATCTCGCCGCTGACGTTGGTCGTGCGCGCGCTCCGTGGGTCGGGCGTCCCGCTGGCAGAGTACGCCTTCTCGACGCTTCCGTTGTATCTCACGGCCGGGATGCTGTTCGCACTCGGTGCGGGCGTCTACCGCGAGGAGGACATGTTCACCCAGCGGCCGGTGCCGCTGAAGGCCCTCGACGCGCTCGACAGCCAGATTTCCGGGAAGTGGAGCGTGGCGAAACTCAGCGCGCTCTCGATTCCGTTCGTCCTCGTCGGCGAACTGCTCGCGGTGGCGTCCCTCTACGCACTCCCGGTCGAACTCTCGATTCCTCTCCTCTTGCTCGCCATCGCCCCCATCGAGGAAGTCGCCAAGAGCGCGCCCATCTACGCCGGGTTCGCTCACTCCCGGTTCGAGCGCTCGGGGAAGATGGTCCTCGTCCTCGGGTTCCTCAGCGGTCTGGGCTTCTTCCTCGGGGAGAAAGCCACTGCGGTCGTGCAAGTCGTCGGACTACAGGACCTCGATGTAGGGCGGGCAGCGTTCCTCTCTGGCACAGGTATCGGCGTCGAGACGTCGCCGCTCGTGTTGGCTGGTCTGCTGTTCGCGCCGCTCGCGTTGCACACCGTTACGACGACAGTCACCGCTTACGGCGCGAGCAAAGACAAGTACTGGTACGGAGTGGCGCTCGTCACCGCGACGCTGGTTCACGCGGCGTACAACCTAACGGTGGTGAACGCCCTTGGATAAGCGCCTGACCGTCGCGCGGCGGGAACTCGCCTCGCTCCGGAGCGAGAAGACAATCGTGCTGGCGATTCTCATCCAGTTGTTCATCGCGGCGTTCTCGTCGTTCCTCGCGGTCGGTCTGGTGTCGCTGTACGACCCCGGTTCGGTCTCCGGCGAGTTCGTCGTGGAGTTCGGCGTCACGGGCGAGGCAGGCGAGGACATCGAACCGGTCATCCTGCGCGAAGATGGCTGGCGAGCGGTCGAGTACGATACGAGGGAAAACGCGATGGCGGACTTCAGGCGGGGTGATGTCCACGCCGTCTTGGTGGTCGAGCGCGGGCCGAGGGGCCGCGCGCAGGTCGATGCTATCGCGCCGGACGGCAACATCCAGACGACGCTGATAGTGACGCAGTTGAAGGAAGTGCTAGACCAGTTCGAACAGCGCGAGCGCCAGCGACTCAGTTCCCGCCTCGACCGGCAACCCGTGAATCCAGTTCCCGACGCCGGTTCGAGTCCGTACTTCAGCTTCACGTACACGGTGCTGGTGCCCCTGCTCACGTTCCTGCCGGTGTTCCTCAGCGGGAGTACCACCGTGGACGCCATCACCGAGGAGTACGACCGGGGGACGCTCGAACTGCTTCGGGTGACGCCGCTGACGAGTACCGACATCGTGGACGGGAAGTTACTCGCGATGGGACTGCTCGCGCCGTTGCAGGCCGGGACGTGGCTCGTGTTGCTCTCGTTCCAAGGCACGACCGTCAGAAACCCGCTCGAAATCCTCCTGCTCGTGACGGCGTTCTCGATTGCCATCGTCGCGCTCGGCGCGTTGCTGGCGCTCCACCTGCGGGACCGCAAGCAAGCGCAGTTCCTCTTCTCGATGGGACTGCTGGTCGTGTTCAGCGCGACGTACCTCCTGCCGGAGTCGCCCGCGAACACGGTGGCGAAGTTGGCCATCGGCAGTCCGAGTTCGCTGACCCACGCGATGGTCGGTGTGTACGTCGGACTCTCACTAGTCGGCTACGCGGCGGTGCGAAAAGTAGTCGAAACCCGGGGGCTTCGCTCCTGAGTTTTATAGCGGGATTTTCCCATCGACGATACTCTCTGCGACCAGCGACATGTAATCGACGTACGGCTCTCGATTAGAGGCCGCTCCGGCCGCGACTTCGTGGCGGTGCAGGTCCGCCCAGACCGTCGCCAGCATGAACGCCGCGTGCGCTCTGTAGAATCGGTCGTTCTCGAACGAGATGCCCGTCGAGGCCTCGTAGCGGGCCACTAACTCCTGTCTGGTGGGACTGCCGGGCTTCGCCGTGAACGGAGCCATCCCGTGTTGGTTTCTGTCCTGCAACTGCTGGACGGCGTCGTCGTTCGGGTACTTCGCTTCGAGTTCGGCGAGCGAGAGCGTCGGGTCGCCGTCGTCGCGCCAGCGGAGCAACAGGTAGCCAAGTTCGGTCAGCGGGTCGCCGAGCATCGCAGTCTCCCAGTCGAGGACGCCGGTGATTTCGGGACTGTCTGTTCCGGCGAAGAGGACGTTCCCAGGTCTGAAATCGCCGTGGACGAGCGTGGTCTCCGGCTTCGAGGGGGCGTTGTCCTGTAGCCACTCGCCGACCGACCGAAGCCTCGGAATCTCGTGGCCCGTCACGCTCGTCGCCTCGTTGAGTCGCTCGGTGGCGCGGACGACCTGCTCACGTGGCGTTCGACGGTCGCAAATCGGTTCGAAGGGGTCGGTATCGAGCGAATGTATCTCGGCGAGCGTGTCTATCAGTTGCTCGGCGACGCTCCGGCGCGCATCCGCGACTCGAAATCGCTCGGGGAGGTCGGTCCCGAACGGAATCGTCTCGCCGTCGAGATAGATGGTGACGAAGAACTCGTCGCCGAGAATCGACTCGTCCTCGCAGAACAGCACCGGGACTTGTGCGTCTACCGGTGTCTCTTCGAGTCGCCGTAGCACGTCGTACTCCTGTCGCAACTCGTTGAACAACTCGGTGTCTCTCAACTTGAGCGGACTGTGCAAAATGTAGGCGTCCTCCTTTTCCTCGGTCGAAATAGCCAATATCAGATTGAGTTTGTCGCTGAGTAACTCCGTTTCGGTTACTTCGACGCCGAGTTCCGTAGAGAGATACGATTCGAGCGCGGCAGCGTCGGTGGGCGTAGTGGTCTCAGTCATGTCTCGACAGAACCGACCTCGTTCAAAAAAGGGCTCGGTGGTGTGGGAGACTGAGACACACGCAGGCGGTCAGCGTTCGTTCGAGGCGGCGACATTTCACGAGGAGAGAATATCCGACCGTCTGCCTGCGGTTTCTGCGCCGTGTGAAACGGAGCGGAACGATGTCGTTGGCGTCACGGGAGCGAACTATCCGATTTTTACTCGCCCTATAACTTTACACCCGAACCCACTACTGCAAGACGAGGTGTCACCGTATGTCCGATACGAACGAACGCGGGGACGCCCGTCATACCGACTCGCACAACGAGCCAACTGACGGTTCGAGACGCGAGGACGACTCGCGTGCGGTCCGTTCCGACGGCGGAACGGCACAGGGCCGCAACGGCCAGAACCGCGCGCAAGGTCAGCGGAACCGACAGGACGACCACGGTCCGGGCGACTGGTTCGCGCACGCCACGATTCAGTGGCTGCTCGCGCTGGTTGGCGTGGTCGTCGTGCTGTTCGGCCTCGGTCAGGCCGTCGGCGTGTCGCTGCTCGGGATGGTCGCCGACGCACTCGGCTCCCAGACCGGCCAGTGGCTGATGGTCGCGTTCCTCGGCCTGTTGGTCATCCTCGCCGCGGCGAAGATCGACTGGCGATAGGCGTTTCGCGTCAGTTCTGACGCGGCCACCTCACATTTTCGCGCAGTTTGTCGCCGAGCAGTCGTTACGTCTCCTGGAACGATTAGTAGCTACGTCTCCTCGATAGTGTCCAGCACTCGTTGGGAGAGTTCGACCTCCGAGAGTTCTCCATCTTCGTGGGCGAGGAGCCAGTCGCGCTCTGCGTGCCACGTGCCGCGCTTTCCCGTCTCCTCTCTGTCGATGTCGAACACGGTAGCTTCCACGTCTCGGGGTTCCCACTCCTCTTTCTGGGCGTCCAACAGCAGGTTCAGTACGCGGCCCATCTCGCGGTGCGGGACGCCGTCGCCGCCCGGCGTCGCAGTCTCGTACTCGATGCTGAGCGTCTCGTCGGTCACTTCGAAGTCGGTGACGTAGACGCCGTGACTCGTGAGACGCATCTCTAATCGCTCGTGCAGGTCAGCTTCGTCCATAGGTGTGGTTACAGCAAGAGGGGTCTTAGTAGCCGTTCCAATCCTGCGCCGTGACGCAAGCGCAGGTCACCGTCGGGTCCAGAACGTCGTCCACTTCCATGGATTCACCACATTCCGTACAGACGATGCTCGCGTCGTCTTCGTCGCGGTAGTATCGGAGCGCGTGCGCGCCGATAACCGCCCCAGCCGCGAGTCCGACCGCTCCTGCCAGTGCCTTGTCAAACAGTGCCGTGTCGCGTGCCATGCAGGCCGCAGGTTGGTCCAGTAACTTAAACCCACTGACGGAGAGAAACCAACAGAATAGAAATTCGTCTACTGCAACCTTTTTGGCGGCCACGACGGTAGCGGTTCACATGGGCAAGCCGTACTCTGACGGGTGGGGCGACGACGAGGACCCACCGCTCGCGCAACTCGCGTCGCTCCTCGTCCTCGGGCTCGGTCTCACCGCGTTGTTCATGGGCTACAGTTGGTTCTGGGTCGTCTTCGTCGTCGGCTTCGCGGTGGTCGTTCCGATTGCGAAACTGCTCTCCCAAGAGTTCGGGGTCGGCACAGAGACGCGAAGCGACGACCGCTCACACGCCTACGGAGATAGCGAGACGCGAGCCACCGCGCCGGAATCGAAGACGGACGCGCTCGACTCGCTCCGGGACCGCTACGCGCGCGGCGAGTTGAGCGACGAGCAGTTCGAACAGAAAGTCGAGAAACTGCTGGAGACCGAGACGCCAGAGAGTGCGCGCGAGTACACCGAACGCGAGAAAGAGCGCGCCTGAGAGTCTCCTGGTTCTTCTGTGTCACTTGGGCGCACGCTGTCGCCCGAGACACCCAGATATAAGAGGTCGGTGACAGCAGTAAGAGGTGTATGGCAGTCCTCGACCTCATCGTCGGCTTCGTCGTGAGCCTCCTCATCGGTGCGTTCGGCATCTACGTCGGGGCGAGCGTCATCGCTGACATCCAAGACTACGAGTACGCAATCATCACCGCCCTCGTCGGGTCTCTCGTCTGGTGGCTCGTCTCGGGACTCGTCTCGTTCGTGCTTCCGTTCGGCGGCGTCATCGGCTCGCTGCTCGCGCTCGTCGCGTGGGTGTACATCGTCAACGCTCGCTACCCCGGCGGTTGGGCCAACGCAGTCGGCATCGGCCTAGTAGCCTACCTCACGACGTGGGTCGTGTTGTACGCACTGAGTATCTTCGGCGTCATTCACACGTCGGCGCTTGGCGTCCCCGGTCTGTAATCGGCGCTACAGCTTTTTGCGGTTTTACGACTCGTGTTCGTGTCCTAACTCGCCACTGACGAGTTCGACCGCATTTCTGACGGCACCGACCGAGGAGAGATAGCCCGCGCCGACGGTCGTCTTTAGGGCGTTCGCGGCCGTGCCCGTGAGGACAGTCGGACCGACCTGCGCGACTGCGCCGTCGCCGATGGACACCAGCCAACCGGGCGAGTCGAACGCGAAGCGTTCGAGG
This sequence comes from Halorussus halophilus, assembly GCF_008831545.1. NCBI lineage: Archaea > Methanobacteriati > Methanobacteriota > Halobacteria > Halobacteriales > Haladaptataceae > Halorussus > Halorussus halophilus. The sequence continues at coordinate 2,088,236 of NZ_CP044523.1, forward strand.
CGCGGTTCGAACACGTCGGAGTCGTCCTGTTCGACGAGTCGGGCGATGTTCTGGGCAACGACTCGGGCCTCTCGAACGGCGGCCTGCGCGCTCGCTGGCACCGGTTCGCCGTCGGCGTCCACGACTCTCGCGGCGTCGCCGACGACGAAGGTTCCGTCGCCGAGGCGCATGGTGTTCTGGACCGCCGGGCGCTCGCCGTGGAGTGCGTCGGGGCCGCGGATGCCACCGGTCCAGACGAACTGGTCGTAGTCGATTGTTTCCCCTGTTTCTAACTCGATGGTGTCATGAGTCGCGCGCGCGACTGCAGTGCCGGTTCGAATCTCGACGCCCCGGTCTTCGAGTTCCTCGTGAACGGCTTCTTGGAAGTTCTCGGGGAACGCGGGAGCCACGCTGTCGAGTTGTTCGAGGAGCGTGACGGTGACTGCATCCGTTGCGTCTTCTTCGCGGGCGAGTGCCACGAGTTCGCCAGCGACCTGTACCCCTGAGAGTCCCGCACCGCCGACGACGACGTGGCCCTCCGGATTTGCTTCCAGTGCGTCAAAGAAGCCGTCGCGGATTCGCGCTGCGTCTTCGAGCGATTTGAGGGGCGTCCCGTACTCTTCGACGCCCGGCAGGTCGTAGAAGGCAGTCTCGGCACCGAGACAGACGGCAGCGTAGTCGTACTCGATTTCGTCTCCGGTGGCGAGCGTGACGACGTTCTCTTCGTGGTCTACGTCGGTGACTTCGGCTTGTCGAATATCCGCGCGGTCGAGTACGTCCACCAAATCGACCACGATGTCGTCGGCGATGGCGGGCCGCCGAATCGCGCGATGAATCTCGTGCTGGACGAGGTGGCGGCCGGTCTTCTCCACGACGACGATGTCTACGTCGTCCGAGAGCGTGCGCTCCAACTTGCGAGCGAGGGTCAATCCGGCGTAGCCCGCGCCGAGAACTACGATTCGCATACTGTTCCCTCGTAGGGCACGGAATGGCTTAGAAGTGGGGTTAGAAGAAGTTCCGTAGAATCAGAACAGTGCTTCGTCTTCGGGCAGAACTTCGGCGGGGCCACCGACTTCCCAACTCATCGTCTCGACGCCGCAGTCGGCGATGGCGGCTTCGACTTCCTCGACGTACTCCTCGGTGGTGTTGACGTACACGCTCGCGCCGGTGTCGGTGGAGTAGTAGACCGGAATTCCGTCCTCGCGCATCTCGCGCACAGTGTCGAAGATTTCGAGCGTCTCGGGCTTCCAGTAGACCCACGCGGCGGGGCCGGTCATGGTCGTCGCGGCGAGCGAGAGGGAGTCTTTCTCTGCGGTCTCGAAGACCCGGTCGAAGTCGCCTTCGCGCAGGGCGTCGCGCATCTCCGCGAGTTGGTCGTGGATGTGCGCGAGTCGCGCTTCGAACATGTGGCTGTCGGCGGCCTCACGGTGAGCCTCTTCGGTCTCCTTGTAGGCGGGGACGAGTCCCGCGACGATTCGCACGTCGTCTTCGAGCGGCGATTCGAGGCGCTCGGAGCGACAGTCTTCGTTGTTCAGACCAGCGTGGAGGTCCGAGAACCCACCCGTGACCGCGCGGGCCGCCGAGGAGGACCCCAGACGCGCGATGGTCGAGATTTCGGGGTGGGAGAGGTCGAGGTCGGCCGCGCGAACGAGTGCCATCGCCGCCGCGGCGAATCCGGACGAAGAGGAGCCGAGACCGACGTTCGACGGGAAGGAGTTCTCGCTCTCCAGTCGGACGGGGTACTGGGCGTGGTCGGCGTCGGCGAGTTCGCGCACGCGAGCGACGACTTTGGCGACGCGGTCGGCCGCGTGGCCAGACAGTTCCTCGCCGTCCACGACGAAGGTGTCCGAGTCGAGGTCGCCGTCGAACTCGACGGTGGTCTTGGTGTGACTCGGCGCTGTGCAGAGACTGATGGAGTCGTGATAGGGGAGTCGCTGGTCCTCGTCGCGCATCCCGTGGTACTTGACCAAGCCCTGAATCGGGTGGGCCTTCGCGGTCGCTTTCATATCAGGAGTGGTGTCGGTCGGGTGGTTAAAACTCTCCGGTCCACCTTTTTTCTCGTCGGGTGGCGACGGCGCGCTCCGCGCGCCTCGCCACCACTCCTCGAAAAATGTGGCTCAAAAAAGGGACGCTCGAAATCCGCGCTCGGAGCGCACGGATTTCTCACGTCTTCTGGAGACTTGCTCGACCGACTGCACCGCACAGCACCGCATGAGCCACAGACCTCCCCATCCGATTCGCTCACATTCGTTCGCTCATCCACTGAAGGACAAACCGCGTCCTTCAAGCCTTGACTCGCATCCGCTCGTCAAGACCTCGCGCGGCTGGTCGCGGTACGAGACCGCGACCGCACGCGCCGGTTGGTAAACATACGCGATGCTAACTTTAAGTGACGGCGCGCGCTGGCGCGCCCCTCGTGGTCGCGCCAACCCTCGCGCGAGGGATGAGCAACGAGCTTGGAAAACGCGGCGTGCCGCGTTTTCCAGAAACGAGTCGCGCAATCGGTTGGGGAGGGACGTGGCTCTCGCGGTGCTGTGCGGTCTCCTTGGTTTCGGGAGTAGCTAGCTCTCTAATGGTAGTCACTGATGTGGCAATTACTGAATCTCCAACTCCAACTCATCGAACACGATTCAAATCACCATTCTCAAAGCAACCCCCTCACAATCACACCATCATGGGAACAAAGCTCGAATCACGCGAAGCCCAAGTCGAGGAGGTACTCGATAGGCTCTACGAGGAGTATCCCGACTCCACGATTTCACTCAACTTCTCCAACCGACTCGAACTGCTCATCGCGGTCATGCTCTCCGCGCAGTGTACCGACGAGCGCGTCAACAAGGAGACCGAACACCTCTTCGAGAAGTACCAGTCCGTCGAAGACTACGCGAACGCCGATGTGGACGAACTCTCCGAAGACATCGGCTCCATCACCTACCACAACAGCAAGGCCGACTACATCGTCAGCAGTGCGAACCTCATCATCGACGAGTACGGCGGCGAAGTCCCCGACACGATGGAAGAACTAACAGAGCTGAAAGGTGTCGGCCGGAAGACCGCGAACGTCGTGCTCCAACATGGCCACGACGTGGTCGAGGGAATCGTCGTGGACACGCACGTCCAGCGACTCTCGCGGCGACTCGGCATCACCGAGGAAGAACCGCCGAAGAAGATAGAACAGGACCTGATGCCACTCGTGCCCGAAGAAGATTGGCAACAGCTTACGCATCTGTTCATCAGCCACGGCCGGGCGACCTGCACCGCGATAAACCCCGACTGTTCGGACTGCGTGCTGGAAGACATCTGTCCGTCCTCGAAACTCGACCACGACGTAGACCTCGCCAGCGGCGAGCCATGGGACTGAGCGTACTCAGTTCACTTCGGGAGACTGCAGTACGCCGATTCCACGAGCGAGGACGTACAGGAGGACCGTCAGGATTCCCGCACGCGTGGACGCGAGTACCAACGTCTCGACTGCGGCATTCAACGTGCTGTGGCCTGCGAGCGTCGTGGCGAGTCCGGCGAGCGCGAACCAGAAGACGACTGGCGTAGCGACGACGACTGCTTCGCGGCCGAAACTACTCGAATCGACCATTTTGGAGCGGTCACCCCCAGACGCGCTCCCGAGAGCGACGCTCCGGACGACGACGTACAGCACTGCCACGCTCGTGCCCGCGAAGACGAACCCCGTGCGAACGAGGTCGCCCGCATTCACGAGGAACGGAAGTTCGCTCATGGCGTTGGCTACCGCGCCGGTCGCGTAGAGGACGAGCAGAATAGCACCGATGCGGAGACTATCTTTCAGCAGTGATCGGAGTCGGAGCGGTCGCACTGTCGAACGCTTGAGGAAGTGACTGTAATAGGTCTTCCCAATCCTCACGCCAGCACGTACTGCAAGACGAACCGGACCATGCCGACCAGCCACGCCAATAGCCAGAACAGCACGTAGCCGACGACGCCGACTCGAAGTCGCCCTCGCCACGCGCCCATGTTTTCGTGGAGTTCGCCGATGTCTACGTCGTGGTCGGCGTCCTCCGCGTAAAGGTCGTGGTCGCGTTTGACCTGGAAGATTCGGACGATGCCCGTCAAGGCGACGATGAGCATCGCGTAGGCCTGCAAGCCGAGGAAGGCGTGGAGTGCGGCGAACCCCTTGCCGAACTGCTGTAGAAAGCGCGGCCCCATCCACGTCACCATCGGCACCGTCGTCAACAGGAGGCCGACCACGATGAACTTCAGGTGGTGGACCAGCACGGACCACGTGACGACCTCTTGGTCGAGGATGTACCACGCGCCGTAGACGTAGAACGGAAAACTGGCCGTCACCGAGAGGGCGGCCACTGTCGCTACCAGCGCGTCGCTGACCATAGACGGGGCTTAGGAACGCGCCGAATTAAGGCGTGCGAAACTCCGTCGGTACGCCCACGTCGTAACTCATCGTGGCACGCACTCAGAGTACGCGACACTCAGTTTCGGCGGTCTGACCGACCCACTCTTCGAGAATCGGATGGCCGTGATACCGAACCGTCTTACTCCGGGCGTCGTACTCGACTACGTCGGCCTCCGCCAGTTTGGGTAGTTTGGCGTGATACAATGAGAGTTCGAGACGGTCCGAGTCCGAGCGATGGTAGTCGTCGTGGTCACCGATGTGTTCGGCGAGTTCGGCGACAGACGCGACGCTCGTGTCGCTCTCGGAGAAGTAGTACAGCACGTACCGACACTCTCTGTCGGCGAGGACGCTGAACCACTCGTCGAACTTCCCGGACATTTCTCCCGGGTCTCCCGTCATGGTCGTGACGCTCTCGGTCGTTCCTGGACGAACACTGGATGCTAGTTGTGAACGCTTCGTAGGTGTTCTTGTCGCTCGTTTCTGTAACTAAACGCTAACTTCGTGGGCGCGTGGATTGATTTCGCCGGGTAGGGGTACGTAGTCCACTGCCACACCTTGTCAAACGTGAGTCCGACCCATAAAACCATGGTATGTGTGTTCATAGCATAGTAGTGCGAGCGCTCATCTCTTGTCGATGTGTCGCGGTGCTTAAGCGGCTACAGGTCTGAGTTCCGGACGATGACCGACGCCTCGGACGAACAGGCGGACGAACGACAACCCGCCGACGCGGAGTCCGCAGAGTCGCTCCGCGAGAGCGTCGAAGAGAAGTACGACTTCGAGGACTTCGGCCCGCGGGACATGGCCGAGATGTCCTACGAGGAGTGGGACGCCGCCTTCGACCCCGACACGTGGATAACGGGCGAGACGCTGTTGGACCGCGTCGAAGCCGACATCAAGTCGCGGGTGGCCGACCGGGACGTGTTCGCCGTCGTCGAACGCATCGAGCAGGACGGAGAACAGCGACTGGTCGCGTACTCCGACGAGGGCTACGCCGTCGTCTATCCGGACGGCGGCGTCGAGGGAAGCGGGACGGTCCTCCGAGACGTAAAACCGAGCGTCGCGCTCGCGTCGATGGAGGACTACGAGGTACCCGAACCGCCGGAGGGCGACGTGCTACCCGAACCTGCGGAAGTGCCGGAAGGCTCAGGGCAACTCGGCAACCAACTCATGCAGATAATCGCCGGTGCCCACGTCGTCGGCGGTATCGTGTTGCTCTCCTCGATAGTGATATTCGACCTGAGTTGGGACAACTACGTTCCCGCGCTCATCGCCGGACTCGGCTTCCTCGTGTTCGGCGGCTTCGTTTTCCTGCTGGTCGCCAACGCCCGACTCTCCGATAGGTTCCGCGCCGAAGAGTACCGCAATCGACTGCGTGCAGTCGGCATGGAAGAGGGCGAACGCCCGGACATTTTCGACGAGGACGGGACGTTGGTGGACTCCCTGCCCCACGAGCGTCCTCCCGAAGGCGAGGACGATTCCGACAGCGAAAGTGGTGACGCGTCCGGGGCGACCGGGCGCGAAAGCAGAGAGGCGAGTGGTACCGAAACCCGAGAAGCGAGTGCGGGACGCGGCACCGAATGACACGTTAGCCACGAAACGCGGCCGCCGATTAGACACCGCCAAATTCGCCGGTTAGAGGGGGTGGACGCTCGCTCGCATCGACCGGTCTCGGGGGTGTAGCGTTCCGAAACCGCCGTCCCGCGGCATCGGTGGCTTTAAGCGATTCCTGCCCTGAGTCCCAAGTGTATGAAGAGGCGGGACTTTCTGATGGCAGCCAGCGGTGTTGCTGGTGGTACAGCCGCAGGTGCGGCACCCGCCGGTGCGCAGGAGACGACTACGTCTCCCGGCAACAGCACGGCATCTGGCAACACCACGACCGCTGCCAATGGAACGGCGAGCGGAAACACGACCGCTCCGAACGGCACAGCGGGGGGCAACCAGTCGGCTCCCCAGAGTGGCGGCGGTGGCGGCCCGACGGAGACAGTAGCAGTCGGCCCCGGTGGCAGTCTCAAGTTCGAGCCTGCCGAGTTGACTATCGCGCCCGGCACCACGGTCAAGTGGGTCTGGGAAGGCGACAACCACAACGTCGTCCCCGAGAGCCAACCTGACGGCGCGGGTTGGGAAGGCACGGCGGGCGGGGCGAGCAAGACGTACAACACGGGCCACGAGTACTCCTTTACGTTCCAACAGACGGGCGAGTACTCGTACTTCTGTCAGCCACACAAGACGGCGGGCATGACCGGTACCATCACCGTCCAAGAAGGGGGCGCGTCCTCCGGCGGTGGCCACGCGGAGCAGGACCCCGAACACATGGGAGTGCCGTTTCAGGCCCACTACGTCGGGATTGCGACCCTCCTGATGATGGTCGTCTCGCTCGTGTACACGTTCTTCACCCTGAAGTACGGCGAATCGCCCCACACAAGCGGGAGTAACAGATAACAATGTCATCCACAGGCTCAACGTACGGCGACATCCACCGCTACGAACCGGCACGCGAGAGTACCGCGGCGGCAATCGCCATCGTGTTGCTCACGGTCGTCGAGGTCGTGTTCGTCGGCTTGTTCACCTACGGATTGGTCGGGGGCTGGGGGTACACCGCAGTCGGTAACATGTACCTCGGCTTCGTCCTCGCGATCATCTTCATCGACCTCGCGTTCATCCTCCTGCTGTACCGCAAGGAGTTCCTCCCGGACGTGATGGTCGTCAAGAAGCGCCGACGCAAGTGGGAAGACCTCTACGTCCGCGAAGACCAACTGGAAGACAGCGACACGATGGGTAAGGCGTGGGACCAACTCAAACGCGCAGTGTATCCCTACTACAAGCGATAAAACATGGCAGAAGACGACAAATATCCACAGAGTACAGGTCGTCGCCGCTTCGTGAAAGGCGTCGTCGGCAGCGCGTCCCTCGCAGGTATCGGGACCGGTGCCGCGACGGCTCTCAACTCCGCCACGGCACCCTCCGGTAGTGGTGGCGGTATCACGGAGTACATGGCGATGGAGAACACGGCCGGCCCCGCACCGCGCGGGATGCCGCAGGTACCTATCGAAATCGACTCGGAAGGCTACCTGAAGGGCGTCTGGCCCGAAGTCAAAGAGAAGACCCAGCAGGGTCGGACCATCAAGGTGGCCGAGACGAACATGGGTGGCGTCACCTACTCCAGCGAGTGGTTCCAGTACTGCGGCGTCCAGACGTACCCCGGCGTCGCACCCGAGGCCGACCAGGACAACTTCCTGCGCTACGTCGGCAACTCGAAGTTCGAGTGGCAGAACGAGACCGTCGAGAAGGGTCAGAAGGTCCACATCGACGACTTCAAAGACTACGAGTCGTGGGGCAACGGCATCGGCAGTAGCGGCGTTGGCAAGCCCGCATTGGCGACGTGGCGGTCCCAAGACGTGCCACCGGCGAACACGATGGTCGTCCAGGTCATCCGCTCGACGAACGTCGAGAAGATGGCGAAACAGGACGAGTGGATCAACGCGAGTACCGAGAAAGGCTTCATCGGTAACCTGAACAAGTGTACGCACTTCTGTTGCGTGCCGTCGTTCAAGGGACTGGCTGGCTCCGCTGGCTCTGGTGCGGAAGACATGATTTACTGTCAGTGCCACCAGTCGGTGTACGACCCGTTCAACGTCATCAAGAAGTCGTTCGTCGCGCTCCCGCGACCGGAGAGTGAGTAACGATGAGTTTGGAGCCTAAAGACGAACACGACCACGGCGGGTGGATGAAAGAGAAGAATCTCACCCCTGTCGAGACGACGTTCCTCACGGCACTCATCTGGATGGACCGTCGGTTCCGCATCGTCGATTATCTGGAGATCTTGGAGACCCTCTACTACCGGGTCAACATGCAGATGCCGAAGAGCCACACGGAGCAGTACAACTTGGACAACAAGTTCTGGTACTGGTATCCGCTGTACGCGCTCGGGAGTTTCTCGACCATCGCGTACGTCGTGGCCGCGATAAGTGGGGCCTTACTCGGGTTCTACTACGCACCATCGACCGCCGGAGACCCGTCAGTCTCTTACAACCAACTGGCGTTCATCATGACCGACCTGAACTTCGGGTTCATGCTCCGGTCGATTCACCGCTGGTCGGCACAGGTGATGGTCGCGGCAGTGTTCCTGCACATGCTGCGCGTCTACTTCACGGGTGCGTACAAGGAACCGCGAGAGCTTAACTGGCTGCTCGGCATCATCCTCATCAGCCTGACGATGGTGTTCGGGTACACCGGCTACCTGCTCCCGTGGGACCAACTCGCGTTCTGGGCGGGCCAGATCGGCGTCGAGATGAGCCTCTCGATACCGCTCATCGGCGAGTGGGTCGCACAACTCATCTTCGGTGGCTTCAGCCTCGGGGCGGCGACACTGCAACGGATGTACATCCTGCACGTGTTCTTCCTGCCCTTCGTCGTGACCGCCCTCATCGGACTACACATCGCTATCGTGTGGATTCAGGGCATCGCGGAACCCCACTAAGACCATGACAGACGAAGACAACGAACCAAAGACGGACGGAGGCGGTACTGGTATCGTCCCGCCGGACGACGAGACGCCCACGTGGAGCGAGCGTAAGGAGCGCACGCAGGGGCTCTCCCGGCTGACCTACGAATACTTCGAGCGAGCGCGGCGCGAGGACCAAGACCTGCGTCAGGAATCGAGCTACGTCGAACGGGACGTGCTGGCGTTCCCGACGTGGCCCCACGAGATGATTCGGAACCTCTCGCTGACGAGCTTCTTCGTCGGGATGATTATCTTCCTCTCGGCGACGCTCCCGCCGCACCTCGGCCCACCGGCGGACCCGAGTTCGACCCCGGCGGTCATCCTGCCCGACTGGTATCTCTACTGGTCGTTCGGCCTGCTGAAGCTCGGCCCGCTCAACCCCGAACTGGCGATTCTGGGCGGCGAGAAGCTGATGGCCGACCGAACGTACGGCGTGATGGCGAACGTCGTCGTCGTCGGCTTCATCGCCATCGTGCCGTTCCTGAACAAGGGGAGCGCGCGGCGACCCGTCGAGCAACCGTTCTGGGCGGCCGTCGGGATGTCCGGCGTCGTCTTCGCGGTTACCATCAGCGCGCTGTCGATCAAGAACCTGCTGCCCATCGACGCACACCTGACTTTCGACCTCGCGTTCCTGCTGCCCATCATCGGCGGCACCATCACCTACGCGGTGTTGAAGTCGATGCGCGAAGGGTACATGTTCGACCTCAACCAGCGGTACTACCGGCTTCGACCGCCGAAGTAACGACTTACGTTCTTCATGGCTTCTTCTTCCGACGACGACCACGACAGCGAGGGGGAGCGTAGCGCGCGCGAAGTCGTCGTCCCGCTCCGCATCTACAAAGTCGTCACCGTCTTCTCGACGATGTTCGCCGTCGCGTTCGTCGTCGGCGGGTTCATCGTCCTCGACACCGCGACCGGACAGGCAGGGCTCTCGTTCGCCGACGTGAACGTCCCGCTGGCCCTGCTCGGCGTGGCGATGATTTCGGCGGGCGCACTGGTGTACGCGTTCTCGACGCGCTTCCGCGCCGAAGGAATGGGAAAACCTAAAGACGGCAGCGACGAACCTTCAGATAATGGCTGACGAATTCATGAAAGGGGCTGCCATCGCGACCGGTGGCGGCCTCATCTGGATGGTGTTGTCGGGCTGGTACACCACGCCCGGTTTCGAAGACGCACAGCTCTGGGGTGCGATTCCCGAGGGACTCGACGCCTACGGACAGGCCGCTATCATGCTCCGAAGCGTGATGGCGTGGTTCATCATCTTCGGCATCCTCGCGTTCTGGGTCGTCATCCCGGCGTTCCAGCAGCTTCGCGCCGCGCGATAAGCCGTTCTTTCTCTTCGTTCTCCCTTCGTGGGTAGCTGTGTCTCAGTTTCGGCGGAGTCCAGTTCTTGCTCGCGTCGTCTAGGTGCTTCGTGCAGACCGTAGTCTCGGTCTGGTAGGTCGTGAGTGAGGAACTTCGAAGCCGCGCACGCGGAGGCGAGTAATCGGGACGCCGAAGCGAGAACGTAGTAGGAGCGCGGGACAGCGACAGTGCCCCAGCACCGAACAGTGAGCTACCTCGTACCGCAGAACGACCACCACGAACAGTGACGCCCGGGGAGAGCCGACACTACGCTCCGGCAGAATCGGGCGACGACGCGCACTACTCGCGCGTCGAGCCGAGAAAAAGGTCGGTCGAACGCTCAGATGACGGCGTTCCAGAGCGGTTCGACGAGGAAGAACAGGCTGAGGTAGCCCGCGTAGAGGAAGACGACGAACGACGCGACGAGCGCGCCGTTCGGCTTGCTCAACGCCTCGCCGTTGCGCAGTTCGACCTCGCGCGCCTCGAACTCGAAGAAGTCCGTGATGAACAGTCCCAGCACGAGCGACGAGAGGACGATGCCTGCGTGGTGGTGAGTCGTCAGGAAGTAGAACGACGCCAGCACGAGCAGCACGTTCGATACTTCGTGGACCACGTTACGGCTCAGATGTTCGTCGTGGTCGTCGCTTTTGGCCTGTTTCCGGTAGCTTCGTTGCGCGAAGAAGCGCGTTCCGAAGTTCACCACCACGAGACCGAGTATCACCCACAGGATGAGCGGTTTGTCGAGGATGTGTGTTTCGAGGACCGCGTCGATGGGTCCCAACAGTGACAGCGGTTGCATACTTCATACTCGGAAAGGCGGCGTATTATATCCTTTCCATCGCGCCGAGGAGTTCGACTCGGTCGCGCTGTCACCGGTCGAAAAAGTCACCGCTCTCTGGGACGCGAATCACGTCGAGTGGTTCGCCGTGGACGAGTTCGACCGGTGCGTTCAGCGGCACCTGCCGAACGCTCCGGTCGTCCAGCAACAGCGATACTTCGCCCTCGTCGCGTTCGACCGAGAGCGTCACCGGCTGTTGGGCGTCTAAGACCCAGTGGTCTACGTTCACCGCGAACGGCGCGATGGGGACGACGCCGACGACGCCGGTTCCCGGTTCGACCAGCGGTCCGCCCGCGCTTCGACCGTAGCCGTGGCTTCCAGTCGGCGTGGAGACGGTGACGCCGTCCGCGCGGAAACAGGAGACGCGTTCGCCGCGCGAGCGGACGGCGTACTCGGAGATGCGTGCTGGTTCGGTCGTCACGAGCGTCACGTCCGCGAGCGCGCGGCCTGCGAACTCGCCGCCGACCGAGACCGAGAGCGTCGCTCGTGGTTCGGTTTCGAACCCGCTGGTGAGCAGCGATTCGACCGCTCGCTCGGCTTCGGTTTCGGCGACCCCTCCGTATCCGGGCCCCGCCGCGATCGGAAGCACCGGCGCGTCGAGACCTTCACGGACCAGTTCGAGGAGTGGAGACTCCCCGACCGCGAGGACGGCTTCTGGCCCGGCGGCGACTACGTCGGCGGCTGAGCCGTGTAGCGGGTCGCGTCCGGCGGCTTCGACGGCACTGCGGACGCACTCCGTGAGCGACCCCTCACCGACGACGCCGACGGTGGATTCGTCGTGCGCGCTACTCATTGCTCCTCTCTTCTGTCGCTATCATTGAAAAGGATACGGAAGCCGTGACCGCGGAGAGTAAGCTCAGACTGTGGGTTACAGACGATATTTCCAACGCAATCAGAGCTTACAATTCTACTGTTCGGCAGTTGTAACGGAGAGGAATCCAAAATTTCCGGGGGTCGCCTAGAAGTCGTAGGGCCAGTCCCCGGTGATTTTCATGCCCTTGGCTTGGTCCTCATCCTCCAGTGCCTCGGCGATCTCCTCGGGGTCCTTGTGCGCCACCTCGAACTCCTCGTCAGCAACCTGTACGGTCAGCTCTGTCAGCAAGATAGCCTGCTCGCGCAGGTCCCGCACTTCCAGTTTGTCGAGCGTGTCCGCGTAGGTGTGGCCCCAGCCACGGCCCTCGTCGCCGGTTTCGCTCATGACGTGGTAGCCCGGCACGCCCCACTGGACGTACGGCCAGTGGTCGCTGTGGGGACCTTGCTCGGGAATCGTCTTGACTGGATGCTCGAAGTCGTCTGCAACGTCTCGGGCGGCTTGCTTCAGCGCGTCGAAACCGTGCGTGAAGAACGTCAGCGTGCGCCCGCGGACGACGCCGTCGTTGTTGACGATGGCTTTGATGCCGTCGAACTCCGCGTTCTCCGCGTCGTACTCCGAGCCGACTAACCCCACTTCCTCCGCGCCGTAGCAGATGAAGTGGACCTGAGTGTCCAACTCGTCTTCCCGTTCTGCGAGTGCGCGGGCCATCTCGACCACCATCGCCGTGCCCGCACCGTTGTCCATCGCACCCTCCGCTATGTCGTGGGCGTCCACGTGACTCGTGACGAGTACTGCCTCGTCGGTGTCAGGCCCGAGTTCGGCGTGGACGTTCTGGCTCGTCGCGTCGTGAACGTCCGCTTCGACAGCTACCTCGACCTCCTCACCGTCGAACCGGCGTGCGATTCGTGCGCCGACCTCCTTGCTGACGCCGACCGCCGGAACGTCGCCGATTGGTGCCCCGGCAGTACCGACGCTTCCGGTCGGCGGGAGACAGCCCTCGACGTGGTTCTTGAAGACGAACGCGGCCGCGCCGCCTTCGACGGCGTAGTAGTACTTCTCGCGGCGGTGGATGAACCGGTCGTAGTGGCTGGGGACGTTCGTCGCCACCATCACGACCTTCCCCTCGACGTCGGCTTCTTCGAAGTCTTCCGGCAGGCCGTAGCCCAAGTCTACGAGTTCGCCAGTCGCGTCCTCGTCTGGACTGCGCGGGAGCGCGATGCAATCCTGTGTAGTGTCTCCCGCGCGAATCTCGCTACTTCCGCGTGCCCACCCTTGAATGTCGAACTCCTCCAATCGTGCGTTCCGTGCGCCGACTGCTTCGAGTGCGTCGCGGGTCAGTTCCGCCGACGCTCGTTCGCCCTCACTGCCCGCCATTCGATTGCCGACGTTCACGAGGTCAATTAAATGATTCCACCCGGCGTCACTCGTGAACGTTTGTCCAATCCACTGTGTCATATGTTCACATACACGCGGAACGCGCGTAAGTTTTTCGAATCGAAACCTCCGACGATTCTTCAATTTTTGCCACTAACTGTGGGAGATACGTTCCCGATTCATAATTAGGTTTTTAAGCAGACTGTTCTTCTTTCGGGATTTTCGAGCCCCAGCGACTCTTTATTACGGAGGATACCGTTTGACTAACAGACAGTCGGTGATTGACGACATGGCAATTCAGGCACCCGATATGACGCGAGTCGTCGCCCCGGACGGCACCGTCGAGGAAGAGGACCTCGACATCTCCGCCGAAACGGTCGAAGAGATGTACCGTCTACAGGTTCTGGCCCGCACATTCGACGAGAAAGCAGTAAAACTCCACCGGCAGGGTCGTATCGGCACGTACGCACCCCTCCAAGGCCAAGAGGCCGCACAGGTGGGCGCGGCCGCCGCGCTCGCGGAGGCAGACTACTGTCTCCCGACCTATCGCGACCACGCGATGTATCTCGCTCGCGGACTCCCGCTCGAAGAAGTGCTGGTCTACCTGCTGGGCGAAGGCAACTACGTAGACCAGCAAGACCCCGAAACGCTGAGAACCTTCCCGCCAGCGATACCCATCGCCACGCAGGTACCCCACGCAGTCGGCATCAGCATGGCGGCAGACTACAAGGGAGACGACTGTGCGGCGCTGGTCAGTTTCGGCGACGGTGCGACCAGCGAAGGGGACTTCCACGAAGGCATGAACTTCGCGGGCGTCTTCGACGCACCGACGGTGTTCTTCTGCCAGAACAACCAGTGGGCTATCTCGGTCCCCCGCGAGCGCCAGACTGCCGCGGCGACCATCGCACAGAAGGCCCACGCCTACGGCTTCGAGGGCATCCGCGTCGATGGCAACGACGTGCTGGCGGTCTACCGAGCGGTCAAGGAATCACTCGAACGCGCGAAGGCCGGAGAGGGACCGCGACTCATCGAAGCGGTCACCTACCGACAGGGCGCGCACACGACCACCGACGACCCCTCGGTCTACCGTGACGACGAGGAGGTAGACGAGTGGGCGAAACGAGACCCCGTGGACCGGACCCGCGACTACCTCGAACTCGCCCACGGTTGGTCGGAGGAAGCGGACGACGAAGTTCACGAGTGGGCCGAACAGCGCGTCGCGGAGGCAGTCGTCACCGCCGAGGAGCGTACCGGACTCGACGTAGACGACATCTTCGACCACGTCTACGCCAAGACGACCTCGCGACTCGACGCCCAGCGCGGGCGCGTCGTAGACGAACCGGAAGTCGAGCGCTGAGTCGCTTACCCTTCTATCGGACTTGCCCGAGCAAGCCTGCTCTATTTCCCCGTGGAGCGCTAACTCTGGTCGAAGGCCAATGACAGTCAACGCAAACGCGAACTCGCTGAAGAACCTTAGTACCGTCTCGACGGTAATCGACGCCGCACTGGCGTTCGCCCGTGGCCGGACGAAGAGCGGGATGCTGCTCCTCGGCGCGGCCGCGCTCTCTTCGAAGATTCCCGGCATCGGAACGGCCACGTCGCTACTGGTGCGACTCGTTCGCTGGCTTCGCTGAGGAAACTTCTTCTTTAAAAAAGGAACGCTGTTCGCCGCTCAGAACGTGATTTCCGCGCCTGCGTACAGCACGACGACGAGGAAGATCCAAACGGCGTCAACGAAGTGCCAGTACATCGAGACCGTCTCGACGGACACGTCGCGGTCCGAGGAGTACTGTCCGTAGAGACCGCGCACGAAGATGATGCCGACCAGCACCGCGCCCATCGAAACGTGGAGTCCGTGTAGGCCGGTCAGGCCGAAGAACGCCGAGGCGTAGATGCCTTCGGTGAGCGTGAAGCCGTCGTTGACGATGAACTCGTAGTATTCGAGCACCTGTCCGCCGATGAAGATGATGCCGAGCAGGAGCGTCGCGCCCGTGCCGATGAGGAAGTTCTTGCGGTTCCCTTTCTTCAGTTCGACGTGGCCCCAGTGGAGCGTGATGCTCGAAAGCACCAGCAGTGCGGTGTTGATGAGGACCAGCGAACCGAGTAGGTGAGGCAGTCCGAGTGTTTCGGGCGACCACTCGCCGACGCGGATGAACGCGTAGTAGACGAAGCCCGCACTGAACGTCGCTACTTCTGACCCGAGGAACAGTACCATGCCCCATCTGAGTGCCTTACTGCCGTGGCCGTCGGAACTCCAGAACGCCTTGACGAACGCGTGGTAGACCCACCCGTACAGGCCGATTAGGAACAGGCCCACAGAGCCGATGAACACCGCGGGACCGGCCGCAGGGGTGACGATGGGTGATTCGCCGCGCGCGAGCAGGAACAACGCCGCTCCGACGTAGACGCCCGCCGCACCGATGGCGGTGATGAAGGGCCACCAACTCGCCTCGCCGAACCCGCGAGGCCAGTCCTCGACGGCCGGGAGGTGATGGCCGTGCTCTTCCGATGAATCGTCCGCTACTGTCATACGGTGAGAGTAGCGAGCGGAGTAGTAAAAAGCCACCTGAACGCGTCCGGAACTGACTGCCGACTGGCGGTCGGTCCGAACGGGAGTCTCTCGACTACGAGACGAGGAATCGAGCGGAAAAGAAGGTTATCAGTGTGCGAGACCGGAACTCGAGAGACTCGAACTGTTCGAGCTAGAGTTGTTGTTCGAACTTCCGCCGCTGGAACTGCTCTGCTGCTGAAGCCAGTTCTGGTAGCCCTGCTGGGACTTGACCTCCACTTCGCCGAGCATCTTCGAGTGGCCGACGCCGCAGTACTCAGCACAGTACAGTTGGTAAGTTCCCGTGCTGGTTATCTTCGTCTTGATGACGTGGCTCTGGCCGGGAACGGCGTCCTGTTTGAGCCCTAACTCGGGGACGT
The DNA here is from genome assembly GCF_008831545.1 of Halorussus halophilus. NCBI lineage: Archaea > Methanobacteriati > Methanobacteriota > Halobacteria > Halobacteriales > Haladaptataceae > Halorussus > Halorussus halophilus. The sequence continues at coordinate 2,104,398 of NZ_CP044523.1, forward strand.
GGAACGCGTGGAGCCAGTCGGTCGAAGTGATGTTGAGATAGACGTTCTGGCCCTTCGGCAACACGAGCGTCCCAGTCGTGCTGACGTTCTGTTCGGGGTAGTCGAACTCCCAGAGGTACTTCTTGGCGGTCACGTCCACGACGACGGCGTCGCCGTTGGTCTCGATGTTGTTGCCGTCCTGCGTGTTCGTCACGTAGTCGTTCGCCATCACGCCGTAGGAGGCGTAGCCGACGACGAGCAGGACCAGTGCGGTGGCGATGGTCCACGAGATTTCGAGCCGTCGGTTCTCTTTGGTCGGTTGTGGGTCGTCGTTCTTACGGTACTTCCACACGGTGTAGATGAGGATACCTTCTACGAGTACCGTGATGGGAATCGCCATGTAGAGCAACTGGGTGTTGAGCGACCGAATGAGCTGTTCGGTCGTGGAGTCGTACCCCTGAGCAAGCGCCGGGTCCGCGAAGACCGCGAGCAGGGCGACACCCAGCAGCGTTGTCAACGCTGTCCGCTTGGAATCCATAACTAGTTGCGGATTAGGACGATTGGCATAAAAACTTGCTGACTTTGGTGTTTGGCTGCAGTATTTCGCCTGCTCCGCTCGACAGCGTTTCCGCTCGCCTTCCTTCGTATTTTCCACTTGCCACTGGCCGTATTCTTCGCTCGCGCCGCCCAACCTGACCACTCGCGGGTCGTCTCCGGCCAGTGGCGGGTCCGCAACCCAACACTGGCGGGTCCGCAACCCGGTCACGCACCGAGTCTGAGTCGGTTGTTCTAAATACGCCGAGACGGAAAGACAACGTAGTTGATTCGCGTGACCGGACAGACGATCTCTCGGCGGTTCTCTACGCTCCTCGCGGCCACGGCAGTCGGCGTCTATCTGCTGGTAGTCGTCGGTGCGACGACCGCACTGACCGACGCCGTCGCGGCCTGCTCGACGTGGCCAGCCTGTAACGGCCAGTGGCTCCCCCAACTCGGCGAGCCGAAACTCGCCATCGCGTGGGGCCACCGCGTCGCCGCGATGGCCGTAGGCGTCCTCCTCCTCGCGACGCTGGTCGTCGGCTGGCGAGACGCCGACCGTCGCCGCGTCCGACTCTCACTGGGTCTCGCGGCCGCGCTCTACCCCGTGCAAATCGGCCTCGGCGCGTTCGCGGCGACCACCGGCGGCGTGGCGACCCTCTCGGCGATTCACCTGCTGGTCGGGATGGCAATCTTCTCCGGCGTCGTCCTCGCGCTCGCGTGGACGCTAGAACCTGAGACGCCCGACGACCCGACCGGCTTCGCGGAGCCAGAACCGCTCTCCGAAGACGGCCCCGCACCGACCTTCGACGAACCGACGACGGCACTCGACCGCGTAAAACGGACTGCGAACGCCTACTTCCGACTGATGAAGCCGCGACTGATGTGGCTCCTCTGTCTCGTCGCGTCGGCGGGGATGGCGCTCGCTGCCGGACCTGCACTCCGCGTCGAGACTGTCGTCGCCACGCTCGCGGGCGGCGTCCTCTCCATCGGTGCCTCCGGCACTTTCAACCACGTCCTCGAACGCGACGTGGACGAGAAGATGTCCCGGACGAACGACCGGCCGACAGTGACCCATCAGGTGCCGGTGCGAAACGCGCTCGTCTTCGGGTTCGCGCTCGCCGCGCTCTCGGTCGGCGTGTTCCTCACCGTGAACGTGTTGGCGGCGATTCTGGGCTTGTTCGCCATCTTCTTCTACAGCGTCGTCTACACGCTGATGTTGAAGCCCAACACGGTCCAGAACACGGTCATCGGTGGCTTCGCTGGCGCGCTCCCGGCACTCATTGGTTGGGCGGCCGTGACCGGCGACGTCGGCGTCCCGGCGCTCGTTCTCTCTGGAGTCATCTTCATGTGGACGCCCGCGCACTTCTACAACCTCGCGCTGGCGTACAAGGACGACTACGCGCGAGGCGGCTTCCCGATGATGCCAGTCGTCCGCGGAGAGGCAGTCACCCGGAAACACATCCTGCTGTGGCTCGGCGCGACGTTGCTCTCGGCGAGTCTGCTCTCGACGGTGACGACGCTCGGGTGGCTCTTCGCCGCGACGAGCGTCGTCTTCGGCACCGTCTTCCTCTGGGCGGTCGTTCGACTGCACCGCGAGCGAACCGAGCGGGCGGCGTTCCGGTCGTTCCACGCGTCGAACGCGTACCTCGGCGCGCTACTGCTCGCGGTCGTCGCCGACGCGCTCGTCGTCTGAGTGGGAGACCGAGACCATGAGTTCGACCTTCACCCTCGACATCGACCGACTTCGACCCGACCGCGACACCGTGCTGTGGGCGGGACTACTGTTCAACACCGAACTGATTCTGACCATCGCGTACCTCCTGCTGTCGGACGCCAGCGTCCAAGAGTTCCGCTACCTCGTCTATCCGTTCGTCTGGCTGAACGTCGGTATCTGGGCAATCGTCAAGACGAAGCCCGTGGCAAACAGCGAGCGAGATAGATACGTCGGAGTTGCGGTCGCCACTGGCTACTTCCTCGTGCTGGCGTACTTCGGCGGGCTACTCGGACCGGGCGTCCCACACCCCGAACACGCGCTCGGGTGGCGAATCGCGTGGCTCCCGCCCGGGTGGGGGCCTGCAGTGTTGTACACCGGCGGCGTCGCCAAACTCGCGTTGATGCCGTACAAAGTCGTCGGATACGTGGCACTCGCGTATCTCGTCTACGCGACGGTCCTCGACGCCGCCGGGTCCGCAATCTCCGGAATCTTGGGCCTGCTCTCCTGCGTGAGTTGCACGTGGCCCATCGTCGCCACGCTGGTGACCGGCGTCGCCGGAAGTGGTACCGCCGTCGCAGTCGCGGCGACTGAGTGGTCCTACACGCTCGGAACCGTCGTCTTCGTCGTGACCGTCGGGTTGCTCTACTGGCGGCCGACGATAGGTGGCAGGTAGCGAATTCGACAGGCGGCGACGACTTCTGATTCACCTGAGCGAGGGATTATTACGCGTGATAACGCGAGATAACTATAACTGGGTTTGCGTCAGACGTTCGTCCGACAGCGCATGGCGACCCCCACCGAAGACGACCGGGAACGTGCGGCGTTGTTGGCCGAGCGGGCCGACCACTGGTCAGTGACGACCGAACGACTGGCGGGAAGTGGTGACGCCGTCTCGGAGTTACAGACGGCTATCGTCTCCCACCTTCTCGACGGGGAGTCGCCGAAGTACTGCTTCGACTGCCACGAGCGCGGCGTCGGGATGGGAGACCCGGACGACACCGTCGTCCCCGAACGCGGCGGCGTCTTTCTGTTCACCGACGAGCGAGTGTATCTGCACCTCGGCGTCGGCGAGGACGACAAGTCGTTGAACCTCGACTACGAGTCGATTCAGGCCGCGGAGGTTCACGTCGGCGTGCGCCGCCACCGCATCGAACTCGAACTCGCGGAGACGAGCTATCACCTCTGGATTCCGACGGCGTTCGACGAGGACGACCTGAACGGCGCAGTCGGCTACGCGCGATTTCAGCACAAGCGGGCGACCCCAGACAGCGGCGACGGCGAGCTAAGAGACTCCGGGCCGAAGAGCGTCAAGGAACGACTGGAACGCCTCGGCGAAGCGCACTCGCGGGGACTGGTTGACACCGAGGAGTTCGAGCGTCGCCGCGGCACGTTGCTGGAAGAACAGCGCAAACAGCAGTCGAGTGAGTAGTCCACTCTCCGCGAACCGAACTCCTTACCTGCGAACCGCCGTTACCTCCGGCTATGACCGACGTACTTGTCGCCGACGGACTCCGCAAGGAGTACGGCGACACCACCGCGCTCGACGGCGTCTCCCTCTCGGTCGCCGAGGGCGAGGTGTTCGCGCTCATCGGACCGAACGGCGCGGGCAAGACGACGCTCGTCCGGGCGCTCACGGGAACGACGACGCCCGACGCGGGTTCAGTCTCGTTGCTCGGAAGCGACCCGACTGACGCCGACCGCGAGGGGCTCGGCTTACTCCCCCAGTCGTTCGACCCACCCGAACGACTGACCGCGCGCGAACTGCTCGACTACTACGCGGGCCTCTACGACGACTCGCGCGACGTCGAAACGGTCCTCGCGGAGGTCGGCATGGACGATGCTGGGACGACGTGGTACGAGAACCTCTCGGGTGGCCAACGACGCCGGACCTGCGTCGGGACGGCGCTCGTCAACGACCCGGACGTGCTGTTTCTGGACGAACCGACCACTGGAATCGACCCCGCGGGTCGTCGGGCGCTCTGGTCGCTCATCGAAGACCTCGCCGACCGCGGGACGACCGTCTTCCTCACCACGCACTACATGGAAGAAGCCGAACACCTCGCGGACCGCGTGGGACTCCTCGCGGAGGGGAGCGTCGTCGAAGTCGGCCCACCAGCAGACCTCGTGGCCGAGTACGGTGGCCAGAGCAGACTCGTGGTCGCTCCAGAAAACGCCGAATCGGGCGCAGACGCACTCGAAGCGAGCAACTTCGGCGTACGGACGACCGGCGAGGGACTAGTCGTCGAAGGCGTCGCTCCCGAGGACATCGGCGACGTGGTCGCCGCGCTGAACGACCGCGGCGTCGAGTACGAGGCACTGACGTGGAAACAACCCGACTTGGAGAGCGTCTTCCTCGAATTGACGGGGCAGTCGGTGGCCGATGGGACGCTCTCGACTGCGGGCGTCGGTGCGAGCGAGCGCGAGGAAGTCGCGCTCGCCGGAGGTGAGCAATGACCGCGACCAGCAGGGTTAGTGCCGAGGCAACTGCCGCGTGGCACTCGTTCGTCAGGCGACGGACGGCGGTGTTCTTCACGTTCTTCTTCCCGGTCATCCTCATCCTCATCTTCGCCGTGCTGGTGCAGACGAACCCCGGCGGCGGTGGCGGGGGCGGCCTCTTCACCGAACCCGCGGGCTACTACCTACCGGGCTATCTCGCGGTAGTCGTGCTGTTCACGCCGCTCTCGCGGGTCGGTTCGACCGTCGCGCGCCACCGCGAAGGGAACCGATTCGAGAAGTTGGCGACGACGCCCCTCTCTCGCGCGGAGTGGCTGTTGGCTCACACGCTCGTCAACGTGGTCATCATCGGCATCGCCAGTCTCATCATCCTCGGCCTGATGGCGCTCGTGACCGGTACGGCGAACCTCGCACTCGGCCCGGCGAACCTCGCAATCGTCGCGGTGTTCGTCGCCTTCGCCGTCGCGCTGTTCTGTGGTCTCGGGGCGATGCTGGGGAGTCTGGCGGACTCGCAAGACGGCGTGATTGCGGCCAGTAATGCCATCGCGCTCCCGTTGCTCTTCCTGTCGAACACGTTCGTCACGCCGGAGTTGCTTCCCGCGTGGTTCCGACCGGCGATGAGCCTCTCGCCGCTGACCTACTTCGCACGGGGCGTTCGGGACGTGACGTACCCGCAGATGGAAATCATGCGAGTCGGCGGCTCTTCGCTCGTCGGCTGGCAGTTCAATCTCGCGATACTCGCAGTGCTGACGGTCGTCTTCTTCGCCGTCGGTGCTGCGCTGATTCCGCAGACCGACTGAGTCGAGTCGAAGTGGGCGAACTCGTCCAGACTGACCGAACTGCTATCCTCAAGTCCGACCGAATTGCTATCTAGTTGTGGGACGTCTCTTCGACTGATGTTCTTCGACCCGTTCGAGGAAGAACACGGTGGAGAGCGGGACCCGCAGTTGCAACAGTCGATACAGAGCATCTCGACCGAGACGCTTCAGCAGTTCATCCTCCTCGCAGTTCTCGTGCAGGTTGGACTGTTCGCTATCAGTATTGGCCTGCTTCTCGTTGGATTCCGCGGCGAGTTGGTTCTCGGCGGTGCGTTGGCCTGCGTCGGGGTTGTGGCGCTCGTCGTCGCCGTCGTCGTGTATCGGCGTCGGGGCGACTGAAGGGAAGAAGGATTCACTCGTTTGTCTCGGAGACTCGCGTCCGAACGCTCTCGTAGCCGCTCGCCGATTCGTCGCGGACCGCGTTCACGTCTCGATTCGCGGAGACGCCTTTCAGTCGAAGCGCTTCCACGGCGTCGTTCACGTCCGTCTCGGTCGGAAAGGTGAGTTCGTACGTCGCTTGCTCTCCGTCTTCGACGTGGGTAATACGTAGGGTCGTGCTGTCTCGTTGGAGGTCCTCGATGCTGTCGAGTGGGAGGGTCTTCGACCGGGAGAGTTGCCACGCGACGACGAGTCCGAGAACGCCGACTGCCGCGAGCGAAAGCCACTGTAGCATCGACGGTTGCTCGGGACCCAGCAACGCCTGAACTGCGGGGACGAGACGCACGAAGAGGCTCGCTATCCCGTACATCGACAGGAGAAAGAGGGCTCTGTGTTTCCACTCCGCCCTCGTCCACTTCTCGCGGAGTCCGCCACGGAACATGCTCGGGAGTGAGTACTCGACGTGGAGTTTCCCGTCCGTGACGTGCGCTCGCCCGCGGGAAGTGGGGTACGCCCACGAATCGTCCATCGGTCGTGGGTCTCGCTCTACCGAGTTAGTTCATGCGGACTACACAAGAGGGACGGAGGACACGAACATGGGCACGTACTTCTCGGCCCCGTAGACGTGGTTGAGCATCACGTAGGTAACGATGCCGAGCGCGAGGCTGAGACTCCACGCCCCTGCGGCCCAGCGACCGACTTTCGCGTGTGCCGTCTCTCTCAGTTCGGCAGGCGAGTGGGTCAGTCCGAGGACGACGGCGTAGATGACCACTGGCACCGCGACGACCGACAGCAGGATGTGTATCGCCAGCATCACGAGGTAGGCGTAGTACGGCAAGCCGGTCGCGGCAATGTGTTTCTCGCCGCCGCCCCCGACCTTGGTGAGGTAGAACGCGAGGAAGACGAGGATGAGCGAGAACGCTGTAAGCATCGCGGCGCGGTGTTTGCGGATCTCGCCCGCTCGAATCCAGCGCCACCCCATCAAGAGCGAAGCGAGTGCGACCGTGTTGACGACCGCGATGGCGTGGCTCAGCAGGTCTACGGTCGGGCGTTCGAGTTCCGGGTAGATGGGCAACAGTCCGGCGAACGTCCCGAGGACGAGGACGTAGCCCAGAATCGAGAGGACGACCGTGGCGGCCCGTGGGTTTTCCTTGACCCGCCGCTTGGCAGTCGTGGTGGACATGATTCGAGTTTAGAACCTTCAACTCAAGTGTGTTGCTGTCTGGCTCCTCCGTCTTCAGAGATAAATTGTATCCGTGGACGTTGGTTCTGGTTCTGATGATTTTGCTCTTGATTTCGAGAAGCTAGCTACTCCCGATACCGATGAGAGACCGCACAGCACCGAAACGACCACACGCCTCCCCAACCGACTGCGTTTCTCGATTTCGAACGACGCGAAGCGTCTCGCCAGCCTCGTCCCTCGCACGGTTTCGACGTGGCTCAAACCACCGGAGGACAAACCGTGTCCTCCGTAGTCACACTCGCTTCGTCTTCGCGCGGTGGTGCCGCGCGAACGGTCCGAGGGACGGAGTCCCTCGCTACTCGCGTGACCACGAGCCACGTCAGCGCGCGCTGTGTGTTCGTGAAAATCCCGAATTCAGGCCAATTGGATTCTCTACGTGGCGTCAAAGAAGACGAAAAACCGAAACCGCTAATTCAACCGCGTTATTCGTCGTCTGTGTCCTGACCGCCGTCAGTAGCGACCTCTTCGCCGCCGTCGGTGGCGATGGCCGTCTCGCGCTTGCGCTCGAACCACGCCCACTCTTTCGAGCGGAGGCCGTCTTCTTCGAGGTTCCACGGGTCCGCAGATTCGACGTGCGGTCCTTCGAGCCACGAGACGACGATGTTCCAGACGAAGATGAGCTGTCCGAAGCCCATCACGAACGCGCCGACCGTCGCGATGAGGTGGAGGTCGGTGAACTGCGGCAGGTACGTCGCGTAGCGGCGCGGCATGCCGCCGTAGCCGAGGAACAGCATCGAGAAGAACGTCACGTTCGTCCCGATCATCGTCAGCCAGAAGTGCCACTGTGCGAGGCCCTTCTGGTACATCCGACCGGTGTACATCGGGAACCAGTAGTAGATGCCAGCGAAGCCAGCGACCGCGATGGCACCCATGACGATGTAGTGGAAGTGACCCACGACGTAGTAGGTGTCGTGCAGTACGAGGTCCACCGGCACCGCCGCCAGGAAGACGCCCGTGACACCGCCGATGATGAAGTTCGAGACGAACCCGATGCAGAACAGCATCGGTGCGGTCATCCGGAGCCGCCCGTTCCACATCGTCGTAATCCAGTTGAACGTCTTCACTGCGCTCGGGACCGCGATGGCCAAAGACACCGCCATGAAGCTCGCACGGATTCGCGGGTCGATACCCGTGGAGAACATGTGGTGGGCCCAGACGCCGAAGCTCAGGACGCCGATTGCCAGCGTCGAGTAGACGACGAACTTGAACCCGAACAGCTTGCGACCGGAGAACCGTGGCAGAATCAAGCTCACGAGTCCCATCGGCGGCAACACGAGGATGTACACCTCCGGATGGCCGAAGAACCAGAACAGGTGTTGCCACAGTATCGGACCGCCACCTTCGACCGCGAAGAACATCGTGCCGAAGTTCCGGTCGAGCAGGAGCATCACCAGCGCGCTCCCGAGCAGCGGGAACGAGAACAGGATGAGGCCCGACTGGGTGAGCATCGTCCACGAGAAGATGTCGAGGCTCTCCCAGCCGACGTCCTCGCCGCGCTCGGTGAAGATTGTGGCGATGAAGTTGATCGCACCCATCGTCGCCGAGACACCGGAGAGGTGCAGTCCCAACAACATCAGGTCCACGCCGGGATTGGCCTGCTCGGCCGACAGCGGCGTGTACATCGTCCAACTCGTCTGTGCAGGTTGAATCTGACCGCCGGTCATCGTCGCCAGCGGGAAGCCAGCCCAGATGAGGAGTGCGGCGGGCGGAAGCAACCAGAACGCGATGGCGTTGATGCGTGGGAACGCCATGTCGTCCGCGCCGATGAGTAACGGGATGAAGTAGTTACCGAACGCCGCGATTATGGGCGTCCCGAAGAGGAACAGCATCGTGATGCCGTGGGTCGTCAGCAGCGCGTTGTAGAAGTTCGCACCGATGAAGTTCTCTGCGGGGGCGGCCAGTTCCGCGCGCATCAGCAGGACGGCGATGCCGCCCCACGCGAACGCGAAGAGTCCGTAGCCGCCGTAGAGGAATCCGATGTCTTTGTGGTCTACCGTCGTGAGCCAGCGGATGATTCCAGCAGGCTTCTCGTGATGTGCCTGCCCGGTCTGTTCGCCGACGTACCCACCGCCACCAGTGAGGGGCGTGTACGAGCGCCAGTCCTCGACGCGAGAGAGGAACGCGGCGACCGCCAAGAGGAAGACCCCCATGACGACAGTGAGTGCTATCTGCCCGGCTTCTACCATGGTCGAAGGTCAGGACCACAGGGTAAAGAAAGGTTAGGTTATGGACCTACGGAGGGGCCAGAGGGCGTGGGGAATCGTGAAAATTCGGCCGTTGGTCAACGACATCGACGGTAACGACAGTTCCGACCAACACTGGACTTTAGAAGGATGGCGTCGAAGAGGATTGTCGAGTCATCTACGACTCGGGGAGGGGACATGCAGACGATACTACTTACCGTAGACGCACTACGGGCAGACCATCTCGGGCAGTACGGCTACGAACGCGACACCATGCCAGCGTTGGACCGACTGACAGACGCAGGTACGACGTTCGAGCAGGCGTACTCGAACGCGCCGTACACGCGCATCTCGATACCGTCGTTCCAAACGTCGCAGTTCCTCGCGTACGACGAGATAGCACGACTGCCGACTATCGCGTCGATTCTGAGAAACCACGGCACGAAGACGGCCGTCGTCGGCACCCAAACCGGCGTCGGCCTCGTCGATGGGGACTTCAGGTTCGAAGAGAACCTCGATATGGGGCGTGACGAGTACTACGACGAAGCGAATCGGGACCGGTCACTAGGCGAGCAAGTGAGCCACCGAATCGACCGATTCGCTAGCAAAATCGGGCCGAAACTTCGGCAAGTCGAGTCGCTCTACGAACCGATAAACGCCGCGTATCGGCGACTCGTGCCGACGAACGACTTCCAGTATCTCGGCTACACGAGTGCCGAGCGAGTGACCGACCGGGCGACCGAGTGGATTCGAGACAATCAACACGACGACTTCTTCCTCTGGATTCACTACATGGAGGCCCACCGGCCATATGGCGTCCACGACACGGACCCGGCGTACCCCGACGAGCAACTCGACCGGGACCGAATCAAGGAGTTGATGAAGACCGCAGGAACTACTCCCGAGGAAATCACCGAGTCAGAGCGCGAGTTGCTCGTAGACCTCTACGACTCGGACCTGCGATACTGCTCGCGCCACCTCGAACGATTGTTCGACGCGCTCGACGGACTCGGCCTCTGGGAGGAGACGAACCTCCTCTTTTCGGCCGACCACGGCGAGGAGTTTCACGAACACGGCCACTACTTCCACCGCAACTACCCCTACGACGAGTTGATACACGTTCCACTTCTCGTGAAGGGCGACGACCTGCCTGTGGACGAGCGCGTCGAGGAACAGCGACAACTGCTCGACCTCGCGCCCACCATCTGTCAGTTTCACGGCGTCGAGACGGACGAGTTCGACTTCGAAGGTGAACCGCTGTTCGAGGGCGAGGAGCGCAAGATCGTCGCGCTCGGTTCCGGACGACCGGACGACGAGCAGGTCGTCGCTGGCCGGTGGGATGGCTGGAAGTTCATCGCGGACGCCGAGTCGGTGCAGTTGTACGACTTGGACACAGACCCCAGGGAGTCGGAGAACGTCGCCGACGACAATCAGGACGTAGTTCGGCGATTCCAGAGAGAGATTCCCGACTACCTCTTCGACCGCGAAGACGAGTCGCTCAGGGACCCCGTAGACGAAGTGGACAAAGAGCAACTAGAGGCACTGGGCTATCTCGAACTGCAAGAGTGAGCCTGTAGAAGGCGAGACAGAGCAGCAGTTCAGATGACCTTCGCGGCGAAGTAGGTCAACAGCGCGAGTCCGACGAACGGGACGACGAGGAGTGCGAAGCCGACCATCGAGGTCAGTCCCGCGATTTCCCACGGCGAGGCGATTAAGAACAGCGCGAGGAAGAACCCGATGATACCCAGGGGGATGATGTTGACGGTGATGTCGAGCCACGTCTCGCGGTCGAAGATGGGGGTTGCCATGTCCGACGATAGCCGGTGGGCCGACAAATAGGTTGTCGATTCGGATTCAACGATTGGTCTGTTCGGGGACCCAGACCGACCCGAACGCACCGCCGAGCAGACAGAGTGCCCCACCGACCACGATTGCGATACCGCGAGTCTGAATCGACCCGCTGGTCGTGTAAGCGATGGCACCACCGACGGCCAGCGAGACGACCGCCGCCGTAATCAGTCCCTTCCACGGGTTTGCGATGTAGCCCGACTCGCGCAGCACGCCGACTGTACTCCCGACGAACAGGAGCATCCCGCCGACGGTGACGGGGAAGAGCGGCACGACGATGCCGACTTCGAAGATGGCGAGTCCGAAGGCGACAAATATCGGCCACGGACTCGCTTTTCGATATTCGTCGCTCAGGCCCGGTTGTTCGTCCATACCCGTCGCTCGGGGCGGCGCAGACTAAAGGGCACCGACTACGAACTGGGTCCCCCTCCGATGGTGACCGAACCGAGTTACCTAACCGCGGTGACCGAACGTGGTCAGAAATCGACGTTCGTCCGAACACACGAGCGAGGTATCGGGACTAGTTCAGTGAGAAACAGTAACTAACGCCCTGATTTGTACATCATTTTTAAAAGGATTAGCGGTAATCAGTACTCGTACTCTGCTGGAGTTGTTTCGCGACGACTAGCAGATAGACACTGCGTAGGCCGAGTACGGAGTAATCATGAAAACTGAGTCCTCAGACACTAGAGTACGTACTTTCGTGGGGTCGGACCTCTCGCTAGATGCCACCTTCGACGCCTTTTCGCACCCGACACGCCGACAGACGTTGGAGTATCTGTCCACACGAGTCGGCGCCGTTTCGCTCGACGAACTTGCGGACGCGCTCGCCGCGGTCGGTCCCGACTCCGCGTGTGAACACACTCACATCTCGCTCCACCACAACCATCTCCCGAAGTTAGCCGACTTCGGTCTCGTTCGCTACGACGCCAAGGAGCATCTGGTCGAGTTGGCCGTCGAGTTTGGAGAGATAACGCCGTATTTCGACCTGTCGTCGGTAGACCGGTAGTCGAAGAACAGACCACTGTCGTTTCACCGTTCGTCCTCTCACCGTCTAACCTCTCGCCGTCCATCGTCTCGCCGTCCATCGTCTCGCCGTCTATCGTCTCATCGTCTTTTCTACGACTGAGAAAACGACCCTCGACTACATGAACGGGTTCGCGGAGAAGTACGAGTACGTGAACAGGAAACCGAAGTAGACCAGCATCAGTATCCCGAGCATCTTCAGTCGGAACGTCCGAAGGTCTTCAGATTCGTCTTCGTACGCATCGTAGAACGTCTCGCGTTCCTCGTCGTCCAATCGCTCCCAGTGGTCGAGACCCTTGTGTAACGCGACCAGTTCCTCGCTTCCGAGCGGTCGCTGGCAGTACGGACAACTGGACGGCGTTTCGTCGGCCGGAACGTCGGTGTCGTATTGGACTTGCATGGTTCGATTGGATTAGACGAACGGCGGCGACCCGCTCGGTGTGGAAACGATCCAGAGACTCGTCATCGTGTACAGCACCATCACGACGACGAAGGGGTACTGACTGCGAACCGCCTGCAAACGACCGGGGAACACGTCGTATGCCGTGGCGTGTGCGACCCAGACGGCGAGCAGGTGGCCCACCAAGACGAACGTCACCGCGAGCATCCCGAACCACGCTGGAAGCACGATGACGACCGGATTAATCGGCGGCACCATCGGGTTCTGGAGGACGCCAACAAGGACCGGCGACAGCGAAATGAAGTAGCCGAGGAAGTGCGCGAGGTGGTATCCGGCGGCAATCGGCAACAACGAGGGCGCGAGTCGCCGACCGATGGCTTGCGGGGTGAGGTACGTCTCCGCAGTTTTCCGCGAGTAGCGCGCCGCGAGTCGATACGCGCCCCAGAACAGACCGAAGCCGACCAACAGAACAGTGGGGTAGAGAAGCACCGCGGGCACGCCTGCGCCGACGACCGTTCGGGCGAACGTCTCCCACGCGCCCGTGCCGACGAGTCCGTCGTAGGTCGTCACCCACAGCAGTGCGACGACGAACGCGACTTCGTCCGCGCCGTCTACGAGTTTCGGCTCCGTGAGTGCCGCGCCCGGCAGCCGAAGTTCCAGGTTCCCCTCCTCGGTGCGCTGAACTGGGGCGACTCGTCCGTAGTAGCTGAATACCCGCGAGACGGGGTCTACCGTCTCGAACCACGTGTCGGTGCCGAACAAGAGCGCGCCAGAGAGTGTGAACGCCGAGTAGCCCAGAATGACCAGCGCCAGTAGCGCCGGGTCGTCGGCGAGCGGACTGACGACTTCGACCCAGACCAGCGCGAGCAGTCCGACGACGCTCGGCCACGCGCCGAGTTTTTCGGGATAGTCGAAGCCGAACGACGGGAGCACGTCCGCGATTGCCCGCCACGGGTTCACCGCGGGCCAACTGTTGCCGACGAGATACACCGTCGCCACGTAGCCCGCCCACCAACCGACCCAGACGACCAGAATCGCGGCGTTGCGAAACGCGGCGTCTGGCCCGTCGGGGCCGAACAGGCCGATTGCGACGATACCGGCCAAGACGACCACCGAGAGCGCGCGGGTCAACTTCGCGCCCACATTGAGTACGCTATCGACCGCCGCGGTTCGATGCCAGTCGTGAATCGACCGGACGAACGCGCGGTCGGTGACGAAACTCGCCAGCAGGAACGAAGCACCGACGACGCCGCCGCCGGTCAGCAGGAACAGCCACGTCGGCACCGACAGCGACCCGGCGGACGCGCGGAGCGCGCCGCCGTGGGCCGCCGCCCGCGCCGCGAGCAAGAGCGTCCCCACGAGTGCGACCGCGAGACGGCGATACCGGTGCGATTGGTCGCTCATCGTTCGACTTTGGAGTGAGTCGAACTTGGGGCTTGCGAACCACCTTTTTTGGACCAAAAAGGGACGCTCGAAATCCGCGCGCGGAACACACGGATTTCGAGCGTCTTCCTCACGGTGATGCAACTACTGCGACCGCAGCCCGCCCCGCGAGCCTTATCCGCTCGCCGACTCGTTCACCAGCACCCGAAGGGCGTATTGGCCGAAACCTGGCGTCTCCGCGGGATCACTCCCGTTGAGCGACGAGACTACGAAGTGGTAGGTCCCGCTCTCGCGTGCTTGGAACTGAATTCGGTCCTGTCCGCCACCACCGACGAGGAGTCCATCGACCAATTGGAGGTTTGGGTCGAGGACCGTGACGCCGAGAGTACCGCCCGTTCTGAAGCTTGCAAACTCGACGGTGATCGTCTCGCCCGCGTCTGCTTGCACGGTGAACGCGTCGAGGTCGTTCGGGGTGGCGAGCGTGCCACCGACTAACGTCCCCGCCGAAATCGCGTTGGAGTCTTGGGACGCATCGTTCGGTTCTTGCTCGGTGACCGACACCGCTCGCGTGGTCGGTGGATCGGCAATCGTCGTCTCGCCGTCACGCTGGCCCACCACCCGGACGGCGTACTCGCCGACTGCTCCGTCGGCTGACTCGACCGAGAGGTGATACCGGCCGGACTGCTGTGCGACGGCCTCGAGGACCACCGTCTCGCCGCTTCGAACCGTACGGAGACTCGTGAGCGGCGTGAGGTTCGCGTCGTACAACCGCGTCAGAAGCGTCCCGACTGCGTTCCGCGGCCGACGGACTTCCACGCGAATCTGGTCGCCAGCGGTCGTCTCGAAGCTGTACCTGTCCACGTCAACCGGACTCCCTAACTTTCCGCTCACGTTCGTCGTTGATTCCACGAACGTCGCGTTGGCGGGGTCGTCGTTGGGTTCGCGCTCGGTCGCGTTCCCGGGTCGATTCTCGGTCGAAGTCGGCTCCTGAGAAGTGGTTCCTGCTTGCCCACTTCCTGAAACTTGAACCCCGCCGTTCATCGTTTGCGGGTGAACCTCACAGCGATACCCCGCCACGTCTTCCGTCGCGGTGAACACGAGCGTCCGCGTCGCTCCCTGTTCGGCGACGACTTCCGTGCGTGCCAACACGTTTCCGGCGGAGTCGGTGAGTGCGAGGTTGTGCGGCGCGCCGTCGAGGTTCGTCCACGTGATGGCGTACTGCTGGCCGACTTCGAGTCGGAGCGTCGGATTCGTGGCTCCCGAACCGTCGCCGGACTGGCCTTGCCACTCGGAGACCACCGCGCCGAGACGAATCTCTATCGGTTGTTGATTCGCCTGCACCGGTCCGACTGGCGCAACGAGACTCAGGGCGACGAGGATCGCGACGAAGCAAACGAGGATTCGCATACGAGAACTGATGACTTCGCTCGACCTAAGTAACGACTTGTGGCCGACACAGGAACGAACAATACCCGCTGAAAACGGATGATTTCCCCACGAATGACCGAAACATCGGCCCCGATAGTGTAGTCCTAACGCGGCATGTGGTGTGGTCGGTCACGAAGTAGTCTGCGTCGAGTTCCCTTTGTTCGACGGCGTCGTCTCCCGATTCGGCGAGTCTGACCCGCTCGTCGGGGTGTTCGGGACTTCGCTGGTCTGCGTGTTCGATGCCTGAGTCGGTGGACCCGACTCGGTGGCCGGAGTGGTCTGGGTCGTGCTGGTCGGCGTCTTTGTGGTCGTGTCCGTCGGTTCAGTAGGCGTCGATTTACTTGTCGTCGGTCCGTCGTCGGTCGTAGGGGTGTCGCTCCGCTGGCTTTCGTCCGTCTCGTCGGCGGCATTCACGACTAGTGCGTACGTGCCAGTTCCCGGTTTCAGCGCGGGGTCTCTGTTCCGGACCGAAGAGACGACCACGTGGTAGTTCCCGCTCCGAGACGGTCGGAACTGGAGGCTGTTCTGTCCGCCGCCGGAGGCGTACATCGATTCGATTGTGCCGAGGTCCGGACCGTACACCGATACCTGCAGGGTTCCGCCCACGTCGAGACTCTGCAACTTCACGACGACGCGCGTCCCCGCGTCCACCGAGACGGTGAACGCGTCGAGGTCGGTGACCGTCGAAACTTCGCCGCGGACTGTCCGTCCTTTCTGAATCGAGTTCGCGTTGTTCGGGTCGTCGTTCGGCTCTCGCTCGCTGTCCTCGACGGACGTTCCTATCAGCGAACGTCGCGTCAGGACACCGACGTACTGGACAACCGCTCCGGGATACGTCTCAAATGTCGCAAGTTCTGTCACTTCTGGAGCTCCTGCCATCCCTGCACTTCTCGTCGTTCGCTCGTCTGACGGACCATTCACGGAACTTCTAGAGGCGAATTCGGTGGCGTTCGCAGTCGCTGGTGGCTCGAACGCGACGGTGGTCACTGTGGCCACACTGAGTAGTACGACTGCGAAAGCGACCGCTACGCGCATGCGGTGAGAACCAACGACACCGAGCACTGTAAGTACACTATACGTTTCGTTGTCACAATCAGCAGTTTCGAGGAGGAAAGGCCGGTTACTATCAGTCAACAGTCAATAGTGGCCGAGAACACCTTGCCGTCGGGCGCGGCGTTGCGCTCGGTGGAAACAGTAGTAGCCGAGCGCGAGATAGCCCACCGACGTGACGACGAGGACGCCGAGGTCCGACGCCGGGAACTCCCAAAGACTAACGCTCCCCTCCATCGCGCGCCGGAGGAGGTAGCTTCCCTGTGCGAGCGGAAGCCACCCGAGGAGTTCGTACTGGCCCACCGGTGCGCCGATGAACGCGATGAATGCCCACTGGACGAGTTGGAAGGCGTTCTCGATGCGCTTGTAGGGCAGCGCGAGACCGCCGAAGACGAACCCGATGCCGACCGCCGAGGCGAGGGCGAGGACGAGCAACGGGCCGACCGTCAGCACGTCGAGCGCGAGCGATTGGCCGGTCGTGAGCAACATCATCGCCAGAATGACAGCACCCCAAACGATGCTGTAGCAGACGTTGACGACGACTTTCAGGCTCACGACGGTCCCGAACCCGAGCGGCGACATGAACAACTGCTCCAAGGTGCCCCACTGAGCCTCGCGGGTCATGTTCCACGAGAGGCCCGAGTAGGCGACGATGGCCGCCGTGAACAGGAAGAACCCGACGATGATGCCGCCGAGCGACTCCGTCAGTGATGGCCCCGCGACCGCACTCCCGCCGAAGAAGAGGACGGCAAACAGCGCGTAGATGGAGATGAACTGCGAGAGCGTGTTGACCGGGTATCTGACCAGCAAGACGACCTTCTTCTTCGCTATCGCACGCAAGAGAGTGAGATGTTCGTTCATCGCTCGCCCTCCGCCGTCGCGGTTGCAGGTGTTTCCGCCGACGCCGAGTCGTCGCCGTCCTCGTTCGTCAGTTCGAGGAACACGGTTTCGAGGTCGGGGTCGGTTGCAGTCACGCCGTCGAGCGAGCAGTCGCCCGCCCGAAGCGCGTCGAAGATGGCGTAGAGGTCGTCGCCCTCCGCGAGCGTGACTTCGAACCGCTCGTTCTCGCCGACACGCTCGAACGCGTCCGCGCCGAAGTTGTTTCTGAGTCGCTCACGCGTCGAGTCTGGTATCGAGTCCGCGACGGTAATCTGGTACGAGCGCGTGCCGAACACCTCTACGAGATTTGCCACGGAGTCGTCGGCGACGACGCGGCCGTCGTTCATCACCACGACGCGCTCACAGAGGTCCTCAACCACGTCCATGTCGTGGCTGCTCAGGACGACCGTGATAGACTCCTGTTCGGCGAGTTGTCGAAGTTCCCGCCGCAGTTCCAGCGAACTCTCCACGTCGAGGCCCAACGTCGGTTCGTCGAGGAACACCACGTCGGTGCCGCGAGCGAGCGTGCAGACCAGCGAGACCTTCTGTTTCATCCCGCGAGAGAGGTCGTTGACCGTCTCCTCTGCCTTCTCGGCGAGACCGAACTGTTCGAGGAGTCGTTCGTAGCGGTCTCTGACCTCGGCTGGGTCTTGGCCGCCGAGACTGGCGAAGAACTCGACGTTCTCCCGGACGGTCAGTCGCCAGTAGACGTTGCGCGCCCCTTCGAGTGTCGCGCCGACGTGTCGATACGCCCGCTTGGCGTCTTCGTGTACGTCTACGCCCGCGATTTCCACCTCGCCGCTGGAGGGAAGGACGAGGCCGAGAATCGACTTTATCGTGGTCGTCTTCCCCGCGCCGTTCGGCCCGAGCAACCCGACGACGGTGCCTCGTTCGATGTCGAACGAGACGCCATCGACTGCGGTCACTGCTTCGTCTCCGTCGCCGTACGTCTTCCGGAGGTTTCGGACGCTGACGACGGTGTCGCCGGTTGTATCGGCCCCACCGATTTGGGTAGTGCTGGCTCCAGTCTCGTCGTCCGTCTCCGATGCCGTCGCCGCAGACTCTGAGTCCGTCTGCGTCGGTTCCGCGCTCATACCTCCCTCGTCTCCCGTTGGAAGGACAACCGTTTCCAGAACACGATTTCAATAACTATTCTGATACGAAACACATTTCGTGCGGGGAACTTATTTCCGCGTATGACCGAAGGGGATGGAGTGGAGACGGCGTCGCTCTTTCCTGCCGAGGCGTTCGCGGTCCTCAGCAACGAAACGCGGGTCGCCATCGTGGAGACGCTGGCCGAAGAGTCGGGACTATCGTTCGCAGAACTCCGCAAACGGGTCGGCGTCAGCGACGCCGGACAGTTCAACTACCACCTGTCGAAGTTACAGGACCGCTTCGTCAGCAAGCGCGATGGCGAGTATCACCCCCAGTACGCCGCACTTCGGGCAGTCGGTGCGATCAGGTCGGGTATCTACACTAGTGGCTCTACTACCGAGACGAAAGAAACCGACTACGACTGCCCGACCTGTGAGAGTCTACTGACCGCGACGTACGACAGAGGGAAACTCTTCTTAGAGTGTGACGAACACGAGAAAGTTTTCCAGACCATGGTGCCACCAACTGCTGCGTCGAATCGGACGATTGAAGCGCTACTTTCGTACGCCAACGCCGAAGTACAGCGTGACATCGAACACACTGTCGATGGAAACTGCCACATCTGTACTGGCCCTCTCTCCTGTTCGTCTCCGGAACGTCCGGAAAACCTCCTTCAAGTGGTGCTCTCCTGTGAGAACTGCTGGAACTATATGCACCTCCCAGTTGCGGTGACCGTCGTTCGCCATCCTGCGGTCGTCTCACTCTACCACGACCACGGCATCGACGTTCGGAGTGAACCGCTACTCTCGCTCGATTTCGTTCGAGATCCTGAAAGTGCGAGTGTACTCTCTGAGGATCCCGTCCGGATGCGCGTCACCGTCGAACTCGGCGAGGACACACTACAGTTGACACTCGACGGTGAGTTGAACGTCCTCGAAACAGAACGGGAGTAGGTTTCCTACTGCAACCGCTTCGTCGTCTCCACCAACGGGTGCCGGGCGTAATCGACGACGTTGATGTCTTCGAGCGTCTCCAGACCCTCCTTCTCGGCGGTCTTCTCCATTCCCAACTCGACCTCCTTGTCTACGACTATGACGTACGCGTCCATCTCTTCCACGTCGAGTCTGTTGGCCGCCATCACGCGGTGGTGGCCGTCCGCGAGCAGGAGGTCGCCGTCCGTGTCGATGACGACGAGCGGTTCGGCGAGACCGCGCCGTAACTCGTAGGTGCGGCCCTCCAACTCGTCGGCGTAAACTTTGCCTTGCGTCGGGGTCAACTCGGCGAGTGGTACCTCCCGACGCGTCTGGTGGACCTCGGTATCGTGGATGGATTCCAGCGTCCGCATCAGTTTGCCGACCTTCTCGGGCGTCGCACGCTCGATTTGGCTCCGAATCACGTCGGTGTTCGAGATGATGCCGACGAGGTTGCCCGCGTCGTCTACGACTGGGAGTTTCTGGATGCCCGACCGGAGGATGACCCGCGCCGCGTCGTTGACGTTCATGTCCGGGTGGGCGACGATTAGCTCTTGGCTCATCACCTTGAAAATCGGCTCTTCCTCGTCGGCGAGCAGTAGGTCTCGCGCGGTGACGAACCCCTCGACCCGGCGGCCGTCACAGACCGGAAAGCCGTTGTGCTGGTCGCTCTCGGCTATTCGGCGCGCGACTGTCTCGACGGTCGCGTCGGGGGAGACCGTCGCCACGTCGCGGGTCATGTACTCCTTGACAGTCGGCTTGCCGTCTGCGGTTCCGCCGTCGGGCACTGCCGCCACGTCCATGGCGTGGTGGACGCGACCACGCGTGAAAAGGTTTCCCGCTCGGACCCCGGTTCGAAACGTCGCTAGTCCTCGGGTTCGGCGACTGGCTTGTCGAAGGACGCTTCGCTACTGTGGCTGTACTCGCCGTCGTCCTTGGGGACCGACCGAACCGTCTCGAAAAATCGGTCGGTGATGACCTCGCTGACGACGTTCGCCAGCGACTCCTCTTCTTCGTCTTCGACTTCGCCGAGGAGACCGAGCGGAATCTGTGCGCCGGCCATGTCGGCGTGGCCGCCCGCCGACCCGATTTGCCCGAACGCCGCTCGCAAGGTCTCGCCGAGGTCGATGGTCGTCCCCCGCGCTCGCGCGGAGATGAAGACGGTTCCGTCCATGAACCCGTAGACGAGCGTGGTCGTGACCGCCTCCATGTTCAGCAGGTGGTCGGCGGCCTGCGCCAGTGCGTCGCGGTCGGTCAACGCACCGACACAGGTAGCGAGGACGGGACCGTCGAGTTGTCGGTTGCGAATCGCGCGGGCAATCGTCTCGAACGTGTCGGCGCTGACGGACGGCGATTCGACGCGCTCCAACGTCGCGGTGTCGGAGAGCGGCACGAGATACGATGCCGCCTCGAAGTCCGCGGTCGAAACCTCGCGAGCGAAGTCCTTCGTATCGACGCGGATACCGTAGAGCAGGCCGGTCGCCACCTCCTCGGAGAGTTCGATACCGAGTCGCTGGACGTGTTCGGTCAACAGTGTACTGGTCGCGCCCACGTCGCTCCGCAGGTCCACGTACCTCGCTTCGACGGGTTCTTTCGGCGGATGGTGGTCGATAACCACGTCCACGTCGGTCTCGGGCGGCAACTGGTCGTTGACACCCGGCCGGGAGTGGTCCACCAGCGCGATGGCCGCGAACTCCGAGAGGTCTACGTCTTCGGCGACGTTCCGCAAGTCCAAGTCGAGCAGGTTGACGAACGCTCGGTTCTCTTGGTGGGAGATGTCCCCGAAGTAACAGGGGTCTGCCTCGACGCCGACTGACTCGGCCACGCGACAGAGCGCGACCGCGCTGGCGATTGCGTCGGGGTCCGGATTGTCGTGCATGAACACGCCGAGTTTGCCATCTACGGCGCGGAGGACGCGGCGCAACTCCGCGGTCAGCGCGACGTTCTCGCCGGTCGCGGCCGTCACGACTGTTGAGGCGAGCGCGGCGGTCGGGTCTACGACCTTGTCCGCCAGCGCGGTCATCGCCTCGCGTTCGGCGTCGCTTGGGTCCTCGCCGAGGTAGACGAACAGGTACGACTCGGGGAACACGTCGGCCGCGAGTTCTGCCGCACGATGGTTCTGCTCGGGGTCGTCACTGGCGACGATAATTACGTCGGGACTGTTTGCCTCCTCGCGGACGACCGCTGGGTCCGTCGGATCGTGGTGCGTTGCGGACACCTTCTCGTCGCGGAGCGTCTCGACGCGTTGCCCTTCGGCGTCCACGACGTGCAGTCTGCCCGGTGCTTCGGCTACCGATTCGACGAGCGACTGGCCGACAGCGCCACACCCAAGCACCAGTCGGGACACCATTCTACCCGCGCTTTCGGTTACTCGGCCTAAAGCTTACCGGACACAACACCCGGCGCGCGCTGGCGTGAGTTCATCTCACGCCAACCCCGTGCGAGGGACGAGTGAGCGAAGCGAGCGAGTCGGTTGGGGAGGCCTGTGGCTGTCGCCGTGCGGTTGCGGTCTTCTCGGTTTCGCGAGTAGCTAGCTTCGACTCTACAGACTCATCGTTCCCAGTAAAGCGCAAAACAACCTCAATTCCACCGGCAACAGCTACTCAAAATCAAAAACAGCCAAGAAACGGAAATCGCGCGAAAACCCAACTACGAATCTACGCCACTAGTGCCGACGCCGCTTGCGTGGCGTACTCCCAGACCGGACCGAATCCGGGCAGGAGCAGCACGGTCACGAGCGCGGCGGTGGCGAGCGCGGCGTAGAGGCCGACCGGTTTCGACTCGATGTCGAGGTCACCCGACGGCTCTTCGATCCACATCGCCTTGACGACTCGCGAGTAGTAGTACAGCGACAGCGCGCTGTTGATGGCACCGAGTGCGGCGAGCCACCAGAATCCGGCGTCAACCGCGGCACCGAACAGGAAGTACTTGCTCATGAAGCCACCGCCGACCGGGAGGCCAGCGAGGTTGAACATGAACAGCGTCATCACGCCGCAGGCGAACGGTGCCTGCTCCGAGAGACCGTTGAAGTCCTCGAAGTTCCGGCCGACCGACCAGTACTCTGTGAGGGCGATGAACAGGAACGCGCCCGTGTTCATGAACCCGTAGACGAGCAGGTGGGCCATCCCGGCACCGAGGACGAACGAGTCGTTGCCACCCGAGAGGGAGGCCAGCGCGATGAGCGCGTAGCCCGCGTGTCCAATCGAGGAGTACGCGAGCATGCGCTTGACCTTGTCCTGCGTGGCGGCCGCGAAGTTACCGAGCGTCATCGTGACGACGGCGAGAATCTGGGCCGCGAGCACCCAATCGACGTTCGCCAGTTGACTGGCGGGGAACGCGACGGTGAACACGCGGAACGCGACGGCGAACCCGGCGGCCTTCGAAGCCGACGAGAGGAACGCCGAAATCGGTGCGGGCGCGCCCTCGTACGCCTCCGGTGCCCAGAAGTGGAACGGCACGGAGGCGGTCTTGAACGCGAACCCACCCAGAATCATCAGCACGCCGATGCCCAGCACGCCGGTCAGTTCCGTACCGCCAGCGGCCGAGGCGACGTCCGACAGAATCATGGAACCGGTGACGCCGTAGACGAGGCTGATACCGTAGACCATGATGGACGACGAGAGCGCGCCGATGAGGAAGTACTTCAGGCCCGCTTCGACGCTGCCGCGGTTCTTCTTCAGAATCGCGACGAGCGCGTACGACGGGAGGCTGGCGAGTTCGAGGCTGACGAAGACGACGGCCAGACTGTTCGCGGCCGCCATCAGCGTCATGCCCGTCGCGGCCAGCGTCACCAGCGCGTAATACTCGCCCTGGTAGCTGTGGTCGCGCAGGTAGTCGTAGCTCGCGACCGACACCATCGCGGTGACGCTCGCGAACACGAACGCGAAGAACAGCGCCATCGTGTCAACGACGAGCGCGTCTCCGTACAGCGATATCGGCTCCTCGCCGGTTCCCGCGATTAGGAACCAGACCGCGAAGCCGACCGCCGCGAGCGACCCGATGGTCGCCGTGCCTGCAAGCAGACCGCGGCTACTGGAGTCGGGGTCAATGCTGTCGATGAGGAGTAACACGAGCGCCGTCGCAGCGAGTACGAGCGTGGGCGCGAGTGCCATCCAGTTGGGGAGTTGCGTCGCCATTTAGAGTCCACCTCCTGCGGCCGGGACGAGCGGAGAGACGGCGTCCTGAATCATCGTGTAGAAGATGTTGGGGTCAACGCCCAACAGGATGACCAGCAGGACCAGCACCACGAGCGGTGCCACGTCGTGGAACGCCGCGGGACCGACCTCGTAGTCCGTCTCCAACTCGAACGGGCCGAACAGGGTCCGCTGCATCGCGTACAGCAGGTAGCCTGCGACGATGACGATGCCGAACATCGCGGCAGAGGTGAACAGCGGCGCGGCCGTGCCGAGCGTCTCGGCACTGAACGCGCCGAGGAAGATGAACAGTTCACCCGCGAAGCCAGCCATCAGCGGCAGGCCCATGTAGCCGAACGCGCCCGCCACGAAGACGGCGACGGTGAACGGCATCTTGGACGCCATCCCGGACATGTCCGAGACCATCCGGGTGTGGGTCGTGTTGTAGATGACGCCAACCGCCATGAACATCAGTCCCGAGATGAGGCCGTGGGCGACCATCTGGAAGGTCGCACCGCCCATGCCGTACATCGTGTACGCCACGAGGCCGAGGATGACGTAGCCCATCGAGGACACAGAGGAGTACGCGACGATGCGTTTCAGGTCGCTCTGTGCCAACGCGAGCATCGCACCGTAGATGACGCTGACCACTGCGAACGTCGCGATGAGCGGCGCGTAGTCTGCGGCCGTCTGGGGCAGCATCGTGAAGTTGAACCGAAGCAGGGCGTACGTACCCATCTTCAGCAGGACGCCTGCCAGCATGATGGAGACGGGCGTCGGGGCTTCGACGTGAGCGTCCGGTAGCCACGTGTGGAACGGGACGACCGGGACCTTCACCGCGAAGCCAGCGAACATCGCGAAGAACGCGACGACCTTCAGCGTCTCCGCGCCGATTGGGCCGAGACCCTGCAGTTGCCCACCGCGCAATGCCTGCGCGACGGCGGGCAGGTCGAACGTCGTCACCGAGTCACCGAGTCCGAACACGAGTGCGACGAACCCGATGAACATCACGAGGCTGGCGATGTTCGTGTAGACGAACATCTTGATGGCCGCGTACTTGCGTCGCGGGCCACCCCAGACGCCGATGAGGACGTACATCGGCACCAGCACCATCTCCCAGAAGACGAACCAAAGGAAGAAGTCCAGCGCCGAGAAGACTCCGAGCAGGCTCGCTTCGAGGAAGAGCATCAGGCCGTAGAACTGGCTCTGTCGTTCCTGAATCGGCGTCCACGACGCGAGCAGCGCGAGCGTCGTGAGAATCGTCGTCAGGACGACCAGCGGCATGCTGATACCGTCCAGTCCGACGTGCCAGTTCAGGCTGTAGGGGCCAGCGACGACCCACTGGAAGTTCTCTTCGAAGGCTAGCGACCCGCCCTGCGTGAGCGCGTTGCCAGTAGCCTCGAAGGTGCTGTACATCCACAGACTCCCGACGACCGGGATGAGACTGAGTGCGAACGCCAGTTTCCCCGCAATCTTGTCCGGTGCGAGGAACACCGCGAAGGCGCTCGCCAGCGTGACCGCGATAAGCGCTTCAATCAACATCTAGAACCAACCTCCTACGAATCCGATGACGAGCAGTAGGACGACGAAGCTCGTCGTCAACAGGAGGGCGTAGTTCGTGACGACGCCCGTCTGAATCCGCTTCAGGCGACTGCCACTGAACAGGCTCACGCTGGAGACGCCGTTGACGACGCCGTCCACGATGCCTTGGTCGAACTTGTCCGCCGCGCGTGCGACCGGGAGCGTGAGACCGGTGGCGAGCCACACCTGATACTCGTCCTGATAGTAGTTGTTGAACAGCACCGTCTTGACGCCGCCGAGCTTGTCGGTGTGTTCTTCCGGCGAGGGCACTGCGTAGAGCTTCCACGCGAGGCCTGCGCCTGCGAGTGCGAGTCCGAGCGAGACGCCAGCACCGAGCAGGACAGTCATCAGCTCCGAGCCGATGGTGCCCGCCGAGTAGTGTGCGAACTCGTGGGTGAGTTCGCCGTAGTGGTGGGCGCTGAGTGCGGTTGGACCGCTGTCGAGCCACTGGTGCAGGAAGTCGAGTTCGACGCCGGTCAGCTTCTGCACCGGAAGCATGTTCACCAGACCAGTGACCGCCGCGAGAATGCCGAGGAACGCGAGCGGTCCCTTGACGTTCCAGCGAACGCCGTGGGGGTTGCGCGCAGTATCACTTCGGGGTTCACCGTGGAAGGTCAGCGCGACCATTCGGAAGGTGTAGAACCCGGTGAAGAACACCGCGAGCAGGCCCATGGCGTACGCGGCCAGCAGAATCGGACTGTTCAGGCCGTGAACGAGTGCCTCGTAGAGAATCTCGTCTTTCGACCAGAAGCCCGAGAACGGGACGATGCCCGCGAGTGCGAGCGACCCCGAGAGGAACGCGTAGTAGGTCACGGGCATCTTGTCTTTCAGACCGCCCATGTCCCACATGTTCTCGTTGTGGTGCATGGCGATGATGACCGAACCAGCACCGAGGAACAGGAGCGCCTTGAAGAAGGCGTGGGTCATCAGGTGGAAGGTCGCCGCGACGTAGCCGCCTGCGCCCAGGCCGAGCATCATGTACCCGTACTGGGAGATGGTGGAGTACGCCAGCACCTGCTTGATTTCCTTCTTGACGACGCCCATCGTCGCCGCGAACAGGGCGGTGAACCCGCCGATGAACGCGATGATGGCGAGGACGGTCGGCAAGAGTGCGTAGAACCCGTACATGCGCGCGACGAGGTAGACACCTGCCGCGACCATCGTCGCCGCGTGAATGAGTGCGGAGACGGGCGTCGGGCCTTCCATCGCGTCGGGAAGCCACGTGTGCAGTGGGAACTGTGCGGACTTGCCGACGACGCCGCCGAGGACGAGTAGTCCGAGGACGGCGAACCACGCTTGCGGGTCGAGTCCGAGGAACGTCGTCACTTCTCCCGCGCCTTCACCGAGCAACGCCTGCTCGGCCATGTGCGGGAACGAGTGGTCGCCCACGAACATCGTCGTGCCGAAGGTGGCGAACATGCCCACGACGCCGATGAGGAAGAAGTAGTCCCCGAAACGGGTGACGAGGAACGCCTTCTTCGCGGCGCTCGGCGGGCCTTCCTGGCGGAACCAGAAGCCGATGAGCAGGTACGAGCAGAGCCCGACCAGTTCGAAGAACATGAACGCCATCAGCAGGTTGTCCGCCATGACGAACGCGAGCATGCTGAAGGTGAACAGGCCGAGTCCGGCGTAGTACCGCGGGAGGCCGGTCTCGCCCTCGTCGTTCATGTAGCCGAGGCTGAACACGTGAACGAGTACTGCCACCGTCGAGACGATGACGAGCATCATCGTCGAGAGCGGGTCCAGCAGGATACCGAAGTGCAAGTCGAACGTCTGTTCGCCCATGCCTGCGACCCAGACGATGGAGTTGTGGTAACTTCCACTGCCCGAGACGGCGACGAACGCCCACAGCGACAGCAGGAGCGAACCAGCCGTCGCGAGGATGCCGGGAATCGCGCCGCCCTTGGGGAGAATCCGTGGAGCGAACGCGCCGACGAGCAGTGCGATCAGGAACGATACGAACGGCAGCGCCGCGATGGCGGGTGCCAACTCGAAGGGGAGTGCTGCCATACGTTTACCACCTCATCGTCGTTGCTTTGGCCACGTCCACGTCCTTGAAGTTGCGATACAGCACCAGGATGATGCCGATACCGACCGCGACTTCCGCGGCCGCGAGCGCGAGCGTGAACAGACTGAACGTCTGTCCCGACAAGTTGCCGTGAAACTGTGAGAACGCGACGAGGTTGATGTTCGCCGCGTTCAACAGCAGTTCGACGCTCATCAGGAACATCAGCGCGTTCTTGCGCGTCAGGATGCCGAAGACGCCGATGCAGAAGACGGCGGCCGACAGCAGGAGGTAGTACTGAACCGGTATCATCAGTTTTCGTCCTCCTCTGTCAGTTCGCCACCGTCTGCGGCGACGGCTTGGCTCTCCTGTTCGACCGCGTCAGAACGAAGGGCCGAGACGACCTCGCCCGCTTCGTCGCGGCGTGCCAGCATGACCGCGCCGACGAGCGCGGCGACCAGCACGAGGTCGATAATCTCGAACGCCACGAGGAAGCCTTCGCTCGACACGGCGTTCTGCGCGCCGATGTTGAACATCGCGTAGCCGATGCTAGCCGTGATGTCGGCCCCGTTCGGGAAGCCCTGTGCCTGCCCGAACGAAGCAGTCGCGAAGACGTAGGCCATCACGCCGAATAGCGCGAGGGCCGCGACTCCGGGCCACCATCGGTCTGCGTCGTTGAGTCTTGGTTTCGTAGTCATACCTCTGTCACCTCCTCTGTGTTAGCTCGGCGCGTGAGCATCACGGCGAACGTGATGAGGATGAGAACCCCGCCGACGTAGACGAGGATCTGCATCGCCGCGAGGAACTCCGCCTGTAACAGTACGTAGTGTACTGCGACAGAGAGGAGCGCGACACCCAGCAACAACGCCGAGTGCCACACGTCACGCACCAAGACGACGCCCAGACTGCTCGCTATCGTGACGAGCGCGAACAGCCCGAACGTGAGCATCTCGTATGCCATTTCAGTCACCTTGGAATTTGTATAATCGCCCTTTTAAGATTTCGAGACGGGCCAGTCTCTACTGATAGTCTACCTCGCCTTCGCCTTCGCCGATCCACGCACCGCGGTCGGGTTCCCGCGATTCGAGCGGGTCGATGTCCTTGTACCACGGGACGTTCTTCAGCTGTTCTTTGTTGTAGACGAGGTCGTCTTTCGTATCGCCCGTGAATTCGAAGTTCTGCGTCAGTAGGATGGCATCGACGGGGCAGACCTCCTCACAGAGCCGACAGTAGATGCACTGTCCGATGTGGAGGTTGTACTGCTCGCCGTTGCGCTGTTCGTCCTGAACGATCTGAATCGTGTCGTTCGGACAGACGTTCTCACACTGACGGCACCAGATGCACCGCTCTTGGCTGAACTTGTGGACCCCACGGAACCGGGGGCTTACTTCGGGTGCCACGTCGGGGTACTCGACCGTGAACGTGGACCCGTCCAGTGCGTGCTTCAGCGTGGTTGCCATTGACTTGAGAACTCCAATCATTAGAGCATCACCCCAACGATGACGGCGGTGAGGACGAGGTTGACGAAGCTCAGTACGAGCATGCCCTTCCAGCCGATTTCGATGAGTTGGTCGATGCGGACGCGCGGCACTGCCGAACGTGCCCACTGGGTGAACAGGAAGACCGCCCAAATCTTCACGACGAACCAGACGAAGTTCATCGATTCGGGGAGGAACGGTCCGGACGGTCCACCGAGGAACAGCGTGGCGATGAGCGCGCCGCCGAGGAAGATGTGCAGGAACTCGCCGAGGTAGAACAGCACGAAGTAGACCGAGGAGTACTCGGTCTGGTACCCGGCGACGATTTCGGTCGGTGCCTCGGGGATGTCGAACGGGTTACGCCCGACTTCCGCGAGGTTCGCCACGACGAACAGCACGAAGGCGAACGGGTTCACGAACGCGAACCACGACGGAATCGCGATTGGTCCGAGCATGAACAGCGTCTGTTGCTGTGCGGCGACGATTTCGCTCATGCGGAGACTGTCCGTGAACAGGACGACGGACGCGGCGGTGATGACGAGCGGAATCTCGTAGGCGATGTTCTGTGCAATCGCGCGCAGAGCGCCCATCAGCGAGAACTTGTTGCTCGACGCGTAGCCACCCATCGTCAGTCCGAGCGTCGCGATAGAAGCGACCGCGAACGCGTACGCGAGTCCGGTTTCGGGGTCGGCCAGCATCAGGTTGACCCCGAAGAGGTGCCCCATCGGAATGACCGCGAAGCCCAGCAGGGCCGACCCGGCGACCACGATTGGCGCGAGGTCGTACGCGGGACGGTCCGCACCGTCCGGGACGATGAGTTCCTTACCGAGCAGGCGGACTGCGTCGGCGACGATGATGAACAGACCGGCCGGACCGACGCGGTTCACTGCGATGCGGTCGGTGAACGCGGCCGTAATCTTTCGTTTCGCCCACGGACCGGCGACGCCCGTCATCGCCAGCATGATGTTGCCGACGATGAACGCCGCGATGAACGCCGCGATGGCTTCCTGCCACGGGGCCATGTTCGCGCCGAAGATGGCCTTGCCGATGGTCTCGGGGAGTAGTGGGTCGGCGTTGCCGCCGTTGCCACCGCTCTGCTGGAGGAAGACGTAGCCCAGATTCATCGGTCCACCTCGCCGAGAATCACGTCGAGGCTACCCAGCGTGGCGACGAGGTCGGCGACGTACTCGCCCTTGCTCATCGCGTTCAGTGCCGAGAGGTTACAGAAGCACGGGCTCCGAATCTTGAACCGCCCCGGCTTGTCGGTGCCGTCCGAGCGGATGTAGATACCGAGTTCGCCCTTCGCACCTTCGACGGCGCGGTACACTTCCGTGTCCGGGTCGGGCTTGAGCGTCCGGGGAACGTTCGCCTGAATGTTGCGCTCGTCCTCGGGCCAGTCTTCGAGCAGGTCGATACACTGGCTGATAATCTTCGCGGACTCCTCGACTTCGCGCATGCGGACGAGGAGGCGACTGTAGTTGTCACAGCCGTCTTCGGTGACGACGTCCCAGTCGAGCTCGTCGTAGTAGCCGTAGGGGTCGTCACGACGCAGGTCGTAATCGACGCCGGAACCGCGAAGCACCGGTCCCGTGACGCCGAACTGCTTGGCCGTCTCGGGGTCGATGGTGCCGGTGTCGATGGTCCGAATCTGGAAGATTTCGTTGCTCGTGATGAGGTCGTGGTACTCTTCGAGCGCCTCCGGGAGGTCGTCGAGGAAGTCCCGAGTCTTCTCGAAGAACTCCTCGCGCGGCTCCGGCAGGTCCCAGACGACACCGCCGAGGCGGAAGTAGTTGAACATCATGCGCTGACCGGTCAGGTCCTCCAGAATGTTCTGGACGATTTCTCGGTCCCGCATGGCGTACATGAAGATGGCCGTGAAGTCGCCGTAGATGTCCAGACAGAACGTTCCGAGCGCGAGCATGTGCGCGGCGATGCGGCACAGTTCGGCGCTCATCGTCCGGATAATCTGGGCGTACTCGGGCACCTCGATGTCGTTCAAGTCCTCCGCCACGCGAGCGTAGGCCCACTCGTTGAGCAGGCCCGCCGACGCGTAGTCCCAGCGGTCGGGATACGGCATAATTTGGTGGCGGTAGGTGCCGTTCTGGGCCATCTGCTCCTCGCAGCGGTGGAGGTAGCCGATGTCCGGTTCCACGTCGGCGACCTGTTCGCCGTCCAGCACCGTCTTCAGGTGGAGCACGCCGTGGGTCGCCGGGTGGTGGGGACCGATGTTGAGGAACATCGTATCCGACTCGGCGTCCTTGTGGTCCTCCTGGAGCGGATTCTTGTGCTCGTCGAACGAGACGATTTGGGGCTTGTCCTGGTCGTAGTCCGACGACAGGGGGTGGCCCTGCCACGTCTCGGGGAGCAGAATCCGACGCATGTCGGGGTGGCCGTCGTAGTTGACACCGACCAAGTCGTAGGCCTCCCGCTCCTGCCAGTTGGCCGTCTTGAACACGCCCGAGGCCGTCTCACTGACCGGGTTCTCCACGTCGGTTGGCACGACGACGCTGACCTCTTGGGTCGGGTCGTCGAACTTCTTCAGGTGGTAGATGGTCTCGAAGCGGTCCTCGTAGTCCTGGGCCGTGACCATCGAGAGGTGGTCGAAGCCAGCCTCGTCGCGCAGGATTTCGAGCGTCGCCGCCACTTCGTCGGGGCGGACGACGAACCCTTCCGCGTTGAGGTGGGTCTCGCGACCGATGACGTGGTCACCGAGCATGTCGGCGATGGCGTCGTAATCGACGCCCTCGATGGATTGGGGACGCTTCTCTTGGGAACTCATGGTGAATCAGCCCAGTTGTAGCGCATGACGAGAGTCTCCTCGTCGATGTCGTCTGCGAGCTTCTCGACCAGTTCGTCCCGTTCTAAGTCCGAGAACTGCTCCATCTCGTACGGCTTGACCGTCACCGGACTGCTCTCGCCGTTGGCGATGCGCTCTTGGAGCTTGACGACGCCGTAGACGAGTGCTTCGGGGCGCGGCGGGCAACCGGGGACGTGGATGTCCACCGGGATGACCTCTTCTGCGCCCTTGATGACGTTGTAGCCCTCTTGGAACGGGCCGCCCGAGATAGAACAGGAGCCCATGTTCACGACGAACTTGGGTTCGGGCATCTGGTCGTAGACCCGCTTCATGCGCGGGGCGAACTTCGAGACGATGGTCCCCGGAACGATCATCACGTCGGCCTGTCGCGGCGACGCGCGCGGGACCCCCGAACCGAAGCGGTCGAGGTCGTGCTTGACCGCGTAGGTGTGCATCATCTCGATGCTGCAACACGCGATACCGAACTGCAGCATGAACATCGACGACCCCCGCACCCAGTTCATGAACTTGTCGAACTTCGTGAGGATGAACGGCGAGGAGCCGAACGCCTCTCGAAGCTTGGAGTTGAAGCGGTTGTCCACCGCCCCGCTCATCCGGGCCTCGCGGGTCTTAGTCTGTGCGTCTGTGCTTCCGCGAATCGTGTCCCGTGGTTCGTTACTCATTGTCTGTCTACACTCCGTTGCGTGGGGTTGCTGACCCAACGTACGGCACCGTTACGCCAGGCCCAACCGAGCCCGACGACGAGAACGCCGATGAACAGGAGCATCGGCAGCAACGCCGTGGTGAGTCCGACGCCTTCCATCGAGACTGCCCGGCGGTAGATGACCGTCCAAGGGAAGATGAGGACGGTCTCGATGTCGAAGACGACGAACAGCAGCGCGACCATGTAGTACTGAATGTTGAAACGGATGCGCGTGCCGCCCGTCGGAATCTCACCACTCTCGTAGACGGTGGTTTTACCTTTTTCTGGCACACTCGGCCGGAGGAGACTGGAGACCGCCATCATCCCGAGCGGAATCAACAGCCCCACCAGCGCAAGCGCGCCAATGGCTATCCATGGATTCATACCGGTTTTCTCCTAGCGGTCGGAAGTTGTGAGCGCACCCCTATAAGCGTTGATTCTTGCGATTCGTTCGGATTCGAACGTCTCAAGCGCCTCTCGGCGGTTTGACGGTTTCTGTCGGGAAACGAGATATTTCGGTTGAGACAGGGTGGCACGGACGGGAGGTGACGCTACTTCGTCGTGGGTTCTGTTCAGTAAACCGAGAGTAATCCGAGATAGAGCGTCCAGTGGCGCTCGCGGCCAAAATCAGGCTTCTTAAGCGAGCCTTACTCTCGACCCTCGCGGAACGCCGGAGTGCCCTGCTCGTGGAGTCGGCGCGAAACGTCCGCGACGCCCGCTTGCAGGTCGTCGTGGTACTCGACCAGTCTGTCGCGTAGTTCGTCGTGTTCGCGCGCGAGCGTCTGCACCGCAGAGAGCGCGGCGTTGAACGACTTGCCCGCGTCCACGGCGACGATGGGCGCGCCCGTCGGCATACCGATGACCGACGAGACGGACTTCTCTTGGACCGGGACGCCCACCACGGGTAACGGAAACGCGAGCGAGGCAGTCATGTTCGGCAGGTCGGCGGACTTGCCCCCTGCACCCGCAATAATCACGTCCAGTCCGCGCGCCTCGGCGGTCTCGGCGTAGGCGTACATCAGGTCCGGAGTTCGATGTGCGGAAACGACGTACGTCTCGAAGGTGAATCGGGCCTCCGGCGGGTCGTCGTAATCAGTCACCTCTTCGAATCCCAACTCGGTTAGCGCGTCGTACGCGCCGGACATCACGTCTAAGTCCGAGTCGCTCCCCATCACGATGCCGATTTCGGGGGTCGCTTCGGGGTCTCTGTCACGCTCTGCCTCCGCTCGCAGGTCGTCGATGAGTTGCTGGAGTTCGGTCATTGGAAGGTCACCTTCTCGCGTAGTTCTCGCGCGTCTTCGAGTAGCGTCTCGACTTCGGCGTCACAGTCGTCGGTCAGCGTCAAGTGCGCCATCTTCCGCAGGGGCCGCACCTGCTTCTTGCCGTACCAGTGGAAACTCGCGCCCGGTTCGGCAAGAATGGAATCGGCGCCAGAGAGGCTCGCTGACTGATTCTCCTCGACGTCGCCCAGAATATTCGCCATCACGATGGGGCTCCGGAGGTCGGTCGCACCGAGCGGCTTGCCGGTTACGGCGCGCGCGTGCTGTTCGAACTGCGAGGTCAGCGCGCCCTCGATAGTGTAGTGGCCGGAGTTGTGCGGGCGCGGCGCGATTTCGTTGACCAAAATCTCGCCATCTGCTCGCGGTTCGTCACCGCTCGCATTCGAGGCGCTTCGCGCCTCGCTCGTCTGGAAGAGTTCGATGCCGTAGACGCCTCTCCCCGACAGTTGGTCCAGCACGTCCGAAGCTACCTCGCGGGCGCGCTCCGCGACTGCCTCCTCGGTGCGCGCAGGCACGACGGTCTCGCGCAGAATCTCGTCCTCGTGGATATTTTCGCCGAGCGGGAAGGTGGCGGTTTCCTCCTTCCCTTTCACGCCGATGATGGACACCTCGCGCTCGAACTCCACGAACTGTTCGACCATCGCACCGCCCGCAACCGAATCGAGCGCGGCGTCGATGTCGGCCTCGCTCTCGATGGGGACGTTGCCCCGGCCGTCGTAGCCACCCTCGCGGGCCTTGAGCATGACCGGATAGCCGAATTCGTCCAGTGCGTCCTCCAAATCTGCGCGGTCATCCACCTGTCGGAACGGCGGCACCGGCACGCCCGCCTCCCGAAGTCGCTCCTTCTGGACCAGTTTGTCCTGAATCGTGCGCAGGGTCGCCGGGTCGGGGTGGACCGGCACGTCGTACTCCAACTCGACGGCTTCGAGGAGGTCGGGGTCGGCCAACTCGATTTCGTACGTGAGGTAGTCCGCGCGCGAGGCGAGTTCCCGGACGGCGTCCTCGTCGTCGAAGTCGCCGACGAGTTGGTCGCGCGCGACCGGAGACGCCGGACAGTCCGGCGTCGGGTCTAAGACCACTAGCTCGATACCAAGCGGCGTCGCGGCCTCTCCGAGCATCCGACCGAGTTGACCACCGCCGACGACGCCGAGCGTGACTGGGTCGCTGTCGCTCATTGAGCGAGACGTTGTGGACAGGACTGCATAAGATTTGCCAACTCGAACGCGAGCTATGCACGAACGTGGTTACTGTGAGCCATCGATTACGACGACTCGTCGTTCGAGTCGCCGCCACCACCATCAGTCGCCGGTGGCGCATCGGACGGCAGCGCGTCCTCGTGGACGTAGAAGACGGTCCGGCTTCCGTGGATGGTCAACTCGTGTTCGTACGCTCGGTAGTTCGACAAGCGACGGTCGAGTACGTGACTGTCTGACGCGCGAGCGATGACGACTGGAGGAACGTCCCCGCTGAGTTGGCTTGGGTCGGCCGCGCTCTCGACCACTGCGTCGGCATGCTCGGTGTACCACGGAATCGGCAGTCGGTTGTACCAGCCACCACCTGCGGCCCACCGGTCGTTATCAGACTCGTCGGCCACGTAGAAGTCAGAGCCGTAGTATAGGACGTCGGTGCCGTCGTTCTGTCTGGCGACCTCCCCGACCAACTCCAGCGTCGGGCGGATGCCGTCTGCCGGTTGGCCGTACTGGACGAGCGTGTTCACGTCCGTCTGGCCGTCGTCGAGATACTCGTCCTGCGGATGGACGAAACTCGTCGTGACGGCCGTGGCCGCCATCTGGCCGACGACGAGCAGCACGAGCAGGGTGGCGAGCGTCGCACTCACGCCGTCGCTGTCGCCGATAGCCTGTGCGGCCCACCGGACGAAGACGGCGAGACCGACGCCTGCCGGGATTACGAGCGGGACGACGGCGTGAATCGGCTCCCACGGGAACGGGTTCTCGACGATGACTGGGTAGCCGACGAGGCTGACGAATCCCCAGTAGAACGTGAACGCGACGAGGTCACGAGGGCGAGGCCCGTCGTATCGGTCCACGAAGAACCCGACGAGCGCGAGTACGAGCAACGGAAGCGCGCCCTGCTGGGTGGGTTTCCAGAGCGCCTTGAACGTCCCGAGGAACGAGTTCTGGTTGCCCTCGCCCCACTTGCTCGCGAACTTCTCCCACGACCCGACTGTCGCCTCCTCCACGACCGCGGGGAACATGCCCGGATTCGTGAACGCCTTCCAGAGACCGGGACCGGGGACCCCACGCGCTCTCGGCGCGTAGAAGAATATCACGACGGCGAAGAAGAACGCGAGACCGAGCGCCAGATGGAGCCACCACCTACGGGCGTGCCAGAGGTCCGAACCCCACTTGCGGAGCAGGGCGACCCGGTCGTCTTCCCCGCCGACGAGGAGCAGGCGGTGTTCCAACAGGAGTACCGCCGCGCCGAGCCACGTCACGACGTAGACGAGGACGTTCTCCTTGGTGGTGAACGCCAGCGCCAACATCAGCGTCCCGGCGTAGAGATATCGCGGCTTGTGCGTGTCGAACAGTCTGACGTAGAACGCCAGCGCGTACACCATGAACGCCGCCAGCAGCACGTCGTTCCGCATGAACCGCGAGTAGTACAGCAGCAGCGGGTTGAGCGCGAAGAAGAGGCCGACGGTGAGCATCTCCGCCCGGTCCAGTCGCTCGCGGAACAGCCACGCGGTCAGCGGGAGAAGTCCAGAGACGATTGCCACGGGGAGGCGAGCGAGGAAGTCGCTCGCACCGAACAACTGGAACAGATACTTGTTCACGTGGTAGAGGAACGGGCCGTGGATAGACGCGTGGTACTCCCAGATGCCGTTCTCCGCGTACCGCAGAATCCAGTAGCCGACGCGTGCCTCGTCCCAGTGGAACACCCGCGTCCCGAGTGCGAACAGTCGGAGCGACAGCGCGACGAGCGTCACCGCGACGACCGCCGCGAGCGTTCGGGTCCCAACCGACCGTCCGAACGCCGTCACGGAGTCGTGGCTCCGCCCGAGTTCGCTAGAGGGTGTCTCGTCTGTACTCATCGTTTCTGGGAAAACATCCGAAGGGATACAAGTGTACCGGAGCAGTCGAGGAGTCAATTTTTCCGGATAGCGGTAGTTCTTTTACCGGTCCACGCCACCGTTCGACCATGGTTGCTCTCGGCCTCGTCGTCTCGCGGTTCAACCGCGAGGTAACCGAGCAGATGGAGAAACACGCCCGCGACGCCGCCGAAGAACGCGGGGCAGAGATCGTCGAGTCGGTGGAGGTGCCGGGTGCCTACGACGCGCCGCTGGCCGCCGACAGACTGGCGCGAAGAGACGAAATCGACGCCGTGGCAGTCCTCGGCACGATCGTCACCGGTGACACAGACCACGACCAAGTCATCGCCGACGCCGCCGCGCAAGGCCTCACCGACGTGAGCCTCGACCGCGACAAGCCGGTCACCCTCGGGGTCACCGGTCCCGGCATGTCGGGCGCTGAAGCCCGCGAACGCGAATCGAAGGGTGCAGACGCCGTCGAGAGCGCAGTAGACCTCGTGGAGGAACTCTAACATGGACTTTTCAGACCGCATTCAACGAGTCGAACCGAGCGCGACGCTCGCCATCAGTAACCTCGCCGCCGAACTCGAAGCCGACGGCGCGGACGTGGTGGACCTGAGCGTCGGCGAACCGGACTTCCCGACGCCCGAAAACATCGTCGAGGCCGGAAAGGACGCCATCGACGCAGGCCACACCGGCTACACCTCATCGAACGGGATTCCCGAGCTGAAGGCGGCTATCGCCACGAAACTAGCCGGAAACGGCCTGAGCTACGACGCGAGCGAAATCATCGTCACGCCCGGCGCGAAGCAGGCGCTCTACGAGACCATCCAGACCCTCGTGGACGATGGCGACGAAGTCGTCCTGCTCGACCCGGCGTGGGTCTCCTACGAAGCAATGGTCAAACTCGCTGGTGGGAGCCTGAACCGAGTTGACCTCGCGCCCCACGACTTCCAACTCGAACCGGCACTGGACGACCTCGAAGCGGCCATCTCGGACGAGACCCAACTGCTCGTCGTCAACTCGCCGAACAACCCGACCGGCGCGGTGTACTCCGACGACGCACTCGCAGGCGTCGCGGACCTCGCCGTCGAACACGACGTGACCGTCATCAGCGACGAGATTTACGAGCAGATTACCTACGGCGAAGAACCGACGAGTCTCGGCACCTTCGACGGCATGGCCGAGCGAACCGTCACCATCAACGGCTTCTCGAAGGCCTACTCGATGACTGGCTGGCGACTCGGCTACATCGCCGCGCCCGAGGAACTGATTTCGCAGGCCGGAAAGCTCCACAGTCACTCGGTCTCCTGTGCGACGAACTTCGTCCAGCACGCGGGCGTCGAAGCCCTCGAAAACACCGAGGAAGAAATCGAGGAGATGGTCGAGGCGTTCGCGGAACGACGCGAGTACCTGACTGACCGACTGGACGAGTTGGGCGTTCGCGCACCGGACCCGGACGGCGCGTTCTACCTCATGATGGAGGTCGCAGAAGACGACCAGCAGTGGTGCGAGGACGCCTTGCAGGAAGCCCACGTAGCGACGGTTCCCGGAAGCGCATTCGGCGCGCCCGGCTACGCCCGCATCTCCTACGCAAACAGTCTGGAGCGAATCGGCGAAGCGGTCGATAGACTCGTGGACGCAGAGTTGCTGTAGCGGTAGACGCGACGGCGCGCCGACTATTATTTTTCGATTGCTGAGAATCTCCATCGTAACTAAGACGGTTCCAGCCGTACGTATCGTCAGAGGATTTCCATGTACGATACTATCGTCGTTCCGACGGACGGCAGTGAACACGCGGTACGAGCGGCGGAACACGCACTGAAGTTGGCAGACGCCTTCGACGCGACGGTTCACCTTCTCAACGTCGTGGACGTGCAAGAAGCCGCAGGCTTCTTCAACGCTGGCGGGGTGGACCAAGAGTACGTCGGACGACTCGAAGACGCCGGTCGGGAGCTAATTCGAGAGACACAAAACCAATTCGAAGGGTCGGACGCAGTGCAGACCGCAGTCGTGAAAGGAGGTCCCGCTCGGGGCATCCTCGACTATGCCGACGACCACGACGCCGACCTGCTCGTCATGGGCACCCATGGACGGAAGGGAGTGAACAGATTCGTCGCGGGAAGCGTGACCGAGAAAGTCCTCCGACTCGCGGAGATTCCGGTGATGACTACCCGAGCAGTCGAAGCGAGCGAGATTGCCGACGGCTACGACCGGATTCTAGTGCCGACCGACGGGAGCGACTGTGCCGCAGAAGCAATCGACCACGCTATCGACATCGCGCAGGCGTTCGACGCGACGGTCTACACGCTCTACGTCGTGGACATGGGCGTTCTGACCGCTGAGCCGGACATCGCCCCCGCGACGGAGACGATGGACCAACTCGAAAAGCTCGGTGAGGACGCTACGAGTGCCGTCGCCGAACGAATGCGGGACGCTGGTGTCGAAGTCGAGACAGCCGTCCGGCGAGGGTTCCCTGCACAGACGCTCCTCGAACACGCCGACGAGAACGACGTGGACCTGATTGCGATGGGGACCCACGGTCGGAGCGGATTCGAGCGGTTCTTCCTCGGCAGTACGACCGAGAAAATCGTCCGGCGCGCCGAGATGCCGGTGCTGGCAGTGCCGCACGAGCAGCAGTAGCGACTCTCAGACGCGCGCCAGCAGTTGAATCCAGTCGCCGTCCGACACCGATTCGACTCTCAATCCAACGTCCTCGGCCATCACTCGCAGTTGGTCTGACTGGTAGAGTGTGAACTGTCTGGTGTCCTCGTCGTAGCTCTCGCCCTCCGTCTCGCCGTCGCCACGAGCGACAGAGAGGTAGACGACGCCGCCCGGTCGGACGACGCGGCGGAACCCTGCGAGCGTTTCAGCGGCGTCCTCGCGCGGGACGTGGAGGAACGACGCGCAGGCCCACAGGCCGTCGATGGTATTCTCGGCAAGCGCGAGTTGCCGCATGTCCATCCGCGCGAACGAGGCGGCCGGGGCCTCGGTTCGGGCGACTTCGAGGAACGCTGGCGTAAGGTCCACCCCGACGACTTCGTGGCCGCGCTCTGCGAATGTGGCCGACTCCCAACCGGGACCACAGCCGATATCGGCGACTCGGCTAGCGTCGCCACTCGTCGCGTCGTCGAGTGCATCGCAGAACTCCTCGACGAGTTCCTGAATCCCCGACCGGTCGCCGTGGCGCTCGCGGTACTCTTCGACGACCGATTCGTAGGTTCCGATGGTGTCGGTGTCGGTCATGGTCGGAGTTCGAATGCGAGCGTCAAGAAATTTTACCGACTGCTGTTACGACGTTGCTCGGTCCTCCCGGACTACCCAGACTGGCGGTGCGCGTGGCCCGCACGACACCGCTGATGGTCACGCTCGCGTCGCTCGCGTGACCACTCGAAACGTCTATGGAGTGTTGGTCTTGGCTTCGGATTTAAACGTTCGTCCCGAATCCTGTTCGTCAACGAGCGCGGCGCGCAGTGCGCGCCGCGCGTGGACTCGTTACTCGCGAAAATCTGGTCGTTCAAAGAATAATACGCTCGCTCCCTCCGGTCGCTCGTGCCTTCAGTCCAGACTCATTCCGGCGTGCCACCGGTCCACGCCCTCCTCGGCTTTCTTCTCGTCCATCTTCGCCAGAATCTTCACCGCGAGGCTGGCCGTCTCGGCGGCGGTGGTCTCGCCTTCGGTCAGGAACTCGCCGGTCTCGCGGTTGGCGAACACCGAACAGACCGCCCCTGCTCGCAGGCCGTAGATGTTGGCCAGCGTCATGATGGCGCTGGCTTCCATCTCGATGTTGGCGACGTTCGCGTTCTTGAGATTCTCGATGAGTTCCGTGCTTCCGGCGGCCTCGAAGCCTTCGAATCCGGGGCGACCCTGCCCGGCGTAGAAGCTGTCGGCGCTCATCGTGATGCCGGTGTGGTAGTCGTAGCCCAGTCGCTCGGCGGCGGCGACGAGCGCCGAGACGACTTCGTGGTCGGCCGTCGCGGGGTAGTCCTCGCGGACGTATGCGTCGCTGGTGCCTTCTTGGCGAACCCCGCCGGTCGTGATGACGAGGTCGCCGGGTTCCATCTCTGCCTGGAGCGCGCCACAGGACCCGACGCGGATGAAGGTGTCCGCACCGACGCGTGCGAGTTCCTCTACGGCGATGGCGGTGGACGGCGCACCGATTCCTGTGGAGGTGACGCTGATGGGCGTCCCCTCGTACTCGCCCGTCGCGGTGCGGTACTCGCGGTGGTACGCCTTCTCCTCGACGTTCTCCCAGAACGGCGTAATCTTGTCCAGTCGCTCGGGGTTGCCCGGCAGGAGGACGGCGTTGGCTACGTCGCCTTCGCTCAGTTCCACGTGGTACTGCACTTCGTCGTTGGG
The DNA here is from genome assembly GCF_008831545.1 of Halorussus halophilus. Classification (NCBI taxonomy): domain Archaea; kingdom Methanobacteriati; phylum Methanobacteriota; class Halobacteria; order Halobacteriales; family Haladaptataceae; genus Halorussus; species Halorussus halophilus. The sequence continues at coordinate 2,145,169 of NZ_CP044523.1, forward strand.
GTCTTCGCTGTCGCCAGTCATGCCCCGAAGTAGTCCCGGCAGCGGTTATAAAGCTTCATCGACGCTCCGGAGGCAAACGGGAACGCTTTCCTCGGTGTCGTGCCGACTAGCGAGCGTGTCACGATACCGGGACGTGTTCCTGTTCGCTTTCCTCGCCGTCGCGTGGGGCGGCGGCTTCATCGCCATCGAAGCGGGGTTGGAGTCGCTCCCGCCCGTCTTCTTCGCCTCGCTACGCTACGACCTCGGCGCGCTCCTGCTGGTCGGCTACGCCGCGGCGACCCGCGACCGATGGCTCCCGCGCACGCGAGACGACTATCTGTCTGTCCTCATCGTCGGCGCGTTCTTCATCGCCGCGAACAACGCCCTGCTGTTTTTGGGGCAACAACACACGACGGGCGGCGTCGCGGCGGTCCTCTACAGCATGAACCCCGTGCTGACCGCCGCAATCGCGCCGCTCTTGTTGGCCGACGAGCGACTGTCACGGCTCGGCGTCGTCGGCTTCGCGCTCGGTTTAGTTGGTGTATCGCTCGTCGTGCGACCCGACCCCGGGAACTTCCTCGCGAGTGCGGTCGGGAAGTTGCTCGTACTCGGCTCTGCGTCGAGCGTGGCGGTCGGGAGCGTCCTGCTTCGCAAGACGGAACCGACGGCCGACGCGGTTGCGAGAACCGGATGGGCGATGGCACTGGGGTCGTTGGTGATGCACGGCCTGAGCGTCGCTCGCGGCGAGACTGCCACTCTCGACATCAGCATGGACGCACTGATTCCGCTGGCCTACCTCGTCATCTTCGCCACCGCGGCGGCGTACGTGGTCTACTTCGGCTTGCTGGACCGTCACGGCCCGGTGGAGATTAATCTGGTCTCCTACGTCGTGCCGATGGTCGCGGCGATTACGGGGTGGGCGCTCCGCGACGAGACGCTGACCGCGGCGACTATCGCAGGGTTCGTCGTCATCCTCGCGGGATTCGCCCTGATAAAACGAGAGGCACTGGCGTCGGCGTGGGGTTGAGGGAGCTAGGGACCTTACTCTAGCATCTCTTCGGAGATGGTGTTCGGTAGCAACTCGCCGAGCGTGTACTCGCTGTAGTCGTCGCCCTCGTCACAAATCACGGGCAAATCGTCGTCGCAGAACTCCGCGAGCGTCTGGCGGCACATCCCGCAGGGCGTGACGCCGTCACGACGCTCGGAACTCACGGCGAGGGCGTCGAACTCGCGGTGGCCCTCCTTGATGGCCTCGGAGATGGCGACCTCTTCGGCGTGGAGGCTGTTGCTGTAGTTCGCGTTTTCGATGTTACACCCGACGTAGACGGTACCGTCGGCGGTTCTGAGGGCCGCGCCGACGGGGTAGTCCGAATAGGGCACGTGTGCGTTCTCCTGCACGTCGCGGGCGGTGTCGAGAAGTTCGTCCATGGTGTCTCGAAATTGGGTGGTGGCGAGAAATAGGTCGGGGATTCTGGGTGGGAGTTGGTTTTCGTAGGGTCGGTTTTTGTGGAGTTGGTGTTTTCGGCGCGGCTTCTGCGGGTGACTCTAGAGAGAAGCAACTAGCTATTTCCGAAACACCCTGTGAGATTCTATTTGACTACTTCTTCGACGCATTCGAGAAGCAGCTAGCTATTCCCGAAACCGATGAGAAACCGCCCCGCACCGCGACGGCTCCGCGACGGCCACACACCACCCCAGCCGATTCCTTCTGTCGCTCGTTCCACTCGCTCCGCCACTCATCCCTCGCGCGAGGTTGGCGCGAGCCCAACCGCGACTCGCGCCAGCGCACGCCGTGACCCACGGACGGTGTCTCGAATTTTCACTGACGAACTGGCGCGCGCGGTCTGGCGGTCGCGCGAAGCGCGCGACCGCCGCACCGTCCGTGCGAGGGATGAGCGAACGGACGTGAGCGAATCGGCTGGGGAGGCGTGTGGCTCGTGCGGTTGCGGTGCGGAGCGGTCTCTCCTTTGCACCGGCAATAGTGCTGTTCTCCAGTCAATAACTGCCTAACTCTCGCTTGTAGCACTCAGCAGTTGTAATTCGCGCGCCGATAGTGCTGTTCTCGTAGCTCACAACAGTCGGAACGCACGTGGTACTCGCTCTTTCTCGAACTCATCACATTGGAGAACCGCAAAAATCAGCAAAAGGCGAGCCTCATTCCTCGCCCGATTCGTAGTACTCGCCCGCCGCTTCCGGAATCTGGGTGCGGCCCACGAGCGCCAAGACGATGATGACGGTGACGTACGGAATCGTCTGGATGAGCGAACTCGGCACGCCCAACCCGTGCAGACGCAACTGAAGCGCGTCGAGCGTCGAGAACAGCATCGACGCGCCGAACGCACCGAACGGGTTGTAGTTGCCAAACAGGTACGCCACGATGGCGATGAAGCCACGTCCGTTGACGGTGCCGCCGCCGACGAAGTTGCCGGTGCCGGTCCCAAGGGTGAGTCCCGCGCCGCCGATGCCCGAGAGGACACCGGAGAGCAGGACCGCCGAGTATCGGACTCGGCGGACGCTCACACCCGCCGTGTCGAGTGCCTTCGGGTTCTCGCCGCTCGCGCGGACCCACCGACCGAACGGCGTCCGGAAGAGCGCGTACCACGATATCGGCACCGCGAACAGCATCATGAACACCGTCGGCGAAGCGTTGAACAACACGTCGCCGAAGTACGGAATCTCCGAGAGCAGCGGCACCGTCCAGTTGTCGAAGGTGCCGACGCTCGGGGTGTTCGGTCGGTTGTAGACGACCTTCGCGCCGAACGGCGCGAGACCGAGCGCGATGAGCCAGACGGCGAGTCCGGCGATAATCTGGTCGGCCTTGAACTCGATGCAGACGACTGCGAACAGCAGTGCGAGGAGCGTACTCGACAGGATGCCTGCCGCGAACCCGAGCCAGATGTTCCCGATTGGGACTGTTCCGAGACCGGGTACGACGACACTGACGAGTGCTTGGCCCGCACCGAGCATGTCGGTGGCCAGCACGCCGACGAACGCGGCGATTATCAACAGGCCTTCGAGGCCGATGTTGATGACGCCGCTCTTCTCGGCGAAGATGCCACCGAGTGCCGCGAAGACGATGGGCACCGAGAGTCGGAGCGCGGAGCTAACCGTACTCTGGCTGACCGCGCGGTTGAGGACGATGCCAGCGATGGAACCGGGGAAGATGAGACCGCCGATTGCGACGAGGACGACTAAGCCACCGGCCGCTCCGGCCAGCGCGTAGCGAATCGTCTCGCGGTCGAGCGCGCTACGGTCGATCATTCCTCGTCACCTCCTTCGCCGCCGTCCGTCGCAACTGGTGCAGACTGCTCGCTTTCGGCACTCGGAAGACGCTCGCCGAGCATCCGGAAGAACTCCGGCATGGCGACGAACAGGATGATGAGGCCCCGAAGGACCCCAGAGAGTTCTTGGGGAACGCCCCCAGCGAACTGCACCGCCAGCGACCCGCTCTTCAGCACGCCGAACAGCAGTGCCGCAATCGGCACGCCCAGTGGGTTGTTACCCGCGAGGATGGAGACGGTGATGCCGTCGAAGCCGTACGACGGCACGCCGACCTGATAGCTGCCGATGGCCATCAGCACCCAGACGGCACCGCCGATGCCAGCGAGCGCGCCCGACAGCGCCATGCTGGTCACCATCGTCTGGTCGGCATCGACGCCACCGTACTCCGCGGCTTCCGGTTGCAGGCCGCTCGTCCGCAGGTCGTAGCCGAGCGACGTGCGTTCGAGCAACAGCCACGCGCCGCCCGCGAGCGCGAGTCCGAGGACGAGCGCGAGCAACGAGAAGCCACTGCCTTCGCCGAAGAGAATCGGTTGCAACTGTGCGAATCCGGGGACAGACCTGGTCTGGACGACCTGACTCCCCGGGTTCTGGAAGTGGTACTTCGTGAGGTAGAACGCTACCTGCGTAGCGATGAAGTTGAGCATGATGGTGGTGATGACCTCGTTCGCGTCGGCGTACGCCTTGAGCGCACCGGGGAGCGCGCCGTAGAGGCCGCCGACGATAGCGCCGACGAGCAGTGCGAACGGGATGACGACTATCGAACCGACGAGACCCGCAGGGAGAATCGGTGCAACAGTGACAGTAGCGAGCGCGCTCGCGAGCGCGCCGAGTACCAGTTGACCCTGCGTCCCGATGTTGAACATCCCACCGCGGAACGCGATGGCGACCGAGAGCCCGGTGAACACGAGCAGCGTCGTCTCTTTCAGCGTGAGACTGAAGCTGAAGTTCGTGGGGTTCGACAGAATGTCGCCGAACGCGCCGGTAAACAGCGTGACGTAGACGTTCACGGGGTCGTAACAGATTGGTTCGCCGAACGCCTGCAACGTAATCGAGAGCGTCGCACCGAACAGCGGGATGTCGATAGTCGCTGGCGCGCCACAGGTCGCCATCCACCCGGCCGCGAGGATGACGCCCGCGCCGACGACGATAGAGAGCGCGAGCGCCGCGACGCTGATGAACAGTCGCTCGGCCGCCGAGGTCCCGGCGAATCGTCGCAGTACGTCGCGCCACGAGTCGCCGTTCATGTCGAGCCTCCTTCGGTGGAGACGGTCGAATCGGTGGACTCGGCGGAATCACCCGATTCGGCCGAGTTGGCCGATTCCGCGGAATCCGCGGACTTCTCGTCGGGATACTCGCCCGCCATCAGCAGGCCGAGTTCCTCTTCGGTCGTCGTCTCGGGATCCACGACGTCCATGATTTCGCCGCCGTGCATCACCGCCAAGCGGTCCGAGAGTCCCTGCACCTCGTCGAGATTCGAAGAGACGAGCAGGACGCCTTCGCCGTCGTCGCGCAGGTCAAGTAGTCGTTCGTGGATGAACTCCGTCGAGCCGATGTCCACCCCGCGCGTGGGGTGGGTCGCAACCACCAAGTTGGGGTCGCGCTCGAACTCGCGGCCGACGATGAACTTCTGCTGGTTGCCACCCGAGAGTGCCTCGGACTTCGCGTCCGGGTTCGGGGGCCGCACGTCGTAACCCTCGATGACGTCCTCGGTGTGGTTGCGCGTCTCTCCCCAGTCGATACGGCCGCCTTCGGCGAATTCATCGGAGTGTTGGCTCCCGAGGAGCGCGTTCTCCACGAGGTCGAAGTCCATGACGAGACCGCGTTCGTGGCGGTCCTCCGGGATGTAGGCCATCCCCGCGTCGATGCGCTCGCGCCGGGACAGGGTCGAAACGTCTTCACCGAGGTAGTCTATTTGACCGGACTCGGGCAGTCGCAGTCCCGTAATCGCCTCGATGAGTTCTGACTGGCCGTTCCCGTCCACGCCAGCGATGCCGAACACTTCGCCCTCGCGGACCTCGAAGTCAACGTCGGAGACCGCTTCGATGTCGCGCTCGTCGGTGACGACGAGGTCGTCCACGGAGAGAACGGTGTCTCCGGGATTGCTCTCGTCCTTCTCGACTTCGAGGAGTACCTCCCGGCCGACCATGAGTTCCGCGAGTTCCTCGCGGGTGGTCTCGTCAGCCTTGACAGTACCGACGTTCTCGCCGTCCCGCAGAATCGTGATGTCGTCTGCGGCGTGCATCGCCTCGCCGAGTTTGTGCGTGATGAAGATAATCGTCTTGCCCTGGTCGGTGAGTTCCTCGATGACTTCCAGCAAGTCCTCGACCTCTTGGGGCGTGAGTACAGCGGTCGGTTCGTCCAGAATCAGTACGTCGGCACCACGGTAGAGTGCCTTCAAAATCTCGACCCGTTGTTGGACGCCGACGCTGACCTCTTCGATGGTCGCATCCGGGTCCACGTCGAAGCCGTAGCGTTGGCTCAACTCGCGTACTTCGCGGCGGGCACGGTCGTGGTCGGCGACGAGGCCGCCCCACTTGCGCGGTTCGTTCCCGAGGACGATGTTCTCCGCGACCGTCATCGGGTCCACGAGCATGAAGTGCTGGTGAATCATCCCGACGCCCGCGTCGATGGCGTCGCGTGGCGAGTCGAAGTCCTGTTCCTCGCCGCCGACCGACACGGTTCCTTCGGTCGGTTCGTAGAGGCCGTAGAGGACGTTCATCAACGTCGTCTTGCCCGCCCCGTTCTCGCCGAGGAGCGCGTGGACGGTGCCTTCCTCGACGACGAGGTCTACGTCGTCGTTCGCCACGACGCCGGGAAACCGCTTCGTGATTCCATCTAAGTGAACTGCGTTACTCATAAATACGTTCCCCACTCGAAAGGTGTCACGCCGTGACAATTCATGTGGCCGTCCCTACTGGGGCTTCGTCGGCACACTAATGTCGCCGTCGATTATCTTCTGGCGAGACTGCGAGATGCCGTCCTTGACTTCCTGCGGGATGTCGGAGCCGAGGCTCTGCCCGTAGACGCAGGCGACGCCGTCTTTTTCGAGGCCGAGTGCCTGCACGCCGCCACCGTTGTAGTTGCCATTGACCTTGTTATCGATGGACTTGTAAACCGCGTTGTCCACGCGCTTGACCATGCTCGCGAGGATGACGTCCTTGTAGCTCGGTTCGCTACGCGACTGGTCTGCGTCCACGCCGACTGCGAAGCGGCCTTCCTGCTGGGCCGCCTTGAAGACGCCGAGACCGGTCGCACCGGCCGCGTGGTAGACGATGTCCGCGCCGTTCTGGTACATCGACAGCGCGGCCTCCTTGCCTTTCGAGGGGTCGCCGAACGAACCGGTGTAGGTCACGTCCACCGACACGTCGGAGTTGGCGTGCGCGACGCCTTTCTCGAAGCCAGCCTGGAACTTCTCGATGAGCGGGACCTTCACACCGCCGACGAAGCCGACCTTCGTCTCGCTCGATGCGGTCGCTCCGGCACCGGCACTGAAGTCGCGCGTCGTCAGCATGCTGGCGAGTTGGCCGACGAGGAACGACCCCTGATGCTCTTTGAACGTGTAGTTGGCGACGTTGGACTGCTCGACGACGGAGTCAACGAGCATGAAGTCCTGGTCCGAGAAGTTCTTCGAGTTCGCCTTGAGCGCTTCAGTCTGGGCGTAGCCGATGCAACAGATGAGGTCGAACTTGTTCTGGGACGCGAACCGTCGCTGGAGCGTCTTGAAGTCCGACTGCTGTTGTGGCTGGGCGTTCTGGAAGGTGATGCCCATCTCCTCCTCCGCGCGCTTGACGCCCTTGTTCGCCATGTCGTTGAACGACTTGTCGCCGAGACCGCCGAGCGCGTACACCATGCCGACGTTGAGGTCTGCGTTGGCCTCGCCGCCACTCGTCGTCGAGTCGTCGGTCGTTCCCGACGCGTCCGTCGTGCCGGACGATCCGCTGGTCGTCTCTTCCGTCGTGGTGTCGCTCCCGCCGGAGCCGTTGAGACTGATACAACCAGAGAGTGCGCCTACGCCGACCGCACCACCGGTCAGTTTAAGAAACGTACGTCTGTCACTGTTGGACATTGTAGGCGAAAGATACGAACAGCTCCTGATAAATGCGTCGTTTCACCTGGTCGAACCCAGAATAATGCCGATTCTGTTCAGACAGATGACTGCTGTCTTCCGGATTCAAAGACCGACGGCGCGGCGAACTTCGTCGGCCGCTTGCTCTACCAGTTCGTCCACGTCGTCGCTCTCGGCGTACACCCGGACGTACGGCTCGGTGCCGCTCGGCCGAACCAGCACCCACGACCCGTCCGGAAGCGTCGCACGCACCCCGTACTCGGTGTTGACGGAGGCGTCTGAGAACTGCTCGGGGATTGCGGTCTCCAGTCGTGCCATCACGTCTGCTTTCGCGTCGTCCGGACAGGAGACGCTGACTTTGCGGTAGGGCCGCTCGGTGACCGGTCCTCGGAGTGGCTCGACGCCACCCGCTTCGGCGACGAGTCGAGAGATGACCGCGGCGCTCGTGACGCCATCTATCCAGCCACCGAACTGGGTGTGGATGTGTTTCCACGGTTCGGCCGCGAAGACGACTTCTGTGCCCTCGCTTCCGTCGGCGCGGGCGGTCGCGATTCCCTCGTGGAGCGCACCCAGTCGGACGCGCTCGACGCGCCCGCCAGCGGCCTCGACGCGCTCGTCGATTCGCCCCGACGCGTTCGGCGTCGTCACGACGACCGGGTCCTCGGCGTCGCTCTGCTCGGTGTAGTGAGCGGCGAGCACTGCGACGACGGTATCCTCGTGGATGACTTCGCCGTCGCCGTCCACGACGACGATGCGGTCGGCGTCGCCGTCGTGACCGATGCCGAGGTGGAATTCTCGGGACTCCGCTCCCTCACCAGCGACGAACTCGCGAAGGTCCGACAGCGTCTCGGGCGTCGGCTTGCTCTCCCGGCCGGGGAAGTGACCGTCCACGTTGGCGTTGAGCGTCACCACGTGCGCGCCGAGTGCGCGAAGCACCTGTGGCGTTGCGACTGCGGCCATACCGTTGCCACAATCGACCGCGACACGGAGTCCGTCGAGTGGGGCACCGTGTTCGCGAGCGTACTCGGTGACGGCCTCCCGATAGTTGGGGAGGACCGCCAGGTCTTCGCTGTGGCCCCACTCGTCCCACGCGACTGGCGAGTCGTCGGCCTCGACGCGCTCGTCTATCGTGCGCTCGGCGTCTCGGTCGTACTCTTGGCCGTCTGCGAACAGCTTGATGCCGTTGTCGGTCGGCGGGTTGTGACTCGCGGTGAGCATCACGCCGCGTCGGCCCTGCGACGCGAACGCGAGTGCGGGGGTCGGGAGTTGCCCGACGCGGCGAACGTCCGCCCCGACGCTTTCCAGACCGGCTTCCATCGCCGCCGCGAGTGCCGTCCCCGTCTCGCGGCCGTCGCGGCCGACGACGAACGTCTCGCCGTCGCGGCCAGCGGCCCGACCGACCGAGAGTGCCAACTCCGGGGTCACCTTCGTCACGACGCTACCGCGGATGCCCGCGGTTCCGAAGAGGTCCATGTCGGGACGTTTGGTCCCGGACACTTAGCTTCCCTCGATTTCGTTCGAGACCTTGGGCTGACGCGAAGAGACGAAATCGACGCCGAACGAGTTCGTCTTCGACCTGACAGAACGTAGTGACAAGATGGCTTACAACTTATTAAAATTGAGAAAGCTTATGAACCAAAAGGTCGTACGGATAGCTAACGATGGCTACTGATAGCACCCAACCGGCCGAAGACGTCTCGTCGTTCGTCGGTCACCTCCGCGCCCTCAAGCGGGACGGGTGCAGCCTCTTCGTGGTCGGCGACGTGCCGAGATACTTGTTCACGCGTGCCAGCGAGAGCATGCTCGGCGACGATGACGTCGACCGATATCGAGCGATGGTCGTCACCGACGCGGACGAAGAGAGCGTTCGCAGTCGGCTTCCGTCCGCCACGGACTCGGCGGGAACCAAGACGCGAGTCCTGACCTGCGCGAACTCGGTTCGCTCGGTTTCCTCGGAGCGAGCGTCCCTCTGTTCGGAACAGTCTCCCGAGGTGGGGCCGACGATGCCCGAAGGACCGGAGACACGAACGGTGAGCGACCGCTCCGAGCTACAGACCGAGCTATTCGACGCAATCGAAGCGTTCGACCGACAAGCCGACGGCGTTCGTCCGGCCCAACTGCGCGTCGGCGTCGATTCGCTCGGTCCGATGCTCGACATCTGCGACGAGGACGAGGTTCGCCAGTTCGCCGAGCGAGTCGGCGAGCGCGTGCGGGCACACAACGGGATGGCCCACTTCGTCCTCACCGAATCGTACGACAGCGAGCGCGTCCAGCGACTCGCCGACGCGTTCGACGCCGTCGTCGAACTCCGCGTCCAAGACGGCGACGGTGAGGAGCGCTGGCACCTCCCGGACAGCGACGTGACGATGCCGTGGGTGTCGCTCTGACTGATTCCTCGACCGAAACCCGTGAGAACTAAGCCGGGGAGTTTCGTATCGGGAACTATGAAGTTCCCTAGCGTCACATCCCCGGAAGGACTGTTCGACTATCTCATCGGTATCATCATACTGTTGTCGGCCGTAATCGGAATCGTACTCGTGGTGTTCGGCAACACGCACTGAGCAGTACGCATCGAATAGCGGACCGAATTGCAGAGGAAGCGCGGTTCGAAGCGGTTGGTGCCTCGACCGATTCGGGGACCCATTCTGCAGAGAGAGACCGACCCGGAGAGCGTCGCTACAGTTCGACGCCGCTGGGGATGAGACTGTGCTGGCGTAGCAAGTGGCCGTCGCTGTTGTAGACCAAGAACGTACTCTTGTCGTAGGCGACGAGGTCCTCGCCGTTGATGCTGATTTCGACGTGGTAGCGCCCGTCGCTGTCGCCGGAGGCTTTGCCGTACTCGCGGGCCGCACGGATGAACTTCAGCACGTCGTCTGCGTCCTCGTTCAGTTCGAGGACGAAGTCGCCCGTGATGCGGTTCGTGACGCTGACGACGCCGGTCGTGTCGGGGTCGTCTACCTCCCCTTGGAGTCTGTAGGCGACGTCCGTCTCGGCGGCGTCGAGCAGTTCGTCGCTCGTCCCGGTGAGGCGCTCTCTGAGCGTCGAGGATGGGCCCTCGAAGTCGATGAGTACTGTCGGCTTCTCCGCCGAACCGTCCTCCTCGACCCAATCGACGTTTCGAACGTCTAGCGTGAAGTAGTCGCGCCTCATTCCGTACACGGCCGTACGGTCCCGCACGGTATGAACGTAACGCTGGCCGACACTGTGACCATCGACCGTTGATTTAAGTGCCCCCGATTCGACGTGTCGTTTGAACTACTGCGGCGACACGTACACAGACCGATGACAGAGTGGACCACCGACGACGTGCGGGTTCGAATTCGAGAGTTCCAGCGGACGCTCAAGCGCACCGCGGAGGTACTCGGTGGGACGCCCGTCGATACAGGGAACTACGACCCGGGCGAGCACGGGCTACTCGTGTCGTTCTCGGGCATCGACGGCTACGAGGAAATCGAGCGGTACTGGGTGAACGCCCCCTTCGCGTTCGTCTCCGTCAACTACGACGACGAGGAGAACGAACACCGGTATCACGTCGTCGAACCCGACCTCGACGACCTCGAAACCGACCTGCTCGCGCGACTGTTCGAGGACCTTCGAGACTCGCTCATCCATCGGCGCGACTCCGCGGAGGAGGCCGCCGCCGAGGCGCTGAAAGAAGAGTTGGAAGAACTGCTCTCGGTGTACGGCGTCGAAGTGGACGCCGCGAGTTTCTATCGGTTGTTCTACTACCTCCACCGGTCGTTCAGCGGGTTCGGAAAGCTCGACCCACTGATGTCGGACCCGCACATCGAGGACGTGTCCTGCGACGGCTACGACCTGCCAATCTTCGTCTACCACGACGAGTACACCGACATCGAGACGAACATCGTCTACGGGCAAGACGAGTTGGACAACCTCGTCGTGCGACTCGCACAACAGTCCGGCCAGCACGTCAGCATCGGCGACCCCGTGGTCGAGGCGACCCTACCGGATGGGTCGCGCGCCGAACTCGCGCTCGGGGAAGAAGTCACCCCGCGAGGCTCTGCGTTCACCATCCGGAAGTACGCCGACGAACCCTTCACTCCTGTGGACCTCGTGGACTACGGCACCTTCTCGCTGGACCAGATGGCGTACCTCTGGTTGGCCATCGAGAGCAACAAGTCGCTGTTGTTCGCTGGCGGGACTGCCTCTGGCAAGACCACGTCGATGAACGCCATCTCGATGTTCATCCCGCCGCGCTCGAAGGTGCTGACCATCGAGGACACCCGCGAACTCGCGCTCTACCACGACAACTGGCTCTCGTCGGTCACCAGAGAGCGGCGGGGCGAAGGCGCGGACATCACGATGTACGACCTCCTGCGCTCTGCACTCCGCCACCGCCCCGAGTACATCGTCGTCGGTGAGGTGCGTGGCCAAGAAGCGATGACGCTCTTTCAGGCGATGAACACGGGCCACACGACGTACTCGACCATGCACGCAGACAGCGTCCAGACGGTCATCAACCGCCTCGAAAACAAGCCCATCGAGGTGCCGCGAGCGATGATTCAGAGTCTCGACGTGCTCTGTGTGCAGACGTTGACCCACGTCGGCGACGAGCGGGTGCGCCGGAACAAAGTCGTCGCCGAAATCGAGGGCATCGACCAGCGAACCGGCGACTTGGACTACTCGACGACGTTCTCGTGGAAGGCCAATCGAGACGAGTTCCGGCAGAACGACAGCCACGTGCTGGACGAGATTCAGGACGAACGCGGGTGGTCCCGAGGCGAACTCCTCGGCGAACTCCGGAACCGGAAGCGAGTGTTGAAGTTCCTCTCTGAGCAGGGCGTCACCGACTACAAGCGGTTCACCGCGATGGTCAACGAGTACTACGCGCACCCCGAGCGCGTGCTGGACAGTATCGGCACCGAGACAGAAGTCGCCGTCGGACCCGACTGATGTTCGAGTACGTCCCGCTGGTAGCGGTCGGTCTCGTGTGGCTCTCGATAGGCGTCGCGGCCATCGACCGGCGCGTGAACCGGGTCGTGACGCGCGTCGCGCTCACGCTGTTCGGTGGCTACGTCACGGACAACGGTCGCCGCCGCGCGCGGAGACAGCGACTGTTGCAGTCGGTCCACGTCGCAGAGACGTATCGGATGTACGCCGCGAAGACCGTGCTGTACGCGGCGATTGCGGCAGTAACTGGGAGCGTCATCGGGGTCTACCTCGTCGGGGCCGGATTGGCCGTGATTTCTATCTCGTCCGAGACGGTTCGCGCGACGCTCCCGAGTCAACTCGGCCCGCTCGCGACCGTCTTCGGCGACCCGAACCTCAGCGTCGGCCAGTTGTTCGCGCTCCTGTTGGCGAGTAGCGCGACCGTCGGTCTCGGGGCGGGCACACTCACCTACTGGATTCGCTGGGAGAACCTCTCCTATCGAGCGAACACCCGCGAGCGCCAGATAGACGAGAGTCTGGCGCGCACGGTCGCGTTCGTCTACGCCCTCTCGCGCAGTGGCATGGCGTTCCCCGAAATCATGCGGACGCTGGCGCGTAATCAGGACGTGTACGGCGAGGCCGCCGCGGAGGTCGCGGTCGCGGTGAAGTCGATGGACATCGCGGGACTGGACATGCTGTCGGCCATCGAGCGCCTCGGCGAGCAGACGCCCAGCGAGAAGTTCGAGGAGTTCTCGGACAACCTCGCCAGCGTCCTCCGGAGCGGCCAGAGCGTCCCCAGCTATCTCGCCGACCAGTACGACCGGTTCCAACAGGAGGCCGAGGACCAACAGGAGTCGTTCCTCGAACTGCTGGCGACGCTAGCAGAAGCGTACGTCTCGGTGTTCGTCGTCGCGCCGCTGCTGTTCATCACGATTCTGGTCATCATGGGCCTGATGGGCTTGGGCAACACGCTCACGCTGTTGCAGGTCATCACGTACTTCGCCATCCCGCTCGCGAACGTGGGGTTCGTGGTTTACCTCGACAGCATCACCGAATCGCTCGCTGCGACCCGCGGGAGTCGGGACGTACAGAGCGTCGTCGGCGTCCTCGCGGACCTTCGGGGGACTGACGACCCGACCAGCGAGCGGGTCGGCGACGAACGACCGACGCTGTCGGCGTTGGGCGTGGTCGAGAACGAAGTTCGGAGCGACGGTGGCACCACGACCGACACCACCACGACTGCGAAGACCACCGCCACCGACAACTTCGAGCGACTCGCGGCCTTCGAGCGAATCTGGTGGTTCCGAAAGGCACTCTCGGACCCGATTCACACCATCCGCGACAATCCGGTGTACGTACTGTACGCGACGATTCCGCTGGGGTTGCTCTCGGTTCTGCTCCGGTCGTGGCCACACCTTGCGGCCGGGACGCTGACCGCGCGCGTCGTGGACGACTTCGTGGTGCAGGCTGGACTGGTCGTCGTCGGCAGTTTCGCACTCGTGCAGGAAATTCACCGCCGTCGCCTCTCGGCCATCGAACGGGCGGTGCCGGACTTCCTCGACCGACTCGCCAGCGTCAACGAGGCGGGGATGTCTATCGTCGAGAGTCTGGGACGCGTTCGAAAGGGCGACTTGGGCGCGCTCGACGTGGAAGTCGAGCGCATCTGGGCGGACCTGCGCTGGGGAGCGGACGCCGAAACCGCACTCTACCGGTTCGAAGACCGCATCGACACGCCCATCATCACGCGGATGGTCTCGCTCATCGCCAACGCGATGCGGGCCAGCGGCGACCTCGCGCCGGTCTTGCGAATCGCGGCCGAAGAGGCCCAAGACACCCGACGACTGAAGCGCAAGCGTCGCCAAGAGATGGTGACCTACCTCGTCATCATCTACCTCTCGTTCTTCGTCTTCCTCGTCATCGTCGCGGCGCTGAACAGCATCCTCATACCGAACCTCCCGACCGGTGCGAGCGCGCCCGACTCGGGAGCGATTGGCGGTCGTGGGCCGCTCTCGTCCATCGCCAGCGTGAACCCCGACGCGTACACGCTCCTGTTCTTCCACACCGCACTGGTTCAGGCGCTGTTCTCGGGACTCGTCGCCGGACAGATGGGCGAACAGAGCGTCAAAAACGGGGCGAAACACGCGACGGCGATGCTCGCTATCGCGTACGTCGTCTTCCTCCTGTTGCCCTAATCTGCGGATAGACGACCGACTTATTCGCGTTCGAGCGCTACAGAGCGTATGCCGATAGACGCACGGCACTTCGAACGTGGAGTGGAGCGAGGCTCTATCGAACGGGAAATAGTTCGATTTCTCCACGCGAACGACGAGCGCGCATACGACGTGTACGAGGTTACAACCGCTGTCATGGGCGACGATTGGTGCGAGGCAGACCCGGGCGAGTCGTTCGAATCGGAACTGTCTGTCGAGCAAATCCTCGACGTGGCGACGGTGAAGAGCATCCTCGAACGGCTCGTCCACAACGGCGGTGCCGAGCGACGAGTCGTGGACGCGGAGCGTGGTAAACGGCCGTTCTACCGCGCCGTCGTGACGTGACGACTCGGAGATGGCAGACGTTTTGTCGGGACGACACCGAAGACGACGCATGGACGAGAACGCCGACGCCACCGAGCGCCGCGAGATACGGGCGACCTACGACCGCATCGCGGCCCACTTCTCCTCGACCCGCGAGTACGCGTGGCCGGAAGTCGAGCAGTTTCTGGACGGCGTGTCGGGGGGCGGAGTCGCGCTGGACCTCGGCTGTGGCAACGGCCGCCACGCCGAACTGCTCGCGCAGAACGCCGCCAGAGTCGTCGGCGTAGACGCGAGCCGAGGACTGCTCGAAGAGGCCGACAGCCGAGCGACCGAGCGTGCGTTCGACGTTGACCTCCTGCAAGCCGACGCCGCGCGACTCCCGCTGCAAGCGGAGAGTATCGGCGTGGCGGTGTACGTCGCTACGCTCCACCACCTGCCCACGAGGGAAGCCAGAGTCGGAAGCTTAGACGAATTGGCCCGCGTTCTGACACCTGAAGGCCGTGCGCTGGTCAGCGCGTGGAGTACCGCGCACGACAAGTTCGACCAAACTGAGGGCTTCGATACAGAGGTAGACTGGACCCTGCCCGGCGGCGAGACGGTCCCGCGGTTCTATCACATCTACGCGCCAGACGAGTTCGAGGAAGATATCGAGGCCAGCGACCTCGAATTCGTAGAGTTCGAGATTTCGAGCGGCAACTGCTACGCACAAGTGCGCGCCGCGAAACAGTAAGGCCCTTAATGCAGGGACGTGAAGGTGGAGACAGGTTCGACGTGCGCCGGTGGTGAGCAAATCCGAAGGATTTGCGAACCTCGGGGCGCGAGCGAACGAAGTGAGCGAAGCGCGCCGGTGGTCTAGTGGTATGACTATGGCCTTCCAAGCCATCGACCCGGGTTCAATTCCCGGTCGGCGCACTCCCAACGGTCGCACCCCGACCGACGTTCACCTCGCCAACTCGATGAACTCCCGGTCGGCGCATTTCTACCGCGAACAAGCTACGAGTAGCGAAGCTATGCTCGTCCACATTTCCGTTGCCACCTAACCAACAGATTCAACTCCGCTTGCTCGGTTGACAGACTCAAGTGATGAAGGTGAGCCACTACTTCGAGTGGGAGTCGGCCATCACGGGCGGGCACCACCAGTCGGTCCAGAACCAGCGCAAGATACTGGAAGAACGCGGCATCGACTACACTACCGACCCCACGACGGACGCTGACCTGCTCCACCTCAACAACATGGGGCCTCGCTCGGTGTTCTACGCCGCGAAGGCTCGCCGGAACGACGTTCCTGTCTTGGTTCACGCCCACCAGACGGCCGAGGACTTCGAGGAGAGTTTTGCGTTCTCGAACGTGTTGGCGAAGCCACTGAAACCGTACCTTCGGCGGGCCTACTCGCTGGCGGACCACCTCGTCTGCCCGTCTGAGCATACGAAGGCGGTGATGGAAGGCTACACCGACACACCGAAGACCGTCGTCAGCAACGGCTTCGACGCCGAGAAATTGGACGGCTTCGAGTCACTGCGCCAAGAGTATCTGGAGCGGTACGACCTTGACCCGCCGGTCGTGTTCAACGTCGCACACGTCATCGAGCGCAAAGGCCTGCGGAGTTTCGTCGAGACCGCCCGTCGAATGCCCGACACCGACTTCGTCTGGTTCGGCTACCTCAACCCGACCGGCAACGACGGCGTCTTCGACCGACTGCTCACGAGTTCGAAAGTCGAGGAACTGGTCGAGAACGCACCCCAAAACTGCACCTTCACCGGCTACGTCGAGGACATCCGCGGCGCGTTCGCGGCCGGAGACGTGTTCTTCTTCCCGACGAAGAACGAGAACGAGGGGATGGCCCTGTTGGAAGCGATGTCGTGTGGAACACCGCCCGTGATTCGAAACATCGACACGTACCACTGGCTGGAGGACGGTCGTCACTGCCTGAAGGCTGAGGGAAGCTTCGAAGAAGAACTACTGAAACTCATCGAGGACGAACAGCGACGACGCGAGTTGGGAGAGACTGCCGAGCAGAAGAGCCGCGAATTTCGGTTGGCGAACGTTGGCGACGAACTCGTCGAACTGTATCAGCGTCTCGTCTAGCTTAGCTCCGACTGGTGGACGCGATAGACCACGACGTTGCCACTCCGGAACGCCTCCTCGATGCCTTGGTACTTCGAGAAGTCCAAGTTGCTGTTGGCGTACCGGTCGCGGGCCTCCGGACCGACGTAGACGTACTGCACGTCGTACTTCTGCAGCATCTCGGCGCGGGTTCCCTCCGTACCGGTGTAGACGAGGTTCACGTCCTCCACGCGGTAGCGGACCGTCTCGTCGCCCCGATAGATGTTCTCGTGATTGACCCACCCGACGACAGTTGGAATGCCGGTCAACGAGGACGCCGGACTCGACCACGAGTAGGGCGACAGTCCGGGCGGTGAGACGATGTGTGGCTGTCCGCCATCCGCCTGTTCCTGGATGTAGTCGATCGCCTCGCCCTCGTGGGGGTGGAACGTCTCGACGAACGCCGTCGAGTCGAGTGTCGGGTCGTCCGTGCGGTGGATGGGGCTGTCGGAGGTGAAGTGTTCGGTCAGCGCGAGTCCGGCGAACCCGGACGAACTGGCGACGAGGACGACTGCCAGTGCGGCCATCAGGTCCGAACGCGTGAGGCCTAGTGAGGGAATCGTCCACTCGGCAGGACCAGTTCGACTGACGAGCGTGGCCAACGCGCCTCCGGCGGCGACGCCCCACAGCACCCAAACCTGCATGTACACCTTGAACACCGTGTTCATGCGCCCGCCTGCCGCGTTGTCGTGAATGTAGACGAGTTCGACCAGCGTCACGAGTCCTGCGCCGCCGACGAGTAGAACCGTCTCGTAGCCACAATCTGCGTCCGTCCGGAGAAGGAGCCATCCCACTACGAGCAGGGGAACGACGAGTGCAAGCACGGCGAAATCGACGACCCACGCCACCACGGCGAGGAGTGCCGCGAGTAGCGCGAAGCGTGCAGGCCGAACGTTTAGGGTCTCGCGTGCGCGCGGCCAAAGGAACAGGGTGAAGATGACGAGGAAGACGCCGTGAACCATGAGCAACGCCACCGCGCTGGAAGGCTTCGGGAAGAACGCGATGCTCCGACTGCTCGCCGACTGGAGCAGGATGCCGAAGATGAACGGCGCGATAACTGCGACGGCGAGTGCAGCTACGGCAGCTGCGGCCGCGAACGCACCGACAATTCGGCGTCCCTCCGCTCGAAGCACCGTCGCAGGAGCGCCGCCGTCCGTGACCGGGGTCTCTGTCTTCGTCCCCGAAACGCCCGGAAACAGCGACAGTGGGTCCGCAGGCGCGAACAGCACCGCGAGCCAGAAGACGCCGAGTCCGGTCGGGAGACTCCAGACGTTGACGAAACTCAACAAGCCGACGGTCGGCGGAATCGCACCGAAGGCGAGCAGTCGCCGTCTGGTGAGCGCCTCGGGAGGGGTCTGGTAGTAGGCGAACCCGAGTGCGGCCACCAACAAGAGGAACGGCGTGCTGAGCATGTGAGCGTGGAGATCACCGTTGAGAAACGCGAATATCGGGAACTCGTTTATCGTCTGGGGGATGACTCGACTCGGTGCCCAGTAGCCAAACTCCGAGAGTCCCTCGCGGATGAGTTCGCCGGAGTGGGCCTCGCTGAGCGTGGCGGCGACCCAGTTGGCGAGGCCACTTGCCAGCGAGTCGGGGAGGAGCCAAATCAGCCCCGTCACCGCGACGACGAGATTCCCACCGAGTCCGACGAAGAAGCCACCGAGCGCGCCGCCGACGCGGTGGGACGCCCCGCGTGCGTCCGCCAGCGCACCAGCGAGTCCGTAGGCGGCCGTGACGAGCGTCGCGTAGAAGCCGGAGAGTGCGAGGTTGTACGCGAATCGCGGGTCGGTACCAGTCAACTGCGCGAGGGTCGCCGAGAGGAAGTGACCGCCGTAGTAGTACAGCAAGTGTTCGCCAGCGAACCACATGTCCTGTGGCGGTAGTGCTTCGGCGCGCAACAGCGACGTGAAGATGCCGTAGTCGAGGAACTTCTCGCCACCGGGGGCGTTGACTGCGGGGTCAACTGAGCGAATGGCGACGAGCAGGCAGAACGCGAGAGCGAACACGGTTGTAGTTTCCGCGTACGCGCGTGGACTGAACTCAATGTCGTCTGACTCCGCAGTGTCGTCCGACGCTTCGTCTGGAAGGAACGTCCGGTCGCTCCAAATCAGGAAAAGCGACAGCGCGGCGACCACGGCGACGGAGGCGAACGCCGTCGCACGAGAGAAGGCGACGTGGCCGACCCAGTAGTAGACGGTCCCGACGAGGACCAACGTGACGGGGAGCGCGAACGCCGCACCCCGGTCGGGAAACCGGGGGAAGAGGCGGGCCGCGAGCGGTAAGCCGACGAGCGCGAGAACCTGAAACGCGAGGAACCAGAGCAGGACGAGCGCGTACTCCATCGCATGATAGACGAGCGACGAACCGATAAACATCTTGGGGTTTGTCGCGCTGTAGCCCGGAGTTAACTGCTCTCTACGAGGATACGTGGAGCGACAGGAGCGTTCGACGTGCAGGTCGAATTTGGGCGAGAATAACGATACTAATCCGCATACGGCACTCGAATCAGAACCCTTATCAGTTGGTCGGCGTTACGAAGTAGTAGCGGGATGGGATAGCCAGGAGATTCCGGCGGGCTCATAACCCGCAGATCGGTAGTTCAAATCTACCTCCCGCTATTTTTCAGAAATCAACCGACGAGAACCGAGTGTAACGAGGTTCGAGGAGCGGATTTCTGAAAATCTCTAGAGAGGATTTGAACCCAGCAAGTCGCACGCCCGCGGAACAGGATGAGCAGGGACGTCTTGCTCAGGTTCAAATCTACCTCCCGCTACTTCGTTCGGAATTCAATTCGTGAGTGAGGAGCGTAGCGACGAGCGAACGCTGAATTCCGGAGAATAGTTCGAGCAGATTTGAATGAGGCAGGACGCGCGCAGCGAAGCGAGCACGTCCTGACGTGGTTCAAATCTACCTCCCGCTATGTTTTTGCTGGACTCACTTCACTAACGAGGCGTTTCATCGCCGAGTCAACGCGAACCGTTCTCCGGCGAGTCGTACCCCTGCGCGTAGTTTTATTGAAATTCGTACGGTACTACCGATGATGACACGCGCACTGTTCGTCGTCAGCCAAGAAGGCTACTGGGGAGAGGAATGTACCGACCCGCTGGAAACACTCACCGACGCTGGCGTCGATATCGACGTCGCGACACCGACCGGAGACGAACCGGTCGTAGACGAGCGGTCTATCGACCCCGACAACGTCGGCGAGGAGACGGCCGAGCACGTCACAGAGGTTCACGAGAGCGACGACCGACTCCAAAATCCGATGCCGATAGCCGACGCAGACGCCGGGGAGTACGACGCAGTCGTCTTCCCCGGTGGTCACGGCACTGAGTGGGACGTCAACCAAGACAAACACGCCCGCGAGTTGTTGCGGTCGGTCGTCGAACGCGACGACGGTGGAAAGGCGCTGGTCGTTTGCCACGCAGTCGGACTGCTCGCGTTCACCCGCGACGAGAGCGGCGAGTTGCTCGTCGCCGGGAGAGACGTGACCGGCTTCCCCAACGACTGGGAAGAGGGCATCGTGGACGACCGCGACCTGATGCCCGACGGTCGGAAGCTACCGTACTGGGTCGAAGACGAGGTGAAAGCCGCAGGTGGGAACTGGGACGCAGAACTCGACGCCGAGACGAGTGTTACAGTCGATGGCGACCTCGTTACAGCGCGGGGTCCCGCATCCTCCCACGAGGGTGCGACGACGCTGTTGGAGCAGTTGGGCGTGGAACGTCCCGCCTAATCGGACGACTTATCAGGTTCTCGTTCTACGTCCGGGGTGAGGTCGAACAACGTGTTACAGACTCGCGGTGTTCTCGCCATCATGGCCGGGATGATAATGACTGGCGGACTGATCGCAGCGCGGATGGACCGACGCATCGAGGCCGCGTGGATAATGGCCGGTGGCTTCGCCGTCGCGTCGCTCTGGTCGATAATGAGTATCTTTTGGGCACAGACCCACGCGAGCGTACTGACGCCGAAGCTCTGGATTTCGGTCGCAGCGATGGCAGTCGCCGCCACAGTGTACTACGGGTTTCTCGGGATGACTGGCGAGGGGTTCGGCGGATAGTCGCTTCTTCGAAAAGCGACCTGACGGCGGACCACCACTCCTCCTTCGAGAACAGATTTCCGCTCGAAATTTTTGAATCCCGGTCGATAAGCAGTCGTTACCGACGAGGATACCATCCTGAACAAAGATGAAAAATGGGCTGTTACCATGCGTAACGTGCCCATATTGTGTAATTGCTTGCCAATCAACAGATTTAAATATGCGTTGGACTACCACATTGGTATGCCAGACCGGCGCAACCGATCGGATGACACGGCAAAAGGTCGACGCAACTTCCTGAAGGCGAGCGGTGCTGGTGCAGTTGCACTCTCTCTTGCTGGCTGTAGTGGCGGCGGAAACCAAGATACCACAACCAGTGACGAGACGACCAGCGGAGACGGTACGACGACCGAAGACGTCAACACAGTCGAAGAAGGAAACGCTGAACGTGGCGGTACGTTCACGTACGGACTGCCCGAGAAACCGGACACCCCGAACGTCCTCATGTCGAGTTCGGTGTACGGCGCACTTCCACTGTGGCGCATCTACGAGACTGGTGCGACCCTCGAACCGGTCAACTTCGAGGTCAAACCGTGGGTGTTCACGGACTGGAAAGTCGAGAACGCCGACAGTGCAGACTCGAAACCCGACGTTTACTTCAACGTCCGAGAAGGTCTGAAGTGGAACGACGGAGAGGACTTCACGAAAGAGGACGTGAAGTTCACGTACCAGTATCTCATCGACAACGAGCCGGGGCAGTACGCTTCGGCCATCGGTCCGATGGAGAGCATCAGTGAAGCGTCCAACGACTGGGACTTCCACCTGAAGCTCACTCAGCCCGTCTCCACGTTCGAACTGGACCAGTTCGGTCTCCCGCTACTCCCCAAGCACAAGTGGGAGGGTAAGAACTACAAGCAGTACGAGCCGACGAAGAACGATGGTCCTGTCGGACTCGGCCCGGGTCGGCTGACGAAGTACCAGCCCGACACGGCGATTCAGATTACGTTCGACCACGACAACTACTACGACACACTCTCGCAGCTACAGTGGCGCAAAGACCACAAGCAGATCCTCGCGGGCGGTCCGTTCCTCGAAAAGCTGAACTTCAAGGTGTACGGTAGCCAGACTGCGATGACCCAGGCGTTCATGCAGGGCGACATCGACACCCACTACGGCTCGATGAAGACCTCGAAGATTCCGGACGTCAAGAAGGCAGAGGGCAAGAGCCTCGTCAAAGGCTACGACAGCGGGTTCTCCTACTTCGGATTCAACCTCCGTCGCAAGCCACTCGACGACGTCGCACTCCGACAGGCAATGAGTATGCTGTTCGACGACTACTACTGGGTCGAACAGCTCATGGGCGGCTACGTCATCGAAGGCGACTACGCCCAATCGCCCGGTTACGCCGGTGTCCGACCCGAGAAGGTGTTCGGCGGCGAACTATCGACCGACCCCGCCACGGAAGCGTTCTCCTACCGTGGCAACGACGACGGGACGCCGAAGATCGAGACTATCCGCAAGTTCCTGACCGACGGGAGCGTCATCGACGGGTCGCAGGGCACCTTCGCCGGGAAAGACTTCCCCGGTACGCTCTCGGGCGTCAAGGCGAGTCAGTCCGAAGCGAAGCACGAGTACAGCTTCGGTCCGGTGAAGACCTCGTTCCTCAAGAACAAGGAACACGCCGACAAGGAGCTTCGCGTCAACGGGAAGACCATCCCGGAGATCATGGACGGCGACCCGCTCGTGATGTTCATCGACCCGCCGAAGGACACGCCGAAGGAGGCCAAGGCCATCAAGCGATGGACCAAGCACCTCCAGACGCTCGGCATTCCGATCAAGACCCAGGCTGTGGACTTCAACACGATGGTCGCGAAGGTCTACGTCGAGGAAGACTTCGACATCTACCCGATGGGCTGGGGCGGCACCGGTCCGTTCGGGAGTTCGCTCTACGCGTTCTTCCACTCCTCGCAGGCCGACGACCTCTCGGACGGCAACGAAGACAGCCAGCTGTACAACTCGCCGGGATACGGCCTCCACGGCGGCAGTTCCGACGAACTGCTCTCGACGGCCCGAACCACGATGGACCCCAAGGAGCGTAACACGGCCACGGCGAAGGCAATCGAGAAGATCTACCTCGACTGCCCGTACATGCTGATGGACTACTCCAAGCAGCGCTGGCCGGTCAACAGTTCGAAGTTCGCTGGCTTCGTCGAGAACATCGTCGACCCGGCGTACGCGTACTTCGGCACGGAAATCAACAACATCCACCTGAAGCAGTAACGGACACCGGAGTGGTTTCGGAGTCGTTTCCGCTGCGTCTTCCTTTTTCCTGCAGGGAGTTTGGCCGGGCAGTAGCCCTGCCGAGGGAGATGTAAGCCGGTATGGAATCACCACATTGATAACGAACGTCTACCATAAATGGCACGTATCTAGTAGAGGCGCTATGGTAACTAGTAAACAACTAACACGAGAAGTAATACTATGACGCGAATCAGCGCACGATATCTGGCCAAGCGAGTGGTCGTCTCGTACTTGACCCTACTGGTCATCATGTCGCTGCTGTTCGTCCTCATCCGGAGCATGCCGGGGTCGTTCATCCAGTCGATGATAACCCCGGACCTCGACCCGGCTGACATCCAGCGACTACGGGAGACCTGGGGTCTCAACGAACCACTGTGGCAGCAGTACGTCGATTTCATGACGAACTACCAGACGGGGAACTTCGGTCGGTCCCCGACTGAGAAAGAGCCAGTGTGGGACATCATCGCACGACGGTTCCCACGAACGCTCGTCCTGTTCGGAGCCATCTTCATCTCGGGATATATCATCGGCCCCATCATGGGGATGTACCTCGGTTGGTGGCGGGGCACGACGAGAGACAAGGCCATCTTCAGCGGGAGTCTGCTGGCGTACTCGATGCCGGTGTTCTGGATCTCGTGGTTGTTCATCTGGGCCTTCAACTACAAGCTCGGCTGGCTTCCGAGTAGTTTCATGTTCACGAAGTTCCCGACGGAAGTCTACGGACCGGGATTCGAGTGGACTGCGGTGACGCTCATAACTGACCTACTCAAACACCTCGCGCTACCGCTCATCAGCACGGTGTTCGTCGGTTGGGTGGGTTCGATGCTCATCATGCGCCCGTCGATGAACAACGTCACGAGCGAGGACTACGTGTTCCTCGCGCAAGCGAAGGGCCTCAGCGAGCGGACAGTCATGATGAAACACGCGGCACGGAACGCGCTGATTCCGGTGGCGACGCAAGCTATCGTCGGACTCGCGTTCCTGCTTGACGGGAGCGTCATCATCGAGAACGTGTTCAGTTGGCCGGGGCTCGGCGACGTCATCGTCGGAGCCGTCCTGTCACGTGACTATCCGATTACGCAGGCGGCGTTCTTCATGCTCGCCGTCCTCATCATCGTGATGCGACTGGTGACGGACATCGTCTACACGTATCTCGACCCGCGCATCAAGTTCGGAGGTGACTCCTAATGTCGACGCAATCTGAAAACGCCTCGCAAGTGGACTCGCTAAAAGAACGGTGGCGGCCTCGCATCGAGCGAGTTCGCCGTGGTTGGGACCGATACACCGAACACAGTATGGGTATCGTCGGTCTCATCATCCTGTTCATCTTCAGTCTCTGGGCACTGTTCCCGTCGTGGTTCGCGCCGCACTCGCTGAACTGGGTCGCGTTCCTCGGCGAAGAGCCGGGACGGCTGACGGGCGAACAGGTCCAACAACTGCCCTATCCACCTGCTTTCGGCGACCCGTTCTTCGCACCGCTCGGGACGAACTCGTCCGGCGAGGGCATCCTGACCCTGCTGGTCTACTCGGCGCGCGACGCGATGTACATCGGACTCGCAGCAGGTATCCTGTCGAGTCTCGTCGGCGTTCCGCTGGGACTCATCAGTGGCTTCTACGGCGACACGTGGATAGACGAGACTATCCAGCGTATCGTCGACGTGATGTACGGCCTGCCGTTCCTGCCGTTCCTCATCGTGCTGGTCGCCATCCGCGGCATCAGCACGACGAACATCATCATCGGCATCGCCGTGACCTCGTGGCTCAACAACTGCATCCTCATCCGCGGCGAGACGCTCTCGCTGAAAGAGCGCGCCTACGTTGACTCTGCGAAGGTCGCGGGCGCGAGCGACACGCGAATCGTGTTCCGGCACATCATGCCGAACGTCGTGCCGCTGGCGTTCGTCTATCTCGCACAGGACGCGGCGGCGGCGATTCTCGCCCAAGCATCGCTCGCATACCTCGGGTTGGCCGACTTCACGGCGAACTCGTGGGGACTGATGCTCCAGAACATCCAATCTGAAGGGTACGTCTTCGAGGCCTCGTGGTGGCTCATCCCACCGGGCATCTGCATCATGCTCATCGCGGCCGCGTTCTACTTCATCGGCTTCTCGATGGAGGACGTGACGAACCCACAGGAGGACGGCTAATATGGCACTATTCGAAGTCAACGACCTCTCGGTTCGATACGACGCTGGCGACGCGCAAGTTCACGCCGTCGATGGCGTCAGTTTCAGCGTCGATCCCGGCGAGACGTTCGGCCTCGTCGGCGAATCTGGCTGCGGGAAGACGACCCTCGGCAAGTCACTGCTCCACCTGCTCGACTCGAACGGCTACGTCGAGAGTGGCGAAGTCTGGTTCGACGGAACGCTCCCGCGCTGGGAGGACGAGAACGGCAACGCCCGCCGGGAGATAATCGACGACGACCAGTACCCCGTCCGTAGCGACGGGATGACCGACATCACCGAACTCGACGACCAAGACATTCGAGACATTCGCTGGCGCAACATCGCGCTCATCCCACAGAGTGCGATGAACGCGCTCAACCCGGTCTACAGAGTCGGCGACCAGATTACGGAAGCGATTCTCCGCCACGAGCCAATGACGACGGAAGAGGAAGCCGACGCACGGGCTCGGGACCTGCTCGAACGAGTGGGCATCGAACCGGAGCGGGCGGACGACTACGCCCACGAGTACTCCGGCGGGATGAAACAGCGTGCAGTCATCGCCATGGCGATGGCGTGCAATCCGGACCTGCTTATCGCCGACGAACCGACGACTGCGCTGGACGTCATCATCCAAGACCGCATCCTCGACGAAATCGAGGCACTACAGGAAGAGTTCGGCGTCTCCATCCTCGTCATCAGCCACGACATCAGCGTCATGGCCGAGATTTGCGACAAACTCGGCGTGATGTACGGCGGCAAGATGATGGAGAGCGGTCCGAAGGAAGAAGTGCTGGAGAACTCGGCGAACCCCTACACGCTCGGGCTGAAGAACTCGTTCCCGACGGTCAAACAGGAACAGAAGCGACTCGTCTCGATTCCGGGGTCACCGCCGACGCTACTCGACCCGGACTCGGGTTGTCGGTTCGCCGACCGATGTCCGTTCGTCACCGACGAATGTCACACCGCACACCCGCCGATGTTCGACGTCGACTCGGCCGAGCGTGGGACGCGCAGTGAATCGTCCGACCGGATGGAGCATCGCTCGGCGTGTTACCAGATCGACGACCTCGAACAGATGCGAACTGACGCTGTCAAGGAGGAAATATGGACGGAAACGCAGACACACTGATCGAAGTCGAGAACGTCAGCAAGTGGTTCGACATGTCTCAAGGTGTCGTCGATAGGCTGATGGGTCGGGAACCGACGCCCGTGCAGGCAGTCAACGACGTGAGCCTCGACATCAACAAGGGCGACATCATGGGTATCGCGGGCGAGTCCGGCTGTGGGAAGACCACGCTGGGGAAACTGCTCGTCCAACTCCACCAACCGACCGACGGGACGATTCGATTCGACGGCAACGACGTCACGAACCTCACGAAGGAGGAAGAGCGCGAGTTCCGCCAGCGGGTCCAGATGATCTTTCAGGACCCCTTCGAGAGCTTGAACCCGCGCATGACGGTGTTCCAGTCGGTCATCGAACCGCTTCGCATCAACGAGATGTACAGCGGCTACAACGAGCGCCGCGAGCGCGTCATCGAGGTACTCAACGAAGTCGGTCTCTCACCGGCCGAGGCGTACCTCAACGAGTTCCCGAAGGAACTCTCCGGTGGCGAACGCCAGCGAGTCGCAATCGCGCGTGCACTCGTCGTAGACCCGGACTTCGTCGTCTGTGACGAACCGGTGTCGATGCTCGACGTGTCGATTCGTGCCGGTGTGTTGAACCTGATGAAGGAGTTGCAGAAGGAGTACGGACTCACGTACGTCTTCATCAGTCACGACCTCTCGCTCATTCGGTACATGTGCGACCGCACCGCTATCATGTACCTCGGCGACGTCATCGAACAGGGGCCGACTTCAGAAGTGGTCGAGAATCCCCAGCACCCCTACACGGAGGCGCTATTCGACGCGGTGCCGGAGATCGACCCACACGCAGACCGTCACCGTGCGAACGTGACCGGCGAGGTGCCGAACCCGCGGAACCCGCCGTCAGGGTGTCGGTTCCACCCGCGTTGTTCGAAGATCATCCCGCCTGCGGACTGGACTGGAAGTCAGTCCGCGTTCCGCAGAGCGTTCCAGTTCAAACGGGGCGTCCAAATTGGCGACATCACCGGCGAAGAAGTCGACGCAGACGTGGACTCCTCGCCGAACCGCGCGGTCGCAGAGTTGCTCGAACACACGCTCTCGTTGGAAGTTCCCGAGGAACACCGCGCAGAGAGCGAGACTGGCGTCACCGTCGATGTCGGGCGACTCGACATTCCGCAAAGCGCCCAGGACAAACTCGAAGAGGCTGCGAAAAAGCTCCTCAACGGCGACAGGGAAGCGGCGTTGGAGACGCTCGACGGCGAGTTCCAGACCGTCTGCGCAGAGCAACATCCCGACCTCCGCGAGACGGCCGAACAGATCGCCGCGTGTCACCTCTACGAAGAGACCGTGGACGCGGAACCCGCTGCACCGAAGGCCGACGACTGACACACCGTCGGAACACTTTTCTGTGAAGATTTTGATATTTCGGGGGAGATGGCTGCAGATGCTTTGCCCGTTTGGTCCCGAAAACCGGTGACGCTCGCCGTGTTGGTTGCCATCGGCGTGGGCACCGTAGCGGTGTTCGTTCCGACGCTGTCGTCGTACGTCGCCGTCCAACATACGTCTAGTATCGGTGCGACGCCCGTCGAGTACGAGACGATGGACAGTGGTGAGACGCTCGTCGTCACCGTCGAACTCGAAAACCCGACGCGAGCGACGTACACGGTCTCGTACGTGCAACTGACAGGCTACGCCGACGGGACCGAGTTGACGAAACTCGGTGCCGAACTGTCGGAGACGACGGTTTCGCCGGGCGAGACGGTACAGATAGAGATACGGACGCCCGTCCGAGAAGGACAGCGAGAGCGAACCCGAAACGCACTCGCGTCTGGGACCCTTTCGGCGACTGGCGAACTGACCGGGAAGATTCGTGACCGACAGATTCGCGTCCCGGTGACGGCAGGTGAGAACGATGCGTAGCGAGACCGTCGGCGCTGGCCACCTCTCCCGTCGCGTTCGCGGAGTCGGAGAGGTAGTCTCCCTCGGGGCGACGCTCGGTCTCGTCGGCGGATTGGCCTCGTTCATGAACGCCAAGAAGGACCTCGTGGCGTACGGAGTCGGGCCAGAGTGGTTAGTCGCTCTCATCGCCGTGATGGGGATTCTGGCGCACGTACTCGCTGCCGACCTCGTCGAGAGCATTCGACTCGCGCTCGTCGGCCTCGCAGTCGGCACTGTCGTCCACCTCGTCGTCTGGGTGTCGCCGTTGTGGATACTGCCGTACCCAGTCGGCGCACGTGACCTCCTGTTGCCTCGCATGCTGGGACAGGCCGTGACGAAGGGCCTGCCGGAGTTCCTGATAACGTTCTTCGCGGGGTACTGTGCCGCAGTGGTGGTCCTCAGCTACTTCGACCCGAAGTAATCGACGCCGCGCTTCGGAACACTCTTTTGGACCCTCCCCGTCGTTCCGACAATCCGATGACGAGTATTGGGAGTTCCCTCCGCCCGGAGAAGCCACTCACGGTGGCGTCGTTCCTGCTGGTCGCACTGATTGCGACGGCGCTGTTCGTCCCGACGCTGTCGGCTCACATCTCGGTGATGAACAAGGTCAGCATCGAAGCGACGCCCGTCGAGTACGAGACGGCAGACGGTGGTGAGACGTTGGTCGCGACGATTCGAATCGACAACCCGACGCGGAGCGCGTACACCGTCTCGTTCGGCAGACTCTACGGGAACGTCGAGGGAGCGGCGGTGACGAAACTCGGGGCGGAAGTGGACGAAACGACCGTTCCTCCAGATGAGACCGAGACGGTAACCGCTCGACTCGCCATCAAAGACGGCGAGAGCGAGCGAGTGGCAGAGGCCATCGAGTCGGGGACGTTGACCGTGACCGGCCAACTGCAAGGGACTATCGAGGACCACGAAGTCGAGATCGAGGTGACGACGTCGTGACCGAGAACGCGAGCGCGGCCGACGCACGAAATCGAAGTACGAAACTGCTCGGCAACCGCGGACGGCTACTCACGCTCGGTTCGCTCGTCGGCGTCGTCGCGGGGATGGGGTCGTTCATGTACATCAAAGCGTCGTTCATCCCCTGGGGAGTGGACCCCGCGTGGGCACTCGTCCTCGTCGCCATCGCTGGCGCGTACGCACACTTCTTCTCCGAGGACCTCGCAGACAGCATCACGCTGTCGCTCGTCGCCGTCGTCGTCGGACTGGGAATCCACGTCACGGCTTGGATTGCGCCGCTGTGGATTCTCAACTACCCGCCCGCCGCCCGCGACTTGCTGTTGCCGGGGATGTTGGGCAGAGCAGTCAGTTCGGGGATTCTCGCGTACCTGCTGACGTTCTACGCCGCGTACTTCACCGTGCTGTTAGTGGGCGGCGTACTCGACCCCTGACCGAGGCCCTTTTACCGCAGTGGTCGCATACGTGAAATCGTGCCAAAAGACACCCCGCAACCGGAGAAGACCATCCGCGAGCGCGGGACGTTCGCGAGCCACAACGAAGACCCGACGCTGGCCAGTTACCTCTCGTCGTTGTTCTTCCTGTTGTCGGTCCCGACGTTCGTCGTGGCCGCCTACGGTGGTCACTGGGTCGGTCTCTACCCCTACGAACTCATCGTGCCCGCGTTCGCCGGGATACTTATCGCGTCGTTAATCGTCGTATTTTCGATAATGCACTGGCTGACGGGTAGTTGAATGCAGACAGAGGACCCGGTGTTCGTTCCCGCTCAGAACGTGCTACTGCGGAGCGAGACGTAGAATATCACGAGTACCGATGCGAACAGTAGGGCGAACTGCAACCGACTCGGCGAGGAGTCACCGCTGAGGAAGAAGTACGCGAGGCTACCGACGCCGAGCGTCGCCGCCAGCAAGAACAACGTCAAAATTTGATTCGTGTCGTCTTCCAGCCACCGGTACACCGCGTCCATGGGGTCGTCCATGGCGATTAGTACCAGATGTCTTCGTAGTCACATTCGACCGCGCTCGCGGTGACGTTCTGGGCGAGCGTCAGCGAAGTCAACGCCGTGGTCGAGTCGGCAGTGAACGATTCGTCCGAATCGCGCCACTCGGCGACGCTCACGCCGAGTTCGACGCGCCAGTCTTGAATCGTCATGAGCCACTCGTCGGGGAGTTCGTCGCTGTCGTCTTCGACGCGCGCCCGGAAGAGGTACTTGTAGGTCGTCTCGTGACGGTCGCTGATGTCTTCGCCCGCCATGTACTCCGGGAACTGCGGCGTGCCGAACAGTTGAACCAGTCGATAGAGGACCGTGCCCACGTCGCCATCGATGGGTTCTCCGGGTTCGTTACTGACCGGTGCCCGAACGTCCAAGTCGTCGCGCTCGTTGACCACGTCCTCGACGAGGACCTCGCCGTCGTGGCGTCGCCGCTGTATCTCCTCCTGAGTGACGGGGTCGAGAACGACGTTCTGAAGCTGTTCGAAGTCTGGCGCGTCGGGGTGGTTGCGTACGTCCGTCGGCATAGTTCTAGTAAGCGAAGTAGTTGAAGCCGCGCCATCCAGCGTAGCCGACACCGATAACGGCGAAGCCGACGACCATGACGGTGAGCGCTTCCGTGCTAGAAACGGCTCCCTCTGGGAACGGTTGGAGTCCGAAGTAGAGCGTGATCCCAGTGACGGTGAGGACGTATCCGATCACCACGCCAGCTAACATCACGAAGAGCGACATGAAGCCCACTGGACCGCGCAGGGGCTTCGGTATTTGTTCTCGTAGCGCCATGGTTTGTGGTACAATCCGGCAAGGTTAAAAGTTCCGCACTTGTTCGGTTGCCGCCACTAATTGGCGGTCCAAGCGCCGTTAGGACTCGTCGGTGTCGTCCCGCTCGTCCGGCGACTGGGCGTCTGGAAACTGGTCGGCTTCCGATTGGTCGTCCGTAGGTCGTTCCCCCGCCGACCGGTCGTCGGAGTCGAGGTGCTCCAAGCCGTCGTCGCCAAGTGGCGACATCTCGGGGTCGAAGTCACCGGTCGCACCTTCGGCCGGTTCGCCGTCTTCGTCGGTCTGTTCGCGGGTCGGTTCGCCCGACGGCATATCGACGTACTCC
This sequence comes from Halorussus halophilus, assembly GCF_008831545.1. Lineage (NCBI taxonomy): Archaea > Methanobacteriati > Methanobacteriota > Halobacteria > Halobacteriales > Haladaptataceae > Halorussus > Halorussus halophilus. The sequence goes on from NZ_CP044523.1 coordinate 2,176,614, forward strand.
GAGGTGGGCGTCCGGAATCGATAGCCCAACGCGATGAAGACGCTCCCGAGGAGGAAGCGACCGAAGACCCACCAGTGAGTGACGGCGAACTCGCCGGTCACCAGCGACACGTGAATCGCGTCCCCGACGAGTAACGCGCCGACGACCAGGAACATCGTACTCAACAGCGCGAAGACCCGTGCTGAAACCACGAACGTGGGTTGCGAGTCGGTCGTGTTACGTGTTGCGGTTCGCCGACGGATTAGCTTGCTGTCACTGTCAAGCACCGGACGAAACTGCCCGAGACAGCCCCTGAGTCCCGAGTGCATCGGTGCTCGCTAGGGATGATTCGTTTCTGACGTTCCGAAACCAAAATGACATGTATGCCAAACAGTACAAGGTTTTTTCAATGATTAGTGGAAGGAAATAGCCAATGAGCGACGAGTCGCGCGAGACGGGCACCGAGGAATCTGAGACGCCCGCCTCCGAAGCAAACGACGAAGGGGACGGGGACACTCCGAGCGAAGAGACACGGCCAGTGGCTGACGACTCGGAGACGGAAGCTACGAGCGAATCCGAGAGGGATGACGCGCCACCCGAAGCGGACGCCAACGAACGAGACGATGCACAGCCCGACGTGTCGTTCGGTGGGGAAGACGACGAACGTGAGGATTCGGAAGGACAACGAGCCGATTCGAACGGACCCGAGCAGTCCGACTCAGACGCGAACGAGCGAGACAACTCGGACGAAGACGAACAGGACGAAGACGAGCGAATCGACGCAGACGCAGACGACGAACCAGAATCGCTCGACATCTCCGACGACGAGTTGACGAGCGCACGGGTGACCGTCGGCCAGTACACGTGGGACGACTGCGAGGAGGACGTGTTCTGGGAGGACGGTGGGCCGCCGACAAACTGGCGCGGAAAGCCCTACCCCTTCGAACGCGATGAGTACCTCGGATTCGACCCCGCGGAGACGGACGACCAGGTCGATGCTGGAGCCGAGGCGGCGACTGGCCTGAGTGCATACTTCGAGGAGTACCTCGACCCCGACCAGACCCCAGTCGCACTCGGCGACTACCTCTGGGAGCACTTCCGCTACGAGTACTACTACGAGGAGAGCGAGGACGGAACCAAGGTTCGGCCTCGCGACGAGGACAGCGAAGTCGTCCCCTTCGACCGAAGCGAGTGGGTCGGCCACGACGACTTCCCGGCGAGCGTCTTCGAGGGTGGCTTCGCCGTCACCGACCTGAGCAGTGACTTCGAAGACTGGTTAGACCCCGCGACGACGCCCGTCACCAAGGGCGAGTACTACTGGGAACACTTCAAGTACGAGTACTACTACACCGACACAGACGTTACCGCGCCCGAACGTCCTCGCGACGAGGACGGCAATATCGAGCGGTTCGACGAGGAAGAGTGGCTCGGCTTCCCCGAAGAGGACTTGGAGGGGTTACTCGCGGAAGGCGCGGCGAAAGCCGAGGAATTGCTCGAAGTCGAAGACGAGCGAACCCTCGACGTGCCCGAGGAACTGGACGAGGACGCCTTCTTCTCGACCGTAGAGGGTCACACTACCGTCGTCAACCGCTACGACCTCGAAAAGGAAGTCGCGCTTCCCAAGAAACAGCACTTCCGCGAAGTGGACCGCTACTGGGTGAACAAACCCTACTCGTTCGTCGTCATCTTCCACTCGGCGAAGGAGAACGAGACGAAGTACTACCTCGTCGAACCGTACTCGACACCCATCGAAGCAGACCTCACCGAGTTCCTGACCGGCAAACTGCGCTCCTCGATAAAGTACTCCAGCGACGAGGTCGTCGTGGAGGCAGAAGAGGACGAGCGCGGCGACGTCATCGAACGCGAAGCGCTCCGACTGCTTGCGCGCTACGACCTCTACGCCGAGAACGACGGCGAGCGCGCCGAACAGTTGAAAGAACTGCTCGAACGCTACGACGAGACGCGCGACTCCGTCTCGGAGACGCGGGACTCTGTCGCCGATAGCCTGTCTCGCGCGCGCGAGGAGACCGACGCCGCGCTCGAACCGCTCCGCGAGAGCCTTCGAGAGCAGTTCGGCGGCGACCCGGACGAGAAGGACGCGAAGAGTGCAGAAGGTGACGAAGGGGAAGCAGACGAGTCCGAAATCGACGACGCGGAACCGACACCAGACGCGGACGCCGACGCCGAAGAAGTCGCCGCTGACGGTGGCACTGTGGACGCGGACGACGCCGACGCCCAGACCCCTTCGACGGAGACGCCAGAGTCGCCCGACGCCGCTGGCGACACTGATTCGGCGTCGGAAGCCGACGACGAGGCGGCGGACCTCCCCGACACTACCGACGATTCTTCGCTTCCGGCGACGGAAGTCGACGACGACGAACCACTACTCGAACGGCTCGGCGTGGTCGAGTACGTCGGCGTGGACGTGTCGCTGGACCCCGGCGCGAGCCTGCGCGAACAGACTCGCACGCTCTTCGAGGCAAAAATCGAGGCACTCGAACCCGACGAGTCGGGTGGTCTCGACGGCATCATGGTCCGGCCCGAACCGGTCCTCATCGAGGAAGACGACGATAGTCTCTCGGAGTATCAGACCGAGAAACTGCTGTACTTCCTGCGCCGGAACTTCGTCGGCTACGAGCGAATCGACGGCATCAAACACGACATCAACGTCGAGGACATCTCCGTAGACGGCTACAACTCGCCGGTGTTCGTCTACCACACCGACTACGAGCAGATCATCACGAACGTCTACCACGGCCAGGAAGAGTTGGACGACTTCGTGGTCAAGATGGCCCAACGCTCCGGGAAGGGCATCAGCAAGCGCCAACCGCAGGTGGACGCCACGTTGCCGGACGGCTCCCGTGCCCAGTTGACGCTCGGACGAGAAGTTTCGGACCACGGAACCAACTACACGATTCGCCAGTTCAAGGACGTGCCGTTCACGCCCATCGACCTCGTGAACTGGAACACCTTCTCGCTCGAAGAGATGGCGTTCCTCTGGCTCGCCATCGAGAACCACAAGTCGCTCATCTTCGCGGGCGGCACGGCTTCGGGGAAAACGACCAGTCTGAACGCCGTCTCGCTATTCATCCCCTCGAACACGAAGATCGTCTCTATCGAGGACACCCGCGAAGTGGAGTTGCCCCAACGCAACTGGATTGCCAGCGTCACCCGGCCCTCGTTCAACGACGACGGCAAGGGCGACGTGGACGAGTTCGACCTGCTCGAAGCGGCACTCCGACAGCGCCCCGACTACATCGTCATGGGCGAGATTCGCGGCGAGGAAGGTCGGACGCTGTTTCAGGTCATGTCCACAGGTCACACGACCTACACCACGTTCCACGCAGACACGGTTGGCGAGGTCCTGAAGCGGTTCACGACCGAACCGATCAACGTCAGCAAGACGCTCTTTACCGCACTCGATTTGGTCTCCATCCAGACCCAGACCCGTGTAAAGGGGAGCAAAGTGCGTCGGAACAAGTCGCTGACCGAAATCAACGAGTACAGCGCGGAGAACGACGAGATCAACGTTCAGGACATCTTCCAGTGGCGTGCCGAGGACGACGAATTCATGCGCCTCTCGGGGTCGAACACGATGCAGGAGATCATGTTCGACCGCGGGTGGGACGCTGAACGACTGGAAGAGGAGATTCTCAAGCGTCGAGTCATCCTCGCGTATCTCATCAAGAACGGTCTAAACGAGTACACGCAGGTCGCCGCGACTGCACAGGCGTTCATCAACGACCCCGACACCATCCTCACGCTCATCGCCAACGACAAACTCGAAGAGTCGCTGGCCGACCTCCGGGAGATGGAGAGCGTCCACATCGACATCGACCCGGAGAAAGAGGAGATGGTCCCCCGGCCCGACCCCAACCAAGAGACCTACGAACTCGCCCAAGGCATCCTCGCTGAAGCAGAAGACAGACTGTTCGACCAGTACCGCGGTGCGGATGCTTCTGTCGATGGATTGGCCGTCGCGCTCTCGAAGGGCAACGGTCCGGACGACAGGCCGGGTACGGCGACTGACCAGTCGGAAGACGCCGCGAACGGTCCGCCCGAGACGGACCGCGACAGCGACCCCGAATCGCCACCGTTCGACGTTGACCCCGACGATCTCGGAACCGGTGTCCCTGCCGACCTCTACGACGAAGACGAGAGCGTAGACACTGACTCGGAGTCGCCGACCGGAGAGGGAGACGACGACACCGAAAACGATGCCGAGCAGTCGATGCAATCAGAGGATGCTTTCGGCGGGTTCGAGGCCGCGTTCGAAGACGAAGCGGACGACCCGGACGGCAACGATGACGACGCCGCAGACGCCGACGACAACAGCGGCCGTGACGGCGTCGCTCGCAGTTCGTCGTCTGACGACGCGGACGACGAGGGCGACCCGGAGGACGCCCGATGAGCAGCGGTCACGGCACGGCGACTGGCACCCGGCGAACCACCGACTCGCTCGCCGACGCCTTCTACCCCCTGTTCGAGTACATCTTCGACGACGACGGTGACTTCGTCGCCGACGTGGAGACGAAACTTGCGGAGGCACGAATGGCCGAGACGGCCGAACTCTACCTCTCACGCGGGTTGGCTATCGGGACCATCGCGGGCGGCCTGTTGTGGTTGCTGGGGACGCTCCTCGGGTACGCACTCTTCGCAACCGGCGTCGTGGACGTCGGCGTCCTCATCGGTGTACCACTCCCGAGTGAGTGGATGGTCGCCGTCATCAACGCACTGAAGATACCGGCGTTGGTCGTCACCAGCGGTCTGGTCTTCGGGTCCGTCGGCTTCGCCGCAGGGTTCGGCATTATCGTGGCGATACCGTACATGCGAGCGGGCGAGCGCAAGCGGGAGATAAACATGCTCCTGCCGGACGCCATCTCGTTCATGTACGCCCTCTCCATCGGCGGACTGAACCAACTCGAAATTCTCGAAGCCATCGCCAAGGCCGACGACACCTACGGCGAGGTGTCCCGCGAGTTCCAGAGCATCGTCCAAGAGACCGAATACTTCGACACCGACTACCGGACAGCCATACGCAAGCGGTCGCTGGAGACGCCGAGCGACGAACTCGGTCAGTTCCTGACCGACATGCTCTCTATCGTCAACAGCGGCGGGAACATGAGCGACTTCCTCGACGACAAGAAGGACAAGCACATGCGAACCGCCAAGCAGGAACAGGAGATGACCCTCGAAACGCTGGAGTTGTTCGGGGAGATGTACATGACCCTCTCGCTGTTCCCCCTCTTGCTCATCATCATCCTCGTCATCATGTCGATGCTCGGGCAGGCGAAGACCGACATGCTGTACGCGGCGGTGTACGGCCTGATTCCGCTCACGGGCGTCGGATTCCTCGTGCTGGTCTCGACGGTCAAGCAGGACGACCCCGGCGACGGCTTCCTCGACCCGGAGGGTTCCGACGAGCGCCACACCGTCTCGAACACGACCGGTGCAGGTCTACTCCACCTCGGTCTCGTCGAGCGGTTCGTCGGCGAGTTCGCCATCTTCGACCGCATCAAGAGCCGCGAGGGGACACACGAGACGGTCGAACTGCTGAAGCAACCGCACGTCTTCTTCCGCGACAATCCGACGTTCGTGCTGGGACTCACCGTTCCGGCGTCGCTCGTGCTGGTCGCCAACGCAGTCTGGACCGGTGCGGCACCGAGAACGCTGGACGGCATGATAGCCAACCCGGTCTGGGGGACGTTCATCTACGTCTACGTCCCGGTGTATCTGAACCTCCTGCCGCTGGCGGTCTTCCGCGAGTGGAACGTCCGGTCGCGGCGGGCCATCGTGGGCAAACTCTCGGACAACCTCCGAAAGCTCTCGTCGGCCAACAACACCGGCTTGACCCTCCTCGAATCCATCCAGACCGTCGCGGACACCTCCACTGGTAAACTCGCGGACGAGTTCGACGTGATTCACGCGAAAGTCGAGTACGGCACGGGACTGAAAGCCGCGCTCGTGGAGTTCAACAACAAGTATCACATCCCACGGCTCGCCCGGACTGTCAAACTCATCGGAAAGGCACAGGAAGCCTCCAGCCAGATTTCGGCGGTTCTCACTACCGCCGCACAGGCCAGTGAGAATCAGGACGACATCGATCGCGAACGCCGTTCGCGCTCGCGGATGCAGGTGGTCATCATCATCATGACCTACCTCACTCTGCTCGCGGTGATGGCCATCCTCAAGGTCAAATTCCTCGACGTGATGACCGGACTGTCGAGTCAGGCGACCACGAGCGGTGGTTCGGGTGCTGGTGGTGCTGGCGGGATGAGCTTCGGTGGTAGCATCGATACGAACCTGCTGTCGATGCTGTTCTTCCACGCCGTCACCCTGCAAGCGCTGCTGTCGGGGTTCATCGCCGGCTACATCCGCGATGCCTCCCTGCTGGCTGGCGTGAAGTTCGCCGTCGTCCTGCCCACCGTCGCCCTGCTCACCTTCATGTTCATCTAACCATGTCCCGCACAACTAACTCCCGAACGCGAGGCGAGACGGCCCCCACGAGTCGCGCCCAGACGAACATCGACTTCGTGGTCGGAATGAGCGTCTTCCTGCTGACGGTGTTGTTCGTCGTGGCGTTCCTCCCCAGCGTCTTCGAACCGTTCACCGATTCGAACGGCGGCGATGCGCTCGCCGCCGACCGGACGGCAAGCTTGCTCGCCGAACAGTTGCTAGCCGACCCCACGACCCCAGCCATCCTCGACGAACCCTGCACCCGGGAGTTCTTCGACGCTGACGGATCGACTGCCGGGTGTTCGTTCGACGCGGATGCGGCCGACCTGCCTGCGGCGGTCGGTGTCGGGTCTAACACACACGTCAACGTCACCGTCGAGGAAGGTGGCGTCGTACAATCGAGCGACGGTGTCGAACTGCGTGCAGGCAACGAACCGTCCGAAACGAACAGCGTCGTCGTCGCTCGCCGAGTCGTAGTCCTCGACGATGAAGAGCACGACCTCTTCGTCCGGGTGTGGTAAGATGGCAGGACGATCAATCGACGAACGGGGGCGAGGCGACGAACGCGGGCAGGCACACACCCTCGAAGCGTTCACTGCCGCGCTGATAGTCGTCTCTGGAGTCCTCTTCGCGTTGCAGTCAACAGCCGTGACGCCGCTGACTGCCAGTACGTCGAACCAGCACATCGAGAACCAACACCAAGTCGCTGCGGCGGACTTACTGGCGGGTGCGGCGGAACGTGGAACGCTCCGCCAGTCGGTGCTGTTTTGGGACCAGACAAACGGGACGTTCGTCGGCGCGAGCGAGAGCGGTTTCTACGCCAACAGTGGGCCACCGAACGCCTTCGGTGAATCGCTCAACGAGACGTTCGGGAGCTTCAGTTCACCCGGTCGTCGAATTGCCTACAACGTCTACGTCTACTATCGGAAGCCAGACAACACGAGTCGGCGACAGACGATGGTGTACATGGGGTCGCCGAGTGACAACGCCGCCACGGCGTCCCGGACGGTGACAATCTACGACGACACGCCCCTGAACGGAACGGAGACAAACGTGTCTTCGGGGCGGTTCTACGCGCCGGACGCCGCGCCGAACGCGACGCTGTACAACACGATGGAGGTGCGCATCGTCGTATGGCAGATGTGAGAACCCGCTGGCGTGCGGCGCGCCGCGACGGTGACAGAGGCCAACTCATCCTCGTGACCGGGTTAGCCGTCGCCGTGACGCTCGTCGCCGTCGTGCTGCTGCTGAACACGGTTATCTACACACAGAATCTCGCGTCTCGCGGGACGGAAGTCGGCGACAGCGAAGCAGTCGGCTTTCGGTCCGAAGTCGCCGTGGGCGTCGGCGGCCTGATAGACGCAGAAAATCGAGTCGGCTACGAGACTCGAACGAAGGTCGAAGACAACGTCACCGCTGGCGTCGAGCGGTTCGACGCGCTACTCTCGCGCCGATACGGGGAAAAGGGGACGATTGCAGTCGTCGAGACCGACTCGCTAACGACGACGGACGGAGTCATCCTTCGTCAGACGAACGCCTCGCGTGGCCTGAACTCCTCGGACGCGAGCGGTGAGCAATCCGATTGGACGCTGGCGACCGACGCGCAGCAAGTCAGGCGGTTCCGACTCACGGTCTCCCGCGAGAACCTCACCGACACGGTCGACGAGACGCAGGGGTTCACGGTGCGACTCGACGGAGACAGTGGAGACACGTGGCGCGCGTACGTCTACGACGACGGTGGTATCACCGTCGCTGTGAAGAACGGCACGGACGCGGCCGAAGTGGCCTGCACAGCGAGCGGGCCAAAAGCGACTATCGACCTCACCGCGGGAACGCTCAACGGGACGACCTGCCCGAAACTCCAGTACGCGACCGGTGTCGCCTCGCCGCACGACGTCGCGTTCCGAAACGGGGAGCGAGCGACAGGGACCTACGAACTGACGCTGACACCGGACGGGGCCCAGACCGGAAACTTCGCGTCCGCCGACGCGGGCGACTCGCCGTGGGCCGCACCCGCAGTGTACGCCGCTACGTTCGAGATTCACTTCGAGACGCCGACGGTGACCTACCACGCGACGGTTCGAGTCGCGCAGGGGGAACCAGCATGAAAGAACGATTCTACGCAGACGACCGCGGTGTCTCGATAACGGTCGGCTACGCGCTGAACCTCGTGGTTGCGACGCTGCTCATCGCAGGCGTGTTGAGCGCTACCGGCGGAATGGTCGAAGACCGCCGCGATTCAGCGATTCGAACCGAGTTGTCGGTGCTTGGCGAACGCGTGGCGAGTGACCTGATGGCCGCAGACAGACTCGCGTCGGTCGGCGGCACGACGGCCGTCGCTGTCGAGACAACACTTCCTCGGAAGGTCGCCGCAACTTCCTACGAGATAGAAATCCGAACGTCACCCGCCGAAATCGTCCTTCGCTCGTCGAACCCCGAGGTGACGGTGACGGTCGAGTTCCACCACGAGACGGCGGTGCAAGCGACCACCGTTCGGGGTGGCGACCTTCGAGTCGTGCTGAACAGTGGCGCGAGTCCGAACCGGTTGGAGGTGACTAAGGCATGACCATCCCGACATGGCTCCGCTCCGAACGCGCGGCGACCGAGACTATCGGCTTCGTCTTCGCATTCGCACTCGTGACTGCCTCCGTCGGCGTCGTCTACACGACTGGCATCGGCGGTCTGGAGGACGCCCGAGACCACGAGCAACTGAAGAACGCTGGCAGGGCCTTCGACGTACTTGCGGACAACGTGGAGGACGTTCGCCGCGAGGGCGCACCGAGTCGGGCGACAGAACTGAAACTCTCTGATTCGTCGGTTCGTTTCGGCGACCCAGTTCGCATCGAAGTACAGGTAAACAACACGGATACGGACGCCAACGCGACGTACGGGATGTCCGCGCGGCCGCTCGTCTACGAGGGGTCGGCGGGCCGCGTCGTCTACTCGGCGGGTGCGACGTTCCGCATCGACGACGGCTACGCCACCATGCAGACCGACCCGGGCTACGTCGTCGGCGACCGGCGGTCGCACGTCCCGCTTCTCATCACGTACCCCCGCGAATCGGGGAGCGCCATCCGCGGGAGTTCGACCATCCTCATCGTGGCGTACCGCCAGTCGCTCGGCCTCGACGGTCGCTTCGAGACCGGAACAGACGCATCGGACCCGAACGCTCGTGTGAACGTCACTGTGGAATCGCCACGAGCAGCGGCGTGGGGACGCTACTTCGAGTCACTCGGCATGTCACCGCCACCGTCGGACCCGTCCGTGGCCGACCCGGACGACGGAGTGGTGACCTATCAGTTTTTCACCGACCGACTGACCGTCTCCGAGACGGCCGTCGAGTTCGACCTACAGCAGTAACTTAGGAACTGGTGACGTTGACCCGGTTGACGCTGACGTGGAGGTACGTGACGTGCGGCGCAGAATCGTACCCCGGCGGGAGCGTGGACTCTTTTGCCAGTGCAGCGTCGTAGTGGACGACCCCGCCAGACTGAAGGGTAGTTCGGCCGCCGACGAGGGCACCGTACACCTCTGCGTGGCTCGTCACGGAGATAGACCCGAACCGCCCGTCGCTGTCCGGTGCGTACAACATCCCGACGAACTGGGTTCCCGACCCCGTGAACTCGGCGTCCACGCCCGGCGGTCCGTACACCCGGAACTTCCCGGAACGGTCGCCGGGAACCGTTACGGTGCCATCTTCGACGGTGAACTCCGACGCGTCCATGTAGACGTTTACTCGGCCGCCATCGGGGTTCTGAACCGTTATCGTCCCGCCGTGGAGGCCGATTTCCCCGGCGACGGCAAGGTCAACGCTCCCGCCGTCGAGGTCGATGACGAGTTCGTCGCCGCTGTCGAGGTCTATTTGTTCGAGGTAGTAGTCGCCCTCAGTCAGGGTGCAGATCGAGTCGCACCCCGTGAGTTCGTCACCGCTGATGGCGCTCGTGTCCTCGTTGTCGTTGTTGTCCTCGAACGTCTCGCGCTTGCTGAGGACCATCGACCCGACCGGGTCGATAGCGGCGACCGACCCGTTGGCGGCGGTCCAACCATCGACTGTCGCCTGCTTGTGGAGGTCGATACTACCGCCGTACGAGAGGTTGCCACCGAGATGTGCGTTCGAACTCCCGAGTTCGACTTCACCGCCGCCGGAGACGAGGTCGCCTCGAATCTCTGCTTTGCCCTGCATCTGGACGCCACCGACCGTCTTGATTGTCCCCGAAGTCCCTTTCGTCGCGTCGTAGTCGCCCTTCGAGGAGTTATAACTGTTAGTGAAGGTCTCGCCGCCACCACCACCCTGAATGACGAGCTTCTGTGAAGAGGTCGAGGCCACTCCCTGACTGATTTTCGGGACGTTAGGCGGCGTGACGAGTCGTAGCGTCGCCGTCTGATTCTCGTGGTCGAAGTCCACTTCGCCACCGGTCCGTTGCTCGAAGAATCGACCCCACGCTTGGTAGTACTCGCTGTGGACGGTCAGGTTGACCTCCGACTGGACGAGTGGGTTTCGAAGGCTCTCGCTTGCAACTGGGAACTGTGGCTCCGGACTCCCGTTCTTCTGGATGGTTGCCGACCCAGAGAGCGGACCCCGTCCCGTGATGGTGACGAGCGGAAGCGTCAGCGTCGTCTGGCGGTAGTGGACTTCTGGAGGCGAAATCATCGTCGCGCCGCCGTTGGTTCGCTTCCAGACGCCACCACCTTCGTAGGCGATGGCCGTGTCGCCATTCTCGTAGACGACAGCCCCGAGCGACTCGTTCATCACCACGTTCTCGGTTCCGCCCTCCGGTGTCATGTTTATCCGGAGCCAACCGCTTTCGTTTTCGACTCGGGTTCGACTCCCGTCGAATCCGAGAGTCAGCCGTTGGACCGTACTGTCGCCGATGCCGACGAGACTCGCCTTCGAGTCGAGTTGCGTCATCGCGTGTTCGGCCCCGTTGATTTCCGACACGCGCTTCGAGTCTTCGAGTGCAGACGAACCGTATCCGACGATGAGACCCGTGCCGATGATGGTCACGCCGAGAAGGAGGACGACGCCGACGACGTTCGACTGGCCGCGTTCCGACTCGGTACGTCCTCCGAACATAGACCGCTCAACGGACCGGGGGGTTATAAACCATCCAGAAACAACTCGAAAATATTTCAATTTCGGTCGATTCGACGTCCTCCGTCGCTCGCCGACCGGCCCCAAGACATTCCGGTGTCGGCGTGGTTGTACCGCTATGCGACTCTCGACCATCGTACTACTGCTCGGCGCAGTCGTGTTCGCTATCCCAGTTCCGGGGACGTTCATCCTCGGCGGTCTGATACTCGCGCTCGGTGGTATCGCACGTTGGCTCGACTTCTGAGTACTCGTCGCAGTCGCGTCTTTTTCGCCGCTCGTTAGTGTGTCTTCAGCAACACTTGTGAACCTCCGGAAAGCCTATGTACATCCCCCTCTGAAGGTGGGGTAACGTAGTAGCTTGTACCGGATTATGCCGAGAGAGAACATCGACCCCGTAGAAATCGAAGTAGCGACTGGGGACGGGACGGGGGCTTCGACGTACGTCTTCGACATCAGCGAGCACATGATACGTGGAGAGGTCTGTACGGGCATCGCGCTCGCGCTCGGGGAAGCCCTCGGCCGCAGTCCCGAACGAATGACGCCGTTGAGTTCCGTCGTCGATTGCGACGCGCTCCAACTCCTGTTCCACACGCGTCGCTACGGCGACTTGCGCGACGACGTATCGGTGTCGTTCCCGTACGACATCTACACAGTCACCGTGGAAGCAGGTGGACAGGTCGTCCTACAGGCCCAAGAGTAGGCCGTCACACGTCGGTCCCACTTTTTCCACGCGCCTGAACCCGACCACTTAACCGTGCCCACTACTTCTACCGCCCATGAGTGACGATGGCGGGCGACGGAATCTCCGGATGCCCGACGACGACGAACTGTTCGCCGTGGTGACCGAGATGCTCGGCAAGAACCGAGTGCGACTTCGCTGCAACGACGGCGTCGAGCGGATGGGCCGCATTCCGGGCCGTATGCGGAAGCGAATCTGGATTCGCCGCGACGACATCGTGCTGGCGGAACCGTGGGACTGGCAGGACGAGAAGGCAGACATCGAGTGGCGCTACGACGGCGCTGCGCAGGACCAACTCCGCCGAGAAGGCCACATCAACGTCGAGTAGCCCGCCCGCTCTAATCGGTCGTTTCTCCACCAGTAATCGTCGTTACTGAAGTTGCGAACCACGCTCGTTTTCGGCAATCTGCGATACCCGGTGCATAACAATGCCGTTTGGAATGGTACCCGCGGCCGTGACTCGCAGTTCTCGCCGGACGTTTTTGAAAGTAGCAGGGGCGACGGGCGTCGGAACGAACCTCACGGGCGGTTCCGGCAGCGTCGCGGGTCTCGCGAGCGGCCGCCGCACACTCCGAACGGTGGTCGTGCCGGACGACTACGAGACGATTCAGGCGGCGGTAGACGACGCGCGAGCGGGCGACCTGCTACTCGTGGAACCGGGCGTCTACAGAGAGACGGTGATGATTCGAACGCCGCGGATTACGCTCCGCGGAACGGACCGCAATCGGACGATTCTCGACGGCGAGTTCGAACGAAACATCGGCGTCTGCGCCGAAGCCGACGGCGTCGCCATCGAGAATCTGACCGCTCGGCACTACCGAGCCAACGGGTTCTACTGGTCGCACGCGACAGGATTCCGGGGGAGCTACCTGACCGCGTACAACAACGGGAGTTACGGCATCTACGCTATCGACTCGGTAGACGGCCGTTTCGAACACAGTTACGCCTCGGGCCATCCCGACTCGGGATTCTACATCGGTCACCGCCACCCGTTCCACGCAATCGTCACCGACGTAATCGCCGAGAACAACGCGTGGGGGTACTCCGGCACGAGCGCCGGCGGGGACCTGACGATTCGCGACTCGGTGTGGCGCAACAACATGGCTGGCATCGTCCCGAACACGCTCTCGGACGGCGAACCGCCACAGCACGACGCCCGCATCGTCGGCAACGAAGTCGCCGACAACAACAACGAAGACGCACCCGCGATTCGAACGACGTACCCCGCGTTCGGCACGGGCATCCTGCTGTGGGGCGGCAAGCGAAATCTCGTAGCCAACAACGACGTTCGGAACCACGAGAACTTCGGCATCGCGCTCGAACGAAACGTCGCGGTCTGCTCGGGCAATCGGATTCGGAACAATCGCGTCTCGGAGTCGGGTGTCGCAGACCTCGCGGTCGGCACGCCAGTCGGTCAGAACAACCGCTTCCTGAACAACGAGTACGAGACGAGTCTGCCGCAAAACGTCGAGGCCGGAACGGCGAGCGGAGCGCTCCGAGTCACCGCTGTGTTCGCCGAGCAGCGCGCTCGTGCGCGCGGTGAGTTTCCAAGTGGCGACTGGCGCGAGCAACCTGTCCCGGACTCACAGCCGTCGATGCAGAACCCCCAGCGGGACCCGATACCGGCCGACAAGACGCACGGCTACTGATTCTTCTCCGGGCCGAACAGTGAGGTAGCTGGGTACCGTAGCGACTCGTAGATGCGGGACCGAACGACGCGAGAGCGACTCTTCGAGGACTACCGGACCCTCACCGCGCTGGTAGTCGTCGCGACGTTACTCCTCGCCGCCTACGTCTACCACCCCACGCCGTTAGTGCAGTACGGCGCGTGGTTGGTCGTCTTCTCGGTGTGGATGGCGTGGTTCGTCGCGAAGGCCGCAGAGTGGGTGTCGAACGCGGACTTCTAATTCGGTGCCCGTCACACCTATCTACGTCCCCGTCGTCCTCTGGTTTCCATGGGGGACAGTGGTACGGCGGAGAACGGCGACGCCGAGGAGTACGTGAGCCCGCAACTGAGCAACGGCCTCGGCGAGGTGTTGCGACGGCCCCGCGAGTGGTTCTTCCTCGTGGAGAATCGGTTGGTCATTGCCGGAGGACTGCTCGTGTTCGCGTTGCTGTTCTTCCTCGCCGTCGAAGCGGTCACCGGCATCAGCACCGAAGAGATGGGACCGCTGTTCTACCTCTACAGCGCGCTCATCGGCGGGAACCTGACCCTCATCACAGTCGTGCTGGCCATCAACCAACTCGTCATCTCCCAGCAACTCGAAGCGCCGGGCGGCCTGCGCAACCAAATCGAGGGCGTCAACGAGTACCGCGAGGCAGTCGAGGAGACGATTAGCCGCGAGGTAGCGCCGGTGACGCCCTCTGATTTCCTCCACATTCTGCTCGAAAGCGTTCGGCAGGACCTGCACTCCTTCGAGGACCGAATCGAGGAGATAGAGTCGGCGGAAGCGAGGGAGGAGTTGGAGACCCTCGTCTCGGAACTCGTCCAGCACATCACCCACGTCAACCACCTGCTCCAGCAGGCCGACATCGGCATCTTCAACGCGCTCTCTGTCACCCTCCAGACGAACTACTCGCACCAAATCTACGAGATTCGCGCGATAGAGGCCGAATTTGGGGAACACATCTCGGAGGAAATAACCGAGACCTTGGACGACCTCGTGGTGCGAATCCAGCAAATCGACGTAGCACGCCAGTACTTCAAGAACCTCTACTTGCAGGACGAGTTGCCACACCTCTCGCGGATTCTGCTCTACGTCGGTGTTCCGGCGGAGTTGACGGCGATAACGATGCTGGTGTTCTTCGCGGGCACGACGCAAGCGGTTCTCGGGCCTGTGGAACTGTCACTGCTGGTTCCGGTGACACTGACGATTGCGCTGGCACCGCTGGCGGTGCTGTTCTCGTTCGTGGTTCGAGTGTCGGTGGTGGCTCAGCACACCGCGGCGATTACGCCGTTCACGACTTCGCACCACGATTCGCTGGAGATGTCGGAGGAAAGCGTGTTGGCTAGTGGCGGGGAGTGAGGTTGGAGAGAAGTTCCAGTGATATTACCGCGAGCGAAGCGAGCGGCCCAAGGAACCCCCGAAGGGGGGTGACGCCGTGGTTTTCATCAACGTTTTGCCAGCGAGGGAGCCAGAAGCCTCTGGCTTCTGGCGACTGAGTGCAGCAAAAGGTTGAGTGGACTCGTCGGGATTTGAACCAAAGCCAGACGTTCCTGCTCGCTTCGCTGTGCGGGCATGCGACTGGCAGGGCTCAAATCCGACTCGTTGAAATGAATTTGCGCTCACAGAAGTGGCGAGTACACAAGGTACTCGCCGATTAGCTCGCGCAAAATTAGTGGACTCGTCGGGATTTGAACCCGAGGCCTTCCCCGTGCCAGGGGGATGATCTACCGCTGATCTACGAGCCCTCGAACGCATTTCAACGTTTTCCGGGGATACTGATAAACCTCTCGGATTCATATTGTACAGGATTTCCATCCCCACAAGATGTTTACAGCACCTGTCAATATTTCCATTTATGAAAATGAGCCGCCGGAAAGTTCTCGCGTCAACCTCGACCGCTTTAGGAATCATCGTTGGCGGTTGCACAGAAAAGCAGAATCCCTCAAAACAGACAAGGAACACTCAATCCCAAGGTGCTGCCCAAACAACACAAACAAGAACTGACGCAACAACTTCTCAACGCTCGTCAAACGAATCTGAGAAGAAATCAATTCAGACGACCCAAAGCACGACTTCTAATTCGTCCCTTCCACCGATTTACATCTCTCAGATGGTTCCAAACCCGAAAGGCGATGACGAAACGAAGCTCAATAATGAAGTAGTGACTATCGAGATGAATAGTAATACAAGTCGAGATTTGAGTGGGTATCGGCTTGAATACTCGACAGGAAAAACGTACACCTTCCCGGACATAGTTACTGACGTGCCGCCTAACTCCAATATTACTATACACTCGGGCTCAGGCGAAAACGAAACAAGTCAAACAACCAACTCCGAATTCACGCTTCACGTCGGGTCCGAAACGCAACTATTGAGCAATCAAGATGGGAAGGTATCTCTTCTGAACAGAAATGGAGAGATAGTGCATGAGGTGTCGTACTCTTCGGTCAAAGAAGGAGAAATCGTTGCAACCGCCGAATAGCATTGCACATCGGGCACAGTAGTCCTCCTCAGTAAATAGCACTCCCAGATTCGTAGACGACCTTAGCAACCCTTTTACCTGATCAACTAAAATACGGGGATACGGGAACAGCACAGCCGCAAATCCGACGCGCCGTGAGATTTCACGGCTTGGGATTGCGGACGTGCATCGCGTCTACCCGACGCACCAGCACGCAGACTCTCTCAGCGTCACGAGCGGTCTGTGCAGTTCCAATTCATCAACTATGGCACGAATGCACACCCGCCGCCGCGGCTCGTCCGACTCGGACAAGCCCGTGGCAGACGAACCGCCGGAGTGGAGCGACGTAGACGAAGACGCAATCGAAGAGCGAGTCGTCGAGCTTGCAGACCAGGGCCACAGCCCGAGCCAAATCGGTCTGAAGCTGCGCGACGAAGGCGTCAAGGGCACGCCGGTCCCGAACGTCAAACTCGCGACTGGGAAGAAGGTCACCGAAATCCTCGAAGAGAACGACGCCACTGGCGACCTCCCCGAGGACTTGGAGAACCTGATGGTTCGCGCCATCCGACTGCGCGAGCACATGGACGAGAACCCGCAGGACGCTCAGAACAAGCGCGCCCTGCAGAACACCCAGTCGAAGGTCCGTCGCCTCGTGGACTACTACCGCGGCGACGAACTCGACGAGGACTTCACGTACTCCTACGAGAAAGCGAAAGAACTCCTCGAATAGATGTCTACCTCGGGTCGAACAGGCGACGGGAACGCCAGCGCGGCCAGCGACGTGGCCGCCGTCCTCGGCGAGTCTGCGTTCGTTCGCGTGCTGACGCGCGCGGACGGCGACTGCCTCGCCGCGGCCGGACTGCTCGCACACGCACTCCGCGAGCAAGGCGTCCCGTACCAAGTGCGAGTCGCGCGCTTCGGTGCTACCAGCGAAGCGAGCGCCGAGTCTGACGATACCATCGTCACCGTCGGCCTCGACTGCGCGGCAGACGCAACCCTCGAAAGCGACGCGACCCCGGCGAGCGTGACCGCCTTCGACGCCGCGAACGAACTCGAAGCGTCACCCGACGTGACGCTCGCACTCGCAGGCGTCATCGCTGGCGGCCATCCGCCGGGCGCTGGCGAGAGCGCGCATCTGCTCGAATCCGGTGGCTTCGAACAGCGACCTGGCGTCGGGATTCCGACCGACGACCTCGCGGACGGACTCGCACACACCACCCTCGCGCACGCCGACTACTCCGGAGACGCAGGAGCCGTACAGGCCACGCTGGCCGAACTCGGCCTCCCTGCCGAACTGGACGAGTCGGCCCATCGCAAGATTGCCTCGGAGTTCGCACTCGCAACCATCGACGCGCCGCAGGCGAACGCACGCGCCGCCGACGCCGTGGAACGTGCGCTCCGGCCGCACGAGACGCCAGCGGGGCCGTTCGCCACGCTCGAAGGCTACGCCGACGTGCTCGATTCGGTCGCACGCGAGCGACCGGGGACGGGCGTCGCGCTGGCACTCGGACACGAGGCACGCGACCCCGCGCTCGCGGCGTGGCGCGACCACGCCCAAGCCGCACATGCAGCGCTCGCAGAGGGGACGACCGGCCGATACGACGGCCTGTTCGTCCTTCGGACTGAGGATGCGCCGGTCGAGACGGTGGCACGCCTCCTCCGAGACTTCCGCTCGCCGGAGCCAATCGCGCTCGTCGTCGGCGACGGCGTTGCGGCGGCCGCCGCGAGCGAAGACTGCGGCGTCGGCGCGACCATGAGCGACGCGGCAGGCGCGACAGAAGGCACGGGCGGCGGCACCGCTCGCCGCGGCTACGCCGAGTTCGACACCGATACCAAGGAGTTCTTAGGCGCGTTCCGGGAGGCACGACGATGACAGGCGAAGTGAATACTCGAACGGCGACCGTTCGGTCCCGGTTCGAGGATAGCGAAACTGCCGAAATACTCGCGAGTTCGGTCCGAGTCGACAACACGCCCGAAATCGACACCCGTGTCGAAGTGGGTGGCGACGACGGTGCGACTGTCGTCACGACCGTCTCGCGTGAGACGACCGGCGGCCTGCAATCGACGCTCGACGACTACGTCGTCAACCTCACCGTCGCGGAGAAAATCGTACAGCTAGCGAACCAACAGCAGACAGACACCAACACAGAATACAACTCATGAGCGAACGAAGCGTATCCAAGCAGAAACAGGAGAAGCGATGGTACACCATCCACGCTCCCCAACAGTTCGACCGACAGGAACTGGGCGAGACGCCCGCGGACGAACCGGAGAAGGTGTACGGCCGCAACATCGAAACGACGCTCGGCGAACTCCAAGGAGACGCCGGAGAGAACAACACGAAGCTGACGTTCAAAATCAACGACGTGGGCAGTGACGCCGCGTACACCGAGTTCATCAAGCACGAACTCACGCGCGACTACCTGCGTAGCCTCGTCCGTCGCGGTGCCTCGAAGGTCGAGGCCTACGTGACCGTGCTGACGACGGACGACTACCGCGTCCAGATTCAGCCCGTCGCGTTCACGACCAAGAGCGCCGACGCGTCCCAGGAGAAGGCCATCCGCAACACGATGACCGAAATCGTGCGCGAGGCCGCAGAGGACCGCACCTTCGAAGACATCATCGACAGCGTCGTCGAAGGGCGACTCTCCTCGGCCATCTACGGCGAGGCCAAGACCATCTACCCGCTGCGCCGCGTCGAGATTCAGAAGGCGACGCTGGAAGCCCGTCCCGAAGAAGTCGCTGCCGAAGAAGAGGCAGCGGTGGACGTGGACGAAGAAGACGTGGAAGTCTAACCGCGGATTTCGACTTTCGAATCGACTTTTCGGATTCTTTCGATGCGCTGTTTCGAGAGGAGGAGTGGCTACACTCGAAGCGTCAGGTGAACTGGCGTTACTCTTCGACGACGATTTTCCCAGTCATCCCGCCCGGTTCGTGCGGGATGCAGAAGTAGTGGTGTTCGCCAACTACGTCGAAGGTGTGCTCGAACGTCGTACCAGCGTTAATTCGACCTTCCAAGCCGCCCATCCACCCGTCTCTGGCGGCCTGCTCGGAGTCGAAGCCGCCCGAGGCGAAGTACTCCGCGCCGTCGGGAAGCTGGCCCTCGTAGGCGGTGACGGTGTGACGGCGGTTGCCGGTGTTCCGCCAGACGACCGTGGTTCCCTTCTTGACGGTGAGTTCGGTGGGCCTGAAGAACGTCGAACCCATGCCGATGTCGTACTCGCCGCTGTTGCTCGAACTGGTGGTTTGGATGGCGCTACAGCCCGCAAGAGAGGTGGCGGCGAGTGTGCCGACTCCGGCGAGATAGCTCCGGCGGTTCATAGTCGGGGTTCAGAGTGGCAGGGATTTAGGTAGTGCGATAACTCCGAGAATCTGGGAATCGACTAGGAGAGGGGTCGTTTTGTGGATTGGATTCCGAATTTGGATCTGAGCCAGCAATGGAGTCCAACGACTCCGTGAACCGCACTCAAACCGCGTTTCGCTCTCGGAGAACCAAGTCCAACGAGTCTGTGAACCGCACGAGCGCCGAAACCTATGAGACCGCACCGCCACCGCATCAGCCACACCCACCCCACCCGACTGCGCGATTCATTTTTCGAAGACGCGACGCGTCGCGTCTTCGAAGTTCGTTGCTCGTCCCTCGCGCGGAATTGGCGCGACACGCTCCGCGGTCGCACCAGGGCGCGCCGTGTGTTAGTAGGTATCGCGGAGTTCCCCAAAGACAACCGGCGCGCGCGGCCGAATCCTCGTGATTCGGCCGTCCGTGCGAGGGATGAGCGAAGCGAATCGGCTGGGGAGGAGGGGGTGCGGTCTCTCATTTGCACCGGGAGTAGTAGCTGTCGTAGTCGTAGAGTTCACTGCAATTGCGGTCTCAATAGCCGACTGGAATCGCGGTCGAGCTAGTCACTACGACCTTCGAATCAACTCTTCCGGAACCACCAAGCGTCTCCACTCGCTCTCCTAGACCTTCTTCGAATAACAAAACGTATCAAGGCGGTTGCCCACCCGATGAATATGCAACCCCGGTTCGTGGGGCGGCTCGGACTCGCCGACGCCGTCACGGTTTCGAACGCCGCGCTGGGCTTTCTCGCGGCGGTCACTGCCACTATCGAACCGGCGCTGGCCGCGCGGTTGGTGTTGCTCGCGGCCATCGCGGACGGACTCGACGGCGTCGTCGCGCGCAAGGCCGGAAGCACGCCCGCGGGCGAGTACCTCGACTCGTTGGCCGACGTGGCGTCGTTCGCTGTCGCACCTGCAGTCCTCGTCTTCGTCGTCGCGCGCGAAACGGTTGGCCTCTCAGGGGGTGGCCTCACCACCGCCACGCTGCAGACGGCCGCAGTCTTCTGCGTTCCCGCCCTGTTCGTGGCGATGGCTGTGGTCCGATTGGGGCTGTACACCGCCTACGACCTTGGAAACCATCACACGACTGGCGCGCCAAGCACACTCGGCGCGACGGTGCTAGCGGCGCTGGTGCTGGTCGGCGTCCAAGCCCCTGCGATACTGCTCGGTGCGACCGCGCTGTTTGCCTATCTGATGGTCGCCCGGATTACCTACCCGGACCTCTACGCCCGCGACGCGCTGGCGATGGGCGGCGTGCAGGCGCTCGCTATTCTCGTTCCGACCGCGTTCGGCCGAGCGTTTCCGAAGGCCCTCCTCATTGCGGCGCTGGCGTACCTACTGCTTGGCCCGCGGTTCTACTGGCGGGACTGTCCGGAGACCACCGCTACTGCGCCTGGTCCAGGTAGGGAGTCAGACGCGAGCGGGCCGGACTCGTCGTGAACGAGGAGAGGACGAACGCCAGCCCGGAAGGGAAACGCTCTTGAAGCGTACGGACGGAGTTTCCAGCATATGAGCCGAGTCAGCCTAGCGGGGTGGACTGCGTGAGCGACGACGAAGACGCACCCGAAGAGACGGGCGACGAGGAAGCAGAGCAGGAAGAAACCGAACAGGAGGAGGCTCTCGAAGAGCAGGTCTCCGAAGAGAGCATCGAGGAGGAACTCGACGCGGCCGAGGAAGACCTCGAAGAAGCAGAGACCGAGACGGACCTCGACGCCGTCGAAGCGAAACTCGACAAAATCGAGGGCATGCTCGAAGCTGCCGAGCTTCCCGAACCGGACGACGAGGACGAGGAAGGTCCCCAAGAGCAGTTCGAGGGCCGACTCTCCGACCTACGCGACGAACTCGAAGAAGCCCGCGGCCCCTACGCCGAAGAAGTCATCGAGACGATAGAGGACGCCGCCGGGACTATCGAGGACACGCGCTGGACCGAGACGGGCATCGAAGAACTCGAAGCGACCGTCGAGGAGTTCGTGAAGGCCGTCGAAGACGCACTCGACACCAACGTCAACGCCATGCTCGACAGCGACAAAGTGACGCTCGCGGCGACACTGGAGAAGGCCGCGACGAAAATCGGCGACGCGAGTCTCGACCCCGACGACGACAGCGAGACCATCGAGTCGCTCGTCGCCGCCGCCGAGGAACTCGAAGCGGGCGTCGAAGACGCCGAAGCGTGGGACGACCTCGAAACCCGCGAGCAGTTGGAGGCAGAGGGCTACTTCGCGGAACTCGAACACCGCAAGGACTACCCGCCGGAGTGGCACGCCCTGAAGATTTGGGAGAAACGCGACCGAGCAGACATGGTCCTACTGGCGCTCGACAAACTCCAGTCGAACTTCATGGAACGCCACTGTCTCGAATCGCTCGAACGGATGGGCAACCCCGAGTCGCTCGACGAGATGAAACAGCGCGCCCAACGCCGCGACAAACCCGCCATCCGCATCATCGGGAAAATCGGCGACGAGGACGGTCTGGAGGCCATTCGCGATTACGTGGACGCCGACCCCGGCATGGCGAAACCCGTGCTGAAGGCTATCGGGGAAATCGGTAGCGAGGAGGCGACCCAAGACGTTGCCAATCAACTGGCCGCCGAGGACGCCTCGGTCCGCAGTCAGGCCGCCCGTTCGCTCGGTCTCATCGGCGACACGCGCGCCATCGAACCGCTCGC
Organism: Halorussus halophilus; assembly: GCF_008831545.1. NCBI lineage: Archaea > Methanobacteriati > Methanobacteriota > Halobacteria > Halobacteriales > Haladaptataceae > Halorussus > Halorussus halophilus. The sequence goes on from NZ_CP044523.1 coordinate 2,199,012, forward strand.
GGACGTGTTGGAAGACGACGAAGCCGACGAAGTTCGCGCGAGTGCCGCGTGGGCGCTCAACCAAATCGGCACGGAACGTGCGCTCGAAGAAGTGCGAGCGTACAGCGAGGACCGCGCGTACATCGTCCAGTCTGAAGCCGAGAAGGCCCTCGATACCGAAGGCGAGCGCGCCGCATAATCGCAGATTACCAGTTTTAGTACGACGTTTCTGTTCTTGCCGACTCGTTCTGTACGACACTAGCCGCTGTCACTTGTTTTAGCGCGACAATAACAAAGACCCCGCGACTACGTTGTAATACACGAGAGGGGTCATGTCTACCAACCGGACGACGCTCGGCGACTGTCCGAACTGCGGGGGGACGATTACGAGGGCCTACCTCCTCATCGAGTACGAATCGGCCGGACAACCCGCGAAGTTCGCCGAGTGTCCCAACTGTCGGGACGTCGTTCACCCCTCAGGTGAGTAGCGCCGCGAGAAACTGGAGTGCGAACGACACCGCTATCAGAAACGCACCGATGCGGCCCGCCCACGTGTGTTCTGTTATCTCCATCGGCGAGATGTCGATGCTGTAATCGTTGAATTCGGGTTCGTACTCGACGTAGCTCGGTTCTTGGAAGAACTCGAAGAAGACGAGGACGGCACCGAGGGCACCGACCGCGTAGCCTGCGAGTTCGAGTGCCAGCACGTAATCCACCATATCCACCTACGCGAACGTCTCCAGCAAAAATCCACCGGTCAGCGAGGGTTTATAGTCGAAGACGGGACCACCTCCTCGCGTGCGTTCGCTGGCCCTTCCACTCGTCGTCGTGCTGTTGTTGGTCTCGATTGCCGTTCCACCGGCGGTGGCCGGAACAGGAGTGACGAAGTCGAAATCGACAACGAACTCGACATCGACAACGAAGCCGACATCGACACCCCAGTTCGTCGCCGCGTACCCGAATCCTGCCATCGACGACGACGCCGGAGAGTTCGTCGTCGTCAGCTTTCCCACCAAGACGACTCTCAGTGAGTACAGACTCTCCGACGGAGAGACGACCGCGAAACTGCCCAATCGAACCGTCTCGGGACGAGTCGCGTTCTCGGCAGACCCAGTAATCGCCGCAAACAGGACGAACGCCACTGTCGTCGCCGTCGAGTCTGGGTTCTCGCTGGCGAACGGCGGTGACACGGTTCGGTTCGTGACTCGGCCGAACGCGACCAGCGTAAACCCTGCAAACGCAAGTCTCACTTTCCCCGACGCGCCCGAGGGCGAACGCTGGCACCGGACCGAAACGGGGTGGACGTGGACGCCACTCGGGGCGAGTGACTTCCAAGTCGCGTCTGTCGAAGACACCAAAGTACGAACCTTCGTCCTCCCCGACTCGCCCGAAGTTCCGCTCGAAACGATTCAGAATGCGAACGACAGAATCCTGCTCGGTGGCTACACCTTCGCCACGCCGCGAATCGCCGACGCACTGCTCGCCGCCGAAAAGCGCGGCGTGGACGTTCGCCTGCTCCTCGAAGGCGGGCCAGTTGGCGGGATTCCGCGCCGCGAAGCCAACTTGCTGGACAGACTTACCAAGGCAGGAGTGGAGGTCCGGATGGTCGGCGGCCCGCTCGCGCGCTACTCTTACCACCATCCGAAGTACGCCGTCGCGGACGACCGCGCGCTCGTGATGACGGAGAACTGGAAACCCGCGGGAACCGGTGGTCACGGCAGTCGCGGATGGGGCGTCGTGGTCGAAGACGGGCAGATGGCCGACCGATTGGCGACCGTGTTCGAGGACGACGCCGAGCAGAGAAATACGGTCGCGTGGCCCGAATTTCGAAAGCAACGAAGCTTCGAGCCAGCATCGCCAGCGAACGCCTCGTTTCCGAAGACGTTCGACGCGAAATCGGCCACCGTCGAGTCTGCCGACCTACTTCTCGCTCCCGACAACGCCGAAACTGGTGTGGTTTCGCTCATCGACTCCGCAGACGAATCCGTTCGAATCCAACAAGCCGGAATCGGAAACGTTCGCCAGCCGTTCCTGCGCGCGGCGGTCAGCGCCGCGCGCCGCGGCGTGGACGTGAAGATTCTACTCAGTAGCGCGTGGTACTCAGAGAAGGACAACCGCCGAATCGTGGAGTGGGTGAACCAGCGTGCAGAGAAGAAGGATCTACCACTGGAAGCGCGACTGTCGAACCCGAAGGGGCGCTACGAGAAGATTCACGCGAAGGGCGTCGTCGTGGACAACGAGTCTGCCGTCGTCGGGAGCCTCAACTGGAACAACCACTCGGCGCGCGAGAATCGGGAGGTCGCGGTCGTGTTGCACGGAGAGCAAGCGGCGGGGTTCTACGCGAACTCCTTCGATTCTGACTGGCGGGCGAGCGCGAGCGACGGGAACGGAGCGAGCGCGAAGCGACTACCAGTTGGCCTCCTCGGCGCAGTCGCTCTCGGTGCGATTGGCGCGTTACTGCTCGCAAAGAGAGAAGTCGTCTTCGAAAATCGTCGCTAAATCCGATCAGTCGTCCGACTCGTGGCCGACCGTCGTACTCTGCAACGCCTCGTCGATTTCCGCGTCGGCCATCTTCTCGACCAGCGCGTCCAGCACTTCCTCGCGCATGCCGGGGACGAACTTGATGGACCCCACCACTAAATGGCCGCCGCCGGAGACGCCGCCGCCGACGATTTCCTCGTTCAGTTCCGTGACCATCTCGGGGATGTCGAGGCGCACGCCGTCGCTCCGGAGGACCGCGAAGTCAGGTCCGTAGCCGATAGTGATGACGGGTTCGCCAGTCTCCTCGACCTTGCGGTCGTGGATTTCGCCCGTCGTCTTGCCCGGCGCGGGGTAAGTGAAGCGGTGGGCGTGGTTCTCCACGTCGATTCGGTAGAGGTTGGCGTCACTTTCGAGTCGCTCGTGTTCGACGTGTGGCATCGCGGCGTCGAGTTGGTTCTCCACGTCTTCCTCCGAACGGTCCGCGAGGAACTCGACGAGTTCGCGGTGGCGCTCCTCGTCGCCGCCGACGTTCAGCACGTCGTTGATGAGGTTGCGGCCGTCGTCGTACTTGAGCCAGTGGGCCTCGTAGTCGAGCGCCTCGCCGATGTCGCGCAGGAACGGCTCTTCGTAGCCTTCGCTCTCGGCGAGTTCGATGTAGTCGCTCATCGTGTCTGCTTTCGAGCGGTCACAGATGCCTGCGACGGCGGGGACGTGGCGCAGTTCCTCGGTAATCGGCGGCCAAATCATTCGCGCGAGTTCGACGCAAAGCATCCCGGTGGTGATGCGGTAGTCCTCGTCGTGGAGGTACGGGTTGACGTGCGCGTCCACGAACGGTTCGACCGCTTCGGGGTCCGGATGGTGGTGGTCCACGACGACGATTGGGATGTCGTAGTGCGCGAGGTTCTTGTACGCGGGCACGTCCTCGGCGGTACTCCCGTTGTCCAACATCAGCAACAGCGGAAGCTTCTGGCCGTGGCGCGCCTGGTCTTCGAGCGCGAAGTTCAGGTCGCGGGTCACGTCCTCCATCTCGTAGAACGGCGCTTTGCTCGGGAGGCGCTTGAACAGGTGGCGGGCCGCCTCGGGGTCTTGGTGGGTATCCTCGATGAACCGCTCCAGTGCGAGTTGCACCGGAATCGAGGCACACATGCCGTCGCCGTCTGCGTGGTGACGTACGCGAATCGGGCGACTTTCGAGGACGGTCTTTCGAAGCTGTTTGGCGACCTCTTCGAGGCCGGGAATCATTCCCGCGAGTGCGGGCCAGTCCACGAGGGGTTCAATTTCGTTCGGTTCGGCGCGAGCTTCGAGCGCCTCGGAGAGTCGGGTCTCGACAACTTCTGCTTCCTCGCCCTCCAGCACGTCGAGGTCCTCGACTTCCACTTGCAGGGCGTTGTCGCGCTCTTCGACCAGTCCGGTCACTCGGACTACGTCGTCGATTTCGACCTCGGGATAGGCTCGCACCCCTGCCTCTTCGAAGGCCGCACAGGGGATGACGCCCTCTTCGTCGCTGACGTGGAAGATGGTCGGGCCACCGGTCTGCTTGATCTGGACGATTTCGCCTTCGAGGTGGACGGTGTCGTCTACCATCTCGGAGAGTTCGTCGGTGCCGGTGATCTCGTACTCGTGAGAGACGGCGACCGTCTCGTACTCTTCACCCTCGACGTCAGCGGGCGAGAAGCTAAGGTCGCCGTTCTCACGGATTTCGGTCAGTTCGACCATGAGGTCGTCGCCGACGGAGTAACTGCCGTCGTACGTCGATTCGTGCAGCAGTCCGGAGACCGAGTCGGAGAGGTCCACGAAGACGCCGTAATCGACCACGCCGTTGACCGTGGCGTGGTAGTAGTTGCCAACTTCGACGTCCGAGAGCGTACAGTCCGAATCGAGGTCGTAGACCACGACACTCTCGGCGTCGGGGTCGGTAGACGAAGTCATTCTTGTGCGTGTTTTGTCGTGCCCGCCTTTAACGGTTTGCAAGTGGCTTCGAGGGCCGGTGAGCGAATCCGAAGACCACGGTCCACGCGAGGTCGGCTCCCGACAGTACGTGGTGTTCGATACATCGTCTCGGAAAAAATGTGTCCGCGCCGAGTCGTTCGGCGCAGTTCTGTTCCGACCCCGGCTGGTGGAGGACGACGTCCGTCCACCGAAGTGTTCGACTACTCGGTCTACTGACGACCTTCGCAGTAGGTGGTCCACTTGCAGTCGTAGAATCCACTCCGGTCTCGCTCGTGTCGGGTGACCGTCGTCGCGTTCAGCGACTGTCGGCCCTGCGTTCCGTTCGCGTCGAGGGTGACGGAGAACTCGCCTGCCGGACCCTTGTCCACGCCGCCGGTTTCGGGACCGAACGTGGCGTCTTTGACGTAGACTTCGCCCGAGATACCGAACGTCGCACCGCCGTATCCGACCGTCGCACCGACGCTCTTCTGGCGACCGTTGAGGTCGCTCACGGACGACGGCGAAACCTTCGTCACTTCTTCTTCGGTACTGCGGATGTTCAGCTTGTTCCGCATGAACTTGAGGTGCGTCTCGTCGTGCCAGTAGTCGCTGTTGGTCTCGGTCTGCGACCAGTGCCAGTAGAAGTAGTGGTACCGGCCCTGGGAGTCGGTCTCGTTCGACTTGTAGACCGAGAGGAAGTGGTCGGTCGTCAACAGGAGCCGCTCCGGAGTTCCGCCGTGGACCTCGTAGTCTTGGTTCCAGCTCGTCAGGTAGTCCAAGTTCTGCGTGTTGCTCGGACCGCTACCGAAGGTAGTCACCACGTCGTCGCCGAACTTCCCGCTCTGCGTATCGACGGGTTCTGCGAGCATGTTCTGAACGCTCTCGTCGTCGTACTTCTCCGCCAGCCGCTGAATCTCCTGCTCGACCTCACTGCGGCTGAGTGCGTTCTCCTCGGTCAGTCGCGTCGTCTGCGCGTTCGACCCGACTTTCTTCTCGACTGCCTTGTCGGACGGTGCCGCCTGGGCCGACCCAGCAACCCCGAGAACGGTCGCCGAACCGAGGATCGATTTGAGTACTTTTCTCCGACTTGATGGGATGTCATCTGAACCCATATATCATGGAATAAACTAATCAGTATTAAATTTTTTGCTAGATTGAAGTATAATAAATCTGCATTGGTCCGGAAAGAATATTATGGATTAGGGCTCTCTAAGGGGCTTCAGTGGTTTATTGGGTGGCAGTAAAGGTCACCGCACGGATAGAGTTATAGACCGAGAAATCGGTAGTGGTCGTTTCAGCGAGGAGAACTGCTATTGGGAAGACGCAGTCCCGTTGTCGCCGGTCGTCCCCCCAGAACATCGCGAGTAGAACTGTGCGCTGTCGATGACCGACCCCTCGCTGTTCAGCACCTCGACGTCGAACGTCGTCGCGTCTCCAGCAGCGAACGTTATCGTCTGGTCGCCTCCCTTCACGTTCGACTCGGTGTGGATCGTTTCGCCGTTCGAACTGATCTCTATGCTTTCGACGCTGTCTTTCTGAACTTCTATGTGAAGTTCGACTTTGTCGAACTGGACGATATTGACGAACTCGAACGTTCCGTTTTCCGGGCGTTTCTCGACGCCGTTACGACAACCTTGGCCCTGTCCGTCGGTGTCCATCTCCCCTCCGCCGGAACCCGACTGGTGCCACGCGTAGTAACCGCCACCGATTGCACAACCCGATACGCCTAGGAGGAACGCTCTTCTTTTCACCATATTGCTATAGCATAATTAACCAAAGTGCAAAAGTCTTGTGGGGGCGGTTCCAATCGAGCAAACCACCACCCGACGGGGCAGACGGCCGTCTTCGGAGCGTTGGATTCGCCGCTCGAAAAGGGAGTTTGCCTTACTGAAACACGTCCCGACTACTGGTAGTACGAACAGACCTCCGCCAGCCCTTCCTCGAAACTGATTTTCGGCTCCCAACCTGTCGCCTCCTTCATCTTCGTGTTGTCGGCCATCGTGTCGTGGACGTACACCTTCTCCGGAATCGGGTTTTCGACGTACTCCGGTTCCACGTCGGTGCCGAGTTCCGCGTTCAGTCGCTCGACCATCTCGTTGGTGCTGTAGCTCTCGCCCGTGCCGAGGTTGTAGATGTCGTTTAGTTCGTGGTCGGCCGCGAGTTCGAGGCCGCGGACGATGTCGCTGACGTGGGTGAAGTCCCGCGTCTGGGTGCCGTCGCCGTAGATGACCGGCGACTCGCCGTGGGCGATTTTGTCTGCGAACTGCGCGATGAGATTCGCGTACTCGTCTTTGTGTTCCTCCGCGCCGCCGAAGCCCTCGTAGACGCTGAAGAATCGCATACCAGCCATCGACATGTCGTAGTGATAGGAGAAGTACTCGCCGTAGCGTTCGCGCGCGAGTTTCGAGGCTTCGTACCCGGTGCGGGCCATCACCTCCATGTCCTCGGGCGAAGGTTCGGTTCGGTCGCCGTAAATCGAAGAAGTCGAGGCGTAGACGACCGTCCCACAGCCTTCTTCGCGGACCTGTTCGACCGTGTTGACGAAGCCTTCGACGTTGACCCGCGCGCCTTGGGTGGGATCCTCCTCGTGCATCGGATAGGAGGAGAGTGCCGCGAGGTGGAACAACACGTCTACGTCGTCGGTCGGTAGGTCGTCTTCGACGACGCTTACGTCGTGGAACTCGACGCTGTCGTCCAAATTTTCCGGCGTTCCGAGGTAGAGGTCGTCGATAGCGACGACATCGTTCTCTTCGGCGAGATGGTTTGCGAGATTCGATCCGATAAATCCGGCACCGCCGGTCACGAGGACCCGTTTGCCTTGCATGGTTCGACTGATTCGGGCCACGGTTATAACTCCTATCGCCCCGGTCGTAGATTCGAGTCGATTCCGGGATGTAACTTAGAACCGATTCGAGTCTATTATCAGTCGCGGCCCGGAACTGTCAAAGCACCCGCGGCTTTTCGGGCGGTTCGTCGGATTTAAGGAAATCTATTACCAAGGATTCGGCCATGTCTACAATCGAGCTGACGTCGAGTCAGAAGACGATTCTGACTGCACTGGTCAACCTCCACCGGGAGACCGAAGACGCGGTCAAAGGCGAGGACATCGCCGCCGAAGTTGACCGTAACCCCGGTACCATCCGCAACCAAATGCAGAGCCTGAAAGCGCTTCAACTGGTCGAGGGCGTCCCCGGTCCGAAGGGTGGCTACAAGCCGACGGCGAACGCCTTCGAAGCGCTCGACGTTCAAACGTTGGAGAGCGCGGCCGAAGTACCGCTGTTCCACAACGACGACCCTGTCGAGGGGGCGAACGTCGAAGAAGTAGACCTGACGAGCGTCCACCACCCGGAACTCTGTCGCGCGGAGATTCACCTGCGTGGGTCGGTTCGGGAGTTCCACGACGGCGACTCGGTCCGCGTCGGCCCGACGCCGCTCTCGAAACTCGTCATCGAAGGGACCGTAGACGGCAAAGACGACACGAGCAACATCCTCATCCTCAAACTCGACTCGATGGAAGCACCTGCAGAAGAACCGGAACACTAAGTCTCCCGACGGAGTCTTCGAACGCCCCCGTTTTGAGTCCCCACTTCGCGTCCAGACCGTTTTCGTTTCGAGTTCCGGCCGTTCTCACTTCGCGTCCCGACCGTTCTCACCCCGAATTCCAAACGTCTCTACTCCGTTCTCGAAGTTCTTGCTTCGTTCCCGGAAGTTCCGTCTCGATTTCTCCCCGGTCGATACGTATAGCGAAGAAAATAATTTCCCCTGAAATTCGTGGTAGTGAGTCTCTTGCAACCGTTTTCGGCTTTCGTAGCCTTTGTATCGGATGGCTGTGCAAGGTTCGGGTATGACGGAGAATGTCGTCGTACTCGGCGCGGGGTACGCCGGTGCTGGCGCGATACAGTCACTCGAAGCGGAGCTAGACACCACCGACGCCGAGTTGACGTGGATTTCGGAGGAGAACTACCACCTCGTCCTGCACGAGTCCCACCGCGTGATTCGTGACCCGAGCGTCAAGGACAAGATTACGATTCCGGTCGGCGACATCGCGAGTCGAGACACGGAGTTCGTGCAGGGGCACGTCGAGAGCGTCGATAGCGAGGACCAACTGGTCGAACTCGAAGACGGCGACTCCGTCGAGTACGACTACCTGCTGGTCGCCATGGGGAGCAAGACCGCGTACTACGGCATCCCCGGAATGGAGGAGAACGCCCTGACGCTGAAAGGTCTCGACGACGCGCTCGAAATCCACGAGAAGGTCAAGGATGCGGCCTCCGAAGCGTCTCGAAACGACCCCGCGAAGGTCGTCATCGGCGGCGCGGGCCTCTCGGGCATCCAGAGCGCGGGCGAAGTCGCGGAGTTCCGCGACAAGCACCGCGCGCCGATCGACATCTACCTCGTGGAGGCGCTGGAGGAAATCATGCCCGGGCAGGACTCGGAACTGCAGGGCACCGTCCGTCGCCACCTCGAAGAGGCGGACGTCGAGATTCTGACCGACGACCCAATCACGGAGGCCACCGAGGACGCCATCCAGTTCGACGAGGGCGACGACCTCGAATACGACGTGTTCGTCTGGACTGGCGGCATCACCGGTCAGGACGCCATCTCGGAGTCCGGCCTCGACAACGAACACAACCGCGTCACCGTCGAGTCGAACTTCCAGACCAACGAGGACAACGTCTTCGCCATCGGCGACTCCGCAATCGTGGACCAAGGTGAGAACCCCGCGCCGCCGACCGCGCAGGCCGCGTGGCAAGCCGCGGAAGTCGTCGGTGAGAACATCGCCCGCGAGATGAACGACCAGCCGCTGAAGACGTGGACCTACGACGACAAAGGGACCCTCATCTCCATCGGTGAGACGGCCGTCGCCCACGACGTGGACGTGGTGCCGATGCGCACGTTCAACTCCTACCCCGCACAGTTCCTGAAGAAGTTCGTCGCCGCCCGCTGGATTGCGGACCTCACCTCGTGGCCGAACGCGCTCCAGTCGTGGGACGCGCTGTAGAACGAGTGAGGTAACTGCTGTTTTCAGTTTTCGAGTGCCCGAACCGTTTCGGATTCGCCCCGCGTAGACGGTCTCTGGTCGGCGAGAAGTATCCGCGTTGGATCTATCGTCCTACTGACTCCACTTGCCGCGTTCTTCGAGAATCCGGTCGATGATTCGGCCTGTCGAGAGCAGTTCGCCCTCGTACTCTGGTTCGCGGCCGCTCGCGCGCCGAACGACGCAATCGATGCCTCGGCGCGAGAGTTCGGCCTCGATAGCTGCGTCGTCGTGGTGCTGGTCGTGGCCCAACGCGATAACGTCGGGGTCGAGTTCTTCGATAGGCGCGAAGATGTCCTCGGGGTGGCCGATTCGAGCGTCGTCCACGGCGTCGAGTGCCGCGACCATGTCCCGGCGCTGGCGGTTCGGCAAAATTGGCGGTTCCTTGTGCGTGACGTTCTCGCGGCGGGCGACGATTACCGTCAACCGGTCGCCCATGTCGGCCGCGTCCCGGAGGTAGTGGACGTGCCCCGGGTGGAGGATGTCGAAGGTTCCCTGTGCGATGACGTGCGTCATTGTGTGTCCTCGTCGAGCCTCATTTTGTGTCCTCGTCGAAGTTGTAGTCTAACTCGGCGTCGATGTCCTCTTGCGTGAAGTCGAAGAACGATTCGCCCTCCGGGAGCGACACGTCCAGCACGTCCAACTCCCGCGGGTCGCCGTGCCTGTCGAACGCCTGCCAGTCGTCGTCCTCGTAGGGGTAGCCGATGATGATATGGACCTTCCCGCTCCCGAAGGTAGCGAGGTCGGCGTCGCTCGGGCGCAGTACGCCGTTCGGGTGCGAGTGAACGGAGCCCACAGAACGAAAGTCGTTCGGCACTTGGCTGGTCTTGACCGTCGCGCTCACCGGGTTGGACTCCGTTCCGGGGATGACCAACACGTCGGTGATGACGGTCCCGTCCTGCTCTAACCCGAGGCTCCGGGCGTCCTCGCCCCGCAGGAAGCCCATGTACTCGTGGGGATGGGAGTCTTCGGACGCCTCTAAGGCGAACTGGAGAGCGTCCTCGGCGATGCCGAGGATTTCGCTGGAGCGGAACAACCGCATACCTGAACGTCCGGCCGGGCGCGTTCTAAACGTTGCGTTGCGGGGACGAGGTGGGTCGTGGGTTGTGGTAGCATGGTGTGTTTGTTGCTATTCGGTAGGGATTGCTGGTGGTTCTGTGAATTCAATTGAGCTAGCTACAGTCACTGACACTGTACATGAGAAGCTAGCTACTCTCGAAACCGAGGAGAGACCGCACCGCACAGCACCGCCAGAGCCACACACCTCCCCAACCGACTGCGCGACTCATTTTTGGACGACGCGACGCGTCGTCCAAGTTGCGATGCTCATCCCTCGCGCGACTTCGGCGAAACACGCTACGCCGACGGACAAACCGCGTCCGTCGAGGTCTCCGAAAATCGGAGATTTTCGGGATCAGGCGGGAGCGTTGCTCCCGCCGACCTCGCGGAACTTCGTTCCGCTCAGTCACGAAAGAGCTTCGCTCTTTCGAACGATCACACTCACTTCGTTCGCGTGACCTCGGTTTCGCCAGCGCGCGCCGGATAGTTTTCTCAGCACCGAAGCCACCTGTTACCACTGCCCAGCCCTGCAAAACACACTTCACTTCGCTCTCTGAACAGTTGAGCGATGCCGTTTCCGAACCTCGCCGAAAAACACCAGTCGGAACCGCTCGTCACGCCGGAGCAACACAGCGAGTACCGAAAGGATGAGAACGACGGCGAGTCGGTGGAACCACCGGAAGCAGTCGTCCTCTGCTACAGTCGCAGTCTGATGGAGTACCTCACCGAGAGCTACGACGGGGAGACTATCGGCCACTACTACGGCGAACTGTACTTGTTCGACGACACGGACCGCAAGGTCGGCGTCCTCGGAAACTTCGGCATCGGGGCACCCACCACCGCGATGTTGATGGACGAACTGATTGTGGACGGCGTCGAGTCGTTCCTCTCCATCGGATTCGCTGGCTGTCTGGACGACGACATCGAGATGGGCGAGTTCATCGTCCCCTCGAAGGCCATCCGCGACGAGGGAACCTCCCATCACTACGTCGAGTCCGAGAAGTACGCCCGCGCCAGCGAGGACCTTACGGAAGAGACGAAAGCTCTCCTCGAAGACCGAGACGAATCCTACCACGTCGGCCCGTCGTGGACCACCGACGCAATCTATCAGGAGACGAAGAAAGAAGTCGAGGAGTACGCCGAGGAAGGCGTCCTCACCGTCGAGATGGAAGCCTCCGCCGTGTTCGCTGTCGCGGCCCACCGTGGCGTCGAAGCCGCGTCGATGTTCGTCGTCAGCGACTACCTCGGCACCAGCGACTGGGAACCGAAATTTCACCTGACGGCCGAAGACATGCAACGACTCGGCGACACCGCGAAAGACGTACTCGAAGCGCGCACGAACTGAGAACCCGAAAGCACGTCTTCTTTACACCGCCCGTCCCAACTGCCGAGTATGAGCAGACAGGTGCAGATTATCGGCGCGCCGATGGACCTCGGCGCGAACCGGCGCGGCGTAGACATGGGACCCTCCGCGATTCGCTACGCGGGTCTGGCGGCCGAACTGAAGGACGCGAGCGTCGAGTCGGTCGATTCGGGCGACTTGGTCGTCCCCCACGCCGAAGAGCGCGACCCGGATGCCGAACAACCGAGCGAAGGACGCGCGAAGTTCCTGCGCGAGACCGCAGAGGTGTGTACGGGACTCGCCGACGAGGTCGCCGACGCAATCGAAGCGGATTCGTTCCCGCTCGTCCTCGGCGGCGACCACTCCATCGCCATCGGGACGATAAACGGCGCGGCCCGCGACGCCGACATCGGCGCTATCTGGTTCGACGCTCACGGCGACTTCAACACCCCCAAAACGTCGCCGAGCGGTAACGTCCACGGCATGCCGCTGGCCGCCGTCCTCGGAATCGGCGACTTCGCTGGCACCGAGTGGGCCAACGCCGACCGACTCCGAGAAGAGAACGTCGCACTGGTCGGCCTCCGGAGCATCGACGAAGCGGAACGAGACGCCATCAAGAACAGCGACGTGACCGCGTTCACCATGTCCGAAATCGACGAGCGCGGCATCACACCGGTCGTCGAAGAAGCACTCGACGTGGCGACCGACGGCACCGACGGCATCCACGTCAGTTTCGACATGGACTGGCTCGAACCGAAGGAAGCACCGGGCGTCGGCACGCCGGTCCGCGGCGGCGCGACGTATCGGGAGGCCCACTCCGCGCTGGAGACCGTCGCCGAGCGCGACGAGAACGAGGACATCCTGCGCTCGATGGAAGTCGTGGAAGTGAACCCGATTCTGGACGAACATAACGAGACGGCCGAGTTGGCGACCGAACTCGCGGCGAGTGCGCTGGGGAAACGCATCCTGTGACCACCTTTTTTGCGGTCGGGTGCGCTGAGGGCCGGAGGCCCTCGCGCACCACTCTCTGCTCACGGCTTCGCCGTTCGCACGGCTCGGGGGACTCCGTCCCCCGGTGGCGCAAAAAATGTGGATCAAAAAAGGGACGCGGAGAAATCTGGACGCATCGCGTCCAGATTTCTCGCGTCTGCTTCGTACTCGTGCGACCACCGCCGACCGCAGGCGCGCGGGCAAGCCGCGCGCGCCGGTGGTTGGTCAGGCGGCGCGAAACTGACCCACAGTCGGCCGACCGACACCGACTCAAAACCGATGGTCTCAAGCAGTACTAGTGCCCGATTCCGACCGAATGGCAGGCTACGACGCAGTTATCTTCGACAACGACGGGGTGCTGGTCGAACCCCCGGCCATCGACACGTTGCTGGGGGCGACTCGCTCGGCGTTTCGGGAGTTGGGCGTCGAATCGGCCGACGACGACCACGTCGCGGCGATGACGCTGGGCGTGACGATGGACGAGTTGCGGAAGGTATGTGAAGCATACGAACTCGACACCGAGGAGTTCTGGCGAGCGCGCGACACCCACGCCTCGCGCGCCCAACGGGCCGAGTTCCGCGAGGGCGACCGAAGCCAGTACGACGACGTGACCGTGCTTCGAGACCTGGACCACGACCTCGGCATCGTGAGTAGCAACCAACACCAGACAATCGAGTTCATCCTCGAACACTGCGAGTTCGGACCCCTCTTCGACACCTACTACGGCCGGGAGTTGTCTGTCGAGAGCATCCGACGCAAGAAGCCCGAACCGTACTACATCGAAGCAGCACTCGCAGACCTCGACACCGACGACGCGCTCTACGTCGGCGACAGCGAGAGCGACGTCGTCGCGGCCCAACGCGCTGGACTCGACTCCGCGTTCGTCCGGCGACCACACAGCACCGGCGTCGAACTCGCGGCGGAACCGACCTACGACGTAGACGACCTGCACGCAGTAGCCGATTTAGTCGCTCGGCCATGAGCTATATTTACAGGTTTGAGTAGCTACTTTTATAAGCTGTCTTTGGAATTGTGGCGTATGAGAAATCAAGCCGACGCAATCGTAGACGAACTCGACGACGACCTCGGTGACGACCTCCACGGTGTGTTCTACGGCGACTTCCGGAACCGCAACTACACCGTCGCGCACCTCCACGACGAAGTGCAAGACGAGTTCGAACCCAGCGAGATAATGGACCTCGTGAGCGCCGTCGTGAACGAACAACTGGAGATTCACGACCACGACGACCTGACTCACATGCTCGGCGACGTTCGCGTGACGGTGCGAGCGTTCGAGAACAGTGCCCACATCCTCGTCTGGGACTCGCGAGAAGAGACCGGCCTGATGGTCGGAACCTCGCACGATGCCGCGACCATCGGCACGACGCTCGCTGCAGTCGAATCGACGGTCGAAGCGTAACGAGGGAAGTTCGAGCGACGACACGGAACAGTCTTGGCGCGACCGTACGACGACTCTCCTATGTCGAATACGGCACTCGTCACCGGTTCGTCGAGCGGTATCGGCCGCGAGTTGGCGACCCTACTCGCCCGAGACGGCTACGACCTCGTGTTGGCCGCCCGGAGCGAAGACAAGTTGGTCGCCCTCGCCGAGGCACTGGCAGACGAACACGGCGTCGCGGCGACAGTCGTGGTGAAGGACCTCGCTACTCCCGAGGCCCCAGCAGAGATACGCGAGACGCTCGAAGAGCGCGACATCCCCATCGACGTACTGGTCAACAACGCCGGATTCGGCCAGTACGGGCAGTTCACCGAGACGGACGCGCAGTCCGAACTCGACATGATTCAGGTGAACGTGACCGCGCTCACGCACCTGACGAAACTGTTCCTCCCCGAGATGACCGACCGCGGTGCGGGTCGAGTCCTCAACGTCGCCTCGACCGCGGCGTTCCAACCCGGTCCCCTGATGGCGGTCTACTACGCGACGAAGTCCTACGTCCTCTCCTTCTCGGAAGCCATCGCCGAGGAAGTCGATGGCACCGGCGTCACCGTCACCGCGCTCTGTCCCGGCGCGACCGAAACCAACTTCGACGAGCGAGCAGACATGGGCGACTCGAAACTGTTCCAACGAGGCACGATGGACCCCGAGACGGTCGCAAAGGCGGGGTATCGAGGCCTGCAGAACGGCAAGCGCGTGGTCGTACCGGGGTGGCAGAACAAGCTACTCTCGCAGGTACATCGCGTCGTCCCGCGAAAGACGGCGGCACGGGCCGCCAAGCGAGCGCAGGAAAGAGAACAGTAGGTTAGTTTTCGGCTTCCGGTTCGTCCGCGTCGGACTCGCTCTCTGCGACCTTCGCCGGAAGCACGTCCACGCTAGCGACGCTGTCGGTCGCTTCGAGTTCCATCACTTTCACGCCCATCGTGTTCCGGCCGACTTCGGAGATGTCGGCGGAGCGGATGCGCATGATTTGGCCGTCCTGGCTCATGATGATGAGTTCGTCGTCCGGGCCGACGGCCTTCGCCGACGTGACCGAGCCGTTCCGGTCGCCGGTCTTGATGTCAACCAGTCCTTTGCCGTTGCGCGACTGCTTGCGGTACTCCGAGATGGGCGTCCGCTTACCGTAGCCGCGCTCGGTGACCGTCAGCAGGTCTTCGTCACCGTTCTCCGAATCGGCGGCGACCATGCCGACCACTTCGTCGTCGCCTTCCAACTTGACGCCCCGCACACCGCGTGCGTTGCGGCCCATCTCGCGGGCTTCGGACTCGTCGAAGCGAATCGCCATCCCGTGGGCAGTCGCCAACAGGAGGTCTTTCGTCCCGTCGGTGACCTGCACGTCCACGAGTTCGTCGCCGTCGTTCAGACTGGCGGCGATGATGCCCGTCGAGAGGATGTTGTCGAACTCCTCGGCGGCGGTTCGCTTGACGTAGCCGTGACGCGTGACCATGCTGAGCGATTCGTCGTCCTCGAAGTCGTCGGTGTTGACGACTGCCGTCAACTCCTCACCGTCGTCCAAGTCGAGCAAGTTGATGGCGGATTTGCCACGCGCGGTGCGAGACATCTCCGGAATCTCGTAGGCTTTCAGGCGATAGACCTGCCCGTGGTTGGTGAAACAGAGCAGGTGGTCGTGCGTGTTCGCACGGAACACCTTCGAGACCCTGTCGCCTTCCTTGATGTCGCCGCCGATGATGCCCTTGCCGCCGCGGTTCTGGGCGTCGAACTGCGCGACGGGCATCCGCTTGACGTAGTCTTGCTCCGTGAGGACGACGACCACGTCTTCCTCGGCGATGAGGTCCTCACGGGTGACTTCGTCGGTGTTCTCGATGAACGAGGTTCGCCGGTCGTCGTCGTACTCGTCTTTGACTTCGAGCAGTTCGTCTTCGATGACCTCCAACAGCTCCGACTCGTCGCCCAGAATCTCTTCGAGGCGCTCGATTCGGTCGGTCACGTCGTCGTACTCGTCCTTGATTTCGGCGGCCTCCAGGGAAGTGAGCGACCCCAGTTGCATCCGGACGATGTGTTCGACCTGCTCTTCGGAGAAGTCGTAGGCGTCCATCAACTCGGCTTTCGCCTCGTCGCGGTCCTCGGAGTTTTGGATGATGTCCACTACGTCGTCCACGTGTTCGAGCGCGCGCAGACGGCCTTCGAGGATGTGGGCGCGGTCTTGGGCTTCGCCGAGTTCGTACTCGCTACGCCGCGTGACGACTTCTTTGCGGTGGTCGAGATAGTGCTGAAGCGTCTCCTTGAGCGTGAGGACCTGCGGTTCGCCATCGACCAGCGCGAGGTTGATGACGCCGAAGGTCTTCTCCAGATAGCTCTCCAACAGCTGGTTCTTGACGACCTCCGCCATCGCGTTGCGCTTCAACTCGACGACGATGCGGATGCCGTCTCGGTCGGACTCGTCGCGCAGGTCGCGGATGCCGTCGATGGTGCCCTCGTTGACCGAGTTGGCTATCTTCTCGACCATCCGGGCCTTGTTCGTCTGGAACGGCAGTTCCGTGATGATGATGCGGTCTGCTTTGCCTTCGCGCTCTTCGACTTCGTACTCGGCGCGCACGCGGATGCGACCGCGGCCGGTCTTGTACGCGGCGTGGACCGCGTTGCGACCGACGATGTTCGCGCCCGTCGGGAAGTCCGGTCCCTTGACGTGTTCCATCAGGTCCTCGACGGTCGCGTCGGGGTTCTCGATGAGTTCGACGGTGGCGTCGATGACCTCGCCGAGGTTGTGCGGCGGAATGTTCGTAGACATCCCGACCGCGATACCGGACGACCCGTTGACGAGCAAGTTCGGGAACGCCGAAGGGAGGACCTCCGGTTCCTGAAGCCGGTCGTCGTAGTTCGACTGCCAATCGACGGTGTCCATGTCGATGTCGGCCAGTAGCTCCTCGGCAATCGGAGCCATTCGGGCCTCGGTGTAACGCATCGCGGCGGGCGGGTCGCCGTCTACCGACCCGAAGTTCCCCTGCCCGTCGATGAGCGGGTAGCGCATCGAGAAGTCCTGGGCCATCCGCGCGAGTGCGTCGTAGATGGACTGGTCGCCGTGGGGGTGGAAGTCGCCCATCGTGTCACCCACGATGTTCGAGGACTTCCGGTGGCTCGCGCCGCTGGTGATGCCCGACCGGTGCATCGCGTAGAGGATGCGTCGGTGAACGGGCTTCAGGCCGTCGCGCACGTCCGGCAGTGCGCGACCCGCGATGACGGACATCGCGTAGTCGATGTAGCTCTGTTCCATCTCGTCCTCGACGCGGACGTTCCGTACTCGTTCTGCGACATCGTCGGGGATGTCAGATGAATCCGTACTCATATCAGATGTCAACCCAGTCTGCTTCGGTGGCGTGTTCCTTGATGAACTGCTTGCGGGGTTCGACCGCGTCGCCCATCAATACGGAGAACATCTTGTCGGCGGCCGCGGCGTCCTCGACGGTTATCTGTTTCAGGATGCGGTTCTCGGGGTTCATCGTGGTCTCCCACAGTTGCTCGGGGTTCATCTCGCCGAGACCCTTGAACCGCTGGACCTGCGAGGGGTTGCCGTCGCACTTCTCTTCGATGATCTGTTCGCGCTCCTCCTCGGTCATCGCGTCGTAGGTCTCGCCTCGGTAGCGAATCCGGTAGAGCGGCGGTTGAGCCGCGTAGACGTATCCAGCCTCCAACAACGGACGCATGTGCCGGTAGAGGAGTGTCAGATACAGCGTCCGGATGTGCGCGCCGTCCACGTCGGCGTCCGTCATGATGATTATCTTGTGGTAGCGCGCGTCGTCGAGGTCGAACTCGTCGCCGACACCCGTGCCGATGGCGGTCATGAAGTTCCGAATCTTGTCGTTCTCCAGCACGCGGTCGAGACGGTGTTTCTCGACGTTGAGGACCTTCCCGAACAGCGGGAGGATGGCTTGGAACTTCCGGTCGCGAGCCTGTTTCGCCGAACCGCCCGCGGAGTCGCCCTCCACGACGAACAGTTCGGACTCGCTCGGGTCGCGCGTCTGGCAGTCCGCCAGTTTGCCGGGGAGCGCCGTCGATGCGAGCGCGTTCTTCCGACGAGTGAGTTCTTCGGCCTTCTTCGCGGCTTTGCGGGCCTTCGCGGCCTCGACGGCCTTCGAGATGATTGACTCTGCCGTGTCAGGGTTCTCCTCGAAGAAGGTGTTCAGTCCGTCGTGAACTGCCGATTCGACGATACCTCGGACTTCGCTGTTGCCGAGTTTCGTCTTCGTTTGGCCTTCGAACTGCGGGTCGGGGTGTTTGACCGAGATGACCGCGGTGAGGCCCTCTCGGACGTCTTCACCCTTCAGATTCTCGTCTAAGTCGCCGAAGAGGTTGTTCTCCTTGCCGTAGTCGTTGACGACGCGGGTCAGCGCCGTCTTGAACCCGGTGAGGTGGGTCCCGCCCTCGCGGGTGTTGATGTTGTTGGCGAAGGCGTGAATCGACCCCTGTAGCTCGTCGGTCGCCTGCATGGCGACCTCTACTTGGATGTTCTCGGCTTCGTCTTCGAAGTAGATGACGTCCCGATGAAGGGGGGTCTTCGTCTCGTTCAAGTACTCGACGAACTCTCGAATCCCGCCGTCGTATTTGAACGACTCCGACTGTTCGTCGTCCTCGTCGCGCTCGTCGTGGAGGCCGATTTCGACGCCGGAGTTGAGGAACGCGAGTTCGCGCAGTCGGCTTTCGAGCGTCGAGAACGTGAACTCTGTCGCCTCGAAGATGTCGCCGTCGGGCCAGAATCGGATGGTGGTGCCCGTCTCCTCGTGGTCGTCCAGTTCCCGAACTTCTTCGAGATCGGTCGCCGGTTCACCCTGCTCGAACTCCTGTCGCCAGAGCACTCCTTCTCGCTTGACGCTCACTTCGAGGCGCATCGAGAGGGCGTTGACGACGCTGACGCCGACGCCGTGGAGGCCGCCGGAGACTTGGTAGGACTTGTTGTCGAACTTCCCACCGGCGTGGAGGACGGTGAGGATGACCTCGACCGCAGGGGCGTCGTACTCTTCGTGAGTATCGACCGGAATCCCCCGTCCGTCGTCGGAGATACTTACGGACCCGTCGTCGTGAAGTGTCACGTCGATGGAGTCACAGTGGCCCGCGAGGGCCTCGTCGATAGAGTTGTCAACGACTTCGAACACGAGATGGTGTAACCCTCTCGCGTCCGTAGAGCCGATGTACATCGCCGGGCGTTTCCGAACGGCCTGCAAGCCTTCGAGGACCTGAATTTGCCCGGCTCCGTATTCACTTTCCTGACTCATAAAACGTGATTCAGGGTAGAGCCTCAGTAGTTATAAAACTCACGTGTACGCGCGCGCGAAGCGCGTCAGAAAGCCGAAAGAAGCGATTGTGTAAATACCCGAAAGAATCGACCGCAGAACGTCGAAAGCGTCGAGCCCGTTGCGTCGGTCGTTCAGTCGCTCGACACGTCTATCTGGTCCACTTCCGAGACCTCTTCGAGGCTGATGCCGCCCGTCAGTTCGCGATGGGGGTACGGCATCTCGATGCTGTCGGTGTCGAAGCGCTCTTTGACGCCCTTGATGTGCTGGCCGAGGACCTCCTTGAACTTCCCGCGACCGGGGTCGTCTATCCAAATCCGGGACTCCAAGCCGACGTAGGAGTCCGCGAGTTCGGTCGTCCGAACCGACGGTTCGGGTTCGTTCAAGATGTCGGGATTGCTCTCTGCGTCTTCGATGATGATGTCTGCGGCCTCGTCGATGTCTTCGTCGTAGCCGATGCCGAAGGTGAACTGCATTCGGAGCTTGTTGTTCGCCATCGGGTTCTTGACGGGGTTGTTCGCTAACTCGCCGTTCGGCACGGTGATTATCTCGTTGTTGAACGTCTCGACGCGAGTCACCCGGAGGTCGATGTCGCGGACGACGCCGGACGTGTCCGACCACTCTATCCAGTCGCCGGTCCGGAACGGCTTGTCCTTGAGGATGAACACGCCCGCGACGAAGTTGCCGATGAGGTCCTGCGCCGCGAATCCGGCCGCCAGCGCGAGCGCGCCACCCAGCGTGGCGAACGCAGCGAGGAAACTACCGAATCCGGCGAAGGTGAGCGCCACGGCGAGCGCGACGAAGAGCATGGTTGCCGCGATAGTTTTCGTCGCCAACTGCTCGACTGTCTCGTCGAATCCCCGTGCACGCATCGAACGCCGTGCGACGCTGATGGCCACGTATCGACCGACGAAGTAGACGACGAGAAACGCGATTACGAACTTCGCCGCCCCTTCGATGAACGGAGCCAGAAAGTCGAGCCACTCGCTGGTGGACTGGGGTATCTCGAATCCCTCTTGCTGTAGTAGGAACATGTGCGAAATCACGTACGGACGCCGGAATAAAATTGATTTGGGCGAGTACCGGTAAGTACGACCGGTAGACCCCCGTGGCTCGATTTCAGAGCGCAGTCCTGTTCATAGCGACGGACTCGACCGTCGTCACCTCGTAGTAAGGTCTCGTTCGAACGTGAGAGCCGAGAATCAAACTCCGATAATCCGAGATACGAGAGCTTGAAAGCCCACAACGTTCGCAACGATGGCGGCTGCTTTTCCCCTCGCTTCTTGCACTTCAGGGGCTAGCATGGTACACGATTATCGAACGAGACGCGTAACCGACGAACAGCGCCGGGAGCTGTTGGCCGCTCTGGGGGTCGGGGGAGCGGTCGCCGCGGGTGGAGCGACACTGGACGACCTCCGTGAGGCCGTCTCGACCGACGAGTCCGCGGAGTTGGCGGCCTTCGGCGAGGCGGTTCGGTCAGACCTCGCAGGCGAGATAGACGCCGACTTGCTCGCCGAGCGGTCGGCCGCGTTCGCCGACGCGGCGGCGGGGCTGACCGCGGTTCCGGAGTCCGGACTTCCCGAGGGAAACCAACCGCGAGAGGAGTTCGCGCAGGTCGCCGCCGAAGCCAGACCGGCGTACGAACACCTCGCCGAACTCGGGTTCTTCGAGAGTACGACCGAACGGCTGCCCGAGTTCACGCCGAACTACATCGAGAACAGCGTCCAACGATTCGTCGCCGCCGAACCGCTGGCCGCGTCGCTCGCGGAGATGGACGTCTCGCCCGAAGAGGCAGTTGACTTGCTCAGTACGGTCGTCGCGCACCGACGCCGCATCGGTGACCGCCATTGGGTGGCGACCGACCAACTGAACCGCGAGCAGTTGGAGTTCGGCGAGTTCGTCCCGCCGATGACGCAAGCCGCCGCGGGCGGCGTCCTACTGTGGCTCGAAGACCTGGACGAGCACCTGTGGACGAACAAGGTACTAATCACTGACGAGATTCTGGCCGACGCGACGTGGGACGCCCGCGCCATGGCGGCGGGGTTCGCGCTGATGCTCGACGGCGCGCAGAGAGTCTCGGAGAGAGGGGAATCCGACGCTGGCGACGCAGAACTCGCGGGCCTGCTGTCGAGCGGGTTCGCGCTACAAGCCATCGCACAGAACCTGCTGCCGGAGGACGCCTACTGGATAACCGAGGACATGCGAGCGGAGAGATAACAATGCCTGCCGACATCGACCCCGAGAACGAGGTAGTCGAACCGGAAGAGAGACAACACCACATCGACACTGGCCCCGAGGCTCGCGACGAGGACGAGGTGATCAATCTGCAAGGCGTAGACACCGAGTTCAGATTCGGCGGCCAGATTTCGGGCTGGCAAGGCCGTGCCCCCGAGTCGATTTCGGGCGCGACCAACCCGACCCTGAACTTGGAAGCCGGGAACAGGTATCGAGTCGTCTGGGAGAACGTGGACGGCGCGCCGCACGACTTCGTCATTCAGAACAGTAACGGTGACCGAATCGTCGGGACCGAGGTGTTCTCCCAACAGGGCCAGACCGTCACGCTGACGTTCGACGCGACGGCAGAGATGGCCCAGTACATCTGCACGGTGCATCCGAACTCGATGGTCGGGGAGGTGCAGGTCTCCGGCGGCGACCAGATGGCCGGCGGCGGCGCAACTGGGGATGGCCAGCAGGGACCGGGCGCGACCCAGCAGGAGATTCCGGACCTCTCGGTGACGACCAATATGCTCCGCGAGGACGCAGAGCGCGAAGACTCGTGGCTCCACTACGACAAGGGGTACGGCCAGCGCGGATTCACGCCCGAAGACCGCCTCGACGCGGACAACGTCGCCAGTCTGGAGCGAAAGTACTCTATTCCGACGGACAGCGCGGGCATGCAGACGAACCCGCTCGTCGTCCCGACGGACCCGCCGGTGATGTACTACACGACCAGCAACATCAACGTCCACGCGGCCAACGCCCGAACCGGCGAGAAGTACTGGATTTTCAAGTACGCCCTGCCGGAGGACGCCGCAGGACAGACCGGGCGCAACCGCGGTGTCGCGGTGTGGCACGACAAGGTGTATCTCGCCACGACGGACTCGCACCTCGTTGCGCTGAACCGCTACACCGGCGAGAAAGAGTGGGACACGCTGATGCTGAACGAGCAGCAACAGGAGATGGGCCAACCCAAGCGGATGTCCATCACGCAGGCACCGCTCGCGTACGACGGGCGAATTCTCGTCGGAATGAGTGGTGACTTCGGCGGGTGGTGCGTCGTCTCCTCGGTGGACGCCGAGACAGGGGAAGTTCAGTGGCAGACGAACATGTCACCCAGAAGTGAGTGGGTCGGCGAGAGTTGGCGCTTCTCCAGCGACGCGCCGTGGATGAACCCGTCAATCGACCCGGAGACGAACCAAGTCTTCTACGCCGTCGGCAACCCCTGTCCGATGATGAACGGCATCGTGCGGCCCGGACCGAACAAACACTCGAACTCCATCGTCGCCCTCGACATCGAGAGCGGCGACCTCAACTGGGCGAGTCAGCAACTCGCCCACGAACTGTGGGACTACGACACCCACATGACCCCGAACGTCTTCGACATGGAGATGGAGAACGGCGAGACCCGACGAGTGGTCTCGACCGACTACAAAGCGGCGTGGACGTACGTCTACGACGCCGAGACCGGGCAACTGGTCGAGCGGACGAAGCCGTGGGCGACGCAGGACCACGAGTGGTCCGACCACTTCCTCGCGCTCCCGCCCGCGGGCGAGGACAACCCGGGAACGTGCTGGCCGGGAACCAGCGGTGCGACCGAGTGGCCACCCGGCGCGTACAGCCCCGAAACCGGCCTTCGCTACATCCCCGCGAACGACGCCGCCCAGCGCATCTTCTACGACCCCGACTGGGAGTACAACCCGACGGGCGACATCACGCTCGCGGAGGGTGGGTCCAGACTCGCCTCCGAAGAGACCAGTCACTCGGCGTACGTCCAAGCGCTGGACCCACAGACCGGGGACCTCGCGTGGCGAACCGAACTCCCCGACGCGAGTTCGAAGTGGTCCCAGTGGCGAATCTGGCCCGGCGGCGCGACGGCGACTTCCGGAAATCTCGTCTTCGTCGCGTCGTCGGGCGGCCACCTGTACGCCCTCGACGCCGAGAACGGTGAGCGAATTTGGGCCGGTGAGACCGACGCCGACCGTATCACGGCCGCCCCCGTCGTCTGGGACGACCCCGCCGAAGAGACGACATACGTCGCCCTCGCCGCGGACGACGAGATAACCGTCTGGAGCAGTAGCGGCTTCGAAGAATAGCTTCCGCCCCGGCTTTGTGCGAGTCAGGGCGACTCGGAGCGATTGCCGACGCGCAGGCGCGCAGACTGGACGGTCCCGACAGACGCGTTTCCGACGACGAGGTCCGCGTCGGCGGTGGCGACAGAGGCGGCCGACTGATTTCCGGAGACGTTCAGTCCGCGGACCGTTTGGACGCTCAGACGCTCGACGACGATGCCGTCGAGCGTGCGGTTCCTGACCAGCACGTTCGCGCGCGACTCGTTAGTGACGTTCCCACCTGCCGCGTAGTTGAAGCCGAACCGCTGAGCGAGTCGTCGGTCTCGGACGACCATGTCCCCGAACCGAACCTCCGAGAGCGTGGCGCGGCGCACGGTCAACTGCTGTGCAGAGACGTTCCGAAGCGTCACGTTCTCGCGCGACCCCACCCGTCGAACCGTGAGTTCGCGGACGACGGCGTCCGTGACCGTGACGTTCCGCAATGTGAGACGTTCGACGGAAAACTGCTCGACTTCGACGCTCTGTCCTCGGTCCTGCGCGGGAGGTGTCGGGGTCGCCATCGTCAGCACCCGGTGCGGAGACGACGGCGACGACCAAGACGGCGAGCGCGGTGTACTTTCTCGACATCGTCCCCAGACCGTACGGGTCGCGGTAAAAACCGAGTCTATCGTTCACCGGCGAAACCTTGCCGTAGTGTGCGTACTTCGTCGTTTCGACACCGGCGACCGAAACGTGCCAGCGAGCGTTGCGGCCCCGACCCGAGTAACTTCGACGTACTACACGCGTCGGCGTCGAAACGACGCTTGAACCGGTCGTCTCACACCCGCCGAACAGGCCGACGTGTGAACGGTTCCTGCCGTTTATCCGACGCGTCGCCGTAGCGGGCTGAGCATGACCGAAACACCGATATCGACGATTATGCTCGCCGCACTGGTCGTTCTCGCCAGTGGGACAGCTGTCGCAGTCGGAACGCACACCCCGTCCCCGGCCGCTAGCGACGCGCCCGCGATAGCGGGTGATTCGACCGCACTGCAGGCACAGGGAACGAACGTCACCGCACGAAATCTCACGGTCGAGACCCTCGTCCTCCGAAACGTTACCGTCACGAACGCCCAGTTCCAGCAGTTGACCGTTCGCAACGGGAGTGCGGACGGCGACGAGACCAACCGAACGTACGACGATGTCTCGGTGGACCGAATCGCCGTGACCGGGAGACTCACCGACGTGACGCTCTCGAACGTCAGCATCCGGAGCGAGCAGGTAGCGACCGCGCTACTCAACGAGTCCGGAACCCGAACCGTCGAGACGCGACTCGTGCTGGACAGGGCTTCGTTACGTAACCTGACGATAGACGGTCTCGCCGTCGATACCGCGGACGTCCGGTCGGCATCGCTAGACAACGTGACCATAGACGCGGGTGCGGTCGAGACGACGGCGTCCGCAGAGACCACCGAACCTGCCGAGACGACGACGGGTGACGGCGCGACCGAGACGACCGCCCCGAGCGTCGGGGCAGCAGAACCCGTCGTCGTCGAGAACGCCACGGTTGGCGGCGTGAACGTCACGGCGCTCGACGTGGAAGGTGTCTCGATTGGTCAGACCCAGGCCGAACCGGCAGTTAACGCCACGACTGTTGCGGGCACTACGACTGTTGCGGGCACTACGACTGTCGCCGCGACTACTCGCGCGCAGACGACTCGCCCTGCGGAGGCCGGAAATCAGACTACGGCCGCGAGTTAGAGGTCCATGGCCAACCCACCGAACAGGAGATAGCTCCCGACCCAGTAGACGGCGTACAACGCGAGCAGTACGTAGCCGTGCCACCTGCGGAGTTCGTTCTTCCAGATGAAGTACGCCGCGAGACCAGTCGAGAGGACCAACATCGGCAGGTGCCAGACCAACACGCTCGGCGAGACACTGATGCTTCCGACGAGCAACACGACGCCGACGTTGCCGGTCACCGAGAAGATGACGCTCCCGACGACGTTGCCGACGCCGATTTCGGGCGCGCCGCGCCGAACCGGTTCGACCGTGAGGAACACGTCTTCGAAGGTGAGGACGGCCGTGGCGATTGTCGCGCCGAAGACCGTCCCTTCGAGTTCCCAGCTAGCGACTATCCCTTCGGTCGCTATCGCCATGCTCTCGGCCCCGACTACCAGACCGGCGAGCGCCAGCAGCGACATGCCCAACCACGCCCACCCCGGGAAGTTCCAGTCGGGGACGAACGGCAACTCCGCAGACATCGCTCTGACGTTACCACCGTCTTGGACCTCCCGAACCTCTGTCTCGCGGAATATCGGGACCTCGCCACTCGTCTCGCGGTAGACGATGTAGCCCAGGGCCACGACGAAGACGCCGAGTAAGACGGCCCCGTGAGCGGCGGTCAGCGTGCCAGTGAGGGCGAACGGGACGAGCGCGAGCGGCGAGAGCGCGAACAGCAGGACGTAGTCGTCCGGGAGCGACACGCGGAACGGTTTGACGATTGCCGCGAGCGCGAGCGTCACTCCGGTCAGCGAAAGCGCAGTACCGAGCGCGCTTCCCAGCGCGACGCCGCTCAACTCCTCCAAATTCGTGGCGACACCGAGTACTGCGTCGTCGAACTCGATGCCAGTCAGGACGATAGCCAAGAGGAACAGCGACACCCCCAGCCCTTCCGCGGCTCTGACGAGGTAGCCGATGAACTTCTCGGCGCTGAATATCAGTAGTGCTCCCCCGGCGACGAACAGCAAGACGGCCGGGACGCCGGTGACGAGTGGCTCCTCCGATCCACCTGCTTCTTGGTCTGCCTGTGCGACTCCGACTCCCATCAGCGCGACGAAAATCGTCAACAGTACTAACACGACGACGGCCGTACCTGTGTCGATGTTCGAACTCACCATAGCCACCCACGAGATGCTTCTACACGCACGACATCGACTCCCTTCACGATTGGGGCGCGAGTAAGGTGTAAAACCGACCACCCGAACCGTTTAGTGGAGTACTACCGTGGCATACTGGGGACATGGGGGAGACACGACGACGCGTCTTGGAAGCGATTGGGGGCACAGCGCTCGGCACAAACGCGCTCGCCAGTTCCGTCGCTGGTCGCCAGACAGAGGGGGTATCGCTACTGCTCAACTGGAAGCCGAGCGGACTACACGTGCCGTACTACGTCGCGGAGTCGAAGGGGTTCTACGACGAGGAGGGCGTCTCACTCGGCGGAATCGAGAGCGGCCAAGGCTCTGACTTCTCGGCGAAGCAGGTCGGTCTCGGAAACACGGCCTTCGCAGTGACGAGCGCCGACCAGCTACTGAACGTGAACAGTCGCGGCCTCTCGGCGCAGTCCGTCGGCGTCGTCATGCAGCGGAGTCCGGTCGTGGTGTTCACCACCCGCGAGACGTTCGGCGGGGAACTCACCAGTGCCGACCAACTCGCGGGCAAGACGGTCGGCACTGGGCCCGGGATGGTCCGACTGCTCACGAAACTCCTGCTCGAACGCAAGGGCGTCAGGTCGGACGTAACGCTGACCGACACGGGGTTCGACACGGTACAGCAACTGCTGGCCGGTAAGATAGACGCCGCGGGCGGCGTCTTCGGCGACGCCGTCGTCGCGCGCCAGAAGGCAAACGCCGTCTCCTCGATTCCGGTCGCCGAGGCGATTCCGTCGTACGGCCACGTCCTCGCGACGAAGAGTGCGTTCGCCCAGAACAATCCCGAAACGGTCCGGGGGTTCCTGCGTGCGACCGCCCGCGGTGCGGCGTGGGCGACCGACAATCCGAAGCGTGCGACCGACGTTCTCGTCTCGGCGAACCCCTCGCTGAAGCCCACGAGGTCTGTTCAGCGCGAGAAGTGGGAACAGATGGCCCGCGAGTACGTCCTCTCGAACGCGGTTCGCGACCACGGCTGGGGGTGGAGTAGACCGCAACCGTGGGCCACGATGCACCGGGCACTCGACGACGCAAATCTGCTCGGCGGCGCGGTCGAACCGAACTCCGTCTGGACCAACGAGTATCTCGACCCGGACGCGAAGTTCGTCGGGCGGTACGCCTCGCAAGTCGAAGTCGAGCGATGAACGCCGTCCGTGCGGCGACCTCGCGCTTCGTCCCCCCGTTCGTGGTCGGGATACTCGCGGTCGTCGGATGGGCGACCGTAATTCGACTCGCCGACGTTCCCGAAGTCGTCTTTCCCGGCCCGACGGCCGTCGCCACCACGCTCGTCCGGACGTGGCCCGAACTCGCCCGCGCGGCCGGAGTCACCGTCGCAACTGCAGGGGCTGGACTACTCGTCGGCGCGACTCTCGGTCTCACAATCGCGCTCGCCATGACCGTCTCGGAAACCACCGCCGCCGTCGCGAGACCCTACGTCGTCGCGCTCCGAATCGTGCCGCTCGTGGCCATCGCCCCGATACTCTTCCGCTGGTTCGGCGACGGATTCGCGGCACGGGCGATACTTGCGGCGACGCTCGCTGTCTTCCCAGTGACTGTCTCTGCACGCGAAGGGCTCCGGGCGACCCCGCGGGAACTGCTCGACCTCGCCCGGTCGGTAGACGCCTCCACGACGGCGCGACTCCTTCGAATTCGGCTTCCCGCGGCCGCTCCCGAGACGCTGGCGGGGACGAAAATCGCGGCGGCCGCCAGCGTCGTCGGTGCAGTCGTCGCGGAGTTCCTCACGCTCGACGCCGGACTCGGCTATCGCATCTTTCGGGCCTCGACGCGGTTGCAGTCCGCGCGCATGGTCGCCGCGCTCGTCGTACTCGCGCTGGTCGGCGTCGCATTCTATCTTCTTCCGGTGGCTGTCGAGAGCGGAATTCGAAATCAGTGAACGCTCACTGCCACGCCACCTGTCGGTGGAGGAGTGCCACGAGTCCGTACAACGCGAGTCCTTCGGCGAACAGCACCACGACGGCCGCCAACACCGCCGCCGGTCGGACGTTCTCCGAGGCAACCAACACGAGAAAC
Source organism: Halorussus halophilus (assembly GCF_008831545.1). Taxonomy (NCBI): domain Archaea; kingdom Methanobacteriati; phylum Methanobacteriota; class Halobacteria; order Halobacteriales; family Haladaptataceae; genus Halorussus; species Halorussus halophilus. Next base: position 2,227,758 of record NZ_CP044523.1, read on the forward strand.
CCCAGTCCCTCGTCGGTGAGAATCCACTCCGCGACGACCGCACCGACCACCGAGAGCGCGGTCGCCTGCTTGAGGCCCGCGAACACGGCCGGGAGCGCGGCCGGAACCCGGACGAACAGGAGCGTCCGAATCGGTCCAGCGTCCACGGAGTCCAACAAGTCGAGGTACGAGTCGGGCGTCTCCTCGAATCCCGCCGCAGACGCGACGAACACCGGGAAGAACGCGACGAGCGAGACGAAGACGAGCGCGGTCGCCCCACCAGTACCGAGATAGATGAGCAGGACGGGCGCGACGGCGATTTTCGGCAGGACGCGCGCGGCGACGAGATAGGGGTAGACCGCTCGTCGAAGCACTGAGGAGTGGACGACCACGACGGCGGCGAGAAATCCGAAGAGGGAACCGACTGCGCCGCCACCGACGGCAGTCCGAAGCGTGACCCACGCGTTACGGGTATAAATCGTATGTCGCTCTATCAAATTGTCCGCGACGATGACTGGCGACGGCAGGAGATACGCCGGAACGCTCGTCAAAGCGACCAGCGACCACCAGCAAATCACCCCGACCGCCAACGCGCTCGCTGGAAGGGTGAATCGGGCCGCCGGAACGTGGTCGGCGAAACTCATCGGTTACTTCCTCGGGGTTCGCTCGTTCGGGACTCACTCGCTCGGGAATCGCGCGTCCGGGAGTCACCTTCGCCTTCACCTTCGTGAAGCGCACGACGAACGCGAGCGACCTGTTCTTGGAACGCCGTAGTCCCGTACACCGACTCCTCGCGCGGGCGCGGCAACGACACGTCGAAGACCGCTTCGATGCGGCCAGGGTCGGTCCCCATCACGACGCAGCGGTCGGCGAGAAACACTGCTTCGGGGACGCTGTGGGTGACGAACAGCACCGTCTTTTCCTCTGTGCGCCAGACCCGCCGGACTTCGACGCCCATCTGTTCACGGGTCAACTCGTCGAGTTCGCCGAACGGTTCGTCCATCAGGAGGACCGACGCACCGAGGTGGAGCGCCCGCGCGATGGCGACGCGCTGTTTCATCCCGCCTGAGAGTTCGGCGGGCCGAGAATCCTCGAATCCGGAGAGGCCGACAGTCGAAAGGAGTTCGCGGGCGCGGTCATGGTTCGGTGACTTTTCGGCCATCTTCCGGAGAAAGGTGACGTTCTCCAGTGCCGTTTTCCACGGGAGGAGGGCGTGATGCTGGAAGACGAATCCGAGTTCTGCGTCCTGTTTGGCGCGGGACGGCGGGTCGCCATCGATACGGACGGTACCAGATGTCGGGTCCTGTAGTCCGCCGACGACCCGGAGGAGCGTCGTCTTGCCACACCCCGACGGGCCGATGACAGTGACGAACTCCCCGGATTCGACTTCGAAACTTACGTCCACGAGCGCGCGCACGTCGTCGTACTCGACGGTGACGCTATCGAGTGCTATCGCTGGGTCTCCCGTATTTTCTCGACTCTGGGCCCTCTCGGGACTCGGTTTCGAACTGCGTTCGTTCCCCACCCTAACGACCTCGACAGACGTACGTGGCCGACCGGGACGTGATTTGTGCCTGCACCAGACGAGCGCGGAACGACGGATAAATGTTTTGTTACTTTGTCACGTTATTATAGTATGGCTCCCAAAGGCGGCCCCAACGACCGGGACACGAAAGGTCCGGACCTCAACGAGACCCACTCGACGACCGGTCTCTGGTACATCGCTGGTCTGCTCGCACTCCTGCTCGGAATCGTGGCGATGATATTCCTGATGAGTTAATCTCGACCCGACCGAATCACGGCCAGCACACTTACTGCAATCCTCGGCGACGCCCTGCGAGGGGGACTGATAGTGCCAGATTCACCGAACCAGATAACTGCGAGTCGCGCCGATGACCCCGATTCGCAGGTCCAGACGCTACTGGAAACGCTCGAAGCACAGGGTGCGCCCGGAATCGAGACGCTGAGTGTCGAACAGGCTCGCGAACTCCACACCGACTTCTTCACGCCCGACGTGGAACCGGAGTCGGTCGGGAACGTCGAAGACCACCTGATTCGGGAGTGGGGGTCGGAGATTCCGGTTCGACTCTACGAACCAGCGGATTCAGGACCGCATCCGGCGCTCGTCTTCTTCCACGGCGGCGGGTGGGTCCTCGGCAACCTCGCCACGGCCGACACGGTCGCGCGGTCGCTGTCGAACCGCGGGAACTGCACCGTCGTCTCCGTCGAGTACCGGAAAGCACCAGAACACGAGTTCCCGGCGGCGGTCGAAGACGCCTACACCGCGACGAAGTGGGTGGCGAGTCACGCAGCGAAACTCGGTGTGGACCCCGACCGACTCGCCGTCGGCGGGGAGAGCGCTGGCGGCAACCTCGCCGCAATCGTCGCCCAGATGGCCGAAGAGAAGGACCTCGGTGCGCCGGAAATCGACTTTCAGTTGCTCGCGTATCCGGTGACGAACCACGACTACGGCACGGAGTCGTACACCCAAAACTCGACTGGATTCTTCCTCACCCGGCAACTGATGGTCTGGTTCTGGAACCACTACCTGCGGGAGGACGTGGACGGTCGGAACGTTCGTGCCTCACCGATACTGGCTGGGGACCTGTCGGGACTGCCGCCTGCACACGTGATTACCGCGGGGTACGACCCGCTCCGCGACGAAGGAGCTGAATACGCGAACCGATTGGCTGAGGCCGGTGTCGAGGTTTCGCACGTCAACTACGACGACGTGATACACGACTTCCTCAACATGCGGCACTTGGACGACCCGTTTCCGAACGTCGAGCGTGCGGACGACGCACTCGACAGTGCGGGCGAAGCGTTACGAAACGCGTTCGGAACGTAGCGGAGTCAGTCTCTCTTCCGTCACAGCGGTGCGATGCAAGTGCGCCAACGGTCGTGTTAATACGAGATGTCCCGAAGTTCGTTCGTGTACACGCACTACTGTTGGGAACCTGTCGATGGGGTCGGCTTCGAACACTGCACCGTTGCATTCTCTCCGACGCTCCACGCGGACGGAATCGCACTCGGTGTTGACGACGATGGCGCCTCAACTCGCGTCCGCTATCTGTTCGACACGGACGAAAAATTCCGAACCCGAACAGTACACGTCCAGCGATTTGGCGTCGATAGCACGGATAGCGACGCGACTCTTCGTCCCAGTTCGCTCTCCATATCGGCCAGCGGCGACGGTTCGTGGGCCGTAGATGGTGAGTCAGCCCCGGAACTCGATGGGTGTCTCGACGTAGACCTCGCGGTGACACCACTCACCAACACGCTTCCAATCCGCCGCCTCGCACTCGAAATTGGTGAGTCTGCCACGTCTGAGGTGGTCTATCTCGACCCCCGTACGTTCGAGGTGTCGAAAGCACGCCAACAGTACACCCGTCTCGCCCGCGACGACGACGGTGGACGCTACCGCTACGAGAGTCTCACAACCGGATTCACCGCAGAGGTGGACGTAGACACCGACGGCGTCGTCTGTGACTATCCTGGTGTCTTCCGGAGAGTTCGTTAGTGAATCAGATTCCATATATCGACATGCGATTCATTATTTAAATTCACTTTCACTCTGCCACCGAGAAGGCTTTAAGACCTACGCCGCTACCACGGGGTACAGAATGCCATCCATCCAGTCGACACTCGGCGAGGAGGAGGGCATCGCCGAGGAGTTGGCAGAGAGCCAACGCCAAATCTCCATCGCCGAGTTCTTCGAGAAGAACAAGCACATGCTCGGGTTCGACAGCGGAGCCCGGGGGCTTGTGACTGCCGTCAAAGAGGCCGTGGACAACGCCCTCGACGCGACGGAAGAGGCCGGTATCGCGCCGGACATCTACGTCGAAATCGCCGACGACGGCGACTACTACACCCTCATCGTCGAGGACAACGGTCCGGGTATCACCAAAGAGCAGGTGCCGAAGGTCTTCGGGAAACTTCTCTACGGGTCGCGATTCCACGCCCGCGAGCAGTCTCGTGGGCAGCAGGGTATCGGTATCTCTGCGGCCGTCCTCTACTCGCAGTTGACCAGTGGGAAACCTGCGAAGATTACGAGTCGCACGAAGGGAAGCGCGGACGCCGAATACTTCGAACTCGTCATCGACACCGACGAGAACGAACCCGAGATTCGGACCGCCGAGACGACCACGTGGGAGCGCACCCACGGCACCCGAATCGAGTTAGAGATGGAAGCGAACATGCGCGCGCGCTCTCAACTCGTCCGGTACATCAAGCACACGGCGGTCGTCAATCCCCACGCTCGCATCACGTTTAAGGAGCCGAGCATGGAGGAGGCCCAGCAGTTCGAGCGAGCGACCGACGAACTCCCCGCAGAGACCGAGGAGATTCGCCCACACCCCCACGGCGTGGAGTTGGGCACAGTACTCAAGATGCTCGCCGACACCGACTCTCACAGCGTCTCTGGCTTCGTCCAAGAGGAGTTCACGCGCGTGGGTCGCAAGACCGCGAACTCGATTTTGGACAACTTCCGCGACCGTCACTTCGGCCGAGAAGCCGCGTGGAAACCGCCCCAGAAGCACGACGAAGCGGATATCGCCAGAGCCGTGCAAGGTGCTGTCGCAAACAAGGGCGCGACGGCGACCAACGCCTTCGCGGATACCGTAGCGAAACAGGTGGAAGCCCGCAACCGCGTGGCGCACCACGAGTTGGTCGAGATTATCGCTGAAGCGGCCGACTCCGTCGGCGAAAACCACGACACGACGTTCGGTTCGACGGTCCAAGACAACGCAGTCGAGGCCGCGTGGGAGCAACTCACTGCGGACCGAACCAGCGACTTCTACGGACTGGTCGATAAGGCGACCAGCACGCGAAAGGACGACGAGACTGTCCACGGACTCGCCGAGCGCGTCGCCCGGAAGTTCGAGAAGGGCGGCGAGCGCGACCGGGCGACCCACGAGCAGTTAGAAACGTACGTCGCCGACGCCGCCGACGCGACCGAAGAGTACGACGACGCGACGGTCGGCGACACGGCCCGCGAGAACGTCGTCATGGAAATCTGGAACACGATGGTCACGGTTCCGGACGACGTACCGAAGATCAGCAGTCTCGCCGAGAATCGGGACGCCGCCAGCGACTTGCTGGAGGCGATGACGGAGACCGACATCATCTCGCCGCCGACGAACTGCCTGTCGCCCATCACGGCCGACCTCGTGAAGGCCGGTCTGAAAAAGGAGTACGACGCGGACTTCTACGCTTCGGCGACACGTGACGCCGACGTTCACGGCGGCGACCCGTTCATCGTGGAAGCCGGTATCGCCTACGGCGGCGACCTGCCCGCGGAGGGGAAAGCTGAGGTGCTTCGCTTCGCGAACAGAGTACCCCTCGTGTACCAGCGTGGTGCTTGTGCGACGACCGACGTGGTGAAGAGTATCGGTTGGCGGAACTACAACTTGGACCAACCTGGCGGGTCGGGGATTCCAAATGGGCCTGCCGTCATCATGGTCCACGTCGCGTCCACGAACGTCCCGTTCACGAGCGAGAGCAAGGACGCAGTCGCCAACGTCCCGAACATCGAGGACGAAATCGAGTTGGCGATTCGAGAGGCGGCCCGCGAGTTGAAGTCGTATCTCAACAAGCGCAAGTCGCTCCAGAAACGCAAGAAGAAGCAGAACGTCATCGCGTCGATTCTGCCCCAGATGGCCGAGAAGCTGGCCGACGTGACCGGACAGGGCCAACCCGAGTACGAGGACGCGTTGGCACGCATCATGAACAACGTGCTGGTCGAGCGCGAAGTCGAGGACGGCAAAGTGAAATTGGTCGTCGAGAACCACACCAGCACGAACGAGTCGCCCGAGATAACGGACATCGTCAGCGCAGAGCCGACGAACCTCTCGAACGGCGCGAACGCCATCGACATGGACGGCGAGTGGTTCATCAAGTGGACCCCGACCGTCGAGAGCGGCGACGAAGCCGTCTTGGAGTACGAGACAGCAGACGACGCATCGTTCGACGTTAGCGTCGAAGGAATCGAGGACGCGAAACTCACGGTGAACCAATGAGCGCAGACAACGAAGAGCGAGCGCGAGAACAGCTCATCGACCTCGCGGCAGAGTTCTACGACCAGTTCGAGCGTGGGGAGATTCCGACGATGTCCCTGCCCACTCGGACCAAGAGCAACATCGAGTACGACGAAGACGAGCGCGTCTGGGTGTACGGCGACCGGACGAGCAATCGGAGCGCCAACAGCGTTCGGGGTGCCCGTAAACTCCTCAAGGCAATATACACCATCGACTTCCTCTCCGACCAGTTGAACGAGGACCGCTCGTCTACCTTGCGTGAGTTGTACTACCTGAGCGAGAGTTGGGACGCGGAGGAAGCGCAGTTCTCCACGCAGGACGAGTCGAACCAACTGGTCGAGGACTTAGAAATCGTCTCGGAGGTCACCCGCGAAGACTTCCACATGCGGCCCGAGGAGTCCGGTGCGACCATCATGGGACCGCTCCACCTGCGCGAGCAGACCCGTCGCGGCGAGCGCGACATCCACTGTCAGGAGGACGTGGGCGAAGGTGGCTACCAGATTCCGAACAACCCCGACACCATCGAGTTCCTCGGCCACGACGCGGACTTCATCCTCTGCGTCGAGACCGGTGGTATGCGCGACAGACTCGTCGAGAACGGCTTCGACGACGAGTACAACGCAATCATCGTCCACCTCAAAGGACAGCCTGCACGGGCGACTCGTCGCATCACGCGGCGACTCCACGACGAACTCGGCCTGCCGGTGACGGTGTTCGCTGACGGCGACCCGTGGTCGTACCGCATCTTCGGTTCTGTGGCCTACGGTTCGATTAAATCGGCACACCTGAGCGACTACCTCGCGACGCCGGACGCCCAGTACATCGGCATCCAACCGTCGGACATCGTCGAGTACGACCTGCCGACAGACCCGCTGAGCGACTCGGACATCAACGCGCTCGAAAGCGAGTTGGAGGACCCGCGCTTCCAGACCGACTACTGGGAAGAGCAGATAGAGATTCAGTTGGACATCGAGAAGAAGTCCGAACAGCAGTCATTGGCGTCGCATGGTCTCGACTTCGTGACCGACACGTATCTGCCCGAGCGACTGACCGATATGGGCGTGCTGTAGTCAGGCGAACTCTCGCGTCTTCTCCCGGTCTTCCCGTTCTTCGTCGTCGAAGTCGCCAGTGAACGGGTCGCCGTTCGCGCAGGACCGACAGTAGTAGTTCTCACCCTCTTCGCTGGTGGCGACGGGAACGCCCGCGACGTATCGACGCTTGCGGTAGGTTCGCTTGACGCCAGTGTTGACGGGCCGAGCGCAGGCCGTACACGGAACGTCCGGTTCTCGGACCACTTCTTGGGTGGTCTCGTGACCGGGACCGAACGTCGTAATCGGTTTACGGTCGCCGAGTCGCTCCCGGACCGGTTCGAACAGTCCGACTGCGAGCGCGAGGAGGACGAAGCCGAAGCCGACGGCGAACACCGACCCGCCGGACGTGACGAATCCGACCCCGACGAGCGCGACGAAGATACTCAGGAGCAGGTTGCCGACGTCCGGCGACGACTCCGATGTCGCGTTCGAGGTGGAGTTCTTACCGCGGAGGTAGCGTTCGGTTCCGCCCTCCCTGATTTCGATTCTGTCCGGCACCCTGTAGTAGTGGTACCACCCGTAGAAGAGGTTGCCAAGCCCCCACGTGAACAGGAGTAACAGCACGTGAACGCCAATCGACCCGAAACCGCGGTCCACCATGACGACTCTGTCGCCGTAGTCCTTCTCTACGTCCCACCCTTCGTCGGTGAGGTCTTCGACGCGCCGCCGGAAGTAGCCCGGGTCACCTGCCTTTCCGGCGTCGAAGCCACCTGCGCGTCCGGCGTCGAAGGAGTCGGCACTTGCGCGCGTTCTCGCCGACTCCCCTGCGACCGGCGTCCCGCACTGCGAGCAGAAAGCGTCCCCCTGCGCCAGCGCCGTACCGCACTTCGAACAAAAGTTCGGTGTCGTACGGGAACCCATGGTTCGAACTTCCGCCGCTATCGGCAAGTACGTTGTGTTGCCGGATTGATTCGAACCTTTAAGGGAGGGTACGTCGTACCCCGGTGCCATGCCCCTCAGCGCACGCAACAGACTTTCTGGCACCGTCGAATCAGTAGCGACGGAGGGACTGATAGCCGAAGTCGTCGTCGAAACGGACGGCGGACAGTCGGTGACGGCCATCATCACCAGCGACTCGGTAGAGCGCCTCGGCATCTCGGAGGGCGAGGAGGTAGACGCCGTCGTGAAAGCGACCGAAGTGATGATCGAGAACTAATCTTCGAACCACGAGTCGAGCATGGATTCGACTGCTGAATCCTGTGCGCGGAGGTGTTCGAGTTCGGGGTCGGCCCGCTCGACTGGCCAGTACTCTGCGACGGCGACTCGGGAGGCGTCGAGTTTCGCCGCGGCCGCGACTTTCTCGTCGTCCAGCGCGAACGGTCGGCCGTCGCCAGCGGGAGCAGAGTCGTCTACGAGCGTGTGGGCGTCTTCGAGCGCGTCGATTCCTTCCCCGGTCCAGCACGCCTCGCAACAGCGAAATTCGAGGGTGCCGACGTAGCCCTCCACGTCGGTCGGTGCGAGACCACCGCGAGTTGCCGCGCCCCAGACGAGGCCGAGCGACGAGAGTGTGAGACTCCGGTCGGTCTCCCGACCGCAAGCCGCACAGACGGTTGCCTCTGCGGCGTAGGGCCAGTCGTCGGGCGGACGAGTGCTGTCGTCTCGCGGGCGAGCGTCGTCGTCGCGCGAACGCGTGGAATCGTCCGAGGAACGCGTGGAGGGGTCGGACATCACGACGGAACTGTCGTCCCGACGGGTAAATAAAACAACTGGTCAGTCAGTGAACTCGACCATCTCGACGAGATTGATTCGCCGTTCGTCGCCGCCGTCGAGCGAAAGTCGTCCAGCTACGAGGACTAAGTACTCTCCTACCTCCGGCTCCCAGTTCGCAAAGGGAACCTCCTGCGCGTAGGTGTACGAGTCAGTCACCGTAACACGCTCGCCACTACCCAGTCGCCGGGCCATCGAGACGGGGTCCCAGCCCCCCACTCGTTCGTAGACGAGCGGGTCCAGTTCCGGCGAGAAGACGAACTCGTTGCCGGTTCGATTCTCCACGGTGAAGGTCAACTCGGCTGGCAGAGAGACCGAAGCAGGGTCGATACGCAGTTGAATATCGAGGTCGTGTGCCGGACAGACTTCCTCGCCCTCGAACTTGACCGCGGGACATTGCTTCGGGGCGACACATCCCGTCGTCCAGACGGGAGTCAGCGAAGCTACCGAAGCGAGGACTGCTCGTCGGTTCACGCTCGGATTTCCGAACGAACTGTCAAGTATCCTCGGACTGCATCACTCGTTCAGGAACGACAGCACCGTCTTGTCGAACGCGCGCTTTCGCTCTTCGAACGCGCCGCGACCGACGCCTGCGAGGAGTTCGATGCGGGCGTTCGGAATCTCCGTTGCCGTCTCGCGGAGAATCGACTCCGGGAAGAAGTAGTCTTCCGCGCCACCGACGACGAGCGTCGGCGACTCGATGCCGTCGAGGGAGTCGCCCGCGTCGTGGGCGGCCATCGCGCGACAGGAGACCGCAACGTCGGAGATTTCGGCCGGTTCTTTCAGCAGTGGGCGGCCGACCGTCCGAATCAGCGGCGGATAGAGCCACTTCCGATACCCAGTGTACGTAACCGGCACGGTGTCGAGGTACACGTCGAACCACCAGCCACGCTCAGCCCAGTCGGCCCACCGCTGGAGGGTTCGGTGGCCCTCTTCGCCGACGCGACTGCCTGCGACGCCGACGACCAGTCTCCGCACGAGTTCTGGGTGGTCGGTCGCGAGATGCTGGGCGATTTGTCCGCCGAGCGAGACACCCAGTACGTTCGCAGGCGAGAGGTCTTCCTCGGCGAGCAGGTCGGCGTACTCGGCGGCCATCTCGCGGGTCGTGACATTTTCCGGGAGTCCACGGCGACGGCCGATTACGTAGACGGAAAAGTCGTCGGCGAAGTTTCGGTAGTAGTACCGCTGGAGCAGCAGCGAGAAGAACGAGGACGTAGTTTCTGGCTGGAACGCGTCGCTCAGGCCAGTGAAAATCACGAGCGGGCGCTCGCCGGAGCCGAATCTGACGTACGGGTACTCGCCGCGTTCGTGCCTGAAGACGCCCTGTTCGGGTCCCATGCTATCAGTCCGGTCGCGGTTATTTCTCGTCCAACACGACCGGGACGCCCCGACTCGCCACGTCGGCCGCGAACGCGCCCGAGTCGGTTTCGAGCGCCTCGAACGTGTTGTAGTGAATCGGCAACACGAGGTCCGGGTCCAACTCCTCGGCTAGCTCCGCGGCCTCCTTGCGGTCCATGGTGAACGACCCGCCGATGGGCGGGCAGAACAGCGACACGTCGAGTTCCGCGTGGCCGTCCAAGGCGTCGGAGTCGCCCGGCCAGAACACTTCGGTGTCGCCGAGCGTGAGGTGGTAACCGACGCCGAAGCCTTCGGGGTGGTGCGGCTCGCCGTCCGACTTGGTGTGGGGGCCGTTCGGTTCGTTGTACGCTTCGACTGGCCGGACGATGACCTCGCCGAACAGTTGGTCGGTCTCCTCGTTGACCTTCACGACTTCGTAGGGGAGTTCGTCCAAATCGTTTACGTCGCGGTCGATGTTCGGTGGGTACACCGCGTCGTAGACGACCACGGTGGCGTCCTCGCTCGCCACGCGCTCGATGGCGTCCGAGTCGTAGTGGTGGTCGTGCGTGACCAATACGAGGTCCCCATCTTCCGGCCGGTAGTCGGTCGGTTTGGGGTGGCCGACGCTCGGCGAATCGGGCGTCCACTCGCCGGTAAGCGTGCCGTAGCGGCCGGGGTCACTGTAGACGACTGTGCCGTCCGGACCTTCGAGTCGGAGTCCCGCGTAGCCGAGCCAATCGACCAGCAGGTCGTCGTGTCGAATCGTCATACTGGTTATTTGGTGCGGTCGGGAAGTAAACAGTTCGGCTTTGGAGACCGACACCACGGGTTGCCCTCTTGGTCCGTGGGCACCCGAATACACGCCGACCGGAGATATCGAGAGTTATTCTGATAGACATAGAATCGGGCTTGATGAACGGGTAAGACGGTAAATCTACGGACGCACTGTGGGAACACATGAGTCAGTACTAAGCAAGATGGGGTCGGGAGTCGCTCGCATGTCGATCACTGTGACGTTGGCCGATAGCGACATCCTGAGCGACTGGAACGAGAAACTCACAGACTCCCCGCAGTCGAACGTGTTCCACCGACGTGAAGTCCTCTCGCTGCTCGAAACCACTGCTGACGCCCGTCTCCATCACTTGGTCGGGTACAACGGCGACGAACCGATGGGGTTCTTGCCGATATTCGAGACCGACAGACCACCACTGAAGTTGGTGGCCACGTCTCCTAAAGACCTCACTGGGGGACTCGTCTTGGGACCGGTGCTGTTCAACTTCGAGAATCTGAAACAGCGAAAGGCCGAGCGATATCGCCACGAGTTCGTCGAGGGGTGTTACGAGTGGATAGACGAGAACGTCGCTCCAGACGTTACCGACGTTCGAACGAACAATCGGTTCTCGGACGTGCGACCGTTCCAGTGGCGGGGAAGCGACCTCACGAAGAACCACACGTACATAATCGACCTGACTCCGGGGTGGGAAGAGACGATGGAAGGATTCGACAAAGAGACTCGGCGACTCATCAGGAACACGAACATCGACGACGACGCGATTACGCAGGGTGGACCAGCAGAGATTCGGACCGTCATCGAACAGGTGGCAGAGCGCTTCGAAGAGCACGGGGAAACTTACGGTATCGACCCATCATTCGTCGTCTCCCTCTGTGAGAGACTCCCCGACGAGCAGGTGTTTCCCTACGTGTTTCGTGACGACGGCGAAATACTCGGCGGCCTCATCGCCTTCGAGTTCGGGGACACGGTGTACGCGTGGGAGGGGACTGCGAGAACAGACACGGACGTTCCGGTCAACACGCTACTGTACGGCCACGTGATGAAGGAGGGGATAGGCCGGGGAAGAACTCGGTGTAACATCACGACTGCGGACAATCAGCGTCTGTGTCGGTACAAATCGAAGTACGGACCGTCGCCGGAACCGTACCACGTCTTTCACGACTACAACTCTCCGATGGCGAAGGTCGGACTGAAGAGCTACGAACGGCTTCCGGAGGCGTATCGTGCCCCGGTCGAACGGTTGTCGGCGATAGCACGGTTTCTATAAACCAGACGCCGAAGCGGGTCGGAGAGCGACCGGAACCGACAACGTCGGGGCAACCGATTGCCACAGTAGTAGGCCGATTACGAGCCACGTCACGACGACCAAGGCGGCAACGAACCAACCGACTGTTACGCTCAATCCGTCGGCATCTGAGACTTCCTCGCGGAGTTGGTGAGCGCGCTCGCGCCAGTTCACGAACAGAACGTCACCCCGCGAGAACTTGCTTGCTTCGCCGCGACCAGCCACGAATCCAGTAGGCGGCTCCGACCGGCACCATCGAAAGCGCGAGAGCGACCATCGGTTCCCAGAGACCGAACCAGGCGTCTCCCTCTGACCCTCCGGCGGCGTGGTAGGTCAGAACCCCAGTGAGGACGAGCGTAGTGGCCGCGTACCAGCGCCAGCGTAGGCCGCGGTCCTCGTGACGAGACTGCCCCCCATCGACTACGAGGCCCGTGAACGCCGCGACGCCGACGAACGGCGTCGCGTACAGCAGGAAGACGCCGAACGCAGTCGTGACGGGATGAGTCGGTCCGAGCGTGGTCGAGGACGCGAGCGCGAGGAGTGCGATTGGCAGTTCCGCGACGGCCGCGAGGGCGAGGTAGCGCCACTTCGAACCCTGTCCCGAGGAATCCGACCGACCGACGTGTCCAGAGTCGGTTGCTCCGCTCGACATGTTACAACGTGGAACCTACCGATGCAAAAGGATTCGTGCTACTGCTCGTCGGCCAGTCGCTCGACTCGCTCCAGCGAATCGGCGCTCCCGGGCGTCTTGTCGTCGCGCACGCCCAAGAAACGCGGGAAGCGAAGCGCGTAGCCAGACGAGTAGGTCGGCGACTCCTGAATCTCCTCGTAGCCGACTTCGAAGACGACTTCCGGCGAGATATCGACTTCTTGGCCGTCCTGCGACTTGATGTGTGGCTCCAAGAGTTCGGTCAGTTCCGCGAGTTCCTCGTCGGTGATGCCAGTGGCGACCTTGCCCAGAGTCTCAAATTCTCCTGAATCGGTCCGCGCGGAGAGCAGGAACGTGCCGAGGAAACTCGCCCGGCGACCCTCGCCCCACTCTGCGCCCGTGACGACCAAATCGAGGGTCTCCACGTCGGGTTTCCGCTTCAGCCAGTTCTTCCCGCGGCGGCCCGGAGAGTACGTCGAGTCGGGGTTCTTTAGCATGATGCCCTCGTGGCCTGCTTCGAGGGCGTTGGCCTCGATGTCGGCGATTTCCTCGGGGTCGTCGCTGACCCAGAGGGCCGAGGTTCCACCCGAGAGAACGTCCTCCAGTCGCTCGTGACGCTCGACCAGCGGCGTCCGAAGCAGGTCGTCGCCGTCGGCGTGCAGGCAGTCGAACGCGAACAGGTCGAGTTCGACCTCCTCGCGGGCGCGGGCTACGTCGTGCTTGCGGCGGAATCTGCGCAGGACCTCCTGAAACGGCAGGGGTTCGCCGTCCTCCATGGCGACCACTTCGCCGTCGAGAATCGCCGGAACATCGAGATGCTCGTGGACGTGTTCGACGATTTCCGGGAGTGGGTCGGTCACGTCCTCCATGTTGCGCGAGAAGATGGACACCTCCTCGCCGTCGTAGTGCAGTTGGACGCGCGCCCCGTCGAACTTCCACTCGACTGCGGTCTCCTCCCAGTCGTCCAGCGCGTCGCCGACGGTTCCGGCTTGCGCGAGCATCGCCTGCACGGGGCGGCCGATTTCGAGTTGCATGGCGTTCAGGCCTGTCTCGCCATCTTCGTCGTCTTCACCCGCTCCTTCCCCGTGGGCGACTCGCGCGACTTCCCCGTAGTCGTTCGAGACTTGCAGGGCGCGCGCGACTGACTCGACGGGGACTTCGAACGCCGCCGCGATGGCGTCTCGAACCGTTCCCTCGCCGACGCCGATGCGCATCTCCGAGAGGACGATGCGCGCGAGATAGCGCGCTTCGCGGGAACTCGCACGGTTGAACAGCGCGAAGAGGATGTCTATCTTCTTGTCCTGACTGCCGGAGCCTTCGGCGGCCGCGAGTTCCGCTAGTTTCGCATCGACTTCGCCGACCGTCAAGTCAGATTGGCCCGACCCACCACCGGACCCGAACGCGCCGAGACCCTGCTGGCCGCCGAAGTCGTAGCTCGCGGCGACTTCGCCGATGTCGCCCACCTCGGCGAGTTTCGCCTCTACGTCGTCGGCCGAGACGTTCGTTCCGGCCGCCCGCGCGATGGCTTCGTAGCAGTAGTTCGGCCCGATGTCCAGCGTCCGCGAGGTCCACGCGGGGAAGACGCGACCCTGCACGAACCGGGCGAGGACGGGGAGGTCGTCTCCGTCCTCGTCGCTCGCGGCGCGCTCGAACAGTTCCGTGACGCGCTCGATTATCTCCGTGTCGGCACTCAACGCTTCGATTTCTGCGGCCGTGTCGGCGAACTCCCCGAACTCCATCGCCGATGGGTAGTCGGTAGCCCCAGTTAAACCGCCCGACTCTCGTCTTCACTGTCGCGTCTGTCAGCCAAATTTAACTCGTGGGCGTCCGATTGCCGAGGCGATGCCCTCCACCGACGGACGCTCGTTCATCGACCGACTCGGGTCCGGCTGGCAACGAGCGACCACACATCTCCCGCTGGCGGCAGTTCCCGTACTGACGAGTATCCTCAACATCGACGCGATTCGGCGGGTCCTCTCGTTCCACGGTGGCCACTTCGGCGTCAAGTTTCCGTTTCCGATGACGGTGGCCAACCTCTGGACGTTCGTGAGTCTGCCGAATCAGGGTCCCGGCGTCCACGTCTCACAGATACTATGGCTGTTCCCGATTATCGTCGTCGTCCAGTCTGCGCTCGTCGCGGGCTACCTCGGGAGCGTCCACGACTTGCTAGAGACGGGCGAGTACGACTTCCCCACGAACGTCCGGCGGTACTTCCTCCCCCTGCTGGTCTGGCAGGCGGTCGTCTCACTCCCGACGTTCGCACTCGCCGGTCTCGGACAAGCGGTGGGACCGCTCGTCCTATTGCTGGTTCCGGCGTACTTCGTCGCGGCGTACCTCTTCTACGCGACACCGTACCTGCTCGTCGTCGCGGATGCCGACCTCGGGACGGCGCTCTCCCAGAGTCTCGACTGGGCGCTCTCCGGCGGTTCGTACGCTTCGTTCGCCGTGGCCTATCTGCTGTTCGGGGCGCTGTTCTCGATACTCGTAACCCCGTTCGTGGTCAATCTCGGCGCAATCGGCATCGTCGTCGGTACCGCAGTCACGGCCCCGCTCGCACTCGCGCTGTCGTTCGCGACGACGGAGTTCGTCGCGGACCTCGCGGCGTCCCAATCGTCGTAGGATGTTCGTCACGTCGCTCGCGTGGTTCCGAGCCCGTGGCCCGTGGATTCAAGGTGTCTTAGGTCCGACTCATCGGTATGCCCGAATCCGACCTCGCGGGGCAGGTCGAAGACGTGCTCGCTGTCGATGCCGATGACTTCCAGTCGCGGGTCGAGGAGGACGCCGAGGTTATCGTCGAAGAGATAGATGCCGGAACCTTCGACAACCCGCAGGCCATCATCGGCTTCGAGTACGAGTTCTATGCCGTGGACGCAGAGACGGCCGCGCTCACTCGCGTCCCGCGGCGACTGCTCGAACTCATCGGCTTCGAGAAGGAACTCGGCCTGCACAACGCCGAGATGTCTACCAGTCCGCAACCGCTGAACGAACACGGCTTGGCCGCCCAGGAGTCTGAAGTCAAGGCGCGCCTCTCGGCCGCCGAAGAGCGAACCGGCGCAGAGGGGATGCGGTTGGTCAGCGACGGCCTCTGGACGATTCCACCGGAGGGAGAAACTGCTCGCGAGTACCTCACCGACAGCGTCGAAGACAGAGGCGTGCGCATCGCCTCGAACATGAGCGACTCGGTGCGCTACCACGCGATGGCCAACACCGACGCGCAAGCCGGGATGCAAATCGAGGCTCCACACGTCGAACTCGAAGACGATACGGTGATGCCCGAGAGCCTCATCACGTCGATTCAGCCCCACTATCAGGTACCCCACGCCCGGGACCTCCCGACGTATTTTACCTACGCAGTGCGAATCGCCGCGCCTCTGCTCGCGCTCGGAGTCAACTCGCCCTTTTTCCCGCCGGACCTCTATGCGAGCGACGACCCCGACGAGATTCTGGCCGACGGGTGGCACGAGAACCGAATCAGCGTCTTCGAAACCGTCCTCAATCGCCGCGACGACGAACCCGGCAAAGTTCGGTTCCCCGACGACGTCGAGTCGGTCGAAGACGCCATACAGAACGTCGTCAACGACCGGACGCTGGTGCCGATGCCCGTCGAGAGCGCCGACCGCTTCGACGACGAATTCGCCCATTTCCGGATGAAACACGGCACCTACTGGCGGTGGGTGCGCCCGGTCTTCGGTGGGGCGACTCGCTCGGCCGCGAACGCCCGCATCGAGTTCCGGCCCATCGCGGCCCAACCGACGGTCAGGGACTCCATCGCGTTTCAGGCGGCGTTCGCGGGACTCCTCGAATCCATGTTCCGGCGCGAGCATCCGGTTCGACACCTCGACTGGGTCGTCGCCAAGGACAACTTCTACCGAGCGATGGAGGAGGGACTCGGCGCCGACGTGTACTGGATTACGAACGACGGCGAGGAGACGACCGACCACGAGAAGGTGTACAAAGACATCTTCGCCCACGCCAAAGACGGCTTGCAGTCGCGCGGACTGAGCGACGAGCAGGCCGCGAAGTATCTCTGGCCGCTCCGCCAGCGTGCTCGTCACGGCCTGACGCCAGCGAGTTGGAAGCGCACACGGGTCCGCGAGCGACTGGACGACGGGTTGAGCCTCGAAGAAGCGATTTCGGGGATGCAACGCGCCTACATCGACCACCAATCGATGACCCTCATCGACGGCAGTTTCGCCGACTGGGTCGGCCGCGGCGACACGGAACTGAACCGCGAGTAGCGAGATTTTACAGGAGTCTCGAAGCGGCGTCTGCGTGAGCGGAGCGAACGCAGACTCGGAAGACACGGTCGTCTTCCGGTGAAGCCGCGGAGTGAGCGAGGCGCGAACGAGCGACTACTCGTTGCTCGAAGTCATCGTCAGAGGGGGGTAGAACGCCCCAGCGGGGAGTCGCTGGGGGATGGGGGTGGTAGTGTTACGGGTTACGAACCCGTCGTGGCAGTGACTGACACGCCGCCAGTACTGCAAACAGTAATTCGACCGAATAATCATAAGCGTACCGGTAGTTCAACCGCACGCCAGCAGTAACTTCCGGGTTCTTGGCCGTTGTTTCGTAAGCCAACCGACTCGACAATTTAGATACAGTTAGTGCGCGGCGAAGCCGTGCGCAGAGAGCGGTAGCAGGGGCGCTAAGCGCCCCGTTGCTATCCGACGAGAAAAAAAGGTCGCGGTGTTATAGCGCGTCGTCGTAGTCTTCGTAGTCGCTAATCTCGACGCCGTCCTCGGTGATTTCGGCGAGCCACATGCCGTTGCCGGAGGCAGTGTCGCGTTCGGTCGCGCTCTTCAGACAATCGACGGCAATCTGGCGGCCTTCCGCCATGTCGATGTCTTCGCGGTAGTCCTGTTCGAGGACACCGAGCGCGAACTGCGAGCCGGAGCCACCGACCGCGTACGTCTCTTCGGTCGCGCCGCCGAGGGCGTCGTAGGAGTAGATGTGAGCGCCTTCCTCGTCCACGCCGCCGAGAATCGGGACGGTGATGAGGAAGCCACCGGAGCGCAGCAGGTTGCTCGTCAGCGTCGAGAGCGCCTGCATGCTCATGTCCTTGTCGCGGCGGGTCTCGTAGAGGTTGCTCTCGACGCGGAGCGTGCGAAGGAGCGACTGGGCCGCAGAGACGGACCCGGAGATGGTGAGCGCGCCGCGTGGGTGGACTTCCTCGACCTTCTGGGCGTTCTTCGAGGAGACCATGTTGCCGAGGCTCGCTCGCTTGTCAGTGGCGAGGACGACGCCACCGGTGGTCGTCAGACCCACGGTCGTCGTCCCGGTCTTCATCTCTTCTGCACCCGCATCGCCCTGTGCTTGGGGCATCGAGCCGAACTCCGGCTCGTAGGGGTTCTGCTCGTCGGCCTCGAAACGCGACAGGTTCTGCGAGAAGTCGGAACCGTGCATTGGGCTACGCATTGCCAGACGCTAGGCCGCCAGCACTGATAAAACCAACCCTTCCGGCGGATGACCGGACTCGCGGACGAGAGTCGAAAAAGCGGGTGTTCAGACAGCCAATCCGGGGTTCAGGCCGTCGTCGCGTCGTAAGCGTTCGCCAGTCGGTTCACCACCCGGTGGGCCGGAAGCGGGACGCCAAGCTGTCGGGTGAGAATCGCAAGCGGCAACAGCAGGATGCTGGCTGCGACGCTCGTCTGGTACAGGGCAAACAGGGTTGCGCGGTGAATCCACGTGAACATCGGACTGTTCTTCCTCAAGCGAAGGGACGACCAATCGAGTATAAAAGAGTTTCTGACAATCTGGGAATATAACTATTTATATTCCGATAACACCTCGACGCCTGCTTGCGATTCAACCACGGTTGGACTACGTCCAAATAGATGAACAATCGTCGGCGCGCAGTCGTACGAGTAGGTTTGGCGACAGTCGGTGTACGCATAAGTTATGAGCATTATCGGAGTGACGTGCGCACCGCGGCCGCGGTTCGTCGGGGTGTTCCCTGACCACGTCTGACACGACCGTCGGGAAACCACAAGACACGACACGACGCAGAACAACGGGCTACTATGAGCAACTACCTCGTTGCGATGGAAGCGGCATGGTTGGTACGCGACGTAGAAGACATCGACGACGCTATCGGCGTCGCAGTGAGCGAAGCAGGCAAGCGCCTCAATCAGAAGGACATGGACTACGTCGAGGTCGAAGTCGGCGCGACGACCTGTCCCGCCTGCGGCGAACCGTTCGACTCGGCGTTCATCGCCGCGGGCACCGCGCTCGTCGGCCTCCTCCTCGAAATGAAGGTCTTCAACGCCGACGGCGAGGAACACGCCCAGCGCATCGCCAAGAGCGAAATCGGTGGCGCGCTCCGCGACGTTCCGCTCGAAGTGGTCGAGACCATCGAGTTCGCCGAGGACGAGGACATCGAGTTCGGCGGCGACGAGTAACGCAGTTACCCGATTCTGAACGGAGTAAATCCCAGACAGAAGCTTTATCCATAACCCGTGGTTATCAGCAGATATGGAGCTACCGACGCCGCAGGACATCCGCGAGCGGCGGACCGAACTAGGACTCACCCAAAGCGAGTTAGCCGACCGAGCAGACGTCTCTCAGCCGCTCATCGCCCGCATCGAGGGCGGCGACGTTGACCCGCGACTCTCGACGCTGCGACGCATCGTAGACGCACTGGACGAATCCGAAGGCGACATCGTCCGCGCGGGCGACCTCATGGCCGAGACCGTCGTGAGCGTGGACCCCGAGGATCACGTCAGCGAAGCCGTCTCGCGCATGCAGGAATCGAGTTACTCACAACTACCGGTCATCGACGATGGCGTTCCCGTCGGGTCCATCAGTTTCGAGGACCTGATGAACGTTGACGAAGACGCCCGCGACCAACCGGTCGAGAAGTTCATGGGTGAGAGTTTCCCGACGAAGTCGCGCAACGCCACGCTGGACGAAATCAGCACCGATCTCGGCCACAATCAGGCCGTCATCGTCACCGAACGCGGCAACACGGTCGGCATCGTGACGGAAGCGGACATCGCGGCCCGATTATCCTAAACAACCTTTTTATTGCGAGCGGTCGGCGAGGCCGACCGCTCGATAAAAACGTTGATGAAAATCACGTCGTCACCCTCTCCGTCGCGCTAAAGGCGCTCCTTCGAGGGTTCCTCGGACGCGCTCGCTCAACGAGGCGCGCAGAGCGCGCCTCGTTTCTCTCGCGGTGGATTACGGTGTCCAACCGCACGAGGTCAGCCGGGCGAGATGGGTGTTGATTCGGCGGTCAGAACTTTCCTCTATGGTCAGTTGCGCGTTTCTGCAAGTTGGTCAGTTGGCATACTCCTGCCGGTTGGTTCACCGGCCTATCGCTCGTCTCCGACTCGCTCGCTATAAATCGCGCCAGTCGTCCGTTTTCGAGGTCAGTCGTGTCCCCTGCTCACGCTCCACAAAGGAAGAATTATCCGCTCCGGTTCCGTGGTTTCGCAGTATGTCAGGCTTTTCGGACAGGGTCGAGCAGGTCTCTATCAGCGGCATCCGCGAAGTGTTCGAAGCGGCGGGCGAGGACGCCATCAACCTCGGCATCGGACAACCGGACTTCCCGACGCCGGAACACGCGCGGCAGGCCGCCGTAGACGCCATCGAGAGCGGGAAAGCAGACGCCTACACTGGCAACAAGGGCACCGAATCACTCCGCGAGGCCATCAGCGCGAAACACGACCGAGACAACGGCTACGCGGTCGAACCGGGGAACGTCATCGCCACCGCGGGTGGGAGCGAGGCGCTCCACCTCGCTATCGAGGCCCACGTGGACGTAGGCGAGGAAGTCATCTACCCCGACCCCGGCTTCGTCTCCTACGAGGCGCTGACCCACATCGCGGGCGGTGAACCCAAGCCGGTTGCGTTGCGTGAGGACCTCACGTTGGACCCCGCCGCAGTCGAAGAGGCCATCACCGACGACACCGCCGCGTTCGTCGTCAACAGCCCTTCGAACCCGACCGGTGCAGTACAGTCGAAAGAAGACATGCAGGAGTTCGCCCGCATCGCCGACGAACACGACGTGTTGTGCATCTCCGACGAGGTGTACGAACACATCGTCTTCGAGGGTGACCACTACTCGCCGATGGAGTTCGCAGAAACGGACAACGTCGTCGTCGTCAACGCCTGCTCGAAGTCCTACTCGATGACTGGCTGGCGACTCGGCTGGGTCGCCGGAAGCAACCGCCGCATCGAGCGCATGCTCCGCGTCCACCAGTACGTCCAAGCCTGCGCCAGCGCGCCCGCACAGTTCGCCGCCGAGGCCGCACTCTCTGGCCCGCAAGACTGCATCGGCGAGATGACCGCCGCCTTCGAGGAGCGCCGCGACGTACTCCTCGACGGCCTGAGCGACATCGGACTGGAGACGCCGACGCCCCACGGCGCGTTCTACGCGATGCCGAAGGTGCCGGAGGGCTGGGTAGACGAAGTTCTCGACCGCGGCGTCATCGTCGTGCCCGGCGAGGCGTTCGGCGAACACGGCGAGGGCTACGCCCGCATCTCCTACGCGACCGACCTCGAACAGATCGAAGAGGCGCTCGACGTGATGGGAGCGGCCGCCGCCGCGGTTCGCTGACGGAAGTTCTTGGCGGCCTGAGATTTTATTGTGTACCCCGTCGTGGAGGAATCCATGCCGATTTCGCGCCGGGGGTCCGGTGTCGTTCCAGCGACTCGCGCGCTCGCCTCGCAAGTCCACCCCGTGTTCATGCTCCCGCCAGTCGCCGCCTCGTGGTCCGGGAGCATGCTCGCGGGTGCGTTCGACCCGTTCGTCGGCGCGCTCCACATGACCGCCATCTTCGCCGCGATGTACACCGCACACGTCAAGGACGGCTACGTGGACTTCTACGTCCGCGGCGAGGACGACGACCACCCGCTGACCGAAGGGGGATGCAGAGTCGTGCTCGGGATTGCGTCGGTCCTCTTTTTCGTCTGTCTCGCTGGCATCTGGGTCGTCGTCGGACCAATCGCGGTCCTGCTCACCCTGCCGGGGTGGCTCATCGGCTACCACCACGCGCCGCAGCTCGACATGAACCCCGTGACTGCGACGACTGGCTATCCGCTCGGCATCGCGCTGGCGATTCTGGGAAGCTACTACATGCAGGTCGGAACACTGGAACCGATTGCGCTCGCGTTCGCGCTCGTCTTCCTCGTCCTGCTGTCGGGCGTGAAAGTCGTTGACGACGCTCAAGACTTCGAGTACGACCGCTCCATCGACAAGCGGACCATCGCAGTGGTGGTCGGCAAGCGGCGTGCCCGCACTGCCGCCTACGCGCTCATGCTGGTCGCACTCGCGCTCGTCGTCGCGTTCACCACGCTCGCGGTGTTTCCACCGAGTAGCGTCGCGGCAGTCGCGGGGTTCGGCGCAGTCGCCGTGGTCGCCCACCGGGCCGACCCGGAACTAGCGACCATGCTACTCGTCCGGGGGTCGTACGTCTTCCTCGCGCTGTTGCTCGCGGCGGTCTGGTTCCGGCCGCTCGGGTGAGGCGATGCAATCGGAACCCACTGCCAATCTTTTTATCAGGTTCCTGTGTCGCTCGGCACGTGCAAAAGACAGTTCTTGGTCCGGGGTTCGGCGAGGTAGACTCAGACGAAATCGACCACGCTCGGTTCTCGTTCGGCGTTGCGACCGACCATCCCGACCACAAGCGAGTCGTCCTCTCGGGTCTCGCGGCAGATGGTGAAACCGTCGGCGAACAGACGCGAGAGACGCTCGAACTGGTCGAGCGAACCCTCGCAGACGTAGGTGGGTCGATGGACGACCTGGTGACGATGCGCTGGTTCGTGGACTCCTCGATACTCTCTCGTGAGACACAGACGCGACTGCACGAAGTTCGCGCGGAGTTCTTCGACCCGCCACACTACCCCGCCTCCACGATGGTCGGCGCGGAACTACTCGGTGACGACGTGCTGGTCGAAATCGAGGCGGAAGCCGAGGTGCCGAACGACGAGTGGAAGACGACCGCAATCGTCGGCCGAGACCACGAGGAACTGACCGCCAGCGAGGCCCGGGAGTTACTGTTGGAAGACGAGTAGGCCACGACCGCAGTTAGTCACCGACTGGTTCTGCAGATATTAATTTCTGATTTTTTAACCCTAGATTTAATAGATTGAGGATAGATTAAATTCCTATGGCAGACGATAGCCATGACCAAGTGAACCGTAGAAAAGTGCTCTCCGCGGCAGGCGGGATAGGGTTCGGGTCGATAACCGGAATGTTCGGCTCGGACCTCGGTTCCCGGGAGACCGCCGAGAAGTTCAACAGTCAGACGGGAGTCGAAGAGGCGTTCGACGTCGTCGGTGACGACCTTCTGACCACGATGAGTCAATCGGAACACGTCGATAGTGGGATCGTTCCCTCGGTTTCCGACTTCGTTCCGACGAGTGCCGAAGAGTACTTCGAAGCCGAAGAAGGGACGTTGGTCACTCCGATGGTGAAAGACGGCCAAGCCACTGTCCGAATCGAGTACTCCAAGGACATCCCGGGCGGAGAAGTGGTGTTCAAACTGTTCCCGCTACTCGGGAAAGCCCAAGGACTCGTCGTCAACGCGAACGGCATCTCCGTCTTCAAGAGCGAAGACGGGACGATTTCGGAGCAGAACTACGACCCCAAGGTCGAACCGCAAGCCTGTACCGGAAGCAACTGCCTCCAGTCGGAGGTCTGTCGGTGGCAACCGACCCGTCACGAACACACGGAACTGTACTGTTGCTACCAGGACGGCGAGATAGTCGATTGCTGTTGGGGAAGTATCCAGTACTACGGCTGTGTTCCCGACTGCGACACGAACATCTGCGCAGATTACTGCCAGGGGACTTGCGGATAATCCGAGTCGAGACGCCCACTTTTCGAGCGGCGTCTCGACGCAGTCGTACCGCGTTCTAATCGACCATCTATTGCCCCGCCGCAACGACTCGAACTGCGGAACGCTTGACCGTCTGGCACGCCAACGAAGACTATGGCAACCGACGGTCCGTGGACGCACGACCAGATACTCGTGAACGGCGTCCGACTGCACTACGTCGAAGCGGGCGAGAAAGACGCTCCTTTGGTCGTCCTCCTCCACGGCTTTCCGGAGTTCTGGTACTCGTGGCGAGCGCAGATTCCGGCACTCGCCGACGCGGGGTTTCGCGTCGTCGCGCCCGACATGCGCGGGTACAACGAGTCGGAGAAACCCCACGGCGTGTCGAGCTATCGGTCCGAAGAACTCGTCGGCGACGTGGCTGGCCTCGTCCGCGAACTCGGCGAAGAGCAAGCCCACGTCGTCGGCCACGACTGGGGCGGCATCGTCGCGTGGCAGACGGCGATACGACATCCCGAAATCGTGGACAGACTCGCCGTGCTGAACGCGCCACACCCCGGTGCGTACCGCCGAGAGTTACAACGGAACACGGACCAACTCCGCCGCTCGTGGTACGCGCTGTTCTTCCAACTGCCGTGGCTTCCCGAGCGACTACTGGGCGCACGAAATTGTGCGGTACTCGCCGACTTGCCCGATTCCGCTACGAATCCCGAGGCGTTCACCGAGACGGACGTGCGCCGATACCGCGAGGCCGCCAGTCAACCCGGTGCGCTCAGGTCCGCACTCAACTACTACCGGGCGGCGTTCCGCGAGAACCTGCGGACCGAACTGCGCGCGCTCGTCGGCGGCGAGCGTCCAGACCAGTCCGTTCGCGCGCCAACACTCCTGCTCTGGGGTGAGCAGGACCCGGCGCTCTGCGTCGAGTTGACCGAAGAATTGGCGAAGTGGGTGCCCGACGTTCGCGTCGAGCGACTCCCCGACGCGAGTCACTGGGTGCAGAACGACGCGCCGGACCGAGTGAACGAGGCACTCGTCGAATTTTTGCGATAAGGCAACAGAGAGACAGTCTAAAAACCGACAAGACGATGTTGTGATACGTGTCTGACTGAGTTTCTTTAGCTTCGACCACGTAGGTAACGGTTGGAGATGAGCGCACACAGTTTGAACGACACGTACACTTCGAAGTCCGACGACGACCACGAGCAGCCGGAACGCGTCCACGAGTCGCTCACCGCGGCAGGCGTCCTGTTCTCGCTGGTCGGCGTCTACATCGCTTTCTTCTCCGATACGCTGCTGGCCACCGTCGGCTACGTCGCGACCGTCACGCTCGTCTTCGGAGGAATCGGCCTCCTCCTGCTCGCTGGCCGAGACCCGACGACGCTCCGACGACTGCTGGAGACCAGTGGTCGCGTCATCGAGACGGTTCGCTCGACGGTCGCCGACGCACGGAGCAACTCGCGGTCCAGTCGCCGCAGTAGCGGTGGCCGCGACCGCCTCTGAACCGACCGACTTCGAACGTACCGACCTGAATCGACCCTCGAACTCCCCCGCGGCCTGTCGGCCCCACTTCATCCCGGGTAACCTTTTTGGGTCCTCGCCACCCTCGACACCACGATGCTACTCGTCCTCGAAAACGAAGTAGACCCGGAGACGCGCTACTTCGTCCCGGAGATTCGTCGCTATCTCGAAGACTCGGCGGTGTACACCTACGCCGACGAGGGCGGGCAACCGTCGCTGGAAGGCGTCGATGGCGTCGTCGTCAGTGGAAGTACTGCCGGCGTCTACGAACGCGAAGCGTACCCGTGGATGGACGACGAGATTGCGCTCGTCCACGAACTCGTTGAGCGCGAGATACCGACCCTCGGGGTCTGTTTCGGCCACCAACTCGTCAACACCGCACTCGGCGGCCGAGTCGAACACCACGGACTGACGAACGAACTGGTGCGAGCAAATTTGGACGCCGACCCGCTGTTCGACGGCGTGAACGACGTCATTCCGGCCGTCCACGGCGACCACGTGGTCGAACGCGGCGACGGCATGGAACCCATCGCCAGCACGGACTACTACGAGAACTTCGCCACGCGCCACCGGGACGCCCCAGTCTGGACGGTACAGTACCATCCCGAGTTCACGAGCAACCTGCTCCCGCGAATCGAAGCGGACTTCGGGTGGCAAGAGAACGACCGCTCGTTCGAAGACGTGAGCGTCGAGCAGACGCTCCGGAACTTCGAAGCGTTGGCGAACGAACGGTAGCGTCACTCGACTCCGTAGCCGAGTAACACTTTTCTACGAGGGGTGAACACGCATGCCATGGACAGACGAGCAGTTTTGATCGCAACTGCGGTCCAGGCGAGTCTCGCAGTCGTCGTCCTCCGAGGGACACTCGACGTTTCGCTCTGGGTGGTCGTCCCGGTCGGTGGCGTCCTCGTCGGAGCTATCAGTCGAGGTTTCCAGTCGGAGTTGGCTGAAGGATTCCTCGTCGGAACGGCAGCGACAGTACTCACAGTCCTCGCGTACTTTTTCGCGTTCGGGGGCTGGGCGGACGCGACATTACTCCTTCGGCAGATGGGAATAGCGTTCGGCTACCAGTTATACGTGGTCTTATTTGCAGTATTCTCTACGCCACTCGTCGGACTGGCCAACGCCGCTACTGCGCTCGTCGGGTCGTCACTCCGGCGTCGAGTCGTGGCCCGACGCGAACGTGCGGAGTCGTAACGACTGCAAAAATTCCACCACGCATCATCCTGACTCGTTCCGGCGCACTCTGTGGGGCCGATACGGCCGAACCCACGCCGGAATCTCACAGCCCAGCGCCCGAGAGCGACTCTCTATCGACGGGTGGGTCGCGAACAGCGAGAAGAGCCACGAGCGGTCGGCGTTCCACGGCACCGGCCCCGCCACGTCCTCGTCGTTGTCGCCCGTAGCGACGGCGGCGATTCGATACAGTGCCTCGGTGAGTTCGGCGGGCGACAGCAGTTGCGCGGCGAACTCGTCGGCGCGGTACTCTTCCAGTCGATTCGCGTAGCGACTCGCCGCGAGCGCGAGCGGTTCGACGCCTACGCTGAGAACGGCGCGAGCGAATTCGGCGCGGCGGTCCGAGAGCAGAGCGAGACCGAGGTACAGCGCGCTCCCGAGCGTGGCGACTGTCGGCCCGCTCCCTGCGAGTGCGGCCAGCCAGAACGCCGAGAAGCCGATAGTCTGTGGGAGGTAGAGCCGAATTGCGTCCGTATGCAAGTCATGTCCGAAGTGGCCGAGTTCGTGGGCGAGGATTGCGCGCAGGCCGGTCGGACCGACGACCATCAGCAGACGCGGGTCGATTGCGAGCATCGGATCGCCGTCGTCGTAGCCGACGCTCGCACCCGGCACGTCCATCTCGACCAGCATCGTCTTCGGCACTGGGCGGCCCGCTCGTTCGCAAATCTCGAACAGTGCGTGCTGGATTTCTGGGGTGTTGGTCAGGCGGTGAGTCTTGCCCGACTGGACGTCGAACTCGAACTGAAAGCGACCGCCGGAACGCCACGCCTGATAGGAGATGTACGCGACGGCAATCACCCCGAACGCGACGTACGGTGCAGGTGCCCCGGTTCGGAGGAGCGAGTAGATGCCGAAAGCGGCGACTGCGACGAGCGCGAAGGTAATCGTCCAGACGCGCACTGCCAGCGAACGCTCCATATCGACGGCACGGCGGCGACTGTCGATAAGGTTTTACGTTTCTGCGCGCCGAGAACGCTGCCGCGACCGTTGGAAAATGGAATCGACTTCAGCGGTCGAACTCGTGGCCGTCGAGATAGACGTGGACGCCGTCGTCACAGCGAAGGTCGGTGAGTTCTCCAGTGAACCGGAAACTGTCGCCACCGCCCGCGACGGCACCCGTCACGACGTTGCCGTCGATGCAGTCTTCCGAATCGACGGTAATCCAACGGTGGTCGATGGCGTCGGGCGCACAACTCTTGGCAGACTTTTCTATGTGGTCGCCCGAGACTGCGAACTGGTAGTCGAGGACGGTCGAACCACCGCCCCCACAGAAGGTGACGTGGTGTTTCTCGCGGTCTTCGTCTCCCTTGCACTCACAGCGGTCGCGGCGTTTTTCGTCGTGTTTCTTCTTGCTACGCTTCTCCTCGCCGTATCTCCGAAAGTCGAGGGTGAGCGCGTTCCCGTAGCAGGTGCGCGTGTGGGTGACCGGGCAGGCGATGAGTCGGCACTTGTACTTCTCGGTCCCGAAGCCAGTGAGCGTGACGGCGACCCGGATGCTCGTCGCGCCGGTGACCACGCTGTGGAAGCCACCGTACCAGTCGTCTTCGCCGATGCGAGCGACCTGCGCGCCGACCTTGCAACGCCGAGAATCGACCCGGTCCATCCCGCCGATTCGGCCGCGGGTCTTCGCGCGGTCGCGACTGAGGACTTCGGCGTCGGTAGTTTCGACGTTCAGTGGCGGGCCGTCCTGCGCTCTCGCGGCCCCTGTCGCCGTGAGCAGGGAGCCGCCTGCCACCGCAGACGCGCTCCATCGCAGGACCGCCCGGCGCGAGGTCAAGTCGGTCGTGAGGCACTCTATGCAGGTCTGCTGTTCGTCTTCTCGCGGTCGTTCGGTGTTCTCTTCGTCGGTCATAGGCCACCGTATCGTCCGTCTCCGAACGTGTTAACACGATACGAGCGTTCAGTAAATTGACTGGAGTCAACGCCAGTTGGGGCAACTCGCTGCCGACTTCAGAGCGATTAATCGGGGTTCACGAACGTAACGGGCGTTACCGGTGAGAAACGACCGCGTGAAGAAAAAGGACTGCGTGAATTCGACCGACTCCACGAACTCAGAACTCCGCGACGACTTCGGGCACACAACCCACGTCTTCCTTGTAGTAGCCACAGTGGCTCGTCACGGAGTCGGCCACGTCGTGGTCCTCGTAGTTGGCTGGCGGCGTGCCGTCACAGCCGACTTCACCCACGGCCTTCCCGAGTTCGTACGTTCCGTAGATGTCCTGCAATACTTGGTCGTCGCGCTTGTGGAAGTTGTCGAAGGAGGCCGCTGCCGTTTCGACGTCGGTGTGGTACTGATTGCCGTCGGCCACGCTGTGGTCGTCTGCCGCACCGCCGAGGAGCGAGGCCGACGCGACGAGGTTCTCGTAGCCGTTTTCGGCGAGCCATTCGAGGGTGCTGAGGACGACCCGCGCGCCCAGCGAGTGGCCGACGAGACGAAGCGTGAGGTCCGAATACCGACTGCGGGTGTCTTCGAGGAAATTACCGAGTTTCGGGCCGTTGCGTACGGCGACCTCCTTGGCCGACTCCCAATCGCGGTCGGACCCGTAACTGAAGCCGACGAACGATTCGCTGTAGTCGTTCGCGCGGAACGCCTGTTTCGCCGTGTCGAAGATGTCCAGTGCTTCTTGCTCGGGAACGTTCCATCCGTGGACGAACACGAGCAGTTCCTCGCCGCTGTAGACGCCCGCGAAGTCGCCCGCAGTCTCCCAATCGGTCTTCGTGTGTCCGTCGGTGAGCGTCACGCCGTCGGTACCGACCGTGAAGTGCCCGCGGGTCGTGACGCGCGGGAACGAGTCCGGACCACCGTCGTTCGAACCGCAGGCGGCGTCGATAGTGTCGGCGGAAATGGCAGTTCCGCTCGCCCCGAAGACGCCGAGACCGGCGGTTGCCGTCACACCCACAGAGCGAAGTACGTCGCGGCGAGTGGACGTTTTCTGCCGCTCGTTTGCTCGGTTAGTTCCAGTATCGTCCATACTTTGGATTGTGAATCTCGACGGTTTACATTGTTGGCTAGTACAGAAAACGGAGGGACGAACGAAGTCGAATCGAGGAACAGAAATCGAGTGGGGGAGCGGAACCCGAACCAGACGACTGGAAATCGAACCGGGCGAGTCGAACGGGCCGTTACTTCGCCGTACTCACGATCTTTATTACGTCGCCCTCTTCCAGTTCGTAGTCGTCGCTGATGTCGCGCTTGCTCTTGGCATCGACTGCGTGCAGGTAGCCGTCGCCGATGTCGCTGTGGACCGCGTAGGCGAGATCCTTCGGGGTGGAACCTGTCGGCAGGAGGAACGCGTCGGGGAGGACGTTGCCCTTCGCGTCGGTCCACTTCGATTCGTTCTGAACGGGGTAGGCCGTGATTTGATCTAGCAGGTCGTAGACGGCGTAATCGAGCGCGTCCTGCACGCCGGTGCCGCTCCAATCTTGCATGACTTCCCGAATCTTGTTCAGGCCCGCTTCTTGCTCGTCGCTCAACTCGCCCAGAATTTCGAAGTCGTCGTCGCCGGGGTCGTAGTCGATGGCTCCCGCGTTCTCGGCTTGGCGCAGGGCGAGTTCGCCTTCGGCGGTGGCGGGAATCACGGGCTTGCCGGTCTCCTTGAGTCGCTCGATGTTCTCTTGGGGAGCCACGTCAGCCTTGTTCGCCACGAGGATGATGGGCTTCGTTCGTTGGCGGATGTCCCGTGCGAGCGCTACCTGATGGTCGTCGGTCCACTCGCGAGGGTCGCTCGGGTAGTCGAGTTCACGCAGACTCGCGGCCACGTCGTACTCCGTCGCGCCGAAGCCAGTTAGCATGTCCGTCAGCGCCTCGTCGATGTCGAAGTCCGGCGAGCGAGACTTGCGCTCGACTGACTCCCAGTTTCTCTCGACGATGCTCGTGAGCCACTGGTCCATCTCCTCCTCGATGAAATCGACCTCCTCGACGGGGTCGTAGCTCCCGACTTCGACTGGTTCGCCCTCCTCGTTGGTCCCGCCGGAGGCGTCCACCACGTTGACGATTGCGTCGGCATTGGTCAGTTCGTCCAAGAACTGGTTGCCGAGGCCGCGGCCTTCGTGCGCGCCGGGAACGAGTCCGGCCACGTCGAGCAACTCGATTGGGACGTAGCGCTTGCCGTCGTGGCAGTTCTCGTCGCCACAGCGTTCGTCGCGTTCGAGACAGGGACATTCCGTCCGAGCGTGGGTGACACCCCGATTCGCGTCGATGGTCGTGAACGGGTAGTTGGCCACGTCCACGTCGGCCATCGTCGCGGCCTTGTAGAACGTGGACTTGCCCGCGTTGGGTTTGCCCGCGAGCGCGATGGAAATCATGGTAAACAGTTCCAGCGTGCTGGGGAACTAACTTTCGATATTTCAGGAGACGACGTGTGATGGGGTTTCTACCGATACGCTTTGAACCGCAGAAGTCAACGCAACTGTGACCGGCCAGAAAGCCCCGGCCCTTTCAGTCCCACCTTGTGGTTTGAATCTCCCGCCGAAACGAAGGTTGAGGTGGGACTGAAAGGGGTGGTCTGCGAGGCGCGCGGTGCGCGCCTCGATGCGAAGCGGCGAAGGCGCAGAGCACGCTCGCGCTTGCGTGGTCGTCTGCGCGACCTCTATCCGAGGCGGGCGGTGTGGAGAGCCTCGGATATGTCGCGCCAGCGACCGGGAGCGGGCGAGGGCTTTCGAAGAAGCCTCAACACCAAATTCTACAATTCAGATCGAACGAACACAGCCATCTGAAACACCACTTCCGACCGGCCAAAAAACGCTACACCCACCTCGTCGTACCCCATGTGCCTATGACGGCAGTAAAGATAATCAAGGTCCTCGGCACCTCCGAAGACTCGTGGCAACAGGCCGCCGAAGAGGCAGTCATCGAGGCCAACGAGACAGTCGAAGACATCCACGGCATCGAAGTCGAGGACTGGACAGCGAACGTCGAGAACGGCGAGATTCAGGAATACAAGGCGACGGTCGAAATCGCGTTCCCGGTGCATCACAACCAGTAGTTTCGGGGGGGTCGAACGCGAGACAACAACTCATTTTTCCGCAACTCACGGCGAGTGAAGAGCGGATCGACAGCGACCGAACACTCTGAAAGATGCACTCGTCCCGACGACCAAAACAATAGTTCGGTTACAGCCTATTCACCGACGAGCATCAGCGAGCAGTTGACGACTGCGCCCGCCGCTCGTATTCCGCCGAGTTGTTCGTTCACCGGCCCGTCCGGGGCACCACTCTCCAACTGTTCTCGGCGGAAGGTGGCGATTACGTCCTGATGGCTCGTCAAGCGCCGCCGTTGGCCGTCGTCTATCGCCTGCTGGGTCC
This sequence comes from Halorussus halophilus, assembly GCF_008831545.1. Classification (NCBI taxonomy): domain Archaea; kingdom Methanobacteriati; phylum Methanobacteriota; class Halobacteria; order Halobacteriales; family Haladaptataceae; genus Halorussus; species Halorussus halophilus. The sequence goes on from NZ_CP044523.1 coordinate 2,259,474, forward strand.
ACACGACCGGATGAACGTCCCACAGCGGACTGTAGAACAGCGCGTCGCAGTCGTCGCGGAAGCTCGGGTCGCCGCACTCCTGTTCCTCTGCGACGACGTTCAGTGGACTGCCTTCGCCCGCGACTGCCGAGCGGAGTCCCTGTCGGTTCGGATTGTCAGAACCCATCGGCCCGTTGACGACCGGAACTATCGATTCGCGTGCAGAGGTCGCGGTGAGGCGGTCGCCCGCCGCCGGAGCGGCGTTCAGCGCGGGCGCGTACGTCGCCCCTTCGAGCGCCGCGACGTCGGGTGCCGACGCCTCTGTACTGACGTACAGCGTGCGCTCGCCTTCGTAGAAGCCAGCAGTCAACGCCATCGTCACCTCCATCGCGTCCCGGTCGATGGAGACTACGTTGTCGTGTTCGCCCGTTTCGTTCGCCACGTGGGGCGCGTTGTACACCACGCCGCGGCGAGTGACGACGAGCGGACTGTACGTTTCGCTCACAGCGCCGGGTTCCGTGTCGGCGGCGAGCGGGAATCCATCCGGACCCGGGACGACGTTTCGTTCTGGTGCGAAGTCGGGCGTGGCACGGAACGCGATGCCTGCCGCCGTGCCTGCGTCGCCGCGGTTCCGTGCGCGCGGTTGCCTGCCATCGACCTGTTGGACGGCGTCGGTTCCGAGCGCGTTGGCCAGTTTCGGCGACCAGTTGATGCCGCGGTTCGTGGCGTGACGGAGGCTGGTCGTTTCGAGTAGGACGTACAACGCCTCGCCCATCGGTCCTTGGCCACGGTAGAGCGGGAGCGTGACCGTGCTGTTCTCGACGTCTATCTCTATAGCACTCGCGAATCGCGGCGGAATCGCGTCTTCGTCATCTTGTCGTCGGACGCTGGACGTAGCGCTACCAGTCGTCGCACCGAGCGCGAGTGCGCCAGCGACGCCCGTCGTTCGCAGAAAACGACGGCGGGTCTGAGCGTATCGTTGGTTCGAGCGGGTCATTGTTCTCCTCCCAGTAGACGAGTACCCCAAACCCCCATTCGGAGTAGTCTCGAACTACTGCGAGGGCCAGTGCCACGACGACACGTATAGAGTTTTTTCAGAGTTCGGGACCACTCTGGTCGCAGTCGATACCAGAATACGCTGGAATCTCTTCCAAATCGACGCCGGGGGCTCTGTATTCGCGCATGCAGGGCTGTGGACTATCTCTGAAAGAGCGTGACTACGCCCCTGAAAAATGGAAACGGTCGTGGCTTCGATGTGACCGACGGCTACAACTCCACCGCCATCATCACTTCGTCCACGTACTCGCCGTCGATTTTGTAGTGGTCCTCCCGAACGGCTTCGGTCTCCCAGCCGTGTTCGGCGAGGAACTCGATGGCCTCCGAGTTCGCGGAGGGAACGCTGTTGTACACCTTCTCGTAGCCGTTCGAGGCGGCCCACTCCAGCCCCCGGTTGAGCAGGTGACTGCCGATGCCGTGACCGCGGTACTCTTCTAAGACGCCGACGGTGAGTTCTGCGGTGTGGGCCAACTTCTCCAGTTCGGGCGCGTTGAGGTGGACCCACCCGACCACTTCGTCGCCGACGGTGGCGACGAAGAACATCCGCGACTTGAGTTCGTTGTGTCGGAGCAGCGCCTCCTCGTGGTCGATTTCGTCGGCGACCGACTCGGCGACGATGTAGGTGCGCTCCTCGGCGACCCGTCGAATCGCCCCGACGATGCCCGAGAGGTCCTCCTGTCGCGCAGGACGGATGGTGAACTCTACGTCACCTTCCGCGAACTCTTCTTCGGTGCCCTCTTCGAAGGAGGCGCGCAACTTGCCCTCGTGCTCTTCGAGGTAGCCGTCGCGCTTGAGGATGGCGACGTGGTGGCGGAACCCGCCGGGGTCTACGTGCAGCACGTCTTGGGCTTCCTTGGAATCTACCTCGCCGTGGCTCTCGACGTATTCGTAGATTCGCTTGCGGTCCTCGTGGCCGAACTCCAGTGTCTCCGAGAACTTCATGTTCAATGATAACACACGTCGAACTCACTTAATTGTTTCTCGGAAATTACCCTCGGAGACGTGACGAGTCGGGGGACGTTTTTGGTCGTGCCCAGCGTGACACTGGCGGGGGAGAGCATGAATTTCAAAGAGTTCACGGGAAAGGTACAGCACCGACTCGAACTTTCCGAACAGGGCGAGGCCGTTCGAGCGACGAGAGCCGTATTGACGACGCTCGGCGAGCGACTACAGGAAGGGGAAGCCCGGGACCTCGCGGGACCACTCCCGATGGAAATCGACTGGTACCTCGAACAGGCGGACTCCAGCCAGCACTTCGACTTCGACGAGTTCGTCACGCGAGTGTGCGAGCGCCAAGGGAAGGATGCCGGAAACGAGGACAACCGCTCGGACGCCGCCTACCACGGGCGGGCAATCGTCGCGCTACTGGGAGAGCTGGTCAGCGAGAGCGAGATGAACCAGATTCGAGAGCAGCTTCCGAGTGACGAGGGCTGGGAAGAGCTGTTTACGCTGGTCGGTGTCGAGGGTGCGTTTGATTAGGGAATGGGGCGGTTGGTTCTTTTAGGCTATTTTACATAACCGCAAGCGGAGTTCCTTCGACTGTGACGATGGTGAACCCTCAGTCCGGCGCGCGCTGGTGCGAGCGTATCTCGCACCGAACTCGTGCGAGGGATGAACGGAACGACCGTAGTCTTCGTGAGCGAAGCGAACGAAGGCTCGTCGGAGCTTGTCTCCGATGATGGGAGTGGAGTGAATCGGTTGGGGAGGGGTGTGGCTGTCGCGGTTGCGGTGCAGTCGCGGAGACTGAAAGGGGTCGCCCGGTCGGCGAAGGCGGACGACGCTAGGACCGCAGGCGAAGCCAAGGACTGCAGCGAGTCCCCCGAGTCTCGCGGGCGGGAGGCTTTCGAGGTCTCTACTGATTCAAATCCTGCGTTCCATACCGAGTAGTTCCATCAACCGAGACCAGACGAATCGTCCGTGTTCCACACCCGCCGGATGAGTTCGACGACGCTCAGCACCACACCCAGAACGAGCAACGAGAACAGCAACAGGTCTCCAGACTCCGAAATCCAAAGATAGAGCGCCCAAGCACCGAAGAAAACCGTGAGACCGGCCGAGAGAAACGGTTCCGCGGCTTCTAGCTTCCGAGCGACTACGTCGTCACCGTGTGGCCAGAGTGTCGCGAACAACACCACGAGGTAGACGACGACGGTCATCCCATTTCCGAGTAGTTGGGATATCGTCGTCGGTCCCCGGAGGAGGTCGGTAATTGCCCAGTAGAGGACCATCAGCATCCCCACCGTGGTGAGGACCTGCCCTGACCTGCCTTCGGACGCCCGCTTCAAGTCGGATATCATCTTGGCAGTCGTACGATAGCTTCGGACTTAAGAATGAACTGAGTGAATCTATCTCCGCGCAGGCACACCAGTCAGCAGTTGCGCAGTATCCTTCAAATCGTAGGTCTTCACGACGAACTCCGCAACTTCCCGAACCGTGACTTCCGGCCGAACGTCCTTGCCGTGACACCGCGCGTACAACTCCAACCAGTCCGCCAAAGCCCGTTCCAACCGGTCCATCTCCTCGCGATCCAAGCGAACGAACTCCCCAGTCCGCGCCTCGACGTAGACGTTGACGACATCCCCCACACCGTCCCGGAGATACCCCAGCGCGCGCTCTTCGTCCGGTGGATTCTCGGGCGCGTCGAACGCCCGCTGGTCGGCCCGCGCTCGCGCCGCCAGCGCGTCGATTCGGTCTCGGAGTTCGCTCATCTTCGTTCGCGTTCCTCACTCGATCCGCTCATCTCTCGCTATCCTTCCCTGAACTCCACGCCCTTGCCGCCACGGGGATGCTCCCACTCCGTATCTGCGACGATGGCGCAGGTGCCACACTCCACGCAGGGTTGGGTGTCGAGGCTGATTAGCTTCTCCTCGCTTCCGTTCGTCTTGACCGTCTCCTCGCGGTAACAGCCGCCGCCGAAGTCCTTCGCGCTGACCGGGCAGGCCGTCACCGCCGCGCCGCTCGCTTCCACGGAGTTGTCCTGCAGTTCGATGTGTGGGTTGCCCACGTCGGTGTCGTAGGTCAGGTCGCCGATGCGGTCCAGCAGGCTCTTCGGCTCGACGTCGCTGGTGCCCTCGACGCGTTCGCCCAACTCCTCGGCGATGACCGTCGGCAACGTGACGTACGGCGTCCGCGTGTCCGGCACGATTTGGGAGAGGTACGGCGAGGAATACAACGATTCGAGTTGACTGCCGAGCAGTCGCACTGCTCGTCGTCCGACCCCGGAAGTCAGTACCGAATCGACGACGTTCGTCACTGCCTCGTGTTCGCCGAGCGCGCTCGTCACCTTGTAGCCAGCAGGCCGAAGCTTCTTCATCACGCCTTCGTCGTTCAGTTTTCGCTCGTAGAGTTCGCCAGCGCGCTCCGGCGTGCCGCGCATCGAAGCCTCGGCGAACGCCTCACCAGCGAGCGCGCCCGCGCTCACGGCGTGGTTCATCCCCTTGATGATGGGGCCTTGGGCCTGCATCTGCCCGGCGGCGTCGCCGACTAACAGAAGCCTGCCCTCGTGGGGCGAGGGATGAGCCACCTTCTTCGAGTCCGGCACCAACTTCGCGCTGTACTCCACCTCGTCGTAGTGGCCCTCCATCCAGTCGGCCAGTAGTGGATGCGTGAGCAGGTTGTCGAGCAGTTCGTGCGGTTCGGCTTCCTCCGCAACGAGACTGTCGAGGTGGAAGACGGTCCCAATCGAGAGCGAGTCCTCGTTGGTGTAGAGGAACCCGCCGCCGCGCACGTCGTCGAAGAGGTCGCCCGAGAAGAGGTGGGCCGCGCCCTCTCCTTCGGACACGTCGAACCGCTCGGCGATTACGTCCGATGGAACGTCTACGACCGCTTTGACGCCTTGGAACCACTCTTCTGGCTCTTCCCAGTCCATCAGGCCTGCGTCGCGCGCGAGTTCGGAGTTGACGCCGTCTGCCGCGACGATAACGTCCGCGCGAATCGGGTCGAGTTCGTCGCAGGTGACGCCGACGATTTCCCCGTTTTCGCGCAGGAGACCGTTGACTCGTACCTCGGTCAGCAGGCCACCGCCGGTCTCGCTAGTCTTCTCGTGGACTCGTTCGGCGAGCCACGAGTCCATCTTTCGCCGGAGTACTGCGTCCGACCACGCCGTGTCGTGTTCGTGCAGGTCGGTGATGTCGAACGACTTGACGTTCCGGCCCGCGACGTTGTGCAGGTAGTAGTCCGTGACCGGTCGCTCGGCGGCCTCCTCGCGGAAGTCGGAGAAGAGGCCGTCGATGGTGTACGGCGCGGACTCTTCGGCGTAGAGTAAGCCCCCGGAGACGTTCTTCGCTCCAGCATCGACGCCCCGTTCGAGGACTAATGTCTCGACGCCGTTCTGTGCCAGTGCTGCCGCCGCGGCGGCCCCGCCGGGTCCGGCCCCGACGACGACCGCTTCGTAGTGTTCGTGCTCAGTCATCGCTCGCCTCCGCTTGCGCCATCGTCAGTTCGCCCGCCTGCAACGATTCGATGAGGCGGGGAAGCACGTCGAAGAGGTCGCCTTCGATGAAGTAGTCGCTGAAGTCTCGGATTCGAGCCTCGGGGTCGGTGTTGATTGCGACGATAGTGTCGGACTCGTCCATGCCGACCTTGTGCTGAACCGCGCCGGAGATTCCGGCAGCGATGTAGAGCGGTGGTTGGACTATTTGGCCAGTCTCGCCGATTTGGCGCTCTTCGGTAACGTAGCTCTCGACGTGGCCGTCCACGCCGTAGGAGGCAGTGACGACGCCGCGAGAGAGTCCGAGCGCGGCGTCGTCGAAGGCGTCCACCAAATCGATTCCGAGTTCGATGCCCTTCGTCGGGTCGTCGCCGATGCCGCGGCCGAGCGCCACGACGACTTCGTGACCGGTCAAATCGACGCCGGTGTCGAGGCGGTCCCACTCGGGCACGTCTACGCGGAACCAGTCGTCGGGCAGTTCGAGTTCGTGTTCGACGAGTTCGCCTTCGCGCTCGAAGTCCGGGTCGAGCGCGTCGAAACTGCCCGGAATCACCGAGCAACCCTGCGGGTGGAACTCCCGGTCGGGGTTGTCCAGACAGAGGATAGTCGAGTACTCGAAGCCCGAGAAGTCCGGCCGCTTCATGTGCAGGACGCGCTCGAACTCGACTTTCTCGCCGGGTTCGCCGGTTTTGACGGGATTCGAGATGAGTTCTTCCTCGATGAACAGGCCCGAACAGTCGCTGGCGAGTCCGGAGTCGAGTTCGCCCTGCGTCTGGGCGGAGAGGTCCCGGCCGTTGTTCGTCGCCGGGAAGAGGAAGTAGCGTGGCTTGTCGTAGTCGCGCCACTCCGCAGTGGGTTCGGTCCCCTCCTCTCCAGTAGCCCAATTGGGCGGTTCGGCACCGCCGCGGGCCATGTCCGCAACAATCTCTGTGTACGGTTTGTGCCGGAAGCGTTCGAGTCGGTCGTCTTCGTGGTAAATCGCCACGTCCGCGCCGTAGGCGACTACTTCCTCTGCGAGCGATTCCATCTCGTCGCCGACGAGGACGCCGACGACTCGCTCCTCCGAATCGTAGTCGTCGTTGTAGGTGTCCATCAACTCGCGGGCTTTCCCGAGCATCTCCTTGGACACGTCGAGCAACTCGCCGCCTTGGGTCTCGCAGTAGACCCACATGTCCTCGTAGTGGCCGTCGTCGAGTGCGCGGACGTGCTTCTTGTCCTTGGTTACGTGGTCGGAGTCTTCGTCAGCGTCTTCTGCTTCGCTTTCTTCGCTGTCGTCTGCTTCGCTCGTGGCTCCCGATTCGTCGTCGCTCGCGTCCTCGTCACCGTCGCCCGTTTCTGCTTCGGCCTGTACCTCCTCGATTCGCTCCTGAATCGCCTTCTTTGCAGTCGAGCGGTCTTTGCCCTCCGCTTCGGCGGCCAGCGCGGCGTCCAGCTCCGAGGGGTCTTCGATGGCGTTCAGTTTCTCGCCGAGTTCCTCGACGGTGTGTTCGCCGGGGTCGAAGTCGGCCATCTCAATCACCCCCTGCGAGTGGTGTCATCTCCTCTAGCACTTCGCTCATTCCTTCCTCGTCTGTCGGTTCGACCATAGTGGCCTCGCGCTCGGCGGGTGCCTTCGGAATCGGGTCTACTGAGGAGACGATGGTCGGCGACCCGTCGAGGCCGATGAAGTCGGGGTCTAAGTCCAGTTCCTCGGCACTCCACGTCGTGAGGTGGTCTTCGTAGTTATCGACGCGCTCGTCGGTCTCGGACTTGAGTTGCTTGTGTCTGAGTCTGTGTTCTGCGCGCCGGTACGAGGGTTCGTACTCGGGGTCGGTCACGACGAACGTGGGGAGCGGCGACTCGACCGTTTCGATTTCGTCTGCGTCGCCTTCCACGAGTCGTTTGGCGCGTAGTCGGTCGTTCTCCTCGTCTATCTCCATGGAGATGACGTGGGTGACGATTGGCCAGTCGAGACACCAGCAGGTCTGGGGTCCGGTCTGGCCGGTCTCGCCGTCCGCGGTCTTGAACCCCGCGAAGACGAGGTCTGGTTGCCCGATTTTCTCGATGCCCGCCGACAGCGTGATGGCCGTAGACCACGTGTCCGCGGCGGCCATCTCGCGGTCCGACAGGAGATACAGGTCGTCGGCGTAGATGCCCATGGCCTCCTCCAAGACGCTCTCGTAGCCCGGTGGTCCCATGCTCATCACGCTGACCGTCCCGCCGTGCTTGACCTTCGTCTGGAGCGCGGCCTGCAACGCGTACGCGTCGTTGGGGTTCATCACGGTCGGGGTGCGCCCGCGTTCGAGGTGGCCGTCCTCGTCGAACGACACCTGTCCCTCGCGGAAGTCCGGGACGCCCTTCGTCAGCACTACCGAGTGCATCGACACCACCTAACAATAGTGAGTCTCATTCCCATGCTTCAGAGTGTATATCATGCTCATCGTTTATTACATTGTCCCTGCCAGTGATGGGCGAGCGGGAACGGGGATGCTCAGAACGTGTCGAGAGATGTGAAAATACAGGTGGCTCGAATCACTTCCCGAAGATGTGAACGTCGAACGACCCATCTCGGCAGTCGTCGCGGCAGTCGGTCTCGTCCTCGGGTTCGCCCAGAGTGTGGGCCAGTTCCAACAGATACTGAACCAAGAACTGGCCGTCATGGGCGCGCTGGCTCTCGGAATCGGCACCGTGAGCTTCCTGCTCTCCCCAGTGCTGGTGTTCAGTCTGGGCTACTGGGCAGGTGGAAAACTAGACGTTCCGGAACACTACGACAGACTCGCGCTCGTCTTCGGCGCGGTCGGGGGCGTCGCCTTCCTCGGTGGCATGCTCGCGGTCGTGTTAGTCGCGTCGAGTGAATTGCAGAGCCAACACGTCGGGTTGTTGGTCGTGACCAGCACGTACAACGCCGCGATTCGCGCCGTTGACTTCGCCATCACGGGCGTCGCCGGGGCGGCAATCGCGTACTTCCGCACGAGAGCGTAAGCTATCGAGGCAACGAAAACTGGAAAAACACCGACTCACGGCCGCGCTACTCTTCTGCTTTGACTTCCGCCTCGGTGTCGGTGTCAGCGTCGTCGTCCGAATTCTCGTCGGGAGAGACGATTTCGATTTCGACTTCGTCGTTCGGCGATTCGGGGTCGTCCACCGACTCCACATCGTCGCCGTCCTCCTCGTCCACCGTCTCGACTTTGTCTGCATCGTCGGTCGGTTCCGTCTCCTCGTCGGCGTCGTCCGCATCGACTTCGACGGGGTCGCTCGTCTCGTCTTCCGCGTCGTCGCCAGCGTTACTCTCCGCGTCGTCGCTCGTCTCTTGTCCAACGTCTTCGCTCGCGCGCTCTTCGGACTTGCCTTCCTTGCGGCCACCGTCGCCGTCGGCCGCGATTTGCTTGCGCGCGCCCGCCTGTACCATCGTCATCTCGCCACCGGCGCGCATGGTCCCTTCGACGGTCGCGCCTTCGTGGAACTCTAAATTCTCACAAGAGACGTCGCCACGGACTTGCACGCCGTCGGCGAGCGTGACGGTTCCGCTGCGGGTCGTCACGTCGCCGTAGATGACGGTGTCCTCGGCGACGGCAATGTCGCCGCGGCCCCGCAGACTTCCGAACACGTCGTTGCGCTTGCCCACGTCGATGGTCTCGGCGCGGATGTTGCCGTGGAGACGGCAGTCGTCGCCGATGGTCGCGGGCGTCGAGACGCGCCACGAGTCGTCGCTGACGTGGCCGTTTCGCGGAATGACGACCGGGTCCGCGTCGGCGTCGCTCTCGATGAGTTCCGAAATTGCCTCTTCGGCGGCTTCCTCCTCGCCGATGCGGAGCAGTTGTGAGAGGTAGACGAACAGGAAGACGATGGTCGGCATCGGGTTCCGGATGACGATCCAACCGTTCGCTTCGAATCCTCTCTCTATGTCTACGTCGTCGCCGATGTCGAGGTCGCCGCTGACCAGCAACTGGCCAGCGATGTGGACGCGTTCGCCGAGGTAGGCGTCGCGACCGACGAGTACCTCGCCGTCTACGTCGCACCACATGTCGAGGCGGCAGTCGGCCTCGGCCTCGATGTGGCCGCCGAACTGCACGCGCTCGCCCGCGACGACGTTGTGACCGCGCACGCCGAACTCTACGGTACTCTGACCGCCGACGAACACGTCGCCGTCGGTCACTAAGTCGTGTTCTTCGACGGTCGTTCCATCGGGAATCGCGAGTTCGTCGAGCGGGTCAGAGCGAAGCGGCACACCCCGTATTCACCCGTTCATCTGTAATAAACCCGCGTCAGACGCACATATGACACTCGACAGGTTCGCTGACAGGTCTGCGTTGGCGGCAGTTCTGAGGGTTTTTATCTCGCGCGCCCAAATCCGGTGCTATGACGACGCTCGCCTTCGACGAGACCGGTGTGGACGTAGTGTATCAGGGGACCGAGTTTCGTCTCTCGAAAGACCTCATCGAAGACGCGACCGAGAAGTCCTACATGGACGTGACCGACCACGAGGTGCTTCGCATCGTGGAGAAGAATCCCGACTTGCAGGGGCAAGCGCGGCGCATCGGCGACATCATCGCGTAACTAGTTCGGCAGCGAAGCGCCAACGGAGACTCGGCGGGATTTAAGACCCGACGCCGCAACTGCTCACGTATGACCGACTTCGAACACCCCTCGTGGCGAACCGCACTCGGGACGCTCGCGGGGTACAGCGCGATTCTGCTGGCGATGTTCGTCCTGTTGTTCCTCGTCCCATACGGCGTTTTCGTGATGCTCGGGTAACAGCTAAGACGCTCGCCGTCGCCACTCTGTCGGGGTGGGAAATATGGCAGACAACCCGTGGACGACGAGAACGACGACCGACCACGAAACGATACAGAAGTGGGCCGAAAGCCGCGACGCGGCCCCGGCACACGTCGAGGGAACCGGCGGCGGCGACGACCCCGGCGTGTTGCGACTCGACTTCCTCGAACCCGAAGAAGACGAAGGACTCGGCGAGATTTCCTGGGACGACTTCTTCGAGAAGTTCGAGTCGGCCGACCTCGCGTTCCGCTTCCAAGACGAAAAGAAGAGCGGTGAACAGAGCTATTTCCACCGATTCGTCAGTCGAGACGTGATGCCCGGTCGGACCAAGACGACGACCGACCACGAGACGATTCGCAAGTGGGCCGAGCGCCGAGACGCGACGCCCGCGCACGTCCTCGGTACCGGTGACGACGAAGACGTGGGCGTTCTCAGACTCGACTTCCCGGAAGAAGAGCCAGACGCCAACCTCGAAGAAATCTCGTGGGACGACTTCTTCGAGAAGTTCAACCGCGAGAACTTGGCGTTCAGGTATCAAGACCAGAAGAAGAGCGGCGAGGAGAGCTACTTCCACCGGTTCGTCCAGCGCGAGGAGACCGGCGTCGCGGAAGTCGTTGAGGAAGAGGTGTCGATAGTCGCCGTCGGAACTGTACCGATGGAAGAGGTCGTCCCGGAAGCAACCTCCGAGTTAGCCGCAGACGAGATGCGGATGGAAGCAGAGCGAGGGCTGGCCGTCGGCCTCGTCGTGGACGAGATTCACGAAGACGCGTTCGGCTACGACCACTGGAACCGCAACGACGAGTATCTCGTGTTCCGAAACGACGGCGACGAACCGCTCGACCTCGGCGGGTGGACGGTCAGGAACGAAGACGACCACGCCTACGAGTTCCACGAGGGATTCGTCCTCGAACCGAAGCGCGCGGTGACCCTCCACACAGGTGAGGGGAAAGACACCGACGAGAACGTCTACTGGAACTCCACGCGCGCCATCTGGAAGAACACCGGCGACGTGCTGACGGTGGAAGACGACGAAGGACGACAGGTCATCCACGAGTCGTACTGAGGCCGTCTCTTTTTACTTCGAGAGAGAACGTATTTGTAGGTTCTCCGAGTAGTTCGTGTGAATGTCCGATACGTACGACGCCGTCGTGTACGACGCCATCGTGTACGACCTCGACGGAACGCTGGTCCAACTCGCCGTCGATTGGAAAGCGGCCGCCGAACGAATCAAGCCGATACTTCGAGACTACGGAGCCGACGCCGAGGCGGACGACGCACTCGATTTGCTCCCCGTCGCAGAGGACCTCGGTGTCGCCGACGAAATCGAGCCACATCTCGCAGCGGCGGAGCGAGAGGGAGCGCGCGACTCGGAGCGACTGCCGTTGCTGGACGAGTTCGTAGACCAGCCCCTTCCAGTCGGCATCTGCTCGCTCAACTGCGAAGCGGCGTGTCGAGAAGTACTCGACACACACGATATCTCGAAAGACGTGGCAATTATCGTCGGCCGCGATTCAGTCAGTGAGCGAAAACCGCATCCAGAACCACTGCTCACAGCCGTCGAGGAGTTAGGCACTGCTCCGGAGCGAACGCTATTCGTCGGCGATTCGGACAGCGACGAACTGACCGCTCGGCGAGCGGGAACAGCGTTTCGACGGGTCGAAAAACGGTAGAACGCAGGAGTCGCAGGGAGGAGCTTAGGCGAACGTCTTGGAGATGTCTTCGTCTTCTTCTTCGGCCTCGGTCTTGGCCTTCGCTTCCTCGAAGTCCTCCATCGTAATCTCCGTGCGGTCGTCGCGGATGGCGAACATCCCTGCTTCCGTGCAGATTGCCTTGATGTCCGCACCGGAGGCGTCTTCGGCCTCGCGGGCCAGTTTCTCGAAGTCAACGTCGTCGGAGACGTTCATGCCACGGGTGTGAATCTTGAAGATTTTCTCGCGGCCTTCGAGGTTCGGCTTGGGCACTTCGATGAGTCGGTCGAAGCGACCCGGACGCAGAATCGCGCGGTCGAGCATGTCGAAGCGGTTGGTCGCCGCGATGATCCGAATCTCGCCGCGGTCCTCGAAGCCGTCCATCTCCGACAGTAGTTGCATCATCGTCCGCTGGACCTCCGCGTCGCCGGAGGTCTTCGAGTCGGTACGCTTCGACGCAATTGCGTCGATTTCGTCGATGAACAGCACGGCGGGTTCGTGCTGACGAGCGACCTCGAAGAGGTCGCGGACGAGTTTCGCGCCCTCGCCGATGAACTTGTGGACCAGTTCCGAGCCAGCCATCTTGATGAAGGTCGCGTCGGTCTGGTTGGCGACAGCTTTCGCCAGCATCGTCTTGCCCGTGCCCGGCGGGCCGTAGAGCAGGACGCCGCTCGGCGGTTCGATGCCCACGGTGTCGAACATCTCGGGACTCTCCAGCGGCATCTCGACGGTCTCGCGCACTTCGTTCATCTGCTCTTCGAGGCCGCCGATGTCCTCGTAGGAGACTTCGGGGCTTTCCTCGACCTGCATGACGCGGGCACGCACGTCGGTCTCGTTTTCGAGCGTCTTCACGATAGAGAGAGAGTTGTTCACGGCGACGCGCGCGTCGGGTTCGAGGTCCTCGCGCATCTCGTCGGTCACTTCCGTGACCGCCTCTTGGTTGTTGCCGTGTTGTTTGATGATGACGCCCTCGTCAGTCATCTCTTGGACGGTAGCGACGAACAGCGGAGACTGCTTGAGCTTCTTGTTCTCGTGAGTCAGTCGCTCTAGCTTCTGTTGGTACTTGTTGTTTTCCGCGTTCGCGTCGAGGAGCTTGTCGCGCATCTCCTCGTTCTGCGACTCCAAGACCTCCAAACGCTCCTGCAACGCGTCTATCTTGTCGTTCTGGGACGCGTTCTCCTCGTCGTATGGGAGGTCAACGTCATCCACAGTATCGGTCATCAAAACGGTCTAGGCCCCTTGCTCATAAGAGGCTTCGGGTAGGTGTGACGCGTGTCGTACACCCTCATACTTTTTTCGGCCGACAGCGTGGGGACGACGCCCGACGAAACTCCGGGAGAAATTCATGATGGTAATATATCGAAAGAGAAAATATTATTACGCTGTATCCGAGAGTACAGTGTACGATGAGCACGTCAGAGTCAGTACAGACCGAGGAGCGCAGACTAACGGGCGAACAAGTAACCGATTCGATTCGAGAACTACCACCGAGCGCGAAGTTGGTCGCCAAGGTGCTCGAATACAACGAGACGTTGACCCAGAGCCAGATTGCCGACGAGACGCTCCTCCCCGACCGCACGGTCCGCTACGCGCTCAACCGACTCGACGAGGAGGGTGTCGTGGACTCCCGATTCTCCTTCTCCGACGCGCGCAAGCGACTGTACACCCTCGACCTCGAATAACGAGGACACCCGTCTTCCCGACTCCCTTTCGACTCCCCGCTTCACGAACTTTTTTACCGCAAGCCGCGGCCACTCGATAGCATGTACGACTGCTCGCGGAACGTCTTTAGGGTCCGGATGCAAAGGCCACGTCAATGACACGGGTGATACATACGGGGGACACCCACATCGGGTACCAGCAGTACCACTCCCCCGAGCGACGAGCGGACTTTCTCGACGCGTTCGAGCAGGTAATCGACGACGCGATAGCGGACGACGTAGACGCCGTCGTCCACGCAGGCGACCTGTTTCACGACCGTCGTCCCGGTCTCGCCGACCTCCACGGAACAATCGAGATACTGCGCAAACTGAGGGACGCCGACATCCCGTTTCTCGCTATCGTCGGCAACCACGAGGGGACGCGCGGCCGTCAATGGCTCGACCTCTTGGAGATGCTGGGTCTCGCCACGCGACTCGGCGACGACCCCACCGTCGTCGGCGACACCGCCTTCTACGGACTCGACCACGTTCCCAAGTCGAAGCGCGACGACCTCGACTACCAGTTCACAGTCCACGACCAACCGCACGCCGCGCTCGTCGGACACGGACTGTTCGACCCGCTAACGCGCGGCGAGTGGGACGCGGAGGAGGTGCTGACGGAATCGAACCTCGATTTCGACGCGTTCCTCCTCGGCGACGAACACAAGCCCGGTAAACAAGAAATCGCCGAGACGTGGGTCACCTACTGCGGTTCGACCGAGCGTGCCAGTACCGCGGAAGTCGAAGACCGCGGCTACAACATCGTGGAGTTCGACGGCGAGGTGTCCATCGCCCGCCGTGGACTCCCAGTCACTCGTGACTTCGAGTTCCTCTCTGTCGAACTCGGAGAGACAGAGGGAATCGAACGCGTGCGCGAAACGATTCGAGAATACGACCTCGAAGACGCCGTCGCAGTCGTGGAAATCGACGGCGACGGGACGGACGTAACCCCCGCCCGCGTCGAGGAGTTCGCGCTGGACGAAGGCGCGCTCCTCGTCCGGGTCAAGGACCGCCGCGAGCAGACAGAGACCGACGGCGAAGTCGAGGTGTCGTTCGCCGACCCCGACGATGCCGTGCGCGAACGAGTCAGGGACCTCGGCCTGAGCGAGGCGGCCCGCGACATCGACGAGACGGTACGAGAAAGCAAACTCGCGGACGCGAACGTCCGCGAGTCCGTCGAAAAGCGCGTCGGCGCGCTGATAGACGAAGACGACGTCAGCGCGTTCGAGAGCGCACCGGAGGACGCGAGTGGGGACACCGAGGAGACCGAATCGGCACAAGCGGCCGATTCGGCCGACGCGACAGACTCGGATGCGGCCGTCGAATCGACCGAACCCACGGACCCAACCGAAGCGACTGCCGACGGCGGTTCGGAGTCGCCCGAACCCACGAGCGACGAGACCGACACGCGGGAGTCCGATACTCCGCAAGGCGAGGAACAGCAGACCGACGACCCGAAACCCAACGACAAGCGAACTGACGACCAACAAACCAACGACCAACAAATCGACGGTCAGTCCTCGATGGAGGAGTACCTATGAAGTTCGAGCGCGTCCGACTGAAGAACTTCAAGTGCTACGCCGACGCCGACCTCGAACTTGACGACGGCGTCACCGTCATCCACGGCCTGAACGGTAGCGGGAAGTCCTCGCTGCTGGAAGCCTGCTTCTTCGCGCTGTACGGCGCGAAGGCGCTCGACAAGACGTTAGACGACGTCGTGACCATCGGTGCCGAGGAAGCCGAAATCGAACTGTGGTTCGCCCACGGCGGCGAGAACTACCACATCCACCGCCGGATTCGAGCGACAGGCGAGCGTGCCCAGACTGCCAAGTGCGTCCTCGAAACGCCCGACGACTCGATAGACGGCGCGACCGACGTGCGCAAGACGGTCGTCGAACTCCTGCGCATGGACTCGGAGGCGTTCGTCAACTGCGCCTACGTCCGGCAGGGCGAGGTCAACAAACTCATCAACGCGACGCCGGGCCAGCGCCAAGACATGATTGACGACCTGCTCCAACTCGGCAAGTTGGAGGAGTACCGCGAACGGGCCAGCGACGCACGCCTCGGCGTGAAGTCAGTGCTGGACGACAAACGCGGTAGTCTCTCCGAACTCGACGCGCAAATCGAAGCCAAAGAGGACGAAGACCTACACGGGACGCTGAACGCCCTCGAATCCGAGCAGGAAGAAGTCGAGAGCGAAATCGAGCGGTTCGAGGAGAACGAAGCCAACGCGGAGCAGACCCGTGACGACGCCGTCGAAGTCCTCGACACCTTCGAGGAGAAGCGCGAGGAACTGACGCAACTCGACGAGGACATCGACGACCTCCAGAGCGAAATCAGCGAGACGGAGCAGGTTCGCTCTCAACACCGGGAGAAGGTACAGCAACTGCGCGAGCGAATCGAAGAGAAAGAGAGCGAGGTCGAAAATCGGCTGGAAGAGACGAACCTCGACTCTGCCGAGGAAGACGCCATCGAAAAACGGCTGACCGAACTGGACGAACGGGACGAGGAACTCGCCGAAGAACTCTCGGAGACGCGCCAGCAGGCGACGATGTTCGCCAATCAGGTCGAACGACTCGGCGAGCGCGCCGAGGAGTTCGAACAGCGAGCGAGCGAGAAGCGCGAGCGAGCGGCCGAACTCGAATCGGAGGCCGACGACATCGAGTCGCAACTGGCCGAGCGGCGCGAAGACCTCGAAGAGCTAGCGAACAATATCGAGGAAAAGCAGGCCGAGTTCGAGGACGCCCCCGTGGAGTTCGGAGATGCTCAGTCTTATCTCGACGCGCGGGAGGACGAACGCGACGAACTCCGCGAGCGCGAGAGCGACCTGACCGCGGAACTGAAGAGTGCCCGCGACAGCGTCGAAGAGGCCGAAGCACTGCTGGAGGAAGGCAAATGTCCCGAGTGTGGCCAGCCAGTCGAGGACTCGCCGCACGTCGATTCCGTCGAATCGGACCGCGAGCGAATCGCGGACCTCGAAGCCGAACTCGAAACGATTCAGGAGAAGCGCAAATCAGTCGAGCAGAAAATCGAACGAGGCCAACGACTTCGCGAGGCAGAGCGCGAGGTGTCGAACAAGCGCGAGCAACGCGATAGCTTCCAACAGTTGGTAGACACCAAGGCCGACACTGTCACCGAGAAGCGAGCGGAAGCCGAGTCGCTCCGCGAGGAGGCCGACGAGTTGGAAGCCGACGCCGAGGGGAAACGCGAAGACGTGGCCGACCTGCGAGAGAAGGCCGAGAACCACGAGGAGAAAGCCGGCGAACTCGAATCGGAGCGCGAGCAAGTCGCGGAGTCAGAAGAGAGATTGGAGGCGATTCAGGACCTCCGCGACTCTATCTCCGACGCCGAAGACGACGTGGAGCGCCACCGCGAGAAGCGGAGTCACCTCGAAGAGATGAACGACCAGCGCCGCGAACGCCTCTCGGAGAAGCGCGAGCGCCGGTCCGAGCTTCGAGACGCCTACGACGAGGAGAAGGTCCAGTCGGCCCGCGAGGACAAACAGCGCGCCGAGGACTACCTCGAAAAGGTCGAAGCGAAGTTGGACGAACTCCGGGAACAGCGCGACTCGCTCATCGACCGCATCGGCGGCGTGAAATCCGAGATTCAGGAACTGGAGGAGTTGCGCGAGCGCCGCGACGAGATTCGAGCGAAGGTCGAAGCACTCGAATCGCTCCACGACGAGTCCGTGGAGTTACAGGAGATGTACGGCGACTTGCGCGCAGAACTGCGCCAGCGGAACGTCGAGAGCTTAGAGCAGATGTTGAACGAGGTGTTCGACCTCGTCTACCAGAACGACTCGTACGCGCGCATCGAACTCGACGGCGAGTACGAGTTGACGGTGTATCAGAAAGACGGCGAGCCGCTCGACCCAGAACAGCTTTCTGGTGGGGAGCGTGCGCTGTTCAACCTGAGCCTGCGGTGTGCAATCTACCGACTGCTCGCCGAAGGCATCGAGGGCAACGCCCCGATGCCGCCGCTCATTCTCGACGAACCGACGGTGTTCCTCGACTCGGGGCACGTCTCGCAACTGGTCGAACTCGTCGCGTCGATGCGCGAGTTGGGTGTCGAGCAAATCGTCGTCGTCAGTCACGACGACGAACTCGTCGCGGCGGCCGACGACGTGGTGTGGGTCGAGAAAGACTCGGTGACGAACCGCTCGCAGGTCGAGCGTCGGGACGCGCTGGCAGAGGTCGCCGATTGAGTTCGCCTACTCGTCTCGCAAAACTGCCAACCCGGCCGACGCTTCTTCGGTCGTCTCGTAGCCGCGTTCGCCAGCGACGCGCGTCTCCGTGAGGAGTCCGGCCGCGCGAAACTCCGTCAGCACACCGAGAAGGTCGCTCTCACAGAGGTCCGTCGCGTCGAGGAGGTACCGGACCGAGAACGGTCCGCGGGCGTCGAGTTCGAGGAGGAGGCCGAGCGCGCGCTCGTCGGGGACGGCAGTGAGTATCTTGCGGACAGAACTTGGGACGGCTCCTGCGGCGGTTTCGAGCGGCGAGTCGTCTTCGAGAATGTCGAGTTCCTCGTTGTCGAGATAGGTCGTCTCGTCGGTCTCGGGGTCTCGAACCTTGCTCGACTCCGCGGAGTGCTTGAGGAGCAAGTAGCGGTTCCCGTCGTCGTCCCGTACCGTTCGCATAGACGGTGGTTGGTGAGACGCGCGGTTAGCCCTTCCGGAGAGTAAGTGCAGTTGGAAGTCACTCCGCGGTGGCCTTCTTGTACCCCCACCAACCGCGCAGGAACGAGACGACACCCACGAGGAATATCGACCCGCCGAACGTCCAGCGCCCTTCGAAGCCGATGAGCATCAGTCCGAGGGACATTGCGAACAGCGCGACGTTGAAGATGAGAACGAGCGACCAGAACTGCTTGCTCAGTTCGGGGTCCACGTCGTTCTTCGAGGTGTCGCGGACCTGCGGAATCTCCACGCCGAACTTCTCGGAGGGGTCGTCGGGGAGGAGGTCCTTCTCGGGTTCGTCGATACCCTCAGGTGTCGGGTCGTTCGGAATCTCGTCGTCTTCGTCCTCTGTCGGCACTACGACTCTCTCGGTGGGGAGCGGGAAAAAACGGTTCGGTGTAGTTTACTGCCGCGTTCGAATTGGTGGTTACGCCTGGTCGCTTACACTTGCTCTTTGAGCGTGAGTGTCCGACCTGCTTTCAACCACGCGAGCGGGTTCTGGGCGTCGTAAAATACGACACCGTCCTCCGTCTCGTATGCCTCGATGGCCTCCGTCGGCTCCGCTGCCTCGGGGAGCGCCGCTTCTGCACTGTCCAGCTCGTCACCAGCTTTAGCGTGGTCGGACATTAGCGTCACCTCACCCCATGATATGTGTTAGCATAATATATGCCTTTCCATCGGACAAACTTCTCCGGGGGGTAAAAAGGAGAGAGTTTTTACCGGAAAGCACCAAAGCGAGGATACATGAGCGATTCGGGGTCCACCGAGACGCAATCTGCTCTCTCTGAGTTTTCCGGCGACGACGCCGAGCGCGACGTCACAGCAGAGGCGCGTGCCGTGGCCGGGGGCCAGCGTCAAGACGCCGACACGGTCGTCGGCGACGCAGACTGGCTTCCGGACGCGAACGGCGAAGTCGAGATGGCAGTGATACAGGTCGATTACACAGTCGAAGGATCTGGCAGCGACGAGCATCCGGTCGTCCACGTGTTCGGTCGCACGCCCGAAAACGAACTCGAGCACGTCCGCGTGTTCGGCTTCCGGCCGTACTTCTACGCGCCGACCGCGAGTCTCGAAGACGGCGACTTAGACATCGACAGCATCACCGGTCACGCCGAAGTAGACGAGAACGGCGACCCCTACGAGAGCATCCGCGGCGAGAAGTTGACTAAGGTTTTCGGACGCACGCCCCGCGACGTTGGTAACATCCGAGACCGGTTCGACCACTACGAAGCCGACATCCTCTTTCCCAACCGCTTCCTCATCGACAACGGCATCAAGAGCGGCATCCGGATTCCCGAACGGCGCGACGAGAATGGCGACCTCTTCTTCCACGACGGCGAAGACGAACTCGAAACCGTAGACGTGCAAGGCTCGCCACGCGTCAACTACTTCGACATCGAGGTAGACGACCGCTCGGGCTTCCCCGAAGACGGCGAGGAGCCGATTATCTGCCTGACGAGCTACGACTCCTACGACGAGGAGTACATCGCGTGGCTCTACGAGGCTCCGGAAGGCGACGGAGAGATTCCGGACTCGCTGCCCGACTACGACCCCATCGAAGACATCGACCTCGACGTTCGGACGTTCGAGCACGAGGAGGCGATGTTGGCGGCGTTCTTGGACTACATCGACGAGACTGACCCGGACATACTCACTGGCTGGAACTTCGACGACTTCGACGCGCCGTACTTCATCGACCGACTGGACGAACTCGCTGGCCCGCACGAGTACGACCTCGACTCCGACCGACTCTCCCGTGTCAACGAAGTCTGGGACTCCGACTGGGGCGGTCCCACGGTGAAAGGTCGCATCGTCTTCGACCTGCTGTACGCGTACAAGCGCACCCAACGCTCGGAACTCGAATCGTACCGACTCGACGCCGTCGGGGAAGTCGAGTTGGGCGTCGGCAAGGAACGCTACGCGGGCGACATCGGTGACCTCTGGGAGCAAGACCCCGAGCGACTGCTGGAGTACAACGTTCGGGACGTGGAACTCTGTGCGGAACTCGACCGCAAGCAGGACATCGTCTCGTTCTGGCAGGAAGTCGCCTCCTTCGTCGGCTGTAAGTTAGAGGACGCTACGACGCCCGGCGACGCGGTGGACGTGTACGTCCTCCACAAAGCCTACGGTCGATTTGCACTGCCGTCGAAGGGAAAACAGGAGAGCGAAGACTTCGAAGGCGGTGCCGTCTTCGAACCGATTACCGGCGTCAAGGAGAACGTCACCGTACTGGACCTGAAGAGCCTCTACCCGATGTCGATGACGACGATAAACGCGTCGCCAGAGACGAAAGTGGACCCCGAAGAGTACGATGGAGAGACCTATCGTGCACCGACGGGTACCCACTTCCGGAAGGAACCGGACGGCATCATACGCGAAATCATCGACGAGACGCTGGACGAACGCGAAGAGAAGAAAGCACTGCGGAACGAGCACTCTCCCGAAAGTTCGGAATACGAGCGGTTCGACCGCCAGCAAGCCGCGGTGAAGGTGATTATGAACTCGCTCTACGGCGTCTCGGGCTGGGACCGCTTCCGACTCTACGACAAGGAGGCGGCCGCCGCGATTACCGCGACCGGTCGAGACGTCATCGAGTTCACCGACGAGACGGCGTCGAATCTCGGATACGAGGTCGCGTATGGCGACACCGACTCGGTGATGCTCGAATTAGGAAGCGACATCGAGAAACAGGACGCCCTCGACCAGTCGTTCGATATCGAGTCCAAAATCAACGACGCCTACGACGACTTCGCGCTCGAAGAACTCAACGCCAAGCAACACCGCTTCCAAATCGAATTCGAGAAGCTCTACCGGCGGTTCTTCCAAGCAGGCACGAAGAAACGCTACGCTGGCCACATCGTCTGGAAGGAGGGCAAAGACGTAGACGACATCGACATCACCGGCTTCGAGTACAAGCGCAGCGACATCGCGCCGATTACGAAGGAAGTCCAGCGCGAGGTCATCGAGAAAATCGTCCACGGCGAGGACATCGACAACGTGAAAGACTACGTCCACGACGTTATCGAAGACTTCCAAGCGGGGAACGTCGATTACGACGACGTGGGTATTCCCGGCGGCATCGGCAAGCGACTGGACGCCTACGACACCGCGACGGCACAAGTTCGGGGTGCCCAGTACGCGAACCTCCTGTTAGGAACGAATTTCCAGCGCGGGAGCAAGCCCAAGCGCCTCTACCTCGACGGCGTCCATCCGGACTTCTGGAAACGAATAGAGTCCGAACACGGATTCGACCCGAGTGGAACTTCGAAAGAGGACCGCCTCTACCGGGAGTTCAAGCAGGACCACGACGTCATCTGCTTCGAGTACTCCGACCAGATTCCCGAGGAGTTCGACGTGGATTGGGACAAGATGCTCGACAAGACACTCAAAGGCCCTATCGAGCGCGTCCTCGAAGCACTCGGCGTCTCGTGGGACGAGGTCAAGACCGGACAGGAACAGACTGGTCTCGGCAGTTTCGTTTAAATTTCGCCCGCCGCGGAGGGGTTTCGTTCGGCTCCGTTCTGCGCGATATATTTTCCACTTCTGAAAAGTTATTTTCCGCCGTGAGAAAGCAATTACGTGGGAATGCGAAAGCATTATGGGTCGCACGCCCCCACCATCAGGTGACTAGGTGAACCTAACAATGGCAACGCTAGAACTCAAAAATCTACACGCTGAGGTCGTCGAGGCCGACGAGAAGATCCTCGACGGAGTCGACCTCGAAGTACGCTCCGGCGAGATTCACGCCCTGATGGGTCCCAACGGCAGTGGGAAGTCCACGACGGCGAAAGTCATCGCGGGCCATCCGGCCTACGAGGTGACGGATGGGGAAGTTCTCCTCCACCTCGAAGCAGGTGACTTCGGCGAGAACTTCGAGATTCCCGAGGATGACCGCACGTGGAACCTCCTCGACTTGGAACCGAACGAGCGCGCGGCGCTCGGCATCTTCCTCGGCTTCCAGTACCCCGCGGAAATCGAGGGCGTCACGATGGTCAACTTCCTCCGTCAGGCACTCAACGCCAAACTCGACGAGCGCGAAGAGCTCTTCGAGGACGAGGAGGAAGCAGACGACGAAGACGAGGAAGCTGGCTACGACACCTCCCCGATGGAGGGTCCCGCAGACGACGGCGAAGTCGGCGTCGCGGAGTTCCAGCAGATTCTCAGCGAGAAGATGGAACAGCTCGACATGGACGAGAAGTTCGCCCAGCGATACCTCAACGCTGGCTTCTCCGGCGGGGAGAAGAAGCAGAACGAGGTCCTGCAAGCGGCGATTCTGGAGCCGTCCATCGCGGTGCTGGACGAAATCGACTCCGGACTCGACATCGACCGACTGCAGGACGTGTCGAACGGCATCAACGCCCTGCGCGACGAGCAGGGTACCGGTGTCCTCCAGATTACCCACTACCAGCGCATCCTCGACTACGTCGAGCCAGACCACGTTCACGTCATGCTCGACGGTCAGATCGTCAAGAGCGGCGACGCGTCGCTCGCCGAGGAACTGGAAGACAAGGGGTACGACTGGGTCCGAGAGGAAGCGTACCAGACGGCGTAATCACCACTACCTACAATCATGAGTTCAGACCAAGACCACCTCAAAGAAACCGACACCGAGGAGCGCTTCGAGTTCAAGAAGGAAGAGCGTGCCGCGGTCAAGTCCGACAAGGGCCTCACCGAAGAAGTGGTGCGGCTCATCAGCGAGGACAAGGACGAACCGGAGTGGATGCTTGACCGGCGTCTCCGTGCGCTGGAGCATTACCAGAACATGCCGATGCCGACCGACTGGCCCGGCCAGCCGGACCTGACGGAACTCGACGTGGAGGAGATCGTCCCGTACATCCGCCCCGACGTAGAGAAGCGCGAGGGCGCAGATAGCTGGGACGACCTCCCCGAAGAGATTCAGGACACCTTCGAGAAACTGGGCATCCCGGAAGCCGAGCGTAAGGCACTCTCGGGCGTCGGCGCACAGTACGAGTCCGAAGTCGTCTACCAGAACATGCAGGAGCAGTGGGAAGAGAAGGGCGTCGTGTTCTGCAACATGGACGAAGCCGTCCAAGAACACGAAGAGCTAGTGAAGGAGTACTTCATGACCTCCTGTGTGCCCCCGAGCGACAACAAGTTCGCCGCACTGCACGGTGCAGTGTGGTCCGGCGGGTCGTTCGTCTACGTCCCCGAGGACGTGACCGTCGAGATGCCCGTGCAGGCGTACTTCCGGATGAACAGCGAAGGGATGGGCCAGTTCGAACACACCCTCATCATCGCCGAGGAGAGTTCGGAAGTCCACTACATCGAAGGCTGTTCCGCGCCGAAGTACGGTTCGCACAACCTGCACTCCGGCGGCGTCGAAGTGTTCGTGGGCGAAGACGCTCACGTTCAGTACTCGACCGTGCAGAACTGGTCGAAGAACACCTTCAACCTCAACACCAAGCGCGCCCTCGTGGAGAAGGGCGGCCGCATGGAGTGGGTCTCGGGGTCGATGGGGTCGAAAGCGACGATGCTGTACCCCTGCTCGATTCTGAAGGGTCGCGGAGCCTCCGCGAACCAGATTTCCATCGCCTTCGCGGGCGAGGGCCAGAACATCGACACGGGCGCGAAGGTCTACCACAACGCGCCCCACACCAACTCGACCATCGAGTCGAAGTCCATCAGCAAGGACGGCGGCCGCACGAACTACCGCGGTCTCGTCCACATCAGCGAAGGTGCCGAACACTCCTCCACGTCGGTCGAGTGTGACGCGCTGATGTTCGACAACGAGTCCACCTCCGACACCATGCCGTACATGGAAATCGACGAAAGCAAGGTGGACGTCGCCCACGAGGCGACCGTCGGCAAAATCGGCGACGAGGACGTGTTCTACCTCCAGAGTCGCGGACTGGACGACGACGACGCCAAGCAGATGATCGTTTCGGGCTTCATCGAGCCGATTACGGAAGAACTCCCGATCGAGTACGCGGTCGAACTCAACCGCCTCATCGAACTCGAAATGGAGGGCAGTCTCGGATGAGCGCCGCGACGGTACACGAGACCATCTCGGAGGAGACTGTTCGGCAGATTTCCGACGAGTTGGGCGAGCCAGAGTGGCTCCTCGAAACACGTCTGGACGCACTCGACGCGCTCGACAGCGTCGAGATGCCGGACGTAATTCGGACGCCGGGCCGCGACTGGACGAACCTCGACGCGCTGGACTACGAAGGCTTCGTGGACCCGCTGAACGCCGCCGAGGAGAAAGACCAAGTCGGTCCCGAGGAAGCGGAAGTGCTTCCGATTTCGGAGGCCGTCTCTGAGCGCGAAGACCTGCTCAAGGAACACTTCGGCTCCGTCATCGACCCCGAGGAGAACTACCTGACCGCGCTCTCGACGGCGCTGTTCAGCACTGGAACCGTCATCTACGTCCCGAAGAACGTCGATGCGGAGGATGTGACGATTCGGACCACGCAGCACTCCCAGTCGCTGTTCAACTACACGCTGGTGATTACCGAGCAGTCCTCCTCGGTCACCATCCTCGAACGGCAGGACACTGGTGACGATATCGAAGGAGAGCGCTACTACAGCGGCCTCGTGGAAGTTTCGGCAGGCGAGAACAGCCACGTGCAGTACGGCTCCCTCCAAGATTTGGACGAGGAGACGTACAACTACACGCTCAAGCGCGGCAACACCGACGACTACGCGACCATCAACTGGATCGAGGGCAACATCGGCTCTCGGCTCACGAAGTCCTCCGTCGAGACGAACCTCGACGGCGAGGGTTCGGAGACGAAGACTGTCGGCGCGTTCTTCGGCCACAACGACCAGCACTTCGACGTGGCCGCGCGCGTCTGGCACAACACCGAACACACGACTGCTGACCTCGTGACCCGCGGCGTACTCGACGACGAAGCGCGCTCGGTCTACGAGGGCGTCCAAGACGTCGGCCGCGACGCGTGGGACACGAGTTCCTACCAGCGCGAGAACACGCTGATGCTGAGCGACGAGAGCGAGGCCGACGCCTCGCCGAAGCTCATCATCAACAACCACGACACCGAAGCCAGCCACTCCGCGACGGTCGGTCAAATCGACGACGAGGAGATGTTCTACATGACCTCTCGCGGATTGGACGACGAGACCGCACGGAACATGCTGGTCGAAGGCTTCTTCGTGCCGGTCTTCGAGGAAATCGAAGTCGAGGAGTTCTCCGAGGACCTCGAATCGAAGATTCAGGCGCGCCTGCGGTAGACGGTCGGTCTCCGGATTTTCTTCTTTCGTTGCTTCGGTTTCGATACCCACGAGTGGATAGGCATAATACGCTCCCCCAATTATCGTGCCGCATGGACACGACGAGGAGTCAGATCGGGTGGTGGTCGGGGTGAGCGTCGGCGACCGCGTCTCGAACGACCGCCAACTCGCGCGCCTTCTCCAAATCGGCGCGGTGTTAGAGGAGGTCGTCGAAGTCCGGGCGGCGCGGCATTACGAGACGCTATCGCCCGACGAGCGCGACGAGGCGATAGAGGAACTGCTCGCCGAGGCCCGCGAGGAGTCGGCCGACCACCGCAAGCGTTTGGAGACGCTCATCGAGCAGTTGGACGCCGACCCCGTCCCGCTCGAAGAAATTCAGACACTGGTGGAAGCGCGCTACTCCCAGACTGGCCCCGAAAGCTTCGACGGCGTCCTCTACGACCAACTCCACGGCGAGGAGACGGCGTACAAGTTCTACGACGACCTCATCGAAGCTATCGAGGCCAGCGACACGACGTTCGGTCTCGACCGCGAAGAGTTGCTGAGCACGCTGACCGAGATTCGAGACGAAGAGGCCGATGGCGTCGAAGAAGTGACTGCGGTGATGGAGACCCGAACATGAATACGGCAGACCAGTATCTCAAGGCAATATACCTCGTCCAGCGAATCGAGGACGGCCCTGCAGCGACCGGGACGTTGGCCGACCGACTCGGCGTGAGTCCGGCCAGCGTCAACGAGATGATAGGAAAGTTGCAGGACCGGGGTCTCGCCGACCACGAGAAGTACAAAGGCGTCACCCTGACCGACGACGGCGAAGAACGCGCCCGCGACGCGCTCCAAACCTACTGCATCATCGAACGCTTCCTCCGCAACGTCCTCGAAGTCGAAGACTTCCCGAGCGAAGCGAAGGCCTTAGAGAGCGTCATCGACGAGACGGTGGCCGAGAGACTGGACACCATCGTGGACCGCGAACCGCAGTGTCCGGACTGCTTCGACGCCGACGCGGACATGTGTGCGCGTCTCGTCGAGAGCGACGCGGATTGAGACGCAGGACGTTCGTTTTTGGCGACCTATTTCGAGTCAATTATTTGTCGTATTTTCAGTCCTGACCGTAGCAGAACGCAAGTTCAAATTCGATAGTCACTATAGTCTATTTTATGGACTGCCCGACTTGCGAAAAGTCGCTCACGACGGGACGAGGAATGCGCCAACATCATACCAAGGTTCACGGCGTCCCACTTCCGAATCGGACCTGTAAGGGCTGTGGAACGGATTTCTACGACCCGAAGGCCAGACTGGAGTACTGCGAGGACTGCAATCCGAACGGGGGCGAACACAACGGAAATTGGAGAGAAGCGAAGGAAACTGCGGAGTGTCGCATCTGCGCGTCCGCGTTCGAGTATTACCCCTCCGACAAAGAGGGGGTGTACTGCCCGGAGTGTGTCGGATCTTCTCCAGGACTACTTCCGGAGAATCCTGCAGAGAAGGACCGAGTCGCTGTCGAGTGTACTCACTGTGACTCCGAGTTGCAAGTTACGCCGTCTCGACTCTCTGGCCGTGACCGCGGGATCTTCTGTGGGCTGGACTGCTACGGAGACTGGCTCTCAGAGAACGTCGTCGGTGAGTCTCACCACCAGTGGGAAGGTGGCGAAATCGACTACGGACAGCAGTGGTGGCGAGTCAGACGCGAAGCGTTAGAACGAGACGACTACACCTGCCAGAACTGCGGAAAGTCGAAGTCGGAACTCGGTCGAAATCCGGACGTCCACCACATCGTTCGAGTTCGTGACTTCGACAAGCCTGAACAAGCGCACGTATTAGACAACGTCGTCTCGCTCTGTCGGAGTTGTCACCGAAATGTCGAAGCGGGCAATGAGTCTGTCTCCCAATCTCCCCCTAAAAAGTAACACTATTGTACGAGGGTCCGCTACGGTTTGGTACGTTCCAGCGGAGTCCCGTGGTGGTGAGTAATTCCAGTGGGATTACGAGCCTCACGGGACTTTGCGAGAGGAACGAGCAAAGTCCCGTGGTGTAGTGGCCAATCATAATGGCCTTTGGACGTAACCGGTGTATTGCGGTTACGGAAGCGAGCCATTGACGGCGGTTCGAATCCGCCCGGGACTATACCACACAAAATTTTTGCTGAAATAAACACTGTTGCTTCGATTCGGTGACTCTCGTATAGACTCGAATAACCGCGACTCACTACCGAAGTTCAGGAAAGCGGAGAGAGGAAGGCTGAGGCGTCGGTACCTTGGAGGACGACAGCGAACCCTGCACGTGGCGGCGTGTCGCCGCCATTGCAATGTAGTTAGCAGCCTAACAAATACTTTCTGGGAGCGTGCCCACTAGGCGGACTCGTCTGGAGGAAACGGAAGCGAGACCACCAACCGATTGGACTCACTCCCGGGGCTGCACTTGCTCGACTGCTTCTTCGATAGCACTGATGGTCGGCAGGTTCGCTTCCCGCTCCATCGAGATAATCGCCCCACTTCGGTCGTCGAACTGCGAGTGCAGTACGTAGGCATCCTCGAACACCCGGACGTTACAGCCGAACTCTCCGGCGTCGAAGATGGCCTCTTGTTCGATAACGTCTAACTTCTCTTCCATCACGTTGCGGACTATCGCCCTGTTGTTCGTGGTCGAATGCCGCTCCTGTAGGTCGTCACGGATTCGAATCTCGTAGATGTCTCCATCGTAGTACGTCACGATTCGCACGTCTTCGTCGAAGCGCTCCGTAAGGACCGCCCAGATGGCATCTGCCATTCCATCCAGCATGCCCACCGTGCAGTTGGTCTACGCACACCATAATAGTAACTAATACTAGGATTTATTCGAAGTTAACGTCCTATCTCGTTGGAAATTCCAGCTAGCGCCACAGAATCTTTAGCGACACCAACAGAGCGCGAACGACGAATACACTCGCTCCTTCCTCGGTCGTAAGCAGTCCCACGACGAGTTCAGGCATCCTTTGATTCCAACTAATCTCGTCTCAGGCAACCCATAACAAAACCCCGTGGGACCGTCTTTGCGTACGCATGTCCTTCAGTTCGCACCGCGCCGCCGACCACTCGGAGAACGGAGACCGATGGAACTGAGTTGGGTCCTCGCCTCGTCGTTCCTCGTCGTCGGCATCGGGTACGTGTTCGTGAAGAGAGCGCAGTACTCTCGGGTCGTCGTCTGGGCGCTACTCTGTTCGTCGTTGTTCGTCCTCTCGACGCGAGGGCTGTTCCGGTCGCGCGAACACACTCGTCCTGTCACCGACTCCGACACAGAGAGAACCCGGATAACCGAGCGTCCCCGACCCGACGAGCGACGGCCGTCGTTGCGGACGCGAGTCCTCCGCCGTCTCGCCGGACTGCTCACGTAAGTCGGAACTTCAGTCGCTCTTCGTCGCTCCCCTTCGTCTCTCGGCCGGTAATCTCGAAGGTACCGATTTCGTCGGTCGATTCGACGTGGGTGCCCGCGCAGGCAGTTCGGTCGAGTATTCCGTCTCCGTCGGGGGAGGCGATTTCCACGATTCGGATTTCGGTGATGCTGTCCGGGAGGAGGTGGATGCGCGTTCGCTCGGGGTCGAGTTCTGCCTCGGCCGTCTCGCGGTCCATCTCGTACCAACGAACCGGTAGCCCTGCCGCGACGTACTCGTTCATTCGGGCTTCGATGGCGTCGAACTCCTCGTCGGTGAAGCGGTCGTAGCCACAGTCGATGCGCGCCCGGTCTGCGTACAGTTGGTTGCCGGTCGTGTTGGCGTCGTACTCCTCCAACAGAATCGCCGAGAGGAGATGTTGCGCAGTGTGATACCGCATGTGGGCGTGTCGTCGGTCCCAATCGAGGTGGCCGACGACCCGCGTGCCTTCGGCGGGCGGGTTCGAATCTACGGTGGAATCGTCTACCGGTTCCAGCGTATGATAGATGGTGTCTTTCTTCTGCACGTCCACGACCTGCCACTCGTGGTCGTCTTCGTCGTCGCCGTCTCCCTCGCCGTCGTCACTTGCGACGGCGAGCGTTCCGGTGTCGTTCGGTTGTCCGCCACCCTCCGGGTAGAAGAAAGTTCGGTCCAACACCACTCGGTCGCCCGCGACTCGCTCGACAGTCGCTTCGAACTCACGAACGTCGGGAGAACCCAAGTACGGCGTCTCGGTCATACCCACTCGAAGGCATCGATACCACTTAATCCGCTCGTCGTAACTCTAAAGAGTCAATCATACGTTTATACGAGTAACAATGAGTAGCACAACTGGACAACTGGGGTGGTTCCGTGGGCGTTGAAATCAAGGAGTCGCCCGTCACGGACGCCGAATTCGAGGGGATGAAGGAGTTCGTCTACGAGTACCTCTCGGCTAGCGTCGAGAACGAAGACGGCGGCGGGCGGATGCGCTGGTATCCGTGGCACTCCGCAGAGTACCGATTCAATCACATTCTCAACGTCGTGGACCTCGCAGAGACGATTGCAGAGGCAGAGGGCGCAGACGAAGACATCGCGCGGGTCGCCGCGCTGTTCCACGACATCGCCAAGCTCGACGCCGACCAAGAGGTCCACGCCGAGGAGGGTGCGCGCATCGCGCGCAAGTACCTCGAAACGCACGGCGAGTTCCCCGAGTCGTTCGTCGAGGAGGTGTGCAAAGCCGTCGAGAACCACTCCTATCAGGGTAACCTCTCGAATCTTCCGCTGGAGACGCGCTGTCTCATCGAGGCCGACCTGCTCGACAAGGTCGGCGCGAACGGGACGGCACTGATGTTGCTCCGCATGGGCTACGAGGCGCGCACGCACATGGACGCCGCCGAGATGGTGGACCGCGTCCTCGAACGCGGCAAAGACGCTTCGAACCGCGTGCAGAGCGAGACCGCCCAGGACATCGCCCACCAGCGACTCAAGCGCGTCAAGTGGTTCCGCGAGTGGCTCGAAGGCGAGGTACCGGAGATGGACAGCGAACACACTGGGTCGCCGCGCGGGCAGAATCCGCGGCCCTGACTCGCGAGTAGCGATTTCACAATTTTAGCCGAGCGTCGTTACCGCCTGCGACAGAAATGTCAGTCCCGCTAGCGCCAGCACCGCCGCGCTAAGGACAGCGACGACTGGCGCGAACGCGTCCACACGTTTGCCTGCGGCGACGAGCGCGGCCGGAAACCCGGTTATCCAGAGCGCGATGCCTGCGAAGAAACCGACGACGATGACCGGACTACCGGTCGCCACGCTCAGTCCGCCGAGTGCGTCGAGCGAGACTGACCCCGGTTCGAGCAGGCCGACGCCCGCGGTCAGCCACCAGAGAATCTGGTAGGGGTTCGTCAGTGCGAGCGCGAACGCTTTTCGGAAACCCTTGCTCTCTTCGTCGTCGGCTGTTTGCTCCTCTTCTGCCGTGAACGCCTCGCTCGCGTCCGTCGCCGCACCGTAGGCGAAGTACAGCATCAACAGGCCACCGACGCCGAAGAGGACGCCACGAAGAACTGGAGCGTCTCTGACGACCGCGACGACGCCAATCAGCGCGAGGACGAAGAAGCAGGCGTCGGCTGTCATCGCGCCGAACCCGGCCCGGAGACCGGCGCCCCATCCGCGCAGGACGCTCTCCTCGGCGATGACGGCGTTCATCGGGCCGGGCGGTGCGGCCAGCGAGAGACCGAGCGCGACGCCTGCGAGCGCGGAGACCAACGGTTGCACGACTCGGCGTTAGAAAGCGGAGAGTAAAAGCGTGTCTTCACGCCTCAGACGAGTGCGCTACCGAGGTTCGCCATCGCCTGCACGGCCGTCTCCCAGACCGAAAAGTCGAACAGCAAGCGGAGGAAGAAGTCGCCAGCGAAGAAGGCGAACAGCGCCGCAGAGGCGACGTGGGCCTTCCGCATGTCCAACTTGTGCGAGAACGTGTGGAAGAAGTACGCGTTGGCGATGCTGACCGGGATGATGGCGAGCATCTCGCCAGCCCAGATGGCGGTGTGAGCACCGTACTGGGCGGCTAGGCCGATGGTGACGATTTGGGTCTTGTCGCCGAACTCGCCGAACGCCATCATGGCGAAGATAGGGGCGAACGCACCGTACTCACCGCTCTCGGAGAGGTCTCGGTTTTGGAAGCGACTCGGAAGCAGTCCCGACACGTCGATGCCACTCCCGTCGGTCTCGACCGACCCAGGGGTGTCTTTCTCCGGCATCGACCGGAGCAGTTGGACCGCGAACAGCAAGAACAACGACGCGGTCAGGGCGTCGAGGTAGATGCCCGGCAGGAGTCTCGTGAGTGCTTCGCCGACCCAGATTTCGACGGCAGTCCAGAGCGCGAACGCGGCACCGGCGGCACTAACGACTAACCACGGCTTGTACCGCGTCGAGAGCCCGGCGATGATGAACTGAACTTTCTCGCCGGGGAGCACCGCGAGTTGCGTCGCGAACGCCAGCGTGAGTACTTCTACCCACGTGGTCATGCATCGAGTTCCTCGGGGGCGGCCTCGGTTCCACGCACTCGAATCGACCGCGCGACGAGTTCGGGGAGACTCTGCTCGTCACCGCCGACTGCCACCGTGACCATTCCGAACGGAGCGACATCGACGATTTCGAGCTCAGTGCCGGGCGTGATGCCAGCGTCTGCGAGGTACTCTAACTCTTCCTCGTCGCGGTCGCTGACGCGCGCGACGACGACGCTGTCGCCCGGTTCGTGGTCTGCGAGCGCGGTCGTGTCGTCTTCTTTCGGCGGCGTGAGGTCCGCGCTCGGAATCGGGTCGCCGTGGGGGTCTACCTCGGGGTCGCCCAGTGCCTTGGCGACGCGGCGTTCGAACTCCTCGCTGATGTGGTGTTCTAACGTGTCGGCCTCCTCGTGGACCTCGCTCCACGAGTAGTCCAGATGCTCCGTGAGGTAGGATTCGAGCAGGCGATGGTGACGCAGGACTTCGAGTGCGACCGTCTCGCCTTCCTCGGTGAGTTCGACGCCCTTGTACTTCTCGCGCTCGACCAACCCCCGGTCTTCGAGCTTTTCGACCATGCTCGTCACGGTCGGTGGCGTCACGTCTAGATACTCCGCGATGGCGGAGGTAGCGACCGGACCGTCGTCCTCTTTCTGGAGGGTGTAGATAGCTTTGAGGTAGTCCTCCATCACGTCGCTAAACATAGTCTACGCGTTATTAGACGCGTCGAAAATTTATATTTGTCCCATCATCGTCCCGACCGTTTCGCAGCGAGTAGGTGTCGCGTGTCGGGTTTGCAGGGACCTCCGGCCGCCCGCTGGCGGCCGTTACAAGCGGTCTAATTCCGTTCAGCCGGACGCAACCGTCCGTTGCGGCCAGTATTAGACAGCCTATAACTAACCACTGTTACACTGTACCACGGTGTATGTCGAAAGCAGCAACGAATATCGGGTGCCCCCACTGCGAGGCCTCGACCGTCGAACTCACCGCTAACACGAGCGGGGATTTCAGCGACTCTAGCCGTCTGAAAGGGACGGCGTACAACTGCGGTAACTGCGGCGACGAGTTCGAAGTATACTTCTACTGACTCGACTTCGTCCGGGAGTCAGTGGCGCTTAGTTCTCCGAGTGACGACTTCGTCCGGGAGTCAGTGGCGCTCAGTTCTCCGAGTGACGACTTCGTCGAACCTCCGTAGTTCGATTCGACGACCAACCGAAACCGCCCGTACCATCGACTACGCCGCGAGTTATCCATCACGTAGTGGGACGTTCACCCGGGAATCGTGACGGGTTCTCTCGTCGGTGAACGCTCGTCCAATCACGCCACTATTCACTGGCGGATTTGGGCATATTTCCGTTCGACTGCGTATTTCCCAACAGTTCCGCACCGTTTTTCTCCGGTTTATGGTGCCTAACGGCCGACTAGCCCGTCAATAGTAATAGTCACTCCACTCGTAGAAAGAACCGGATATGTCACAGTCCGAGACCACCGGACAGATTTCCGCCCACTTCCACGACGGGAGCCTCGAACTGCGCTCGAAGGAGTCGCCCGACGCGTGGATAATCGCGGACAATCCGTCGGACGTCGAACAGTAGTTAGATCCCCTTGCCCATGAGGTGACTGCGAAGCACGTCGTCGTCCTTGTTGCCCGCGCCAGTGTTGAGCAGGACGATGGTGTCGTCTTCGCCGAACTCGCCCTCCTGAGCGAGGTCCCACGCGCCGCTGGCGGCCGCCGCGCAGGTCGCGCCCATCTCCAAGCCCTCGTGCTGGGCGACGGTGACCGCACTGTCTAAGATAGCCTCGTCGCTGGTTGCGACAGCACCGCCGTCGCTCTCGCGCAGGGCTTCGAGAATCAAGGGACTCGCGCCGGGGTCCGGAATCTCGATGCCACCGCAGATGGTGTCGGGGGTTTCCCACGTCTCGTGGACCGCCTTTCCTTCTTCGAACGCCTCGACGATTGGTGCACAGCCTTCGGCTTGGGCGGCGTACATCGACGGAATTTCGTCGGTGAGACCGAGGTCCCTGAGTTCTTTTGCGGCCTTGTGCATGCCGACGAGACCGACGCCGCCTCCCGTGGGGTAGACCACGGCGTCGGGAACCTCCCAGTCGTTCTGCTCGACGATTTCGTAGAGCATCGTCTTCTTGCCCTCGTGGCGGTACGGCGTGACGAACGTCTTCACGGAGTACCAGTCGTCGTTGTCTGCCATCGCGTCTTCGTAGGCGGCCCCGGCGTCGCCGATGCGACCTTCCACGATTTTCATGTCGCCGCCGTGGACGTTGACCATCGCCTTGTTCGTGAACCCTGCGCGCGAGGGGAGGAAGACGTGCGAGTCGAGTCCGGCGCGAGCGGCGTAGGCCGCGGCGGCCTGTCCCGCGTTGCCCGCCGAGTTGAGCGCCACGTCGGTCGCGCCGTGCTGGGCCGCCGCCGTGATGGCGGCCGTCTGGCCACGGTCCTTGAACGTCCCAGTCGGGTTCCGGCCCTCGTCTTTGAGGAGGACGCGGCCGACGCCCAATTCGTCGGCGAGTTTCGGACACTCCACCAGTTGGGTCGCCCCCTCGTCCATCGAGACGGCCGACTCGCGGGTGAACGGCAACAACTCCTCGTAACGCCACATCGAGTCGAATCGCCGCGATTCGAGGTCCTCGCGGGTGAGGTCGATGGCGTCGTAGTCGTACGTCGGGTCCAGTATGCCCCCACACTCCGGGCAACGATGAGTCGCTTCCTCGGCGTCGAACTGCTCGCCACAGTCCACGCACCGGAGGCCGTCGAACGCGTCGGTAGTCTCCATGTGCGGCAGTTACGACCGGAGCGACTAATCCCCTGCTGTTCCGGACTGCTGGTTCGCCCTGTCGTCCCGGGCTATTGGTTCGCCCTGCTGTCCGAGACCGCTGGTTCGGGACGTTTATTATCCCCACCGCAGTTGACAGGACTGATGAACGACGAATCGAACGCCGCGGCCGCGTTCGGTCTGGTAGCCGACGAGACGCGCCTCTCCATCCTCTGGGCTCTCGGGAGCGCGCCCTACGAGGAGTACGGCAGTTCGTTGCGCTTTTCGGAACTCCGCGAACGCGCCGAGGTCCGCGACAGCGGGAAGTTCAACTACCACCTCCAACAGTTGGTCGGGCCGTTCGTCCGCGAACGCGACGATGGCTATAGCTTGAACTACGCGGGCGAACTGCTGTACCGAACCGTGGTCGCTGGTTTCTTCACCGACGAGGTGGACTTGGAGGGCTTAGAGTCGGACAGTCGCTGTTTGAACTGTGACACGCCGCTCACTGCACGCTACGAAGACAACCGCCTCCGGGTCGCGTGTTCGGACTGCGGCCGCGAGTATCAAGACGTTCCGTTCCCGCCGAGTGCGGTCGAGACGTGGGACGACGATGAGTTGTTGGAGGCCTTCGACCAGTGGGGTCGCCACAACATCCTGCTGTTCAACCGCGGCATCTGCAAGTGGTGTGGCGGGCCGATGCCGGGGGAGTTCGACCGAGTCTCAGATTCCCATCTGACTGGCGAACGCGAGTCGGCGGTCTACGTCGCACGCACATGCGAGAACTGTCACGGATTCATGTTCACGACACCGGGTGAGAGCGTCTTGAACCATCCCGCAGTCGTCTCGTTCTTCTACGAGCGCGGCATCGACGTGACGACGCGACCGCTCTGGGAACTGGATTTCGTCGCTGACGGCGTCCGCGAGGTCCACTCGGAGGACCCGTGGGAGGTCGAAGTCGCCGTCGCTCACGAGGGCGACGAACTGCGATTCGTGCTGGACGAGGACATCGAAGTCGTCGAGACGGAACTGCGAGAGGGCGTCGAGTAACCGAAGGCGAAGAAACGCACTCAGACGGCGACTTTGAACAGTATCGCCCCGACGAACGCGACGACGAACGTGAATTGGAGCACGCGCCAGAGCGGCATTCCGAACCAGAACAGCACGGCGAGCGCGGCGACGAGGACGCCGAAGAAACCGACTGCGACTGCGCGGTTCACTCTTCGGAAGAATCGGGCACGTGCTATCTCCCCGGGGTCGAGCGGCGGTTCTGCGTCGAGTCCCGCTTCGAAGACGTGCCAGTTCCGGTCGAGAATCGCCCGCGGTATCGAGTAGACGCCCTGCGAGGCGATTCGTTTCTCGACGCCCGGCGTCATCGACAGTCAGAGTAGCGCGTCGTCACCGGTGTTCACGCGGTGGACGCTCGACACCATTCGGAGGTCCAGCTCGCGCCACTGCCCGTATCGGTAAGTTCTGAGCGTCAGCGACTCGGCGTCGAGTTCGCCCTTCGAACTCAGTGCGCCCGCGAGTGCGTTGCACGCTGCGGCGACGAACAGTAGCTCGAACCAGTACGAGAAAGCCTCGGACTGCGGCAGTCGGAGTCCGTGCTGGTCGAGCGCGAGCAGGCCGACGCCGAGGAGAAGCGTGATGGCGACGAGTATCGAGGGCCGATACACCGACAGCCAGTCGCGCAGCAGCCACCACCGCTCATGTGATTCGTCTCGAATCGCCCGCCGGAACCAGAGCCAGAACGACGCCCAGCGAGCGAGCGCGAGGACTAACACTGCACCGACTGCCAGCACCCACCGATTCCCTGCGAGCAGGTCAGGGAGGACCAACTGCCCGCCAGCGACGACCCAGAACAAGAGCAGTCCGCCGAGGGACCCCTCGGCCAGATAGAGACAGACGCGAATCAGTCGAGACTCTGCGGGGCCGAGTGTCCACGCGTCCTCGCTTTCGGTGGCCATCTCTGTCGCTCGCTACATAAGTCGGGAAACGCGGGCAAAGGTATGACTCACTTACGTCGCTCCTCGAATGCGTCGGCCGCTACTCGAACTCCGGTTCGCGGTCTTCGAGGAACGCCTCCATCCCCTCGCGCTGGTCGTGCGTGCCGAACATGCCGCTCCAGAGGCGTCGCTCGTAGCGCAGGCCCGCTTGTTGAGTCGTCTCGTGGGACTGATTGAGTGCTTCTTTCGCCGCCGCCATCGCGTAGTGGGGCTTGGCCGCGAGGTCCGCCGCGAGTTGCGAGACGTGGTCGTCCAGTTGGTCGCCCGCGACGATTTCACCGACCAGACCGTGTTCGTGGGCGTCTTGGGCGTCGATGCGCTCGCCGAAGAAGATGAGTCGGCGCGCGACTTCGTCGCCGACGAGTCGCGGGAGTCGCTGGGTGCCGCCCCAACCGGGGATGATGCCGAGGTCGATTTCGGTCTGGCCGATGATGGCCGACTCGCTGGCGACTCGCAGGTCGCAGGCGAGCGCGAGTTCACAGCCGCCGCCGAACGCGTAGCCGTTGATGGCCGCGATGACTGGCGCGGGGAACGTCTCGATTTTGTCGGCGACGCGGTGGCCCAACTCGGCATAGGCTTGGGCTTCGGGCGTCGAGAGGTCCTGCATGTAGCTGATGTCTGCGCCCGCGACGAAGGCGTCGTCGCCCGCACCTGTGAGAACAACTGCGCGTGCCTCGTCGTTCTCCGCCTGTTTGAGTGCTTCCTCGATAGCTTCCAAGGTATCGACGTTCAGCGCGTTCAGTCGGTCCGGACGGTCTACGGTGAGCGTGGCGACGCCTCCCTCCTGTTCGAGCGTGATGGTCTCCCAGTCGGACATACCACCGAGGACAACGGCGCGCGGAATAATCCTTCCCTTCCGGAAAGCCGAAATATCACCCCGCCGTAGCGTCGGCCAATGACTCTCTCTGAGGAAGCCAAAGAGCGGTTGGCGGATTTGGTGGAGCTACAGCCCACGAAGAACGCCGAACTACAGGAGCGATGGGACCTCGAAAGCGGGAGCGAGGTCCACCAGTACCTCGAAAACAACCTCAAGGACTACTACTACCGCGACGACAACAGCCTCATCCGCGCGACGAGCGAGGCGGCCGAGCTAGTGGACGTGGAACCGGGCGTCGAAGCCGACGAAGAGGGTTCGGTTCCCGACGTGATTCGCGTGCCGGAACTCCAGAAGCAGGTGTTCGAAGTCGTCGCCGGACCGGACGACGAGTCAGAGAGCGTCGTCTCGGTGCTGAACAAGGTGCGCGACCGATTCGACGTGAATCCCGAAGCAGAGGACGTTCGGAGCGCGCTCCAGAGTCTGCGTCGGAAAGGCGTCGTGGAAGTCGTCTACCGGACGGTACCGACGTTCAAACTGACCGTCGAGCGCGACGAGATTACCGTCGAAGTCGCGGACTGAGACAACTCACCGATTACTCCGACCGCTCGCGTTCTCTCCGCTCCTGCAACAACCGCTGAATCCCTTTTCCGGGGCCGCCCTCGATAGGCCATCCGTTCGTCCGCCACTGCGGCGGTTCCGGCGCGAATTCCGAACAGGACCCCGAACACTGCCGGTCGGTCTGGTGCCTGCCTTTCGCTGGACACCACGGTAGAAGCGCACGCCCGACTCGCTTCAGTTCGAAGTGCCGACAGTCCGGGCGCATCGTGTCGTGGTAGGAGCGCCACCCTTTCTCGAAAGCCCGCTCGGCGATTGCGAGGCGCTTGTCGGCCTTCCAGTCGGGGTCGGCGTACTCGAAGCGCGCCGCCGAAGCGTCGTACTTTCCGCCGCTCGGGCGTTCAAGGATGCGTGTGCCGGGGTCCTCGGCCGAGAGGCTTCGGGGGAACCACTCGACCGTCGCGGAGAGGTCGCGGGCGTTCGTGTTGGTTGCGGCTCCTGTCTGGACGGATAGAATCCCCGCTTCGACCGGCAGTCGTTCGAGGAGCGCGGGTTCGACGCGCTCGCCCGTCGCACGCGTGGCGACCCACACCTCGTCGGCGAGTCCCATCGCCACGTCGTACTCGATTTGATTGCCGAGCGCGCGCGCCGCGCTGGCGTCTAGGTCTGGCTTGTTCTCGATAGCGACGATTCGGTCCACCCAGTCGGGGTACTCCCACTTGCGGCGAATCTGGAGTCGATTGCCGTCCTTGCGCACGTCCAAAATTCCTCGGTCGGCGGCCTGATGAATCGTCTCGCGGACGTACCGCCACGGATAGCCGGGATACGGGAGCGCGTCCTGATACCACGCCCACGCTTCGGGTGCGTGCTGGACGACGTGCAGGAGGTCCGAGTCGAGGCGTTGCTCGCCGAAGTTGCGCCGCTGGCGAAGGCCCTCGGGGTCCGCTTCGAGGACGATGGTGTCCCAACGGCGGCGTTTCGTCCCGAGTTGCCGGGCAACGAGAACTGCGTTCGTGGGAGATTCGTCTTCCGGCGGCCAGTGGAGTTCCGCCCACCGGCACGTCTGCAACTCGAAGACGAATTCGGAGTCTCCCTCGTTCACGGTCGGCGTTCGAAGTGCGTCAGGGTAAATGGTTCGGACGCCCGACTACGGACCTTGAACGTAGCCGCACTGCTACACAGTCGCTACCCCCGTCGGAAAACGGTGTTCCGAACGACCTCTTCAGAGGTCGCCGTTCTCTTTCTTCTCGTTCAGGAACTCGTGGGCGTCTTCGAGTATCTCGCGCGGGCCGTCCTGCGTGATGGTGTTTATCGCCTGGTCGTAGTCGCGCCACTGGTGGTCACGGTGTTCGTGGGACAGCTCGGCACTAGCCTCGTAGGACTTGGCGATGAACAGGTGGACCGTCTTGTGAATCGTGTTGCCGTTGGCTTCGAAGACGTAATCGTAGTCGTCTCTGAAGCCGTCGAGGAGGCGGAAATCTTCGATTCCGGCCTCTTCTTTGACTTCACGAATCGCTGTTTGCTGTAGCTCTTCCTCGCCCTCCACCCCGCCTTTGGGGAACTCCCAGTCCCCCGGTCGGCTCTTGAGGAGGAGGTATTCTCGACGACCACGGGTGTCCCGAAAGAGGATCGCACCCGCGCTCGTTGCATTGACCGTCATTTACTGGAGTATAAACGGGGGTACGTTAAGAGAATGTCGGACAACTGCCGTCGTCTGAGAGATTTCGACCTGCCGCCCGAAGCGGCCGACCCCGACCGAAGAGCAGTCGATTTACATACCTCCACAGAAAAGCAGTACGACACCCAGTTCCCAGCCATGACCTTCGTCACTAGAATCCGACTCCAGAGCGGGAATCGGCCCGCGCTGGAACGCGTGGTAGAACAGATTCGCTCGACAGCAGAACGAAAGGGCGCAGAACTTCGCGGCCCGCACTCCGAACCGGCCGAACGCTTGGACGTGCCACTGCACAAGACGACTTCCGGCGACAACTCCAGGACGTTCCGCTCGTGGGACTATCAGGTGTTCACCCGGCAACTGGAAATCGTCGGCCACAACGACGTCGCGCGCCGCGCCACGGAAATCGACTTCCCGAGCGGCGTCCACGTCGAAGTCGAGTTGGAACAGGTCGAACAGATGGCCTAGCGACGGGTCGTTTCTCTTCACGTTCTGCAATTTCGCGTCCGAATGAAGTGTCGAGAAGTATCGCTGTAGTCGAAGTTTGAGGAGGGACGGTGAACAGTGCGACCACGAACAGCACTATCGCCGAAACCGATGAGACCGCACAGCACCGCGAGGGCCACGTCCTCGCCAGCCGATTCCTTCGTTCGCTTCGCTCACTCAGTCATCCCTCGAGCGAACATGTCGCGGCATGAAGCACCGTCGGACAAACCGCGTCCGCCGAGCCTGCACTCGCTTCGCTCGCGCAGACAGCGACCGCACGCGCTGGTTGTTTGGGTAGTTTCGGTAGTTTCTCTCGATTTCAGTTGCAGTCGGCGCGGTGCTGTGCGGTCTTCTCGGTATCGAGAGTAGCTAGCCACAACCTATTCGCAACTCTATTTAATTGTGAAATTGCCATCGTCCTCCGAACGTAAACACGACCATTCCCGGCAATTCCACCCAGACTCTCAAGCACTTATCACCCCCCACAACCACAGGACAGTCATGAGCCAACAGGCGACACGCGACCACCTCGTAGACTTGCGGCGCGACCTCCACAAACACCCCGAACCCGCGTGGCGGGAGTTCTACACGACCGCCCGAATCGTCGAAGAACTAGAGCGAATCGGCGTGGACGAACTCTACGTCGGTCCGGACGCCATCAACACCGACGAGCGAATGGCCGTGCCGGACGACGAGGAACTCGACAGCTGGTTCCAGCAGGCGAAAGACGCTGGTGCGAACCCCGAAACCCTCGACCAACTCGAAGGCGGCTACACGGGCGCAGTCGCAGTCATCGAGCAGGGTGCAGGCCCGACCGTCGGCCTCCGTGTGGACATCGACGGCCTGCTCCGTGACGAATCGACCGACGAGGACCACGCCCCCGTCGAAGAGGGCTTCCGCTCGGAACACGACGGCGCGATGCACGCTTGCGGGCACGACGCCCACGCGACCATCGGCATCGGCACCATCGAGAAAATCAAGGAGAGCGACTTCGAGGGCACGCTGAAGGTGTTCTTCCAACCCGGCGAGGAGATGATAGCCGGGGGCAAGTCGATGGCCGAGAGCGACCACATCGAAGACGTAGACTACCTGCTCGCTGCGCACATCGGTCTCGACCACCCCACGGGTGAAGTCGTTGCGGGGCTGGACGGTTTCCTCGCGGTGAGCCACTTCCTCGCGGAGTTCGAGGGCGTCCCCGCCCACGCTGGCGGCCGACCGAACGAGGGCGAGAACGCGATACAGGCGATGGCCGCCGCGGTGCAGAACCTGTACTCGATTCCGCGTCACGAGGACGGAGCCACGCGCGTCAACGCCGGAAAAGTCGGCGGCGGCACCGCGACGAACATCATCCCCGAACAGGCCCACGTCGAGGGTGAAGTCCGTGGCGAGACGACCGAACTGAAAGACTACATGAAGGAGCGTGCAGACCGCGTTCTGCAAGGGGCGGCCGACATGCACGGCTGTGAGGTCACGACGACGACCAACGGCGAGGCACCCAGTGCCGAGAGTGACCAGGGTCTCGTGGATATCGTGGGAACCATCGCGGGCGACACCGACGGCGTCGAGAACGTCGTCGAGCGTGACGAACTCGGCGGGAGCGAGGACGCCACCTATCTGATGCAGGCCGTCCAGAAACAGGGCGGCCTCGCGGCGTACATCGGCGTCGGGACGGACCACCCCGGTGGCCACCACACCGCGACGTTCGACGTAGACGAAGCGTCGCTGCCAATCGGCATCGACGTACTCGCAGGTAGCATCGAGCACATCGCAGAGTCGCGGCCGTAGAACGTCGCTCCCGAGGACGACGCGAGCGCCTCGGTCAGAGGCACTGTTCGGTGCGAACCTTTTTTCGCTCGGCGTCGTAGCCCGTGAGGATGGTGGGGGAACAACAAGCGGAAGGTTCGCGCCGAGAGACGACCATTCGGTCCGACTCCCTTTCGCGCCGCGAATTTCTACGAACAGCGGGCGGTGCGACCGGTGCGGCGACGGCCGCCGCCGCGGGAGCGGAAACTGCCACGGCCCAGCAACAGACGACCATCGACATGACCGACAGCCTCGTGTTCGACCCCGACGAGACGACGGTGACACCGGGGACGACGGTGACGTGGGAGAACGTCGGGAGCGTCGGCCACTCCGTGACTGCTTACGAGGACGAGATACCGGACGGCGCGGAGTACTTCGCCAGCGGCGGATTCGACTCCGAGCAGGCGGCCCGAAACGCGTATCCCGACCCCGGCGAAATCGGTGGCGGCGAGACGTACCAGCACACTTTCGACGTGGAGGGGACCTACGGTTACTTCTGCATTCCGCACGAAAGTGCAGGGATGGTCGCGGAACTCACCGTTTCCGCAGACGCGGGCGGTGACGGCGGCGACGG
This sequence comes from Halorussus halophilus, assembly GCF_008831545.1. NCBI lineage: Archaea > Methanobacteriati > Methanobacteriota > Halobacteria > Halobacteriales > Haladaptataceae > Halorussus > Halorussus halophilus. The sequence continues at coordinate 2,302,033 of NZ_CP044523.1, forward strand.
TGAGATGCTTCCGACCCTCCCGAACAGCGCGCTCGTCATCGGAATCGCTACGACCGTTGCGATGGGATTCATCGTCGCTCTCGCGTACTTCTTGCTGAAGTACGGCGGCGACTACGAACTCGAATGAGCCACACTCGTGTTAGAACACTAACTGCTTCAATGGAGTTACGATGATTTTTTATATGTGGCTGGAGCAAACTTGAGTACTCCGACTGCACATGGAGGCACATTACAGATGAGTGAGAACCTGAGCGAGATGCACGGGAGTACCGTCAACGACACCGATTTCCAATTGGGCGAGCGACGTGAACCGCTCAGTGCCGTCGTCGTCGAGGCGGTCGCAGAGGCCGCAGACGTGGACCCTGCTGAACTCGGCACTCCTCTCTACGAGCAGATAGACCCTGACGCGCTGGACAACCTCTTCAGCGACAGGCACAACGGCATGCCACGCGGCAGCGGCCACGTGACCTTCGAACTGCTGGAGTTCGAAGTGACTGTCTACAGCGACGGGCACGTCGTCGTCCGCGAGTAACGGGCGAGCCACGAGTGTCGGGAGTCGCGACTCGACACTGAGGTGTGCCGTGAGAAGCCCAACCGACGACGCGAGCGGTCCCGGTACGCGGTAGTACGGTTCGACGCTGTTTCTGCCTTCGACGCTGCACTCGATTTCGATTTTTGGCGACGTTCTGGAAAGGTTGGTTCGAAAAGTCTAATCGGGAGGCCTTCGAACCTGCGCGTATGGCTGACGACAACGAAGAAGAAGCGGACGAACCTGCGGTCGAACTCGGTGAGGGCGAATCCGTCGAGGGTGCGCCGCTCGCGCGCGTCGCTTCGCGACTCCACTGGCCGATTCAGAAGAGCGAAATCGAGCGGAAAGAGGGCGACGCGACCGTCCGAACGCCCGACGGCCCGCGCGAACTCTCCGACGTACTCGGCGACGTAGACGAGACGTACTTCGAGAGTCGCCAAGAGTTCCAGCGACTCGTCCGCGACGCCGTCGGAACCGGACCGATTCCGACCGCAGACGAGTAACGTGTCCGTCGTTCAGTCTGTCCGGCGGGAACTCACCGATATCGGGTGGGTCCCGCGCGCGCTGGTCGCGGGTGCCGTCTTGACACTCGTGTGGATGTCGTGGGACGTCCGCGGACTGAACGAACGACTCGTGCGCGACACGCTAGTCTACATTCTCGCACCGCTCGCGCTGGCGGTCCGACACGGCCGCCACTTGGGATTCAGGGTGGACCGAACGGCACTGCGAAACACGCTGTTGCTCTCGCTGTTCGTCGTCCCCTTCTACGTCGTCGGGTCGTCGCTCCCGACGATTCGACACTACTACCCGATGTGGGAGACGGGCGCGGCGCTCAACGAGTTCCTGCCCCACGCGCTGAAGCAGTTTATCGTCGCGCTCGCCGCAGAGACGTACTACCGGGGACTGCTCTGTGTCGGCGTGCGGGAAATCGGGTTCAAGAGCGTCTTCATCAGCCCGTTCCTCTACGCCATCCACCACCTCTACAAGCCGCCCATCGAACTCATGTTGTCGGCTCCCACGGACGTGCTGTTCGGCGCGGTGGATTACAAGAGTCAGTCGATACTTCCCTCCGTGGTCGCCCACGGCATCGGTCTGGGCGTCCTCGACTGGCTCGTCTTGCACGAACCGCTCATACCTACGGAGCAAGTAGTTCGGTGGCTGTCGTGGCTTCCAGTGCCACTGTAGCGAACGCTGGTCGCTGTCTGCCGGAAGCGGACGACTTTTTCACCGTGCAGTGGCAAGGGAGTCTTGCATGACGCTCCCAATCGACCCCGCGCAGTTCGACGCCGAGGACATCGGCGAGAAGGAGACGACGCTCGAAATGGACCACGAGGACGCAATCGAACACGTCCGCGAGGCGTTCACGGACGCCGGGTTCGGCGTCGCCACGGAGTTCTCCCCCTCCGAGATGCTCAACGAGAAGGTAGACGCCGACCGCGACCCCTACTACGTGCTGGGCGCGTGTAACCCGAACATGGCCGACCGCGCACTCGACGCGAGCGACAAGCGTATCGGCGGCCTCTTCCCCTGCAACGTGGTCGTCTGGCAGGAAGCACCCGGAGTGCAGAAAGTCTATCACGTCAGCATCATGAAGATTGCGCGACTGACTGGGATGGCTCCGGACGACGAGACCATGGCAGAGATAATCGGCGACACCGGAGAACTGGTCGAAGACGCCTGGGCAAATCTCGACGACTGACCGACTGATTTAGCGGTCGCGCTCGGAATCTCGATTTCTTTCGCCGCTCTCGTCGCGTCCGACGTGCTGGCGGTCGTCCTCCAACTGTTCGACCTCCTCGCGAAGGTACTCGACTTCGTGGCGGAGCGCTTCGAGTTCGCTCGTCTCCGCGTCGTCGCTGTTGACGTGCCGATAGGCGACCAGAAGACCACCGGCGAGCGCGATTGGAATGCCGAACATGAAGACGGCGACGAGGAGAATGACCATTATCTCCATGCCGCCGGGGACGGGGCCGAACAGGGGAAACATACCAGACGATGGTGTCGCCACGGAAATAAGTCTTCTACCTGCGCGAGTTCCGTTGTGGACTTTGCCGTGGCCTCTCCAGCACGTGGACTCTTCCACGGGAGCCACTCGTCAGGAGAAGTCCGCGAGGTTCGCCTGCAAGCCCGACAACATGTCGGACTTTCGCCGGAGGTCCCCGTGCGAGATTGGAAGTTGGGGGACGATTTCCCGTACTGCGCCGTGGAACGTCTCGGCCTCGCCGTAGCCGTCCTCGAAGGCGTTTCTGACTCCTTCGCGGACCTGCCAGACGCCGACCGGTGCCCAGTAGTCGTCCGAGACTTCGCGCAGGACGAGACACTTCGCCTGTCGCCCGATGGCGTCTAGGTGTTCGAGGGCCCCCAGTCGGGAGGCGTAGTACGCTCCAGCGGTCTCCTCGACGTACTTCGTCCGGCCCTCGTAGCCCTCGCTGGCGCTGCCCATCCACACCTCGCCCGTGGGGTCTTGGTTCCAGATGCTACCCGGGGCTTTCATCTCGACTAGTTCGTACTCCCATTGGCCGGGCGTGAGAATCGCCCAGTAGCGGTTGCCCATGTACTCGTTGACCCAGACTTGCGTCTCGTCCACGCTCGGGTTGTCTCGAATCTTCCCGCGGAGATACTGTCCGATAGTGTCGTCAACCGCTGTTATTGACCACCGCGTCGGGACGAGTCGGCGGTTCCGCCCTCTGCCGAGCGCGCCCGCCGAGAGAATGTCGTTGATGTCGTACACGTCGAATCCTCGCCGGTAGAGGTAGGTCATCGCACCCTGCGCCTGCCAGTCGTCGTCTTCGAGCGTTTTCTTCACTGGTCGGGGCACGTGGGGGTTCTCCGCCAAATCTGCGGATGTAGCACGCGCTGTCGGCCCCGTGGGAGAAGTCACGTCGTCGATGCCCAAGTCGAGGTCCAACTTGTCCGAGAGGCCGATTTCCACGTCTACCGGTCGGTCGGCGATGGCGACTTCGCGCTGGGTGCCGAGAAAGCCGTCCCACGAGTCGGCGACGTTCGTTACGTTCGTCCCGCGGTTGGAGTTCAGCAAGCCGGTCCGGTACTGAAGCACGTCGTCGATGCCCAACCCGCGGTCGTACCAGTCGCCGCTGACCGCGTGGTCGGCGGCCTGCTCTTCCGACCCGACGGGCGAGAGGATGCCGGTCGAGACGTTCGGGTAGTTCGACCGGCCGACGAAGACGGAGGGCGAGGTGCTACCGAACAGCGAGTCGCCCTGCGTGACCTCCGAAAAGCGGTCTTCGAAGTCCTCGACGTAGTCGAGAATCTCGTAGGACTTCTCCTCGGCGAGGCGGCGCTTGCGCTGGGCCTCGTCCGGTTTCAGGTCCTCGATGTACTCGTCGAGACGCATTCACCGTTTTTTGGGTGGCTAGTGCTTTGAAGGTTGCGTGGTTTCGGAGCGGGACGGTTCTGTATCGCTGGCGTTACTGATTCGGAAGTTCCCATCTGCTTGCCACGGACCCAGAGGTTCGAGTGATTGTAACCGTCTCGAAAGCCCCCGGTTGCTCGCGGCCGCTCGCCGACATATCTGTGGCTCTCAGCACCGCCCGCCACAGATAGAGGTCGGCGAGACGACCACGTAAACGCGAGCAACCGGCCCCTTTCAGTCCCACCTGCGCCAGTGTCACCAGCAGTTTCTGGCGGTTGTTCGGCCGGGCGTTTCTGGTCGCAGGTGGCACCGAGCGTCTGCTAGTGGGTGGTTCCCAGTCGTCACTGCTCGGGTCCGACTACCGCTCTGAACATCCGGAAGACTCGCTTCGCTCGCCTTCCTTCCAGTGAAAGCGCGGCGCGCCCTGCGCGACGCGCGCTCACCAGTACCCGAGAAATCGAACAGGGAGTGTCTGGGAGCGCAGTCGCTCGCGGTGGCGCGACAGACTGCGCGCGACTCGTGGAACGGCGACACCACCGATTTCGCTGACCGTTCCACGGCGACAGTTAGAGCATGCCGCGAGGTGGCCGCGGCTCCGTATTTGAATCTGCGGGTGCGAAAACGGGAGAAAGCGAAGAGTAGTGCTAGACGGTCAGACAGACTTCAGCTGTGGATGCCCATCGCTTCGATCTGCTCTTGGTAGCGGTTGCGGATGGTGACTTCCGTCACCTGCGCCACGTCGGCGACCTCGCGTTGGGTCTTCTTCTCGTTGCAGAGCAGTGACGCCGCGTAGATGGCCGCCGCGGCGTAGCCGGTCGGCGACTTGCCCGAGAGCAGGCCCTCTTCCGCGGTGGTTTCGATGATTTCGTTCGCCTTGGTTTGGACCTCTTCGCTGAGTTCGAGTTCAGAACAGAACCGCGGGACGTACTTCTTCGGGTCTACCGGCTTCATCTCCAGACCGAGTTCTTGGGAGATGTAGCGATAGGTCCGGCCGATTTCCTTCCGTTCGACGCGCGATACTTCCGAGATTTCTTCGAGACTTCGCGGGATGCCTTCCTTCCGACAGGCCGCGTACAGTGCCGAGGTTGCGACGCCCTCGATGGAGCGGCCACGGATGAGGTCTTCTTTGAGCGCTCGTCGGTAGATGACGCTGGCGACTTCCCGGACCGAGCGCGGCACACCGAGTGCGCTCGCCATCCGGTCGATTTCGCTGAGTGCGAACTGTAGGTTGCGTTCGCCCGCGTCCTTGGTCCGAATGCGTTCCTGCCACTTGCGCAGACGGTGCATCTGACTGCGCTTCTTCGACGAGATAGAACGTCCGTAGGCGTCCTTGTCCTTCCAGTCGATGGTGGTGGTCAGCCCCTTGTCGTGCATCGTCTGGGTCGTCGGCGCACCGACACGGGACTTCTCCTGCCGTTCTTGGTGGTTGAACGCTCGCCACTCCGGACCGGGGTCTATCTTTTCTTCTTCGACGACGAGTCCACAATCGTCGCAGACGAGTTCCGCCCTGTCAGAACTCTTCACGAGATTGTCAGAATTGCACTCCGGGCATGCTCGTACACCCTCTTGCTCGTCCTCCGTCTGCTCCGCCTCGGTTTGGCGCTCCCGCTGGCGAGTAGACCGTGTCATCGCACTTTTATAGTAGTAGCTCCAACGTACTTAAATCCTTGCCCGGAATTATTCTGTCTGATAAGGAACAAAATACTGGTGTAGGCCCCTACGAACGGAATTACGCCGATGGAGACGAAACCGCCCGCTGAAGCGTCATCGCAACCGGTATATACCACTATCGTGGAGGTGACCCCATGCCCGTCATCGAGTGTGACGTCGAAGCCGCGCGTGAAACGTTAGTCGCCGCTGGAGCGGAGATGGCGGCGGGCAACTCCGAACACGAACGCTGGCACGCCGAGTACGGCGACGCCGTCGCGGTCGCGTACGACGACAAAGTCGTGATTCAGGGGTCGAACCCGCAAGACATCGAGGCACTGCTCCGCGACGAAGGCGGCCACGCCTACTGCTACTTCGACGGCGCGAGTCGCGGGAATCCGGGCCCAGCCTCGGTCGGCTGGGTCATCGTCACCAGCGACGGCATCGCGGCCGAAGGGAGCGAGCGCATCGGTCGCGCGACGAACAACCAGGCCGAGTACGAGGCCCTGATTCGCGTGCTGAAAGCGGCGCGCGACTACGGCTTCGACACTATCGAGGTGAAAGGTGACTCCCAACTCATCGTCAAACAGGTCACTGGTGCGTGGAACACCAACGACCCCGACCTGCGAGAACACCGCGTCACGGTCCACGAACTGCTCCGGGAGTTCGACGACTGGGAGCTACAGCACGTTCCGCGAGAGATAAACGAGCGAGCGGACAAGCTAGCGAACGAGGCACTGGACAATGACTGAGGAGAAACCTGCTACTGACGAGGACCCAGAGACGGCTGGCGAAGAGGATGAGAGTGCGACTGGGGAGGAAGCAACTGGCGACGAAGAGATTCCCCAAGAGACGGTCGAGGAAGCCGAACGACTCACTCGACTGGCGCGCGACGCCGTGGACGACGCAGAAGCCGAAACCTATCTCGAAGACCGCGACGAACTCGTCGCCGAACACGAGTTCGCGGTGCGAGTTCGTGAAGACGACACGAACGACGTACTCGTCCTCCATCCCGAAGAGTGGGTCGAGGACGGGAGAATTCGGGTCGAACGCGTCGAAGACACCGACCGCGCGGTGGAGATTCGACTGGACGGTCCCGGCGACCCCGAAGACTGGGAAGCAGTCGATGCGCACAACGCAGAAGTCGCAGACCGAGTCCACGAGGAACACGGCGAAGTCCACGGGGAAAACGCGAGGGCGTTCGCTGATTTCATGAGTAACCACTACGCGCGACCCGTCGAATCTGCGACGAGCGGCGAAGTCGAGGAGTTCCTCAACGAGTACTATCCACGGAACGCGTGGCCGTCGAAAAAACAGCGGAAAGCCGTTGGGGAGTCGGTCGAACTCGTCTTCGACGAGGGAGACGAGTAACTTACTGGTCGGCGATTAGCTCTCGAATCTGCTCGGCTCGGTCGTCGTCGGTGACGAACTTTGCGAGCGTCCATTCGAGCGAATCGACGACGGCGGCCAGACCTTCGTCGGTCAGTTCGTACTGGTTCGTCCGCTTGTCCAGTTCGCTCTTCTCGACGAATCCCTTCTCGACCAGCGTGTCGAGGTTGGGGTAGAGTCGGCCGTGGTTGACTTCCTCACCGTAGTAGTCCTCGAGTTCGCGCTTGATAGCGAGGCCGTACATCGGCTCCTCGGAGAGGATAACGAGGATGTTGTGCTGGAATGCAGTGAGGTTGCGCGCGGTACTGGTCTCTGTGAGTGTCTGTGCCTCTGACATAGAGTCTGACAACCCGAAATTTGTCACGATGGTATTTAATCCTTCGCAACTCGGACGCAGTTTCTGATTCTGTTCGCCATTTATCTCCCAGAATATTATGGAAATTAATCTCCCCAGCGAACGGCAGACAGAGCTGACACGAGAGTTTCATGTAAATTCGTTACGTCAGGGCGGTGGATGCCGAAAGTACTTTCCCCGCCTCCAACCCAGTTTAATCCGCACTATGACGAACCTCTGGGAAGATTTGGAGACTGGACCGAACCCGCCGGAAGAGATCTACGCCGTCGTCGAGTGTCTGAAAGGCGAGCGGAACAAGTACGAGTACGACAAGGACATTCCGGGCGTCATGCTCGACCGCGTCCTCCACAGTAACGTCCACTACCCCTCCGACTACGGTTTCATCCCGCAGTCCTACTACGACGACGAGGACCCCTTCGACGTACTCGTCCTCGTCAAAGACCAGACGTTCCCCGGTTGCGTCATCGAAGCGCGCCCCGTCGCCCTGATGAAGATGGACGACGACGGCGAGCAGGACGACAAGGTCATCGCCGTGCCCACCGAGGACCCGCGCTACGACCACATCGAGGACGTAGACGACCTCACCGACCAGAAGAAGGCCGAAATCGACGAGTTCTTCGAGACCTACAAGAACCTCGAAGCGGGCAAGGAAGTCGAGACGCTCGGTTGGGAGGACAAAGCCGCCGCGAAAGACGCCATAGAACACGCGATGGGTCTGTACGAAGAGAAGTTCGCCTAACTCTCCCATCCCTCTCCACTTTTCGAGAGTTTCAGTTCGAAGACACCTGCCAGAAACTATTAGGTACTGGCACAGACACCCCGAACCGATGGCGACTGGGCCTTCCTTCGGCAATGCTGAGATGGTGATGTTGGCAGCGACGCTCCTACTCTCTGGTGGGTTAGTCTTCTACGCCGCACAGTCGTTCACCGACTGGCGGCGCGAAGAAGACGACACGGGCGTCGAGGCGCTTCGCTCGACTGTCGCCGGACAGAACAACGTCGCACTCGTCGTCCCGGAAGGCCCGAGCATCGACGCACTCGCCGCGGCTGTCGGTCTGCAAGCCCTCTGTAGCGAGTGGGGCGTCACCGGTCGGTTGTTCGCCGAAGGACCGGTCACTGGAGAGGACAGCAAGACGTTCTCGAACATCTTCGACCTCGAACTGACCGTCATCGGCGCGGCGACGGATTCGCTGACCGACTGTGACGCCGCCATCGCAGTCGGCGGTGGCGGTGCAGTTCCGCGACTCTCGAACAATCCACCCGTCGTGGCTGTCATCCGTCACCGGCCGACTGCCGAGGAGAACATCTTGACGGTGACGCCGACCGACGACGGCGCGACTTCGACGACGGTCACGCATCTGTTGAACGACGAGGGCGTCGTTCCGGACCAGCGCGTCGCGACCGCGCTCCTGCACGGCATCCGCGCTGGCACGCGAGAGTTCCGTCGCGCGAACGGGCCGAACGACTACGAGGCCGCAGGATTCCTGCACGCCTACGCCGACCTCGGACGCATCGAGGACCTGCGCTCGCCGGGCATGAGCGGCGACACGTTCGACGTAATCAGCGACGCTATCGCGAACCGCGAGCGAAGAGCCAGTTTCGCGGTGACGAACGTCGGGGCGGTACCTTCCGTGAGCGCGCTGGAGGAAGCGGCTGACACGATGCTTCGCTTGGAGGGCGTCTCGACGGCCGCCGTCTTCGGCATCCACGAAGAGACTATCGTCGTCTCCTGTCGCGCCGAAGACGTGCGCACCAACGCCTTCGACATCCTCGACAGCGCGTTCGAGACGAGCGAAACGACCGGCGGCAACACCGACGCCGCGACCTCGCGGGTCCCACTCGGCCTGTTCGCGCAGGTCAACAGCGACTACGAGGAGACGTTGGACATGCTCATCGACGCGAGCACGCGCAAGGCGTTGTTCGAATCGTTCGAGAGTTCCTGACTCTGCTCCGGAAGCGTTCGGGCGTTTCAAAACCAACACCAATCCTACACGATTGTTCAGGTTGTGAAACAGTTACACGAAAAGAAATTTCTTGTATCCCCTCGTCGTACAGTAGCGTATGGGTCTCTTCGATAGGATCCGTGGCGAAGATAAGCCACGCGTCGCCTTCTTTGGTATCGACGGCGTGCCGTACAGCTTTCTCGAAGACAACTTCGACGAGTTCGAACATCTTTCGGCGCTTGCGAGCGAGGGGTCGTCCGGGGAGATAGAGAGCATCGTCCCACCCGAATCGTCTGCCTGCTGGCCGTCTCTCACGACCGGCGTCAACCCCGGCCGCACGGGCGTCTACGGGTTCCAAGACCGCGAAGTCGGTTCGTACGACACGTACGTCCCGATGGGTCGCGACGTGCAAGCAACTCGCGTCTGGGACCGCGTACAGGACGCGGGCCGCGACGCGACGGTCATGAACGTCCCCGTGACCTTCCCGCCACAGCGCAACGTCCAACGGATGGTCTCCGGGTTCCTCTCGCCGGGCGTGGACAAGGCCGCGTACCCCGACGAGATGCGCAACTACCTCGAATCCATCGACTACAAGATGGACGCGAACGTGAAACTCGGCCACGACGACGACAAGGCCGCGTTCATCGAGAGCGCCCACGAGACCCTCGACGCGCGCTACGAGGGCTTCAAACATTACCTCCAGCAAGACGACTGGGATCTGTTCTTCGGCGTCTTCATGACGACCGACCGTGTGAACCACTTCCTCTACAAGCACTACGAGGAGGACATGGAGTACAAACAGGAGTTCATGGACTTCTACAAGAAGGTAGACCGCTACCTCGGCGAGATTCGCCAGAACCTGCCGGACGACGTGACGATGATGGTCGCCTCCGACCACGGCTTCACCAGCCTCGACTACGAGGTCCACTTCAACACGTGGCTCGAAGAGGAAGGCTGGCTCTCCTACGAGGACGACGACCACGACAGCCTCGAAGACATCAGCGACGACACCGAGGCCTACGCGCTCGTCCCCGGTCGCTTCTACATCAACCTCGAAGGTCGAGAACCACGGGGAAGCGTCCCCGAGAGCGAGTACGAGGAAAAGCGCGACCAACTCAAGGAAGCCCTCGAAAACCTCGAAGGGCCGAACGGCAACAAGGTCTGTGAGCGCGTGGTCGAGAAGGAAGAAGTCTACCACGGCGACCACGAGGACATCGCCCCGGACCTCATCGCCATCCCGAACTACGGCTTCGACCTCAAGGCCGGGTTCAAGGGCCACGACGACGTGTTCGGCGTCGGCCCGCGCAACGGCATGCACAGCTTCGACAACACGTCGCTGTTCATCGACGACCCAAGTGCGAACATCGAGGACGTGAACCTCTACGACATCGCGCCGACCATCCTCGACCTGATGGAGGAAGACTTCGAGGCCAACGAGTTCGACGGGCGTAGTCTGGTCTGACTCGGCGAACTACCGTTTCGGATTTCGTTTTTGGTTGTTTCTACTGCCGGCTTTTGAGATGCGAAAACAAATTCAACATCCGAACGGGTGGGACTGAAATGGGCCGTCCGCTAAACGAACCCTGACGAAGTAAGCACCGCAGCGAAGCGAAGAGCGCAGCGAGTCACGGGAGTTTAGCGGACGGGGCCTTTCGAAGTGGTCGCAGTCACGTCTCCATCGTCGCAAATCCGTCCATTGCTCACAATATGACCGAGGCCTAGTTCCGACACCCACACCTTCAACTCCCTGCCCTCCAACTCACACCCCATGACACGCGACGTGCGCCGGTACTTCACTGCAAAGAAGACCGTAGCGCCCACGCTCTCACGGGACAACAGAGTAGCCTTCCTCGCCGACACCACGGGAACCAAGCAGGTCTGGACCACCGACGAACCGCTCTCGTGGCCCCGACAGCGAACCTTCTACGACGAACGCGTCTCGTTCGTCTCGTGGTCGCCAAACGGAGACTACATCGCCTTCGGGAAGGACTCCGGAGCGGACGAACACGACCAACTGTTCCTGTTGGACCCCGAAACCAACGCCGTCACTCGACTGACCGACCGCGAGGACGCAATCCACATGTGGGGTGGCTGGAGTCCGTCCGGCGACCGCATCGCGTTCGCGGCCAACCGCCGCGACTCGTCGGTGTTCGACGTGTACGTGATGGACGTAGATGCCGAAAGCGACCCCGACGCCGAGAGCGAACCCCAACTCGTCTGTGAGGGCGACGAGGGCTTCCTCTCTGTCGAAGGCTGGAGTCCGTCCGGCGACCGACTCGTCGCCAGCGAAGCCAACGCAAGTTCCGACGGCGACCTCTTCGTCGTGGACCTCGAAACCGGTGACCGACAGCACGTCACGCCCCACGACGGACACGTGCGCTATCACTGGCCAGCGTTCGGCCCCGCAGGAGAGGCCATCTACTGCCTGAGCGACGCGAACGCCGACACGAAAGAGTTGGTCCGAATCGACCTCGATACTTTCGAGAGCGAAACCGTCCTCTCCGGTCACGACTGGAGTTTCGACCAGTTCGCGTTCGACGCCGATTCGGGCCGACTCGCCATCACTCGTAACGTCGATGGCTACTCGGAACTCCAAGTCGGTCGCTTCGCGAGCGCGACGCACGCCAACACTGAGGAAGTAACACTTCCGGAGGGCGTCGTCCACGACCTCTCGCTCGGCCCCGACGGCGAGCGAGTCGCCGTGACTCTCTCGACGCCCGACCAGAACCATTCGGTGTTCGTCGTGGACGCCGCGAGTCCGGACACCGAGGGAGTCTTCGACGCGGAGCGCTGGACCCGCCCGTCGCCCGGTGGCATCTCGCTCGGCGACTACGATTCGCCCGACGTAGTTCACTACGAGACGTTCGACAATCGGGAGATTCCGGCGTACTTCACGCTTCCAGACGACCCAATCCCCGGCGAGACGCCGGTCGTCGTGGACATCCACGGTGGTCCCCATCACCAGCGCAGACCGTGGTTCCGGCCGATTCGCCAGTACTTCCTCGACTCGGGCTACGCGGTGTTCGAACCGAACGTTCGCGGGTCGTCAGGCTACGGCGGGGAGTACGCCGCGCTAGACGACGTGGAGAAGCGAATGGACTCGGTTCGAGATATCGCCGAAGCCGTCGAGTGGCTGACCGACCGGCCGGAAATCGACGCCGAGAAAGTGGTCGCCTACGGTCGCTCCTACGGCGGGTTCATGGTTCTCGCCGCGATTACGGAGTACCCCGACCTCTGGGCGGCCGCCGTCGATTTCGTCGGCATCGCCAACTGGATTACGTTCCTCGAAAACACGGGCGACTGGCGGCGTTCCCATCGCGAAGCCGAGTACGGGTCGCTCGAAGACGACCGCGAGTTCCTCGAATCTATCAGCCCGATTCACGAGGTCGAAAACGTCGAGTGCCCGCTGTTCGTCCAACACGGCGCGAACGACCCTCGAGTTCCGGTCGGCGAAGCCCGCCAAATCGCCGAAGAGGTCGCCGAACAGGGGATTCCAGTCGAGACGCTCGTCTTCGAGGACGAGGGCCACCACACGACGAAGTTGGAGAATAGAATCGAGATGTTCGAACGCATCGCGGCGTTCTTAGACGACCACGTGTAGTCGCTCGAAAGCCGCGTCCTCGCGCTAAATCAGGTCGTCCAACTGGTCGTTGCTGAACATCTCCGCGGGGTCCTCGCGTTCTTCTTCCTCTTCTTGGCTCGCCTTCTTCGCCCGCTCGATGAAGTCCTCGACGCGCTGGGAGCGTTCGACGCCGCCGAGCAGGACGAGTGTGGCGAGACGGCCGCTGTCGAGTGGGAAGTCGCCGCCACGCACTTGGAGGCTTCCAGTCTCCTCTTCGAGCCACTTCCGCGAACGCTCGACGCCTTTCCGCGGAATCGACTCGGGTTGTCCGGCCACGACGAGCAATCCGGAGTCGGCGTCGATGGCGTTCGGCAGGCTGAGGTTGCTCAGTAGTGCCTTTCGCGTTGCGGAGGTAACCGTGTTGATGTTCTCTTCGGCGTCCTCACTGGCCTCTTCGGTGGCGAATCCGAGTGTGGCGATGCCGCCCGAGCGAAGCGTGTTGATGACTTCGCTGGAGTCCACGACGCTCTCGCCGACCCCTTCGATGGCCTCGCCAGAGGCGAAGAGCAACCCGACTCGCTGGGCGATGTTCTGGTTGATTTTGTCGAACGCTTCGCCCATGCTCTCGCCGGAGGTGTGCCACGCGTCGTTGTCGATGAGGAGGGTCGCGTCGGCTTCTCGGACGAGCGTCTTCAGCGAGCGTCCGGCGTTGACTTGGTACATCGCACCCTCGCCGCGGCCGGGGAGGACGCCCAGTCCGTAGACGGGGATGTCGTAGACGCGGTTCAGTTCGCGAGCGAGAACCGGCGCACCGCCCGACCCGGTACCGCCGCCGAGTCCGGCGACGACGAAGATAGCCTCTGCTTGGGCCGTGATGCGGCCGTCGAGCGCATCCATGACTTCCGTCGCGTCGTTCTGCATCACTTCCGCGCCGAGTTCGTTGTCACCGCCGACGCCGTGGCCCTTGACGCGGTCCTGTCCGACGAGCACCGTGTCGAGATCGAGTGCTGACAGGTCCGTCTCCGCGGAGTTAACTGCGAGTGCACCCTGTACCGCACCGAAGCCCATCTTCTGGTCGTACTCTGCCAACCGCTGGGTGAGTTTACCCCCTGCTTGTCCGACACCAATGAGGACGACTTTCATGCGAGTTGGGTCGAATTGGTAGTTAATCAACCTTCCGGCGTTGGGACGTGAGGACCGCATTTCCGTCCGAAAAGTGGTAATACCTATTCGCTTACTTGTATGTCTGTGAAACCACACTTTCCCCGCTGTCTCAGGATATATCCCTCGACCAATCTTCCCAGACCACTACTCGAATTTAAATAGTAAGCCGAGACCAGCACGGGCTATGCCGACTTCCGAATCACTCGACGAGCGACTCCAAGCAGTCGAACGCGCACTCATCGACGCCGACACGAACACCGACCACGACCTGACGGCCCTCCGGGACGCCGCAGAAGTCGATGCGCAACTCGCTGCGCACACCGAACGACTCGACACGCTCGAAGCGCGCGTCGAAGAACTGGAGGCCGCGACCCAAGCGCTCAGAGGCTACGTCGGGAACGTCAGGGCAGTCAACGACGCCGTGGAACGACGGGCGGACGCCGCGCTCGCCAAAGCCGAATCGGTGGAACAGGCGGTCGGTTCGACCGATTCCGAGGCGTTCGAGATGGACTCGTTCCGGAGCGTCCAACGAGACACCGACCGCGAGCGCACCCCCGAAGCGGACGACGGCGAGGACATCTGCGAGGGCTCGGCGCGCGGCCTGCTCGCTCGCCTCGCCGGGGTCTCGTAGTGTTACGAACCGTTCTCGCTGTCGTCCTCGCAATCGTAATCGTCGGGGTCGTCTCCCCAGCATTCGAAGACGCGAGAATCGCGCGGAGCGAGAGCCAGACCGAAACCGAACTCGTACGCCTCCGAGTGGCCGCTACCGAACTCGCGCGCGAGCAGAACGTCGGCGCGCGCCGGACGCTCGAACTCTCGGTTCCAGACGAATCTGTGACTCGCGCTTCGGTCGCCTTCGTGGCGCTCGGCGGCGTTCCAGACGGGCAAGCGGACACCGACACGCCACACTCCGACCGACTCGCATATCGCGTCGAAGGGGGCGACACGCACGTCTTTCGTCTCCCGGTCGATCTGCTCGTCGCGGGTGAAAACCAAGCCAGCGATGCCAACGCGCTCGTCGTCCACGGCGGAACGGTTCGTCTGACTCTCCGACTAGTCCGCGACGGCGACAGACCAGTCGTCGCCGTCGAACACTCCGGTTCCCAGTAGTCGCTCGACCGCGCCCGGAGATTTATGACCGGAGACGGGACCAACCCGCGGCATGTCTCTGCTGTCGCGCTTCCGCGAGGGGCCGCCGAACTGCCGGTGTGTCCCCGCCTTCGAGAGCGACCGACTCCTCATCGACGCCAGCGACTGCCCCGGTTCTGGCGACCTCGCGGCCGCTACTGAGTGTCGTAACACTGCCGTCTCGGCGCTCGCAGACCGAGACGCCGAGGAAGTCGTCGTCCGAACGACCGGAGTCGAACGAGCCTACGAAGGCGATTCGGCGGCACTGCTGGTGTCTGCCGGTCGGTTCGCCGAGCGGGTCGCCTTCTACGACGCGACGCTGGCCGAGAGAGCGACGACCGACCCGCTCGGGGCTGCTCAGGCGGCCGTCGGCCGCGCTGGACCGGTAGGCGACGTCGCGGCCGAGACGGGGTTGGCGGACAGCATCCAGCAGTTCGAAGGGACGAACTACGACGACGCACTCGGCGCGCTCGTCGGGCCACGAATCGCTCGTGCTCGCGTCGCCGAGAGTCCGCCACGAGAAGCGACGCTGGAGGACGAGCGAACGCTCGACAGCGGCGCGACCGTCCGCGTCTACTCCTCGCCCGACCACGCGCTCCGTACCTACCACCTCGAACCAGTGGAGTTCGCGCTCGACGACGACGCGCTCACGACGCTCGCTCGCGCCTACGAGTTGCTGGCGGAGGGCGCAGTTTCGGGCGGCAACCGCGCGCCGGGTCGTGCAGTCCGACGAGTCGCCAGCGACTCGGACCCAATCGAAATACTCTCCTCGGCGCTCGAAAAGCACACTCGCGGCTTCGGCGTCTTCGCCGACTTCTTCGCAGATTCTACCGTCTCGGACGTGTTCGCCACCGCACCGGTCGGCCAGAACGCGCTCCGTGTCTCGGTGGCCGCCGAACGGATGCGGACGAACGTCAGACTCACCGACTCGGGGGCGGAGACGTTGGCCTCCCGACTCCGGCGTGCGAGCGGGAACGCGTTCTCTCGGGCCTCTCCGACGCTCGACGCCAGTGTCGAGACCGAAGGCGGCACCGTCAGAGTCGCCGCCGTCACCGACCCTGCTTGCGACGGCCCGGGGTTCACCTTTCGCGCCCACGACGAGTCGGCGTGGACACTTCCCGCGCTCGTCGCCAACGGAACCCTTCCGGCCGACGCGGCCGCACTGCTCTCGATTGCAGTCGAGCGTGCGGCTTCTGGACTCGTGGCCGGTACGCGCGGCGCTGGCAAGACGACGTTGCTGGGCGCACTACTCTGGGAACTCCCCGCGGAGACCCGAACGGTCTGCATCGAAGACACGCCGGAACTACCGATTGGGGCACTCCAACAGCACGGCCGCGACACGCAACCGCTCCGCGCGACGACCGACGGCGGTCCCCGCCTCGCGCCCGCCGAAGCACTGCGAACCGCGCTCAGACTCGGTGAGGGCGCGCTGGTCGTCGGCGAAGTCCGGGGTGAAGAGGCGGCCGTCCTCTACGAAGCCATGCGAGTCGGTGCGAGCGGGAGCGCGGTGCTGGGAACCATCCACGGCGACGGCGCAGAAGCGGTCCGCGAACGCGTCGTCTCGGACCTCGGCGTCCCCGAAACCGCTTTCGCCGCCACGGACCTCGTGGTCACGCTGGAACCCGTAGAGGACGGCAAGCGCGTCACAACCATCGAGGAAGTCGTCGCTCCCGACCGGTTCCAGTCGCTGTTCGAGTCGCGAGACGGTACACTCGAACCGACCGGCAGAATCGACCGCGGCAACAGCGAACTGGTCGCCGACCTCGCGCGGAGTGGGGAGTCATACGCCGACGTACGGCAGGCGCTCGAATCACGTGAGCGACTGCTCTCGACGCTCGCAGACGAGGAGCGAACCAGTTGCGCCGACGTGGTGAGCGCGTACGCGAGTCGTGGGAGGGACGCGTGAAGCGGACTCACGCGACTGCGAAGGTCGTCTCCGCACTCGCTTCGTGGTGGCCGTTGCCAGTCGAACCGAGCGCGGATCTCGTCCGCGCGTTGGCGTTTCTGGGCGCGAGTATCGACGCTCGAAGCCTCCTTCGAGCGAGTAACGTCGTCGCTACGGCGGTCGCTCTGGTCGGAATCCTCCCCGTTCTCCTCGCGCCTCCCTCGATTCGCCTCGTGGCCGTCGCGACGACGCTCGCGCTCTCGTTCGCCATCGCTCACGTCGCGCGCCGCGGTCCACTCCTGCTCGCTACGGCACGGCGAACCAGCGCGCTCGGAACCGCGCCAGCAGTGCTCGGCCGAGCGGTCCTGCGGATGCGAATCGAACCGGCCAGCGAGCGAGCGGCGGCCTTTGCTGCTCGCACCGGGTCGGGACCACTCGCCGCGAGTTTGCGGGACCACGTCCGGCGAGCGGACGGAACACCGCGCTCGGGTCTCGCCGACTTCGGGGCGACGTGGGCCGACTGGAACCCACCGCTTCGCCGTGCGACGCTCCTCGTGGAAGCGGCCGCGGACGCGCCTGCCGGTGAGCGCGGTCGAACGCTGGACCGCGCGACGACCGCCATCGTGGAGGGCACCCGCGACCGCATGGCGACCTTCGCCGAGGACATTCACGGCCCGACGACTGCGTTGTACGCCTTCGGTGTCCTGCTCCCGCTTGCACTCGTCGCGGTCCTACCGGCGGCGCGCGTGGCTGGTCTGGCGCTCTCGACGCCCGTGCTGGTCGCGCTCTACGACGTGCTGTTGCCGCTCGTCCTCGTCGGTGCGAGTGCGTGGCTGCTCGTCCGACGCCCGGCGGCGTTTCCGCCGCCGGCCGTCTCCTCGTCCCACCCCGACGTGCCCGACCAGCGGTGGCCAGTGCTTCTCGGTGGCGTCGTCGTCGGAGCTTGTGCGTTCACCCTCGTTTCGGTGGCTCCGCTTCCGGCGTGGTCGCGCTGGCTGGCGGCGATTGGTGCAGGCTGTGGAACCGTCCTTCTGGGCTGGTTTCGTCCGGTCAAGCAGGTCCGTGACCACGCCCGAGCGGTCGAATCGAATCTGACTGACGCGCTCTACCACGTCGGTCGTCGCGTCGAGGAGGGCCGCGCAGTCGAGGGAGCACTCGCCGACGCCGCGGCGGAGGTTGCGGGCGAAACTGGCGAGACGCTCGACGCTGCCGTCGGCGTCCAGCGGCGGTTGCGACTGAGCGTCCGCGACTCCTTTCTCGGCGAGTACGGCGCGCTCGCGGACGTGCCGAGTCCGCAGGCTCGAAGCGTGGCTCACTTGCTCGCGGTCACTGCGCGCGAGGGACGCCCGGCCGGTCGGGCCGTCGTGACGATGGCTGACCACATAGACGACCTCCAGCGCGTCGAGCGCGACGCGCGGCGCGAACTCACTCGCGTGACCGGAACCTTGCGAAACACGGCGGCCGTCTTCGCGCCGCTGGTCGGTGGCGCGACGGTGGCGCTCGCGGAGGGGATGGCCGCACCGGAGGGGAGTACCGGTACGCAGTCACTCGCAACCCCGCTCCCGGCCGACGCGCTCGGTCTCGCTGTCGGCGCGTACGTCCTGCTGCTCGCGGTGATTCTCACCGCACTTGCGACTGGCTTGGAGCGCGGTCTCGACCGCGCGCTCGTGGGCTACCGCGTCGGACTCGCACTGCCGACGGCGACGACGACCTACCTCGCGGCGTTCGTCGGCGCAGGATTGCTCACGTAGCTTTAAGTCCGAAGCCGGGGCCAACCCGCGGCATGTTCGACGCGCCCGTCGATGCGTGGTACGTCTGGCTCGGAGTCGCCCTCGCAAGCACCACTGCCTTCGGACTCGCGGCCTCGCTCCCCGACGAACCGCCGCCGGACGCCGCGGGTGTCGCGGCAACTGTGGACGCCGTGGCCGCGAGTCAGCACGCGACGACTGCGACACACCCACTCGGCGCTGACGCTGTCAAACTCGCCCCAAATCGCGTCGCGCTCAGAGCGGATGGGACAGTCGCGCACGCCACTTTCGCCTACGGACCAGTGGTGCCTGTCGTCCCCGGCTCTGGGCTCTGGGAGGTGCTTCGCGGGACGCCGCCTGACCATGCATTTAGCTCGTCTGCCGAGTTCCGCCACTCGGTCGAGTCGGCCAGAGAGCGCCCCGCTTCGTGGCGAGCGTGCGAGGAACTGACCGTGCGGACTGTCTCGTGGGAGGGGGTCGATGTCACGCTGGTCGGCTGAGTCCGAGCGCAGACCCGGCGGGTCTGACGAGTCCGGACAGGTCGAACCGCTCGCCGCGCTCGTCGCCGTCTTCGCGGTCGGGGTGGCGCTGAGTGCCTACGCAGGGGTCCTTTCCGACGCACTCCCGACGCCAGAGCGGAACGTCGCAGAGCCGACGGCACACCGCGCACTGGCCGAAGTTCGCGTCGGCGCAGTCGTCTCTCCGGAGCGACTCCAGGCGGGAATCTTGGCTGCACCGGAGGGTTACGACTGCAACCTTACGCTCACTGCGGCGGGCAGCACGTGGCACGCGGGGCCGCCGGTTCCCGAGCGAAAGTTCGAGACCGATACCGCCACCCGAACTGCGAGCGTTCGGGTCGCGCCCGGCCACGTCCGGCCGGGGACGCTTCGCGTGGTGGTCTGGTCGTGAGGGCCATCAGTACCGTCCTCGACGTGTCGCTCTGTCTGCTACTCGTCGCCGCGAGCGCGACGACGCTCGCCGGTGTTCCGCTCCAGAAATCGGGGGGCTCGAACGCGCACTCGGCAGAAGCGACCGCCACGCTCGTGGCGACGAATACGGCGTCGGTCTCGTACGCACTCGGTGAGAACAGAACAGACGGCAACGTCTCAACAGTCCACGACACGCTCGCTGGCCTGCTGGCAACTGTCGCCGTGGCGAGTAGCGAAGTGGATGCCGACTCCGAAGAAGTCGCGCTTTACCCCGAAACCGACGAATTCCGTGAGAACGCGACCCAAGCGGTCGCTCGTGGCCTCCGACGCTCAGAAGTTCCCTCACACGTTCAGGTCGTCGCTCGGTGGAAACCGTACGCTGGCGCAGCAATCCGTGGGCGTGCAGTAGCAGGTTCGACACCACCACCACGCGCGGACGTGCGTGCCGCGACGTTTACCGTGCCGAGTGGATTCCCCACCGAGCGTGCAGACGCAGTGACTGCGGCCCACGCAGACGGCTACAGCGGCGTCGCGCACGTCCTCGCTCGGGGTCTCGTCGCCGGGTGGTTTCCGGGCAACGGGACCGCCTTGCGCGACGACACTGCTCTCCGCAACGAAACCGCCGCGCGCTATCGACGCGTCGCCGAAGCATACGACACAAGCGTCGAAGACGGACTTTCGGCCAACGTTTCGCGCGCCACGGACGTTTCCCAAGCAAACCGCAACCTCGTCCGCGCGCTCGCCGCCGACGTCGAACCGCGCCTCCGAGAGCGGTTCGACTCGCCGCAGGCGGCCGCTCGCGCAGTCTCTGTGGGTCGAGTCAGCATCACCGTCAGGACGTGGTCGGCGTGAGGTGCGGGACGAACGGCAGGAGGCCCCGATGAAACTCGCCGAAGACGAGCGCGGCCGGATCCCGTTCGCACTCGTCGGCGTCCTGCTGCTCGTGACCAGTGCCACGCTCAGCGTAACGCTCACGGCCTCGCCCGAACCACAGGTAGACCGCTCGGTCGGTGAGGCGGTCGAACGGGCGACTGCGGCAAGCAACACCGCACTCCGCGGGGCCGTCTCGCGGGCCGGACGGCGCGCGGCCAGCGCGCCGGTGACGGCGACGGCGAACACCACCTTCGGTGCAGTCGTCAACGACTCGACGCCGTACCGCGACGCGCTCCGCATCCGCATCTATCTCGCGGCACGGGAGGCTCTGGGTAGCGTCTCGGCACGCGCCGCGGGCGTCGAAGCGTCGGCGTCGCTTCCGGCGACGCCGAACGCGAGTGCGCTTCGGGCCGCCAAGCGGCGGGTCCACGTCGAGCGGACTGGTGAGCGCGGCGCGTCCGGGCTTCGAGTCACCATCGAGAACGTCACCGTCACTGCGAGCAAGTCCGAGCGAATTGCCGAACAAACAACCTACTCGCCGACGCTGACTGTCGCCAGCCCTGCGCTCGCGCTCCACGAGCGAACCGAACGATTCGAGACGAGACTGAACCATGGGCCGCTCAGCCCCGGACTCGGTCGCAGACTCACCGCGAGCCTCTACCCTGTGGCGTGGGCGCGTGGCTACGCCCACTACGGCAGGGCCCCCATCGAGAACGTCGTGGCGAATAGGCACGTCGCACTCGTTACGAACGGAGCGATTCTGCGCGAACAGCGGCGTGTCTTCGGCCGCACGGACCCGGCCGGACGCCGCGCGCTCGGATGGGCGACGGTTCGCGTCGGCACCACCGACCTCGTGGAAGCGACTCACACCGAGCGCGCGAGTCGTTGGACCAACCTTCTGCTGGAAGCCGCCAAGAAGAACACGCAGTCAGCACCCCTGATGAGCGGGAAATCCAGACAGACCGGGACACAGACGCCACTCCGCGTCGGCGTCAATCGAACTGCCGACCGAGCGTACCTCGGGGTACTCTCCGACTCTAACCTCTCGTCGATCCTCGAAACCGCCTACGGTGCGGAGGTGCGGCTCCACGCCGCGGTTCGCCCGGAACGAATCGAGCAGCAACCGACGCCGCGACCGCCGGGCGAAAACTGGACGAAGGCGAACGAGCGCGTCCGAACGACGGTTCGAGTTACGGACGCGAGCGCGCCGGTTCCCGGGACGACTTCGGGATGGCATCGGCTACAGAGCGCGACGCGTGAGGTCGTCCAGCGGCATTCGCTGGTAGTCGAGTGGGAGCGAAGCGCGGACGTGGAGGGGAAAAACAACGAGACGCGACGAACCGTCTCGCGCTGGACCGAGACGTACCGTGTCGGCGTCCTGTTGGCTGGCAACCACCGGTCGGTCGCAGGTCCTGTTAATGTCCCGACCCGCCAAATCGTGGGCGTCCACCAGCGGGGCGGCCCGCTCGACGGGCCGAACCTCCGAGACGTGCGCGCGCTGGCCGCGGAGCGACTCGTCACGAATCGCGGTGGCTTCGACCGACTCGCCGAGCGCGCAGTCCTCGGTACGCTCGACACACGCCCAGTCACCGTCTCTGGCCGCCATCCTGTCGAACTCAAACCATGGGTCGTCGCAGACCTGCGTTCGTTGCGCAAACGCGTCCGGAACGTCACCGTCGCAGTCCCGCGGCGGAAGGTGGCGACCGGCGACGCGAATCCGGCGGCCGAACTCGCACAGAAGCTCGAAAGTCGCCGAGAGGCACTGATGGACGCACCAGCGAGCTACGACGGCGTAGCCGACCGAGCGCGAGTTACGGTGCGCGCGGCCTATCTCGACCGGGTGATTCGGCGACTCCACGCTCGTGGAAATCGAGAGAAGCGCCTGAACCGCGGCGTGGACGACGTGTTAACCGAGGCCGGACTCTCCGCGGAGCGAATCCAGCGAATCGCGAGCTCGAAAGCTGGCGTCGAGACGCCGTCACAGAAACCGATGCCAGCGGCAGGTCCCGGCCGGTCGGCGAACCTGAGCGTCGATGGCGCGCCACCGTATCTCACGCTATCGCCCATCGACCACGAGCAGGTCGCCGCAGTTCCGGCGGGCGACCGGCGGTATCCGCTCGCGGCGCGCAACGTGAACCTGTTCACGGTTCCCTACGCCGACGCTGCCGACACGGCGATTGGATTGCTCGACGGCACGAGAAGCAACCAGCGAACCGACTTGCAGTCGGCCGCGCTCTCGCTCCGGGCGGCCAACCGGACGCTGGCCGAGAAGCAGAACGAAACGCTGGCTGAGAACCGGGACGCGCTTCAACGCTCGCTCGCTGGCTCGCTGGACGCCGTTCGACGGCGACTCGCCGCGCGCCTCGCGGACAGAGACGACCGGCGGTCGGCGGCGGCCTACCGAGACATCGTCGATGCGGGACTCACGCGCTGGAACACCACGACAGCACAGACACTGGCAGTGACGAACGGGTCGGCAGCCGACGCAATTGTGGCCGAGTTGGTCCGACGGGAATCGACTTCGAAACCGTCGATTCGAGCGGAACGAGTCGAACTCCGCGTTCGGTTCGCACTCGAAGCGACCCGCAAACACGTCGATGGCCCGCGCCAGTCGCTGGTCGGGCAGACGAGCAAGAAGGCTCGCTGGGTCGCTCGCGAAGAGGTCAAGCGCGTCGTCGGCGACACGGTCGCGAACGCTACCAAGCGCGGTGCCGACCGCATCAAAGACCGCTGGTTCGGGAAGGTGCTATCGGACGTTCACGCCGGACTACCAGTCGCGCCGGTCCCGGGGTACTGGTACGCGACGGCGAACGTCTGGCACGTCGAGGTGAAGGGCGGGTACGCGAAGTTCACGGTTCGCACACCGCAGGGGTCGCCACTCGAAACGGGTAGCAGCGACCGCGGCGTGACCTACGTTCGCAAGACTGGGCGCGTCCGAATCGACGTTGACGACGACGGAGACCGGGAGGTTCTGGGTCGAACGACGCCAGTCTCGTTCGAGACGAGTACTGTCGTCGTGGTCGTCGTACCGCCCGGTCCGCCCGGCGTCGGCGACACCGACGGCGACGCCGACGAGCGGTCGCCGGGGTGGTCGGCCAAACGGTAAGTGAAATCCATTTCAACTGCGCGCCCCACAACAGAGATATGCTCTACGACGAAGTCGCCGACCCCGAGGAGACGACGCCCGAGGAACTCCGCCAGAACTACGAGTCTGAACTGGCCGAAATAGTCGAGACGGTCGGCGTCGAAGCCGCCGCCGAGGAGAGTGGCGTCGAACGGAAGAAACTCGACGCACTCGTCGCGGGCGAGTCGCCGCGACTGCTACTCGAAGACGCGGCGGCGATTTTCGCCCTCCGAGAGGACGCCCCGGCGAAAGACGACATCCTACTGGAGACCCGCGACCACCTGATGATGGGGATGACGACGGCCATCCTCGACGTGGACACCATCGCGGCCGAACTCGACTCCGGCATGGACAGCAAGGAGATTCAACAGAAGATAGAGGGTCGGATGGCGATGCCACTGGAGCAGTTCGCGCTCGTCCAGCACTTCATCGCCAGCAGAAGCGGGATGTAGTATGAACGTCGTTATTCTCGGTTGTGGCTACGTCGGTCTCGAACTCGGCCGTCAGTTGACCGACGCTGGTCACCGAGCAGTCGGCGTTCGCCGGTCTTCGGACGGTATCGACGCCATCGAGGACGCAGGCTTCGACGCCGTGCAGGCCGACGTGACCGACGCCGATTCGTTGGAAGCGGTACCGGACGCCGACCACGTCGTCTTCGCGGCCAGTTCCGGCGGCCGGGACGCCGCGGCCGCCCGCGAGGTGTACGTCGAGGGGCTTCGAACCGCAATCGAGGCGTTCGGCGTACGCGAGAACTCCCCCGAGCGATTCGTCTACACGTCCAGCACCGGCGTCTACGGCGACCACGGCGGCGACTGGGTGGACGAGGCGACGCCGTTGGAACCGACGACTGAGAAGACCGAGGTTCTCGTGGAGGCCGAGCAAGTGGCCCGAGAGGAGCCTCCCGAGTGGGGAATCGACGGCACTGTCGCGCGCCTCGCGGGTATCTACGGACCCGATAGGACGCGGCTTGAGCGATATCTGGACGGCCCGGTGACTGAGGGCTATCTGAACATGATACACCGCGACGACGCCGCGGGCGCGATTCGATTCCTGTTGGAGCGAGACCTCGCGCGCGGCGAAGTCGTGCTGGTCGTGGACGACGAACCGGTCTCGAAGTGGACGTTCGCTGATTGGTTGGCCGACGAGTGTGGCGTGGCGCGACCAGCGAAGCAGACTACCGAAGAGCGACTCGCGGACGAGGGCCTCTCAGAGCGCGTTCGTCGGCGACTGCTGACGAGCAAACGCTGTTCGAACGAGCGGCTTCGGTCTCTCGGATACGAGTTCACTTATCCGACATACAAAGCGGGTTACCGGACCGCTATCGACGCTTACGTCGGGCAACGTTAGGGAATTGGGGATTGACACAACTATCGGGAAAATTTCTTGTTGGTCGGGGTACTCAGCTATCGATATGCAACTGCCAGCACTCCCGGAACTCCAGTTCCAAGGCGTCCTCCGGGCCGTAGAGAACTACGGTCTGGAGAACCCGGAACTGGCGGGGGCGGCCGTCCTCGGGGCGGTCGCACTGCTGGCCTCGTTGTGGCTGGTCGTGCGATGGATTCGCCGACCGATGGGCGCGCGTCTGAAGCGCGCGCTGGCCAAGCGCGAGGCAATCGCCATTCTGATGCACCCCAACCCGGACCCCGACGCGATGGCCTGCGCGATAGGCATCGCCCATCTCGCCGGAGAAGTCGGAACCGATGCGACGCTCCAGTTCACCGGCCAGATACGCCACCAAGAGAACCGTGCGTTCAGGACCGTCCTTGACCTCGAACTGGAGTGCATCGGCCACATCGAGGAGTTGGCCGCGGAGGACGTAGTCCTCGTAGACCACAACACTCCCCGCGGCTTCGACGGGGCGGAACGACTAGAACCGTACGCAGTCGTAGACCACCACCCCGGCAACGGCACGGGCGAAGTGTTCACCGACCAGCGAACCGACTACGGTGCGTGTGCCACCATCGTCGCCGAGTACCTCGACGACTTGGGCGGCGAACCGCTCGGCCCGGACGACTCCGAGGACGCAGACTTCGTCGTCCCTTCCGAGGTGACGACCGGACTGCTCTACGGGATTCAATCCGACACGAAGCACCTGACGAACGGCTGTACCGGCGCGGAGTTCGAGGCCGCCGCGTACCTCTACGAAGGGGTAGACGAGGACCTGCTCGACCGCATCGCCAACCCGCAGGTCAGCGCGGAAGTACTGGAAGTCAAGTCGCGCGCCATCTCCGGACGCGACGTTCGCGGTGCGTTCGCGGTCAGCGACGTGGGCCGACTGAGCAACGCCGACGCCGTCCCGCAGGCCGCCGACGAACTCCTACACTTGGAGGGCGTCACCGCGGTCGTCGTCTACGGCCGCCGAGAAGACACGGTGTACGTCTCGGGTCGTTCGCGCGACGACCGTGTTCACATGGGCAAGGCACTCGAATCGGTCGCCGCCGACATTCCCGGCGCGAGCGCAGGTGGCCACGCCCGAATGGGCGGCGGGCAGGTACCGGTCGAAGGCGCGGCGTACACCCACGATTCGGAGATACAGACGTGGGACCAGAGCGAACTCACGACCGACATCTTCGCGGCACTGAACGGCGACGTGTAACCGGCCGTTCCGAACCCCACGACGTTATCCTCGCCGAGCGAGTAGTTCCGATATGGCCACTGCGGACGGCACCTACGAGTACAAACTCCAACACGGCGACGAGTTCGGCCGCACCTACTTCCGGCGGTTCAACGACCTCGCCGTCTCCAGCATCGGTGCGGGGACGTATCTGGGCGACCCGACCGACGCCGTCGATTCGCGCTACCACGACGCACTCACGACGGCGTTCGAAAGCGGCATCAACGTCGTAGACACTGCCAGCAACTACCGCTGTCAGCGGAGCGAACGCGTCGTCGGACGAGCAGTCGAGGACGCCGACGTGTCCCGCGACGCTATCTTCGTCTCCACGAAAGGGGGGTTCCTCCCCTTCGACGGCTCTCGACCCGAGAACCCCGGCGAGTACGTTCGAGAGGAGTTCGTCGAGACGGGCCTCGTCTCGCGGGAGGACCTCGTGCGCGGCAGTCACTGCATCGCGCCCGACTTCGTAGACGCGCAACTCGACCAGTCGCTCGCCAATTTGGGAGTCGAGGAAATCGACTGCTACTACGTCCACAATCCGGAGACGCAATTAGAGGACAACTCGCCCGAGGACGTGTACGACCAACTCGAAGCGACGTTCACGCGCCTCGAAGAGCGAGCGGCGGCGGGCGATATCTCGACGTACGGCGTGGCGACGTGGAACGCATTCCGGGTGCCCGAGGGCGACGACCAGTACCTCTCGCTTCCGGAAGTGGTCTCGCGGGCCAGAAAAGCCGCGAAGGTCGCCGAGAACACTGCGACGCACTTCCGCGCCGTGCAGTTGCCGTTCAACGTCTTCATGGCCGACGCGTTCACCGTCGAAGCCCAATCGGGTCCCGAGGGCGACCAGAGCGCGCTCTGGTTCGCTCACGAAGCGGGCCTGAACGTCTTCACTAGCGCGAGCATCGCGCAGGGCGACTTGGCGAGCCAGATTCCCGCGGAGGTCGCAGAAACGTTAGAGGGAGATTCCACGGTCCAGCGCGCCATCAACTTCGCGCGGAGCGCGCCCGGCGTCACGTCCTCGCTGGTCGGGATGAGTCGCTCCGAACACGTCGAGGAGAACGTCGAGGCAGGCCGGTTCGACCCGATGGGCGCGGACGCCTTCGACGCCGTGTTCGAGTAAGGAAACTGTTATCAGCGCGGGATTTGCCAGTTGTCGTGTGAAAATCTCTCTCTTCACGCCTCACGAACTCGTCGGGTTCTTTCTGGCGTGGGGTATCATCTGGTTCGTACACTCTGGAATAAACGGGAACCCGTTCAACAGTTTTCTCGTCGTCGCTTCGTTCGTCGGACTCGTCCTCCTCAAAGTGTTTCGCGGTGAGTCGTAGTTGTTCGAGACCAACGTAGTCGTACGAGTGACCCTACACTCGCCGAGAAACGCATACGCTAACCGATTACTCGTGCGAGAAACAGGGAGGGCGGCAAACCCACTGTACTATACTGTGGGGTAGTTGTGGTCGGTAGTCTATCCTACGTCGTCTTCCACTCCTTGCCACAGTCAGGGCACGCTCGCACGTGCTGGCCGTCGTTCGACGCCAGCGACTCCTTGCAGATACCACACGAGAATCGTCCGCGGGTATCCTTCTCCACTTCGTGTTCGTTCAGTCCGCGACGTATCGATTTCATGTGGACTCTGCTACAATGGATTCGGATGAAAAAGCTAGGGGCTGTTTCGGCCGTTGCAATTGGGACTCGGTGCAACCGAACGCGAGGGAACGGACTGCCTCTCGAAATTAACTCTCTTTCGAGTTTCCTTCTTCCAGCCGGGTCACGCGAGGGATTTCCCGGTTGTGATTACAAACGATTTCGCCGAAACGGTGTAGAACAGAGTTACGTCGCGGCTTAATTGATGGGTAAGACCGCCAATCTGCGTTAGAGACCCGGTTCTCGGTCTGCTCCCGCGACCCACTCGCTCTTCGAAACTGCCGCCATTGGCGTGTTCACTACCCCCATACGACCAAGTGGCGTACTTTCACCGCCTGTTCTGCCCGTTTCGGAACCTTTGATTACCTCCCCACGCAACCAAGGTCCGTGTCACGAGGCCGGTTGTTCGCGTCGCTGTGTACGATGGTCTTTCTCGTCAACCTCGCTCGCGTCGTGTTCGCCCCGCTGTTGGAACCGTTGTCTGCCGCGTTCACGATGACCGAGGGAACGGCGGGCTTAGTCGCCACGCTGGCGTGGTTAGGCAGTGCCTTACCACGTATTCCGACGGGATACCTCCTCACTCGCGTCCGCCGCCATCGTGTCGTCCTCGGGACCGGTGTCGTCCTGACCGGTGCCGCGGCGTTCACCTCCGTGGCGTCCTCGGTGGCGATGCTCGGCGTCGGCGCGTTCCTGATGGGTTTGGCCAGCGGCGCGTACTTCATCGCCGCGAACCCGCTCATCACGGAACTGTACCCAGAGCGAGTCGGCCGGGTCATCGGCATCCACGGAACGGCGAGTCAGATCGCTGCCGCAATCGCTGGCCTGTTCGTCGGTGCGGTGTTGCTCGCCGGGGAGTGGCAGTTGGCGTTTCAACTCATCGCCGTCGTCGCGGCACTGACGACGGCCGTCTTCTATCGGACGGCAAAGCGAACTGAACTGCCGGACGTGGGGAGCGCGGACCGCGACCTGTTCGCGGCCGCTCGCCGACAGTGGCCCATCATCGTGAGCGGCGTCGCCATTCTCGGTGCGACCGGGTTCGTCTGGAACGGGTTCTTCAACTTCTTCCCGCAGTACGTGAACGCCTCGAAGGCGGGACTCGGGCCTGCGACCGGTCGGACGCTCCTCACCGTCGTCTTCGCGGCTGGGGTGCCTGCGTTCTGGCTGACGGGACGACTCGCCGACAGAGTGCCCCACGTCCCGCTGATGTTGACCGTCCTCGGCGCGTTCATCGCGTGTCTGTTGGTGCTGACTGTCGTCCAAGGCTTCTGGGCCATCGCCGTCGTCACCGCGATTCTGGGCTACGTCATCCACAGTCTCTTCCCGGCGATGGACACCTACCTGCTCGACTCACTGCCGGACGAAAATCGTGCCAGCGCCTACTCGCTGTACAGCGGTGCGATGATGATAGTGCAGGCTGGCGGCAGTTGGGGCGTCGGCGAGTTGGTCGAAGCGGGCTATCAGTACGACACCATCTTCCGAACGTTCGCGGGCGCGCTTGTCGCTATACTGGCCGTGCTGGTCGTGCTGTACGCCGCGAACAAACTACCGACCGGTGGACGGGACCCCACCGTAGCACGCGGCGATTAGAAAAATCGGAGTAACGTCACTCGGAGTTAGAGTGCTTCCCGACAGACCGCAATCGCGGGCGGAATCAGTTCCTCGTCGTCTCGTCACCCGACGATCACGACCCGTGACTGACGGGGACCTCGATTACCGATTCCGGCCCATTTTCAACCCTCGCTTCCCAACTCTCACGCGATGGAGTACGGCCAAGAGCGCATCGCCACCCTTCACGAGTTGACCGACCACGTCCCCGACGCACCGACGAGTCGCGCCGCCGTGGTGGTCCCGATGACCGAGCGCGAGTACGCCGGACTGGCCGCCGAGCGCGTCCTCTCGGAGTTAGAGCGGGTGTCACCCGGTCGGGTGGTCGTCCCGCTCCGCGCGCCTGCCGAGAAGGTGTCGGCGTTCTGCGAGTGGCTCTCGGCGTTCGACCTGCCGCTCGACGTGCTGTGGTGCAACGGCCCCGGCGTGACCGACCTGCTGGCCGACCACGGCCTGAACGGCGACGCCGGAAAGGGCCGGGACGTGTGGCTTGCCCTCGGGACCGCCGCGGCGACTCACGACTACGTCGTCGTCCACGACGCCGACGCGAAGACCTACGAGGCCGCGGACGTGTCCCGTCTGCTGTCCCCGCTCGCGCAGGGCTACGACTTCGCCAAGGGCTACTACGCTCGCGTCGAGAACGGCAAACTGTACGGACGGCTCTGTCGGCTCTTCTACGCGCCGCTCGTGCAGGCACTCGCCGATGAGAATCCGGACGCAGAAATTCTTCAGTATCTCGACGCGTTCCGCTACGCACTGGCTGGAGAGTTCGCCATGACCGCGGACCTCACTCGCTCGGTCCGCGTCGAGCGCCACTGGGGACTCGAAGTCGGGACGCTCGGCGAGGCGTTCGACTACGCCGGATTCGAGGGAACTGCACAGGTCGATTTGGGCCACTACGAACACGACCACCGTGCGGTCTCCGGACCGACCGGACTCGGCGACATGAGCGAACACGTCGCCGCCGCGCTCTTTCGGACTGTCGAATCTCGTGGCGTCGAACCGTCGTACGCCGACTTGGTCGAAAACTATCGACGCGTCGCCGACGAGTTCGTCGAGCAGTACGCTGCCGACGCGGCGTTCAACGGCCTTTCGTACGACCGTATGGCCGAGCGCGAGCAGGTCGATATCTACGCCGAGGCGATTTCGCCACTTGGTGGGAAGGACTCGCGTCTGCCGACGTGGACCGAGACCGACCTTCCGCCAGCGACGGTGCTGGAGACGTCCCAGAGCGACGTCTCGGACGTTCGTGACGACTAAGAGCCTGTTAGTTTCCTACTCGTCGTCCGACTCTGCTCCGTCGAATTCGCCCAAGAGCGGCGGCACCGCGGGTGGCTCTCGTCGCCCGAACGGAAGCGCCCCCCGAACCATCTGCGGGAGGTTGATGCGACCCTTCGAGAGCCACGTGTCGGCAGTCTTGCG
This sequence comes from Halorussus halophilus, assembly GCF_008831545.1. Classification (NCBI taxonomy): domain Archaea; kingdom Methanobacteriati; phylum Methanobacteriota; class Halobacteria; order Halobacteriales; family Haladaptataceae; genus Halorussus; species Halorussus halophilus. Next base: position 2,332,967 of record NZ_CP044523.1, read on the forward strand.
CAGGCGAACGCTCCGCCGGAGGTCGTCGGGCGTGACGGTGTCGCACTCGCCGACGAAGGAGTGCATCCAGTCGAGGTGCGACTGGAAGATTTCGTCGTCAGTGTCGTCCGCGCGGTAGTACCAAGCGAGTTCGAGGTTCTTCCCGAGTCCGTCCCACGTGAGGTTCGCCGACCCCATGACTAAGGCGGGGTCCTCGCCGTCACGGATGTAGAGTTTCGGGTGGATGAACCCGTCCCGGTAGGTCAGTAGCTGACAGCGGTCGTCCACGTCGAGGTCCCAGATTGCGTTGGCGACCAGACGGGAGAACTGGTCTGCGCCGGTCGAGACGACGATTACGACACGGTTGTCCGGATTCCGCGCCAGAAACTCTCGGAGCGAGTCGGCGATGGTGAGATAGCCCGACCACGTCAGGTAGCCCGTCGCCAGATAAACCGTGCCGTCGGATTCGAACAACCGCAGGACTGCCTCGGCGACCAACTTCCCAGTGAGGCGATTGTCGAAGACTTCCTGCTCGACCATCGCCACCACTCTACGTCGCCTATCACACTAAAACGATACCCCTGTACTCAGAACGAGACGCCGGAGATGGGGGTTCCGAGCGCGTCGAGCGACCCCGTCGAGTCGCCCTCGGGACTCTCGGCGGCGTCGGCGTCGTCGTACTGGTAGAGTTCGATGTCGCCGTCCTCGACGACCAGAAACGTGTTGTGAACTGGCGCGGTCGATTTCCACGACCCCGGATTCGCCACCGTGTTGTCCGGGTGGACGTACGGGACGTGGGTGTGGCCGTAGACGAGTTTGTCCGCCGCTATTTCCTCGACGTGGGAGTGTGCACGCCGTTCGCGGCGCGGGTACGTCGGCGTCCCATCGAACCCCGCGTCAGCGCCGAGTAGGGAACTCGCCGCCAACTTGAGTCCTCGCTTGCTTCGCTGGACGAGTCGGCGGCCGCTGGCCACTATCGGGTCTTTGCGGCCGTTAGTGGGGTCGATGTCGCCGCGGTCTCCGGCCCCCGAGAGGTAGGTCGAGACCACGTCCGATTGGAGTCTGTCGAACGATTGCCCGTGGCGGAACTGCACCCGCTGGCCGCCGCTTTCGAGGGCGTGCTGGTCGCGGAACTCGACGCCGTACAGCGCGTCGTCCAAGTTCCGGAGGTACGTGTCGTGGTTCCCGTAGACGAACGAGACCGGTATCTCCTCGGCCAACCGCTTCAGGCGCGTCACCGTCTCGCTGGTCTCCCACGCGCACCCGAACGGGTCTCGGCGCACGAGGTCCCACACGTCGCCGAGCAGGACGAACTGTTCGATTCCGGTACAGTTCTGCGAGACGCTATCGAGGAAGCCACCGAACGCCTCGGCGTTCGCGTTCTCGGCCCCGAGGTGAACGTCTCCAGCGACGAGTATTTTGCTGCTCACTTGAATTACGCTAGTGTCCTTGAAGACTTGACTGCTCCGATACCGAGTCGGAGACGGCGACCTTCGAACGAAGCGTGTGGGAGACCGACGAGTACACAAGCGTTCGTCCACGACTCACCGGTATGGCCGAACTCGACGTGGAAGCGGTCGAGGACATCGACGACACGGACGTGCCGACCGGCGTAGACGCGCCCGAGTACGTCCTCTACGGGGGGAAAGGCGGCGTGGGTAAGACGACGATGGCGGCCGCGACGGGTCTCGCCAGCGCCCGGGACGGCACGCCGACGCTGGTCGTCTCGACGGACCCCGCCCACTCGCTGTCGGACACCTTCGAGACCCAGATTCCCGCCGACCCGAAACAGATACGCGAGGACGTTCCGCTCTACGCCGCGGAAATCGACCCCGAGGCGGCGCTGGAAGACGGACACGGGTTCTTCGGCGGCGGAGCGGGCGGTCCAGATTCGGCCGATTCGACTGAAGCCGCCGACGCGAGCGATGCAAACGGGGCGAGCGACCCGAACGCAGAGGGTGGAGCGGTTGGCGGTCCGATGGGCGGCATGCTCGACGGCGACGACCCGATGAGCGCGATGCTCGGCGGCCAGATGCCCGGCGCGGACGAAGCCGCGGCGATGCAGAAACTACTGGAGTTCATGGACGACCCGCGGTTCGACCGCGTCGTCGTGGACACCGCGCCGACCGGCCACACGCTCCGACTGCTCGAACTGCCCGAACTGATGGACTCGATGGTCGGCAAAATCATGAAACTCCGCCAGAGGTTCCAGGGAATGATGGACGGTCTGGGCGGTCTCTTCGGTGACGACGCCGACCCCGAGCAAGGAATGGCCGACCTAGACGAACTGTCGGCGCGCATCGAACGCCTCCGAGCGACCCTTCGCGACCCGACTCAGACGGACTTCCGGGTCGTACTCGTCCCCGAGGAGATGAGCGTCTTCGAGTCGAAGCGACTGCGCGAGCAACTCCAGGACTACGACGTGCCGGTCGGTACCGTCGTGGTCAACAAGGTGATGGAAGATTTGGCCTCGGTAGCGAACGGCGTCGATTCGGACGCGTTCGTCTCGCCGGACCTCGACAGTTGCGAGTTCTGCCAGCGCCGCTGGGAAGTCCAACAGCAGGCACTGTCGGAGGCTCAGGAACTGTTCCGCGGACACGACGTCCGGCGCGTTCCGCTGCTGGCCGACGAAGTGCGAGGCGAGCGGATGCTTCGTCTCGTGGCGGCCTGCCTGGAGTAGCGACTGACGGCGTTCTGGTGAACTCTGACTCGGTGGACGCGAATCTTTATTTTCCCCTCGAGTGATGACAGCCGTAGCACATGAGTGTCGAAGAAATTCAGTTACCTGTCGGCGAGGACAGCGTTTCAGGCCGTCTGAACGTTCCGAACGACGACGCGAAGCGTGGCGACGCGGAGCGCGGTATCGTCTTGTTACCGGGCGCGGGCCACGGACCCTACGGCGACATCTTCGACCAGTTCGCAGACACTGCTACCGAAGACGGTCACCACGTCTTGCGGTTCCAGAGTTGGAGGTCACCTGACGAACTATGGGAGAAGACGCTCGGCGAACTGCACGCGGAAATCGATGCCGCAGTCGCGTTTCTGCAAGACAGCGGTTGTTCGAACGTCAGTCTGGTCGCCAAAAGCTTCTGCGGCGGCGTGTCGCTGACGCACGTCCCCGACGCTATCGAGCGGATGGTACTGTGGGCGCCGGCAATCAGAGTCGGCGAGCAAGCCACTATCGAAGAAATCGAGACCACGAAACTGAGCGAGGCCGAGTCGATGCAGATAGACGACGCCACGTTGGCCGCCATCGAGACGCCGACGCTGATTCTGCACGGCGACGAGGACGAAGGCGTGCCAATCGAAGGCTCCGAACGGATGGTCGAGCACATGCAGGACGCACGACTGGCAGTAATCGAGGGCACGGATCACTCGTTCTTGGGGACCGACCCCCGAGAGGAGACCGTGGAGAAAACCGCCGCGTTTCTGTCGAACGGACTCCGCTGTCACTCCTAGTTAGTCGCTCGACGACCGCTTCGACAACAGCGAGAAGCCGAACCCGTACAGTTTGTCCATGATAGTCGCCGGGACGAACCGCGCGAACGTGGACGCTTCGGCTATCTTTCCGACCGGATAGCGCGCGGCGGGGTCGGTGAGGTTCGCGGCGTCGAGAATCGTCTCGGCGACTTCGACCGGCGAAATCTCGCCCGGCGCGCCACTGCCGAGCGTTCCGGCATCGTCCAAGATGGAGTAGATGTCGTCGTAGGCGTCCGAGCGTTCGAAGCCGTTCGCTTCGCTTTCTGCGCGTTCGGCGAACGCCGTCTCGACCGGGCCGGGTTCCACGAGTACCACGTCGATGCCGAACCGGTCTACCTCCGGGCGGAGCGCATCGCTCATCGACTCCATGGCGGCTTTCGACCCGCAGTAGACGCCCATGCCGGGCGTCGAGACGCGCCCCGCGACGCTGGAGACGTTGACGATAGTCCCGGTCTGGCGCTGGCGCATGTGCGGCAGGACGGCACGAGTGAGTCGATGTGGCCCGAAGACGTTCACGTCGAACTGCTTCTCGACGCTCTCGACGGGGACGTCCTCGATAGGCCCCAGTTGGCCGTAGCCCGCGTTGTTGACCAGACAGTCGATGCGGCCTTCCTCGTCGATGATTCGGTCCACGACGCGCTCTACGTCGCCGTCGTCGGTCACGTCGAGCGTGGCGATGTTACAACCTTGCTCGCCTAACGCTTCGATGTCTGCGGGGTTGCGAGCGGTCGCGTACACTTCCCACCCGTCGGCGAGGAACGACTCTGCAGTCTCGCGTCCGATGCCAGACGAACAACCCGTGATGAGGACGGTCTCTGTCATTACTCTCATTGTCTCGGCGTGGACAGTTAACTACTGGCGGTTCAGGTTACCACTCGGCGCAGAGATTCGGCTTACCGTTCGGACTTCACTTCGTCGGCGTAGGCGTCCGCCAGTCGCGTCGGTTCCGGGAGCTTGTAGCCCGCACAGAGTCGCCAGACGAGTTCCGTGGCCGTCTTCGCCGATACTCGGTGGCCGGGGCTGACGTACAGCGGATTGACGTACCGCCTGCTCGGGTTGTCGTACTGCTTCGACTGGAGCGCGTAGCCGATGACGGTCCCCTCGGGTGCGGTCACGTCCTCGTCGGCTTTGATTGGCACGCGAACACCCTCCGGGAGCGGTTCGTCCAGCGGTTCCTCAGCGCGACCACAGAGCAGGTTCTTGGCGACGCCGATTGCTGGCAGGTCGAGCGTGACGCCGACGTGCGTCGCCAGTCCTGCCTGCCGAAAGTGGATGCGGCCGCTCCCGTCCACGATTGCGAGGTCGGGTTCGACTGACAACTCCTCGAACGCCGAGAGGATAGCTCCGCCTTCGCGAAACGAGAGCAGACCGGGGATGTACGGTATCTGGCAGGGTTCGACGGCGTGGACACGTTCGACCACGTCGCCGTCTTGCACCGCGACGATGGCACTGATTGCCTGTTCGCCGTCGCTCGTGAACGCTTGGTCTACCCCAACGACCATCGGTGGGTCGCGCTCGCGCTCTCTCTGTTCGCGTTCTTCGGTCGTCTCGTCGAGCGTAGTCTGGGAGCGTTCGCTCGCTTCAGTAGCGTCGGTCCCGACGTTCGTCGGGTCGAACGAGAAGTCGTCTTCGAACACCGCGGCGTCCGCGATGTCGCGCTGTACCTGTTCCATCTCCGCCCGCGAGAGCGAGGGGTCAGGAACGAACTCGGGGTGGACAGGGTCCATCAGAAGCGACCGGGCCCCCGACCGCCGCCGCCCATGCCGCCACCGCCGCCACCGCCGAACTGGAGTTGCTGTGGTCCGCGCTCGCCTTCGGCCTTGAGTTTCGCGCCGTAGGCGAGTCCGATTGCCACGCCCATGAGGTGGGCGAGTTGTGCGACGCCGCCCGCACCGATGCCGCCGCTCGCGCTGACGAACGCCGAGTAGCCGACGAACAGTGCCGTCGCCAGCCACAGCGGCATCGGGATGAAGAAGTACAGGTAGATGCGCAGGTTCGGGTTCAGGACTGTGAGAACTCCCATCACGGCGGCGATGGCACCGCTCGCCCCGAGGACACCCGAGGAGACGCCCATGAACGCCGAGACGCCGACCTGTGCGAGACCCGCGACCATCCCGGAGATGAGGAACAGCGCGACGAACTTCTTGCTCCCGATGCGCCGCTCGACGACGGGGCCGAAGAAGTACAGCACCAGTCCGTTGAAGAACAGGTGCATCGGGCCGCCGTGCGCGAAGATGGACGTGACCCACGTCCAGACGTAGTTGATGTGGTTGGACTGGAGGATGAACAAGAATGCCTCCAAGTCAGGTCGCCCTAGAATCACTCGTAGCGTCATCTGGACGGCGAACGTAACCACCATCAGTCCGAGGAAGAGATACGTCATGTTGCCCCGGAAGTAACCCAGCGGGCCGCCCGTGCTCGTGTTCAACCGACTCGTCACGCCGCCGGAAGAGCCACCGCGGTTCTCGACGCTCTCGTCGAAACCGCTGTCGAAGACGCCATCGGGGTCGTTCCACTCGTTCAACCCTGGGCACTCGTGGCTCTCGGGGAGTCGATGTTCCCCACAGTAAGTGCCGCCACACCGGCGACACTTGTACGGCATGTTCTCGTGTTCGCCGCACGCGTCACACTTCGCCATTGGGTTTGGCTTGGGGGTGTGACTTGAAAGGGGTTTGGGTAATCGGCATTCAGGCCGAGAGAACGCTTTCGAGTTCGGGTTCTGTCCGGTTGACTGAGATGTGTGACCTCGGAGTGCTGGTCGTTCCGAGTAGGATTCCCTCTGTACCGGTGTGTTTCCGGTACTGATTTTCCAGAAGTAACGAGCCGATTTTTCTCCGCGGTGCAGGTCTTCGCTAACTACTCCCGTCACAACTGAGAAACCGCACCCGCACTGCGAGGACCACACGCCTCCCCAACCGATTCCCTTCGCTCCTTTCAGTCGCTCCGGTCGTCCACCGACAGAGCTGACTCTGTCGAGACGTCGCTCGCTTCGCTCGTGAAGACCTCGCGCAGAATCGGTACGAACTGAACTCGACCCAGCGCGCGCCATGACCCAAGAGTAGCGTTTCGAAACCTTGCCTTACTCCGGTTTCTGTCCGCCGTACACCGCGAAGTTGTAGTACTGCCAGATAGACGTGACCGCTTCGAACTCAGACTCTCGAAGCCATACGAGTTGATCGGTCAGCGTCGAGGGGTTGTCGTAGTCGTCACTGGCTTCCCACTCGTCCATGAAGTCCGCTTCCTCCCAGCCTTTCGAGCGGACCCAGTTCTCTATCATGTCGCCCGAGAGTGCCTCCAAGTGAGGGGCGTCGAACTGCACGACGTCGCCGTTGATGAACCAGCCACCGGGGTTCAGACAGTCGTAGATAGCGTCGAAGAGAGCCTTCTTCTCGCCCTCGTCCAAGTGATGAACCGCCAGTGAGGAGACGACCAAGTCGAATTCGTCAGTTTGGTCGGGGTAGTCCTCGGGGAACGCGCCCTGTCCGAGTTCGACTCGGTCGCCGAACGTCTCCAGTTTACGCTCGGCCTCGACCAGCATCTGTTCGCTGTGGTCGGCCGCCAGCACTGAACTCTCGGGGAATCGTGTGAGGAGTTTCGCCGTCAACTCGCCGGTTCCGGTACCGAGTTCCAGCACCCGAATCGCTTCCGAGCGGTCGTGGGGCGGGGAGTTCAGAATCGCGTCGTGAAGCTCGTCGTACCGCGGCACGATGGCTTCGATGCCGGGGTCGTAGACGCTCGCGTCGGCAAACACTTCGCCGGGCTTCTTCATGCCGATTCGTAGTCAGTCCACGCACCTATGCTTTTGTTGGAATTATCCGCGCCGACTGGAAGTATTCCTATCGTGCATACCTGGCGAGACGCGCCCTTCGCGGTGACTTTTTGCCGGTTGCGTCCCGATAGAGAGGTGTGAAGGAGTACGAGCGAAAGCAACTGCTCGAACGGGTCGAGCGCGAGGGCGCGACCGTCGGTGCGGACATCCCCGAGACCATCGACGTGCAGGGAGAGGACGTGAACCTCCGAGAGTTCGTCTTCGAAATCAAGCGCCGGGACACGATTCCGGCGGGCGAACGCGACCGGGTCGAGCAGGCGAAGAAGAACCTCCGACGCGAGCGACTCCAGCGCAAGCAGCGACTGGAGGAAGCCGACATCACGCGTGAGGAGGGCGAAGACTTCGTGGGGGCTATCATTGGCATCGACCGGGCGATGAACGCCCTCGAAAGCCTCGGCGCGACGAACATCGAAGACGAGGCCAAAGCCAAGGAAGCCGCCGACCAGAAGCGCTGGATGTCGTTCCTGAAACAGGCGCTCGGACGCGAGGATTCGAGCAGTCGCGGTCGATTCTAGGACAACAAACCATGAGACGAAACGCCGAAATCGCCGAGTTACTCGAAGCGTACGCCGACCTACTGGACGCCCAAGACGTAGGCTACAAGCCCAAGTCCTACCGCCGGGCCGCAGAGAGCATCCGAGATTCCCCAGCAGACATCGAAGACCTCGCCGACCAAGGACCGGAAGCCGTCCAAGAAATCCCCGACGTGGGCGAGTCCATCGCCGAGAAAGTTATCGAGGCCGTCGAGACGGGGACGTTCCACCAATTAGAGGAAAAGCGCGAAGAACTCCCCGTCGAGATGGCCGAACTCACCGCCGTCGAGGGCGTCGGCCCGAAGACGGTGGGTGACCTCTACCGCGAACTCGGCGTGCAGGATTTAGACGACCTCGAAGAAGCCGCCAGCGGCGGCAAGATTCAGGAGATTTCGGGCTACGGCGAGAAGTCAGAGCAGAACATCTTGGAGGGCATCGACTTCGCTCGCCAGTCCCGCGAGCGCGAACTGCTCGGCGACGCCCGGCCTGTCGGCGAAGAGGCACTCGACTTCTTCGAGTCGATTCCGGACACAGGGAGATGCGAACTCGCGGGGTCGCTCCGTCGGTGGAAATCCACCATCGGCGACATCGACGTACTAGTCGCCAGTGACGATGGCGAGACAGTCATCGACGCGTTCACCGACTGGGACGAGGCCGACGAAGTCATCGAGGCCGGAACGGACAAAGCCAGCGTGCGCTCGAACGGCCAGCGCGTCGATTTGCGCGTCGTGGTACCCGACGAGTTCGGGAGCGCGTTGCAGTACTTCACCGGGAGCAAGGAACACAACATCCGACTGCGCAACTACGCCATCGCGCGCGACCTGAAGATAAACGAGTACGGCGTCTTCGATGTGAGTGACATCGACGACCCCGACGAAGGCCAGCGAGTCGGCGAGCGAATCGCGGGCAGAACAGAGGACAGCGTCTACGAAGTCCTCGACCTCCCCCCGATAGCGCCCGAGATGCGCGAAGACCGGGGCGAAATCGACGCCGCCGCGAACGAGGACCTCCCGGACCTCCTCGAAGAGGGTGAGATTCGCGGCGACCTCCACCTGCACACCGAGTGGTCCGACGGAGAGTACACCATCGAACAGATGGCCGACGCCGCAGCAGAGTTCGGCCACGACTACATCTGCGTCTCCGACCACGCGACTGGGCCGGGGATGGTCGGCGGGGTCGGACTGGACGACGAGGAACTGCGCGAGCAAGTAGCCGAAATCCGCGACCTCGAAGCGGATCTCCCCATCACCGTCTTCGCTGGCGTCGAAGCCAACATCGACGCCGACGGCGGAATCAGCGTCGGCGACGACCTGCTAGCGGACCTCGACTGCGTGGTCGCCTCGCCACACAGTGGACTGGACGGTGACGGAACCGACCGTCTGGTCGCCGCCGTCGAACATCCGAGCGTCGATATTCTGGGCCACCCGAGCGGTCGGATTCTCAACGGTCGTCCCGGGTTGGAGTTCGACATCGAGACCGTCGCAAAGGCGGCCGCCGAACACGACACCGCACTCGAAATCAACAGCAATCCGCACCGACTCGACCTCTGGGGGAGCGCGGTCAAGCAGGCCGTCGAAGCAGGCGCGACCATCGCCATCAACACGGACGCTCACGGCCCGCCGGAGTACGCGAACGTCCGGTACGGCGTCCACACCGCCCGTCGCGGGTGGGCCGAGACGGCAGACGTGCTGAACTCGCGGGACGCCGACGGCGTGCGCGAGTTCTTCCACTGAGATGCATGAAGACGAGCGTTCTTCGTCCGCTGACACCTCGCTCTTGCTCGACGTGATGCTCGGCAAACTGGCGACCTATCTACGGATGTGTGGCTACGACGCGGCGTATGCGCTCGACTGCGAGCCACGAAGTGACTCGGAACGGACGAGCGGGGAGGAGCGAAGTGACGACCCGCGAGGCGTCGAAGCCGACGACCGATTGCTCGAACTGGCGCGCGAAGACGATCGGTTGCTCCTGACCCGAGACGTGGCGCTCGCAGAGCGTGCAGGCGAGGACGGCATGTTGCTCGAATCGCACGGCGTGACCGACCAACTGGCAGAACTCGCGTCGGCGGGATTCGAACTCGAACTGACAGAGCCAGCGCGCTGTGCGTCGTGTAACGGCGAACTGGTGGAGGTGGACGGAACGAGTGAACAACCGACGCCCGAGTACGCGCCGAGTACCGAGGAGCGGCGCGTCTGGCGATGCGCTGAGTGCGGGCAGCACTTCTGGAAAGGAAGCCACTGGGAGTCGGTAAAAGAGACGCTCTCTACAATCTAAAGCCCCGTCGGACCTATCCTGTCCGGCGCGGTGGCGGGCCGTCCATGTCTGCGTCCGTAGCGACCGCGAGCGCGGCGGCGAGCAGCGCCATGCCGAGGCCGATGGCGACCCAGAACGAGTGTGCGCTAGCGGCGATGGGAATCGCGGCGGCCACGACGCCGAGGACGCCTAACGCGAGCGGCCACTTCTTGCTCACGTCGCTTGGGCGCTCTGCTGAACGCTTCATACTACACTGTTACTCTATGCCACATTAAATGTTGGGGGATCTACCATTCGCCGTGAGAAATCGGCAACTGTTCGCGTCTCGTCTGTTCGCGACTCAGCTATTCGGTTCCCACTCGTCGCAGGCGTCCATGTCGTCCATGGCGCGGCCGTAGAAGCCACAGTGGGGTTGCATCCCGTTGCCCGACCGGACGTACTGGAAGTGCTTGCAGTTCCCGCAGTAGGTGTCGGTCGTCCGCTGGTTCGACAGTCCCTCCGCGTTCGGGTCGTCCAACGGTGAACTGATGTCGTTCGCGGCGACCGTGCCGCCGTCGGCGTGGGTCCCGCCCGGCGCGTCGTCCATCGGCACGTCGCCCAGGAAGCCGACGCCGCCGTATCCGGTGGGCTTGCGCTCGGAGTCGTCGCTGTACTCGCCGGGGGCGGCCAACTCGGTCTGCATCGCGCGCAGTTCGTCCAAGTTGTCGAAGTCGTCTAAGTCGTCGGCGTCAACTTCGACAGTTCGAACTTCGCCCTCCTTGTTGATTTCGAGCGTGACGGTGCCGCCGGGGTCGTTGCGCGTCTTGAAGTTCGCGACGGCGACGAACAGACACCAGAAGGTAACGATGAGGCCACAGAAGTAGACGGCGACGACCTGCAAGGTCTGTGCGCGACTGTCGCCTGCGCCCGCCCAGTCGTAGGGGTAGGCGTTCGTGAACAGTGCCACGCCGAGGACGGCGATTCCTGCGCCGATTGCGGCGGCCGCGCGAACGCGCTCGCTGGCGGGCAAGATGGTGAACACGCCGACGAACACCGCTGGAACGCCGAGTCCGGCGAGGACGCCTGCGATTTCGCGCGCGTGGTACCACTTGACGCCGAACCCGGCGAGCAAATCGACGCCTATCGTGGCGGTCAGCATGCCGGTCACGACGAGCAAGGCTCCGGTGGCGAACAGCCCCACGCCGAGGTAGAGTCGGCGTTTGTTGCCCACCTCGCCGACGTTCTCCTCGTAGGTCTCCGCGAGGCTTGTCATGTGCGGGCCAATGCATTCCAGACCGTTAACCTTGCGTCAGACGCGCGGCATATGATGGCGGTATTTTTGGTATCGAGATTGCGGGAAGGATTGTCGGGGGTGGTCACGTTGAAGAGCAGTAACTGTCGAAACCGTAGCCAACTCGACGGATGAGTTCGTGACCGCTACTTACACGATACAAAGGGAACCGCACCGCTACCGCACCACATACCTCCCCAGCCGATTCCTTCGGCGCTCGCGTTGCTCGCTTCTCAGTCATCCCTCGCACGGGGTTCGCCACGACGCAGGGTCGTGCCAGCGCGCGCCGACTGCAACTGAAATCGAGAGAAACTAGCCAAACCTCCGGCGCGCGCTGGCGGTGCTGGGCGGTTCTCCTAAGCACCGGCAATAGTCTGTTCGCGGACTCGTTCGAGATGCTAAATCCGAAGTTGTCGTATCTCCACCAACACTTACCAAACCCGTCTCACCGACAAACGAATCCGACACAACGAACCCAATCACCCCAAAATACCGACCACTACTAGCGAATCTCGCCGTTAGCTGGCGATTATTTATAAGCCCCCTCAGTATGAAAACACACATCACAGCATGGGCGAGTCAGACGACAATCGAGAACAAACAGTCGAACAGGAACTCGCGGAGGCCCAGCAGGCCAGACGCGGTAGGGAAATAGAGTTCTACGGTGGCCCGGCCGCGAGTGCGATACCCATCGCGTTGTTCATCGCGTGGGCCATCTTCCAGAGCGGCGTCTTGCGAATCGGCGACACGACCGGACTCGTCGCCGGTATGCTGGTCGCACTCGTCGTCGGGATGTTCTTCGCCAAGGGCGACTGGAAGACCTACGCCAACACCATCTTCGAGGGGATGACCCAGCGCGTCGCGGCCACCGCAATCGTCGCGTGGCTCTGGGCGGGCATGTTCGCCGACACCATCCAGACGGGTGGCTTCGTCGGCGGACTCGTCTGGGCCTCGGAAGCACTCAACGTCGGAGCCACACTGTTCCCCGCGATTACGTTCATCCTCGCGGCACTGCTAGCGACGGGCATCGGCACCGGCTACGGGACGACCATCGCGTTCACTGGCCTCTTTTTCCCCGCCGGGATTCTACTGGGTGCGAACCCGACGCTCCTGTTCGGAGCGATTCTCTCCGGCGCAGTGTTCGGCGACAACCTCGCACCGGTTTCGGACACCACCATCGTCTCCGCGGTCACGCAGGACTCGGACATCGGCGGCGTCGTCGCGTCACGGTTCAAGTACGCTATCGTCGCGGCGTCGTTGGCGTTCGTCGCCTACTTGATTGCTGGCAGTACGATGTCCGGCGTCGAGATTTCGGCCGCACAGGACGTACTGGCTGGACAAGCCACGTCGGCGGGTCTCGTCCACCTGCTCTCGATTGGCGTGGTCATCTTCACCGCGATTCGTGGCCGCCACATCGTGGAAGCGATTTCGTGGGGGCTCATCGTGGCAATCGCTTCGAACTTGCTCTTCGGACTCGCGTCGGTGTCCGACATGCTCGTGTTCCGCGCGCCGTCGAGCGGTATCACTGAGACGTTCGCCGTCCTGCCGTTCGTGACGACGGTCCCGGCCACGTCCGACCAAATCGGCGTCGGCGGGTCGATTCTGAACGGTGCGGCCGGGTTCTTCCCGCTCATCGTCCTCACGCTGCTCATCGTCTCGGGCGCACAAATCATGATTCGCGGCGGCGGCTTCGAAGCCATCCAGAACTGGCTGTTGGAAAACGTCGCGACCAACGTCCGCCGCGCGGAGACGACGATGGTACTCGGCACTGCGAGCGTCAACGCGATGATTACCATCAACACGGCGGCCGAAATCGCCATCGCGCCGTACATCGCCCGCATCGGCGAGCGGTTCAACGTCAACGGCTACCGACGCGCGAACATCCTGGACGCCAACACCTCCGCGCTGGGCTACATCTTCCCGTGGGCGGGCGGCGTCCTCGTCGGCTACGCCGAGATGCGCACGCTCGTCGGGTCCGACAACTTCCAGTGGTTCACCCGCGAGATGCTCGTCAACCCCGCCGAAGTCTGGCCGTTCGTCTTCCACGGCTGGTTCCTCTTCGGCGTGTTCCTGATTTCGGCTCTGACCGGGTTCGGACTGGAGTACATCTCTGACCGCGAGTCCGAGGAGGTGGCCCGCGTATGAGCCGCAAGCGCAAGTTCTTCGCCGGGATCGGCTTCCGGACGAACACGCCCAGTTTCGACGCTGGTGAAGAGATTTCGGCGTTCATCACGGGCTACGACGGTGACGTGCCGGTTGCCCGGATTGGTGATTCGATTCTGCGTATCGAGGGCGCGCCGGATGGGGCAGTGGACATCCGGGCGATTCTGAAAGTGGAGTCGTTCGACGATTCGAATCATACGGGGACGGCGACGTTCGTGGAGAAGACCGGGGAATCGGCGTACTAGTAATTCTGTTTCTTCGTTTTTTGTGTGGTGGTAGTTCGTGGGATTTGGACTGGTACCGCGACAGCGACTACAATTCAATTGAATCTCTGAACAGCACTATCGCCGAAACCGATGAGAAACCGCCCCGCCCAGCATCGGGATAGCCACATTCCTCCCTAGCCGATTCGCTCGTTTCACTCACTCATCCACCGGAAGAGCAAGCTCTTCCGAGCCTCGCCTCACTACGCTCAGCGAAACCTCGCGCGGAGTTTGGCGCGACACGAAGTCGCGCAAGCGCACGCCATGACCTAAAATCGAATTGCAGGAACCGTCCTGCGCGTGGCTGATGCGGTGCTGGGCGGTGCGGTCTTCTATGTATCGGAAGTAGCTAGCTTCGACCTGTTGGCAATCCTGTCGCTGTCTGTCACGCCCGAATGTCGAAGTCGCAGTCGTCAACCCTCCGGTTCAGAAACGCCCCTCAACGCTCCTATTTCGTACCCGATGCACCACGCTTTTCCACGCGGCACGCGAATCACCGGCTATGGCAGACGACGAAGCCAACGAGCAACCTGACAACGGAGACGAGGGCGAGGAGAAGTCCTTCCGCGAGCGCGTCGAGGAGATTCGAGAGAAGCGCGCCGAGGAGGGCGAGGGCGACGAAGACCGCCGCGAGAAGATGGAAGAGATGATGGGCGGCGGCCCCGGTGGCGGCCCCGGCGGCATGGGTGGCGGCGGCAACCCGTTCGCCCAGATGATGGGCGGCATGATGGGCGGCGGTCCCGGTGGCGGGCCCGGCGGCATGGGTCCCGGCGGCCGACCCGGCGAAAGCGAGAGCGGCGGGAACGAGGAACTCGTCCGCGAGATTCGACAGCTCCGCGACGAGATGCGCGACCAGACCCGAGCTATCAAGCGCATCGCCGACGCGCTCGAAGACGACTAAGCAGACGGCACCGCGAGCGGGCACCACAGCCGCTTTTTCGTCGCTCCTCACGTTGTCAGTAGCACCGCGTCACGGCTCTCGATAGACCCAACAGTTTCCGCGAGCCGTGGACTTATTAGCGTCACACCTACTATTTCGATTCGTAACAGTGGGCGAATCGGCAAACGGGTCACTCGGCCTGTTCGGCAATCGCGAGTTCGTCGCGCTCGCCAGCACCGCGTTCGCCCGGAGTCAAGCCTACTCGACGATTCTCATCGCGTTGGCACTCTACGCCGACCTCTTCCAGACATCTGGTACCGTCGAGGGACTGTTCGGCACAGCGTTCGCCGCGATTCAGTTGCTCATCGTGCTTCCGTTGGGTCGCTGGGTAGACCTGCAGGACTCGAAGAAGTTCCTCTTGGTTGGCTTGGGCTTGAACGTCGTCGTCTTCGTCGCGTTCGCGTTCGCCTCTTCCGTTTCGGACGTCATCCTCATCCGGATGGTGCAGGGTCTGAGCGCGTCCATTCTCTGGCTAACCGGCACGACCGTCGTCGGCGAAATCAGTCCCGACGAATCGCGTGGCCTCTGGATAGGAACGTACAACCAAGTCGGCGCGTTCTCCAGCCTCTTCGGCGACATCTTCGGCGGTTTACTGCTGTACGTCTACGGCTTCCAAGCCACCTACGCAGTGCTGTCGGTGATTACGATTGGGGCATTTCTCGCAGTCTGGGGCTTCCTCCGGGACAATCCCGGCGGGAAAGCCGACCCCGAGGAGACCAGCGGCCGCGACGCCATCAAGACCTTGATGGGCCGCCGCGCGATTCAGGCGCTCGTCTTCTTCCGCGGCGCGTTCAGCGTGGGCAAGATGGCAGTCATCATCTTCCTGCCAATCTACGCCCGCACCGAATTCGGCATCAACCCGCTCGTCATCGGCGGCATCATGGCCGGTGGGAAGTTAACGAAATCGCTCACGCAAGGCAAGGTCGGCGACTGGACCGACCGCTTCGGCAGTCGCTACCGGTTCATCTTCGCCGGGGCACTCGTCTACGCCGTCGGCACCGCCATGGTACCGTTGGCAGGATTCGCAGAGTCGTACATTCCCAGTGTCACACTCACCGCACTCGGAAGCGAACTCGTACTTCCGGGGGCGTTCTTCGTCCTCTTCTCGGCCTACGCCGTCCTCGGCGTCGGCGACAGCCTGCGGCTCCCGGCCAGCATGGCACTGTTCGTGGAGGAGGGCGAACACTTCGACGCGGTGGGGTCCTCGCTCTCTTTGCGCTCCATCTCGTGGAAAGTCGGGCAAGTCGGCGGGCCAGTGCTAGTCGGCTTCATCTGGGACGCGACGAGCGTCCTGATTGCCTTCTGGACCGCCGCCGGGTTCATCGTCGTCTCCTCGGTGGTCTTTACGGCCCTGTTCGCGGTGGAGCCAGCGCCGGAGGTTGACGCGGTGGCTGGGGATTAGGGCAACAAAGTCGCAGAAAGTGGGGATTCCTTAGACTGCCATCTCGCTGGCGTGCTTGACGACGGTCAGCGCCTCAGCGTCGATGGACTCCGTGTCGAGGAAGTGCGGGACGTAGTTGCGCTTCTCGAAGTCCTCCCGCTCGTCTTCCGTGCCGATGACGCACCAGAGTTGCGGTTCGTCCGGACCGTGCCAGTCGCCCTGTCGGCTGATGGAGAAGCAGACCCGCTCGCCGTCGTCGTACTCGATGACGGCGTCCTTGCGGATGCCGGGGTCGCCGTGGATGATGAGTCGCTTCATGCTCGTGGATTCGGAAAGAGCCTGTTTAAGCGCTTCGGGACTGCGCGACGAGCGGCGAGTAGGAACGTTTGTAACCGCCCCGGTGAAATTTCTGCGACAGATGACAGCCTTCTTCGACCGCGTGGCCGACCGCATCGACGCCATCGACAGCATCCTCTCGGTCGGCCTCGACCCCGACGAAGACCGACTCCCCGAGGAGGTTCGGGACGCCGACCTCCCGCGCTGGGCGTTCAACCGCCGAATCATCGACGCGACCCACGAACACGCCGCGGTGTTCAAGCCCAACGCGGCCTTCTACGAGGACCCCGACGGCTGGCGGTCGCTGGAAAAAACGGTCGAGCACGCCCACGGGAAGAGCGTTCCAGTACTGCTCGACGCCAAGCGTGCCGACATCGGGAACACCTCCCGGCAGTACGCCCAAATCCTCGACAAAGTGGACGCCATCACGCTGAATCCGTATCTCGGACAGGACGCGCTGGCTCCGTTCCTCGACCGCGAGGACGCAGGCTGTGTCCTGCTCTGTCGCACCTCGAACCCCGGCGGTGCGGACGTGCAGGAACTCGAACTGGAATCGGGCAAACTCGTCTACGAGGCAGTCGCAGACATGGCGAGCAACCAGTGGAACGAGAACGGAAATATCGGTCTCGTCGTCGGTGCAACCACGCCAGACGAACTCTACGCCATCCGCGAGCGCGTGCCGGACCTGCCGTTCTTGGTGCCGGGCGTCGGCGCGCAGGGCGGCGACGAGAAAGCGGCGGCGACCTGCGCCACCGCGAGCAACGGCGCGGGCCTCGTCAACTCGACTCGTGGCATCATCTTCGCGGGCGAAGAGTCGGAGTTGGCGTTCGACGACGCGGCAGGCGAGGCCGCCGCCGAGTTGAAGGCACGACTGAATCAGTATCGGTGACGACCGAGAACCAGTATCGACAATTCTAATCGCCGTCGCTCCCAACTCCGAATCGTGACAGACGAGATTCGCTCTAGCCGTCCTATCTTCGCCGTCGTCGCCGTCGTCGTAATCGCGCTCTCCGGACTCATGGGTGCGGTCGTCGGCACGACCGGACAAGAACGCGGGCGGGCGATGGAACTGCTCGGCGTCGAGTTGTTCCAGTTCTCGCCCGTCTCGATGGCGCTGTTCGGGATGGTGTTGACCACCTGCGTACTGGCACTGCTGTTCGGACTCGTGAGTTTCGCGTCGAAGCGCGACGGCGAGGCGGTTTCGGGGCGGTAAGAATTTACGAGTTCCCTCCGAGTCGCCAGCTTTGGCAGACCCCCGAATCGAGGAACTGACGACCGAGGAGGAGTGGGACGCGGCGATTCCGATTCTCAAGGAGCTCTGGACCGATGCGAGCGATGAGTTCGTCCGCTCGTGGCGCGACGAAGACGGCTATCGGCTGTTCGGTCTTTTCGTGGACGAGGAACTGCGAGGCGTCGTCGGTCTCTCGATTCAGCGCGTCCTCCACCACGCTCGCCACGCGTGGATTCACGACTTCGTGGTGACAGCGGCGCATCGCGGAGAGGGATACGGAAGCGAACTGCTCGACTTCGTCGAATCGTGGGCCGAAGCGCGGGACTGCAAGTACGTCGCGCTGGCGAACCGGGAGGGCAACGACGACGCGCTCGAATTCTACGAGGGCGAGGGGATGGAACGGTGGGGCTACGTGGTCGAGACGGAGCTTTGAACGGAACCGTCTCGAAAGGCATCGAACATTCAAGCCGTCTGCATCTACACCGATTTCGCAATCGTCGCGACGAGCATCGTGGTCGTCTCGCTCGTCTTACAGCATCCGGAAGTCGCGCTAGCGGCGGCCCACGCGAGTTTCGGCGGCCAGTGGACCACCTAATCGTCTCGCTGTCGGCCGTCCCTCTCACCACGACTGGGAGAACTGGTGCATCAGTCGGAGTTCGTGAACTGACCGCCCGACAAATCGGTCGAATCCCGGAACGCTGGCCAGGCATCGCAGAGGTAGAGACCGAACGGCAGCCACCAGAGCAGGTCGTTCGTGAGGACGAGGACGACCGTTGACGGTGGCCAAGCACCAGTGACGATGACGAAGGCGAACCCGAGTGGACCGAGCAGTTTCCCGGCGAGGCCGACTGCGGCGACGAGCCAACCTCGTTCTGGTGCGCGAGCGACCTCCAGATACAGGATTCCGTACAGGCCGATGACCATCCCGAGCGTCATGAAAATCTCGGGGTGACGCATCGGTGCCATTCCGGCGAAGCGGAACAACCACTGGGGGTCGATTGCTGCGTAGAGGCCCCACGCCATGTTGTACACGCCAGCGAGAACGAACGTAATCCGGTGGACTCGACGCCGCGGAATCACCACGAACTCATCTCTCTGCTCGTCCTACTCGATGACTGCAACTTAATTCCTCCTGACTTCCCAATCCATCCAGCACGGTCGCTGACCCTCAGCACCGTTTCGGAGTCGCAATAACCGTCCTCTCAGACGGTCGGCAGTTCCCACTCGTAGCGAATCGCAAGCAAGCGAAGGACGAAGACGACGGCGGCACAGACGAGGGCGCTCGGTCGGCGACCGATGCCGACAGTCGTCGCTAGCCAGAAGACCACGCCGCCGAGTATCGCGCAGGTCGCGTAGAAGTCTTCGACGAGGACGAACGGGACGTTCTGGAGTAAGAGGTCACTGACGAGGCCGCCACCGACGCCCGTCACGGTCGCGAGGACGACCACGCCGAACGGCGAGAGACCCGCGCTGGTGGCAACGAGCGCACCGGTCGTGGCGAACGCCGCGAGACCGACCGCGTCCGGCAAGAGGACCAGCGAGTGGTCGGTCCGGTCCGCGACGCCGAAGTGGCCCAGCGCGACGGCGACGGCGACCCCGAGGAGCGCGACGCTCACGTCGGTGGTCGAACGGAGCGCCACCGGGACGGAGTCCACGAGCAAGTCGCGGGTGACGCCACCGCCGAGGGCGGTCATCACGCCGAGGACAGCGACACCCAAGAGGTCGAACTCGGCGTCGATAGCGCGCAGGGAACCGACGACGGCGAACGCGAGCAGACCCACGACGTTCATCACCGCGAAGGAGTCCAGCGCCATCAGCGCTCCAGTCGGAGTTCATCTCCGACGTCGAGGGAGAACGCCTCGTCACCTCGGCCTCGGTTCACCGCGAGTTCGACGTTGCCGTGGCTCCCGACCGTGAGGAGTCGCTGACCTGCGGGGAGTTTCGCGTAGGCGTCGGTGACGGGGGCGGTTTGGCCGTTGACCGTAGCTTCTCGTTTGCCCGCCAGCAGGTCGCCCGGCAGGTTCGTGACGACGTTTCCGAAGCCGTCTACGACGAGGACTTCGCCGATTGCGACTTCGTGGTCAGATTCGTCGTCTACTTCGATTTGAGGTTCCGGGAATCGCAGGTCTACGTACTCGTCGGCGGGCGTGATGCGTTCGATGGTTTCCAGCGATTCGACGCCTGCCTCGTGCACGTCGGCGGCGGCGGGCGCGAACACGTCGCGGCCGTGGAAGGTGGTGCTTTCCGTGTCTGCGTACTCGACTTCGAAGACCACCAGAGCAGTGTCTTCCGAGCAGAGTTCGCGTGCGACGGGAAGCAACACGCCGTTGTCCGGGCCGACGAGCGCGTGGTCGCCTGCCCGAATCGCGAGTGCCTTGCGGTCGGTGCCGACGCCGGGGTCTACGACGACGAGGTGGACCGCTGGCGGGAAGTACGGCAGGACTTCTCGGAGCCAGAACGCCGCCGTCTGGACGTTCTGTCGCGGGAAGTCGTGGGCGACGTCCACGAGTCGGGTGTCGGTGCGTTGGAGCATGACGCCCTTCATCGCCGCCGGGTACGGCGTGCCGAAGTCGGAGGCGAGTGTTATCATAGCTGGGTGTTTGGGGGTCGGTGCTGTAAAGGGGGTGGGAACGACGTGATGGAGTTGCTACTTCGAGGTGGAGTGCTGTGAGGAGCGCAGTGAATTCGGACGAAAAACGGAGAAGCGAACCTCAGATGGTAAGACGGGGAGGCTAGCTACTCCCGAAGCCTAGAAGACCGCACAGTACCGCAACCGATTCAGCCACACCCTCCCCAACCGATTCGCTCACGTTCGTTCGCTCATCCCTCGCACGGATTTGAGGCGGCCCAAACCACGGGCCGCCTCAGCGCGCGCCATGACCCCACGTCAGTTTCTCGCATTTTCACTGCCGACCCGGCGCGTGGGAGCGACGACAGGAGCGACTCGCGCGAGGGACGAGTATCGGAACGCGGACCACGCGACCTTTAGTGTCGCGTCGTCCGGACCTGAGTAACACAGTCGGGTGGGGAGGGACGCGAGGCGCGCGAACGGTGCGGAGAGCGCGCCTCGGTTAGTGAGCGGTGGAACCGCTAAGGTGTGGCTGAAGCGGTGCTGTGCGGTGCGGTTTCACATAGGTTTCGGGAGTAGCTAGCTTCTATGAGTCGTCCGGAGTGCAGTTCGAGGAGTCGTCTACAGTCCTCTTCGAAAAGTCGTCCTCACTCCCATTGGAAAAGTCTCCTACAATGCGGGTCGAGAGACCAGCAAAGACTACAATCACATCAAACCCCCATCCACAGTATTCACCCCCACCCAGACTTTTATCCGCCACTCAACCCCATCTCAAGGCATGGAACGGTACGACCAACTCTATCGGCTCTACGACGAGTTCGACGCCGAGACCCTGCGGGCCTACCAGGACTTCGTGGACCTCTTTCCCGCGGTCGATTCGCGCGTCGCACTCGAACACTGGCAGGACGCCAGCGACGAACTCGACGCTCGCAAAGACGAGATTCGGGACGCCTTCCCAGACACCGGCGAGACGTTCGCCGAAATCGCCGCCCGCGCAACTCGAAGTCAAGCGTTCACCGCGCTGGACCTCTGTACGAAGTACGACCGCGACGTCAACGTTCTCGTGCTGGACGTAGACGAGACACTGCGCTCCGCTGGCGGCACCGACAACGAGATTCCCCGCGAGACGCTCCACTTGCTCACGGAGTTCTACGAGCAGGGCGTGCCCATCGTCGTTTGTACCGGGCAAACACTCGAAAACGTCAAGGGATTTATGATTCAGGGGCTCGGCAACGAAATCGTCCACTCCGGAGACCTCTCTATCGTCTACGAGGCCGGAACCGGCGTGTTCACGCCCGGCCACGGCGCGGACACCAAGCAACTGCTCTACGAGAAACTGGACGACGACGTGCGGGCCATCTTCGACGACGTGCGCTCGCGGGTCCTCTCGGAGGCCCCCGACGACCTGCGGCGTGGCTGTCACCTGCAGGGCAACGAGTTCAACGTCACGATGAAGCCGAATTTCGAGACGGGGAGCAGGCAGGCCCGTGAAATCATCGACGAGGCACTCGTCTACGAACTCGACCTGTTGGGGGACGCCGTGGTCTCCCAACTCGCCACAGCGGGCGACGCAGACCCCGACCAAGCGAACCCCAGCGAGTGGGCGCGCGCCTACTACGCCGACCAAGACCCCGAGATTCGCGGCGTGCTAGAACAGGAAGGCGGGACGCCGGACTGCTCGACCGACGACGTGCCAGAAACCGTCGCCGACCTCTTCGAGCGCATCGACGTGGCCTACTACGAGGCCGACGCCGCCGAAATCGGGAGCCTCGAACTGAACAAAGTCGTCGGCGTTGAGGGAGCCTTCGACGTGCTGGGCATTGAGGACCCGTTCACGGTCGTCATGGGCGACAGCAAGAGCGACCTCCGGGTGATGAAGTGGGTCGCAGAAAATAAATACGGACTCGGGGCCGCCCCCGAACACGCCTCCCGGGACGTGCTGGACCACGTCGTCCGCACCGACGAACTCGTCTTCGACCGCGGGAAGGCGGGCGAGATTCTGCGGACTGTGTTAGCGCTGAATCGGTTGGCGAAACTCAGCTAAGGCGAGCGGACGAGAAATAAACCTCCGCCGTGGAACGGGTTACTCCGGTGTCGCCTGCCCTAAACCACTCTGGTCGGACTCGTACTCTCTGTCGAGTGGGTCCTCCAGTTCTCCCATTACGGCCTCCAACGCGTCGGTCGCGGTGAGGAGACCGACCACGTCGCCCTCCGAGAGCACCAGCGCGAGTTCCTGTCGCTCGGCCTGGAACTGGTCGATGGCGTCGCTGACGGTGGTGTCGGCCGAGACCGTCATCGGCGGTGCCGCAATCTCCGCGAACGTCACGTCACCGGCTTTCAACTCCTCGATACAGTCCACGACGCTCGGAACGTAGACGACGCCTTCGAACTCGTCGGTGTCTTCTCCGATAAGTGGGTAGCGCGTGTGCGGCGTCTCGGAGACGCGCCGGAGGTTCTCTTCGACAGAGACGGTGGTCGAGAGCGGAACCATGTCCTCCTCGTCCACCATCACGTCCCGGACTTCGGTTCGTCCCGCCGCCAGTGCGTTGACGATTTCGTCGTGGCGCTCGTCGGAGATTTCTCCCTGCTCCAGCAGGGAACTCATTCGATTGCGCAGTTGGGCACGAGTCTCGATTGCGTCTTCCTCCGCTTCCAGCCACGCGCCGGTCATCTCGATGCCGAACAGTCGAAGCGTCCACTTGGCGACGTAGTCGCCGAGCGTGATGAGCGGCGAGATGAGTAGGTAGAACCAGTAGAGGGGCGTCGCACCGTACCGACACACCATCCGCGAGCGCTCGACCCCGAGGTAGGTCGGGGCCTGCTCGCCGTGGGTGAGGTGGATGAGGTTGATAATCGCGTACGCGATGATAGCGCCAGCCCCGATTCTGGCGAGAGCGGTCCCACCGAACAGCGGCTCGAACAGTGCAGCGAGCGCCGGTTCGGCGACGATACCGACCGCGATGCTCGACGCCGTAATACCGACTTGACAGGTCGTCAGATACAGTTCGAGGTCCTGTGTCATCTCCCACGCGCGTTCGAGCTTCGAGTTGCCGTCCACGAACTCGTCTTCGGTGAACTGCCGAGCGCGCGTCAACGCGAACTCGATGGCGACGAAGAAGCCGTTCGCGAGGATGAGCAGTACGCCAGCGACGAGGCGGAGACCGATTTCGCCTGAGTTCATCGGTTGTACGTCGCTGTTCACTCCCGAGACTTTTGTAACCGTTGACTCTGTCCATCAGTATAAATAGTAAGTTGCTGTTTCGATAAAATATAGTCGCAAATTTCTCGTTCTGACACCACCCTGTGAGTGTCCTTTTATGAGAGGCGACCGAACATCCGCTCGAATGGCGAGCCGAGAACTGGACTCTCTCGACAAACGAATCCTCTATACACTGCAAAGAGACGCCCGACGCACCTCCTCAAGCGACGTGGCGGCGGAACTCGACGTGTCGGCGAGTACCGTTCGGAACCGCATCCAACGACTCGAAGCGGATGGCGTCATCAGAGGCTACCACGCCGACGTCGATTACGGAGCGACGGGCCACCAACTGTTCACGCTCATCGTCTGTACGGCACCGATTCCGAAGCGCGAGGAGTTAGCGGCGGCAGCAGCCGAGATTCCCGGCGTCGTGGAGGTTCAAGAAGTGATGACTGGCGAAGCGAACGTCCTCGTGCGAGCTATCGGCGTGAACGGCGACGACCTCACCCGAATCGGCGAGGAGTTGGACGAACTCGGTCTGCGAGTCTCGGATGAAGACTTGATACGAAACACGCATCGCCGTCCGTACTCCCGATTTCGGGAGGCTACCGACGAGTGAGGAAGACGAGAAACTGACGAGCGAAGAGGACGAGAAACTGACGAGCGAAGAGGACGAGAAACCGACGAGCGAGAGTGAAAAAGGGGAGTGCCGTTAGATAGTAGCCGCTGGAATCGGGCTGGAAACGGCGAGAACGTCGAAGACGGAAACTCGAACGCGGGAACTTCTCAAACGTTCAAACTCAGTCGGACCGTGTCGCCGGACTCCAGGTTACTGCCGGTCGAGAGCGTCTCGGCCGTATCGACGGATTCTCGAATTGCGACCGTGTCCGAGCGGAGTCGGTGACCGTCCAGCACGCCAGCGCGGACCTGCGGGCCGTGCTTGTCTGCGAGTTTCTCCACCACGTCACCCACCGTCGCGTCCTCCGACACGCCGACACGGGCTTCCCGGGTGCCAGTTCGGGCGACGAGCGTCCCCGTGAGTTTGACTGTCACGTTCATATCTCTCCCTCTAGTCGCCGGGCACAAAAAGTTTACTCACACTCGAAAAAGAACTGCCGAGACGGAACGGCTTAAGGACGCGGCCCGTGACCATTCGCACATGCACGACGAACGCGACGGACACAGCGCATCCGACGGCGGCCACGCGCCGAAACCGGGCGCGGACGACCCTCTCGGCATGCACGGCGTGGTACCGCCGACGATTACGGCGTTCGACGAAGACGAATCGGTCGATTACGAGGCGACGGCCGCCCACGCGCGCTACGTGGCCGAAGGCGGTGCCCACGGGGTCTTCCCGCTGGGAACCAACGGCGAGTTTCCCCTGCTGACGCCCGAGGAGCGCGAGGGCGTGGTCGAGGCAGTCGTGGAAGAAATCGACGGCGACGTGCCGGTCATCGCGGGCGTCGGCGCGCCGAGTACGCGCCAGACGGTCGCACACGCCGAGCACGCCGAGTCCGTCGGCGCGGACGGCGTCGTAGTCGTCACGCCGTACTACTTCCCGCTGGACCACGACGGGGCCGTGAACCACTACCAGCGAGTCGCCGACGCGGTCGATATTCCGGTCTACGTCTACCACATCCCGAGCAAGACCGGCAACTCGCTATCGTTGGAGACCGTGGACGCGCTCGCGGACATCGACAACCTCGCCGGACTCAAGGATTCGAGCAAGGACGTGCCGTGGCTCGGACAGGCGATAGATGCGAACCCGGAACTGACCTTCCTCGCGGGGTCAGACTCGCTACTGTTCCCCGGATTAGAAGTCGGCTGTACGGGCATGGTCAGCGCCGTCGCCAACGTCTTCCCGGAACTCGTCGTAGACCTCTACGAAGCGTACGACGAGGGCGACGAAGAGCGTGCCCGCGAGTTGCAGAGCGAGGTGTACGACGTGCGCGACGCCATCAAGCGCGGGCCGTACATGGCGGGCGTGAAGACCGCCCTGAGCATTCGAGACACCGGGTTCGACCCCGGTCCGCTCCGTAGTCCGCTCCGGAAGATGGACGACGAGGACCGCGCTGCGCTTGAAGCCGACCTCGAAGCACTCGGACTGCTGTAGTCGTTTCAATAGCGACTGTTCACTTTTAATTTACACTGTCGAACTAACAGTAGATTTATTACCGTGTGAATTGTTAGCATACATTGTCGGCGGACGAGTGACGAGCGTCACCCGAACGTGATGCTGACCGCCCACGGGAGGAAGAGAGTATGAAAATACGTAGCCTACGGAGCGTTCGGTCTCAGCTGAGACCCAACAAACGAGTCGTCCTCGGAAGCATGACGTGGTCCATCGGTGCGGTCGGCGCCTTGAATCCGGCCAGCGCACCAGCGGCCACACCGCTCGTGGCCGCGGGCGTCTACATCACGCTCGAACCGTCGTTCGCATCGAAGCTCACGTCTCGAATCACGGTGTCCCCGTCATAATTCGACGGATACCTCCACACTTTTACTACGTGGCGAGTTAGTCGCGTGCATGGGACGAAACTACGAGTCGCTTCACGACCCGAACGCCGAGTACACGATGCGGGAACTCTCCTCGGGGACGATGGGCCTCGACAACGAGCGCAACGGCCCTCGCGACCTCGAAATCACCGACGTGCAGACGACGATGGTAGATGGCAACTTCCCGTGGACCCTCGTACGGGTGTACACTGACGCTGGCGTCGTCGGCACTGGCGAGGCGTACTGGGGTGCGGGCGTCCCCGAACTCATCGAGCGGATGACGCCGTTCCTCGTCGGCGAAAACCCGCTGGACATCGACCGTCTCTTCGAACATCTCGTCCAGAAAATGTCCGGCGAAGGCTCCATCGAGGGCGTGACTGTCACGGCCATCGCGGGCATCGAAATCGCGCTCCACGACCTCGCGGGGAAGGTCATGGACCTGCCCGCCTACCAACTGCTCGGCGGGAAGTACCGCGACAAAGTTCGCGTCTACTGTGACTGCCACACCGAGGAAGAAGCAGACCCCGAGGCCTGTGCGGACGAAGCCGAGCGCGTGGTCGAAGAACTAGGCTACGACGCGCTCAAATTCGACCTCGACGTGCCCTCCGGCTTCGAGAAGGACCGCGCGAACCGCCACCTCCGACCGGGCGAGATTCGCCACAAGGCCGAAATCGTCGAGAAGGTCACCGAGCGCGTGAAAGACCGCGCGGACGTGGCGTTCGACTGCCACTGGACGTTCTCGGGTGGCTCTGCGAAGCGTCTCGCCGACGCCATCGAGGAGTACGACGTGTGGTGGCTCGAAGACCCCGTGCCGCCGGAGAACTTGGAGGTGCAAGAGGAGGTCACGAAGTCCACGCTCACGCCGATTACGGTCGGCGAGAACCGATACCGAGTCACCGAAGAACGTCGCCTCATCGAGAACCAAGCCGTGGACATCATCGCGCCCGACCTGCCGAAAGTCGGCGGCATGCGCGAGACCCGGAAAATCGCCGACGTTGCGAACCAGTACTACGTCCCGGTCGCCATGCACAACGTCTCCTCACCGGTTGCGACGATGGCCAGCGCCCACGTCGGTGCGGCGATTCCGAACTCGCTGGCGGTGGAGTACCATAGCTACGAACTCGGCTGGTGGGCAGACCTCGTGGAAGAGGACGTCATCGAAGATGGCTACATCGAGATTCCGGAAAAGCCGGGTCTCGGCGTGACCCTCGACATGGACGTGGTCGAGGAGAACATGGTCGAAGGCGAGACGTTGTTCGACGAGGCGTAGTCGGGGCGAATCGGCGAATCTTCGACTCCGTGAACTGATTTTTCGCTGCCGTACTTTTACCACGCTCGCCGTTGCAGGAGTGTCGTCTGCGAGTTCGCGGCGCGCCGCGAACTCGCACGCTCGGGAAATCATGACTACTGCCACCCGCACACCCGACGCCGTCCCGTGGGGGTCCCGCACCGTCCGCGTCGTCTTGGCCAGCACCGCGCTCGCACCGCTCGGGGTGCCACTCATCGCGCCCGCGCTCCCCGTCGTCAGAGACACCTTTGGACTCACAGTCGCTCGCGTGAGTCTGCTGGTCTCGCTGTACTTCGTCACCGGCATCGTCCTCTCGCCGTTCATCGGCCTGCTCGCGGACAGGGTGGGCCGCAGACGAGTGCTTGTCTCGTCGCTACTCATTTTCAGTCTCGCCGGGGGAGCGATGGCACTCGCGTCGAACTTCGGAACCGTCCTCGCCATCCGAATCGTGCAGGGCACTGCGGCGGCGGGCATCTTCATCACCACCGTGACGCTCATCGGGGACGCGTTCGAGGGCGTCCAGCGCAACGCAGTACTGGGAGTGAACACGGCAGTACTGGCGGCGGGGGCCGCGGTCTTCCCTCTCGTAGGCGGGTACCTCGTCACGTTCGGCTGGAACGTTCCGTTCTTCGCGTATCTCGCCGGACTACCGGTCGCGCTGTTCGCACACCTGCGTTTGGAGGAGTCGCGGACAGAACGGAATGGAGGGACTGTGAGTGGCGAAACCGGAACGGGCGGCGCGGACAGAGCGACTCGCACGGGCGTCGCAGTTCGCGGGAGCCTCGGCTATCTCCAGCGAGTCCTCAGAACAGTCGCCACTCGGAGCGCAGTCGTCCCGTACGGCACGGCGTTCCTGACCGAACTGCTCGCGTTCGGCGCGGTGTTCACCATACTGCCGTTCCTCTTCGAAGGAACCTACGGCCTCTCGCCACTGTTCATCGGAGCCGTGATTACCGTGACCGAGGTGGTCTCCTCTCTCGTCGCCGCCGCGAACGGTCGCCTTGCTCGGCGATTCTCGGACGCGCAACTCATCACGTTCGGCTACGCCTGTTACGGCGTCGGGATGGTGCTGGCGTGGCTGACCACCGCCGTCCCGGTCATCGTCGCTGGCGTCGTGGTGTTCGGGGCCGGAATCGGGCTGACGATGCCCTCCGTCGATGCCCTACTGAGTGGTCTCGTCCGGCAGGAGTACCGCGCCGGTGCGTTCAGCCTCCGGAACAGCACGACGTTTCTGGGGCGCGCGACCGGACCGATTCTCTTCGCGGGAGTCGCCACCCAGACGGGGTATCGGCCACTGTTGCTGGCGACAGGAGTCGTTGGCTTTCTCGGGGTAGTAGGGAGTCTAACACTGAGTCGGACGACAAACGACTGAGCGACCGCGTCAGCCCACCGTCGGGTCTACCCTCCGGCCGACCCATAACAGACTCCCAATCAGTAGCACCACCGCGACTGGCAAGAGCCACTGAAAGGCAGTTAACAGCGTGCTGGAGGCCTGGATTCCGAAGATGACGAGGATAATCGGACCACAGCAAGCGCTGCCAGACAGGAGTGCAGGGATTCCCGCCAGCAGTCCAGACGAC
Organism: Halorussus halophilus; assembly: GCF_008831545.1. Taxonomy (NCBI): domain Archaea; kingdom Methanobacteriati; phylum Methanobacteriota; class Halobacteria; order Halobacteriales; family Haladaptataceae; genus Halorussus; species Halorussus halophilus. The sequence continues at coordinate 2,361,757 of NZ_CP044523.1, forward strand.
GCTTCTGAAGCACTCAATCCGCACGCCTTCGGCTGTCGCCACGCGAGATACGTCACCGCCAAATTGAGACCGACGAGTACGGCGAGACCCATACCGAGCAGGGTGTTCAGCGAGACCAGATAGGTGCCGACGCCGAAGCTAACCTGCGCGACCGGTTCGAACGACAGCGGACCGAGCGACTGCTGGAAGAACCGACCCAGCGGGTCCGAGACGACGAGAATCCCCACGTCGCCGTCGCCGGGAGCGAGGTGGCCGACAGCGTAGAGGTACGCCAGCAGATACGCGAGCGCGACTCCGAGGAAGACAGCGAGTCCGTCGCGGCGGCGAAGCGTCGAGCGAACGGCGAAGCCAGTTCGGGAGACTGTCTCTCCGACGCCGACGCGGGTAGTCGTTTCAGTTGCCATCAGTGGACCACCACTATTTGACCACCGCCGTACTCGGATAGAAGCCAGACCACGCGAACCACATGGCGTCGAAGGCATAGAGAGATTCCAGCGGCAACTCCGCGGGCGCGTGAGTCTCGCCGTCGAGAGTCACCTCGCCGTCCTGCACCTCGACAGACGCCTCCGCTCCGTTCCGGTAGACGTAGCCAATGTCGAGTGCTGGGTCGTACACCGCGAGGTAGGAATTTCCCCCGAGTTTGGTCTGGAGAACGCCCTGCTCGCTGAGCGCCGACTTGTCGAACGCGACTCGGCCGTCCTCGGTTCGCGCGCCTAGCACGACGTGTTTGGCCGGGAAGCGGTCGTCCGTCGCCAGCGCGGGGAACAGCGTCGAGTCGCGGACGTAGTAGCCGCCGCGGTCGGGGACGTAGGAGCCGTAGGGGTCCTGCCCGTAGTTTCGGAGCGAGCCAGTCTCCTCGTTGAGGACCTTCGTGTCGGGGTGGGTCGCCTTCCAGTCGGCCCAGCGGGTCCAGACGAGGCGGAACTCTTGGAGCGACTGGCCTTCGAACTCGCCGGAGATTGCGGTGCCGAGAATCTGGGGCCACCGACTGTCGGTCTCGCGGTCGTACATCACGAGGTTGTTGTTGAGCAACTTCCCGGAGACGCCGAAGGTCGTCTCGCCGCGCCGGAACCCCATCGCGGTGCCGGTCAGTGGGCAGTACGAGACGGTGACTGGTTCGCCGCCGACCACGTCGTTGGCGATTTCGTGCCAGACCAGAATCTTCTGTGGGTACGCCTTGACCTCGCCGTTGCGCACCAGTCCGAACACCACGTCGCGGTCGTCCAGTTCCGAGTCCGCTTCCGCTCGGGTCCAGAACTCAGGGTCGTCGATAGAGGGGATACCGTCCTTCGGTGGCCCGCCGGAGAGGACTTCATTCCGAAGTTTCTCGAACTCGTACTCTACGGGGAGCGAGTCAGTAGCGAGTGGGAGACCACTGACTGGCGTGCCGCGAGCCGTCGTTCTCGTGGCTGTACTCTCCGCTGAGTCGTCTTGGCCGCCTGCGACCGAACCGGGACTCCTGCCAGCACAACCGGCGAGCGAGACGCCCGCCGCCAGCAGGAGGCTCCGTCGAGTGATGGATTCCATGTCGCGGGGTAGGTCGTGTGAAAAGGTAGCCATTCTCTGGGTGTGCGCGGAAACTGCACAGGCGGCGCGTGATCGGCGACGTAAGTTGTATCGACGCCAACTATTTCGAAACTGCTATGCCGGCTAATTTTGATTTTCGAGTTCCATGCAACGCGAGGACATCACACCGAAAGCCATCTGCGTCGTGCGAGACCGCGGGTCGATTCTCGTCAACGAAGTACGGGACCCTAGCAGGGACGAAGTCGGCTATCGACCGCTCGGTGGCCACGTCGAGTTCGGCGAGTACACCGACGAGACTGTCGTGCGCGAGTTCCGCGAGGAGTTAGACGCCGAAGTGACGAATCTGCGACGACTGGGGGTCGTGGAAAATCAGTTCGAGTGGGACGGCGAGCCATTTCACGAACTGATTGCGGTCTACGACGGAGTCTTCGAAGACGAGTCGCTGTACGACCAGGAGCGGATTGATGCGTACGAACCAGAGTTCGACGAGTCGTTCGAAGCGGTGTGGAAGCCGATTTCGGACTTCGAGGGAGAAGACGCGCCACCGCTGTTTCCGGAGGGATTGTTGGGGATGTTACGCGGGGGAACGCTGGTCGGGCGTCAGTAGCGGGTGAGGTTACTGCTTGACCTTGTCTTTGAATTTCTCGCGCACCTTCTTGACCTTCGGTTCGGCTTGAATCGAGCAGTACTGGTCGGACGGATTCTTCTCGTAGTAGTCTTGGTGATACTCCTCGGCTTCGTAGAACTCTTCCAAGGGAGAGATTTCGGTCACGATTTCGTCCTCATCATACGCCCCCTCAGCTTCCAGTTCCGAAATGAATCGCTCTACCGTCTGCTTCTGCTCGTCGTCGTGGTAGAACACTGCCGAGCGGTACTGGGTCCCCACGTCCGGCCCCTGCCGGTTCAGTTGCGTCGGGTCGTGGACCGTGAAGAAGACCTGCAGGAGGTCTTCGTAGCTCAGTTTTCCGGGGTCGTACTCGACTTGAATTACCTCCGCGTGGCCCGTGTCGCCCGAGCAGACCGCCTCGTAGGTTGGGTTCTCGACGTGGCCGCCTGCGTAGCCAGACGTGACCTCACTCACGCCGTCGAGTTCCTTGAACGCCGCTTCGGTACACCAGAAACAGCCACCGCCGAGGGTGGCGAGTTCGGACTCTGTCATTGGGGGGAGGTAAGGCGCGCGAACAAATAGGGTTGCGGGAAGCGGTAGGGTCGCGGAAAGCGTTCGACTCGGGGGGTTGGCGCGAACCGATACCCACTTAGCACTCGCTCCGATAGGCGAGTGGTGGTGAACGAATCTGGTCTCTGCCTCTCGGGCACGGTCGTCGCGGACTCTCAAACAGTCGTCCACGACGGGGCCGTCGCAGTCGAGGGGTCCGAAATAGTCGCAGTCGGGGCGCGCGAAGACGTTCTCGAACGCTATCCCGACTTCCCCGAACAGTCCTACGACGTGCTCGTTCCGGGCGTCGTCGGCGGTCACATCCACTCGGTGCAGAGTCTCGGCCGCGGTATCGCGGACGACGCGGAACTGCTCGATTGGCTCTTCGACCACGTGTTGCCGATGGAAGCCTCGCTCTCCGCCGAGGAGATGCGAGCGGCCGCAGAGTTAGGGTATCTCGAAATGATAGAGAGTGGAACGACGACCTGCATCGACCACCTCTCGGTCTCCCACGCCGACGAGGCGTTCGAGGCCGCTGGCGAACTCGGTATCCGGGGCGTCCTCGGCAAAGTCATGATGGACAAGGATTCGCCGGATGGCTTGCAGGAAGACACCGAGGAAGCACTCGCAGAGACCGAGCGACTAGTCCAGAAGTACCACGGGAGTTTCGACGACCGGATTCGTTACGCAGTGACGCCGCGGTTCGCAGTCTCCTGCACGGAGGAGTGTCTGCGGGGCTCGCGCCGCATCGCCGACGAGTACGACGGCGTTCGCATCCACACGCACGCCAGCGAGAACCAAGACGAGATAGCGACCGTGGAGGCCGAGACGGGCATGCGAAACGTCGAGTGGCTCCACGAAGTCGGCTTGACTGGTGAGGATGTCGTCCTCGCCCACTGCGTCTGGACCGACGAACGCGAGCGCGAGATTCTGGCCGAGACGGGCACGCACGTCACCTACTGCCCGTCCTCGAATATGAAACTCGCCAGCGGGGTGGCACCCATCGTGGACTACCTCGACCGCGGTATCAACGTCGCGCTGGGCAACGACGGACCGCCGTGCAACAACACGCTCGACCCATTCACCGAGATGCGCCAGGCGAGTCTCCTTCAGAAGGTCGAAGCGCTCGACCCCGAGACGGTTCCGGCGGAGGAGATTTTCGAGATGGCGACCGTCAACGGCGCACGGGCCGCCGGATTCGATAGGCTGGGTAAACTGAAGGAAGGGTGGCGTGCAGACGTGGTCGGACTCTCGACGGACGTGACCCGCGCGACGCCGATTCACGACGTACTCTCGCATCTCGTGTTCGCCGCGCGTGGCGACGACGTGGAGTTCACGATGGTAGACGGCGAGGTGCTTCAGCAGGAAGGCACAGTCACTGTCGCCGACGCCGAGGAGATTCGCTCCCGCGCCGCAGAGTTCGCCGAGCAGTACACCCCCGAGGACGCGCCAGTCGCCGGGTCGGCCGACTGAGCGTCCGAGAAGGCGACTTTCTCGAAACTTCTCAACACGCCACTTATCTTGTTCGGCACCAGTTTTATCCGTCCTCAGCGCCACGATATTTATACGGGACCACGGAACACACTGTGCGTCCACCACACGCTGGCGACGAAATAGTAGTCCGAGTTCTCCGACCGGGAGAACTGTAACAGTACACCAGCGCGGAGTTCTGTGCCGCTGTCGTTCCCCCACTGCGTGGTAGTCACGTGACTCGCACCACATGGTTTCCCCACGTTCCGCAATCTCCCCACGTAGCCAGTCATGTCAGAACATGAGTACACGAGCGAACTGAACCAGAGCGAGGCAGCCCGCCAGTCCGCTCTCATCGAACTGTCCGTCACTGCCGACTCGACCGAACGGTTACAGCGCGTGTTGCGGACTGTCGCCAGCGACCGACGGCGATACGTCCTCCGGTGTTTCACCCAGAAAGAGCGAGAAGTCCCGCTCGGCAAAGTAGCGACGCGCGTCGCGGCGTTCGAAGAGAGCGAACCAACAGAGGTGGTCTCCAAACAGGCAATCGAGCGCGAACGGACGCGACTCCACCACGTAGACCTCCCGAAACTGGACGACGCGGAGTTCCTCGACTACGACCCCCAGGCGAATCTCGTGACGCTCCCGGACGCGTCGTCCCGCGGTCCGCCGTACTTCCAAGAGTCACTCCGACTGAGCGAGGACGAGTAAGATGTCAGGAAACATGTCTCCGAGCGCGACACCGCCCGAACGACGCGACGACCCACCGAGTACGGTCGTCGTCGAGACCGTCGCAGCGGCCGAGGGCGTAGATACCATCGACCTGCCGCCGCTGTACGAGTGGATCGACCCCGACGCACTCGACGAATTCGTCGCCGACGAGGCCGACGACCCGCGCCGGGTCAGGTTCGACTACGCGGGCTACGAAGTCACCGTCGAAGGCGACGGCGCAGTGTCGGTCGAGAAAGTGTAGTGAAAGCTGAACGGTCAGCAGATCGGTCTCGGGTCGAGTCCCATCGCGTCGAGCGTCTCGGCGTAGTCGTCGTAAGCAACTTGAATCGTCTCCGTCGCAACTGCTTCTGCACGCTCCCAGTCGTCGCTGTCGCATCGCGCTGCCAGTAGTTCCACGCCAGCGTCGGCACCGTCTCTGGTCTCTTCGCGCAGTTCCCGGAAGAGGTTCGCCCGTCGTTCGTCGGCCTCGTTGACGAAGAAGTTGACCAGTTGTAGTTGCGTGCGATAGCCGACGAGCGCGCGGCCGACGAGTCCCGCGGCGCGAGCGACGGTGTCGTCCAGTCCTCGCAGGTAGTCGTGCATCGGGTCGGCCTCGCCGGACGGGTCGAAGTCCCCGAGTTCGCCGACAACGCGCTCGTAGTGGTCGCGCTCTTTCTCGGCGAGCGTGGAGAACGTCTCGCTCGCGGCCGAATCGGTCTCCGTGTCGGCCCACTCGGCGAACGTCTCGCTCGCGGTGTGTTCGCTCTCGGCGGCGGCCCGGAGGACCGTCTCGGCGTCGAGGTCGGCGTCGGTCAGCGCGACCAACACCTGCTGGGAGCCGAGTCGGTCTAGTTCGGTCGCGTTGGCCTCCGCGACGCCGTCCGAGAAGTTGTCGGGGTCCATGGTCGCGGCTACGACCACGCTCTGCTTCAAAGTTGGTGCCGTGTCTATTTATCAGTCGGTCGCTTACGCCATCCTGATGAATGACGACGACACCGCCTCGGTGTCGCCCGCGGCCCTCTACGAGCGCATCGAGGCCGACGAGCGGACGACCCTGCTGGACGTGCGCAACCGCGACGAGTTCGAGTCGTGGCGTATCGAGGGTCCCGACGCCGTACAGGTACCGTATTCGGAGTTCGTGGCCGCGAAGGCACGCGGCGAGGTGGACGACTTGCTCGCAGACCTCGACCTGCGGGAACCGGTCGTCACAGTCTGTCCCCGTGGCGAGGCCAGCGAGATGGTGGCCGAACTGCTCCGCGAACGTGGCGTCGAGGCCGAGAATCTCGAAGGTGGGATGGAAGGCTGGGCACGACTGTACGTCACCGACGAGGTACCGGCGATGGGTGCGACGGTCACGCAGTACGACCGCCCGGCGACCGGTTGTCTCTCGTACCTCGTCGTGGCGGGCGACGAAGCCGCCGTCATCGACCCGCTGCGGGCGTTCGCAGACCGGTACGTCGCGGACGCCGAGAACGCTGGCGCGGAACTGAAGTACGCAATCGACACCCACGTTCACGCCGACCACCTCTCGGGTGTGCGAGCGGTCGCCGACGAATCGGGAGCCGAACCCGTCCTGCCAGCCGGTGCTCCCGACAGAGGACTCGCGTTCGACGCGACGTTGCTCGCCGACGAAGCGCGACTCGAAGTCGGCGAGAAGGAACTGACCGCGGTTCACGCGCCCGGTCATACGACCGAACTGACCGTTCTCAGGTTGGACGAGATACTGTTCTCGGGCGACGCGCTGTTCCTCGACAGTTTCGGACGACCAGATTTGCAGTCCGGCGACGAGGGAGCGCGCGACCTCGCTGCGACTACCTACGACACGCTTCGCGGCCGACTGCTCTCGCTCCCCGACGAGTCGCTCGTCGCGCCGGGCCACCGCACACCGACCGCCGAACCTGCGGAAGACGGCACCTACACCGCTCGACTCGCCGAAGTTCGCCAGAAGATTTCCCTGCCGGACGACCGCGAAGCGTTCGTCTCGCGAGTCGTCGAATCGCTTCCACCGCGGCCCGCCAACTTCGAAGCAATCGTCCCGACGAACCTCGGCACGCAGGACGTAGACGACGAGACGGCCTTCGAGTTGGAACTCGGGCCGAACAACTGCGCGGTGGCGGCGGAGTGAAAGGAATCGGTCGTTTGCGAGTGATGTGCAGGTTTGTGTATCGCTGATTTCGTTACTTCGAAAGCTCCCGCCCTACGAACCGCAGAAGTCGTCGTGACTACGACCGCTTCGAAAGCCCCCGCCGCTCGCGGTCGCTCAGCGACATATCCGAGGCTCTCCACACCACCCGCCTCGGATAGGGGTCGCCGAGACGACTACATCGAACGCGAGCGCGCGGCCCCTTTCAGTCCCACCCCGTTGGTTGGTTAGCAGGGCGATTTTCGGTGGACGGTCGCACCGAGCGTTTTCGTAGGCAGTGGCACCGAGCGTTTCAGTGGTCGGTAGGAGACCAGTTCGGCCCTCCCTCCGACCACCGCCTGTTTCCGCGACCGGAACTCATTCCACACCACGGTCCTACCCACCCATATGGACGTAGACCCCGACGGAGTGCCGTCCCTCTACCGGACGCTCGCAGGCGCGGTCGTCCCCCGACCAATCGCGTGGGTGAGTACGACGAGTCAGGAAGGCGTGGACAATCTCGCGCCGTACAGTTTCTTCAACGTCGTCTCGTACGACCCGCCGGTCGTGATGTTCGCGCCCGTGGATGACTCCAGCGACCCGGACGGGTTCAAAGACACGCCACGGAACGTCGAGGCGACCGAGGAGTTCGTCGTCAACGTCGTCACCGAAGAACTCGCCGAGGCGATGAACGCGACGAGCGCGACGCTCCCCGCGGGCGAGAGCGAGTTCGACCACGCCGGACTCGAACGCGGTGACTCGAAGGTCGTCGCTCCCCCGAGCGTGGCCGCCTCGCCTGTCAACTTCGAGTGTTCGCTGTACGAGATGGTCGATGTCGGCTCCTCCACGATGGTGTTGGGAGAGGTCGAGTGGGTCCAAATCGACGACGACGTGACGACCGACGGGAAGGTGGACGTGACGAAACTCGACGCAGTCGGCCGACTGTCAGGGAGTCTCTACGCGACGACTCGCGAGCGATTCGCACTGGAGCGCCCAGAATGACCGAAGCGGACGCCATCGAGCAGACGGACGAACCGCTGACCGTCGAGCGACTAGTCTCGGACCTGCGTGACCTCGGCGTCGAGTCCGGTGATACGCTATTGGTCCACTCATCGTTGTCGTCGCTGGGGTGGGTCGCCGTCGGCCCGCCGACAGTCGTGGACGCGCTAATGGAAGCCGTCGGCGAGGACGGGACGCTCGTGATGCCGACTCACTCGACGCAGTACTCCGACCCGAGTGACTGGCAGAACCCACCGGTTCCCAGCGATTGGATTCCCGAGATTCGGTCGTCTGCACCACCCTACAGACCCGACGTCACGCCGACGCGCGGAATGGGCGCGATAGCAGAGTGTTTCCGAGCGTATCCGAGCGTCGTTCGGAGTCGTCACCCGCTCTACTCGTTCGCGGCGTGGGGCGACGACGCCGAAGCCGTCGTCGCCGACCACGGCTACGACAACGGACTCGGCGAGGAATCGCCGCTCGCACGAGTGTACGAACGCGACGGGGAGATTCTCATGCTCGGAACTGGCCACGACACGAACACGTCGCTCCACCTCGCGGAGCATCGAGGGGAGTACGACCAGACGTTCGTAACTGGTGGCGCACCCGTCATGGTAGATGACGACAGACAGTGGATTTCGTTCGAAGGATTGGACTACGACAGCGAGGACTTCGCCGACGCCGGGGACGCCTTCGAACGCGACCGTGACGACGCGGTCGTTCGGGGGGAAGTCGGGTGTGCCGAAACTCGCCTGCTGTCTCAGCGTGAACTCGTAGACTACGGCGCGGAGTGGTTCGGAGAAAACAGGACGTAGCGTCGTTCAGGCTTCGAGGACAGCGAGTCGTTCTTCGTACTCCTCTTTGCTGATTTCGCCGGTGGCGAACTTCTCGCGGAGCGCGTCGATTGCGGGGTCGGTGTCGCGGCCACCCGAGTCGCCGCCGTTCTCGCGAATGTCGTCTATCTCCTCTTTCAGCGTCTCGAACTCCTCCTGTTGCTTTCGCTTGAACATCACGGAGTTCTCGTCGTTCGCCGCGTCGAACGCGCCGCCGTCGCTCTCGGAGTAGCCGCTCTGACCGAACTGGATGTAGCCGTTGGTTACCCGGCCAGCGTCCTTGAACTGGATGCTCGTGATGCTCGAAATCGGAATCTCCTTGTTCCCTTTGCCCATGTGGCCGAGCTTCGCCAGCATCCCTTTGCGCTTGATGATGATTTTGCTCTGTTTGAGTTCGACCTGTCCGTTAGCTCCCTTTGCTTCGTGGACGAGGTCGGAGTTGCTCGCTTCTTCCTCGTCGTCGCTTGAACCAAACATGTCTGACACGTCAGAAAACATATTATAAAAATGTGTCTTTGGATATAGTTCGGACGACAGCGGAAAACAAGCCTGCAAGGACGCCGAGTGACTTCGTCAGTCGTCCGCCGCGGCTGGTTCGCTCGTCGCTTCCACGTCGTCTTCGATGCTCGGGGGATACTTCCCGCGGTCGAGTTTCAGGTCGCTCTGGGGGCGCGCCATGCAGGTCAGGGCGTACTCTTCGGCCTCTTCCTCGGTCAGGCCGCGCGCGGCGGGTTGGGTGACTTCGCCTTCTACGATTTCCGCAGAGCAGGCCAGACACATGCCGACGCGACAGGAGTACTCCTGTGCGATGCCCTCCTCGATGCACGCTTTGAGAATCGTCTCCTTGTCGGACACCTCGATAGACTCGTCGGTGCCGACGAATTCCACGGTGTAGTCGGTCATACCGCGTCGTACGAAAGTTCCGTACTTTATTCTTTATCCCCGCCGCGGTCGAGGAGTGTCGCTCTCGCGAGGACAAATCGGCTCATAAAGAGTTTTGCCCCCTCCGTCGCGTAGCCGAAGGCATGGCTACACACGAGTACGACATCGTCGTCGTCGGGGCGGGCACGTCCGGCTGTTACGCCGCGGCGACCGCCGCCGACGCGGGCTACGATGTCGTCGTGGTCGAGCGCAAGACCGAGGAAGAGGCAGGTCACATCGCTTGTGGCGACGCGCTGAAGGGTGCCGATGCGTTCCCGGAGGCGATTCCGAAGTCCCAGATTCAGTCTGCGTTCACCAACACCGACGTGGACCACGGGCGGTTCGAGATTCCACAGGAGGACACCGTCCTCGAAATTCCGGTGCCGGGCGAACTCGCGGTCATCGACCGCTGGGAGTACGGCCGGAAGATAATCGAGGGCGCGAAGCGAGCGGGCGCACAGTTCCACTACGACACCGTCGTCAAGGACGTGACCCAACGCCAAGACGGACAGGTCACTGGCGTCCGGGGCAAGCGCGACGGGAGCGTCCAGCGGTACAACGCCGAACTCGTCGTGGACGCGGCGGGGTCGTTGTCGATTCTACAGGACAAGGCCGACTTCGACGGCACGACGTTCGACACGAACGTCTCTTACTCGCAGTTCTGTTCGGCGTACCGGGAAATCGTTCACGTGGACGAACCGGTCGAGTGGGACGACGCGCTCGTCTTCAAGCCGACCAAGCGCGCGGCGGGCTACCTCTGGTACTTCCCGCGCACCGACACCGAAATCAACGCCGGACTCGGCTTCCAGATGAACGAAGAACCGATGAAACTGGTCGAAGACCTGAAACAGGACCTCCGCGCTCGGCCCGAGTTCAAAGGTGCGCGCGTCGAGGACAAGTTGGGCGCGGCACTGCCGACCCGCCGCCCCTACGACTCGGCTATCGCGCCGGGCTTCATCTCGGTCGGAGACGCCGCGGGCCACGTCAACCCGACCACCGGCGGCGGCATCGCCGGTGCGGCCTACGCGGGCAAGTACGCCGCCGAAGCCGCGATGGACGCGATGGAAGACGGCGAGATGGGCGAGGCGAACCTCTGGAAGTACAACGAGAACGTGATGGACCACTTCGGCGCGCGCTACGCCGGACTCGACGTCTACAACATCTTCTCGACCGCGGTGGACGTAGACGACCTGATGGGCCTGCTCGGTGCGCTCCCCGCGACGAAACTCGCGGAAGCACTCTACTCCGGCAGTGCGAACGTCGGGTGGTGGCTCAAGGTCCAGACGGCCATCAAGGCGGTCGGCCACTGGGACCTCATCTACGACCTCTACCAGACGAAGAGCCTCGCGGACGACCTCATCGACCACTACGAGCAGTATCCGAGTCGCCCCGGCGGACTCGACGCGTGGCAGCACAAGCGCGACTCCATCATGGACGACATCTACGCGACGACTGGGGCGGACGCCAAATACTGAATCGGCCTTTTTTCGACTCGGGTGCGCTGGGGGCCGAAGGCCCCCGCGCACCACTCGTCCAAAAAACGTCGATGAAAAAAGCCACGAGCGAATTCTGCGCGCTCAGCGCGCAGAATTCGCTCGTGTGGAGTGCACTGGTGCGACTTTCCGCACCGCATGACCCAAACCGAGTCGAAATCGGGGAGTTGACGACGCCTCTAACGCTCGGTGCGATTTACCACCGAAAACGCCCGGTGAACCAACCATCAAAAGCTCCCCCAAACCAATCGATGGGCGGGACTGAAAGGGGCCGAGTGGTGGACGAAGCCCGGAGCCGCAAGCACCGCAGGCGAAGCCGAGGAGCGCAGAGTGTTCCGCGCGAGTCCACCACTCGGGGGCTTTCGAGGTGGTCAGAGTTCTGTCGATACTCTCAGTCCACGGCGAACGGTCCGTACAGTTCGAGGCAGTAACGCCAAACCCTGAACAACTGCAATCTAGTACCCCGAGACACACCTTTGATAGCACCCCACACACTCATCCTCTCTCGCGTCGTATCCCCACTGATGCGCGAGATTCAGACCAAAATCGACATCGACGCCCCGCCGCGCGTGGTCTGGCAAACGCTGACCGACCTGCGGTCGTACTCGGAGTGGAACCCGCATATCGTGGAGGCCGAGGGCGACCATCTGGAGGGTTCGACGGTCGAGCTTCGAATCGAGCGAGCGGAGGCGAAACCCCGTTCGATGACAGTGACTGTCACCGACTGCGACAGATATCGACGGCTTCGGTGGGTCGGCCACGTCGTCCATCCGCGGTTGTTCGAGGGGAGACATACCTTCGAACTCGCACTGCTCAACGAGAACAAAACACGGCTGTACAACTCCGAAAAGGTGTCCGGGCTACTCGCGCCGTTCGTCGTCTCCGACGACACCGCGCGCGACTACGAAGCCATGAACGAAGCACTCGCAGAGCGTGCCGAACGACGGGCGGCGGCAGCGACCTGAGTGGCAGGCCGTTAGAACCGAACGTAGCTATTTCTGTCTTCGGCCCTAGAACTGCGTCATGCAATCAGGCGCTAGCCGTCGGCAATTTCTCGGTGCCGTCGTGGGCGGGTCGATGGTGGGGCTGGCGGGATGTAGCCAATCTTCGAGTCAACCGACCGAAACAGGAGGAACGGTGACAGGGACTTCCGAGACGACGCAGGCAGGGGCCGCGCCCAACACTGTCGCGCTCGAAACGCTGGCGACTGGCTTCGACGCGCCGCTGGACGTGGAGTTCGCGCCCAACACCGACCGGAGATACGTCGCCGACCAAGGAGGTCGCGTCTTCGTCCACGACGACGATGGTCTACGCGACCAGCCATTTCTGGACCTGCGCGAGACGGTCGTTTCAGGGAGCGAGACCGGACTCTTGGGCATCGCACTGCACCCCGACTTCGCCGAGAATCGACGCGTCTTCGTCCGGTACAGTGCCTCGCCACGGTCGGGGACGCCGAGCAACTACAGCCACACGTTCGTTCTGGCGGAGTTCGAAGCGAGCGAGGACGGCACGCGGGCGAAGCGCGACTCCGAGCGGACGGTGCTAACGATACCAGAACCGCAGGGCAACCACAACGCCGGGTCGCTCCTGTTCGGGCCGGACGGCTACCTCTACGTCGGCGTCGGCGACGGCGGGTCCGGCGGCGACCAAGGCACGGGCCACGTAGACGACTGGTACGACCGAGTGAGCGGCGGCAACGGACAGGACGTGACCGAGAATCTGTTGGGGAGTGTTCTCCGAATAGATGTAAACAATCGTGAGGACGGGAAGGGCTACGCCGTCCCCGAAGACAATCCGCTGGTCGGGAGCGAGGGGTTGGCCGAACACTATGCGTGGGGCTTTCGCAACCCGTGGCGGATGTCGTTCGACAACGGGGACTTCTTCGTCGCCGACGTGGGCCAGAGCGCCTACGAAGAGGTGAGTCTGGTCGAGCACGGCGGCAACTACGGGTGGAACGTCAAGGAAGGCACCAACTGCTACAGCGCGGACGAGTGTCCGAACTCCACCCCAAGTTCGGTCCGCGGCGGCGAACCACTGCGCGACCCCATCGTCGAGTACCCCCACGACGGTACCGCGGTCAGTGGTATCTCGGTCATTGGCGGCTACGTCTACCGCGGGTCGGACCTCCCCGGCTTAGAAGGAACTTACGTCTTCGGCGACTACGCGGCAGGCGGGCGGTTGTTCACTGCAACCCGACCCGACGATGGCGACGGACTATGGAACACACGAGTCCTCGAAGTCGCTGACGGAGACGCCTCCAAAGTCCAGCGAATCCTCTCGTTCGGGCGCGACGCCTCGGGAGAACTGTACGTCCTCGGCACGGGGAACGACGGCGGCGGACTCCACCGAATCGTCCCCGCTTGAAAGGTAGTTAGGCGTCTTCGGCGCTCTCGCGCAGTTCTTCGACGTGACTCTCGACGCGACTCAGCGCGGCGTCGGCATCGACGTAGCCCTTCTCGTACTCGCTGTACACGGTGTCCGTCTCGCGCAGGAACTGCTTCACGGCGTCTTCCAAATCGCTCATACTGCCACGCAAGCGTCTCGGAGAGAAAGGTCTGATGGAGTTGTGGCCAGAGAAGCGAGATGAACAATCCACGTAGCTCGGCCAAACTTGTGTGTTCCAGCATCCGAAGACGCGAGAAATCTGGCCGCTCCGCGGTCAGATTTCTCTGCGTCCCTTTTTTTGATCCACATTTTTTGCGCGAGCGGTGCCGAAGCGCCGTAGGCGCGCTGGCACCCGAGCGTAAAAAAGTGGTTCTTATTGGAACATCCGGAGCGGTTTCGCCTGCGAACTCTCGTCGTCTTCGGCTTCCTGCATGCGCTGGGCGAACTGCTGTTTCTGCTCGGTTATCTCTTCGGCGTGTTCCACGAGGTCGTTGGTGTCCACGTCGATGCCCGCGATGGGGCCGATGCCGTGTTCGATGAGGATGCGGGCGGCCTCCGGGTCGGGGAACTGCGGGTCGCTCTGGACGACCAATCCGACAGCGTCCAACTCGCGCTTGTTCGCTTCCGAGAGGAGCGCACCAGTCGGGCCGCTGACCGCGCCGCGCTCGCTGGGAACGCCGACATCGTGTTCGTCCAGCAACGCACCAGCAGTGCCCGTGGCGACGCCGGTCAACTCCGGAATCTGGTCGGCTTGCTTCTCTTCGGGGAGACCGCTCATGTAGATGGGCGTCGCGTCGTGCTCGGCCAACCACTCGGTGACGCAACTGGCGAAGTCCGACGCTGCAGAGGCCGAGACCGGAACGTCGCTCTGGAGCGCGAGCAGGTCGCGCTCTTCGTCCACGTAGAGTCGAACCGGAGCGAGTACATCTCTGCTGTCTTCCTGATAGACGGAAAGGGGCGGGATACCCTCGCATTCGAGGCTGGCGTAGTAGGTCATGTCGAACGTCTCGACGAGGTGGTCGGTCGCCAGTTTGCCGACCAGTCCGATGCCCGGGAGTCCCTCCACCATCACAGGTTCGTCAAGTGTCACGCCCTCGGCGTGCACATTCACAGTTGCCATACTAACCGATAGTATCAGCGACCGCATAAAGGACGGGGACCGTCCACGGAAAGAGAGTGTCAGGTCGTGGTTCGAACGATTCGTCTGTTCACTCGTCCGACGTGTACGCCAGTTCCAACCGTAACTTCGCTGTGCAGGAGAGGTCGCTCACGTCCACCTCCATCCAGTCGCGTTGGTCGCCCAAGTAGGCGTTACAGCGGCCCTTCTCGATGACGTTGTCGAGCGTCGCCGGAGAGCCACACTCCGGGCAGTCGAGGTAGTAGCCCGCCTCGGTTTCGTGCCACGCGTCCGGTTCGAGTTCCATGCGAGCGAACTCTTCGTTCGCGTTCTCTCCCTCGTCGTCTGCTTCTGCATCGTTTTCCCCCATAGCACGGATGACGACGAGGAGTAAGGTAACGATGCGGGCCATTCGTCGTGGCCGACCCGACCGCTCGGCTTCCGAAACCCACAAACGCCGCCTGCTCGAACTGCCGGGCAATGGAAGCACTGGAGCGGTACGAGCCGCTAATCGAGGACTACGACGCCTTCCGCGAGGCGTGTCAGCGCCCGCTCCCGTCGGTCGTCCGGGTCAACACCATCAAGACGACCGTCGAGCGAGCGAAGCGGGCCTTAGAGGAACAGGACATCGGATGGGAAGACAGAGAGTGGAACGACACGGTGCTGAAACTCGACACCGACAGTCCCGGCACGACGTGGGCCTCCTTCCACGGCTGGATTCACGGCCAAGAGGAGGTTTCGGCGATTCCAGCAGAAGTGCTCGCCCCCGAACCGGGCGAGCGCGTTTGGGACGCCTGTGCCGCGCCGGGGAGCAAGACAACGCAACTCGCCGCGCTGATGGACGACGAGGGACTGGTCGTGGCCAACGACAACAACCTCGGGCGTCTCTCGGCGCTCCGGTTCAACACCGAACGACTCGGCGTGACCAACGCCGCCGTGACCAACACCGACTCGCGGAACTTCTCGCTCAAGCCGTTCGACAGCGAACCGTTCGACAAGTCGCTCGTGGACGTGCCCTGCTCCTGCGAGGGGACGATTCGGAAGAATCCAACTGCACTCGACGAGTGGTCACTGGGCCACGTCGAGAGCGTCGCGGGGATTCAGAAGGGCATCCTCAAGCGCGCGATTCAGGCGACGAAGAAGGGCGGTACCGTCGTCTACTCGACCTGCACGTTCGCGCCCGAGGAGAACGAGGCCGTGCTCGACTTCGTGCTTGAGGAGGAAGACTGCCGGATGGTCGAGTTCGACATCGACCTCGAATCGCGTCCCGGAATCACAGACTGGGAGGGCGACTCCTACGACGAGAGCGTCGAGAAGGCCAAGCGGTTCTACCCGCACCTCAACGACACGGGTGGGTTCTTCACCGCGAAACTGGAGGTGGAAGGATGAGCCAAAAAACCAACAACGGCCAGCAGTTCGACCGACTGCCGGAGACGGAGGAAGACCGAGAAGTCGGGGAACGGGCGACGAGAGAGGAAGTAGTGGAATGGTGGGACGAGCGCTTCGAGATTCCGCCCGAAACCTTCGAGGAGTTCACCTTCTGGGAGAAGGGCAAAGGCAAAATCTGGATTCTGCACGGGGAAGTCTCCTCGCCGATTCGCATCGAAGCACTCGGTATGAAGTTCCTGCGGACGCGCCAGCGCCACTGGAAGCCGACGATGAACGCGGTCCAGCGGTTCGGCCGCGAGGCGAGCAAGAACGTCGTGGAACTCGACCGCGAGCAGGCCCGTCGGTTCGCCCGCGGGGAAGACCAGGACCTCGACTGGGAGGGTGACTGGGGCTATCTGGTCGCCGCCCACGAACTCGCTGGGGAACTGGAACCGCTCGGTGTCGGCCTGTTCTTGCACGGAGAGTTGCAGAGTCCCGTCCCGAAGGGACGACAGCGAGACCTCTGAACTGTCGGAACAACCAAACTACCGCATCCTCGATATTTTATACCCCGAGTTTGAAAGGGAGGTATGAACCGCCGCGCGCTCCTCGCGACCGTGGTCTCTGGGACGATTGCAGGCTGTGGCGGGCGCTTGGTCGGACCGGACTTGGACGCCAACGCGATAGCGACCTACCTCCGCGATTACATCAACGAGGCCCGAACTGACCGCGGTGTCGGCTATTTCGCCACGGCAGAGAAACTGACGAAAATCGCCCGTTACCACGCGGAAGACATGCTCGAAGACTCGTACTTCCACATGACTTCGCCCGACGGCGAATCACTCCCGGACCGCTATCGGAAGTTCGACTTCTCGTGTGGCGGCGTCCCCAAAGAGTCGCGCGGACCGCGCGTCGGCAACGCCGTCCTGTTCAGGATTCGGTTCGAGTCCGAGTCGTACACGGAGCGAACGATAGCCCAGAAGTTGTTCGACCACCTGTTGAAGAGCAAGGAGAAGAAAGAACTCGCGTTCTGGGACTTCTGGGACTCCCAAGGCACTGGCGCGGCCGTCGGCACAGACCGAGCAGGTCGGACGCTGGTGTACGCTGCCCAGTACTACTGTTGAGACTTCTCTCGGACGGTCCCACCACTCAGTCCGTCCCACTCGACCGCAAAACCTACTTCCGACAGCACTGCGCTGGCGTCTTCGACGCCGAACTCCGCAAGCAGCGACTCGACTTCCCCGAGCGCCATTCCCGCCTCGATTTCGTCTGCCAGTTCCGCGAGAACCGAAGGGCGAATCAGCGTTCGACCCACCAGTTCGTGGTCTGGGAACGCCTTCCCTTCGATTGCTTCCTCACCGACACCGTACTCGGCGGCGAGCGTTTCGAGAGAAACGGCGTCGGCATCGGGAGACAACTCTTCGGGTAAATCAGCCGCGCTCTCGGCGACCAACTCGTCTTCGTATCGCCGGAGGGCGTCGCGTACGTCCTTCAGTCGAATCGTCTTCGAGTAGGGAATCGCGCGGTGGTCGCGGGCCTCGATGCGCTCGCCGACGCCCAGACTCTCGTCCACCGCGACGAGCAGTTCCACGTCCTCGACCTGTTCCAGTTGTCCCAACTTCTTCTTGACGTACTCTGGCGTCCAGAAGCCCATGACTTCGAAGAAGATGCGGAAGTCCACGTGCTGATAGTCGAACGCGAAGTCCGGAATCATCACTCGCGCACCAGTTTCGAGGGGTTCCGGTTCACGTACGAGGTCCCAGTCTAAGTCGAGCGAGTCGAATCGCGTGGCGAAGTCGGCCTCGACGCCGCTGTCGAACGTGACCCCCGCGACTGGTTCGACGCCCGGCACGCCCACTGGGTCCGAGTCAGTCAGTGACAGTTCGCGGTCCGTGCCGTAGTCGTCGATGGTCGCAACGAGAGACCACGAGTCGGCTTTGGCGATAGTTCGAAGTAGGCGCGCGAAGCGAGTGCCGTAGCGTCGTGTCGAGCGAAAGAGCGAGTCAGGGCCTGTGACGACGACCTCTCTTCCGTCGTCCGTCTTGCGAATCTCGTACATCAGTCGGAGTCGCTTGACGGCCGAGACGAGCGCCTTGGGGTCAGAACTCCGGACGCGCAACTCGGTCGCGTCGAACAGCGCGGTCTGGGCCAGCGAGAGGTTGTACTGCGCGAGCAGTTCGTCGGGACTCCATCGCGGGTCGAACTCGGTCAGAATCTGGCGCTCGTCCAAGTCGGCGTACAGCGAGCCAGCAACTGCCTCGGCGTCAGTGTCTCCGCCTGTGAGTCGGTCGCTGGCGCGTTCGAGTGCCACCGTTCGTTCCTCCTCGGAGACGACGCCGACGGCTTCTGCTTCCGCGAACGCGACTCGACGGGCGCGTTCGGGGGCGACCGGGGCTTGGGTCTCGAAGACTGCCTCTCGTCTGAGCAACTTCGCGAAGCCCCGAACGAGTTTGAAGTCGTCCGCCTCGCCTTCGAGGTCCGAGAGCGCGCCGTCGAGCGTCGCCCGCGTCTCGCCGACGCTCCCCTGAAACGTCCCGAGGACCCGCGCGGCCAGCGGCCGGTGTTCGCGCTCGGCGAACTGGGGGTGGAAGCCACCACCAGCGCGCGAGACCCGCAACAGGTCCTTCGTGAGCATACCGACTACTCGGGGAGGCTGGTACAAAAGCGGTCGGAAGCAGAAGACTCATTCCGCTGGACTGGGACGCGATGGACATGCGCCGACGAGACACGTTACGCACGGCCGGGTCGGTCCTCGCAGTCGGAACGCTCCTCCCGCTCGCTGGCTGTTCCGGGAACGACGAGGAGAACGGAGCCTCCTCGCTCACGGTCAAGTCCTTCGACTACGCGAAGGGCGATTCGGGGAACCTCGTCGTCCCCATCACCGTGAAGAACAGCGCCGACTCGAAGGCGAGCGGGACGCTCGACGTCGATGTGAAAGCGAGCAAGAAGACGAGCGAGAACGGGAGCGACAGCGGCGGAACTGTATCGAGTCGCAAATCGCTCGACGTCACCGTTCCTGGGGGCGAGACGAAGCAGTTCGAGGTGTCGTTCGGCTTCACGGTCGAGCAGTTCAAGCGAAAGGGCAGCCTCGATATCGACTTGCGGACCTGAGAACAGGTATCGTCATCTCGTTCTCATCTCCTCCTGTCGGCGACTCGTTCTTCGGCCGTCTCGACGCTCACGACTTCGTAGAGCAGTGCGGCCCGGCCGTCTTTCTTAGGGCGGAGAATCCGCCCGAGTCGTTGGGTGAACTCACGTTCGCTTCCGCTTCCGGAGAGGACGACGGCGACGTTGGCGTCGGGCACGTCTACCCCCTCGTCCAAGACGTTCGAGGTGACGATTCGAGAGTAGTCGCCCTCGCGAAACGATTGGAGGATTTCCCGGCGCTCGGCCGCGCCGGTTTGGTGAGTGACTGCGGGAATCAGGAATCGCTCGGAGAGGCGATAGACGAGGTCGTTGTGCGCGGTGAAGACGATGACTCTGTCCTCGCGGTGGCGGGAGAGAATCGATTCGAGCGTCTCGACCTTCCCCTCGCTGTTCATCATCACGTCGCGGGCGCGCTGTTTGGCGAGCAGTGCCTCGCGAGCGCGTGGGTCGTTGCCGGAGCGTTTGACGAGTTCTTGGTAGTCACTGCCGCTCTGCATGTCGATGCCGGACTGGATAACGTAGTCGCGGAACACCTTCTGGTCTGCCTCGTACCGCTCGCGCTCTTCGTCGGTCAACTCGACTTCGACCCGCTTGATGTCGTAGGGCGCGAGGTGGTCGCCCGCGAGTTCGTCGGGGGCGATTTCGTACACTTTCGACCCGACGAGGTCGCCGACGACTTCGTGGGCGTCGTCCGGTCGCTCAAAGGTCGCAGTCAGGCCCATCCGAGCGGGGGCCGCAAGCAATCGAGCGATTTGTCGGTAGCCCTCGCCGCCGAGGTGATGCACTTCGTCGAAAATCACGAAGCCGAATCGGTCGCCCAACTCGTCTGCGCGGAGATATGCCGAGTCGTACGTCGAGACGGTGAGGGCTTCGACGCGTTGTTCGCCACCGCCGAGTTGCCCCACAGGCACGTCGAACTCCGCTTCGAGTTCCCTGCGCCACTGTTCCAGCAGGTCGATAGTGGGGACGACGACGAGCGTCGCGGTCTGCAACTTCTCGATGGCCTTCACGCCGATGACCGTCTTGCCGCTTCCAGTGGGGAGTTCGAGGACGCCCCATTGGGGTAGTGTATCGCGGTCCTCCCACGCATCGAGCGCGTCCTGCTGGTAGGACCGCAGTTCGTAGCCGGAGTAGAGGTCAGGGAGATTGGATGCGTCGAGAACGCGGTCCTCGTAATCGATGCCCGCCGCTTCGAGATGCTGACGAAGCGCGGCGTAGCGGAACGCGGGCGCTCTTCGGGTCTTCGAGCGTGGGTCTTCCTCGGTGTGGGGAAGGCCGAGGTCCGCGTCGGGTGGGTCAGTCTCGACTCGGATTGTCCCCTCCTCGAAGCGGAGCGTCACGTCGGCAGTAGACACGTTGGTCGTCCTCGGCACTCGCGGGGCTTAAACGAACCGCCACACGCCAGAACGCTCGGTCTCTCGACTGAGAGTATCGCTCGGGGACACCGGCCACCAGCAACGCTCGGTGACAAATACGACCGAAATCGGCCGGTGACACGAACACCGGGTGGGACTGAAAGGGGTCGCCCGGTCGCGCCCGAAGGGCGTGGTCGTCTGGGCGGGCACTATTCGGCGTGCGGTTTGCGCCGAATATCCCGGCCAGCGACCGCGAGCGGGCGAGGGCTTTCGAAGTGGTCGAAGTCACGAAGGCTCTCGCGGTTCGTAGCGAGCGTCCGAGAACTTTCGAGACAGTCCCAGTAACCCCAGAACCCGAAACCTACAGATACCTGATCTGAACGATGCTTGCCGAATCGGGCAGGTCGATTAAGGTCTTTCGCCGCGTACCAACCAGAGACCACTATGGGGGACCAAGAGCAACGGGAGGCGGCGAAGTACATCGACCAAATCATCGAGGAGGTAGCCGCGTGGCCCCACGTCAACACGGTCGAGCACCGCTTCGAGGGCCGCGAGTTTCAGTTGGGGCCGCGCGAGGTGGGTCACGTCCACCGCTGGGGCATCGTGGACGTGCCGTTTACGAAGCGACTGCACGACCAACTCATCGAGGAAGGACACACTGGCGAGCATCACGTCGTGCCCGAATCGGGGTGGACGACCCACTACGTCGAAGGCGAAGAGGACGTCGCGCAGGCGATTTGGTTGCTTCGGTTGTCGTATCTCTACCACGTGAAGACGCTGAAGCAGACGCCAGCGGGGTCGGAGAAATTTGGAGACGTGGACGTGGACGAGGAGTTAGAGGCGTTGGAGATTAGCGACGAGTTACGGGCGGCGTTCGAGCGCCGTCCCGAACCGTAACTCGAAGGCTCTACACGACTGTCGTGTCGGCTCGGTCCCGACTGACCGGCGTAGTATCTGACCCGACTCATCCGCCCGCTTTCTGAATCCTTAAACTGCTCCGACACCACGTACCGGACATGACCGAGGAGGAAGTCACCGAGCAGGTTCCCGACGAGGAGTCCAAGCAAGAAGCGGAGGAGACCCCCGAACCGACTCTCTCCGAGCAGAGCGAGGCCCTCGTCGCGGAAGTCGCCGCCGCGGACGACGAACTGGCCGCCGACCTCGAAGCACACCTCGCAGACCTCGAATCTGAGAAGGAAGAAGCGAAAGCAGAGGCTGAGGACTTCGAATCCCGTCTCAAGCGCAAGCAGGCGGACTTCCAGAACTACAAGAAGCGCGCGAAGAAGCGCCAAGAACAGATGGAAGCCCGCGCCACGGAGGACCTCGTGGAGCGACTACTGGACGTACGAGACAACCTGAAACGCGCCGTCGAGGACGACCACGAGAACGTCGAAAGTCTCAAAGAGGGCGTCGAGATGACGCTGAAAGAGTTGGACCGCGTGTTTGCGGACGAAGACGTGGCGGAAATCGACCCCGACCCCGGCGCGGAGACCGACCCACAACGTCACGAAGTGATGATGAAAATCGACAGCGAGCACCCCGAAGGGACGGTTGCAGACGTCTATCAGCCGGGCTACGAGATGGGCGAGAAAGTGCTTCGGCCCGCGCAAGTGACCGTGAGTGATTCGGACGACGATACGTAGAGAACTATCTCTGAAATCGAGAGCTGACAACAACTTCTACTTCTGCGACTACCTCGAAAGTCCCGAACGCTCGTGATTACTCGGCAGACGCGGTTTGTCCGCGGCGATGCTGTGCGGTCTTCTAGGTATCGGGAGTAGCTAGCGTCACTGCGTTCGTCGTTACTACATCAAAGTCAGAGCAACTGCAGTTTCCTCGTAGAAAGCCCCCAGACGCTCACTAAGAACCGCAGAAGTCATAGTGACTGTGACCGCTTCGAAAGCCCCCGGGCGGTCGCGGTCCATTCTTTGTCTCACGAACCGATACCGTTCCTTCTCTGACCGGCCGAAACACGCCGCAAGAAACAATCCACGAGTGTGACATGACTTCCCACCGAGCAGTGGAATTGTGGTCGGATATATAAGTACCACATCGGTCGTCGTTAGATTTTTGTGAAATCGCAAGCGGGCGGTCGAATCCGTCGAGAGCGCGTGACGCGGTAACTAGCAAGGCTTAAAGGCCACAAAACGCAACGTAACGACAAGATGGCGACTAACAAGATTCTGGGTATCGACCTCGGTACCACGAACAGCGCGTTCGCGGTAATGGAAGGCGGCGACCCCGAAATCATCGTCAACGGCGAAGGTGAACGAACGACACCCTCTGTCGTCTCGTTCTCCGACGACGGCGAGCGCCTGGTGGGCAAACCGGCGAAGAACCAAGCGGTCCAGAACCCAGAGCGCACGATTCAGTCTATCAAGCGCCACATGGGCGAGGACGGCTACACCGTCGAAATCGACGGGGAGGAGTACACCCCCGAGCAGATTTCGGCGATGATTCTCCAGAAGATCAAGCGCGACGCCGAGGAGTATCTCGGTGACGACGTGGAGAAGGCCGTGATTACTGTTCCGGCGTACTTCAACGACAAACAGCGCCAAGCGACCAAGGACGCTGGCGAAATCGCTGGCTTCGACGTCGAGCGCATCGTCAACGAACCGACCGCGGCGTCGATGGCGTACGGACTCGACGACGAGTCCGACCAGACGGTTCTCGTCTACGACCTCGGTGGCGGTACGTTCGACGTTTCTATCCTCGACCTCGGCGGCGGCGTCTACGAAGTCGTCGCGACGAACGGTGACAACGACCTCGGTGGCGACGACTGGGACGAGGCCATCATCGACTACCTCGCAGAGGAGTTCCAGAACGAACACGGCATCGACCTGCGGGAGGACCGCCAGGCCCTTCAGCGACTCAAGGACGCCGCCGAAGAAGCGAAGATCGAACTCTCCTCGCGCAAGGAGACCGAAATCAACCTCCCGTTCATCACGGCGACCGATTCCGGCCCTGTTCACCTCGAAAACAGTCTGACTCGCGCGAAGTTCGAGAGTCTCACGTCTGACCTCGTCGAGCGCACGGTCGAACCGACCGAGCAGGCGCTCTCCGACGCGGAAAAGGACAAGAGCGACATCGACGAAGTGATTCTCGTCGGCGGCTCGACGCGAATGCCCCAGGTCGGCGAGAAGGTCGAGGAGCTCACCGGCCAAGAGCCGAAGAAGAACGTCAACCCCGACGAGGCAGTCGGTCTCGGCGCGGCGATTCAGGGTGGCGTCCTCTCCGGCGACGTGGACGACATCGTCCTGCTCGACGTGACGCCGCTCAGCCTCGGTATCGAGGTCAAGGGTGGCCTGTTCGAGCGACTCATCGACAAGAACACCACGATTCCGACCGAGGAGAGCAAAATCTTCACCACGGCCGCGGCGAACCAGACTTCCGTGCAGGTTCGTGTCTTCCAAGGCGAGCGCGAAATCGCCGAGGAGAACGAACTGCTCGGCGAGTTCCAGTTGACGGGTATCCCGCCCGCGCCCGCTGGCACGCCGCAAATCGAAGTTTCGTTCAACATCGACGAGAACGGCATCGTCAACGTCTCCGCGGAGGACCAAGGCTCCGGTAACTCCGAAGAGATTACCATCGAAGGCGGCGCTGGCCTCTCGGACGACCAAATCGAGGAGATGCAGGAGGAGGCCGAGAAGCACGCCGAAGAGGACGAGCAGCGACGCGAGCGCATCGAGGCCCGCAACGAGGCCGAGAGCGCGGTCCAGCGCGCGAACACCCTGCTAGAAGAGAACGAGGAGGACATCGACGACGACCTCGAAGCCGACATCGAGGCTGCAATCGAGGACGTGCAGGAAGTGCTGGGCGACGAAGACGCCAGCACCGAAGAGCTTCAGGACGCCACCGAAAACCTGAGTACCGAGCTTCAGGAAATCGGCAAGCAGATGTACCAGCAGCAGGCCCAAGCCGGTGCAGGCGGTGCGGGCGCTGGTCCGGGCGGTGCAGGTGCGGGCGGCGCAGGTCCCGGCGGTATGGGAGGCATGGGCGGCCAAGGCCCCGGCGGCGCGGAAGGTCAGGGCCAAGGCGAGGAGTACGTCGATGCCGACTTCGAAGACGTAGACGACGAAGACGACAGCGACGAGTAGAAACCAGTAGCGACCCGCATTTCGGAGCGAGTCGCCAACGCACCCTTCAAGTGACTCCGTCTTTTATCGAGGTATAACGAATGAGCGAGGACTTCTACGAGGTACTCGGCGTTAGCAGGGACGCCGACGAAGACGAAATCAAGGACGCGTACCGCGAGAAGGCGACCGAATACCACCCGGACGTGAGTGACGACCCGAACGCCGAGGAGAAGTTCAAGCAGGTGAAGAAGGCAAAGGAGGTACTGACCGACGACCAGAAACGCCAAGCCTACGACCAGATGGGCCACGACCGCTTCGAGCAGGCCGACAAGCGCGGTGGCTTCGATGGCGGCCCCGGCGGTGCTGGTGGTGCTGGCGGCATGGGCGGCGGCCCCTTCGGCGGCATGGGTGGCGGCGGCAACATGGGCGGTGGCATGGGCGACATCTTCGAGCAGTTCTTCGGCGGCGGTGGCGGCGGCCAGCGCGGCCGCAACCGCCCACAGAAGGGCCAAGACCTGCGCACGCGACTGGACATCACGCTCGAAGACGCCTTCGAGGGCGTCCAAAAGCAGGTGTCGGTCCGGCGACCCGAGACCTGCGAGGACTGCGACGGCGAAGGCCATCCGCCGGGCACCGATTCGAACACCTGCCCGGAGTGTAACGGACAGGGACAGGTCACCCAGACCCAGCAGACTCCGCTCGGAAGAGTTCAACAAACGCAGACTTGTCGGCGCTGTGGCGGCGAGGGCGAGATATATGCGGAAACCTGTTCGTCCTGCGGCGGCGACGGTACAGTCCAGCGCGAAGCGACCCTCTCCGTGGAAGTTCCGGCGGGCATCCGTGACGGACAGACGCTCCAGATGGAACGCGAGGGTGCGCCCGGAGCGAATGGTGGGCCGAACGGCGATCTCCTCATCGAGATTGCTGTCGAGGAGCATCCGGACTTCGAACGGCAGGGCGACGACCTACACCACAACTACGCCATCTCGTTCCCGCAGGCGACGTTCGGCGACACCGTGGAAGTGCCGACGGTCGATGGCTCCGTCGAGATGGACGTGCCGAAGGGTACCCAGAGCGGCGAGACCTTCCGCCTGAAGGGCAAGGGGATGCCTCGACTCCGACGGCGCGGGCAGGGCGACCTCTACGTGCAAGTGCAGGTCGTCACGCCGACGGAGATGAACGACGAACAACGAGAGGCGCTGGAGGCCTTTGCAGAGGCCGGTGGAGAAGATGTGAACGTCGAACAGGGCTTCTTCGAGAAGATTCGGAATTCGATATAGATTTTCGCTGTGTTTTCGGCGTCTCCTCGCTCAGTCGCGTAATTCGCTGTTGAAACCGTAGTCGCTGCCCATCCAGTATGCGCGGAAGACGACGTAACCGAGAGCGAGCGCGACGCCGACGGTGATGAACGTGGTCAGGAGTTCCATGGTTTAGAATTCATCAGGCAGTTACATAACTGTGGTGATAGTTCTGTGAGGGAAATTGCCGGCGAAGACCTCTACTCACACGATGCCTATGAGAGACCGCACAGCACCGCTCCGCACCACGAGCGCCACGCCCTCCCCACCCGACTGCGTTTCTCAGGTCCGGAAACCGCGGTACGGCGCGGTTTCCGAGTTGCGATACTCATCCACCGTCAGAGCAAGCTCTGGTGAGCCTTGGCTCACATTCGTTCGCCAAGACCTCGCGCGAACGGTCGTGGCATCAACGCCGCGACTGAACACGCCGGTTCGTCGGTCAAAATTCAAGAAAGAGGTTCGGAGTCAAACTGGTACGAACCTTCAAATATCAGGCCGCGGCCAACTCTTTCCGAATGACCTACTCAAAGAGTCTCTAAGACACCCAAAACTCGCTCCTCCGCTTCTCGGCCGGGGTCGTACTCCGCGCCGTCGCGGTCGCTCTCCAGATGCTCGACCACGGTGCGCTCCATCGCCTCGGCGAGCGGCGTCGAGTCCCAGCCAAGATTGGCCAGTCTGTCCGTGTCGAGGACGTGCGGGTAGTCCCGGTAGAGGATGAAGTCGTCGGGAGAGAGGTCGGCGGCCGCGAGTTCGTTCCGCCCAGCGTGGACGATTTCGAGATCCGTGTCGAGTGCCTCCGCGATGAGTTCTAGCATCTCGTCTATCGTGACTAGTTGCCGGTCGCCGACGTTGTAGCACTCTCCGGGGGTGCCCTCCTCGGCGACGATACGGAGCGCGCTCGCCACGTCCTCGACGTACGCGCGGTGCCAGACGTTGTCGCCGTCGCCCGGCACGACGACGCGGTCGTAGCTTGCCACTCTCTCAATCCAGTAGTCCAGTCGCTCGGTGTAGTCGTGGGGGCCGTAGACGATGCAGGGCCGGACGCTGAACGCGTTGACGCCGCGTTCTGCGGCCTCGAAGATTGCGCGGTCGCCCTCCGCCTTCCGGTTGCCGTAGGAGTCGCCCGAGTCGTCCGTGGCTTGCTCGGCCGAACAGGGCCGCAGTTCGGTCTCGCCCTCCCGCTTGGGAATCTCCTCGTTGCCGTAGGCGTCGCCGCTGGAGATGTAGACGTACGCCTCGGCGTCCGAGAAAATCTCCGTCGCGGCCCGGACCTCGCGGGGTGCGTAGGCTACGCAGTCGAAGACGGCGTCCGGTTCGACTCGCTCCTTGGCTAGTTCAAGCGCCGTCTCGTTGGTCCTGTCGCCTTCGACGTGCGTGACGTGTTCATCGTCCGCGAAGGGATTGTCGTGGTTCCCCCGATTGAAGATGGTCACGTCGTAGTCGTGGTCCAGCAGGTCCGAGACGAGGTGGCGGCCGATGAATCGCGTGCCGCCGATGACGAGCGCAGTGTCCATACCGGGACCACGAACGGTCGAGTCAAAACCGTGGCGACTCCGGAAGAGAATGAAAACTGCGTCAGCGAGTCCAACAGTTCGGCTTCCGGTGCGAAAACGCTACGGGAATCGGTCGGTGCTGACGGCCCGGTCGGAGTCGATACTGTCCGCGAAATCGACGCGGGCTACCGACCCTAAAACCGCCGTCGTAACCGCCTTAACATCTCTATAATAACGTCTCTCGACGGCCAACAGTCGAGCGGGTAGCGAACTGCACGATGAACCCGAGCCAGCTACTCGAAGCCGAAAACTGGTCGGCACCGCTCGTCGGTGCCGTCTTAGTGGTCGTCCTCACGGTCGCCCTCTCGGCGACCGTCGGTACCGCGCTGACCGGGATGGCGACTTCGTCGCCGTCCCCTCCGGCCCAAGCGACCGCAGATATCGACATCGGCGAAGAGAGTGTGACCGTCACGTGGACAGCCAACGTGGACGCCGAGCAACTCCGTGTCCAACTAGCTATCGGCGACCGTACGGCAATCGTGACGCTCAACGCGGTCGGTGACGCGGTCCGCGTCGATTCGACCGGTCTGACGACCCGCGGCTCTGCGAACGGCAGCTCCATCGCGCTCTCGGATGGCGAGCGCGTGGAGGTAACCGTCGTGGCTATCAACGGCGACCGCAAGGGAATCGTCGCAAACGACTCTGCGAGCGTCTGACCACGCTCGCCCACCCGCACCTCTCCGGATTTTTAACTGTCCAATTATACACCTTAGACAGTCAAATATACAATCTATTGGAACAATATTCGGTAGTACGATTACTTTTTCGCCGTCGAACGGGAATTGGGTACAACGTTTATCACTAATAACGTCGAATACAGATACGTATGGTTCCGAGCAACGCCGAGTCCGACGGCATCGAAATCCGCGAGGCGAAGACAGGGGACGTCGAGGGCATCCGGCGGGTCGCGGCAGACTCGCTCGGCGCGTCCTACGGCGACGTTCTCGACGACGACGTCATCGAGCACGCCGTCGAAGAGTGGTACGGCGACGAGACGGTCGAAGCGGAACTCGACACCGACGGGATGCTCTACCTCGTCGCGGTCGCTGGCGGCGACCTCGTCGGCTTCTCCCAAAGTGCGGTACTCTCCGAAAATCCGGCGGGGAACATCCTCTGGATTCACGTCGCCCCGACTCACCGCGACCAAGGAATCGGCTCGACGCTCCTGAAACAGACCCAAGCCATGCTCTCGGACCGCGGCGTCGAGCGCGTCGCCGCCGAAGTGCTCGCGGGCAACGAGAGCGGCAACCGCTTCTACGAGGAACACGGCTTCGAGAAGACGACCGACCGCGAGACCGAAATTGCGGGCGAGAGCTACGTCGAGAACGTCTACGTCCAGCAGGGTGCCGAGCAGTTCGAAGTCCACGAAGTCGGCGACCGAACGCTGTACGTCAACTGGGCAGAGAGCGAGCGCGGCTCTGAAGCTCCGTTCTTCGCGGCGTACAGCGACGAAGACGGCGAGAATCTCTACGGCTGGTACTGCTCGAACTGCCAGAGCTTCGACAACGCGATGGACACGATGGAGCGACTGGAGTGCAACGACTGCGGGAATACGAAGAAGCCGGTGCGCTGGGACGCGGCGTATCTGTAGTCTGCTCTCAGTCTGCACGACCCGGCACGGCCGTCACGTCTTCGCCTTCACGTCCACCCGCCCGCGGCGGCGGGGAGTTGCGCACGTCTTCGCGGCCTTCTTCGGTGACGGCGCGCTCGTAGGCTTCGGGCATCACCTTCACGAACTGCGAGAGCGCAGTCTCCCAGTCGTCGAGTAGTTCCTGTGCGCGTTCGCTCCCGGTATAGGCCGCGTGGTTCTCCACGAGACGGCGCAGGACGTGCTCGTCGCGCTCGGAGAGGTCAGCTTCGAGGTTGACCATGCCGGTGTTGGCCTTGCCTGCAAAGTCGTCCTCCGAATCGAGGACATAGGCTACGCCACCGCTCATCCCGGCCGCGAAGTTCTTCCCGGTGTCGCCCAACACGGCGACGACGCCGCCGGTCATGTACTCACAGCCGTGGTCGCCGACGCCTTCCACGACGGCCTTCGTCCCGGAGTTGCGGACGCCGAAGCGTTCGCCCGCGCGACCGTTGACGTAGAGTTCGCCGTCGGTCGCACCGTACAGCGCGACGTTGCCGACCACGACGTTCTCGGTGGGGTCGTAGGCGGCGTCTGCGGGCGTCGAGACGGCGATGCGGCCGCCGGAGAGGCCCTTACCGAGGTAGTCGTTCGCGGCCCCGCGGAGGTGCATATCGACGCCCGATTGCAGGAACGCGCCGAAGCTCTGGCCCGCCGTGCCGTCGAAGCGACAAGAGACGGTGCCGTCCGGGAGCCCTTCGACGCCGTGGGCCTGCGAGATGCGGTTCGAGAGTATCGCGCCGACGCCGCGGTCCTCGTTGCTCAGTTCGCCTTCGAGGACGACCGGGTCACCGCGTTCGATTGCGTCTCCCCCAGAGGCGAGCAGTGTCCGGTCGAGGTGGTCGTCGATTTCGTGCGTCTGGGGTTCGGTCTTCGTCCGTGCGCCGGTGCCGGGGTCTGCCAACACCGCCGAGAGGTCGAGTCCGCGAGCCTTCGGGTGGTCGGTCTCCTGCTGTTGCAGGCACTCGACGTGGCCGACCATCTCCTCGACCGTCTCGAAGCCGAGTTCGGCCATGATTTCTCTGAACTCCTGGGCGATGAACGTCATGTAGTTGATGACGTGGTCGGGTTCGCCGGGGAACCGCTTGCGCAGGTCCTCGCGCTGGGTGGCGATGCCGACCGGACAGGTGTTCTCGTGACACTGGCGAGCCATCACGCACCCGCTGGTGACGAGGCTCCCGGTGCCGAAACTGTACTCCTCAGCGCCCAGCAGGGCGGCGATTGCCACGTCGCGGCCGGTCTTCATGCCGCCGTCTACGGTGACCTTGATGCGAGAGCGCAGGCCGGTCTGGCGGAGCATCTGGTTCGCTTCGGCGAGACCGAGTTCCCACGGCAGGCCAGCGTGCTTGATGGACGTTCGCGGACTCGCGCCCGTGCCGCCGGAGTGGCCGGAGATGTGGACCACGTCGGCGTTGGCCTTCGCCACGCCTGCCGCGATGGTGCCGATTCCGGCTTCCGAGACCAACTTGACGTTCACGTCGGCGTCCTCGTTGGCCGCCTTGAGGTCGTGAACCAACTGCTTGAGGTCCTCGATGCTGTAGATGTCGTGCTGGGGCGGCGGCGAGATGAGTCCGACTC
This sequence comes from Halorussus halophilus, assembly GCF_008831545.1. Classification (NCBI taxonomy): domain Archaea; kingdom Methanobacteriati; phylum Methanobacteriota; class Halobacteria; order Halobacteriales; family Haladaptataceae; genus Halorussus; species Halorussus halophilus. Next base: position 2,392,493 of record NZ_CP044523.1, read on the forward strand.
CGGGCGTCGCGTGGCGGACGTGTGCAATCATCTCGTTGACCTTGTGGCCCGGCAGGTGGCCGCCCTCGCCGGGCTTGGAGCCTTGGGCCATCTTGATTTGCAGTTCGTCGGCGCTGGCGAGGTAGCCGCTGGTGACGCCGAAGCGCCCCGAGGCGACCTGCTTGATGTTGCACTCGCGCTCGGTGTCGAACCGCTCGGGCGGTTCGCCGCCCTCGCCGGTGTTGGACTTCGCGCCGAGGCGGTTCATCGCGATGGCGTTGTTCTCGTGTGCCTCCGGACTCAGCGACCCGAGGCTCATCGCCGCCGTCGAGAAGCGTTGCACGATGTCGCCGACAGGTTCGACTTCTTCGATGGGAATCGACTCGCGCTCGCTCGCGTCGAAGTCGAGCAGGCCGCGCAGGGTCTGGAGTTGTTCGTTCTGGTCGTTGATCTGCTCGGCGAACTCCTGATACTGGGCGTAGTCGCCCTCGCGAACTGACTTCTGGAGCGTGCCGACCGTCTGAGGGTTCCACTGGTGGAACCGGCCACCGGTTCGGTTCTCGAACTCGCCTTGGCGTTCTAACTCGCTGTCTTCGCTCTGGTCATCGTCGCCAGACCCGAATGCAGTCTCGTGACGCTCGCGCAGGTCGGCTTCGATTTCGGCGACGCCGATGCCCTCCGTGCGGTTCTCGGTGCCTTCGAAGTACTCGGCGACGAAGTCTGAATCGAGACCGACCGCCTCGAATATTTGTGCCCCGCGGTAGCTCTCGACGGTCGAGATGCCCATCTTCGACATGGTCTTCAGCAGGCCGTCTTCGAGGGCTTTGACGTAGGCATCGATGGCCGCAGACTCGTCCATACCGTCCGGGCCAGCGACGATGTCGGCGATGGTCTCGTAGGCCAGCGAGGGGTTCACCGCGCCCGCACCGTAGCCGACGAGGCAGGCGAGGTGGTGGACCGTCCGGGGGTCGCCCGACTCCACGACGAGCCCGGCGTGCGTGCGGAGTCCCTCGCGGACGAGGTGGTGGTGGACCGCGCCGGTCGCGAGCAGACTCGGAATCGCCAGTCGCTCGGAGCTAATTCCCTCGTCCGAGAGGACGACGACTTCCGCGCCGGACTCGACTGCTTCCTGCGCTCGCTCGCGGACGCGCTCGACGGCGGTTTCGAGGTCGGTGGCTTCGGCGTCGTACGTGACGTCGATACTCTCGACGGGAAGTTCGCCGTCCTTGAGCGCCACCGTCTCGGCGTCGGTCAGCACGGGCGAATCGAGGACGAGTTGGCGGGCGTGCTCTGGCGACTCGGCCAGCAAGTTGCGCTGGCGACCGAGACGCGTCTCCAGACTCGTCACGCACTCCTCGCGGAGGTAGTCGATGGGTGGGTTCGACACCTGCGCGAACAGTTGCTTGAAGTAGGAGAACAGCGGTCGGTTGAACTCCGACAGCACCGAGAGCGGCGTGTCGTCGCCCATCGACCCGACGGGGTCCTTGCCACCTTCTGCCATCGGTTCGAGCAGGTTGTCGAGTTCGTCGTGGGTGTAGCCGAACGCGGCTTGTCGGGCGCGCAGGTCGTCTCCCTTCTCGGCGGTCGAGTCGTCCTCGGCACTCAGTTCGACTTGCTCGTTCTCGACCCACTCGCCGTACTTGTCGTCCGTGAGGTCCTCGAACACTTCTTCGTCGGGGACGACGCGACCTTCCTCGGGGTCTGCGAGGAACAGTTGGCCGGGTTCGAGACGGCCGCGTTCGCGAACTTCGCTCTCGTCCAAGTCGAGCGCGCCGACTTCGCTGGCGAGGACGACTCTATCGTCGGTCGTCACGTCGTAGCGGCAGGGGCGTAGACCGTTTCTGTCCAGCACCGCGCCGACTCGCTCGCCGTCGGTCGCCGCGACGAGCGCGGGGCCGTCCCACGGTTCGACCAGCGAGGCGTGGTAGTCGTAGAACTCCCGGCGAGCGCCCGACATTCCCGCTTCGTTTCTCCACGCTTCGGGCACGAGCATCCGGAGGGCGTGGGGCAGGTCGCGGCCGCCCTGTTGGAGGAGTTCGACGGCGTTGTCCACGGCGGCCGTGTCGCTTCCGTCGGGGTCGGCGACGATGGGCGTCACCCGGTCGGCGTCGAAGTGCTCCGCTTCGAGGGCCGTCTCGCGGGCGCGCATCCAGTTGACGTTGCCTCGGACGGTGTTGAACTCGCCGTTGTGGACGACGTTGCGGTAGGGGTGTGCGAGGTGCCACGCGCCGAGCGTGTTGGTCGAGAAGCGAGCGTGGACCATCGAGAACACCGTCTCGACGCGCGAATCCGTGAGGTCCGGGTAGTAGCCAGCCAGTTGCTCGCCCTTTAGCAGTCCCTTGTAGACGACGGTCTGGCGGTCGAGCGAGCAGACGTAGAAGCGGTCGGCCCTGTCGCCGTGGTCGCGCTCCTCGACTGCCTGCTCGAGCGCGCGCCGAGCGACGTAGAGGCTGGTGTCGAACTCCTCGGTCGAAAGTGTTCCTTCGGGCTTGACGAACGCCTGCCAGACGGTCGGCTCCGAATCGAGTGCGGTCTGGCCGAGGTCGGCGTTGTCCGTCGGCACTTCGCGCCAGTGGAAGCAGTCGAGACCGTCGTCGGCGAGAACGGCTTCAGAGAGAGATTTCAGGTTCGCGCGAGCCTCGTCGTCGTGCGGCAGAAAGAACGTCCCGACGGCGTACTCGTCGGGGGCAGGCAGAGTCGGCACTTCGGAGGCGAAAAAGGCGTGGGGCTTCTGGATGAGGACGCCAGCACCGTCGCCAGTGTTCTCTTCGGCACCGGTCGTTCCGCGATGTTCGAGGTTGGCGAGCAGGTCGAGGCTGTCTGCGAGTACGTCGTGGCTGCCTTCGTTTTCGAGGTCCATGACGACCCCGAGACCACAGTTCGACCGCTCGTCGGTGGGGTTTGCGAGCAGTCGTTGGTCCCCGGAGTCGGATGGCTCTGGATACTCGTGCATGTGGACAACCTACTCGTTTTCCCTTAAGAGGATACCCCTGAATGTATTAGGACGTGTTAATCCCAAATAAGGGACCTAATATCCTATTGTAGCATACGAACGTTTCGCGGCGAAGTAGTCGATTCGCTGAGAAATTGTCAGAACGAACCTGCTACTAGCGAGTCAATGCCGACTACCAGCGAGTCAGTGCTTCCGCCCCGTGTGTCCGCGACAGCACGCCGAGGAAGGTGAAGATGCCGCTGAACGCGGCGAACGCACCGACGAAGAACACCCACTGCATTCCGGCGGTGTCCATCAGCAGGCCGCCGATCATCGGCGCGACGACGCTCCCGGGTCGCCAGACGAGTTCCCGGATGCCGAAACTCGACGCGACGCTCCCGTCGTCTGTCCCCTCGTCGGCGAACAGCGCCATGCTGGCGGGTTCGCGGATGCTGTCTGCGACTCCGAGCAGGCCGTTCAGCGCGACCAACGGAAGGAACGCCGCGGAGAGCGGCCCGAGGAAGGGATAGGTCCCTGGTAGGCCGAGGAAGTCGCCGATTGCGGGGGCGAACGGCACCGCAAGCGCGACCAGTCCGTAGAACCCGCCGCCGACGAAGACGAACAGCGAGCGTCCAGCGCGGTCGGACCAGCGACCGGTGTAGGGTTGACAGAGCATGTTCGTCAACTTCTCGGCTGTGAGGACGACGCTGACCGCGATTGGGGCATACGCGAGACCGCCCTGTGCTGCCTCGACGCCCGCGTAGAGTGGCACCCACGTCCGAACGAGCGTCACGGCGACAGCGTACTGGGCGCGGAAACTTGTGAGCGTGAGGAGTCGTTCGTTGAACGCGAGGTCAGAGAAGGGGTTGCCTCGAATCGACGTGTCGTCGGCGTCGAGGAAGTACCAGACGCCGACCATGGCGGGCAGGAGAAGCGCGACGAGGACCGCGTAGACGGCGTCGAACCCATAGAGTTGATAGAGACCGCCCGCGCTCAGACTACCTAGAATTCCGGCGGCGAAGCGCCACGCGTTGGCCTTGCCGATGTAGTTGGCGCGCTGGTCGGCAGGCGCGAGTTCGCCGACGAGAGCGAGCGACATCAACCCAGACCCGGTGATTGCGACGCCTTGCAGAGCACGAACGAGGATGAACTCCAGCGAGGAGTGGTCGGGCGAGGAGACGAACGCGAAGGCGACGTAGCTCAGAATGCCGAGGCCGAGACAGCCAGCGAGAACGAGTCGCTTGTCGCCGCGGTCGCCCGCCCACGCCAGCGGCACAGTTGCAACGGTCTGTGAGAGTGTGAACGCCGTCGTGAACAGTCCGACGACGAGACCGGTCGCGTCGAAGAGGTTGACGTAGGTCGGCAGCAGCGTCACGAGCGTGATGAAGCCGAACCCGGCGGCAAAGCGTGTCAGATACAGCGCGTAGAACTGCAGTTTCTCCTCGTTCACACCGAAGAGGGTGACTGTGACAGAAAAGCCGTTTCGGAAGCGGTAAGCGGATAGACCGTCGTTTTCGCGTGCTTCGACGCGAAGTTGACTTACCCAGTCTCCAACACAAGAGGTATTGCAGTTCGACTGACAGGCTTCGGCATGGACAGGTCGCGCCGCGCCCTCCTCCGTTCGATGGCGGTCCCGTTCTCACTCTCACTCGCCGGTTGCACGGACGAAACGCCCGAGGACGTAGAGAGCATCCGAGTCCAGAACTGGCACGCCGAGTCGCACACCGTCGCCCTCGTCGTCCGCGTCGATGGAGATCAGCGAGTGCGTCGGACGGTCGAAGTGTCGTCAGTCACGGAGCGGGAAGACGGTGCCACCGACCCCGGTGACGTGACCATCGAGAAGACGCTTCCCGGTCCCGGTCTGTTCGGCACGCGGCGCTACGAAGTGACGGTTCGACTGGACGACCGGTCGCCGGAGACAGAGACGCACACGACCGGCGAAGGGTTCGACAGCATCGTCGTTCGAATCGGCGAGAACGAGTCGCTCGACGTGGTCTTCGAAGACGCTGTGTGATTTGCGTGCGAGTCGGTTGCCCCCGTCTCACTCGTTTTCGTCTCACTCGTTCCGGTCGAGCGTCGATGCGAAGAACAACTGGTCGAGTTCGCGCAGTTCGGCACCCTCGGTACAGACCGTCTCGAAGAGGAGTTGGTGTTCGCGATTCAACTCGACGAGTTCGTCGTCCTCGATGTCCGAGAGGTCCATGTCCGGTGGGTAGTCGTCGCTGGCCTCCATGTAGTAGTACAGCGTCGGGTCGTCTCCGCTGTCGTCGAGCCACGCCGCCTCGCTGAACATCCCCTCCAGTTCGAGTCCCCGCTCGAACAGGTCGGTCTCGTCGCTCAACGCCTCGAAGTACTCCCGGAGTCGCCCGACCTTCTCTGGGTCGATGGGCAACGCGTACAGCATCGGTTCGACCATATCTAATTATTTATATTACATCTCATAAATGTGGTAGTTTGTCGTTTCGAGACGACGTTCGACGACGTTACGGTAGCACGCTACTTTTCCGCCGCCGTAATCGCTTTTGGTGCGCTCGCCGAACGTGTAGGTACTATGGCTCAGACGGACACCGACGAGGAGTTCCGACTCGACGGAATGTCGCGACTCGGACTCGGCACGTGGCAGAACACCGACCCCGAACAGTGTGCGAACAGCGTTCGAACGGCGCTGGAGATGGGGTATCGCCACATCGACACCGCACAAATCTACGACAACGAGGAGTACGTCGGCGAGGGACTCGCGGCGGCGGACGTCCCTCGTGACGACGTCTTCCTCGCCACGAAAATCTGGACGAGCAACCTCAGTCACGACGACGTCATCGAGACGGCCAAAGAGAGCCTCGACCGACTCGGCGTCGAGTACGTAGACCTGCTGTACGTCCACTGGCCCGTCAACGAGTACGACGCCGAAGACACGCTCCCAGCGTTCGACCAACTGCGCGACGAGGGGCTGATTCACAACGTCGGCGTCAGCAACTTCGAACCGGAACACGTCGATACTGCGCGAGACGTACTGGACGCTCCCGTCTTCGCCAACCAGGTCGAGATGCACCCGTACCTCCAGCAAGACGAGTTACTCGGTCACTGCCGGGAACACGACGTGAACGTCGTCGCGTACTCGCCGCTGGCCCGCGGGCGCGTGTTCGACGACCCGACGATTCGGGACGTCGCCGAGAAACACGACGCGAGTCCCGCGCAAGTGAGTCTTGCGTGGCTCCTCCAGCGGGACGGGGTGGCCGCGATTCCGAAGGCGACCGGCGAAGACCACATTCGGGACAACTACGGCGCGCTCGACGTTCGATTGGACGAGGAGGACGTCGGGAAGATAGAGGGGTTAGGCGAGCACGCACGCGAGGTGGACCCGGACTTCGCGCCGTGGTGAGTTGAGCGAAGCGAAACGAACCTCGTCGAAGCTTGCTTCGACGGTGGTGAGCAATTCGTAGAATTGCGAACGTCGAAAGACGAACGAAGTGAGTCTTTCGGAAGTAGCGAGACTCCTTCGGAGTCTCGCTCACTCCCGAATCTCGAATCGCGCGCCACCCTTCTCGCTCTCGGTCAGTGCGACCGACCAGCCGTGGGCCTCCGCGATGTCCGAGACGATGGCCAGACCGAAGCCGGTGCCGTCCGTGGCGGTGGTGTAGCCGTGGTCGAACACCTGCTCTCGTTCGTCCGGCGCGATGCCCGGTCCGTCGTCGGCGACGTAGAAGCCTCCATCGTCGAGGGGGCCGACCGTAACCGTCACGTCGCCACCGCCGCGTTCGAAGGCGTCGTGAGACTCTGTCTCACGGGCTGTCGAACCACGTTCGACAACGTTATCAGGCGAAGCCTGATTGCTCGTGGAGCTATGCTCCACGGCGTCGTGAGACTCGGTCTCACTGCCTGTCGAACCGTGTTCGACGCTGTTCCGAAACAGGTTCTCCAGCAACTGACGCAACCGACCCGGAGCCGCTTCGATACTCGTCTCGCCGTCGATTCGGAGCGTGGCGTCTGCCGTGTCTACGGTGGCCCACGCGTCGGTAGCAATCGTCCGGAGTTCGAGCGGTTCGGTCTCCGTGACGGTGTCGCCCTGCCGCGTGAGGGTCAACACGTCCGCGACCAACGCGTCCATCCGGTCGAGCGCGCGTTCGAGCGGTTCGACGTGAGGGTTGTCGTCTACGTCTTCGGCTAGCATCTCGAAGCGACCCTGTGCGACGTTCAGCGGATTGCGCAGGTCGTGTGAAATGACGCTCGCGAACTCGTCCAAGCGGTCGTTCTGGCGGGCGAGTTCGCGCTCGCGCTCTTTCTGGTCGGTGATGTCCGTATAGACGCTGACGATTTCGGTGTCACCGTCCACCTCGATGGCGTCGGTGTGGAACAGGAAGTCCCGAACGTCGCCGTCGGTGCCGCGGCGGAGTTCGATGCCATCGACGCACTCGCCCTCGCGGACGCGCTCGTTGATGTCGTCTGCCTCCCGTTCTCTCTCCGGCGGGACGATAATGTCGTCCAGCGGTTCGCCGACGAGTTCGCTCGCGTCACGGCCGAACGTCTCCTCGAAGGCGGGGTTGGCCGCGCGAATGCGTGGCTCTTGAGTGTCGTCGTAGACGCAACTGACGACGGCGTT